>OZ243964.1:0-2667440 GCA_965214635.1 Dehalococcoidia bacterium
GACGCTGCGGCGGGGAATAAGCGCCGTGTTTGAAGCGCCGCAGAAGGGCTTCTACCTCGTTGCGACGGCGGGCGGCGCAGACGGTGGCAGCGCGCAGGTTGTGGGCAGCCTGCTCATCACCTACGAGTGGAGCGATTGGCGCAACTCCACCTTTTGGTGGATTCAGAGCGTCTATGTGGACGCCGATTGGCGGCGCAAGGGCGTCTATCGCGCGATGTATCAGCATGTGCTCGATGCCGCCGCTCGCAAAGACATCTGCGGCATACGGCTGTATGTGGAGCGCACCAACACCGTCGCCCAGCGGACTTATGCCAAACTTGGTATGCAAATGTCGCATTACGATCTGTACGAAATAGACCTGCCGTTGTAGGCAGCCCGCGCCTATGTTGCCCGCGTGTCGCCCGAGCTGGCATGGGGGCAGCGCTTGTAGCACTCGCGGGGGTTGGCGATATATGGCGATATATTTAGGAGAGTAACTGATGCTGTCTGACGAAGTTAAAGAGTTCATATCCACAAACAACAAGGCCGTGCTGAGCACATTCCGGCGCAACGGAGCGGCGCAGTTGAGCATCGTGATTGTGGGGACATACGACGGTGGCGCAGCATTCACAACCACCGAAGACCGCGCCAAGCTCATCAACCTGAGGCGCGACACTCGCTGTTCTCTGCTGGTGTCGCAGGATAGCTGGTGGGGGTTCGTTGTTCTGGAAGGCACGGCGCAGATTATGGGCGCTGACAACACTGATGCGGAGACTTTGCGGCAGGCGTTTCGCGATGTATACCGTTCCATATCGGGCGAGCATCCCGACTGGAACGAGTATGACCGCGCTATGCGAGATGACCGCCGCGCCATCGTGATAGTGCACCCTGAGCATGTGTACGGAACTGCGCTCTGACGCCCGCGGCTACGGGTTCAGCGGGTTGAAGATTTCGTAGTCTTGGCGCGGGTTCGGGCCGCCAAGACTAATATCCTCTCCGCACAGCCAAAACATAGTGCCGGACGAGTCTGGTGTGGGCATACCTTTTATCGGAATCATTATCAATTCGCCGAACAAGTACGCCCTGTAGCATCCTTGCCGCCGCGGAGTATCGTGGGTAACTATACTCCCGCTGAAAGACCAGTCCGTTTCGCCCGTCCGCAGGACTGTCCTGCCTGACATGAACACCGACCCTGTTATTCCGTCGAACATGCCTGTGCCGCCGTCAATTCGCAGGAAGCGCTTCCAGTATCCGGTGTTCCCATCATCCGACGGGCACATAAACCCCAGCGTCTGTGTCAGGAACATCCTGTCGATATCCGAGGTCATCCATGTGGAGTACTGTTCTTCGGACGATGGAGTGCTGCAGCCTTGCGACGGCGAAGACAAGGGCGAGCGTTCGTCCACGAAACTGAAGCTCGCCGAGCCAGCGACGCCTTCGTCCGCCCGAAAACCCTCGAAGTCGCTCTGCATCTCAATCTCGCATCTGCCCGTACGCGAACACTCGTCAGGGTTGGTTATTTGGAGCGTTGCGCTTCCGCTCCCTTCGAATGTTGTCATGTGGCGCTGCTCTTCCTCGTCGACTGGTGGCGTCGAGATAATAGTAATGCCGTTAGAGTACGCGACGGATGCTGTCAGAGCCAGAAGCAGGAACGATATGAGTATAGACGGCAGTAGGATTTTAAGATTGCCGAGATGCCAAGATTTCAGTGCCGCCATAGTCTTGCTCCTTATGGGTCAGCGGTGCTCCGTTGCGGTCAGTGTATGTTCGCCACGAGCTGCGCCGCTATGCCGGTGTAGTCGGCGGGTGTCAGCGCGAGCAGGCGATGCTTGTCTTTGCTGGGAATGTCTAGGTTGTTGACGAAGGCGTGCATTTCAGATTGGGTGATGCGCCGCCCGCGCGTGAACGCTTTGAGCTGCTCATAGGCGTCGTCTATGCCATGCTTTCGCATTACGGTCTGTGCCGCCTCTGCCAGCACATCCCATGCATCGTTCAGCTCGGCAGTGAGCAGCGCTTCGTCAACCGCCAATTGCCGCAGTCCGCGTGAAGCGGAGAGCAGCCCTACGAGGCTATGTCCCAGTGCAGGTCCTAGATTGCGGAGTGCGGACGAGTCTGTCAGGTCGCGCTGCAGACGGGACACGGGGAGTTTGGATGCGAGGTGCTCCAACAGCGCCGTGCTGATGCCCATGTTCGCCTCGGAGTTCTCGAAGTTGATGGGGTTAACCTTGTGAGGCATCGTGGACGAGCCGACTTCGTTCGCTACCGCCTTTTGACGGAACACGCCCAAGGATATGTATGCCCACATGTCGCGGTCGAAATCCAAGGTGATGGTGTTGAAGCGTATGAGGATGTGGAAGATCTCGGCTAGGTAGTCGTGCGGCTCTATCTGCGTCGTCAGCGGGTTGTGCGTAAGCCCTAGCCGCTCCACGAAGCGCTTGGAGATGGTCTCCCAGTCGGCGTCCGGGTATGCGATGGCGTGGGCGTTGTAGCTGCCCACTGCGCCGTTGAACTTGGCGAGGTATTCGGCAGCGCGTAGCTGGTTCAGCTGCCGCCGCCAGCGATACACGAACACGGCGAGTTCTTTGCCCAGCGTGGTCGGGGACGCCGCCTGTCCGTGCGTCCGCGCTAGCAGCGGGATACGCGCCGTGCGCTCCGCAAGGGACGCCACGCCATCCACCAAGCCGCCCGCCGCTGGCAGCCACTCGTCTTGCAGGGCGTCGCGAAGCATCAGCGCGTGCGACAGGTTGTTGATGTCCTCAGATGTGCAGCAGAAGTGCACCCATTCGCCGATGTCCTCAAGCGTAGTGCCGGCAAGCCGCTCACGGATGTAGTATTCCACAGCCTTGACATCGTGGTTTGTGCGCCGCTCTATCTGCTTGACGCGCTGTGCGGCGGCGTCATCGAAGTCGTCTGCGAGCCGTCGGAGGGCATCGGTTTCGGTGGCGGACAGCGGGCGCATGTCCGAGATTTGCGCGCATCCCGCCATCTCCACCAGCCACTCAACCTCCACGAGGATGCGCCGCTTGATGAGCGCCCATTCGGAGAGGTGAGGCGCAAGCCCGGCGGTCTGAACAGCGTATCGCCCGTCCAGCGGTGTGATAGCGCGAGTCGTCATCGGATAAAGCCCTAGCTTCGAACTGCGACGACACCGAGCCAGCTGCGCGGCACATGCGTGATGTTCGTCTCCTCGAATGTCTGGCGCACGCCGGATTGCAGCGCAGCGCTTGCCTTATCCAGCGGCACGCCGGGCATTACGCCCTCGATGAAGTCTTGGAAGCCGCTGATGTCCAGCCAGCCTTCTATTGGGACATTCACAGTGTCTATCCGCTGGCGGACGATGGTCAAGCCGTGGTTTTCGAGGAGTTCGCGATACTGCTCCACGCTGAGATGCTTGCGCGATTCCACTTTGTCGGCGCGGGTTGGACGCAGCCCGTAGTCTCGGCGCAGTGTGCGTATCGACTTGAACATCCACTTGCGATAGTACGCGAGGCTTTCCGGTGGATGGCTACCCTCGAAGAACGAGGTGTTGAACGCAAACTTGCCGCCCGGGTTGAGGGATTGGGCGATGTCTGCGAGCAGGGCGTCCTTGTCCGGGATGTAGTGTATGGCGTTGCAGAACACCACCGTGTCCACCGACTCTTTGAGTGAATCAGACAGCCCCTCCACTTGGCTGTGGACGAACTGCAGGGCGGAGTTGCGCCTGTCCTTGAGGTTCTCCATCGCCTGATTCAGCGCCGATGCGGAGTGGTCCACGGCGATGACCACGGATTCGCAGGCGTTTCGCATCCGCTCGAGGATGATGCTCGTTACGCCGCCCGTGCCGCACGCCAAGTCCACGACGCGCTTGTCCTCGCCGAGGTCAGCCATGTCTACCAGACGGGCGTTCAACGCCTCATAGAAAGAGTTTCTGGAGAACTTAGAGAACGAAAAGTCTTGAGATGTCATTACACCGCTCCTGTGCTGCCAAGCTGCCTCCAAGCGCCCCTATAAACCACCTGTTGGTATTATACCGAATATGTGGCTTGCTAACACACTATACAAGGAGAGATTTGGTATTTTCAATCAGCCGAGAAAAAAGCATCGCTTCCCACCAGAGGTTAGGACGAAGTGCTTCCAAATCCAATGCCAACAGGATTCGCAAAAATAGGGACGCTACTGCAAATTGAGAATACCGAAAATTTCAGCATTGGCGATAGTTTTTAGTACAAGATAGATTGCTTGGCAAGGCAGAACACGCTGATTGTAGCATATATCATTGTAACGGCGGGGGGATGGGGGTGAAAATGGGAGAAGCCTCGTCATGCTGCGAGTGCGGCGAAGCGCCCGAGCAAGCATTGGTCGCGGGGAAATGCACTTTACACACAAGCCATTCTGCAATACACTCACACAATCCTAGGGCTATCAAGAGCCAATGACATCAGGGAGGTGTGGTGCTATGCCAAAAGGAAGAGTTCCAAGGCGCGAGGCAAAGAAGCCGAAAAAGCAAGCCAAGAAAGACATCGTCATTGCGCCCATCAGCACATCGGAGGGCGTGGAAGTGATGGGGAAGCGGCGTAGGCGTAAGCAAGAGGCGGATTTCTAGTTCGTATGACGGCGGCGCGTAGATGCGTCATGCTTGTAGGTGTTGCAGCGCCGCCGGCAGCTCGCCCAGGGTCTCTATGCGCGGGTGAGCGGTGTAGGCTTTGTGGTTGCCGTCGCGGTCTAGCAGGATGGCGTGCAAGCCTGCGTTCACTGCGCCATTGATGTCTGATGTGATCTGATCACCCACAAGCACGGCGGCATCAGGTGTGGCATCGGCGCGTTGCAGAGCGTACTCGAATATCAGCGGATGGGGCTTTTCCACGCCGACATCGTGCGATGTGATGATGAAGTCGAGATGGGGCAGTAGCCCTAAGCTTGCGGCTATATCATCGCCAGCTTGGTCTAGGTTGCTGATAAGCCCGACGGTCAGACCCGCTCGGCGGCAGGCTTGCAGTGCGGGCACAGAGTCGTCGAAGGCGGCGAGCGAATAGTTTATTGTGCGTATGCGCCGCCATATCTGCGCTGCCTGTTCGTGCGATACCTCCACGCCGGCGCCGCTCAGCACCCGCCGTTCGTACTCCGCGAAGAACCTGCTTCGTCCCTCGCGGTCGAGGCTTCGTACGGGCTGTGTGGCATTCTGTTCCGACATGAACGCATCCGCAAGATAGTAGCCGCGCAGGATACCCGATTGCGTTACGCTGATGCCGAAGTCCGCCAGCGCGGTAGACTGGATCTCATAGCGCGAAGGGCGAAACCCCGCCAGCGTGTTGTACAGGTCAAAGAAAACCGCTCTAATCATGTCCCCGTTCTTTCAGGTTGCGGATGTGTCGGTATCGGTATAAGTGTGTCTGTCTGTCGCTCATCAGTCTATCAGAGATTGGGCATTGCGGTATCGATGGGCAGCGCTGGGTGCTACCGCTCCGTAGTGATCCAGAATCTCTTAACACCTAACACCTAGCGCCCCATAGGCATCAAGACCCTATGCTTCAATCCGGGAAATTGCCGCCGGCTTTGCTGTCGGAGCTGTTGGGCGGCATAAAAGTCAGAGACCCGCGCGTGGTGCTTGGAGCACGGGCGGGCGAGGATGCCGCACTCATAGACATGGGTGAGCGCTATCTTGTCGCCAAGACCGACCCCATAACATTCGCGACAGACTATATCGGCTGGTACTTGGTGCAGGTGAACGCCAATGACCTTGCTGTGATGGGCGCAAGGCCGCAGTGGCTGATGGTAACGCTCTTGCTGCCTGTGTGCACGGCTGCGGACGAAGTGCGCCGCATATTCGCTCAGCTGCTGCAAGCCTGCGATGCGCTTGGCGTAACGCTCATCGGCGGGCACACGGAGGTAACGCACGATTTGCGCCGCCCGATAGCGATGGGCGCAATGCTCGGCGAGGTGGCGAAACATCGCGTAACGCTCACATCGGGGGCGCAGCCAGGCGACGCCATCGTGATGACGCAGGGCGTTGCGATAGAGGGCACAGCCATACTCGCGCGTGAGGCTGCGGATGTGCTGACCGCAAGGGGCGTGCCACAACGGGTGATTGCGCGGGCGCAAGATCTGCTGTTTGAGCCGGGCATCAGCGTCGTAAGGGCTGCAAGCATCGCATCAGACATCGGGGTGAACGCCATGCACGACTCGACCGAAGGCGGGCTTGCCACAGCGCTGCGCGAGGTTGGCTCGGCTGCCGGCGTTGGTGTGCGGGTAGATGCTGACCGCATCCCCATATTGTCGGAATGCCGCACCATCTGCGGCTCATTGGGTCTGGATCCGCTGGGGTTGATAGCATCCGGAACGCTGCTGGCAACACTGCCATCTGAAAGAGCGGCTCGGCTTGTGGCGGCGCTGGGTGATGCTGGAATCCCCGCAAGCATCATCGGCAGCGTTACATCGGCACAAGAGGCGCTGATGCTGACATCGGGCGAGACAACGCAGGCGCTGCCCACATTTGGGCGGGACGAACTAGCGCGCTTCTTCGACGATGTGGAAGACGAAGGCGAACCTGCCTAACGACGGCAAGGCTGTCCGTAGGCTCTTGACACTAGGCGCGCTTGCTGGTTAGCATCGGGCGGCTGCCCTATCAGATTGCCCAACCGTTGCGCCTATTTTGGACTGTCTGTCGGAGCAGATCGCAAGCAACGGATTAACCTAATTGCCATCCCACGCATTTTAGTGAAGATGCAGCGTCTATGAGCGACTTACCCCTATCAGATATAAGCGTGGTGGAGGTTGCGGAATCGGTAGCGGGCGCATTTTGCGGACGGATGCTTGCGGCGTTTGGTGCGTCGGTGGTCAAGGTGGAGCGCCCGCCGCAAGGCAGCTGGACGCGCTACGCCGAGCCGCAATTGGACGGATACACCGCGCCTGAAGCCGGTGCTCTGTATCACTACGACAACATGGGCAAGCGCAGCATCACGCTGGACTGGCACACCGAAGATGGGCTTGCGACGCTCACTGAACTGCTTGCGGACGCCGATGTGCTCATTGACGATTGGAAACCGAGCGTGCGCCGCAAACTCGGCGTTGACTGGGATGCGCTGCGACGGCTGAACCCTGCGCTCATCAACCTGTCGCTGACGCCGTTCGGGCTGACTGGGCAATACGCCGAATGGCAGTCCACGCCGCTGGTCAGCCTCGCGATGGGCGGGTATCTGTACTTGTCTGGGGATGAGCACCGCGAGCCGCTGATGCTCCCGGGGTACCAATCGGAGCGGTTAGCGGCGATGAAAGGCTATGCCGGCGTGCTGCTGGCGCTGCGGGCGCGCGACGCTGGTGTCGGCGGACAACCCGTAGAGGTGTCGGAAATGGAGGCGCTGGCTGCGCTGCATCAGTTCACCATCGTGGCGCACACCTACGATGGGATAGTGCGCAAACGGGCTGGTGTGCGGCTGGCGGCAGGGCGGCGCATCGGCGGCTATCCCATCACCACGCTGCCGTGCAAAGACGGCTACATCACCTTCTCGGCGTCGGCGGCGCATCAATGGGACTACCTCTGCATTGCCATAGGCAGAGAAGACCTGCTGATTGAAGACCGTTTCGGCTCATTCGCAAGCCTGCGCGATGCCGCAGATGAGATAGACGAAATCCTACTGGAGTGGGTCAAGGATAAGACGCGCCAAGAAATAGTGGAACATGCGGCGGGGGTGTATTCGGTGCCGACATCGCCGGTGTTCGACTTGAGCGAAACGGTTCAGGATGCGCAGTACATCCACCGCCGCCTGTTTGGGGAATTCGCACATCCACAGGGCGGGACGCTGCAATTCCCGCGCGCGCCGTTTCATATGAGCGCTACACCGCCGCTGTTCCGGAGCGCACCACCGCTGGGTCAGGATAACGACGCCGTGCTGCAACGCCGCCGTCCGTCGCCCAAGCGCAACAGTGCGCCCGCCGCTGACAAGTCCGCTGCAAGCAGGCGTTCTGATATGCCCGGCGTGCTCGATGGGGTTCGGGTGATCGACCTAACGCGCGTATGGGCGGGGCCGCTTGTGGCGCGCATCCTCGCTGATTTTGGGGCGCATGTGGTCAAGGTGTCAGACCCGCGCATGCCGCTCGACCGTACTATGGGCACGAACAACAAGCTGAACCGCAACAAGGACAGCCTTGCGCTGCAGCTAGATTTGCCCCGCGACAAGGATGCGTTCTTGGAACTCGCCGCCGTGTCCGACATCGTGATAGAGAGCTTCAGGCCGCATGTGATGCACAACTTCGGGCTTGACTATGAAGCGCTGCGGCAGGTGCGCCCGGACATCATCTTCTGTGCGATGTCTGGCTACGGCTCTAGCGGAGACGCCGCCGAGTTCCCGGCATACGGCACATCGGTGGAGTCCATCACCGGCATGCCGAGCTTGATGGGATATGCGGGCGGGATGCCGATGACATCCGGCATAGCGTATCCGGACCCGGTAGCGGCTTTGAACGCCGCCGTCGCCATACTCACGGCGCTGCGCCACCGCACAATGACCGGCGAGGGGCAGTTCATAGACCTCGCGCTTGCAGAGGGCCCCGTGTGTCACATCGGCGAGTACATCGGCGCATTCGTCCACAACGGACGGCAGCCTGATCGCAGCGGCAACCGCCACTATGCGTATGCCCCGCATGGCGTCTACCCCGCAAGCGGCGATGACCGGTGGATTGCCATTGCGGTTACGAGCAGCGAGCAGTGGCGCGCGCTCTGCGGCGTGATGGGGCGTTCGGACTTGGCATCGGATGCGCGCTTCTGCGATATGAAACGGCGCAAAGCAAACGAAGCTGCGCTGGATGGTATCATCGGCGAGTGGATTGCGCAGCACGATGCGGTGCGGCTGGCACGGACGCTGCAAGCCGCCGGCGTGCCCGCGGGCGCAGCACACACGGGCGTCGACCTGCTCGCCGACCCGCATCTGCGCGAGCGCGGGTTCTTTGTAACGCTGGACGAGCCGGATGTTGGGCGCAAGGTGTATCCGGGGCAGGCAATCATCACGGATGGGCTGCACAAAGAGCGTTGGCGTCCATCAGCGCCGCTTGGGGCGCACAGCGAGTTTATCCTGAGGACGCTGCTGGGGCGGAATGATAATGATTAGGGATGCGCTGACCTGACATCGTCTAACTGCGTCTAGCATCGCATCGATGCATTTAGGATGCCTTTGGCTGTGCGCACCTTCTTTCGCACACTTTCCCTTTTCGCAATAGAGATGTGTGTGGATTTGGTTACATTAGTGGCGCAATCAAGTATGATTGCAGGCGATGTTTGTTCACTGACCCAATAGCAACACAAGAGGTGGCAAGGCGACTTGGAAGAGATAGCAGTTGAGTCCCCGATAACGGGCGTAATCGTGGAAATAGTGGTGTCTGTCGGCGAAGATGTGAGTGCAGGCGACCTGCTTGTGGTCATCGAGTCCATGAAGATGGAAAACGAAATTCTGTCGGATTACAACGGCGAGGTGAAAGAGATACTCTGCCGTCCGAATCAGCAAGTCTCGCAGGACGATGCGTTGTTGACGCTGACGGTATCGTGAGTGGTGGCGATGTTTAAGAGTTTGCTGATTGCAAACCGCGGTGAAATCGCCTGCCGCATTATCCGCACCTGCGAGAGGCTGGGCATCCGCACGGCGGCGGTGTATTCGGCGGCTGAGGGCAGCCCGTTGCACGCCGAGCTTGCGGATGCTGCGCACATCCTGCCGGAGCGTGCCACTCCCGCCGCATCGTACTTGGACGCCGCAGCCATTGTGAGTATCGCACAGCAGTGCGGCGCTGATGCCATTCATCCGGGCTACGGCTTCCTGTCCGAATCCACCACGCTTGCCGAGCAGTGCGCTTCGCACGGCATTGCGTTCGTGGGGCCGCAGCCTAATGTGGCTCGTCTGATGGCGGACAAGTGGATGGCGCGTGATAAGATGGCGTCTCTGGGCGTGCCCATACTGCCCGGCGCATGGCTCGATGGCAATTCCCCATCAGCCTTCGCGGACGCTGCTAATCAGGTGGGCTTCCCGCTGCTGGTCAAGGCGAAAGATGGCGGCGGTGGCATTGGGATGCAAATAGTACAGAGCGAGGCGCGCCTCGAAAGGGCAGTGCGGCGGGCGAGATCGTCCGCATCGCGCGCATTCGGTAGCGCAGAAGTGTATCTTGAAAAGTACCTGCCACACGCCCGCCACATAGAGGTACAGGTGATAGCCGATACGCACGGCAATGTGCGACACATGTGGGAGCGCGAGTGTTCGGCGCAGCGGCGCTATCAGAAGGTCATAGAGGAAGCGCCGTCGCCAAGCATTACGCCCGATATGCGGCGACGGCTGACGCAGATGTCTGTTGACGCCGCACACGCCACGAACTACACGGGCGCAGGCACATTCGAGTACATCGTCGACAATGATGGCGATGCCTACTTCTTGGAAGCGAACACGCGCCTGCAGGTGGAGCATCCGGTTACAGAGGCGATAACGGGCGTGGACATCGTGGAACAGCAGCTACGCGCCGCCGCGGGAATGCCCCTATCGCTCGATGCGGATACACCGACGCGCGGCCATGCGATAGAGTGCAGGATATACGCCGAACACCCGCAGACCTTCATCCCCTCGCCGGGGACATTGAACACATTTACGCTGCCTACGCTCGAAGGGCTGCGTATAGACAGCGGGTATCGTCGGGGTGATACGGTTACGCCGTACTTCGACCCGATGCTGGCGAAGATCATCGCTTGGGGCGAAACACGCCCCCATGCCATACGGCTGATGGCTGATGGGCTCGCTCTGACCGACATTGTGGGCGTGGACACGAACATCCCGCTGCTGCTGACGGCGCTGGCGCACCCAGATTTCGTGGCAGGGCGATACGATACCGAGTTGCTGAGTAACATAGTGCGCTAGTGCGAGGGAATGGCTGGACAGACTGGGAATGGCGCGGGCGGATAGTCTGAACTCACAAGTCGGACTTGGAAGGATTCGGAGGGAACGGAAGATGCCAATTGACAAGAAGCGGGAGACTTGGAAGCCCGGTATGCCTTGGGAACACGCCATCGAAGATATGAAATACATCCGCGGGCTTGCGGGGGAACTCGGTGGGCCTGAGCGCATAGAGCGCCAACATCGAGGCGGGCGCTATACCGTGCGAGAGCGCATCAGCAGGATGGTGGATGCCGGCAGCTTCATCGAAGCAGGCCCTATGGTGGGTGCGACTGAGTATGATGAGAATGGCAACCTGACGGAGTTTACGCCCGGTGCGTATGTGATGGGGCTGGCGGAGATAGACGGGCGTCCCGTGGCAATCGGCGGCGACGACTTCACCATATCCGGCGGCAGCCCGCACAATGTTCGCAAGCACTCCCGCCAGTTCACCCAGCCGCTGGCGATACAGTACGGCATCCCGTACATCCAGCTTGTTGAGGGTGTGGGGCACAGCGCCAAGGCGGATGAGGCGGCGGGTCATATGGGGCTGCCCGGCGGCGATCTGTGGTGGAAGGGCGTGGAGCTGATGCGGCGGGTGCCGGTTGCGGCGGGTGTGATGGGGTCGGTTGCGGGTGCGCCGGCGGCGTTTGCGCTCATGTCGCATTTCACTGTGATGGTCAAGGGGCAGTCGCAGATATTCCCATCGGGGCCGCCTGTCGTGCGCCGCGCCATCGGCGAAACGCTCGACAAAGAGCAGCTCGGTGGCTACAGGATGCATGTGCACGACAGCGGGCAGGTGGACAACGAAGCCGAGTCCGAAGAAGACGCTTTCGAGCAGATAAAGACCTTCATATCGTATCTGCCGAACACCACCGACGAAGTTGCGCCGCGCGTGGAGACAGGCGACCCGCCCGACCGCCGCCCAGATGAGCTGTTGAACATCGTCCCAACCAACCGACGGCGCGGCTACGATCCCCGCAAGCTCATCAGGCTGGTCGTGGACAACGGCGAGTTCTTCGAGATGCGGCGGCACTGGGCTGGCTCGATCATCACCGGGTTTGCGCGGTTGGATGGATACAGTGTGGGCGTCATAGGCAGCGACCCGATGAGGCTTGCGGGCGCGATGGACGGCTGGGCGGCTGAGAAGTACGCACACTTCGTCGACCTGTGTGATGCGTTCAATCTGCCGGTGGTAATCTTCCTCGACATGCCGGGCTTCATGCTCGGTTCGCACGCCGAGCGCATAGCCACGATGCGGCGGGGCGTGCGCGCTCTGATTGCCAGCGCGGAGGCGCAGGTGCCCAAAATAGAGTTCAACATCCGCAAGGCGTACGGCGTGGCGGCGGATGCAGCACACAGCCTCGGGCATCCCAATGGGCTGAACTTGCGGTTTGGCTGGCCTGCCGGAGAATGGGGTGGCATCCCGATTGAGGGCGGGGTTGCGGCAGCGTATCGCCGTGAAATCGAGAATGCGCCAGACCCAGAGGCGCACCGCGAGATGATAGAGCAGCGGTTGCTTCGCCTGCGGTCGCCGTTCCGTGCAGCCCACCAAGGGGATGTGGTGGATCTGATAGATCCGCGCGACACGCGCCGCCTAGCCTGCACATTCGTGAAGCTGGCGCAACCGATGCTCAAGAAGCTGGTGCGCAGGGAGAAGCGCGCAGTACGGCCGTAACCTCGCGCTTGCGGCGTTGCTGAGAATGGCGAAGATTCACTGCACCCGAAACTGCGGCAGCCGCTCGCGTTCCAGCGGTGTGCAGAAGGCTGGCGTTATGCGGCTGCGGGGCGGGTCATCAGCCTAGTGCATCGGCTAGGGCGCTCATTGCGCGCTTGTTTGCGCCCACAATGAGCCGTCCGCCAACGCTAATGAGCGGGCGGCGTATCAGGCGCGGCTCGCCGACCATCAGGCGAATCAGTTCATCGTCGGGCGTCGAGGCTTTGTCCACGCCGAGTTTCCTTGCGGATGGGCTGCGCCAAGAGAACACATCCGCCACCGGCGTGTCCCCGAGCAGCGCCCGCAGCTCCTGCTCCGTGAACCCGTCCTTGAAGAAGTCGCGCTCGTTCAGCGCTACGCCATCTTGTGAAAGCGACGCCTTCACCTTGCGGCAGCTGCTTCAGCGCCCCCATGTGTAGAAATCAACATCTGTCATTACCAGAACCTCAACGGCGGTTGGAATCAAGCCGAAATCAGTCGTTCAGCTTTTGTGAGTGTGTCATCAGCCGTGCCTGCGGCGCAAGGTGCATTGCGGCGGCTGTCGGCGTGGTTTTGCAATTTTCGTGGGATGTTGTGAGGGCTGCTGTCTAGCATCAATGTGGCGCGCGCAGACGGATAGACGGATATAGTGCGGCGGCGTACCGGCACGGAGGGCAATTTATTCCACGGTAACGGACTTGGCGAGATTGCGGGGTTGGTCGACATCGCAGCCGCGTCGGAGGGCGATGTGGTATGCGAGGAGCTGCATGGGGATAGCGGTCAGGATGGGTGTGAGGTCGGCGGACGCCTTGGGAATCCGTATCACATGGTCTGCGCTCTGTGCGATGTGCTCATCGCCTTCGTTGGCGACAGCGATGACGCTGCCACCGCGCGCCTTGACCTCGTGGATAGCGCTGAGCATCTTCTCGTACAAGTCATCCTGTGGCGCGATGGCGACAACGGGCATCCGCTCGTCTATGAGGGATATAGGCCCGTGCTTCATCTCCCCGGCGGGGTAGCCTTCGGCGTGGATGTAGCTTATCTCTTTGAGCTTGAGTGCGCCTTCCATCGCCATGGGGTAGTTTCTGCCCCTGCCTAGGAAGAGAAAGTCTGAGTGGCGGGCGTACTCGCGGGCAAGATGCTCGTACTGCGACTGGTCGGCAAGCATAGATGTCAGCATGTAAGGCAGCTGGGCGAGTTCGTTTGCGATGCGCTCTACCTGTTGTGCGCCGATTACGCCGCGCCTGATGGCGATGTGTGCCGCGAGGATGTAGAGCGCCACGAGGGAGCAGACGAATGTTTTCGTGGAGGCGACGCCGATTTCCAGCCCGGCGCGTATGGGCAGCACGGCGTCTGCGATGCGCGTCGTCTGTGCGCCCTCATAGTTGCAGAGCGTGATTTGCGATACGCCGCGCCGTTTGGATTCGTCCATTGCGGCGAGGGTATCGGCGGTTTCGCCGGATTGGGATATGGATATGACCAGCGTGCGCTCGTCTATGACCGGGTTGCGGTAGCGGAACTCGGACGAGTTGTCGGCTTCGGCTGCGATGCGGGGCAGAGCTTCCATCCACATCCTAGCGACCATGCCCGCGTGAAGGCTCGTCCCCATGCCTAGGGTTACCACGCGGTTGAAACTGCGTATTTGGGCGTCGGTGATGTCAAGTTCTGGCAGCGCAATGGACGGTGGGTCTAGACGCACCCGGCCGCGCAGGGCGTCTATGACGGCTTCGGGCTGTTCGTGAATCTCTTTGAGCATGAAGTGGCGGTATTCGCCCTTGGCGGCGGTGTAGGCATCGTGGGGCATTCGGGACGGGGTTTTTGAAGCGGCAGGTTCGCCATCGATGCGGCCATACTTGGCGTCGCCGTTAGTGATGGTTACCATTTCGCCCACATCTAGATGGGCGATGCGGTCGGCGTGGGGTTGGAGCGCTGGGATGTCGCTTGCGAGCAGCATTTCGCTTTCGCCATAGCCGATGACGATGCCGCCGGCGTTGCCGATTTTGAACGCAATCATCTTGTCGGGTTCGCGGCGGGACAGGACAACCACGGCGTTTGCGCCGCGCATTCGGCTTGCGGACGAACGCACCGCGTCTTCGAGCGCTGCGCCACTGCGCATGTAGGACTCTATGAGATGGGGGATGCACTCGGCGTCGGTCTGAGAGTCGAAGATGTGTCCACTTGCGGCGAGTTCTCTCTTGACGCTCAGGTAGTTCTCGAAGATGCCATTGTGGACGACGATGACATCTCCGTTGCAGTCGGTGTGCGGATGTGCGTTGAAGTCCGTGGGGCCGCCGTGTGTCGCCCAGCGGGTGTGGCCCAGCCCGCTGCTGCCCTCGGGCAAGCCGTTACCGAGCATGTGCTTGAGGCGCGAGAGCTTGCCGGCGGACTTATACAGCTGGGGTGTGCCGTCTTGGTTCAGCACGGCGATGCCGGCGCTGTCGTACCCGCGATACTCCAAGTTGGTCAGTCCTGCCAGCAGGATGGGGGCTGCGGGCTTTTCGCCGATGTAGCCTATGATGCCGCACATTTTTCGTTCTCCTGTGGCGGTGCGCCCTCCGGGCGGCTGCCGTACACGCCGCGGTATTCCTCTGGGATTTGGACTGCAACGCGCTGCATTATCATATCAGTTATCGAGTCTAGCAGAGCGCGGCTGGGTCTGCCCTCTATCGGCGGGATGGAGAACACTTGCCCGATGTTGACGGTGATGTTGCCGGTGGGATTGAAGACGCGCATCCAAGTGCCGAGCCTTTCGGTGCCCACGATGCCGACGGGCAAGATGGTGGCTTGGGATTGGAGCGCGATTTGGGCGATGCCGGGCTTGGCGCGGCTCATTGCGCCGCGGGAGCGCATGCCCTCGGGGAAGAGAACCACGGGCTTGCCGTCGCGGAGCTGCTTGAGCACCCAGCGATATGCGGCGATGTCAGCGCCCTCGCGGTCAACCGGATGTGCGCCATATGAGCGAAGAAACCAGCTCACTCCGAAGCCCATGAACAAGCCTGATTTGGCGAGGAAGTAGATGCGTCGGGGTAGGCTGGCGCTAAGAAGCGGCGGGTCGAAGTTGCTTTGGTGGTTTGCGATGATGATGAGAGGCCCCATCGGCGGCACATTCTCCACGCCGTTGACCTTCCAGTTGGCGAACAACCGCATCACCACCCGCTGGAGGAACACGCAGGTGTGGTAGAGCCAGTCGTTTAGGAACTTGTCGGGTTTCTTGCGCAAGAGATATGCCGTCCTGTCTTTCCCGATACTGTGGAAACACGCATTGTGCAACCCGTCTAGGTCGCATCCTCTATTATAGCGAGGGCTTTGGCTATCGTTTCGTCCAAGCTGAGGGCGTCAGTGTGAACTAGGGTGGCGTCGTCTGCGGGGCGAAGGGGAGAGTCGGTGCGGGCGCTGTCGATGTGGTCGCGACGGCGAATGCCTGCGAGCGTTTGGGCGTAGATGCATTGGGCGGCGTCTTCTTGCCCGTCAATGGGCTGGGCGAGTTCGGCACAGCGTCTTTGGGCGCGGGTTTCGGCTGATGCGGTGAGGTATATCTTGACAGCTGCATGAGGCAGGACGACGCTCCCGATGTCGCGCCCGACCATGACGATGGGGGCAGCTGCGGCGATGCGGCGCTGCTGCGCTACGAGGGCGGTGCGGACGCCCGACACTGCGGACACCTTGGACACGATGGCGTCCACCTCAGGCAGGCGCAGCCGGTCGGTGATGTCCTCGCCGTCGAAGAGCAGCCGGTCGCCGTTCTCGCTGGGCAGCAGGCGAATGTCCGCAGATGATGCGAGGCGCGAAAGCGCGTGAGCATGGCATGGGTCTATGGTGTGCTGTATCGCCGCCCAGCTGACGGCACGATACATTGCGCCTGTGTCCAAAAAGCGGATGCCTAGGCGCTTGGCGACAGCGGTGCCGACGGCGGTCTTGCCGGATGCGGCGGGGCCGTCTATGGCTACTGCTAGGTGCGCGTGCGTGCGTGTCATCTTGTGCGCTGCTGGGCTTGCGATTTCCGTGCGTTTTTCTGTACAGGTATGTGGCATATGCGGATTATAGAAGGCGGGCGACTGTTGCGGCAAGTGCAATTATTTGGTGCGGAGCGCCCCAAACCTCAATGCGAGCCTCAATGCCCACACGGTCTTTCGGATGGGCTGGGGCGACTGGCTAGACAGTTTTGTCGGCGAAAATGCATTGACACGGGGTTGCTGGTCTAATTATAATTCTTTGCAATGAGTCCTTTGGTGGTTTTGGCTAGGTGGCCCCACCCGTTCCCATCCCGAACACGGCAGTGAAACACCTCAGCGCCGACGATACTGCACCCGCAAGGATGTGGGAAAATAGGTCACTGCCAGAGGGCTTTTTTTGTGGAAAGAATGTCGTTGATATTAGTGTACGACAGGCTTATCAGCGTGATATGATTAAGGGCGTTGTGTGCAGACCCTAGTAAGTTAAGCATGTAAGGAGATGTTGGCTACATGACGATTCGTAAGACTATACTGTTCGTGGCAGTGCTTGCCGGGCTGATGGCGTTGGCAGCAGCCTGTCAGGATACATCTGCGCCCGAGCCTGCCGAAGGCGAAGCGATGATGATGGAAGAGGCATCCACCACGAGCCGCCTAGACACCGTGAAAGAGCGCGGCAATCTCATCTGCGCTAGCCGTAACGATGTGCCCGGCTACGGCTTCATCGATGAGGCGACCGGCAACAATGTTGGGTTCGACATCGACCTTTGCCGTGCGGTTGCAGCAGCAGTGCTTGGCGACCCCAACGCCATCGAAATCCGTCTGATTACCGCTGCTGAGCGTGGCCCAACCATCCAGTCCGGCGAAGTTGACCTGCTGGTGCGAACGGTAACATGGACGACCTCCCGCGATGCCCAGTGGGGCAACTATACGCAGACCATGTTCTACGACGGGCAGGGCTTCATGGTGAAGAACTCGCTGGGCGTTTCCAGTGCGCTTGAGCTGAACGGCGCAACCGTGTGCGTAACGCAGGGCACGACCACCGAGCAGAACCTGCAAGACTTCTCTACGCAGTACGGGCTGGGGATACAGCCGCTGACATTTGAAGACACCGGCGCTGTGGTTGCAGCCTACGAACAGGGCCAGTGCGACGCCTTCACCAACGACCGCTCGCAGCTCGCCGCCCTGAGCGAGAGCTTCTCGAACAAGGCAGACCACACGATTCTCCCTGAGACAATCTCCGAAGAGCCGTTGGGCCCGGTAGTGCCGCACGGCGACGAGCAGTGGTTCGATGTGGTCAAGACCGTCATGGCGATACTCATCTATGGCGAAGCCTATGAGATCAGCCAAGGGAGCATCCCCTCCGCAGCGACGGGCGACACGAAGGTTGACCGCCTGCTCGGTTTCGAAGGCTCGTTTGGCCAGGAGTCGCTCGGGCTGGACATGACCGTGGCACAGACCGTGCTTAGGGCTGTGGGCAACTACGGCGAAGTCTATGCCCGTAACCTTGGTCCCACCGGCATCAACCTGCCGCGCGAGGGCGGACGCAATGCACTGTGGGCGGATGCCCGCTGCACGAACTGCCCTAAGGGTGGGCAGATATACGCTGCGCCTCTGCGCTAACTCACGCAAGGCTCACACGCCTGATGCGATGATTTGGGAGCGGCTGCCCGATGGGGTTGCCGCTCTCTTTTTTGGCTGTCTAGCAGTTTTGTGGGTTGTCCGTTTGCTGACAGACTGACAGGCTGATAGACTTGCCACTGAGAACCGACGACTGAAAACTGACACTAGGCGGGCTTCGACTATGACCACTGCCGAACTGACGGATATGACTATTACGCAAGCGGCGGCACTGCTGGCAGCGCGCGAGATTTCGCCGATAGAGCTGGTGCGCGCCCACATTGAGCGCATCGACCGGACGGACGCACGGCTGAACTCGTTCGTTACACTGTTGGCGGACGAGGCAACTGCAGCCGCCGAGCGTGCAGAAGCGGACATACTTGCCGGGGGCTATCGCGGCGCACTCCATGGCGTCCCCATAGGTCTGAAAGACCTGTACTACACCAAGGGCGTCCGCACGACCATCGGCTCCAAGATTATGGGCGACTTTGTGCCAGACTATGACGCTGCCGTCACGGAACGCTTCAACGCTGCGGGCGCAATCCTGCTGGGCAAGCTGCAGATGCATGAGTTCGCGCTAGGCGCAACGAGCGAGAACCCGCATCACGGCCCGGCGCACAACCCTTGGGACATCACCCGCATCACCGGCGGCTCAAGCGGCGGCTCGGGGTCGGCAGTGGCGTCTGGGCAGTGCATGGCGGCGCTCGGCAGCGACACGGGCGGCTCGGTGCGCATCCCGGCCTCGCTCTGTGGCATAGTGGGGCATAAGCCCACATTCGGCAGGATCAGCCGCGTGGGGGTGTTCCCGCTGGCGCACAGCCTCGACACCGTGGGCCCTATGACGCGCTCGGTGTCCGACGCCGCCATCGTGATGAACGCCATCGCCGGCTATGATGCGCGCGACCCATCGTCCGCTAACCGCCCGAACGAAGACTTTGGCAGGATGCTGGGCAAGCCCATAGACGGGATACGCATCGGCATGCCGCAGGATTACTTCTACGATGTGATTGATGATGAGGTGAACGCCGCAGTGCAGCAAGCGGCGAAAACCTTCGCCGATATGGGCGCAATCGTAGAGGAATGTTCGCTCCCGGCACTGAACGACTCCATTACGATTTCGGGGACAATACTGCTGACCGAAGCGGCGGAGATTCACTTGGACAGCCTGCGCCAACGGCCTGAGGATTTCGGCGCAGATGTGCGGGCGCGCTTGGAGGATGGGGCGCTCACGCCGGCGGTGAGCTACATCAAGGCGCAGCGGATGCGAACCGAGTTCAACCGCCAATTCGCCGACAAGATGCGCCAATATGACATCCTGCTTGCGCCTACAACCGCAGTGGCAGCGCCGCCTATCGGTGAGACCGCCGTGGATGTCGGAGGCAAGACCGAAGCCAAGCTTGCCCTCATGCCGCGCCTGACGCGCCCGCACAACATCTGCGGCAACCCGACCGTATCCGTGCCCTGTGGGTTCACATCGGACGGGCTGCCCATCGGGATACAGCTTGCGGCGCGCCCATTCGAGGATGCCGTTGCCCTGCAAGTCGCTCACGCCTATGAGCAAGCCACTGATTGGCACACACGCCGGCCATCGCTGTAGGCTAGGGTGTAATTTTCCGTTCCTGTGGAGACACTGACGGTATCGGCGGAGCTTAATGTCAACTCAGATTGGCGCACAACGCATCAGGACGAATAGATGACCGAGATATATGACATCGCCAACGATTATGTGGAGCGATACGCTGCTCTGAACCCGGTGAGCGCCACATCTATGGGTGTGGCAGGGCATGACGCTAGAATGTCCGACTACTCGCCCGAGGGCGCCGACGCAAACGCCGAGCTTGCGCGCAGCGTCATTGCCGCACTAGACGCCGCCGCAATGGAGAACGAGCGCGACCGCATCGCACGCGACGCCATGCTGGATGATCTTCAAACATCGCTAGACGCTCACGCCGCCAATGAACACCTGCGCGCGTTGAGCATACTGGGCAGCCCGTTCCAAGCGATGCGCATGGTCTTCGACCTAATGCCTCGTCAGACGCAAGACGACTGGCGCAGCATCGTAGCACGGATGGCGCTTGTGCCGCAGGGGCTTGCGGGCTATCGGAAGAGCCTGCAGGCTGGGTTGGCGCAGTCCGTAACTAGCAGTCGGCGTCAGGCGCAGGCGTGTGCGCTGCAAGCACAGGTGTGGACTGGGCAGACGCCGGGCGCAGCCTCGTTCTTCGGCGGGTTGGTGGATGCGTTCGACACATCTGACGCGCGCGATGCGGGCGGTTCGGATGCGCTGCGCAGCGATCTTGTGTCAGCTGCTCGGGACGCTAATGCTGCCTATGAGGATATGGGGCGCTTCCTGTCTGATGAGTATGCCCCGTCTGCATCCGACCGGGACGGCGTGGGCGAGGAGAGATACGCCCTGTCGTCGCGCGCCTTCAACGGCATCGCACTCGATTTCGCTGAAACCTACGCATGGGGCTGGGAGCAGCTCCGATGGGTGGAGAGCGAAATGGCAAAGACGGCGGATGCCATCCTGCCCGGCGGGGGCGTAGAGGCAGCCAAGCAGCTGCTGGAATCCGACCCGTCCCGCAGCATAGAGGGCGTGGACGCGTTCCAACGCTGGATGCAAGACCTGCAAGACCGCACCATATCGGAACTGAGCGGCACGCACTTCGAGATACCTGACCCGGTCAAGCGCATAGAGGCGATGATAGCCCCGCCCGGCGGTGCACTCGCGATGTACTACACCTCGCCTTCTGAGGACTTCAGCCGTCCGGGGCGCACATGGTATCCCACCGGTGGCAGGACACGCTTTCCGCTGTGGGGCGAGCCGTCCATCGCTTACCACGAGGGCGTTCCGGGGCACCACTTTGAGCGCGGGATGGCGAAGTATCTCACTGCCGAGCTTTCGCGTTTCCAAACCGCTATGGGCGGCACATCCGGCTACATCGAGGGCTGGGCGCTGTACGCCGAGCGGCTGATGGCGGAACTCGGCTATCTGGAAAACCCGGACTACTATCTGGGGATGCTGCGGGCGCAGACGCTGCGGAGCGTGCGCGTCATCATCGACATCGGCATGCACCTTTGCTATGACATACCACAAGACGCCGATTTTCACCCCGGCGAGGCGTGGACGCCCGAGCTTGGGTTGGCGTTCATCCGAGAGCGCAGCCACTTTCCACCGGACTTTACGGCGAGCGAAGTAGACCGCTATCTTGGGATACCGGGTCAGGCGATTTCGTACAAGGTCGGGGAGCGCGAATGGCTGTCTGCGCGTGCGGACGCACAGCGCAGAATGGGCGCATCGTTCGACCTCAAGGGATTCCACACGCGCGCCTTGAACATGGGGCCGATGGGCTTGGCACAGATGCGCCGCGAGATGGCGATGGGCTAGATAGCCGTATCGTTGTTAGCAGTGCATCGTAATGTTTACGCAGCTACTTACACAGCGGGAAACGAACCGCTGTGATTGTTGCTTTTGTGTCAAGTTCGGAAGCGGCTGATCGCATAATCGTTTGTAGCCGATGCGCATTACGGCTTATAATTATGGAGCAGTGAACCATCGTCAGGGCGTAGCGAAGGAGATTTTCAGAGCATATGACCACTCGCATCGGCATCAACGGGTTTGGACGCATCGGCAGGCAGGTGCTGCGGGCGATTATGGAGCGCCATCCCGACAAGCTAGAAGTTGTCGCCGTCAATGACCTCGCCGACACCAAGACCAACGCCCACCTGTTCAAGTACGACTCCAACTACGGCGTGTATCCGGGCAAAGTGAAGGCTGTGTCCGACGGCATCGTGGTCGACGGACATTCCGTCAAGGTGGCGTCTGAGCGCAACCCGGCAGACCTCCCTTGGGCAGACTACGGCGCAGACATCGTGGTGGAATCCACCGGCATCTTTACCGATGCCGCACAGGCGGCGGGGCACATAGAGGGCGGTGCGAAGAAGGTCGTCATATCAGCGCCCGCAAGCAACGAAGACATCACCCTTGTGCTTGGCGTCAACGAAGAGCGCTACAACCCTGAGCTGCACAACATCATCTCCAACGCATCCTGCACCACGAACTGCATCGCCCCGATGGTCAAGGTGCTGCACGACAACTTCGGCGTGGAGCAGGGGCTTATGACCACCATCCACTCTTACACTAACGACCAGAAAATCCTAGACCAAGTGCATTCGGACTTGCGCCGCGCGCGTGCTGCCGCCGTGAACATCATCCCCACCTCAACGGGCGCTGCGCGTGCAGTGGGCTTGGTGCTGCCAGAGCTGAACGGTAAGCTGAACGGGATGGCTATGCGCGTTCCCACGCCCACCGGCTCGGTAACCGATTTCGTCGCCACGCTGGAACAGCCCGTTTCGACGGACGAGGTGAACGCCGCATATGAGAACGCCGCCGCCAATTCGCTCAGCGGCGTGCTGGAGTACAGCGAAGAGCCGCTTGTGAGCAGCGACATCGTGAAGAACCCGCACAGCTGCATCCTAGATGGTCTGTCTACGATGACCATCGGCGAAAACATGGTCAAGGTTGTGGGCTGGTACGATAACGAATGGGGCTACAGCTGCCGCACAGCGGACTTGGCTGCATTCTTGGCTGACAAGGGGATATAGGCTGCGAGGCTTAATCGGGATGTTGTTGACGGAGCACTTTGCAATATCTCTGACGGCAGGCAGCCGATTAGCGCAACTCTGATAAGCATCTTTTCGCCCTTACGCAAGGTTAAGGCTATATGGAAAATCCCTTCCCCATGCCAGACCCGCCGGTGTGCGTCTTCTGCGAGATGCTGACGGGGCGCGTGGATAAGGGCGTGGTAGAAGAGACGCTGCAGACGCTCACCATCGTGAACCACCGGCAGTTTGAGACGGGGCAGGTGATGGTCATCCCGAGGCGACACGCCCCGACGCTGTTGCATCTGACGGACGATGAGGCGGCGGCGGTGATGATAGCCACCCGCCGTGCAGCCGCTGCACTTGTAGCTGCGTACTCCCCCGACGGCATCACTCTGTATCAGAATAACGGGACGGCGAGCCTGCAGGAAGTGCCGCATTTTCACATGCATGTGGTGCCGCGCCGCAGGCAGGGCGGTTGGGGAGACGGCCCGCCGCACATTGCCCCGCTGGAAAACGCCCCGCCGGACGCCGCGGAGCGCGCGCTGGTCGACATAGAAGCCGAGCATGAGATAGCCGCACACATCAGGAGGGCGCTATGAGCGATACGAAGCAGGTGCAGGAGCGCATTCAACTAGTGCGGCGGCTGTCCAACGAACTTGCCGCCCATCTGTATGCGCTGCCGGATGACATATGGCGCGATCCGGATGTGTACGCCAGTGCGTGCGAGGGCTGGAAGATTGCCGATGTCATCACCCATCTGATACTTGGCGCAAATGTGTTTGGGCTGAGCATCACCAACGCAAAGCGCGGCATAACCGCACCGCCGATGGGCTGGTCGCGCCCGAGTTCGCCGCAAGAGGGCTTGGATAGGCTTGTGGATACGCGCAACGCCATCCACGAAGACCTGTTCTATGACTTCAACGCAAGCTGCAAGCGGTTCAACACGCTGCTGATGTCGCTCGAACCTGAGCACTACCCGCTTCCCACATGGCATCCTTACTTCGTCATCAGCGTGGACAGACTCATAGACATCCGCGCATCCGAGCTTGCCATCCATTCGTGGGACATACGCTATCCGATGGACAGGTCGGCGAAAATCAGTGAAACTGCCATCCCGTTCATGATGAACTTCGTGTGGCGCTGGCTGCGAACCGGCTTTCAGAAAAGTGAGCCGCTGCAAACGCCGCTGCGATACCGCTTTGCGCTGACGGACACCCCGGGTGGCTACAACATCGTGGTGAGCGGCGACGACTTCCGTCTTACGCACTACGAAGGCGAGCCGGACGATGCGGCTGATGTGGTGTTCGGCTGCGACAAGAGCGCCTACATCCTGTTCTGCTTCGGGCGGCTGAATCTGCGGCGCGAGGTGCGGCGCAGGCGCATGACACTCAGCGGCGACGAGGCAACGGCGGCTCAGTTCACCGACTGGTTCAAGGGCGTCTAGGCACTTTGCCCACGGTGCGGCGATGTGCAAGCGCCAATCCTGCCAAGCCTAGCTGCATCGTCCTATGGCGCACACATCCCGCAGGCAGCACCCATCGCACAGCGGGGTCTTGCGGCACGCTGCCTTGCAGTGCTGTACAATCAGGGCGTGATACTCGGCGAACATCGCCGTGTCGCAGGGCAGCCGTTCGGTGAACATGCGGCGCAAACGCACATACGGCGCTTTAATGGGGCTATCGACCGGGACACAGCCCAACCGATCCAGCAGCCTGCGTGTGTAGGCGTCTATGACAAAGGCGGGCTTGTCCAGCGCATACAGCAGGATGGCGTCTGCCGTCTCCTCGCCGATCCCGTATACGCCGAGCAGCGCGCTGCGCAGCGCATCCGTGTCGCAGGCGCGCATTGCGGCGATGTCGTCCCCGAACTCTGCGCCGATGAAGTCTGCCAGCGCCTTTAGCTTGAGCGTCTTGGCGTTGTGGAAGCCAGCGGGGCGTATCAGCGCAGACAGCGCCGCAGGCTCTAGGCTGCGGATTACAGGCGGGGACAGCGCATCTGCCTCGCGCAGATTGGCGATCGCCCGTTCCACATTCGTCCAAGCCGTGCCTTGTGTCAGCACTGCGCCCACCATCACCTCGAACGGGCTGTCCGCGGGCCACCAGCGCTGCGCTCCGTAGCGCGCACGCATTCGGTCGAAGATGAGGGTCAGGCGCGCCGCCTGTTCGTGTTTCAAAGTGTGTTTCATATGAAAATGCTGCCCCATATATATGTCGGTGTGCCCTGTCTATTATCGCCATTTCTCACGCATTCGCAATTCATCGCCGCACGAACGAACCTGTAATCCGAATGGGTTGATAGACTTTGTGCGCTTCCTAAACGCCTTTTGTACCAGTGGACTGGCGTGCTATGCAAGTAAACGCCTGATTTTGGATTTTGTGCTAATGTGCTGATAGTGTAGAATAGGAAGTTGTTGAAACCTGAATGCATGCCGCTGCGCTGTAAGTGTGCGCTGGCTCGCTATTATGAGGAGTGTTCGTTTGGCGGATTATGATGTTGCAATTATAGGCGCGGGGCCGGGTGGATATGTCGCTGCCATTCGCGCTGCCCAGCTAGGTATGAGCGTGGCAATCGTTGAAGACGACAACCTCGGCGGGGTATGTCTCAACTGGGGGTGCATTCCCAGCAAAGTGCTGCTTCGGAACGCCGAAGTGCTGGAACTAGTGAAGCGCGCCGACGAATTCGGCATCAGTATGGACAACTTGCGCTACGACTACGGCAAGGCGGTTGAGCGCAGCCGTAGCGTGGTGCGCCGTCTCACCGGCGGAGTGGGCTTTCTGCTGAACAAGCACGGCGTCAAGCACATCGCAGGCAGGGCATCGCTGTCGTCGCGCAACACCGTATCGGTCGCCGGCAGCAACGGCGAAGGGGCAATGTTCACAGCGGATAGGATTATCCTTGCCACTGGCGCGCGCTCCCGCCGCATCCCCAACATACCTGTGGATGGCGATACCGTTCTCACTTCACGCGAAGCCATCGTGATGAGCGATGTCCCGGAGAATGTGGTCATCGTGGGCGGCGGCGCTATTGGCGTGGAGTTCGCCGACATCTATCATTCCTACGGCGCAGAGGTTACGATTGTGGAGCTGCTGCCCCGACTCGTCCCGCTCGAGGACGAAGAGATTAGCGCGGAGTTGGAACGCTCATTCCGTCGGCGCGGCATCGACTATATGACCGGCGCATCAGTGGGCAGAGTAACCGCAATGGACGGCGAAGCCACCGTAACCGTAACCGACGCCGACGGCATTGAGGGCGTCATTGAGTGCGAAAAGGTGCTGGTCGCCGTCGGCGTGCAGGGCAACACGGACGGCATCGGGCTGGAAGAAGTCGGTGTGCGGACGGAGCGCGGCTTCATCCCCGTGGACGAACAAATGCGTACCAATGTGCCCGGCATCTATGCTATCGGCGATGTTACGGGCGAGCTTCCGTTGGCGCATGTGGCGTCGGCGCAGGGTGTAACCGCCGTGGAGGCGATGGCGGGGCTGAACCCGCTGCCGCTGGACTACTCGCTGATGCCGCGCGCGACATACTGCCGCCCACAGATTGCCAGCTTTGGGCTGACCGAGCGGCAGGCGCGCGACGCAGGCTATGCCGTTCGTATCGGCAAGTTCCCACTGTCCGCAAGCGGTAAGGCGCTGGCGATGGGCGAGCCGGAGGGCTTGGTCAAGCTGGTGGTGGACGAAGAGATAGGCGAGGTGCTTGGCGCACACCTGATCGGTACTGAGGCGACTGAGCTGCTGGGTGAGGTGGGGCTATCCCGCCTGCTAGAGGGCACGACCACCGAACTTGGCTGGCTGGTGCATCCGCACCCGACCATATCCGAAACCCTCAAAGAGGCGGCGCTCGCGGCGGATGGGCAGGCGATTCATATCTAGAAATTGGTCAATGGGACAATCTATCCATCTATAAGGGAAAGAAGATTTTCGGATAACGGCACATTGCTGGGCGGCGGTTCGAGTGTTGCGATTAGTTGACAAGCCCTAGTGGGTAAGAGGTACATTGCGAAAGTGGAGTCCATACTAGACAAGCCGCAGCTTATAGCGTTCTATCGGCAGATGCTGCTAATCAGGCGATTCGAGGAGGCGTGTGGGCGGCTGTATATGCAGGGAAAGATAGGCGGCTTCCTACATCTGTACATCGGCGAAGAAGCCATAGCGGTGGGCACAATGGCGGCACTTGAGCCGCAGGACTATGTTATTGGGCACTACCGCGACCACGGACACGCCATCGCAAAGGGCATGGACATCAAGGTTGCAATGGCAGAGCTGTGCGGCAAAGCCACAGGCAGCAGCAGCGGCAAGGGCGGCTCTATGCACCTGTTCGACTACGAGAAGAACTTCATGGGTGGTCACGCCATCGTCGGTGGACAGATGCCCATCGCCGCGGGGCTTGCGTTGGCGAGCAAGTATAAGCGCGAGGATCGCATTACCGTCTGCATATTCGGCGACGGCGCTGTCAACCAAGGCGAGTTCCACGAGACCCTCAACCTCGCATCCATATGGAAGCTCCCCGTCCTGTTCCTACTGGAAAACAACCTATACGGTATGGGGACGCATGTGGACCGCACGCACTCCGGCGGCAGGCATATTCACAACATCGCAAGCTCCTACAATATCCCTGCGATGATGATTGACGGCATGGATGTGCTGGGCGTCAATGAGTGCATATCAGAGACGGTGGCGTCCATTCGCAGTACAGGCGGGCCGCGCTTTGTAGAGGCGATGTGTTACCGCTATCGCGGCCACTCGATGGCAGATCCTACAATGTATCGCGAGCGCAACGAAGCCGCTGAACTTGGCATCAAAGACCCTATAGACAGCCTGAGAAAGTTCATATTGCAATTCAAGATAGCCGATGCAGGGACGATCAAGGGCATAGACGCTGAGGTGGCAGCGCAGGTTGAGGAAGCGGTGGCGTATGCTGAAAGCAGCCCCGCGCCCGATATGAGCGCCCTCGACACGAATGTGTACGCATAAGTTTGGAGCATATTATGGCTGAGATGAACCTCAGAGACGCCATGTCTAAAGCGTTGCGCGAGGCGCTCGAGGATGACCGTGTGTTCATAATGGGCGAGGACATCGGCGCATATGGCGGCGCTTACGCTGTAACGCGCGGCTTTCTCGACGAGTTTGGGCACGAACGCATTATGGACACGCCCATATCCGAATCGGTAATTGTAGGCTCGGGAGTGGGTGCGGCGCTTGCTGGGCTGCGCCCCATCGTGGAGCTGATGACCATCAACTTCAGCCTCGTTGCCATAGACCAGATAGTCAACCATGCCGCCAAGCTGCGCTACATGTCCGACGGCCAGTTTAGCGTGCCCCTCATCATCCGAACCGTTACAGGCGGCGGCGGGCAGCTTGCCGCCACGCACTCCCAAAGCTTTGAGAACTGGTATGCGTCGGTGCCCGGCATGAAGGTCGTTGTCCCCGCAACGCCTTACGACGCAATCGGTCTGTTTCGCACGGCGATGAAGGACCAAAACCCGATATTGTTCGCCGAACACTCGCTGCTCTACGGCATGCGCGGCGATGTGCCGGACGACTGGTACGAAATCCCGTTCGGGCAGGCGGACATCAAGCGTGCCGGCGGCGATGTTACCATTGCGGCATACTCTCGGATGACCCACATCGCCCTGCAAGCCGCCGATATGCTTGCAGACAGGGGAGCGCATGCCGAAGTCATAGATCTCCGCACGCTGCGCCCCTGGGACAAGGACACTATCCTGCAGTCGGTGCGGAAGACCAATCGCCTCGTTGTAGTAGAAGAGACATGGAAGACGGGCGGCTTCAGTGGCGAAATCGCCAGCACCATTCAAGAAGAGGTGTTTGATGACTTGGACGGCCCCGTAATCCGCATCGGTGGGCTGGATGTCCCAGCGCCGTACAATGGCGCGCTGGAAGCCGCCACCATACCCAGCGCAGCAAAGGTCGTCAAGGCGATAGAGTACAACTTTGGCGTGTAGCCAAGCTCGCCGACGCAGGGTTTGGCGTCTGAATTGAGCAGCAAGCGGCGTTCCATATTGCGGTAAAGCGCCGTTATATAAACCCGACCACGCCTTGCAGCGGGAACGCCTTGCGAATTGAAATTGCAGTAATTTGAAACTATCCCAAATATGTTTCGCACAATAACCTACTTCGCTGATGACAACGGGGGTATCCGCTTGACTACCGAACTGACGATGCCGCAGATGGGCTATGACATGCAGGAAGGGACGATCCTGAGGTGGCTCAAATCTGAGGGCGATACGATTGAAAACGGCGAACCCATCGCCGAAATAGAGACGGACAAGGCGGTTGTGGAGTTCGAGTCATACGCCGCCGGTGTGCTGCAAAACATCCTCGTGTCTGCTGGCAACACTGTGCCTGTGGGCGAACCCATCGCGCTCATCGGTGATGAAGCCGTAAATTCACTTGCCGATGTCGCAGTGGAAGAAGAAGCCCCGCCGGTTGAAGCACCGTCCATCCCTGCCGCCATATCCATGCCTGCGGTTGACGAAGGCTTTGCCCTAGACGATGTTCCGCCCGCTCCCGAGCCGGTATATGAGCCGAGCGAACCCGTCCGGAGGCCCCTGCGCGCATCTCCCGTAGCGCGCCGCATCGCCGATGAGCGTGGCATCAACATCGCCGATGTGCAGGGCACAGGCCCCGGCGGGCGCATCACGCGCGACGATGTGCTCTCATTCGTCGCCGCCATCGAGCAGGCGGCAGATGTCGACGAAGTGCCCGCACCCGTCATAGAACCCGAGCCTATCGCCGCCGCAGAAGAACCTGCCGCAGAGCCGGTCGCTGATATTGAAGCGCCTGTCGAACCAGAGCCTGTCGCTGACATAGAACCCGAGCCTGTCGCCGCAACAGAAGAACCCGCCGTCGAGCCTGTCGCTGAGATGGAAACGCCTGTCGAACCCGAGCCGGTTGCTGTTGTAGAGCCAGAGCCTGCACCGGCGGTTTCTGATATGGAAGCGGCTGATGTGCCTGTCGCTGCGGCTGCTGATGTGGAAGCCGAACCTGAGCCTGAACCCGCACCTGTGGTTGCTGCTGACGACGGGGCGAAACTCTCGCGGATGCGGCAGCAAATTGCCCGCGTTACCCTGCGCAGCAAGACCGAAAAGCCGCACTTCTATGTAACCTCTGAGGTGGATATGACGGAGGCGATGGCGCTGCGACAGCAAATCAACGCTGCGCTTGCGGGCGAAGGTGTGCGCATTACCGTCAACGACCTCATCATCAAGGCGTGCGCCGATGCGCTGAAAACCCACCCCAAGTTCAATGCGTTCCTAGACGGCGATACGCTGCGCCACAACGATGCCGTCAACATCGGCGTTGCAATGGCGGTCGATGGCGGACTGCTGATGCCCGCCATAATGGGCTGCGAGCAGATGTCTCTCAAAGAGATAGCGCTCGCAAGCAAAGACCTCGCCGACCGCGCACAGAACAGCACACTGCGACCCGACGAGTACACGGGCGGCACATTCGGCATCAGCAACCTCGGGATGTTCGATGTCAGCACATTCGTCGCCATCATACAGCCGCCACAATCTGCCATCATCGCCGTCGGCACCGTCGCCAAGAAGCCTGTGGTGCGCGATGACGAAATTGTTGTGCGCCAAATAATGAACGCCACCATATCAGCCGACCATCGCGTTGTGGACGGCGCAGAGGGCGCTCAGTTCCTCATCGAAGTGAAACGCCTGCTAGAAAACCCGCTGAGTCTGATAGTGTAGGGACACTTCGTTCGACGGGACGATTGACGACACATTAAGGCAGGCACGAACTTAAACGGTCGGCGATTCCGTCTTGGTGATGGGATTGTCCGGGCTAATAAAGGTTTAGAAAACTAACCGCTATTAACCTTCAACGGATTTTGGTGAACTCCCTATTATTTGCATGCATTTTGTTTAATAATGTGTTCAAAGGGCATGCCACTATGACCGTTCTCATCGCCGAACCTGTTACAAACAGCCCCATCACGAAGCCGAAGGTCTATCTCGTTACCAAGCCGTCTGTGGATTGGGGGCAGCTGGCGGCGTTCTTGTCGGACGAGGGCGTTCCCGGCGTACCGGACAGCATCCGCGCCGGCGACGATGAGTCCGCTGCCATCGCCGAAATCTCTGCTCGCCTCTGCTACATGAGCTACGGGCGCGGCAGGCGCGATATTGCGGATTTCATCAACAACCTGCTTGCCTCCAAAGATGGCAGCGTGTTTGAGCACATCAACTACGGCTTTGCGTTCAGCGGGGTGTCGCGCTCGCTGACGCACGAACTTGTGAGGCATCGCGCTGGGTTCGCATTCAGCCAGCGCAGTCAGCGCTATGTGGACGAGTCCGACAGCGCTTTCGTGCTGCCCCCCATCATCGCCGACGCAGTGGACGCTGGCGATGACATGACCGGCGGCGATACTCCGTCTGCGATATTGGCAGATGCGCTGGCAAACGCCGCCCGCAGCTACGATGCCCTCGTGCAGGCGCTCGAAGCTTCCGTCCCGCGCAGCGCGTTCGAATCTGCCACCGACAGGCGCAAGGCAATCCGACAGGCGGCGCGCTCTGTGCTGCCAAACGCCACCGAAACCAAGATTTTCGTTACCGCCAATGTGCGGGCGTGGCGGCACTTCATCGAGATGCGCGCAAGCCCCTACGCCGACCGTGAGATACGCCGCCTCGCCATAATGGTGCTGGAGATACTTCGGGAAGAGGCGCCGCTCTTGTTCGGCGATTTCTCCGTAGAAACGCTGTCGGATGGCTCGCAGATTGCTACACCAAAGCACTCTAAAGTCTGACGCACGCCGCCGCAAATCTTGGCAAGACCGCCGATTACCCAATCCGACAAGTCGGGCATGTGAGGGCAAAAGATGTTCACACGCAAACGTATCATTATCGCCGCCATCATAGTCGTCGGCATTCCGGCGCTTGTGTTTGCGTGGTGGCTGTTGTCGCCGCTGTTTATCAGCACTACGGTTGATGAGGAATTCCCGCTCGCATCCGCAGCCGTGGTTCCTGCCAACATGACGATGGCGGAGGCGGAGCAGGCGATGATGGAGGCGGCAAACGCACCCGATACGATGAGCGATGAGGATGTGCCGGCAGAGATGGCGATGCCCGGAGATTCCACGCAGATGGATGCATCGGTGATGGAACTGAAGTCCGGCAGCTTCCGCGACGCCGATAGCTTCCACAAGGGCAGCGGTCAGGCGACCATATACCAAGCGGCAGATGGCGAACCCCTGTTGCGTCTGTCAGACTTCAAGGTTACGAACGGGCCAGACCTGCATGTGCTGCTTGTGCCGCACGCCAACCCGCAGAGCCGCAGTGACATCGATGGCTACATCGGCCTCGGTTCGCTCAAGGGCAATATGGGCAACCAGAACTACTTCCTGCCCGACGATGCCAACCCCGCCGACTATGGCAGCGTGGTCATATACTGCATGCCGTTCCATGTGATATTCAGCGTGGCGACGCTCGAGTAGGCTATATAACCCGCTGTGATGCCTACGCTCCGTCTAGCGCACACCTGAACCCCAAGTTGCCTGTCGAGCTGTCTTGGGTGTTTGCGGTGCGTGCCGCAACGCGGTAGCGGTTGCAGTAGGAGTCGTGGCACAGGTACGAGCCGCCCCGGATGGTCTTGGCGCTGCCGTGCGGCGGGCCTGACGGATTTTGCAGCGCCGCCGTTGTGTTTTCAAGCCCGACGAAGTGATTCACTCCGAACCAGTCCGCCGTCCATTCCCACACATTGCCCGCCATGTTGTAAAGCCCATAGCCGTTGGGCTTGTAGGCGTCCACGGGCGCAGTGGACTTGTAGCCGTCTTCGGCGCTGTTGGTGTTGGGGAACTCGCCCTGCCATATGTTGCAGAGATGTTCGCCCCCGGGGGTAAGCTCTTCGCCCCATGCGTATCGCTTCTGGACCAAGCCGCCGCGCGCCGCAAACTCCCATTCTGCTTCGGTGGGCAGCCGCTTGCCCGCCCAAGCGCAGTACGCCGCCGCATCGTTCCAAGATATGTGCGTAACGGGATGGTTCCAGCGGCGTTTCAGGTTGGAGCCTGGGCCTTCGGGTCTGCGCCAGTGTGCGCCCTCGACCACCCACCACCACGGGGCTTCGGCGGCGGCTTGCTTTGCCCTGCTGCGCGCCTTCCCCCGCACGAACATGTGGAACACGAAAGACCAGCCGAACCGCTCTGCGTCGGTCTTGTATCTGGTTGCTCTGGCGAACCGCTCGAACTGCTTGTTCGTAACGGCGTAGGCATCCATGTAGAATGGGTTTAGCGTTACTTGGCGCACAGGCCCCTCGCCGTCTGCTGGGAAGCCGTCAGTGTCGTCCGTTCCCATCAGGAACTTGCCTCCGCCCAGCAGCACCATGCCACTCGTGTTCGTGTCCGCAGTGTTCCCGCGCGTAGAAGGCTGGGAACTGCGGCGGCGGCGAGCGGGTGCGCTCGCAGGCGTCCGAGCGGCGGTACAGCAAGGGGATGTGGTGTCGTGCATTGCCATGTCTTTGCGTTCGTGTCAGTCCATAACGATGGCGAGCGAGCCGTCGTATCGTGAGTAAATGTCTGCGCCAACCCCGATGATTTTGGCGCATGGTGTGTGGTCATCATAGCATGGTCTACGGCGTGCGGTCAGGCTTCCAAGGCTGCGAAGCAGGCGGCGATGATGCTTTCCACATCTATGCCGTATTCGTGGTAGAGTTCGTCTCGGCTGCCGGACTGTCCGAATTCGCTGACACCGAGCGGGACTACGGGTACGCCGAGCGCACCGCCGAGCCACGCCAATGAGTGCGGGTGAGCGTCGACCAGGGTTACGACAGGGACGCTGCGTTCGTCGGGTGCGATGATGTCCCCCATGAACCGCTCGGTGGGGTCGCCGCGAAGCGCCGCACGGGTGAGATCTTGGAAGCGCATGTACAGCGGCCCTGGCCCGGTCAAGTTGATGACATTGGCATAGATGCCCTCTTTCAGCAGCAATTCGCTTGCCTCTAGCGCTTCGGGTATCATAGCGCCGCAGGCTAGGATGTGCGTTACATTGTCGCCGGGGCGGTAATCGGGTTCGTTGCGGCGGCTGACGAAGCGGTATGCGCCTTGCAGCGTTTGGCGGCGCAGGCGCTCGCGTTCAGCGGGATCCGACGGCAGCGTGAACAGCGACTGGTCGATGTGCTTGCCGGTGAGGCGCAGATAGGTTGAGCGCTTGCGCTGGCGTATCTGCTCGAGCGCATCTAGCATTATCCATTCGATCTCTTTTCCGAAGCAAGGTTCGTAGAAGGCGAGATCTGGCATCTCCGCGCCGATGGAGGGCGTGAGCAGGGACTGGTGCGCGCCTCCCTCAGATGCGAGGCTGATGCCGGATGGCGTGCCGACTAGGATGAACTTTGCGCCCGAATAGACACCGTAGGTGAGGGCGTCCAAGCCGCGCCGCACGAATGGGTCATAGACCGTGCCGATGGGAAACAGCAACTCGCCCTGCGCCTCGTATGATTGCCCTAGCTGACCGAGCATCATGAACAGGTTGGTCTCGGATATGCCAAGTTCTATATGCTGTCCCTTTGCCGATTCCACCCAGCTCAGGGCGCGGACGACGCGCTCATCGGGCAGGGATTCGGGGCTGCTGCGCCCCCAAATGCCCGTCCTGTTTATCCATCCTGTAAGCCCTGTCGAGCTTGCCACATCCGGGCTTACGGTTACGATGCGCTCGGCGATTTCTGGGGCGTTGCGCGCGAGGTCGGTGAGCACAAGGCCGTACACTTGCATCGGGGATGTTTCGCCTTCGTATTTATGGTCAAGGTTGACTGGCAGCGGGGGCGTTGCTGCTGTGGGTGTTGGCGTTTCGCTGACGAGGTTCGCGCCTGTTACGGCGCAGAGGCGCCCCGCAGGCGAGGTCGGCGGCAAGCCGTCCCATACGCCGTCCTCGGGGATATTCATGCTCCGCCGCAGTTCTTCCATCTGGTTTATGGACATAAGGTTGGAATGATTGTGTGGATCTCCCACAGACGGGATCCGCCAGCCCTTGAATGTGTATGCGAAGACGACTGTAGGGCCGCTCTGCGCATCTGCCTGTTTGAAGGCGTTTCGCAGGACGCTGAAATCGTGTCCGCCGAGGCTGCTGAAGAGGGTGTGGAAGTCATCGTCGTCCCAGCGGCTGATGAAGCGCTTCAGGTCTTGCGGGTATCGGCTGGTGTTTGGCAGCCACTCTTTAAGCAGGGCGGGCGATACGCGCAGCAGCCGCTGATAGAGCTGGTTGGACATCTCGTCGATGCAGCCTTGCAGCAGGTCGCCGTTGGGCTGTGCGAAGGCGTCTTGCAGGAGCTGTCCGTACTTGGCGTCTATGATGTTCCAATTATTGGCGGCGAACATGTCGCGCCACGAGCGGACACGGATGCCCGGGATGATGCGGTCTAGGCTCTGGCGGTTGAGGTCGACGACCCAAAGGATGTCGTTTATGTCTGCCATTTGAGGCTCACAGACGGCTTCCCAGATAGAACCTTCGTCAAGCTCTGCATCTCCGACTACGCTGATGTAGCGGTGCGGATTGCCATTTGTGGCGTGCTCGAAGTCGGGGAAGTGCGTCCGCAGATACTCATCGGTCAGTGCGGCGAAGTTTGGGGCGACAGGCCCTATCCCCACCGAGCCTGTGGAGAAGTGCACATTGTCGGGGTCTTTGGTTTGGCTCGGGTATGCCTGCAGCCCGTGTAAAGATCGGAAGTCTGTGAGGTATTTACGATCTAGGTTGCCTAGCAGGTACTGGATGGCGTGGTAGATGGGCGATGAGTGTGGCTTGACCGAGATGCGGTCGCCGGGTCGCATATAGTCGAAATACAGAGCGGTCATAATTGTAGCGACCGATGCGCTAGAGGGTTGGTGTCCGCCGACATGGAAGTTTTTGGGTGAAATGCGAATCCTGTTGGCGTGATGCACCATCTGCATCGCAAGCCATAGCACGCGGTCTTGGATTTCTGTGAGCAGCTCGTCGTGCTTGGAGAATGTGGTGGATGCGTTTCGCATAGTGGTCATCGCGGGACCTCCGAGGGCAGTGCTCTCAGGTTTTGTGCATCATCTCTGAAATCGACGCTTGTTAAGAGCGCCGGCAGTGGGGTTGGCACACTCTCATCGTGCCCTGTTTCCACCGGGGGGAGGGATTCTCTGTGCAGTGCTGCTTGGGGTCGAGTTCGCAGGAATGGCGGACGGTTTTTTGCCGGCAGAGGTATCGCAGGAACGGCGCGCTGGATGGGGCGAGGGGGTGCGCGCTGCCTACATATACGGGCGTATCCAGCCGATGCCGTCTGCGGTTGTGCCGGCGGGGATGTACTCGCAGCCGATATAGCCGTCATATCCGATGCGGTCGATGTGCTCGAACAGGAACGGATAGTTGATTTCCCCCGTGCCCGGTTCGTGGCGGCCCGGGTTGTCGGCGAGTTGCATATGGCGAATGATGTCGGCGTTGCGCTCTATGTTGCGCGCAAGGTCGCCTTGCATTATCTGCATGTGGTAGATGTCATGTTGTAGGAACAGGTTGTCTGAGCCGACTTTTTCTATTATGCGGCGTGCGTGGTCGGGATAGTTCAGGTAGAAGCCGGGTATGTCGATGGTGTTGATAGGCTCGATGAGCAGGCGCACGCCGACGGATTTCAGGCGCTCTGATGCGTAGGATAGGTTGTTCACCAGCGTGGCTTCGGCGTTGTCGGGGGAGACATCCGAGGGCGGTATGCCTGCGAGACAGTTGACTTGGGGGCAGCCGAGGGCTTTGGCGTACTCTGCGGCTTTGGCTACGCCCCGCTTGAACTCTTCCTCGCGCCCGGGATGGCAGGCGATGCCGCGCTCGCCGGCTGCCCAGTCGCCTGCGGGCAGGTTGTGCAGCACGAGGGACAGTCCGTTGCGTTCTAGCCGTTCTGCCACGACTTCGGCGGGATAGTCGTACGGGAACAGGAACTCCACCGCCTTGAAGCCGACTTCTGCGGCTGCGTCAAAGCGGTCTAGGAAGTCCATTTCGTTGAACAGCATGGTCAGGTTGGCGGCGAAATTAGGCATATCTTGTCCTTGTAGCATAGCAGCGTGTTGGTTTCTGTCTCCATCCCAGCATTTTCTCCACTGCGTGAAAGGGACAGAGCGGCAGGTATGTTCGAGTGTTTCGTTCATAGCGTCCCTTTGTATGTGAAGGGATAGCGCTTATGTCAGGTCTGATGGGTTGACAGGCCGTTCAGTGGCGGCGGCTTCATAGACTGCCATGGCGGTCTGCATCGTGTGGCGCGCGAAGGCGAGATCCATATTCGGCTGTTCGCCGCTCAGAATGCCGTCGATGAAGGCGGCTGCAGCGCCGTTGAAGCCCTCTAGCCAGTCCATCGGGACTTGGATGCCGGTCGTCTCTGTGCCCTTAACGAGCATCACCGGCGGCAGATCGAGCATTTCGCCGGTGCAGCGCGTAACCCAAATTGCACCCTTGCTGCCCTGTATCTCGAAGAACTCGTCGATGGGATAGTAGCGGGCGCGGATGTTCATTTCAGGCGCAGATGCGTATTCCAGTACGCCGAGGCAGTCGCGGTCTTTGAACTTCCACATGGCGATGCTCGGTGTTTCTTCGAGGTAGTCGACGGCGGGCGTGATGATGCTCTGTACCCTTTCGATTTCGCCAACCCACCATATTGCGGTGGCGTACTTGTGCCACCCGTCGTCGTAGAGCATGCCGCCGGCGTGGAGTTTGGGGTCGCGCCGCCAAGTGTATGCGTCGGGGGCGACTTGGATTTGGGATTCGGGCATATTGCCGCGCACGGTGCGAACGCGCACCATAGACGGCTCGCCGATGACGCCGGCGTCCAGCAGCTCCTTCGCCTTAACGATGGGCGGGTAGTATAGGAAGTTCTCGGTGATGCGAAATATCGTGGTCGCGCGCTGCAGAGCGTCTGCGACGGCGTCCGTTTCTGCGACAGTAGAGGATATGGGCTTTTGGCAGGACACATGCTTGCCGGCGTCCAGCCCGTCCACAATCTGCTGAGGGTGCAGGTGCGTCGGCGTCAGCAGCTCTACGGCGTCCACATTGGCGTCGTTCAGCACATCGGCGTAGTCTGTGTAGATGCGGGGCGATATGCCCCAATCCTGTGCGCGTTGATGGGCGCGCTCAGGCATCGGGTCGCACAGCGCCGTAACTTCGCACTGGGGATGCCGCAGGTATCCGGGTGCGTTGAGCTGCGATATTGTGCCGCACCCGACTATCGCAAGACGGACTTTTCTGTCGAAACTTGCCATTAGGAAGCCTCCTGTGCGAGACTGCGAAATCCTTATTTTGTCAGCAGGTCGTGCGATGAAAGCGCATCTGTCCTGTGTTGGGTAGCATACCATAAATCAGTCGCTGGGTATCGCTGGTCGGTTGCTAGGCGTCAGGCTCGATAGATTGGCTTTCAGCAGCACGCTGGGCAGACACTCGGATTGCTTGACAGGTTGCTTGGGGATTGGGTAATCTGAATGGGTGGTAGGGGCTCGTAGCTCAGCGGCAGAGCGGTCGGCTCATAACCGATTGGTCCCAGGTTCGATCCCTGGCGAGCCCACCAGTACAGGCATATTTTTGCACACCCGGCCGGCAGCGGTTTGCGGGTGTGTTTGTTGTTTTGCCGACTTGCCCCGACATTTCGGGAGCGGACGCCGGCGGCGTTGGAGTGGAGGCGCATTGACACATCGCATCGCATTGCTGACCTTGCTGATTGCCGCCGCTCTTGTTCTGATGGCGCAGACGCCCGTTCAGACGCCGGCGGGCGAAGAGTCCATCTTCGACAAGCCGCTGCAAGTGTTCAGAGGTCCTGCGGGCGAGTATGAGATAATCGTTACGGTGCAGCCGCAGCGCCCTAGGGTGGGGACGGTGCATTTTGGGGTAACGGTGCTGCATCCGGCGTCGCAGACGATTTTGGAGAACGCCAAAGTGCTGATTGTGGCGTACAACCCCGAGGGCGAGCCAACATATCAGACGCCGGCGCTGAACCATCCTGCCGAGCCTATCCACTACAAGGGCAACATCATCTTTCGCAGTGCGGGGCAGTGGTCGCTGCGGGTGAAGGTGGATACGCCGGAGTATGGCAGTGCGGAAGCGACTACCCCCCTGCATATCTTTGAACCGGCGACTACCCCGGGCGTCGAAGGCGTGATCGTGCTTGCGCTGGTAACGACGGCGCTGCTGGGCGGTACGGCGTATGTGGTGTTCATGATCCGTCGGGCGCAGCGAAACCGCCAGATGTCAGGGATGGATTAGCGGCTGCAATCCGCTGTGAGCGTCCAATCTTTATGTGAGCATCAGGAGAGCATCAGGTGCTGACGCTCATGGCGCTAGCGTGAGATGGCGTGCGGCGTTATTCTTGCCCGACTTTACTGCGTTTGGAATGAGGCGAGGCGCTGGGCGGCTAGTCGGTGATGTTGTGGATGACTAGTGCGCCGCCATCGCGGTAGAAGCTCACTTCGACCGATTCTCCTAGCAGCATGTGGTCGTTCAGGTGCGACGGTGTGAACTCGTTGACGACCTTTCCTCTGCCCTCGAAGTGCCAGAGGTTGCCGTCGGCGTCCACGATTTCCAGCACATCCAGCGCAATGACAGCGTGCGCCTCCACCCGCGTAACATGACCGCGTACAGCTTGGAGCTGCGATGTGGGGTGTGCGGGTGCGTTTGCGTTGCCGTTGGTGCATGCCAGAAGCATCAGGGTTGCCACAGCGACTAGCATAACGGCTATGGCGCTGGGATGAGTTACCGCAAGCTTGGTTAACGGTATGATGCGCCGATGTAACGATTCTTGCATAAAGTGCCGTTTTAAGTGCGTGAATCCGCACTGAATGCCACTTTCGCAGCAGAAATCAGTGGTGGGGCGTGCAGTATGCGGGTTCATCGGTGCGGCTATGTTTTGAATCAAGTTTGGATTTTAGCCAAAAACGGCTCTAATTTAGCGTTGATGGTGGTGCGGGAATTTGGGTATTTTCATAGCACTATGATGGAGGTGAAAGCGATGCCCAAAATCAGCGCATCAATCGGTCTAGCAGCAATATTATTACTTTCGTGGGCCGTAAGCCAGCCCGAGAGGGTGGAAGGCACAAGCACTGGGCCACTGTACATGGTGTTAATCGACAGGCATGCGTCCAACGCATCGCAGATGAACAGAGACCTCACGGAGTCTTTCGTGGGGCTGCTGTCCACTCTGCGCGAAGGGCAGCGGCTGGGGTATATGACGGCGGAGAGCGGTGAAGCGCTCATCGGGCCGGAGGTGGCTGGTAGCCCTGAGTACAGGAGCGCACATCGCGATGTGGTCAACCGCTTGCGTGACGGCTCGCCCATCCCCGCTGCGGACTTGACGGCAGCCATCTTGGACGCTCACGAGGCTATGCGGTTTGCCGACGCCGCCGAAGGATCGACGCTGTATGTGGTGTCGGGCGGCGAGTCGGGTGGCGAGAACGCAGCGGACGCCATTGCCGAGTTCAAGGCGAACGGCTGGAACATCGTCGGCGTATCGATAGGTGAACCCTCGAGTGGCGCGGAAGAGTTCCTGAATGCCGCTGCTGACGGCACGGGTGGTGATGTGTTTCCGCTCGGCGCTCCGAGCCATCTGAAAGCCGTTGCGGACAGCATCCTGCGAGCAGACGCCAAGGGGACGCTCTTCGAGATAGGGCAGGATGACTTGACGCCTAACGAGGTTTTCACTGCTTCGTTGGACATTGCGCCCAGCACCACCGAAACCTCGCTAGTGTTCTTCAAGCAGGGCGACACCGGCTCGTTGAGCCTGAAGAACCCGTCCGGGTTTGCGGCATCCGAGGGCGACCGCGCGCTGTCCAATGTGGTGGAGACGCCGTATGTGGTGGTGTGGACGCTAGTTGACCCCGTGCCGGGCAGGTGGTCGGTGGATGTGCGCGGCAAAGAAGGCTTCATATCGGCGTGGCACTATCCGAAGGACAGGCTGAGCTTGCAGGTCGTCTCGTTTGACACTGTGCCGAACAACCAGCGCTTCGACCTTGTGGCATACATCGCGGATGGTAACGAGCGTGTGTCGGTGCCCGGCACTGAGATACACGCCACAATCAGCGATGCGGCGGGCAATGTGTCCACTCATACGCTTAACGATAACGGCGAGTTCGGCGATTCGGTGGCGAACGACAACTACTACTCCACGACCGTGCCACAGCTTGGCGCAGAGGGCGAGTATCAGTTGGAGTTGTCTCTGTATTGGCCCGAGCACGACCATTCCATATCCACGCGCCAGCAGGTTGTGGCTCAGATCTTCCCGTCGCTGAATGTGGAGATAACGGCGGCAGATGGCATCGTCCCCGGTGAGCGGACGAAGGTTGCCACGGTGCAGGTGCATGTGGACGGCCAGCCGTATGCCATACCGACGGAGCAACTGACGGTTCAAGTGCTGTCCAACGACGATGGCGGCGTGCTCGAGGTTGTGCCACAGAAGCTGCTGAACACAGAGCATGCGGCGGATTTTGATGTGATGTTCACGCCGTCGGGCGAGGCGCTTCACACGCTGCAGGTGCAGCTGGATATGGAATACGCATCTCGCGGCTACACCTACACGGCGGACTCCTTCGTGCTTGAGTCGGCGATTCCTCCGGTAGTTGTGGTGGAAGAGCCGCCCGCTCCTGTCGCACCCCCACCTGCTCCGGCGCCAGCACCGCCCCCTCCGGCTCCAGTGGCGCCTGTGGCTCCGCCCATAGAGCCAGAGCCAGATTTCAGTGTTCCCCAGACGCTTGTGTACGGACTGATAGCGGTTGCGGCGGCGGCGGTGGTTGGTGTGGTGATGTACATCGGCTATGCTATGAGCCGTCCGCGCCCCTATGGGATGCTGTATGACGATGATGGCAACCTGCTGGTGGATTTGGCAGAGATGAATCGCACGGGCAACACGGCTATCAGGCTCAAGAATGTGGTGCGCGGCGAAGAGCTGGGTATACCCGAGCTTAGGGGGTTGTCTTTCCACTTTAGCTCGAGCCATGTGGACATACGCAGTTTGCAGACTGAACCGAGCATCCGCATCAACAACCGTCCGCTGATAGATGGCGAGCAGATGCGCGCAGCCGACCAGTCTTGGATTGGGACGCAGGGCAAGCTCTTCAGCCTCCACCTCGTCCCGGTGAAGGATGTTGTTGCAATGCAGAGCGAACTTGAGCTTGGCGAGCAGGGCGCTACACCCAGCGTCGGCGGAGACGACTAGAAGGCGCAGGCACTGCACCACGCGGAGAAAACAAGAGGCGACGGCATTGAGATGTGCCGTCGCTTCTTTGTGTGATTTCGGTTATGCGAATCTAGCAGGAAGGGATTTTGTGCGATACCCTCTCTCGCATAGCAAGAGTGTATGAGGTACAGCGTGAAGGGGTCTAGTCGGATTCGGTGATACGGATGGTGGTCATGGCGTCGCCGGGGGGGCGATGGCGCATTGGGTCTCGGGTGGCAATGGCGTTGACCACATCCATGCCATCGACGACCTTCCCGAAGACGGAGTGGCGCTGGTCTAGGTGCGGTGTGGGTACGAATGTGATGAAGAACTGGCTGCCGTTTGTGCCGCGCCCGCCGCGAGTGCCGGCGTTTGCCATAGACAGGATGCCGGGGGTATCGTGCCGCAGGTTGGGGTGGAACTCGTCGTCGAACTGGTAGCCGGGGCCGCCGCTTCCGCTGCCTGTGGGGTCGCCGCCCTGCGCCATGAAGCCGGGGATGACGCGATGGAAAGTTACGCCATCGTAGTAGCCCTCGCGCGCTAGGAAGACGAAGTTGTTCACGGTTATCGGCGCTTCGGCGGCAAAGAGTTGGATGGTGATTTCGCCGCCTTTCGCCATTTCGATGGTCGCGGTGTAGGTCTTCGCCGTGTCTATGCTCATAGCCGGCGGTGTGTTGTATTGCTTAGCCACTGTCTCTCCTGTTTCAGTTGTTTCAGTGCTCGGGGTTAGTTTTCTTGGATGCGTACGCTCTTGATGGCGTCGCCGAGGAAGTTGGGCGGCGGGTTTGCGGATGGGTCGCGCAGGCGGATGGACATCACGGTGTCCATGCCCTCCACGACCTCGCCAAAGACGGAGTGGCAAGACACGCCGCGTGCGTTGCAGTTCTTCGCAGTGTCTGTGCCTTCCTCATAGCCGTCAAGGAAGTGGACATCGCGGAATGTGATGAAGAACTGGCTGCCGTTCGTACCCATGCCGTTGCGGACGCCGGCGTTTGCCATAGACAAGATACCCGGCTTCGAGTGGCGCAGCTCGGGGTGGAACTCGTTGTTGAAGCGGTATCCGGGGCCGCCACCGCCTGTGCCGGTGGGGTCGCCCGTTTGCGCCATGAACCCGTCTAGGACGCGGTGGAAGGTTACGCCGTCGTAGTAGCCCTCGTTGGCGAGGAAGACGAAATTGTTCACCGTCGTCGGGGCGCGCTTCTCAAAGAGGTCGATGACGATTTCCCCACCCTTTTCCAGCTCAATGACCGCGCGGATGTCTTTGGATGTGTCGATGGTCATCGCGGGCGGTTCGTCCCACTGCTTGGGTGCGGCGGATGAGGATGTGGTTTGGCTCGCAGGTGCTGCGGTATCATCTGATCGTTGGGGAGCGCCGAGTTCGGGTTCGCTTGAACCGCACGCAGCGGCGAGCAGAATCGCAGCGGCTATCGCCAATATCCATAGGTGTCTCGTCTTCATGCTAGTTCTGCGCCTCCTAATTTGCGCCTCTTGATGGTACAGCATTGCATATTCTATATACCCGAGCAGCTAATCGCCACTATTGCCTATTCACATGCCCAATCACGCAGAAGTGGCAAGGGCGTTCCCAATCCTATCGCCTCCATCTTGACCTCCCCTCCCCCAAGTGGGTCAGGGGATTCATGGAGTTGCGGCATAGATGCCTAAATCACCATATCACCCTGTGTCGGAGGTGCTTTGAGGTGCTTTTAGGACGCCGCAACCCCAATCTCGATGCTTATCTCCCCGTTCGGGCAGCGTAGTGGAGGGCTTGGTCGACGATGTCCACGCCCACTAGTTCGCTGTGAGCACTGAGGAGCTGCTGCGTCATCGGGCCCGGGAACTTGTCGCCCACCGTGCGCTTGTCCACACGGGACACGGGCATTATGCGCGGGCTGGTGCTGGAAAAGAACACCTCGTCCGCAGTGTATATATCGTATGGCTGCAAGTCTTCCTCGCTGAACGGCAGCCCGAGCTGATCCGCCAAGTCGATAATCACGCTGCGGGACACACCCTGCAGGATGCTGCGGTCTGTGGGTGTTTTCAGCACGCCATCCTTTACTAGGAACATATTGTAGCCGATGCCTTCGGTGAGATTGCCCGCTTCGTCCATCAGGATGGGCTGTGCGTCGGGGTCAACATCGGCAGCTTCGAGTTCTGCCTGCACGAAGTTCAGGCGGCTGTGATGCTTGACTTTGGGGTCCATCACTTGGCTGCTGTAGCTGCGGGTGCGGGCGATGACGCCGTGCGCCCCCTCAGTGTAGAACTTGGCGTATCGCGCGAAGGTTATGGGTCTGATGCTGATGCACACAGTGGCAGGCCCGGCTTCGCCCTGCAGCCCACGCGTTACGAACGGGTTGATGGTAAAGTCGCCGACATCGGGTAGGTGCTGCTCGTTGCGCCGCACTGCCTCTTCGCAGAGCGCCGCCATTTCGTCCTGCGGTATGCCGCTGTCGATGCGTAGGTATTTGAGGGAGCGATACAGGCGGTTCATGTGGCGGTCGAGCATGAACGGCTTGCCATTGAAGGTGCGCGCCACATCGAACACCACATCCGCTAGCATGAAACCCCTGTCGTGCGGCGCTATTTTCACATCCTCGTATGCCACCCATTCGCCGTTGAAGTATGCGGTATAGTTGTCGTAGTCGGTCATGGCACTCTCCTTTCAGTGCAAGCGGAAAATGGATAGTTCACCGGCCGGTCGTTTCGCATTGGTCGTTTCGCATTGTTAGAGGGTGGAATGCTAATTCATCGTCTCCGTGAAAATCGGAAGCGCCGCTGTGATTGAGGAAAATATGCTGGCAACCGTGAGTAAGATTATGAGGTTTAGCGCATATAATATAGCAAGCGGCGGGAGTTGTCATATTTTGAAAGGCTGGGTGAAATGTGGTATCCTCAATGTCGCCACAGCAAGAGCCACGAACGCTGCTTCGTAAGGAGTTGATATGAGCGCAAAGATAGAGTTCAATTGCATCTTGCAAGAGGGCGTGATTGCGGACGAGTTACGGTCTAAATTGGCGGCGGAACTTGTTCGCATTAGCTTGGAAGTGATGGGTGCTGAAGCGGACGATGTGGATGTTTCGTTCAGGGATGTGAAGAATGGGTACGGCTTTCGCGGCGGTGAAATCTCCACAACTTCGGTAGTGCGCAGTACGATACCTCCGGGTGGCGGGCAGGAGAAGCGCGTGGAGTTCATGCAGTGCATCTGCGACATGTGGATGGAGATGACCGGCTGCGGCGTGGACGAGCTTGTCGTGTCGGCGCGCGACCGCAGCATTTAGCCGAATTGGCTGCTCACACGCCACATTGCAGTATCCACTGAAACGGCGTACAGCAAGCGGATATACATCGGATGTAAATCATCAACGAGGGATAGCAGGAAATAGCAGGAGAGTTAAAGATGCCATATTATCGCTGCATAGTGCCGGAAGGCTCGGTAGAACTCGATAAGCGTCAGCAGGTCGCAACAGCGATCACGGACATACACTGCGGCAGCACCGGCGCGCCTCGCAGCTTCGTGCATGTGGAGTTTGTGGAGACGCCCGCGGGTGAGACGCCCGAGTTTGAGGTGCCGTACTACATCGACGGCGGCAACCGCGCGGGACGCTCGGAGGAAGTGAAGGCGAAGCTGCTTTCCGACCTGACCGGGGCTTTCGAACGCATCACGGGCGTGGATGGCGTAGGCGCTAGGATTACCGAATCCCCTGCGTCATGGTCGATGGAGGGCGGCCATGTGTTGCCTGAGCCGGGCGAAGAGGGCGCTGAGTGGTACGCCCACGCCTCAGACTAATCGTCGCCTAAACTCGCCCATCTTACCTCGGGCTGCCGCCTGCAAATGAGGCGTAGCCCGACTATGAGCTGATAAGACTTTGCGAAGTGCGTCCGGTCGATAGCCCGGGCGCACTCTTTTTGAGGCGCGAGTTGCGTGGCACAACGCCGAATGGCGTATGTGAGCAGGGCAGTAGCGCCTCGCTCTAATCCTTATCTGCTATCAGTACCATATTTAGTTGTATGACCTAATAATGAACGATGCGCCAAACATTTGATATTAGTGGCAGCGGTGTATAACATATGCGTCAGTCCGCGATGTCGCGGGTGTTTCGAACGACGAATGACCTGTATGGGGGGCGACAAGATGAAGGTAACCGATATTACGGTAACGATGTTCAAGTGGGCACAGCAGCCTTGGAAGACGGGCGTGGGCACCACATTCGGCGGCACAACGCTGTTGGGCGTGCTGACGGTGCATACCGACGAAGGCGTGCAGGGGAATGCGTTCCTAGGCTCGTCGCGGCAGGGCGCTGACGACCTTGCCGGGCCGCTGCTGAAGTTCCTCAAGCCGCTGGTCGTGGGGCGCAATCCGCTGGACATCGGCGCTATCTGGTGGGACATGTGGAAGGAGAACCGCTCGGTTACCACGAACGCCATCGGCGCTATAGACATCGCGCTTTGGGACATCGCCGGCAAGGTTGCGGGCTTGCCCATCCATCGGCTGCTGGGCAACCACCGCGACAGAGTGCCGGCGTACTCTAGCACGGCTTGGCATGCCACACCTGAGGAATATGTGGAAGAGGCGCTGCACTTTCAGTCCATCGGCTGGACTGCGCACAAGATTCATCCGCACGGCGAGCCGAAGATGGATATCAAGATTTGCCAAGCGGTGCGCGAGGCGGTGGGCGATGAGATGGTGCTGATGCTGGATTCCATGTGGGCGTACTGCTACGAAGACGCCATGCGCGTGGGGCGCGCCATCGAGGCGCTCGACTACTTCTGGTACGAAGACCCGCTTGTGGAAGAAGACATCTACAACTACATCAAGCTTCACGATAAGCTGGACATACCGATTATGTCCACAGAGTATGCGCCGGGGCGGCTGTATGGGATGGCGCACTGGATACAGAGCTATGCAACCGACATCCTGCGCGGCGATGTGGCGGTTACGGGCGGGATAACGCCGCTGCTCAAGATAGCGCACATCGCAGAGGGCTTTGGGATGAAGTGCGAAATCCACCACGGCGGAAACTCGCTGAACAATGTCGCCAACCTGCATGTTACGATGGCGGTCAACAACTGCGACTACTATGAGGTGTTCCCGTGTACGGGTGCAAACAAGTATGCGCTCGTGGAGGACATCGAAGTCGATGACAAGGGGCTGGTGTACGCTCCCACCGAACCCGGGCTTGGCTACGAAATCGACTGGGATCTGGTTAAGCGCGAGACCGAACGGGTGGTTTCGTAGGGGTGTCTAGTGTCGGTCGGTCGTGGGTGTTCATCGGGTCGATGGAGCAGGCTCTGTCGGGATGGGGGCTTAACGGCTGACCGCTATTCTTCGTACGCCCACGCCTTGATGAGGTGGTGTGCGATGGCTATTGGGCCTGGGACGGTGAGCTTGTCGCTCTTGCCCTCGAGAGCGAGCAGCACATCAGAGCGGTGGAACCACTGCACATCGGTCATCTCTTCGGCGTCCATACGGATGTCGGTGGTGGCGGCTTCGGCTAGGCAGCCTATCATCAGCGAGGACGGAAATGGCCACGGTTGCGACGAATGGTAGCGCACTATCTTGACCGCAATACCCGCTTCCTCCATCACCTCACGCGCTACGGCTTCCTCGATGGCTTCGCCCTGGTCCATAAAGCCCGCTAGTGCCGAGTACATCCGCATCCGCGACAGCCGCCCGCGCGACTGACCCAACAAGCACCTATCCCCCTCGGTGTCCGCAACGACCGTGATTATCACGGGGTCGGTTCGCGGGAAATGGTGCGAGCCGCACGAGGGGCACTGACGCACTTGGCCGCCGCGCCGCATCTCGGAGGGCTTGCCGCAGACGGAGCAGTAGCGGTGCGTGCGATGCCAGTTCAGCTGCGCCCTTGCCTGCGCCACGATGCCTGCTGGCGCTCCGCCAAGCAACTCGCCCACAGTGCGACAGTCTTCGAAGCGCATCCCACTGTCCGCTTGGATTGGGGCTGCTGCATCATCGGGCAGGTGGATTGCGAAGTGTGTTACGCCATCGAGCATCCCCAGCAGCACAGGCTCGCCGTCTGTGTTCCAGCGCTCCAGCGCATCCACGCCCACCCAGCCCAGCGTCGGCTCTGCGCCGCCGCCAAGCAGCACATTCAGGTCGCAAAATGGTAGAAAGCGGCTGTTCTTGTGCGTCGCCTGTGCTGCGATCCACGCCTCGTCGCGCCGCTCCGTCTCACATCGGTCCAGCGGGTTGCCCGCAAATACATGTGGCTTCCTCAACGGCAAGTCTCCTTATGAGATGTTTTTTAGATTTCAGTTTCAATCATCAATGGTGAGTAGGGCATACATAATTGAGATTGAGTTGTAAGACAAACATGTTTGTCCCGACTCCCAATATATGGTTATCGGTCGGTTTATCAGAGGGATTATACATAACCTTCTCACCCTGTGCTATAATCCGCGCAGATTGGTGGAGTGAAAGGGATGCGCCGATGCTGCTGGAAAGCCTGCACGATTTAGTGAAGACGCTAATCCGACGAATAGACGAGCACGGCGCAGCGTTGCGCCAGAGCGAAGCCCTCACCCGCTATGCCCTCATCGACCCGCTGCTACGCGAATTGGGATGGGACACCGAAGACCCGGCGATGGTGGTGCCGGAGTACCGCTCGTCTGCCGGTTCTGCTGACTACGCGCTGTTGAGTGATGGCAAGCCAGTCATGATGGTTGAGGCGAAGAAACTGGGTATTCCCCCGCAAAACGCCGTTTCGCAGGTAATCAACTACTGCCTGATGGAAGGCGTAGATTACTTTGCGGTTACCGACGGCAGGCAGTGGGAGATATACGAAACGCACAGGCGCGGTAATTTGGATGAGAAGCGGATAACGCAAATAGACCTCACGCATTCGCCTGAAGAGACTTGCCTCAAAGCGTTAGCGCTATGGCGACCCACGGTGCGGGCGAAGAATGTCAGCCCAGGGCATCCCCCCATCGTGGATGCGATAATCCCAGAGGTTCAGCCCACACCAACGCCAGTGGACTCGTCTATACCAATCTCAGTGGTTACACCAACCCCGGTGCATACGCCTACGCCAACCCCGGTGTATCTGCCTACACCAACCCCAAAGCCGGAACCTGCCCTGGAGGCTGAAGTATTAGTATCACTTACCGAGGTTATAGTTGAGAAAGGCTTAAAGCCTCCGACCGAAATAGTGTTCCCAAATCAACATAGAGCCAGTATAAGATATTGGTCAGATCTGCCAGTGGCGATTATTCGTTGGTTACTTTCAGAAGGCCGCATTGACGCTAGCCGCTGCCCTGTTCGAGGCGCTGGCAGAAGGTATATTGTGAACACCACGCCGACTCATCCTAATGGGAGCGAGTTTAGTCAGCCTAGGTATATTGAAGAAGGCTTGTATTATGAAGCCCACTACAGCGCGCCTTATCATGTTCGAAACGCCCAGGCTATCATCGCACATGTCGGTCTAGACCCCGCACAATTCGAGGTGCCCTTTAGCCAAACTACCTCAGTAGACTCGTCTATGCCAACCCCAGTGGTTACACCAACCCCGGTGTATCCGCCTGCACCAACTCCGAAGCAGGATCATGTCCCTAGTGCTGAAGGATTGGTATCGCTTATCGATCTTCAACCTAGCCAGGGGTCCAAACCCCCGACTGAAATAGTGTTCCCAAATCAAGACAGAAGTAATATAAGATACTGGAAAGACCTACCAGTGGCGATTATTCGTTGGTTACTTTCAGAAAGTCTGATTAACGCTCAACACTGTCCGATACAAAGTGCTGGTAGAAGATATATTGTGCACACCACGCCGACCCATCCTACTGGGACTGAGTTTGCACAACCCCAATACATTGAGGGCTTGTATTACGAGGCTAATTACAGCGGGTCTTACCATGTCCGAAACGCTCAGGCTATCATCACTCATGTCGGTCTAGACCCCGCACAATTCAAGGTTACCCTCTAGACTCCCTATATGCTTATCAGTGGGATTATGCATAGCCGTATCACCCTGTGCTATAATCCGCACGGATTCAGTGATGAAGCGAAAGGAATGCGTCAATGCTGCTGGGGAGCCTGTACGATTTAGTGAAGACGCTATCTCGACGAATAGATGAGCATGGCGCAGCGTTGCGCCGGAACGAAACCCGCACCCGCAGTGTCCTCATTGACCCACTGCTATGCGAACTAGGATGGGACACCGAAGACCCGACGATGGTGGTGTTGGAGTACCGCCTGTCTGCCGGCGGTACTGCTGACTACGCGTTGCTGAACGATGGCAAGCCAGTCGTGATAGTTGAGGCGAAGAAACTGGGTATTCCTTTGCGAAACGCCATTACTCAGGCAACCAACTACTGCATGCAAAATGGCATCGATTACTTCGCCGTGACCGACGGCAGGCAGTGGGAAATATACGAAACATACAGGCGCGGTAGCGGTAGTTGGGACAAGAATCTGGTAACGCAATTTGACATCAAGGATTCATCCGCAGAGACCTGTCTCAAGGCGTTAGCGCTATGGCGACCCTCAGTGCAGGAAGGGCGTGTCAGTGTGGGACATACCCCCATCGTGGATGTGATAACCCCGGAGGTTCAGCCCACATCAACCCCAGTGGATCCGTCCATACCAACCCCAGTGGTTACACCGACCCCGGTGCATACGCCTACGCCAACCCCGAATCCGGAACCTGTCCTTGATACTGAAGGGTTGATGCCAATTACCGAGATTAAATATGAGAAAGGCTCAAAGCCTCCGGTCGAAATAGTGTTTCCAGATCAAGATAGAGCCGATATAGGAAACTGGGCAGACCTGGGAGAGGAGGTTATTCGGTGGTTATTCTCAAAAGGCCACCTTGACCCTAGCCACTGCCCGATACAAGGTTCTAGTAAAAGCTATTATATGTTGAACACTACGCCTACCCATCCTACTGAGCGTAAGTTTAGACAACACAGATACATTGAAGGCATGTACTATAACTCCAGTTACCTCACATACTACGCTCATGTTCGAAACGCTCTGTATCTATTCAAGCATGTCGGTCTAGACCCCGCAGAGTTCAAGGTGCGCTTCTAGCCGAACCGCTGGGAGGTAGCGCCTGTAATTCTTGGGGTGAGCAAGCGTATCGATACACGATAGACACAGGACGAACCAATGGGGAATCAGGGCAAGACATTCAGGGGCAGCCATACCGTTCTTGCTACGCCGTTCACGCCGGGTGGGCGTGGTATCGACACGGACGCATTGCGCCGTCTTGTGGACTGGCAGGTAGAGCGAGGCAGCCATGGAATCATCCCCTTGGGCAGCACGGGCGAGTTTCTATCGGTTACGGACGCGGAGCGGGCGCAGGTCGTGAAGACGGTGGTCGAGGCTGCGGACGGGCGCATCCCGGTGCTCATCGGCACGGCGGATGAGTGGACGGACAAGGCGGTGCGCTACTCGCAGCAGGCGCAGGAACTCGGAGCGGACGGCGTTATGGTCATCCCGCCATACTACTCCAGCCCCACTGAGGATGAGCTTTTCGAACACTTCCGCCGCATCAACGACGCCATCCGCATCCCGATTATGGTCTATAACAACCCGAACACATCCAATGTGGATTTGCGTCCCGAGTTCGTAGCGCGCCTTGCTGCGCTGCCGAATGTGCAATACATCAAGGAATCCAGCGGCGATGTTACGCGCGTGCGCGAGATACGACGGCTGAGCAGCGACATATCTGTGTTCGCTGGCTATCATCCATTCGAGTCTCTGGCGGCAGGTGCGGACGGCTATGTGTCGGTCATCGGCAACTTCCTGCCAGCGGAATCGGCGATGGTGTGTAACTTGATGGACTTGGGCAGGCGCGACGATGCGCTGCGTCTCTACAACCATATGATACCGCTGCTGAACGCCATCGCCGGCGACAAGTATGTGTCCGCCACCAAGTGCGCCATGGCGCTAGTAGGAATGCCGGTTGGCGACCCGCGCCCGCCGCGCCTCCCGCTCCCCAGCGCCGATAGCGCCCAGATCCAGCGCCTACTCGCCGATTTTCGGTCAGAGTTTCCAGAACAGGAATGGACGCAGTCGCCCGAGCTTCGCCCGAAAGCGCCGACGCTAGCTTAGCAGCGCTGATATTCCCTCACGGGGAGATGGGTGACTCCCCGGGTTTTGGTATTGCCTAATCTGCGCCGCCATTCATGTAGGTTATGCCGTGCGCGCCGTAAAGTTCCTCTAGCACCGCGGGCGTGAACGCCTGCTCAGGCTCGCAGTAGGCGCAGATGTGGCAGTTGATGCACAGAAGCTTGTCGCAGCGGCGTGCTAGGTTGGTGAGTTCGTGTGTAGACAGCAGGATGGTCTTGCCCTCGTCGCGCAGGCTGAGCAGCACGGCGACCAAGCCCTCTTGCGATGCCACATCCACGCCGCTGAACGCCTCGTCTAGCAGCAGCATCTCCGCCTCTTGCGCTAGCGCGCGTGCCACGAACACTCGCTGCCGCTGCCCGCCGGACATTTCGCTGATGAGGGCGTTACGATACTCCCACATGCCCACACGCTTCAGCGCATCTTGTACGATGCGGCGGTCTCGCTTGGCGGGGCGGCGCAGCCAGCCGATGCGGCGGCTTCTGCCGAGCGCAACCACATCTTGCGCGTTGATGGGAAAGCGCCAGTTGATGTGTTCCTGCTGCGGAACATAGGCTATCTTCCCGCGGGCGTCAGCAGGCTGCTGCCCGAATGCCTGCACCTGCCCAGATTGGACGGGTATCAAGCCGATTATGGCGTTGAACAGCGTGCTCTTGCCTGCGCCGTTGGGGCCAACGACGCCGATGAGTTCGCCCTTACCCACGCAGAACGATATGTCCCGTAGCACCTGCACGCCGCCGAGTTCGACTTGTACATCCTCTATGACGAGCGGCTGGTTGGGCGATTTGGCAGTTTTCATTATGTGTCCATATGTCTGTCAGCTGACTGCGATTAAGAGCGCCTTTTGATATATTGTATCATATGAAAAGAGAAGTGTTAAATGCTGAGAACCGAGGATTGGGCTGCACCAGATCGGGCGAAGATGAGGCGTTACCCGTGCGCGATAATGCGTTCAGACTATGCCGTCGAGGAGACTGACGGTCATTAGATTGGCGGAGATGTCCACTTTCAGAACGACATCGGGGATTGCGGGGATGAGTATGTCGCGTCGTCCCGATGCACGGATGACATAGACATCGTTGCTGCCGGTAACGATAATCTCGCCGATTGTGCCAAGCTGTTCGCCATCGTCGGCTTGGACGCACATACCCAGGATTTGGAAGTGGTAGTATTCGCCGTCGGGCAGTGGCGCTGCTTCGTGCGGCAGGATTGTGAGATCCTCGCCGCGCAGGGCTTCTGCTTGTGTGCGATCGTGTGCGGCGTCCAGCTTCACCAGCAGCCCGCGCTTGTGCCTGCGGGAGTGTTCCACACGAACGGGCTTGCCTCTCATCCGCAGGATGCTGCCGGGCGCAAAACGATGCGGTGCGTCTGAGAAGACTTCTACGGACACATCGCCGCGCAAGCCCCAAGCAGAGCGAATGCGCCCCACAAGCACGGGGATGTCGGCGTCGGGGGCGCTATGCTGCAAGGGCTAGTCGACTATCTCTAGGACGGCGCGCGTGCCCCGCTTGACGGCTGCGACTCGGAGCAGGGCGCGGATAGCCTGTGCGACGCGCCCACGCCTGCCGATGACCTTGCCTCTGTCTTCTACGGCAACCTCGAGGCGCAGCACCACGACGCCGTTGTCGCCTATCTCCTCGGTAACACGCACTTGGTCTGGGTGTGCGGTGATGGTCTTGGCGATGTACTCTACGATCTCTTTCATTGCGCTACTCTGACGGGGTATCCGCCGCATCATCCGCATCATCTACGGTTTCGTCGGTTGCATCGTCTGCGGCTTCGGTGGGTGTGTCGTCTGCGGGGTCGGGCATCTTGTCTATGATGCGTTGTACGGCGTCGGATGGCTGAGCGCCTACGCTAAGCCACTTGCGAGCCTTGTCCGCGTCTATGACCACGGTGGGCGGCTCGGTGCGTGGGTTGTAGTGGCCGAGGTAGTCCACGAACGCACCGTCGCGGGCGGCTCGGGAGTCGGCGACGACGATGCGGTAGCTAGGCTGGTTCTTAGCGCCGACGCGCCGTAGTCTCATTCGGAGCATTTTTTGTCCTTGCTGTCCTTGAATGTCTTGTGTCGGGATTGCGTTGCGGGCGAGTTGTGCCGTGTGCGGCATTTGGATGACACACCTGGGAAGGGTGTAAGCCCAAGCGATTTTAGCGTTGCGGCGGATGTTGTGTCAACGAAACGGGTATGCCCCTGCAAATCGTGCAGGGCTGTGCGGCTTGCCGTACCGGGCAGCGGGTGTGTGAAAGTGCAGAGCGTCGGAATGAACCGGCGCCGTGTGCCTACCATAGCCAACAGGTGCAAGCCGAACAGGGATGACGATGCGAGTTGCAGTCCGGGGAAGGGGGCTAGGCGTTCTTGGCTTTCTGCAACGCCTTCATTATGCGGGACTTGCGACGGGATGCGTTGTTGGGATGCAGCACGCCTTTTTGTGCCGCCTTGTCGAGCGCGACGAATGCGTTGCGGACGGCATGTTCTGCGCCGTCCAAGTCGTTTGCGTCGATGAGAAGGCGGGCTTTCCTCACGGCGGTCTTTGCTCGCGTGCGGATGGGCAGGTTGCGGATGCGTCGCCGTTCGGCTACGCGTGCCGATTTTGCGCTTGGCATTATTGGTTCGTTCATCCTTTCTCGTGATGTATCGCTAGGTTTTCGCTTACAAGTGTATCAGATTGGGGGATTTGATACAGGCACTCTGTTTTTCGGCAAGCGGCATCGGCAGCAGGTATGCAGACCCGCTAGGGGCTTGGAGACGGCGCATAACAGCGTTCAAGAGCGTGGGCGGCTCACGCTTTCTACGCCGGGCACGGCTTCCATCTTGGAGAACAGGCTGTGGAGCTGGAGAATGCCATTGACAAACATGGTGAAGGTTATGATCGACACGCCGCGCCTCTCGTTGGAGTTGCAGTCTTCGATGTTGACATCCTCATTGGACACTAGTGTGGTGATGTCGCTCAGCAGCCCTTTTCGGTCACGCGCTTCCACTAGGACGGGGACTGGATAGGATTCCTGGGGCTGGCTCCATCCGATATTATGGATGAGGTTCTTGCTCTCGGCACTTATATTGGAACAGGTGCGCCGATGCACATCAACTCTGCTGTCAACCGTTACATAACCGATGATTTTTTCGCCGCGTATTATGGGAGCACAGCACTCCGCTATTCGCGGGAGTTGCCCCGCACCGGATACCCGGCTGCTGTCGGACATTTCGGACGGCGCATCGGTATCAATATAGGGATCGATTTCGGTGGGCTGATGGGTGATGGCAATTCGATCAGCTACCTGCTGCACAGTGATCTCGCTGCTGCCGAGTGCGGCTAGAAACTCGTCCGGGTTAGGGTAGTTAAACATATGCGCTACCTTTTCCACCATGATGGAGGGTGTCAGGCGGCGGATCTTCTTGCGGAATATATCCTTGCCGGACTGAATTTTGTCCTTGAGATCTTGGTGGCGATTGAACCACTGACGCACTTCTCTGTGGGCATATTCGGTTTTGAGGTAGCCACGATTATGATCGAGCCATTCGAGTCTGGGGCTGCTCTTATCGTTGGACATAATTTCTACGGTGTCGCTGTTTTGGAGCGGGTAGTTGAGTTGGACAAACTTGTAGTTGACCTTCGCACCGATGCAGTGAAGACCGAGGTCAGTGTGGATGCGGAAGGCGAAATCTAGCGGAGTTGATCCGGCCGGAAGATCTATAAGCTTAGCCTCCGGCGTAAAGACCTGAACCCGATGCTTATTCAATTCGTCGGTCTGCATGGACTCTTTGAAGTCTATGGGATTGTCGATCTCGCGCAGTCGTGCTACAGTTTGGCGCAACTGGGACATTCTTTTTTCTAAGTCGCTGTCTGATGTGCTGGTGCCGCCGTCTCCTTTGTAGCGCCAGTGGGCGGCGACGCCGTATTCAGCGCTGCGGTGCATCTTGACGGTACGAATCTGCACCTCTACGGGATGCATGCCTACGCACTGCACGGTCGTGTGCAGCGATTGGTATCCATTTTTCTTGGGAGCGTAGATGTAGTCGTCGATCTGGCCTCCCTTCGGCCGCCATGTAGCATGAACTACGCGCAATGCACGGTAGCAGTCATCCTCATTGTTCACGATGATACGGAGTGCAAACAAGTCGTAGATGTCGTCCACGCCTAGGTTCTCGCTCCGGTACTTTTCCATCTTACGGTGGATGCTGTATATGTGTTTTGCCCTCCCAGTAACCTTGCAGACGATACCCGCTTCGTCTAGTGCAGATTGGAGGATGGAGCGGACCCGATAGATATAGTCCTCACGCTCTTGGCGCTTGGCGTTGAGCATCTTTGATATTTCGCGGTACTCGACCCGGTTTATGTGGCGGAATGCGAGGTCTTCCAACTTCCACTTGATTTCCCAAATGCCGAGCATGTGAGCTAGACGGGCGTATATCCTCAGTGTCTCGACGGCTTTTTTGTGTCGGCGTGAGTGATCCAGTGCGTCTAGGGTGCTCATATTGTGGAGTCTATCAGCGAGCTTGATGAGCACTACCCGTATGTTCGATGTATTCGAGATCGCTATCGTCATCAGCTTGTTGAATGTTGCTGCATCTGCGAGTTTGCCGTCGGGATCCTGTGCCATACCGAGCCGTGCTTGCTCATCAGCGACTTCCTCCTTGGTGAGCTTCGTTACGCCGTCGACGAGCGTGGCTATTTCACTGCCGAACTCCGCCTTGAGTTCTTCAATGGAAACATCGCAGTCCTCCACCACATCGTGCAGTAGGGCGGCGGCGAGGGTGGGCGCATCGAGACGTATGTCTGATAGTTCCAGGGCAGTCTGCAGCGGATGCTCTATGAACGGCTCGCCGGATTTCCGATGCTGCCCGGTGTGCGCTCCATCGGCGTACTCGTAAGCGCGCTGTATGACTTCGAGATGGTCCTCAGGCAGGTAAGTACCCACCTTTTTCAGGAGCTTGTCAAACAACTTGTCCGGCGTGGTCGTGCTCTTCATTTGAGTCGCTCCTACTAATCAAGGGCATCAAGATTATTATAGATTGCAGGGCGCTATGGGCGCAGTATGTGAGCAGCCGATTTTTAATAATGTTTACAGATTACAGGGCTTGCAGGTAGGTTTCAAGTGGAATATCAATGTAAATTGAGAGCGGGGTTGGTGAGAGAGGCGAAGGCGCATGTGTTACAATTTTGGAGTGCGTGGCTGGGCGTTTGATGGGAGTTGCATCCGCTTTTGTATATCATGTTGTATGTCAGGGAGAACAGCGAAAGCATATGTGTGCCGACCGACGGGACAGGATAAGTGCATCGGCGATAAGCGGCTTCCCGGAGTGGTCGCCGTCTGAGCGGCTTGTGGAGCAGCGGATGCTGGACGAAATTCGTGCCGCCTTCGAGCGGTTCGGGTTTTCGTCCATAGAGACGCCGGCGGTGGAGCGCAACGCCGTGCTGACGGCGAAGGGCGGCGAAGAGACGGTACGGCAGATATATGCGCTAACGGGCTTGCACGCGCAGGGCGGCGATGCGCTGCGCGACTATTCGTTGCACTTTGACCTGACCGTGCCGCTGGCGCGCTATGTGGCGCAGCGCAGCAACGAGCTGGTGTTCCCATTTCGCCGCTATCAGATGCAAAAGGTCTGGCGCGGCGAGCGTCCGCAGCACGGACGGTTTCGCGAATTCACCCAGTGCGACATAGACATCGTGGGTGATGGCAAACTAAGCCTGCTCGCTGACGCCGAAATACCGGCGGTCATAGACGGCGTGTTCACGGCGCTGAACATTGGCGACTTCGTCATCCGCATCAGCAACCGCAAGATACTGACGGGATACCTCGAACATCTGGGATTCAGCGATGAAGATGCGGCGTCCATACTGCGGGAAGCGGACAAGATAGAGCGGCAGGGAGAGAAGCCGTTGCGGGCGCATCTGGAAGCGCAAGGTGCGAGCACTGACACTGCCGTCGCAATACTGACGCTGGTGCAGATGGCGGGTGACTCTGTGGACATCCTAGAGCGGCTGGCGGCGATGCGCGGCGTCGGCGAGCGTTTCGAGCAGGGCGTTGCCGAGCTTAGCGCCGTGTTCGAGCATGCGACCGAGTTCGGCATCCCGCAGGGGCATATCGCCGTGGATTTGGGCATCGTGCGCGGGCTGGACTACTACACCGGGACGATATACGAAACGAGGCTAGTGGGTCATCCGCAGCTGGGGAGCATCTGCTCCGGCGGGCGCTACGATGACTTGGCAAGCTACTTCACGGGCAGGACGCTGCCGGGCGTGGGCATATCCATCGGCTGGACCCGTCTGTTTTCGCAGCTGCTGCGTGCCGGCATCGTGCAGACGGGCGCATCGTCCGGCGCACAAGTCCTCGTAACTACGCTGGGTGCGGGACAGCTGAAGCCTGCGATTGAGCTGGCGAGTATGCTGCGGGCGAGGGGTGTCGACACAGAGCTTTACATCGAAGACGCAGGCTTGCGGCGGCAGCTTCGGTTTGCGGCGCGCAAGGGCATCCGCTTCGTGGTAATCCCCCTGCCTGATGAGCTTGAGCGCTGTCGGGTGAAACTTCGCGATATGCATTCGAGCGAAGAGTCCACAGTCAGTATAGAGCATCTGGCTGACAAGATAATCAGGGAATCAGCCATCAATAACTGACTACCGGTTATTGATGGCTATACGGACATCGGCGCTCTTTTCCTGAGAATGCGGGATGAGTTGCGACCACCAGGGTGAGCGTATCAGCGGGTAACACCGGTTTCATCGCAGAACAGGACGCTCGATCTCGAGATAATGGCTTGACAACTTGCAACTGAAAACTTGGTAAGCGCATATGACAATGTTAGAGCGCCTTGCGGGCGTGGAACGGCGATACGCTGAGCTGGATGAGTTGATGGCGGACCCGGAAGTGTCTGTCGATTACACGCGCATTCAAGACCTTGCGAAAGAGCAGGCTGGCATACGCACGCTGGTGGAGCTGTCGCGCGAGTATCGCAGCACCTTGCAGCAGCTGGACGATGTGCGGATACTGCTACGGGAAGAGTCGGATGGGGACATGGCGCAGCTGGCGCGCGAGGAAGAACAGGAACTGCGGGCGAGTATAGAGCGCATCGAGGCGGCGCTGCGCGTGGAGCTAATCCCCAAAGACCCCAACGACGAAAAGAATGTGATTGTGGAAATACGCGCCGGCACCGGTGGGGACGAAGCCGGACTGTTTGCGTCCGACCTGTATCGAATGTACACCCGGTATGCCCAGCGCAACGGCTGGCAGACCGAAGTCATCGATGTGAACCAGACAGGCTTGGGCGCAATCAAAGAGATAGTGTTCGAGCTGCGCGGGCGGGGAGCGTACAGCCGTCTGAAGCACGAAAGTGGCGGGCATCGCGTCCAGCGCGTCCCGGTTACCGAATCCAGCGGACGCATCCACACCTCCGCAGCCACCGTCGCCGTGCTGCCTGAAGCCGAAGATGTGGATGTGGAGATAAAGCCTGAAGACCTAGACATCGACATCTTTCGCGCTGGTGGACACGGCGGTCAGAATGTGCAGAAAGTGGAGACGGCGGTGCGTATCACGCACACCCCCACTGGCATAGTGGCTACTTGCCAAGACGAACGCTCGCAGCTGAAGAATCGCGAAAAGGCAATGTCTGTGCTGCGCTCGCGGCTGCTGGCACGCGAAATAGAGCTGCGACATCGCGAGGTGTCTGATGCGCGTCGGACGATGATAGGCAGCGGCGATAGATCGCAGCGCGTCCGCACATACAACTTCCCGCAGGGGCGCGTAACCGACCACCGCGTCAACCTCAGCAGCTACAATCTCGAGCATGTGCTAGATGGCGATATAGACGCGTTTGTCAGTGCTCTCATAGAGCGCGAACAAGCTGAAGTGCTTGCCGGCGGCGTTTGATGCGCCTTGCGCAAGCCGCAGCGCAAGCCGCCGACAGACTGCACCGATGTGGGATAGTGGACGCAGCGTTAGAAGCCGAGGTGTTGCTGCGACACCTGCTGGGTTGCAGCCGTAGCGCCTATTTCGCTATGCTGGGCGAGCCGCTGTCAGACGGACAGGCTCGACGCTTGGATGCCCTGCTTTGTCGTAGACTGGCGCGCGAACCCTTAGCGTACATCACCGGACTGCGCGAGTTCTACGGGCTGGACTTCATTGTAACACCTGACACACTCATCCCCCGCCAAGAGACTGAGCTGCTGGTGGATTTGGCGTTGGAGCATGCGCGCAGCCTGTGCCGCCCATCTGTTGCAATTGCCGATGTGGGAACGGGCTGCGGCGCCATCGCCATCGCCCTTGCCTGCAATCTGCCGACGGCGCGCGCGTGCGCATCCGACATATCTGCCGCTGCGCTGACCGTGGCGGACCTTAATCGCAGGCGACACGGCGTAGCTGACAGGGTGGCGCTAGTGCGTGCAGACATGCTCACGGCGTTTTCGGGCAGGTTCGACATCATCGTGTCCAACCCGCCATACATCCGCAGCGAGTTGCTGGAGGGGTTGCAGCCGGAGGTGCGCCGTGAACCGCAGCTTGCCCTAGATGGCGGCGCTGACGGGCTTGCGTTGATACGGCGGCTGCTGGCACAAGCGTCAGCGCTACTGAACGATGGTGGTTGTGCGCTCGTGGAAATATCGCCTGAGCAGTCGGACGCAGCGTATGGTATTGCGCGTATACACTTCCCCGATGCGGAGGTCTCGTGCGCCAATGACCTGCTGGGATTGGCGCGCTGCGTGGTGGTGAAACTCTAGACGGTGGATGCGTAATCGTCAGTCAGCCAATAGTTACTCGGCAATGTGCATATTCGTGAGAGCGTACTGGCGTACTTTTGGGGTCGGCTTGCGGCGGGGCTACTCCATACCGAGCTGGTAGTGCTTGCCCTCAGTCTTGATGGAGGGGGCGACCACGACCTCGGCGTTGTGCATCTCTTGGATGGTCTGTGCGCCGACCATTCCCATGCAGACCTGCAGTGCGCCCATCAGATTTTGCGTGCCGTCGGTTACGGATGTGGGGCCGTACAGGATCTCTTCGAGGCTGCCGTTGATGCCCACCTTGACGCGTGTGCCGCGCGGGAGGGCGGGATGCGGGTTCGCCATCCCCCAGTTGTACCCCTTGCCAGGCGCTTCTTCGGACTGGGCGAGCGGCGTACCGAGCATCACTGCGTCTGCGCCGCACACGAAAGCCTTGCACAGGTCGCCGCCAGTGCGGATGCCGCCGTCTGTGATGATGGGGACATAGCGCCCGGATTGGCGATAGTATTCGTCGCGGGCGGCGGCGCAGTCTAGCGTCGCCGTAACCTGCGGCACGCCCACGCCGGTAACCTCGCGGGTGGTGCAGGCTGCGCCGGGCCCGACGCCCACCAGCACGCCGTGGATGCCCGTCTCCATCAGCTCTATCGCCACATCGTAGCCCACGCAGTTGCCCACGAGGACGGGGACATTTATCAGCTCCAACAGCTCGGGGAAGCGCAGCCCGCGCTGGCTGTTGGATATGTGCTTGGCGGTGGTAACGGTGGACTGCACGACGATCATGTCGGCGCCGGCTTCGGCGGCAACGGGCGCAAGTCTCTTCGTCTGTGCGGGGGTAACAGAAACGGCGCACACAGCGCCGTTGTCCTTGATCTCTTCCACCCGCTGCCCAACGAGTTCGTCGCGGATGGGGGCGGTGTAGAGCTTTTGGAGCAAGCCCGTAACCTCATCCTGCGGGGTGGTTACGATCTGGTTCAGCACCTCGTCGGGGTCATCGTATCGGGCTTGGACGCCCTCGAGGTTCATCACGCCCAGTCCACCGAGCGCGCTCATCTTGCCGGCGAATTCGGGCGAAACCACTGCGTCCATTGCGGACGCAAGCACCGGCGTTTTCAGTGTGATGCCATCAACCGGAAAGTCGGTGCTGGTCAACTCGGGGTTGACCGTCAACTCGCCCGGCACGATGGCGACTTCATCAAATCCATAGACTCTTCGCAGCTCTCGAATCTGAGGCGTTGCCATGCGGGACCTCCGAGCGGGACTTCAATTTCGCAGTATTTAAAAAAGGTACAAGTTTAGGGAACTATAACAAAGAAAGTGGATTCTTTTCAAGGTTAAAACATGCTGGTGGTTTCCACTTTCAGCTTCTATCCACTTATCTTGCTCCCCACTTGTTGACCCGTTTTTGACCCGCTTCGCTACCCGATTGCACGCGATTGCGAAATAGAACTTATGCTCATATAATAGCGGTGTCGTAACTACGAACAGCAACTTGCGTGAGTGAGCGAGTGAGGATAGGGCAATGGCTGCAATGCAACAGACCGAGCCAACCGTGAATGTGGCGCTGGGCGCTGCGCTGCGAGGTATGATGCCCGGTTGCATGGTGCACACTGAGACCACGCGCGCCATCAGCAGCCATGCGGGCAAGCGCCCGGATGTGCTGGTAACCGCAGCCGACCGCGCCCCTGTGGTCGTTGAAGCCGAGTATGAGCCGGCGGCAGAGGTAGAGCTGGATGCTGTCCAGCGCATCGACCAGCCCATAGAGGGGCAGCCCCGCCGCGTCGAAGCCGCCATCGCGCTGCGCTATCCTGCATCGCTGCGAAACGCCTACCACATCGAAGCGGCGCTGGCGTCCGAAAGCCTGTCCTACTGCGTGCTTTACGCCGACGAGACCCGTTTCCCGACATCTGGTTGGTTAAACGGCGGTGTTGCCGACCTCGCCGACCTCATACGGCTGGTGTCCGTGCCGCAAAGAGAGATAGACGCCGCCGCTGACGCTCTGGAACGAGGCATTGAGGATGCGGCGAACATTTTGGACGCCATGGATGCCACGCATCCCACCGCTACGGCGAACATAGCGCGTCTGCTTGGAATGGCGAATGTGCCGCAGACCCGCCGCATGGCAGCCGCCATACTCGCCAATGCCCTCGTGTTCCAAGAGCGCGTCGCCGCCATCCATCAGGGCATCAGCCCGCCGCGCCACACGGCAAGCTCACGCACAGCCAATCCCCAAGCCAAAACCCTCGCCGCTTGGAGCGAAATCCTTGACATCAACTACTGGCCAATTTTCTCCATTGGCAAGGACATCTTGGAGCAGATTGACCCGCACAACTCTAGGCTCATCCTCAACCGGCTGGAATACACCGCCGGCGATGTGAACGCCTCGGGCGTGTCCAATGCGCACGACTTGACCGGCCGCATATTCCAGCGATTGATAGCCGACCGCAAGTATCTCGCCACATTCTACACGCTGCCGGCGTCTGCGGCGCTGCTGGCGCGCCTTGCCGTCGCCAAGCTGGGCGACATCGACTGGTCAGACCCGAACGCCATCGCAAAATTGCGCGTGGGCGACTTCGCCTGCGGCACGGGTGCGCTGCTGTCGGCGGTGTATGAGCAGATTGCCAACCGACACGAGCGCGCCGGCGGCAAAGCCGAAGACCTGCACACCGCCATGATGGAAGAGGTGCTGTACGGCTGCGATGTGATGCCGAGCGCCATACACATCACCGGCGCAACCCTGTCGGGCATTCAGCCGAACATCGGATACAGCAACTCGCGCCTGTACACGCTGCCATATGGCAGGCAGTCCGATGGCAGCGTGCAAATCGGCTCGCTGGAGCTGCTCCAATCCTCCGCTATGATGACCTTGTTCAACACCAACGACCCTGCGCTGCGAACGGGAAGCATCGGCGAAGATACGGCGGCTCAGGTTACAGCAGACATTCCCGACGAGGGTTTCGACATCGTCATAATGAACCCGCCCTTCACGCGCGCCACGAACCACGAGGGCGCGCACGCCAATGTGGTCAACCCCGCATTCGCCGCATTTGATGCAACCAATGAGGCGCAGACCGATATGGGAAAGCGAGTCAACCAGTTTGGGAGAGGAACTTCCTATCATGGCAACGCCGGACTTGCATCCGCTTTCACCGCTTTGGCAGACCGCAAACTCAAGCCCGGCGGGGTGATCGCTTTTGTGCTGCCTTTGTCTTCCGCCGTCGGCAAATCTTGGGAAAAGTTCCGCACGATGCTAGCAACTGCTTACACGGATTTAGAGGTGTTGAGCATCGCAGCTAACGGTAAGGACATGGCGTTTTCCTCTGACACGGGGATGGGTGAATGTCTTGTAATCGCCCGCAAGCGCAACAAAGATGCTGCTCGGAACGACGGCATTAAGTTCACATCGTTGGCACATCGCCCGGGTGGATTTTTGCAGGCGTCCGAGCTTGCCAAAGTTATGACGGATATGGGCGAAGTGCGGAACATTGAAGATGGACCGTATGGCGGCACTGCAATTAACATTGGTTCAGAACATATAGGCGAAATTTTAGAAGTCCCCATCCCGCAAGCGGCTAGAAAGCCGCTTGCGGGATGGGGCGCTGTGCGCCTCAGGGACTCCGCACTAGCGCAGACTGCTTACGCACTAGCACAATCCAATCTTTGGCTACCCGCCAATCTCGAGGGTATTGCTCTTAAAACAACCTCATTAGACAGCGTGGGTAAACTCGGTCTAGTACATAGAGATATTAATGGACCTGCTCCGCGCGGTCCGTTCACTAAAATTACACCTAGTCCAACTGCTACATATCCTTCCCTATGGAATCATGATGCTAAGAAAGAAACTCTGATCGTGGTTGAACCCGATTCAGCACTCCAAGTGAGGCAAGGAATGGAAGTTAAAGCGGCTGATGTTTGGGCAACCGCAAGTCGCTCGCATCTCAATCTTGATTTCGGTTTTGGATCGCAGCCGCTCGCTACAGCATTCACGGAACAGATGACAATAGGCGGAGCTGCATGGCCTAATGTTATCTTTGAGGAGGGTCGATTTGACTACGCTTTTGCATTGTGGGATAACAGCACCCTCGGACTGCTCTTACACTGGTGGCACTCAAGTCGTCAACACCCGGGGCGTGGGCGCATAACTATACGGTTAGCAGAATCCCTCCCTGTGCTAGACTTGCGCGCTTTGAGCGATGCGCAGTTGGCGGCGGCGGAGCGCATCTTCGACGAGTTCCGCACGCTGGAGCTGAAGCCGGCGTATCTTGCGGACGCCGACCCCAATCGCGCGCGGCTGGACAGGCGCGTGCTGTGCGATATGCTAGGGTTTGATGAGGGCGTGTATCAGGGTGTGCGGCGGCTTGCTGCCAAGTGGTGCGCCGAGCCGTCGGTGCATGGTGGCAAGCGCCGCCCCAAGAGCGCCAAGTTCGTGATGTGAGGTTTTTGTGAGATTTCAAAACACGATGAACACAGGTGAGACGATATGATGGATGCTCAGGCGATAGATACGCCGATCGCACGTCCAAACCTAGAGCGCGCCGTCTTGCAGTATGCGCGTGAGTGCGGCTTCGACATTGCGGGCATCACCACGGCGGATGCGTTCGCGCGGGATGAGGCGGCGGCGGTGCAGCGGGTGCGCGACGGGCTGATGGACGGGCTAGCGTGGTACACGGAAGAGCGGGTGCGCCGCGCAAACCGCCCACAGGTGCTGCTGGAAGGGGCGCAATCGGTGGTGTCGCTTGCGATGAGCTACAACACGGGGCAGCCGAAACCCGTGGGTGCGCCTCCGCACGGCAAGGTGGCGCGATATGCGTGGGGGCAGGACTATCACGATGTCATCAAGGCGAGGCTGCGGCGGTTTGCGGACGGGCTGAGCGGGCTTGCAGGGAGGGATGTCCGCACGCGCGTATTTGTGGACGACGGCCCGATGAACGACCGTGCGGCGGCAGAACGCGCAGGCGTGGGCTGGTTCGGCAAGAACACCAACATCCTGACGCCCGCTTACGGCTCTTGGGTGTTCTTGGCGCAGGTGATTACCGACTTGGAATTGCAAGCCACACCCGCACTGAAAAAGACCTGCGGTGCGTGCGTGCGCTGCATCGACGACTGCCCCACGGGGGCTATCGTCGCGCCGTATGTGCTGGACAACCGCCGCTGCATATCCTACCTGACGATAGAGCTTCGGGGCGTCATCCCGCGCGAGCTTCGCCCGCTAATCGGGGACTGGGTGTTTGGCTGCGACATATGCCAAGATGTGTGCCCGGTGAACCGCAAGGCGCAGGCGGGCGGCGAAGCGGCGTTCGAGCAGCGGCACGATTTCGCCGCTCCCCAGCTGCTGCCGCTGCTGTTGCTAGACGATGTTGGCTTTCGCGAGCGTTTTCGGGGCAGCCCAATCAAGCGGGCGAAGCGCATAGGCTTGCAGCGCAATGTGTGTGTGGCGCTGGGCAACATCGGGGATGCCGCTGCTGTGCCTGCGCTTGCGGATGCGCTGCATACCCACGACAGCCATATCGTGCGCGCTCATGCGGCTTGGGCGTTGGCGCGCATAGGCGGGGCTGACGCTGCTACTGCCCTCCGCGTGGCGCACACAGCAGAGTCCGATGCAGATGTTGCTGCGGAGATTGCCCTCGCATTAAGCGAACTAGACGAACCGGGCGGGGTATAAGCGCAGCATGAGAGCGTCTTACGCACACTTTTCGGCAGACAGAAAGTATCGCTACCTGCTGGGAAGGCGCATCAGGGCGTCGGGCGGGCGTATCCTGTTCGTGATGCTGAACCCGTCTAGCGCCGACGAAACCCGAGACGACCCGACCATCCGGAAGTGCATCGGATTTGCGCGCCGCTGGGGGTTCGGGACGCTCGAAGTGGCGAACCTGTTTGCGTATCGGACTGCGTATCCACGCCAACTGCTGGCGCAAGAAGCGCCTATCGGCTCGGGCAACGATGCGGCTCTGCGGGCTGCGCTTGCTGCTGCGGACATGGTGGCGCTTGCGTGGGGCAACCACGGAGGGCGTCCCGCGGCGCACAAGGCGAGGTCGGACTATGTGATGCGAATGGCGTTGCAACGCTGCCGCCCCTATCACCTAGGGTTAACCAAGCAGGGACAGCCGCGCCATCCTCTGTATGTGCCGTATTCCACGAAGGCGGTCGGCTTCGATGCTGGCGCATGAGCGGCTCGGCGAGGATGTGCGGGCGTTAGCGCGTGATGAGCCTCGGGGCTAGAAGCAGCAGGGTTGTTGCTCAAAGATCTGGAGCGTGGCCCCACGAGAGTATATGCGGGGCTAGAAGCAGCAGGCTTGCGGGCAGGATTATTGCGGTTACGCCTGCCATCGTGAGCATCGTGGTGGTCAGGCTGAATGTGTCGGCAACGATGCCGTATGCGATGGGCGCAACCACTGTGCCAATCTCGTTCGTGGTGTAGAAGAAGCCGTAGTAGCGGGAGCGCCTGTTAGCCGGCACATAGTCGGCGACTGTGGCGTACAGGATGGACGATGTGCCGTTCAAGCCCACACCCAATGCCACCAGCAAGATTGGTAGCATCGGGGTGGGGGCGTACAGTGCGAGCGCGATGAGCAGCGCGGTTGCGCCCTTGGTCGCCCATATGAGGCTGACTGTGCCGAATCGGTCGCCAAGCCAGCCCACGACGAACTTGCCTGCCGCTCCTCCGACGAACACAAGGAACAGCATGCTGATGGCGCTCGACGCGTCGTAGCCGCGCGCGATGAGGACGAAGGGTATGAATGTCAGCGCTGCGGTGCGTGCGGTGGAGTCGAGCATACCGATGCCGCTCAGCGTCGCAAAGCGGGCTATGCGGGTGCTGTCGCCGCTGGCCTCTGCGGCGGCGGATGATACGGGAGCGGGCTTGCCGATGTCCACGCTGCGCCGCGACAACATCGACAGCGCCATGAACACCGTGCTGACGATGCCGACTATCAATAGTATCTGCCGCCAGCCGAGGTTGATTGCCAATGCTCCGGCGACCAGCGCAGGGGCGACCATCTTGCCAAGATCACCGGCGAAGTTGACCGTGCCAACAGCGGTGGAGCGACCCCTTTCGTTGTAGGCGCGCGACACCATGCCTGACGCCAGCGGATGCTGAAAGCCGCCGCCCAGTCCGCCGACCCCACTCAGCGCAACCAGCATCACAAAGGCGGGCGCAAGCCCCATCCCCACAAGTCCCACCGACACCCATAAATTGCCCATCACCAGTAGCCAGAACTCGCCCATGTGCTCGGCAAGGAAGCCAGCGGGTATCTGCAAGATGGCGGACGCCCCGCTGAATGTGGCGCGCAGTATGCCCACCTGCGTGAAAGACAGCCCCATGTCGCTCTCGATGAGGGGCAGCAAAGGGAACATCAGGGCGAAGTGAAGGTCGCTCCAGATGTGCATCACGGAGGCGAAGTAGAGGGTGCGGCGCGCTCTGGGCGTGCGAGTGATGAATCTCAGCATAGCGCTGGGGGCTAGGTTTTCAGGTATTACCCTTCAGTTGTCTGTGGGCAGATGTTTCGGGGAACGGCTTCTGGTGTGTGGGGCTGATTGCTTTTCGGCAATCGCCGAGGTGAGAGTGGATTTCCGTCCGTGCGCCAAGCGTGGGGGGTGTGCTTTGGCAGAGAAGTTACAATGGTGGGGTAGCCCAGTTGCGAGCGAGGCTAGCCGCTTATTCCTCGTCTGTGCCGCGTTTGCGGAGATGGCGCGCGCCGCGCAGATACACATTGTGCAAATCCTGCGGCGGCTTGTCGGTGTTGATGAGGATGAGGGTACGGATGCACAGCGGCGGGGCGTCCGGCACGGCGATTTCGCTTGCTCCCATCAGCGCCACATATGTCCAACCCATCAGGCGCGCCGCCGCCGCCGGGAATTCGGCGTTCAGGTCGGGTGTGGTGGTGAAAAATGCCGCCGCTACATCGTCGGCGCAGATGTCGTTGGCGTCTATGAGCTGCTCCATCAACTCGGTCGTGGCGGCAAGCACATCGTCGCGTGTGTTGCTCGCCGCCGTGGTCGCTCCCCGTATTCCGCGGACTTTGGACATGGCGTTGCGCTCTTTCGTTGATGCAGCTCGGGTTGTGGATGCGTCTAGCCGCGCAGCTCGGTGACGAAGCGGCTTGCGGCGTCTGCGGCGTCTGCAACGGGTGCACGGTTGATGGCGTCCAGCAGGGCGCTGCCCACAACTGCGCCATCCGCAAAGCGCGAAATGTCGTCCACATGCTCGCGTCGGGACACACCAAAGCCTACTAGCACGGGCAAGTTACTCTGCGCCCGTATGCGCCCGACCAGCGCCTCCACACCGATGGCAAGCTCCTCGCGCGTGCCGGTTACACCCGTAACGCTAACGCAGTATATGAAACCCTTTGCCTGTTTGCAAGCCTGTGCAACGCGAGCGTCCGTGCTAGTGGGCGCAAGCAGCGGGATGAGGTAGATGCCCTGCGCCTCGAGAATGGCTTGGTAGGGGGGTGCTTCCTCCGGAGGCAGGTCAGGAATGATGATGCCGTCCAACCCCGCTTGCGCCGCATCGCTTGCGAACCGCTCCATGCCGTAGCGTTGGAACGGGTTCAGGTAGCCCATGAATATGAGCGGCGCATCCATGCCGCGCTCGCGCAGATTTCGCAGGGTGTCTAGGGCGATTTGCAGCGTCATACCCTGCTCTAGGGCGCGGAAGCTGGTCATCTGGACGGTGGGGCCGTCGGCTAGGGGATCGCTGAACGGGATGCCCAGCTCGAGCATATCGGCGCCGGCGCTGACAGTAGCCTCGGCGGCGGCTTGTGATGCGGGCACATTCGGGAAGCCCACGGTGATGAATGGCACGAGGGCAGTCTTGCCGCAGCGCCTCAGCGCCGCCATTGTGGTATCTATGCGGTTTGGCATTTTCGTCCTTGATGTGGGTTAGCAGCGGGTTGTTGTTTCGGTTTGTCGGCGGGTCGATACGGTCGCTTTGTGCGGTACGAGGTCAGAACTCTGTCCATCGGTATGTGGCGAGAGCGAGGGCGTTTTGAGTGGCATGAGCAGCGATGGGCGACAAGAGCGAGCCGGTCCGCAGATAGAGCCACGCCATCACCATGCCTGTGAAGAAGAGCGGTATGATGACGCTGATATTGAGGTGTAGCGCTGCGAATATGGCAGAGCTGACGATTGCGCCCCGCACGCTGCCGATGACCGCGATTAGCGCCGTCATCAGGAAGCCGCGAATGTACGCCTCCTCGACTATTGGCGCTAGCAGCACCGTGTTAACGACAGCCAAGGGGATAATCCCGCCGTCTTCAGTGAACAGAGCATCGAGGCTCTGGTCCGGCTTCGGCAGCAAAAAGTCGTTGCCCAGCGCTTCGATTACCACCTCATATGCGAAGTTGAACACTCCGATGAGCACCAGCGCAATGGCGGGAAGCAGGAACAGGTTGCGGGCGCTTACCCTGCGAAAGCCCAATGCTGCCCATGCGCCGCCGTACTTGCGCACGGCGAACAGCCATACGCCCGCAAACATCGTCCCGTACAACAGCCCGGTCAGTATAAACGCCGGTGTCCCGACGGCAATGGCGTCAAATCCGGACAACACCCCGCCCGTTGTGGTGAATATGACAATGATTGCACCCCCCAAGCCGACAGCAAACAGCGTTGCCATCACCACATCCTTCAGGTTCCACGGGACGGACGGGGTGTCGCTTTGGGGCGACCAAAAGCCGCTGTTGCTTCTGGGTTCGGGCGCAGGGTCTAGGTCTGGGCGTTGCATGGCTGTCTGGCTATGAGGCTCAGGGTGCGGCTGCGGCACTTGGCAGGCTTCGGTTGGGATTGCGCGTCCAATCCTAGCTCTCTTTCCACAGCACATCGCCGTGCAGGTCGGCGGGGTGCTCTTTGGACGCAAACACGGCGTATTCTTCCTTAGATGCCGTCATATGGCCATCGCCGCCGTGCCCGGGGTACAGGTTTATGTCGTCGCCGAGTGGGAAGAGCTTGGTGGTGATGCTCTCAATGAGCTGTTGGAGTTTCTCTGGGGAGCCGGACTTGCCGGGGCCGCCGGGGAAGAGCGTGTCGCCTGAGAACAGGTGCTCACCTATGTGGAGGCAGGTAGAGCCGGGTGTGTGCCCCGGAGTGAACAGGGCTTTGAGTGTAACGCTGCCGGCTGACACCTCGTCGCCGTCGCGCAACAGGATGTCCGCCGGACGGGAGAGGGCGTCCGCATCGTCCTCACCGATGCCCACCGGCGCATTTATCGCCGCCGTTACATCCTCGAAGCCGAGCAGATGATCCATATGGTTGTGCGTTATCAGGATCGCCTTGACATCCGTGGTCTTGGCGAGCGTGATAAGGGCATCAGGCTCAGCTGGCGTGTCTATCAGGATGCTCTCGTTGGTTTGCGGGCAGACCACGAGGTAGGCATTGTTGTCGTAAGGCCCGCATTTCACCCTGTATATGGTAACGCTTTCGTCTTGGAAGTGTGGTTGCATTGCGTACTCCTGCGATGGTTTGCGGCGTGTGTGCATTGCCGGGCGTGTAAATTGCCTATTGCGATTATATCAGCACGCGAAACTGCGTCAACTTGAACACTTGGGCTTTCGTGTATAATTGGGGGTGATGATACGGCATCAGCGAGGTGGTCTAGATGGCAGAATTCGGGCTGTCGGTCAAGCACGATACGGGCGGCAAGCGGGTTGAGCTGCAATGCGAGCATCAGAATGGGCTGGTGTATGTGGTGCGCGGCGAAGCGAACTGGGTATGTGTGGACGAGATGCTTCATGTCCATGCGCTTGCGGGCTTCTTCGGAGAGTTGTCGGAGTTGGACGACACGCGTGTCAACGACCTGATGCAGCGCTGGGGAATATACTATCGGCGGCGACCGCTTGCGTCTGACGGGCAGGCGCACAGCGGCGAGTAGTGGATGCGGCTACTCGGAGGTATTATCGGCGGACTGGAGCAGGCTGGGCGGTATAGGCGTTTTGCCGCGAACCTCCGTGTCCGGATGGAACGCCGCCCATGCAAACCAAAAGTGGCTGCCGTGCACGATGGGTTGGAGTGTCTCGCCTGCAAGCGCGCCGGATACCGCTTTGCCCAAGATGTTCCACTCGGACGCTGTTTGCTCGTCCGTGATGCGCCCGTTATTCAGTGTGAACGAAAGCGGCATCCCGTCGGCAATCGGGATGTGCGCCGTTGCCGCACCAACGCTTCGCCCGACCTGCTTGGTTTGTCGATGCTGCCCGTCCGGGTTTGCGGTCTCGTCTGTCCCAAATGGCGATAGCGTGTGTGGCGAGTAGAATATCACGATGTTCGTATCGCCCACGCTGTCGTGGATGACGGGGTTATGGTGCAGGTGGCTGAACGGGTACGCTACAGACTTCCCGTCGACTTTCAGGGCGAGTACGCGCTCGAGGGATGGGAGGCGCAGGTCGGGTGTGCGCTTCAGCAGCGCGGGGTATGACCATTCGGAGTCGTAGCCGGCGTATGCGGGAGTGTCGTAGTCGCGCTCATAGCCGGTATCGCGCGTCAGGATTTCGCCGTGCGGGTGTGCGCCTGCGAATTCGGCGAAGCTGACGATTGCGGCAGGCAGCATCGTCAGGCGCGCACCGGTGAGTTCGCCGACAACGGCTTCGCCGGTGAGTTGCTGCCACCACGATTCGGTCTGCCTGTCCCACATCAGCAGGTCGCTGAAGCGCAGGTTGCCGGTAACACCGAAGTCCAGCGTTGCACCATCCACCCTACGCTCGAAGACGATGCCGCTGTTGCAGAGCGGGCAGTATGTTATGGCGACAGGAACACCCGAAAGCGTATCGTTCACGATTTCGTGGCGCATCAATATGGACAACGGGTATGCTTTCGCTGCGCCATCTAGGTGCAGGCTTAGCATAGGGGCGTCGGGCGATACGAAGACTAACGCTGCGTCCACCCCTACGAAGCGTGGGGCGTCTATGGCGGGGATGCCATCGCGCGGGACGCCTGCCGGAACTATCTCTGCGTAATCTATGGAGTGTTTGGTGAAGTCGGTGCGCCAGCCGCTTTTGATGTAGGACGGCAAGTCGGTGGTGGGCAGCGGGCGTGGGGTAGGTGTGGAGGGAGGCGTGCCCGGATGTGGTGCGCTGGCAGTAGATGCCTCCGGGGGCGCGACAGTAGTGGGAGCGGCGCAAGCGGGTACGCACAACGCAACCAGAATCAGCGCCGCCAGAGTCGTGAGACCGCGCAACGGCGAGATTATGCCGGCGCGTGCGTAGCACATATGCGCCGGCATGTAGAACGCTGTCGTAATGCGACGGATTGGTAGGGCTTGCGCTAGTCGGAGGCTATGCCCAGCTCCGCCCGCAGGTCGTCGATGGTCTCGGTGCGGCTACGGGTTACTCTACGCTCGCGCAAGCCGATGGGCAGGTTCTGAATCTCGGGCTGTATCTTCATCGCCACGAGCACAGGGCCCTGCTCTTGCATGATGCTTTCAATGCTGCCGGCGAACTCTTCGAGATCGTCGATGTTGTAGGCGGATGCGTAGCCTGCGCCCTTCGCCATTGCGGCGTAGTCGATTTCGGCGGAGTTGGGAACGGGCTGACCGCCGGTAGTGGCGTAGCACTCGTTGTCTAGGACGAAGTGGTAGAAGTTGGCGGGCTTTTTGCCTGCGATGCTGGCTATGACGCCGAGGTTCATCAGCAGCGAGCCTTCGGCATCGAAGAGGACGACCTTTTCATCAGGCAAGCCGAGTGCAAGACCGAATGCGGCGGATGTGGTGTGTCCCATAGCGCCGCCTAGCGCGATGTCTCGGTTAGGATCTTCGCTGATGTCGCCCCAGTGACGCCCCGCTGTGCCCGTTACGGACACGATGGCGTCGCCTCTGTGTGCGTTGAATGCGTTGAAGATATCTACCGGGTTTAGCATTGATGCTCTCCTTATCGGAAGGTTTCTTCGAGTAGTAACTATAAGCAGTCTGCCATCAGGCAGGGGCAGAGATTGCGCTTTGGCTTGAAATCTCTGTGCTGTGCTATCGGTTGAAGCCGTGGTATTCGTCGCCGACGAGAACGACTACGGGGCGCTTGGTGTCGCGCGCCTCTTGGAAGGCTTCGGATATGCGGTCGCCGTCGTCGTCGTGTTCCACAAGGTAGTAGTTGATGCGGAATGCGTTCAAGAACGGCTCGGTGTAGGTGGCGGCGGTGTCGGAAGTTTTGCCGCGCCGCGTCCAACCCCGATAGCCGACGACCATCAGCAGCGGGAAGCCGGAGTCCAGCGCCATGCCGCGTATGGAGTCGCCCGATTCCATCATCCCCGTGTTTTGGATGAGGCATACGGGGACTTTGCCGGCGATGTTCAAGCCGAGCGCAACGCCCATCGTCTCGCCCTCGCGCGACACGGGGACGACATCCAGCCAGTCCTGTTCCAGCATAAGCTCATACAGGTAGTTCGTCTCGCTGTCCGGGATAGTTATCACATGAGTAACGCCGTTCTTGCGAAACTCTTCGACGAGAGTCTCCGGGCGCAGGATCTGCGGTTGCTGCTGAACCATTTCGGCTTCTCCTTCATAAAGTTATAAATAGAAGATCAACTCTTTAGTCCGTATGCTGTTATCGGGCGAATACTGCGTTTGGCTAGTGCCATTATATGCAGTTGCAGGTTATAGGTCAATTTTACCCGCATTCCCGCGAGTTTATTCCCCCAGTGGGGGAGGGATTAGTATGGAGGTATTCCGCTCTGTTAGGAATTGAGATTGTCAGTGCGAAATATTGTGGGTGGTTCGCGGTGCTCGCGGACGGTGAGCATCATGGCTAGGCCGGCGATGAGGAACAGGGCGATGGTGAACATCGCGATGCGATAGCGCCAGTCGCCCAAGCCGAGCAGGGCGCTGGTGGTCAGCCCCCACAGCGCAGGTCCCACCACCGCTGACAGCCTGCCCGACATCTGGAACAGCCCGAAGAACTCGCCTATCTGCTGTGGCGGCGCAAGACGCGTGAGCATCACGCGGTCGGCTATCTGGGGTGATGCCCAGCACATCCCGGTTGCGACGGCGATTGCCCAAAACATCCAGTTTTCGTTTGCCAGCGCCGCTGCGACCACCACGACCGACCAGCATGTCAGACCTACCGCTAGCACGCGCTTGGCACCGAAGCGGCTCACCAGAAAGCCTGCCGCAATGGACGCCACCACCGCTACCATCAGCACACTCACGACCATCCTGCGCGCATCGGCTTCTGTGAATTCGCCCACGCTGACGAGGTATATCACATAGAACGACCCGATGGTGTTGACGCCTTCCATATACAGGAATCGTGCAGCGATGAAGCGAAATAGGTTGGTGTGCCGTCGAGCGTCTTTGAATGTGGCGTAGATCTGCGCGTAAGATTCGCCGATAAGCGTCCAGCTCATGCGATGGCTGCGCCCGATGTCGCGCACAATGAGCAGCATTGGCGCTGCGAAAGCCAAATACATCAACGCCGTCGGGATGAACGCCCACTGGTTGCCGTGTTCCTCCACCCACGGACCGAACAGCAACAGCGCCACGAACAGCCCGATGTAGCCTGCGCCTATGCCGATGCCAGACACGATGCCGCGCGAATTCTCTGAACTCACATTCAGCAGCAGCGAATTGTAGAACACCAGCCCGGTCTGATACAGGAAATTGGCGCAGCAGAAGAGAGCCACGCCCACACTAAGCCCGCCCCGAAATCCGATAAGGGCAGTGCAGGCGCTGCAGAGTAGCACGCAAGCGGCGAGCATCGGCACACGGCGGTTCAGGCGGTCGGATATTGCGCCGAACATCGGGGAGGTCAGCGACACCGCTAGCATCGACCCCGATAGCGCAAACGCAAACATCGCATCCGTACCGCCTGCATCCTGCGTTACCCACAGCGGGAAGAAGAATGTCAGGATGCTTGCAGAAAAGATGGTGTCCGAGAAATCGTACAGCACCCACGATGGCAGAATGAGTCTCCGCCGAATCGCTTTGAGGCTTAATGAGTTGGATGGCGTGGTCATGAGCGGCTTGTTTCAGCTGGCGGGTTGGCAAATCCACTGGCACGGAGGCTAATGGAGTTGTTTGAGCCGGAGCGAGCGTATGGTTACCTGAACGCTTGAGTGGCGCTGCGTTCTAGATAGCGCAGGCGCTCGCTGACTTCGACAGGGTAGGGTTCTGGCGAGCGCAGGGACTTGTGTGCGTCGGGCAGGCGAGCAAGGTTTGCTGCGAAGCGCGCGCGCAGGTCGGCGAGCGCAGAACTGGCGTCGATGCGATGTCCGTCGCGCATCACGGGCTGCAATAGGGGCAGCGTATCGGGCGGCGGTGGCTCGTCAGCGCTCGCGATGATGTCGCCTTCGTAGTTGCCGCTTGCGCCTATGTGGCGAAACACCTGTTTTGCGCCCGGGATCGTCCGCTTGCCCGGGCTGAGTTTCAGCACCGGCGTGCCGTCGAATTCGGTCAGCTTGTACACGCAGTCGAGCAGCGGATAGTCGGCGGATATGCCGACCATCGTCCCCACGCCGAAGCCGTCTATGGGTGCGCCAGCGTGCAGCAGCCGCTCCACTTCGTACTCGTCCAGTCCACCGCTTGCGAGCACCTGAACTTGTGTAAGCCCGGCGTCGTCCAGCATGCGGCGGGCGAGGCGCGAGAGTTCCAGCAAGTCGCCGCTGTCTAGTCGCACGGCGCGCAAAGTTTGATTGCGCTCGCGCATTCGCAGCGCAACGGTGATTGTGTTGGCGATGCCGCCCGCCGTGTCGAATGTGTCCACCAAGAAGGTGCTGCTGTCAGGGAATGCGGCAGAGTATGCGTCGAACGCCGCCGTTTCGCCTTCGGATGCGCTCTCGTAGCCGGATGCGACTGCGCTGATGAACGAATGCGCCATCGTGCCGGATGCTGGGATGCCGTATCGCTTGGCGGCGAGGATGTTGCTCGTGGCAGCGAAGCCGGCGATGTACGCTGCTCGGGCGAACTTTACTCCGGCGTCGGTGCCCTGAGTGCGGCGCGCCGCAAAGTCGACGAGCGTTCTGCCTTGCGCCGCCGTTACGACCCGCGCCGCCTTGGATGCCAGCATAGATTGCAGGTTGAAGCGGTTCAGAAGCAGCGTCTCCACAAGTTGTGCCTCTATGATGGGTGCGCGCACTTCGAACACCGGCTCGTCCGCAAAAAACAGAGTTGCTTCAGGCATTGCACGGGCGCTGCCGGTGAAGCGCACGCCGGCGAGCATCTGTAAGAACCCCTCGTCAAAGATGGACAGGGAGCGCAGATATGCGATGTCATCGCTAGTGAAGCACAGGCGCTCTAGGGCATCCAGCATATCGTCTAGCCCGGCGAAGACGAGATAGCCTCGTTCCGGGGGCATGCGTCTCACGAACAGGCTGAACTGAGCCGTCGCGGTTACGCCTGCCTGCCAGTACGCCTGCGCCATGGTCAGTTCGTACAGGTCGGTGAACATGCTCAACGACCCTTCTCGTGTGTGCGGGTTGTACGCCGTGTTCGTCATTTTTCGTCCAATGGGCGCGAGAGTGTTTTCAGTTAAGTCTTGTGCGTGGAAGTGGGACGCCGGTATTTCCCGGCGTTCAGTTCCCTTTCCTCTGATGGGTTGTAAACCGCATTTGAACTCGGTGCATCAAATTGCGTGAAAGTGTATGTATGCGATTGTGCGGCGTCAAGTGGGGGAGTAGGCAGCCCGTAGGTTATGATGTGAAACGAAAATGCTGCCGATTTTGCTTTCTCATTAAGGTTAATGACAGCTGATAGATAGTTTGGAGCGGATATGATACGAAGATTATCAGCGGCTGCGTTGGTGTTGGTGGTGGTTGTCGGGATGACTGCATGCACTTCGGGTGCGCCAGATGCGGGGCGGGAAAGAGCCGCACGGTCAGCCTCTGCCCAAGCCGCAGCTCAGCCGACTGCGAACGCCGAAAGCGCACTACCAACGCGCTCCGTGCCGCCCACGCCGCCGCCTATCCCACCTACGGCTACGCCTACTGCACCGCCTCCGACCGCTATGCCTGCGTCGCCGACGCCCGTTGTGCAATTGGCAGCGCAACCCACATTGCCCCCACCTACGGCTATGCCTACTGCACCGCCTCCGACTGCTGTGCCTGCGTCGTCGCCTGCACCATCTGCGTCGCCGACGCCACCTGCGCAATCTACATCTGTGCCTGCTGCGCAGGTTCTGCCGTCTCCGACTGCTGTGCCGTCCCCCATTCCGTCGACACACACGCCCGTGCCTGTGCCCACTGCGACGGCAGCACCGACAGCCGAGACAGCGTTGGAGGTTGGGAACAGTGTGGGCGACCTTGCACCGGAGTTCGTGCTGCCCAGCGCGCGTAGCGGTGAATACCCGCTGGCGGGCTATCGCGACGACAAGAATGTGGTGCTGGTGTTCTACCGTGCGTTTTGGTGACCGTTTTGCCGCGCGCAGCTCGTCGAGCTTGCAAAACACTATGACACCATAGAGGGCAACGACGCTCTCGTCCTTGCCGTTAGTGTGGATGATCTGTCCGGCGCAAAGAAGGCTGCGGAGGCTTGGGGTGCGCCGTTCCCCATTCTCTACAACCCGAACAAGACAGTGCCGCAGGAATACGGCGTCTTCAATCGCGACAACGGGCTTGCCATTCCTGCCACCTTCATCATCGACAAGAGTGGGGTGATACGCTGGAAGTATGTGGGAGGCACATACGACAGACCGGCGGCGGATGTGGTGATAGATGCGCTGAATGCGGTCGAGGGATAGAAGCGCGCCGTCTTAATCTGTGCTTACTTTAGCCGGGTAATGTGAGCATCCGTTAGCGCTATGCGTCGGGTTGTGAGTCCAGCCACCGGATGTGGTGGAACATGTACTGGTTGGCATATCCGGCGTGTTGGGAGAAGCGCGCCTGCGCCCAGGTTCGCATCCGCAGCATCTGTGCGGCGGTGGCTTTCGCCTTCGGGTTTTTCGAGCTTGCAGGTGCGACCTCGGGATACCATTTGCGCATCGCCTTGACGATCCAAGTGTCCACTGGGAACGCCTGCGGCTTGTCCAGCGAAAATAGCATTACGCAGTTGGCTATCTTGTCGCCCAGCCCGTTTAGTGCGGTGAGTTCTTCGAGTGCGGTGGCGTAGTCGGCTTCTCGCAGGGCGTACAGGTCGGGGCTGCCTGTGTCTACGATGCGTTTGGCGGCGGCAATGATGTAGCGCGCGCGAAAGCCCAGCTTCAGGTCGCGCAGCGCTTGCTCACCAGCGTCCACAAGCGCTTGGGGTGATGGGAATGTGCTGCGGGAAACCGGCGTTGGTGTGTTACATGCGCTGCCCGGCAGTTTGGGCGTGGGTAGAGTGGGTAGAGGCTCGCCGAACTCTTGCGCCATCGCCTCCACGCCGGCGGTGATGCGCGGAATGCTGTTGTTGGCGGAGCAGATGAACGATACGAGGCATTCCCACGGCTCTTGGCGCAGCAGCCGCAGCCCGCGATGTTGCTGTGTGGCGTCGGCGAGATGCGTGTCTGTCCCGAGCGCAGCGGACACGGCATCCATGTCGTCGTCAATGCGCAGATAGTCGGCGAGCGGCGCTTTCAGCGATGCGGCATCGTCCGGCGCACTGACGAACTCTATACCACCATCCACCTTTCGCAGACGGATGTGGTTGCGGAGCACGACGCCATCGTACCACCCGTCCGCTTCGGTGCGCCAGCGGAAGGCTTGTCCGCCGCAAAGGGTGGCGTGCAGGTCGTAGGGCGCTGTTGTGGGTATGAGCATTGGCGGGGAAGTGTTTGTGTCCATATGTGCTTCGCTGATTGCCAGAAATTGAGTGCGATGCGTTTAGAACGGCAGGTCATCGAGGTCTTTGTCCGGGGCGCTGTGGCTATCCGGTGTGCGGCGCACATCCCGTCGCCCACCCTGCCGCATGGCCGGGCGTTCATTTCGCCGTCTGCCTTGCTGACGGGATGTGCGCCTGTCGGATTGCGTAAGCCTGCGCTTGGGACGGCTGGTTGGGCTGCCATGCAGGTGGTTGCTTATGTGGTCTCCGAGTTCGTGTAGACTGCAGTCTACACGGCGGGCAGGCGGCAGCGAGCGCAGGAACGCCGCCCCGTATCGGCTGGTTACGATGCGGCGGTCTAAGATGATGGCAGCGCCTCTGTCCCGCTTCGTTCGGATGAGGCGTCCAAAGCCCTGCCGCAGCTTCAGGATAGCCTGCGGCACGCTGTACTGCATGAATGAGTTATCGTATAGCTCGGAGCGCGCCTCGAACACAGGCTCGGTCGGAACATTGAACGGCAGCTTTTCCACCATCAGCACTTTGAGCAGGTCGCCGGCGAGGTCGATGCCCTCCCACAGGCTCATAGTACCGAGCAGCACCGCCTTGGGGTCGTTGATGAAGCGTTGGACGAGTTGTGCAGCAGGCTCTCCGCTGCGTTGCTGCAATACGGATATGCCGCGCGCCTGCAGTCGGTCGGTGATGGCGTTTGCAGTGCGGTTGAGTGAGGCATATGAGGTGAACAGCGCCAGTGTGCGCCCATCGGCGGCGGTGGCTGCGTCTATGATAGCCTGCTCCAGCGCATCGCGGTACATCCAGCTGTTCTGCGCAGGCATATCACGCGGGACGCAAAGTATGGCGGCGTTGGGATAGTCAAAGGGCGAGCCTAGCATTAGTTCGGTGGTGTTGGTGAAGCCGGTGCGCTCTATGATGTGCTCGAAGCTGTCGTTGGCGCTGAGGGTGGCGCTGGTCATCACTACGCTGCGCTTTTGCGAGAAGAGTTTCTCTTCCAGCAGGTCGGACACATGCAACGGCGCCATGTGCAGCGATAAGTGGTCGGAGCGGGAGTAGAGCCAGTAGATGCCCGCGTCATCCGGGTTGATCACAAAGCGGTTGAGCTTTTGGCGTAGTTCTGTGGTGGCATCGGCGGCAGTCATCACCTCCATTTGCAGCGCCTCGTAGTTTAGCAGTCCGGCGTCTTCTAGCCCGCTGAACGCCTGATTCAGTCGCCCGAGTAGACGATGCAGTTCGCCTAGCGTGAGGTCGGTGTTCTCCCACGCTATCTCCGCCTCTGACCAGTCGGGGTGGTGTCGGACGGCGGCAGTGATGCGAAGGCTGTCGCCGTATCGAGGGTTGGCGTTTGGTCTGCGGCTGTTTTGCAAGATGCGTGATAGGACTGCGAACAAGGCTATGGCACTTTGTCGCAGGCGCGGCAGCAGGTTGCTGATTTCGCCTTGAACATCATTCACTGCGTCGCGGCGGCTTGCCTCTACGCTTGCTGTGCGGAATGAGGCGACGGCTTGGTTAGGCAAGCCGCTCTCGCCGCTGAGTAGCTCGATATGGTCGTCGAATGTGGACTGATGCATCTCGAAGCCGAGTGTGTCCGTGGCGGCGTCTTCGAGATGGTGCGCCTCGTCGATGATGAGCACATCATAGTCGCCGATGAGCGCGCCGTCGGCTGCCACATCGGACATCAGAAGGGCGTGATTGATGATGACGAGGTGGGACGCCGCTGCACGCTCGCGCGCGGAGCGCAGGAAACAGAGGGGTTCGCTGCCCATGCAGCCGCGCGCGCCTTGTGCGGACAGGCGCTCCCAAGGGGATGCGGCAGTTCGGCGTCCGAGGTTCATTTCAGCGCGGTCGCCGGTGGCTGTATGGTGCATCCATGCCAGCGTCTTGGCGAGCAGGCGAGCCTCGTTCGGCGTGGAGTCCGACTTGTTCCGCATCAGATGCCAGCGCCGCATGCACAGGTAGTTGTCGCGCCCCTTGAGGTCTGTAAAGCGCAGGTCGCTTCCTGTGTCATTGAGCGCCTGTACTAGGATGGGCATATCTTTGTGCAGGATCTGGTCTTGCAGGTTGAGGGTGTTGGTGGATATGACGATGCGCTTGCCGTTGGCGAGGGCGTAGAGCGCTGCGGGCAGCAGGTATGCGAGCGACTTGCCCACGCCGGTGCCCGCCTCTGCGATGATGCGCTCGCCGTTGTTGATGGCGTCTGCGACCGCCTGCGCCATCTGTATCTGTTCGTCGCGCATCTCATAGCCGTCCAGCGTATCGGACAGCGCGCCGCCTTCGCTCAGCAGTGCCGCCACTTGCGCGGTGTCAATGGGGGTAATCGTGTCGCTTTCGCGCAGTGTGCCACCGCTGTGCAGCCTGCTGGCGATGCGGCGTATGTCTATGCCGCTTGCGTCGGCGTCGCCTGCATCGCCGCGCAGATACTGCGGATTCGCCGCCAGTGCATCTAGCAGATAGCCCAGCGACCAGCTGGAGCTGCGGGCGAGACGCTGCATCTGCGTTACGGTGAACGCATCTAGAGCGTATGCATCTTCCAGCAGCGCGAGGAATATGTTCTTGGCGGTGGTGGCATCGTCTAGGGCGCGATGGCGCTCGGTGTACCGCACGCCCAACTCCTGCGCCATAGCCCTCAGCGAGTATCCCTGCATACCTGGACGCAGCACATATGCGAGGTCATATGTGTCCACGACAGGGTTGGATAGGCTGACTCCGTTGCGCCGCAGGAAGCCCAAGTCGAACTGGGCGGTCTGTATGACGAGCGGCGATTCGCCGATGAAGTCGGTTAGGTCAGCGGCGATGTGCTCAAAGTCGGGGGCGGTGTTAAGCTCAGGTTGGCGTATGCCGGTGAGTGCGGCGATGTGCGCAGGGATACGGCGATGCGGGTTCGCAAGGCTGTGGAATGTGTCGAGCGTGTCGCTGCCGCGAAACTTCACTGCGCCGACCTCGATGATGGCGTCTTTGGCGTCGTCGAGGCCGGTGGTCTCCAAGTCTAGGGCGACCCAAATCTCCTCAGCAGGTGCTGTATGCGATGGGAACAAGGTCGGAGCCTTTTGTGTAGCGAGTGTGGCGCGAATCTAATGTCAGTAATATCTACGCAATTGGAAGCAATTTTGCAGACAAGTCTATCTACCATTAGAACTTCTAATATCAGCTGCGTATGAGCTGTCAGTATAGGCGCAGCGGATGTGTCAAGGATAGCAGAAATTGGGCAAGGTTTGGACAGATTTTAGCAACGATGTTCTTAAAGTTGACCCTATTTCTTATCTCGACGCTGTTCAAGGTTGGCAACCTTGTGCGCTTACGCATACAATATCACCCGATGCATGCGCGCGCTATCGTGTCTTGGCAATGAACGAATGGGGCTGCGCCTGACGCATCGGCGACGACAATCTCGTCTTGCGCTGCAGAACGAATGAACCGGACAGAAAGCGGAGGGTTAGATGGCTACACCGGGCAGGGGTTCACGGATGGTGAGCGGCGCTGAGCTAATCGGCAAGGCGCTGCGGCTTGAGGGTGTGCAGAATGTGTTCACGATTGCGGGCGACCATGTGCTGCCGGCGCTAGACACGATGGCGGATATGGGATTCCGCTTCGTGGACACGCGCCACGAACAGGCGGCGGCGCATATGGCGGACGCTTGGGGGCGCATCACCGGCGAACCGGGTGTCGCTATGTACACCACGCCGGGCTTTGCCAACGCCATCCCCGGGCTTGCCAACGCTCAACACTCCGAAAGCCCGCTGCTCTCCATCAGCGGCTCTGCCGAGCTGAGCGAACTCGGCAGGGGCGCAATGCAGGAGATAGACCAAGTGGGTATGGCGCGCCCCGTTACAAAGGGCGCATGGATGGTTACCGATACGCGGCGCATCCCGGATATGATAGCCCATGCCCTGCGTGTGGCGTACAGCGGGCGGCGCGGGCCCGTCCACCTCACCATCCCGGTTGACATCCAACAGCAGCAGGTGCGCGAGGATGAGGTGGCGTTCTATGCGCCGAGCGAGTATCGCGGCATTGGTGCGGCACAGGCGTCGGCGGACGACATCGCAAAGGCGGTGGACATACTCCGCAGCGCGGAACGCCCCGTCATCATCGCTGGCAGCGCAGCAGCGTATGCGCGCTCCGGCGAATCGCTGCAGCGGTTCATCGAGACCACACGCCTACCGCTGCTCACAGAGGGCGACGCTCGCGGGTTCGTCTCTGATGACCATCCCTACTGCCTCGGGTTCTTCGATCAAGGGTTGAGCCGCCAAGCGCGCAAGATACGCGAGGCGGATGCGGTGCTGATGCTCGGACGCAAGCAAGACCTCATCATCGGCTACGCAATGCCGCCCACAATTTCTGCCGATGCGGCTATCGTGCAGGTTGACCCGTCTGCCGCAGAGATAGGACGCAACCGCGGCGTGGCAGTGGGTATTGCCGGCGACATCGACGCAACTTTGCAACAGATGACGACAGAGGCGGCGAAGTATGATTGGGCGGATCTAAAGTGGCTGGGCGAACTTCGCGCCGAGCGTGCTGCGTGGCATGAGCATCTGGAGTCGCTGGCGCAGCCTGCAGCGCCGATGCACGCCATGTATGTGCATCGCATCGTGTCGCAGTCGCTCTCCCCGGACGACTACCTTGTCTTCGACGGCGGCGATTACTGCCACTTCGGGCGCGCATATCTGCCGGCTCGCACGCCGAAGAGCTGGCTGTATGTGTCGCCGTCCGGGATGCTCGGGCATACGCTGCCCACTGCGCTTGCCGCAAAGCTGGCACACCCTGAAAGGCGCGTGCTGGCGTTCAGCGGCGATGGGGCGTTTGGCTTCAACGGGATGGAGTTCGACACAGCCGTGCGTCATCATCTGCCGGTGGTGTGTGTCATGGGCAACGATTCTGCGTGGGGCATAGATAGGCAAATTCAGCTCGGCGTGTATGGCAAACCCGTCGCCACTGACCTGCTGCCCACACGCTACGACCAAGTGGTGCGCGGGCTTGGCGGTCATGGCGAAATCGTGGAGAATCCCGAAGAGCTGCAGCCGGCGTTGGAACGCTGCTTGAAGCTGGAGCGTCCGGCGCTCATCAATGTGCAGGTGCAGCGCGCCGTAAGCCCGCGCGGACAGGCGGCGATAAACCGATGGAAGAGCCACACGCTGGAGGCGTTTTAGGGCCCATCGCGCGGTGTCAAATGAGCGGCGTATTGTGGCACTGAATTGCTGGAAGTTTGCGAGAGGAAGGTTGTTGAGAAGTGCCCAGCCCAATTCAACTTAGCGTCGTGGACCAGTCGCCCGTGCGTAAGGACGGCACGGCGCGCGATGCGCTGATGGAGACCATCGCTTTGGCGCAGGCAGTGGAGGCATTTGGCTACAAGCGCTTTTGGGTAGCGGAGCATCATAACCTCGCCCATTTCGCTGGCACTAGCCCGGAGATCATGATAGGTCAGATTGCCGCCAAGACCGAGCACATCCGTGTCGGCAGCGGCGGCGTGATGCTGCCTCATTACAGTGCGTTCAAGGTTGCCGAGGTGTTCCGTATGCTGGAGACGCTCTTTCCCGGGCGTATCGACCTTGGTATAGGGCGCGCGCCCGGCAGCGACCCGATGACCGCTGCCGCCTTGTCTTACCCGCGCCCGCAATTGGACATTCGACACTATCCCCGCATCGTGAGGGATTTGCTGAACTTCCTGCACGACAGCGTTGCCGAAGACCACCCATTCGCCGCCTTGCACGCAGGCCCGGGCGGTGGAAACGCCGCAGCTTCTGTTGACTCAGCGGGCGATTCGGACGGGGAACAACACGAATGGACAGCGCCGGAAGTGTGGCTGCTCGGCTCGCGCGCTGACAGCGCATCGATGGCGGCGGAGATGGGCTTGCCTTTCAGCTTCGCTCACTTTTTCGGGATGGCGTCAGAGCACGGGCCGGCTATTGCTGAAATGTATCGCCAGAACTTCCAGCCATCCGTACACCTCGCTGAGCCAAAGGTCAATGTAACCCTGCAAGTGCTGTGTGCCGAGACTGAGCAGCAGGCTGAACGCCTCGCCGCCAGCCGCAACCTGTCCCGTGTGCGATCCGTGCAGGGCATGCGCGAAGGCATCGCATCTGTCGAAGAGTCGCTTCAATACGAATACAATCCTGCTGAGTGGGCGTATCTGTCCAAGATGAAGCAGAGCTACATAGATGGCACGCCGCCTCAGGTGCGGGAGCAGATAGAGGCGCTGGCGCACGCCTACGCCACGGACGACATAGGCATCGTTACCATCTGCTACGATTTCGCCGATAGGGTGCGCTCATACGAACTGGTGGCGGATGTGTTTGGGCTGACGCCGCCAAGCGGTTAGGTGCAGACATCCACATCCGGGGCCCAGCGTTCTCAATCAGCGACGGAACAGACCGGGATCGTCGGGCGGGCGCTCTTGGAGGGCAGTGTGATACCTTTGTGCCATAATCGACACACCGTATGAATACTTGATAGACTATCCCCACTGGTAAAAGCGAAAAGAGCGCCTGCGAGCATAATGCACACAGGCATAGTGGCTGGGCAGCAAATCAGCACGGGTAAGTCAGCATGGAGGACGGGAATATGCGTTGGGTGAGATATGAAACGGATGACGGCGCTGCGTACGGCGTAGTAGAGGGCGATATGGTGGAGCAGGTTGCTGGCGACCCGTTCAGCGGCTATGAGATGACGGGCAAGCAGACGGCGCTCAACGAACTGCGGCTACTCATTCCGTTCGAGCCGAAGACCTTCTATGCGGCGGGCGTCAATTACGAAGAGCATGTGCGCGAGGCGGCGGCGCTGTTGGGGCGCGAGCCAGACATCCCGCAGAAACCCGACATCGGCTACCGCGCCAACAACGCCCTCATCGCACATGGCGAGCCTATCGTCAAGCCTGCCGACGCCACCGAGCGCCTGCAGTACGAGGGCGAACTGGTGGTGGTCATCGGCAGGGAAGCCAAGCATCTGTCCGAAGCGGACGCGCTGTCCTGCGTGCTGGGCTACACCATCGGCAACGATGTCAGTGAGCGCACTTGGCAGGCAGGCGACCGCACACTTTGGCGCGCCAAGAACAGCGACACATTCAAGCCGATGGGGCCATGGATTGAGACCGATGTGGACTTGGATGCGCTACGAACCACCGTGCGACTGAATAGCGAGGTGGTGTCAGAGTTCGCCACCAACAACATGGTGTTTGGTGTGGAGACCTACATCAGCGCGATGACGCGCTATCTGACGCTGCATCCGGGCGATATGATCTGGATGGGGACGGATGGCGCAACACAGAACATGCAGCCCGGCGATGTCTGCGATGTGGAGATAAGCGGCATCGGTACGCTGAGCAACCCTGTAGTGGGGGAGTAGCTAGCTACCATCAGTAGTCAATGCATGGTTTGGCTAGATGAGCGTGCTTGCTGTTGTCGACGAATTCGGACAGAGGGGAGCTGTGATGCGTAGGCGGCGGCTTATAAACACCGCTGACTGGCTGCTAACGGCTATCAACTAACGGACACGGAGGTATTAGAAATATGGCAACCATCAACTCGGTGCTGGGGCAGATGGATACTGCGGACTTGGGCTTCACACTGTCGCATGAGCATGTACTGGTGGCATCAGCGGGCATTCAGCAGATATACCCGGAGTTCATCGACCGCGCTGGCACGATTGCACGCGGCATCCGCGACCTGAAAGCCGCCTACGACGAGGGGCTGCGTTCCATCGTCGATGTAACTACCATAGACTTGGGGCGCGACATACGGCTTATGGAGGAAGTGTCGCGCGGTTCTGGCGTGAACATCATCTGCGCCACGGGCACTTGGCGCGATATACCCCGCGTGTTCTGGACGGCGACGCCCGACGACATCGCTCCGCTCTACATCCGCGAGATAGAGCAGGGCATAGAGGGGACGGACATAAAGGCGGGCATTATCAAGGTTGCCAACGATATGGGCGGCGTAACGCCGGAGGGCGAAATCATCCTGCGGGCGGCGGCGCGTGCGCATAAGGCGACGGGTGTCCCCATATCGACGCACACATGGGCGCCGGAGCGTGTGGGCGAACAGCAGGTCGCCATCTTCGAGGATGAGGGCATCGACCTCAATCGCGTGTATATCGGGCACAGCAACGACACCGACGATATAGACTACCTCACCGGGCTGTTGGAAAAGGGCGTGTGGATTGGGCTTGACCGCTACCCCGGTAGACCCGAAGTGTTGGACTGGGAGGGGCGCACGCAGACGGCATATAGGCTCATAGAGGCGGGCTATGCGCGCCGCATTATGTTGGGGCACGACTGGTCGGTTGCGCTGATGATTGCGATGCGCGAGGCGCGCGAGGCTCGGGATAGTATGAACCCGGACGGCTACCTGTTCATCACTCGCCGCGTGTTGCCGCGCCTCAAGGAGCTTGGCGCATCCGACGATGACATCCACAACATCATGGTGGATAACCCCCGCCGCTTCTTCGAGGGCAGGCAGTAGATCAGGGCAGTTCGTTGGGCTTTCATTCGAGGGAACGATAGGCGTAACGGCGGCGTAGATGTGCGACTAGTTCAAGGGGGATGTCTGTCCGCCCGAGAAACTAACGGACTGGCGAGATACGAAAAAAAGAGAGACCTCCCCGCTTGGCGGGAAAGCCCCTCTTGCCTAATAGAGGCGCTCCAAGGAACACCTACTCGGAGCACCTCCACTTACTACTACCCAATGCAGCAACCTCCTTTCTAGAGACCATCTATAAGCTTTCGTCCACCGCCTCCCAATCTCTGACTAACCATTATACACATATTCGTGGAAAGTTAAAGCGAGAAAGGTTGTGAAAAGCCTTTAATTCGTGGGATGTCGGACTTTGCTCGGTTTTCCTCTAATATCCTGTATTCTGATATTTACATGAGAAAGGCGGCGGGAACGATGATTGACGGTGTTGCAGGCGTGATAATCTGGACGGACAACATGGCGGTGATGACAGCGTTCTACCGCGACACGCTGGGGTTGCCGCTGCATTCGGAGCGTCCGCACTTCGTGGCGTTCGAGTGGGGCGATATGCGGCTGAGCGTAGGCGCACACAGCGATGTGAACGGGCGCACATCCGAGCCGCACCGCATCATGGTCAATCTCGCCACATCGGACATCCACGCTCTGCATGCGCGGCTATCGGCGGCGGGGGTGTGCTTCGTCCGTTCGCCCGAGCGGGAGCATTGGGGCGGGTGGGTCGCCACCATGGAAGACCCGGACGGGAACTTGGTGCAGCTGCTGCAACAGCCGGGTGGCTGACGGGAGCGGTTGGCGCTCTGGGACTCCGTGTGTGCTTGCGAAGCCTTGTGGTTGCCGCCAACCGCTCATGCCTTGCGTTCGTTCTGCGCTGGTTGTCTTCGTTGGAAGTTGCTGTTTAAGGGTAACAAAAAAAGCCCCTATGGCCCCTCTTCCCAGTATTGTGCGGGCGAACGCGGCGGGAACTGCCTGTATGGATAGGCGGCTAGGCGCTCTTCATCGAGGTCGATGCCCAGCCCGGGCGTGTCAGGGATGGCGATGTAGCCGTCATGCACCTCAAACGGGTTATGGGCGATGTCCCTGCCCAGCTCCTCTAGGTTGACGAAGTATTCGGTTATGAGGAAGTTGGGGATTGCCGCCGATACCTGTATGGTCGCCGCCAAGCCTACGGTGGTGCTGTTGAAGTTGTGCGGTGATATTACCACGAAGTACGGCTCAGCCATCGCCGCTATCTCTTTCAGCTCAAGGATGCCACCCACATTGCACACATCGGGATTGAGGATGTCGGCAGCCTGCTTCTCGAACACCTCACGAAACTCGAACTTTGTGTAAAGTTCCTCGCCTGTAACCACAGGCAGGTTTATCTTTTGGCGCACGGATGCGAGGGCGTCGATGTTTTCGGCGAGGATGGGTTCTTCATACCAGAACGGCTCGAAGCGCTCGATGGCGTGGGCGATGCGGACGGCGTGCATGGGCGCAAGCCGACGGTGCATCTCCACGAGGATGTCCACATCTTGCCCGACGGCGTCGCGAACAGCGCGCACATTTTCCACAGCGGCGCGCTCCACATCTTTGCCAACATAGGTGCGCCAGCGCCCGGGAATTGGGTCGAACTTGAGGGCGGTGAAGCCCATCTCTACAACCTCCGATGCGCGCCGAGCGAGCGAGTCGGGTGTGGGGTTGCCGCCAGACCAGCCATTCGCATAGACGCGTATCTTGTCGCGGCAGGCGCCGCCGATGAGCTTGTGTACGGGTGCGCCATATGCCTTGCCTGCGATGTCCCACATGGCTTGCTCCAAGCCGCTGATGGCGCAGTGATAGTCCATAGCGCCGCGCCGCCCGGCGAAATCGTCGTACGCCATTTGGATGAAGTGCTTGATGTTCGTAGGGTCGCGTCCTATGAGGTAGCGCTTGAGCTGCGCCACATGCGCCGTAATCTGCGTGTCGCGGTCAGACTGGGTGTAGCATTCGCCCCAGCCGTGGATGCCCTCGTCGGTCTCAATCTTGACGAAGCAGAGGTTCTTCGCTTTGCCGGGATGAATGAGGTGTGTGGTGATGTCAGTGATGTGCATAGAAAATCCTTCGGTCGGTTGTGAGTCGGAGGGTTGGTCTTTCAGTTTAAGTATTAGGCAGGAATGTGCGGTTAGTCTTTAAAATAGTTGAGCACACAGGTTGAGCACACAGAAAGATTTTACTGTGCCACCCAGCCGCCATCCACGACGAGTTCGCTGCCAGTTACGAATGATGCCTCGTCGGAGGCGAGGTAGAGTACGGCGTTGGCGATTTCGCGCGGTTCGGCGAACCTGCCGAGCGGGATACGCGAGCGCATGATTGCGTAGGTGTTGGGGTCGGTGCGCCTTCTCTCCGTCATCGGTGTGATGACCGGCCCAGGGTGCACGCTGTTGACGCGAATGCCGTAGCTGGCGTACTGAATGGCGGCGGCCTTGGTGAATATCCGCACTGCGCCCTTGGATGCCTGATACTGCGGGCTGCTTCTGTCTGTGGCGACGATGCCAAGCTGCGACGATATGTTGATGATAGAGCCGCCGCCCGCCCTTTGCATCTCGGGGATTGCCGCCTTCGTGCCAAGGAAGACGCCCTTGCCGTTGATGTCCATTACGCGCTGCCAGTCTTCCACAGATGTGTCTTCGATGATGCCGTCAATGCCGCCGATGCCGGCGTTGTTGACGAGAATGTCGAGCCTGCCGAAGCGCGACACGGTGGCGTCTATCGCCGACTGCCACTCTGCTTCGCTGGTAACATCCAAGCGTACGAAGATGCATTCGCCGCCGCTTTCGTTGATTTCAGTTTCGATCTTGCGCCCGTCCTGTTCAAGGATGTCGCCAATGGCTACCATAGCACCCTCATTTGCGAACAGACGCGCCTCCTCTGCTCCCATCCCGCGCGCACCGCCGCTGATGAACGCAACCTTGCCGTCTAGTCTGCCCATTTTCGTCCTCCGTGTGTCTTATCTGCGTAGTTGGTAATTGTGCGGTAGTGTACCATAGGGGGCATAGTGCAGATGCTTGCCTGTTTGTGCGGATTAGTCAAGCTGACGAAAGCCGTGTCCGCAGGATTAGAGCGATAGAAGTGTTGACGAACGCTAGGCGGATTTGTAGCATAGCGGCAGGCGACTGTTTGAGAGCCGAGCTTGGAGGGAAGGCTATATGAGTAGGCAGCAGGATGTTGAGCTGATGGCGCACCTGATGCGCCGCACAGGATTCGGGACAACACAGAGCGAGATTGACGAATGTGTGGAGCGCGGCTATGACGCCAGTGTAGAACGCCTGCTGAACCCATCCGACCCTTCGTGGGTGGGCGACTATATGGTGCGACGCTTCGACCACGAGGCGTCCGGCATGATAAATCATCCCGGCTCGGCTAGGAACTGGCTCTACCGGATGGTTACATCCACGGCTCCGCTGCAAGAGAAGATGACGCTGTTTTGGCACGGCATATTCGCTACAGGCATGCCGAAGGTCATCAATGGCAGGGTGCTGTCCGAACAGATAGACATGTTCAGGCGCTGCGGAATGGGGCGCTTCGATAAGCTGCTGTTGGAACTCGCAAAGAATCCGGCAATGATAGTCTGGCTGGATAATCAGGACAATCACAGACACGCCATCAACGAGAACTGGGGGCGCGAGCTTCTGGAGTTGTTCAGCATGGGCGTCGGCAACTACACGGAGGAAGACATCAAAGAGTGTGCCAGGGCGTTCACTGGTTGGACTATCGGCAACACCGAGTACATGATGGTGCGGTCAGCGCGCGATTCGGATTGGCCCTATGGTCGGATAGCATATCACTTCGAGCACCGAGCAGACGATCACGACGACGGCGAAAAGACTTTCCTCGGACAGACAGGAAACTTCGACGGTGAGGACATTATAGACATCATTTGCGGTCAGGAATCCACAGCTCGCTTTATCTCGCGCCACATGTATCACTTCTTCGTGGCAGACGAACCGCCTGTGCCGACGTGGCCCTACACGCCCCCGCGCGACATCGCCGCCATCGACACCCTTGTGGACACCTATTTCGAGAGTGGATACGACATCACCGCTATGCTGCGAACGCTGTTCAACTCTGACTTCTTCAAGGCTGAGGATGTTCGCTACGAAAAGGTCAAAGGGCCGGCAGAGTTCGCTGTGGGCATCTTGCGGATGAGCGGTGAGTTCGACACGCCGCGCCGCGAGATGATACTCCGTTTCAGGCAGATAAACTGGATGGGGCAGGAGCTTAACAACCCGCCCAGCGTCGAGGGATGGCATCAGGGCACGGAGTGGCTAGACACTGGCACGCTGATGGAGCGCATAAACTTCGCATCAGAGCAGCTGGGAGATGTGAGCAAGCCCGGCGTGAGGGCTATGGCAGAGAGTATCGCCGCCGACGGGGGTGCTGTGTCCCCAGAGCAGTTGGTTGAGCGGTGCTTGGAGCATATGGGAGCGCTCATGGTGTCCGACGATACACGCGGAGCGCTGCTGAATCTTGCGAAGCAGGAAGACGCTCTATCTACGGAGAGCATAGCGCAAATGCTTAGGCTTACCGCCGCATCCCGCGAGTTCCAAAGAGTGTAGCGTTGAGGTGAGTGGTGTGAGCAACGAAACTGCTGTGGGCGTCCTAGAGTATCTGACCACGCTCGGTATCATCGCCATGGAGGGGCGCGGCTTCGAGTACCCGACTGACATGGTTGCTGCGAGCAACGGTCGGCTGTATGTGGCAAACCGCTCGCGAGACTTCGGGGAGCGTGGTGTGCGCATCTGTGTGCTAGACATCGATAGCGAATACTATGGTACATTCGGGCATTTTGGCTACGAGCAGGGGCAACTCATCTCTCCGATGTGCATAGCCGAGCACAGCGGTGGGCGCATCTATGTCAGCGATGAGTACACACACCGCATCAGCGCCTTTGAAGCCGACGGCGGCTTCGTGCGCGCATGGGGCGTTCACGGGAGCGGATTGGGCGAGATTGATGGCCCCTCGGGCATCGCTTTCGACGCTGCCGATAATCTATATGTAGCGGACACGCATAATAACCGCGTGCAGAAGTTCACCGCTGACGGCGTTTTCATACTCGCCTTTGGCGATGAGGGCGATGGTGAGGGACAGTTCAACCTGCCCTGGGGTGTGCATGTCGCTCCCGGCGGTGATGTGTATGTCGCCGATTGGGGCAACGATCGCGTGCAACGCTTCTCTGCCGATGGCGCTTTCATCGCCGCTTATGGTGTTTCGGGTAGGGCAGACGGCGAGCTGCTGCGTCCTTCGAGCGTGGCGGTAGATGAGCGCGGCTACATGTATGTGTCAGACTGGGGCAACGAGCGCGTGCAGGTGTGGGATGCGGGCGGTAGGTTCTTGCAGAGCCTCAGAGGCGAGGCGACCCTGTCGAAATGGGCGGCGAACTTTCTGGCAATCAACAGGGAAGAGGGCAACGCTAGAGCCGGAGCCAACCTCGAGCCGGAGTTGGATCTCCCCAACCCTGATGACCCTCACGCACAGTCGGCACACATAGAGAAGCTCTTTTGGGCGCCAATGTCGGTGAAATTGGACGGATGCGGTAGGGTGTATGTAACCGAGGGCAACCGCCACAGGATACAAGTCTATCAGCGGATTTCGTAGCGCCTGCCCCAAGACGCTTTCTCGATATCTACGAATGTGGCGGGGAGATGTTGCCCCGACTGGCAGATGCCCGTAGCAGGCGTGTTTGCGTAGCCACATTGCGTTCTTGGTGGGGACGCAAGTCTTATCCAAGACGAGGTTCGGAGTAATGATCACCGCAGGGCGACTGATGACCGCCGATGAGCTGCTAGACATGCCCGACGACGGCTTTCGCTATGAGCTGGTGAGGGGAGTTGTCAGGAAGATGGCGCCTGCGGGACACACGCAGGGGAGGTACGCTTCTCGTATAGACCGCCGATTGGGGGCATATTCGGAGGACAATGGTCTTGGAGAAACCTATGTCGCTGAAGCCGGCTTCCTGCTGGAGACGAACCCGGATCATGTGAGGTCGCCGGATGTTGCATTCGTGAGCAGCGAGCGTGTTGCAGCGGTGGGTGATGCTCCGGGCTACTTCCCTGGCCCACCCGACTTGGCGGTGGAGGTGATTTCGCCAAACGACCGCTACTTGGAAGTTGATGAGAAGGTACAGGATTGGCTGGCTGCAGGTGTGCGGATGGTCGTGGCGGTGAACCCTCGCAACCGCACGGTAAAGGTACACAGCTCTGACGGACAGATAGTAACCCTGACCGAATCAGACATCCTAGATGGCGGGGATGTCGTCCCCGGCTGGCGAATGCCCGTCGCAGACATATTTGCGTAGCATAGAGCCATCAGCAATGTAACGGGGGATACTCGCTGTCCGTATCGACTGTGCGCCAATTGCTGACGGCTGAAAATCATCTACCTGCCGATGAACGCCCTTGCGCCGTCTAGGAACAGCCGGTCGGCGCGCATCGCTGTCATCACATCGTCCGCCATGCGCCTGCCAGCGGCGTGAACAGCGTCCCGAACTGCTGCCTCGAACTCTTGCACCTGTGGGTGGTTCGGCTGACCCTGCAAACCCATAGACTGGGCTATGTCCTGTGCGCCGGATGCGAACATGTCGATGCCGTCCACCGCCAGAATGTCTGCGATGTTATCCAGCGATTCGATGTCTTCAAGCTGGGCGATGACGAGGATGTTGTCGTTGGTGTGCGCCATGTAGTCGGGGCCGGACGGGAAGTCGCTGAAGTATGCGCCGCGCCCGGAGCCGAAGCTGCGGTGTCCGCGCGGCACATAGCGGCAGGCGTCGGCGAGTTGGCGCGCGCGTTCGCCCGTCGTGATGTGCGGTCCGGTTATGCCCATGATGCCCCTGTCCAAGAAGCGCAGGATGGTGGGCGCTTCGATGTCTGGCACGCGTGCCATCGGTGTTAGCCCCGCCATGTCGGCGAAGCGGCACAGGTCGTCCAGCATGTCCACTGTGAATGGCCCGTGTTCGCTGTCGAAAGACACAAAATCGAAGCCCGCCCTGCCAGCAAGCTCGATCAGCGTCGGAGACGGGAACGAAAATCCGCAGCCGTATGCCATTTCCCCTGCTTTCATTTTTGTTATCACATTGTTCACGCGCATGTGTGCCTCCCTCTTCGCATAGATTGAATCGGTATGTCCGCCGCTTGCTGTGGCGCGGGCTAGTGTATCACGCGGAACATGCGGTTGGCATCCCGGTGCGCCGTAGTGCGGGGTGGAGATGTTCGCCCAAGCGGCAATAAAATGCGCCCATTTATCGTTGACGGCTATGGGCAATGGTTGCTATGTTGGTATTAGTATAAAACTTTTGTGCTGTTAATTCGGCGAGGAGCGAAATTTCGGATGGAATATGCGGTTCGAACACAGGGTATAGGGCGCAGTTTTGATGGTGTGAAGGCGGTTGAATCGATAGATTTGAGTATTCCCAAGGGCGAAATATACGGCTTTCTGGGTCCGAACGGAGCGGGCAAGACCACACTCGTGCGGATGCTCGTTACGCTGCTGATGCCCACTGTGGGCAGCGCAAGTGTGGCGGGCTACGATGTGGTGCGCGACGCCACTGATGTGCGGCTGCGTATCGGCGTTGCCCTGCAAGAAGCTGCCCTCGATCTCAAGCAGACCGGGCGCGAGTTGCTGCGCCTGCAAGGGCGGTTGTACGGGCTTTCCGGCAAGGTTGTGAACGCTCGCATGGACGATCTCGCCGGGTTGGTGGACATCGGCGATGCGCTCGACCGCTTCATCGGCACATACTCCGGCGGGATGAAGCGGCGCTTGGATCTTGCGGCGGCGCTCATCCACAATCCGGAGGTGCTGTTTTTGGATGAGCCGACGACCGGGCTTGACCCCATCAGCCGGGCGCGCGTGTGGGAAGAGGTGCAGCGTATCAACGATGAGGTGGGGGTTACGATTTTTCTCACCACCCAGTATTTGGAGGAAGCAGACGCCCTCGCCGACCGTGTGGGCATCATCAATCACGGGCGGCTGATGGCGGAGGGCACGCCCGCCGAACTCAAGCGTTCGCTCGGCAACGATGTCATTATCGTGCGCGTAGATGCGCCCGAGGGGATGCCGTCGGACGCGAATGATGGGATGTATGTGCGTGAGGCGGAGCGGGCAGTCGCCGGCTTGGATGGCGTGGTGGATGTGGACGCATCGGGCAGCGAAGTGGTCATCCAAGTCGCCAATGGTGCGGCAGAGATTAGCAATGTGGCGCTTGCACTCAATGCGCATCAGGTGAGCGTAAGCGAAATCACGCTGCGGACGCCCACGCTGGACGATGTGTTCCTAAGTGTAGCGGGCGCCCGTATGGAGCAGGAAGCAGAGGGCACGACTTTGAATATGGATTAACGGGATGACTGCCCAACCGACAGACTAATTTTTACTACAATCCGGAGAATGAGCGAATTGAATCATACGGCAATTTCTAATCCGCAAATGATTGCGCGGCGAGCAGGATTCGCCGCCGATGTGATCTCGGTGGCGATAAGAGCGCTTCGCGCCATCCCGCGCGACATGGAAGCGATATATCCGGCGCTGTTCATACCGATGTTCTTTTACGCTATCAACATCGGGGCGCTGCAAGATGTGGCAGAGCGCATCCCTGGCGTGGATTACAAGGCGTTCCAACTGCCGGTGGCGATTATACTCGCCGTTACGGGCGTGTCGCGCGCGATTACACTGGTAACGGACATCCAGACGGGCTACTTCGACCGGCTGGCGCTGACACCCATCAACCGCCTTGCGATGCAATTGGGGCTGACGGTGGCAGACTTCGTGCTGGTGATTGCGTTAGCGCTGCCTGTCGTCGCAGTCAGTCTCATCGTGGGGGTGCGGTTCGAGTCTGGGTTGCTGGGGATGATCCTGTTTGTGCTGCTGTCAGGATTTTGGGGGCTGGCGTACACTGGCTTCCCGTATGCGATTGCGTTCAAGACGGGCAACCCGGCGGCGGTTGGCACGAGCTTCCTGCTGTTCTTCCCGTTCGTGTTCCTAACAACCGTATATGTGCCACTCGAGGCGATGACGGGATGGCTAGCCACGATAGCCACCTTCAACCCGGTAACCTATCTGCTGGCTGCGCTGAGGTCGCTCGTCAGCGTGGGCTGGGAACCGCTGGTGCTGGTGAAGGGCGTTGCTGCCATCGCAGGTGTTGGTCTGGTGAGCGGAACACTGGCGCTAGTGGCGCTGCGCGGACGGACGCGCCGCAGATAATCGGGCAGGCGGCTGTTCGCCGGTTGGCTCATCGGGCGCAGAGCGTCGCTTCTCGACCGGAACGAGAATGTCTCCGCACACATCCTGGGCTTGGGGATTAAGGCTGTGTGAATTGCTGTTAAGCGTCCGTAGCCTGTCAGTTTGGCAGATTTTGCTATGTCAGGTTCCAGCGGGGGTATGCCGCGGCTTCGGCGCGGAGGCGGTCGGCGAGCCAAGGGCGCACGGCTTCAGCGATGTAGAATGTGGGGCGCAGGAGATCGGATTCGGACGCAATCAGGTTTTCGGCGAGGGCGGCTTGCGCCAGCGTTGTGTGCGGCAAGATACGCGCTCCCACGCGCAGCACTGTAAACGCCGCATCGACACGCTTGAGGAACGCCAGCTTCTGTTCCACGCTGTGTGCGGATTCAGACGGCTCGCCGAAGGGCATGTTCATCGTGAACGGCAGCCCTGCGTCTCGGCATAGGCTTGCGGTTTCTTCCAGCGCAGCGAGGCGGTCTGCCAAGCCTACACCGCCGCTGCCGCCCTCTGCCATCAGCGCCAGCGAACAGCCCGACTGCTTCATAAGTTGCATCAGTTCGGGGTCGGCGTCGCCCGGGCGGATGTAGCTATTCCAGCGCACGCGCAGTCCTGCGTCGATGATTGCGCTGCATACCGCTTTCGCATGTTTCATCGGCTTGTTGAAGCCGGAGTCGATGAAAAACACCTTGTTGATGTCGTAGTCGTCCCTGAGAGTGCGGATCTCGGCGACCACCTCGTCGGGAGGGCGAATGCGCCAGTCGCTGCCGTCGAATTTGGCGTCCGGACGGGGGTAATACGCCTGCGCTAGCTTGGTGATGACGCCCACACCGAAGCCGCTGCCATTATATGCGCGCATGTCCAGCAGGTCCAAGCGCGGCGCGCGATGAAACGCCGATGTGAACCTGCCCTCGCTGACGGCTATACCTCCGCCGTTCGCATCGTCCGCGCGATAGACGATGCCCGGTATGTCGCGGTAATCGGCGTCGGCATCTAGGCGATTAAGCAGCGTGCCGAAGGCGTCCGCCGCATCTCCCACGATGCCGATGTCTGCCCCTACATAGTCGAAGCACTCCGATGGCATGATGCTGAATGCCGGCCCGCCGACTAGCACGGTGGCGGCACTGCGCTGGCGGATGGCGTCGATGATGGCGCGGACGCCGGGCAGATTCCACACTGGGTTCAGGCTGCTTTGGTTGTCTAGATTTCGTATGGACAGCCCAACGAGGTCTGGTTGGAAGTCGCCCACGACGGCGGTGGTTTCTGCGATTGCATCGTCAGCGAACATCAGGTCGAGCAGGCGCAGCGTGTGCTGCTGTTCGTCCACAGCGGCGGCGAGATATGCCAAGCCTATCGGCACGGGGCGCACCACCATCCGGTCCATAAACCGATCCGCCCGATTCGCAGCAATGAGTAGTACTTTCATTGGGTTCACCTTTCCGTCGGGTTCTTAATCGATTGGTAGATAGCGACAAATTGTCGCTTGGCAGCCGGTCGGGCTAACAGAACTATGCTTCTCGCAGCAAGCATACCACAGCGCTCACCTGTCGGGGGATGACGCAAAGATTTGCCCCAAAATTGCATGCGCGTAAGCGTGATGGCGTTTGACAAATCAGAAAAATACTATATACTGCATTAATATTGACTTATTATACTATATATAGTATAATATAAGTTTAAGAAAAGTAAAAATCGTACCGTACAATGCACTGTCCGTTTTGCGAATGCGCTAACACGAATGTGGTGGACTCGAGAGACTCCGGCGCGAATGTGCGTCGGCGGCGTGAGTGCACGCTGTGCAGGGCGCGGTTCACCACCTACGAGCGGGTGCAGCTCAAGGCGCTGACTGTAGTCAAGCGCGACGGTCGGCGCGAGCCGTTCAACCGAGACAAATTGCTGACGAGCCTGACCACGGCATGCGCAAAACGCCCCCTGCCAACCAGTCGTATCGAGCGGCTGGTGAACGAAGTCGAAGAGCAGATGCACGAGCAGGGTAGGGCGGAACTGTCATCAGGGGTTATCGGTGAACTGGTGATGGACAGACTGGCGCAGATAGACCGGGTGGCGTACATTCGCTTCGCAAGCGTGTACCGCGACTTCCGAGATATAGAGCGCTTCAAGTCTGAGATAGACGCAATGCTGGGAGTGGATGACGCCCCCGTTGTCAATACCGACCAGCTTCCGTTGCCTGAGAACGAAGCCGGTGCTGGGCATCGACCCAAGCGTCGGCGCGGCAGACCGCCCGGCTCCGTGTCTTCTGTGCCCAAACGGGCGCGGTAAGAGTTTGTCAGTATGGAATTACGATAAACTATATATGAAAGATAGTTTACAATTGTATTGTAAATGTCCTATAAAGGAGTGTATCAAGATTATACATCAATAGATAATAGATAGATTGATGAAATGAGAAAGAACGGCTCGAGCGGGCAGCCCAGCTCCGGGGATATCGAGAGCGCCATCACCGAGGCGTTGGCGCAGCATGGCGTTGCGCTAGACAGCGCGGATGAGCAGATAAGCGCATTCGTCGCTCGGTTGACGCAGGCTGATGAACTCCCCCCTTCCGAGACGCCCCTCGCACTGACGCCCACGCGAACCCATGCTCCTGCCATCCTCTCTGAAAACGCACGCCTCATTCTCGAAAAGCGTTATCTGATGAAGGATGGGGATGGCAATCCGATCGAGGATAGCGAAGGACTGTTCCGTCGGGTCGCAAACGCGGTAGCGCAGGGAGAAGAATTGCCCGACGCCAGCGCGATGTGGGCGGAGCGCTTCTACGACCTGATGGCGTCGCTCAAGTTTTTGCCCAACTCGCCCACGCTCGTGAACGCCGGCACAGGCGGGCGCGGCTGCCTGTCCGCATGCTTCGTCGTCTCCCCAGAGGATGACATGGCGTCCATAATGGAGGTGGCTACGGACGCCGCAATGATAGAGAAGTGGGGCGGCGGCATCGGGTTCGGCTTCTCGAAGCTGCGCCCTAAGGGCGACCGCATCGCCACCACGCACGGCGAAGCGTGTGGCCCTATCGCCGTGATGAAGCTCTACTCGTCCGTAGGCGCAACCCTGACGCAGGGCGCTTTTCGGCTCGGCGCACACATGGGGCAGCTCCACATCAGCCACCCGGACATCCAAGACTTCATCCACTGCAAAGACAGCGATGACACGCTGCAGAACTTCAACATGTCGGTACAGATAACAGACGCCTTCATGCGTGCGGTGGACAACGATGAGGATTGGCAGCTCATCAACCCACGCAGCACGGGCGACGGCCCCGTCAACGAGCCGGCTGGCAGCATTCGCGCGCGCGACCTGTGGCGTGAGATATGCGAATCGGCGTGGAAGACGGGCGACCCGGGCGTGGTCTTCATGGACCGCGTGTTGGAGACGCAGCCCAATCCGCAGATGGGCGACATCCAGACGAGCAACCCGTGCGGCGAAGAGTTCCTAGAAAACTACGGCAACTGCTGTCTTGGGTCTATCAACCTTGACAGGCACATCGTTGACGGTGGCTTCGACTGGAACTTGCTGGGCGACACTGTGCGGACGGCGGTGCGCTTCTTGGACGATGTGATAGTGGTGAACCAGTTCCCGATGCAGAGGCTGCGTGATGTGAACCTCGCTACGCGGCGTATCGGGTTGGGCGTGATGGGCTGGGCTGATGCCCTCATACGGCTGGGCATTCCATATGACTCGCAGGCAGCGCTTGACCTTACCGGGGATGTGGGCAAGTTCATCCACGACACGGCTTGGGACGAATCGGCGCGGCTGGCGGCTGATCGCGGGGCGTTCCCGGAGTACGAAGGGTCGGCGCTTAAGCAGCGCGGCATGCCGCCTGTTCGCAATTCCAGCGTGGTTACCATCGCACCTACGGGCACCATCAGCCGCATCGCAGACTGCTCGTCTGGCATAGAGCCGCACTTCGCCAACGCATGGTGGTCCAATGTGCTGTGGCAAGACCATGAGGGCACGAGCCAGCGCCTGCTAGATGCCCCCAAGTCTGTCTGGGAGGAACTTCGCGAGCGGCTGGGCGACGAGGATAAGGTGCGCGATGTGCTGGGGCAGCTCGCCGACGCCCCCAATGATGCAGAGCGCATCTTCACAGAGCATGGCATCGACCCCGCGTTCTTCCGCACATCGATGCTCATTAGCCCGGAGGCGCATGTTCGTATGCAGGCAGCGTGGCAGCAGTGGGTTACGAACTCCGTGTCCAAGACCATCAACCTGCCCAACGAAGCGTCTATCGAGGATGTGGAGAACGCTTATCGCTTGGCATGGGAGACCAAGTGCAAGGCGGTAACGGTGTATCGCGACGGTTCGAAGTCCATGCAGGTGCTGGAGACAGGCACGGAAGGCTCTGCGGATGATGCAATGGATGACGACGCAGCGGTCGAGTCGTTGCTGCCTCTCAAGCGCCGCAAGCGCCCCGCCACGATGTACGGCGTAACCGAGTGCATCAGGACGGCGCACGGCACGATGTATGTTACGATCAACTTCGACGAAAACGGCAAGCCGTTCGAGCTTTTCACGCAGATAGGCAAGGCGGGTGGTGTGGAGATGGCGCATCTAGAGGGGCTGGCGCGGATGGTATCGTTGTGCCTGCGCTCTGGCATCGACTCCGAAGCCATCATCAACCAACTCAGCGGCATCACATCCGAACCTAGGTGGGACGGCGGTGTGCTGATACGCTCAGCAGAGGACGGCGTGGCGCATGTGCTTAAGCGCTACTTGCACGGGAATGATGCGACCAGCAGCGTCAATATCGGTAGAGGCGCCAGTGTGCAGCCCGGGCTGTTCGCCCCGCCGAACGGGGGTGATTACGAACACACACCCGCTGCGCTGCCTAGCGGTGGCTGCCCCAAGTGCAGCGGGCGCGTCGTCCACCAAGAGGGCTGCATGCGCTGCCTAGAATGCGGCTACACCAAGTGCGAATAGCCCCATAGGCGATTAGCGCAAGCGGGCGGGCCATTCTTGGCTATTCTTCTCCGCCCCCATGCTTCTCATAGGCGTTGGGGGCGCATCTTCTCGCAGAGCCTAGTATGGGCGGTAGCGGTTTGCTATCGGCATGCGGCGGTCGCGCCCGAAGTTGCGCGGCGTAATCTTGATGCCCGGCGGCGCTTGCCGACGCTTGTACTCGCTGCGGTCAACTAGCGCTATGACCTGCTTCACGGTGTCGGCATCGTACCCCATCCCCACGATGTCCGCAAGGGCTAGGTCGTCCTCCACATACGCCTTCAGGATGGGGTCCAGCACGCTGTATGGAGGTAGCGAATCTTCGTCCTTTTGGTCGGGGCGAAGCTCTGCGCTTGGCGGCTTGTTGATGATCGACTGCGGTATAACGGGCGCATCATCGCGGCTGTTGCGATACTCACATAGCCGATATACCAGCTGCTTTGGCACATCTTTGATGACGGCATAACCGCCCGCCATATCCCCGTAGATGGTGGCGTAGCCTGTCGCCATCTCGCTCTTGTTGCCTGTGGTCAGCACTAGCCAGTTGAACTTGTTGGACACCGCCATTATCAGATTGCCGCGTATGCGCGACTGCATATTCTCTTCGGCGACGCCCGGGGGCGTGTCGTTGAAGTAAGGCGCGAGCGTGTCCAAGTGAGCGCCGAATGCAGGCTCTATGGGCAGCATCCACATATCAATGTCGAGGTTGTCCGAAAGCGCTTTCGCATCCAGCACGCTCCCCTCGGATGAGTAGCGTGAAGGCATTGCGATGCCGACCACATTGTCGCTGCCCAGTGCGTCCACGGCAACGGCGGCGACCAGCGTTGAGTCTATCCCGCCGGACAGCGCGATGACCGCCTTGCTGAACCCGCATTTTCGCATGTAGTCGCGCGTCCCGAGTGTCAGCGCTTCGTACACTTCCCCGCACTCGTCGAGTGGCGGGGCTAGCTTATGTGGAGTGATCGGTGGCTTGCAGCGCCCTGCGTCATGTTCCGACACGACCACATGGGTGGGTGTGCCTATCTGCTGCAAGAGGCTCGCAGGTTCGCTGCGGGGGCGTGGATCTCTGAGCCTCGAGCGAAACACGGCGTCCACATCTAGGTCGGTTACGAGTATCTCCTCTGTGAACTGGGCTGCTCTTGCGACCATATCGCCATCCGGCGCGAATATGGCGCTCGCTCCATCGAACACAAGCTCATCCTGCCCGCCCACGAGGTTCACATACGCCACGAACAGTCCGTTGTCGGCTGCGCGCGTGGCGAGCATCTTTTCGCGAATGGCGCGTTTGCCGGCGTGGAATGGCGAGCCGTTGATGTTGACGATGACCTCAGCGCCCGCCGTGCGCTGCACTGTCGTCGGCCCCACGGCGTGCCAGATGTCTTCGCAGATGTTGACACCCACCGCCGTGCCGTTGAGCGTGTAGACCGGGCATTCGTTCCCGGGCTTGAAGTAGCGCGCCTCGTCGAAAACGCCATAGTTCGGCAAGTACATCTTGTGGTAGCTGCCGATAAGCGCGCCGTCGCTGATGAGCGCTGCGGCGTTGTAGATGTCGCTGTCGGCGTCTATGTAGCCGATGACGGCGGCGATGCCTTCGCACTCTGCGGCGATGCGGTCTAGGGCAGCGAGATTGTCGCGGATGAACTGTGTCTTGAGAACCAGATCCTCGGGCGGGTATCCCGGCAGCGCAAGCTCTGGGAACACCACTAGGTCTGCGCCAAGCGCACGCGCCTCGTCGATGCGTCCCACGATGCGCTCGGCGTTGCCTTTCAGGTCGCCGACCGTGGCGTTCATCTGTGCCATCGCTATTCTGAACTTACGCATAGAGCCTCGCATCCGTTGGCATCTGGGAATGTGTATCCGACATTCCCGGGAAATCCCCTACGATTTCAGAACCGTGTACTTTTGCCGTCAGCTAAACCGCTGAACTCGATTGCCACTATGCGCTGCGGAGGAACTCGTCTATCCTGTCCAGCGCGCGGCGGATGTTGTCGGGCGAGTTGGCGAATGAGAAGCGCACGAACCCCTCGCCGAACTCGCCGAAAGACTCGCCTGCGAGACATGCCACGCCTGCCTCTTCCAGCACTCGGTCGGCGAACTCGCGGCTCGTCATCCCGGTGTCTTCCACATTGGGGAAGGCGTAGAACGCGCCCTTGGGCATGGCGCATCGGATGCCGGGGAGGGCGTTCAGCCCGTCCACGATGATGCTGCGCCGCTTGCGGAACTCTTCCACCATGCTTTTGGATGCGTCCTGCGGGCCGGCAATCGCCTCGAGCGCAGCGTACTGCGTGAAGCTCGCCGTGCATGACACGCTGTTTGTAACTAGCCGCGATATAGGTTCTACTAATTCCATGGGCATCACGCCGTAGCCAGCGCGCCAGCCCGTCATTGCGTAGGTCTTGGAGAATCCGTCCAAGATTATGGTGCGCTCTGCCATGCCGGGGAACGATGCGATGCTGTGATGCTGTCCCTCGTACAGGAAGCGCAGGTATATCTCGTCGGACATCACGATGATGTCGTGCTGCTTCGCCAAATCCGCCAGCGCTTCCAGCTCCCGCTTGGCGATGATGCTGCCGCAGGGGTTGTTCGGGGAGTTGATGATCATCAGCTTGGTCTTGTTCGTAATCTGGGATGCGATCTCGTCGATGTCTATGTTGAAGTCGAGCCGCTCGTGCAGGCGCATCGGCACGGGAACGCCGCCGGCGAAGCGAATCATGGATTCGTAGATGGGGAAGCCCGGATTGGGGTAGAGCACTTCGTCGCCGTAGTCCACAAGTGCGAGCATTACGAAGAACATGATGGGCTTACCGCCGGGCGTGATGACCACATTGTGGCCGCTGACCGAGATGCTGCGTGTGTCCGCCACCTCGCGTGCGATGCGCTCTCGGACATCGTTGATACCGGGAGACGGGCCGTAGTGCGTTTCGCCGCGCCGCAGGGCGTCTACGCCGGCGTCCACGATGTTCTTCGGCGTGTCGAAGTCCGGCTCGCCAATCTCAAGGTGGATGACATCCATTCCCTCGGCTTCGAGAAGGCGCGCCTTCGCCAGCACTTCGAAGGCGGTTTCGGTTCCCAATCGGCTCATTCGCTCTGCTAATTTCATATGCGTTCCTTATGACTACGGCATGACTGCGGCGGTGCGCAGCCGCTATCAACAATGTGGCGGGCGGTGTGCTTTATTATAAACGGCTGATAGCGCAATTGTAAGAATTTCTGTTGACGCTGACTGCGGCTGTTAGCCATACGAAAGTCTGTTAAATCGCAGTATGGGAGTCTCGGCGAAGTTTAGGGAGACTTCGGATTATGAGCACGCAGCCCGCTAATCCGCCGAAAATATCGCTGCGGCATATTCATTCGTCCTCGCCCTCTGTTATCTCGATGATTTGGTTGGCAGGGACGGACTGAACGGTTTGGGTTGCGCCGCTGGGCCAGAGGATGCGTATTTCTTGGACGCTTTCGGCTGCGCCTATGCCGAACTCGATGTCTATGCTGTCCATGGATAGGTAGCTCGAGCCGGCTCGCACCTCTTGCACCTGCCTGTGAAGCTTGGGCACATCGCCCGTCTGCGTGGTAATGTAGACGCGCGCGCCGATGCCGTCGGCATTGCTGCCCGTGCCGTCTATTGCCATCCGTCCTTTCAAGCGGATGGTTATCCAGTTGTTGCCACTGCCGCCGTCCCCGCCGTTGAGCCATACGAAGAGCGGTCCCGGGCGGGGCGCTGTGGCCGGCGGCGCGCCGGGCAGCGACGGAATGTAGATGTCGCCGCTGCTGTTTGTGCCGATGAGGTCGACGAAGCCGTCGCCATTCAGGTCGCCATGCGCCACGCCTTTGCCGTTTTCGTGGTTTTGGCGGTCGATGCGCCTTGCCCGCAGCACATCCGGGTTTTGTCGGGCGAGTGCATCTGCCTCCAAGCCGTCGTAGTTCACCCTTGCGATGTCCAGCAGACGGGCGCGGACCGTGATGTCCTCGAATCCGCCCTTGCCGTCCGCAAGCAGCATCCGCCCTGCAGCTGGGAAGATGTGGCCGTTCGGGCCGCCGCCCCTGCCCATCGTAGAGCCGAGCCAATAAAGGTCTTGGTCACCGTCGTTTTCGTAGTCGAAGAAGGTCGTGCCGAAGCCGAAGTCGTAGGCGGCGACGCCGGTGGGTATCTGATGGCCGGGGTCGATGCTGTTCGGGTTCAGCGATATGGGTGGCATCCAAGGGCTGGGCGTTACCTGCGTCGAGTGTGCCACATTGGCGAAATCGCCGCTGCCGCCGTTTCGCAGCAGGTAGTGCGAGCATGTGCCGGATGCGAACCTGCCGAAGTATTCGCATGTGCCACGCGGCACTTCACGCGGGGGTTGCAGTAGCGTATGGAAGCCCACATTTGGCACGAACACATCCAAGTCCACATCGCCGTCGAAGTCTCCCACGGCGAAGCCCATCCATGCGCCCACTTGGTCTATGCCCATGCTGCGCGCTATCGGAGTGAAGCTTATGTTGCCACCCTGTGAGTCGTTGCGGTACAGGTGCAGGCGGTCTGCGTCGTTAGCAATCCACAGGTCGGGGTCGCGGTCGTCGTCATAGTCGAAGAAGAGAACGGCGTGTGTCTGTCCTGTGGGTTCGCCGGCGCGGTTGCCTTGAGCGTCCAGGGTCTGCGGGTTATAGCCCTCGTATAATTCGCCGGTGTCGGTGTCTTCGTAGCTAACCGGTGTATCGTCGGGGTAACGCATCATGATTTGCGGGCCTTGCACACCTGCTTGTTCCGCTACCTCAGTGAAGGTTACGCCGTTGCGACCGCCGCTGTTGATGTAGAGGACATTGTAGTGGCCCGGATGGTTCTTATCCTCGAAGTGGCGAAAATCCTGATCCATTAGATTGCCCACGAACAGGTCGAGCCAGCCGTCGTTGTTCACATCGGCGCAAGCGATGCTCGTCGCGGAGCGGGCGTTAACTGCGTTGCCAAATGCGGTTGCAGTGATGTCTTGGAATGTGCCGTCTCCCATGTTCAGAAGCAGCGAGTCGAGGTTGCCCTGCTGTGGAGAGCGAAAGCCTAGCCCGTCCGTGGGGTTGCCCCATGCGCCCACATACAGATCTTGGTAGCCGTCGTTGTTGACATCGCAAGCGACGGCGCCCGTGCTGTGCGAGTTGGTGAGTTCCACGCCGGCTGTGGCTGCGGCGTCGGTGAATGTGGCGTCGCCGTTGTTGCGGTAGAGCCAGTTGGCGTTGCCAGCCTCTGCGGTGATGTAGAAGTCCAAGTCGCCGTCGCGGTCATAGTCGAACACGACCACGCCGGGGCGGTCGTTCCACACACCGAAACCGGCGTCCAACGCTACGCCCGCCACATTGGTGAATGGCATCAAAGAGGGCGGCGGCGCATCGTCGCTTGTGTCTTGAGGCGTAGTGCAACCCAACATCGTCGCAAGCACAAGCAGCGCGATGAGCAGGGCTGACGAGGATACGAACGGGCATGTTTGCCGTGTTGGCACAGGTGGGCACTCGATTCAAGTCTTATGGCTTTCACAGATGCGGGTATAGTGGCGCATGGCTTGTGAGATGTCAAGAATACTAGCCTTATATGGACAGAACAGACAGACGGTTTTGTAAACAGATGGGCGTTATTGGAAAGGGTATTCTTAACATGCAGTGATATTGGATTTTACCCACCGATGCCAGCACACTAGCGCCAACGAATACACCAGCATCTGTATGCTCTTGGTGTAGCCCTTTGTACGACGCACTAATCGGTTCAACTTACTTCGCCATACCGAATGCAGCCCCTCATTCCAGTTCACCGCACCTCCCTTCCCCACCACATGCCGGTTGCGAGGAAACCACCGATACACAGGATATGCATCACTGCGATACAACTCTGCATCCGGTAAGCGCTCATACAAGCGCAAGAATGTCCTCTCGCTGCGGTCGCCCACCTCAAAGTCCACCCACCTGCTGCCGTCAGCCTCTTCTACCACTGCTGTCCATATCCACACATCTTCACGCAACTCCGCACGCCGAGCACGCTTGTATGTCCACATCTCATCACAGGACACCACCGCAGCAGCACGCTGCGCCTCTGCCCCCTCAGTCCGTCTACGACCACGCTCCCGCAGACGCTCTAATGCCTCACGCCCCCTTTTTTCACCCACCCGTGAACCGCTGTGGCGCTGTACCCAAACACTCTGCCTACGGCGCTCAAACTGCTGCCTTCCAGATACATCTTAACCGCCTGTGCCTTGAGGGCAGCGCTGGGGCGGTGATATGCAGCCTCTGGGAAGTAGCGGCGACCACAGTCTCCGCATCTGTAAGACTGCTTGCCGCGCGCTAGTCCGTTTTTGCGCATCCAGTTAGAGCCGCAGTCGATGCAGCGAATATCGTGGCGATAGGTACGTTCACGGGCCATAAGATACCTCACTGTGTTTGATGTTATGACATATTATAACTCATTATCTCTGTATGTTGAGAATACCTTGGAAAGTCCAATCTTGACTATTGAGTTGTATGATGTTTAGATAGCTCTGACACTGGGATTGGGATGCGGTGGAGAGGGAGTGATTACTATCTATCTTTATAAGGAGGATAGGATGCCATTTTTGTGGAATATGAAGTTGTTGATGTTAATTCTCATCGTTGGCGCTGCATCAGCGGTTCTTGCCGCTTGTGGTGCTGCGGAACCTGAGGTCGTTACAGTAGTGGAGACGGTGGTGGTAACAGAAGAGGTGGAGGTTGTTAAAGAGGTACCCAAGGAGGTGGTGGTAGAGCGGGTGGTAACAGAAGAGGTCGTTAAAGAGGTCGTCAAGGAAGTGCCGATAGAGCGGGTGGTGATTGCCACGCCTAGCCCGTCCGAAGAGCGATTCTATGTGCGCCCCCTCGACCCGTTCCCGAAGAGTGGCGGCACATTCCGGGCTGGGGCGCACGGTCCGCCGGCGCACTTCGACTGGTATGCATCTGGCACGATAGCCAACCACGGCGTCCAATCCCCGATGTACGATGCGCTTCTGCGCCGCGACCCGCGTACATCCGATGTTCCGGTCATACCGGACTTGGCGTATGCGTGGGACATATCGGACGACCAGCTGACATTTACCTTCAAGATACGCGAGGGCGTGAAGTTCCACGACGGGAGCGACATGACCTCCGAGGACATTAAGGCGACCTACGACCGGATAATCTTCCCGCGTGAGGGGCTGGTCAGCCTGCGCAAGGGCTTGTTCCCGAATGTGTCGGAAGTGAATGCGCCGGACGACTACACGGTGGAGTTTGTGCTCAGCGAGCCGCGTGCGCTCTCCAACATGATGGTGGCGTTCTCTACCGAGTGGAACTTGGTGAGCAAGAAAGAAACATTTGAAGAACATGATGGCAACCTGCGGGCGGTGGACGACCACCCGGGTACGGGACCGTTCAAGTATGTGTCGCGCAACGACGACCAGTGGGTGATGGAAAAGAATGTGGACTACTGGAGTCCTGACGCCCCGTATATCGACCGCATAGAGCACATCTGGCTCAAGGCGTGGACGCCGGAGAACACGGCGGCGCTGCTGGGCAACCAGACGGACTGGGCGATGTGGCTTGCGCCGAAAGATGGCAGAGACATCGGCAAGCGAGAGGGGCTGAATAGCATCCGCCAGCACCTGCTCATCTGGCACGGCATCCCGATGAACAACCTACGCAAGCCGTTTGATGACAAGCGCGTGCGGCAGGCGATGGCACTGGTGCTAGACCAGCAGGCGCTTCTCGATACCACCGCCGATGTCAAAGCGACGCTGTTCGGCGGGGGCTGGTTCACCGACGGCACGCCTTACGGGCTGCCGCTGGACGAGCTGCAGCAGCGCAAGTACTTCCGTCATCCCACGCCTGAGGACATAGCCGAGGCGCAGGCGTTGCTCGCAGAGGCGGGATACCCCAACGGACAGGGCATACCCACCCTAGACTTGGTAACGCGTGAGACGATAAACCAGAAGATACGCGCTCCTGCCATCCAAGCGATGCTCAAAGAGAACCTGAACATAGACACCGAGATTCGCATCGTTGATGTGTCCGCACACGGCGAAGAAATCAAGGCGGGCAACTACGACATCTCCGTGGAAGGCGGGGCGTGGGCGTTCATCCCAGACCCGTCGTTCTACATCAAGGAACTTTTCGGGCGCTGCGGCGATAGGCTGTGCGACAACAACACTGCGTTCTACGACAACCCCGAGCTGGACAAGATGCTGCGCGCGATGGAGCTTGAGCTTGACCAAGCCAAAAAGATAGAGATGTCGCGCGAATTGGCGGCGTTCCTCGACGAAGAGATGCCCTGGGTCCCGCTGGACACCACGGAAATCACCTACTGGGGCTACTGGGACCATGTGAAGGGGCTTATGCCCGCAAACTCGGACTTCTATGCGAACTACGAGCTTCACAAGTGGGACTATGTGTGGCTCGACAGGTAGGCACGGGGCTGCGGTAGGTAGGCTGTGGCGCATGCATGGTCTGAGTTAAGAAGTGGAGAGGCGGCGCTCAACGAGATGCTGCCTCTTCATAGAGTACAGAGTGGTCATTGGAATTTAGCTTCTTCACTCCGCTTCGTTTCGTGTCAGACGGAGCGAAAGCAAATCGGAGGGATGAGTGCGAAACTACATACTGAAGCGGTTATTGTACGCTGTGCCGACGATATTCGGCATTACGGTGCTAATATTCGCCATCATGCGGATACTGCCCGGCGACCCGCTGGGGGCGTACTACGGGATAGAAACGATAATAGTTTGGACGCCCGAGCAGAGGGCGGAGATATTGCGCGACTTGGGATTGGACAAGCCGCTGATTGTGCAGTATGCGGTGTGGATGCGGGATGTGGCTTCAGGGAAGTTGGGAGAGTCGTTCTTCCGGGGAGACCCGATTATTGGGATATTGGCGCAGCGCGGACCGATAAGCGCTGAGATAGGCTTCATATCGGTGGCGATTTCGTGGGTGCTGGGGCTGCCGGTGGGCATAATCAGCGCAGTGCGCCCCAATTCCATATGGGACATGTCCACGAGCTTTTTCACCGTGCTGTTTCTAGCGATACCGGGGTTTTGGCTCGGGCTGCTGATAGTGGTTGCGCTTATAACATGGTTCCAGTACAAAGCCCCCATCGTCTCGGTGCAGTTATGGGAAGACCCGTGGCTGCACTTGCAGATAATAGCGGGGCCGGCGATTGTGCTGGGGCTGGGTCAGGCGGCGTTCATAGCGCGGATGGCGCGGTCGTCCCTGTTCGAGGTGCTGCGCGAAGACTATGTGCGCACATCGCGGGCGAAGGGGTTGCGTGAGCAGCTAGTCATGGCACGCCATGCGCTGCCCAATGCGCTTCTGCCAGTGCTGACGCTGAGCGGAGTGCTGCTGGGGTTCGTCATAGGCGGGTCTGTAGCGGTGGAGCAGGCGTTCACCGTGCCCGGGCTTGGGAAGGCGCTGGTGGTCGCCGCTATCGACCGCGACTTCAATGTGGTGCAGAACATCGTGCTGCTGTATGCGGTCATCTTCGTACTGGTGAACTTGATAATAGACATGTTGTACGGATGGCTAGATCCGCGGATAAGGCTAAACTAGGGACGGCGCTAATTGGCGTGTGTGATGTTTTTGCAAAAAGCGGCTTAGGCAGGGGTGTATGGAATCGGTCGTTGAGCAGGGCGGGGTAAATACCAGGGCTGTTAGGTATGGTGCGAACATACGGCAGTTTGTGCGGCGCAGTCCGTTTGCGGCGGTGTGGGGCGTGGTGGGGCTGCTGCTGGTGCTGATGGCTGTCGCCGCCCCTTTGGTTACGCCCAAAGACCCGATTAAGACAGACTTCACTCGGATGAGTCAGCCGCCCTCGTCGTTGAGCTACTTCGGCACAGACCAGATAGGGCGAGACCTGCTGAGCCGAATCGTGTACGGCGCGCGTGTTTCGTTGTTCGTTGCGCTGGCATCGGTGCTGTTGGGGACGACGATAGGCGGCGTATGGGGGCTTGTGAGCGGGTATCTCGGCGGGCTGACCGACATGATAAGCCAGCGGTTCGTGGAGATAATCATGGCGCTGCCCGGGCTGATACTTGCGTTTGCGCTTGTGCTCGTGATGGGCGCCGGGATATGGACGATAATCGTCGCCATCGCTGTTACTCGCGTGCCGTTCGGGGCGCGCATCATCCGCTCGGTGGCACTGTCCGTGAAGCAGACGGCGTATGTGGAGGCTGCACGCAGCATCGGAGCGTCACAGATGCGGATTATGGCGCGTCACATCGCGCCGCAGTGCATAGCGCCGTTCCTAATCCTGTTCACTGTGCATCTTGGGACGGTGATAGTGATTGAGGCGTCGCTGAGTTTCTTGGGGCTGGGTGTCAGCCCGCCCACACCCACATGGGGCGGAATGCTCGGTGAGGCTTCGGCGCTGCTGTACCCGTTCTGGTGGCATGTGTTCTTCCCCGGGATGTTTATCACCGTGACGGTGTTGGCATTCAACCTGTTTGGGGACGGGCTGCGCGATGCGCTCGACCCGAGGCTGCGCGGGACGATATAGATGCGTGAGTGTTGGGCAGTCTAGGTCGGGAACGGCGTTAGCTACTGCGTGAAGTGCGGGATGACCTGTTCGCCAATGATGCGGATGGTTCGGGTGGCTTGTGCGGGTTCGTCTAGGGCGCACCGGAACAGGGTATGGGTGATGCCGAGCTGCGCTAGGCGCTCGAGGGTGGCGATGCAGTCATCAGGTCCGCCGACGATGAGGGATTCGCGCAATTCTCGCTCTCCGAACCCACGATAGCCGTTCTCGAACAACTGTGCAGCCTCAGTGAGCGCTTCGCTGCGAGTGGGCGCTAGGTGAATGTCGCGACGCAGCGCCACTTCGGTTACGGCTTCTGTACGGTCGAACTCGTCAAGCGCCGCACGGTAGAAATTCAGGCGGTCGGCGATGTATTCGGGTGTCCAGCCGGGGCTGATGACCCAAGCATCGGCGAGGCGCGCCGTGCGGCGGATAGCGGGTTCCGCGTTTGCGCCAATCCACATTGGCAGAGGCTGGCTGATAGGCTTGGGGCTGATGGTTACATCGTCGAAGGCGTAGTGCTTGCCGGCGTAGGATGCGTTGTCGGTTGACCAGAGCAGACGCATTATCTCAAAGGTCTCGGTGAAGCGGGACACACGCAAGCGTTGGGGCGTTTGGAACGCAAGATGCGCCTCTGGCTGATGCCCCAGCCCACTGATGACGGTGGTTCTGCCGCGCGTTATCACATCCAGCGTGGCGAGCTGCTCTGCCAGCAGGATGGGGTTGTAGAAAGGCAGCAGGAACAAGGGTATGAGGCGCATATCGCCGCTGTGTGCTGACAATTGGGAGATAGTCGGCACGACTTGGAAGTAGTGATGCGGCGTTACATGGTGGTCGCCTAGCGACAGGGATGCGAAGCCGAGTTGCGCCATGAGCTTGACCTGCTCCACAAGCCCATCCATCAGCGCCTTAGGGTCGCGCTCGCGGTTGTATGCGGTGGTAAGGGACATTCCTATCTGCATTTTTCGTCCTTTGGGCTGGCTGGGTCGGTGGGTAGGTTGTTTGGCAATAGTATCAAACCCGGGCGCTACACGGTTGTAAAGAGGAGGTAGCGCCCGAATTGCAGTGATCGACAAGTAATTATAAACAAGGCTTAACCCGCTTCTACGACGATTATTGTAGCGTTTTGCGATAGCTAGCAGTGGTCGGATGCGCGTTGTATCCTCAATCCTCAACCCTCGCCCGTCATCTCCATCTGTGTGAAGGGCTTCTGGCTTGAAATCGCTGACTTGATGTGAGGGATTGTGGTATTATTCACGGCAGGGTTTATGGGCTAGGTGTAGGCACGCCCAGTTGAATTGAAGTCGAGCAAGAGGGTTCGGGATATCGAATGAATACTACAGAGTTTTTGGCTATTTCGGCGGCGATAGTGCCGGACAGGACGGCGCTGGTGTTCGAGGGTAGTCGAATAACCTATGAGCATCTGCAAGAGCGTGTGAACCGATTGGCAAGCGCACTGGAAGGGCTGGGCGTTGGGCCGGGCGACCGCGTGGCGATGCTGCAAGTGAACTGCCACCAGTACATCGAAGCGTATTTCGCCGTCGCGAAACTCGACGCTGTGTATGTGCCGCTGAACTTCCGGGCGCGGGCGGACGAACTGACCCATATGGTGAACGACGCCTCGCCCAAAGCCCTGCTTGTCGGTGGGCGCTATGTGCGGCTGGTGCAAGAGTGCGCGCCTTCCCTGAACTCGGTGGAGCATTACATTGCGCTGGAAGAGGGTGTCGACGGCTGGCACGATTATGATGCGCTGCTGGCTGAGGGTGAGAATATCGAGCGCTTCCCGCAGGGGGACGATGATGACCTGACCATCATCCTGTTCACATCCGGCACGACCGAGTTCCCCAAGGGCGTTATGCTCTCTCACGACAGCTTCTCGTCGTACATTCTGAGCACCGTGTCTCCGGCGGATCCCGATGAGGAAGAGCGGAACATCCTGACCGTGCCGCTGTATCACATCGCGGGAGTGCAGTCGGTGATGGCGGCGATATTCGGCGGGCGCACGCTGGTTATCCAGCGGCAGTTTGAGGCGAAGGAATGGATGGAGTTGGTGGAAACCGAGCGCGCCAACCGCGCCATGATGGTCCCCACGATGCTGAAAATGCTGATGGATCATCCGGATTTTCGCCAGCACGATTTGAGCAGCCTGTCCATCATCACCTACGGTGCGGCGCCGATGCCCTTGGAGGTCATCAAGCGTGCCATCGTGGAGTTTCCCGGGATGCAGTTCATCAACGCATTCGGGCAGACCGAAACCGCCGCCACCATCACGATGCTGCCGCCCGAAGACCATCTGCTCGTGGGCAGCGAGGAAGAGATAGAGAATAAGCTGCGTCACCTGTCGTCTATAGGCAAGCCGTTGGACGATGTGGATGTGCAGATATTCAACGAAGAGGGCGAGCCTGTTAAGCAGGGCGAGGTTGGGGAGATAGCGGCGCGCGGGGCGCGGCTGATGAAGGGCTACTGGGGGCAGGAAGACGCGACCACCGAAACGATACGCGGCGGGTGGCTGTTCACGGGCGACCTTGGATATATGGACGGGGACGGCTACATATTCCTAGCCGGGCGCGCGCGGGACTTCATCAAGCGCGGCGGCGAGATGATTTCGCCCGAAGAGGTGGAGCAGGCGCTTCAGTCGCATCACGCGATAGAGGAAGCGGCGATAATCGGTGTGCCAGATGTGGACTGGGGCGAGCGTGTGCGCGCCATCGTGGTTCTGAAGGACGGCGAATCGGCGAGCGAAGAAGACATCGCCGAGTTCTGTCGTCAGCGCTTGGCGAGCTTCAAGAAGCCGGAGTCGGTAGTGTTCTGCGACGAGCTGCCCCGCAACCCGATGGGCAAGGTGCTCAAGCGACTGCTGAAGGAAGAGTATGGGCATCCGGTCGTGGTATAGCGGCTGGTCTGTTTAGAACCGATAACTAGCTTGTGAGGAGCTTCGCATATGGCAGTCGTGGAATATGAGGTTCGGGAACGGGTGGCGTACATCACGCTGAACAGGCCCGACAAGATGAACGCTATCGATGTGGCGATGCGCGACGACCTATGGCATATGCTGCACGAAGTCAACGACAACCCGGATATATGGATGGCAGTGATAACGGGCAACGGGCGCGCATTCAGCGTCGGGCACGACCTCGTTGCGATGTCCGGACGCAGCGATGCGCTGTACGACCCCGAAATCTCCACCGAAGACCTGTATGTGTATCAGTCGGAGATATTCAAGCCGATAATCGCCGCTATCAACGGGTTCTGCTTGGCACAAGGCGGCGGGATTGCCTTGGCGTCGGACATTCGCATCGCGTCGGATAGGGCGCAGTTCGGCTGGCCGCAGGCAAAGCGCGGCATCGGCTCTGTGAGCGGCCCCTGCATGCTGGCACAGCGTGTTCCGTTGAACTTTGCGCTGGAGTTCCTGTTCACTGGCGAGTTTATCGACGCCAAGCGCGCCTACGAACTCGGTATGGTGAACATGGTCGTGCCGCATGATGAGCTTATGGCGAAGACCGATGAGATGGTGCAAAAGCTGCTGCAAAATGCGCCGCTGCCCATGCGCGCCATCAAGGAAGTCGCCGTACGCGGCTTGAACATGCGGCTCGAAGACAGGGTGCGGCTGGCGGGCATCGTGAACAGACGCCTGCAGCGCACGGACGACGCCATCGAGGGCATCAAGGCGTTCCGGGAGAAGCGCACGCCGGTATTCCGAGGGAGCTAGCGCTGGTGTAGCATCCTTATCACCCGAATTATCCGAGACACATCGCCTCGCTGCTGCACATCGCCGAAAATCGTACGCCCGCTCACATGGGTGGGTGCTGACGGAGCTTTGTAATCGACTGGCATACTGAAACGCCGAGAGGCTTATAACATGACGCAATCACGGACAGGTTCGCAGATAGACACGCAGGCGCAGCGAGACTTGCAGACTTATCCGAATCCGGACGAGGTCTCGGAGACGGTGCGGCGTGAAGCGCCGGTGCTGGTGGTTACACCGCATCCTGACGATGCCGAATCGGGCGCTGGTGCTACCATCGTGAAATGGGCTTTGCAGGGGCGCAAGGTTGTGCTGGTGGTTTGCACCAACGGCGATAAGGGGTCGTCCGACCCTGACATGACCTCAGAGCGACTGGCAGATATACGAGAAGCCGAGCAGCGTGAGGCAGCGGAAGTGCTGGGCGTATCCGAGGTCGTGTTCCTAAGGCATCCTGACCAAAACCTGCGGGACACTTACGAACTTCGGGAGCAGATTTCGCGTCAAATCCGTATTCATGCGCCATACACCGTGCTCACAATGGACCCGAACCGCCCGTACATTCGCCATGAAGACCACTATGTCTGTGGGCGCGTAACGCTCAACTGCGTGTTCCCATATGCCCGCGACCGTCTCGCATTCCCCGAGCATATAGCCGAGGGACTTGAGCCGCACAAGACGCGCGAGGTGTATCTGTGGGGTTCGCTAGACCCAGACACATACCTAGATGTAACCGACACATTCGATGCAAAACTGGACGCCCTCAAACGCCACCGCAGTCAAGTTGGGCATGGCTGGGAACTGCGCGAAGTGCGCGCCCGCACGCGGTACGCAGAGGTGGGCAAGCGGCTCGGTGTTACATACGCTGAGGCGTTCAAGCGCATCGAGATTTTTTGATTTTTTGTGTATATGTGTAAAGGCATGGCGATACTGCCGGGGCTTTGCGGCGATAAGAAGCCTAGCGGCACGATGTGCTGCAATCCCGGAGGTGTTGGCGTTACGCTCTGTACTACGGTGGGCGACTAGGATAATGACATTAAGGCGAAGAGGGATATGACTATGGAAAAATTTCAGGCGGGGCAGCGGTTTGAGCAAGAGGTAGAGGTTGCGCAAGAGCACACCACGAATCGTATGGGCAAGCCCGGTGCGGATGTGCTGTCCACGCCCGCGCTGCTGGGGCTGATGGAGGGTGTGTGCATCCAACAATCCGAGCCGTACATGCCGGCTGAGCACACCACAGTGGGCTATGCGGTGGACGGGCTGCGCCATCTTGCGCCCACACCCATCGGCAACAAGGTGCGTATTAGCGTGGAGCTGACAGAGGTTGACCGCAACCGCCTGACCTATGCGATTGAGGCGCACGAGGGCGATAAGCGAGTTGCTGTTGCAACCCACAAGCGCGCGGTAATACCTGTGCAATGACGCAAGCAAGGCTAGCGCCCGTCTAGTGTGTGGATGTGAAGCGCCGCCAATCGCGGTCAGCTATGGCGGCTTGGAGTTCGGTGCGTTGGCGCACAAAGTGCGTGCCTGCGACCAAGAAAGACAGCACTAGGCATAGGATAATCTGTCCTAGAGGTTGGCCCGTGCCGATGGTCAGCCCGTTTAGTATGATGAAGATTGCCGCCATCGCCCATACCATATTCCGCGTAACTGCGAGGGCGATGATGCCGACGGCGGCGGATATGGCAGTGATTTGCCACAGCATCAGGGCGGATATGCCGAGCACGGTGGCAGCGCCTTTGCCCCCGCGAAAGCGCAGGAACGGCGTGAAGTTGTGCCCGAGTACGGCGGCGAGTGCGGTGAAGTAGATGGCGCTGCTGGGCACGGCGAGCCGTTCTGCGATGATGATGGCTAAAATGCCCTTGCCGGCGTCTATGGCTAGCACCAGCACGCCGTAGGCTTTGCCGAGCTGCACAGCAGCGTTGGCGGCGCCGGGGTTGTGGCTGCCCACGGCGCGGATGTCCATGCCAAAGCGCAGCCTGCCGATGATGTATGCGGTGGGGATGCTGCCCAGCAGGAAGGCGAGCGAAATGGCGATTGCCGTCTCGACGGAAGGCATTCTAGTTGGCGGTGAGGCTTTGTGCCGCTTGGATTCCTAGCTTGTAGCCGTCTATGCCGACCCCGGTTATCACGCCCTTGCACGCGGGGGCGATTTCGGATGTGCGGCCGCGGCTTGCGGGATTGGACATATGGATTTCCAAGCTGGGCTGTGAACGGGAGCGGATGGCGTCGGCTAGGGCGGGGTGGCCAGTGGTGTAGCCGCCGGGGTTGATGAGGACAGCATCTGCGTCGGACGTCTGCAACTTGGCGATGACATCCGCCTCTTCGTTGGAGTGGAATATGTCCACTTCGACGCCAAGTTCGTCTGCGTACTGCTGGATGTGTTCGTCGTATTCTGGAAGCGTCATCGTGCCGAAGATGTCTATGTCCACCTTGCCGCGGAGTTCCATGCCTTTGCCGTGCAGGACGAGGATTTTCATTGGGATGCCTTTCTTGGGGATTGGGGATGTGTTGCCTAGCGGCGCGCTTACCCCTGATTAGTTTTGATTGGCTTTCAGACGCAGGGAGGGGAACTGGTTTTTTGGCGGCTTTCTCCTACTCTATGAGCGCCTGATAGGCTGCGACCTGAAACTCGTGGCGCAGGGGATAGTGCGAGCTTGGCATAAACTGGGTCAGCAGCAGAGCCACAAGCTTCTCTTTGGGGTCTATCCAGAACACCGTACTGGCAGCACCGCCCCATGAGTATATGCCGTTTGAGCCAATGACGCCGTGCTGCGCTATGTCCATGACGACCTTGAACCCCAAGCCGAACCCGCATCCTGCGGTGTAGGATGTCCAGTCTTGGCTCACGGCGAAGGGCATCAAATCGTCCGCAAGGTGGTTGGAGCGCATCATCTCAACCGTCTTGGGGCTGAGCAGGCGGTTTCCGTTCAAAATCCCGCCGTTGAGCAGCATTTGGCAGAATCGCATGTAGTCCGATGCTGTTGACACAAGCCCGCCGCCGCCAGAAAAGAGCGTGTGCTGCCTTGCATGCTGGTTGACAAGCGAGATGTCCAGCGGCGCTATGCCTCCGTTCTCGGAGGGTCCGTACACTCTTGCGAGCCTGCCCAGATTTTCCTCTGATACATAAAAGGATGTGTTCCCCATGCCGAGCGGTGCGAGTATCCGCTCGTTCAGGAACGCATCAAAGGGCTTGCCCGAGACGACCTCGACGAGATAGCCGAGCACATCAGTGGCGTGGCTGTAGCGCCAACGGTTTCCCGGCTGGTTCACCAACGGCAGCTTGCCAAGCTTGTCAGCCATCTCACCCAGACTGCTGTCGGGGTCGGTAATGTTCGCCTCGCGGTACATGTGCTCCACTGGGGAGTCTTGATGAAACCCGTAGCTCAGCCCCGATGTGTGGGTCAGCAGGTGCCTTATGGTAATTGGGCGCTGCTGTTCGACGAGCCGCATTCCTGTTTCGCTCATCCCGTCGTACACCTTCAGCCGTTCAAGCTGCGGTATAAAGCCCCCCACAGGCTCGTCCAGTGAGAAGCGCCCCTCTTCGTATAGCATCATGACGGCAACGCTGGTTATGGGCTTGCTCATAGAGTAGATGCGGAAGATGGTGTTCGGCTCAACCGGCACACCGTTTTCCATATCCGCCATGCCATAGGGCTGGAAGTGGAAGGTCTCGCCGTTGCGGGCGAGCATAGTAATCGCGCCTGCCAACTTGCCGCTGCTCACATAGCCTTCCATCCAGCGGTTAACCCGTTCCAGCCTCTTTGACGAAAACCCGACAGCCTCCGGCGCTACCATATCCATATTCGGTTCGTCCTCTCATTTTGCTAACAGCCAATCGCTGACGACTGGCAATGTCCCTACGCCACACCGAGCTGCTCAGCCATACGGAGCATAGCGCGGGCGGTCTGTTCGTGGGCGATGTCCACCATGTCGTCGCCGAATGTAACGGCTGCACCTCCGGTTGTGCGCATCCGCTCCATCGCATCCACCAGCCCTCTCCACTCGGCTATCTCGTCCGGCGTGGGCGTGAACACCTCGTTGACCACCGGCACATGGTAGGGATGGATAAGGCTCATCCCATTATAGCCGAGCCGCTTGAGTTCGGTGGCGTAGGTGCGCAGCCCGTCTAGGTCGCGGATGTCGAACCAGCCGCCGGATATGGGGAACTGTACGCCAGCGGCGCGCGAGTCCACGAGCACTTTGGAGCGGATGAACAGGGTTTCCATGCCCTCGGGTGTCCACTGGTAGCCGATTGAACGCGCTGTGTCGCCGCCCTTGCCGCCGCTGCCGCCCATGTGCGCCACACGCTCAGAAGCCGTACCGATGTCATATGCGCTGCGTATGCCTGCGGCGGTTTCGAGGCCGGGGTCGATGAATATCCTGCCAATCTCTGCGCCCGCTTTGCGCTCGAAGAAGCGCAACAGCACATCCACTTCCACCACATCGGCGGGGCGTTCCACCTTGGGCAGCGTGATGCCGTACAGGTGAGGGCTTGTAATCGCCTCTAGGTCATAGCCGGTTAAGCCGCTTTCTAGCGGGTTCACGCGCACGAACAGCGTCTGTCCGGCTGTGCCCAGCTCGGCTATCATGCGGCGGACGATTTGGCGTGCGGCGTCCTTTTCCTGCGGCGGCACGGAGTCTTCCAAGTCTAGGATGAGCGCATCTGCGCCGTACTTGGGCGCTTTGCGTATCCAGTCCTCTTTGTTGCCCGGCACGAACAGCACCGAGCGCAGCGGCTTGGCATCAAACTTCATTGGCACATTCCTCTGACAGCCTTACTCATTTCGTCGCCATTTCATCCCATCGGTGTTGTTCTCTGACCATTGCCCAAAGCGGATAGACGGAAAGGCTTCTTTACACCACGCCATTTTCTTTCAGCGTTGCGATGTCGTCTTCGCTCAGATTCAAGATTTCGCCGTACACATCAGCGTTGTGCATTCCAAGTGTGGGCGCGCCGTATGGTTGGGGAAGCTTGCCGCCACTGAATATGACGGGGAAGCCGGTGGCGATGCCCGGGACTGAGTTTTTCATTGCGCCGTGTCGCATGGGGAGGAGGCTGCCACGCTCCCAGAAGTGCTTGTCGTTCATGGCTTCGTCCACGCTGCGAACTGCGCCGCTAGGCACATCCGCCGCCTCGAAGCGCTCCAACGCCTCCGCGCGCGTCAGCTTGACTACGCGCTTTTGCACCTCGGCGCGCGCCTGCACCACATTCGCAGTGCGGCTGTGGAACTCGGCGAATCGCTCGTCCTCGACGAGTTCGGGAGCGTCCAGCGCTTTCGCCAGCCGCCACCACTGGTCGTCGCTCGCCGCTGTGATGGTGAGTTCGCCGTCGCTCGTGCGATATAGCCCCGTGGGGCCGCCGCGGGTAGTGTTACCCATACGCAGCGGCAAGCCCATTTCTATGTCATCCTCCAGCGTGTCCATCATCATGATGGAAGTGAGTGTGTCCATCATGGACACATCGAGATACTGACCCTTGCCAGTGCGTTCTTTTTCGCGCAGCGCCGCCAAGATAGCGTAGCAGGCGAACATCGGCGTAACCAGATCGCCGATGTAGAAGCCCACGCGGGTGGGAGGCCCGTCCGGATGGCCGTTGATCTCCATCAGCCCGCTCATGCCTTGTATCTGCGGGTCGTGAGCGGGACGGTCGGCATACTCGCCCGTCTGCCCATAGCCGGAGATAGAGCAGTAGATGATGGCGGGGTTGACGGCGGCGACATCGTCGTAGCCAAGCCCCATGCGGCGCAGCGAGCCGGGTGCAAGGTTTTCTAGCAGCACATCGGAGTGCTTGGCGAGTTCCAAGAACATCTGCCTGCCCTGTGCATGCTTGAGGTTGAGCGTAACGCTCTTGACGCCTTGGTTGCGTTTGAGGAAGCGGGTGGATATGTCGTCGGGCGTCTGCTGCTGTGCGTGCTTGCCTTGTGGCCCGATGAATGGCCCATTTCCGCGCACGGGGTCTCCCTTGCCGGGCAGTTCCACCTTGATGACCTCGGCGCCAAGCCGGGCGAGGTTCATGCTGGCATACGGCCCCGCAAGAAAGCCGGTAACCGCCACGACGCGGATGTCGTTGAGGGGTTGCATTGTGCCTCCAAGTCAGTTGGTTGGGCAGTCTATCAGAAGTTCAGCGAAGTCCTGCCGCAAATATTGTCTCACCGAGTATTTGAATTTGGATATAGCGGCAGGTTGGTATTTTAGCATCACTTGCCGTCATGTTACACGAGATGGTTGTGTGGCGTGCGTAGATCCATCATGCGGGCGCTTTGCGACAGAGGCCAGGGGAACACGTCGCATCGCTCTGCCCATTCGTCGTACAGGCGGCGCATCAGGTCGGCTTGCGGGGCGTTGCGCTCTGCGAGGTTGTTCAGTTCGGTGCGGTCTTCGTCCATATCGTACAGCTCCCATTCGCCGCCGACCTCTGCTACGAGCTTCCAGTTGTCAATGCGGACGGCGCGGCTGCCCTCGTGTTCCCAGTAGATGGGTAGGCTGCGCTTCCATTCGCCGGTGTCGATGGCGTCCATAAAGCTGACGCCCTCGATGGGTGTGATGGCATTGCCGTCCAGCTCGGTCGGGTATGACGCCCCCGCGGCTGCAATGCAGGTTGCCGGGATGTCGCTGATGTGCGTGGGTTCGTGGACGATGGCGGGCTGCTTGATACGCCCGGGCCAGCTGACGATGAACGGCGTGGATATGCCGCCCTCGTGCGTCCACCGCTTGAACAGGCGGAACGGGCTGTTGCTGGCGTTCGCCCATGCAATGTCATAGCTCATGAATGTGTCGCCGGGGCCGGGGCGCAAGCCGGGGATGTTGCCCATCTTGATGGGTGTGCCATCGGGGTTGGGGCTGCCGTACTGCGAGGGCACGGGGCGGTCTGTGTCTTCTGCTAGGAACTCAGCGCATCCCCCGTTGTCCGACAGGAACATCACCAGCGTGTTGTCTTCCGCGCCCAACTCGCGCACCTTGTCCATAATGCGCCCGATGCCCTGATCCATGCGGTCTATCATAGCGGCGTAGGTCGCCATTCGCAGGTCTTCCCAAGCCTTGTTTCGCGCATCATCCCATGCGTCTGCGGAGGTGTTGCGTGGCGAGATTTCCCACTTGGGGTTTAGGATGCCGCTCGCCTTGAGTTCTTCGTGGCGGTTGGTTCGCAGCGAGTCCCATCCGTCGCGGTACTTGCCTTCGTAGTGGGCGATGTCGTCTTCTAGCGCATGGAGCGGCCAGTGGGGTGCGGTGTAGGTTACATGCAGGAAGAAGGGTTTTTCATCGGCATTGCCGCCCGCCGCACTCGCCGCAGCGCTCTCATCGAGCATCTTGACGGCGTTGTCGGTTATGGCATCGGTGAAGTAGTAGCCCGAGGGTTCAAGGTCTAGGAAGCGGTCATCCTCCATCAGCAGACGCGGGAAGAAGTAATTGGCGCTGCCCGCAACGATGCCATAGAAGCGATCGAAGCCGCGCTGCGTGGGTATGGGGTGGCCCGGGTCGCCCTTCTGACGCTCCCAGTCGTTGTCGTCCAGCAGGTCGTAGCGACCGCCCACATGCCACTTGCCGCTCATGTATGTGCGGTAGCCAGCGGTGCGTAGCACTTCGGCGATAGTGGCGCAGTTTTCGTTCAAGTGCCCTTGATATGATGGAGGCCCCAACGCATCCATCATATGCCCTACACCCGTCTGATGCGGGTTCAGCCCGGTGAGCAGCGACGCCCGCGATGGGCAGCAGCGCGCGGAGTTGTACATCTGTGAGAAACGCAAGCCGCCCGCCGCTAGCCCGTCCAAATTCGGAGTGCGTATCTCAGACCCGTAGCACCCAAGATCGGAGTAGCCCATATCATCGGCAAGTATCAGGATGATGTTCGGTCGCTGTGTCATAGCAAGTCCTTTGATAGTTGGTAGATTGACGGTTCAAGGAGCAGTCTGATTATCCGAGAATTGGAGTCAGTGGTCAAACCATGAGCCATTGAGCATGCTCACCACAAAGCCGATAATCACGCTCACGAGTGTGCGGGCGAATTGTGCTGTTACCGGGACATATTCCATATATGTGTGCAACTAACGACATGGGCAATCGTGCTTAAATCGCACGCGCCAACTAACAATTGAGAGCCGAACAAGCCTAAACGCAGTGCTCCGGCCCTCAATTCATAACTCTTAATTCCCCAAATCTCTTAATTGTGGTTAAGTGGTTACTGCGCCCAACGATGCGGACGACACCTGCTTAGCGTACTTGGCGAGGACGCCCCTGTCGTAGTTCGGCGGGGGGGCTTTCCACCCTGCGCGGCGCTGCTCCAGTTCAGCGTCGGAGAGGTTCACGCTGAGGTCGCGCGTTTCGGCGTTGAAGCGCACGATGTCGCCGTCGCGCAGCAAGCCGATAGGCCCGCCGACCGCTGCTTCCGGCGCCACATGCCCGATGCAAGGCCCACGCGATGCGCCGGAGAAGCGCCCGTCGGTGATCAGCATCGTGGAATCGCCCAGCCCTGCGCCCATTATTGCGCCCGTTACCGCAAGCATCTCCTGCATACCCGGCCCGCCCTTAGGCCCTTCGTAGCGCACTACCACCACATCGCCATCCTTGATTTCGCCGCCGATGATGGCGTCGAACGCCGGGCGCTCGCCGTTGAACACGCGTGCCGGTCCTTCGTGCGAGGTGTGTTTCGTTCCAGACACCTTGATGACCGCGCCCTCTGGCGCGAGGTTACCCTTGAGGATGACCAGCCCGCCTGTGGGACTGCGCGGCGACGACACCGGATATATAACACGGTTGTCCGGTGCGCCGTCGAACTCGTCGAGGTTCTCTGCGAGTGTCTTGCCTGTAACCGTCAGTGTGTCGCCATGCAGCAAGCCGGCTTCTAGCAGCTGCTTCATCACCACGGGGACACCGCCCGACTTGTCCACATCGCTCATCACGAAGCGCCCACCGGGACGCAGGTCGGTTATGTAGGGAGTGCGGCGGCTGATTTCGTCGAAGTCGTCAATGGTGAGGGGGACTTGGGCTTCGTGCGCTATCGCCAGCAGGTGCAGCACGGCGTTGGTTGAGCCGCCCATCGCCATCACGACGGTGATAGCGTTCTCTATGGACTTGCGGGTGATGATGTCGCGCGGGGTGATGCCGCGTTCCAGCATGTTGTACATCACCTCACCGGTGGAGTGTGCGACATCTTCGTTGCGGGGGTCGACGGCGGGTATGGACGCTGCGCCCGGGATGGACATGCCCATCGCCTCTATGGCAGAGGACATCGTGTTCGCTGTGAACATACCACTGCAAGCACCCTCGCCCGGGCACGCCACGCGTTCCATAGCCAGCAGCTCGTCCAACGACAAGTCGCCGGTGGAGAAAGCACCGCAGGCTTCGTACATATCCTGAATGTTAATGTCCTGCCCCATGTAGTTGCCGGGAAGGATGGCGCCGCCATACACGAACAGCGACGGCACATCGAGACGGGCTATCGCCATCATAGCGCCGGGCATGTTCTTGTCGCACGCCGCCACGACCACCAGCCCGTCCATGCCTTCGCCGAAGGTTACGGTCTCGATGGAGTCGGCTATGACCTCGCGGCTCACCAGCGAAGCCTTCATCCCCTCAGTGCCCATGGATATGCCGTCGCTGATGGTGATTGTGCCGAACAGGAAGGGGACAGAGTTGGCGTCCCACAAGCCTTGCTTGACCTTTTGGGCGATGCGGTCGAGATGCACATTGCACGGGGTTACATCGCTTGCGAGGTTTGCCACGGCGACGAAGGGTTTCTCGAAGTCCTCATCTTTCAGCCCCACGGCGCGCAGCATGGAGCGTGCGGGCGCTCTGTCCGGCCCGTCCACCACCACATGGCTCTTGTGCCGCAGCCGGGATATTGTGTCTGTTGCCATTGCCGTTTCTCCTTATTGGCGTAGTGTTGCGCTGATGTGTTTTCTGTCGTGAAATTATAGCAGTGTTGCTGGTGGTTGGTTAGTTTTTTGGATGTTAGCCGTGATTCTTGCGGCAGTGGCTGCGCATCCGGGCGATTCGGTCGGCTTGTCGCAGGCATATCGTATCGTGCGGTGTGTTCCCTCTGTGTTCTAGCGCGAAAGCGTGCTTTCCGCATAATCGGGCATCCTCACGCCTAGCAACTCTCCCGTCTACTTGCAATTCACCCTTTCATAAAACTCTTCGGCGAGCCGCACCACTTCGGCTATCTCTTGGCGAGTGCGGATGCGGCGGCGGTATTGGGCTTCGCCGTCGCTCGCATCGTCGCCTAGATACTCCACATCCACGGCGATGCGCTCTTTGACATTATCTAGCTCTTCATCCGGGCGCGTGGAAAACAGCATCGCGTCACACATCGCAAAGTGTTCCATCATCTGCAGCTGCTCATAGGTGAAGTGCTTGTCATACTGAGAAGCCGAGATCTGTTCGTCTGCCCAGCCGTCGTCCAGCAGCGTATAGGCGAATGTCAGCGCCACAACTATCAGCATCGCTGAAGACGCCGTTAGAAACGGGTGTGCAATTGCGATTTGCAGCGCTCGGTTCATATTGCTTCTCTTGCGACGAACAGACTGTCGGATACGCGCGGGCGTTGCGCTGGGTCGAACTTGAAAAGATCCACAAAAAGAGAGGGGTAAGCGAAACTTACCCCCAAGAATTCGTAACGAGTTGTGCTGAGCTACTCGGGCTTGTGCTTTTCGATTAGGGCGACGGCCCGCTCGTCCAAGCCGCTGAGGGATTTGCCCGCATCGTAGTAGGCAATGCCTAGGTCGACATCGCGATGAATCTTCTCGAAGTCGCGCTTGCCCTGCCATTCGCTTTTCAGCTCAGTAAAGAGTGCGTTTATGTGTTCCCTCTTGAACATCTGCCGTCCTTGCGTTCATGTGCCGTGTGAAAATCGGCGAACGATGCATTGACGCAGGGATACATCTGTACATAGAGCATCCCTGCGTGCCTGTTCGTACGGTTTGACTACTCGTCGCCGCGAGTGGTGCCGCCCTCGTCGAGTATCTTCTTCAGCTCAGCGGAGAAGTCCATTATCTCTTCCGTGGAGAGCATGTCGTTCTCCAAGCGCTCCTTGAACTCCTCGAACAGCCAGTCTTCCCTACGCCCGTGCGGGATCTCGAAGAACTGGTGGTTGAAGTGAGGCAGGCTGCCGGGGCCAAAGTAGCCCTTGTCGCGCAGCTCATAGCCCTCGAGGTTGTCGGTGCCCTTGCCCAGCACTTCGCCGGTATCCACATAGTGCTGCATGACGGCGGGCGCTCCGTACTTTTGGATGGGGCAGACCTTCATGCACACGCCGCAACCTTCGTAGCGCGCCATCACTGGGCGGCAGCGTTCGTACATGAGCTTGTTTTTTTCGGCGCCGCGCCACCAGACCTTTTCTTTAACCAGAGCGCGACCGGGGCAGCGATTCACGCACACTTGGCAGATTTGGCAGAAATTGTGCAGCCCGTAGTCCACCGGCTCGTCGTAAGTAATGGGGGCGTCAGTGGTGATCATCGCTAGGCGGGCGCGCGAGCCGAAGTGCGGCGAAAGCAGCTGCCCGTTTGCACCCAACTGCCCGAGGCCAGCGGCGACGAACATTGGGATGTAGACGCCGCTGTTGTCGTTGGGGCTGTGCACCTGAGCGTGGTAGCCGAGGCTGCGGATGTAGTCGGCGAGGTCTAGCGCCAGCGCACCTTCGATCTCGTATGTCCCGAAGTGCGCAAACTCCGCCTCGAGGCTCGGGATGGTCTGGGTCTGGTAATAGTCCTGCTCCAGCGCAAGGCAGATGGTGTGTTCGTACTTGACCCAGCGCTTCTTGCTGACATAGGCGTACTTGTGGTCGAACTTGGTAAAGCCGACTTCGCCGAAGCCCAGCTCTCGCGCCTTGAGCCGGATTATCTCGGTCATGTCCTTGCCGACTTCAGGCTCAGCAGTAGGGGGAAGGTCGCCGGTGAGAAGCGATGCGTCAACGAGCGGCTTGTTTATCTCGTCGTGGCGCTCGCGGTACTTCAACACCTCTTCGGTATAGACCGACCACACCCATTCGCGGTCAGCGGCCTTCTCGATGTTCTGGGACTCCACGGGGTACACCCGGCTGTAGAACGACACATCGCCATCCCGCTTGGGTATGCCCGGCACCGTGGCAAGGTCATCTGCCACGGGTATCTCCACATCGGGATCTCCATGCAGCCTACCCGGCCGCTTCACTATGTGGCTTACGCTCTTTTTGGGGACTTCCTTTAACATCGACAATTCCCTCCCGATTTACTATGCTGCGCCTTAATACTTTGACACTCTGCGGATATTAGACCCAAAATCATAATATGTCAAGATGAGATAAACATAAAACAGAGGTTTCTAGCCAACGACGCTGCCTAAACCTGAGTTCGCTCCGTTCAAGTTACCATACGCCTAATTCATCCTAAAATCCAGCGGTTTTGGTCATTAATTTAGACTTTGCCTAAAAATCATAAGGCGTAAGTGGATATTTCCAATTTTGTATCCGATTGAATGCGGTTTTTGCGATTCTCTCCATTTTCTTCTTGAACATCGCGCGAACACGGATTCGCTATTGCTCGCTAGTGCCTAGTGTGCGTTGTGGTAACATACATCCGGCTCGTAATACAGGCGGGCTAGCAATGCCGATAGACATACTTTTTTAGGAGACGCGATGACTACTGTCCAAGAACCCCAATCCGACCTCGCCATAAGCCGTGGCTACAAGACGGTCGGCACTCGTCCTGTGAGGCACGACGGTGTCGACAAAGTAACCGGACGCGCGCTGTACGGGGCGGACATCAACCCCGCCGGGCTGCTGCACGGGAAGGTGCTTCGCAGCCCCCATGCGCATGCGCGCATCCTGTCGATAGACACCAGTGCCGCCGAAGCACATCCTGATGTGAAGGCTGTGGTTACATCGGCAGACCTTGCGCCTATGAAGCCTGTGCCACAAATAGCGCAGCTGGGTGTTCCCATCTCCGAGAACATCCTCGCAAATGGCAAGGTTCTTTACAAGGGGCATCCCATAGCCGCCGTCGCGGCAGTGAACCCGCATGTGGCGGAAGAGGCGCTGTCCCTTATAGAGGTGGAGTACGAGGTGCTGCCTAGCGTGTCCAATGTGGAAGATGCGCTCGAGCCTGATGCGCCGGTGCTGCATGAGCATTGGATTGAGCGAGGCGGCGACGACAACATCCCTGCCAGCAAGAACATCGCTGACCACGAGCAGCACATCTTCGGAGACTTGGACGCTGGCTTCGCCGCTGCAGACCGCGTTTTCGAGCGCGAGTTTCGCACCAAGACGGTGCATCAAGGGTACATAGAGCCGCACACGGCGACCGCTCTGTGGGCGCCGAACAACGACCGCCTGACGATTTGGAGCAGCAGCCAAGGGCACTTCGCCATGCGCGACAGCACGGCGCAGGTGCTGGGCATCCCCAACTCGCAGATCAAGGTCGTCCCGATGGAAATCGGCGGCGGATTCGGCGGCAAGACGCTGGCGTATTTGGAGGCGGTGTCGTCTGCGCTCTCCCGCAAGAGCGGCCGTCCGGTGAAGTCCACGATGACCCGCACTGAAGTGCTTGAAGCGTCGGGCCCCACTGCCGGCGGCTACATAAAAATCAAGATGGGCGTAACCAATGAGGGGCGCATCACAGCGGCTCAGATATACTTCGCATTCGAGGGCGGGGCGTATCCGGGTGCGCCGCTGCCGGGGTCGTGCGCTGCGGTGTTCGCTCCATACTTCATAGAGAATGTGCGGATGGACGGCTACGACATCATGACCAACAAGCCTAAAACGGCGGCGTATCGCGCGCCGGGCGCACCGATTGTGTGCTTTGCGTCTGAAAGTCTTATAGACGAAATCGCCGCTGATTTGGGGATGAACCCCATGGACTTCCGTCTGTTGAATGTGGCGACGCCCGGAACACGCCGCGCGGACGGTGTTTTGAACGGCCCGATAGGGGCGCAAGAGGTGATGGATGCTGTGGTGGCGCATCCGCACTACAATACCCCGCTCGAGGGGCCGAACCGCGGGCGCGGCATCGCTATGGGCTTTTGCCGCAACAACTCGGGCATGGCGTCCGCCATCGCCAATGTGCTGACCAACGGCACTGTGAGCCTCATAGAAGGATCTATGGACATCGGTGGTTCGCGCACTGCGGTTGCCCAGATGTTTGCGGAAACGCTTGGCTTGCCGATAGAGAATGTCGTACCCACAGTGGGGGACACGGACTCGGTGGGATTCACCTCCACATCAGGTGGCAGCGGCGTGGCATTCAAATCGGGATGGGCAGCACATGAAGCCGCCAACGATGTCAAGCGGCAGTTTATTGAGCGGGCGGCAATGATATGGGAGACGGACGAGTCGCAGGTGGAATATGTGGACGGCGGGTTGCGCCACGAGTCAGACACGGAGCTTCGCATATCGTTCAAAGACCTAGCGGCGCGGATGTCTGAAACGGGCGGCCCAATCGTTGGGCGTGCAAACATGAACCCTGGTGGATCCGCCGGCTCATACGCTGCCAACATCGTGGATGTGGAGGTTGACCCGGAGACCGGCAAGGTGCACATCCTGCGCTATACCGCTTTCCAAGATGTGGGCGTCGCCGTTCATCCGAGCTATGTGGAGGGGCAGATACAGGGCGGCACGGTGCAGGGCATAGGCTGGGCGCTGAACGAAGAGTACTACATGAGCGATGACGGGCAGATGCTCAACTCTAGCCTGCTGGACTATCGCATGCCTGTGGCGCTCGACCTGCCGATGATAGATGCGGTGATGCTGGAAGTGCCGAACCCGGCGCATCCCTACGGAGTCAAGGGTGTGGGCGAGGCGAACATCGTGCCGCCGCTCGCTGCCATATCCAATGCCATCGCTGACGCCACCGGCGTGCGCCACCGCAGCTTGCCGATGAACCCGCAGACGGTGGCTGCACCACTGAACGCCACCGAGTAGTTTTTGTAAACACAAGGGCTACACGGCAGCTTGCCTAGATGCTGCGAAACCACTTTCAAGTGTGCATCACATAGCAGACAAGCCGCACACCGAACATTGCAGGCTAACAAGGCGCCCCTGCTCGCGCGTATTCCCGTTTCGGCGGGAACAGTCGGGTGGGGGCGCAGCCTTTGGTGCAACCACAGCGACTTTGCGGAAAAACGCTCGTGTTGGGAATAGTATATCTGTTCGCCAATGTGGTATGGTGTCCATATGACAGGGCATGATGGGGAGTATGCCCAAGAGCAATTTGGGACAAAATCCGATGAAGGTGGGATGATTTCAGATGACACTTATTAACCGTTCCCTAATGCACGAAGCCATGTGGGAATCCGATGGCGGATCGTCGGCACTCTATCACGCCGATGCGTTTGCGCTGATGTCAGACATCCCGTCTGACAGCGTGGACTGCATTTGGACCGACCCGCCCTATCGCCTGTCCAATGACGGCGTAACCTGCGTTGCAGGCAAGCGTGTCAGCGTCAACAAGGGCAAGTGGGACCGCAGCGAGGGGATTGATAGCGACCACGATTTCAACCTTTCGTGGCTGCGAGAGTGCCATCGCATCCTGAAGCCCTCCGGCACGATATGGGTAACGGGAACGCTGCACATATACCTGAGTGTGGGAATGGCTATGATGCAGCTGGGATTTCGCATCCTGAACGACATAATTTGGGAGAAGACCAACCCCCCGCCCAATCTGGGCTGCCGCTGTTTCACCCATTCTACCGAGACCATCCTGTGGGCTACGAAAGCGCCCAAAAACAGTAGGCACAAGTACACATTCAACTACGACGATATGAAAGCCGAAAACGGCGGCAAGCAGATGAAGACCGTGTGGAAATATCCTGCCGCTAGTCGCAAAGAGAAGCAGTTCGGCAAGCATCCCACGCAGAAACCCATCGCACTGATAGACCGCTGTTTGCGCGCAAGCACCAACCCCGGCGACTTGGTGTTCGACCCGTTTGCGGGTTCGGCATCGACCGGCGTTGCGGCGCTGTCGATAGGCAGGCGTTTTGTCGGCAGCGAGGTAGAAGCGGAATACGCCGACATTGGCAGCCGCCGCTTGGACAGCATATCACTCAGCCGCACACCATCGCACAGCATGCTAGGTTCCCATGATGACTCACACAACCCTGCGTCCATTAACCTAGTGCGAAATGCCGAGTACACTCTCGTCGAGCGATAGCTGATGACTCACCTGCCCGAAAGATACCGCAACCGCGTGGTCAACGACGATACGATGGCGGTGCTGCGCGACCTGCCGGACGATTGCGTGGATATGATATACGGCGACCCAGACTATAATGTGGGCGTGCGTTACGATGGACGGGCGTTCACTGCGTCTTGGAACGAGTACATGGAATGGTATATCGACTTGGCGCGCGAGTGTATGCGCGCGCTCCGCACCGACGGCAATCTGTTCTTGATCAATTATCCCAAGCAGAATGCGCATCTCAGAGTGCGCTATCTCGACGAACACGCCTACGCTGTTCACGATTATGTGTGGGTATATAACACGAACATCGGGCATTCGCCGCGCCGCTTTACGACAGCGCATCGCTCGATTCTACACGCAACCAAGTCCAAGCGTAACCGCTTCTACAAAGAGCAGGTGGCGCAGCCGTACAAGAATCCGCAAGATGTTCGCATCAAGGCGCGCATCGCCAACGGCCACAAGGGGCGGATGCCGTATTCGTGGCTTAACTTTAACCTTGTCAAGAATGTGTCGCGCCAAAAGACGGTTCACCCATGCCAGATTCCGGAAGGGCTGTCCGAGCTGCTCATCAAGTCCTGCACGCAGCCGGGCGACGGCGTGTTCGTGCTGTTCGGGGGGAGCGGGTCGGAAGTGGCATTGGCGAAGAGGCTGGGTTTGGACTATCTGACTTGTGAGCTACAGCCGCATTACTGCGAAATGATTGAGAGCCGCCTGCAAAACGATGGCGCTATCAAGCGAGAGTACAGACATCCCGTTCAGCTCAAGCGCAATGGCAGGTAACTCGCGTCAGACGCTATCAAATCTCGCAGCAGGCGGGTGGGCGAATCAACAAGCCTACGGCTAGTCGATAGTGCAGCGTGCGATTTCGGCGTATTATTGCAGCAGGTATGGCGGCGTGCTAAAATCCTTGCGAACCCGATGGGCTTAACATCTCTTGTGATTCGCAGGCTCGCAAAATCGTAGCAGGACTTACTGCCAAAGGACTTGAAATGACACTTCCCGAGCGAATGAAATTCGGCATATTTATGGCGCCCTTTCACTGGAAGGGCGAAAACCCCACGCTCTCACTCGAGCGCGACCTCGAGACCATCGAGTGGCTGGACAAGCTTGGCTACGATGAGGCGTGGATAGGCGAGCATCACAGTGCCGGCTGGGAGATCATCGCCTCACCGGAGGTGTTCATTGCCGCCGCCGCAGAGCGCACCCGCAACATAAAGCTTGGCACAGGGGTCGTCAGCCTGCCGTATCACCACCCGATGATGGTCGCCAACCGGATGGTGCTGCTAGACCACCTTACGCGTGGGCGCGCCATGTTGGGTGTGGGCCCGGGCGCTCTTGTAACTGACGCCGCTATGCTGGGCATAGACCCCATAGTTCAGCGCCGCCGCATGGACGAGGCAATGACCATCATCATGCGCCTGCTTAGCGAAACCGACCCACTCACCTACGAATCCGAGTGGTTCAGCCTGAACGAGGCACAGCTCCATCTGCGCCCGTACACCAAGCCACACTTTCCAATCGCAGTTGCAGCGGCACAGTCGCCGTCTGGCATGGTGCTGGCGGGCAAGCACGGCGCCGGCGTGCTGTCGGTGAGCGTTACGCGCGGGGAGAGCATCGCTACTAACCTCGCCGACTTTTGGGCTATCGCAGAAGAGACCGCCGCCGAAAACGGCAAGACCATGGACCGCAACGAATGGCGGCTCGTCATGCATGTCCATCTTGCCGAAAGCAAGAAGGAAGCCATGGAGCAGGCGCGCGTCAACGCCGGCCGCTACCAGTACGATTACTTCGTCAAGACGCTTGGTCATCAGCTCAACTTCGATGTGAACAGCAACGCAGACCGCGACAAGATAATCGATGTGATGACCGAAAGGGGCGCATGGTGCGTCGGCACTCCTGACGACCTCATCGCCACTATTAAGCGCCTAGACGAAGAGAGCGGCGGCTTTGGCGGCTTTATGATACAGGCGACGGAGTGGGGCACGCGTGAGCAGGTGCTGCATAGTTACGAGCTTATTGCGCGGTATGTGATGCCACACTTCCAAGGCTCAATCGCAAGCCTCCATCAGTCGCAGGTGTGGTCTGAGGGCAAGAAAGATGAACTTCTCGATGCACGCGCCCGCGCCATGACCCGTGCCCGCGAAGACTACGCCGCAACGCGCAACTAGACGCTCTTGACTCTCACCCGCAGCATCGCCCGTGTCCTTGCATCTTGAGGCGCGGGCGGTTTTGTTTGCATTTGCATTCCCGCAATCGTATAGTTTTGATACAGCATAGATTAATACCGACAACCTGAGACATCCTAAAATCACTGAACCACTAGGGACGCAAGGGACAAAGGACAAAAAATGCCAAAGATGACCGGTGGACAGGCGTTAGCGAAGCAGCTTTATCGTGAGGGTGTGCGCGTCATATTCGGGCTGCCCGGCGTGCAGCTCTACCACGCACTGGACGCCCTCTACGATGAGACGGGGATAAAGTTCATCACCACGCGCCACGAGCAGGCGACCGCATACATGGCTGACGGCTACTCCCGCGCTGGCGGCGGCATCGGCACGGCGCTGGTCGTGCCGGGCCCCGGCTTGCAGAACGCATCTGCCGGCATTGGCACGGCGTACTCCGCATCTTCGCCCATCATGGTGATCGCCGGGCAGGTGGAGCGCGATATGATTGGCGTCGACCGCGGCGTGTTGCACGAAGTCAACGATCAGCTGGACACCATCCGTCCCGTTACGAAGTGGGCGCAGCGCATCCTAGACCCGCGCGACATTCCCGAAGCCGTCCACGAGGCGTTTTATCAGCTCAAGTCCGGCAGGCCGCGCCCAGTGGAGATAGAAATTCCGCCCGAGACGCTTGCGGATGTGGATGAGATAGAACTGCTGGAGCCGGTGAGCGAAGGGCTGCGTCAGGCGGCGGACAGGGAGAGCGTCCGCAATGCGGCGCAAATCGTCGCAGCAGCCGAAAACCCGCTGCTTCTAGCTGGCGGTGGCGTAATATCGTCTGAGGCAGGCGATGCGCTGCGGCGGCTCGCAGAGCACCTCCAGACGCCTGTGATACACACGCCCGAAGGCAAGGGCGCACTGTCAGACCGACACTACCTGTCATTGGGCGCCCCGCGCTCGCGCCCCGACTCGTTCCATGACTATATGGACGCACACGATGTCATCCTTGCCGTAGGCACAAGGCTCGGCTTCCCGGGCATGCTCCGCAATCAGAAGGTGGTGCAGATAGACATAGACCCCGCCGAAATCGGGCGCAACTACGCTAACACTGTGGGCGTGGTCGGCGACGCCCGCCTTACGCTAGAGAGTGTGCTGTCCGAGGTGGCGTCCATCACGCCGCCGCGCCCGAATCGTGCCACCGAAGTCGATGCGGTGCGCCAAGAGTACCTAGGCGTTCAGGCGGACAAAGAGCCGCTGGAGTCGTTCATCGGCGCAGTCCGTGCCGCAATGCCCGATGACGGCATCCTCATCGCCGGTATGACCCAAGTCGGCTACTACAGCCGCTTGCGCTATCCCGTGTACAACCCTCGCACATACCTCACCTCATCCTACTTCGGCAACCTCGGGTTCGCATTCCCGACGGCGCTGGGCGCAAAGGTCGCCTGCCCCGACAAGGCGGTGGTGGCGGTGTCTGGCGATGGCGGCTTCATGTACAATGTGCAGGAACTCGCCACCGCTGTGATGTACGGCATCAATGTGGTAACGGTGCTGTTCAACGACAACGCTTTCGGCAATGTGATGCGCGACCAGAACGACCGCTTCAACGGGCGTCCCTACGGCTCTGCGCTGCACAACCCCGACTTCATGCAGCTGGCTCAGGCGTTCGGCGCAAATGGCGTCCGCATCGAGAACCAAGACGCCGATGCACTTCAAGCCGCAATCTCGGATGCACTAGACGCCAACGCCCCCACGCTGATAGAGGTGCCTGTGGGCGTGATGCCGTACCCGTACTAGGCAATAGATGTACACTTAGACAGCAAGAGTGGATGGGAAGTATGCCGAAGTATCCGCACCTGACTGCGACAAGCCAGCTGGACAGGGCGCTGGTGGAGAAGACACTTTTCCCGTTGAGCGACGAATTGCGCGGCTGGCAAGGCGTCTGGGACGGCATAACGGGGCGGGCGCTGTATTCGCTGTTTTACGAGGCGAGTTTGCTGACGCGCACCTCTTTCGAGCGCGCTATGGGGCTTTTGGGCGGGCAGGTGTATCAGACGGAAGACGCATCCCAGTTCTTTCCCATCGCCAACACGAGTTATGTGGACAACATCATCAAGATTCTGGCGAGCATGCGTATCGATGTCGTCGTGCTGAGAAGCAGCGCACCCGGCGTGGTGGAGCGAGCAGAGTTCGCCGATGCGCTGGTGGTCATCAACGGCGGCAGCGCGGACGACCATCCCACGCAAGCATTGGCAGACCTGTACACTCTGCAACGCGAGCTGGGCGGTATCGACGGGGCGCATGTGGCAGTGGTGGGCAGGTTGGAACATCGTAATGTGAATGCCCTGCTGCGCGGGCTTGCGATGTTTGACGATGTGCGCGTTACTCTAATCCCGATAAGCGGCGGTGTGGACTCCGATGTGCTAAATTACGCGCAGCAGGCTGGCGTGCGTGTGGACACAACGCGGGACATAGAGGCAGCGTATGAGGCAGACGGGATATACCTCAATGCACCCCGCACACTGGCGCACGCCCAGTTGCTGCGGTCTAGGGGAGCACTGCGGCTGAGGATTGACGCAGCGTTCATGTCCAATCTGAAGCGGCGCTGCGTGATTATGGATCCGATGCAGCGCAGCGGCGACTTCGCCGTAGAGGTGGAGGATGAGCGACTCGGCTTCTATCGCCAATCCGAGAACGCTCTGATAATGCGGATGGCTATACTCGCACACCTCCTTGGAAGGGGCTAGGCAGGGGTATAGACGGCGCTATTGGCGTCCGTCATGGTTGCCTGCGGTCGGTTTCCTCGCTCGGTGTTGAGATGCGTCTTGCCCTTTGCACGACAGAGCGCCTTTATCGCCTAGTTCCGCAGGCGCAGGAGGCGGGCGGCGAATGGAGCAGCGGCGGGGCCGAGAGTTCGCAGTGCACGGAGGATGTCCGCACGGCGCAGCGCTCTTGCGATTATCTTGCCGTGCCAGTCGAAGGCTATGTCGTTGCCCAGCAGTTCGGTGAGCATGCGCTCGGACAAAAACTCTTCCATTAGATGCTCTATCTGCTTGTCGCTCAGCGTCTCATAGAGCATTCGGGCATAATAAGAGATGCGAAGGTCGCGCGCAAATACGGATTGCCAGCTGCTTTGATATGCTCGCAATTGGCGCGCGGTGAAACTCCCATTAGCGATGGCGGTGTGCGCCTTATCCGCAGCGATGCGCCCGGATAGGAATGCGTAGTAGATGCCGCCGCCCGTAGTGGGCTTAACTAGTCCCGCGGCGTCCCCAACTACGAGGATGCGGTCGGTGTATGTGCGGGACAGCGGTCGGACGGGTATGCCCCAAGTGCGAGGCTTGCCGATTACGCTGCCGATGCGGTTTCCTGCCTGCAGCTTGGCAATGAATGCGTCTATCAGGCTGTTGGCGGACTTGCGCGGCACCATCCCGACGAGCGCACGCCCCTCGGCAGTTGGCGCAATCCACGCAAATGAGCCGGGTATGTGTGCGCTGCCCAAATAGACTTCGGTTTCGGCAATGTCGCGCGTCTCAACCTCCGCTTGGCAGCCCACTAGGTACTCGCCTGCGCCTGCGTCATGCAGCCCTGCTTGGCGCACCAGCGGTGTGCCGAACCCGGCGGCGATAATGGCGATGCGCGCGCTGTGAACCGTTTCGCCACCGGGCGATGTAGCGGTTACCTTCACGCTGTCTGTAGTGGTGCGGATGCGGTTGGCGCGCGTGTTGAGATGATACGCCGCGCCGTGCTCTTGCGCCTGCTCTGCCACGCTGTTGACATATGCCACGCGGTTCAGGATGTAGGCGTGCGGTTTCGATCGGCGGATGCGGTATCGCCTGCCCGCTGGAGACACCACCGTTGCGGAGTTGGCTTGCGTGTGGATGATGTCTTGGCGTGGCGGGAACAGAGCGGCACATTCGTTGCCAATGATGCCCGTACAGAGCTTGTCCCCAATGACACTGCGACTGTCTAGTACGATGACGCTGTGTCCTGCTCGGGCAAGCTCCAGCGCCGCCATATTGCCGGCTGGCCCAGCGCCTATGATTAGCACATCGTGCAAGTGTACGCTCCTGCTGAGGGCGGTCTATGAGTACATTCGGGCTGTTCTGATGCCAAACCCCGTCCGTATTCTCGATACTATACTCGCAACTCGCACACTGGGAACTCATACCTAGCGCCCAATTGGGGCGTATAGGCAATGCGGAGTGTCAGGTATAGCCTTTGGTTCTAGGGTTAGGCTTCGGACGATTCGGCGTACATGGCGTCGGTCTTTGCCGCCATGATGAAGTCATTGCGGTGTAGCCCACGGATTTTGTGCGTCCACCAGTCCACACCGACTCTGCCCCATTCTAGGGTGATGCGCGGGTGGTGTCCCTCTTCGTCGGCGGCGCTGCCGAGCTGCGTGGCGAATGCAAGAGCGTCGGCGAAGTTGCCGAACCGAAACGCGCGCTGCAAGCGGGGTATGCCGTCCGTGCTCGTGAGCTGCCAATCAGGAACCTGCGGATGCAGCTCTGCCACCTCTGCGTCCGTAACTCTCGGCGAATCCCTTCGGCATGCCACGCAAATCTCTCGTGCCAGTTGTGCCATCGTTTCCCTCCTCGTGCGGTAACACGCCGATAGGCGCGTGGTATCCGCACTGAGATGCCGTTCCATTATGCCGTATTTTACCATAGCAAAAGGCTGCGGGCGCACAGCCTCGAACTAACCGGATTAGAAAATTGCGGAAGTTGCAACCACCTCGCGCGGTTGCACATCCCATCGTCTAACGGCTATGATACGCTAGGCGTTCGTAACGGGCAGCCCGCTAGAGATCGCCCGCAAAATCGCTAACACACAACAGTGCCCACTGCGCATCGATAATCGATCCCCGAAAGGCAATCCTTCTATATGATAAAGAACTTCTCCGTGCTGTATGTCGGCAACATAGACTTGGACGATGTGGGCATTGACGGCACGCCCTCAGATGAGCGCCGCTATCCGAATGAGCGGCTTATGCAGAGCCTCGATACCGCAACGCAGGTCGCCCAACTGATGGACGATCTTGGCTTTTATGCGCTGTGGATGGCAGAGCATCACTTCCAACATGAGGGCTATGAGTGCATCCCGAATCTCATCCTGATGGGAACGCACCTTGCGTCTCAGACGCAGCGGCTCAAGTTCGGCTGTGCGTTCAACATCGTCCCAATGTGGCATCCCGTGCGCTTGGCGGAAGACTACGCAATGGCGGACATCCTCACCGATGGGCGCATCATATTCGGCATAGGGCGCGGCTACCACAGCCGCGAGGTGGAGTCGTTCGGAGCGCCCGTCATCGACAACGACGCCAACCGCGAACTCTTCGAAGAGCAGATGGAGATTATCTTCAAGGCGTTCAACGAGGAGTCTTTTTCGCACCGCGGCAAGCACTTTACCATACCGCCGCAGGTGGAATATCGCGGCTATGACCTGAGAGAAGTAACGCTCGTGCCGCGCCCCAAGCACATGCCTGTGGAGATTTGGCAGCCCATCGTCAGCGGGCGCACCATAGACTTCATCGCGCGCAACGGCATCAACGGCGTGGTGGGGCTGACCGGCGAAACGCTTGTGCAAGACATATTCGAGCAGTACCGCGATGCCAATGCCAAGTATGGGCGCAATCTGGATTTGGGCGAAGGGTTGGCGCTCGAGGTTGGCTTCTACATCGCTGGCAGCCGCGACGAGGCGATGAACCGTCTGCGCCCGTATCACGATGAGCGCTACAAGTGGTTTGCGCCTTTCGGGTTCGTGCGCTATGCCGACGAGCAGGGGCGACCTTGGGGAACGCCCGGCGCGCCCGCCCGCACTCCACACATCGAGGATGGAGTTCAGCAGCGCGCATGGATATGCGGCACTGCGGACGAATTCGTGGCGTTCCTGCGCGAGCTTGAGCAGAAATACCCCGCCCTCGAGCACATCATCCTGCATTGGGCGGAGGGGATGCCCCGCAGCGAGTTCATGCAGCAACTCAGTCTATTTGCCGATGGCGTAATGCCCGAATTTCGGTAATTATGTGCTGGCAGGGGCAAAAATCTCCCGCCGTATACCCGTATACGACCCTACCTGACGATACAAGCCCCCCTAATCCGTGAGAAACAGAGGACAAGACCCATGAGTGCGCTTGAAGCAACGCCCAACCCGTTCGGCGGCGTAGTAGTGAACCCGAACTCGCTTGTCGACGACGCCCGTCGTTTCCGACTGCGATTGGCGGACGCCATAGATGACTGGACGGAGGAAGGTTACAAGGTAGCGTGGATGGAGGTGCCAATCGTCAAGGCGCAGCTTGTGCCGGTGGCGGCGGAAGCGGGGTTCAAGTATCACCATGCCGCCGAAGACTATGTGATGATGACCTTGCAGCTTGTGCAGGGTTCGTACATCCCGCCGCACGCTACGCACTACATCGGCGCAGGTGGCGTGGTGCTGAGCGAAGATAGGCAGATACTTGTCGTGTCCGAGCGCCACCACATCCGCCCACGCCGCGGCCCCTCGTATAAACTCCCCGGCGGCGCGCTGTTCCAAGGGGAGCACCTCGTTGATGGCGTGATGCGCGAGGTGTTGGAAGAGACCGGTGTCCGCACGCGCTTCGATGCGCTTGTGTGCTTCCGCCACTGGCACGGCTACCGCTACGGCAAGTCCGACATCTACTTCGTCTGCCGCCTGTCGCCGCTCAGCCGCGAAATCACGATGCAGGAGGAGGAGCTTGAAGCCGCCCTTTGGATGCCTGTGGACGACTACTTGAACGCCGACACCGTGCACACATTCAACAAGACCATTGTGAGTGCTGCCCTCAATTCGCCCGGCGTGGTTCCCGGCTTCATAGATGGCTACGGCGACCGCAGCCAGTTCGAGTTCTTCCTGCCGATGGGCATTCCCCCCGAGGGAATCACCTACGACGAAACGCCGTAATCCCTGCTCTCGCCGTTGTTGTGTAACCCAATGTCGCCTAGTATCGAGCATATGGGGGCGGAGCTGAATCCAGTTGAAGACTAAAGGCGGGAGACGATATGACCAAACCCAAGCGAATGATAATCGACGCCGACCCCGGTATAGACGATATGGCGGCGATGTTCATGGCGTTCGGCAGCCCCAAGCTGCAGGTGGAAGCCATCACCACGGTTCACGGCAATGCCTCTGTGGAGGATTGCACGCTGAACGCCCTGCGCATTCTTGAAGCAGCGGGACGCACCGACATCCCTGTGTACCAAGGCGTTGGCACAACGCTAAACTACTACCCGCCCATACTTGCGCCGCACATCCACGGCGACGACGGCATCGGGAACATCAACGCAGCACTCCCCACAATAAGGGCGCAGGAACGCCACGCTGTGCCCGAACTCATCGACCGCGTGATGGCGTCTCCGGGCGAAATTACCGTCATGGCGCTTGGTCGCCTAACCAATGTTGCGCTTGCCATCTGCATCGAGCCGAGATTTGCCGAAGCCGCTGACGAGATTGTCGTCATGGGCGGCGCAATATACCAGCCCGGCAATGTGTCGCCTGTTGCGACAGCCAACATCTTCGGCGATCCCGAAGCCACCGATGTGGTCTATCGCTCCGGGGCAAATGTGGCGCAGATAGGCTTGGATGTGGTTAACCAGTTTGAGATTTCGGGAGAGCATCAGCGGCGCGTCTGGGCTGCCGACACGCCTGCCACGAGGATGATGCAGGCTGCAACGCGCTTTCACAGCCAAGCGTATCTGAAAGATAATCGGCTCGACAAGCCGGACGGCGTGAAGTATGCGGATGTCAGCCCGATGGCGTATGCGATTGCGCCCGAGCTGTTCGACTGCCGCGATCTGTATGTGCGGGTGGTAACGCAAGACGGGCTTACGCGCGGCCAGTCCGTCGCAGACCTGCGCAAGAACTCCACTGAGACGCCCAATGTGTCCGTAGCACTAGGCGCAGATGGGCAAGCCATCGCCGAACTCTGGGTGCAGTGCGCTGCCGCCGTATAGCGCTTGATACCATCTTGGAAAATGCGCCAGATGACGCAAAGCAGTTGCGCGCCAGCCCCAGAGACGATTCTGCGAGTGCAAGCGGCTAGCCGACTTCTACGCCCACTTCCCCGCTTCGACCGCCGTAAGGAAATCCGATACGGCGCGGTTGAACATGTCCGGCTCTTCTAGATTAATGGCGTGCCCCGACTGCGGGAACATCACTAGCCCAGAGTGTGGGATGCAGCGCTTCATGAAGATGCTCGGCTCGATGCAGGGTTCGTCTTCGTCTCCGAGCATGATGAGCGTGGGAACGGTCAGCGCCCGCATCTTGTCTTCTAGTGCGAACACGGGCGGACGCTTGCCCTGCACACCGCGAAATGTGAGCGCAGAGCCTATGTTGTCGTGCGACAGAAACTGCTCTGCGAACTCGCTGTAACCGCGAGGGTCTTTGCGCAGCAGTTGCACCCGTGCCTCACCCCGCGAGTAGTCTTGCATAGAAGCCATGCCGTCTGTTTCCATCCGCTGCGAGTGCTCTGCCACGCCGGCGCGCCACTCGTCCACATCGGTGGAGCCAGTGCCCGCCGCCGCCACGATGAGCGACTTCGCCATCTGCGGATGGGTCAGCCCGAAGTTCAGCGCCAGCGTTCCGCCCATAGACAGCCCGCCTATGTGCGCCTGCTCTATTCCCAGCGCATCGAGCAAGCCGCGCAAATCCTCCACCGCCGCATCCTGCGAATACGCCGCCTCGTCCGTGGGCACATCCGACGGCGGATAGCCCCGCGCGTTGTAGGTTATCACGCGGTATCGGCGCGAAAAGTAGCGCACCTGCGGCTCCCACGAACGCCAATCGCCGGCGAACTCGTGCCCCAACACTAGCGGGTAGCCCTCCCCGGTAGATTCGTAGTACAGATTTATCCCGTTCACCAGCGCTTTTGGCATTGTCGTTTCCTTCTGCTGATACACATATTTGCTTGTTTGCTTGCAGTGCCCATTTAGCGCAAGTATATTACTCGCCTCTACGATGGGCAAGATGGGCAGCAGGCGGACTCGCAGTTTGTTGCGCGGATACGGGGATACTCGGACATTCGAGTGCCTGCATGCTCATTCAGCTTGCCGCCCAGCAATACCCGCAGTGAGGACGCATTAACGCTAACCGCGCGAATTGTGATAAATTGCAAGTGAACCACAACGCTTGCTCAAGCTATCATGCCGAATTATGGAGTATGACATTGGTACGCAGCATAGACATTCACGCACACATAACGCCCGAGGGTTTCTTGCGCGCCGCAGAGCGTGGTGAGGATTGGTATGGCACGATGGCGGACGCCGCCGGCATGTATGCCTATAATCCCAAGACGGCGTGGACGCCCGAACAGCGGCTCGCCGATATGGACTCCATCGGCGTGGATGTGCATGTGCTGTCCACCAATGCCTACTTCTACAATTACGACAAAGACGCCGCCGTCGTTACCGAAATGTCTCGAGAGGCTAACGACTATGTGGCGCAGCTTACGAAAGACCATCCCACGCGCTTCGCGGGACTGGCCAACTTGCCGATGCAGGATGTAGCGGCGTCTGTTGCCGAGCTGGAGCGCTCCGTAACGCAGTTGGGGCTGAAGGGCGCGATGATTGGCGACCATGTGAACGGCAAGACATACGATGACCCGTGCTTTCTGCCCCTGTGGGACGCCGCCGAGCAGCTGGGTGCGTTGCTGCTTGTGCATCAGGGTGGGCCTACGATAGTAACGCCGCGCTCGTCCAAGTATCACCTGCCCAACACCATCGGCAACCTCGCCGACCGCACCGTAACCTTCGCCGCATTTGTGTTTGGCGGCGTGATGGACAAGTACCCTAACCTGCGCGTGTGCTTGTCGCACGCCGGCGGCTATGTGTGCTATGGCATCGGCAGGATGGACAGGGGTTGGCAGGTGCGCTCCGAGGCGCGCGAACATATCGACCGCCTTCCCAGCGAATACCTGAACCGCTTCTACTACGATTGCCTGACGCATGACGAACGGGCGCTGCGTATGCTGATAGACTTGGTCGGGGTGGATCGCGTGCTGTTTGGCTCGGATTGGCCGTTTGATATGGCGATAGACTGGCCCGTGTCTTGGCTGCTCGGACTAGAAAGCCTGACACAGGACGAAAAGGAAGCCATCTTGCATACGAATGTGGAGCAGCTGCTGGACATCTAGGTTCAGTAAAGCGCTGCAGCTCCGTAAACGCCAAGATTTCTCGATAGCCCATCCGCATATGCGCTGAACCATATTTTGAACCCGAACAACCATATCGCAATGAAAATACAAGAGGAATAACCGTTTAGATGACCACGACAAAGCCCGATACCGCATACTACTTGGACAAGGCGCACAGATTGGCGGAGATGGTGGCAGACAACGCCGGAGGCATCAACGCCGAGCGCGGCTTGCCGACCGATGTGGCGAACGCCATCGCAGACGCCGGCTTCTTTCGGCTGCTGATGCCGCACACACTCGGCGGCGCGCAGCTCGATCACCCGACATTCCTGCGTATTGTGCGGATGTTCGCCGAGGCGGACGGCAGCGCCGGTTGGAGCCTCAACCAAAACAATGTGTTCGCCACCAACTCCACGCGGATGAACGACAAGACGCGCCGCGAGATATACGGCGATGCGCGCGCGGTAATCACTAACGGCCCACCCACCGCCGCATGCCGAGCTGTCAGTGTGGACGGCGGCTACCTCCTCAGCGGGCGATGGAACTTCAGCAGCGGCAGCGACCACGCCACTTGGATTGCCGCTCTGACGCCCATCTACGCATCCGATACCGATGCGGACGCAGAAGCACCTGTCGCCCGGGACGGCGGTGTAGAGCCGTCGGACGCCACCCGCCGCGCTAGTGATGTGTCGCGCGCTGACATGCGAATCCTGCTTATGCCCAAGTCCGATGTGCGGATGATCGACAACTGGCAGGTGAACGGCTTGCGGGGGACGGCGAGTCTTGGCTTCGATGCTGACGAGCTTTTCGTGCCCGCACACCGCAGCTACGACCCGCAGGCAGCGCCCCGCGAAGACGGAGCTGTGTATCGCATGCCCACATCGTTGCTGTTCGCATCTGGGTTCGCCACGGTGGCGCTCGGTGCGGCGCGCGCCGCCCTAGACGCCGCAATTTCGCTTGCGAACCGCAAAGTGCCGGGCAACACCTCCACGCAGCTGTTGCTGCGCGACTGGTCTACCACGCAACGGCAGGTGGGCGAAGCAGAAGCCATCTGGAACTCTGCCGTCGCTTGGCTGCGCGAGGCGGCAACCGCCGTGTGGGAGAGCGCTGCTGCCGGACGCCCGCTCACGCTGGATGAGCGCATCCGTATGAGGCTGGCGAGCACATTCGCCAACCGCAAAGCCACCGAGGTCGTCGACATCGCATACACGCTATGCGGCTCAAGCGCCATATTCGAGACCAACCCGGTACAGCGCCGCTTCCAAGATGTGCATGTCATCAACCAGCAGATACAGGGACGGCTGACGCACTACGACACTGCGGGGCGATACTTCTTGGGCATGGATCCAGGGCGGGATGGGCTGTTTTAGCGGCGGAGTTGAGAATGCGAGACTTTCTCCGTTGCAGCCCCTCCAAGTGTGTGTGTGTCAAAGACGCTACGCTGTCTGATAGAGAGATTATGAGAGGTGCTGTGTAGCAATGGACATCATAAAGCGAGTCTTGGCGGTCTTTCTAGTGGCGACGGCGGTCGCCGTAGCACTCAACCTGATACTCACTCCGTTTTACTACGACTTGTCGCAGGATTACCCTGTGTGGAAGATCATAAAGTGGTTCATGGCGGGCGGAGCACTCATAGCGCTGGCAGTGAGCTTCCTGCGCAAGCGCACGCTGAACAGCAAGGAAGCGAGCACGCTCGACTATATACGAGTCAGCGCTGTCTATTACGGCGCAATTGTGCTGGCAATGCTGTTCTTTTGGGGATGGTTCTGGACCTTGAACCTCGGAAGCGAGATTCGAGAGGCCGGCACCTTGCACCATGTCTATTTTCCAATCGTGGATGCGCTCTTCGTCGTGGTTACCCTCTCTGTCGGCAATCATCTCTGGGGCAGTTACGGCGTTGCGGATGCGTAAGAAGCGCAAAATGCCGGACGATACTTCTTGGGCATGGATCCAGGGCGGGACGGGCTGTTCTAGGGCGGCTCAACATAGGCGCCCCTGGGGTTGAGGGAATGGTGGGCCCGCAGGGATTCGAACCCTGGACACTCGGATTAAAAGTCCGATGCTCTGCCGGGCTGAGCTACAGGCCCCAATGTGCATTGCTGCGGATGTATAGGCACGCTGCCGCAGAAAAGCGCTGACATAATTCTAATCATGTCGTGTTCGCCTTTTCAAGGTTATTCGTACCTCACTCCGCTCGTGTCGATGCGGCTGATGCGGTTCCGACGCCGTCAGTGTCGGTCAGCACGCCAATCTCGTGGGGCGGCCAGTAGCGCAGCCACGCCACGCCTATCATGTTCTCGAGCGGCACTGTCCCCCAGTTGCGTGAGTCTGCGCTGTTGCGGCGGTTGTCCCCCAGCACGAAGTAGGCGTTGGGCGCAACTGTTACAGGATCCATATCGTCATCCGAATCTTCGATGATGTAAGGCTCGTCTATCTGCTCGCCGTTAATGAACACCTGCCCCCGTCGTATCTCTACGGTGTCGCCGGGAACGCCGATGATACGCTTGACGAAGTCGCGTCCCGGGTATTGTGGGGAGTTAAACACCACCACTTCGCCCGCACGCGGCGCATGGAACGGGAAGTAGTGCCCTATGTAGCCGTCCGTATGGTCTGTCGCGCCGCCGGCTTCTTCTAGGCTGATGTGTCGGTACACAAGCTTGTTCACTATCAGGTACTGCCCCTGTACGAGCGTCGGGCGCATGCTCGTCCCCTCTACCTGAAAGCTCTGCCCCACAAACTGGATGCAGACGAACAGCAACAGCGACAGGATGATGGTCTCTATGATTTCCCGTATGAATATTCGCATTGACATCGTTCAGAAATTACAATAGATGTGTGCACACAGCCTATTATAACGCAAGGGGCTTATAACCGCTGAATGAGGCGTCTTTTTTCAGACGGACAGGTCGCCGCTCCGCAAGCCGTTGTTTAGAAAAGGCGTGCTTTGGTGTGTCGCATGCTCTTGCGAAAGTTGGTGTATGCTGGATGATAAGGCACAGAGACACAAGCGGCACATATAGATCGTGGTAACAGATAGATGCCCTGGGCGTTGTATCTATCGGCTCATACAACGAACGGCGCACAATTGCCGTATTCGGGCTTTGGTGGACGGATTGCTAGAAATTAACATCACGGAAAGAGGTGCAATATGACGAAGGGAAAGAATACGCTCGGAGCGCTGGCGATAGCGCTCATGCTTGCGGCGGTGATGGGCGCCGGCGTGCTCTATGCAGCGCAGTCCCAGCCGCAGGCGGTCGGCGTTAGCACGGCAGCAAACAACAGCCAAGGCGAACACGAACATGACGATGCGGACGCCGCCGGCGGGCCGCGCGGCATATGGGTCTCGGGCGAGGGCAAGCTTTCGGTGGAGCCGGATGTGGCTATCCTCGGTCTGGGCGTGGAATCGACGGGGCAGACGGTGCATGAGGCGAATACTCGTGCGGGTGAATCGATGGATGCGGTGCAACAAGCCCTCACGGACAGCGGCGTCGCGGAGGCGGATATGCAGACCAGCCGCTTCAACATCTATCCGCGCTACGAATGGCGCGAGCGGACGGAAAGAGGCGTCCAGACCTCGGAGCGCGTGCTGGTGGAGTATCAGGTTACTAACAGCGTCAGGGTCAAGATTCGGGAGCTGGACGAGGTTGGGAATATCATCGACGCGGTGGTGAGTGCAGGCGGCAACGATGTCCGCATAGACCACATCAACTTCACAGTGGAGGACACGACGGAGCAGATGGCTGAACTTCGCCGCTTGGCGGTCGCCGATGCCATGGCGAAGGCGGAACATTTGGCAGAACTGGGCGGCGTCGCGGTCGGCAAGATGCTCTACATCAGCGAAGGCGTAAATGCGCCGTCCCCGTTCGAGTATTCGCTGCGCGCCTCGCCGGAGTTTGCCGCTGCTGCGTCTGATGCCGTCATTAGCCATGGTGAGGTGGAGCTTTCGCTGAGGGTACAGGCGGTGTTCGCCATAGACTAGCGGCACGCAGGGTCTGACTAGCCTGAAACAGGCTCTGTTGACCGTTTAGGCGCAAGCCCTCTTTCGTTGAATTGGCAAGAAAAGAAACCGTGAAGATAGTGAACCTAATTCTCGAATAAGTCAGGCGGCGGTTAGGGCAATTATTGCTATACTTGCAAGTCATACCGCCGGAGGCACAGGGCAACATGGTTCTCAGCGACCGCACAATCAGAGCGCTCATCGCAGAGGGGGCAATCGTAATCGACCCGCTTGGCGAGGGCTGCATCCAGCCAGCGAGCGTGGATGTGCATTTGGATGGGCAGATATTGGTGTTTCGCAACTCGCGCCGTCCATACATCGATCTGCGCCAAGATATGAGCGACCTGACGGAGATCGAGACGATAAAAGGCGAGCAGCCGTTTATGCTGCACCCGGGCGAGTTTGTGCTTGGCAGCACGCTCGAGACGATAGAGCTTCCTAACGACCTTGTGGCGCGCTTGGAGGGCAAGAGTTCGCTAGGGCGCGTGGGGCTGCTCATCCACTCCACGGCGGGATATGTGGACCCAGGATGGCGTGGCAATCTCACGCTGGAGCTTAGCAATGTGGCGAACCTGCCCATCACGCTCTACTACGGGATGAAAATCGGACAGCTGTCTTTCCTGCGGCTGTCCACGCCGGCGGACAATCCATACGGCTCACCCGGGCTGGGCAGCAAATACTTGGGGCAGGTCGAACCCACCGCAAGCCGCGCTTTCCAAGATTTCTCGTCTAGTTCGTCCAATGGCACAATGTGAACAGCAAACAGACCGGACGGAAGCCCATATGCGCCGCGCATTGACGCTCGGTCGGCGCGCGCTGGGCAGTGTCAGCCCGAACCCGGCAGTGGGGTGTGTCATCGTGCGGGACGGCGTCGTGGTCGGCGAGGGTTGGACGCATCCACCCGGGCAGGCACACGCAGAGGCGGCAGCGCTGCGGGATGCGGGTGAGCTTGCCCGCGGCGCCACGCTGTACACTACGCTAGAGCCTTGCAACCATCATGGTCGAACTCCCCCGTGCGCTGACGCCATCATCGCTGCGGGCATCGCCGAGGTCCGCAGCGCCGTGCAAGACCCCAACCCGAATGTGGTCGGCGGTGGCATCGCCAAGCTGAACGCCGCTGGAGTCCGCACCCGCTTGGGCGAATGCGAGCGCGAGGCGGCGCAGCTGATAGAGGCGTTTGCCAAGCACAGCGCTACGGGATTGCCCTTCGTTACTGCCAAGTTCGCTATGAGCTTGGACGGCAAGATTGCGTCGCGCACTGGCGACTCCAAGTGGGTTAGTGGTGCGGCATCGCGAGAGTATGTCCACCGCTTGCGCGCACAATCGGACGCCATTATGGTGGGCATAAACACTGTGCTCGCCGATGACCCGATGCTGACGGCGCGCCCATCCGAGTACGATGCGCCGGTGAACCACCCACTGCGCGTGGTACTCGATACGCACGGCAGGATGCCTGCTGACGCCCGGATGCTGTCGGCGCAAGGTGACACGCTGGTAGCCACGGCATCTGCTTCTTGCGGCGAAGCGCCCGCCGTTGCCAAAACGCTGCGTCTCCCACGCACACAGGGCGGCGTTGACCTGACTGCTCTGCTTGCGGCGTTGGGCGAGCGAGGCATCACGAGTGTCTTGGTAGAGGGCGGGGGTGTGGTACTCGGCGCTCTTTTCGACCTGCGTCTAGTGGATAAGGTTGTAGCATTCGTTGCACCCGTTATAATAGGGGGTAGGGACGCCAAGTCCCCTGTTGGCGGCGTCGGCGCTGCAACGATGGCAGACGCCCTGCGCCTGCGCGATGTGCAGGTGTGCAGGTTCGGCGTTGATGTGGCTATAATCGGTTACTGCGGGAGTGGGAGCGATGTTCACAGGAATAGTTGAGGAAGTTGGCACAATCACGGCTGCCGAGCCGGGCAGGCTGACCATCGGCGCAGGCATAGTGGTGTCCGATGTCAAGCTCGGCGACAGCATTGCCGTCAACGGCGCTTGCCTGACGGTTACGGCGCACGACGAAGGCGGGTTCAGCGTGGATGTGGTGCCTGAAACGCTGCGCCGCACGAACCTAGGCGCGCTTACGGTAGGCGCAGCTGTGAACTTGGAACGCTCATTGCCTGTCAACGGACGGTTCGGCGGGCATGTCGTGCAGGGGCACATAGACGCAACCGGCACCATCCGCTCCATCGAGTCCGAAGCCGAGGCGCTGCTCATCACATTCGACGCGCCTCCGACGGTTATGCGCTATGTGGTGGAAAAGGGGTTCATCGCTGTGGACGGTATAAGCCTTACCATTGTAAACTGTGTGGGCAATTCGTTCAGCGTAACGCTCATACCCCACACGCAGGCGCACACGAGCCTTGCGCGCAAGCAGGTCGGCGACGCCGTGAACCTCGAGGCTGACATTATGGCGAAATATGTAGAGAGGCTGGCAGTCGGGTTGCACACACCCATTGACATCGCTGACGAACTGTAACCGTCCCTGTGCCAAGCTGCTGTCGGTTCGGTTTTTGTTGCTGCAAAGTGATAAGATTAGGTGCCAAGACGGATTCCTACACTTGATGTTACAGGGATATACTTCCTTGCATAGGCTGGGGCTGGGGATTGAAACACTGCCGTTTAACCGCTTAGGAGACCCAAAATGCCACTATCCAGTATAGAAGATGCCATAAAGGACATCCGCGCTGGGAATATGGTCATTATAGTGGACGACGAGGACCGCGAGAACGAGGGCGACCTTGCGATGGCGGCGGAGATGATAACGCCCGAAGCTGTGAACTTCATGGCGACGGAGGGGCGGGGGCTGATATGCGTGCCGATGATGGCGCACCGCCTAGAACAGCTCCACATCCCGATGATGGTATATGAGAACACGGCGCGCCTCAGCACGGCGTTCACCGTATCAGTGGATGTAATCGATGGCGCGACGACTGGCATCTCAGCGCACGACCGCGCTGCCACCATCAAGGCGCTGATAGACCCGAATACTCAGCCGGAGGATTTGGCACGCCCCGGGCACATATTCCCCTTGCGGTATATGGAGGGCGGGGTGCTCAAGCGCGCCGGCCAGACCGAAGGCGTCGTGGATTTGGTGCAGCTTGCAGGGCTGAATCCCGCAGGCGTCATCTGCGAAATAATGGCAAAAGACGGCTCTATGGCGCGGATGCCGCAGCTGGAAAAATTCTCTGCGCAGCATGGTATCAAGATTGTCAGTGTGGCGGACATCATCGCATACCGGCGTGGACACGAGAAGATCATAGAGCGTGTGGCGGAGGCGCGCGTGCCCACCCGCTACGGCGAGTTCACTGCCGTGTCGTATCGCAGCCTTGTTGACCGCGACGAACATGTGGCGCTGGTCAAGGGGCGCATAGATGCGGACAAGCCCACGGTGGTGCGCGTCCACAGCGAATGTCTGACCGGCGATGTGTTCGGAAGCCTGCGCTGCGACTGCGGCAACCAAATGGTGCTGGCGCTCATCGCCATCAGCAACGAGGACACCGGCGTGTTCCTGTACATGCGGCAGGAGGGGCGAGGCATCGGCATCCACAACAAGCTCAAGGCATATGCGCTGCAAGACGAGGGTTTTGACACCGTGGACGCCAACATCAAGCTCGGCTTCGACCCCGACCCGCGTCAGTACGGCGTGGGGGCGCAGATCCTAGTAGACCTCGGCGTGCGAAAGATGCGCTTCCTAACGAACAACCCCAAGAAGCGTGTGGGCATCGAAAGCTTCGGCTTGGAGCTAGTGGAACAGGTGCCGCTCATAGCGCCTGTGAATGACGAGAACCGCCGCTATCTCGAGACGAAACAGGAACGCATGGGGCATGCCCTAGATTTTGACATTGCGGCAGGGGATGGCTGATGGCAAGAGAACTGCAAGGCGGGATTGACGGCGCGGGGCTTCGCATCGCCATCGTTGTCGCCTCTTTCAACGACTTCATCACAGCGCGACTGCTCGATGGCGCGCAGGCAGCATTGGCTCGACACGGCGTTCGTGATGATGACATCACCATTGCGCGGGTTCCCGGCTCATTTGAAATACCGGTAGTGGCGAAGCGGCTTGCGGACTCGGCGCAGTGCGACGCCGTTATCTGTTTGGGCGCTATCATACGCGGCGAGACCGACCACTATGAGCATGTGGCGGGCGAGGCTGCAAAGGGCATCGCCAATGCTGGGTTCACAAGCGGCGTGCCGGTCATATTCGGCGTGCTGACCACCGACACGCTGGAGCAGGCTATCAACCGCGCTGGTGGCAAGCAAGGCAACAACGGCTACGCCGCCGGCATCGCCGCCATCGAGATGGCGAACCTGATGCGCGCCTTGGACACAGCGTAAACGCTGCGCCGTCGGTGCGCTTTCGTTTTGCTCGAATATCTTTCTCTCCTGTATGGAGTAGAAATGCTTTCTCATCTGCAGCGTGTATGCTAGATGAAGAGAGCGTCCTGTTTGCATATGCCGTCTCACAGCGATATGGGAGCAGGGTCGTATTAGCGGCACGGCTGTATCGCCGTTGTGTGGAGCACCAAGCGCTGATGCAGTTGCACCCGCAAGCCCGGTCCTAATGGGTGTGTGAGGATCTGTCATTGGGAACTTCTATCGGCGTGAGCGTTGTCGGACTTGCGTTATAATCTGAACAGCGTCGTAGAGCGGGGAGCAAAGCACTAGGGAGTTGCCGTTATGCTAGGACGCTCTGAACACTCGCAGCCGCATCATGACGATGTGCCGTCAGTGGTCATCCTCGGCGGCGGCTACGGCGGCACATACGCCGCCCTGAAACTGCAGCGCGCCGCCAAGCGTGGCGAAATCAGCCTGTCGCTCATCAGCCGCGATAACTTCTTCCTGTTCCAACCGATGCTTGCGGAGGTCATATCCGGCAGCATCGGGCCGATGAATGTGGTCAACCCCATACGCCGCATCGTGCCCCACGCCCGATTCCATCAAGCCGAAATAGAGGGTATTGACACGGCGTCGCGTCGCGTCGCAATCCGCTATCCCGGACACGCATGGCTCACCTATGTGCACTACGACTACCTGATAATCGCAGTGGGCAGCGCAACCGACCTGTCCGCGCTTCCGGGCGTTGAAGAGCATGCCATGCCGTTTAAGACGCTTGGCGATGCGCTACAACTCCGCAACCACCTGATTAGCATGCTGGAGGCGGCAGATGTGGAGACCGACACAGCTGAAAAGCGCAAGCTGCTCACATTCGTGGTCGCCGGTGGCGGCTACACCGGCGTGGAGGTCGCATCAGAGATAAACGAGTTCGTGCGGGAGGCGAGTCGCAGCTACGGGCGTGTGAACGCCGACGACTATCAGGTCGTTCTACTGCATCGCTCGGGGCGTATCTTGCCGGAATTGGGCGAACGGTTGGCGATGTTCAGCCATCGTCTGTTGGAACGGCGCGGCATACAGGTGCGGCTGAACGCCTCTCTGCAGGGCGCCACAGCGCAGAACGCCGTCTTGGGCGACGGCGCAATGATACCCACGCACACGCTGGTTGCAACTGTGGGCGCTGCGCCCAATATGCTGCTAGCCGATTTGCCCTGTGAGCGCGAGAGAGGGCGGCTTGTGGTGGACGACACGCTGGCGGTCAGGGGTGCGCAAGACATATGGGCGGTCGGGGACTGCGCACTAGTGCCGGACATGCTGCGCGGCGGAGTTTGTCCACCGACGGCGCAGTACGCGCGCCGCCAAGCCAAGACTGCCGCCAACAATGTGCTCGCACGCGCTGCGGGCAAGCCCGAGCAGTCGTTCAGGTACAAGAACCGCGGTATGTTTGTGCCGCTGGGCAGGTTCGCCGCTGCAACCGAGGCGTTCGGCATAGACTTTTCGGGCATACTCGCTTGGTGGATGTATCGCACCTTCTATCTGATACAGCTTCCCCGTATAGAGCGCAAACTCCGCGTGGTTACAGACTGGACGCTCGACCTCGTCTTTCCCAGCGACATCGTGAAGGTGGACATATCGCGGCAGAGCGGCACGACGCGCTCCCGCTATGAAGCAGGCGAGTTCATCTATCGGCAGGGCGACATAGCGCACGAGTTTTACATCATCCTCAGCGGCGAAGTGGAAATCCTGCGCCCCCAAGACGGGTACGAAATGCACATCGCCACACTTGGCACGGGCGAGTACTTCGGCGAAATGGCTCTGCTGAACGACCAGCGTCGCTCGTCCAATGTGCGCGCACTAAACCATGCCGAGCTGCTGGTGATGACCGGCGATGACTTCATGGCGCTGGCGTCGTCTTCGTCCCTGTTTGGCGATCTGCTCAACGAAGTGATGCGCAAGCGTAGCAGAGACAACGCAGAGCGTGCGGTTGCGGACGGTTCGTCGAAATCCGCCAATCTCGAGTAGAAAGGGGACAGGCTTTGCTCATCTTGCTCCGCAGGCGCTCAAGGCGCACCGCTGCGACAGGGGTTAGGGACGGCACACATGCGGAGCGTGTGCTCATCACTGGCGCATCGTCTGGGATAGGCAAGGCGACTGCTCTCCATCTAGCGGCGCGCGGCTGCGATGTGTTCGCAGCGAGCCGCAGATTAGCGCGCTTGAACGCCTTGTGCAATGAAGCAGATGCGAACGGCTTGCGCATCAGATGTGTGGAACTCGATGTGAACGACGACTCTTCAGCACAACGCACCACAGAGGCGCTCATCGCTGAGCATGGCGGGATAGATGTGCTGGTCAACAACGCTGGCTTCGGGCTTTGGGGGCCGGTGCAGGTGCTGCTAGGCGACGAACTGCGCGCCCAGTTTGAGACGAACTTCTTCGCTGCTGTTCGTATGATGCAAGCCGTCTTGCCCGCAATGATTGAGCGACGGCATGGGACGATCGTGAACATAAGCTCGGTGCTTGGTCGGCTCGGCACGCCGTTCAACGGAGCGTATGTATCCAGCAAGTTTGCGTTGGAGGGCATCAGCGAATCGCTGCGGACTGAGGTTGCGCCGTTTGGCGTGAGGGTTGCGCTTGTGGAACCAGGGCTGTTTCGTACCGACTTCCATCGCAACAGCGTTACCGCAAAAGCAGCCGCAGCCGGGATGGCGGCGTATGGCGCAAATATCGAGCGCTATCGCAGTCGGCACAAGCATTTCGAGCGGATGGGCGGAGACCCCGTGCGTGTTGCACGCGTGGTGCGGCGCATCATAGAATCGCCAGCGCCGCCGTTCCGCAACCCCGTGGGCTTGGACGCCCACGCCGGCACGCTTGGCGCGCGCCTGCTCCCCCAGCGCCTGTACTGGTGGCTGATGCAGAGGGCAGTGGGCAGCTGATAGCCAGCAAGTTGCCTGTTTGAGAAAATGTGGCGCTCATGAATACTGTGTAAGGCTTGTACAAGAACCCGTTGACGGCTGACTGCTAATCTCCCGGTTTGACGGCGCGGGTGGCGATGTATATCGGCGTGTGCGGCGACAGCAGGTCTTCGATGTTGGGCGTGGCGTCGGGAATGCGGCTTCTGCGGTCTTCGCAGAAGCCGGTGATGATGAACCCCGCATCCAGCTGTCCGCCTATCTGGTCGGTGAGCGTGTGCCCGAACTCGAGCGGCGAGTCTTTGTCAATCCAATACCGAAGTTCGTCCGGCGAAAGGTCTGCGGTGTCCGAGTAGGGGAGGGAGTGCCGCACAATGAGTTCGCCTTGCTCGGCTGCGCGCTGGTCGAAGATGAACTCTAGCGGGTTCACGATGCCCGCCATCAGGATGCCGTTCGGGCGCAGCACGCGAAACGCCTCGCGCCAAACGGGTCGGATGTTCGGTGCAAAGATGTTGGAAATCGGGTGTACGATCAGGTCGAATGCAGCGTCTGCAATAGCGCTCAAGTCTGCCATATCGCCCTGCATGGTGCGGATGGACAGCCCCTCACGCATTGCCACGAGGCGGTCTTGCGCCAGTTGGCGCTGTGAATTGTCGTATGAGGTTACATTGTAGCCTGCGGCGGCGAGTATGGGCGCTTGTTGCCCGCCGCCGCCTGCAAGGCACAGCACATCATTGCCGGGGACGCCGTCGAACCAAGCATCCGGGACGGGTTTCTTGTCTGTGAGGCAAATGCTCATACGACCGGCTCGGGCGGCTGCGATGGTGTCCGCATCTACGGGCTGCGTCCATTCGTTGCGGCCCTCTACCTGCTTATCCCAAGCGCTGCTGTTGTACCTTACGATGTCCATAGTCTCATCAGGGCGGTCATCGCCAAACTGCGCCATTTCTGATACTCCCACAAAAGCCATCAAAACCGATTTGCAAAGAACATACTTTCATTATAATCTTTTAGCCGTTGGAGTTGGCTCTATCAGGCATTCCATTCGTGCGGCATCGGGGCGAAAGGATACGCAATGAACGGCGGTAAAGGGCGTCTTGGCATTTTAGTTGGCGGCGGGCCTGCGCCGGGCATCAACAGCGCCATCAGCGCCTGTGTCATAGAGGCGGCGAAGCATGGGCTGGAGGTGTTCGGCATATGGGATGGGTTCAGCCATCTGATAGGCGGGCTGGACGCAAGCACGCTCATAGATGCGGGGCATGTCAGGCGGTTGATGCCGGCGGATGTGGCGCAGGTGCACACCGAGGGCGGCTCTATACTCCGCACATCACGCACGAACCCCACACGCAATGCCAAGCATCTTATGGGGGTTACGAAATCGCTCGATTCGTTGGGCATCACGCTGCTAGCGTCCGTCGGCGGCGAGGACACGGCGCTGTCTGCGTCGGAGGTGGCTAAGGCGAGCGGTGGCAAGCTTCGTGTCGCCCATATTCCCAAGACCATCGACAACGACCTACCCTTGCCCGGCGAAATCCCCACTTTCGGATTCGAGACGGCGCGGCATCTCGGTGTGGAGCTGGTGCAGAACCTCTCGCGCGACAGTCGTACCACGAATCGCTGGTATGTGGTCGTGGTGATGGGGCGCAAGGCGGGACATCTCGCATTGGGAATCGGCAAAGCCGCCGACGCAACACTGACTGTTATTCCCGAAGAGTTCCCAAACCCCGTCATCAGCATGTCTGATGTGGTGCGACTGATGGAAGGGTCTATGCTCAAACGAAAGGCGCTCGAAGGGCGCGACGATGGGATTGTGGTCATATCCGAAGGTGTTGCTGAGCGGTTCACGCAGGGCGAATTGGAGAGCCTTTCAGGTGTGGACATCGCGCGCGACCCGCACGGGCATATACGGCTCGGCGAGCTGCCGCTGTCCGGCATCATACGGCGCGCCGTGCAGCAGCGTCTTTCCGATACGGGCAAGAACATAACGATGGTGGACGCTACAATCGGATACGAACTGCGCTGCGCCCCGCCGATACCCTTCGACATCGAGTACACGCGCAGCCTCGGCTACGGCGCAGCGCGCCTGCTGCTGACTGAGCCGACAAATGATGCGCTTGCCAACGGCGGCTTGGTATATCTAGACGGCGGACGGCTGAACACCATGCCGTTCGAGGACATGCGCGACGATGCCACTGGCAGGACACAGGTGCGGATGGTGGACATCGATTCGCAGCGCTATCGCACGGCGCGAAGCTACATGACGCGCATAGAGCCGCACGACTTGAAGAGCGACGAGACGGTGGCGCTGCTGGCGCATCACGCTGGCACTAGCGCCGACGAAATCCGAAGGCGCTTCGGGTAGCGTCATCACTATGTGTCTCTACAAATAGGTCGACTGGCGGTGGGATGGACAGAAAGCTCTTCCGCTAGAGGAAAGGTTGAGTTGGGAGCACTTGCAATGCTATCCGACGGTGCTGTTCTGCCAAGAATGACGCGCGGCGGTCTTTTCGGTATAATTCGAGCCGCAATGAACCGTTGCAACTGCGAATAATATGGTTACGAATAATTGTGGAGGACTGAACTATGACGCAAAAAGTGGCATTCATCGGGCGGTCGACGCCTGACACTACGCTCATCGAGAACGGGCTTGAGGGCATCGACTACGAGATTGAAACGCATGTAGTAGAGACGCAGGGTGAAATCATAGAGGCGTGCAAGGGCGCCGATGTCATCCTGAACGGCGGCGTGGAGATGCCGCGCGAGGTTATCGACGAGATTGACGCGGCGCAGGCTATCATCGTTGGCAGCCACGGCTTCAACCACATCGATCACAACGCCGCCACCGACAACGGCATCATGCTCATCAACAGCGCCGGTTTCTGCACGGAAGAGGTGTCCAACCATGCCATACTGATGTTGATGGCGTGCGCCAAGAAACTGACCATCCTGCACAACCTCGTGCGCGCAGGCAAGTGGGGCGCAGAGACCCGCGAAGCCATCATGCCCATGGCGCCGATAGACGGGCAGACGCTTGGGCTTGTGGCATTCGGCAACATCGCCCGCGCCGTGGCGCGCAAGGCGACAGCGCTAGGCATGGACATCATCACCTACGACCCCTACTGCCCGCCGTGGATTACCAAAGAATACAGGGTGAAGCCCGTCAGCACGCTGGAAGAGCTTGCTGCTGACTCGGATTTCGTGTCTATGCACACGCCCCTCAACGACGAGACGCGCAAGCTGGTGGGCGCAGATTTCTTCAAGGCGATGAAGCCCACGGCGTACTTCATCAACACTTGCAGAGGGCCGACGGTGGATGAGGCGGCACTGATAGATGCGCTCCGAAATGGCGAAATCGCGGGCGCAGGGCTGGATGTGTTCGAGGAAGAGCCTACGCCGGCGGACAACCCGTTGTTGCAGATGGAGAATGTGATTGTTACGCCGCACTCGGCAGGGAGTTCCAACAACTCGCGTACGGCGTCTCCCATTCGGGTTGGGCACGAAACGGCGCGTGTGCTCAGAGGCGGCTTCCCGATGTCTCTCGTCAATCCGGAGGTGCGCTCCAAGCTCCCGATACGCGATGCAGCGGTGAATGTGTAGGCAAGTGCCAAGGGCGACGGCTCGCGTGTCGGCTGTGTTCTCCGGTTAGTGGAACGCTAGGCATCAGAACGACGGACGGATGCATATTGCCAAGGGGCAGCGCATTCGTCCGTCTTGCGTGTGAGTGCGCCGACCCGTTTGCGGCGCTGGGTATCGCAAGCCTAGTCCATCGTGAGCACGAGCTTGCCGAAGAAGTTGAGCGACTCCATTGCGCGATGCGCTTCGGCGGCGTTTGCGAGCGGGTAGGTGTCGTGTATGACACTGCGGATAACACCGCGCCTAGCCAAGTCCACGATCTGGTGCAAGTCTTCCTTGCGCCCCATGAACACGCCAAAGACCGTGTGGTATCGCAGGAACAGCATCCCCATCTGCAACTCGGCGCGGTAGCCGCTGGTTACGCCGCAGATGCCGTAGCGTCCGCCCGTTGCGAGCGATGCGATGGCGGCGGGGTAGAAATCCGCGCCCACATGGTCTAGCACCACATCCACGCCTCTCCGATTGGTCAGATCCTTCACGCGGGCGGCTATGTCCTCTTCGTTGTAGTTGATTACGGCGTCTGCACCTAGCTCTAGCGCCTTTTGCGCTTTGTCTGCCGTGCTGGTAGTGGTGATGACTGTTGCGCCGATGACATTCTTGGCGACCTGTATGCCTGCCGTTCCCACGCCGCTGGACGCTGACGGGATTAGCAGCGTCTCCCAAGCCCTGAGCTGCGCTTTGCGGATGAGAATAGTCCAGCATGGCAAAAACACGGTGGGCAGCGCCGCAGCCTGCTCATACGATAGCGAATCGGGTATAGGGACGACATTGGCGGCAGGCACGCTGACATACTCGGCATAGCCTCCGCTGACCGTAGAGCCGAGCATCCCGGCGTTGGGGCAAAGCTCATCCTCGCCGGCAAGACATGCGCGGCATTGCATGCATGTGATGCGCGGATTGACCACGATGCGGTCGCCGGGGCTGATGCGGCGCACTTCGTCGCCGGTATCGACTACCTCTCCCGCCACATCGCCGCCCAAGATGTGCGGCCCGCGAAAGCGTATGCGGGTGCCGCGAGCGCCTTGCCGCGTGTACACATCCAAGCGGTTCAGCGCACATGCTCGCACGCGCACCTTCACATCGTTGGGGCCGACGGTCGGCTCTGGCAAGTCGCCGTATGTCAGCGCATCCGCATCGCCATGCTGCGTAAGATATACTGCCTTCATTCGTCCCTCCAAGCGCCGATGAGATTGGTATGACTAGGGCTTTCGGGCGGAAGCCTTTCACAACGCGCCGCCCGTCTAGCGACACCTAACTATACACTGCGATGCCATTGGCGTGAAACGGCGTTGCGTGCATTTCGGATTTCACGCCAATGCGAATTTCGGCGCAATGGGCTGCGTTCGCGCTCAACCCGACCGAGCGCCGGTTGAGACGACCCGGGAGCAAGAAACTGGTTCTTGTATTGTCGCATCGCCGCTCGTAATATACGCTCCAGCATCTGCGGGTAGCGTTTCCATTGGAATGGTATGGTGGTATAGAATGAGCGAAATTCTGGTAAGAAATGTGTCATTCTGTATAGAAATGCTATACTGCTTGCAAAACGAAGGCTTTTTTGGCTCAATCACTTCAACAGAATCGTATCTTCTCTAACAACCTGCATAAAAATCGCTCATTGTCTGCTATTATAGGTCCATCGGCGTCATCACGGCGTGTGTTTCCCAAGTGAGAGACTGATCGTCCTGATGCAGCCGGCGCATCCTGAATCGCAACCAAGCACACCGCATGAAGCACGCAAAGGAGCCTGCAAATGACATCATCTACTCTGCCAGAGCTTACATCGCCAGAGCACATGGACAAGGTTATCGGCTCGGTTATAAGGGCAACTAGAAGCCGAAACAGCCTGCCCAAGAGCTTGTTCGAGACTTTGCAGAAGTTCCTGAAACCTATACCCGGATTCAAGGACCCGCTCAAAGCCCCGCCGCCAATTCTCAAAAGAAACTTGTTAGAAACAGTGGAACATATCCCCGAGTATAGCATTCTCTTAACGAAGATATGGTCAGAAACCGAAATCAACCTGCGCGATGTGGTTCAGAAGCATTATGAAGGCTTGACACCGCCGGATAAGAGCGAAGATGTTGCTAGCGACTTCTGGTTTGCGGACGATCAGGCTGATGAAATTTCGGCACAGCACGCCGAGTTCGACGCCGAAGACCTGCGGCTCATGTCACGGTATATAGCGATCGAGTTGATAGGCAACACACCCGAGTCGGACGGAGATGAAGAACGAGATCTCAGCATCAGCGACATTGAAGTGAATGCATTCCTAGAAGGCTTGCGCGCCCGCCCTGCGAGCGACGATGTTTGGGAAAACGACATTCCCTCTCTGCACACTCAGCTGCATGCGCTATGGGAAGACAAGGACAATGAACGCAGTCAGACGAGCGAACTGCGTCGCGCAATCCAAGACATGATGGAGCAGTACGCATCGGTGCTAGTGTTCTTTAGTGAGGACTCTGGCGAATGGGGAGCGCAGATGCCCGCAGTGGCGGATGCATCAGATGCAGAAGAGCAGATTGCCAGCCTGTGCAACTTACTAGAAGTGTATGTTCCGCTCCGCGAAATAGGAGCAAGCATAGCGGAGGAGCGCGCGCGCCGCAGTGAACGAGAGCGCATCGAAGACGAAATAGCCCCCATTATCAGCCGTCTGAACGAGCTTCTGAAGCCGCCGCTTGAAGTCGAGACGCCTCCCGCCGCCGCCGAACCCGAGCCGCTGGATGCCACTGAACTCACGGACCTGCGCGCCGAACTAAATCGCGTTAACATGGACAGGATGAATCTCGATGAGCACCTCCAAAAGCTGCTTGCGGAGTCCCAAGACCTGCGGAATGAGCTGACCGGACTACACTCAGACATCAGCAGCTTAGAGCGAGAGCGCGACACGCTCGCAAGCAACCTGCACATCAGCGAAGCCAATGTCCTATACTGGCGCAATCTGCGCGAAAGCGAAGACCCTGCGTTGCCCAACTCCGTGCCGTTGGAGTTCCGGGATGTGGAGCACGCCATCGAGTTTGCTACTGAGCGCTACCGGGGTAGGCTGAAGTTTGCATTCAACTCGGTGTCTGACACCAAGTTCCGCTACGCAACGCCCAAGGACATATGGGACGGGTTGGAGTGGCTCGCCACCGAGTACTACGATTCGCGCAGCGGCAACAAGACCATCCCGGACTTTGACCAGTCCATCCGCGAATTCTGCGGGTTGTGGTACAAGGGGGGGCAGTCGCAGACCACCCGCACGATGTTCCGTCAGGGCTACACCACTCGCGTGGATGGCATAGAGTACAAGCTCTACGAACACATCGGCAAGGGCAGTGGTAGCAACGAGCAGCACATATTTCGCATCGCGTTCGATTGGGACAAGGAAAGGCAGCGCGTCATCGTCGGATACATCGGAAAGCACCAGCCCAGCCGCAAATTCTAATATAGCCCGCGCTTGAAAAACGCAATCGGCAAGGGTGATAATGCCAATATGCTGCTTCAGGACTGATTGCTATGCGGTGTTCGCGGAGATGATAGTATCAGTAATAGGCGGTAGCTCACTTGCATCAGCGTTGCGATGCGTCCGCTCAACCTAGCCCACTTTGAGGATGAAAAACCATTAGCCCATCTAGGAGTACGAATATGGAGATCGGGTTTGGAGTGCCCAGCAGGGGGCCATTGGCGTCTGTGGAGAACATCGTTGCGCTGACGCAGCAGGGCGAAGCGATGGGGTTCGACATCGTCAGCGTGAGCGACCACATCGTCGTGCCCACTAGCATCGATTCGGTGTATCCGTACAACGACAGTGGCCGGTTTGCCAGCTCGGTGTCGGGCGAATACATGGAGCAGCTGACTACGCTGAGCTACATGGCGGCTATCACATCCAAGATACGGCTGCTGACGAGCGTGATGGTGCTGCCGCATCGCAGCCCGGTGCTGACGGCGAAGATACTCTCCACCATAGATGTGCTGTCCGGCGGGCGGCTCATCGTGGGCTGCGGCGTGGGCTGGATGCGCGAGGAGTTCGAGGCTATCGGCGCACCGCCGTATGCCGAGCGTGGGCGTGTGGGCAACGAGTACATCGCCGCGTTCAAGGAACTATGGACGAACGACAACCCATCGTTTAGCGGCGACTACTGCGCCTTTTCGGACATCAGCTTTGCGCCCCGTCCTGTGCAGCAGCCGCACCCGCCCATATGGATAGGCGGGGAAAGCCCGCCGGCGCTCCGCCGCGCCGCCCAACTTGGCGATGCGTGGTATCCGATTTGCAGCAACCCGCGTTTCCCGGTCGGCACATTCACACAGCTCGGCGAGTACATGGGCAGGGTCCGCGCCAATGCGGAGGCAGCCGGGCGTTCCCCGGACACGCTAGACTTTGCGTACAGCATTAACTGGCACAGCGACACCGCTGGCACGGGTTCGGACGGCGAGCGCCGCATCCTCACCGGCACGGCACAGCAGCGTGCCGACGACATCAGGCGTTTGGAAGAGATGGGTGTTAACCACTTGATGCTCAACTTCGATGGCGATTCGCTTGACGAAACCATGGCGAGCATGAACGCTTTCGCCAATGATGTGCGCCCTTTGACGAACGGGTAGAACCAACCCCACATTAGGCAAAAATTTACATCACACCATCGACCGACTGACGAACATGAGAGGCTACATGACCCAAAACGAACTGCTTGCGTTGCCGGAGGACTGGGACAGGCTGCTTGCGATTGCGGCGCATCCGGACGACTTGGAGTACGGTGCAGCGAGCGCCATTGCGCGATGGACGGCGCAAGGCAAGCAGGTTACCTACCTGATGGTCAGCAGCGGCGAGGCGGGCATAGACGCCATGTCGCCAGCAGAAACAGGGCCGTTGCGCGAGGCAGAGGAGCGCGCCAGCGCCGCAGTCGTGGGCGTGGACACCGTCGAGTTCATGGGGTATACCGACGGCGTCATCGAGTATGGCTTACCACTACGGCGCGACCTTGCCCGTGTGATCCGTAGGCATCGCCCAGATGCGGTGCTTACGAACAACTTCGAACTCCGCTGGGCGGGCGGCAACTTCAACATGGCAGACCATCGTGCCGTGGGCATCGCCACGCTTGACGCTGCCCGAGATGCTGGTAACCGATGGATATTTCCTGAACTGCTCGACGAGGGTACTGACACTTGGAACGGTGTGCGCTTCGTTATGACCGCCGGCGCGACAAATTCCACGCACGCCGTCGATGTGACCGACTACATCGACAAGGGCATAGAGTCGCTGATGCAGCACAAGGCGTACATAGACAATCTTGGTGTGGACTTCGACCCGGACAGCTTCCTGTCGTTCACTGCCGCCGCCATCGGAGAGCGGTTCGGATGCGATTACGCTGTCCCGTTCGAGGTGTTTTGGATATAGCAAGTTCGCCTGTCTTGTGATAAGCGGATATATTGACCGCTGATGACCGAGAACTAACCACTGTTCTGAAGGAACTTTATTGGCGCAGAGCACGATAACGGGACCTAGACCGCAGGCTGCGGACGGCGCTGGGGTACCGCTTGCGGTGCGGATGCGGCAGTCGCCTATTGCGCAGGTGCTGCTGCTTTCGGACTTTCGCTGGATTTGGCTGGGTTCGTTTGCATCGTTCACGGCGATGAACATGCAGATGATAACGCAGAGCTGGCTTGTGCTGCGGCTGGAGAGCGGCTCGCCGTCCGCGCTCACATGGGCGATGGTGTCGTTCGCTGCGCCGATGGCGATAGTGTCGCTGCTCGGCGGTGCGCTGTCCGACCGCGTGCCAAAGAAGTACCTCATCATATTCAGCCAGTTGGGCAACGCAGTGCTGACGCTCATAGTGGGGCTTCTTGACGCAAGCGGCATCATTTGGCTGGGCGCTGTAATGGGGCTGGGCGTGCTGAACGGCTCTATGTTCGCCATAAACATGCCGAGTCGCCAAGCCATTATATCGGAGATTGTGCCGCAAGACAGATTGATGAACGCTGTGGCACTCAACAACGCGTCGATGAATGTAACGCGTGCGTTTGGTCCTGCTGTGGCGGGCATCCTAATCGCCTATCTCAGCACGGCTGTGGTGTTCTACATCGTGGCAGCGGTGTATGTGTTCTCGGCGCTGTCGGTGGTGCGCCTGAAGGCTGTTCGCGCCGCTCCGAGGTCCCGTAGCAAGGGTGTGCTGGACGACATCAAAGAGGGGCTGCGCTATGCACTGGGCGACCATACGCTGCGTGGGCTTATCGTGATGGCGTTCATACCCGCCACATTCGGCTACACGCTGTTTGCCCTTATGCCGGCGTGGGCGAGTGAAACACTGCTCGTAACCTCGTTCGAGCTTGGTTACCTGATGGCAGTGATGGGCATCAGCGCACTGGTTGGAACGCTGGGCCTTGCGTCCATGCGAAACCTCAGCAACCGGGGGATGATACTGCTGATAATCAGCACGATTTGGGGGCTGACGGTCGTCGGGCTGGCATTTTCGTTGGAGTTCTTCACGGCGGTGTTCTTCCTGCTTCTGTACGGCTTGCTCAGTTCGCTGTATATGTCGCTGAACATGACGCTCTCACAGATATATGCCGAGCCGGAGAAGCGCGGCAGGGTGATGAGCCTGTTCATGATGACATTCGGGCTGATGCCGTTGGGTGCTATTCCGTTTGGCGAAGCAGCAGAGGTCATCGGCACGGCGCAGGCGCTCAGCTTTAGCGGCATGGCGCTCACCATGCTAACCCTCATATTCGCCGCAGCGTATCCGCATTTTAGGCGCATCCAATAGGCGCTCGCACGCCTAGTCGCAGCGGATTTTCCTGATTGATGGCGGCGGTGTCGCGGCTCTGACCTCACAGCGACCCGTACTCACGCATCGGCAATTCCGCCCATTGTTCGGGATTATGCAGCACTGATAATCTGAGAAGCACTGACCGACTTGACATGCGCATCGACTTCCATACGCACATATTCCCGCCCGAGTTTCGGTTGCGGCGGGGTGAATACGCGCGGCGGGACGCCACATTCGGGGCGCTGTACACAGACCAAAGAGCGAAGCTTGCGTCTGCCGAAGACTTGATTGCGACGATGAACGCGGATGATGTGGATGCTGCCGTGGCGATGGGGCTAGGTTGGACAGACTACGGCATGGCGCGCTCTGCGAACGATTACCTTATCGATACGGCGCAGCGTTATCCTGGGCGAATCATCGGCTTTGCAGGCGTGAACCCGGCGTGGGGTAATGCCGCTGTGCGCGAGGTGGAACGCTGTGCCGACGCCGGGATGCGCGGCATCGGCGAACTGCATCCGGATACGCAGGGGTACGACCTCGCCGACGCCCGGACGATGGCGGCACTTATGGGCGCAGCGCAAGAGCGGCGGCTTATCGTAACCACCCACGCATCTGAGCCGGTGGGACACCTGTACGCCGGCAAGGGCGACACTACGCCCCGCAAATTGATGCGCTTCATCAGCAACTTTCCCGATGCCACAATCGTCTGCGCTCACTGGGGCGGCGGGCTGCCGTTCTATGCGCTGATGCCGGAGGTAAGGGATGCGCTGTGCAATGTGTACTTCGACAGCGCTGCGTCGCCGTTCCTGTATGCGTCTGGGGTGTGGGCTGCTGTGGCGCAGCTTGTGGGTGCGAACAAGATGCTGTTCGGCAGCGACTATGCATTGCTGCGACCAAGGCGTTTGATAGCGGAGGCATGCGCTGCCGGGCTGACGCAGCAGCAGACTGACGCCGTGCTCGGTGGGAATGGGGCGCAGCTGCTCGGCATACATGTGCCCGTATAGCGGATGCCGCCTGACTCTGGTCGCTTGCTAGCCAAGATGCTTCGGGCGAAATATGCCGAAGCTGCTGGTGTAGCCGTGCAGGAATGTGGCTTCGCCTACCTGCCCGATTTCGCCGTTGCAGAAGAAGCCGGTGAGTGGCAGTCGTCCCACCACATCGCGAAACATGTCTGTGTCATGGTCCGGGCGTCCGTAGAGGTAAGAGCCGCGCCCAAGGCATTGGAACAGCAGAGCGCCGGATTGCTGCTCCGCAACCTCTTGTGGCTGGGCGTTGCCTGCAGCGTAGCGTTGCAGCATCGCATGCAGGTCTTGCGACGAGGTTTCGGCATCGCGCAGGTGGAACTGCACGGTCTGTCCCTCTTTCAGCAGCTCGTCCACCGCAATTGCGCCGCGCTGTGCGTCCACGCCTATGATGTTGCGGATGAGAAAATCCCCGAGCTGCGGTAGGTCGTTCAGCTCGTCCATCACTACGCCCAAGAAGAGCGAATGCTGCGCCAATTGGCGGTCGCGGTCACTCAAGTCCATGAAGATTTCCTTCAGCGTCTCAAAGGGCGTTCTGCCATCAACTTCCATCAGGATGTTGCGCGAACAGGCGGTAACATGCAGCGGATTTCCAATCGGGCGGCATCCCTGCGCCACAACCGTGTCGATTTGCACATTTCCCTCGAGTGCCACGCCGACCACGCCGCTGTCGTGCATATCACCGGCGAGATATAAGGCGTTCCCGCCGGGTTGGTTTGCGCCGCTTGCCAAGCCACCTATCTTGACGCTGTGCGGGAAGGCGTAATCCAGCCCCATCAGCAGCTGTTCGCCTTGCATTGCAAACGGGTCGGCGAGTATCAGGAAGTGGGCGTCTGCGCCTATTGGCGTGTTCACCAGCGCGCCCCAGTCGTCGGGTGGAGCGTCGCCATCCGGCAGTGCGTCGTAGTCTATGTGGAAGGGGGTGAGCTGCACGCCGGGCAAATGCGCCGCAGTGAGCGCAAGACCGGGTCGGTTTTCCACCTCGGTGGCAGCGCCGATGACGCCGCCGCCGCTGCATCCCACGGTCAGGGCGTCCCCAAAACGCTCGGATGTTAGTGCCACTAATGCATCGTACTCTGGCGCATGGTGCGGCGATACGAACACGGCGAGCAGGTGTGCTGGCAAGCCTTCAAGCTCGGCTTCAACACGGCGCGCGCACTCCTCAAAAGCCTCATGCAGCGTTTCACTCTCAGATATTGCCGAACTCCACTTCATGGCGCACCCTCCACCCGTGTGTCTTGTCCCAATCTTTTCGCATTTGGCGATGCCAAGCATTGTATCAGAGATTTTTATGAAAAATCCGTCGAGATGCTAGGTTGCAGGGATGTTGCGAGGATGTCGGTTTGCGGCTTGCTCTCCCGCATCTTGCTGAAAGCGGAAATTGAGGGCTTCGCTCCGCAATTGGCTAATTGGACTGTGTGAGGGTGAACACCGCCCGATAACTTTATGATACGAGCGGTAAGGGGTACAATTGTGGTGATATAGTCCAAGCGGGGCGTTTCGGGGTCAGTATGCAGGTGTGGGAGGGCGCACATGAAGAAATTTGCAGGCAATGTGGCTGTCGTAACGGGTGGGGCGATGGGCATAGGCGGGGCAACTGCGCGGCGGCTTGCGGCGGATGGTGCGTGCGTCCTCATTGCGGACATCGATCTTGACGGCGCGCAGGCAAACGCTGAGCGCATCATCGCTGCTGGCGGTGTTGCGGAGGCGATGGCTGCGGATATGGGTAAGCACCACGATATTGCGGCGATGGTGCGGCGCGCAGTGGACACATGGGGCAGGCTGGACATACTGGTGAACAACGCCTTCAGCCCTACGGACGAGGGGGATGGTGATGCGCTGACGGTGAGCGAAGCAGCGTGGGACGCAGGGATGGCGACGCTGGTCAAGGCGCACTTCCTCACAGCCAAGTACGCAGTACCGCACATGCAAGCCGCAGGCGGAGGCAGTATCGTCAACATATCGTCGGTACACGGGCTGCTGATGGCGCCGCAAAAGCTCATCTACGAGGCGGGCAAATCTGCGGTCATCGGTGTTACCAAGCAGATGGCGATAGACTTCGGGCCGTCAGGCATACGGGTGAACGCCATCTGTCCGGGGCATATCGTAACCGAACGGCAGCAAGTACGCTGGGACGAAAATCCGAGTGGCTTTCGCTACTTCGCCGACCAGTATCCTGTGCGCCGCACTGGGACGCCGGACGACATCGCCAACGCCGTCGCGTTCCTGTGCTCGGACGAGGCATCGTTCATCACCGGCCATGCGCTAGTGGTGGACGGCGGGCTGACCATCCAGCTGCAAGAGGATTTCAGCGTGCGACAGGTGAACTACATCCGTCAGCATCCGGAGACGCGCTTGCCGTGAACACACTGCCGGACTTCCTTCGATGCGGATTAGACATCGTGCTAGTCGGCTTGAACCCGAGCCTGCGCTCAGTTGCCGACGGGCACTACTTCGCATCGCCGCGCAACAGGTTTTGGCGCGCCGTGAATCGCTCGTCGCTGCTGTCCGAGCCGCTCGACGCCAACACCGACTATATGATGCCCTCGCAGGGGATAGGCTTCACCGATGTGGTGAAGCGTCCTACGCCGTCGGCGTCCGAGCTGCGGGCGGCGGACTTTCGCCATGAAGCGCCACTCTTGCTGGCGAAATTAATGCGGTTTGCGCCGCGCATCGTATGCTTTCAGGGCATGGTCGCATATCGCAACTTTCTGAGATACTCGCAAGACGGCGGCAGGTTGAACGAACCGCTTCATCTTGGCAGACAAGAACATAGCATTGGGGCATCCGTGGTCTATGTAACGCCGAACCCCAGCGCTGCTAATGCCGCATACTCGCTCGATGCGTTGGTGTGCTGGTACGACGGCTTGGCGGCACTGCGGGATGCGCTGAAAGATGCGAGTGGTAGCCCGAACACGGCAGCGCTATGACAAACCCATCGCGCAGAACCATCCGCTCATTCGTGGCAGTCGAACTTACTGACGAAGTAAAGCACACGCTCGCCGCCGTTGTGGGCGAACTCCGCCGCCGAGATGTGCACGGACTGCGGCTTGTGCGCCCCGAAGGCATCCACCTGACGCTGAAGTTCCTAGGGGATATAGACGCATCGCGCGCGCAGGAGATAACCGCTAGCGTTGCGGATGCGGCGTCGGGGCACACACCGTTTCGGCTGATGCTGGGCAGAGCAGGTTCGTTTCCGACTGCGGCGCGTGCGCGAGTGCTGTGGCTCGGCACAGATGGCGATACGGAGCGTCTGCGAAGCTTGCAGCGCGATGTGGATGCTGCGCTGACGAGCATCGGCTTTCCCGCGGAGATGCAGCGTTTCAACCCGCATCTGACGCTTGGCAGACTGGGCAGGCGGGCAACGCAATCTGACCGCCGCCGCGCTGTGGATGCGCTAGCCGAGATTTCTGCGCGGCACATCCCTGCTGCTCACATAATCTCCGTGCGCTCGGTTAGCCTGATGCAAAGCACACTTCAGCCCGGCGGCGCTGTCTATCAGCGCATCGGCTTAGCGCCAATGGGGACAAGATAGTCGGTCTGTCAGCGAGGCAAGTCTGTTAGTCGATGAACATGGTGGAACACTCTGGCGGGTCTGGAAACAGCCTGACAATCAAAAACTTGTATGATATACTTGCGGCGCTCTAAGCCATTACGCCTTTTGTGCTGGGAATTGAGGAGGATGTCGTGCAACAGCCGTGGCCCGAGTGCCAAGTGTGTCCTGAGGGCTGCCTGCTTCCGCTTTCGGACTTTGGGAGTCAAGGTGCGCCAATTCACTACAAAGCATGGGTGTGCAGTAACCCGGGTTGCGGGTTCAACATCAAGATTCGCAACGGGGATGTGTACCTAAACGAGCCGATTGCCAACGGCTCGAGGCATGTCCCGCGTACCCGTTAGCCTGTTCCGGTTTGGTGCAAGAGCATCCTGTGAGTTAGTCAGCCGCTGTATGGCAAGCGGTATTGTGCGCCTGTTTCGGATGGTTGTTCCCAATCGGTGTATGAGTACGGTCTCACGCGCGTATGTATGCCCGTGAAGGTAGGGCAAAGTGGGTGCAGGTGAGAGGTTCGTGGGCTGGCTATGCGCAATTTTACCGATAACGACACCGCCGCAGCGCAGCCTTCACGCCCTCATGTGCAAGATGGCGACTTTCGCCATCGACTTGGTGGCATACTCGGAGTTGCGATGGTGGCAGCCGGAGCGGTGTTGCTGCTAGTTGTCGCTGCCTACTACGCCTACGGGGTGAGCGCCCGCTCGAGTCTGGATGACCTTAGCTTCGCCGTGGCGGATTCCTCGCATACTGTCGGTGCGAATTCGCACCAATCAACGATGCCCCAAACAGCGCAGGTGCTCATTTCTGATACGGGTGTTGAGGCGCAATCGGTGTCGGTGTCGCCGCAAGAAACGCTTGTTAATGTGGAGCGTTCGGGTAGGGGCATCGGCTTATCAGCGATAGGCTCGGATGGAAATGGGGCAGGCATGCCCGCCGCCGCAGATAACCCCGCGCAAGCAGCGCCCGGCGAGCGCATCCCGCTGCCCGCAGATGTCTATGCGGACCTGTACCCCGCCTTGCAAACTCACCCCAAGTTTTGGGACGAGCCTACTTGGGCGGGCGGAGAACCGTATCTGTACGCCGCCGCTGTGCCGGAGGGGTTGCCGCACGGGTTTCACCACATATCGGCTGAGGATGGCGCATTGCGCCGCGGACAAGGCGCGCCCACAGAACGCATCGCTGTGCCGCTCATCGGCTTGAACTCCAACACCACCGAGCTTGGCATCGTGGACTTGGGGAACAGCCGCGCCTACGAAACGCCCAAGAACATAGTGGGGCACATTCCAAGCTCGGCGAACCCCGGCGAGCGCGGCAACGCATGGTATTTCGGACATCTAGAAAGCCCCATAAGGGGCGAAGGCAATGTGTTCCACCGGCTACCGGAGATACCTGACCTGCTCCGCAACGGCGACAATGTGTATGTGGAACTCGATGCCAGCGACGGGCGCACATTCTTGTACGAGGTCGTGCGAACCGAGGTGATCCACCGCGACGAACTTTCGCTGTACGGTTCGGATGCGGCAGACCTGACGATGGTTACATGCGTGCCGCGCCTAGTGTATGACCACCGCTTGGTGGTTACCGCCGAACTCGTTGGCATGCGCGACGCTCTGAACTAGATTATCCTCCAACAGGCGAAAATCCCTGCAAGCCGTCGCAAGCGCACAGCAAGAGACCGATGCCGTTTGCCTCTAGACCAGCACGCCGAAGCCGGATTTTGTGCATATCTCGATGCGGTTGCCCTCGGTGTCGGATATGAAGAACACGCGTTGCCCGTCATTGCGCGTGCCGATTTCAGCGCTCTCAATCTTGACGCCCTTTGCTTTGAGCATCTCATAGGCGGCGTCTATGTCATCAACCTCGAATGCGCCGTGGTGCGAAGGTTCAGATATGCCGTCGGCGTTCTCGATCAGATGCACCATCGTGCCGCTGGGCAGCTGCAGCCAGATGATATGCTCGCCGTCAACCGCTTTGGGTATCTCTTTGACGCCCAGCACATCAACCCAGAAGCGAGTTGCGCGCTCCTTGTCTATCACATTGTAGGTCAGGTGGTTCACGGCGGTCAGCCTAACCGATGGCTCTGCGAGTACCATATGCGTCTCCTTGCGTCTGTAGTAATGGTTGGTTCAATCGGGTTTTGTCCGTCTTGTGGTGCTTTGCGACATATTATCACGAAGGGCGTCTTTCGTCTTGTGCCCGAACATTTCAGTCAGCAGTAAAATAAGGCGCAGAGGGAAAATCCCTTCTCCCCATTAGGGAGGGCTAGACCTATAAATTGAGGATGCTTTGCGTTTCGCTCACTGGTAATCATCATCCCAATTGCAATACAATAGCAGTGCGATACGATGTTAGGACAGATTTAGGAGTGCAGCGCAATGGGTGTAGTAGAACAACGAATATCGGAGCTAGGTATAATCCTGCCGGACAACCCGCCACCCAGCGCAAACTATGTGCCGGCGGTGCGGACGGGCAACCTGCTGTTCGTGGCGGGCGTCGGACCAGCCGCGCGCCCGGATGGCAGCGTCCCCAACGGCAAGGTGGGCAGGGACTTGACGCAAGACGAAGGATACGAGGCGGCGCGGCTCGTGGGCGTCAACCTGCTGGCGCGGCTAAAAGGTGAGCTGGGCGACCTAGATCGCGTGGTTCGCATCGTGAAGCTGCTGTCTATGGTCAACAGCGACCCGTCGTTCACGCAGCAGCCCGCCGTTGCCAACGGCTGCTCAGACCTGTTCGTCGATGTGTTCGGCGAGCGCGGCCGTCATGCGCGCTCCGCAGTGGGTATGGCGTCGCTCCCCAACGACATCCCTGTAGAGATAGAGATGATCGTCGAAGTGCGCGACTAGCCGCCCGAGCGCCCATTAGAGATGTGTGGTCAGCCGCCGTTGTTGCGCCAAGCCGTGAGCAGCAGGTATATGACGATGGGCATGACTGCAATCCACACGATGAGGCGCGGTGGAATTTTTCCGAAAAGTTTGAACATCTCCGTCCTCCGATGCGTCGCTTGCGGCGGTAAGGGGCGCATTGCAAGGGCTGTATGCGCTGCGCATACACGCCATTTTAACATCCATCACTATGCAAAGATGCGGCGGTGCTATGGGATATAAGCTTATCGCTCTGGACATAGACGGCACGATTCGCAATCTCGACTATCCGATTTCCGAGCGGACGCGCTGTGCGGTTGCTGCTGCGCGTGCAGCCGGCGCTATGGTAACGCTGGCAACCGGGCGCACATTCCCGTCAGCGGCGCGCAACAGCGCCGAGCTGGACATCACCGTGCCGATTGCGGCGGCGCAAGGGGCACACATCGGGGATCCTGTCAGCATGCGTGTGCTGCGCCATTGTGCGCTCACAGCGGACTTGGCATGCCAAGCCCTCGATGCTCTGGATGCACAGTTTGAGTCAAGCGGCAGCGCTGCAAGTATGGAAGTCATAGCCTATCACCAGAGCGGCGTGTATGTGAACCACATGACCGAATGGGCGAGTGCATACGGCGCGCGCAACGGCATATCGGTGGATGTCGTGGCGGATTTGCGCCAGGTATCGGATGCTGAACTGACGCGCTTCGTGGTCGTGGGCGAAGACGATGGCATCGCCTCACTTGAAGCCGGGATGAAGTCGAGTGTAGGCTCGGATCTGCTGGTTACGCGCTCGCTGCCCCACTTCTGCGAGATACTGCATCCGTCGGCGGGCAAAGACCACGCACTGGAGTGGCTGTGCGAGCGCTACGGCATACTCCGCGAGGAAACGCTGGCGTTTGGCAATGGGTACAATGATGTTCAGATGCTGGAATGGGTAGGGCTTGGTGTGGCGACGGAGGATGCGGTGCCTGAGGCACTTGCCGTTGCAGACGGGATACTCGCCCCTCCGGTGGAGCAGGACGGCGTGGCGCAGGTGCTGGAAGCGCTCTTGGCGCAGGATATGATTGGATGACACCAATGATGCACACCCCCGATGGAGGCATCGCCCATCGACCCGATGACGCCGCCCCTACTATCGTTGTGCTTGGCAGCATCAACATGGACATCGTTGCCACTATGCAGCGGACGCCGGGCGCTGGCGAAACTCTGGCGGGCGACGGTTTCTTCACCGCGGGCGGTGGCAAGGGCGCAAACCAAGCGGTGGCAGCGGCGAGGCTGGGTGCATCGGTCAGGATGGTCGGCAGGGTGGGGGACGATGACTTCGGGCGGGCGATGCTGGCGAGCTTGAATGATGAAGGCGTTGACACGGTTGGCGTTGCGCTTGACGCTGCCAATGCTACCGGTGTTGCGATGATATGGGTTGACACCGCTGGCGAGAACCGCATCGTCGCCGTATATGGCGCAAATATGGCATGCGATGAGGTGCAGCTGGAAGCCGCCAAGCGCGCGATGGACGGTGCGGATGTCCTAATGCTGCAGCTGGAGATACCCCCGCACATATCCCTTGCGGCGGCACAATACGCACGCAGTCGGGGGGTCAGTAGACGCCTACGACATCTACTGCCAGCCCTGCAAGCGGCACAATATGCACGCAGTCGGGGGCTGCGTGTGGTTTGGGATCCTGCGCCCGCATCCGATATGCCCGAGAACGCCTTTGAGTTCGCCGATGTGCTGACGCCAAATCAGAGCGAAGCTGAAGCTCTGACGGGCGTCCGGGTAACCGGGGTGGAAACGGCGCGCATCGCGGCCGACAGGCTGCTGGCGAAGGGCGTGCGGCTCGCTGTGGTGAAGCTCGGTGCTGGCGGCGTGTTTGCTGCTGGCTCAGATTTCAGTTGCTACCAGCCAGCGTTTGCGGTGGATGCGATGGACAGCGTGGCGGCGGGAGACGCCTTCGGTGCCGGGCTTGCAGTCGCCCTCGCTGAGGCGCTGCCGCCGCAAGAGGCGCTGCGGTTCGGCGCTGCCGCGGGTGCGCTTGCCGTCACCAAGCCCGGCGCCCAAGCCGCCATGCCCCATCGCGAAGAAGTGGATGCGCTACTGGCGGGTGATGCTCATGTTGGCTAGGCGGTCAGCACGGGGATATGCTCGGCGTCCATACGGCTGAGCATATCCCCGTTGATGCGCTTGGCGATGCCCGGCCCCCTGTAAATTAGGCTTGTGAGGATTTGGACGCTGTCAGCGCCCGCGCGTATTGCCGCTAGCGCATCAGCGCCGCTGAATATGCCGCCGCAGGCATTGATGGCGAGCTGTTCGCCCACCTCTGCCCGGATGTCCCTAACCATACGCAGCATATCTTGGAACACTGGCTTCCCGCTCAACCCGCCGCTGCCCACGGCCAGCCGCGAGTCTAGTGCGGGCCAGGTGTTTGCGACGGTTACGGCGTCCACGCCCTGATGCACGCATACGCGCACTAGGCTTAGCGTCGCATCGCGCTGCTCGCTGCCGAGGGAGGGCGATTCCGAATATGGCGGCAGCTTAACAAATAGCGGCTTGCGTCTGGACTGATTCAGTGAGTCGAGCAGCCTGCTCAGCACATCCGGCTGCTGAAACAGGCGCAGCCCCATGGTGTTCGGCGAGCTGATGTTGACCTCGACGGCTGAGGCTAGCGGTTCCAGTCTTTGGTGGCAGCGAACGATTTCGTCTGCGGCAATGCCGGACACGCTCGCTACCACGGGCACGCCGTTCAGGTGCGGTTGGGCAAGCTCCAACTGGCGGGCGGCGTAGTCCACGCCTTTGCTCGGGAAGCCGTAAGCATTTATAATCGCCTCGTCGGGTTCGTAGCGGATGACACGGGGCGCAGGGTTGCCAGCTCGGGGCGTTTCGGTTACCGTACCGCAGGTGATATAGCCGAACCCGATGGACGACAGCGCCGGCAGATGCTCGCAGTCCTTGTCGTAGCCCGCCGCAAGCCCGACTGGGTTGCGCAATGGGATGCCTGCCAAGTTCGTTTCAAGGCGCGGGTTGTCGAAGCGCAGCAGTGGCGATGCGGCTTGCCATATGTGTCGCTGCTTGAGTACGAGGTGCGCCGCCGTCTGCGCCGGCTCCGGGGGTAATCTGAACAGCAGCGGCTTGATGAATGTCTTGTAGGTGTCTGGGTTGATTATCAGCAATTACACAGCCTTTTTGGTGTGAAGATTAAAGTTTTGGAATTAACCATCAATGGATGCCATTTTCCCTTGTGCGTCGCAAGTAGAGATTTTTGCGCATCTGATTATATCCGATTCTGTTGGTTAGGCAAGATAATCTTTTGCACTGCGGTGATTGGGGAATATCCGGTTCACCGAGACGCATACCCTGGTATGGCTGTTAGCGTATAATTCAAGGTAGGTGAAGATGCTAGGCATCTGTGCCGCTGTTTTGGAAACGGGTGGTTTAGCAACGGACGGATACAGCGGGAGTCGCATATACACATGGATCTGACTTTCGAGATAGGCAGCCGCAGTGCACCGAAGGGTCATGCGTTTGTGTACATGAGCAGCAATGCCGGCGGAGAGGTCTGGGCGAGCTACATCGTCATACTGCCCATAACCGTGGATATAGCGAAGTATCTGCCGCCGTTCCTGATGGGGCAGCTTGGTGACGCTCAAGTGCAAGATATGTCGGCGTTTGCGTTTCCCCCTGCGCCGGAGATGCTTGACGACAAAGATGCGATGATGGCGCTTGCAGAGGCGCGTGGGGACGATGTGCTGTTCGGTGGCAGTGTGAACACGGGCGACATTCCGGCGATGATGATGGTGGTCGCTGACGCCGTTAGGCAGTACTCCGAGCTTTACAACGACAGCACAGGCAGTATAGAGGCAGGAGACCCCGACACAGCCGCTCTGACCGAATCCGAAGACGCAGGATTTGGCGTCAGTGAGGTGATGTACGGGCTGATGAGCGACGGCGACCGACTGAACGAACTCACTACTCTTGTGGGCAAGCTTCGCTTCGCTGTGGATAACGGCGATGAGGCGCTCATCAAGGATGCGGAGATGGACATAGCCCTGTTGTCGCAGCACTTTGGGTTCGACCACAAGACCGACCGCATCGTGAAGCATGTGAAGCGCAGCAGTGAGGATGGGCGCAGCCTGAGTATGCTATACCTGCAGCGCTGCTACCACATAGTGCAGGAAGATTACCTTATGTTGGGCGAGGTGGAGCGGCAGATTGAAGACATCGAGGCACAAGACCCACTCGCCGGCGTGTAGGGATCTTCTGTCTATTCTGTTAGGCGTAGGTGCGTACTCTCGCGGCGATGGTGGGGAGTGTGTGGCACGGCACGGCTGATGAGTGAGCCGACGATGGCTGCGGCGGGATGCGCAGAAGCTATGGGGGCAGGGGACAGAAGGGATAAACAGGGCGGATTAGGTGTTGGGGGAGTCGCTTTCGTCGCCTTGCACTTGGCTCTTGAAGAAATCCTCAAGTTCCTGCACCAGCGTTTCGGGGTTGGGTATCTCTTCGGTGGCTGTGTGGGCATCGTCGTAGCGCCTTTCTAGGCGGCGCACATAGTTGCCCACATCGGGCTGCTTGGCGATGACCTTATTCACTTCCTCTTGGTAGGCGTTGGCGGCGAGGTAAAGTTCGCTGAGGTCAACATCGATGTCAATTAGGCTTCGCAGGCGCGTCAGCAGGGCGTGGCTAACCTTGGGGTCGGGCGACGAGTTGACATAGTGCGGGCAGTGTCCCCAGATGCTGGCGTGCGATATGCCGACCTGCGTACAAGCGTCCATGAACGCCGTGTGAATGCCTGTAGGCCCTTGATAGCCTGAGTTCTTGATTCCAAGGAACTCTGCCTTGTGTGTCAGTTCCACCGAACTTGCGCGCCCGGTTACGCGGGGTTCGCGGGTGTGCGGCACTGCGTCCAGCAGCGCGCCAAGCGACACTATCAGCCCGACCTCATGGCGCAGCGCGATGGTGGTCAGGATGTGCGAGTATGCGCGCCACCTCAAGTTAGGCTCGGTGCCGATGAACAGTAACAACCCTCTCGTCTCGTCCTGCGGGGCGTAGTAGTACAGGTCATTTTGCGGCCAGCGGATGATGCGCTCGCCGCGACGGTTGACCCGCGAGTGAGGTCGCACATGTGTGAAGTCGTAGAATTCCTCCGGGTCAATCTCGGCGAACTTGCGAGCGGGGAGTTTTCGTGCCAAAAAGCGCATCGCGCGTGTGGCGGATTCAGCGGCGTCTGGCCAGCCTGCAAATGCAACCAACATAGTAGGCAGCTTCACTTGCGGCGTATCGTGCTCTATCAAGCCCTCCATCGTGTTACCCCTATCCGCTAACTCGGCTCTTTTCGAATCTAACCCCGATATGCCGGCGTCGTTGCGTCTGCCTAGAACTGTTCCATAAACGCAATATAAGTGTAGCATCAATCGGGGTTATTGCCAAATTAGCCTTGGCTGGGGGTAGCGTTTCCGTTCAGGTGATATTAGGACAGAAACCCCTCGGCGTTGCAGCGGTATAAGCAGGGTTACCATGGATAATCGTCCGGGTTTTGATGTTATCGTTCTGATTAAGTAGTGTCGTATAGTACGGTTCGCTTTCATTCCACAGTTGCGCGAACCACTGACGGAATTTGTCGATGTCGTCGCGGTCAGTCACGGCGTAGTTTAACTCGAGGTTTTTATTGAAACCACTCCATGTGAGGTTGGTCGAGCCGATGATGGCAGTGCCCGGAGCAGACTTAAGTCCTGTGTATCCGATGAACACTTTGGCGTGCAGGGTGCTCTTCTGATATTCACGCACAGCAATTCTGCCGTCAGCAATCAGTTTTATCAAACAGCCGAAAGACTCACTGGTGCTGTAATCGGTGCTGCCAAACAGAATGCGGCGAAAGAGGTGGCTGTAACCAGAGTCGATCTCCCGACGAGTATCTCTCTTGGTGTTATTAAACAGAATGCGAACCTGTCCGGGGCGATTCCCCAGCAGGTCTGCGACCTCTTTAAATCCAGACAGATGGAAATAGCCCACGGCAATGTCCACGCTATGGGGGCGACCGTTGGCTTCTAAGAGAACGGAGCGCAGATAATCTTTGAACTTCGGGTCGCGGTGGGTGTGCAGAACAGTCATGACCATCTTCTTAATTTTTTCGATACTGGTGTTTGATCACAAGTATAGCCTATTAGAACATAAGTATCAATGAATAAATTGCGAATTTATGGGTTATTCTGAACAATTTTCAAAATTGCTCTATTGGCGATATGACTCTGGATGACTGACTGGATGAGCACTAGAGCCATATACGAGGGCACATCGGATGTATGCGCGTGAGAACTTCGGGGCGTAGCTGATGCGGCGGAGTTTAGATCACGCCGTTGTGGCGCAACGCTGCACGCTCGGCTGCGTCTATGCCAAGCTCGTCTCCGTACACTGCGTCATTGTGTTCGCCCAGCAGCGGCGGTCTGCGCTCGATGCGCCAAGGCGTTGCCTTGAAGTGATAGGGTGCGCCCGGGTATATGAACTTCTTGCCCAGCTCCGGATGAGCCACCGGCACCTGCATGCCGCGCTCAACGAAGTGCCTGTCCTCCAGCGTATCCTCCGGCGGGTAGATGATGCCCCATTGGAAGCCCAAGTCCTGTGCCCGCGTGAAGATGTCGTAGGCGTTGTTTCGCATGCATAGCTCGCCGACGGCTTGCATCACTTCGCTCATCTGCTTGATGGCGTCCGGGTCGCCCTGCGCGAGCGCTTCGCGGCTTGGTGGACTCATGTACTGCGACAGGTCTCTCACTAGCCCGTGTTCGTCTAGCCACGCTAGCAGATGAAACCACTGCTCTTCGGTGCGTGCGGGGAAGCCGATGTTCACATAGCGTCCATCGCCGCAGAGCATCTGTACCGGCGATGTGGGTGTAACCGATGCGTGGCGTCCGGTTTGGCGCTGCACCGTTTGTTGCGCCACGAGCCAGTTGTATGCCCCGCCTTCGGTGGTTACATTCTGCGCTGCGTGCATGTTCACATCGATGAACTGCCCCTCGCCCGTGAATTGACGGTGTACCAGTGCCGTCAGTATGCCTATGGCGGCGAAGTGGCATACGGTGTGATACGCCTGATTGCCGCCTCCGCGCACCGGCGGGAAGTTGTGGTCATCGTAGCCGCAGCTCCACGCTGGCCCGCCGAACGCCAACGCCGTCAGATCGGTCATCGCATAGTCTCTGTACGGCGCGGATTGCCCGAACGGGGTGATTGCAGCAACGATAATGCCCGGCGACAGGCTTTCTAGCGCATTGTAGCCGATGCCAAGCGTGTCCAACCGCCCGGGCTTGCAACTATCCACGACCACATCGGCGTTTGCCGCAAGCCGCAGGAACAGCTCGCGCCCCGCTTGCGTGTCCACATCAAGCGTAATGCTGCGTTTGTTCACATTGTAGTACCAGAAGTACAGGCTGCGGTCTATGTGTGGCTCGTCGCGATAGTAGGGCGGATAGGTGCGTGTTTCGTCTCCGCTCGGCGGTTCTATCTTGGTTACGCTCGCGCCCATGTCGGCGAGCAGCTTGCCGCACCAGCCGCCTAGTTCGCCACCGATTTCCAAAATCCGCACATCGTCCAATGCCGACGCCATCTATATGACCCCCTCAGCGTAGAGTTGCCGCTGTTCGTCCTTGTCCAACATCAGGATGTCGTTGTAGAAGAAATCGTTGTGCTGCCCGAGCAGGGGAGCGCCGCGATCGATGCTTGCCGGCGTCTTGCTGAGCTTCATGGGCATGCCCTCCACGCGCACACGCCCCATTTCGCCGTGCTGCACTTCGGGGAAGGTGTTCCACGCCAGCGTGTTGGCGTCTTTGTCCATGCGGTCTTCGGGATGCTGCACGGCAGCGGCAGGAACACCCTTTGCTTGCAGGGCGGTCATCGCATCCTGCGGCGTGCGTTGGCATGTCCACGCCTCGATAGCGGTGTCTAATTCGTCTTGATGTCGCATTCGTCCGTCTGCGGCGTGAAGTCTTTCATCTGCAAGCAGGTCATGCCTGCCGATGACCTCGCATATGGCGTGCCAGTCAGCGTCGTTGCGCGCGGCTATCGCCACCCATTGGTCGCTGCCGAGGCTGCGATAGATGCCATGCGGCGCCATAGGGAGGTAGGGACTGCGGTTGCTGTTGACGCCTTCCTTGCGCCGAAGCGGACGCTTGTTCACCGTGTAGTCTAGAAGCGCCGGCCCATTCAAGGTCAACGCTGCGTCGGTGCAGGACAGGTCCACATACTGCCCTTCGCCTGTCTTGTTGCGGTGATACAGCGCTGTCAGGATGGCAATCGCCATGAAGTAGCCGCCGGTGTGGTCCATATGCGAAAAACCCCAGCCGGCGGGCGGCATGTCCGGCAGCGCTGATTGGAAGGTCAGCCCAGAAACCGCTTGCACCACAGGGCCCCAAGTCTTGAAGTGGCGGTAAGGTCCGCTATGCCCGAACCCGCAGTTGGACACATAGATGATGTCCGGCTTAATCCGCACCATCTCTTCATACGGGAAGCCCCATCGCTCCATCACACCGGCGCTGAAGTTCTCCGTAACCACATCGCTGATGGCGATGATTTCGCGCAGGATTTCCTTGCCGCGCTCGCTCTTGGCGTTCAGCGTGATGCCAAGTTTCTCGATGTTGTGGTTGTTGAACATCCCGCCGAGGTTGGTGCCGCGCCGTTCGTCTTTGTAGGGGCCGTTGCCGCGGAAGATGTCCCATCCGCCTTGCGAGAGCCTGTCCTCTATGCGGATGACCTGTGCCCCGAATGCGGCGAAGAAGCGCGTGGCGCCAGCGCCCGCTAGCTGCCCGGAAAAGTCGCAGATTCGTATGGGCGCCAATGCTCCCCGCCGCTTATCTGATGGCATTTGCAATCTCCAAAGCCTTGTCCCGTTCTCTTGCTTATCCGACTAGCCCATTTCGCCATTCGTCCGTCATATGCGCACTGTACTACCGAGCGACGGATTATCCTTGCCGCCGCTGATTATAGCGTCAATCTGTTGCGGTTGCACATCTTTCGGTCTGCGACGCCGTGCTATGTAGCGGCGCTTACAGGTGGTCAAGAATGGCGGCGGTATGTTCTCCAAGCGTAGGTGCGCTCCCCCGAACACTGCCCTCGGTTTCGCTCATGTGCACCTGTACGCCGACCTGACGCATCCGTCCGAACATAGGGTCGTCCACCGTAGCCACTGCGCCCATAGCCGCCGATTGCGCATCAGAAAGCCACTCGTCTATGGTGCGGCACATCGTGCAGGGAACGCCCGCATCGTCCATAATCTGTTCCCATTCCAACGCAGGGCGTGTCTTCCAAATGGCGGTTATCGTGTCTATCCACAGGCGGCGGTCTTCCGGGTGCGCCAGCAGGCTTTCGGTGTCTAGCAGCGGCTCTGCCCATTCGGGATGTCCAAACGCCCGCACCATCGGTTCTAGGGCGCGCCGGTAGCCGGCGTTGATGTTAAGCCAGCGCCCGTCAGCGCATTCGTAGAAGCGCGCGATGGCGGGGTGGCTCGGTGGTGAGGGCACAGGCGGATCCCCGGGCAGGTGCACGAGGTGCGATCCCATTGCGCCGAACATGGCGTCGTAGAGCGGCAGGGTAATGCGCTGTCCCGTTCCGCTCACCTCGCGATGGAGTAGGGCAGCAACGATGGCAGGAGCGGCGGTGAGCGCCCCGAATATGCTTGCGTGTGGCACAGCGATGAAGGACGGAGCACCTGTCCCGCGGTCGGCATATACACCCGTGGATGCGGCTACAAGCGGTTCGAGCGGAGGCAGACCCGCATCTAGATGCCCTTCCCCGAACGCGGGCAGGCTCACGACTACCAACTTCGGGTTCACATCTGCCAGCCTGTCGATCGATGCGCCATAGACTGCGTCTTCGCCGCCGCATATCAGCACATCCGCAGACGCCGCCAGCCGCTTCACCACGCGTTCATATTCACCGGACGCCGCATCCACCACGACAGACCTTTTGCCACGATTCCATACCGCAAACGGCGCACTTCCACGCAGCCTATCGCCCTCCGGCGGCTCTAGCTTGACGACTTCTGCTCCTTGGTCGGCTAGCAGCATTCCCAATACCTGCACCGCCACATATCCGCCATGCTCCAACACGCGAAACCCGTTAAGCGCACCCGTCAATGTTTTTCATCCTTGTCTTTTAGTAGTTGGTCAGTACATCAAGGCAATTGTGTTGCACAGTAATTCCCAGCGATGGCAGGACTATGCTACAGGACATCGCCTTGAGCACCGAGCATCATCTCGCGCACGAGCGGCACAGGCGGTGCACCAAACGACAGGAAGGCGTCGTGAAAGCGCTTCAGGGTGTATGCGTCGCCCTGCGCTTGGCGATAGTCGTTGCGCAGCTTCAGTATCATAAGCTTGCCCAGCGTGTAGTTTAGATACATCGGGTCGAAAGTGCCGCGCATCGCCTCTTTGCGCGCGGGCAGCTCTTCCATGTAGGCGTTGTCCATGAAGAATTGGGTGGCTTCATCCGGCGTCATCCCTTGCGTGTGCATCCGAATGGCGCAGATGTAGCGACAGTTTCGTAGCAGCGCTTCCATCAGCTGACCCAGCGCAATGCGCGGGTCGTCGCCGCCGTAGCCCGTCTCGAGCATCATCTGCTCGGTGTAGTGCGCCCATCCCTCCCAGAACGAGTACGCCCCAAATACGCGGCTTATCATGGAGCTGGAGTTGCGCGTGTGCAGGTAATGAACATAGTGGCCGGGGTATGCTTCGTGAATTGACACGGCTTTCAGCGTGGCGTAGTTGAATGCCGTCAGCCACTGCTCTTTTTCGGCGTCGCTCCAATGGGTTTCGACCGGCGTTACATAGTAGTAAGTTTCGGTGGCATGCTGCTCATATGGGCCGGGGAAATCCAGCGCCGCAAACGCCCAGCGCATAAACGCCGGCGTCTCGACCGTGTGGCAGCGCACCTCCGACGGTACGCTGACGATGTTTTCATCTATGAGATACTGTCGGATGTCCTCGAGCATATCGCGTGTCTCATCGAGGAGCGACTCTGCGGTAGGATGGTCAGCGGCAACGGAGGCTATCACCTCTGCCGCGGAGCGATTAGAGTCGATCTGTGCCGCTGTGCGCTTGAACGCCGTCAAGTTGCGCCGCAAGTCTGCCTCGCCTACATCCAGCAGCCGATAGAGTGGCAAGTCCACCATTTCGCCGTATCGTAGCAGCGCTGAAAACTTGGCGCTCCCAATGGCGAAGCTCGCGTCGGCATATGGGCGCAGCGCTTCCAGCAGTTCCACGAAACTGCGCACGGCGGCAGATGCAGACGCACACGCCGCATCGAACCGCGCACGCAATTTCTCGTCTTGCACATCGCGAGCCGCCGCTGTCAAGTCCGTATCGTAGAACGCCGCGATCCCCTCGTAGGCTTCGATGCTCGCTTCTAGCACGGGCGATGCAAGCCTGCCGTTTAAGACGGTCTTAAGCTCGTCGATGTATTTGGGGACGCTGCTCAACGCCTGCGCGAGGGATTCGACACGCTGTTCCAGCGGCGCATAGTTGCGGCTGATGTAGCCGCTCAGTTCGATGTTCCAGAGCATTTCCATCGGGTTCTTTGCATACCATTGCAGCTCGGCGATTTCAAGCCGTTCCTTGTGCAGCGCATTTTTCAGTATGCGGCTGTCGTAGTAGTTGCGTACGCTCAATGCGGAGTCGTCAATGCGTTCTAGTGCCTCAATCCCGCGCTCAATTTCTCGTAGGCGTATCGAGTACGCCGTTCTAGACACGCTTGGCAGCCGCCCATCGTACTCGTGCAACCCCAGTCCCGCCGCCATGCTCGGATAGTGTTCCCATGTGGCGTGCAGTATCTGCTCTGCGGCGTCCTCAAATAGGCGGTTCGCTCTATTCGTCATATGCCAGCCCTCGCACTTGCCCTCAGCCCATCAGGTTCAGCACATTCTACTACCACGCGGCGCATATGCGCTAATCCCGTTCTCCGTTCCCCAGCGTCATCTGCCCGGTTCACTTTCCGTGCCGCGCACTATTTCAGCGGCAGCATGCCGTCCGCATGGAAAACATCGCCTTCCGGCGTACGCTCCACGAACTGGATGCCGTCTTTCTCTGCATACCGTGCACAAAAGTCGCTGAACGCCTGAACCCGTTCCGGCTGAAACGGCGCGGGGTTTTCCTCATCGTCCAGCCACGGGTTGGGGAAGTAGAAGCGCAGCAGTGTCCCGCCATCTGCATCAGACAGCCGCAGGTAGTAGAGCTTGGGCATCGCCTCGTGGCCGTGGTCGGAGTTCACGACGAACTGAGCGTCATCCACAGCCTGCAAGTCTAGGTGGATGTGCCAGTCCTGCGACTCGATGGTCGCCCACCTGCCGTCGAACTCTATCGGGCGCATGTTGCGCGCATGCAGCTCGCCCACAGCGCCGTTTGAGTCGATGACCAGCAGCATGTCTTTCACATCCAACAGTTCGCCTATCAGCTTCCTAGCAAGTTCGTTATCCATCGTATCTCTTCTCTCAATTCCCCCATCTTAAAGATTTCCCATATTCCCTCTAGTAAGGTGCAAGGACTTCAATGGGTAAAAGGACTTGTGCGATTTTCTCGACGGCTATCCTAACATTGACGCCCTCAATCGCAAAATGATAGCATCCCATCGTTTGGACACGCAGGCAATCCCCGACGAAAATCCGCAGCACCAAGTACGCCTGCGATGAATTGGCACACCGGCCGGATTGCTAGGTTGCTAGGCTGATCGACTACTCTACTTGATTCAAGGTATCGCATATTGCAACAGAAGCTAGCCGCTCGCACGCCTTTCTACTATGGCTGGGTCGTGCTGGGCGCGGCTTGCAGTGCGATGTTTGTGCGAAATGCCGCTGCAAGCCTCACTATCGCCGTGTTCGTCTATCCGTTGTCGCAGGAACTGGGATGGAATCGGACGCTCATATCGGGCGCAGCGGCGTTGGGTGGGCTTGCGGCAACCTTCATATCGCCCATCGTGGGGCGGCTCATCGACCGCTACGGGGCGCGTGTCGTTCTTACCGTAAGCATACTCATCCTAGGCATATCCACCCTCGCCCTGTCGCGCGCGACCGCCACGCTCACCGCATTCGGCGTTATGCTGCCTTGGGCGTTCTACATCGCGTACGCCACTGGGCGCGTCATATTCTCAAGCCCTGTGCAAATCGGCGCATCCGTAGTGGTGTCGCGCTGGTTCGTGCGGCTGCGCGGGCGCACGAATGGCATCCTGAACCTAGCGCACTCCGTCGGCATGGTGCTGTTTCCGCTGATAGCATCGGTGATAATTGCGAAGGGCGGCTGGCGCGATGCATGGTTCGTGCTGGGCGTGTTGGTGTTCGTGGTGGCGCTCGTCCCCGTAGCCTTGCTGATAAGCCAGCGCCCGGAGGACATCGGCTTGCGCCCCGACGGCGACACCGAACCCGATGATGGGGCAACCTCTTCTAACGGCACTTCCTCGCCCGACGCCACGGATGAACCCAACTGGATGCTCAAGCAAGCCGTGCGTACTCCATCGCTTTGGCTCATAGCTGTGGGCACGGGGCTGATGTTCCTGATGCAGGCAGGCACAAACACCCATTCCAACGCATTCTTTCAAGACCAGGGGCTGGGCGCGCTGGTAGCGGGTGTGGGCATTAGCCTCAACGCCGTGTTCCTCGGTGTCGGCAGCATCGTTTGGGGGCGCATCGTAGAGAGGCTGCCGGTGCGTATCGTCTTGGCTGCCGTTGCGCTGGTGATGGCAGCGGCATCCTTCCTGTTCACCTTCACAGACACGGAGGTAGAGGCGCTAGCGTACTCGGCGCTGTTTGGCTTCGGGCTTGGTGGCATGCTCACGGTGCCGCCGGTGGCATACGCCGATTACTTCGGCAGGCGCGCGCTAGGTGCGATACGCGGCATCACCGAGCCTTTCACGACCTTTGGGCAGGCGGTGGGCGTGATGATACCGGGGCTGGTCTTCGACTACATCAGCGACGGCACATACACGGGTGTGTTCGTTGGCTTCGGCGTGCTCGGTATCCTGACCGCGGTCATTGTCTTATTCGCTAAGCAGCCGCATCATGCGGACTAGCCGCGCGCACGGCTTTCGCTTCCTTCGATATAGGCGATGCGAGCGAATTTTAATACGAATACAGCCGCGCATTCGGAGATTTATTGACATAAGGAACGGGAATCCAGAATAATCCACTGGACTCCCGTTTCTGCTCATGTGTAAATCTGGGACTATCCCATTGCCGCTAACGCTATGCTCTGCAGCAACGGACTAGCCGTTATGGTGTGCGCCGCCTATCCCGACCCCGGGCCTCTGCCCATCGAGTATGGCTGCCACCGCTGCAGCCCGGTCTTTTCCAGCACGGACGGATTCACACATGTGCGGGGCCAGCGACCGGTCAGCACAAGCGAGATTTCCTGCCCCACGCGGCGGCGCGTCTCCGGCCCCATCCGCTCTGATGCCGACGCCACATGCGGCGTCAGGGTTACATTCTCCATACGCAGCAGCGGGTTTTCCGGGTCGGGCGGCTCTTGTTCCAGCACATCTAGCCCGGCAGCCGCGATCCAGCCCTCTTCCAATGCCTTGATGAGCGCCTGCTCGTCCACTGTGGGGCCGCGCCCGTTGTTGATGAACAGGGCGGTGGGCTTCATCTTGCGGAACTGCGCCTCACCGAGCAGGTGATGCACCTCTTGTGTGGATGGGGCGTGCATAGACACGATGTCCGACCGCTCAAGCAGGTCGTCTAGGTAGCTGACCGGCTCTACGCCGTACTCGGTCATCATCAGCTCCTCGATGTACGGGTCGAATGCGAGCATACGCAGCCCAAATGCGCGCGCCCGCAGCGCCGTCGCACGCGCCACATGCCCGAATGACACGAACCCGAGCGTTTGTCCGTACAGGCGCGGGAATGTGGACAGCAGGGGACGCCCCTCGCTCCAGCGCCCCTCGCGCACATACTGGTCCATCGTCCGCAGTCGGCGGAAGGTCGCCAGTATCATCATCATCGTGTGGTCTGCGACCTCTTCGATGAAGGTGTCGGGCACATTCGTAACCGGGATGCCGCGCTCGGTAGCAGCACCTATATCCACAGTATCGGCGCCCACACTGCCCAGCGAAATCACCTTGCAGTTGTCAAGTCCCTCGATGATTTTGCGGCTGATGCGCCGCCCCCGCCCGATGATGGCATCGGCGTCCCGTGCGCCTGCGATGAACTCGTCCTCGGACTGTGCTGCTATCTCCACTATCTCCGCACCGATGGGTGTCAACGCCTCAAGCTCTAGCTCATACGAGCCGCCCGCCATATCGAAGGTAACCCCCGCAGGCTGCTGCGTCACCACCTTGAACTTTGCCATCTAATCCGCCTCCCTGTGTTCTGCCTAGTTGCTTCAAGATGTGTACTCATGATGCCCCAAGTGCATCAAACCCGCATAGCATACGCCTGCGAGTTAAGCTTGTCCACAGTTTCAAGCGTTTCCATTCAGGTGGTTGAGTTGTAGAATGAGGCATAAGCGGTATTCTCAACGTGTAGAGATAATGAATTATACTATGTCACAACATCAAACACAGTGAGGTGTCTTATGGCCCGTGAACGTACCTATCGCCACGATATTCGCTGCCCCGACTGCGGCTCCAACTGGATGCGCAAAAATGGCTTGGCGCGCGGCAAGCAGTCGTACAGATGCGGAGACTGCGGTCGCCGCTACTTTCCTGATGCTGCCTATCACCGCCCTAGCGCAGCCATCAAGGCGCAGGGGGTTGAGATGTATCTGGAAGGCAGCAGTCTGAGCGCCGTAGGCAGAGTGTTTGGGTACAGCGCCACAGCGGTTCACGGATGGGTGAAAAAAGGGGGCGTGAGGCATTAGAGCGCCTGAGGGAGCGTGGGCGTAGGCGGACTGAGGGAGCAGAGGCGCAGCGTGCTGCTGCGGTGGTGTCCTGTGATGAGATGTGGACATACAAGCGTGCTCGGCGTGCGGAGTTGCGTGAGGATGTGTGGATATGGACGGCGGTGGTAGAAGAGGCTGATGGGAGCAGGTGGGTGGACTTTGAGGTGGGCGACCGCAGCGAGGGCACATTCTTGCGCTTGTATGAGCGCTTACCGGATGCAAAGTTGTTTCGGAGTGATGCATATCCTGTGTATCGGTGGTTTCCTCGCAACAGGCATGTGGTGGGCAAGGGAGGTGCGGTGAACTGGAATGAGGGATTGCATTCGGTATGGCGAAGTAAGTTGAATAGGTTAGTGCGACGGACGAAGGGCTACACCAAGAGCATACAGATGCTGGTGTATTCGTTGGCGCTAGTGTGCTGGCATCGGTGGGCAAAACCCAATATCCCTACATGTTAAGAATACCCTGGTGTTGATAGCGTTTCCATTCAGGTGGTTGAGTTGTAGAATGAGGCATAAGTCATCATCGGAGGAGGTAAACGAATGGGTATGCTATACCAACTGGAAGAGCAAGCAGAAAAGACCGTTACACAGGAAATACAAGACACACTTCAAGATGCGCTGATGCTCTACAAGCCGATGTGCAAAGCCTGCGACCTAGCGATGGCACGCCATCACAACTATCGCCGCACACTCATAACCAAGTATGGCGCAGTGAACTTGGCAATGCCCGTGTTCAGATGTGGGAAGTGCGGAGATATGCAGAGCGGTATGGAGCTAGTGGGCGATGTGGAGCGCCGCAAGTCGTACTCAAAAAAACGCGTGGAGAGGCGGTGAGACTGGCGGCGATGGGATTGAGTTATGCTAAGGTTGGCGAGCTGTATGGGTTCGCCAAGAGCACATTGTGCAAGTGGATCAAGCAGGAGAATCTGGAACGACCTGCGCTTACTGGCGATGTGGCGGAGATGGATGGAGTGTGGGTGGGTGTTCGTGGCGGGAAGCAGGAGATGAAGGTGTTCCGGGATGACAAGGGCGGTGTGATGGCGTCGTTCGGGAGTTGGGAAGACACGCTGACCGAAGCCTATAAGCGAGGAGTAAGGCAGCCTGCCCACCTAGTGAGCGATGGGGACAGAGCGATAGCCTCTGCGATAGGAATGGTCTATGGTAGAGGCACAGCCCATCAGCTATGCTAGTTCCATCTGCTTCGGGAGTACAAGCGCAATATAGGCGAAGTGGGCTGGGACGAAGCCAAAGAGTTGCTGATGTCAGAAGACTTGTCTGAGGCAAGGAAGTTGGTTGCACGGATAGTGAAGTTGACGGGTGGTCGTGGGTTGATTTGGTGCACGAAGGCACTGACTAAGGGACTGGCGCATCTGGGTACTGGTCAGTCTAGGTACAAGACCACATCTCGGTTCGAGCGGTTTCAGCGAGAGATAAGGCGTCGGGAGCGAATGGGTACAGCGTGGACGCCTCACAACCTGTTGGTACTGCTGCAACGCAGGGGGCTTCTGTCTTCGACCACCTGAATGGAAACGCTACCGTAGAAAATCCTCGCTTGACGAACTAGGGTTAGGTCTATCCCCGCGTGTGCGGGGGAACCTGCAGGTGGCAGAATGGTGAATGCACAGGACTTGGTCTATCCCCGCGTGTGCGGGGGAACCTCACCAAGTTTCTTGCCTGCATACTCTGCCCAAGGTCTATCCCCGCGTGTGCGGGGGAACCTTGGTGTTGGGACAAAGAGTGTTTGATGTGCTCGGTCTATCCCCGCGTGTGCGGGGGAACCGGAGTGCGGACGGTAACAACATCAAACAACTGGGGTCTATCCCCGCGTGTGCGGGGGAACCGATGGTGCTCTATCTCTGCTTCCAGCAACCCGGGGTCTATCCCCGCGTGTGCGGGGGAACCCTGCATCAGGTCAGCAGGCTGCATCACCACCAGGGTCTATCCCCGCGTGTGCGGGGGAACCTGTTCTTCGTACTCCATCCGTCTCTCCCGTGATGGTCTATCCCCGCGTGTGCGGGGGAACCCCGGGTTTGCTTACCCCAGCAGCGGGGTATACAGGTCTATCCCCGCGTGTGCGGGGGAACCCCTGTTTGTGGCAGCGACTTCAATCCCACTGCCGGTCTATCCCCGCGTGTGCGGGGGAACCGCATTCCAATCAGGGTGATCATCCCACACTTCGGGTCTATCCCCGCGTGTGCGGGGGAACCGTAGTCGGCGCGATTTCAACAGGCACTATTTTGGGTCTATCCCCGCGTGTGCGGGGGAACCGGTCAGGCAGAACAACTGGACGATCTGCTGTTGGGTCTATCCCCGCGTGTGCGGGGGAACCGGAGTTGCACGAATAGCCAAGCGCTCTATTACAGGTCTATCCCCGCGTGTGCGGGGGAACCGATTCAATTCCTGCAAATGTGCAATTGTGGTTAGGTCTATCCCCGCGTGTGCGGGGGAACCTGCAATCTAGCATAAGCAAATCCGTATGTATAAGGTCTATCCCCGCGTGTGCGGGGGAACCATGCCTTGTGCGGTAATTTCCATTGGCATTCCCGGTCTATCCCCGCGTGTGCGGGGGAACCCAATCTGGGCATTCCCATATCCACCGTCCCGCAGGTCTATCCCCGCGTGTGCGGGGGAACCGTGTTCTCTGCAAGTATTGCTCACGGTGAGGATGGTCTATCCCCGCGTGTGCGGGGGAACCTATGCCTGCAAGGCTGACAGGTTCTGTGCAAACGGTCTATCCCCGCGTGTGCGGGGGAACCAGAGGGCTACTCGTAAGGCTATGCAACGGGTGAGGTCTATCCCCGCGTGTGCGGGGGAACCCACGACACATCGCGAATGCCGTAATACGAAGGAGGTCTATCCCCGCGTGTGCGGGGGAACCGACGCATCGCGAAATGCTTCGAATGAAATCGTAGGTCTATCCCCGCGTGTGCGGGGGAACCCCATTGTTTTGCTAGGTCAAGCAATCCACCCGGGGTCTATCCCCGCGTGTGCGGGGGAACCGGTAAAAGCCGCGATACGGATTGCGATAAAAGAGGTCTATCCCCGCGTGTGCGGGGGAACCATGCGCCGCTGCTTGGAACGGCAATCCGCACACGGTCTATCCCCGCGTGTGCGGGGGAACCGTCGGCAGAATATCCGGACGACAGCGTCAAGACGGTCTATCCCCGCGTGTGCGGGGGAACCGTCGATGTGCCCGCACCAGTCGCGAGCAAGATAGGTCTATCCCCGCGTGTGCGGGGGAACCCGAACCTCGTATGGGCTGATGAAGTCGAAGAAAGGTCTATCCCCGCGTGTGCGGGGGAACCCGACTGTCAGCGCCCAAAATACAAAGTTGGATAGGTCTATCCCCGCGTGTGCGGGGGAACCTCACGACACTCGCACCAGTCGCAAGCCGTGTGCGGTCTATCCCCGCGTGTGCGGGGGAACCACTGATACCATCAGGATTTGCCGTAAGCCTCAGGGTCTATCCCCGCGTGTGCGGGGGAACCTTTTGCTGCATTCCTCGGACGACCGGAAATGCAGGTCTATCCCCGCGTGTGCGGGGGAACCTATCGCCGCTTCTTCCTGACCTGTCTTCGCTTCGGTCTATCCCCGCGTGTGCGGGGGAACCGTTGTGCTTTGCCTTCAAGTTTCATGTGCTTTGGGTCTATCCCCGCGTGTGCGGGGGAACCTGAATCAAGGTTGTCAAGCGTTTTCACAAGCAAGGTCTATCCCCGCGTGTGCGGGGGAACCTCCATCGGATAAGGCGCAGGATGCCCAATCCGCGGTCTATCCCCGCGTGTGCGGGGGAACCCTCGAAAATTGGAAAAGGAATGGAAAATGAAACGGTCTATCCCCGCGTGTGCGGGGGAACCACATCCGCAGCATCCGCACCCTCAACGCCAACCGGTCTATCCCCGCGTGTGCGGGGGAACCGGAGATAGACCCTCTACAAGTGTTCCCACAAGGGGTCTATCCCCGCGTGTGCGGGGGAACCTGTATGGGTTGGATGTTAACACAACAGTATCCAGGTCTATCCCCGCGTGTGCGGGGGAACCCAAGACACGGAGGAGCATATGGCAAGAACCCAAGGTCTATCCCCGCGTGTGCGGGGGAACCGTATCTTGCTACCATAGACGATGTACAGGTTATGGTCTATCCCCGCGTGTGCGGGGGAACCGGGGAAAACCTCACGGGTGACCAATATGAAGCAGGTCTATCCCCGCGTGTGCGGGGGAACCTTCTTGCACACAGCGTGGAAATGCCTTACCTCAGGTCTATCCCCGCGTGTGCGGGGGAACCCTGCCTTGTAGCACTCCGGTGATTACATGCACCGGTCTATCCCCGCGTGTGCGGGGGAACCTACGGTTTACTCCAGCAGCAATAGAAGGTAATCGGTCTATCCCCGCGTGTGCGGGGGAACCGTTCGGTAACGGCAACAGCAAATGATACAGAACGGTCTATCCCCGCGTGTGCGGGGGAACCAGGTGTGAGTGGTGTAGCAGTCAATCCTAGAACGGTCTATCCCCGCGTGTGCGGGGGAACCCCACGTATCCTCCCACCGTACAAAAACCGTTTCGGTCTATCCCCGCGTGTGCGGGGGAACCTGGCGCACTTGCCAGGCGGCGTAGATACCAAGAGGTCTATCCCCGCGTGTGCGGGGGAACCCGACTTGATTGCCATCCCCACCCGATACCAGACGGTCTATCCCCGCGTGTGCGGGGGAACCTATAATCGTTTGGGTCTACGCGCCATACACTAAGGTCTATCCCCGCGTGTGCGGGGGAACCATGCGCAGCAGCTCGTCTTGTGTGCGTATGTGCGGTCTATCCCCGCGTGTGCGGGGGAACCCTGCACGCAAGTCAAATCATGTTATAGATAGTGGGTCTATCCCCGCGTGTGCGGGGGAACCCTTTGCATAGGGCGGTCGAAAATTGCTCGAAAAGGTCTATCCCCGCGTGTGCGGGGGAACCATACGGCGTCAACTCTCGGGGTGGCGGGTCAAAGGTCTATCCCCGCGTGTGCGGGGGAACCCTGTGTAGTCATCGGAAAATCCTTTCGCTAAAAGGTCTATCCCCGCGTGTGCGGGGGAACCTCATTGTGCCCTAAAATCCCCTGTCCTAACTGAGGTCTATCCCCGCGTGTGCGGGGGAACCGTGTTGATATATCCACTATATCCACAAGTGATAGGTCTATCCCCGCGTGTGCGGGGGAACCTACGGGGGATAGTGTAGTACGAGTCAGTTTTGCGGTCTATCCCCGCGTGTGCGGGGGAACCTGTCGGGTTCAGAAGGGGGGTTGGAGATGATAAGGTCTATCCCCGCGTGTGCGGGGGAACCAGGAATCGTTCTAATGCCTTTTCTGCTATCGTCGGTCTATCCCCGCGTGTGCGGGGGAACCGCGCGCGCGTTCTGCAGCTCGCCGATATTCCTGGGTCTATCCCCGCGTGTGCGGGGGAACCGTGTTGAGCTATTGTCGGAAATATCGAGAAAGCGGTCTATCCCCGCGTGTGCGGGGGAACCCGGCTTGTGCGTTGCGTTATGGTGATGTGTAACGGTCTATCCCCGCGTGTGCGGGGGAACCCGTGTCTGTCAATTTATGGAAGGCTAACATATGGGTCTATCCCCGCGTGTGCGGGGGAACCTTCTCGATAGCATAGAGCACGATGTGAAAGGTAGGTCTATCCCCGCGTGTGCGGGGGAACCTAGGCAGCAGTGGATAACGATTAAAACGCCTGGGGTCTATCCCCGCGTGTGCGGGGGAACCCTGCGCACGCTGCCGGCAGAAAAGCAAGTCAAGGGTCTATCCCCGCGTGTGCGGGGGAACCGAGTATTATTGCAATTCTGGAATTGCAATAAAAGGTCTATCCCCGCGTGTGCGGGGGAACCCTATGCAGCAATGTGTGGATGTGCCGTTTGCGTGGTCTATCCCCGCGTGTGCGGGGGAACCGCCGACTGCTAGGCTATCCTGTCAAGCCGAAGCGGTCTATCCCCGCGTGTGCGGGGGAACCTCAGCTGTCGGATTTCTGTTCGCGCCTGTGCAGGGTCTATCCCCGCGTGTGCGGGGGAACCGCGCAGCACAACTTGTGGGTAGCACGGGTTCAAGGTCTATCCCCGCGTGTGCGGGGGAACCTCTTCTTGCGCCTTCTCCTCTAACTCCGCTAACGGTCTATCCCCGCGTGTGCGGGGGAACCCAAGCGCCTTGTCGTACTGCTCCGAAACGCAGGGGTCTATCCCCGCGTGTGCGGGGGAACCTATGGCTCAGCTGCTTAATCGTAAACGGCGTAGGGTCTATCCCCGCGTGTGCGGGGGAACCTGCTTTTATGCAACAAGCACGCCATTTCGTGAGGGTCTATCCCCGCGTGTGCGGGGGAACCTTTCGTTTGAGTGCATAGTACTGCCTAGTCAGGGGTCTATCCCCGCGTGTGCGGGGGAACCCCTCTTGTACAGCAGGTCAGCGAGGGTTGCCAAGGTCTATCCCCGCGTGTGCGGGGGAACCGATCCTCAGGCTGCTCCCTCCCCTTGCTGTCTGGGTCTATCCCCGCGTGTGCGGGGGAACCGGTTACCCGGATTGCATCTTGGATAGTGATGAGGGTCTATCCCCGCGTGTGCGGGGGAACCGCGTATCATCATATTTGGCGAATTCGCATTTGAGGTCTATCCCCGCGTGTGCGGGGGAACCGGAACGCGGCAATCCGATGGACGCAAAAGTAGAGGTCTATCCCCGCGTGTGCGGGGGAACCGTATCAGACGCAATCCAAGCGTTGAATACGAGGGGTCTATCCCCGCGTGTGCGGGGGAACCCGTTCAGCATTACCGTATACATAACACGGCATAGGTCTATCCCCGCGTGTGCGGGGGAACCAATTGAAACCGTACATAAACTAGATCAGGCAAGGGTCTATCCCCGCGTGTGCGGGGGAACCCGGCGAAATCCAGCCACGCATCAATCATGGCAGGGTCTATCCCCGCGTGTGCGGGGGAACCCTTCTAAAAGTTCTTGTAATCGTGAGGTATAAGGGTCTATCCCCGCGTGTGCGGGGGAACCGTCGGAGTGATAGATTGTTAGAGTTAGGTATTGGGTCTATCCCCGCGTGTGCGGGGGAACCGTTTTTGGAGGCAATTTTGGGGGATTTTAGAAAGGTCTATCCCCGCGTGTGCGGGGGAACCTCTTGCGCAGCATTCTGCGCCGCTTGCAACAGGGGTCTATCCCCGCGTGTGCGGGGGAACCTCATTTACGCCTTCGGGTATCCAATAAGGCATCGGTCTATCCCCGCGTGTGCGGGGGAACCCTGAACTCCTCCGATACCGTAGGATTAATTAAAGGTCTATCCCCGCGTGTGCGGGGGAACCACTTCGTCTTGGATTGCAGCAATCCGATTGTACGGTCTATCCCCGCGTGTGCGGGGGAACCACGCTACCTGCGCTTTGGAGTAATAGCACATCGGGTCTATCCCCGCGTGTGCGGGGGAACCCGCCTGATACAACCACAAGGCATAGCATAAAAGGGTCTATCCCCGCGTGTGCGGGGGAACCCCCTCCAAGCCTCAAACTCTTCCCCCGACCGTCGGTCTATCCCCGCGTGTGCGGGGGAACCGCTAATAGGCATGGTAACTTGCGGAGAGCGCGGGGTCTATCCCCGCGTGTGCGGGGGAACCAACCTTCGCCGCCGGAACCTTCGCGGTTAGCAGGGTCTATCCCCGCGTGTGCGGGGGAACCAGGAATAGATGAGTCGGATCCGCGCTATACGGAGGTCTATCCCCGCGTGTGCGGGGGAACCATGCGCCCATGTCTATCCATCGCACTCCGCCGAGGTCTATCCCCGCGTGTGCGGGGGAACCGCGATGATGCTCACGGAGATACTCACGGATGAGGGTCTATCCCCGCGTGTGCGGGGGAACCGCGCGGAGAGCGATGGAATGAGCGGAGCAATACGGTCTATCCCCGCGTGTGCGGGGGAACCTGCGGACGGACAAACGCTTATCACTTGCCAATCGGTCTATCCCCGCGTGTGCGGGGGAACCGACACAGCATCTGCGGAGTGGATGCGCGGAGAGGGTCTATCCCCGCGTGTGCGGGGGAACCCGGCGCATCCTCACCCATCTCCGCGCTCTCCGCGGTCTATCCCCGCGTGTGCGGGGGAACCCAAAAAGTCGAGGGTCGCTATAATACGATCGCAGGTCTATCCCCGCGTGTGCGGGGGAACCGGTGTATCGCTGGTGCAAGCGCGCCGAAGAAACGGTCTATCCCCGCGTGTGCGGGGGAACCCCCATCGAAGAACAGCACAAGTCGCTCGAAAAAGGTCTATCCCCGCGTGTGCGGGGGAACCCCGCAAGAGCCAATTTCCAAAATCCCTAGAAAAGGTCTATCCCCGCGTGTGCGGGGGAACCGCGCCATAAGCGCTGCTTGATGCTCTTGTCTATGGTCTATCCCCGCGTGTGCGGGGGAACCTCCGCATACCGCTTCAGATCTTGATGCAACGGCGGTCTATCCCCGCGTGTGCGGGGGAACCCAATGTGTCGTATTTCGAGCGCTTTCAAGAAGCGGTCTATCCCCGCGTGTGCGGGGGAACCCTCTTTTGCCGTTATGTTAGGGTTTGGTTTAACGGTCTATCCCCGCGTGTGCGGGGGAACCCATATCAAGCGCTTGTTCTGCAACTGCACCGACGGTCTATCCCCGCGTGTGCGGGGGAACCTGCATCGCGCACTAATACGCGCATTTCGCCGACGGTCTATCCCCGCGTGTGCGGGGGAACCGCGTCAGGATTTTTCATAAGCCAATCTAAAATAGGTCTATCCCCGCGTGTGCGGGGGAACCCGTATGCGCCGCAGGTCTCGCACGGCGCATCAAGGTCTATCCCCGCGTGTGCGGGGGAACCTACTTTGTTGCAAGCCTTGCGTGCGCATCGCGCGGTCTATCCCCGCGTGTGCGGGGGAACCTGACAATTTAGCCTGTCTGTAAACTCAGCAGTGGGTCTATCCCCGCGTGTGCGGGGGAACCAACACTTGGCTTCAAGCGCTTATATGCGCCCGAGGTCTATCCCCGCGTGTGCGGGGGAACCTACCTCCGCAATCTCTTTACCACTCTTGCGAAGGGTCTATCCCCGCGTGTGCGGGGGAACCAGCGGCGCTAGGCATACGATGCACGCATCGCGCGGTCTATCCCCGCGTGTGCGGGGGAACCCGAGAGATGGCTAGGGTAATGGGCGTAGAACAAGGTCTATCCCCGCGTGTGCGGGGGAACCCAGGTAGGATCTACTATCCTGCTAACCCTATGAGGTCTATCCCCGCGTGTGCGGGGGAACCGCACCCGGTATTCCAAATCCCGCTCTGCCTTCGGGTCTATCCCCGCGTGTGCGGGGGAACCGACGATACGCCCAAAGGTCTTTCACCCAACACAGGTCTATCCCCGCGTGTGCGGGGGAACCGTGTCAGAGACCCTAGTTGCAGTTGTATCGTGAGGTCTATCCCCGCGTGTGCGGGGGAACCGGGGTTGCCAAAAGGCTTGATTGTGTAGAGAGGGGTCTATCCCCGCGTGTGCGGGGGAACCTTTTGGCAATGCGGCGCTCGAACTGCTACAAGTGGTCTATCCCCGCGTGTGCGGGGGAACCATACCACCGGCTGTTGTTCACGATGTCCAACACGGTCTATCCCCGCGTGTGCGGGGGAACCACCCCACGCCGTAGAGCCGCTTGTCGTGATACCGGTCTATCCCCGCGTGTGCGGGGGAACCCGTGTCGCCACGACTCATCCTCAGTTTGATGGCGGTCTATCCCCGCGTGTGCGGGGGAACCTGCATTGATGAGTAGGTCAATCCACATCTCTTGGGTCTATCCCCGCGTGTGCGGGGGAACCGTGTTCACGAAAACGGATTTATTTTCTGTTAGGGGTCTATCCCCGCGTGTGCGGGGGAACCGAGATTCGGCGCAGGGTGATGCTGGGAAAAGAGGGTCTATCCCCGCGTGTGCGGGGGAACCTCATCTTCCCCGACTATGATACTCCTACCTCGCGGTCTATCCCCGCGTGTGCGGGGGAACCACTCCTAGAGCATTGCATTGATGTTGTTCCATCGGTCTATCCCCGCGTGTGCGGGGGAACCGCAATTTTGGGGATTTTGGAAAATTGCTGCAAAGGTCTATCCCCGCGTGTGCGGGGGAACCTTCCTGAACCTCGCATACTCATCCTGTGTGAGGGGTCTATCCCCGCGTGTGCGGGGGAACCGCACATTACGGATTGGATAAGTATGGCAACCGGGGTCTATCCCCGCGTGTGCGGGGGAACCCTGCTCTGCCCTTGCACCTGCTTGCCTATGCTGGGTCTATCCCCGCGTGTGCGGGGGAACCTGCAAGGTCTTCACCTTCGTAAGTGAGGACGAAGGTCTATCCCCGCGTGTGCGGGGGAACCTCTAACTGATAGCCGATGTAGGCGAATTGCAACGGTCTATCCCCGCGTGTGCGGGGGAACCGACAGGCTTACTAGCAAGGCGTTATTCGCCGCAGGTCTATCCCCGCGTGTGCGGGGGAACCCGCCTATCAGGTTCGTCTTGCCGGTGTCGGTGAGGTCTATCCCCGCGTGTGCGGGGGAACCATAGCCGATGCGCGCCTTGACGATGCCGTCTAGGGTCTATCCCCGCGTGTGCGGGGGAACCGTAGATGCGCCTAACAGGCGCAGAGACACACGAGGTCTATCCCCGCGTGTGCGGGGGAACCGGCTAGCCGACTGATAATGCCGACTAGCCGATGGGTCTATCCCCGCGTGTGCGGGGGAACCCCGGTGATAATGCGGTCGCCATACTGAATATCGGGTCTATCCCCGCGTGTGCGGGGGAACCGACCAATTGCCCATCCCATTATCTGCGAGATACGGTCTATCCCCGCGTGTGCGGGGGAACCACTGCATCTACCAATGCTCGCTTCTTTGCCATCGGTCTATCCCCGCGTGTGCGGGGGAACCCCGAATGTGATCAGGTCGACCCTAGGCAGAGTGGGTCTATCCCCGCGTGTGCGGGGGAACCTTGTGTCGCACGCCAGGGTTGGCGACGAAAAGGGGTCTATCCCCGCGTGTGCGGGGGAACCCTGCTCTTCGCCTTCCTCACTCACTATCGTGAGGGTCTATCCCCGCGTGTGCGGGGGAACCCCTGTACTAGAGTAGGCATAGCGAATGTGCAATGGTCTATCCCCGCGTGTGCGGGGGAACCGTAGATGTACTCGACGATGTACTCGTGGCGCAGGGTCTATCCCCGCGTGTGCGGGGGAACCATCGTCACCAGTATCCTCGCTCACGGGAACGCCGGTCTATCCCCGCGTGTGCGGGGGAACCCCCACCGCCTGTGAGAACTCGCGGATAGATAACGGTCTATCCCCGCGTGTGCGGGGGAACCACAGCGTGTCAGCGATGTCGGGGACAGATGCTAGGTCTATCCCCGCGTGTGCGGGGGAACCCAGATGGAAAACGCTGTTCACGGATACGATGTAGGTCTATCCCCGCGTGTGCGGGGGAACCCGACAGGGACGGCTCTTTGAAGTCGGCGACGAGGGTCTATCCCCGCGTGTGCGGGGGAACCCCTCGGCGGTTTGATACTGACCCACATATCTCATTAGCCAAGGGAATGAATTAGCGGTATTTTACCAGATATACGCCATCAGCGTCCACTATCTCTTTGGGTGGTTCGCCTAATGTCCACACCTGCTGCTGGCTCGCCGCATCCGGGTCTCGCCATGTCATCACGATGGACCCTCTTCCCAACTCGTAGTGCCACCGTGTCAGCGTCTCCCAAATCCGTTCGCGTATCCCACTGGTCATCTGCGGCGATGTGTACACCCCCGGTGCGATTTCCAGCATCGCCGACGCCAAGAATCCCCGATAGCGCCCCTCTACATTGACCGTAACCACCACTGTCATCAGCTCGCCTCCTATGCCGTCCCACACCGCAGCCCAATCCTATACCGCCTCGTTCGATGTCAGTATTTCCTCCAGCGGCGGCACATCTTGAAACAGCATCTTGATATAGTCAATCATTTTGGGAATCACGCCCTCTGTGCGCAGCAGATTTCCTGTAGTACGGCGCGTGTGCCTTTCCACTTCCAATCGCGGATTTTTAGCGATGTCGCTTGCTGCTTGAAACGCCGCTGGCAGCAGCGCCGTGTCTCGGAACAGGTCAGCGATGTCCAGCGCGAAAGCATCGCCGCTGTGCTCGTGAATGAACCCCAGCTGAGGGATGGCTCCCAGCGCCGTTACGGCAATTACAGCCGCCGATGTTACTGCCACCGAAGCGTGGTTAATCGCCTGATTGGGAATGTCCGCCGCCAGCGGCGCCGCACGGTCGTAGCGCCGCCCCCGCCACTGAATGCCATAGCGCTGGGCAAGGTTCTGGTAGGTGCGCCTCATCCGAGCACCTTCAATGCCACGCAGCGTCGCAATATCCGTATGTGGCAGGACTTCACCCAAGCGCAGAGCGTACATCTTGCGGGCGATGGTGATGCGTTGACCCATAGGATCGCCCCAAGCGCGCATCTGCCTCCGAGCGATGTCCGATGTGTCCGGGGCCAGCGGAGGCGCCGTGTAGCAACGCACGCCATCCGCGCCCACCGCCACCAACGCCGTCCCGTGCCGCGCCATCAGGCGCAGCGCATCGTGGCTGACGGTGGAACCCGGCCCCAGCAGAATCATCGACAAACTCTGAAAGGGTATGCCATATTCTCCGGAATCCAGCGCACTGTCAGCGGCAGGAGACCCATGCCGCTCAAAGCGCAGCGTGCCGTTCCGCACCGTCAAAGCCCCGCGGGACAGCCATAGCAAGCCGTGGCGGTCAGCATGGGGGATGCGGGCGGTTTCCAGTCCCAATCTTCCGTGCAACATTCTCATCCGCTCCGTTATATAAGTGAGTAATATTCAGTTGTTAAGGTGCAATCATAGTCTGGCTAGCTTCGTCCGGCTGGACGAAGCAGCAGCATCCCGTAGCCGTAGGCGCGGTGTCGGCCTATGCCCCGAGCCAGCAGCCGGGCAAAGGCGTCGCCGTCGGTAACTTTGAGAACGCCTCGCATTAAGGCGTCCGGCCCCTCGCTGTGGCGCCCGCGAAGCCTTCGGATGGCGCGGACTCGCTGGAAGGAAACCAGCGTGGTTGATTCAAGTTCTAGGCTGGCGCCGCCTCGCCTGTCTAGCTGGTCGGACAGCCAGTCCACATAGACTTGCTGTCGGCTGCGTGGCATTTTGCGTTTGGGATGCCCCTCGGCTTCCAACTGGAAGGCGTCCCATTCTTTGCCCGGTCGGCAGTCGGCTTTGTCCGATCGACGCACGATGGGGCGCACGCGTGTCTCAAAGCCCAGCCGTTTGCCCTGCCGCCATTCCGACGGCATCGGCTTGCTGTCGATACAAGCGGCGGGAACAATACGCGCCTGCAGCGGGCAGGCATAGACACCGGACGCCTCCCGCAGCGCGTCGGCGTCGGAGTAGCCGTAGCCGTAGAGACAGCCGCGGGACCCGTCGCGGGGAAACATCGCACGGAAGGGTTTGGGGGCAAGGTCACCGAAACACTCCGTGAGCAGGCAGTGCATGGCGTGGTCTGGATCCTGCAACCGCCTCATACCCATCCAGCGCTGGAAATCTCGCGCGTTGACTTCCGCTCGTATCATTTGCAGATTCGTCATGACGATTCATCCCTTGCTGATGCTGCCACGCTGCGCTCAACACTGCCCTCACATACCCGACGCCCGCCACCGTGCAGTCCGGAAATCCAGTTGCGCTGGTCAGTGAGCATATAGCTGCGGGCGGGAGCGATGTCCGCCGTACCCTCGCCTTCCGGCCAGAGCATACGGATGCGGTCAGGCGCGCTCTCTAGTTGCTCCAACGGCCAGTCCCGCAATGTGTTCAGGAGCGTATCGCCGTCGCTGAAACCTGCGAACAACGGCGCCGACGGCAGACATGGCTTGCGCCCGATGAACAGAGGCCGCGCCGGTTCCTGTAACGCCATCGCCAGATCATCTAGCGTAGGCTCATCGCCTTCGGGCTGCAAGCGCAGGGCGACGGTTACACGCATATCGGCGTAGTAGTCGCGATAGCGCAGGTGGGGCGCAGTGTAGGTGTTGGCTCCACCTGCTCGGCCTTCGGGTTGCCCTCGGGTAGTCCAGCCCTGATCATTCCTCTCCAACTGCGCCGTCTGAAAGTCGGTCATTCTCTGACCGCCGGCAGGTTCTCTGTCGATGCGCGCAGCGAACACCAGTCGGTCTTGCAACCGCTGGTGCTTCTCCGACTCAATCCGCCGCCACCCCAGGGCGTTGGCGAATAGTCCGGTCAGCATCGACATCGACGGAAACCATCGGATGACGCCGTAGTTGTCAATGGTCTCTCCCCCGAATGCCATCAGGGGACTTTCTAGGTTCAGTATCAAATGGCGCATCGCTACTCTGCCTTGCCGTTGCATACGGCGTTCGCCGCCCAGTCTGCCAAATCGTCTAGGCAAACTCGCGGGACATTGAGGGAATCGCAGTCTTCAACCGACATCACGCGGCGAACCTCCCTGCCACCGTATGCCGCGTCAAGTTTGGCGAGATGACCGGACAGCGCATCAGTTGCAGCGACAACTCGGGGTTTGATGGGCTTGCGGTAGGCGTTGGCAAGACTGCGCGGCTGACGGGAACCGGCTTCAACCAACATCAGGTCCGCACAGGCATATGGCGCAGTAGAACCCAGCTTGGCTCCCGGCGACACCGTGGCGATGAGATGGATGAGGTGGCGCGCCACCTGTCCCGCCAAGGTGCGATCTGCGGACTCCCAATCGGCGCTCTGGCATCCTTCTAGGTTAGAAACTAGTCCCGGAATATCCACGACCACATAGCCGTAGAACAGACCGGCGGTCAGCTCCATGTCGCCGATAAATGCCGCACCAGGGTCTTCGTCGTCGCGCTGCAAATCGTCCACCACCGAGAAGTAGTCGCTTTCGCTTTCCTCTCGATGGACGGTGAAAGCGTGAGCAACATGTACGGCGGCGTCGATGTTGGCACCGGGGTCGGAAGTAACCATGCGTCCAAATAGCGCGCCTTCCAGACCAGACGGCAGGGTGGTCTGTTCTCGGAATGCTCGGAAGTTGTTGCCTTCGCCACGCCGCGTGTTGAACAGACCTGTCGCTGCATCGCCAGCGGATTTCGCGTCCTCCGGGTGTTCCTCGCAGATGGCGGCGGCTTTGGCTTGCAGGTACTCCACTTCGGGTCGCCCTAGCAATAGGGGCTGGCGACCAGTTTGGGATGTTCCACTTCTGCCATAAAGCCCAATGTTGAGGGCGTCTTCTACAGCCTTCAGCACTTCCTCACTGGCTTTGTCGGCGTCGCGCAGCGGCTGCATCACCTCGCGCTCGATTATGTTCCGAGAGCGCACCGCACCGCCAGAACTGTCAATGTTGCGTAGCGAAAACTCGTCTTCTGCCACCCGCCAATGGCGCTTCAGGCACTGCGACGATATGCGCGTACGCACCGCATCGCCGAAGGGCATCCGCTTTGCCAAGCCGCTGTCATCTCGGTTTAGCAGCGCCGCCGGGTAGGAGTGGAGAGTATGGATTTGCAGAAATCTGGGGGCGGTCATTGTTTAATCTCCTCGTTACTAGGATTGCGGGGAATTGCGGCGCGCCGTTTGGTAGTATGCACGGGCGAGCTGACGGCGGGAGCGTTCGGCGGCGTCTTCGTTGTATCCGGCGTTGAGGATGAATTGTGCCATTTCTCGCCAGTTGAAGGCACATCCGTCTTGGCTCGCTAGCATACGGAACAACCGCGCCAGTAGGGTGAAAAGCATGTCCCCCCGCGCTGTCAGCAAACGATTAAAGCGGATCTCGCTGTAAAATGCTGTTGGGCGCTCCGTGTCGCCGCCCAAATACAGTATGCTGCCTACTGATGCCTTTCCTTTGTGAGCAGAACGACTTTCCATATCGTCACCAGTGGTGCGGGTCATCAGGGCGATGCCGTGCAGGATAAGCGCCCACTTGCGTTCTACGATTTCGCTGCCCAGTAGATCCTGTTGTGCCAGCAGCCGATAGAACACAGCGGCATCTGGGGCGTCGGGATTCATACGGCGCAGTGCGGCTAAGTCGCCGCGCCCGAACCTTGCACTAGATATTTCGTTGGCGTAGCCGACGGCAATGTCGCCCCAGTTGCGGGGTCGGGGTTCTGCCACTGGCGGTTCGGCAGTTGAGGTAGTGGTCATTACTCGTTCTCCTCAGGCTCATCGAACAGAAACGGAAATCCGTTGTTCCCGCGCATTCTGCCCTCGAATAGCCCGTCAGCGGCTACGCGGGCACGGTACCGGTGGATGGCGGGACAGGGTAGGGCATCCTCAGCAGCATGCAGGATGTTGCGGGCTTTAGCCACTACGGAATCCTTGAGCCAGCGGTTGCGGACGCGGTCCCGCTCTACATTACCGATAGCCTCGAATTCTTCCTGCAGATCGTCAAAGAAACGGGCGTCTATGATTTCGTCCAGTCGGTTTAGCCATGGGCGGGCTAACTGGCGGTGTTCCGGACTGACATTGTTACTGTCACCGCGAGCCACAAACACTTGGATGGCATGGCTAAGAATGCGCTGTACGATGCCAATTTGGTCAATCCTAGACTTGGCGATGTCCCCTAGTTCCTGGGCGCGATTGCGCCGCCCCATAATTTGTATTACCTTGCTTCTGATGGGAATGGTGCGCTCATAGTAGCCTTCGGTTTTGCCCTGTCCTCGAACTATGGCGCGGGCTACCAACTGCATTGTATCCGGAGAGCGTCGCTCGGATGCTGTTGGGTTAAACAAAATCGGCTGCCCCCAATTCGGAGAAGTCATGTAATCGGTTACGCGTTTGTAGGAAAAAACGCCGGCTGCGGGGGTAAGCGACTTGTTTCCTTTACGGTCAACTGGAACCCATGGGTCTCCCATTACCCCTTTCAGCGCTTTCGACTCGATACGAGCCGCTTTGGAAGTGGCTCTAATTCCGTGTAGGCGTCTGTTGGCGCTAGAACAGAGGCGGATGCGGCGGCAGACCTCGATGAAAAACGGGTCTATTTGACTTACCGACAGCTTTTCCGACGCTGTTCCATCCCACGGCAGTGTCCATAGCAACTCTGTACTACCCTTGCTTCCGTAAGTCGGATAGCTTTCCAAAATCTCGGAGCGACGCTCTAATAGAACAGCGATGTCGCGGCGAATATGGGCGCCGGTTCCTCCCGGCGGAGCTAGCGTGAACATCGGACGGCTGCTATTCCCGCCGTTCATTCGGGCGATGCCAAAGTTGCCGACGCCCCCATACCCCTGCATCGTCTGCAAAGTAATCAGGGCGAACAACCATGCATCCACACTCGCTTCCGACGCAACGGTTGATTTCAGGTCATGATTCTTTGCCGTAGCCAGCATATCCAGCTCGTCAGGCGTTGCTAGGGTGTTCTTGTAATCAGCCAGTTTGCTGGCGGCGCTTGCTGGCGGCTGCATAAAGGCGGGCGTGGTGATGTCATCGACCACCAGCTGCCAAGGCTCGTCGTCATGCCATTCTGGCGTCAGAGCGCGGATGATGCGTCGCCACTCGGTGGCATCATCAGGTGGCTCACTCAACCCCGCACGGCGCACTGCCATTACGCCCAGCTGAACCAGAAAGGCGTGCCAAGCGTGGCGCTGGTGGGGGCGCAAAGCCGGGAAGGTGTCCACCGAGTCTGCCATCAGACAGGCGTACACTTCCGGCAGCGACGCGGAGCATATGCCGCTCGTCGTGTCCATTTTGATTAGAGAATCTGTTAAGATATTCAGCATGGGTTTCGCTTCCTCGATCTACATAACGACAGAGATACTGGTACAGTATGCCTTGTTTTAAACGCCTGATTGCTTATAGTGACAAAGTTATTGTAGAGGAGCATTCAGTGCTTTGTCAACCCCATTCGCGTTAGTGGAATTTAGACCGGGGATAGACCGTTTGTCACTATAATGCATTTTCTCAGTGATGATGTTCCCCCGCACACGCGGGGATATGGCGTAGGGGCAATCCCTTGTGGTTGTCCCTACGCCTGCGCTCGATGCAGTCCCAGCCGATCGTAGCGAAACCGCCGATTGCCGATGCTGAACTCAAACCCACCGTCGGTTGGTGTCGGTTCTACTGGCGTTTTCGGAACCGCTTCATTGGACAACCAGCGCGTGGTCATCGCTAGATGGTCTATGGGGCTGTCGTCGAAAGGGCTAGCCATCGGCGGGTCAAAGCTTATGTCCACCCTATCGTCGCCCAGCCGTGTGCGGATGCTTTCTTCCCTGTCGGGGAAAAGGACTTGCCGATTGTCCTCCCCAAAGAACGATTTGTCGAAACTGATGACTGCACTTCTAGCAGTCTGGGCATCGGCGATATGTCCGCCTGCGCTATCGATGGCGTGTTCTCTCCAGCGGTCGCCCATCTCTTGGGTAATCGCTTCCAGCGCGTCGGAATGGGTCGCCCGCTCGACTAGTTCCCGATTCATTTCCGGGATTCGCCATTGGGGATGTTGGGCTATTAGCCGCAGCGTGGCTTCCAGTATCTGCAGGCTCGGGTACACGCCTCCATAAGGCCCCAGTCCGTTGGCGTTTTCTCCTTTATCGAGCAACGGCGTCAGGTCGTTGTCCGGCGGAGTGAGCACGATGCAGACCGTCCGGTCGTAGCCGACAGGTCTGTCATCGCGTCGGCGGCGGTGCAGGCGGCCAATGCGCTGTAACAGCACATCCACCGGGCACAGGTCGGTAATTAGCAGGTCAGCGTCGATGTCCAGCGACTGTTCCAGCGTCTGAGTGCCCACCACGATGCAGCCGCCCGGCTGACGGTCTTTGCCCAGCAGTTCCTCCACGCGCTGATCTAGCAGGCGGCGGTCGCTGGCGGCAAACCGCCCGTGATGCAGTGTTGGCACGCCATTGAGGGCGAACAGCAGCTTGTCGTCGGATCCAGCCAGCTCCTCTATCGCGCGCTGAGTGCCAATTGCGTTGCCCACCGTGTTGCGAATCACCAGCGTTTTGGCACCTGCTCGTGCCGCTGACAGCGCGCGCTGGGCGACGGCGGCAAAGTCGGGCATTTCCGGCACCGCGATAACGCTAACGGTCTTTTCCTGCCCGTTTTCGCCGGCGTCGGTTACGCTTTCGCCGGTAGCGCCTCGGATGCTAATGGCGGGATAGGGCGTCGCGATGGCGTCGGGCAGCGACAGCGGACTGCTCCCGATGTCGCGACGATTCGCCTGCAGCCAGCGGCTACGCGCCGCCGAACCCAGCGTGGCTGACATCAGCAGAGCGTAGCCGCCTGCACCAAGATGTGCCCCTAGCAGCCGCTCTAGCACGCCGCCCATGTACACATCGGATGCGTGCACTTCGTCCACTACCAGTAGGTTGCGGGACAGACTAGCCATCCGCATATGGGCGTTCTTGACTTGCAGTGCGCCCAGCAGCGCCTGATCAATGGTGCCGACGGCGATTTGCGCTGTCAGGTAGCGCTTGGGGTTTTCGGTAGACCACGGCTTTTCGGTGTCATGCTCGCCATTCCACGAAGCATTGTAGTCAGTCAGTTCTGCGATTTCCGCGTCTGTGTCAGGCTCATAGCCGGGGACGGCAAGGACGACGGGAGGGCGGACTTCTGCTGGAAACAGGTTGGCGATGAAACGCCGTACGCGCCCGTGTATTTGCGCTGCGGCGGCGCGGGTGGGCAGCGCAAAATACACGCCATCCACCAGATTCGCCTCATACATCCGGGCGAACCGCCACAGCGCGGCTTCGGTCTTGCCGGAGCCGGTCTCCGACTCCATGATGACCAGTTGCTCTTTGAAGGGAATGTTCTGGGCTTTTCGCTGAATGGCACGAGGCGGTTCGGGAATGTCAAATAGTTGTCCGAAATCAGGGACGCTGGTGAAACTCTGGCGCTGTTCTGTCAAGTTCAAGCCGACGGCGTCGATGGCTCGCGCAGCTTTGTTGCGGGCGACGATGATGTAATCAGCATGAGGCGTGTCCACAAACTCGAACCATTTTTCGTTTGAGCCGATCCAATCGGCTAGGTTGCATAAGCCTAGGAAGTGGTGCTGGAAAGCGGGTGCGGCGGGCAAAGGCGGCGCGCTAGTCGCAAATGCCGCCGGAAACCACTGGCGTATCAGCCTGCCAATGCGTGCGGTGTATTCTGACGGGTTCAAACTGCCGAAAGGACGCCAAGCCCCTGGGTTTCGCTGTCGCGCCCCTTCTAACTGGAGTGGGCGACCGTGGTGGGACAGCGTGGCAGCGAACAGAGCGCAGGCGGTTTCGCCATATCGGTCATCCCATTTTAGGAAATCATCCCATCCCAGCGCGTCAAAGAACCAGTTGGTTTCTGTGTCTTCACCGTTCAGTATCGGCGTCAAGTCCAGCGTGTGCCCCATGCGAGGCGGACGCCTTCGGCCGGGGGGAATGTCCGCATCCCGCCAAACCTGCGCCTGAAACCCGATGTTGATTTTGCCAATATCATGCAAGGCTGCGAATACTGCCAGCCGCGACGCCATCGCGTCGTCAAGATCATCTAGCCCACCGGAGCGCGCCAGTCGCCGCCGGATGGTAGGTTGCTGCAATAGCGCCTCGAAGCATGCGCCCACATCAGCGAGATGATGCTCCAGCAGGTGGATGCGTTCTGGCCCGAGTTGTCTGTATGGAAACGTTTTAGCCCAGAAAGCATGTGTGTAAATCGGCGCATTAGTCATTGCATATTATCCTGTACACAGGTTGTAGTAAGTGGACTGTTGCCGTGTGGCAGGTGTTGCCAACTCGCCACCAATCCGAGGCGATGATATGATGATAATAGGACAGCGCCCGCGCCTATTGCCGGGTCAGCGCGCGCTCGATAGCAGTGCGGTACGCGCCGTCGATTTCCGACAACGGCATATGAATTAGGTCGCCGAGAGTGATGCCGTCTTCAAGCTCGGTAACGCTGCCGATGGTTGTCCATGGAACTTGTTCGGCGGCGCAGATAGCCTCCAAGGCGGGTATACTGTCCGAGGGCAGGGATACGACGATTCGGGATTGGGTTTCGCCAAAGAGCAGGGCGTCCCACCGTCGCCCAGCGGCGAAAGTGTCCCCATCGCACCGCACGCCCGTCCTGCCGGTGATGCAAGATTCGGCTAGGGCAACAGCAAGCCCGCCATCGCTGCAATCGTGCGCCGAGCTTATGAGGCAGCGGCTTATGAGGCGGCGGCAAGCCTGCTGCAAGGCGACTTCCGCACTCAGATCGAGGGCGGGCATCCCCGCGACAAGCCCGTGTATCAGCTCGAGATATTCGCTGCCGGCGAGGGATGCCGTATCGTCGGACGGTGCAAGTGCGCCAAGCAGGACGACTAGGTCGCCCGAACGCTTGAATCCGATGTTGACGGCGGTGGTTACATCCTCGAGCAATCCTAGGCAGCCGATGACGGGTGTGGGGTAGATGCCGACCCCTTGAGTTTCGTTGTACAGGCTGACATTGCCGCTGACGACGGGTGCGGACAGCGCCTCACTTGCCGCCGCCATTCCCTTGATGCACTCTTCAAGTTGGTAGTAGATTTCAGGGCGCTCCGGATTGCCGAAGTTCAGGCAGTCGGTGAGAGCGATGGGTTCTGCGCCAGTGCACGACACATTGCGGCAAGCCTCAGCAACGGCGATTTGTCCGCCGATGAAGGGGTCTAAGTGGCAAAGTCTGCCGTTGCCATCGGTGGCTAGAGCGATGGCTTTGCGCGTGCCCTTGATGCGGAGCACGGCGGCATCCCCGCCGGGGGCGGCAACGGTGTTCGTTTGAACTTGGTGGTCGTACTGCCGATAGACCCATTCCTTGCTGGCAATATTGGGGGACACTAGCAGGCGTAGCAGGATGTCCGCAGGCGATTGGTCAGGCAGGGGCAGGCTTGCAAGGTCATAGGCTTGCAGGTCGGGCGGCCAGTCGGGTTTGACGCCCGTCAGCCGATATTGTGGCGCGTCGGTGAGTGTGCGTACGGGTGGTTCGCCTTGCGGTGTGCTGCCGTCGAAGATGCGCGCAATACCGTCGTCAGTGGCTCGCCCAATGACGCTTGACTGCAGATCCCACTTGTCGAAGATAGCCTTGACCTCTTCCGCATATCCGTCTTTGACTGCGATTAGCATCCGTTCTTGCGACTCGGACAGCATCACTTCGTAGGGGGTCATTCCCGTCTCGCGGCGGGGAACAAGCGCCACATCGAGTTGTATGCCGGTATAGCCGTTGGACGCCGCTTCGATGCAGGCGCTGGTCAGTCCCGCTGCTCCGAGGTCTTGCATGCCTACCACATAGTCGGTCTTGGCTGCTTCTAGGCAGGCTTCTATGAGGGACTTTTCCATAAAAGGATTGCCGACTTGGACGGTGGGGCGTAGCTCTCGCTCTTCTTCGAAGGTGCGGGACGCCAGACCGGATGCGCCGTGAATGCCATCGCGTCCGGTGTCGGATCCGACGAGCATCAGCAGGTTGCCTGCGCCGCCAGTGGTGGCTCGCATCAGATCGCCCTCGCGCAGCAGTCCCACGCACATAGCGTTCACAAGCGGGTTGCCGGAGTACGAGTGTGAAAACACGACCTCGCCGCCTACATTGGGGATACCGATGCAGTTGCCATACCCGGATATGCCGGCGACCACGCCGCCGAACAGGTATCGGTTTCGGGCGTTGTCCAGCGGCCCAAAGCGGAGGGAGTTCAGCAGCGCTATCGGGCGCGCTCCCATGGCGAATATGTCGCGTACGATGCCGCCTACGCCGGTGGCTGCGCCTTGATACGGCTCGATGGCAGATGGGTGGTTGTGCGACTCTATCTTCATCACGATGGCGAGACCGTCGCCTATGTCCACGACGCCGGCGTTTTCTGCCCCGGGGGACACGAGCAGGCGCGGGCTGTCGCTCGGCAGCAGGCGCAGCAGCGGCTTGGAGTGCTTGTAACCGCAGTGTTCGCTCCACAGTGAGCCGAATAGACCGAGCTCGAGATGGTTCGGTTCTCTGCCAAGCCTGTCCACGATGGCTTCGTACTCGGCTTCTGTGAGCGCAAGTTCGTCGAGCGTCTGCTTCAGTGCCGTCATCGAGATCTCCGTCGCGCTGTTTGCTTACTCTATGCCAAATGTGATTAGGATTACGCCACCGACCACAAGCAGTGCGCCTAGAACGGTTCGCAGCGTTACGCGCTCCATGCCGCGCAGGAATATGAGTGTGAGCAGTACCGAGAAGAGCGGAGCAGTGCCTGTGAGCGGCGAAACCAGTATTGCGGGCGCTTTGCTCAGTGCCAAAAACATGAAGCTTATTCCCCATGCGCCCGCTCCGCCCGCAAGCGCAACGAATAGCCAGCCCTTCCATGATGGCCGAAGTTTGTAGTCGGAGCGTATGTGGCTCTGGAATATGACTGCCAAAATAAGCGTTGCCAATATCATGGAGAAGGCGTTAGCCACGATCGGGGGCGATATGTCGCTGACCACCTTGCGTGCCACCACGGCCAGCGTGCCGTAGCTAGCTGCGGAGCAGACGGCGGCGGTGTATCCGATAATCGCCTCGCGCCTTGCGATGCGTGCTTGTGTCACTTCTGCCCCACAATCAGCGCGATGCCGCCTATGATGACTAGCGTCCCCATGAGTATGTAAAGGTTCATTGTTTCGCCGCCCACCGTTATAGCCAAAATCGCCGTGAACAGCGGCGCCGACCCGACAATCGTCGCAGACTTCGCCACGCCAATCCTGCTCACGCTTGTGAAATTCAGCAGTCGCCCGAATACGAAGTTCAACACCCCCGTGAGCAGAAACCATCCGAATGCGATGCCGCTCAGCGCCAAAATGGCGTCTGTGTGAAATGCGAGCGAGATTGTCAGCGTGATTAAGATGCCTACCAGCAGTGATATGAATGTGCCAGTTGTGGGGCGCATGTACTGCAAGCCGATGCGCGCAAACACGCTGCTTGCGCCGATGCCAATCGCGCTTATGAGCGCAAGAGCCACTCCTAGCATTCAGTGAGCGCTCCCGATTGCCGCTGACGGCTGCCCAGCGCCCAGCGCGTTCAGCATGGATTGGAAGATGACCTTACCGTCAGTGCCTCCGAGCAGCGCATCACAGCAGCGCTCAGGGTGGGGCATCATCCCCAACACATTGCCGGATTCGTTCACGATGCCTGCGATGCTGTTTAGCGAACCGTTGGGGTTGGATGCAGCAGTGATTTCACCATTTGGGGTGCAGTATCGGAACACGATGCGGTTGTCGGCTTCTAGCTGCGCGATGGTGGCGGGATCGGCGTAGTAGTTGCCTTCGCCGTGGGATATGGGGACAGCGAGGGTTTGAGCCGCAGCACCGGCGTTGGTGAAGGGGGTGTGGGCGTTCTCGATACGCAGATGAACCCACTGGCAGCGAAACTGCATGTGGGCGTTCGGCAGCAACACTCCGGGGAGCAGCCCAGCTTCGCATAGGATTTGGAAGCCGTTGCAGATTCCGATGACGAGCTTGCCCTGCGCCGCAAAGTCCTGCACAGCTGCCATCGCCGGAGAGAAGCGGGCTATGGCGCCCGGGCGCAAGTAGTCGCCGTAGGAGAAGCCTCCCGGCAGTATCACGGCATCGTATGCGGACAGGTCTGTGTCCTTGTGCCAGATGTAGCTCACAGGTTGATGAAACACATCGTTGAGCACATCGAAGCAGTCCACATCGCTCCATGTGCCCGGGAATACGACGACACCGAAGTTCATGCGCCGCCGCTCCGCAGCCGTTGGCTGACTAGAGCGCTAACTTGCCTGCCGTCGGCGCGTGCACGCACCTGCGGCATGACCCTGCCCATCACCTTGCCCATATCCTGCGGGCCGGATGCGCCTGTTTCGGCTATGGCGGCGGTTACTATGCGCTCAATCTCGTCTGCGGATAGGGCGTCGGGCAAGTATCCGGTTACGATGTCGAGTTCGGCTTGCTCTTTATCAGCAAGATCGGGGCGGTTGCCCTTTTGGTATGCCTCGATGCTGTCCCTGCGCTGTTGGGCTTGTTTGCTGAGGACTTGGGTAACAGCATCGTCGTCAAGGTCGCGCTGCTTGGCAATTTCCTCGTATCGGATGGCGGACAGCAGCAGACGGATGGTGTCGCGGCGCTGATTGTCGCGCTGGCGCATCGCTGTCCTCATATCTTCGGTTAACTGATCCTTGAGTGGCATTTTTCGTCCGTTTCGCTTTCGTTCCCGCTGTGGATATGGCTGCAGATGCCCGTTGCAGAGCAGCTGATGCTACCCTAGGGCTTACTGGACATCTTGAGCATCGATGTGGCAATTAAGGCGCTCTATGGCGATAGATATAAGATGCAGGGCGCGCTCTTTGCCCTGCACTTCCATGGACTGGAATAGGGGTGGGGCGATGCGCTGGCCCGTGGTGGCTACGCGCAGCGAACCGAAGACCTGTCCCGCTCTGACGGCGAGGTCTTTGACGAGCTGGCGCAGTGCGGTTTCCATCGGTTCGGCGGCGAACGAAGGCAGGGCGTCAAGGCAGGTGTGCGCTGCCTGCAGGATGTGCAGCGTGCCGGTGGCGTCCATCCTGCGCTGGATGAGATCCTGCGTGTCGTAGGCGATGTCGTCTTTGAACAGGAATGCGACTAGCGGTGCGGCGTCGCTCAGGGTTTTCAGGCGTTCCTGCACTAGCGGGGCAATTTGCAGCGCCAATCTGCGCGGCGGCAGCTCGGGTATCTCGGGCGGCGGGAATGCCTGCCAGTATTCCAATAGCGCATCAGCGAGTGCGTCGGCGCTCATCGCGCGGATGTAGTAGCCATTCATCCAAACCAGCTTCTCGGTGTTGAACAGCGCTCCAGACTTGGACACCCGCTCTATCGAGAAGTGGCGAATGAGTTCCTGCTCGGTGAAGAGTTCGGTCTTGTCGTCTAGCGACCAGCCGAGTATCGTGAGGAAATTGAGCATGGCTTGGGGCAAGTAGCCCATCTTGCGATAGTCCAAGAAGGATGCTGCGCCGTGCCGCTTGCTGAGTTTGGATCGGTCGGCAGCGAGGATGATGGGCAGATGTGCGAACTTGGGCGGCTGCCATCCCACCGCTGAGTAGAGCTGCATATGGCGCGGTGCGCTTGGCAGCCATTCCTCGCCGCGCAACACATGGGTAATTCCCATGCGGTGGTCGTCCACCATGTGCGCGAGGTGGTAGGTGGGGAAGCCGTCCGACTTCAGCATCACGAAGTCGTCCACGAGACGGTTCTCGAATCTGACATCGCCGCGTATGAGGTCTTGTATGGTTGTAACGCCGTCTAGGGGCATCTTGAAGCGCACGACCGGGGTGTCGCCGCTCTTCGCTAGGGCGTTTCGCTCTTCTGTGGACAGGTTTCGGCAGCGACGGTCGTATCCGGCGGAGTTGTCTTGCTTGGGGCGGGCGTCGCGCATTGCGGCAAGGCGCTCGGGTGAGCAGTAGCACTCGTATGCGAAGCCGTCTCGGAGCAGTTGTGCGGCGATGTCGGCGTACAGAGGCAGGCGCTTGGACTGCTGGTATGGGGCGTGTTCGCCTCCGATGTCGGGGCCTTCGTCCCAGTCTATGCCCAGCCACCGTAGGGCGTCCATGATGTTGTCTATTGCACCTTCAACGGCGCGCCCTTGGTCGGTGTCTTCGATGCGGATGATGAAGTCGCCGTCCTGCTGTCGGGCTAGCAACCAGTCGAATATAGCGGTGCGGATGTTGCCCACATGCGGGTCGCCTGTGGGACTTGGCGCAAAGCGCACTCGGATTTTGCCGTTCATCGTCCATAGCCTCCGAATGCCATTTTAACATAGGTAGCTGGCAACGGTCAGTTTTTATCGAGCGTTTGGGTTGCCAGAGGCGATGCATAGATGTATAGAAGACAGCGCAATGCAACTGAGTAGGGAGCATATTGCGTTGTGCCTAGCCATCCAGAGAAGAAAGATAGGCTTGGAGTTCGGCGGGCAGGGGCGATGTGAACTCGCAGTAGGAATCGTCGGCGGGATGGTGGAAGCCAAGTGTGGATGCGTGGAGGAAGTGGCGGTTGAGCGCGGGGTCGGGCTTGCCGTAGGTGGCATCGCCTACTAGGGGATAGCCGAGCGCCGCCAAGTGGACGCGAATCTGGTGAGTGCGCCCGGTAGTGGGACGGATTTCCAAGAGCGAATGGGCGTTGAATTGGTGGATCAGACGGTATCTAGTAACGGATTCGCGCCCGCTTTGGGTTATCGCCATTCGCTTGCGGTCGGTGCGGCTTCTGCCGATGGGGGCGTCGATGACGGCTTCGGGCGGCGTGATTTTGCCGTGCGCTAGGGCTGTGTACATCTTCGTGAACGCGCGCCGTTTAAGCTGGTCAGATAGATGGCGATGCGCAGCGTCGGTCTTGGCTACCACCATAAGCCCGGAAGTGTCCTTGTCTAGGCGATGGACGATGCCGGGGCGTACCGTGCCGCCGACGGCTTGCAGATCGGGGCAGAGCGCCAGCACGGCGTTCACAAGCGTGTGGTCGGGATGGCCGGGTGCCGGATGCACCGTGAGACCGGGCGGCTTATCGACCACAAGCAGGTCTGCATCTTGATACACGATGTGCAGAGGGATGTGCTGTGGCGTCAGACGGCTGGGCTTGGGTGGCGGTATTCGCAGTACGACGGACTGCCCCGGGCGCAGGCGCGCAGCGGGCTTGGCAAGCGCACCGTCTAGCGTAACACAGCCGTCGGCAATGAGCGCCTGCAAGCGTGAACGCGACATATCAGCGCATTGGCGGTCGAGGAAGCGGTCTAACCGCTCGCCGTAGATGTCCGTGGTGAACGAGCGCGTGTCGCCCTGCGCTTGGGCGAGCGCCGCCGCATCTTGCAGTTTCGTCAATGCGATTCACGGTTGCGACGGCTTGCAGACGGGGATGAGTGGGTTTCAGAGCGGTCGGTTTCGTCGGGGCGTGGGGTGCGGTCGAAGACGAGCATCACGCCGATGAGAATCGCCATTCCTATGCAGATAGACGAGTCGGCGATGTTGAATATGGGCCAGGGACCGATGTCGATGAAGTCTGTTACCGCGCCATAGGCTAGGCGATCGTATAGGTTGCCGAACGCCCCGCCGAGCTGCAGCCCAATAGCGAAGCGCAGGATGGGTTTAGGCAGGGCGTATGCGCGGTAGAAATATACAAGGAATCCGATGGCGATGATGGATGCGACGATGAGGAACATCGTCTGGTTTGGCAGCAAGCCAAAGGCGGTGCCGGTGTTCGTGCCGTGCGTGATGCGTGCGAACCCTTCCGCGGGCCACGATTCGCCGATATAAAAGTTTGCCTTGATGAGGTCTTTCGTCAAGCGGTCGGCAGCGAGCACTGCGACTATTGTGCCAAACAGCAGCCAGTCTCGATACCACGCCTGCATCGGCTTGCGCTTCGCTGCATAGGCTGTGTCTGTGGTGGGGTTTTCCATCGTGGAAAGACGCTCCGTGTTGATGCGCTTTATTGTACGGCGCGGGACATCGGTAGGTGGCTCATATTCTGCTTGTGTGCATCTGCCTCATTAGGTTAGCACATCGTAGGATAGCACACCGATGATGCAGGTTACATTACGCCTGTGCGAAGCCAGTTGCCCTTGAAGTAGAACCATGTAAACGCTATCAACCGCAGGGTCATTCCGCCCACGATGGCGGCGGGGATGCCGAACTGTCCGAGTGGGGTGAAGTTCGCCAGTATGAAGGTGAGCGGGATTTCGAACGCCCACATTGTGGCGACAGTGATGACCATCGGAACGAAAGTTGCGCCGGATGTGTTGAACGCTTGGGTGAATATCTGCACCGGACTCATTGATATGTATCCGATTGCGGCGATGACGAGCCAAATCGATGCAGATGCTATGAACTCGGCGTCGGTGTTGAAGAATGCGGCGATGGTGTCAGGGAACGCGATGAGCAGGGCGATGAACGGCCCAGTGAGCGAGACGCCGTAGAGCATCGCCCAGCGGATAGCGCTGCGGGCGCGGTCGGGCTGGTCTGCGCCAAGGTTCTGTCCGGCGAGGGCACCGGCGGCGCGTCCCATGCCACGGGCGCTTTGGTTGACCACATTTTCTGCGCGCCGTGCCAGTGCGAATGCGGCAAGCGCAACATCTCCGAACTGCGCCGCCACGCCCACGACCACTAGCTGCGATACGCCGCGTTGCATGTTCGTTACCGATGCAGGCGCACCCTGCCTCACAAGACTCCATATGAGCGGCAGGTCTAGTCGGTATTCGCTGAACCGTATGCGGATGCGTGTTCTGTCCCCGCGTGAGAGCGCCCAGAAGGTGATGCCCACGCCGAGTATTTCTGCGACGAGGCGAGCGTAGGATGCGCCTGCAAGACCGAGCGAAGGCATGCCCAGCCAGCCGAAGATGAGAACCGGGCTTAGGGCGATGTGTACGATCCGGGATACGAGGGCCGCTTTAAGCGGGTTGATGCTGTCTCCGGACGCTTGGAGCGCGCCGCCGAACAATCGGTGGTAGCTCAGCATCGCCATCGCAAGGAACTGGATGCGCATATAGCCCACGCCCTGTTCCACAGCTTCTCCGCTAAGCCCGATAAGGCGCAGCAGCGGCTCGGTCAGCAGCATGCCGAACGCTATCATTATTACCGCGAGTATGGTGGTCAGGGTGAAGGATTGGAGCAGCACATGGTTGGCGCGGGATATGCGGCGCGCCCCAACGGCGCGGGCAATCATGGACCGCATGCTGGAATCCAGCCCCATGCGCGCCATCATCACAGTGCTGAGGTAGGCTTGGGCGGCGCCAAGTCCGGCGATGGCGTGGAAGCCGAGTCGCCCTGCCCACACGAGGTCGGCTATCTGGTCGGCTACGCCTAGGAATCCCTCCGCGACCTGCGGCCAGCCAAGATACCAAAGGTGGCGTCTGATGCTCCCCTGAGTGAGGTTGCGCCCGGAGCGTACCCTGCGGCGTGATGCTGCGCCGCTTTGGGTGGATGCGGCGGCATGACGCTGCGTCTCGCTCCCTGTGCTCGATTTACGATGTCGCCCGCTGGGCGATGCGGCTGGTTGCGCTGGCGCTTCGTCTTCTGGCATTCAGTCCTTTCGTGCGTCTTGCGCCCGACGCATGCGGTCGTGCGACGGGGAGGGTGCGTACAACGATAGGCGAACAGAGCCGCTCAGTCAAACCATTGAGGTAATGCGCCGAGTTCGCATGTTGCAGAGAGACTAGACCCAGGTTTGGAGAATGTGCAATTTCAACGCAACTGGTAATTGTGTATTGTCGTAATATAATGTACAATTACATGTAATTAACAAACATAGAAGCATTAGGAGTGCATTATGACTGACGAGACGAGGGATAAGCAGGACAAGCAGGATACGGGACAGGGCGCATCACGGTCAGGGAGTGCCGCCAGCGGAGACGGGACGGCGCAGCCTCGTGCCGAAACGCAGGCGGACAGAGCAAAATTGGCAGAGAATGTCGACGCCGTGATGGACGAGGTAAACAAGGCTGTGCGCGTGGCAATCATAAAGGGCGCGGACGCCGCCGAATCCATCAGCGACAACATCCGCGAGACGATTCGCACTGTGCGCCCGAACCGCGACAATGTGGTGATGGTGCGCATAGACGACAGCAGCCTCGAGCGCGTGGATGAGTTGGTAGAGGCGGGCATTCTGGGCAGCCGCTCGGAGGCGTCCGCATTCCTCATTGCCGAGGGCATAAAGGCGCGGCAGCCGCTGTTCGATCGTATCGCGGACAAGATAGCCGAGATACGCAGCGCCAAAGAAGACCTGCGCCGCATGGTTCAAGACGAAGCCAACGACCAGCAATCATAAGGGCTGATGCAGGCGCATCAGAACTAGCGGTTAGCTGCTGCCGGTCTTGCGTTAGCCATGATTTTGTCCACACAAATTAGGAAAACCCTGTCAATGTCCGACAGGGTTTTCCTTATTGGCGTTATGTTTCTTGGTCGCTATTCCAGATCTATTTCAGGCTCAGACATCTCGTACCAGAAGACCTTACCGCTTACCGCTCCGTCTGCAATGGGCGAAATATCCGTCAGGATGTCCTTAATTCGGCGATCGACGCGAACGCTCGCGACCACAGGATACGCATTAATTCCAGTGAACCTAGTCAAGTACTCTGAATTGCGAATGGCTCTGTCTGTATCCCTTGAATCGGCGGTATATGAGACCTCCACTGCAATATAGCAATCCTCGCCGCGCCGGTCTACCGTCTTCATAATCATGTCCGCTTTGCGGAAGCTCACAAGCTGTCCCCGCCGGATACCTTCGGCTTTTCCTTCATCTGTGGCTGTAAACGACAAGTCAAAGATTTCCTGTCGCGCAAGACTCTGCGTAGAACTCAGTGATAGCCCCATCTCATCGGCAATGAACAGCCATTCATCCGCAGCGAATCTCTCCAGCATTACCCCCTTAAATCCAGCTATATGTCGCGAGTTCAGCCTCGTTTCTCCGTGCAAGTCTGATGTGATTTGACGCAGCTTCGAAACCGACTGGCGCAGTTCTGCAATGGCGTCTGTGTTCGCCTGCACGGACACACGCAGTTCTGCAATGGCGTCTGTGTTCGCCTGTACGGACACACGCAGTTCTGCAATGGCGTCTGTGTTCGCCTGTACGGACACACGCAGCTCCGCAATGGCGTCCGTGTTCGCCTGCACGGACACACGCAGTTCCGCGACCGACTGACGCAGTTCCGCAATGGCGTCTGTGTTCGCCTGCACCGATGCGGTGAGCCTGTCCAGCCGCGTGTTTGTAACTTCCGCAAACTCACGCATCTCCGCGACGAATGCGCTGAACATCTCGGGCAGTTCCAGCAGCTCCTCTGTCAGCAGTGTCCGCCGTAGTTCCTCGCGCCACTCGGGGTGGTCCCGGAGTATGCGGTTCAAATCTTGTATCGTGTTGATTGTCGTCATTTACGCCTCCTCTCATCCCATTCTATTCAGCTTATGCAATGTCCGCTACATTTGATCCGTTCGCAGAGCCATAGTTTACCGGCAAAACTTGCAGGTTGGCTCTCAATGCTCATTGAGCATCCACAACCCTAGCCTGCGACTATGTGGCTGGTTCTAATCCACATCTACTTTCACGATAACTGCTGCGTTAGCCATTATCGTGAAATCCCCCGAACCTTCGCGACCTTCTATCTCGAGGCCGCCCTGAACCACATTCAGCACGCCCTTGCCGTGTGGCAGCATGCTCAGCACCTCTTCGTGGCGCACTTCATTCGGCTTGGGTATGGCAACTGTAACCTCGACAATCATTTCCTTAGACGCATTTTCGCCTAGCAGCCCGAGGAACATCAGACTGCTTTGGTGCACAGCGTTCCAAGTTGCGCGCCTAGCAGCCTCCGTATAGTCCTTCCCATGCAAGTCAATTCCCGTTCCCATCTCTAGTATCACAGGCGTCAACGCCATAGCCTCATCCTTTCGTTTTGCAGTCTGTGAGCCGTTAGTTCATTCCCGTAAGCCCATACTGCCACATAATCATAGGTGATTGCAAAATCCTCTAACCTGCGGCTTGGTCTTGGTGTTTCAGGATTGATTCAGACCCTGCTACGATGATAATATGAACTCGGTTCGGGTAACGATTGCCCGCCGAGTATGTTCATTCCGCCGAGCGGGAGTAACTCAGTGGTAGAGTGCTTGCTTCCCAAGCAAGGTGTCGCGGGTTCGAATCCCGTCTCCCGCTCCAATACTAATGGCATACAGCGTGCGCCTATGCTGCCAAATTACTGCGATAAGTGCGATAAGCTAGATAAGTTAACGGCAGCAGGAATACTCGGGACCGCTCCACCGCTCCGATGACGGCGCACATAGGCTGTGCGCTTGCTCACAGATAGCCATCACGGAGACTTCAGCGGGTGCATAGGCTGGTTCAGTCATCGGAGTTGGTTCACAGACACGACTTCGTAAAACTTTTACCCTTGCCGATAAAATCTCTAATCATGATTTAAGGAGATTGCATGGCAGCCAAGCGAACCCGATATGTACAGTATGACTATGGGCAAGCGCGAGAGAATTGGGGAGCATCTGTCGCCGACGCCATATGGCGTCAGTTCCCGCGCACAGAAACCCAAGCTCGGGCAACATTAGCGGAGAATGTCTCTTTGCAGAGACGACCCAGAGCCGCAGATGTGCGAGATTTGATTGAGCGAATTGTCGACAGGTCCTTGGGTAGAGATGTGTAGCCGCTCGCCTGAACCGCTAGGCGCTCTACCTTTCATTCCCAGAACTTTCGTGTATAATACGGCGCAGCAATAATCACTATTCGCTGCGCCGTGTCTCATCGTGTTCAAGGCGCAATCTCGCCGAATGGCTCCATATCAGAAATCTGAAACTAACATACGGAGACGCATTATGACTTCCTCTTCTTCGTTTCCCACTATCACCAAACCCGCCATCGAGGATATGAAGTCCAAGTCCAACCTTGACTACGATAAGGTGCGCGGCGACTTCGACTGGGAAGAGATGTATGCTGAGTTGGATTGGCTGCCGGGTGGCGGGCTGAACAAGGCACATGAAGCCATCGACCGCCACGCCAATGGGCGCAATCGCGACAAGATAGCGATGATATGGGAGGGGAAGAACGGCGAGCGCGAAACCTACACATTCGGGCAGATGAAAGACCTGAGCAATAAGTTCGCCAATGTGCTGCAAAGCCTTGGTATCGTCAAGGGCGACAGGGTGTTCATCTATATGGAGCGGCTGCCCGAGCTGTACATCGCTTTCTTCGGCATCCTGAAGGCAGGCGCAATCGCTGGCCCCCTGTTCTCCGCATTCGGCCCCGACCCAGTGAAGGACAGGATGCAAGATAGCGAAGCCAAAGTGCTGGTAACACAACCCGACCTGCGCCGCAAGATTACGGGCATCATCCCCGAGCTGTTTGAGCTGCAGCACATGGTAATCGTGAACAAGGACAACCGCGATCCTATGCCGCTCATGTCGGGCGATCTGAGCTATGAAGAGGAGATGTCGAAGGCGACCGCAAATTTTGAGACCGTCGTTACAGGTCAGTACGACTACTCCATCATGCACTACACTTCTGGCACTACGGGCAAGCCGAAGGGGGCAGTGCATCGACATCAGGCGGTGGTGCAGCAGTATGCTACCGGCAAGTGGGCGCTCGACCTGCAAGACGACGACATCTACTTCTGCACAGCCGACCCCGGCTGGGTAACTGGCACATCCTACGGGATGCTTGCGCCGTGGACAAACGGCGTCACGCAGCTCATCTATGAGGGCGGCTTCCGAGCCAGCAAGTGGTATCAGCTGATACAAGACTACAAAGTTACGGTGTGGTACACTGCGCCGACCGCTATTCGCATGCTGATGAAGGCGGGCGACGACATCCCCAAGCGCTACGATATGTCCACGCTGCGCTTCATCGCCAGTGTGGGCGAACCGCTGAACCCGGAAGCGGTGGTTTGGAGCAACGAAGTGTTCGGGATGCCATTCCACGATAACTGGTGGCAGACCGAAACCGGCGCAATCCTCTGTGCCAACTACGCCTGCCAAGATGTGAAGCCCGGCTCGATGGGCAGACCCATTCCCGGCGTGGAACTCGGCATCGTGGATGACGAGTACAATCCGGTTCCGGCAGGCGAGGACGGCAACCTTGTCGTGCGCCCCAACTGGCCGTCTATGTTCCATACATATTGGAACAACACCGAGATGTACAACTCACGCTTCCGCAAAGGTTGGTACATCACGGGCGACCGTGCCCGCGTGGACGAGAGCGGCTATTACTGGTTCGTCGGGCGCGCGGATGATGTCATCAACACCGCAGGGCACTTGGTCGGCCCGTTTGAGGTGGAGAGCGCGCTCATAGAGCACCCGGCGGTCGCTGAAGCGGGTGTGATTGGCAAGCCCGACCCCATCGCAATGGAAGTGGTCAAGGCGTTCGTGTCTCTAAAAGACGGTTACGAAGAATCGACTGAACTGCGCCGAGACATTATGCGCTTCAGTCGCCAGAAGCTCGCCGCCGCAGTTGCCCCACGCGAGCTGGACTTCGTGCCGACACTGCCCAAGACCCGCAGTGGCAAGATTATGCGCCGCCTGCTGAAGGCGCGTGAACTGGGGCTGCCCGAGGGCGATACCAGCACACTCGAAGATGACTAAACCCGTGGCTCTAGGTGCTAAAGTTTGGGCTTGATATTGTGGTAAGGCACACCGCCCCGTAGATACTCTATGCAAAAACACAGGATGTGGGGAATGAGTTCATAATCCTGTTCAACCCCGAATACTCGATGCCGTTTTTGAAAACCGAACTAATGAGGTGCGTAAATGAAGGTAAGCTGGTTTCACCTGATGCCCTATCGCTTCTTGCCGAAGGACTTCGAGGACAAGTACCGCAGCGTGTGGGTGGATGTGCCGAGCCACCTGTTCGAGGCGGACAAGGCGCATCAGCTCTATAACGAGTACCTAGACGAGCTAGAGTTTGCAGACGAAGTGGGTTTCGACGGCATCTGTGTCAACGAGCACCACAACAACGCCTACGGCATCATGCCCTCGCCCAATATCACGGCTGCCACGCTTACACGCCGCACATCCAACGCCGCTATCATCGTGCTGGGCAACAGCCTCGCGCTCTACAACCCACCCCTACGCGTAGCTGAAGAATTCGCGATGCTAGATTGCATCAGCGGTGGCAGGCTGGTAGCGGGCTTTCCTGTCGGCACTTCTATGGACACCAACTTCGCATACGGGGTCAACCCCGCCATCCTGCGCGAAAAGTACTATGAGGCGCACGACCTCGTGATGAAGGCGTGGACCGAGCCGGATGTGTTCACCTTCAATGGCAAGTACAATCAGGTGCGCTACGCCAACATCTGGCCTCGCCCGCTGCAAAAGCCGCATCCGCCCGTGTGGATCCCCGGCGGCGGTAGCGTGGAGACTTGGGAGTGGACGAGCCGAATGAACTATGTCTACTGCTACCTGAGCTACTCCGGCTACAAGCGCGGGATTCAGGTGATGGACGGTTACTGGAAAGAGATGGAGCGGCTCGGCACGGACGACAACCCGTATCGCGCCGGTTTCCTTCAGCTGGTCTGCGTGGCAGAGACAGATGAGAAGGCGAAAGAGCTTTACGCCGAACATGTGGAGTATTTCTACAAGAAGTGCCTGCATGTGTACGAAGGCTTCGCCGATGCGCCGGGCTATCGCACCATCCGCACGCTGAAGGCGGGCGCTGTGGCGCAGCTGGGTGCGGCTGCCAACCAGAAACGCCAAGCGATGACTTGGGACGACTTCGTGGAGCAAGGCTATGTCATCGCTGGCAGTCCCAAAACGGTGATAGAGAACCTGCGAAACGCCGTCAACGGTCTGCGTGTGGGGCATCTGATGGTGCTGCTGCAGATTGGCAGCATGCCCAAAGACCTGACGATGAAGAACACCGAACTCTTCGCAACCGAAGTGATGCCCGAAGTCAAGGGCATGTGGGATGAGTACGAAGACGACTGGTGGCCACAGCCGATAGACAACCGTGAGGTTGCGGGCATGGCGTCTGCAGGCGACTAACGCAAAGACCGCAGCTTACGAAAGCTAGATTGGGTTCAGAGTTCAGAGGTTGAAGGATAGAATGGCAACTCAGCAGGACGAACTGGTCGTGAAGGTTGGCGGTGTGGAAACGCCGGTTATGCATAAGGGCAGCGGCGCCCCACTGGTTTATCTGCACGGCGCTTGGGGCTATCGGAGCTGGTATCCTTTCTTGGACAGGCTTGCCGAGAGTTTCAGCGTGTACGCTCCACTGCACCCGGGATTTGGGGAGAACGGCGGGCTTGAAGACATCAACGACCTGCTCGACCTGACGCTGTACCATTTCGACCTGCTGGACGCACTAGACTTGGAAGCGCCTGCGGTGATGGGGCATTTCCTAGGCGGTATGGTTGCCGCTGAGATGGCGGCGTTGCGCCCGGGGAGCGTGAGCAAGCTTGCGCTGGTTGCACCTGCGGGGGTGTGGCGAGACGCCGAGCCGGGTGTGGACTACTTCGCCACGCCGATGGACGAGCTTCGCGGCGTTCTGTTTGCGGACGCCAAGTCGGATGCGGCTAATACACTGCTGCCGGAGCCGGCGGACGATATGGAGCGCGGCACGCAGATAATCGAGCGGGCGCGCTCGCTTGCTGCGGTGGGGAAGTTCCTCTGGCCTATCCCGGACAAGGGGCTTACAAGGCGTATGGGGCGCATCAAAGCGCCTACGCTGGTGGTCATGGGTGAGCATGATAAGATTGTGCCGGCGTCATATGCGGACGCGTTCGCAAAGGGCATACCCGGGGCATCGGTAGAAGTGATGCGCGGCGCAGGGCATATCATGATGCTGGAGCAGCCGGATGCGTTTGCGGATACGGTAACCGCTTTCTTGCAAGGATAGATGCTGCGGCGCACACCGAATGAAGCAAAACCAACCCGCCGACGATGACCACGCCGGCGGGTTTTACTATGTCTTGCTATGTCAAGGCTGCGCAGGTTTGTGCTGCAAGGGGTGATTGCGCAAGTTCGCTATCTGTGCGCTTATCCCACGAACCAGCGCTCTAGCTCGTCGCGGTTCTGCTCTAGCCAAGCGTGATTGAGGGTGATCCGTTCCAGCGACTGGCGCACCGTGCGTTCAGCGCCCGGAGCTGGGTTGTCGGTGAAGAAGCGCCCCACATCGTCACGCATTTCCAGCGTGGTGAAGGCGGATGTGATGCCGACCAGCCGCATCACTGCGAAACCGCCTTCGCCGTAGCGCCTGTCGAACTCCGCCCAGTTGTCTTTGAGGAACTGCCATGCGAGGTCGCGCCCATGACGGTTACCCGCCACGAGTGTCAGCACGCTTACGCTGTCGTGGACGCGCACTTCATCGCCTAGCGAGCGCTCTAATGTTTCGCCCAGCAGCGCTTGGTCGTCGAAGCCCGATAGCCCATACAGGAAACGCACTTTCTCCTCTTGCAGCGGGGTTTGGCGGCGTAGTTCCCACATTTGGTCGTATTCGGAGCGTCCTCCTCGCTTGGCGGCGAAGCGGAACGCTATGCCACGAATGTCGGGGCTAACATTTGCGGGGTCTTCGGCGTAGGCGACGAACCGAGCGGCGGCTTCCCGCAGCACATCATCATCGTCGCAGCTGCCCATATGGTTCAGCAGGGTGCTGCGGAGCAGGGCGTCCGTATGGGTTTCGTCCGGCTTGGCATCCCATCCTACCCGTGTGGCAGTCTGCCGAAAGATGCTGCGCGAGAACGCTTGGAAGTTGGCGTAGAAGGCTTCGTCCGACAGCAAGTTATCGAGGCCGGCGAGGTTAGTGGACAGGTCGGCGCAGACAGGGGCGTTATCCTCATTGTGATAGGCTTCGGCTATGGTGAGAAAGTCGGTTGCAGGGATGATGCCGGCGCGGCTGAGGGCAAAGGCGTCGTTCTGTATACCCAGCCTGTCGGAAGCGGGTAGCGCCTGATTGCTGATAGGTGCGGCAAGCCGCTGCAGGTCTGCGCTAGAGTACTTGACGCGGTAGAAGCCGGTCTGTTCGGGGTTGAGTTTTGTCCATTCTGCGGCGTCTGCTTCGGGGTCTGGGACATCCCACGCCAGCACCCGCGAATCCATCAGCGCGCTGGAGATTTCAGCGCCTTTGCCAGTGTACACACCGATGGGTATCTTCCAGAGGGTTTCGTCTGCGTTACCGCTGTTCGTGATGGCATCGTATAGGAAGCGGCGCTGCGCCATGTGCAGGCTAATGCTGCCCTCGCTGCGTTCGATGCCCACATCCAGCACTGGGTATCCGGTCTGCATCACCCAAGTGTCCATTATGTCGGCGACGGGCTTGCCGGACGCCTCTCCGAGGGCGTTCCAAAGGTCCAGCCGTTCGGCGTTGGCGTACTGGTGCTTGGTGAGATAGCCGTGCAGCCCCTGACGGAAGGTCTCTGCGCCGAGGAAGCTTTCCAGCATGCGCAGCACGGATGCGCCCTTGCTGTAGCTAATAGCGTCGAACAGCTCGCCAATCTGGGCGGGGTTGTTCACTTCCTGCTCGATGGGATGCGAGTTGCGAAGACCGTCTAGGCTGAGGGCGCGATTTGTGTCGCTTGAGACGAACTGCGTCCATACTTCCCAGTCGGGGAACAGGCTGTCGGTCGCCTTGTCGCCCATCCAGCTGGCGAAGCTCTCGTTCAGCCAAAGGTCGTTCCACCACGCCATCGTTACGAGGTCGCCGAACCACATATGCGCCATTTCGTGAGCGATGATGCCTGCGACTATCTGGCGCGTTCCGGCGGATGTGTTCGCTTCGTCCACGAGCAGGGCGGTTTCGCGGTAGGTTATTGCGCCCCAGTTTTCCATAGCGCCGGCTGCGAAATCGGGTATGGCGAAGTGGTCGAGTTTAGGCAGTGGGTAGGGGATGCCGAAGTAGTCGTTGAAGTATTTCAGCAGGCGGACGGAGGTTTCCAAGGCGAACTTGCCCTGCGCTTCGCGCCCGCGTGTGGTGAATACGCGGATGAGGGTGTCGTTGTCGCCGACCTGCTCGATGTGCGTCAAATCGCCGATTATGAAGGCGAGCAGGTATGTGGACATGATGGGTGTGGGTTCGTAGGCAACCGACTTGACGCCGGGTCGCAACTCGGTTTCGCTGGCGACGGGCATGTTGGACACAGCGGTAAGCTCGGACGGCACTACGAGCGTGAGTTCAAAGACGGCTTTGAGTGCTGGCTCGTCCCAGCAAGGGAACGCTCGACGGGCGTCGGTCGCCTCGAGTTGGGTCGTCGCCATGTGCTGCTCGTTGCCGTCGATGTCGGTGTAGCTGCTGCGATAGAAGCCGCGGAGCTTGTCATTGAGCGTGCCCGTGAATGTCAGATCGAGAACGGCGTTGCCAGCGGGCAGCTCTTCTGCGAATTCGAATGTGGCGGTCTCTGCCTGTTCGTTGAATGAAATGCCTTGCGCCGATTGTGTTGCGCCGCCGTTGGACGTTGCAGCACAAGAGTGTATCTCAATCTCGATGGAGTTGAGTGTAACGGTGCTGGTCGGGGACAGAACTTCTATCCGCACGGATTCTCTGCCCGTGAATGTGAAGTCGTCGAAGTTCGGCTCAAGCGTAATCTGGTAATTGGTCGGCTTTATGTTTGTGGGCAGCAGCACTGCGTTGGATCTGTTGTCCGTGTTATCCATTAGGTTACTCCGAGGTGTAAGTCTGATTTAGGTTGCAAGCGCATGGATGAGCCGCTGCGCCATGAGAGTGCTCTACCTGTTCGTGCTCCAATGAAGAAAGGCTCTCTGACCTTCCCGATTGGGTATAGAAGGGCGGTTATCTCGCGGCGCCGGTGGGGTTATGCGCCTTTCCAGTTGGGCTTGCGCTTTTCTGCGAACGCCTTGGGGCCTTCGACGAAGTCGTCGGATGTAGAGGCTTTTACCTGCTCAGTGAAGGTGCGGTTGAGGGATACTTCCAGTGGCCAGTCCAAGCCTAGCGTGGACATCTGCTTGGTTGCGCGCGCGGAGAGCGGGGCGACCTCCAAGATTTCGTTCGCCCATCGTTCTGCGGTGGGCATCAGATCGTTGAGCGGGACGACCTCGTTGATGAGGCCGAGGCGGTGTGCTTCCTGCACGGATATGCGGCGCGCGGTGAGCATCATGCCCATGGCGATTTTGAAGGGTATGTGGCGTGGCAGCCTGTGGACGCCGCCCGCTCCTGCGATGAGACCAACGCGCGGCTCGGGCAGCCCGACTTGGGCGTGGTCGGCTGCGATGATGATGTCGCAGGCAAGAGCAAGCTCCAAGCCCCCGCCTAGCGCATAGCCGTTGACGGCGGCGATGATGGGCTTCCAGCACTCGAAGTTGGAGGTGATGCCGCCGAAGCGGGCGATTTCGCGCGAACGGTCGCGCCTGCCGCGCTCCGCTGTGTACTTCAGATCGTTGCCGGCGCTGAAGGCGCGGTCTCCGGTGCCGGTGATGATAGCCACCCAGACATCCGGGTCGTCGCGAAAGTCGCTGAAGGCGTCGTAAAGTTCTGCGTTGGCAGGCGGGTGCAAGGCGTTCAGCCGCTCCGGGCGGTTGATGGTTACATATGCCAGACGGCCCTTCTTTTCGTAAGTGATGAACTCGTAGCTCATTGCGTCTCCTTAATATGAGAGATGTGAGAGTGGCGCAGGTTGTTAGTTAGCGCATCAGGGCGCTGTGTCCCAGCGGTCGTCCCAGTGGGTTACGGTGTCGAGCGGCTTGCGGCGGGTGGGTCCGTAGCGCACGCCGTCTGCAGGGTATCCGATGGGCAGCAGGGCTGCGGTTTCCACATTGTCGGGGATGTTCAGCAGAGTCTTGACCTCATCTTCGTACTGCTTGTGGAATGTGGTCAGCACGCTGCCAAGCCCAAGCCCGCGTGCAGCGAGCAGGATGTTCTGCACAGCCGGGTATACGGATGAGCCGGTTACAAGGTTGGTGGAGCCGCCGTGTTCGATGCAGGCGAGCAGTAGCACCGGCGCATCGTCTAGGTGCTCTATGAGGTGTGTCGCAGATCGCAGTATGCGCGGGTTGGCGTCTTGAAGCCACTGGAGGTTGGGCAGGGCATTTCTGCCCGCGCGGCGGTATATCTCGGCAAGCTGCGCGCGCAGAGCATCGTCCTGCACGACTACGAAGTGCCACAACTGACGGTTTGTGCCGCTGGGCGCTTTTGATGCCGCTTCCAAAATCTTGGTTATCATCTCTTGCGGCACGGAGTCGGTTTTGAAGTATCGTATGGCTCTCTGAGTGTGCATCGCATCGAAGAGGCCGATTTGGTCGGTCATGGTTCGCTCCTGTGTTGAATGTGATGATGGAATTATAACGCATCGGCTATCATATTTGCCCGCCTGCGAGTAAGTGGTTTTGTGTTGCGGGCGTGTGCAGGCGTATGCGCGATGGGAGCGGCTCTGATAGAATAGGCGCTGTTTGATTTTGAGCAGACATCGGAGGATGAATATGAGGGTCGGCACCGGAATGCAGGGTGGGGTGGTGGGAGATGTCCCACAGCGTGCGCGCAAGGCGGAAGAGTTGGGGTATGATTTCTTCGCCACAAGTGAGACGAAACACAGTCCGTTTGTTACGGCGGCGTTGGCGTGTGAGCATACGGAGCGCGCGGCGGTACGGACATCCATAGCGCTGGCGTTTGCGCGCAGCCCGATGGACACGGCGTACATCGCTTGGGACTTGCAGTCGCTGTCGGGCGGGCGGTTTCAGCTGGGGATGGGCAGTCAGGTTCGCGGACACATCGTGCGGCGGTTCAACATGCCCTGGGGCAGGCCGGCGGCGCGGATGCGCGAGTACATCATGGCGCTGCGGAGCGTGTGGGCGAGCTGGCAGAACGGCGAGAGAGTGAACTTCGCCGGTGATTTCTATAACTTCAACCTGATGCCGCCGTTTTTCACACCCGACCCTATCGAGCACCCCGACATCAAGATATACATAGCCGCGGTGAACGAGCGGATGCTGCAAACGGCGGGTGAGGTGTGCGACGGCGTGCTTCTGCACTCGTTCGGCACATTCAAGTACATCCGCGAAGTGGTGATGCCGAACCTGAAGATAGGCGCTGAGCGCGCGGGCAGGTCGCTCGCAGACATCGACATCAACGGCGGCGGCTACATCATCACGGGACCGGATGAGGAGCACATCCAAAAGAGCCGACAAGAGGTGAAGAACGCCATCAGCTTCTATGCGTCCACGAGGAGCTACGCCCCGGTGATGAACGCTCACGGCTGGAACGATACGGCACAGAAGCTGTATCGTATGAGCGTGGACGGCAAGTGGTCGGAAATGGGCGCCGAGATTACGGACGAGATGCTGGACGAATTCGCCATCGTGGACACATACGACGGCATTGTGGACAAGATAAAGGCGACCTATGGGCCGTTCGCATCGTCTCTCAGCTTCTCCATACCCGTCAGGTCAGGTGAGGACGAAGAGGTTCTCAAGGATATGATTAGACGGCTGCAGGCAGACTAGGTTTTGTTCCCAATCTGAGGGCGGAAGGATTGCGGAATTCCCGTTCCCAAGGGAATGGCGGATTTGAGAGGGCTGCCAATAGCAGAATAGCCGCTCGCTATGATTTGATGCGGTGAGCGGCGATGATGCGCTCTACTTCAGCGGCGGCGGCGGGCGTGGCATCAGTGTGGTGGATTACGATGTGGTCGAAGTCGGACGCTATGCTCATCTCTTGTGCCGCCTGTTTTAGGCGCAAGGCGAGAGCGTCGTCTGATTCGGATTTGCGTCCTGTCAGTCTGCGGCGAAGTTCGTCCAAGCTCGGGGGCGCAAGGAAGACTACGACGGCGTCGGGTGCTAGGCGCTTGATGGTCTGGGCGCCCTGCACATCTGCCTTGATTATCACATCCTTGCCGGCTGCCAGCGCTTCCTCTACCTGCGCCTTGGGGACGCCGTAGTAGTTGCCGTACACGACTGCCCACTCGAGCAGCTCACTGCGCTTTATCATAGCCTCGAAGTGCCGCTTGCCGACGAAGTGGTAGTGGACGCCGTCTCGCTCTCCGATGCGTTTGGCGCGCGTGGTGGCGGTGATGGTGAAATGCCGCTGCGCCTCTGATGCGCCAAGATGGGATAGCAGCAGGTCTTTGCCCACGCCGGACGGGCCGGTCAAGACTAACAGTACCGGGCGTGTGGCGGCGGTTGCAGAGCGAACCGGGCTTGGCTGTGGATGCTGCTGGTCGTGTTCGGGATGCATAGCGCTGGAATTGCAGTCAACAAGGGTGGATTGCACCGAGTCAGGGTTAGCGCTTGTATGTCCAGGATTTTTCCTTGTTCCCGCTGGTGGCTTGCTGATAGCGGCGGAGCAGGCGCTCGCCCAAGAATGCAGTCGCCATAGATTCGCTGGCAGTCGGCAGGCGGTTGGGGTTTTCTTCGCTGACCACTACGCCGGCTTCCCATCGGGCGCGGTTCTCCCAAGCGCTGATGAAGCTCTCGATGAGGTCATCATCCGCATCTTTTATCTTGTTCCGATAGTCGTAAAGCTCGGTGATGAACATGTCTATCCAGTGGACGAGCACATTGGGATTGGAGTAGCAGGCGCTTTCGTTGTCGATGGGGTCTTCGGACGCAAGCCGAGAGTAGTCGGCGAATGTGGCGGCGGCGAGTTGGTGCATCTCGCGCCAAGAATCGCTGCCGGCGGCGGTGGTTACGAACGCAGACGACAGCACGGTCGGCAGCACTTCCATCGCGACGGCGTAGCTGTCGTGTTCGTGCGGGTCTAGGAACAGTGGCTTTGCGCCTACTAGCTCTACCATGCTGACCACGGTCTTGACGGCAGACTCGTTGGCAGAGTTGGCGGGCGTGATGCAGTATTGGATGCCTTGGAACAGGTCTGCTGATGCGTCTTCCAAGCCGGTGAAGACCTTTCGGACGAGGGGGCGTCCGCCGACGAAATCCGCACTGCGAGGCAGCAGTTCGTCCGCCCATCCTAGCGCCTTGACTTTAGCAGAGCAGGTGTCGGTGATGATGCAATCGTCCTCGACGATGGGGGCTATGGCGTCGATTAGTTCACGCGTTTCCGTGAAGGGCGCATCTAGGAAAACCATCTGTGCGCCTTGCACGGCGGAGCGCAGGTTCCCTGTGGTGTCGTCGTATGCGCCGATTTTCTCGCCGATTTTCAGCGCCTCGCGGTCGTTGGAACTGCCGATGATCTCGGTGTTGCGAAGATTAGAGCTTTTCAGAGCCAACCCCATGGATACGCCGATGACGCCTGTGCCGATGATAGATATGCGCTCCAAAGCAGGCCTCCTAAGAATGCGGTTCCATCGTAAGTCGAGAGCAAACTTTGTGGGTGCGTCGCCGCTTGCGTTGCTGGATATGAGTGTATCACAAATCGCCGCCGCGCCGTTGTTAGGCGAGTTCGCCTTCTCTATGCATCAAGAAGTAAATCGGTGGAATGGACGAAAGGGTAGCGTCGAGGTTCGTGTGATGTGTGATTCGCATCTTTGCCGCTTTGGTATGGGGCATATTGCGATATTATTCAGATGAGAGCAAGCGCAGTATGCTTATCCCAGCAGTAGCCTGCTCAAGCCCAAGATGGCGGGGAACAGGATGCGCGATAGGATGCCGGTGCCGAGGAATGTGTCCGCGAGGACTAGGACGAGCAGGATGACGATGCCGAAGCGTTCGGTGCGGGCGAAGGGTTCGGCGAGCGCACGCGGCAAGATGCCCAGCATGACTTTGAAGCCGTCGAGCGGCGCAATGGGCAGCAGGTTGAACACGGCGAGCACCAAGTTCCAGAGTATGAGAGCCTGGATTATCAGCACATCGATGCCACCGCCGGAAAGGGAGAGTGTGCCCATTCGCACGGGGAGTGCCGCAAGCGCCGCGATAATGATGTTGGACACTGGGCCAGCTATGGCGACGAGTGCCATGCCCGCTTTGGGACCGATGCGGAGGTATGCGGGGTTCACTGGCGTTGGTCTGCCCCATCCGAAGCCGGCGAACACGATTAGCAGCGTGCCTACTGGGTCTAAGTGGCGGAGTGGGTTGAGGGTAAGCCTGCCTTGCGAGCGGGCGGTATGGTCGCCCAACTGATTGGCAGACCATGCGTGGCTGAACTCGTGGACGCTGATGCCAACGATGAGAGCTATGGCGAACGCTCCGATGTTGATGAGCGCTGCGATAGGGTCGTTTAGAAGGCGGTCGAGTTCGTGAAAGAGCATTTAGAGGCGGTCAGTGGGGTACTTTTAGCTTGCGGCTAGCGTCGGTCGTCTGTGGGCAGATTGGGTTGGGAAGGGCTGTCCGGATTTGCAAGCAAAAGCGCGGGGAGCGAAAGCGTCGCCCCGCCGCGCAACAGGTCAGGTTAGAGCTACTAGATGTGGGTGTTCAGTGATGGCTTAATGGCCGCCACAGCCTCCACCACCGCAAGCGCATCCACCACCGCCTCCGCCACATCCACCGCCGCCGCCACCACATCCGCAGCCGCCACCACCGCCTCCGCCGACTGCGAAGTTGGGGTTGCTGATGACGAAGCCGCTTCGCATTAGCCCGTCAACATAGTCGATTTGCGCACCCTCGACGAGGGGAGCGCTTTCGGGGTCGACTAGGACTTGGACGCCGGGGGCCTCGATGACGAAGTCTTCGTCTTTGGCTTCGCGCTCCATGCCTAGCATGTATTGGAAGCTGCCGTGCGGGCCGGGCACGACCATCATGCGGAGAAGCGCGCCCTGTTCGCCCTGTTCGTTCAAAATCTCTTCCAGCTTCTGCGAAGCCAGTTCAGACACTTCGATAAGTGGTGTAGTTGTCAATTCACACCTCCGGGAGGTTGCGGCTAAATATGAGGCGTTGCTACTTGGATCCCAATCGTATCATTACACAAGCGGGATGGTCAAGGACGACCTGCGTAAGGGATTTTCAATCGAATGAGATATATTGGGCGTGTCAGTGGTAACCGCTTCTATGATGGAATGCCATCCTGACGGGGAATGATTGCTTGAATATGCGTACAGTTGGCTTGCAAACCTATTTCGTGGGGTAGTGCTTGTTGAGGCGCTCGCGGTGTTCGGGGTCGTTGCGAATGATTTGGCCTCGCCGCTGTTGCTCGGCAACGGGTGTGATGTGTGGTGGACGAGGGTTAGGAGGCGCAGTGCCGATTGCGCCGCTTGCTTCTAGGGTGTCCACCTGCGCGGATGGGATGCCCATCAGGTCGCAAAGCAGCGAGCGGTTGTGCCTGCCGAGTGTGGGCGCTGCGGTTCGTAAGCCGCCGGGAGTGCGTGAGAACTTCCACGGCCGGCTGGCATACGGGAGTGGCGGGATGCCGGTAATCGGATCGTGCTCGGCGACTTCATAGAAGCCGCGCGCTTTCAAGTGCGGGTCAAACAGAAGCTGCTCGCCGTCCAAGACTGCGCCGGAAGGGACGCCATTGGCTTGTAGCGCAGTCATCAGGGCGTACTGGTCGCAGTGCGCAGTTGCTGCGCCGATGATCTCGTCGAGAGTGTTGCGAAGCTTCCATCGAGAGAGGGCGTCCGTATATCTTTCGTCTTGCGCTAGTGTGCGGACATGCGTTGAGTCGATGCCTGCGGCGTCCAGCATTTCCGTCAATGTCTGGCAGAGGGCACGCCACTGGTTGTTGTTGCTCACGGCGATGGACAGCCAGCGGTCTTTGCCGGCGCAGGGGTATGTGCCGTGCGGGGACATGGAGGCGTCTTGGTTACCGATGCGCTCGATGGTGCGCCCGTTGACAGTGTAATCCATAATAGCTTCGGGAATGGTGGAGGTTAGGGTTTCGGACTGGGATATGTCGATGAACTGGCCCCTGCCAGTGCGTGCACGGTGGGCGAGTGCAGCCATTATTGCGAATGCGGTGTGCTCGGCGGCTGTGTAGTCGGCGTAGGGGATTTCGGGCAATGCAGGATGATGGTCATTGTAACCAGTGATGTGAGCCAGCCCCGATGTGGCTTCTGTGGTGTAGCCGATTGCGCCGTAGTCTGCCCAGGGTCCGGTATAACCGTAGCCTGTGGACGATACCATGATGATGTCGGGCTTGATTTGTCGCAGGTTGGCGTACTCTAGTTGGAAGTTTCGCATCACGCGAGGGGTGAAGTTTTCTGCGAAGATGTCGCTGATGGCGACGAGTTCGCGCAAGGCATCTAGACATGCGGGGTTAATCAAATCCAGCGTCAGGCTGAGCTTGTTGCGGTTCTGCTCATAGAAGTTGGCGGCGCGGTCCCAATGTCGACCATCGGCGCTGTTCTCGTAGAGCGAGTGGGTGCGATAGTTGTCTAGGCGCTTGTGGGATTCGACGCGGATGATCTGTGCGCCCATGTCGCCCAGCAGTTTGAGGGCGTATGGTATGGCGATAAGCTGCCCGAACTCTACGATGCGGACGCCTTCAAGCGGCAGGCGCATGCTAGATCACTCCTATGGCATTTAGGCGGTTTAGCTCAATATTGGAAAGCCCGAGTCTGTCGCACAATATGGCTTTGCTGTGCTGCCCGAGCGTTGGCGCAGGGGCGTGCGGTTGCCACGGGGTTTCGCTCATCATGAAGGGTGCGCCCGGGTATGTGGCAGCGCCGAATACGGGGTGTTGTATCTGTGCGAAGTAGCCTCGAGCGATGTACTGCTCGCTTTCCAAGACTTCAGCTGGGCTGTGGACGACGCCGTAGATGTGTCCCCGTCGCTTGTGCGCCTCGCGCATCAGGTCGAACTTGCGCCATCTTCGCATGCCGTCCTCCAACGCCTCTTGTAGGGCTTGCGCATTGGCGGCGCGGCTCTGCGCTGTGGCGAACCTATCGTCTTGCAGTGCTGGCGCTCCGATGAATTTGGACAGCGCGTCCCAGTCCACAGCGCCGCCGAAGTGTATGGGAACGATGTAGCCGTCGGCTGTGGGCACGGGGCTGCGCGGCATATCGCCGCTGTAGGCGGTCTGGCGCTGGCGGATACTGCCAGCATATGTGTAGAGCGATGTGGTATCGCGCAATGCGGAAGCGACACACTCTTGGATGGATATGTCGATGTGCTGTCCCTCGCCGTTGAACTGCCGATGATACCATCCGATTAGCGCTGCGGTGGCGGCGTTTGTGCCTGCCTTGAATTGAGTTTGGCGCAGGGCGTGCTTGAGCGGGGCGCGGTCGGACGCACCGAATATGTACTGCAAGCCACCGAGTGCGTAATGCACGATGTCCGCTGCCTTGTAGTTACGGTATGGGCCGGTCTGTCCGAAGTTGGAAATGGACACCATGACGAGGGTGGGGTTCAGGGCGCTCAGGCGGGCGTAGTCTAATCCCAGCGAGTGCAAGACGCGTGGGGCAAAGTTCTCCACAACAATGTGGGCGTCTGCGGCGAGGCGTTCCAACAGACGCTTGCCGGTGGCGGTTTTGAGGTTGAGCGTTACGCTCTGTTTGGATGTGTTGAGGTATGCGAAGAGTAGGCTCTTGTCCGGGTGAGGATGGTCGTCCGCGAAGGGGGGCATGCTGCGGGCGATGTCTCCATCAGGGCGCTCGATCTTGACCACATCCGCCCCGAAGTCGGCAAGAAGCTTCGTGCAGTACGGGCCTGCTACATGGTGCGTGAGGTCTAGGACGCGGACGCCGCTTAGGGCTTTTTCGGGCATGTGGGAGTTCGTCAAAATGTTTCAGCGGGGTGATTTCAGTCTACGGATTGTCAGTTTGGGATTATAACACGGGCGGATGTGGGTTTAGGTTGCCTTTACAGGGAATAGTTGAATATAATCGTGAGGTGATTTCTATGGGAATTGCGTTGATTAGATACTAGGATTAGGCATAAAGCATTTTAGGGGGATTTCATGGCGGCACAGATAGCGTACCTTTCGGCGGACGACAGCCTGCTGGATTCGTTTGCGGGTAACCTGCCCGATGGGGTGGAGATAAAGTGGGTGGATAACACCCAGTCGATAGAGGATCAGGCGGCAGATCTGGAGGGCGTGGCGGCGGTAATCCTGTCGCCGAGCGCGTATCCGGTGGAGCTTGCTCGGCTGACGCCCAGCGTGCGATTGGTGCAAACTACCAGCGCAGGCACGGATATGATTGACAAGCAGACGCTGGGCGAGCTTGGCATTCGGGTTGCGAACAACGGCGGAGGCAACGCAATCTCAGTCGCGGAACATACGATAACCCTGCTCGTGAGCGTGTTCCGCAAGATGCAGCTGCAGTTCAACGCTGTCAAAGCGGGCGAATGGATGGGCGGCATACGCAACGACTGGTTTTCGCAGGCGCACGAGATTGCGGGGAAGACGGTGGGCATCGTCGGGCTTGGGCGCATCGGCTCGAATGTGGCGCGTCGGCTGAGGGGCTGGGAGTGCGAGATCATCTACTACGACACGGTTACCATCCCGACGGAGTTGGAGCAGGAACTGAATGCAACGCGGGTGTCCTTGGACGAGCTGTTGCAGACTGCGGACATCATCTCGCTGCATGTGCCGTTGAACGGCTCGACCACGAAGCTCATCAGCGACCGCGAGTTTGACATGATGAAGCCGACGGCGGTGTTGATAAATGCGTGTCGAGGCCCGGTTGTGGACGAGGCGGCGTTGGTGCGGGCGATCGAAGAAAATAAGATCATGGCTGCGGGCTTGGATGTGCTCGAAGAAGAGCCTACCCCCACAGATAACCCTCTGTTCCAATACGACAATGTGCTGATTACGCCGCACTTGGCGTCGTTCACGCAGGAGTCGGGAGAGCGCAGCCGGGCGTTTGCGGCGTACAACACGGCGAAGGTGGCGAACGGGGAGGATCCGGAATCCATCGTGCTGCCGGACTAGGCGCTTGTCCCGTGCCGCTCAGGTGTGGGATTGACCGATTGCAAAGAAAAAAGGGCGTTCTCATCGACGCATGTCCACCACTTGCGGGGTGGGTTAATGTCGCACTGGGAACGCTCTTCTTGTGTAGAAACGGCTGCGTCGCGCACAGGCGTGTGTTCACGCGGTGCGTACATTTCGCATGCGTTAGCTAAGGGACGAACAGAAGAGTGCTGCTTGCGTGCTAGGGCTGGGGGTACTGCACACCTATTTTCTTGAGCAGGTCTAGCGGGGCTTGTTCCAAGAGGGCTTTGGCTGTGGCGGTGTCCAAGCCGGCACCCAACGCCACCTTCATCGCAAAGTCTGGGGTGAGCAGGTCTTCGGGTGCGTGCGCGTCGGAGTCTAGGATGATGCGGGCGCTGGCGGCTTTAGCCATCCGCACCACATGGCCGTTCGCAAAGCCGTGCCCCTTGCGGGCAGAAACCTCGAGGTAGATGCCGCGCTGTGCCGCCATCAGCGCCTCTTCCATGGTGATTAGACCCGGGTGCGCCAGCACATCCACATGGTCGGAGCTGAGGGCAGCACGGTTTGTGCCCGGTTCCACCGGCTCCACCACCGTTTCGCCGTGTACATTGATCATCTTTGCGCCGAGCGCTCTCGCGTCGCGCGCTATTGCGTCTATGTCGTCTATCGGGGCATAGGTTATCTCCACGCCGGGCAGGGCGAGGATGTCCCAGCGTTTGGAGGCGGCGGCGCAGTCTTTCACGAGCGTCTTGACCACGAATTCTAGGTTGCCCGGGCCTACATGGTCTGTTACTGCCATCGCACGATAGCCATTATGGATGGCGCGGCGTATGAGTTCGGTTGGGGCTAGGACGCCGTCGCTGAGGAAGGTGTGCGTATGGAAGTCGTACATCGGCTAGTCTTTCAGTGTTGCGGCGAGGCGGCGCATGGCTTCGCTGGTGCTGCCCATGTAGAACGGAGGCGCCTCGTCGTGCACCACTTTGAGGCAGACAAAAATGGGGCCAGTTTGGCTCATTATGTTCGGCAGCTCGCTTGCCAAGTCTTCTAGGTCATCGAACTCGTAACTGGCGTTGTAGCCGGCTTCGCGTGCCATTCCGGCTAGGTTGAACTTGCCGGCGCCGGGGATGGGCTGTGCTCCGGTTGTAAAGTACACCCCGTCCTCGAAGACGAAGTGGACTAGGTTTTGCGGCTCTTGGTCTGCTATGGTTACGAGGCTGCCGAGGTTCATCAACAGGGAGCCGTCGCCATCCAGCACGATGACCTTCTTGTGCGGTTGTGCGATGGCAAGCCCGAGTGCCACAGAAGACGCCTTGCCCATTGCGCCGAAGATGGGCAGGTCGAGCGTTTGGTCTTCGCTCGCATTGTCCCAGTATCGATTGGGCGTCATTGTGGTAACGACGATGGCGTCGTTGCGCTCGCGGCTGATGGCGGTTGCGGCGTCTTGCGACGAAATCATAGAGTTGCGGCTCCTGTGTTGTGAGTTATGCGACGGTAAGATTTTAGTAGGTTTGGCAAGAGTAAAGCAACAGTGCCGTTCTCGGGGGATTCTCAATCACAGTTGCAGTTCCTGAATTATCTTTGCTGCTGGTCGAGAATACCGCGCGGGTTTATCGGCTTGTTCGCCGCCCTGTGGGGCCTCGGTACTGCATATCGTCGGGCAGGGATTGGGTGATGTTGAGGCTTGCGATTGTGCGCTGGACGATGAACGCCACAACATCGTCGAGGGATTGCGGTTTGAGGTAGAAGGGCGGTTCCGGCGGCAGAACTGTTATGCCCAAACGGGAAAGGGCGGCTAGGTTTTCTAGGTGGATGGCGTTCAGAGGGGTTTCGCGCGGGACTATCGTCAGGGGACGGCGCTCTTTGATGCACACATCGGCGGCGCGGCGGATGAGGTTGTCAGACAAGCCGTGCGCGATGGCGGCGGCGGTGGTCATGCTGCACGGGACGATAGCCATGCCCTGCGCGGGGAATGTGCCGCTTGCGATGGGCGCGCCTAGTTCGCCGGGCGCATAGTAGGCAAAGTCGCCGGCGTCTTGCCAGCGTTCCATAGCGTCGCCGAATGAGTGGGACATCTCTTCTTGCCACACCATGCGTGCCGCTCCGGATGCGCTTGCGGCCACAGGGACATGCCTATGCAGCAGTTCATCGATGAGCGCACTGGCGATGACAGAGCCGCTTGCGCCCGTAATGCCCACGATGACTGGGTTATTTGGAGTGTTGTCTTGCATCGTTTCGCTCCCAATGGGCGGCTTTGGATTGTCGCTTTCTTGGAGTGATTCATTGCTTCACAGCGGATACGGCTAGGGTTCATCATCCATCATATCAGGACTGCTGCCAGCGTTGCGACGAGTATGGCGGTGGACACATAGGCGTTGATGCGAAAGAACGCCATCCCTAGCTTTGAGAGGTCGTGCGGGGATACCAGCCTATGCTTGTAGATGAGGAAGCCCGCCGCCAGCGCAAGACCTATGTAGTAGAGCCAGTTCAGCTCCATCCAAACGCCTAGTGCTATCAAGGCGCCTAGTGCTAGGCAGTCCAATATGCGTGCCCACCAAAACGCCGCCATGACACCGAAGCGGCTCGCGACTGAGTGCAGCCCGGCTTTGTGTTGGAAATCGTAGTCTTGCGTATGGTACAGGATGTCGAAACTGCCCGCCCACAGCGCCACGGCGAGCGATAGCAGCACGGGTTGCCATGCTAGGCTGCCGGTTACGCCGACCCACGCTCCGGTGGGGGCGATGGCGAGCGCCCAGCCCAGCAGCAGGTTGGAAGTCCATGTGAAGCGTTTCGTGTATGGGTAGAAGACGAGGTATGCTGCGGCGACGGGTGCGAGTGCGAATGCTAGGGGGTTGAGCATGTATGCGGCAAGCAGGAACAGGGCGAGCGCCGCGACGGTGAGCAGGGTCATATCACGCACGGCGAGGATGCCTGCGGGCAGGTGGCGCGCAGCGTTTCGGGGGTTTTGGGCGTCTATGTGGCGGTCGATGATGCGGTTCGCTGCCATTCCGACGGTGCGCGCGCCGACCATTGCGAGGGTAATCCATACGAACTGCCAGAGCGTCGGCAAGCCGCCTGCCGCCAATATCATGCCAGTGTATGCGAACGGCAGGGCGAAGATGCTCTCGTGGAACTTGATGGCGTCCAAGAACAGGGCGGTCTTTCTGCCGACTGAAATCGGGATTGCGGCTAGGCTCATATGCCGTACTCCTGCCACCTGCGGTCGACGAGGCGCTTGATGTCGTCGCTCATCACGATGTCGGGGGGCCAGTCGCGCGTGCGCCCGTCTAGGCGTCCCTTTGCGGTGGCGTCGATGCCAACCTTGCTGCCGTAGCGCGGGATTGCGCTTGCGTGGTCGAGGTCATCTATCGGGCCTTCGGAAAACACGATGTCGTTGGCAGGGTCGAGGTTGGCGGTAACGCGCCACGCCACCTCGGATGGGTTTTGCACATCCACATAGTGGTCGACGACGATGATGGTCTTCGTGAGCATCATCAAGCCCAGCCCCCAAAGTGCGTTCATCACCTTGCGGGCGTGTCCGGGGTATTCTTTCTTGATAGACACGAGGAGCAGGTTGTGGAAGATGCCCTCGGCAGGCATGTTTATGTCCACGACTTCTGGGAGGGTGGCTTGGAGTGCGGGCAGCATTATGCGCTCGCTCGCCTTGCCCATGAAGAAGTCTTCTTTCGGTGGCACGCCTACGAAAGTAGTCGGATATATGGGGTTGCGGCGGTGAGTGATTGCCGTCAGGTGGAACACAGGGTAGTCTTCGGGCAGGGAGTAGTAGCCGGTGTGGTCTCCAAACGGGCCCTCAGGACGAAGTTCGCCGGGGATGACATAGCCCTCGAGGACGAACTCGGCATGGGCGGGCACTTCTAGGTCGATGGTCTTGCACTTAACCATCTCCACAGCTTTGCTGCGAATGATGCCGGAGACGGCAATTTCGTCCATATCGGGCGGCAAGGGCATAGAGCCGCTCCATATGGTTGTGGGGTCGCCGCCTAGCGCAACAGCGACCTCCAAGCGCTCCATTTGCGCTGCTTCGCCGCTGCGGTAGTGGCGCGCGCCCACCTTGTGCGATTGCCAATGCATGCCCATTGTGCGCCCATCGAAGACTTGCATGCGGTAAGTGCCCACATTGCGCCTGCCTGTCTCGGGGTCGCGGGATATGACGAGCGGCAGCGTTATGTATCGTCCCCCGTCGAGCGGCCAGCATTGCAGTGTGGGGATGCGGTTCACATCGGCTTCGTCGCCGGTCAGCACCACATCTTGGCAGGGTGCGCGTCTGGTGAGCTTGGGTTGGCTGCGTGCGATGCCGGCGAGTTCCCCTAGTAGCCGGATCTTGTTGCCGATGCCGGATGGTGGTCCCTGCGCCAAGCCTAGCAGCTTGCGTACGCGCGCCGTAAGTTTGTCGATGTGGTCGACGCCCAACGCCCACGCCACGCGCTGATGTGTGCCGAAAATGTTGATTAGCACGGGGATGTCGCCGCCATCCACATTCTCAAAGAGAAGCGCTGGCCCGCCTTCCGCAATGACGCGGCTTGCGATTTCGGTTAGCTCCATCTTGGAGCTAACGGGCGCTTCTATGCGGCGCAGTTCGTCCCGTTCTTCGAGGAAATGGATGAAGTCGCGCAGGTCTTGGAATGTGGTCATGGAGATCCCGTACGGGCTGCTTGTCGGATGCCTGTCGAGGACACATCGCTGCGAAAGGCGGCTTCGGGGATGGCGGTGAACATGTCGGCAAAGTCTGCTGGGATGCCCACATCGGCGAGCGTGCGAAAAGTGCTGCCGTCGGTGCGACCGGCGACGAGGAAACGGCAGCCTTGGCGGCGCATACTGTCTAGCGCCAACAGCATCTTGGCATTGCTGCCATCGTAGTAGCGCGGGTCTATCAGTCGGATGGCGGTGTCCGCTCCGATGACGAACACGCAGCCGGGCAGTAGGCTTGCTTTGTCCACGAACACCGGCTCTCGCGTCAGCACCACGCTCGCCTTGCCGCGGAATTGCGATATACGGCGGCGCACTTCGTTCGCAGGCAGCGGGGGCTTGTCCACATTAGCGATTGCAAGCTCATAGGCTACATCGGCGCATATGAGCTGCGAGGCTGTCAGTGCGAGCGCCTCATGCCCTTCGTGGAGCGGGTTGAATGAGCCGGGGAGGACACCGCCGCTAAACTTGCCGTCTGGAATCATGCCGCCATCAGGCTGGACGAGTACGCAGTCGATGTGGGACGCAATCAGCGCATCGATGGGGTCGGCGTGCTGTGTGGTGGTCGTATGAACCTTCTCTGATTGGTCTAGGGGCAAGGCGAAGTCGATGCCCAAGCCGGCGCTCTCGGCGATGGCGCGCAGTATCAGCAGGCTTGCGAGTTCGTCCTCGCCGGCGCGGTCGCGCATCCCTTTCACGAAAGTTACATCGTAGATCGTAACGGCGGCAGCGGTGTGGGCAGCGACGAAGCATCGGTGTTCGCCGCGCTTGATGCGGTCTGTGGCTATGGTAGCGGTGCAGGCGATGCCCATCACGGGGGAGTTGTCTGAACGCAGCTGCACAGCGCGGCGGTATGCGGTGTGTGCCATCAGCTTCGCCGTGTCCGCAGACACGAACTGCGACGGCTCGACGCCGACGAACTCGGCTAGGGCGGACGCGGCGTATGGCACACGGATTTCCAAGACGGTGCGGGATGCGCCGGGAACGCCGAGCAACCACGATATTGCTGCCGTGCCTGCGCCGGCAACAGCGAAAACGGCTGCTGTGGGGCTGTCGTGGATTTGTCGTATCAAGTCGGTGGAGAAGTGCGTTTCTGAGGGCATTGGCATGGCATGTGCGCCGCAGCGTCAGTGGGTTGATATTAGATCGAATTGTAGCAGAATGCGTCGAGTGTGTCTGTGCGAGTTTGGTGTGGGCGGTTGGCTATTGCGTATGTGAGTATGTCTTGCGGTAGTGGGCGACGACTTGTGCGATGCCATCCGCAAGCGGCACTTGGGGTTGCCACTCGAAGGCTTGCTGCGCTTTGGATGGGTCGATGCTGATGGCGTCAGCTTCGCCCGGGCGCACTGGGGCGTATGTCGGCTGCATGTCAGAGCCGGTTGCGCTGCGGACAGCGTCGAATATCTCATAGTCGGATATGCCAACACCGTATGCTAGATTGTATGTCTCATCGTCGCCGTTGTTGGTCAATGCGGCAATGTTGGCGGCTACGATGTCTTGCACATAGATGTAATCGCGGGTCTTCGTGCCGTCTCCGAATATAGTGGGCTGCTCACCACGGCTGAGCTGGCCAGTGAAGATGCCGACCACGCCTGCCTCGCCGCCGGGGTTCTGGCGGGGGCCGTACACATTGCCGTAGCGGAATATCTTGTGGCGGATGCCGTAGGTGTCGGTGTAGAGGCGTATGAAGGTTTCCACGCTAAGCTTTGACGCGCCGTAGATGCTCTCCGGGCGCTGCGGATGATCCTCGGGCATGGGAAGGCGCTGCGGAGTGGCGTACACGGCGCAGGTGGATGGGAATATGATGCGGCGTACACCGTTGGCGACGCAGGCTTGCAGAACATTCAGCGAGCCGAGGATGTTGATGCGTGCATCGTGCGCGGGGTCGGACATGGAGTTGCGGACACTGATCTGTGCGGCGTGGTGATTGACCACATCGGGTTTGGCGTCGGCGAATGCGTCTGCGACCGCCTGTGCGTCGATGATGTCAGTTTCGTACATGGCTGCTTTGGAGTTCAGGTTAGCGCGGTTACCTGCGGACATGTCGTCCATCACGAACACGGAGTGCCCGTCGGCAACTAGAGCATCCACGATATGCGATCCGATGAAGCCAGCTCCTCCCGTAACTAAAACTCGCATTGGGAATTGACTCCTTTCAGGCTTAAGGCGTTGTTGATGAAAGTATATTATATCTAATAGAATGGGGTTGCGATTGGTATGAATTGTTGTGATTTGAGACATATGGGCGGCGGACTGCCAACATTTGGCGGGGCTTGTCCGTAATCTCGGCCTGTTTTGCAGCGCATGTTGGTATATGATGGTGGGTCAAGTGTGTTGCTTGCGGGCGGGGGAGGATATATAGATGCGGGTGCTAGCGGAATATCGCTGGAATGAACAGGGGATTGGGTAAGATTGCAAAAAGTGTGGCGTGGTAGGAGCGCTGATAGCACGATGGTCGAGCCGGATACTGGTCAGGAATCGTATTCGGTGGAGATTAGCGTGTCCAAGCCGCACGCCTCGTCGCGGTTCAGCGCCACACCGCTGCTGATAGTGTACTTCTTTGCTGCCATCATTGCGGTGGGGACGGGGCTGCTGCTGTTGCCGTTCACACAGCATGAGGACGGGGCGACGCCATTCATGACTGCGCTCTTCACGGCGACTTCTGCCATTACGGTTACCGGGCTTGTTGTGCAGGATACGGCGTCGTATTGGACGCGCAGTGGGCAGGTCATCATCTTGGGTCTGATATACCTCGGTGGGCTAGGGTTCATGACCATCGCAACCTTCCTGCTCATCATCGTGGGGCAGCGGGTGTCTCTGACACATCGGCTTATGATGCGCGAGAATCTGATGCTAGATCAGCTGGGCAGTCTTGTGCGGCTTACGGTGGGTGTGGTGCTGGTTGCGACCGGGATACAGGTGCTCGGGTTCATAGCGCTGTTCGTTTACTTTTACATGTACCCATACCCGGCTTGGGAAGCGGTTTGGCAGGCGGCTTTCCACTCGGTTTCGGCGTTCAACGGAGCGGGGTTTTTGGCGTTCAACACCGACAACGGGCTGCTGGCGTTTCGGACCAGCGGTGTCTTGTTGGGCATTATTGCTGGGTTGATATTCATCGGGGCGATTAGCTACTTTGTGATAATAGACTTGGTAACCGTGCGGCGGTTCAGGCGACTTGCGCTGAACACCAAGCTCGTGCTGATAGCCACGATTGTGTTGACGCTCATAGGTGCAGTGGGGTTCTTGGCAATGGAGTACGGCAACCCGGCTACGATAGGAACGCTTTCGCTGGGCGAAAAGGTTACGGCGTCGGTGTTTCAGGCGATAAGCGGGCGGACGGCGGGGTTCACGATTGCGAATCTGAGCGGTGCACGGGACGCATCCAACCTGCTCATGGCGGCGCTGATGTTCATTGGGGGGGCGTCGGCGTCCGTTGCGGGCGGCATAAAAGTGAACACGCTTGCGGTAGTGATAGTTGGTATAATCGCACTGGTCAAAAATATGAATGAGGCAACAGCGTTCGGGCGCGAAATCCCGCGCTCACAGGTGCAGCGGTCGTTTGCGATATTCATACTCTCGGGCTTGTTCGCGCTTGGGGTCGTGCTGCTGCTGAGCATCACCGAGCGCGGGTTCGGGATGCTGTCGATTATGTTCGAGACGGCATCGGCGTTTGGAACGGTTGGCCTCAGCATGGGTATCACGCCGATGCTTTCGGAGTTTGGGCAAGCGCTCATCGTGCTGTCTATGTTCGTGGGCAAGCTCGGGCCGCTCGCCGTTGGGATGACGATGGCGCAAAGCCCCGAACAGGACCTGTACCGCTATGCCCAAGAAAGAGTTACAATAGGGTAGCGATTTCCCGATATACGGGTTTCGTGTGTGATGGTGCAAGGGCTGATGAACTCCAATCTCTATGCTCTTTCGGCTCCTTACTGTGGTAGGGAAACACATAGGGCTTTCTCAGACAAAAGTTTAGGGTGAGAAGATGAAGAAACAGGTAGTGGTAATCGGGCTTGGGGCGTTTGGGTCAAGCGTTGCGAGATCGCTCTATAACCAAGGGCACGATGTGCTTGCGTTGGACATAAACAACGCTAAGGTGCAAGACATGATGGGTAAAGCCACGCATGTGCTCGTCGGCGATGCCACCAACGATGTGATACTGCGGGAGTTGGGCATACCCGACTACGATGTGGTGGTCGTGGCGATTGGCGAAAACCTTGTGGCGAGCGTGATGGTGTGCGTGATGCTGAAAGACATGGATGTGCGCTACATCGTGGCGCGCGCGGAAGACAGACTGCACGCTAACACCCTCGAGCGGATAGGTGTGGACAAGATAGTGCAGGTGGAGACGGAAATGGGCGCACGGCTGGCGCACTCTCTGTTCCACCCGAATGTGCAAGAGTACATGGAGCTTGTGCCGAACTATGGCATTAGCAAGATTCGTGTGCCGAGCCGATTCTCGGAGCTGAACATAGGGGAGCTGCCGGGAATCAATGGCACACACAGAAACGGACTGGCGGTGCTGGCAGTGTCTCGGGGCAAGGGAATCACGCTGAAACCGGAGCGGTACTACACATTGCGCACCAACGATTGGCTGGTGCTTGCGGGCGATGACGGGCTTTTGGATAACCTTGCGATGTAGCGTCAGTGGTCGGCATGGCGGCGGATGTCGCTTGCCATAGGCGGCTTGACATATCGCAGGAACCGCGAGTGTGGTAGTTCTGCTAACGATGTAAATGGGGATGAGAATGACAAGACGGCTGGCTTACTTGGGGCCTCCAGGGACATACTCGGAGGAGGCGGCGAAGCTATACGACGGCGATGCAGATCTGGTGGCGCAGGCGTCGCTGCCGGCGGTGGTTGGCTGCGTGGACGCAGGCGATGCAGACGAAGGCATCGTGCCTATCGAGAACAGTCTCGAGGGCGCGGTTACCTTCACGGTGGATCTGCTAATTCACGAGAGCGACTTGCAGATTAAGGGCGAACTTGTGCTGCCGATACATCACTGTTTGTTGTCAAAGCCGGGCGCCAATGTTGCGGATGCACAGGTAATATATTCTCATCCGCAGTCGCTCGCTCAATGCAGAGAGTACTTGCATCGGCGCTTCCCGAATGTCAAGCCTATGCCCTCGCTGAGCAATTCCACCGCCGTGGTAAACATGCTTGCGAGCGAGTTACCGTCGTTGGCGATTGCAGGCAGGCAGGCGGCGGAGAACTACGGCGTAGATGTGGTGGACGAGGATGTGGAGGATAACCATAGCAACGCTACCAGATTCGTTGTGCTTACGGCACAGGCAGGCAGCGACCCTACGGGATGGGACAAGACATCGTTGTGCTTCAGCTTCGACACAGACAGACCCGGCAGTTTGGTAGGGGTGCTGCAAGAGTTCTCTTCGCGCGGCATCAACCTGAACAAGATAGAGTCGCGCCCGACGAAGAAGAGCCTCGGCAAGTATGTGTTCCTAGTCGACATAGACGGGCATAGAGCAGATACGGATGTTCGAGACGCGCTCGAGTCGCTGGGCAGGCATGTGTCGACGCTAAAAGTGCTGGGGTCGTATCCGCGCTATCGGGGCAAGCAATAGATGGAGCGCAGCTGCAACGGGTTGGTGAGCCTGTTTACCCCCCTGGGTGCATAGCTGCCAATTTGCTGCTGGGTTGAGGCGACTGAAACACCATACAAACACAAACACCGCTAGTTGTATACACTAGCGGTGTTTGCTTGCGTCTCAATGGTGATTAGCCATGAGGCTGGGTTGGTGCTCTAGGCTTTGTTGGGGCTGGAGTGTTCGTCCACATCGTTTTGGGGGGTGCCGTCGGGGTTGCGAGTCATGCGTGCGCTGACCTGCTCGATGACGGGGTTAACGCGCTCGCGCACATCCTCGATGGCTGGGGTGATGCGCTCGCGTGCGGATGCGATACCGACGGTGGCGCGCTCTTGGGCTTGGGAACGGGCTTGCGCTGCTAGCTCTTCCGCACGGGTGCGGGCAGATCGGCTTCGCTCCATGATCTCGTCGCGGGTCTCTGCGCCGGACTTGGGGGCTACAAGCAGGGCTACGAGCGCCCCGAGTATCGCTCCGAGAATGAAGCCTAGTGTGAAGGAATTGCCACTATCGTTGTTTGCCATGTCAGTCTCCTTAAGTGGTTTTTTTGGGGTCAGAGTAGCGCTAGAACCTGTTTTGTGTGTCGACTAATGAAGGTGGATTTCCCAATGATTGGGGGATGGTGAGCGATGTTTTGCTGGCGGCGAATAAGGTGGCTACTTCTTGGTGCCTCGCAAGAATGCGAAGATTTTGCCCAACCCGAATGCGATTCCTGCGCCCGATGATGCAGGGCGGACGATGTTTTCGGACACTGTGTTAACAATCTCCTCCGTACTTTCTATGATACGGTTAGCAGCGTTGAGGCTTTGCGATATTTTGCGGTATGTGGCGATGACTACGATGAGAATGGCGATTAGTATGATGAGGAGCAGGATGTCTCTGACAAGCCCTACATAGATTGCTATGCCTTGAACGATTTCGGGGACCATATATGCTCCTGCTGCCTCCGTTGATGCCATGTTAGCACATGGAGGGTGGCACGGCAAACGCATCCTGCTAATCGGCACGCGGTGCGCAAAGACGCACAACCGCATAGAGTGCGGGGCTGTTGCATTTGCTTGCGTTGCCGCGTGTGGGCTAGGGCTTGATGAGCATCCGGACGAAGCCGGCGGAGTCGTTGCGCTGGGTGAGGATGTTGTGCTTGCGCTTTTCTGCCCACACGAGGACATCGTAGGTGTTGAGCACATCGGGGATAAGCACTTCCACGAAGGATTCGCTGTCGTTGTCGATGTGCTCGGTGAGGGCTGCGATGATGCCGGCGCAGGTCTTGCCTGTGCCGTCTATGACGACCCAGCCGTTGGCGCTGCCGTTAGCGGACGCCCCGCCGTTGGCAGATGCGTGAACATTGATGTTGCCGCTGAGCCGCATGTCTAGTTGGCGCTTGAACTCTTTGACCGGCTCCCAGTGAACGCTGGAAGTTCTGTCGTCGGATTTCTGGCAGGCGGCGCCGCGCACGCCAACTATGTCGGGGTTTATGCGTGCCAGTTCGTCCAAGTCGCTGATGCGCAGATGCCCGGACAGGGCGGTGCTCATGCCGGCTTCCTTGCCTTCGAACACCATCTCGCGCAGCTCGTCCTCTCGGATGAAGTCGAAGAGATTACGCCCGTCCTTGGTGAGGGTGTCGATGAGCCAGCCGTCGCACTTGGTCTCGATGGCGAGCTTGTTCATGTGGTGCGGCTCTAGTCCGCCGAAGAGGGTGTTGTCCGCAAACAGCGAGCCGATGAGTTTGGTGTCGAAGCCTTCTAGGGCTTCGCGGGCGGCGTGCAGGGTTTCGGCAGCGGCGGCGTACTCGTGATCCATAAAGCCGACCTTGACGGATGTGGCTTGGAGAACGCCTGCGGTGTACACGGCCATGGCGACAGTTCCCACCTGCTTCGGGACGACGCCTAGCGTTACGCTGGCGTGGCGTTCGAGCGGGATGGCGTTGCGCACATCGCGGACGATGTGGGGGTGCGCCGAGCCTACGAGGGCTTCTTGCAGGTTTTTCACATCGACGATGTCTGCGCCGCCTTTGAGCGCCTGCAATGCCTCGTCCAGATTTTGGACGCTTACCATCAAAATCATGGCGATTGATACCTCTCTTGGGTGTGTGATTTCGGGATGCTAGATTTGGGACAGGGCGGCTTCTACATCGCGCTTGAGTTCTGCCTTCTCTTCGTCCGAGAGGTTGATGTGCGGTTGGCGGACATGCCCGCCTGCCATGCCCATCACTTCGCCCCAGTACTTGCACATAGGGGCGGGCAGTGCGCCGTTAGCCTTTTGCACCGTGCTTTGCCACCACTTGTCGGAAACGGCTTTTATCGGTTGGACATGCTTGGCATAGAAGTCGTCATCGAGGTCGCCGCGCATCGCCTTGTCGATGAACTGGTTGTAGTAGTTCTTGCCCGGACGGTCGAAGCGCCAGTCGGAGGTGTTGGCGAACATCACCTGCTGCTCGAACCCAAGCTCGCGCCCCTTGAACATAATCCATTCGTCGGGTGTGCTGATAATAGAGGTTCTGCCCAGCAGCTGATGGGCTTCTATGGAGAGTTCCGGGTTGAAGCTCGCTTCTTTGACGCCTACCACATTGGGGATAGCGCAGATTTGCTCCAACCCCTGTGCGCTCACAACGATGCCAAACTGCGGCGAGTTGTAGAACATGATTGCGAGGTCGGTGTGGTCTGCGAGCAATTTTATCCAGTCCACAACTTGGGCTTCGGTCTTGGTGACGAAGTAGGGTGCGGCGGCGATGAGGAGGTCGAAGCCGACCGCTTCTGCGTGGGCGGCTAGGGTTATCATATCCTTGTAAGATGTGTGGGTAACATGTGCGCCGATGGGCCATTCGCCGCCGGCTTCGTCTGCCACCACATCGTACACGCGGAGGCGCTCTTCGAGCGTGAGGCTCCAGAACTCGCCCATGCCCCAGGTGCAGCCTGCGCCCTGCGTGCCGAGCGAGCGGATGTGGCGCATGTTGGTGCGCATCCCTTCCTCGTCGAACTCGTCGTCGGGCGTGAAGGGCGTCATCAGGGTCGTCCACTGGCCGCGAATGGTCTCGCGCGCCCAATCTGGGGCTTCGATCTTGGTGTATTCAGCCATTTCGCACCTCCTCAGGATTGGGGCGAATGTCTTGCACACGATATTCTGTGCTGCTTATGCGTCTCTATAATTCATGAATCATGGTATAGACGCAATGCGGCGATGTCAATTATCGCGCGTGAAAAAATCGAGTGTCTGCGTATCTAGTTCTTCGGTGAGGTGGCGCTTCCACGAGAGTTGCGCTCTATCCTGCTCTTGTCTTTGGGATGGGCAAAGCGCATTCTTTCGTCGCTGGATTCGCCGATGTTTATTAAGAGTACCTGTGCCGGCTTACTGATGTGCGCTTCTAGGTTACTCAGGCTCGCGGATGCCGAATATGTCGCGGGCAGAGAGGATTTGAGATTTGGTTGCGCCGTCGCGCAGGGTAACGGTGGGACCGTGCAAGATTTTGTTGACGATGGAGCGGGTGAGCGCCTCGATCACACGCCGATTTTCAGGCGAGATGTCGTCCAGCATTTCGATGGCTTTGGCGTACTCGCGCTGACGGATGTCCTCCGCCTGCTGCCGGATAGCCTTGACTGTGGGCAGCGCATAGAGGGAGTCCCACCACTTCATGAAAGTGGACACTTCATCCGTTATGATGGCTTCGGCGTCTGCGGCGGCGTGACGGCGTTCTGCCAAGTTCTCTTCGGCGATTGCCGAAAGGTGGTCAATGTTGAACAGCTGCACGCCCTCTATGTTGGCGACTTCGGGGTCGATGTCGCGGGGCATTGCAAGGTCGAATGCGAACAGGGGAGTGTGGTAGGCGCTGCTGCGCTGGTTGGACACCATGCGTGGGGTTACGATGTAGCCGGGTGAGTCGGTGGCGGCGATTACGATGTCCGCATTGCCGAGTGCATCATCAAGGCGGTCGAACGAGACAACTCTGCCGTTGAGGTAGTTGGCAAGCTCTTGTGCTTTGGACAGCGTGCGGTTGGCAATCTGTAAGTCGCGTACTCCGACGGTGCGTAGCGCGCGGGCAACGAGGCTGCCGGCTTCTCCTGCGCCGATGAGCAGAGCACGCTTGTCAGACAGGCTGCCGAGCACTTGTTGGGCGAGCCGCACGCCTGCGTAGCTAATCGAAAGCGGGTTGCGTCCGATGTTGGTCTTTTGGCGGACTTGTCTACCGGTGCGCAGGGCGGCGTGGAACAGCCGTGTGGATGGTGTTTTGGCTGACTGCGCCTCGCTGGCAACCCTGAGTGCGGAACGCACTTGCCCAAGTATCTGCGACTCGCCCACAATCATGGAATCCAGCCCTGCGGACACCCTGAACAGGTGCCGCACGGCGTCGGCGCCGGTGTTGCTGTAGGTGTGGGGTGCGATGCTGTGTGTGGGCAGGTTGTGGTAGTCTGCGAGGAACCGTTGGATGCGGCCGGCTGCCGGTTGCGGCTCATTTGTAACTGCGTAGATTTCGGTGCGGTTGCAGGTGGAGAGGATGACTGCTTCGTCGACTTCGTCGCGCAGTGCAGTCAGGGCTTGGTGCAGTTGGGAGCTTAGGAATGAGACGGACTCGCGCACTTCCAATGGCGCGGTTTTGTGACTAAGTCCAACGAGCAGAATCTGTTGCAAGGTTGTGGTCAGCCTTTCATCAGTTGCTTGTAGTGTGTGCGGAGGCAACGGGTGCAGATACGCATCTTCTTTGCTACGCCGTCCACGATAAGAGTAGCCCTTTGCACATTCGGCCGCCATCGGGTTCGTGTGCGCCGCTTGGAGTGGCTCACATTGTTTCCCGATTGACCAACCTTCTGGCACATCTCGCAAACTGCCATAGTTCAACCTTTACTTATTCAGAGTTTGTCTTGTACACTTTGGGCGATTTATCCACAAGAGCCATAGGCGCAAGCATACTTATCCACAGGTGCTCTGTGAATTGTTACATGAAAGATAGCATATTTGGTAGGATACGGCAAAGCAAATGACAGAAAGCCATAAGGACAACACCATGCCGCAACCATGGTCGGGCACTGCGCTGCTGGAAATGTTTTCCTCTGCCGCACGCATACTAGAAAGCCATGTGGACATTGTCAACAGCTTGAATGTGTTCCCTGTGCAGGATGGGGATACGGGCATCAATATGCTGCTCACGCTGCGGGACACGCTCGCCGCCGCATACGCAGCGGAAGGCAACACAGCGGAGGATGTGGCGAGAGCGATGTGGAGCGGCGCGCGCATGGGCGCCAAGGGCAACGGCGGCTCTATCGTTTCGCAGCTCTTCAAGGGGATGTCAGAGGCGTTCGATGGCAAGACGGAGGTAACGGCGACCGACTTTGCGGCGGCGTTGTGGCTGGCGAGGGCGCACGCATACAAAGCCATCGGCACTCCGGTCGAGGGGACGATGCTGACGGTGTTCACACATGCTGCGGTGGCGGCAGCGCAAGCCTCAGAGGTGAGCTGCAGCGCAGACGACCTGCTTGCGTCCACGAGCCAAGCGGCGCGTGATGCGGTGATACTGACGCCCACGCTGCTGCCGCGCCTACGCGAAGCAGGTGTGGTGGACTCCGGCGGGCTAGGCTTGTGGATGATACTGGAGGGCGTGCGGCGGCATGCCATAGGGGACGACAGCGCACCGGACGATCTGGATCTACCGCTGCCTGATGGCTTGGATCTTGCCAATGTGGGCGTGTCTTTGGACTTTTTGGACATGACCGAGGACGAAGAGTATGGCAGTTGCACACAGTTCGTCATGCAGGGCGAAAGGCTGAGCATCGACGCTGTGCGGGCGGAGATAAGTGTGCGAGGTCAGTCGGCGGTCGTGATAGGCGACGATGAGCTGATAAGGGTGCATGTCCACACTGAAGAGCCGGACGAGATGCTGGATTATGCGCGCACACTGGGCAGCGTGAGCCGCATCAGCGTTGAGAACATGGACGACCAGCGGGCGCGTCTTGCGACTAGACAGCGTGAGCAGGCGGACACGCATTCGGAGGTGATACCGCTGCCCATTCTGGCAGTGGCGTGGGGTGGAGGGCTGGAGTCGGTGTTCCACGCTGAGGGCGTTTCGGTTATGGTCGCCGGCGACACGATGAATCCGAGTGTGCGAGACATCCTCGATGCTATGGACGGAGTGCCGTCGGAGTATGTCATCATCCTGCCCAACAATGGCAACATCGTTGCGGCGGCGCAGCAAGCCGCTGAGATTACGGACAAGACGGCATTGGTCGTGCCCACGAGAAACATTCCGCAAGGCATAGCGGCGGTTCTCCGATTCCAGTCAGACAGAAGCATAGCTGACAATGCCGCCGATATGCTGGAAGAGATTGCGCTGGTTCGCACGGCTGAGGTTACACATGCATCGCGCACCGTTACGCTTGATGGGGTTACCGCAGAGGAAGGGCAGCTCATCGGCCTGTTCGAGCGCAGGATGCTCGTCGCCGGCAAAGGGCTTATAGACACGGTGCTTGCCATACTAGACGACGCAGATGTCGCAGACGGCGAACTGGTTACGCTGTACAGCGGCGAACCTGTTACGCAGTCTGATGCGGAGGAAGTGGTTGCGGCAGTGCAGTCCGCCTATCCTTTGCTAGACGATGTGCACCACATCTACGGGGGGCAACCGTACTACCATTTCATCATTTCAATAGAGTGAGTAAGGCGAATGAATGTAAAAGTTGTAACCGACAGCACAGCTGACTTGCCCGCTCACATAGCTGCTGAGTTGGGCATAAGCGTCATCCCGCAGAAGGTCATTTTCGGCACGAATGAACTTAGGGACGGGGTGGACATCGGCGGGGATGAGTTCTACGAACGGCTCGTCAGCGGTGGTGTGCATCCTACTACATCTCAGGCGTCTGCGGGCGAGTTCAAGCAGCTATACGAGTCCGTAGCGCAGGGTGCCGACGCCATCGTGTCGGTGCATGTGTCTTCGGGCGTGAGCGGCACTGTCAACTCAGCGCAGCAGGGCGCATCCGAGGCGAACATCGGTTGCGAAGTGCGGGTGGTGGACAGCCAGCAGGCGTCGATGGGAACGGGCTTCGTGGCGATGGAGGCGGCGCGGGCGGCGAATGTCGGCGGCGATGTGGATCAGGTCATCGCTGCTGCGCAGAATGCGGTGGAACGCTCTGAGCTGTTTGTGCTTATGGACACGCTGGAGTACCTGCAAAAGGGTGGCAGAATTGGCAAGGCGCGCGCGGTGCTCGGCTCATTGCTGCACATAAAGCCGATGATAATCCTGCGGGACGGCGTGGTGAACGAGCTGGGTAAAGAGCGCACTCACAGGCGTGGCGTGGCGCGTCTGCGCTCAGTGGCGGCAGACTTTGCGCCGCTGGACGAAGTGTGCGTGATGTACACCACAACGCCGGACGAAGCGCAGCAGCTGGCGAATCAGCTGGGGGCACTGCTGCCCGAAGGCAAAGAGCCGTTCATAGCACAGGTAGGGCCGGGCGTCGGCGTATACGCGGGGCCGTCGTGCATCGGAGTTGCCGTACTGCGTTCGGGCTGATAACAGAGACACACGCTGCCTGCCGAATCTGTTGTGCGCACCGCAACGGATTTTCGCGCTTGTCCACACTCTTACGCCTTCTTCCCTGATTTCCCAGAGTGCGATGATTGTGTCGTGGAGGGAATGGCGGGAAAAGCAGACATATTTCGCATTACGGCTGCCACGGGTTTGCGCTACAATTTCGTTATGGCTATCGGCAGACAACGCAAAACGAAAGTGGATACGCTCGGCAATATACTGCGGCTTGAGGGGCGTAACGGGTTTCGCGACATTTCCGTTGTGGGCGGGCTGGATGAATTCCTGCGGCGTTGGGAGGACGAGCTGCGTCCCGCGCTGGATGATGGCGATGATAATCGGGATGCGCCGCTGTCTTATGCGGCGATGAGCGCTGCGGAACGGCGCAAGTGGGCAGACGGAGTTTTGGGGCGCATCGTCCGTTTTGCGCCGCCGGATGATGCGGTGGCGTCCGGTTCTGGCAGATCTGCCCCTGTGCGGCAGAACGCTCGCCGTTCGTCTCCACCCAAAACGGCTCAACGCAGCAGGCAGCGCAAGCAGCCTGGTTCTCGTTCCAAGCGCCCTGCGCCGTCCAAACCCGTCAGCCTTGCCGACCCTGTGGAGCAGCTGAGGACGGTTACCGCGCGTGTGAAGCCGAAGCTCGCCAATCTTGGTATTCGCACTGTCGAAGACCTGATATACCACTTTCCGCATCGGCACGACGACTTTACCAAGCTCCGCACTGTGTCGCAGCTCGTGCCCGGAGAAGTGCAGACGCTGATTGCGACGGTGTGGGAGGTGCGGGAGATAGTGGGGCGCAACCGCCGTACACGGTCGGCGCAAGCCGTGCTGGGCGACCACACGGGGAACATCCGAGTTACATGGTTCAACCAGGGCTATCTTGTGAGGCGGATGACGCCGGGTACGCGCTTGGTGATTAGTGGGACAGCGAAGGTGTATCGGGGCCAGATAGTGTTCCAATCGCCGGAATACGACTTTCTCACGGGTGAAGAGGAAACGGCTGTGCACGCAGGTCGGCTCGTGCCAGTGTATCCGTTGACAGATGGGCTGTTCCAACGAACGATGCGCAACTGCGTCCACGAGGCGTTGCAGCGGGCGCTGGAACAGGTGCAAGAGTTCGTGCCTGACGATGCACTGCGGCGAAACGGGCTGCTGGGTCTGCGGGAATCCATATCGCAGATGCATTACCCGGAGGCTGCGGACAAAGTGGAACATGCTCGACGGCGGTTAGCGTTTGATGAATTGCTGATGCTGCAACTGACGGTGGCACAGCGGCGATTGGAATGGCAGGCAGGCGGCGGTGCGTCTCGCCTGCGAACAGACGCGGAGCTGCTAGACTCATTCTTCGATTCGCTCCCGTTTGCGCTGACGGCTGCACAGCGGCGGGTGGTGAGCGAAATCTTGGCAGACATCGATAGTGAGATACCGATGAGCCGTTTGCTGCAGGGCGATGTGGGCAGCGGCAAGACCGTGGTCGCCGCTGCTGCGCTGCTGGTAGCGGCGTTCAACGGCTTCCAGTCCGTGCTTATGGCACCTACAGAGCTGCTTGCTGAACAGCATTTCCTTACAATATCCAAGATGCTGAACGGCGGTGTGGATGTGTCGGGAGGCGAAGTGTATGCCTCCGTAGAGCTGCCGTTGTACGATGAGCGGGTTCAGTTGGGGTTGCTCATCGGCAGCATGCGAAAGCGCGTAAAGGATGACATGCGACGCTTCATCGCTGCCGGGGCGATGGACATCGTTGTAGGGACGCAGGCGCTTATCCAAGATGCGGTGGACATCCCGAATCTTGCGCTGGTGGTGGTGGATGAGCAGCATCGGTTCGGGGTGATGCAGCGCAACACGCTGCGGAACAAGGGCAAGCCGCCGCATATGCTCGCGATGTCCGCAACCCCAATACCTCGCTCGGTACGGCTGACGATGTTAGGAGACTTGGACTTGTCTACCATAGACGAACTGCCCCCCGGGCGTCAGAAAATCCGCACACGCTGGGTAGAGCCGAAGCATCGCGCCGGCGCCTATGCAACCGTCCGAAGCGAAGCTAGCGCAGGGCGGCAGGCGTTCATCATATGCCCGCTCATTGAGGAATCGGAGGCGATACAGGCGCGCGCCGCAACTGAGGAATACGAACGGCTATCGGCTGAGGTGTTCCCCGAATACAGGCTAGGGCTACTACATGGTCGGATGGGTATCGATGAGAAAGAGGCGGTGATGCGGGAGTTTCAGGATGGCAGCATAGACATTCTCGTGGCAACATCTGTCATAGAGGTGGGCATAGATGTGCCCAATGCGACGGTGATGCTAGTGGATGGGGCGGACAGGTTTGGGTTGGCGCAATTGCATCAGTTTAGGGGGCGCGTTGGCAGGGGAGAGCATCCGAGCCAATGCCTGCTGCTGTCGGACAGCGCAGGAACAGCGGCACGCGAGCGCATCCGTATTTTGGAGCGCACGATGGATGGGTTCGAGATAGCCGAGGAAGACTTGCGTATTCGTGGGGCGGGCGAATATATGGGAACTCGGCAGAGCGGACTGAACGATATGAAGATGGCGCGTATGACAGATCAAGACATTATGCTGATGGCTCGCAAAGAGGCGCTAGCCCTGCTGCGGGACGACCCGAACCTGTCGGATGACGCACATGCCGGTCTAGCCAAGCGTCTGGTCAGCTACAGTGAGCGCAACCCGGTAGAGATGAGCTGACCGCTCGCACCCAAGTATGGGTTTTTGCCCTAGATTTTCCAACAGAACGGGGATTTCTTCGCCGCTGGTTGAGAATATCCATTGTGATATTCAAGTATTGACAGGGGGATATTAGGTTTCATATATTTGCGATAAGTTTTGTACCTGTTGGGAGTTGTTCAAGCCGAGTGCGGCGGTTTAGGAGGAGAAGTGGCAAGAATCAAGCATATCGCATTATCCACACAAGACCCGGACAAGACGGCGAAGTTCTACAAAAGCGTGCTGGGACTGGAGGAAGTGGGCAAGGTAAGCAGCGCAAATGCGGATGGCTACTACTTGAGCGATGGGAATGTGAACCTCGCCATCCTGCGCTTCAAGAATGCAGTGGTGAGCGGGGACTTCGACCCATCGTACAATGGCATACACCACATCGGGTTTCAAGTAGACGACGCTGAGGCGGCGGACAAGATGATGAAGTCTGCGGATGCGCACCCGATGGACGATGTGAACCATGCACTGCACGCCGGGATGGGCAGTGGGCATGGGATGGTCAATGTGGAGACGAAGTACAGCGGGCCGGATGGGGTGATGATTGACATTTCTCAGACCGGCTGGGTGGGAACGGACGAGGAATAGAGTAGGTTCTTCGGTGAGGCAGCCCGTAGGTTGTCGGGTGCAGGTTATATGGGAGACGGATTCAGTCTCCAGTATCGATATTGGCATCCCTGATGTGGGGGGATGACGGACAAGATAGCAATAGTAAGCGAGCCGCCCATATACCGGACGGCTCGCTTTCGTTTTGCGTGGTGGTGAGGGTTATTTTGCGTGGAAGAGGTTGAGGGCAGAGCCTAGCCGGAACCACTCGAGTTGGGATTCGCCGAATGTGTGGTCGAGTTGCAAGGATTCGGATGTGCCGTCGGCGTGGGTGATTAGGCAGTCTACGGCTTTGCCGGGCGCCATATCGGCAAGCCCGGTCAGGCTGATACGATCGTCTTCACGCAGCTTGTCGTAGTCGGCGGGGTCTTGGAAAGTGAGGGCTAGCAAGCCCTGCTTCTTCAGGTTGGACTCGTGGATGCGAGCGAAGCTGCGCGCTATAACGGCTGCACCGCCGAGTAGGCGGGGGGACAGCGCGGCGTGTTCGCGGCTGCTGCCCTCGCCGTAGTTGTCGTCGCCTACGACCACCCACTTGACTCCCGCGGCTTGATATGCGCGGGCTGTGGCGGAGATAGCCTTGCCCTCTTCGCCGCTGATCAGGTTCTTGCCGGTGCCGGATGCACCGGTGTAGGCGTTCGTTGCGCCCATGAACATATTGTCGCTGAACTTGTCCAAGTGCCCGCGGTAGCGCAGCCAAGGTCCGGCCGGCGATATGTGGTCAGTGGTGGTCTTGCCTTGCGTCTTCATCAGCACGGGCATGTCCGTGAAATCCTCGCCGTCCCAAGCGGGCCAGGGCTGCATGAGCTGGATGCGCTCGCTATCAGGGGAAACGGCTAGGTCGATGCTGCTGCCGTCTGCGGGTGGGGCTTCATAGACCGAGCTTCCGCTGTGGAAGTTTTCCTCCGGGACTTCAGGGGCGACTCCGGGAGACTGGAACATGAAGTCGTTGCCGTTGCCGTCTTTCAGCGTGTCCGTTAGGGGGTTGAATGACAGCCTGCCCGCAATTGCCATAGCGGTAACGATTTCGGGGCTGCCGATGAAGTTCATCGTGGTGGGCTGGCCGTCGTTGCGGCGCGGGAAGTTGCGGTTGTACGAGGTAACGATGGTGTTGGGCTGAGCGGTGGCGTCGCTCGCTCTGCGCCATTGTCCGATGCAGGGGCCGCATGCGTTGGCGAGCACGGTGGCGTTGATGTCGCGCAGGGAACTCATCTGTCCGTCGCGCTCGATGGTGGCGCGCACCTGCTCGGAGCCGGGCGTTACCATAAACGGGACGGCGGTTTGCACGCCGCGCGCCTTTGCCTGTTCCGCAATGTCGGCGGCGCGGCTCATATCCTCGTAGGAAGAGTTGGTGCAACTGCCGATGAGTGCGGCGGATATGGCTTCTACGAACTCGTTGTCGGCGTCGGCTACCTCTGCGGCGAGCTGCGATATGGGGCGGGCGCGGTCTGGGGAGTGCGGCCCGACGATGTGCGGCTCCAATGTGGAAAGGTCTAGGCGCACCACGCGTTCGTAATGTGCTTCGGGGTCGGCTTCCACTTCGGGGTCGGGTTCGAGCAGGTGCTTGTATTGCTCGGCGATAGGCGCGAGGTCGGGTCGGTTGGTGGCTGCTAAATACGCTGCCATACGCTCGTCGTATGGGAACATGGAAGTGGTGGCGCCGATTTCAGCGCCCATGTTGGTGATGGTGGCTTTGCCAGTGGCGCTGATGGTGCGGGCGCCGGGTCCGATGTATTCCACGATGGCGTTGGTTGCGCCGGACACGGTGAGTTCGCCCGCGACATAGAGGATGATGTCCTTAGGCGCAGTCCAGCCGTTCATCTCACCGGTGAGGTATACGGCGATATGGCGGGGGTATAGAACCTCCCAAGGGAGTCCTGCCATGACTTCGACAGCGTCGGCGCCGCCTACGCCTACAGAGCAAGCGCCAAGACCGCCGGCGTTAGGCGTGTGCGAGTCTGTGCCAATCATCAGCTCGCCGGGGAAGGCGTAGTTCTCGAGGGCGACTTGGTGGATGATGCCTGCGCCGGGGCCCCAGAAGCCTGCGCCGAATTTGGCGGCGGCGGAGCGGAGGAAGTCGTAGACTTCGCTGTTTTCGGCAAGGGACTCGCGCAAGTCAGACGCACCCTCCACGCGCGCCTGTATGAGATGGTCGCAGTGGATTGTGGTCGGGACGGCTACGGACTCGCGCTGCGTCTGCATAAATTGGAGCATCCCGGTCTGCCCCAGCACATCCTGCAAGATGACGCGGTCTGGGCGTGTGTTGAGATAGCTGACGCCCGGGATCATCTCTTGGGTTTCGGGGTCGTCGAGATGACCGAGCAGCACCTTGTCGGCGAGGGTCAGCGGACGGTTGAGGCGGCGGCGGACGACGGCGAGGTTTCGCTCCATCGTTTCATAGACTTTTGCCGCCATTTCGGGGGTGGATTCAATTGTAACCATTTTCTCCCTCTAGTATCGGATAGTTTCCAAGGCTATGTGGTGCGCCTCCCAACAGCCTGCGAGTTGAAGCATATGTTTGATGAATCAAGACTCGTCAGATTTCAGAGAAGTAGTTTTCGTCGAGTTTCTTAATATCGTATGTGATTTCAGTTACGACGCCAACGCTGTGGTCAATCATCAGACCGGCGAGTTCTGTTCCGTCAATCAACCGTATGAATTTGGAACCCGCTGATATGGTTTCTGCCGTTTGTATTGCCGTTTTGCTGAAATCAGATGTGGTGATGAACACACCATTGGCTGCGCCCATGGCGTCAAGGCTGCCGGAGAAGTTGCGAATTGCGGGTTCGCCGACCTGATTTTGCCAGCGTTTGGCTTGGATATAGATTTTTCCTATCCCTAGCGGGTCTCGGTTGATGATGCCGTCTATGCCGCCATCGCCGCTACGGCCCACTTGCTGCCCCGTGCCGTAGCCCATCTTGACTAGCAGATCAACCACTATCCGCTCGAAATAATAGGGGGATACGCTCTTCAGGCTATCTAGAATATCGTCGGCGAGCTTTTCTTGGAGTTGTTGGTGTGCGATGCCCATACTTTCTTCTGGGCTGGTGGACTCCACATCTTCTTCATTAGGCTGGTCATCCGTGCTGTTTTGCTCATCCTTAATGGGTGTATTATTTTTTTCATATTTCAAAATCAAGTACTTATTGGTTATATCACCCTGATGAGTTTCGAGAAACTTACGGCCTTTTGGGGTGATAACAAATCTTCCACGACTTGGTGAATCTAGAAAGCCAGTTCTTTTCAAACGCCATATTGCCCATGACAATCGCCGATAAACTTTTGTTACATTGTTGTTTGTTGGTAGAGTTTCTTGCAGGTCTTCGTCGGTAAGGGAAAGTCGTTCTGCTACGGATTCAGTCAGTCCATCGTACGATAAGGCTTCTCTGCTTTCAGCAGCGATTTCCAAAACCGGACCAAGTAATTCACTCATAGTAGGTACCGCCATAGTGTTCCTTTCGCAACGGCTGGGGCTATGCGAAAGGGACAGCATTGATGCCTTTTGGTGAGGCGTTGTGCTGTCCCTTTCAGTGGGGCATTAGCGGCTGACGCCGAAGTACTCGTAGTTGACATCGATGAAGTTGCGCCACTCTTCGGGCACATCGTCTTCGGCGAAGATGGCGACGACCGGGCAGACGGGTTCGCAGGCGGCGCAGTCTATGCACTCGTCGGGGTGGATGTAGTACTGGTTGTCTTCGTCTTCTGTGTAGATGCAGTCCACTGGGCAGACATCTACGCATGCGCCGTCTTTGACATCCACGCATGGCTCGGCAATGATGTAGGTCATTTCTTGAAATCCCTCCTGTAATCTAGGGTGGAAAAGCCACATGCTGGCAGTTTGAATTATAAGTCGATGTGCACCTTGCTTTCAACTGATTATAGCCTGTCAGACTACCAGTTTGTTGCTACATCTTCGCTTGAATGCACTGAATAGACATTCGTTACAAATAGCCTCTGACAGGCAGCCGCTCTTTTTTATCGGGTAACGCCCAGATCGCGGAGGTGCTGGACTTGGGCTGGGGTGTAGCCGATGGATGCGAGGATCGGGTCGGAGTGCTCGGCGAGGGCGGGTGAAGCGAGTGTAGGTTCGAGCGGGGTTTCGCTCATTTTGACGAGGGGACCTACCATCTTGATTTTGCCCAGCACCGAATGCTCTAGTTCCACCACAAGGTCGTTTGTGGTTACCTGCTCGTCGTGGACAAGTTCCTCGACGAAGCGGACAGGGCCTGCGGGGACGCCCGCATTGTCGAGGATGCGTAGCCATTCGGATACTGTGCGCTGGCGGAAGATGCGCTCGGCGTCAACGACGAGGCGCTCGTTGAAGACGCGTGTCTCGTCGCTGAGCATATCGTAGCCGGGTTCGAAACGGATGTCGTGGAGTCCCAAAGTGTCGGCGAGGCGCTTGCGGAGCGGGTCGCTGAGACAGCCTACGGCGAGCGCGCCATCCTTCGCCTGATATGTGCGATAGTAGATGCTGGTAACCCGCCCTCGCCACGAGTCGAAGTGTTCGCGGTAGTATGCATGGATGTCGGCATACGGCGTTTCGGCTTGACGCAGAATAGAAAGGGTGTCGAAAAACTCGGTGCGCTTTTCCGAATCGGTTTCGACCACTTCCATGAACCGCATGGACTGGGCAGCGAGGGCAGAGCCTAGCAGGTTGGTCTCGATCTTCTGTCCCTTGCCGCTGCGCTCGCGGTGGTATAGGGCGGCGCAGACCGACCACGCGGTAGCGATGCCCGTGGCGAAGTCTGCCACGGGTGTGGATTGGACTTGCTGAGGCACGCCGTCGTCTATCTTGTCCTCGGATGCCATCAGCCCTGTCATTGCTTGGGCGATGATGTCGTAGCCGGGGCGTTGGCTGTGGGGGCCGCTTCGCCCGAAGGCGGTGTTCTCGCAATAGATAAGAGCGGGGTTGATGGCGGATAGGGTTTCGTAGTCGATGCCGAGGTTGTAGGGGACATCGGGGCGGTAGTTGATGATGACCACATCGGTCTCAAGGACGAGGCGGCGCACTACCTCGCCGGATTCAGGTTTGGTGAGGTCGAGGGTGAGGCTGCGCTTGCCGCGGTTGAGGCTGATGAATGTCTTGCTCTCGCCCGGCTGTATGGGGGCTGCGTGCCGCCAAGGGTCGCCCCAAGGGGGTTCTATCTTGATGACATCGGCGCCCATATCGGCAAGCAACATGCCGCCGAAGGGGCCGGCGATAATCTCCGTGAACTCTAGGATGCGTACTCCATGCAGAGGGCCCGGCATTTCTCGTCCTTTATGTCGCTACATGCTGCTACATAGATTGAGGCGGCGGCGATGCGCCTAGAAACGCTGCCGCCCAAGTGCATTATGCAATATAATGCTACACTTGGGCGGGTTCGGCAACATGATGCGGCGCATATCTTCAAGGGATTTCGGTTTCCGCACACATGCGTTAGTAAAAACTGTGTTATAGCGGAAGGGTAGGTAGGCGAACCCGCGATACATTTTGGTGAAGAAGGCGCTTGTGAGTGCTTATATTGGAAGTTGAAAGGATTTCATAGAATGACGAAGGTGTTGATAACCGGGATGAGTGGGCTTATCGGTGGGGTGCTGCGGCGCAGGTTGGAGGCGGCAGGCGGCTATGAGTTGAGCGCCTTGAACCGCAGCGCGGTCGAGGGCGTGGAGTGCTACCGTGCTGACATTGCAGACTTTGATGCGGTGAGGGCGGCGTGCGAAGGCAAGGATGTGGTGGTGCATTTGGCGGCGTACTTGGGCAGCGACGACTTCGAGGGACAGCTGCGCGGGAATATCGTCGGGACTTACAATGTGATGGAGGCGGCGCGGCTTGCGGGCGTGAAGCGGGTGGTGTTCGCGAGCAGTGGCAATGCCATACGGGGCTATGAGCTGGATGAGCCTTACAAGAGCATCGCCGCCGGGCAGTACGATGGGATACCGGAAGACTTCCCGCGCATCACGCACACGATGGTGCGCCCGGAGGGCATCTACGGGGCGGCGAAGGTGTTCGGCGAGGCGCTAGGGCGCTTCTACTCCGACGCATACGGGCTGTCGGTGCTGTGCGTTCGCATAGGCAGGGTTACCCGCAACAATCGCCCGAATGCGGTGCGTGACCGCTCCATATACCTCAGCCATGACGATGTGGCACAAATCCTTCACCTGTGTGTGGATGCGCCGGCTGCGCTGAAGTACGATGTGTTTCTTGCCACTTCCAACAACCGGTGGAGCTACCGAGACCTTGAACATCCGCGGGAAGTGCTGGGATACGAACCGACCGATTCGGCAGACGACTTCGTGTAGCCGGAAATTTGTTTGCCTTTCGGTCGATCAGTAAGCCAAGTTTCAGTGCTCGATAATTTGCAGAGCGATTGGAATGTACAGAAGCCTGATTCACTCCAAGCCGAACTCGGAGAGGTCTTCGGTTTCGAATTGGAATTTGCGCCAATATGGGTCGTGCATTTGGGCTAGGGCGCTCGCCCACGCTTGGCGCATTGCAGGATGCTGTGCGAATTCGGCGTATTGCGTCTCCAACAGGGATAGAAATGCCTCGAAGTCGGCGGTGAAGGCGGCGATGTCCGGATAGGCGCGCGCCTGTACTTGCCGCAGGATGTGGAGCGCCGCATCTTGCGACGGGTTCGCGCTCGACTCTGTGAGCCGCCGAATCATCGCTTCGAGATTTTGGCGAAACATCGGTACCGATTTCATGCCGTAAGGTTGAGCGTACTCCTCGGCGTAGACCGGCGGCTGACTAGCGGGGATGTACCACTTGAACAGCTCTAGGTAGAAGTCGTGCAGGTCTACCGGGGGATGGCGTCTGCTTGCGGGGCGCTCGGTGGTGATGCCGCCGATGTCTATGAGGGTAATGCTGGCTCGTTTGGGTGCGAAGTAGATGTTTTGTGGACGGCAGTCCAGCAATATCGCACCCGCAGTGTGGAAGGCGGCGGCTATTTTCAGCACATCGTGGGCTATTTTGAAGCGGCTGTGGTGCGAATGCCGTCCAACCGGATGCACGGCAAACAGGTTTTGCGGGATGCCGATGGGTTTGTGCTTGATGCCGTCGATTGCATCCCCTACTAACGGAACGCCGCATGCGCGCTGCTCGACGACTACGGTGTATTCTGCGCTCAGGTTGTCGGCGAAGTAGGCACAGTGGTTTGCGGGAGATGTGTATGCAATCAGGCGGGAGAGCTGCGGCAATGTATCGCCGAGATTGCGACGCAGAGCGATGCCACGGGCTATGCGCCGCTCTACTGCATCGTGTTGGGAGCGCGCTAGTAGCGTGGGATGAGGGCGCTTTATCACGACAGGCGTTCCGGTGTGCGTGTCGGTGGCGGCGAACACCTCGGAGTCCGCTCCCTCACTTAGCCGCGCTCGCAACCGAAAGCGGTGAAGTTCTTTGGGTTCAATGTGCATTGCTGGTCGTGAGTTATCGGTTGTTGCAAGATAGCAACGCGATAGTATCGGGAAAGTCCAACTGTATTGCGGGGGCAATGAGCGATTGGTATTCTCAATCAGCAGTGAAAATAAGAAGCCTTCTTATTCGCATCGGGTATGCTCCAATAGCAGGTTATTCATTAGGATAGGATAAGTGATTAAGTGATAAGGACGGGAAATTGGCGCTGATTATCGGGATTACAGGGTCTATCGCCACGGGGAAGAGCAGCGCTTGTCGGCTGATGGCAGCCGATGGGGCGAGGCACTTGGACGCCGACCGACTGGTGCATACACTGTACGAGCCGGGCAAGCCGGCGTTTGGGCGCATTGTGGCAGCTTTTGGCGACGAAGTGGTGGGGGCTGATGGACACATAGACCGAAAGATACTTGGGTCAAGGGTGTTTGGCAAGCCGGAGGAGATGACAAAGCTGACTACGGCTATCGGCAACATCGCCGAGGCGGTCAAGCAGGCATTGGACGAATGGGAATCCGAGTCGAGCGATGATGATGTGTTGGCGCTGGAGGCGGTGAATCTGATAGAGGCGGGCTATGGGCGATGGTGCAACGCCGTGTGGCTGTTTACGAGCGACAATGATGCGGCGCGGCAGCGGTTGATGCAGCGGAATGGGCTGTCGGCTGCGGAGGCGGAGCAGCGGCTGGCGAGCCAGCGTGATTGGCGGGAGCGTGCGCCGGCTGCGGACAAGGTTTTCCACAACGATGGGGATATGGCGGCGTTCGATGCGCAGGTGAGGTCAGCGTATGGCGAAGCCGTCCGATTGTGGAAAGACGGACGGCTTCCGATGTCCAAGTATTATGGTTGGTGGGAACGGCGCAGCAGCGGCGCTACTTCTTGAATTCGGGCATCACTTCTTCGGCGAACTGCTCTAGCTGCTCGATGATGACACTCTGCGGCGTACCGACAGGCAAGCCCACATTTATCTCGTGCAAGCCGGGGTACTGCTTCTGGATGCTCATAAGCTGCTCGGTAACTTGCTCGGGTGTGCCCATAAGCCATGAGCCGCTTTCTACCGCCTGCTCCAAGGTGGGGAGGTTCGCCGTGTATGCGCGGTCGGGGTCACCTAGTGCTTCAATCTGGTCGTCGGTTAAGCCTCGCACGAACCCGAGCGGGGCGAACATCTTCATGTTTTCCTCGAAGAACATCCTCGCCTCGCGAATGCCCTGTTCCGGGGTGTCGCATAGATACACCGAGAAGCTGATGATGAGGTTGCCGCCCAGCTCGGTTTCGCGGCCGTGAGCGGCTTCAACCTTTTGCCACGCTTCTACGACGCTCTGCTGCGCTCCGCCGGGTGCGGCGCCGCCGCCGATGATGCCCTTGATGCCGTGCTTTGCCATGAAGTTCAGCCCGCGTTCGCCTGCGCTGACTATTGGCTGCCAGCATTCCACAGGCATGGTGATTGGGCGCGGCACGAGGGTTATCTCTTCGAGTTCGTAGCCGCGGTAGGGTACACGCGGCGGGATGGTGTAGTGTTTGCCGTGATGCGAAAACGACTCGTTGTTGAACGCCTTGAACATGATGTCAACCTGCTCTTCGAACAGGTCGCGGTTGGCGTCGGCGTCCAACATAGGTGCGCCGAACACCTCAACCTCGCGGGTGTGGTAGCCTCTGCCGACGCCGAAGATGACGCGCCCACCAGTGAGTATGTCTGCGGTGGCGAAGTCCTCGGCTAGGCGCAGGGGGTGCCACATCGGGGCGATGTTGAAGCCGCTGCCAATCTTGATGTTGTCGGTGATGTGGCAGAGGTGTATGGCTTCCATCAGCAGGTTGGGTATGCATTCGTAGCCCTCATGCTGGAAGTGATGTTCTGCCATCCAGAAGGTGTCGTATCCCTTCTTGTCCATAGTAGTGGCGATGGCTTCGGTCTTGTCGAAGACGGTAATGAGCTGCTCGTTAGAGTAAGAGCGGTCGTTGGCTGGCGTGGCGTCGAAGCCCATATCCTCAAGGTCAATGTGTCCGGCGAACAGGCTGCCGAATCTCTTTATCATGTGCGTGCCTCCATAAAAGCGTGCTGGTGTAAATCTGCGACTAATTGTAGTGGGATAGTGTCAAGTGTCAAGCCCGATGGGTTCGCCGCAGCGCGGTCTGGTATAATCGGCGCTGTCTTGTGCAGTCGGTGCGTTGGAAGTGAGAGCGCAGTAGTGCTTCATTGGTGCGGCTTCACCGTTGCGAAAGCGTGAAACCGCATAGCATAAGTTGAAGGGATCTTTCATTCCCGTCACTTCCGACCTTCCGCCTCATCAGTGGGAGATGGACTTCTGCAAGATAGACGCAGTGAAAAAGAAGAAAGTGAGGACGCCAATGCCTATACAAGGTCGCTATCTGTTCACGGCTAGCATGGATGTTGCCAAAGAGAAAGAGGCGCTGTTCAACGAAGTGTACGATACGGAGCATGTACCGCTACTCAGCAGCGTGCCCGGGGTTGTGGCGGTGGCGCGTTTCAAGACGCAGCAGGAGCTGACGCTGGCGATTGGCGGCGAGCTTCGCACCATAGTTGTGCAGGATGGCGAGCCGCGCTACAGCGCTGTCTACGAGGTGGAAAGCCCGGATGTCCTCAAGAGCGATGCGTGGGCAGATGCGTCGGAGCAGGGGCGCTGGCCCGACGAAGTGCGTCCGTATACCAAAAACCGCAGGCATACTCTGCGTAAGCTCATCCTGCCGGGCGAATCCGACTAATATGGTGTTTCTAGTGAGCCTTGATGTGTGGGCTGCGAATGTTGGAGATTTCTCCCTGAGGCGGGAGTGTGGCGGGAAGAGCAGGGACTAATGAGGGAGGCAATGGATGCTGTATAAGGCGTGCACCGTATGAGGCTGTCTGTGCCCATACGGCCGGTGGGGCGCATCACGAACAGCCGCAACTACAAGTGGTGGGCGTTTGGGGCGGTGGCGCTGGGGCTGTTCCTCACGGTAACCGACCAGTCGGGCATCAACATTGCGCTGCCGCTCATAGCAGAGCATTTCGGCGCGGATATTCCCTCGGCGCAGTGGATTGCGCTGGGGTTTATCCTCAGCACGAGCGTTATGTTCATGCCGGTGGGGCGGCTGTCGGACATCGTGGGGCGCACATATGTGTATATGCTCGGCTTTACGGTGTTCGTGATAGGGGCGCTGCTTGGGGGCACGGCGCAGGCGTATCCATTACTGGTCGCTGGCAAGGTGATACAGGGGATTGGCGTTGCGGGGATAGAGGCAAACGGAATGGCGATGGTGGCGGACATATTCCCGGAGCGCGAGCGAGGGAAAGCCATCGGGCTGTACATGTCCATCATCGGAGCGGGCGCAGTAGGCGGGCCGGTCATCGGCGGGACGCTGGTCAGCCTGCTGGGGTGGCGGTCGGTGTTCTTCGCAAGCCTGATAGTGGGTGTTGCTGCGCTGGGCGTGGCGGCGCTGACGCTGCGGCGCACAGATGCACGGCGAGGCAGGCGCAGCGCAGGCGGCGGGTTCGACTGGCTTGGCGCAATGCTGTCCACAGCGGCGCTCATCGGCTTTCTGGTGTCCATTACCAATGGCCATAGGCTGGGATGGGCTTCGCCGGCGATACTCTCCGGGTTTGGGGTTGCTGCGGCTGCGCTTGTGGGTTTCGTCTGGTGGGAGGGCAGGTGCGCCTCACCGATGCTGGACTTGAGTTTCTTTCGCAGCAAGGTGTTCTCGCTGGGCGTTGCGGCGCGCTTCCTGTCGTTCTTGGGAACATCGGCGGTGTTTTTCTTGATGCCATTCTACCTTGTGCAAGGGCTGGGATTTGAGCCGGTCAAGGCGGGGCTGCTGATGGTGCCGGGTTCCATATCCATCGCCATATGGGGACCGATAAGCGGGCGCTTGTCGGACAAGATAGGGACGCGCTGGCTGACTGTGCTGGGGATGGCGTTGTCGTGTGCGGCGATGCTGATGTTTTCGCGCTTGGATGAGGAGTCATCAGTAACGCAAATCGTCGTCAGCATGGTGGTGCAGGGCAGCGGGATAGGGATGTTTTCGTCGCCGAATACGAGTGCGATAATGACGGCGGTTGACCCGCGCAAGTTCAGCGTGGCGTCAGCGTTTCTGAATCTGACGCGCACATCGGCTGGGCTGAGTGGGATTGCGATTTTCACGGCGATAGTGGTGTTCACGATGGCTACGATGGGGGTTGCGCCGGATCTGTCTGCGGTGTCGCAGGATGGTGGTGATGTGGTGCGGACGGCGTTTGTGGCGGGGATGAGCCGAGCGTTCCTTGCGGCGGCAGTCGTGATGCTGGCAGCGGTGCTCATTTCGGTTCTGCGCGGGGAGAATCCGTCGTCCGTCGATTCGAATGGACGGGCATAGATGCCAGAGCGCCTAGTATTAGCGTTTCCCAACATTCCCAACAGAGGAAGTAATTTGGGAATATGCAGGCTTGGGCAGATGATGAGTGGGGCAGGGTGCGCCTGCTATCCCGTTCCCATTGGAGATACGGGATAACGGGCGTCTTGCATTCTAGATGATGCCGCGTTTGGCTCGGACGAACAGGCGGGTCATGTTGTCCGCATCGGGGCTGTCGTTGCCGGGGAAGTGTGCGGGAATGTCGCGCGCGCCCACCACATTGAACACCACGACGGTGAACGGCTTTATCCGCATCACGCTGCCGATGATGAAGTATAAGCCGACGAGTATTCCGACTGCTCCCAACAGGAACAGGACGGTCTCCATGACTGTTAGGAAGCGGAGATAGCCCTTTGATCTCTGGAACAGGTCAGATTCGACTGTGCTGGTGAGATATGCGTCCGTTCTGATGTCTGACTGGGTGATAGTGCCCTCGTCCATCTTGTTTTTGAGGTCTAGGACGGCTCTGACTTCTCCAAAATCCACGAAGGCTGAGAGCAGGAGCAGGAATATGGTAACGGCGACGCCTGCGCCTGTGATTAAGAGGCCTGGGCGCAGTCTGCTTTCCTGCCCGCCATTGGACTTCTTGAAAGTGGGGATGTCGGACAGCGGGACATCGTCAGTGATTTGGGTTCGGTCTTTGCGGTTCAGCGCGGCGACTATGCGGCGGTTCGTCAGCACCACATGCTCGGTGCGCGAGAGTAGCTCTTCGTTGGATTGGAGTTGCACTTCTAGGGCGCACATGGTTCGTCCTTTTTTTCGTCTTGGGCATATGTGCCGCTGCATGATGTGTGCGGGCGGGCATCGGTTTCTGCGCTCGAGATTATGAGCGCGCTGGGTCGGATTTGCGTCCGACGGAGTGGTGTGTGGTTTTTCTGCGGTTTATTATAGCCAAAGATGTCAACAAGGGGAGCGTGTGGCTTTGGTGCTGATGTGGATTTTTCGTATTTATGAAGAACTTTCTAAAAAACCCTTGACGGCTGGAATTTGAGCGCCTATACTTACAGGACGGAATTGGAGAGCAAGTATAGAAAGTGTTGATGACGACCATCCACTGACATATGAACTTTCAGGTAACTCTCAGTACGGCTGGGATTGCCAGCCGTACTTTTTTTGCACCTTAACAACTGAATCCTGTCAAAAACAAGACCGAGTAAATGATCCTTAATGTGGGTCAAGTTACTAAGGGTCTACGGTGGATGCCTTGGGGCCAAGGGCCGAAGAAGGGCGTGGCAAGACTGCGAAAAGCCTCGGCAAGCTGTCTGGCAAGCGTAGCCGGGGATGCCCGAATGGGGAAACCCATCCTGGGTCATACCAGGATACCCCGCTGATGAGCGGGGAGGTAAGCAGGAGAACTGAAACATCTAATTATCCTGAGGAACATAAATCAACCGAGATTCCCCTAGTAGTGGCGAACGAACGGGGAACAGCCTAAACCTATCCGGGCTTAGTGGACTGGGGTCCTATGTCCGGTAGGGGTTGTAACACACACCAGCTTTAGCCCCAGCGAGAGCGAGGAGTAAGAAACCTGAACCTTAGCTGAATGAACCTGGAAAGGACAACCGCAGAAGGTGATAGTCCCGTAAGCGAAAGGGTTCAGGCTCCTGATGTGATGTTGAGTACCACGGGACACGAGAAATCTTGTGGGAATCTGGGGGGACCACCCTCCAAGGCTAAATACCCTTGGCCACCGATAGTGAACCAGTACCGTGAGGGAAAGGTGAAAAGAACCCCGGGAGGGGAGTGAAATAGATCTGAAACCGTAGACTTACAAGCCGTGGAAGGCTGGGCTTCGGCCCGGCTGACTGCGTGCCTTTTGAAGAATGAGCCGGCGAGTTAATTTAGGCAGCTAGGTTAAGGAATATCAGTTCCGGAGCCGAAGCGAAAGCGAGTCCGAATAGGGCGCGAATCGGGCGGAGGCGAAGTTGGAACTGGATTCTTGGCGGACGCTCGCAGTTCGTGGTAGCCCCGTTTCGGCGGGGAAGCCTCGAGTTGCGTGTCTGATGTCAAGTTGAAAGTGAAGATGGAGTCTCCTTGATGCCTGATGTGTTGTCTGGATTAGACCCGAAACCGGGTGAGCTACCCATGGCCAGGTTGAAGTTCGGATAATATCCGAATGGAGGACCGAACCCGTGTACGGTGCAAAGTGCTGGGATGAGCTGTGGGTAGAGGTGAAATGCCAATCGAACCCGGAGATAGCTGGTTCTCCCCGAAATGTATTTAGGTACAGCCTCAAGGTAGTTTTGTGGAGGTAGGGCACTGGATGGGCAAGGGGGCGTGAGCTTACCAACCCCAACCAAACCACGAATGCCATAAAATGTTCCTTGGGAGTGAGACAGTGGGGGATAAGCTCCATTGTCGAGAGGGAAACAGCCCAGACCGCAGGCTAAGGGCCCTAAGTGTGGACTAAGTGTGAAAGGAAGTGGGAATCCCCAGACAGCTAGGAGGTTGGCTTAGAAGCAGCCACCCTTTAAAGAGTGCGTAACAGCTCACTAGTCGAGGGCTCCTGCGCCGAAAATGTATCGGGGCTAAAGTCCACCCCCGAAGCCGCGGAATTCGCGCAAAAGCGCGGATTGGTAGGGGAGCGTTGTCAGGGCGTTGAAGCTGGCGCCGTAAGGCCCAGTGGAGCGCTGAGAAGTGAGAATGCCGGCATGAGTAGCGACAATCCTGGTAAGAATCCAGGACACCGAAAGCCCAAGGTTTCCTACGCAACGTTGATCGGCGTAGGGTAAGTCGGTCCTAAGCCGTAGCGTACCGCGAAGGCGATGGACAGCAGGTCAAAATTCCTGCACCACTGTTGTTCCGCTTTAAGGCAGAGGAGGGACGCGGGAAGGTAGGCGGGGCGCGCCCATCGGACATGGCGCGTTTGCCCTTGTAGGCAATGAGGGGGATAGGCAAATCCGTTCCCCGAGCTGAGGAGGGCGAAAACTCCAGGGATAAAACCCGGGGGGATTCCGTTGAACCTATGCCGCCAAGAAAATCTTCGCTGCTAGGAATATCAGTGCCCGTACCGCAAACCGACACAGGTGGGCAGGGGTAAAAGTCCCAAGGTGAACGGGAGAACCCTCGTTAAGGAACTCGACAAGTTAGCCCTGTAACTTCGGGAGAAAGGGTGCCCGTGGGGTGACGGCGCTTTGCCGCCCAAGCCCTTGCGGGTCGCAGTGAAGAGGCTCAGGCGACTGTTTACCAAAAACACAGGTCTCTGCTAAGCCGAAAGGCGATGTATAGGGGCTGACGCCTGCCCAGTGCCGGAAGGTTAAGAGGCGAGGTTCGGCAATATGCCAAAGCTTTAAATCGAAGCCCCGGTGAACGGCGGCCGTAACTATAACGGTCCTAAGGTAGCGAAACCCCTTGTCGGGTAAGTTCCGACCCGCACGAATGGCGTCACGACCTGAGCGTTGTCTCAACGAGGGACTCGGTGAAATTGCAAGGCCGGTGAAGATGCCGGCTACCCGCGACAGGACAAAAAGACCCCGTGGAGCTTTACTGTAGCTTGGCAGTGGATTGGGGCTATGGATGATCAGGATAGGCGGGAGACTTTGAAACCCGAGCGCTAGCTCGGGTGGAGTCACCCTTGAGATACCGCCCTTCTATATCTTCGACCCTAACTCCGGAAACCCCGGAGGACCCTGCCTGGTGGGCAGTTTGACTGGGGCGGTCGCCTCCTAAAAGGTAACGGAGGCGTCCAAAGGTTCCCTCAGGGTGGATGGAAATCACCTATAGAGTGCATTGGCATAAGGGAGCTTGACTGTGAGACCTACAAGTCGAGCAGAGACGAAAGTCGGGCAAAGTGATCCTACGGTTCCGAGTGGAAGGGCCGTGGCTTAACGGATAAAAGCTACCCCGGGGATAACAGGCTAATCACGCCCAAGAGTTCACATCGACGGCGTGGTTTGGCACCTCGATGTCGGCTCGCCGCATCCTGGGGCTGAAGAAGGTCCCAAGGGTCCGTCTGTTCGCCGGTGAAAGCGGCACGCGAGCTGGGTTCAGAACGTCGTGAGACAGTTCGGTCTCTATCCGTCGTGGGCGTAGGAGATTTGAGGAGAGCTTTCCCTAGTACGAGAGGACCGGGAAGGACAGACCTCTGGTGTACCGGTTGTTGCGCCAGCAGCACCGCCGGGTAGCCAAGTCCGGATGCGATAAGCGCTGAAAGCATCTAAGCGCGAAGCCAACTCCAAGATTAGATCTCCCTTCCCTTTAATTAGGGAGTAAGGTTCCCGGTAGACTACCGGGTTGATAGGCCGCAGGTGTAAGATGGGTAACCATTTCAGCTGAGCGGTACTAATAAACCGAGGACTTGACCCACATTAAGGGTTATTTACTCATACCAAGCCGAGCGCGCAACCAGCGCGCAAAGCCAAGACAGGATTCAGTATAAGGCACAAGCGCAAGCCGCTGTGAACATCACGGCGGCTCAAGTGTACAACGCCGCGGGGTGGAGCAGCGGCAGCTCGTTGGGCTCATAACCCAAAGGTCGCAGGTTCGAGTCCTGCCCCCGCAACCATCGCGCATAAACAACGCCCGTCGATTATCCGACGGGCGTTTCGCTTTGTTAGCGCCGCACCGGGCTTCGCTAAACTCCGACTGCGTGCCTGCTTATATTTTCTGCCACCCATTGGACGAGAATCGCTTATAGAGCATATCATGATTAGGTAGGATTGCCGAAGCCCACTGAACAAGGGTAGAATAGCGCAATGCGTGGTAATAGACGGCTCAATCCACAAAGCGCACAAAGCTACGACTCGCAAACATGGTTTGCTGAGGACTTTGTTGACCCCGTCTCTCAAAAATTCAACGATGATGACCCTTGGTCGGTATCGCCGGCTGCCGATGTGTTTGATGATTCCATCAATGTTACGCCTCCCGTAGACGCCGATGAGCACACTGACGCACGCCCTGAGGAAAGAGATGCACACGCATCTGAGCAGATTCCACTATCGTTTCCGGATGACGATATTTCGGAAGTCTCCGATTGGGAACTTGTCGACGATGATGAGCCGTTTTCGGAAGAACCCGATGAAGATCTATTCGCTGACTTTGATGAACCAGAACCTTTGGCGGAGTACGATAGCGAGCTTAGCGAAACTCTGTATGTGCCCGATGCTATCGACGGTTACGCATCTCAAAAACTCAGAATAGACGAGTTCATATCCGAAGCCAAAGGCGCCACGGAAGAAGAACAAGCCCAGATCCACATGCTGATGGATAGCATGGGTCGAGCACGGCTAAGGATACTGCTCTCATGGTTCAAAAAACAAGACTGGACCGCAAATAGCCTATTGCTATTCTTAGAGTTCAGGTTGGAACATTGGGAGGAAAACCAGCACTGGTGGGAGTACGCCTTCTGGAACTCACATATCGGACATTGGTTGCCTCATTCCAATCGCAATACTCTCTCTATGGATGCCACTTACGCACTCGTGCAGTCTCGTCTGAATTGTTCTCCTGAGGAAGTCATAGATGAGTCATGGTTTGATGACTGGAACGACCTTGCCTTGTGGAAACAAGGTTTTTCTTCATTTGCTCGATTCGCCCTCTTTCGCGCCGGACTGAGAGAAGGGGAAGACTGGTGGGAATTAATGCGCTTGCAGAACAGCGACTTCCCAGTGGACGAACAAGACGCCTTAATCCCGTATGACACTTCCTACAAAGGATACTCTGATACAGTGCTTGGCTTTTTGAATAGCAAGTATCGGAGCAGAGAAGACCAGACTATAGTTTGGGGACATGATAGCACTCCGCTATGGTTTGCAATTCAAGATTGGTACGATCCTAGTGAATGGCACGACGGACTCGGGTGGGCGTCAATCTGGGCTGATGGAGTTAATCCTTACATGTTCGACGAGGCGCTAGACACCATGAAAGGTCTTCTCTAGGAGAGCAAGGATGTCCAACCGCACAGCGAACAACCATCTGATACCAGCGGTGGACTGCTTCGTGTCCCATCCTAAATATAAGGGGTCTCTGGGAAGAGTAACCGCGCATAAAGATGACGGCAGGTCAATCTATGTGGAATGGGGTGCAAAAGGCATTGGAAGATGGCATCCCATATCGGAGCTGCGCAACGGCTTTCGCCCCGCCCATGTGGTTCAGGACAGACCAAAGTCCAACACTAGAAAACCCTTAGGGACAGGCACCGTGGTGGCTGAACGCCACATAGCGAACAGAGATATGGTGCTCGTTCAATGGCATTCGACCGGGGAAAGTCGGTGGATCCCATACGAACATCTTATTCGGCTTCGCGATGTAGCCATGAAGTACGCTCGCGGCGATGCCGCCGAACAGGGCAGCGCAGCTAGATTTCGACTGAAGGCGTTGGCATATGCACTGGATTCGTGGAACCAAGTAACGGGGGCGCTTGACCGCCTAGATGTCGACCCATTGCCGCATCAGATCGATCTTGTCCATCGAATAATGACCTCGGATCAATCCAATTGGCTGATAGCCGATGATGTGGGGTTGGGAAAGACTATCGAGGTGGGATTGTTGTTGGCTGCTATGAAGCGCCGCCGACAAGCCCGCCGAGTGCTGGTAGTTTCTCCTGCGGGTGTCGTGAGGCAGTGGCAGGATGAGATGAAGCACAAATTCAGTGAGGATTTCTTCATCTACGGTTACGATTTCAGTATCAACCAGATTTCCCAGTGGTCTTCCTACGACAAGGTAATTGTGTCGATCGACCGAGCCAAGTCGGAGATTCATAGCCCTAAATTTATCGAATCGGGTGAATGGGATGTTATCGTCTTCGACGAAGCGCACCATCTGAGCAAGATTGAAGGGCAGGCAGTTACGCAACGCTATCAACTGGCGGAACATCTTCAAAAATTGACGGACTGCTTTATATTTTTAACCGGCACTCCTCATCAAGGCAAGACTGACCAGTTTGTCAATCTCCTTCTACTCCTGCGCCCTGACCTCCAAAGTTCATTGCTTCGTGTCTTCACTGACCCCTCAGTGGTCGCCGATGTGGTGCTGCGCAATCGCAAGAGCCTCGTAACCGACGCCAGCGGCAACTTCTTGTTCAAGGGGCAGGACACTAACTTGGTAAAGGTGTCTTTAACTGATGCCGCGCGAGACTTTGACCAGCAATTGCAAACATACTTGCGAAATGGCTATGACGCAGCGCTGGCGGGAGGCAATACGGGAAGGGCAATCGGCTTTGTGATGACCACCTATCGCAAGCTTGCTTCGTCCAGCATCGCAGCAATTGAACGAGCGCTGTTACGGCGAAGCGCCCGACTTAGGGGGATGGCGGAGCAGCAAGTACAAACACTGACAGAATTAGCCGAATTCGAAGATGCTTTTGATGAGGGACTAGATGGATTTGATACACTTGAAGATGTTGCCGATGAGATTACCGCATCCAATACAGGCGTCAACCCGTTCTTTCTCGACGAACAAGCCCAAATCACGAGTCTGTTAGATTCCGCAAAAATTGTAAGGGCCGACGACCGGAAGTTGGACAAATTCCTTACCGATATTGTTGATCCTATTCATAAGGAAGCACAACAACTTTTGATATTTACCGAGTATCGTGCTACTCAAGATTACCTCGTGGAAGTTCTGGAGCGTCGCTACCCGGGAAGCGGTGTGGTACAGATCAACGGCAGTATGTCGTTGGATGAGAAGCGCGCCAGCATCGAGAAGTTCAATAGCACATCGCAATTTATGGTGTCCACAGAGGCGGGGGGAGAAGGCATTAACCTTCATCAGCGGTGCCATATCTTGGTCAACTATGACCTGCCGTGGAATCCTCGGAGACTGGTTCAGCGGGCTGGGCGTCTTTATCGATACGGCCAGCAGGAACGGGTCATCGTTTTCAATCTTATGGCTGATGACGGCTTCGACAGCAGGTCACTCAATATGATGCTAGACAGAGTTTACAGCATTGCCAAGGATATGGCAGATGTGGGTTCCGAATTTCAGGAAGGATTGGAAACCGAGATCATCGGCGAACTGCTGGAGCGTGTGGACATCGCATCAATCCTCGCCAGTAACAAGACTATGGACATCAAACGAAGCGCAGCGGACATCGAAGGCGCCATATTCAGAGCAAAAGAGGCGAAAACGCAGCAAGAGAGGCTATTCTCCAGAATAGAAGGATATGACCCGCAAGCAGCGTCCGCTCTTTATACTTTTGGTCAAGAAGAAGTCTTGTCGTTCCTCGAAGGCATCCTGCCGTATCACGGAGTGCATATAAGGCAGCGACTTTATAATGGCAGGGTTCTTGAGCTAGAACTGCCAGAAGAGATGCGGGGGAGGTTCTCCGAGTTCCCTAGCCGAGCCACTGTTGTTCGCGTTACCATTGATAGACAACTGGTAATGAGAAACTCTCGGCTCGCCGCTCCTATGGACTTCGCCAGCCCATTCTTCCTAGAACTGATCGAGTTCGCGAAATCCCCGGAGTTCAATGGTGAGTATGCCTGCATTCCAGGGCCGGCAACCGGCACACTGGGCATCTATAAGATTCGGTGGCAAAACGACCAAGGAATACCAAGGTGGGAAGTGCTGCTGCCCATCTTTCTTGCTGATGGATCCGACAATCCGGTCGCAAATCCGAGCTTCTTCGGCAGCGTGCTCACAGACCAAGATGCAGTAGACCAGCAGCCTGCGTTGAGCGCTCTCCCTGAGCGACAGCGGGTATTGAAGCAACTCTCGGATAATAGTCACGCTGAACTTGCCAACCGATGCACCATTTTCCGACACCCAAATGACACCGTGCTATTGGCGGCAGCTGATATGATTGCGAGAAAGCCATGTCCATCGCAGTAACCACAGCCATCAGCATTTTTCTTTCTATCTCGACATAGGAACATTATTGAGGCATCAAAATGAACGAAAACTTGTTGCGCAACCTCAGAGCCGCCGTTGACAGCCTTGTCCCGAGCTATGTGGCAGAGCAGAACGCACGGGGCAATGAACTCGTGGACGCGGGCGACTACGATGCCGCCATCGCGGAGTTCGACGAAGCCATACGCCTTACCCCGATGGTAGCAGAGCTTTACGCTGATCGCGGGCGGGCACACGCCACGAGAGGCGATGTGCACCTCGCCCTCGCCGACTTCAACGAAGCAATCCACCTTCGCCCGCAGGAAGCCAATTTCTACACCAACAGAGGCGCCGCACGCCGACTCATCGGGGACACCGATGGCGCTATGCGCGACTACGCTGAGGCAATTCGCCTAGATCCGGACTCGGCTCCGGCTCATTTCAACCGAGCAAATCTGCTGATTAGCTTGGAACGGCTAGATGACGCCATGGCCGATTTGCACACCGCAATTCAGTGCAACCCGCATTTCGTCGGTTCCTACATCAACAGGGGTCTCATTCATCATCAGATGGAACGCCTTGAACAGGCTATTGCCGACTTCAACAAAGCCATATCCGTTGACCCCGCCGAAGCGATGGCATACACGAACCGTGGCATCGTCTATATGGACAAGAGCGAGTACGACCTTGCGCTCACCGACTTCAACAAGGCGATAGAACTACAGCCTAACAACGGCGAATTCTATATACACCGCTCGATGGCGTACGATAGGAAAGACGACATCGACCGCGTCATAGCGGATCTGAACACAGGACTTAGGCTTGACATTGTCGAATCGGATAAGTATTACTCCCTGCTTGCACAGGCACACAAGAACAAGGGAAACAGGCTCCTCAAGCGTAAACGCTACAGCAACGCAATCAGAGAGTACGGGCGCGCCATGAAGTACGACCCAAATTACGCAGAGGCCTACCAAGAGCGGGCGGTCGCTCGCATAAAGTCCGGTAACGAGCGCGGCGGCTTGAAAGACTTCGAGACCGCAGCACGACTGGATCCGGGATACTACATGACATTCCACGCAAGGGGGTTCTACTTCGCCGGAAAGGGAAGGACCAAAGAGGCAATCGCTGACTTAAACAGGGCGATAGCACTCGAACAAAACGACGCCGAACTTTACGAAACTCGCGGCGTAACTCATCAGATTATGGACAATCTCGGTGCAGCCATCAATGACTACACGAATGGGCTAAGGATTAAGCCAGACAGCGCCGACATCCTGTTCAAGCGGGGTTATGCGCATCTGGTGGACGGCAACAACGACAGCGCAATCGCCGATCTTAACCGCGTAATAGAGACCGATCCGCTGAATATGGAAGCCTACCACTACAGGGGGACCGCCTATATGTACAAGGGTGAAAACGCCAGAGCTATCAGCGATATAGACAAGGCGCTAGAAATAGACCCCGAATTCGCACCCTCATACTACATCCGAGGACTTCTACACGCCGACGAGGACGAGCAAGACGAGGCAATCTCCTGCTATAACGAGGCTATCAGGCGCAGCCCGAAGGATGCGAGCTACTTCAATGCCAGGGGCATAACGCACCACTTTATGGGCAACTACGCCCAAACGATTGCGGACTTCGATAAAGCCATCAAACTTAGCCCGCGCAACTCGATTGGATATGCCAACAGGGGCGAAGCCCGTCTGAACGCCGGCGAGTATAAGAAGGCTGTTACCGACCTAAACAAGGCTATCAGGCTCGACCCGGCGAATGTGGAAGCCCTCAGAAACAGGGGCGAAGCGCGCATGAAACTCGGCGACACGCAAGGCGCAAGGCTCGACTTCGGACGGGCAGACAGGCTGTCGAATTCACAATAGCGGCGGCACCTAATCCACTGACCCAAATCGCCGTGCAACACACACTACGGCGAACCATAACAACCAAGAAAGGGCAAGCATCTCACGCTTGCCCTTTCCCGTAGATACGGGTGTTTTCCTACGCCAGCGGCGTCCAAGTCTCGACAGTTGCAGTCCGACCGATAGCGTTATTCCTATTGCCCTAGGGCAAGGACACCCTCACGCTGTTGGTGCGCCCACCTCTGTTGTTGGATTTCTCTCCCCGTATGAAGTAGATGTATTTCGTACCGCTCACTGCCGTTGTGTCAGTATAGGTTGTTGCCAAGGTCGATAGGTCGGTCTGCGTCCACACACTCGAGCCTTCTATCCGCCGATTCACAACCTGCTTGACATATCTGGGATTCGTTCCCACTGTCCAGTCCAAGACAATGCTACCGCTCTCGACGCGTGCCGTTAGTTCGCTGGGGGGCACTACCTCTGTCTTGTGAACTAGCGATACCTTGTTAGAGATTCCACCCTTGTTATTGGCTTTCTCTCCCCGCACGCGGTAGGCGTACTTCTTGTTTGGCTCTATAGTTGTGTCTGTGTAGGTCGTGGCAGAAGTTGAAAGGGTCGCCAATTCTGTCCAAGTGCCTGCGTACTTCCGCAGGACAATCTGTCGGGCATAGTGGGAATTCGCTCCCAGCGTCCAAGACAAGACTGCATTACCGTCCACAACGGTTCCAGTCAGCCCATTCGGCGGCCTAGGTGGCCCGGGCGTCGGCTCAGGCGTCGCCGTAGCTGCCGGGTTGGGCGTCGCCGTCGGCTCGGGTGTAGCGGTTGGTTCTGGCGTCGGTGTAGCGGTCGCTGCCGGGTTGGGTGTCGGTGTTGCCGTTGGAGAGGGTGTAGCAGTTGGTTCGGGCGTCGGTGTCGGTTCGGGTGTCGCTGCCGGGTTGGGCGTATCTGTCCCCTGACACACAACTAGCGGGGTAAACGCAGAACACGGGAGCTTCAATGCCTTCACCCTGTTAGAAGTTCCACCCCTACCATCGGCTTTCTCTCCCCGTACGCGGTAGGTATATGTCTTCTCGCTTGCCTCTAAAGTTGTGTCCGTGTAGGTTGTGGCAGAAGTTGAAAGGGTTGCCACTTCTGTCCAAACGCCTGAGTGCTTCCGTAGTACAACCTGTCTGACATAGTCAGGGTCTGTTCCCGGCGTCCAAGATAAGACTAGATCACCACCCACGAAGGTTGCAGTCAGATTAGTCGGGCCGTTGGCTGCGTATACCTCATACGAGCTTACAGCGATTACGACAATCACGACTGCCGCCACCGCCGAGGCAACCAGCGATCTCAATCCAGTTCTTTTCATCATTCTCGCACCTCCTTAGCAAGACAATCTTTCACCGGACGATATTCACTCTACTTGATTTAATCTACAGTTCAGATAATAACCTCTTTGTCTAGGACATTCAAGCTTATGTTCTGGAAACGCTACCCCTGTTGCACGCATGAGTCTGAGGTCTTACGGTAGAGAGGGCAGCATTCTCCGTATCCTGCTGGGTTCGACTAGCGTATGTGCTGGAGGGAGCAGGCGCACAGAGTTGGAGTGCCGTGCAATGCTCCCAAGTGCCAGATCTGATAATGGCGAACCTAGCGGGTAACAGGTAAATGGGTTCTACCTGTTGCGGAGGCGCGGGTCTAGCACATCGCGCAGTGAGTCGCCGAACAGGTTGAACGCCAGCACTGTTACGGTGATGGCAAGCCCAGGATAGAACGCCATCCACCACAGCGGCGTGAACGACGAGAAGTTGGCGAAAGCGAGCATGTTACCCCAAGTCGCTGTAGGCGGCGGGACGCCCGCACCGAGGAAGCCCAGCCCGGATTCGATGAGGATTGCCACGCCAAGATGTGCCGTCGCCAAAATTAGGTAGGGCGCAACGCATTGCGGCGCTACATGGCGGAACATGATGCGGAGGTCGGATGCGCCTATGGCTCGCGCCGATGTTACATACTCCATCTCGCGTATCTGCAGCGCGACTGAGCGGATGACTCTGCCACCGAAGGGTATGCGCGTTACGGAGATTGCTAGAATCACCGTCCATAGGCTTGGGTCGAGCGCTGAGAGCAGAAGCAGAGCTAGAATGACATCGGGGAAGGCTTGGAGTATCTCCAACAAACGCTGGAGTATGAGGTCGATTTTGCCGCCGGAGTAGGCGCTCACTATGCCTATCAGCGACCCCACGGTAGTGCCGAACAAGACGGCTGCGAAGGCGACGGTCAGCGTAGTGCGAGTCCCGAATATGACCCTGCTGAGAACATCGCGTCCCTGCTGGTCGGTGCCGAAGAGATGGTCAGCGTTGGGTTGACCCGACATATGGCTGAAGTCGCCTTTATCTTCAGGCCAAGGAGCGACTAGGGGTGCGGCTAGTGCCATCAAAACCAGCAGAATTAGCACCATTGCGCCGCCCGCGCCCAGCGGGTTCTGTGCGACGAAGCGTCGTAATGCGCGCCATAACGCACTGCTTCTGGAGCTTTGCGTCTGCTCGAGTGTGGTGGTTGTTTCTGTTTGCATATGGACTTATACCCGCTGTCGTTGCTTGTGGTCAGGCTATGAGTATCGTATTCGCGGGTCTAGCCATCCGTACATAATATCTACTGCGAAGTTGGTGAATGTGAAGATTATTCCGTACAGCAGAACGAGGTTCTGAATCATTACAACATCGCGCTCTGCGATCGCCCGTATCAGGATTTCGCCCAATCCTCTGACATTGAACACCTTCTCCATCGCCACCGAGCCGCCGAGCAGAAAGCCCAATATGATGCCAGATATGGTTAGCACGGGCAATATCGCGTTCTTCACGGCGTGCCGCATCATCGTAATGCGTTCCATAAGCCCCTTTGCGCGGGCGGTTCTGATGTAGTCTTGCCCGATGACCTCAAGCAATGACGAGCGCGTCATCCTAGCAATGTATGTAGCGCCTCCGATTCCCATCATCAGCATGGGTGCCCATACGATTTTCAGGTTCTCTACCGGGTCTTCCCAAAGCTGCGCTGAGGCAATTGGCGATGCGTAGCCGAACTGGACTGCCATGAATATCACCAGCAGCAACCCCAGCCAGAAGCCCGGTATCGCAAGGAACAGGATGGTTCCAACGCGTGTTATATAGTCGGCAATCGAGTTTCGTTTCAACGCTCCGACAAGCCCGACGGGAAATCCGATGAGCCACGATATAAGGGTAGAGCCGATGGCAAGTTCCAGTGAGAGCGGCGCGCGCCGCTTAAGCACATCGGCGACGGTGTCAGTGCGGAAGAAAGACCTGCCAAGCTCAAGCGTTGCGAGATCCTTGAGCCAATTCAGGTATTGGATGTAGAGCGGCTTGTCTAATCCGAGCGCTTCCATGAGCGCCTCGCGCTGCTGCGGCGTGATGCGCGACACCTCGTTCGTGCCGTAGAAGGCGATGAGTATGTCCCCCGGAATTATCCGCAGCACGATGAAGATGACTACGGTTATCGCCAACAGGGTCGGGACGGCGTAGAAGAGCCTTCTCAGTAGGTATGTTCCGATTATCTAATCCTCCGTGCGACCAGATTGGATCAGTCATACTCAACTCGGAGCGCCGGCAGCCTATGTTTAGGGGAGTCGGCGCTCCGAGACTATGCTTGTCATCTGTTAGCGTGGGAAGTGTGGGCTGGTGCGATCTAGCCACCATGTGCCGCGTCGTTCAGCGTTGTAAATGCCCACGCTGCCGGCGGCGGTGTGCCCCTTCACATACTCCCAATAGGCGTCGGCGAACTCTTCCCATGCCACAGTACCGAACGGCACGCGTTCTTCTAGCAATAGGTCTAGCTCACGGACATATTCCTTACGCTTTGCCGGTTCAAGCTCGCTGTCAATGTTGTCCAAGAGGGTGTCCACATTCTCGTCACAGAAGCCGCCGTAGTTCTCGGTGGATCCGCAGCCGTACCACGCCCTAGCATAGGATGACGGGTCGCCGAACGGGAAGACAGCGTAGGATATGGCGAGGTCGAAGTTGCCGTCTTGGATGCTCTGAATGGCGACGGGGCCGTCGAGCGGTATCTGCTCTACATTGATACCCTGCTCGCCGAGCATCTGAGCAATCAGCGGTCCCCAAACCGCGTAGTGGCCGCTGGTGGAGTACTTGATGGTGATGTCGAACCCATCGCCGTAGCCTGCCTCTTCGAGCAGGGCTTTGGCGGCGTTTAAATCTGCCTGCTTATCGGCGGTGGGGACACAGCCGGGACGATTGCGGAGTTCTTCATACGGGGCAGCCCACGGACTCCACCGGAATATGTATCCGCAGCCGAACCCATTGAATGAGACGGTCTTGAACACGCTGTCTTCCATGGCGTCCCGGTCAAGGATGAGGTTGATTGCCTTACGCACGCGAACATCTGCAAGCGGTCCACCGGCGTCCTGCTTCATCCACATACCCTGCACAGTGGTCTGCGAGTAGCGGTGAATCCTCATGCCTTCGGGCGTGTCCGCTGTCCAATCGTGGTAGGACTTCGGGTCTATCACGCGCGCCCAGTCCGACTTTTTGGCTAGGAACGCCGCAATCTTCGTCTGTGCGTCCGGCATGTGATACACATTGATGCCGTCTAGATATGGCAAGTTGGGGTTCCAGTAGTCCGGGTTCTTTTCTATCCTCCAGAACTCGGCGTCGCGGTGTTCTACATACCTGAACGGCCCAGTGCCGGGATAGTTCGGTATGGTGCGGAGGTCGGAGTTGTTGTCGTCCAGTGTCTGCTTGCGCACGATGACATTGAAGCCAGTTGCGAATGCGTTGAGGATGAAGTCAGCCGGTCTCGCTTCGCTGAGATTGAACACAACGGTGTGGGAGTCTGGGGCTTCGACAGTGTCCACGGCGGCGAAGAGCGCCTGACGACGGCTGGACACATGGTCGGGCGGGAAGATGATGCGATCGAAGGTCGCTTTGACATCAGTAGAAGTCATCGGCGCGCCATCGTGGAACACCACACCTTGACGAAGCGGGAATGTGAATGTTCTGCCGTCGGAAGACACCTCCCACGATGTAGCGAGTCCCTGCGTGATGATACCCCTCTCCGGGTCTGTGGGATCGTTCATCACGAGCAGGTCGAACATTGGGCACTGGGGAGTGCAGTTGTTCGTAGTGCCCGACTGATGCATGTCTAGGTGCGGCGGGTTGGCAGCGAAGCCGTACTCGAGCCATCCGCCGGTTGCGGCGTCGGCTTCCGGAGCTTTCAGATATGAAGCATCCGCTACTGGCACGGGAGTTGCTGCGGCAGGCAGGGCGGGCTGCTGGCCTGTTGTGCCTGCACCCGCCGCCTGCTTTGACACAGGCGCGGCTGTGGCTTGAGCGGCTGCCGGCTCGGGCTGCGATGCGGCCGGCGCCGCCTCCTCCGAACCCGCGCATGCGGCAATCAGCAGCGTGAGACCTCCTAGGATAAGGGTGAGTAGCAGCGCAGTGGTTCGGTTCATCCCAGCCTCCTTATTGCAATCTTACCTATCGTATTTCAGCATATTCTTAATTGCAGGACGCTATAACAATAGCGAATATATGCCTGAAAACTTGGATTGTCAACTACCACTATATCTCCGATAGCGTTTCCATTCAGGTGGTCGAGTTGTAGAATGAGGCATAAGCCATCATCAGAGGGGGGGAACGAATGGGTATGCTATACCGACTGGAAGAGCAAGCAGAAAAGACTGTTACACAGGAAATACAAGACACACTTCAAGATGCGCTGATGCTCTACAAGCCGATGTGCAAAGCCTGCGACCTAGCGATGGCACGCCATCACAACTATCGCCGCACACTCATCACCAAGTATGGCGCAGTGAACTTGGCAATGCCCGTGTTCAGATGTGGGAAGTGCGGAGATATGCAGAGCGGTATGGAGCTAGTAGGCAATGTGGAACGCCGCAAGTCGTACTCAAAAAAACGCGCGAAGAGGCGGTGAGACTGGCGGCGATGGGGTTGAGTTACGCCAAGGTCGGCGAGATGTATGGGTTCGCCAAGAGCACCTTGTGCAAGTGGATCAAGCAGGAGAAGTTGGAGCGACCTGAGCTGAAAGGTGATGTGGCGGAGATGGATGGAGTGTGGGTGGGTGTTCGTCGTGGGAAGCAGGAATTGAAGGTGTTCCGGGATGACAAAGGCGGTGTAATGGCGTCGTTCGGGAGTTGGGAAGACACGCTGACCGAAGCCTATAAGCGAGGAGTAAGGCAGCCTGCCCACCTAGTGAGCGATGGGGACAGAGCGATAGCAGAGGCCATAGGAATGGTCTATGGCAGATGCACAGCCCATCAGCTATGCCAGTTCCATCTGCTCAGGGAATACAGGCGCAACATAGGCGAGGTGGGCTGGGATGAAGCCAAAGAGTTGCTGATGTCAGAAGACTTGACTGCTGCAAGAAAGTTGGCTGCACAGATAGTGAAGTTGACGGGTGGTCGTGGGCTGATGTGGTGTAAGAAGGCGCTGACCAAGGGACTGGCGCATCTGGGTACCGGTCAGTCTAGGTACAAGACCACATCTCGGTTGGAGCGGTTTCAGCGAGAGATAAGGCGTCGGGAGCGAATGGGTACAGCGTGGACGCCTCACAACCTGTTGGTACTGCTGCAACGCAGGGGGCTTCTGTCTTCGACCACCTGAATGGAAACGCTACCTATATCTCCGCATAGCCGATATGGGCATAGAAGGCGGCTTGCTCACTGCATATTATCTATTATATGAATACTCTTCTTTATGAAATATATCTGTATGGGATTCAACGATGATGCTAACCTAATCCATAAGTTTAGCGTTGTATTGAGCGAGGGGATGCATGCGCATTCTAATCCGTGGGCAGGGTGTACTCGATTTATAACAAATACTTATGACTTCATAAAATAAATAAACTGAAAATTATCTTGTGAATACATTGAAATGCAATGAATGTGCTGATAGCATCGATTACCTTTACTTCGTTTCAAAGTGAGTCGGAGAATGCAATGAGTAGCCGTTCTGAGTTGATGAATTATTCAAATGACGCCAGTGAAAGGAGTGAGGTGCGGGATTCTCGGGACACAGGTGCTGACACTAGTGGCGGCACTACCGACACGATACGGGAGTACCTGACCGCCATCGGCAAGCACCCGTTGCTGACAAAGCCGGATGAGGTGCGCTTGGGGCTTGCGGTGGAACGGCGCATGGAACTGATGCAGCAGCGCCAAACGCTTACTACCGAGCTTGGCAGGCAGCCCTCTGCGGCCGAGCTTGCCGCTAACCTGTACAGGGCGCTGGCTGACCGCCGGCAGACGCTCTTGACCTACGCTGGGACACTGGGCATCGAATTCTCGGACTGTGCGGGTGTGAGTGAGATGCTGGCTGACCATGCTTTCGCCGACGCTGTTGATTTGCCGATGAAAGGTGCAGCGAAAGCTGAGCTGACAAAGGCGCTCGAAATAGACAGCGAGGCAGAGGCTGTGCAGAGCATCGCCCTATGCTCAAAGCTGCGTTGGCTGCTCCCCCCGCAAGTCATAGAGCGGCTCGATGAGGCGTCGAATGCTGGCGCAGCCGATGCCAACAGCCTGCTGCCCACGCTGTCCGGCTTGGAGGATGAGCTGCGGGCGTGGTGGCTCGGCATAGAGGACAGGGGCAGAGACGCTGGGGAGGAACTGACGAACTCCAACCTGCGGCTCGTGGTTAGCATCGCGCGCAAGTATCAGAATCGCGGGCTGCCTATGCTCGACCTCGTGCAAGAAGGCAACCTCGGGCTGATGCGCGCAGTGGAAAAGTTCGACGCACACCGCGGGTTCAAGTTCAGCACATACGCCACATGGTGGATACGGCAGGCGGTAACGCGCGCGATTGCAGATCAGGGGCGTGCAATCCGACTGCCAGTGCATGTGGTAGAGCGTTTGCAGCAAGTGGCGTCCGTTGAGCGCGACCTGCGCCGTCGCCTAAACCGCGACGCTTCAGCGGAAGAGATTGCTGAAGAAATAGGCTGGCCGCTCAACACCATCGAGGTGTTGCAGCAGCAGCGCCAGCACACCGTATCGCTTGAGACGCCGGTGGGCGAAGAGGAGTCCACATTACAGGACTTCATACAAGACACATCGGGTTGGGCGACGGACGAGATGGCGCTTCGGATGGTGGTGCGGGAGAATGTGCTGGAAGCGATGAAGGATTTGCCGCCACGCCTGCGACTGGTGCTGACGCTGCGTTTTGGATTCTTCGACGACCGCCCTCGCACACTCGAAGAAGTGGGGCAAGAACTAGGTGTTACGCGCGAGCGCGTGCGCCAGCTGGAACGCCAAGCGCTGGACCGGATGCGCAACTCCAAGCGTCTCCCTAATCTCGCCGAGTACAGCATCTAGCCACACAGCGCCGCTGACGAGAATAGCTACAAGAAACGGCTGGGTGAAACCGAATTGCCGGGCGTAGAGTATCGCACTCCACGCCCGGCAACTTTTCGTCTTGCGTGCGGCTAGTTTCAGTCAGCCCCTTGGATGGCTTTCACGACGGACGCAGGGTTCATCGGGAGTTCGTCCATCCGTACACCGACCGCGTCGCGGATGGCGTTGGCGATGGCAGCCATAGGCGGGACGATGGACACCTCGCCCACGCCGCGCACCCCATAAGGATGCGAGGGATTGGCAACCTCCACGATTACCGTGTCAATCATCGGCAAATCGAGCGCCGTGGGCATGCGATAGTCCAGCAGGCTGGAGTTCATCATCTGCCCGTCGTCGTTCATGAAGTACTCTTCGTTCAGCGCCCATCCAATGCCCTGCACCACGCCGCCTTGGATTTGCCCTTCCACATAGCTCGGATGCACCGCCTTGCCTGCGTCCTGCACGGCGGTGTAGCGGAGGATGGTGACCTTGCCCGTCTCGGGGTCTACTTCCACATCCACGATGTGCGTGGCAAAAGCGCTGCCCGGGCCCGCCGGGTCGAGGTTGGCGCGCCCCACCACTGGCCCGCCGGTCTCGGTCAGGCGCTCTGACATGCTCTTGAAGTCTATGCTAAGTTCGGGGTCGGACTTGTGGCGGAACACGCCGTCTGCGAAGGCTATCTGCTCCACATCGGTCTCCCACATCAGTGCGGCGCGCTCAATCATCTGGCGCTTCACATCTTGGGCGGCTTCGAAGCTCGCCCAGCCGGTCTTGAATGCGGCGCCGCTGCCGCCGGTCATAGAGGTATAGCCGATGGTCTCAGTGTCGCCCACCTGCGGGTTCACATCCTCCACCGGGATGCCGAGCACTTCGGCGAACTGCTGAGCCGCTGCGGGGCGCGTGCCCCCGATGTCCACAGAGCCTATGGTCAGGTTCACTGTGCCGTCGTAGTTAACATTGGCGGTAGCGCATGCTGCGCCGGCGCCGTTCATCCAGAAGCCGGTAGCTATGCCACGCCCGCGGTTTGCGCCCTCCAGCGGGGTGCTGTAATGGTCGTGCTGCTTGGCAGCCTCGTTGGTCTCTATGCAGCCGATGGTCGGGTTGACCACGCCATATGAGCGCCGCGTGCCTTCCTTCGCTCCGTTCATAATGCGGAAGTCTAGCGGGTCTATGTTCAGCTTGCGGCAGAGGTCATCGATGACTTGCTCGGCGGCGAAGGCTGCGCCCGGTGCGCCCGGCGCGCGATATGCGGTCGTCTTTGGCTTGTTGTTGACCACATCGTAGCCGTCGAGTTGCAGGTTTTCCACATCGTAGGGGGAGAAGATGCAGTTCATCGCCGCACCAACCGGCGAGCCGGGGTATGCGCCCGCTTCGTACTTCAGGTCGGCTTGGACTGCGGTGAGTTTGCCCTCGTTGGTTGCGCCTATCTTCACCCACATCACGCTGCCGGAGGTGGGGCCGGACGCCTCCAACACATCGGCGCGGCTCATCGTTACCTTGACGGGGTGGCCGCTATCCTTGGACAGGGCGGCTGCAACTGGCTCGAGGTAGATGGTGGTCTTGCCGCCGAAGCCGCCGCCGATCTCCATCGGCACCACCTTGATGCTCGAAGACGGCAAGCCAAGTACGCCGGCGGTGCGGTCGCGAATCTGGAAGTGCCCCTGCGAGCTGCACCAGATAGTGATCCTGCCGTCCGTTTGCCACCATGCGGTTGCGGTGTGCGGCTCGATGTAGCCTTGGTGGACGGTTTTGGTGCGGAACACCTCTTCCACAATCACATCGGCTTCCGCAAAACCCTTGTCCACATCGCCGAGCGTCATCTGCGAGTGGCTGGCGATATTGCCCGCGTAGTTTTCGTGGAGCTGAGCCGCCTCGGGTTTGAGAGCGTCTTCCACCGTAGTTGCCGCTGGAAGCACCTCGTACTGCACATCTATGAGGTCTAGTGCTTCCTCTGCGGCATGTGCACTGCGGGCGGCGACTGCGGCGATGGGATGCCCCTTGTAGAGCGCCTTGTCGCCTGCGAGTATATTGTTGCTGAGATGCTTGAGGTTCACCGGCGGCCCTGCGGTCAGAACGCGCGCCACATCCGGGGCGTCGGCGAAGTCGCCAGAGGTTATTACCGCCAGCACCTCAGGATGCGCCTCTGCCTTGCTGGTGTCGATGGAGATGATGTTGGCGTGGGCGTGTGGGCTGCGTAGCACCTTGCCGTGTAGCATCCCGGGCAGGTTCATATCTGCGCCATAGAGCGCCTTGCCGGTTACCTTGTCGTAGCCGTCGTGCCGTACCGGACGCTTCCCAACCACATTGTATTCTTTAGTAGATAGGACGATGTTGGACGGAGTAGATGTCGTCATAGAGTGGCTTGACCTCCTCATTTACATTGGTCGTGCTAATAGCACGGCGCATTGTATCACATTGACGGCGCCAATAAACTTGGTGTCGGATTAAATCGATGTTAACGGATCGATGCGATTTTTATTCAAGTATGCCCATTCGCTAGATGAATTGGGGATTTAAGGTAAATTGGTATTAACGAGCATAAACTCATTGTGCGACCGGAGCAGTGGTCAGCGCAGGGCAGGGTTCGGCGTTCCGAACAACGCCGTGCAGATTTCCCAATTGCCCCCATTTCGAGAATAAATCCTCTTGCGCGATGGGCGTATTGGCGCGATAATCGCGCGCGCCATGCCCGATACTGAACATAACAGCCAGCCCAGCCCCTTCTCGTCGCCCTCGCGTGCGCGCGAAATTACCCCCCCCCCCCCCCCCCCCCCCCCCCCCGTTCTTGCAGCCAAGTCCGATGCCCCACCCCCACAGAGAGAGTGTGAGTCCGACTCCAAATCGGACGATTGCTCGAGTAAGAACGAGTCCCGGCAAAAGAAAACATCGCGGGCAAGTTCGAGCACGAGTGCGTTCGGCTCTCCCGGGCGCCGCAATCACGACTCTTCGCGGTTCTACGCCAGCCGTCTGTATGAAGACCTGCCCTCCGAGCGCCGAGTTAAGTATGTAGAGAACCCGCTGCCGCCTGAGGCTGAGAACCACATCCTTGCCGCGTCGTCCGAACGCATGGATGCGTTGCCAGACTGCAGTGTGCACCTGATGGTTACCTCGCCGCCGTACAATGTGGGTAAAGACTACGACGCCGACCTCACGCTGGACGAATACCGCGAGTTCCTGCGCCGTGTGCTGCGCGAGGTGCACAGAGTGCTCGTGCCGGGTGGGCGCATCTGCTTCAACATCGCAAACCTTGGGCGCAAACCATACCTGCCGCTGCACCGATACATCGTAGAGGATCTGCTTGACCTGAAGTTCCTGTTGCGGGGAGAGATCATCTGGGACAAGACCGGAACGGGCGGGTCGTCCACCGCTTGGGGGAGCTGGAAATCGGCGTCCAATCCCACGCTGCGCGACAGCCACGAGTACATCATCGTGTGCAGCAAGGACACCTATCGCCGCCCGAAGGTGCAGGGCAGAACAGACACCATCAGCAAGGACGGCTTCCTCGCTTGGACGCGCAGCGTGTGGCAGTTTGCGCCCGAATCGGCGCGCCGAACAGGGCACCCCGCTCCCTTCCCCGTGGAACTGCCGCACCGCTGCATCCACCTCTATACATACACCGACGAGGTGGTGCTAGACCCGTTTATGGGCAGCGGCACCACAGCGATAGCGGCGCTGCAATCGGGGCGGCGGTTCGTGGGCTATGAGACATCTGCGGAGTACCGTCAACTGGCGCTGCGTCGGCTGACAGGCGCGCCCAACCTGTTCGCCAACCACCTGCCAAACGGGAGCGTGATTGCGGAGGTAGCAGATGCTGAATACTCCGTATGACGACTTCACGCCTATGTTGTATCAGCAGTTCGTCGGCGATGCCGTTCTTTCCAATGCGAGGCTTCGCAACTACTTCGACGCCTGTTTTCAGCAAGCCATCGACGATGCCGGATGCTACCCCGCTTGGGCGTGTATAGGCTGCCTAAGTGATGGGCAAGCGACAAACGCATTCGGGGAGCGGCCGTCTAAGTGTCCCAAGTGTGAGTCTCGCAAGTGCTTTCAAATCGCCACATTCCAATCCCGTGCGCCGTTAGTGGGTCGTGCATTTGAGCGGGCAGTGCTGCACTTGCTGAGGATGCGGTTTGAACTGCCTGCTGAACCTACGCCGGGCAACACGCGCACCCACGATATAGAGGTTACTCACAGGATTGCGATTGAAAGCAAGGGGTCGCCCCGCAGCGTGCAGAACCCGGATGGGTCGATTATCAAGTTGGGGCGGCCGGGCTTGGAACGATCAGACACATGGAAGAAGGCGCAGTCCAACGCTCACACATTCCGGGAGCGCAACAGGGGAGCGCCATTCTACATCGTGTCCAATGCCGTCCCCCACGATTTGGTGGGTTATCGGAGCGATGACATTACCGGCATTTTCAACCTGACACACGCCGACCGAATGCAGGCATTCGTCAGAGAAATCAACCTCGAATTGTCAGCATAATCGCAGAGTGCTCTGGGTTCAGACATTATCTTGCTTCCTGCGAAAGTAGGAAGGGGCGTTGCCGCCGTCTTTGACATCTATTTCTCCATTCTTAACTTTGCCCCATAATCCCCGCATGTGCTATAATCCGCTGACATAATTTGTGCAGATGAGCGTGCTTTGGGCAACGAGGAGCGGTTATGTCAGCGAAGGTTGAACTCATTGATGGTGGCGGTGTTACCTCTGCGAAGGGGTTTACGGCGGGGGGTGTCTATGCAGGGCTGAAGACCGAGGCGGGTGGGGTGCTGGATGTGGGTATCCTGCTGTCCGAGACGCCCTCAGCGCTGGCGGCAACCTTCTCCACGAACAAGATACTGTCGCCTTCGGTGGTGCTGAGCCGCCAGCGTGCCCAGCGCGGCAGCGCTCGGGGTGTGGTTGCGAACAGCGGCTGTGCCAACTGCTGCGTGGGTGAACAGGGGCTGACCGACGCCGTCGAGTTGACCGAACTTGCCGCAGCTCATGTTGGCGTGCCGGCCGAGGATATGCTGATTTGCAGCACAGGAATGATAGGCGTGGAGCTTCCTATGGCGCTGCTGCGGCAGAACATCTGCAACATCACCCTCAGCAAGGATGGTGGGCAAGACTTCGCCCGCTCCATCATGACCACCGACACCGTTCACAAGGACATCGCAGTGTCTGTTGAACTAGATGGGCGCGAGGTCGTCGTGGGCGGCGCAGCCAAGGGTGTGGGAATGATACACCCGAACATGGCGACGATGCTTGCGTTCATCACCACCGACGCACCAGTAGAGCAGGGCTTCTTGCAAGCCGCATTGAGCAGGGCTGTTGACAGCTCCTTCAATATGTGCAGTGTTGATGGAGACCAGAGCACCAACGACACTGCGCTGCTGTTTGCCAACGGACAGGCAGGCGGCGGCGAGGTGCAAGCCGATACGCCCGCAGGTGAGGCGTTCGAGGATGCGCTGACATATGTTTGCATCTCGCTGGCGAAGGCGATGGTGCGCGACGGCGAGGGTGCGCAGAAGCTCATCGAGGTTACGGTCGATGATGCGAGTTCGCAGACGCACGCACGCATTGCTGCGCGCGAAATCTCCACTTCGTCTCTGGTCAAGGCGATGGTGCACGGCAACGACCCCAACTGGGGGCGCATCATGATGGCGCTGGGTAAGAGCGGCGCCGATATGGATGAGTCGAAGATAGACATCTACATCGACGACATTCAGATTGTGAATAAGGGCATAGCCATCCCCTACTACAAGGATGCGGTAGTCAGCGCTATGGCGAAATCACCAGATGTGCGCCTCCGTGTGAACTTGAACTTGGGCGACGCCAGCGCAACTGCGTGGGGATGCGATCTAACCGAAGAGTATGTTACCTTCAATTCAGCATATAGCACCTAATCTGTGCGAGTGTTTCCTTTCAAAGTGCGTGTCTGTGTTTTCCTGCGAATGGTAATTTGGAAGACGGAAATGATGAACCGCATGTCCGAACCTAGAGGGTGGATTAGCCCGCCTGTGCCGCATGTCAACACTTAATCCGATAAAATCGGCACAGAATGAGAACGCTGCAAGTCAGGAGTCTGATGCCAGTGGGACGATAGTAGTTAAGATAGGCGGCAGTACGCTCGGCAGCCACGACACCACGCTGCACGACATCGCTGCGCTGCAACGGCAGGGCGTCAACTTGGTTGTGGTCCACGGTGGCGGCAAGATAATCAGTGATTGGATGGCGAAGCAGGGCGTGAAGCCCAACTTCGTGCGTGGGCTGCGCGTTACGGATGAGCCTAGCCTAGACATCGTTGTGGCGGTGCTTGCCGGGCTTATCAACAAGAACCTCGTGGCGTCGATGCTGGCGCTGGGTGCGAGCGCAGTAGGCATCAGCGGTGCTGACGGCGGGATGCTTCAAGCAGACATACAAGATCCGAGGCTGGGATTGGTCGGCAGTGTAACGCATGTGAACACCGTTCCCCTAGACGCCGTGCTGCGGGCGGGAAGCATCCCCATAGTTGCGCCGGTGGCATTCAAGAAGACAGACGATACCGCTTCCACGCTTCTGAACATCAACGCCGACACCGCCGCAGGCGAAATCGCATCGGCGTTAGGTGCGGATAGGCTGATCTTTCTCACCGATGTAGAGGGTGTATTGGACACCTCGCACCGCCTCATTTCGCGCCTGACTGCGCGGCAGGCTAGGGGACTTATCAATTCCAATGTGGCTGCAGGCGGTATGATACCGAAGCTGGAGGCTTGTCTGATGGCTATCGAAAGCGGCGGCACATCGCACATCATAGACGGGCGCAAGCCGTCCGCTCTCATGGATGTGGTCTGCGGCGGCGCACTGGGTACACGCATCGGTTAGGCTCGTGTAAGCCCGTCTGAATCGGGCAAAGACAGGTAGGTTAGGTTATGGCAGGTAATTACCGCAACGGCGGCAGCGGCAACGATCGAGAACCCAATCCCGACGAACTGTTCCAACTATTTGGACAGATTGGTAGTCTCGCCAAGTGGATTGCGATATTCGTTGCCGCAATCGTGCTGATTTCCCTGCTGGTGTTCGGGCGCGGTGTCTATACCGATTGGCTGTGGTTTGACAATTTGGGCTTCCGCGGCGTGTTCGTTAAGGTGCTGCTGACACGCATAACGCTCTTCGCATGTGGCACAGCGGCGATGGCCGTGCTCCTGGGCGTTAGCCTGTTCATAGCGCACCGCTTCTCACGCGGGGAGATGGCGGGGATGCTGCCGGACGATATTCTGAGCTTCATCAGCCGCTCCCTGACGAACATCAGCATTGGCGCGACTGTCGTGCTTTCGATAGTATTCGGCGGCGTGGTGGCGTCGAACTGGGAAATATTCCTGCGCTTCTTCAACTCCGTTCCGTTCGGTCAGATTGAACCGGTGTTCAATCAAGATGCGTCGTTCTATGTGTTCACGCTGCCGGTGCTGAGCTTTTTGCAGGGCTTCTTGCTCGGCATGCTCGTCGTAACGCTGATTGCCACGGCTGCGCTGTACTTTCTGCGCATATCCATGCAAGGGCGTCGGTTCGACCTGTCTGAGACTAGCGTGAAGATACATCTTTCCATAATCGCCGGCCTCATAATGTTCGTTATTGGTTGGGGGCATTGGATCGATCGATGGGACCTTCTGCTGTCCACAGAGGGAGCGGTCTTTGGCGCTGCGTACACCGATGTGAACGCCCGAATGCCGGCGCTGTTAGTGATGACGATTGTCGCTGCCGCCGCCGGGCTGCTGATGTTTGCAAACACCTACTTCAGCGGCAGACGGCTGCTCATCGGCGCATTCGCCCTCTGGTTTGTGATGAACATCGTGCTGACCAATGTGTGGCCCGGCTTCGTACAGCAGTTCAGGGTGAACCCGAACGAATTCGTGCGCGAAGAGCAGTACATCGACCACAACATCCAGTTCACGCGCCATGCATTTGCCCTCGACCGCGTGTCGGAACAGGCGTATGTCGCTGAAAGCAAGGTGGACGCCGATGTGATACGGCGCAACCCGCAAACGGTGAACAACATACGCCTGTGGGACTATCGCCCGCTCTCTGAGGTGTACAGGCAAATCCAGCTCATTCGCCCGTACTACGACTTCCAAGACGCCGATGTTGACCGATACATGATCGATGGCGAGATTCGGCAGGTGCTACTTTCTGCGCGGGAAGTGGCGTCCGACAAGTTGCAACCCGAATCGCAGACTTGGACGAACACGCGCCTCGTGTACACGCACGGGATGGGCATCGCAATGAGTCCGGCGACCGAGTTCACGCCCGAGGGGAGACCGGAGTTCTTCGCTAAGGACATTCCGGCGGGAGGCGTGATCCCCATCCAATCGGTGGATTCAGACGCCGCCCCTGAGATTCAGGTTACCAACCCCCGCATCTACTATGGCGAGAGGGCGATAGACTATGTCATCGTCAACACGCAAACCGACGAACTAGACTACCAGACCGGTGAGGGCGAGCTTTTCCACACGAACTACTTCGGCGCGGGCGGTGTTCAGCTATCTTCCGTATTCCGCCGCATCGCATACGCATGGCAGTTCGGGGACATCAACATCCTCATAAGCGGTCAGATTACCGGGGACAGCCGCTTGCAATATCGCAGCAATATCCAAGATCGTGTGCGTGAGGTTGCGCCGTTCCTGCTCTTGGACAACGACCCATACATCGTGGCGTCCGAAGATGGCGGGTTGTATTGGATACAAGACGCCTACACCTACACCGACCGCTATCCGTACTCCGACCCACTCGGCGGCGAGCTAAACTATATGCGTAACAGCGTCAAGGTAACGGTGGATGCATTCGAGGGCGACTTGCGGTTCTACATATGGGACGACGCCGACCCGATAATCCAAACCTACGCTCGCATCTTCCCGCAGCTATTCGTGCCGCAGAGTGAGATGCCGCCATCGCTGCAGTCGCATGTGCGCTATCCGCAGGATTTCTTCCGAATCCAAGCGGAGAAGTACATTCGCTATCACATGCAAGAGCCGCAGAACTTCTACACCAACGAAGACTTGTGGGCGGTTGCAGAAGAGAAGCTCGGACAAGACGACCAGCTCTATCAAGTAGAGCCATACTATGTGATCATGAAGCTGCCCGGCGAAGAGAAAGAAGAGTTCCTGCTGCTGCTGCCGTACACGCCCAATGAGCGGCAGAACCTGATTGGGTGGCTGGCGGCTCGCAGCGACGGGGAGAACTACGGCCGGCTGATTGCGTTCAACTTCCCGAAAGACCGCCAGATAGACGGCCCAGCTCAGATTGAGGCGCGCATCGACAACGACCAGAACATATCGGCGTGGTTCACACTACGCTGTACAGAAGGGTCGAGCTGCATTCGGGGCAACCTGCTGGTCATCCCTGTGGATGAATCGCTCATATACGCTGAGCCGGTGTACATCCGAGCTGAGGGCGTCAGCTTCCCCGAACTGAAGCGCGTCATCCTCGCCACGGCGAACAGGGTAGTGATGGAAGACTCGCTCAACGAGGCGCTGGCTGCGCTCACTGGGGACAGCTCTTTCGTCGAGCAGCAGCGCACAGCGCCCATCGAAACCGCAGTTCCCCAACCCGAAGTTGCTGCTCCTGCCACTACTGGCGAAGCCGTTGATGCGCTGCAACAAGCTATCCAAGATATGAGGCAGAACCTGACTGAGTTGGAACAGGCGCTGGACAGACTAACAGAATCCCTCGTAAATCAATAGCATACCAACACCTGCATGTGCACTGGAACGGCAGGCATTGGAATGCAAATCAATAGTGTGAAAGACATGGAGGCTACGAATGACTTCGACCGCAGAATGGAAAGAGAAAGAGAGCCGCTACTACATACACACATTCAACCGCCAGCCAATGGTCATTGAGCGGGGCGAGGGTGCGCGCGTATGGGACACTGAAGGCAACGAATACCTCGATTTCACCGCCGGTTTGGCGGTCAACAATCTGGGGCACTGCCACCCAGCCGTAACTGAAGCCATCAGAGAGCAGGCGGGCAAGCTCGTCCAAACCTCCAACCTCTTCTACACCGTTCCTCAGCTAGAGCTTGCAGAGGCGCTCGTCGAGAACAGCAGCATGGACAAGGTGTTCTTTGCCAACAGCGGCGTAGAGGCGAATGAGGGCGCAGTCAAGCTGGCGCGCAAGTACGGACGCCTCCACCGCGGCGGCGCTCAGAGCATCATAACCGTGCTGAACTCCTTTCACGGGCGCACGCTCGGTATGATCGCCGCCACCGGACAGCCTGCATACCAGCAGGCGTGGCTTCCCCTAGCAGAGGGCTACACCAATGTCCCCTACGAAGATCTCGACGCCATCCGCGAGGCGACCACAGACGATACCTGCGCGATAATGGTGGAGGTGCTTCAGGGCGAGGGCGGCGTTAATGTGCCCACGGAAGGCTACCTCAAAGGCTTGCGCGAGTGGTGCAGCGAAAACAACATCCTGCTCATATTCGACGAAGTCCAGACCGGAATGGGGCGGCTCGGCAGCCTCTGGGGGCACGAGCGTTTCGGCGTTGAACCGGATGTGATGACCTCGGCGAAAGGGCTTGGCAACGGCGTGCCCATCGGAGCCTTTATGTGCAAGGATAGCTGCGATGTGCTGGAGCCGGGCGACCATGGCTCCACCTTCGGCGGCAATGTACTCACCACCGCTGCCGCCAACGCCACCGTGAGATACATGATAGAAAACGACATCCCCGCCAATGCGCTGAAAGTTGGAGCGTATCTCGAATCCAAACTCGAAGATATGAGAACGGCGCGCCCGGATGTGGTGAAAGGTGTGCGTGGAATGGGGCTTCTGCTTGCGCTACAATTCCAGTCTCCTATTGCGCCCGCAGTGGTCGCCGCCGCCAACAACGAAGGTGTGTTGCTGAACCCCGTTCTCCCGGACGCTGTTCGCTTCATGCCTCCGCTCACCATCACCGAAGCCGATGTGGATGAGTGCATCACCAAACTTGGCAGCGCGATAGACACCGTAGTCGCAGGGTAGGGTATAGGGACAGACTTAACGATTCCACTGCCTAGTCTAGGGTATAAATGCGACCTAAGGGCAAAGCATCGGTGAGTATAAGGGCAAGATAGCGGAAATGAACTGGCGCGAACTCAAAGACAAGAATATCACCCTCGTCGGAGGGGCGGTGTCTGGGGGGCTGGACAGCTGCACGGTTACGCACTGGCTCAACTCCAAGGGCTTCGATGTACATTGCTACACGGTTGACTTGGGGCAGCCGGACGAAGAGAGCCTAGACGCTGTGGAGCAGCGGATGCTGGGCTGCGGCGCTGCAAGCGCAAGCATCGTCCCGGGCCAAGCCGCACTCGCCGATGCGGGGCTGAAGGTGATACAGGCTCAGGCACGCTATGAGGGCGGCTATTGGAACACCACCGGCATTGCCCGCCCGGTAACCGTCGCGGCTATCCTGCCAGCGCTGCAAGAGCAGAACATCGGCGTGCTGTTCCACGGCGCAACGGGGCGCGGGAACGACCAAGTGCGCTTCCAACTCGCTGCCAACACGATGCAGCCGGCGCTGGATGTGTATGCACCTTGGCGAGACCCGGAATTCGTGCAGCAGTTTCCCGGCAGACAGCAGATGTTAGACTACTGCGATAAGCACGCACTGCCAATCCGCCCGGCGCGCGAGTCGCGCTATTCCACAGACGCCAACTTCCTCGGGCTGACTCACGAGGCGGGAGACTTGGAGGATGTGAGCATATCGCCTGCGTTTGTGGAGCCGGGCATGGGCGTTTGGCCCTGGGACGCACCCGACCAGCCCGAATTGATAACAGTCCGCTGGGAGCAAGGTGTGCCTGTGGCGCTGAACGGCGATGCGCTGCCGCTTGTGGATGTGTTCGGGGCGGCGAACCGCATAGCGGGCGCACACGGCGTGGGTATCGGCGCGCATGTGGTCGAGAACAGGTTCGTGGGCGTCAAATCGCGCGGCATATACGAAGCGCCCGCGATGGAGATGTTGGGGCGCAGCTATGAGTACCTAATACAGTTCATTCTCGACCGACGGGCGCGCGAACTGTTCGACAAACTCTCTGAGGTCATTAGCTTGCAGATATACCAAGGCTATTGGCTGGATTTGGCTACCACATCGGCGCTGGCTGCACTCGAGCCGATGACGCGTCTCGCGACGGGCACGATAACCCTGCGGTTGTACAAGGGCGGTGTGTTCTTCGACACGGCGGAGGATACGCCGGATGCAATGCCGCACTCGCTCTACACCGACGACTCGTCTATGGAAGCGATGGGAAGCTACGATCATTCGGATGCAGAAGGTTTTCTGAAGGTGTTGGGCATATCCGCCAAGAATATGGGCGAACGGCAATATCCGCACCTGCGCCGCTGACGGGTTCTCGTCTAGCTCCGCCCTGACTTCGCTTTTTGCGCCTTCGGGACAGCCACAGCATCGTTTAGTACTTGGATGACCAACGAGTAAGCAGGTAAACCAATGACCACAACTTCAGCCGAAATCCGCAGCCAAATGGTGAGCCTCGTGCGCGACTTTGTGCGCCGCGATGTTGAGCCGGTGGCGAACTACTATGAAAACGAAGACATCTATCCGCAAGACCTCGTGGATAAGATGGCGGATATGGGGCTGTTCGGTATTATGATACCGGAGGAGTACGGTGGGCTGGGGCTGGATTACACCACATTCGCCGCCATCTTCGAGGAGCTGAGCAAGGGCTGGATGAGCCTCACCGGGCCGCTCGGCACGCACCACATCTTGGCGTATGTCATCAACTCATACGGCACAGAGTATCTCAAGCAGCGATTTCTGCCCAAGATGGCAGAGGGCGTGATACGCGGCGGGCTTGCGCTCACTGAGCCGAGTGGCGGCAGCGATATGCAAAACCTGCAAACTTCTGCTGTTAAGGATGGCGAAGAGTATGTCATCAACGGCAACAAGATGTTCATATCCAACGGCGCCAGCGGCAATGCATTCGCCGTGCTCGCCCGCACCGACAAGGCAGCATCGCCGCCGCATCGGGGGATAAGCTGCTTCGTGGTGGAAAAGCCGGCGGTCGGCTTCAGCGTGGCGCAGAAGCTGGACAAGCTAGGCTATCGCGGCATCGACACCACTGAGCTGGTGTTCGACAATGTCCGTATCCCGACTCAAAACCTCGTTGGCGACGAGGGGCGCGGCTTCGGGTATGTGATGAGCGGGCTTGAGGGCGGACGCATCAATGTCGCGGCGCGCGCTGTGGGGGTCGCGGACGCTGCGTTTCAGGCCGCCATCAAGTACGCTCAGCAGCGCGAAAGCTTTGGTCAACCCATCGCCCAGCATCAGGCTATCCAGCTCAAGCTTGCCGAAATGGCGACGAACATCGAAGCGGCTCGGCTGCTCACATACGAAGCGGCGCGCAAGAAGGACGCCGGCGACCGCGTTGACCTAGAGGCGGGGATGGCGAAGCTGTTCGCCAGCGAAATGTGCGGTCAGGTTACGATGGAAGCGATGCGCATCCACGGCGGCTATGGCTACATCAAAGACTACCCGCTAGAGCGCTACTATCGAGATGCGCCGCTGATGATTATCGGCGAAGGCACAAACGAAATCCAGAAACTCATCATCGCCCGCAGGCTGCTGGCGAAGTATCAGATATAGTCCATTGGCGTAACCCTCGCGCAAGCGAATAGCAGGGCTTTCAGTCAGATGGGATATTCGATGTTCATTCGGGTTCATGCCGAGAGTATGTCCGGGTATGAATATAGCGGGTAGGCGGGAGAAATCTGTGTGCGCCAACTCCGTACTGTGATGTTCCTGTTACAACACAATGTAATCTGAGGTGAAATCGTAACCATGATTCACGACGGTCGAGACCAATTTGGCGGATACCTCGAGGACTTCAAGCCCGGCGATGTGTTCAAGCACTGGCCCGGCAAGACCATCACGGCGATGGACAATCACCTGTTCACGCTGCTGACGATGAACACCAACCCGCTCCATTTCGACGAAAATTACATGCAGGACCATCCGCACGGGAAGATCCTCGTGAATGGGATGCTGGTGTTCAGTTTAGTGGTGGGCATCAGCGTACGCGACACATCGGGTAAGGCTATTGCCAACCTCGAGTACGAGAACGCCACGCACGATGGACCCACATTCGAGGGGGATACCATCTACGCAGAGAGCGAAATCTTGGATGTGCGTGTGTCCAAAAGCCGCCCGGATAGGGGAATCGTATACATGGAGTCGCGCGGCATCAACCAGCGCAGAGAGCAGGTGTTGACGCTGCGCCGCCGCTTCCTAGTTACCAAGCGTCCGGAGCAGGAATCTCCCGTCACAGACGCTGCACATGTCTCAGATTAGGCGAACTGCGATGAACCGCTCGATAGACGAAATCGTATCCGCATACACCGTCTCGATTCAGTACGACCGCAGGCTGTACCGCCAAGACATCGCTGGCTCCATCGCACACGCACGCATGCTTGCGCGGCAAGGTATCATCGGCGAAGCGGACGCTGCCGTTATCACGCGGGGTTTGCGGGAAATCCGCGCTGAAATTGAGACCGATTCGTTCCCGTGGCGTCCGGAGCTTGAAGACATCCACATGAATGTGGAGCGGCGGCTGTATGAAAAGATAGGCGATGTCGCAGGAAAGCTGCATACGGCGCGCTCGCGCAACGATCAGGTGGCGCTTGATGTGCGTATGTTCGCTAAGGATGCCATTTGCGAAGTGCTAGACGCCATTCACGGCTTGCGGTTGGTGCTAGTGGCGCAAGCAGATGCGAACCTGAATGTGGTTATGCCCGGATACACGCATGTGCAGCGTGCACAGCCGGTTCTCTTTGCGCATCACATGCTCGCCTATTTTGAGATGCTTGGGCGCGACGCCGAGCGCTTTCGCCAAGCCTACCATCGCACCGATGTGCTGCCGCTTGGGAGCGGCGCGCTGGCAGGGCTGCCATATCCGATAGACCGCGAATTTGTGGCGCAGGAACTCGGCTTCAGCCGCATATCCGCCAACAGCATGGACGCAGTGGCTGACCGCGACTTCTTGCTAGATTTTCACGCAGCAGCAGCCACTTGCATGATGCACCTGTCGCGCTTGGCGGAAGAACTTGTGCTGTGGTCTTCTGAAGAGTTCGGCTTCATACGCCTGAGCGAAGATTACACCACCGGCAGCAGCATCATGCCGCAGAAGCGTAACCCGGACTTCGCAGAGCTGGCGCGCGGCAAGACGGGCAGAGTGTACGGCAGCCTCATGGCGCTGTTGACGCTGTTGAAGGGCTTGCCGCTGACCTATAACCGCGATATGCAAGAGGATAAAGAGGGGTTCTTCGACACCTTTGACACGCTGCTCAACACGCTGCTGGTGTTTGCAGATATGCTGGGCAAGATGAGCATCGACGCCGATAGAATGCGTGATGCCTCGCAAGGCGGCTATGTGCTGGCGACGGACATTGCCGATTACCTCGTCGCCAAGGGTATGCCGTTCCGTGAGGCGCACGGTGTCGTCGCAAGCCTGTCGCAGTACGCTGTGGAGCACTCATTGCAGTTCCACGACATAGACATAGACACCTATCGCAAGTTTTCACATATGTTCGATAAGGATGTGCTTTGCATAAGCGTGGATTCGTCGGTTGCGGCGCGCGATGTGGCGGGCGGCACGGCGTTCGAGCGAGTGCGCCAAGCCGTCGCAGCCGCTCGAACCGAACTGGAGGCATCCCGTGACTAATCAGCCGACCGCACAGACCGCGCGCGCAATCAAAATAGCGCCCTCAATCCTCTCCGCAGACTTCAGTCGGCTGGGAGAGCAGGTTGCGGAGGCAGAGCAGGGCGGCGCAGACGCAATCCACATCGACATTATGGACGGGCATTTCGTGCCGAACATCACGATGGGCCCGCTAGTGGTGGATGCGATTCGCAGGTGGACGAGCTTGCCGTTCGACCTGCATCTCATGATTGCAGAACCGGACCGTTACATTGCGGAGTTCGCTGATGCGGGCGCAGATGTGATTACCGTGCATGCAGAGGCGTGCACGCACTTGCACCGCACTGTTCACCTGATACGCGAACTTGGCAAGAAGCCGAGTGTTGCCATCAGCCCGGCGACTCCCCTGTCCGCAGTCGAGGAAATCATCGCCGACCTCGATCAGGTGTTGGTGATGACGGTGAACCCGGGGTTCGGTGGGCAGGCGTTCATCCCAGAAATGTTGGACAAGGTGCGGCGCATGCGCTCTCTCTTGCGCACACGCGGCTTGGATACAAACCTGCAGGTGGATGGCGGCATCAGTGCAAGCACCGCCGGCAGCGCAGTGCAGGCGGGGGCAAATGTGCTGGTCGCAGGTTCGGCAGTGTACAACGATCGCATGACAGTGGCAGAGGCGATTGAGGGGATACGGGCGAGCATCGGCGGATTGTAGCACCTATTCGCCTAGACCCTAGCAGCCATTGCTTTGCGCTTTATGCCAATGCGCGGCAAGCGGCGGCTATCGTCGCCTGTATGTCGGCGTCGGTGTGTGCCAGCGATACGAACATCGCCTCGAACGGAGACGGCGGCAGATACACGCCCTCTTCCAACATGCGGTGGAAGAAGCGCGCAAAGCCATCCCTGTCGGAGGCGGACACGCTATCCCAGCCGTTGACCTCGCCCTCGCTGAAGAACAATGTCATCATCGATCCGACGCGGTTGATTCGGAGAGGGATTTCGGCTTCAGTGAACACGGCTTGAAGCCCGTCGGCGAGAGACACAGCCTTAGTTTCCAGCGTTTCATACACGCCGGGATGTTGCAGCGCCTCAAGTGTGGCGATGCCCGCCGCCATAGCCACCGGATTGCCGGACAAAGTGCCTGCCTGATACATCGAGCCTAGCGGGGCAACGGTTGCCATTATGTCTGCGCTGCCGCCGTATGCGCCCACCGGCATGCCGCCCCCGATAACTTTGCCCAAGCAGGTGATGTCCGGGATTACGCCGTAGCGTTCCTGTGCGCCGCCATATGCGATGCGGAAACCGGTTATCACCTCGTCAAAGATGAGCAGCGCACCGTGCGAGTCAGCGAGTTCGCGCAGCCCTTGCAAGAAGCCATCCTGGGGCGGGACGACGCCCATGTTGCCGGCGACCGGCTCCACGATGACGCAGGCGATGTCGTCGGGATAAGTGGTGAAGTGCGCCTGCACCGACGGCAGGTCGTTGTACTGCGCCAACAGGGTGTCCTGTGCAAAGGATTTGGTTACCCCCGCGCTGTCTGGGACGCCGTGTGCCAGCGCGCCAGATCCTGCCGCTACTAGCAGCGCATCGGCGTGCCCGTGATAGCCGCCTTGGAACTTGACTATCTTCGCCCTGCCGGTGAACGCGCGCGCCAGCCGCAGAGCGCTCATCGTTGCTTCTGTGCCAGAGTTCACGAAGCGAACCATGTCTATGGACGGGTAGGCATCCGCAACAATCTGCGCGATGATGTTCTCGCGTTCCGTGGGTGCGCCGAAACTTGTGCCGCTAGTCGCTGCGGCGCTTATGGCATCTAGCACCTGTGGGTGGGCGTGTCCGAGTATCAGCGGCCCCCATGAACACACATAGTCGATGTACTCGTTACCGTCGGCGTCCCATACGCGGCTGCCGGCGGCTCGTTCTAGGAACAGCGGCTGTCCGCCCACGCCGCCCCAAGAGCGCGCCGGGCTGTTCACGCCCCCCGGTATGCTGCGTTGCGCGGCGGCGTACAGCTCTGCCGAGCGTGTAGTAGTGCGGCGGGCGGGTTCGGTGTTGCTGTCTGCGTTCAAGATAGACCTCGCTTGGCATGAATGCCCGACATGGGCGTTTGCGTTTCAAGAATGGCGAACTATATCATACCATTATCCGTTATCCGCTGTGCGGGGATTGAAACTTTGCCGAATTCAGTCGGGTCGGTGTACACTCATTTGTGGTTCGCAGTAGGGAAGCATCACCTTGTTGGTCGGAGGGTCGATATGAAAATTACGGGCATCAAGACGCACATCTTTTCTTCGCAGCATCGCAACGCCAAGCGCAACTGGCTCATATTGCGGCTGACCACCGACGAAGGCGTAGAAGGCATAGGTGAGGCATCTATGCTGAGCTACGACCCGTTGGTGGTGGACTTGCTGCGCGAGTGGACGGCTGCGTATCTTGTGGGCAAGAACCCGCTGCACAACGAGGTTCACTGGACGCGAATGTATCAGGACAACCTTGGGCGTGGTGGACGGCTGTTCAGTACGGCGCTGTCGGGTGTTGACATTGCGCTGTGGGACTTGCGCGGCAAAGCGCTCGGCGTACCGGTGTACGAACTGCTTGGCGGGCCTTACATCCAGCGCATTCGCGTGTACGCCAACGGCTGGTACACCAATCCCGGCACGCCCGAGCAGAATGCGGAAGAAGCCAAGCGCGTGGTGGCGATGGGCTACACGGCGATGAAATTCGACCCCTTTGGGCAGACGAACTTCATGACCATATCCCCCGAAGAGGCGCAGCTGGCTGAGGACAGAGTGGCTGCGGTGCGCGAAGCCGTAGGCACAAATGTGGAGATCCTCATCGAAGTTCACGCCAAGTTCAATGTGTACACTGCTGTGCATCTTGGCAAGCGACTGGAGCAATACCGTCCATTTTGGTTCGAAGAGCCAGTGTCGCAAGAGAATGTGTCCGAAATGAAGCAGGTGCGCCAGATGGTGAACATCCCAATTGCAACCGGCGAACGGCTGTACACCAAGTTCCCGTTCTTCGAACTTGTCAAGCACGAAGCGGTCGACATCCTGCAGCCGGACATCTGCAACGCCGGCGGTATCACCGAGCTGAAGAAGATTGCTGCCATAGCCGAACCGCAGCATGTAATGGTAGCGCCGCACAACACCAACTCAGCGGTGGGCACGGTCGCTAGCCTCCACCTTGACGCCGCAATGCCCAACTTCCTCATTCAGGAATACCACGCCGAGTTCTACGAACCGCACTACTTCGAGGTGTTCGACGGCTTGCCGCGCCAGCAAAACGGCTATGTAGAGCTACCAAAAGGTGCAGGCTTGGGGCTGACCTTCAATGAAGAAGTTGCTGACGCCCATCCATACTTGCCACTGGGACGCGGCGCTCGCGGAATATAGTTGCCCGTTTGCGTGGCGGTGCTGCGTTCGGCAGTGCGGCAGCGGATTTAGGCAAGAGACTGTGTGCGCAACGCATTAGAATTGACGCAGGCTGAGAGTGAGATGAAGATACTTGGAATAGAGACATCGTGCGATGAGACGGCGGCAGCCATTATTGAGGATGGGACGCATATCCATTCCAATGTGGTGGCGTCGCAGGCGGCGCTGCACGCGCAGTTCGGAGGCATCGTGCCTGAGGTGGCGTCGCGGCAGCATATGCTGGCGATGATTCCCGTGATACAACAGGCGCTTGATGACGCTGGCATGGAGGCGCACGAACTCGACGGCGTGGCAGTAACGCACGGCCCGGGGCTGGCGGGTTCGCTGCTCATCGGCGTGAACGCTGCCAAGGGGTTTGCGTTCGCCAATACGCTGCCGTTCATCGGACTCAACCATCTTGAAGGGCACATCTATGCCGCATGGCTAGAGGGCGTGGATCCAGAAGCGTCGCCCGGGTTCCCGCTGATGTGCCTAATAGCGTCGGGCGGACATACCGACTTAATACTTATGGAAGGGCATGGGCGCTACACGCTTGTTGCACGGACGCGGGACGATGCAGCAGGTGAGGCGTTTGACAAGGCGGCGCGCGCGCTTGGGCTGGGCTTCCCGGGCGGGCCGGAGATACAGCGGGTTGCAGAGCATAGCATCGGCGGAGAGCCGCGCTTCACGCGCCCGGTGGTGCGTGGTTCCTTGGATTTCAGTTTCAGCGGACTGAAAACCGCCGTGGCGCGCCGAGCCGAAGAGCATGGCATCTATCCACCATCGGAGACTACGCCACCGCCGCAGTTGGTCTCCAATGTGGCGGCTGAGTTCCAAGAGGCGGTGGTGGACTGCATGGTTCAGCGCACGCTGGAAGCAGCGAAGCAGTGTAGCGTCAATGGCATTGTGCTGGGTGGAGGAGTGGCGGCGAACAGCCATTTGCGCGAACAGATGCGCCGCCATATGCCTGTGGATGTGATAGTGCCACGCCCGGCGCTCTGCACCGACAACGGCGCTATGATGGGTGCGGCGGGATACTTCCACTTTCGCGACGGCGTCACATCGCAGTGGGACATCGATGTGATACCGAACCTGCGGCTGGGAAGATAGCGTACTGTACAGGTGAACCTACGCCGGTTTTCAATCTAACGGACACCTGCTCTATCGCGGGGCGAAAGTGTCGGGATTGCGGCGACTGGTTTCCACTTCGGGGTACTTTAGCTCGAAGAGCGTTGCGATGAGCGCCTCTGCATCGGGCTGAGCGTGTTTGTCTATCGGGCTGCAAATTTCGCTGCCGTTCGTCCTGAACACAATAATAGGTGTGCCTGATGATGTGAGCCTGTCGACGATGAGGTACACGCCCATAAGCACCACAGCGATTGCGGTGAAAAGCGATGTGGTTGGGCTTTCAATCGTGCGCCAAAGCATCACAGCCACGAAGAACGCAAGCGCCGCCCATATGTAGGCGGCGTAGCCTTCGGGCTGCCGCGTAATCTCAGCCAAGCTGATGTCCTCGATGGATGCGAACACCGAGCGCTTCTTATTGCCGCTGCCACTGATGTGGATGAGGCGCTTGTCGGTAAGCAGCACTATGTCTTGCTGCTTTGCGCTGGCGTTGCTGCCGGGCACGCCTATCGAAGATTGGATCTGTTCGTTTTCCATCAGCAAAATGCCGTCAAACTCCGAATCGGCTTGTTCGGCGTCTCTGCGTTGTTGTTGTGCTTGCAGCATCTTTACTCCAAGCCGCTAGTTGGGCGCTCCGGCATTGCGGCAGTGCGTTTATCCACAAAGATTGTCCCGGACTTCATGACGAACTCCACGGCGTTGCCGCGTTCTAGCATGGATATGTCGTTGAGTGGGTTGCCCCTAACGAGAATAATGTCGGCGAGTTTGCCTGATGCGATTGTGCCGATTTGGTCGGCTTTGCCGATGCACTCGGCTGCGACGCTAGTAGCGGCGCACAGCGCTTGCATGGGCGTCATACCGGCTTCCACTAGCAGGCTGAGTTCGTGAGCGTTGTTGCCGTGTTCCCAGCCGCCCTCGTCGGTGCCGGCGGTAATCTTCACGCCAGCGGCGAGCGCCATTTGCAGGCTGCGGATGTGATGCTCGCGAAGCTGACGGGCGCGCTCCCTGCCGTGCGATGTTCCATGCGTTGCATGGAAGGTGTACACCCCGTAAGTGGGCGTGAAGTAGATGTCGTTGGCTGCCATAGTGTCCAGCAGGTCGGGCTGCTCATCTAAGTATGTGCCGTGTTCGATGCTGTCCACGCCCGCTTCCACGCCGGCGCGCAGCCCTTCACCTCCGAGTGCGTGGCACATGACGCGGCGTCCGCGCTTATGCGCTTCGTCCACTAGCGCCTCGAGTTCCGTGCGCTCGAAGAGCATATCCTTCGGCCCAAGCCCTGCACTGGAGCTTGCGCCGCCGGTGGTAGCAGTCTTGATGACATCTGCCCCTGCAGCAACCATTCTGCGCACGACTTGGCGCATCCCGTCTGCTCCGTCCGCTGCGCCCCATGGTATGCCCGAATCCTCGCCTGCGGGCGGCTTGTATCCCAGTGGGCTGGTGCGGTCGCCCATTCCGCCGCTGGGCGTGATGAAACCTAGCGCAACGAGCAGGCGAGGCCCCGGAACCAAGCCTTCGTCAACGGCAATGCGAAATCCTGCGTCTAGCCCGCCGGCGTCTCGAACGGTGGTGTAGCCGGTTTCGAGCGTCTCTCGCAGCACGGCTGCTGTCCGCAGATGGCGGGTGCTGCGCGGCTCGGTGATGCCCCAACGGGAAGCGATGTCATAGGCGAACGATGCCAAATGATCGTGTGTGTCTATTAGTCCCGGCATCAGCGTGAAGCCTGTGGCGTCGATGTGCTCGGCGTCGATGGGTGGCGTGACGCTGCGTGCATCACCCACATCCAGCACGCGCTCATTCTGAATGAGCACCACAGCGTTTTCAACAGGTGCAGCGCCGCTGCCATCTATCAGTGTTGCGCCAGTGATTGCTTTCATTTCCCAAGTCTTCCTGTTTGTCAGTCCCCTTCAGGGAATTAGTTTATCAGGTTCTCATGCGTTTGGGCGAATGGCAAATCAGCGCTCTGATGGAGGCGCATTTCAGGGGATAGAGTAGCTGGCTTGCGCGTATGAATTGGACGGGGGTTAAGGCGTGTGGTATTCTCTTGGCGCATCGAACGGATGGCAAGTAAGCGATACGGGGGATTGGATGGAACGCCCGATTTTCAAGCCGATAGGGACGGCCGTTGAAGAGTTGGACACACCCGCTTTGGTAGTGGATTTGGATGCGCTCGAGAGCAACATAGAGTGTGTACATTCGGTGTTTCGCGGGACTAGCGTCAGGCTGCGCCCAAATGTGGAGCGGCACAGATGCCCGGCTATCGCGCATATGCAGCTTGCGGTGGATGGCTGTGCGGATGGTGTTTGCGTGTCTAGCGTCAGCGAGGCTGAGGCGATGGCGCAGCACGGGATTACGGATGTGCTGGTAGGCTTGCCCATGGTGACTCCGTCCAAAATCCGACGGTTGTGCGCACTGGCGAGGCGCGGAAGTGTCAGCGTGGCGGTGGACGACAGCGGCAATGCCCAGATGCTGTCGGATGCGGCACAGAGCGCAGGTGTGAATATCGATGTGTTCGTCAGCATTAGAGCATCTGAACTGGGAGCTGGTGTGCAGGCTGGAGCGCATTCGGCTGAGCTTGCTAATGCGGTTGGCGCTGCGGGCGGGCTGCGATTTGCAGGACTGCTGTGCATGGACGCCGGTGATCCTGATGCGGACGAAGCCGAGACACGCCGATGCGTTCAGCGTGTGCTGGATACGCGGGAACTGCTGGAACGCCAAGGTGTGGATGTACCCAGCGTGAGCGTGGGCGGCGGGCGCTGTATCGCGGCGGCGGACATGTCGGGCGTAACAGAGGTGGTGGCAGGGTCGTATGCGCTGATGGACGGGCGGCATCGTGACATTTTGCCCGACTTGCGACAGGCTGCCGGCGTGCTCGCGTCGGTTACGAGCCTGCCGGAGCCGGGCGTCGCCATATTGGACACTGGGCGCAAGGCGATGGGCGAGGACTACGGCTTTCCAGCTGTTGCGGGAAACGATGCGCTGGAAGTGGCGTCTATGAGCGCAGAGCACGGAAAACTGCAGTGGCGCTCGGATGCCGATGTGTCGCTGGCGATAGGGGGCAAAGTGTGGTTCACGCCGGCGGACATCGGCGGCTGTGTTAATGTGTACGATTACATGCATGGCGTTCGCAGCGGCAGACTGGAAACGGCACTAGACATATCGGCGCGGGGGCTGTATCGCTAGAGAGCGGTTCGGCGATTGGAAGGCATTCAGCGGCGTCATCACGCTTGGATTGGAGTTTTACGATGGATAACTACCGCCCGCTCATTGGGACACCTGTTTCGGACTTGGACACGCCTTGCCTGCTGGTGGATGTGGACGCATTGGCGCACAACTATGGCGTGATTGCCGACACCTACCGCGACACCGACTGCAAGATGCGGACACATATCAAGAACCTCAAGTCGCCGCTGCTGGCACACATGCAGATACGCGCCGGCGGGACTGTCGGGGGTGTGTGCGCCGCCAAGGTTGCTGAAGCCGAGGTGATGGTGGAAGGCGGCATAGACGACATACTCATCCCCAATCAGGTGGTAACGCAAGACAAGATTGAGCGGCTGTGCGTTCTTGCGCGACAGGCGAGCATCATGGTGGCTGCAGATAACGCAGACAACCTGCGAAGCCTGTCTGCGGCGGCTGAGCGGATGGGCGTTAGCATAGGCGTGGTTATCGAGGTGGATACGCAAATGCAGCGCGCTGGTATTCGTGCCACCGAGCAGGGTGTGGCGCTTGCTAAGCTCGCCGCATCGCTGCCCGCCATCGAGTTCAAGGGCGTTATGAGCCATCAGACGCTGCCGGGACATCCGGACCGTGAGACGCGTTTCATCGAGGGCCCGCGCTTCATCCAAAAGACGCTGGATGTGAAGGATGCGATAGAGGCTGTCGGCATACCAGTCGAGGTGGTGTCGGCAGGGGAGAGCTGGACATACGATATTTGCCCAACGATTCCGGGCGTTACCGAAGTCGAGGGCGGCACATATGCGCTGATGTCGCACGCATATGCCTATATGGAAGATTTTGAGATTGCTGCCAAGATTCTGGGAACGGTGATAAGCACGCCGCGCCCCGGAGTTGCAATCGGGGACACCGGCTCGCGCTGCCTCGGGTCGCCCGGGGGCGTGCTGCCCATGCTAGACGAACTGGCGGGCGTTAGTGTGGCGGCGCTGCATCCTACGCACATCGTTTTGCAGTCGGACGGCGATATGCCGCTGCGGATTGGCGACAAGTATCGGCTCATATCGGGACAGCAAGACATCATGGTGAACCGCTGGGATCAGTACATCGCTGTGCGGGACGATGCGGTTGAAGCCGTGTGGGACATTCCGGCGCGAGGCTGTCATAACTAGGCGATTTGCAAGAAACCCCATCTTCCCACATCGTTGCCACACAACTACTACACAAGGTTATGATTGCGGATTCGGCGCAATTTCTCCATAAGCGCGAAGGTGATTGCAGGGCGTTGCGCATGAGGGATTCTCGGGGAAATGTGGGAATGATGGGGCATCGAGTGTGAGTGCTGCGAAGTGGCTGTTTGCGGCGGGCTACGACCTGCTGAACACAGGCGTCGATGGGCGAGTAACGCCGTATCGACGGCTGACGGCGGGCAGGGCGTGGGGCGATGTGCTGGAAATCGGCGGCGGCACCGGTGCTAACCTGCCGTTCTATCCGCCGGATGCGCGCATCACATTTCTGGAGCCGGACAAGCATATGGTTCGCAGGCTGCGGCGCAGCGCCGTGCAGTCGGGGCGCAGAATAAGCATCGTGCGGCAGTTCGGAGAGCAGTTGCCGTTTGCGGACGGGGCGTTTGACTGCGTGGTTACCACGCTGACGCTCTGCATGGTGCGTGATGCGGATGCGGTGGTACGCGGGGTGCGGCGGGTGCTCAAGCGCGGCGGGGCGTTTCTGTTCTACGAGCATGTGGTCTCGCCTAGGGCGCGTGGGCGCTGGTGGCAGCAGCGGCTGAACCCGATATGGCGCTGCGCCACTACCGGTTGCAACCTTGACAGGGATTTGACTCGGATTATCAGGGAGACAGGGTTCGATAGCGTTGATGTTCAGGCGTTCGATTTGTCGGTAGGGCTGCCGGTTACGATACCGAACATCGTAGGTATGGCGCGGGCGTAGCCATGTCGGCTTGCCGCTTGGTTGAAGAACGGCAGATTTAGGTTTTAGCGAAAGAGGTAGAGAGATGAACTTTGAGGATGTCCGCACATTTTTCGAGACGCACCATCGCGGCGTGATTGCCACTCAGCGCCCCAACGGGGCAGCACATTCCAGCATCGTGGTGTGTGGCGCATACGAGGGCAATGCGGCGTTCGTGTCGGTGTATCCGCGCTCGCAGAAGATACGCAATTTGCGCCGCAACCCCAACTGCACGGTGCTTGCGGTGCGCGACGATTGGCGCGAATGGGTCTCGGTGGAGGGCAAAGCAACGCTGTATGACTATGCGAACACCGACGCTGAGGAACTTCGGCTAATGCTCCGCAAGGTCTATATGGCGTGCAGCGACACGGAGCACCCCGACTGGGACGAGTACGATGCGGCGATGGTGCGTCAAGAGGCGGTCATCGTGCTAGTTGCACCGCTACGGGTGTACGGTCTGGTGCGGGGGTAGTATCTAGCCTGCTAATGACCCGGTGCGGCGGCAGTTGGATGATGTGGTGTGCAAGGCGCTCGGTCTACTGGACGGCGAGCGCGAGCGCGTGGCGAACATACGGCGGGGGATTGCACTCGAGCCGTCGGTTACAGGGCGGCGCTACGGGGAATAGACAGCTGCATCCTGTCCCGTTGTTGGGATGGGGAATGCGAAGAGCTAGCGGCTGACCTTCAGGATGCTGAGGAACGCCTCCTGCGGGATTTCCACACTGCCGACGCGCTTCATTCGCTTCTTGCCCTCGGCTTGGCGTTGGAGCAGCTTGCGCTTGCGCGTAACATCGCCGCCGTAGCACTTGGCGAGCACATCCTTTCGCAGGGCGCGTATGGTTTCGCGGGCGATGATTTTCCTGCCGATGGCGGCTTGTACCGGCACCTCGAAGAGCTGGCGGGGGATGAGTTCGCGCAGTTGCTTGACGAGCTGGCGGCCCTGGTTATAGGCGTTGTCGCGGTGCGTGATGATGGATAGGGCGTCCACAGGTTCGGAGTTGACGAGTATGTCCACTTTAGCGAGCTTGCCGGGTCGGTATCCGGCGAGGGTGTAGTCCATCGATGCGTAGCCCTGCGTGTGCGCCTTGAGGTTGTCGTAGAAGTCGGTCAGCACCTCAGCGAGGGGAACGGCGAACTCCAGCAGCACTCTGGGCGTGTTGCTGGTAGCGTCGTTCTGCATATACTCCATGCGCTTATACTCGCCGCGCCGACCGCGCACAAGTTCCATCACGGGGCCTATGTAGTTTGCTGGGGCGATGATGGACAGGTCGAGCCACGGCTCTCGGATTTCGTCGATGCGGGAGGTTTCAGGGAGTTGGGCGGGGCTGTCTATCTGGAAGGTTTCGCCGTCAGTTCGGGTTACTTGGTATGCGACGCTGGGCGATGTGGCTAGGATGTTGAGATCGTACTCGCGTTCTAGGCGCTCCTGCACGATGTCCATATGCAGCAAGCCGAGGAAACCGCAGCGGAAACCCGAGCCAAGCGCAACAGAGGTTTCAGGCTGGAAGGTGAGGGCTGCGTCGTTCAGCTGGAGCTTTTCGAGTGCTGCGCGCATTTCTAGGTAGTCCCCGCCGTCTGCGGGGTAAAGTCCTGCAAAGACCATTGGCTTGAGCGCTTGATAGCCGATGAGGGGTTGCTGTGCGCCGTTCACCGCGGTGGTCAGGGTGTCGCCAACGGGAGCGTCCCCCACGCTCTTTAGCCCCGTTGCGATGTAGCCGACTTCGCCCGATGCAAGCTGCGGGACTGGCGTGGGCTGTGGCGTGAATATGCCCACATCGAGCGCCTCGGATGTGCGCCCGTTGGACATGATTTTCAGGCGGCTTCCGGCAGGTGCCGTGCCGTCTATGACGCGCAGATAGGCGATTGCGCCTTTGTAGGGGTCGTACTTGGAATCGAAGATGAGCGCGCGCAATGGGGCGTCGCTATCGCCTTCCGGGGGAGGGATGCGCTGCACGATGGCGTCGAGGATCTCCGGGATGCCCGTGCCGTCTTTGGCGGAGGCAAAGATGATTTCGTCGTCGTTAAAGCCGAAAGTTTGGGCGACTTCTCCTGCAACGCGCTCGGGTTCGGCGACATCTAGGTCTATCTTGTTGACAACAGGGATGATTTCTAGGTCGTTCTCCATGGCAAGATAGATGTTAGCGAGGGTTTGCGCCTGTATGCCCTGTGCGGCGTCCACGACTAGCAGTGCGCCTTCGCATGCGGCGAGCGAGCGTGACACTTCGTATGAGAAATCCACATGCCCGGGCGTGTCGATGAGGTTGAGTTGGTGAGGGACTCCGCTCGGCGGGGTGTAGGTGAGGCGCACGGCTTGCGCCTTGATGGTGATGCCGCGCTCGCGCTCGAGTTCCATGCTGTCGAGCAGCTGCTCGACCATATCGCGCTCGTCAACAGCGCCGGTGTGCTGCATGAGGCGGTCGGCGAGCGTGGACTTGCCGTGGTCGATGTGCGCTATGATGCAGAAGTTGCGGATGTGTTGGGCAGGTGTCGTGTTCATATCATAATAGTAGCATTAAAGCGGTTGATTGTCAGTCATATGAGCGGTCAGTTGCCGTGCATAGGTTTTGGTGGCATTGATGTGTGGCGCACCCAAGTGCTCGGGTGTGGATATGGTATAATAGGTTTTGCTTGATAAGCGGAGAGATGGCCGAGCGGACGAAGGCGCCGGTCTCGAAAACCGGTATGGGCGCAAGTTCATCGTGGGTTCGAATCCCACTCTCTCCGCCAGTGTTTGCACAAGCATAAAATCATCAGCGCCACGATGATATTTTACGGAGCGGCGGTGTTGAATTGCTGCTACAAAGTCGTGCTAGGTGTCAGGGGACAGCGTATGGCAAGAAGCGATGCGGCGACGGTGCAAGAGTATCTGGAAGAGCTTCCGTCCGAGCGGCGCGATACGGTCGCCACAGTGCGGGATGTGGTGCTGGCAAACCTGCCGGATGGGTATGTGGAGGCGATGAACTGGGGGATGATCTGTTGGGAAGTGCCGCTGGAAACTTACCCGAACACCTATAACAAGAAGCCGCTGATGTATGCGGCGCTGGGAGCGCAGAAGAACTATGTGTCGCTCTATCTGATGGGCGTGTACAGCGATGAGGACGGCGGCGCTTCGTTCGAAGAGCGCTATCGCGGCAGCGGGAAGCGGCTAAACATGGGCAAGTCGTGTGTGCGGTTCAAGACAGCGGACGACCTGCCGATGGAACTCATTGCTGAAACCATAGCGGCGATACCCGTGGGCGAGTATGTGAAGCGATATGAGGCGGCGCGCAAAAAGTAGTGGGAAATATTTAAGATAGGGACAGCGCAAGGGCGCATCCACATATGCGGAGAGGTGCTGGAGTGGACGAACAGGCACGACTGGAAATCGTGTGTGTCCGAAAGGGCACCAAGGGTTCGAATCCCTTCCTCTCCGCCATTTTCTTTACACGAACTGCGGTAGGGCTGTTGGTGGGTGGTGTGCGCCGAAGGATGCTGATATGAACTGGAAGGGCGACCCCAACCTGAGCGCTATGAGCGATAACGACTACCTGTCGCAGCTGGCGCAGAGCTTGACCGACGCGCTGGACGCTAACCCCAACGATGCCCGCAGCCTGTTTCTGCGCGGCAACGCCTATCTCGATGGCGGGCGGCTAGACCTTGCAGTCAGCGACTACAGCAGGCTAATCGAACTGACGCCCGACGATGCTGTGGCGTATAACAATCGGGGCATCGCCCATCGTAACGGTGGCGCAGCAGATGAGGCAATCGCCGACTATCGGCGGGCGATAGAGTTGGACGGCAACTACCGAGACGCTTACAACAACCTCGGCATGGCGCTGACCGACAAGGGCGAGTATGAAGCCGCCATCTCGCATTTCACTCGGGCGATAGAGCTGGATGCGGATTACTGGTACGCCTACAACAATCGGGGGATGGCGCTATGGGCGGTGGGGCGGCGCGACGATGCTGTGCGCGACTACGAGCATGCGAAGCGGCTGGCGACGACGGGGAGATAGCGCCCAGTCAGATGTCCGTTGTTTTGGGACACACCTAGACCGCGCGTTTGGGCAGGTTGACGCCTGCCTTTTCCTTTGCCATGCGCAGGGTTTTGCGCGGCGAACGGCTCGACGAATATGACCGAAATCTAAAAATTCGTAAAAATTGCTTCGATAATCCCTTGATTCAATCAAACAAATGTTTTATACTTTGTGGAATTAATGTGCTAAATGCACAACAATCAAGTTGTTGATAGGAGAGATTTACAGATATGGGCAACCCAGTGGTACACTTTGAGATTGCGGGGCCTGATGGTCCAGCATTGCAGCAGTTCTATCGCGACCTGTTCGGATGGTACATCGAGGACCAAGGCCCAGAGATGGGCAACTACGGCGTAGTGCAGGCTAACGAGTACGGTATCGGCGGTGGCGTGTTCCCCACAACCGAGGATATGCCTATCCGAAACTATGTAACGGTCTATGTGCAGGTTGACGACCTGCAAGCCGCGTTGGACGAGATCTCCGGCTTGGGCGGCAGCACCACTATGCCGCCAATGGAAATAGCGCCCGGAGTGGGATCCGTCGCGATGTTCGCTGATCCTGCCGGTAACAATTTGGGATTGTATTCGCTCCCAGCCGAGTGGGACGGTACCATGCCGCCGAAGGGAAAGGCCCCGCCAGTGGTGCACTTTGAGGTTGGCGGCGCTGACGCCGAAGGGCTAGCTGGCTTCTACTCCGAAATGTTCGGCTGGCAGATAAACCTTCAAGAGGAGATGCAGTATCGGCTCATCGATATGGAAGAGGGCGGCATTGGCGGCGGGATATTCCAGCACACCGATGGCATGCCGCCCAACACTCCGTCGATCGCCATTATGGTGGACGATCTGCAAGCCTATCTTGACAAGGCGGTGAGCCTCGGCGGTAAGCCCATGATGCAGCCGATGGACATACCCGGCGGCTTCGGGTCTATCGCGATATTCTACGATATTGCCGACAACCGCATAGCGCTTTTCAAGCACTCTGAAGACCACACTCACCCGCACGACTAGCCCCTCCACATAAGCGGCTGCCGTCCTGCGATGCGTCGTCAATCAACTAGTGCGCGCCGCGGGACGGCTTCTGTGGGGCTTCGCCTTGGGCAAATTGGGAAAGGGGAGGAATATGGTCAGACACATCGCGGGAATTGCGGAGATAGTGGAGGATTTCGAGGCTGGGGTTGCGTTCTATCGCGATGCACTGGGGCTTGAAGTAGAGGTGATAGGCGATGGGTATGCGACGGTGAAGGTAGCAGGGACATTGCACTTTGGCATATGGGCGCGGTCAACGGCGGCAGAGGCGACCTACGGCAGTGCTGATGCAGCAGAGCGCGTGCCATTGGGGTTCAGCATAGGCTTCGAGGTGGACGATGTGGGCACATCTGCCGAGCAGATGGCTGATGCGGGAGCGAACATCGTGCAACCGCGTAAGGTCGAGCCTTGGCAGCAGGTTACTAGCCGTTTCGTATCTCCGAGCGAGGCGCTGTGCGAAATTGCGGAGACGCCCTGGGCACGCCGCATTGATGGCGATGTAACGGCTGGCGAATAGTAGTGTCGCTGCGATAAAAGCACTGACCTTAGCAGACGCCGTTTCCGGCCTTGACGCTCGCCCTTTCGTTCCGAGCAAGTTGTGCTTCATATCGGAACAGAACCCATACGCTAAACCCGTTCGACGGCAGGGTGGATTTGCGTTTGTATTAGGGTGGTTAGGCAGGTGGTGTGGCGGTTCTGAAAGTGCCATTCACTGCGGCGTGGTGCAGCGCAGCCTCAATCGACACCACGCGCGGGCCATTGTCGGTCAGCTTCACGGATGCGCTCTGTTCTGGCATCAGGCTGAACGCGCGCTCGCCGTCGAGGGCGACTGTGCATGGCCGTAGGCTGATGTGGACGCTCTCGCCGAGGGACATTTCTGCCCAGCGTCTTATGGGAACGGATATTATGGCGCCGGGAGCAACCGGGGCGGCGACGCTGATTCCGCCCTGCCCAAGCCGAATGTGCAACCCTCCGGAGTAGACGGCGGAAATGGGTTTGAGCTGTGCGCCGATGGCGGACAGTCCGATGCTGGCAGGCTCGGCACGGGCGAGGTAGAGTTCGTGGACGGTGTCCATATCCCATATGGCGCGTGCTCCCACGAACCGCTCCTTGGATATGGCGACATCCACTAGGGCGATGTCGTGCAGTGCGCCATCCACATGCACTTCTAGGCGTTTGGTGGGGGATGTGGCTTGCTCCATATGAACGATACGGCGTGCCACCACGCCGGCGGCGAGTCCTGCTAGCGTGCCCTCCGTCATTTCGGGGAAGACATTGTTCGTGCCGGTAGATACGGGGACAAGCGGCGTTTGGGCGCAGCCCTTCGCAACTGCGCGATTAGTGCCATCGCCGCCCAGCGTGATGAGACACTCAACGCCGATCTCTGCCATCATAGTGGCGGCGCGTACGGTGTCCCGTTCTGCGTTGAATACGGGCATATCTAGAAACTCAGCGCCGAACCCAAAGTCTGTGCCGTCTAGGGCGGCTCTGCCCAGCATCGCCAAATCTGGCATCATGATGACCTTGCGGACGCCCGTTGCGTCCAGCCCAGCAAAGATGCGCTTGAGGATGTTGACCTTTTCCTGATTGGGGACGAACCTGCCCTGGGCTACAAGTCGGCGAATGTCCTTGCCTGCCGATGGGTTTGCGATGATACCTACGGTTGCCAAGAGGTTGCCTTTCGGGAGTCGAGTTTTTCGCTGTCAGCTATCAGTTAGCGTCGCTAGGTTACTCGAAATAGGGTTTGACCAAACTCTAACCAAGCCGCCTAGCCGGCGTTCATTGTAGCACCTGTTGTTGTGTAGTAGTATCGGTGCATCCGTCGGACTTGTATATGCTCAACACGACAGCATAAATATAAGAGGTGGGGCGATGGCACAGAAGTATGCGCTTGTGGCTGATTTGGGAGGAACCCGTACGCGAGTTGCGCTTGTGGATATGGACGGCGCGATTGTCCGACGGAGCGCTGCGGATACGCTGGCGCACGAGGGGCGCGATGCGGTGATGGACAGACTTGCGTATGCGCTGCTGCGGATGTCGGAGAGTGTGGAGCCGGGCTTGATTGTGGGTGTCGGGCTGTCGCTAGCAAGCCCCACACATCCGGAGACAGGCGAGATGTACAACCCGCCGAACCTGCCGGGCAAGGAATGGCATCTGTACTCCCCAAAGCCTTTGCTAGAAGAGCGGCTTGGCTTGCGCGTGCATGCGGCGAACGACGCCACATTGGGCGCGCTTGGCGAGTATGCGTTTGGGGCGGGTAGAGGCTCTCGTAATGTAGTCTATATTACCGTCAGCACAGGCATCGGCGGCGGGATTATCTTGGACGGGCGGCTGTACACCGGCGCGAGGGGATTCGCGGGTGAAGTCGGGCATATGACTATCGACCGCAACGGGCTGGCGGACAGCTGCGGTAATGTGGGCTGCCTAGAGGCGTTGGCGTCGGGGACAGCGCTGGGGCGTATGGCGCGGGAGCGTTTAGCGGCAGGTGAGCCTAGCGTCTTGCGAGAGATGTGCGGTGGGGACATCAGTGCCGTCGACGCTCGGATAGTCGCAGAAGCGGCGTTAGCGGGCGATGAGCTTGCGCTTGCGCTAATGCACGAAATCGGCGGCAACTTGGGATCGGGTATCGTCAGCCTGATGCACATATTCGACCCGGATGTGGTCGTGCTTGGCGGCGGTGTGTCGCAGAACTTGGAGCTGCTAATGCCGGGAATACGCTCTCAGATGGACACGCATCTGATGGCGCATATGCGTGGCAAGGCGCGGATAGTGCGCTCCGAACTCGGGGACGATGTGAGCCTGCTCGGCGCTGCGGCGCTGGTGCTGGAAGGGATGAGTTTGTCTGCGGGCTAAAAGCCCAAGGGATCTTCGTCGAACTCGATGTTCGCCAGTGCGGCGAGCGCAGTGTCGGTCAGAGCTTCGTCGCCAATCTTGATTGCTTGGATGAGGGCGCGTTTGGCGAGCGTGCCGCCAATGTTGCCGAGCGCGCCGATGGCGGCTGTCTGAACCTCAATGTCTTCGTCGCCGATTAGCTCTATGATGTGCGCGATGGTGGTTTCGTCGCCGATTAAGCCACAAGCCGTCGCGGCTTCGTAGCGGATGGCAGGGTTGTTGGAATTCAACTCGCTAAGTACGATTTGAAGCCATTCGCTGTTGGATGTGCGTCCCATAGCGTAGATTGCGGACTGCTGCATCGTGGGATGGTTGCTGCCATATGCATCGCGGACGATCTGTGTTATCTCCGGCGTGTCGAAGCTCGCGACGGCCTCGATTGAGCGGCGGCGCACATCGATGTCTTCGTCGGCGTTTGCAACGACGGCGAGCAAAGCCTCTCTGATGCGGTCTTCATCGCGGCTCATCAACTTGCCCTGCTGTGCCATATCCGAAAACTTGGACAGCGTGATGGCGGCGGCGGCTCGCACCTTCGTGGACGGGTCGTCCTTTAGCATCGCCACCAGTGGGCGGATGACCATACGGTCGTCGGTCTCCAATAGCCCACGAGTCGCCTGTTCACGGACGAGTTCGCAGTCATCGCTGAGGCAGCTTCGGAATATAGAGCCAAAGTCCAATTCTAGATTGTCTTCGCTGAGTTCCACTAGCAGCGCCAGTATCTCACGGCGGCGGTTGCGGTGGACGCCCAGCCACGCCGCTCGGAACTCGCGTATGTCCTCGCGTCCCAGCCCGGATAGCTGCAAGAGTTCGGAGCGTCTTATGGGTCTGGTTTCGTCTTGAATTTCCTCGATGTATGTGCTAAGTGTCATCTGTTCACCAATGCTTTGGCGCAGCGTGTGCTCGCCAAGGATGTTATTCGCAAATGCAATGGCTGCACACCGCAATTGGTGCTTATAGCAGCGTCGCACGGTTGCGACGGAGAAGCGTGTGTGCAGTTTCAGTTAGGTTATGCTGATGTGTGCGCTGTCGCATCGTCCAGCCGCACACTGAGAAATCGTAGCATTTAGAGTAAGCTGTGTTTTGAGGTTAAGTTAGTATTGAAAACCTTGTCAAGCATATTTATGCTGTCAGTTCGCCGCTGTTCGAGCGATTGGCAGGCGCCAAATCTTCGTAATTTGCGGTAGCGTTTCCATTCAGGTGGTCGAAGACAGAAGCCCCCTGCGTTGCAGCAGTACCAACAGGTTGTGAGGCGTCCACGCTGTGCCCATTCGCTCACGACGCCTTATCTCTCGCTGAAACCGCTCCAACCGAGATGTGGTCTTGTACCTAGACTGACCAGTACCCAGATGCGCTAGTCCCTTGGTCAGCGCCTTCTTACACCACATCAGCCCACGACCACCCGTCAACTTCACTATCTGTGCAGCCAACTTTCTTGCCTCAGACAAGTCTTCTGACATCAGCAACTCTTTGGCTTCGTCCCAGCCCACCTCGCCTATGTTGCGCCTGTATTCCCTGAGCAGATGGAACTGGCATAGCTGATGGGCTGTGCATCTGCCATAGACCATTCCTATGGCCTCTGCTATCGCTCTGTCCCCATCGCTCACTAGGTGGGCAGGCTGCCTTACTCCTCGCTTATAGGCTTCGGTCAGCGTGTCTTCCCAACTCCCGAACGACGCCATTACACCGCCTTTGTCATCCCGGAACACCTTCAATTCCTGCTTCCCACGACGAACACCCACCCACACTCCATCCATCTCCGCCACATCACCTTTCAGCTCAGGTCGCTCCAACTTCTCCTGCTTGATCCACTTGCACAAGGTGCTCTTGGCGAACCCATACATCTCGCCGACCTTGGCGTAACTCAACCCCATCGCCGCCAGTCTCACCGCCTCTTCGCGCGTTTTTTTGAGTACGACTTGCGGCGTTCCACATTGCCTACTAGCTCCATACCGCTCTGCATATCTCCGCACTTCCCACATCTGAACACGGGCATTGCCAAGTTCACTGCGCCATACTTGGTGATGAGTGTGCGGCGATAGTTGTGATGGCGTGCCATCGCTAGGTCGCAGGCTTTGCACATCGGCTTGTAGAGCATCAGCGCATCTTGAAGTGTGTCTTGTATTTCCTGTGTAACAGTCTTTTCTGCTTGCTCTTCCAGTCGGTATAGCATACCCATTCGTTCCCCCCCTCTGATGATGGCTTATGCCTCATTCTACAACTCGACCACCTGAATGGAAACGCTATCTAATTTGCGTTTGAGTTTCTTTCTTGAACAACCGGTTATATAGCAGGATTGTTGGCACAGACACGCAGACTTTCTCGATTTATACTGGTATCGCTCTTAACTTACTTATCCCTCTGTTCACGAAACCCCCACCGGCGTTGAGGGCTAGGAAGAAGGGCAGTCCGTTCACTGCTGATTGCGGAAGCGCCGCGAGGGCGGGGTTGACAGGGGATTACGCCGTTCGTACTATTCGGCTGACGGCTGATTCACGATGGGGGTCTCTGATTAGGGAGGTTCAGCGATGATTGACATTCTGATAGAGGGCGGCAGCGTAGTTACGCCTGCGGGCGTGGGTGAATGGGATGTGGCAATTTCGGGCGAGCGGATTGTGGCGATAACGGAGCGTGGCGTTATCCAATCCGATGTGGGCAAGCGAATTGATGCATCGGGCAAGATTGTCGTGCCGGGCGGGATTGAGCCTCACGCTCACATCGGCGGGCCGCGCCAGCCTGAGCGTTCGGGCGCTGCGCCGGTTTCGCTCGCCGCAATCCACGGCGGTACCACGAGCGTGCTGGACTTCGCCACGCAAATCCCCGGCCACGACCTGCACCATGCACTGGACGAGGCGGCGGAGCGCTGGCAGGGCAACGCATACACCGACTACTCCTATCACCCGATTTTCACTCGCGGCGCCGAAGAACATGTGATAGGTCAGGTAGGCGAACTGGTAGAGGATGGATACGCCAGTTTCAAGATATTCACCACCAGCATTCGCCCGCCAAGCCCGCAGATGCAGGATAACAAGACCGACTTCGGCAGGCTGTCAGCCATAATGGAACAAGTTGCGGCGCACGGTGGCATACTGATGATTCATTCCGAAGACGATGATATTGTGTTCTACAATTATGACCGCGCAAAAGAACAGAACCGTTGGGACTGGTGGAATATGCACCATGTTCATTCCAACCTGTCCGAGGATGTGTCGTTCAGGCGGGCGATAAGGCTTGCCGAGTTGAAGGGCTGCCCGGTCTATTTCGTGCATGTGAGCGCACAAGAGGGCGTGGACGCTATCGCGCAGGCGCGCACCGATGGGATGCCGATATACGGTGAGACGCTCCACAACTACGCCTGCTTCAATGCCGACAACTACCGCGAGGATGACGGGATGAAGTACCACACATACCCGTCGCTCAAATCGCCGACGGACGCCGATTCGCTCTGGCAAGGGCTGTGCGACGGCACGCTGTCCACAGTAGCGACCGACTTGGTATCTACCACTTGGGAAGAGAAGGTGCGTTTCAAGACGGTGGCAGATGTAACCGGCGGGCATAACGGCATCGAGACGCGTATGGGCATCGCTTACACCGAGGGTGTTGTCAAGCGCGGGATGTCTCTCGAACGGTTCGTGGACATCACATCCGCCAATGCCGCCAAGATATTCGGGATGTACCCGCGCAAGGGGGCTATCGCCAGCGGCAGCGATGCGGACATCACCATCATCGACACATCGATAAGCGAACCGCTTTCGCTCGACGACCTGCACCTTGAGGATTACAGCATCTGGGAGGGCTGGCACATCGAAGGCTGGCCTGTTACGACCATCCTGCGCGGCAGGCTGATGGTCGAAGACCGCACATTGCTCGGCGATGCGTCGCAGGGGCGGCTGATACGCAGGCGAATCGATTCGAGTGTGCTGCAAAGGCCCGTGTGTTAAGCGGTGTCTAGGCAGCTTTGCGTGCACCGGAACGGGCTGTCGTCAATCAATGCTAATCTGAGGATGGCGGCGCATATGCCATTCGTGCGAGGGACATCAAGAATACAGAGCAAGATAGAGCAAGGAGGTCTGCTATGGCGACGCTTACATTGTCGGATGCGGAGCGAATTATCGTGGGCGCAATGGCGAAGATGAATGAGATGGGCGTGAAGCTCAGCATATCCGTAGTGGATGGCAGAGGCGACCTGATTGCGCTGGCGCGCGCAGATGGTGCGTCTTGGCGGACGCCGTATATATCGCAGGGCAAGGCAGTGGCGTCTGCGACATGGGGGCTGTCTAGCGCAGATATGGCGGCGCGCGCAGGCGAACCCATATTCCAAGCCTTCATAGCGATGCAGGGCGGGCGGTTCATCCCCGGGCAGGGCGCACTTCCTGTGTACAAGGACGGCGAGTTGGTCGGCGCGGTTGGCGGCAGCGGCGGCACTCCACAAGAAGACGAAATTGCCGTGCGTGCCGGCATCGAGTCGGCAGGGCTGGCAAGCATCGCATAGGCGCGCGCTTTAGCCTTTCTTACTCTTCCTTGCTTGCGGCGGCGAATGCGTGCTCTGCTAAGATGCGAACATCCTCCGGCGGGACAGCCCGGGGGCTGTCCGCAATCTGCAGCGCCTCTGCAGCGATGAGCGAAGCACGGCTAACCCACAACCAGCCACGCTTGGGCGATGGCGGGCTTGTGGACGGCTTGCAGAAGTAGATGAGATCTATGTGCTGGTGGTATCCGTCCACTGGGTCATGAATGTCCTCCACCATGATGGTGAACGGCGGCTGCACCTGCGTCGGATAGTCTAGCACGACCGGAACGCCGGATGGGATGACCTGCACTTGGATGCCAGTCTCTTCGTGGGTTTCGCGCAGCACGGCTTGGACTGGGTCTTCGTTGGGTTCGATGTGGCCGCCGGGCGGCAGCCACATCTTGACCTTGCGATGCCAATGCAGCAGGCAGCGTCCCTCATGTATCACGAAGCCGGTTACGGTGAAGTGTCGTGTTATGGTCATATGTACGCTCTATGTATCCGAACTACGCATCCTACGCATCGTTAGCGGGGGGCGTAGGCTCATCGGCTCGGAGTTAGCGTTTCCATGCAGGTGGTTTAGTCGTAAAATGATGTGCGACACATTAATCAGCGGAAGGATATAGTCCCCTCCCACAGGCGCTCATATCCGCCATCCACGCGCACAAACTGCCCCGTCTTGATCTCATCGATGGCGTAGTCAGGCAGTGCTCTATTCACCACGCACACATCCCCAGACATTATGCTTGTATCGCTCCGCAGGAACGCAAAGCCCAGATTGTCGAACCCGTGCTGCTTGCGGTGATTGGGCAGGTCGGCGGCGTCAACCGGGACGATGTGCAAGAAGAACTCTGCGTCTGTGTCGTTCGTTTCGCAATCGCGCTTGACATAAATGATGTTGCCGCCGGCGAGATACACATCGTAGTCCGAGCTGATTGCGGGTTCGCTGTTTCTGGCTAGCCGCGCGAGGTAGGCGCTGAGGGACATCCTGTCCACCCGAGTTGGGAGCTGCGTCCCTTGGGGCAGCAGTATGGTGGCGACGCACAGACCGGTTTGCGTCTGCGTCCAAGGCTCTGCAATTAGCTCGTCCGCCTGCCCGTTCGCTGTGTGGACATTCAATGGCAATGCAACCAGTTCGTCTGGAGCGCAGTCGTCAGCGAACAGCTGCACTAGCCGACCGTCCACGACCATCGCCGTGCCGTCGGTGTTGTAGTCGAAATCAGGTTCCATGCTTTCCCAGAACTGTGCGAAAGCATCAGCTTCTTCCAAAGGCTCAAAGAGCCAGATTGTAAATCGCACGTTATGCCGGAAAAACGGATTTTGGTAAACCGCATATTCATCATATCTATGGTACCATGGCTGTGTATCGCTTGTAATGTTAGCTAAGTGAGTTATGCCCAACTCTCGGTAGATGGGAGCGTACTTGTCCTTCCGATATGAGTAGCCATCCCCCGTTGCGTGGAAGTAGTCATAGGAGTTCACCAAGCCGTCTAGGTTTACCACCGGAAAGCGGGAGAAGTACCCTATGGTGCCCGCATCCCAAGACCCGATTACGCTACCCTCAGGCAGCATACCGTTCACAATCTGCACACCTGCATATTGAGCAATCTCCCAATTATTATGATGGGTTGACCTGCTTGATTGGTCGACAAACTTAAATGGTCTGGTGAAGTCTGTGTTCCATAGCAGTAAGAGCGCGCCCGCCGCCACGATGCAGGCGCTCAGAATGATACTCGCAGGACGAGACCTGTGCCCGATAAAGCGGCAGATGAAATGGATTGCGACATAGCACCTGATTGGGATTATCAGCGCCGTCATCAGATACGCCGGCACGAAATACCAGGTGAAATGAAATTCCGGATGGTTAAGCAGAACGGTCTGCGCAAACTTGGCGAGATGCCCTGCCGCTAGGCTGAACACGCCTGCCAAGAACGCGAGCATCAGCCAGTCTCGGCGACTGCGTGAGCGCCGTCCAAACCACCACACCAACAGCAGGTAGGCGCACACCTCCAGCGCAACCAGCAGCTCATAGTCGAACACCGGGCGACGCATTGTCTCCGCTAAGCTCTCCCAGAAGTTGTATCCACCCGATTGCTTCCATGTGAGCTGCGACCACGATAGCTTGGTCGCTGCGCTCACGGGCACGATGCCGCCGAACACGATGCCGTTGTAGGCGAAGTAGACGAGGATGCTCGCAGTGGCTGCAATCAGCGATGGCAGCGCCTTGAGCGCGGTTATTGAGCGGACGAACTCGCGCCTAGATGCGGATGTGCGCCACCAAGCGCCGAGACGCCTGTCCTGCCACGACCATTCCAGCATGCACAGCGCGCCCGTCCCTGCCAGCGATATGGCGATGTACTCCAAGCGCACCCAAGGCAAAGCGAACGCCACGCCCATCAGCAGCCACTTCCAGCGTCCCGCATTGCGCGCAAACAAGCAGAGCGCGAGGATGAACAGCCCCAGCATGAACAGCGCCGCCGCCGGTTCCATCCCACTGATGATGAGTGTGTTGCCCAGCGGATGGTAATAGAGCAGCGGCAGGACGGCGAACAGCAGTATCCACGGCAGGCGTGCCAAGCGCGCCGCGGCGGCGATGAGCGCCACACCGCCTGCGACAAGCGCCAGTTCGAACACCTTGATGCCGAACAGCGCCGATTCCTTGTCGAAGACCCAGTAGAACGGCGTAATCATCAGCATCCAGAGCGGATGATAGCCGTTGGTGCGGGTGATGCCGCCGTCGAATGTGGAGAACTTGCCTTCGGCAAGGTTGTAGGCTATCTGAAAGTAGTAGAAAGAGTCATCAATATTAATATCGCGGATGAGGTTGAAGATGTCGAAGCGGATGAGCATGTACGCGGCGAACGCTGTGGCGTATGCGAAGATGCCCGCGATGAACAGTGCGAACAGAGCGTTTCGCAACAGCGGGGGAAGGGAAATACCCCCCCCCCCTCGTACTTATGTTCTTAATGTGAGCGGTCAGAAGCCGCTGTAGGTTATCCGATATGGTGGTCATAATCTCGCTTGTCGGTCATCGTGGGTGCGTGGCGGTTGTGCAATTTTCGGTGGGCGCTGCTCGGGCTTTCGCTACTGGAGATTATACCACCGAACCGTTCTGCAAATTGGACGATGTGTTAGCGTTTCCATTCATGTGGTCGAAGACAGGAGTCCCCTGCGTTGCAGCAGTACCAGCAGGTTGTGATGCATCCAATCTGTGCACATTCGCTCCCGACGCCTTATCTCTCGCTGAAATCGCCCCAACCGAGATGTGGTCTTGTATCTAAACTGCCCAGTACCAGATGCGCCAGCCCCTTAGCTAGCGCCTTCTTGGGAAACGCTATTCGGCTCGGAGTTGCTCCTGAGGTTGGGCGGCTCGCTGTGCGGTGCGCCGTCTCATGTAGCGCCTTGAGAGCACAACTATGCCTAAAAGCACACCGCCCAATATAGCCAGCACAGGGCTGTTTATCGCAACCCATATTATCAGTGTCCCTGCGGCCTGAGCGAACCCGGACAGGAAACGGGTGGCGTCCTTGGCGTCCTCACCAGCGTTCCAGCCCTGTATGATTAACCCCTGGGATTCCACCACCGAGACGAAGAACTCAGCGGTAGTTTCCACATCGCCGACTTCACTGTCGCCGGTTACGGTCATGGTAACGATGTACGGCTCGGGGCGCTGATTGGCGTATGTGTGGGATGTGCTGGTGCGCGTTTCGCCCGCGGCGAGCGAGCCGCTGATGCTCGGCGAACCATCGCCGAAGTCCCATTCGTAGCGCAGGTCTGTTACACCACCGGGAATGGTAAAGGTGGCGGTCAGCTCAAACTCTTTGCCCTCTTCCTTGCCCCAAATGCCGTCGTCTCTGATGAACACATCGATAACAGGCTTGTGCGCTACAGTGGCTATGAAGGTGTCCTCACCCTTTACTATGCCTGCGCTGCCGCTGCCGGTGATGTTGAACTGCACGATGTACGGAGACTCGATGTCGTCCGTGTAAGTGTGGGTAACGGTTGCGGTAATGCGCTCGCCGTCTGTGGTCGTGCGTGCGGTGCTGCTGCCGTGAATGGCTGGTGTTCCATCGCCGAAATCCCAGCTGAAATCGTAGGTGTCGATGCCCTCGGGCGGCATGAATGTGGCGCGAAAGCGTGCGATTTCGCCAACGCCGTATGTGGCGTCGTCGCCTGCGTGGGCAGGCATTTGCAGTGGCTCGAGTTCTATGTGGATGTTTATCAGCGAAAACGCCGATGTGGTTTCAAGGTAACGCAGGCGTCCTTGCAGCACTTCTATGTCTGCGCGCACCTCTTTGAGTTCCCGAAACACGCCCAGCGTGTGTTCTAGCGAATCGGCATCGTCTAGAATGCGCTGCAATGCCTGCTCCGTGGTCTTCAGGCTGCTGATGCGGGAATCCAAGTCCACATACTCTTCTGTGAAGTCTTGGCTGTTGGATATTTCGCTCGGCACATCTTTGGCAATAGCGCGTAGGTCAGCGAGTGCGGCATCGAGTTTGGATGCGGGAACGCGCACGGATATGCTGCCGCTGCCGTGTGCGCTGTGGCTGGTGCTGACGACCCATCCGCCGAAACTGACAGCGGCTGCACCGATGTCTTTGATTGCGGCGGCGATGTCCGCGACGACAAGCCGCATATCCACAGTGCGGACGATAATGCGGCGCTGCGTCGTCAGAGATGCGAGCTCAGCAGTTACACCGGCGCTATCAGTGTCTGCGATGTCTGTGATGCCTGCTGAGGGCGCTCTGGCAGCCTGACTTTGGGCAGACACGACTTCTTCTGACGCAAGCGCCGCAGCCGCAGGGGCAGCAGGTGCTGCCGGTGCAGGAGGGGCTAGCGCTGCCGCTGCCACTGGAACGCTGGTGGCTGCCAATCTGGGACGGCTGGATTCTTGAGAGAGTGCGAATGCGGCGTCTGCTTGGATGGACTGCTCTGCCGCACCGCCACATGCAGCAGCTAGGGTTAGCAGCAAGACGGCACATAATGCGATAGATGTGCGGGTTGTGGTAATCACAGCTTTCACCTTTGTTCGTTACGGAATGAGTGGCAGTTGACATACCTTGCGCTGTGGGATATGTTGAATAGCAATAATATAGCGTGGGGATTGGGGGAGCTTGGATGCGCCTAGGCTGAGAGGCCCCTGTTCTTGGGGCGACCCCGTTAACCTGACCCGGATAATGCCGGCGTAGGGAAAGCGAAGCGATTGCTTTCAGGATTGCCGCCGGTGATGCATCGGCGGTTTTTGCTTTTCTTAATGATATACTAGCGGTACAAACTCCGTATGTGAATATGGATGCAGCAGCATTGTCGGCGTGTAGGCGCAGGGCTGTTGAGAGCAAGTCTGAACGCGACAGGAGATAATTCGGATGAACGACCCTTTGATCATAGGCGGCAAGGAGTTCAAGTCAAGGCTGATGGTCGGCACTGGTCGCCACAGAAGCATGGATGAGATGGTGGCGTCCGTGCGGTCTTCTGGTGCTGAGATTATCACCGTCGCAATCCGCCGCTTGGACTTGGACAACCCCTCAGAAAAGAACATCCTCGACTACTTCGACTGGGACGAGTACACCATCCTGCCGAACACGGCGGGCTGCAAGACGGCGGAAGAGGCTGTGTTCACGGCGCACTTGGCGCGCGAGGTTACCGGCTCGTCTTGGATTAAGCTCGAGGTGATACCCGAGCCGAAGCACCTGCTGCCTGACCCGATTGGCACATTCGAGGCGGCACGCCAACTCGTCGACGAAGGCTACACTGTGCTGCCGTACATCCACGCCGACCCAGTGCTGGCGAAGCGTCTCGAAGAAGTGGGATGCGCCACAGTAATGCCGTTGGGGTCGCCGATTGGCTCGGGGCAGGGTATCTTGACCCTAGACGAAATCCGCCTGATTATCGCCGATGCCAATGTGCCGGTGGTCGTGGACGCAGGGCTTGCTGTGCCGTCAGAGGCATCGCAAGCGTTGGAAGCAGGCGCAGACTGCGTGCTGGTCAACACCGCCATCGCGCAGGCAGAGGACGCCGAACTGATGGGAGAGGCGTTCCGGCTGGGCGTGGAGGCTGGGCGCAAGGCGTATATCGCTGGGCGCATAGAACGCAGGGGAGCCGCCATCGCTAGCAGCCCGACTGAAGGCGTAGCAGTGGGTGTTAGCTAGCTTCAAATTCGCTCACTTTTCCAATCTGGACAGGGCGTGATTGTAATCGCAGAGGCCGCAACAGCAATGCGAACCGAAATACGATGCGGGTGAGTTGGAATGACGGCGTTAATGTGGCGTAACGGGGAACGATGAAGAGGATACGGTTTGATGCCCCGCTGTTGTGCTTGGTAACGGACAGGCGTCGATGGAAGGGCGAGTTTGTGGATGTGATTTCCGCAGCGGTGGATGGGGGTGTCGGAATGGTGCAGTTGCGCGAGAAAGATCTGCCATCCGGGAAGTTGTATTCGCTTGCAATGCAAGTGAAGAACGCGATTGCGGGGCGGGCGCTGTTCTTTGTGAATGACAGGGTCGACATAGCACTGGCGTGCGGTGCGGATGGCGTGCAGCTAGGCGAACTAGCGTTGCCGGTGGAAGCGGTGCGGCGTATAGGCGGCGGGCTGCTGATAGGCAGGTCGGTGCACAGCGCAGAGGGGGCGATGCGGGCTGAACGGGCAGGGGCAGACCTGCTGACAGTCGGGACTATATTCGACACGCTGTCCCATCCGGGTGGACGCACGGGTGGATTGGCGCTAGTTGAGGATGTTGCGGCAGCGGTGGATACCCCGTTCTTGGGCATCGGTGGCGTTGATGCGTCGAACTCCGCCGATGTTGTGGCACGAGGCGCCGCGGGCGTAGCGGTAATATCGGCTGTCGGAGGCAGCGGCGACGCTAGGGGCGCAGCGGCGGGTCTGCTGCAGGCTATGCGACAAGGTGCGCTCGAACGGTAAGATTCAGCTGCGAGGAAGGTATGATTACGCTGACGATAAACGGGAAGGAGCGTACGCTTGAAAGACCGACCAACTTGGTGGAGTACCTTGCGTCGCTGGAAGTAAACACTCGGTTTATCGCTGTGGCGCACAACGGGGTGGTACTGCGCCGCGAAGAATTCGGTGGGGTTACGCTGGACGATGGGGACGAGGTGGAGATTGTGCGCGCCGTCGGTGGTGGATAGAGGCAGAGGCTCGTTTTTCAGCATTACACCGGTTGAGACGCCCGCATCCTAAACTTTCCACAGGCAGAATGCTTGCCACTTTCCCTGCCATAGCCTGCACATCCACATACAAGGCTGTCGTAAACTTGAATCCCGTTCATCATTCGGGTTTGCGCGCTTTGTAGATGATGGCGAACGGGATTTTGCTCAGCCTCTCGTATTGGCTTTCCCAGTATGCGCCGCCGTATGGTATGGCTTGTCTTTCGGCGGCAGACATCGTTGGCACAGGGTAGGGGTGAGGCTCCACAATTCGTTCCACCGCAAACCCGGCGTCCCGTATTGTGCTGAACATCTCTTGTACCGTGCGGAAGAAGGTCAAGCCTTTCTGATGCGTCTCCCGTGTCGGCTCTTGCCATACCTCTACCGGCGGGTTGAAGTAGTCCGTTACCCATAGCACGCTTTCGTCTGTGTCCCACTCGAACGCCGTGAGCGGGTGCACTGTGCCTACTATGAGAAGCCCGCCCCGCTTCAGCACGCGAGCACATTCGGCAAGGCAGCGCGCCAAGTCGGGCAAAAACTCGCATCCGAAGCATGACAGCACGATATGGAATCTTCCATCCGGGAACATTCTCAGGTTTTCCATATCCGCTTGCAGCAGTTCTACATTGACGGATGCCTGCTGCGTCAAGTTTCTTGCGATGGTCAGCTGCTTCGCTGACAGGTCCAGTGCGGTTGCATGTGCGCCCTGCTTGGCGAGGGCGATGGAGTTTTGCGCTGCGCCGCATGCCAATTCCAGCGTGTATAGCCCGTGCACATCGCCGATGAGCTGCAGGTCGCGCTCTCCGGGACAGAGCGGGGCGTAATGCACATCATCCAGTGAGATGCGAGTGTATCCTTGATAGTCGGCGGACATCTCATCCCAGCCCAAGCGGATAGCCCTCTTGATGCGCGCGGCAGAGTCGATAGACGGCTTATTACGCTGCTCGTTGGGCGTGTCGCAAGACGAAGGCAAGGTGGCGAATACCTATTGCGGCAGGGAATGGGTGCGCAAAGCACAACAAGAGGGGGAAGGTGGTGGCCCCAACGGAATTCGAATCCGTGTTTGCGGCTTGAAAGGCCGCTGTCCTAGTCCCCTAGACGATGGGGCCACGAAGTATGGGCTGCGCAAAGCAATGTGCGACTCATGCAGCAACGCAACGCTTATCTATATTCTAGCGCCTGACAACGCTGCCTGCAATGAAAATCACGGGCTATGCTTTGTTAGCTGTAATCGACCTCTCTGATGAGGTCTTGGAACTTCACTACCATGCGGCGAATCTCACGCTGGTTGGTCTCAATCAAGTTTTTCAGCTCTACCTCAGTTGATGTAGCTGCATCTCGGGAGGAAAGCGCAGCAAACCACACAAGCTTCGGGTCTTTCCCTGCAGTCGACTTGACACGACCGTCCCGATGCTCCGACAACCTTTCTCGCAACTCACGGGTTTGACCTGCGTAGAACTGGCCTTTGTTCAGTTTTAGGATGTAGACGAAAAATTCAGTCGCTGTAGCGTCTCTCTTTTCCCATTGCGGAGAATACTCTTTTCTTGGTGAGTTACCCCTCCCTGCTGTAGCACCTCTCTGTTCTTGCTTCGGCGAGTGCTCTTTCTTATACCACTTGTGCGAGGATCTTGGGCTGGTGCGCCGGGCTTGGCGTTGCTTCTGAACTCGAGCGCTGTAGCCGCTGTTGTGGCACTCGAGGCATAAGCCGTATTCGCTGGATTTTGCCCGATTGCAGCTGGGGCATTCGTCAACCAACCCGTCTTCAAAGCCTCTGAAATGGTTGATGCACAGAAAATGGTCAGCGCGGATAGGGACATTACAGTCCCAAAACAGGCACTGTTTTTGAGTTCCTGAGCGTTTTAGCGATAGCTTGCTATGCGTGTTAGGACGGCTTGCTGAAGCGGCAGATTCAACAATATCTGTCATATCCTTAGCAATCTTCTTCCAGTTCGGCATGTTGTGCTCCTGTTGAAAAACGAGTTTGGTCTCAGTAACTCTCATCCTTTCGGGAATTGGAATCGCAGTCGGATTGGCTGCCACAGAGCTTATGGGTATAGCGCAAGCTGCGTTATGCCCGCGCTCTCGGGCAGCCCGAACATCAGGTTCATGTTTTGGATGGCTTGACCGGCGGCGCCTTTGACGAGGTTGTCGATGCAACTGAAAACGACGAGACGGTTGGTGCGCGCGTCGACGGTAGGGTAGATTACGCAGTCGTTGTTGCCGAGTGTGTGCTTGGTCATCGGGGGAGCGTCCACCACCTTGGCGAATGTTTCCCCGCCGTAAAAGTCGTCGTACACCTCGCGTATCTCCGCTTTGGCGGCGTCCCCGGATGCGATTGCGCCCGGCTTCAGAGGCGCATAGCAACTTGCGAGTATGCCGCGCGTCATGGGCGCAAGATGCGTCATGAAGGTGATGCTCAGCTCGCCATCGACGTGCAGCAGGTCGAGTTCTTGCTGTATCTCCGGCAGGTGGCGATGGCCATCCACCGAGTACGCCATGAAGTTTTCGTTGACCTCGGAGTAGTGCGTCTTGAGAGACAGCCCGCGCCCTGCGCCGGACACGCCGGACTTGGCGTCCACGATGATGTCGCCCTCGATGATGCCCGCATCCACGGCGGGAGCAAGCGCGAGGATAGACGCCGTGGGGTAGCAGCCCGGATTGGCGACCAAATTAGCGTCCTGCACTTCATCGCGGTGCAGTTCGGTCAGCCCATAGACGGCGTGTTCCATATGCTCGGGGCGGGGGTGTTGGACGCTGTACCAGTCTTCGTACACAGACAGGTCTTTCAAGCGGAAGTCGGCGCTAATGTCCACAGCCTTCACGCCGTCATCTAGGGCGCTGCCTATGCGTTCTGCGCTAGCGGCGTGCGGCAGCGCAGAGAACACCACATCCACGCTCTCTGTCACATCCTCGCCAATGGTGAGGTCTATTTCAGACAGGTGCGGGAACACATCGCCGAGCTTCTTCCCGGCGGCGCTGCGCCCTGTGACGGAGGTTATCTCTGCGTCGGGGTGTCGGGCGAGTATGCGCGCTAACTCCACGCCCGCATAGCCCGTAACATTGATGATGCCTACTTTCAACGCAAATTCCTCCTGATGTATGAGTGTGGGATGGAGTATAGTCGCAGCGTTTCTGTGTTGCTGCTCTCATTGTCGCTGCTGCCGAACAGCTATCCCCGTCGCCTTTGCCATATCCTGCGCCATTAGAGCATATTGTACAATACCTTTTGCTTTATGGGGCGCATTATGAGGTATTGAGGTATAGGGAAGCAGGCTGTATATCTCCGGGTACTCTCGGCATGCAGGGGTGTCTGCCTAGATGCCCCGTCCTAATGCGTTCTTGCGTCTTTTGTTCCGCAGAGTCTTCGCTGCGTTCGCCAGTTCAGGGCGCGCGGGGCAGCCCCACGCCAGCGCGCATTCGCCGCACAGGGGGCGCTGCGCCTTGCACACTTGCCGCCCGTGCATTATCAGATACATGTGGAATGCGAACACATCCTGCGGGGCGACCATTGGCTCGAGGATGTCGTGCGCCTTGTCTGCGTTGACCTTTGCGCCGATTAGCCCGAGCCGCTTGGACACGCGGAATATGTGCGTGTCCACGGGCATTGCGGGCATACCCAGCGAGAAGCACAGGATTATCGCCGCCGTCTTGGGGCCTATGCCGTTGAGCCGCTTGAGCCACGCCTTCGCCTCGCCCAGCGGCATCTCTGCGAGGAACGACAGGTCGAACGAACCAAGTTCGTCGCGAATTTGGCGCAGCACATTGCGGATGCGCGGCGCTTTCTGCTTCGCCAAGCCGCCGCGCCGAATTGCGGATTCAATAGCATCCGTGTCTGCGTCGGCGACGGCGTCCAGCGTGCCGAAGACAGCCATCAGGTTCTTGAACGCACGCTCGGAGTTTATGTCCGATGTGTGCTGCGACAGGATGGTATAGACCAGCTCTTCGGCGGGCGAATAGCGCACATGCCACTGCACCGGCCCATAGAGCGGCGCTAGATGCTCCATCACATCTTTTGCGGTTGGCTTGCGCGAGCGGTTGGCACGGCTCGCTGCTGCTGCAGGCGGCATAGACGGCTTGCCTTTCTATTGCGGCTGTGGCGCAGAGCCGAGCGCGTTTATCACCGCTCGCCCCACTTGCGAGGTGCTAGACGAGCCGCCAAGGTCGGGCGTTAGGATTTCGCCCTGCGCGATGATGTGCAGCACGGCGTTGTCGATGTCGGCGGCGGCGTCTTCGTGTCCAAGATGACGAAGCATCATCGCAGCCGAGAGGATGGCAGCCATAGGGTTGGCTATGCCCTTGCCGCTGATGTCGGGGGCGCTGCCGTGTACCGGCTCGAACATCGAGGGGAAGCGCCGCTCGGGGTCGATGTTGCCGCTTGCTGCCAGTCCCATGCTGCCTGTGATGATCGCGCCGATGTCGGTGAGGATGTCCCCGAACAGGTTTGTGCCCACGACCACATCGAAGGTTTCAGGGCGGCGCACAAAGTCCATGCAGGCTGCATCTATAAGGAGCGAGTTCGTGCTGATGTCGGGGTATTCTGCAGCGATGCGCTCGAAGGCGCGATCCCACACGAGCATGCCGTATCCCAACGCATTGGACTTGGTGATGGAGGTTACATGCTTGGCTTTGTTGCGCTTGCGAGCAATGTCGAAAGCGTATCTAATGACACGCTCGCAGCCGCGCCGTGTGAACACGCCGGTTTGGATGCCGATTTCGTCGCCTGTGCCGGGGTATTGGAAGCCGCCGACATCAGCGTATTCGCCCTCCGTGTTCTCGCGGATGACCACCATGTCTATGTCGTATGGTTGCACATCGCGCAGCGGCGAAGTGATGCCGGGGTATAGCACACTCGGTCGTTCGCAGACATACTGGTCGAAGGTGCGGCGGATGGGGAGCAGCAGACCGCTGAGCGTGATGTGGTCTTGCAGGTCAGGATGACCGACTGCGCCGAGGAAGATGGCGTCCGATTCTGCCATCTGGCTTAGCGCATCCGTCGCCATCATGCGCCCGTGCCGGAAGTAGTACTCCGAGTTCCACGGATGGTCGATAAAGTCCCAGTCTATGCCGTACTGCTCGCCGACGGCGGTCAGGACTGAGATGCTCTCTTCGATGACCTCAATGCCGATGCCGTCGCCGCGGATGACCGATATTTTGTGTGTGGGCATGGAATCCTCTTCTTGGGGATAGAGTTGACGATGTGGGCAGGTATGCGCCAGTTAGGTGCTATCATACTACATTTTTGCTTGCGGTGACCGTGCGCAGCCAGCGGCGGGTTTGCGACGGGTATGGAAAGCGGATAACCTGCAGGTGAGCGTGCTGGGGGAGCGTTAATTCCCTAGGAAGTTGCCGCCGCCGCCGCCAGTGGGTTTTGAACGCCCATAGCAAGAGAGAATCGCGAGTGAAGAAGTGCTTCCAAAGGGATTCGCGGTTGCCATTCCACAGAACTGTTTGGTGGACGGAGCGGCTGATTGTGCGCCTAAACAGCTGCGAGAAGACCACAGGAAAGGAATAGTCCAGCCATATGATGGTGGTGGCGCGCGCCCAAGTGATGTCGCGCAGGACGCTGTAGTTGCCGTCGATGACCCAAGCAGGCTTGCCCTCTATGGCAGCGGACACGCGCTCACGGAATAGGTCGTCGGGGGTTTCGGTCCAGTTGGGGCCGTGGCGTATGCCGTCGACCTCGATGTGTGGGATGTTCAGACGCTCTGACAGGCTGCGTGCAAGCGTGGTTTTGCCAGCGCCAGTCGTACCAACGACGAGGATGCGTGGTGTATGCGGAAGCTGATGGAGGTGAGTGTCGCGTTTCATGGCAGAGTTAAAGATAAACCATACTGAGAGAAGTGCAAAACAGGTGGCAACTATCACATTCGCTGTAAAGATTACTTTTCGTATAGATTGATATTTATACTAACATAGACGTGGGAGATTACGATTTCAATCACGTTTAGCGGTTGATATTGTACGCCAAGGATTACTGCAAACCATAAAGGTATTTCTGAGAAGGACGCCTGTGTGGAGATGGGTCAGTTCTCAGAGAACTAACCCAAATGTCTTGGGCAAGGCAAAGCATGAAGCATAGAACGCTTAACTAGACTTCACAGAGGATACGATTATAGCGCCCCCTGTTTCTTGCCCTGTGATTAGCGGGGTCTATAATGCCTATTCTTATGGATGCATCAGGCAAAATGCCGCGACAAATGGACTGGAAATATGAGAAATAAAATAAGGGTTACGCCACCTTACGGACCATCCAGCGTAGGGTGTCCATCCGTCCGGCGCGCGCATTCATCAGCATCTTCAGTACGCAGGTCAGAGTGCACATCGTGACATGCAGATCGATGTTCATCTTACGCCGCAGATAATGTCGCTCCAACTTCCTAGACTGTTTCATACCTTTAAACAACTGCTCGATGACCTCACGCTTGGCGTACAGGTCAGTCCACTCCGCGCTCCCGCGCGCTACCACTCCTACGACACGCGGGTTCTCCTCCGGGCGCACCCATAACTCGTCATAGCAGTAGAGCACTCCCTTGCGTTTTTTCAGATGACAACCGCGACACCTATACAGATGTCCCCTCTCGGTATCCGTGGCGATGTACTCCATAGAGATATTGCCCATGCACACTGGACGCCCTCGCTTGTCGTACACCCCGTCGTGCGGCCCGTCGGACGCAGATGACTTTCTCATGTGGATGATGGGCGTGATGCCGCGTTCCAGCAGATACTCGTGCAGCGCGGGGTAGTCGTATCCGCGATCGGCGGTCAGCGTTTCGGGAGAGAACCATTCTATGTCTCTGAATGCCTTCTCGAGCAATATCCTGAACACCCTAGAGTCATGACGATTCGCTGGTGTTACCTCCCAGGTCAGCGGTACTCCGTACAGGGTATCGGCCAGCAGGTGCATCTTGTACCCGTAGAACCACTCTGTGCCGCCATCTTTCGCTGTTGCGTTGTTCTTGCGTGTCCAAGCAGCCTCTGGGTCGCTACTGACCGTACGATTGGGGTTGGCGTGAACCCTGACTGTGGTGGAGTCGATTGCGACTTCTCTGCCGATGTCCGGCAGCTCCGCTTGCAGACGCGATAGGACTTCCAAGAATATCGCGTCCACCTCAGGCTGGTACGACTTTACCCTGTGGAAAAAGCGCAGGAATGTCGTTCTGTGAGGAATCTTGTCTCCGAAGCCGCAGAGGGCGCGGAAGTTCGGGTCGTCATAGAGTCTGCGTATAACGCCATTCAGGGAGTCCACGCCTTCGAGATAGTACATCCCTATGAGGGCGCGCCACAGGATGATGAGAGGGTATCCGCGCCGCCCGCCGTACCTTCTGCGCTCGAAGATGCGCTCCAGCAGCGGTTGCGCCAAGATGTCGGTAAGCAGGAAGACGGCACGCAGTTCTTCCAGAGAGTCCGATGAACCGGATAGGGCTTGTATTAAGGGCGCTCCGCGCCTAAAATCCGTATAGACCACGTGGAACTGACCCTTCCGTGTGGTTTAGGAGCCGCCGGTCGGGGGCTATAAAGCCAAAGGCACCCCGGAAGCGGCTCCGTTATCTTATGTGATAGATTATGTGTTCTGAAGTATTCAGATTAAACCTTTCAATGATATGTGTCAATAGCCAGAGTACGAAAGATAGCGTTTCCATTCAGGTGGTCGAGTTGTAGAATGAGGCATAAGCCATCATCAGAGGGGGTAACCGAATGGGTATGCTATACCGACTGGAAGAGCAAGCAGAAAAGACCGTTACACAGGAAATACAAGACACACTTCAAGATGCGCTGATGCTCTACAAGCCGATGTGCAAAGCCTGCGACCTAGCGATGGCACGCCATCACAGCTATCGTCGCACACTCATCACCAAGTATGGCGCAGTGAACTTGGCAATGCCCGTGTTCAGATGCGGGAAGTGCGGAGATATGCAGAGCGGTATGGAGCTAGTGGGCGATGTGGAGCGCCGCAAGTCGTACTCAAAAAAACGCGCGAAGAGGCGGTGAGACTGGCGGCGATGGGGTTGAGTTACGCCAAGGTTGGAGAGATGTATGGGTTCGCCAAGAGCACCTTGTGCAAGTGGATCAAGCAGGAGAAGTTGGAGCGACCTGAGCTGAAAGGTGATGTGGCGGAGATGGATGGAGTGTGGGTGGGTGTTCGTCGTGGGAAGCAGGAATTGAAGGTGTTCCGGGATGACAAAGGCGGTGTAATGGCGTCGTTCGGGAGTTGGGAAGACACGCTGACCGAAGCCTATAAGCGAGGAGTAAGGCAGCCTGCCCACCTAGTGAGCGATGGGGACAGAGCGATAGCAGAGGCCATAGGAATGGTCTATGGCAGAGGCACAGCCCATCAGCTATGCCAGTTCCATCTGCTTCGGGAGTACAGGCGCAAGGTAGGCGAGGTGGGCTGGGACGAAGCCAAAGAGTTGCTGATGTCAGAAGACTTGTCTGAGGCAAGGAAATTGGCTTCTCGGATAGTGAAGTTGACGGGTGGTCGTGGGTTGATGTGGTGCAAGAAGGCGCTGGTTAAGGGATTGGCGCATCTGGGTACTGGTCAGTTTAGATACAAGACCACATCTCGGTTGGAGCGGTTTCAGCGAGAGATAAGGCGTCGGGAGCGAATGGGCACAGCGTGGACGCCTCACAACCTGTTGGTACTACTGCAACGCAGGGGGCTTCTGTCTTCGACCACCTGAATGGAAACGCTACCAGTACGAAAAGGTAGCGTTTCCATTCAGGTGGTTGAGTTGTAGAATGAGGCATAAGCCATCATCAGAGGGGGGAAACGAATGGGTATACTATACCGACTGGAAGATCAAGCAGAAAAGACGGTTACACAGGAAATACAAGACACACTCCAAGATGCGCTGATGCTCTACAAGCCGATGTGCAAAGCCTGCGACCTAGCGATGGCACGCCATCACAGCTATCGTCGCACACTCATCACCAAGTATGGCGCAGTGAACTTGGCAATGCCCGTGTTCAGATGTGGGAAGTGCGGAGATATGCAGAGCGGTATGGAGCTAGTAGGCAATGTGGAACGCCGCAAGTCGTACTCAAAAAAACGCGCGAAGAGGCGGTGAGACTGGCGGCGATGGGGTTGAGTTACGCCAAGGTCGGCGAGATGTATGGGTTCGCCAAGAGCACCTTGTGCAAGTGGATCAAGCAGGAGAAGTTGGAGCGACCTGAGCTGAAAGGTGATGTGGCGGAGATGGATGGAGTGTGGGTGGGTGTTCGTCGTGGGAAGCAGGAATTGAAGGTGTTCCGGGATGACAAAGGCGGCGTAATGGCGTCGTTCGGGAGTTGGGAAGACACGCTGACCGAAGCCTATAAGCGAGGAGTAAGGCAGCCTGCCCACCTAGTGAGCGATGGGGACAGAGCGATAGCAGAGGCCATAGGAATGGTCTATGGCAGAGGCACAGCCCATCAGCTATGCCAGTTCCATCTGCTCAGGGAGTACAGGCGCAAGGTAGGCGAGGTGGGCTGGGATGAAGCCAAAGAGTTGCTGATGTCAGAAGACTTGACTGCTGCAAGGAAGTTAGCGGCACAGATAGTGAAGTTGACGAGTGGTCGTGGGCTGATGTGGTGTAAGAAGGCGCTGACCAAGGGACTGGCGCATCTGGGTACTGGTCAGTTTAGATACAAGACCACATCTCGGTTGGAGCGGTTTCAGCGAGAGATAAGGCGTCGGGAGCGAATGGGCACAGCCTGGACGCCTCACAACCTGCTGGTACTGCTGCAACGCAGGGGGCTTCTGTCTTCGACCACCTGAATGGAAACGCTACCAGTACGAAAGTAGCGTTTCCATTCCAATGGTGGTAGTTGTAATTAGAGTGGGTAGAGCAAAAAAAGGGGGACGTGGTGGAGATGGACGGAGTATGGGTTGGTGTTCGTGGCGAGAAACAGGAATTGAAGGTGTTTCGGGATGACAAGAGCGGTGTGATGGCGTAGTTTGACAGTTGAGAAGATACGTTAACCGAAGCATGGGATGAGACAGTCTATCTACTTATTGAACGATGGAGATAGAATGATAGCGCAGAGGCCATTGGAATGGCCTATGGCAGAGACAGTGCGCATCAAATATGTCAGTTCCATCTGCTTATGGAGTACAGATGCAAGGTAGACTGGGATGAAGCCATAGAGTTACTGATATCAGAAGACTTGTCTGAGGTAAGGAAGTTGGTTGCTCGGATAGTGAAGTTGACGGGTGGTTGAGATCTGATTTGGTTCAAGAAGGCGCTGGATAAGGGACTGAGCGCATCTAAGTACTGGTCAGTAAGATACAAGACCACATCTCGGTTGGAGTGGTTTCAGTGAGAGATAAGGCGACAGGAACGAATGGGCACAGCGTGGACGCATCTCAACCTACTGATATACTTCAATGCAAGGGACTTCTGTCCTACACCACTTGAATGGAAACGCTATCCTATATCCATATGACTGGAATCATCTACCAATCCCATATGCAACTACCGAATATCAGGAAGCAGAGGTCCATCTGGTTGACCACATACTTTGCAAACCAAGTTATCCCCCCCCCCCCCCCCGCTAGTGCAGACGAGGCTGAGATAGACCATCTGGTGCGCGCACTGTACGGGCTGACTGACGCCGAAATCCCCGCGATGGAGGGGCGCAAATGAAAATCGCCGGTGTTGACTTTCCCCAACCCATTTTAAATGCGTTACGCGATAAGCGTCTGGTTGTTTTCGCCGGTGCCGGTGTGTTGATGGGTCCGCCGGCAAATCTACCGAACTTTTGGCGATTGGCAGAGCGGGTAGCAGAGGGCACAGGGAAGTCTATAAACGCCTCGGAAACCGAAGACTGGTTCCTTGGGCAACTGAAAGACGACGGTGTCAATGTCCACGAGCGCGCCGCTGAAGTTTTACAACAGAACGCTCCCAAACCAACCGCACTTCACAAGAACCTGCTCCGTATCTTCAGCGAGTCTGAGGAAGTGAGAGTGGTCACCACCAATTTTGACGAACTGTTCGAGCAAGTGGCGTTTGAGGTGTTCAGCGACCATCCAAAGTTGTATCAAGCGCCAGCGCTGCCGTTGGGCAACCGCTTTCGAGGTATCGTCCACCTGCACGGTTGTGTGGACGAGCCGAATGAGATGGTACTCACGCACCGAGACTTTGGACGCGCGTATTTGACTGAATCGGGCGGTTGGGCACGCCGGTTTCTAATTGACCTCTTTACAAACTATACAGTGTTGTTCGTGGGATACAGCCACAACGACAGAATTATGACATACCTGACGCCATCATTGCCGTCGGAAGAAGCACAGAAGCGTTTCGCTCTAATTGGCAATCAAAGCGACGACTCCACCCACTGGAGAAGGATGGGCATCGAGCCTATCCCTTTCCACCAAGCGGATGCCAAAGACTTCAGCGGATTGGACAAAGCAATCGCCAGACTAGCGGACTGGATGCGGCGCGGACTAGGTGACTGGCGAACTATGATTAGCGAAATCGCAAGAGGCAAACCGCCTACCTTTGATGACGATAGCGCCAGCATCATTGAACATGCCCTAGCCACTCCCGAGTTAACGCGCTTTTTCACCGATGCCGCTGAGTATCCCGAATGGATTGGCTGGTTAGACCGTCGGGGGCATCTTAAGTGCCTATTCGACGATGGGAAACTTGATGAGCAGCACCGTGCGCTTGCCTATTGGCTGGCGAAGCGATTTGCTGTAAAGCACTCCGATGAACTGTTCTCAGTGATTGAACGCAATGGTGGACATCTGAATTCCGAGCTGTGGCTTGCGCTGGTGCGGGAACTTCGCCCATCCAACGGAGTTCAGATGGATGCTCAGATGGTTTCAAAATGGGCGCACTTCCTGATGTCCCGCGTTCCCTCACATATCAACGATTCCATGATGTCAGGACTATCACACTTTGCCAAAACCTGTGCCAAAGTCGGTGCATTTCAAAACCTGCTGCAAGTGTACGACATAATGACGACAGTCCAGCATCAGGTGCGACCGGGCTATGAATCGGACGCGACCCAAGATTTGCAATATCATATAGAAGAACTTTGGAAGGAGTGCCTCAAGCCTCATCTGTCAGATATGGCGTATCCACTGCTTGAGCGAACTACTATGAGATTGGAAGAGCGCCATTCGTGGCTAACAGCTTGGGGGGAAGGGAACAAGACTTGGGACATAGACAACTTCCGCAGATCTGCTATCGAACCACATCAGCAGGACAGCGACCGTTTTCTTAGCAACATAGACATCCTTACAAACATAGCGCGGAATTGCCTAGAGCGGCTAGTAGGCAATGACCCGGTTGCCGCGGGATTGTGGTGCGACCGTTTTATAGTCTCCGACGCGCCGTTGTTGAGGCGGCTGTCTGTTCATGCCTTGTCTGCACGGGAGGACATGTCTAGCGACGACAAAATTGCTTGGCTACTGGAACACTCTGATGTGAACGAAACCGCCGCGCACCACGAGATATTCCGAGCAGTCGCCCGCGCTTACCCATTGTCGGGTGAACAGCAACGCACAGCGCTGATAAGGGCGATTTCTAAGCATCAGGTTCCAGAAAATGAGTATTACGATAGTGATGCGCTATCGGCATACCACCGTTTCACTTGGTTCCACTGGCTCCACACAGAGGCCCCAGATTGCAGCATCGCGCAACGAGCCTTGGACGCTGTTCGGAAGAAGCATCCTGAGTTCGAGCCTAGGGAGCATCCTGACTTTTTACGCTGGGTAAGTCCGGTTTGTCCGGTTACGAGTCCGTGGACTGTTGAGGAATTGCTGACTAAACCTGCGTCCGAAGTATTGCCAAACTTACTGGCTTACCAACCGACAGTCCAGCAAAGGTTTGAGGGGCAGGACCGCTTGGCGATGCTGAGCGCGATTGGTGAAGCCGCCGAGGGCAAGCCATCTTGGGGACTCGACTTGGCAGATGCTATGGTTGCGCGCGCAGAGTGGGACACCGACTTGTGGCCCGAAGTAATTCGTGCATGGAGGAGTGAAATTCTCGATCACGGTGATGTGCAGCGTGTGCTAGCGCATCTATCATCTAGCGAATTGCAACGCCGATACCCGCTCGAAATTGCCAATGTTCTCACGGAATTGGTTCGGAACACCATTAGCGCCGAAGCAACAGAATTGCTAGCCCAAGCCAATCAGATTGCTATTGTCTTGCGTCCGTATGCTGCCGCAGAAAATTCCCCTCAAATGTCAGCATCGGTTGATGGAGTCCAGCAGTATGTCAACTGGTTAGGTAAAGCCTTAGAGCACACATCCGGACACCTGGCGCTCTTTTGGGTTCATAGCATGGACTTGTGGCGAAAGCAGAAAGACTCCCCACAGCGATTGAACGCCGATTACCGGAACGCATTGGATGTCATAGTTAATGAACAGGGAGATACCGGAAAATTCGGGCGCACTGTGCTCGCCAGTCAATTTAGTTTCCTTTTGACTGTCGATGAGAATTGGACACTTGAAAACTTACTGCCTCTCTTCGACATCGACCACGACGATTTCCAGTGCGCGTGGGACGGCTTTTTGACTTGGGGGCGGTTATCTTTTCCCGCTGCCGAGCAATTGCGTCAAAAATTTATTGATGCGCTCCCGAGGATAAGGGATTTCGACGACTATAGACTTAAGAGGTTCGTTGAGTACTACACCGGCGCGCTAACCCTGTTCATCAATGACGCCAATGACGATTGGATAGTTAAATTCTTCGAACACGCCAATACTGATGCGAGGGGCCAGTTTGCCTTAGGAATCTACCTTAGGCTACGCAACTTGGACGAGACTGCGCAGCAGGAATGGTGGGACATCTGGCTCAAAGAATACTGGCATAACCGAATCCAGGGAGTGCCAGTCTCTCTCAACGACGCGGAAATCACTCGTATGCTGGAATGGACTATCAACCTACCGGGGGTATTCCCAGAGGCGGTCGAGGTGGCGACCAAGATGCGCAAAATATCGATGAGGCGTTCGCCGATATTATACGACATTGACAAGAGAAACCTATTAGAACAGCACCCGACCGATATGGCTAAACTCCTGATACATTTAGAGCAGTGCGACACTGGGCCATGGTTCTCTAGCGAAACATGGGATGTAGTTGACAAACTACTTTCACAGAATTTGCCATCAGACCTTGAAAAGGGGCTACGCGATCTAATAATCAAGCACCGCTAATCAAGCACCGCGTTTAACCGCAACAGCTCTGTGAATCATTTGCCGTTACTTCGCTCCGTCCGACGGCACATGGGGGGCAGCATAAGTTCGCCGTTTGATGCTGCCTATCACCGTCCTAGTGCAGCACTCAAGGCGCAGACGGTTGAAGACGTATCTGGTGAGAACACCTCATATCGTGCTGAGTAGTTCGTCCAAAGTGTGTACAATACAGTATTTTGCCGGCGTTTCCCCAACTTCCAAGGCTGCGAAGTGCGCCTTTCCACATTTCACTTTAGCGCGTTCGGTGTTACGCATATCTTCAAGAAATGATGTGCCTTTGGTTTCAGCGACGAAATAGAGTCGTTCATTATCGTCGTCTTCTATCAGCAACGCCCAATCTGGATTATATGCGCCCAACGGAGTAGGCACCTTGAACCAACTCGGCAGTTTCGCGTATACCTTGACAGATGAGTTTCGTTCCAACTGCTGTGCAAATTCACACTCGTTCAATGAATCCCACTTCACGTAGTCATATACCGACTTATTTGATTTGAGCATTTTACTCAAGTAACCGGTCAGCTCTTCTTTGACGAATAATTCCTGCGTGTAGTACGGTTCGCCGTCTAATCGTTGGTATTTGATGCCGTCTACCAGCGACAAACGTTTACGGCGGTTGATAGCGTCCGCTGCTATCTGGATGAATTTCTGCGGATTGTCTCTGAAATCCATTAATCGCTTGCTATCGCGCAGAATGCGCCAGATGCTGCGTCGTGTCAGCTGAGTGCGGTTCTGTAACTCGGTAAGCAAATCGGGCAGTGCGACATCATCGTTACTCAGGCTTACCGGCGTGCCAGATTTATACAGTTCGCCCTGTACTCCGCTTTGCCTAATCTGCATCCCGGCTGTGTTCCATTGCAGTCTAGCACGTGGCACAAGAGGCGCATCGGCCAGCGCTTTCACGCACTTTTTTAGCAAGTTATCATTATCAAAATAGACATGGTAGATAGTATGATACTTGATACGATCCCAGAGGGACTTGAACTCTTCGCTGCTCAGCACCGCTTCCCGTGGCCGTGCTTGCAGCCTATCTTCGACCCTATTAATTTCAATGCGCCCGGTTGCCTTACGCAGCAATTCTGTTATCGCTTCACGCATAGGCTCAAATTCGTCGGGCAACACCAAATTGTCATTATGTAACGCATCTCTTAGAGAGTCCGTTACTTTGTATTCATGGTCTAGGTAGCCGTTTGTGACGAGGTATTGCCGTAACTCTTTGGATTTGTCTACCCCTATGTATCCGTTTTGCCCGTTCGCGTCGTTGACCAATGCAAATTGATGCTCTTCCACTACACCGAAACGGATACCAGTCTCTTCTTCAATTTCACTTTGCAGTTTATCCGCGAACTCTTCGTAGCTTTCCTGGGCAATGACCGTCAGCGTGTTCACTTCAAATCCATACTGCCTTTCACCATACTGGTTGACGCACAGCCGCAGTCCGCGCCCAATGGTTTGGCGACGTTCTCGTTCTGTATGAATGTCCCGGAGAGCGCATATCTGGAATACATTGGGGTTATCCCAACCTTCGCGTAGCGCGGAATGGGAAAAGATGAACTTTAGAGGTTCGTCAAAGCTCAGAAGTTTTTCTTTGTCTCGCATAATCAGGTTGTAAGCCCGTTCTGCATTGTCGCGGTCAGATTGCCGTCTTTCCGAAGTGTCGGTTAACTTGCCGTGGCGGTCAATAGAGAAGTAACCGTTGTGCACTCGCTTCGACACATCGTCAATATCAACGCCATCGAACATGGATTTATAACCGGGACTATTGGCAGTGCGGCGGTATTGCTCCTCAAATATCTGTGCATATTCGCCTTTCACCGGGTTTCCGTCTGCGTCGTAATAGCGATAGTTTGCTACCTTATCAATGAAAAACAGCGTCAGCACTTTGATGCCTTTGGGATAGAGGCGTCTCTCTTTATCCAGATGCTCCCGTATTGCTTTGCGTATCATTTCCCGATGTATGTCCCGTGGGTCAACTGCACCGTAGGCTTCACCCGGTTGCAGCCATTGCTCATAGCTGGGTAGGCGCAACTCCATCGACTCGCTGCCGCGCCCAACTCTAATTTCGCCAACATAATGGTCACGATAAAGTTCGAGTCCTGTTTTGTATTCTAGTCCATCGCCGTCCTGTACGGTGATTTCCTTAGTTTGTACTTTTCCGGACTGCGTCGCAACATCAACTTCAACTCGTGCACTGATTGCACTACCATACCTACGAGTTGACACCAGTCGCACGTAGGCGTTGTTGTGGTAGTCATCAACCGTACCAGCGACGACTTCAATCTGCTTAACCAATTCTTGCTCGTAGGCGTCCACAGCATTAAGCCGATATATCATGTGGTACTTGTCCGCATGGGTTGCAGAATAGCGGAGGGTGCAAAGGGGTTTCATCCCTTCCAGCGCTCGTCGTCCCTGTCCATTCAGGCCCCCGTCCACACTCTGCGGCTCGTCTACAATGATTATAGGATTAGTGGCTCTCACCAAATCAATGGGCGCTTCACCTCCCGTTTTTTCATTTTTCTGATAGATGGTGTTGATGTCCCGCTTGTTTATGGCGCCGACGGTCATCATCATAATCTGAATCTGTGGACTAGTAGCAAAGTTACGAACCTGTCCTAGTTTGGCCGAGTCGTAGATGAAATGCTCAAAGGGCATGCCTGAGTACAGAGAACGAAAATGGTCGCCCATCATTTCCATGGATTTGTTGACACCTTCCTTGATAGCAACCGACGGCACTACTATCACAAACTTAGTGAAACCATAGCGCTGATTTAGATCGAAAATCGTCCGCAGATAAACATAGGTTTTACCCGTACCGGTCTCCATTTCAACAGTGAAGTCGTGAGATTCTATGGACGACGCAGGAAGAAGGCCGTTACGCAGTTGAATCTCTTGCAAGTTGGTCAAAATGTCATCGTCGTGTAAAGTCAGCTGGTTACCCACACCGAGGTCATTTTCCACCAAGCCAAGTGTTCTGTTCTCGGTCAGCCCGTGAGCAACGGAAAACCCACTACGACAAACTTCCTGCCCACGAAATAGGTCACAAACCGCCGCGATTGCATCCTGCTGGTAATCTATATCGGGTTCGAACTTAAATTTCATTAGATGCTCCGCACGTTCCTGATACCTCGTTGACTCAGTATTTCCGTGCAGTTGATCTTGGCAATATCATTGACAAAGGCGCTGTCACGAAAGACCACGGTAGTGTTATCGGTATTTCCTAGAATAGCGTGCCAGTTAGCAATGCCTTCGGCTAATGCATCGACATCTTTCCCATTGATGGATTTAGCAAGGCAAGCGAATAGCGCTCCGTTGTCTACGGCATTCACCACCTTGCCGGCGAAACACTGGGTTTCAACCGGAACACACAGATCAAGCCCCATCTTGAGCAACACTTCATACAGGATATCCTGCTCACTGCGGCCTGGCTTGATGTTGTCAACATGTTCGCGCAGAGATTGGTGCAGGTCATTAGGGTCGGGTTCCCATGTCTTGACGTTGGAACTATCTAGCTTGAAAACACGGAAGCCAACGTCAATAGTAGATTCGCCTGCTTCTGCCTGAATTGTATCGCCAGCCCGTCGTAGCCGTTCCTTTGTTACATCAGCAATTGACGCAAACTCGCTAGACCTATTGATTTCCTCTGCTATTTGAACAAGGATGTATCGACGGTCCCCGTTGTCCTTCTTGTTCATTTCCAGTAATGCATGACCAGTGGTTCCACTTCCTGCGAAAAAATCAAGGACAATAGCATCTGGATCATCCTGGGTTACGGCGGAAACACAATCATGCACAGCCCACAGGCTCTTCGGAAACGAAAATGGAGCATTCGGTACAAGCTTTTTGAGGAGGCGAGTTCCATTTTCGTTGGCGTCGTACTTCTTGTCTGTCCAGACAGTCCGGTAAAGCCCTGAATCTTTACCTATTTCGATCTCGTATCGCTCGCCACGTTTCTTTACGCGCAGTAGGTGCTGAACCGAGTCAACGGATTGTCTAGCGTAGCGCCATTTTCGCTCTACGCCGGAAGTATCAATCGGGTAGACATATACAGTGCCATCATGAACCTCTGCTTGTTTCGGATGATGGCTATCTTTGCAAACGTCACCGAAACCGACAACGTGATTATCTTGGACGAGAACTGGATAAAAACAATTCCTTGCGTCGTGACGTTCCGACTCAGTTCCCCAGTTGCGGAACTGAGACCACTTTATATCGGATTTGTCTATTTTCCTGTCCATAATAACTTTCCTATTTCTTGGGAAAACAAAGAAAGCGTATTCGTGCGTGTATGAAAAATTCATTCCTTGAACGCCACGAGGATTGTGGACGATTGTGACGCAGACATGATCGTAATTTCCCTCTTCAAAAACGTCCTTCAGGATTTCACCCAAGCTAGTCAGTTCGTTCTCATCAATCGTGCAGATCAGAACTCCATCTTTACGTAACAAGTTCCGAGCCAACTTCAAGCGAGGATACATCATAGAAAGCCATGTTGAATGGTAGCGGCCGCCAGATGCAGGATTGCTTACGAAATGTCCGGTCTCATGGTTAACATTGCCTGTCGCCGCAAGATATTCATGCTTGCTTTGATAGAAATTATTTTTGTAAATCAAATCCTTGCCTGTGTTATAGGGCGGGTCTATGTAGATTAGCTTCACCTTACCAGCATAGCTCTTTTGCAGAAGTTTCAGGACTTCTAAATTGTCGCCCTCAATCATCAGGTTCTGCGTGGTGTCCCAATCCACGCTTTCCTCCGTGCATGGGCGAAGGGTCCCTGTACTTGGTGTTAACGCCAAGAAGCGTGCGCGACGTTTTCCGTGCCAGTTCAGCCCATACTTTTCCTCGCCGTCATCAACGGCGTCGCCTAGAAGCTGTCGCAGTACACCGAAATCTATCTTGCCTTCGTTGAATATCTCTGGGAATAGATCTTTCAATTGGATAATATTATGAGCTACCAGATCTACAGAATGGGTTTCGGGGTCATCAGCAACGAATCGCTTCATCGAGTGTGCCTCCAAATGATGCGTATTAAATTTCTGCTATTTTTGTTACTGGTGTCCAAATACGAATACATATTCAGAATGTCTCCAAGTATTCGCTAAAGTCGTGGTCTGTTCTTGGCAGGGCATGTAGCGCTTGGAAACAGAAATGCGTGTACTTCAGTGATAATAATGATTCGTTTTCGTCTACCAAGGTTAAGGTCGCGACACATCACATTATGACAGCGTGAACTTTAAGGTAACCTTGCTCACAAGTCAAGATCGTGCGTCATATAGTAGCGTTTCCATTCAAGTGGTCGAAGACAGAAGCTCCCTGCGTTGCAGCAATACCAGCAGATTGTGATGCGTCCACGCTGTGCCCATTCGCTCCCGACGCCTTATTTCTCACTACGGAGTGCTGTTTATCGTAGAACGATGGAAGATATGGGCAAGAGGAATGGCAACTGCGGAAACAAGAAGCAATATGTCGGAGATGTACCTTCATGGACTGGTCGGTAGGCTGTGGTAGATTTACTACGAGCGGTTCAGCGCGCCGCCAACATTTGCTTGATGACGGACGACGCTTTAAGTCTATATCACGCTGAAGTATGACGAAAAGCGTAACGCACTAGCATATACCCACCGTTATGGAACTCGACTAAGATTGCCATATTCTAGTCAGCGAAAGATTACTTTCTTGAGTTTTGCACTTCTCTCCCGTACTAAAGTGTGTTGACGAATATGAGATGTTAGAGTAGTATCAGAATATTAGTTTTACAAAGTGTTCCAGTTTCCATGCTTAACAGTGCCAACGGTCAGAGCAATGTTATGGCATATCCAATCACGGATATACAGATACTATATTAAGGTGTAAGATGTTCATGAACAATGTAGAAGCAGTGATTGTCGCAGCGGGTGTCGCGTTCGTTCTGTTCGCTTATATCATCCCGGCGCTGATAGTCGTGTTCGAGAAAGATAGGCGGCGGCAGCCCGACACAGATAGGACTTCCTTCTTCAACATCAAGTCGCGCGACAGATCTATATTCACAGCGCTGTTCGTGGTGCAAACGCTGCTGCTGACATACATATGGAGCAAGCCAGTTACATCAGCAAGTATGACATTCGCGCAAAACCTTGAAGAGGTCTCCGGCAAGGCGACTCTTGCTGCTCCAGTAGCGCTGCTGTCAACATTTATTCTCGCAGAAGGAGTGTACGGAATTATGATAATGCTTTCGTATGTATACGACCAAGTGAAGAAGGAACGCGCAGAGTTCCACAAGCATAAGGGTAGAGTAGAGGGTATAGCTGAGGGCGAAAAGCGAGGTAGAGTAGAGGGTATAGCTGAGGGCGAAAAGCGAGGTAGAGCCGAAGGTCTCGCTGAGGGTGAAAAGCGAGGTATAGAGCAAGGCAGAGCGCAACGGGACGAAGAGGTGGCGGCGCTGAAAGCACGCATCGCCGAACTCGAGCGCGGCCGCAACGGCAGCGAGGGGTAGGAGCGCTCAGACGGACATCAGCGTTTCACGCATCCGGGCGCCCGGCTTGTGCTAATCCGCATATCCGAGATGGGGTCGAACTTATGATAATGCTTTCGTATGTATACGACCAAGTGAAGAAGGAACGCGCAGAGTTCCATAAGCATAAGGGTAGAGTAGAGGGTATAGCTGAGGGCGAAAAGCGAGGTATCGAGCAGGGCATAGAGCAAGGCAGGGCGCAACGGGACGAAGAGGTGGCGGCGCTGAAAGCACGCATCGCCGAACTCGAGCGCGGCCGCAACGGCAGCGAGGGGTAGGACCGCTCAGACGGACATCAGCGCTGCACGCATCCGGGCGCCGGACTTGTGCTAATCCGCATATCCGAGAGGGGGGCGGAATTATGATAATGCTTTCCTATGTGTACGACCAAGTGAAGAAGGAACGCGCAGAGTTCCACAAGCACAAGGGTATCGCTGAGGGCAGAGCACAAGGCAGAGCCGAAGGTCTCGCTGAGGGCGAAAAGCGAGGTGTCGAGCAGGGCATAGAGCAAGGCAGGGCGCAACGGGACGAAGAGGTGGCGGCGCTGAAAGCACGCATCGCCGAACTCGAGCGCGGCCGCAACGGCAGCGAGGGGTAGATATTCTGAATCAAACAATACGCTTGTTTAGAGCATCGGGTGGTTTCTGCCACTATGCTGGAGAAGGCGAGCATTTGCCGAGTGGATACTAGCGCAAATATGCGCAAGAGTGGAGGCGCATCACAGCCCCTGAAAACAGCGGGCGAAGTGTTGGCTGCCCGGAGCCTAGCGTTTTCATGTCTGATATAGAGACCATTAGCAGCTGGTAATAATATCGCACGCCCCATTTTACGGCTAAACCGTCTGAATGGAAACGCTCTCGTAATATTTTTCGTATTACACTTGCGGTATACTAGGTTGCAGTGTCGCGAGGTATGCCGCTTGCGCTGTGCGTGTGTCCGCTATCCGAGTCGCCACAGGGCGACAAATGTGGCTATATACACACACAAAACAGGCTGATGATATTTCGGTTTACGAAATATCATCAGCCTGTTTTATTGGAAACCCTACGAAGATCAAACCCTAATAACTGAGAGCAGAGAACGAAATGAATGGAAGATTAGCACCTATCCTGTTTGCCGTCGCGATAATTGCGGCGTTTAGTGCCATGCTTATCGGCAATGGGCACGGCACACTTAAATACGCTTTCGCACAGATACCTACGCCAACGGCGTCAACGACAATTGTCTTCGCAAGCCAAGACAACCCCAGTGACCCGGCTGCTGATACCGATTCGTACGCCTTCACTATAGCCAAAGGCGACGCTGTTGCTAGTGCGCCGGTTGGCACTATTCCGGAAGCCATTCTTTGGAATTCGAACCCAGTTAATAGACCCCACTACAGGATAGGCACGGACTCAGGTCATGGAGTTGACCACGATAAGTTCAACATTGATAATGAAAGCGGGGAGATAACAATCGCCGCTAGTCAGACGACCTTATCTGCTAACACCTACAACATCACATTGATAGGTGAAATTTATAGCACGAGTTCTGGCGTCGTTATTACCGGAACTATTAACGACGAAATCGATGTAGAAATCACTGTTTTCTCAAAGCCACCGACGCCCACACCCACACCGACAGACACGCCCACACCAACCGCCACACCAATACCAACAGACACGCCCACGCCAACACCAACAGACACACCGGCACCAACAGACACACCGGCACCAACCGCCACACCAATACCAACCGCCACGCCCACGCCAACACCGACAGACACACCGGCACCAACCGCCACACCAACGCCAACGCCGACAGACACGCCCACACCAACACCGACAGACACGCCCACAGCGACGCCGACAGACACGCCCACACCAACACCGACAGACACACCGGCACCAACCGCCACACCAACGCCAACACCGGCAGCGACAGCCACACCGGAACCGACAGCGACACCGACAGCGACACCGACACCGGACCCGTCCGCACCGACGGTTCGATTCGCAAGCCAAGCCGACCCTAGCGTAGCGGCGGCTGATGACGAGTCGTACACATTCACTCTGCAGCATGCTGATGCTGTTGCTAATGCGTCGATTGACACTATTCCGCCAGCCATTCTTGTGAATGCGGAAACAGGTCAGAGAGCGAACTACAGGCTACTCAGGGTAGGAAACCGTATCCTTTTCGACATTGATGCTAGAAGCGGGGCGATAACCGTCAATAACGGTGTTGTTGGGAACTTATTGGTGCAAACCTACAGCATCACATTGAAGGCTGAGGTCTATGACTCGGGTGGATCCCTTGTCCCCAATACCGTAGCCGACGAAATCGATGTAGCAATCGAGGTTGTCGCTCCGACGGTTCATTTTGCGAGCCAAGCCGACCCCAGCGTAGCGGCGGCTGATGACGACCCAGGTACATCCGAGGATGAAACCGAGAGCTACGAGTTCGATATACTCGCGGGTGATGCTACTTCTAATGCGGCGGTTGGCACTATTCCGCCAGCCATTCTTGTGAATGCGGCATCGGGTCAGAGGGCGAACTACACGCTAGACACAACTGGTGGAGCTGACCACGGTAGTTTCGCCATTGATGCTACAAGCGGGGCGCTAACAGTTGGTGGCAACGCCTTAAGTGTGCAAACCTACAACATCACATTGAAGGCTGAGGTTTATGACCCGGCGACTAGCAGCTTTGTTAGCCCTAGTGTTTCCGACGAAATCGACGTTGAAATCACTGTATCTGCCACCCCGACAATTGCCATTGCAGCCCAAAATAACTGCAATACGCCCGCTGCTGAGGGCGAGAAGTACACGCTCAATAGTCGGGTAGGCCAATTTCCGCAACATACTGACATTTTCTATATATGCACCATTCCCAACACGCTTGAGAGTGGGCAGTCAAGGGAATGGACCCTCACGGGGGATAGTACAGATAAGTTCGCCATTGGCGTCGATAGGACGGGTGGGACACTGTACACCACTACGACTGTGGGTTCGGGCACTTACAATCTAACTGCAAGAGTAGCGTTGGTTGTGAATAACATTGAGGTTGCTAGCGACGAAATCGACATAGAAATTAATATTGACTTACCGATAGTTCGATTTGCAAGCCAAGCCGATCCCAGTGTAGCGGCGGCTGATGGCGAGTCGTACACTTTCGCTATACTCGAGGGAGATGCTGTTGCTAGTGCGTCGGTTGGCACTATTCCGGAAGCCCTTCGTTGGGTTGGGAATACAGCTTATAGAGCGAACTACTCGATAGGCACGGACCAAGGTCATGGAGCTGACCACGATAAGTTCGACATTCATGATAGAAGCGGGATGATAACAATCGCCGCTGGTCAGACAACCTTATCTGCGAACACCTACAACATCACATTGAAGGCGGATCTTTACAACTCGAGTAACGTCCCTGTTGAACACCCTAGTGTTTCCGACGAAATCGATGTAGCAATCGAGGTTATCCCACCGCCGGAAGTTCATTTTGCAGACCAAGATGATCCCAGCGTAGCGGCGGCTGATGGCGAGTCGTACAGGTTCACTGTGCCCCAAGGCGATGCTCCTTCTGGTGCGACGATTGGCACTATTCCGCCAGCCATTCTTGTGAATGCGGAAACAGGACAGAGAGCGAACTTCAGGATAGGCACGGAGTCAGGTCATGGATCTCATCACGCTCTTTTGGCCATTGATGCTGTAAGCGGGGAGATAACAGTTGGTAGTCGGACCTTAAATAAGAGCACCTACAACATCACATTGGTGGCTGAGGTTTATGACGCGAACGATACTCTTGTTGCTGATACCGAAACCGACGAAATCGACGTAGTAATAGAGGTTGTCCTACCGACAGTTCATTTTGCAGACCTAGACAACCCTAGTGAAGTACAGGATGGTGACTACAAATTCACTATACTCGAGGATGATGCTGTTAATGGTGCGCCGGTTGGCACTGCGCAAACCATTGTTGTGAATTTGCCATCAACACATAGTTACGGAGTGCACTTCAGAATAGGCAGGCACTCAAGTCAAGGAGCTGATCACGATAAGTTCGCCATTGGTGATACAAGCGGGGAGATAACAATCACTCAGGCGACCTTACCTGAGGCCACCTACAACATCACATTGGTAGCTGAAGTTTATGACTCGTTTAGCAACACTGGTACTCCCGACACCATCGATGTAGCAATCGAGGTTCTCGCATATGTAGAAGAGATAAAGGTAGCGAGCCAAGACGACCCCGATACAGCTGCTGAGGATGACGAAACCTATTCGTACCAGACCTTCACGGAAGATGAGGGCGTCATCGGCACGATAGTGACCGACCCTCCAGTGGACAAAGTTAACCGTACAATATCGAAGACGGTGTTCACCATAAGGGACAGCGCAGACGGAAGGAACTTCGCCATCAGTCGGCTGGGCGAGCTAAGAATCGCGGTAGAAGATTTGGCAGCGGGTGTCTACAACATCGTGGTAGATGTGTCCTTGCGCGACGACGCAGACGGAGCGTACCGCTCCCCCGACAGCATAGAGGTGCAGATCACGGCGGTGGAGCCGCCGCGTGAGGCGATGTTCTTGGAGGGCGCGCCGAAGCGGGGCACGGTGGAGGCGCCGATAGAGTTCACGGCGGAAAACACCTCGCTTGATGAGAGTGTCTTCGCCATAGACCCTGACACTGGCCTTAATCGTGTGATGGAGCCCTTGAGTGGTAAAGCCGTCGGTCGCGAGGTGCTGGACATAAGCGAGTTCGTGGACGATGCGGGCGGGCACGATGTTACCTACGAGGTACTGAACGCGGACGACACGGCAACAGACCTGTTCGAGTTCAGCGATGCGGGCGTGCTGATGTCCACAGAGCTGCTGAGGTTCCACGACGATGACGAGATGGACATCTACGAGCTGAAGCTGAAGCTTAGAGACGACAACCTGGGCGGGATAGACCCAGACGAGTTGGAGTTCACGGTAACGGTGACCGAGCTGAGCGCGAAGTTCGCGGAAGATGCGCCAGAAGAGGGAATGGTAGAGGCAGAGCCGAGCGGGTCAGAAGAAGACGCCGAAGCGATGGAAATACTGGACTTCGGGGAGCATGTGGACATCCCGATAGAGGTGCCCGCGCTCCGTAACGACCCTGACACCGTAGCAGATGACCCAGAAGAGTCAGTGCTTCACGAAGTGTCGTACGAAGTGTCGGACACAGTGAACTTCCAGATAAGCGAAGGCGGCTTGCTGCAGTCCACAGAAGCATTGAGGTTCCACAACGACCCAGACCTGGACGAGTACGAGCTGACGATAACGATTAAAGACGAGACGGTAGGCGAAGAGGACCATCACAAGATAACGATAACGGTAGATGGAGTGCCGCCAAAGGCGCAGGTAGTGTTTGATGTGGACGAGACGCAGGGCGCAGGAGACATCCCTGGAGCGCAAATCCGCTTTGAAGACTCTAACGGAGAGATAATAACGGACGACTACTTCATGGATCCTGACCTGTCGGGCGATGCGAGTGAAGTGTTCGCAGTGTCAGACGAGGGACAGATAAGCATCCTAGAAGCGGCGATAGAGGCGAATGTACTAGACCAAGACGCAGGGGGGAACCCGGCGAACCGCTACATCCTGACGATAAAGGACGAGGATGCGGAGGGGGAGACGCTGGGCATTGTTACCATAAACATCATAGCGGTGGACGAGCCGCCGGTGTTTGTAGAGCCAGTGCTGATAGTAACGGTTGACGAGTCCAAGACAGCAGAGTTCGGAGAGCCGTACAGTGCGACCGACCCCGAGGGCACGGACGTAACCTTCACGCTGAAAGAGCCGGAGGCAGGAACGGAAGCCCCGCCGTTCGCCATAAGCCCAGCGGGCCAGCTGAGAGTGAGCTTGGCATCGGGTGAGGCACTGGACGCAGACGCGCAAGAAGACAACGACTACGCGCTGACGATAGTGGCGACGGACGAGACGGGCGTGCAGACCGAGCTGGAGATTACAGTGACGGTGCTGAACGCGAACGACAAGCCAGAGTTCGTAATAAACCGAGAAGAAGATCTCACACTGGAATTGCCGGAGACGCATCTAGACGAAGATGGCAACTTCGTCGCAGGCACCCCCCCAGGCAAAAAGAATCTGCACACATTTGAGGCGACAGACGCCGATGATGGGGACACGCTAGACTACAAGCTGCGGGATGCAGAAGACACGCAACTGTTCGAGATAGGCATAGAGACGGGAGTGCTCTCGCTGAAAGACGGCAAAGTGTTGGACTATGAGGTTAGCCCCTCGTATAGCATAGAGGTTCTGGTAGAGGATGACAGCGGAGCGACAGACGAAGTGCTGCTGCTGCTGACGCTAATCAACTTGAACGACAACGCGCCGGAGATATCTGGCCCCGCGACGTTGACCGTTCCCGAGAACACGGTAGCGGGCGTAGCGCTGGCCACCTACACAGCGACGGATGCTGACGGTGATGTTAATGGAGACGGAGTCACGGTAGCGTTCAAGATAAACGATGAAGATAACTTCACGATGGACAGACTTACAGGCGTGCTGTCCACAGAAGCCCCGCTGGACTACGAGAGCAAGAACGTGTACACGGTCATGGTGACGGCGTACGACGACGATGAGGAGAACAGCTTCGACGAGCTACCAGTAACGATAACGGTAACGAACGAGGCAGACGGAATAGAGTCGATAGATGTGTCGAAGGCGAACCCAGTGCCAGATGGTTCGAAGCCTGGTGTCGAAGAGCCAGCGCCGCTGATAACGGGTAACCCGAACACGGCGTTGGGGGACACACGCACAGACCGCTTCGGTCGTCCGGATGACCTGCCGGCGACAGACGCCGCGAGCGCAGGTCAGACAGCGCCAGAGTTGTTCGTGGAGACCGAGCACGGAAACTGGGACACGGTGCTGCGGATAGAGGTAACGGCAGAGCAGATAGACCCGGGCTGCGACAACGGTAACTGCGTGGTAGTGAACCTAGAGGCATCGGACTCGGACGACACGCTGAGCCTGAAGGCGTACCGTCTAGCGCACACGCCGAACAAGTTTGCAGCCGCAGTGATGCTGGTGTCGGGGAACCCGACAGAGGGCACATCGGCGGTGTACAAGCACAGCGATGGAGGAATAGCGCGTCTAGATGTGGACGAAGAGGACACGCTGGACATAACCTTTGAGGGCCGGTCCAAGATAAGCGAGACGGTGTCGATAGAGAACGAAGCGCCAGAGTTTGGAGACTTCACGCCGGAGCACGAAGCGTCGATAGACGATGAAGAAGTGGAGTTCATCTTCACGGTAACGGACGCGTTGTCAGGGTTGCCGGAGCCAGAGGATCTGCCGGACACAGATGGAGACGATGAGTACACCTCAGTGGTAGCGCTGGTGTCCGACAAGCAGTGCTACAATGCGGTAGACTTGTCTGACTTGCCTAAAGAGACGCAGGACAAACTAAATCCCGAGCCAGAAGTAACCTTGCACGAAGATGTGAGCATCTACTGCCAGCCGCAGAGCAGTCCTACGTTCAACCTAATAAGCGATGCGAATGACTTTGACTCCATAGACGATGGTTTCGAGGTGGTAACGAAGATAGACTTCGGCCGCGAGGACACGCACTATGTGACCTTCATAGCGTGCGATGCTGCGGGGAACTGCATAGCGTTTGACCCGGACCAGAGCGAGCCAGACGCACTGCTGGAGATAAAGGTAGACACGACAAAGCCGAAGATATACGAGGCACGGACGGGTGTGGCGTGGGACGCATCAGGGGATGAGTACGACGACAACCGCAAGTTCCTGCAAGTGGTGTTTGAGGACGCGTCAGACCTGAACGAAGAGACGATAGAGGCGGACGACTTCGTGGTTGAAGGGCACACGATAGCGCGCGTGCTGTGGTACGATACGCCCGACGACTTTGAGACGGACGAGACGCAGAACCGGTTCGCAGGCAAAGTGAACTCTAACTATCGGAACATAGCGCGTACGGTGTTCATAGAGCTGGAGGACGAGCTAGAGCCAGACGAGACTCCAGATGTGAGCGTGGTGCCGAACGGGATAGAGGACGAGGCAGCGAACGAGCAGGACGACGACGAGATAGAGGCGGAGGACTGGATAGCGCCGAAGTTCACGGTGGAAAATCTGGCATCGCCGCTAGAGACGCCGCAGTCTCAGGAGCTGGCAGGTGAGGACGACAAGGTCGTGTTCACGGTGAGTTCAGACGAGCGATTGAGTGCGACGCGTCCGACGATAACGGTGACCTATGTGAACGCGCCTGCAGGGTGTGTGAACACGAACGGAGTGGACGGAGAACGCGGGCACATCCGCAGCAGCGACAGCGGCAAGGAAGCGTATGCTGACTGCGCAGAGAGCGGAGACATAGCGGACGACACGATAAGTTCTGTGGTGAAGAAAGACACCACGAACCAGTGGACGGTGACGGTGAACAAGCCTGACGAGACGGGCTACTACAACATCCACATATCGGGTACAGACCGCTCGCCGCAGGCAAACTTGGGCAGCGAAGGCGTTAAGCCTGGAAGCATCGTGACCAACTTCTTCGAGCGCGATGGAGATGTGAACGCAGACGATGCGCACTTCTTCGAGGCAGACCTGAACCTGCCGAAGCCACGGGTGGTGATAAGCGGCGTGGACGCCGGTGAGACCGACCCCGCGGTGGAGGTGAAGTCGCCGCTGTTCATAGAGATAGACTTCAGCAGCCCGTTCCTGCCGGACTGTGCGCCGGGCAAGAAGCGCGGAGACAACACAGACGACTGCACGGCAGAGACGAGCGAGTACGCAGAGGACAACTTTGACAAGGTGACCATCACGCTGTTAGAGTTGGACGGAATAGAACTAGATCCGGTCGAGCGTGCGAAATCCACAGACGGTGGTGAGACCTTCTTGGTGTCGCTGACAGATGCGGAGATAAGCATAGGCGAGCACGAGCTGAAGATAGAAGCGGTGGACATGGCCGGCAACGAGCTGGACGACACGCTAGAGATAGACTTTGAGGTTGAAGAGCGAGACGCGTTCACACGGCGTCTGAACCCGGGCTGGAACTTGGTGAGCCTGCCGGGCGAGCCACTGGACAACAGCATAAGCGCGGTGTTCGGCACGGAGATGGAAGTGCGAACAATCTACACCTACGACCCGGTGGTGCCGGGCGGCTGGCAGGTGGCAGTGCGCGAGACGCTTGAGAGCGAGTGGCAGGGCGACCTGACAGCAATCTCATCCAAGCGCGGCTACTGGATACTGGGCGATGCCATCCAAGACCTAGAGGTGATAATCCCGAGGTTGGCAGGTGGAGCATCTGGCACAGGCACGCCGTTGCCGCCGCCGTCAGTGCCGGTGTACGCAGGCTGGAACCTGATCCCAGTGCTGGACATCACAGGCAACGCGCTGGACACAGACCACGCGCTAGGCGCGCGGGACTACCTGCAGAGCCTAGACGATGGGCTGGACTTGGCGAGGGTGCTAGGGTTTGACACGATAACGAACCAGTGGCACACGGTGCTGGCGCCTGAGGGCGACGGCCCCGAGGACGGAGACTTGCAGATAGGTTCGGCGTACTGGATCTTCCTGCGGGCATCTGGCACGCTGGTGCCGGGCGGAGAACTCCGCTAGGCAAGGGACAACACGCTCGCCCCGCACCAACCTATACCGCTGCGGGGCGAGCCAACTACAACCATAATCACGGAACCGACTCACTAGCACGAACCACGACTTTCACTATTACTAAGACGACTTGAAGCAGGAACCTCCCCCGCACTGGGGGGAGGTTCTTTTTGTGCACGCCGTCTCTTCTTTTGCGCTGATAGTTGCAATGGTAGTTACGCTGTGTAATGCTTACTTGGATAGCGCATGCCGGCTATACTGGTTAATAGTCGCATTATATGGCAAGATGCGTGGGTGTGTGGGAAAGAGACGCAAGATTTCAAGCGCAAACTAATGGGAATTAGGAGATTGCTATGCCCGTCAATGGGAAGGCGAAGACTTTGGGGGAACTGCGCGAGAGCGGCTACGATCCGAAGAGCGTCCGACAGGAGATTCGCAGCAACCTCATCGCCAAAATAGAGGCGGGAGAAGAGCTTTTTCCCGGCATCATCGGCTTCGAGGAATCGGTCATTCCGCAGCTAGAGAACGCCATACTTGCGGGGCAGGACATTATCCTGCTTGGTGAGCGCGGGCAGGCGAAATCGCGCCTCATTCGCCATATGGTTACGCTGCTAGACGAAGCCGTTCCAACGATGGCAGGATGCGAGCTGAACTGCAGCCCGTTTGCGCCCATATGCGGGCGATGCAAGGAAATCCTAGCGGAAGACGGCGACGACACGACTGTGTCGTGGATGGGGCGAGACGAGCGTTACAGCGAGAAGCTCGCCACACCCGACATCACCGTCGCAGACCTCATCGGCGAGGTTGACCCGATTAAGGTCGCCGAAGGGCGCTACCTTTCGGACGAGTTCACGATACACTATGGACTCATACCGCGCACCAACAGGGGCATATTCTGCATCAACGAACTGCCCGACTTGTCCGAGCGCATACAGGTCAGCCTGTTCAACCTGATGCAGGAGCGCGACATTCAGATTAAGGGCTACCGCATCATGCTACCGCTCGATGTGTTTTTAGTCTCGACCGCCAACCCGGAGGACTATACCAACCGCGGGCGCATCATCACGCCGCTCAAAGACCGATACGGGGCGCAAATTCGCACGCACTATCCCCGCTCATCTGTGGACGAGATTGGCATTGTGGAACAGGAATATGTGCGTTTCGACGATGCACAGAGCCGAGTTACCGTACCGCAGTATATGAAAGAGGTTATCGCGGAGTTCACGGCGTTGGCGCGGCGCAGCCCGGATGTGAACCAGCGTTCGGGAGTTAGCCTGCGCGTCTCAATTGCCAACTACGAAACCATCGTGAGCGCAGCATTCAAGAGGGCACTGCGGCACGGCGAAGCGGCATCCCCGCGCATCAGCGATTTGAGCGCTATTGTGGCGTCCACCACCGGCAAGATCGAGCTGGAAAGCGTTGAAGAGGGACGCGAGATCAAGGTCATCGAGGATCTGGTGAAGAAAGCCATCCTGAATGTGTTCGGGCGCTACTATCGGGCACGCCAATTTCGGGAGCTGACACAGATCTTCGAAGAAGGGCTGGTTGTAGAGACGGGCAGCGACCTGCATTCTGACAAGTATGTGCGGAGCTACGCTGAAATGGGCGATGTGGCTGCACTTATAGGGCGCGTAGAGCCTTCCACAGAGCCTGCCGCAATCGCATCTGCGATAGAGTTCGTGCTGGAAGGGCTGCACTTGAACCGCCGCCTCAACTGCGATCGGCAGGGCGGTCTGCAGGTGTACAGCGGATAGGGCAATCCAATGCTTGGCAGACATATCGACCGTCGACCGATGTTGAGACCGCTAGCATAGCGTGTACTCCGCAATGCGGCGGTTAGCGATATGGGCTAATCTTGTGCAGGGCTTTCGGAATTCGCCCTCTCGTATCTGAAATACACTTACTGGGGAAAATTTGATGGCATCCACACAGTCTCTTAGGGAAATACCGCGCGCATATGAGCCGCAGCAGGTCGAGCGGCGCATCTATGAGTTTTGGTCAGACGGCGGATACTTCACGCCGCAGATTGAGCGCGATAAACAGCCGTTCACGGTGATAATGCCGCCGCCGAATGTGACCGGCGAACTTCATATGGGACATGCGCTGACGATAGCGTTGGAAGACCTCATGGTGCGCTGGCGGCGCATGTGCGGGGATCCGACACTATATCTCCCCGGCTCCGACCACGCCGGCATCGCCACACAGGTGGTCGTGGAACGGATGCTGTCCGGCGATGGTATCACGCGCCACGATCTCGGTAGGCACACCTTCGTGGAACGCGTGTGGGAATGGGTCGAGCGCTATGGCGACCGCATCTATGAGCAGACTAAGCGCATTGGCGCATCTTGCGACTGGACGCGTGCGCGCTTCACATTGGACGCTGGCCCAAGTTCCGCCGTGCGCGCAACCTTCGTCAATCTCTACAACAAGGGCTTGATATACCGTGGCGAGCGTATTACGAACTGGTGCCCGAACTGCCGCACCGCGCTTTCTGACTTGGAAGTGAAGTATGAGGATGAGGACGGCAGCCTGTACTACATCCGCTATCTGCTGGCGGATGGGGATGGCGAACTCGTGGTGGCAACCACCCGTCCCGAAACCCTGCTGGGCGACACTGCCGTCGCCGTGAATCCGGACGACGAACGCTATCGCAGCTACATCGGCAAGAATGTGGTATTGCCGCTGCTGGGGCGCACCATTCCCGTCATCGGCGACAGCGCGGTCGAGCTTGAATTTGGTACCGGAGCGCTCAAAGTTACGCCGGGACACGACCCGACGGACTTTGAAATCGGGCAGCGCCATAGTCTGGATACGCTCAATGTCCTGAACCTCGACGGCACGCTCAACGATAACGCTGGCGCCTACGCCGGGCAGGACAGGCTGGATGCGCGCGGCGCTATTGTGGAGCAGTTGGAGCGGGATGGGCTGCTCGTGAAGGCAGAGCCGTACCGCCATTCGGTCGGTCATTGCGATAGATCTGACGATGTGGTTGAACCCATCGTTACGAATCAGTGGTATGTGCGAATGGCTGAGATTGCGAAGCCTGCCCGCGATGCGGTTGCCAATGGCGATACGCAGATTATCCCGGAGCGGTTCGCCAAAGTGTACTTCAACTGGATGGACAACATCCGCGACTGGTGCATCAGCCGCCAACTCTGGTGGGGACATCGCATCCCCGTGTGGTACTGCGACGACTGCGACGAGGTTATCGTTGATATGCAGGACCCGACGGTGTGCGCTGCGTGCGGCTCTGATGGGCTGCGCCGTGATGAGGATGTGCTGGACACATGGTTCAGCTCGGCGCTGTGGACGCACTCCACGCTTGGCTGGCCCGAAGACACCGAAGACTTGGATTATTTCTATCCCACCAGCGTGATGGAGACAGGCTACGACATCCTGTTCTATTGGGTAGCGCGGATGATGATGATGGGCATAGAGAATATGGGCAAGCCGCCATTCCATACCGTCTATCTGCATGGCTTGGTGCTCGACCCTGAGGGCGTCAAGATGAGCAAGACGCGCGGCAATGTGCTCGACCCGCTCGAACTCATCGAGATGTACGGGGCAGATGCGCTGCGGTTTGCGCTCACGGTTGGGAACTCGCCGGGCAACAACCAGCGCATCAATGAGCAGAAATTGGAATCCAGCCGCAATTTTGCCAACAAGCTTTGGAATGCAGCACGCTTCGTGATGGGCAACTTGGAAGGCGCAAGCGGACTGGAAGGCTGCTTCGACACCTTGACGCCCACGCATCGCCAAGACAAGTGGATTATGAGCAGGCTAAATCATTTGGCAGCGGATGTGCAGCAGTTCATGGACGACTACCAGTTCGGTGAGGCGCAGCGCGCAATCCACGACTTCGTGTGGCACGAATACGCCGACTGGTACATCGAGATGGCGAAGATACGGTTGCGCTTCGACGATGCGGACGCCGACTCACCCCTGCCGTACTTGGCGCATGTGCTCGAGAGGATGCTGCGGATGTTGCATCCGTTCATGCCCTTCATTACGGAGGAGATATGGCAAATGTTGACCGACCGAGTCCCCGTAGGCTCGGATTTTCCGGATGCGCTCATCGTGGCGGCTTACCCTACCCCGAACGCCGCACTGTTCGACAACGATGCGGAGTCGGATATAGGCGCAATGATGGAGGTTGTGCGCGCCATACGCAACCTACGCGCCGAGTTTCGCATACAGCAGCACCAGCGCATAGAGGCGATGCTAGACTCGCCCCGCCCCGAAGCGATTGCCGCCTCAGAGGCGGACGCTATCAAGATGCTGGCGCGTGTCGACCCCCTGCGGTTCGGTACAGATGGCGCTAACGGCGCTGGGAAAGACAGCGTATCGCTGGCGCTGAGCGCAGGAACGCTGACGATTTCGCTGGGCGGGCTAGTGGACTTGGACATCGAGCGCCAACGGCTGCGAGACGAAATCGCCCAGATTGAAGCCAATAGACAGCGCCTCGCCAATCGCCTTAGCGACAACAACTTCTTGTCCAAGGCGCCAGAGCAGGTCATAGAACGGGAACGCCAACGCCTAGAAAGCGCCCTGGATCGCAAGGGCAGGGTTGAGGATATTCTGTCGCGATTGGACGGCTAGGTCTTCAGTGATTGTGCAGGTGATTGACACGCCAGAGTTCTACCCCAGCATCGAGCTGTCGCGATTGGACGGCTAGGTCTTTGGCAATTGTGCGGACTAAATTGGCTGACCTGCGCGCCCTGACACCGCCGCTATGCTGACGCGCCTGTTGCCGCAGGTTGGGCGAGACGGGAACATTGTCATAGCGGCGGCGGCGCTGCGCTCGTTGGACTACGGCTTCATCAGCGTGTTCTTGGGCGTGTATCTCACGCTGCTAGACTTTGATGTGCGCCAAGCCGGGTTCGTGTTCAGCGCAATAATGGCTGGCAGCATGCTCTCCAATCTGCTGGCAAGCTGGAAGGGCGATGCCATTGGGCGGCGTCCGCTGCTTGTGGGGCTGTCGGCGCTGATGGCGGCGGGTGGCGTACTTTTTACCGTATCCACTGACGCCGCTGTGCTGGTGCTGGTGGGGATATTCGCCGTAACCACATCGTCCGGCGGAGACAGAACTGCGTTCATATCGTTGGACACGGCGATGCTGGCGGAGGCGTGTGCGCCCGGTCAGCGGACACTGGTGTTCAGCTGGTATAACCTTGTTACGATATTCACGCGGGCGTTCGGCGCTCTGCTGATTGCGCTGCCGGCACTGCTTCAGCAGTGGACGGGCGTAGGCGAACTGCTGTCCTTCAAGATGATGTTCGGCATGTATGCTGTGCTTGCGTGTAGTGGCATCGTGCTGTATGGGCGACTATCTCCGCAAGTGGAGACGAAGACACCTGTGCGGCAGCCGAGTGGCGCTGAGTCCGCTACCTATGGCTATGGCAAGCGAGGGCGCGGCATCATATGGAAGATGACGGGCTTGTCAACGCTAGATGCGCTTGGCGGCGGCTTCACCGTTCGGAGCTTCATATCCTTCTGGTTCGTGAGCCGCTTCGGAGTTGATCTGTTCTCCGTGTCGGGCATCTTCTTTGCGGCGCAGCTGCTGAATGTGGTGTCGGTTGCGCTTGCGGCGCCTGTTGCAGGGCGCATCGGGCTGGTGAACACGATGGCATTCACGCAGGTGGCGGCGAACCTGCTGTTCATAGGTATGGCGTTCGCCGTCAATCTGTGGATGGCGATCGTCTTCTTTCTGCTGCACGAAGTCTGCAATGATATGGATGTGCCAACGCGTCAATCCTACACGATGGCGATTGTTCCGCCGGAGTCGCGCACGGCGATGGCGAGCCTGAACAACTTGGGGCGCAATGCGGCGCAGACGGTCAGCCCGTCGCTAGCGGGCATAATAGCGAGTTCGCTGTCGTTTGGCGCTCCGTTCTTGGTGGGCGCTGCTACGAAGCTTGTGTACAATGCGCTGCTCCTGTGGATGTTTCGCGGAATCAAAGCGCCCGAGGAACTGCGGCGGTGATGGCTGCCAGTTCCTGCCAAGCGCAATTCATGGCGAGCAACGAACATGAGCGCAGGGGGCAGGATGTCGAATAGTGTAAGTCTGACGATAGCTTGGTTTCGATGGGCGATCGGGTTTTGGGAGGATCAGATACGGGCGTGTTAGCAATATAGTCGGGCTTGCGCAGTCTGCTGCACGGGGAAAGGGCTGCTTGCCCGTATTAGGATGCGATTGGGCGTACTAGGAGAATTCGGGGACATAGCCGGGGATGTCGGCATGGGGGCTTGCGTCGGCTAGGGCTTGGATCTGGGCAAGGCCCTTGCGCGTGTCGCTGGCTACCTTCGCCTTGTCCGATATTCGCATGCGGTACTTGAACAGCCAGTAGGTGAACTCCTTGCATCTTGTCAGCGTCAGGCTGTCGATGCAATCGCTATAGCTCATATCGGCGCAGAAACTCGCCAGCAACTCTGAACGCGGGCTGCGATAGATGCGAACGAACGCCTCTTCGGAGAAGTCGTCTTGATACTGGTTGCCGTTGCTAATCTGACGCTTGTGGACTTCGCGCTCTGCTGCCAGCTGCAGTGCCTCTTCCACCACCACGCCGTAGAAGTAGTTCAGATAGCCGCGATGCTTGTGCACGCCCAGCAGCTCTTTGAACTGCACCGGGTCGAACCGCTGGGGAAGTCGCCCTGTGAACAGCAGTGCTTCGCGCTCATCTGAGGGGATTAGATCGGCTGCGGCTTCGCAGAGACGCTCTGCCATTAGCAGCCAGTCGAAGGCTTCGCCGCAGATGAAGTAGTTGCGCTCGCGCCCGTCTATCGTCTCAGTCGGGACGCGCCATACTGCCATCGCTTGCAGCATCGCGATGGGCCAGTCGACACCCTCATGGAGCGCATCCAGCATCTGGCTGATGGGGTCGATGTCCACAGGTTCGGCGTGAGCGTCTTCTTGGATGTCAGTGTCTGTTATATCTTGCAAACGCTCTCGTCCTTTCGCTTTTAGGCAGACTTATGAAATCTAGGAATTCGTGCGTGTGCATAGTGTTCAGGATGTGCTTGGGTTCGCACCAAGCGCGGCGAGCGGTGGCTGCGCCGAATCGGTGGTTGTCAAGTGCTTCCGTCCTGTGGGCATCGGTGCTGATTACGAGGGGGACGCCAAGTTCACGGGCGCGGGCGGTGTGGCTGTCTTTGAGGTCTAGGCGCTCCGGGGATGCGTTGATCTCCATGGCTGTGCCGGTGTCTGCTGCTGCGCGGAACAGGGCTTCGTAGTCCGCTTGGACGGGCTGCCGCTCGCCGATTATGCGCGTGCTGAGGTGTCCTATGACATCCACATATGGGTTACGCATTGCGGCGATGATGCGCTCGGTCATCGTGGTGGCGTCTTGTCCCATTGCGGAATGGACGGACGCTACCACCCAGTCGAGCCGTTCCAGTACCTCATCATTGTAGTCGAGCGAGCCGTCTGCGCGTATGTCCATCTCTGTGCCGCACAGCAGACGGATGCCGCCGATTTCGCTTTCCAGCTTGCGGACCTGCGCCATATGCGCCTGCAGCCGCTCTATGCTAAGCCCATTGGCGATGCCGCGCCCAACGGAATGGTCGGTGATGGCTAGGTACTGCAAACCGCGTTCCTTGCCGGCGGCTACCATTGCCTCCATAGGGTCGCGCCCGTCGCTCCAATCGGTGTGGTCGTGCAGGTCGCCCTTGAGGTCAGACACTTCCACCAAGCGGGGGATGCGCCCTTCGAGAGCGAGTTTGACTTCGTTCGTGCCCTGTCGCAGCTCAGGCGGGATGTACTGCAAACCTAGCCGCGCATAGAGGGCCTGCTCGTCGGCGAACTCTTCGACAGCGTCGGTTGTCTTGTCCGTAATGCCGTATTCGTTGAGCGAAAGCCCGAGTGCGTTTGCCCTGTCGCGCATCAGGATGTTGTGTTGGAGGTTGCCGGAGAAGTATTGCAGCAGCGCCCCGAAATGCTGGTCGTGAACCACGCGCAGGTCAACCTGTATGCCGTCGGTGAGATATACGGACGCCTTCGTGTCTCCGTGTCCCAGCACATCGGCGATATTGGGCATAGCGACAAGGGCGTCTAGGGGTTCGGTGGGGGTGCTTGCCGTGCACACGAGGTCTATGTCGCCGATGGTCTCTTCGAAGCGGCGGATGCTGCCGCCGGGCTGGATGCGGCGGATGGCAGGGCACTGCGATGTGAGCGCTGCGATGAGCCTGTCGCAGATGGGCATTGCGCGGGCGATGGGCATGCGCTTGGACTTCGTGCGCTGGAACTGTATCTGCCGGGCGATGTTCTCTGCGGTCTTTTTGCCCAGTCGTGGCAGCGCCGCTAGCCTGCCGTCCTCGATGACCGCTTCCAGCTCGTCTATCTGCGTTACGCCGAGTTCCTGCCATAAGCGGCGCACGGTCTTGGGTCCGAGGCCGGGTATCTGCATTACTTCGGTGATGCCGTGCGGGAACTCCGCTCTGAGGCGGTCGTAGTATGTGAGCGAGTTGGTATCCACCATCTCGGCAATCTTGCTGGATATTGCCTTGCCGATGCCGGGGATTTTCTGCAGGTCGTCGCCTTGCCGCAGCATGGCGTCAAGCTCGGTGGGTAGGCGCTCGATGGTGCGGGCGGCGCGGCGGTATGCGCGGATGGTGAAGACCTTTTCGCCCTTCATTTCCAGTAGGTCGGCGATGTTCTCGAAGATTTCGGAGATTTGTGCGTTGTTCATTGCTGAAAGTCCGTGATGTGCGTCATCGGTTGCGGTTAAGGGACGGGCAGAAAGCGGAGCAAATCAGGGCTGACGCCCCGCCGTGTGCTCCCGCACGGGTGTGCTGCCTCTTCGTATGCGAGACGATATGAGTCGCATCAGCCTACGCATCCTTACGATGAATGAAGTCATCGAGAACAGTGCAAGCAGGATTGCCAAAGTGGTCGTTGTGGCTAACCCAAGGATGAGCTGCCGCTCTCTTTCGTGATGAGCCGCAAGGTCTTGCGCCGTCCTGTCGTCTATAGCTTTGAAGAACTTTTGCAGAGGACGCATAATGCGCTCTTTGGCTGCGTGGTATTCCGGGCTGTGAAGCAGCATTCGGGCGAGTTCGGGATTGGGTTCGCCCCTAACCGTGTAGTTGCCGAATTCGTCCTTATAGAAGCCTATCATCGCATTCAGCGCTTCGGTTTCCAAATTCACGAGGTCGTTTGATTCGTCTTCGGACTCTTGCAGCAGGGCTATTTCGGCGTCGGTGAAGCCGGCTTCTTGCATTAGCGTTCTCAATGGCACGGGATCAGTGAACGCTCCCGGCCTTTCGTGCGTTGCCACAACGAAGTCCCAGTAGATGCTGTGATAATTTTCCGGACGAGGCGCTTCGCCGTTTCTGATGTCCAGTATCTCATTGAAATAATGGACATAGCGCGGGTCGGAAGTTACTGCATATGTCCTCACCATACGGGTCAGGTCGTCGGAGCTTTGCCGCAGTTCGTCCGCCAAGAGGTATGATTGATACCGCTGCACCTCTTGGTTGGCGATGGTGAGGTCATTTCTGATAACCATAAACGCCAGAATTAGAGTAACTATTTCAAGAAAAATAACGACGACGGAGACGATGAGATGCAGATTTCTGATAATCATTTCGTTCTCCGCGGGATGATACGGCGGATTTTCGCTATGCGCCGTGGCAGCGCTTGTACTTCTTGCCGCTGCCGCAGGGACAGCGGGCGTTGCGTCCGACCTTGCGTGCGCCCACTGCAACATTTTCGCGCCTGTTCTGCGGGACGACATTGGTCATTATGCTGGCGTTGGAATCGGTTCTGCCGTTGGTGCGCCCGTTAGCGTGCTGTGCGTTTTGCATCGCCATGCTGCCGATGTTGTAGATGGCGTGCACGATGTCTCGCTGAATGCGCGCCTGCAGCTCTTGGTACTTTTCGTGTCCCTGCTTCTTGTACATCACGAGCGGGTCGCGCTGTCCGAACGCCTCCAAGCCGATACCCTGCCGTAGGTTCTCCATTGCGGTGAGGTGCTGCACCCAGTCGCTGTCTATGACGCGCAGCATCACTTGGCGCTCTAGGATGCGCATATTGTCTGCGCCGATTTGGGTTTCTATGTCGCCGTAGAGATTGTCGGCGTGTTCCAACACGACGGCTTCTATTTCCTCGTATGAATAGTCGAGCATGTCGTCGGGATTGTGCAGCTCGGCGGGCAGGGGCATAATGCCGCTCAGTTCGCGCACGAGTCCGTCGGTGTTCCAGTTTTCGGGCGATTGACCGGAGATGTGGTCTTGCACGATTGCGCGCAGGTTGTCCTGCGCCATAGTCTGCATGTTTGCCTTGAGGTCTGCGCCGTTGAGCAGCTTCTCGCGCTGGCCGTAGATGACATCGCGGTGCGTGTTGACCACATCGTCGTACTCGACGAGGTGCTTGCGTATGTCGAAGTGGTACGCTTCGGTCTTGACCTGCGAGCCTTCGATGGATTTGCTAACGGCTTTGCTCTCTATGGGGGCGCCTTCTTCCATAGCCCAGTTCATAAAGCGTTTCACGGTGTCGCCGCCGAAGCGCCGCATCAGGTCGTCGTCAAGCGCCACATAGAAGCGGGATTCGCCGGGGTCGCCCTGCCTGCCGGAGCGGCCGCGGAGCTGGTTGTCGATGCGGCGTGCTTCGTGTCGTTCCGTGCCGAGGATGAAGAGGCCGCCCTGCTTGATGACCTCATCGTGGTCGGCTTGCCAAGCGCCTTCTGATATGTCTAGCATATCGGGGTTGCCGCCGAGGATGATGTCCGTGCCGCGCCCGGCCATGTTCGTGGCGACGGTAACTGCGCCCGGGCGGCCCGCCTGCGCCACGATGTGCGCCTCGCGCTCGTGCTGCTTGGCGTTCAACACTTCGTGGGGGATGCCCGATTTGCGGAGCAGGTCGCTCAGCATTTCGGATTTGTCAATATCGGTTGTGCCGACTAGGACGGGCTGACCGCTGCGACTGCGCTCGTTGATTTCCTGTACCACGGCGTGATACTTGGCGTTTTGGTCGGCGTATATCAGGTCAGAGTAGTCCCTGCGCACCATGGGCTTGTTGGTGGGGACTTCGACGACCTCAAGTTTGTATATCTTCCAAAACTCTTCGGCTTCGGTGGCGGCGGTGCCGGTCATACCAGCTATCTTCTTATAGAGGCGGAAGTAATTTTGCAGCGTGATGGTGGCGTAGGTTACGGATTCGCGCTGTACGGCTACGCCTTCTTTGGCTTCGATGGCTTGATGCAGCCCGTCGGAGTAGCGACGCCCACCCATGAGTCTGCCGGTAAACTCATCCACGATGATCACTTCGCCACTCTGCACAACATAGTCGCGGTCTCTCTCGAATATGGCGTGCGCTTTCAGTGCGTTTTCGGCGAAATGGACATAGCCGAAGTTGTTCTGGTCGTAGATGTTGGTAATGTTGAGCGTCTTTTCTAGCTTGGTGATGCCCTCGTTTGTGAGTGCGGCGGTGCGGTGCTTTTCGTCTATGGTGTAGTCTTTGTCCCGCTGGAAGTTTTGGACGAGGCGTGCGAAGCGTTGGTACTCTTTGGGGGATTCCTGCGCTGGGCCGCTGATGATGAGCGGCGTGCGGGCTTCGTCGATGAGTATGTTGTCCACCTCGTCCACGATGGCGAAAGTGCGGTTCAGCTGGACGCGCTGCTCGATGTCTACGACCATATTGCCGCGCAGGTAGTCGAAGCCGAATTCGTTGTTCGTGCCGTAGGTGATGTCGGCGGCGTATGCCTGCCGGCGCTTGATGCGGCGACACTTTTCCAAGCCACGCTCCGGCGCATCGGTGTCCGGGTCGAACAGGTAGGCGCTTTCGTGCTGCAAGATGCCCACCGACATGCCGAGTGCGTCGAACACTTCGCCCATCCATTGTGCGTCTCGACGCGCTAGGTAGTCGTTGACGGTAACCACATGCACGCCTTCGCCGGTTATGGCGTTGAGGTAGGCGGGAAGTGTTGCGACGAGCGTCTTGCCCTCGCCGGTGCGCATTTCGGCTATCTTGCCTTGGTGCAAGACGATGCCGCCGATAAGCTGCACATCAAAATGGCGCATTCCTAGCACGCGCTTTGACGCCTCGCGGACGGCGGCGAATGTTTCAGGCAGGATGTCGTCTAGTGTTTCGCCGGAGTCGAGGCGGCGGCGGAAATGCTCGCGCATCCCATAAAGTTCGGCATCCGACTTGCGCTCAAACTCCGGTTCAAGTGCGTTGGTCTGATCGACCGTCTTGCGCAGCTTTTTAAGAGCGCCTTCGTTTGAGCCTCCCATCATGCGGGTAAGAAACTTCATCATATGGGCTTGTCCCCCCGTTGGTGCGTTCCATAGTCAGTCCACCTGCATTTTCCATATTATAACGCATTTTTCAGAAAATGCATTCGCTGAAAGTGCGTGTAGCGGGTAGGGAATACAGGCGAGTGAGTATGGACGGGAGCAACCGCCGAGAATGGGGATGTGCGGCGGTTGCCGATGGAAGATTACGCCCTGTCCTCGTTGAACATTGCGCCGACCGACTTGCCGCTGTGGATGCGGTAGATGGCTTCGCCGAGTAGGGGCGCTACGGACACAACGCGCGTCTTAGATCGACACTTGTATGGGGGCAACGGCAGCGAATCTGTTACGATTAGTTCCTTGAGACGGCTAGTTTCCAGCTTTGTTGCAGCCTCACCCGCTAGCACTGCGTGTGCGGCGTAGCAGTAGATGTCGCGCGCGCCATGGGCGTGGATGGTCTCGGCGGTGGCGATGACGGTGCCGCCGGTACCGATCTCATCGTCCACGATGACGGCGGTCTTGTCGCGGACATCGCCGATGAGCGTTGCAGCTTCTACGCGCTCTTGGTTGCCTATGCGAACCTTCTCCACGATGGCGAGCGGGGCATCTAGCCTGTACGCCATATTGCGTGCGCGCTTGGCGTCGCCGGCGTCCGTCGCCACCACTACGATGTTGTTTTCCACATTTTTCTCGTGGAAGTGTTGGGATAGCAGCGGAATTGCTGTCAGTTCGTCCAACGGGATGTTGAAGAAGCCTTGTATCTGACCGGCGTGGAGTTCCAGGGTCAGAACGCGGTCTGCGCCGGCGGTTTCTATGAGATTGGCGAGCAGGCGGGCGGTGATGGGGACGCGGGGCTGGTCTTTCTTGTCGCTGCGAGCGTATGCATAATAAGGAATGACAGCGGTAACGCGCCCGGCGGATGCGCGCTTTACGGCGTCAATCATAATCAGCAGTTCCATGATGCTGTCGTTCACTGGATAGGCGATAGGCTGTACGAGGAATATGTCCTGCTGGCGCACATTTTCCAGAATCCTAACGAAGGTATTGTCGTTGCTGAACTTGAACACCTCGCAAGCGCCGAGCGCGATGCCAAGATAATCGCAGATGCTCTTCGCCAAACTGCGATGCGCATTGCCGCTGAACACTTTGAGGTCTTCATAAAGGGCCATTGCATTCCCCCGAGCGCGGTTGTTGTTCATCGCGTCCGCCTGTTTCTTGGATGGAATGGATAGGGAATTATTGTAACATAGGCTCATATGGCTCATACGAGGATTTGTAGGCATACATATAGGCATGTGTTGGGCGGCATTGATGCCAATATAGCCAATGTACTGGAATTATCCCCTCCAAATCGTCTTAATCGTCTCAGAACGGATGACACCCCGCCGCAGGCAAGGTACAATGGAATGACCGAGCGGGCGTAGCTTAGTGGTAAAGCCCCAGCCTTCCAAGCTGGCTACGTGGGTTCGATCCCCATCGCCCGCTCCATTTGCCTGCATTTTCCCCGTCCGTGCTGTTCTCCGCGTTGGCATAGCGGCAGTGGTACGCTGATGGCGGCACGCTGCCTGACGCAAGCCGGTGAGCAAGGAAATTGAAAGATGTTTTCGTTGCTCGTTGCTTTTTAGAGGATTCTGACATCGGCGGCGTACACCAATCGGACGAATAGACGCAAGTCTATTCGTCCGATTGGTGTAACTTAATATGACGCTATAACGCTTGACTCTCGACGAGCTGGTGCAGTAGGCGATTACAGTCGTTTATTGATAAGAACTAACAGGTTATATGAAGAGGAGATGAAATAATGCTCGGAACCTTACGCAATAGACCTCTTGGAGCTGCGTTTGTCGCAGTGGTGGCGCTGCTGATGGTGACGCTGGCAATGGTTATGCTAACCTCGCCCGCATTCACCCAGGAAGGCACACCAGTCCAAATTACTATAGAAGGCCCCACTGCTGTCTCGATTGATGAAAACACTGTGGGGTTAATTGGCGCATATAGGGCTTTAGTTGACAGCGGCGAGAATCTCGAATTACGACTCTCTCTCATTGGGGAGGACGCCGACGAATTCTTCTTCAACCAAGGTGACGGATCGGTTACCAACAAACGGGGCTTTGACTTTGAGAATTCAGATGACAAGTCTCTGAGTTTCACCTTTACTGCCACCGCCGGCGGGGTCACCGCCACCAAGGATGTTACGGTTACTGTGAGGGACAAAAACGACCGTCCGCGATTCGCCGCAGATGTGTTTACATGCCAAGTTCGCGAGCAAGCCGTGCAAGGCACTTCGCTGCCCTGTAATGTGAGCGCCACAGACCAAGACGACGCCACCCTGACCTATTCCCTGTCCGATAGCCGCAGGGGAGGGTACTTTGACATAGACCCGAATACGGGCGCGATTACGGTCTCCGAGGACGGCAGTGGCAAGCTTGACTTCGATGATGAAGAAAATCGCGAATTCAACCTGTCTGTCTATGTCAGTGATGGTGAAGACATAGATGGCAACTCCGCCGCAACAGAAGTTGACGATTGGGCGACCATCCGCATTAGCGTGACTGAGGTCACCATCGAAGCTCCCACACTGGGTCTCAGGACTAACTTGGACGAATACAAGGCTGTGTATGTCTTCTGGAGTACCCCTCTGTCTGTGGTAAAGCAGTACCGATTGCAGTACCGCGCCGTGGGCAAGACGGAATGGCAAGATCATGACCTCGCAGCAGAAGGCGCCATACAGCAACACGCCGGCCTTCGCAGATACTACGCTCGTATCGCCGGGCTATATGCTGACACGGAGTACGAGATCCAGTGGCGTATTGGCGATGCTGGCAGCTGGATTGCCGGCCCCAACACGGTTACAACTAGTGCGAAGGCGAACACCCCGGCGCGGATCACCAATTCGTTCACCCGCCCAATGACCATCGCAGAGTATGCCGATCCTAATGGTGCTTCGGCATATGTCACATGGGGGGACATACGCGGCGAAGAAGGGGAAGGAGACGATCTTGACCAGAACGATATGCAGTACTGGTTGGAATGCACCGACGACCACAGTGAGGCACTTAATGTGCCTAACATCTGGCCTGGTCCCGCTGTCGACGACCCCGACTGCCCCTTCGCTGTGGAGTTGAACGGGTACTCCGATGCCCGGATCAAAATCACAGAGAGTTTGGACTACGAAGCCGCCTCATCCTACAAGGTAACACTGAGGGTGTCCGACGGTAGGAACAGCAACGGTGCCGAAGATTGGACGGCTGACGACTCTCACGAGAACTTCACCATATCGGTTACTGATGTCATTGAGGCTCCGGAGCCGCCTGTGTTGAGGGCAACGGTGCTAAGCCCCACCAGCGTCCAGCTGGATTGGGACACGCCCGCAGACAACACCGAACCCATAGTCTACTACCGTGTCCTGTATGCGGAAGTTAACGCAGATAAGATGGGGCGGGATCTCAGGAAAATCACGGGTAACTCTGTGGTCATAGAGAACCTCACGACGGGAACGACCTATAAGTTCCAGGGTGTCGCCGTCTCGAGACCCTACAATTCCAGTGGTTTCAGCGAAAGAGGCCCGATAGTTACCGCAACGGTAGGAACACCTTCGCCGACACCAACACCCGAGCCAACGGCGACACCGACGCCAACACCAACGCCTGTGCCAACGGCGACACCGACCGCAACGCCCGAACCGACGGCGACACCAACGCCTGTGCCAACGGCGACACCAACCGCGACGCCCGAGCCAACCGCAACGCCTGAGCCGACACCGACGCCCGGGCCGGTCTCAGAGAAACCCGGAAATCCGAGGAATCTGACCGCCACTAGTGGCACCAACGGCATAACCTTATCCTGGGACCCACCCACCTCAGGCGGCGCAGTTTCCAGCTACGAAGTTGAATATCGCGTCAGTGGTTCTTCGTCGCGTACTAAGTTTGAGGTTGATGGCAACACAGCCAGCACCGAGATTACCGGACTGACTTCCGGAACAAGGTACATATTCAAGTTTAGGGCACTAAACGCACTTGGTCACAGCAGCTGGGAGAGGGTCACGCACACCTTCAGTCCCTGACCGCAGTAGGGTAGCGAATACCGCGGCAATTCTGTAGCTGCGGACGGGGAGCGAGGACAAAAACCTCGCTCCCCGTTTTTGTTTTGCGATGGCACAGCGATTCTGGAGAGTGCTGCGCCCCTTGTCCCATCGTCCCATCTCAATCCTTGCTGCTTGCTGCCTAACTCTGAACTCATAAAGCGTAGAGCGTAGCAGTGTGTTAAAATCCGAGTGCGCTCTTGAAGCGAAGAAATCGTTGTGGGCAGCGGATGCGCTGATCCTGCCAAGTATGATGCAATTAAGTAAAGAGGTTTTCACAGATGCGCCCAATAGCAGATGTCGCCGAAGAGTTGGGGCTAGACACGCAGTCCATCATCCCGCAGGGGCATTACAAGGCAAAGATACCGCTGAGTGCCATCCGCAGCGACGGCAAGCGCGGCAAGCTCATCGTGGTTACGGGCATAACGCCCACGCCGGCGGGCGAGGGCAAGACCACCACCACAGTGGGAATGGCGCAAGGGTTTGGCAGGCTTGGCAAGAAGGTGGTCGCCACACTGCGCGAGCCGTCGCTCGGCCCGATATTCGGCATCAAGGGCGGCGGCACAGGTGGCGGGCTGTCTCTGGTCGAGCCGCAAGATGAAGTCAATGTCCATTTCACTGGGGACGCCCACGCCGTAGGTTCGGCGCACAACCTGCTTGCGGCGCTCACAGACAATGTGGCGCAGCGGAGGCAAATCCCCGGCTTCAGTCCGACGGGCATCACTTGGCGGCGCGTTACGGATGTGGAGGACAGGGCGCTGCGAACTATCGTAGCTGGCATCGGCGGTTCGCCCAACGCTCCGATGCGCGAATCCGGCTTCGACATCGTAACGGCGTCCGAAATCATGGCGGTGCTTGCGCTATCGTCTAGCCTAGAGAACCTTCGTGAGCGCCTGACCCGCATCGTAGTGGGCTTCACGGATAGCGGCGATCCTGTAACGGCAGAGGATGTGAACGCTGTAGGCTCGATGATGTCGTTGCTGCGCTACGCCATTCAGCCTAACATCGTACAGACGACTGAGGGGCAGCCTGTTATCGTGCATGCAGGCCCGTTCGGGAACATAGCGCACGGCTGCAGCTCGGTAGTGGGCGACAAGGTTGCGCTGGGTTATGCCGACTATGTGCTGACAGAAGCGGGCTTCGGTGCAGACTTGGGGTTCGAGAAGTTCATGCACATCAAGGCGCGGTTCAATGGGCTTGAGCCGAGCGGCTGCGTCATCGTGGCGTCGGTGCGCGCACTACGCTCGCACGGCGGTGCGTTGCGGCGCGAACTGGACACCCCCAACGATGAGCGAGTGCAGGCAGGAATGGCTAACTTGGAGCATCTCATCGGCATGATACGCTCGTTTGGGCTGCCTGTGGTCGTGGCGATGAACCGCTTCCCGTCGGATACCGAGTCCGAGCTTGCAATCGTGAAGCAGCGCTGCAAAGAGGCGGGCGCATTCGACGCCGTGGAGACGCGCGTGTTCACTGAGGGTGGCGCAGGTGGTGTTGACCTTGCGGAGGCGGTGATAGAGGCAACCGCTGGCGACGACCCTGAGATCTCATACCTGTATCCTGAGGATGCGTCCATACGCGACAAGGTGTTGGCGCTGGCACAGAATGTGTATGGCGCGGACGATGTTGCGTGGGCAACGCGCACGCGTCGTCCGCTGAGGCGATACGCCGAACTCGGTTGGGGAAACCTGCCGGTGTGCATGGCAAAGACGCACCTGTCCATATCGCACAACCCGCGCCTCAAGGGCAGGCCGTCAGGCTACACATTCAATGTGTCCGATGTGCGCGCGTCAGTGGGCGCAGGCTTCATCTACCCCATCGCCGGCAGCATAATGACGATGCCCGGACTGCCGGGTTCGCCGCGCGCGCTGGATGTGGACGCCGATGGGAACATCTTGGGCTTGTAATCCGACTGATTTGCCCTAGCATTGATGCGAAAGTTAGGTCTGCCACGGCTGGGGCTGGCGATGATCTTCGCAGAGGCTTTCTCGCGATGAGGCGGTTGAGTTGCAGCGAAAGACACAGGCTGTTTTGGGGCAAGGGCGTAAGGGCATTAGGTGTGCGTAATGGCTGATTTCTTCAATGTGCTTGCGCCGGACGATGCGGTTGCGGCGCTGAAGATGCGTCTTGCCGACTACCACGGCAACGGCGTATCCGCCGCTGTCAGCAGCGAAACGGTGGCAACCTCGCACGCACTAGGTCGCATTACAGCAGAGTGCATACTCGCGCCCGAAATGCTGCCGGCGTTTGCACGCTCAACGATGGATGGGTATTCCGTGCGCGCACAGGACACATTCGGCGCAACGGAGGGTTTGCCGGCGTATCTCGATCTTGTGGGCGAGGTGGGAATGGGCGAGTTGGCGCAGGTTCGGCTAGCGACAGGTCAGACAGCTCGCGCATACACCGGCGGGATGCTGGCGCATGGTGCAGACGCAGTGGTGCAGGTTGAACGCACACAGATGCTGGACGACACCACCATCGAGGTGATGCGCCCGGTTGCACCCGGTGAAAATGTGGTGCAGGTTGGCGAAGATATTCGCGAGAGCGAAACCATCCTGCCGAAAGGCAGCGTCATGCGGGCGCAGGACATCGGTGGCTTGCTGGCGCTTGGCATCACACGCATTAGGGTTCATCGCAAGCCGCGCGTGGGTATCATATCCACGGGAGACGAACTCGTGCCGCCGGACGCAGATGTGGGCGCAGGGCAGATACGGGACATCAACACCTATACGATTGCGGCGTTGGTGTCGCAGGCGGGTGGAACGCCGCAACCACTCGGGCTTATCCCGGACGACTTCGATGCGCAGCGTACTGCCGCCGCACGAGGCATTCGTGACTCCGACATGCTGGTGTTTTCTGCGGGAAGCTCGGTCAGCAGCCGCGATATGACGGCTGCGGTTATCGACAGCCTTGGGAAGCCGGGTGTGTTTGTGCATGGCATCGCCATTAAGCCGGGCAAGCCCACAATCGTCGGGCTGGTGGACGGGAAGCCGTGTATCGGTCTGCCGGGCAACCCGGTATCAGCAATGGTGGTGTTCGACCTTGTTGCAATGCCGATGATATACCATCTTGCGGGCTGCAAGCGTATGCCGCCGCCGCCAATGACGCAAGCCGCTTTGTTGCGGGACATTCCGTCCATCGCCGGCCGCGAAGATTTCGTGCCAGTCAAGCTGGTGCAGGATGATAACGGCGTATTATCCGCAGAGCCGGTGTTCGGAAAGTCCAACCTCATATACACGCTTGTGCGGTCCGACGGTGTTGTGAAAGTGCCGATGGACGCAGGTGGATTGTACGCAGGCGAACAGGTACGAGTGCGGCTGTATCGTTAGCGTCTGCTGGATGAGGCTGAGTGAATGAAGGTCGCAACAAAATCCGACAGCCGCGCGTTTAGCTGATGCTGGTCTAGTGAATAAGACGCTCTATGACTCACTCCCACAGACATGGCAGGCGATACTACCTCAGCGACATCCCGCTAGACGAAGCGGTGAGCCGATATTGGGGTGCGCTTGCTGACGCCAATGCGCTGACGCCGATGCCGTCTGAAGCAGTGCGCTTGGAACGGGCGAGAGGGCGCGTTACCGCCGAACCGATATGGGCGAAAGTATCGTCTCCGTACTATGACTCTGCGGCGATGGACGGCATCGCAGTAAGGGCGGCTGATACCACCGGGGCGACGGAGACCTCGCCTGTGCAATTAAGCGTAGATGAGCAGGCAGTATGGGTGGACACGGGCGACCCGATGCCGCCTGACTTCGACGCTGTGATCATGGTAGAGGTGGTGCATGAAGTAGATACCGATACACTGGAAATCCACGCACCCGCAGCGCCATACCAGCATGTGCGCCCGCTGGGAGAGGACATCGTTGCCGCAGAGCTTGTGCTTTCCGAGAATCACTTGTTGCGTCCGGCTGACATCGGGGCGTGTGCTGCCGCCGGTCTGTCTGAGCTTGAGTTGCGCCGCAAGCCGAGCGTGGCGGTCATTCCCACAGGCGACGAGCTTGTGCCTGTGGGCGCTGAGCTGCAGCGTGGGGACATCGTGGAGTTCAACTCGCTCGTGCTAGCGGGGATGGTGGAAGAGTGGGGGGGTACGGCGGTGCGATACGCTCCCGTCGCCGACGATTTCGATGTGCTGAAAGACGCCGTGCAAGATACTCTACGCGAACATGACATCGTGCTTGTGAATGCAGGGTCGTCTGCAGGCAGCGAGGACTATACCGCGCGCATCATCGAGGAGTTGGGGGAACTGGTCGCGCACGGCGTGGCGATTCGCCCAGGGCATCCAGTGGCGTTGGGAATTGCGGATGGCAAGGCGCTCATCGGTATTCCGGGCTATCCCGTGTCGGCTGCGCTCACATGCGAGTTGTTCGTAAAGCCGCTGATAGAGGCGAAACTAGGCTTGCCGAGCGAGGTGCGGCCGTCTGTCAAGGCGTCCATTACCCGCAAGACGCTTTCGCCCATCGGTGAGGATGAGTTCGTGCGCGTGCGACTTGGGCGCGTGGGCGCGAATCTCGTGGCAACGCCCATACAACGCGGCGCCGGTGTCATAATGTCGCTCGTGCGCGCCGACGGCATCGTGCGGATACCGCGCTTCTCCGAAGGTGTGGACGCCGGCGCATCGGTGGATGTGGAACTACTGCGCCCTATCGATGCTATAGAGAGAAGCGTGGTAGTCATAGGCAGCCACGATATGACATTGGACTTGCTCGCAAGCCAGCTGCGCCGTGAGCATCCGCATATGTCGCTTGCGTCGTCCAATGTGGGCAGCATGGGGGGGCTGGCAGCACTGGCGCGCGGTGAGGCACACATGGCAGGATCGCACCTGCTCGACGAAACGACGGGGGAGTACAACCTATCGTACATTCGCCGCTACTTGCGTGGTCGTAGCGTGGTTGTGGTCAATCTCGTGCATCGCATGCAGGGTCTTATTCTGCCCAGCGGCAACCCTAAATCCATCGAGACGCTCCACGACATTGCGCGCGGGGATGTGGCGTTCATCAACCGCCAACGCGGGTCGGGGACGCGGCTGCTGCTGGACTACAATCTTCGGGAACTGGGCATATCCGCCAACGATATAAGCGGCTACGGACGGGAGGAGTACACGCATCTTGCGGTAGCGGCCGCCGTTGCAAGCGGGCAAGTCGATGTGGGGTTGGGGATAATGTCCGCCGCAATCGCTATGGGCTTGGACTTCGTGCCGCTACTATCTGAACAGTACGATCTGGTGATACCGTCAGAACATTACGACGGTGATATGCTTGCGCCTGCACTGTCTGTCATCAGAGGGGAAGAGTTCCGTCAGGCAGTGAATGCGCTCGGTGGATACGATGTCTCGACGATGGGGGAAGTGGTTGCCGTTATAGAATGACCCCTACCCGCATCTATGTGGTGTGTTTCAATATGCAGCGCTACGGCACTCACATATTCAAGGTGTTCGGTTAGCGGCTCATTGCGGGATGTGTTAGGCTTGCCGCATAGACAGGATGACCAGCACATGCGAAAGGCATGAGTATGGCTGCCGGCGTATATGATAATGGCGATACGGGCATTTCCGGGATTGTGCTTGCGGGCGGATTGAGCCGCCGTTTGGGGCGCGACAAGGCAGTCGAGCCGATTGGGGGCGAACCTCTGATACAAAGGGTCATCGGGCGGCTAGGCGTACTGGCAGCGCAGACGGTTGTGGTCGTGAACAGCGATGCTCGCGGCGCAGTGCTGCCACTACCGTCAGGGTGCAAGATCGTAGTGGACATCTATCCGGATACGGGGTCATTGGGCGGGATATTCACGGGTCTGACTGCCGCAGACTGCGACTGGGGAATAGTGGTTGCGTGTGATATGCCATTCCTGAACGCCGACTTGCTGGCGGCGATGTGGAGTGCGCGAGACGGCTATGACGCCGTTGTGCCGGTGCTGGACGGGCGTCCCGAACCTACGCATGCGCTGTACTCTAAGGCTTGCCTGCCGCACATAGAGCGCCGCCTGCAGTCGAACGACCTGAAGATCGCGCGCTTTTTCGACGATGTGGATGTGCGTTATTTTACGCAGCAAGAGATTGAGAACTTGGATGCAGAGCGTCTCAGCTTCTTCAATGTGAACACGCCGTCAGACCTCGAGCGTGCGTTGGCGCTTGCCGCAGAAGGACGATAGCGCAGCGATGGCGGCAACGATTGGGGTATGCGTGGAGTTGTTTGGTACGGCGCGGATGGCTTGCGGTGAAAGACGGCTGAATCTGCGGCTGCGGAACGGAGCGGGCGTCTCGGATGTGGTTGCGGCGGCGGCGGCGGCGTGTCCAGAATTGGTGGGCGTTGCTCTGCGCGACGACCTCGCCGGCTTGCTAGAGAGCTACACGCTGAACCTCAACGGCGTCGAGTTCGTATCCGAGCAGCGGCTGCGGCTTGCGGACGGGGATAGGGTGCTACTGTTTTCCAGCCAAGCGGGCGGGTAGCCTTCCTGCCTGATGTGCTCGGAGTTCGCGATTGCGCTGGCATGTTACAATGAGCGCAAGAAGAGCGGCTCGGTAGTAGCGGGCGTGAAAGTCTTGCCTGCACGGAGATATGAAACACAGGAAGGTAAGCGCCTCTGTGTCGGCGCACGAAACCATAGGACGAAAAGTGTATGTACGGGTATAACGGTAGGGTGCTGGTGATTGACCTGACCGCCCGCACGAGTTGGTGGGAGCGGCTGGATGCTGGTGTGTTGCGCGCCTTCATCGGCGGCACGGGTCTTGGCGCATACCTGCTGTACAAACACTGCCCACCGCAAGTGAACCCGCTTGACGCCGCCAATCCGCTGATATTCGTGGGCAGCCCGCTCGTGGGTAGTCGCATGACCACATCGAGCAAGTTTGCCGTGCTTACCAAGTCGCCGCTCACGGGCTTTATCGGCGATTCGCTGTCGTCCAGTTTCATGGCGACCGAGCTGAAAAAGACAGGCACGGATGCGCTTATCATCATCGGAAAAAGCGCATCGCCATGCCTGCTGTCCATCGATGACGGTGATGTGCGGTTCTTGGATGCAAGCGACCTGCTTGGCAAATCCACATCTGAGACAGAGCGTGCGGTCAAGCAGCGGCTAGGGCACCGTACTCGGGTTGCGTGCATCGGCACGGCGGGCGAACGCCTCGTGCGCTTTGCGAGTATCACGAACGACGGAGGGCGTCAGGCGGCGCGCACTGGCCCTGGCGCAGTAATGGGGTCCAAGAACCTCAAGGCAATTGCAGTGCGAGGCACGAAAGCCGTGCCAGTCAGCGACCCGGCGGCGCTCAACCGCATCGGGGACGACTTGACACGGCGCAGCCTCGGGCCGGCGACCGAAAAATACCGCACGCTTGGTACTATGGCGAATGTGTCCGTGTTCAATAGGCTTGGCGCTCTGCCTACGCTGAACTTCAAGCAGTCCACCTTCGATGGCGCAGACGGGGTGAGTGCCGAGCGGTTTCACGAGAGCCACTTTGTTAAGAATGCACACTGCGCCAACTGCACCATTGGCTGCGAAAAGGTGCTCGTTACCAACGATAACGGCAAGGTGGCTAAGGGCAGGATGGAGTACGAGTCGGCGTTTGCGCTGGGGCCGCTCGTGGGGGTGGCGGACGGCAACGCTGTTATACGCGCATCCGCTCTCTGCGACGAGTTGGGGATGGACACGATTAGCGTCGGGGTTACGATTGCGTGGGCGATGGAATGTTTCGATCGCGGCGTCTTGACGCCGGCAGACACAGGCGGGGTGAATCTGCAGTTCGGTAGCGCAGACGCACTGCTAGAGTGTGTGCGGCTAATCGGGAAGCGCAGCGGTATAGGCGACCTGCTGGCTGAAGGCAGCCTGCGGGCGTCGCGCATAGTTGGCGGCGGGTCAGAGGCGTGGGCGATGCAGGTCAAGGGGCTGGAGATGCCGGGCTACGAACCGCGCAGCTTGAAGACGATGGCGCTGGGGCTTGCAGTCAGCACGCGCGGCGCCTGCCACAACCGCTCGTCGGCGTATGAAGCCGATTTCTCATCAGAAGTGGACAGGCTCAGCGTAGATGAGCGTCGCGGGCGCATCGCTATGGAAGGCGAAGATTACTCCGCAGTGCTGGATTCGCTGATATGGTGCAAGTTCCTCCGCAAGGCGTTCACTAATCTGTACGAAGAGTCCGCTGTGATATATCGACACATCACCGGCTGGGATATGAACGCTGGTGAACTGCGGCTTGCCGGGGAGCGCATCAACAACCTCAAGAAGCAGTTCAACATCCGCGAGGGCTGGCAGCGTGATGACGATACCCTGCCGGAGCGGATATTCACCGAGCCACTGCCGGACGGGGTGGGCGAAGGCGTAGGGCTTACTCGTACGGATTTGGATATGATGGTGCGGGCGTACTATAATGCGCGCGGATGGGATGCGGACGGGATGATACCCGCAGGGAAGCTGCGCGAATTGGGCTTGGCGAGCCTTGTCAACGAAGCAGCTGCTGTAGGTTAAAATTAGTTTTTGCGCAGTCAGCGATACACGGCAAGGAAGAGAAATACGCCGTTGGCAAAGACCGGGCGGTTGTCATTATGGTGAACAGGGAAAGAAACGAACTGCGCGCCGTTCTGCGTGAAAAGTTCCCACGCAGCAGGGGGGAGCTTTTGCCAGCGCTGCACTATCTACATCACTCATTCGGATACCTGCCGGACTGGGCGATGGAGGTTGTGGGCTGGCACTTGGGTGTGCCATCGAGCGAGGTGTATGGCGCAGCGACAAGCTACACTGAGCTGCGCGTGCACAAGCCCGAAGCCAATGTGGTGCGGGTTTGCACTGGGTTGGGCTGCCGCATCGCTGGCGGTGAGGCGTTGCTTGAAAAGCTGCGGGATGCGCTTAACGATATGGACGGTGTCATGGGAGTCATGGGAGAGGAAACGCCCTGCGGCTACTTGTGCGCTGTGGCACCCGTTGTTGAGGTGAACGGCAAGTGGCGCGGCAGGGTTACGCCTGAATCGTTTGACCACATTCTGCGGGAGGTGATGTCTTGACCAGCGCAATCGCAGAGGCGATGGCAAGGCTTCTATCCGCAGCGAGCGAGAGCCGTCAAGCCGCAGGCACGCGCAAGACTCGCTGGATAGTGCAAGTGGGGCACTGCTCGCAGGCGGTAGGCGCTGCGGATGTGGCAGATGCGCTGGGCGCTGCGCTGCCGCCGGACGCCTATATGGTCATCGCGGGCTGCGACGGCGCATGCTTCGCCGCACCACAGGTCATCAGAGTTGCTCCCGACGGCGAAATGCGACGGTTCTCCAATGTCAGCGTGTCCCAAGTGCGACAGATGCTTGACGGCTCATTGACTAGTAGCGCGGACGCCGACGCGGACTTCATCGCATCGCAGCAGCGGCTTACGCTCGATGGCTGTGGCGAAATGGACGCAATAGATGTGCATGACTATATCCTCAACGGAGGATACGGCGGCTTGGCGCGTGCGCTGTCGCTCTCCCCGGATGCGGTTATCGACGAAGTGAAGGCATCGGGGTTGCGTGGCAGGGGCGGTGCATACTTCCCGGCTGCGCTCAAATGGCAGGGCGCGCGCAGCGTCAGGAACGAGCCGCGCTACCTTGTGGTCAACTGCGAAGAGGGCGAACCCGGCATTTTCAAAGACCGCCATCTGATGGAAGGCACACCTCACAGGCTGCTAGAAGGCGCAATCATTGCGGCGTATGCGGCCGGCGTGAACGAAGCCTACATCTACATCAACGCTGAGGCTAACCTGTCGGCAGAGCGAATGCAGCGCGCGGTCGAGCAGGCATACGCTAACGGCTTGCTAGGCGAAGACATCTTGTCGTCCGGCTTCAACCTCGCAGTGCGGATAGTAAGGGGCGCAGGTGGGTATGTGTGCGGGGACGAGACCACGCTGCTGAACACGATGGAGGGGCAGCGCCGCGAGCCGCGCCAGCGCCCGCCGTTTCCGACCGAAGCGGGGCTGTGGGGCAAGCCTACGGTGATAAACAATGCCGAGACACTGGCGAGCGTGCCATTCATCATGGCAAACGGCGCCAGCGCATTCGCCGCCGTCGGTACCGATGCGGACAAGGGGACGAAGATAATCAGCCTCAGTGGTGCAGTGCGGCGCCCGGGTGTACTTGAAGTGCCGATGGGAACGACGCTGCGCCGTATCATCTATGGGTTTGGCGAAGGGGTAACGGAGGGCAGCACGCTCGGCAGCATTGCAGTCGGCGGCCCGTCCAGCGGCATCCTGCCCGCATCTATGTTGGACACACCTATCAAGCCCGGCCTACTGCACGAGTCGGGTGTGATGCTCGGTGCGGGCGGCGTCATTGCTCTGGACGAGCGAATCAGCGTGCTGGAAACGACGCGCAAGCTGGCTGCATACAATGCTAACGAGTCTTGCGGCAAATGTACGCCGTGCCGCGAGGGAACACCGCGCATGGTGGGGTTGATTGACAAGCTGGCATCGGGTGATGCGTCGCCAGCCGATCTGAACGACCTGCGCGCGCTTGCGGAACTCGTAAACGCCGCATCCCTGTGCGGCTTGGGACAGGCGGCAGGCAACCCCATACTCAGCTCACTCCACTTCTTTGGCGATGAGCTGGCGATGATGACGAATGCACCACATTGAAGAGACGATACGAAGATGCAGATCAAGGCTTCCACAGAATTGCTATGGAACAGCATATCTTTGAGGTACATATCTCTGCAAGATGCCAATACGCGATGATGGTCGTATCGTCCGGCTAACCATTTTGGACAAGGAAGACACATTATGGGCATCACACTTGCCATCAACGGCATAGAGGTACAGGTCAATGAGGGCGCTACGGTACTCGACGCCATCAACCAGTCTGGGACATACATCTCGCAGCTGTGTAAAGACCCCGACATGAAGCCCATCGGCGCTTGCCGCACTTGCCTCGTGCAGATTGAGGGCGTGCGCGGCTATCCGGCGTCATGTGCTGTTCCCGCAGCGGATGGGATGCACATCTGGACGGACACGCCCGAAGTTCAAGCAATTCGGCGCGGCGTGCTAGAGCTTACTCTTGCCATGCTTCCCTCCAACGGCGTAAACGGCTCGAAGCCCTACCGCGAGCTTTCCATCGCCGCCGATAGGCACGGCATCGACACGCTGCGTTGGACGGGTAGGGAACGACAGCCCACAGACAGCAGCAATCCGGTGTTCAACATCGCGATGGACAGCTGCATCCTGTGCCAGCGTTGCGTGCAGGCGTGCCAAGACGGGCACCAGTTCATCGGTGCAATCGATCTGCTCGGCACGGGGACACAGGGCAGGATTGGCACATTTGCGGACAGACCGTTGGTGGAGTCGGTGTGCACCACCTGCGGGCAGTGCTTATCTGTATGCCCCACAGGCGCGATTGAGGTGAAGTCCCCGCCGCTCGGTGTCGCCAAAGAGGTCGCCACCACCTGTCCGTACTGCGGCGTCGGCTGCGGCGTCAAGGCGCAGGTGAGCGACGACGACCGTATCATCGGGATGTTGGACGACCCCGACAACCAGTCCAGCATCGGGATGCTGTGCGTCAAGGGTCGCTTCGGCTATTCGTTCGTGAACCACGAAGACAGGCTCACAACGCCTCTCATCCGCAAGAACGGGGTGTTCGCTGAGGCGAGTTGGGATGAGGCGCTGGATTATGTGTCCGATAGGCTGACGGCGTATCGCGGGGACGCCTTTGCTACGCTATGTTCCGCTAAAGCGACTAACGAAGATGGATACATTCAGCAGAAGTTCGCCCGTCTAGTAATGCAGAGCAACCACATAGACCACTGCACACGGCTATGCCATTCGCCGTCCGTAGAGGCGATGCTCACCGCACTGGGCAGCGGCGCCACCAGCAACTCGTATCAAGACTATGAAGATGCGGGCTGCCTAGTCATCATCGGATCTGACGCCAATTCCAACCATCCGGTAGCGGCGTCTCGGATGCGACGAGCTGTGATAGAGCGGGGAGCGAAACTCATCGTCATCAACCCGCGCCGTATTGAGATGTGCGACTTCGCTGAGCTGTGGCTGCGACCGCGCCCGGGCACAGATGTGGCGCTGCTGAACGCCATGGCAAAGGTGATACTGGACGAAAACCTCGCTGACTGGGATTTCGTGCAGCAGCGCACCGAAGGGTTTGAAGAATGGCGGCAGACCGTAGACAAGTACACGCTGGAGTACGCCGAGGGGATCACCGGAGTGTCTGCGGACGACATCGCCGCCGCCGCCCGCATCTATGCAGCGCCGCCGTTCAGCGGTTCGTGCCTCATCTGGGGAATGGGCATCACACAGCACACTATGGGGACGGCAAATGCACACGGGCTGCTAAACCTGTCGTTTGTCGCCGGTCAACTGGGCAAGCCGGGGACGGGCATATCGCCGCTGCGTGGGCAGAACAATGTGCAGGGCTGTGGCGACGCCGGCTGCCTGCCCAACGCCTTCCCCGGCTATCAGGTCATCGGCGACGACACCGTAGCCAAGTTCCAAGACGCTTGGGGTAACCATCCGCTGCCGCCTGAGAAGGGCTTGGTCATCACCGATATGATGCCCGCCATAGATGATGGGCGTATCAAGGCGATGTATGTTACGGGTGAGAACCCACTTCTCAGCGAGCCAGACCTGCACCATGCCGAAGAGACGATGAGCAAGTTGGAGTTTCTTGTAGTGCAGGATATATTCATGCACGAGACGGCGCAGATAGCAGATGTGGTGCTGCCTGCCACATCGTTCGCTGAAAAAGACGGCACATTCACCAACAGCGAACGGCGTGTGCAGCGCGTCCGCAAGGTAGTAGAGCCTATCGGCAGCAGCCGACCGGATTGGCGCATCATCTGCGATTTGGCGCAGCGCATGGATGCTCGGCACGGCTTGGGCGTCGGCAGCCAATTCGCCTTTGCGAACCCATCCGAGATATGGGACGAAATGGCGGCGAGCACGCCTATCATAGCCGGCATATCCTACGAGCGGCTGGACGCTGAAGGCGGTATCCAGTGGCCCTGCCCCTCTGCCAACCATCCGGGCACGCGCTTCCTCTATGAGTCCGACTTCCCGCGCGGGGCTAGGGCAAAGTTCGTGGCGTTCGATCAAGGGCCGCAGGCAGAAGAGATGCCCACCAAACGCTTCCCGCTCATCCTGAACACAGGGCGCATCCTTTACCACTGGCACGGCGGCACGATAACACGGCGGGCGGATAACCTGATGGCGCGTGCGCCGGAGCTGCTCGTGAACATCAGCGCGGAAGACGGCGACAAATTTGGCGTCGCTGACGGCGAATGGATACGCGTGAAGTCGCGGCGCGGCATGCTGGAGGGCAGGGCGATCTATACGGATAAGATGCGCGCAGGTGAGGTTTTCGTCCCGTTCGTCAAGCTGCAAGAACACGCCGCTAATTTCCTCACAAATGCAGCGCTAGACCCGAACTCACGCATACCCGAATATAAGGTGTGCGCTGTGCGGATTGAGAAGGTGGAAGGATAGAAGGTATGCTGAATCAAGGCGCAATAATAAGGTTCTGAAGCCGTAAGAGATTGTCCGTGGAGGATCCCCCAGTGACCACGCCCCTAACCCATATGCCCAAACCGGAGGCGCATCAGTACGGCGGCAAGCGCAAGCTGTTCCTCGTGCCGAACTTCCCGTTTGCGGCGGATTTGCCCGACGATGCCAAGCGCCTGCTCGAGCGCTACTGGTCCGAGGTGCGGGATCATATCCAGAACTTGGAGCGCGCATTGGGCAGCGTAACGCACATATATCACGAAGCAATCTATGCTGAGGGCGAAGAGGGCACGCGGCGGGTGGAGGCGATGAATCCATTCGGGTGCAGCTTCGTGCAGACCCTGTGTAGCGCGGGTGCTACCCTCCACGCCACCGAGCAGCGCGCCTTAGTTGAGGAACACAGCGATTGGCAGCGCTGCCTGTCCATCGGATTGATGAGCGAAAAGGTCATGGGCTTGGCTATGGCGGGTGTACAAGAGACCACTCAGCAGCGATTCGAGCACATCGCCGAGCGCATTTCCACCACGCTGCCTGAGGGGGAAGCGGGTATCCTGTTCATAGGCGAAGACCATCGTGTCCAGTTCCCGGCGGATGTACAGGTGTTCTATGTTGCACCGCCGGCGCTGGACGCTCTCAAACGCTGGCTAGAGGCGCAAATGCGCGCCTACGCGCAGGCACAGTCAGCGTAGAAGACGGGACGACATAGTGCCAAGAAGCGGATGCGGCAGCGGCGGACAGGGCGCATTGCGTGGGTGTGAATGTGCTAAACAAGGGGCGCGGAATGGCAACTAAGGCTATAACGCAAAATCTCACATATGAGCAATATCTGAAAGCGCCGGAAGTTGAGGGCAGATACGATATTGTGGACGGCGAGATGCGGATGGCGTCGGCGCCTGTACCGGGACATCAGATAACAAATGCCCAGTTCTTTCGTGTTTTAGACGCACCGATAAGAGATCTAGGTTTGGGATGGCTGTTATATGCGCCTGTGGATGTTGTCATCGAGCGTGAACCGCTACGAACTCGCCAGCCAGACCTCTTGCTTATGAGCAATGAACGCTTCGCCCAAATAAACCGATTCGCTCCGATTGAGGAAGCGCCCGACCTTGTGATAGAAATACTATCACCCTCCAATTCGCGTCGGGACATCGCTGATAAGATCGACGACTACGCCCGCATCGGCGTTAGCGAGTGCTGGCTGGCGTCCACCGAAGCGCACACGATAGAGGTTCTGACGCTGGTCAGCAGCGACTGGCAGCGCCGTGCGCTCTTAGGCGGGGACGACAAGATGCGTTCCAACATACTGCAAGAGGTGGATGTGGAAGTTTCGCAATTCTTCGTATAGCCGCTGTTACTAGCGACAATTCGGGTTTACACATGAAAGCAAACGAACAGGAGAATTCCATGCCTAGCGACAGCCCTTTGCGCAGCCGCGCTTGGTTCGACACGCCTGAACTCTACGGCTGGCTGAGACAGGCGGCGTTCAAGGCAGAGGGTTTCGGTGAACCAGCGTATCAGAACAAGCCCATCATCGGCATCTGCAACACTTGGAGCGAGCTTACGCATTGCAACGCCCATCTGCGGCAACTTGCGGATGCGGTCAAACGCGGTGTGTGGCAGGCAGGCGGCTTCCCGATGGAGTTCCCGGTGATGTCGCTGGGCGAGTACAACATGCGTCCCACCACGATGCTCTTTCGCAACCTTATGAGCATGGATGTGGAGGAGTCTATACGCGCAAATCCGCTGGACGGCGTGGTGCTGTTGGGCGGCTGCGACAAGACCACCCCGGCGCTGCTGATGGGCGCTGCGAGCGCAGACATCCCCGCCATTCTGGTTACGGGCGGGCCGCAGCTCAAGGGCAATTGGCGCGGCGAGGAACTTGGTTCGTGTACAGACTGCCGCCGATACCACACCGAGCTGCGCGCAGGCAGCATCACAGAAGAGCAGTGGGCAGAATTGCAGAACTCCATCGTGCGCAGCCCAGGGCACTGCATGGTGATGGGCACGGCGTCCACGATGGCGTCGATGGGCGAGGCACTGGGCATCGCGCTGCCGGGAAACGCCGCAATTCCCGCCGTGGATTCGAGGCGCATTCAACTGGCTGAAGCCTCCGGAAGGCAGATACTCCGCATCATCGAGCAGGACTTGCGCCCGTCCACGCTTATGACGCCTAATGCGTTTGAGAACGCCATCCGCACGCTGCACGCTCTGGGCGGCTCTACCAACGCCATCATCCACCTGACCGCAATCGCCGGCAGGCTGGGTATCGACCTGCCGCTATCGCTCTTCGACGAACTGTCGCGCTCTACGCCGTTCATCCTGAATCTCAAGCCGTCCGGCGAGTTCTTGATGGAAGACTTCTTCTACGCCGGCGGACTACCGGCGCTGTTGAATGAGCTTCGTCCGTTGCTGCATACGGACGCAATGACGGTTACCGGGCGCACGCTGGGCGACAATGTGGCAGCGGCGATAAACCATAACCCAGATCTAATCCGCAGCCTAGACGACCCCCTAAACCCGGAGGGTGGGCTTGCTGTGGTGTATGGGTCGCTTGCGCCCGGCGGCGGCATCATCAAGCCAACCGCCGCATCGCCTGAGTTGATGACGCATCGCGGGCGCGCGGTGGTGTTTGAGAACCACGACCAGATGGAGCATCACATCGATGACATCGACCTAGATGTAACACCCGACGATGTGCTGGTGATGCGGAGTGCGGGTCCAGTGGGCGGGCCGGGCATGCCCGAGTGGGGGTTCCTGCCGCTGCCGAAGAAACTGCTCGCGCGTGGGGTGCGGGATATGGTGCGGCTTAGCGATGCGCGGATGAGCGGCACGGCGTTCGGCACGGTCGTTGTACATGTTACGCCAGAGTCGTTGGCTGAGGGCAGCCCGCTTGCTGCCGTCCGCACTGGGGACACCATCGATCTGGATGTGCCGAACCGTCGCCTAGACCTGCTGGTGGAGGAGCGCGAAATCCGGCGACGACTAACCCAAGCTGCTCCACAGCAGCCGCACTTCCGTCGCGGCTACGGTTGGATGTACTCGCAGCACATCTTGCAAGCCGACAAGGGCTGCGATTTCGACTTTTTGCGGGCGGAGGGAGCTGCCATCGGGTGAATTAGGGGGCACGCTGACCTGCGAAAGCGTGCCCGGTGCGCAGCGGCTCACCTGTGAGATTTTGCTTGCAGGGATCCTGTCCGTCAGCCAGTTACCTGATGCGTAACCGCATATGCAGGCGCTGTTAGCAGCCAGTCCCTCAAAACCCCTTCCTGAGGCGCATTCTCGAGCAATTCTAATGGCTTCCTTCTCAGCCGGTTTAGTCTGCCTGATGTATTTGCACCTTCACCGAACCGGTGGTCTTGTCGTATGCGGTTGCGAAGCCGACTTGGATGTCGTCCAGCGAGTAGATGTGCGTTACCATTGGCTTGAGGTCAACCTTGCCGTTCGCCATTAGGTCTATTGCCACCTCGTAGTCGTGCCTGCCGTCTATAATGCCGTAGCAGGATGAGAACACGATGGTCTGCTCTTTGAGCATGGGGCGCAGCCAGTCCACGGTGATGGGTGTGCGGTACCCGCCGATGACCACAAACCGCCCCTGCTCTCGGGTGAGGTCTATCGCCTGCTCGATGGGGTCGGCATTCCAGCCGCCGACGGTTTCCACGGTTAGGTCTGCGCCGAGTCCCTGTGTGGCGTCCGATATGGCGTCGTTGAGCGTCGGGTCGTCCGGTGCAAAGGCGTAGTCTGCGCCGAGTTGCTTGGCGAGAGTGGCTTGCTGTTCGTGGCGCGCCGTAACGAAGATAGTGCCTGCGCCGAGTGCACGCGCCGCAGCGACGGCGGTCAGTCCGATGTTGCCGGAGCCTAGCACCAGAACAGTCTCATCGCCGACCAGACGCCCGCGTCTTACGCCGTGCACCGACACGGCAAACGGCTCTACCAGTGCGCCTTCTTGCCAGTCTAGCTCATCGGGCAGGGTGTAGCAGCCTGCTGCCTTCCGCTTGATGTACTGGGCGAAGCCACCGCCCTCGGCGGGCGCCATATCCATGCATTGCTTATACTGACCCATGCGGCAGTACCAGCAGTTCAGGCAGGCGCGCCCGTGCCCGATGGTCTCTATCGCCACGCGTGTGCCGAGCATGGTAGCGTCAACGCCATCGCCCACTGCAACCACCTCGCCGGCTACCTCATGTCCCGCTGGTGTGTCGTCCGCAGTAGTTTGGTCTGCCTTCATCTGTAGGTCTGAACCGCATATGCCGGTGGCGCGCACGCGCACGATGGCGTCGCCCGGGCCGGCTTCGGGTTGTGGGTATTCGGACAAGTTCATGCTGCCGCTGCCGTCGTATAAGGCGACTTTCATCATCGTCATTTGTCTTTCTCCTAATGCTCGGGATATGAAGAAGTGTATGCGGCGGGAGTGCATGGCTTTTGCGCGGATAATCGCAGCCTGTGGGGCGTCTATTCGTTGGCTGCCAAGAATGCGCGCGCGGCGTCTATGACGGCAGATGTGAGCGCAAACGACGAGTGTATATCCGAGCTGAGGTTGCGCCCTGCGGCGTGGATGCGCTCGCCAATAGCGTCTTGCGCCTCTTGTACGACGGGATGCTCGGGCTTGCCGGGATAGCCCATCGACTGGGCGAGGTCGTTCGTGCCCCATGCGAATGCGTCGATGCCCTCCACTGCAAGGATTTCGTCGATGTTCTCAAACGCCGTGGCGGATTCCAGCTGCGCCATGACGAGCATCTCTTTGTTCGTCAGCTCCATGAACTCGCTGCGGTCCAGGCCGGGCTGGTCGATGAGGATGCTGTCGTTGTAGAAAGTGCCGCGCCCTCCGCCCCAGCTTCGTTCGCCTTCCGGCGTGAAGCGGCATGCATCCACGAGCGCCTTCGCCTCCTCTGCTGTCTCCACATGTGGACCGAGTATGCCCATCACGCCCCTGTCGAGATACAGGTTGATGGAGTTGGGGGACTTATCTGGCACGCGGGCGATGGTGGTCAGCCCGTAGCCGTCTGCTACGCGTACCATGGCGTCGATAGACTCTTGGGTGAACAGCCCGTGCTCGCCGTCGAGATTGACGAAGTCGAACCCGCCAAGCATTCCCACAAGTTCGATAGCCTCTGCGCTGGGATACACTAGGTTCAATCCCAGTCCCAGCTTGCCCTGTCGGTTCTTCTCTAATATGTTGTTCTTCCTAATTCGTGCCATTTCAAAAGCCTCCTGATGTTAACGCTGAGATGGTTTACGATGTATTACAAGGCGTACCAACTGCGGATGTCCGTCGGTGTTTTGTACGCTCAGATGAGTAAGTGCGAAGTATCGATGGGAAACTGAAAATAGGAATAGGCAGGGATGCGTAGCGATGCAAGGCGTTATGCGCTTGTTCGGAATGGCGGCAGCGTCTTGTGCAGCCACGGCACGATGTCGTTCAGCACGGCTTGGCTGATTTCGTGCGCCATTCCCGGGTATTCGTTGTACTCCGGCGAGTAGCCCTCGGAGCGCAGGAATGTCATCGCAGCGCGGGCGGATGCTACGGGCAGCACCATATCCGCCGTGCCGTGCGCTACGAATACTGGCTGCGTGCGGCTTTCTGGCAGATTGGGGCGCAGCTTGTCGGCGTTGGGTGCAACCCCGCTCAGCACCAGCAGCCCCTTGAATCTGTCGGGGTCGGGCAGCCCCAGCCGATAGGTCATCATCCCGCCCTGTGAGAAACCGCCAAGCAGCACATCGCCATCCGGTGTGCCGTATTCTACTGTAACCTCATCCACCAGCGTGGACAGCATATCTGTGGCGTGCTCGATGTCGTCTGCGCTGCGTAGGTCGCTCGGCGGCGTCCATCCGAAGCCGGTCATGCCCGGCCCAATTTGGAACGGGATGGGTGCGTTTGGGCAGATGTACACATAGCCGCTGGGGTCGATAGCAGGGGCAAGGCTGGCGAGGTCGCCCATATGCGCCCCAAAGCCGTGCAGCAGGATGACCATCGGGTATTTCTGTGCGGCATTGTATCCATCGGGTTCTATGGCGATGTACTTGAGCGTCGAGCCTTCGCGCTGTATGGCTTTCAATTTCCCGTCCTGAGTCCTGATTACGCTTCACCATTCGTATTGCCGCTTGCTGTATCTATGTGCCACGGTCGTCCGGAGATGGCGGCTGATAGCTGGGGCGAACTAGCTCATATGTGTCGTGTGTGCTGCAATACATATTCCCCGCCAGCCTGCCCACGGGCTTTAGGCGGTCGTGGTCTATGCGGTGTCCGTTGATGATGTCGTCGCGAATGTGCATCAGCGCTATTTCGCCGATGACGAGATGGTGCCCCGACGCCTTGCCGCCGATTTCTAGCACTTGATTGAGGCGACACTCCATGTTCACGGGTGATTCGGCGACGCGCGGCGCCTGCACGACCTGCGACGGGGATGCGGTCAGTCCGCTGACGGCGAACTCGTCCACATCCGCAGGGAACTCGGCGGCTGTGCTGTTCATCGCTTCCGCTATTTCGTCCACAACCACATTCACCACGAACTCGCCTGTCGTCTCTATGTTGGCGAGCGTGTCCTTGTCCTTCCACCCGGCGCTGCGGGATATGCCTAGCACTACGGTCGGCGGAGCGTATGCTATGGCGTTGAAGAAGCTGAACGGTGCAAGATTCACCACACCCGCCGTCGACACGCTGGACACAAGCGCAATAGGGCGCGGCACAATCACGCCGGTCAGCACGCGGTTGAAGCCATCGAATGTGCTAGGTTCTATTATCAAAATCTGCGGTCTCCATATATGCTTTCTTGTGAGCGGCATTGGCGGATTAGCGAATGCGCCCCTTGCCCTCACCCTCTAGCCCGAGCCATAGGGTAATACAGGGCGGCGATAATGGCAATCGCTTTGACTTGAAACGATGCCAAAGCGTACACTATGGGCGTAGTTGTAATCGTTGCCGCCGCAGTTGGCGCGCTCCATACCCATAAATCAGAGGTGGTTGATGAGCAGACTGATTGAAATGCTTGATAAGACGCATGAGTCCTCGCGCGGGTTGGGCTTTGCGGCGTCGCGGCAAGCCGCTACCCCGTCCGTAGTGCTAATCGGGCGAGTAACGGCGCAGGAGCTTGCGGACACCGAAGCCCTTGCCGAATCTGATGTGGACGCCCTGCTCGTAACGCTGGACGCAGCGGACGCAGGAACGGTTGCGCGCATAAGTGGTTTGTTGGGCGACAGGCTCTGGGGTGCGCGGGTCGGGAGCGTGAGTGCAGAGGATGCTCAGGCACTCAAAGACGCAGGCTGCGACTTCATCGTGTTCGATGCCGAAGACACCGCTGCCGCAGTCTTGAACAACGCCGATGTGGGCAAAATCATCGCCATTGACTCCGAAGATCCAGAGTTCGATGAGAACACCGCCAAAGCGGTCAGAACACTGGACATAGACGGCGCGCTGTTCGCCTCAGCAGAAAGCCTGCTGCCGCTCACTGTGCAAAAGCTGCTGGGCATCCAAGCCACGAGGGCGCTTGTGGGCAGGCGGACGATACTGACGGCGCCAGCCGGTCTCGGCAAGACGGACATCGAGGCGCTTCGCAATGCGGGCGTAGTCGGGCTAGCCGTCAGCCTCGCAGGGGCAGATGATGTGGCGCGAATGAAAGCGGACATCGCAGGGTTGCCGCGTCGGCAGTCCCAGCGCAGTGGCGCAACCGCGAAAGCGCCGAACTCCGGCTTCCTCCGCAGCCAGCAGTCCTACGACGATTAGGGCAAGACAGGGGTTCGCATCGCCAGCTTGTAGTTCCTCTCCCCCATATCATCAGGGTGCCAATGCAGAGCGCCTATAGGCATCTGTCGCTTGGAGGCGAGGGTTTTGGGGATGGCGGCGCTCATCGCCCCACTGACAGCCGATCGACGAGATACTGCGGCAAGCCGTGCTGCTCCATCTTGGTCTGTGTTGCTCGGATGTCGTACGGGACGCGGTGGTGGCTGACGGCTTGTGCGTGAGCGTCGTATATGGCGTAGCTCGCGCGGGCGTCTCCGTCACGCGGCTGCCCCACAGAGCCGGGGTTTATCACCATACCATCTTCATCCAGTGGCACTTGGGCATCAAGGTGATGGCGTATGAAAGCAGCGCCGTTCTGCGTTCGGCGGCAGATGAACGGCACATGCGAATGCCCCACCACGCACCAATAGGTTTGTATGTGGGTCATGCATGCCAGCGCCGCACGCTCGGTTAGCACATACTCCCACACCGGGTCGCGCGGGCTGCCGTGCACGAGAGTGAACTCATCGCGCTCTAGCGTGAGGGGCTGTGCCGCAATGAACTCCGCCTGCTCTCGGGAAATCTGCGTCGCTGTCCAGCGGTTGGCGGCTGCGGCGTAGGCGTTGAAGTCGTGCAGAGACAGCCTGCCCACGGCTGCGAGATCGTGGTTGCCGATGATGGCATAGTGTGGATGAGACCGCAGCAGCTCTATGCACTCGGACGGCTCTGGCCCATATCCGACGAGGTCTCCTAGCGACCATATCTCGCTGAAGCCGCCGCGCCGCTCGGCGTCCGCAATCACGCTCTTGAACGCCGCAAGGTTGCTATGCACATCCGACACAATCAGCGCCCTCATTGTGGTTGCTCCCTTAATTCATAAATTCGCATGTCAAGTCATCAGTACGCTGGTACTATATGGGGAAATTAGGAAATATCGACCACTCACCAAAAGCTGCGATAACACTAAACAACTCAAAAATAATTAGGGAAGGGCTTACGCTAATTTTCTCTTAACATCCAAATGGCTTACCGCGCGCATCTCATTCTGCTATCCTGTATAGCGTCATTTTACCGTGAATTAGAGCATCAGCCGCAGCAAAGAGTGGCTGTCCAAATAGAGCATTTTTGTGAACCCACCTAATTCTACATACGAATCCGCCTCTGTGCCCCAACTCCAAAGCTTGACATTCTGTACGGATACTCCCGAGCAGACGCAGGCGTTGGGCAGGCAGCTCGGCAGCATCGCGCGCGCAGGCGATGTGTTTCTGCTGACTGGCGACTTGGGCGCAGGCAAGACTTGTCTCACGCAGGGCGTACTTTGGGGTCTTGGCGGCGACGAATATGCACATAGCCCCACTTTCGTGCTCATCTGCGAATACTTTGCGCGCTTGACGCTCTACCACATGGATCTGTATCGCCTAGACAGCATTGAGGAAGTGATAGATCTGGGATTGGAGGAATACCTATTCGGCGATGGCGTCTGCGTAGTGGAGTGGGCGGAGAAGGCTTTGGAAGCGTTTGAAGCCGAGCATATGCGTATCGTCATCGATGTGAGAGGGGATGACAAGCGCCGCTTTACGCTCACAGCGTCTTCACCGCGCTATGCCGAGTTGCTGGACGCCCTTACTGAATGTGCGCCGCAGTTCCAATCTCCATGCGGTGTAAGTCTGGCAGGCGGGGAGAGCTGATGGAACTTGCCATTGACACATCCACACGCTTTGCGTCAGTGGGCATATCGCGCGAGGGGGAACTCGTATCCGAGCTGACTTGGCGCTCCGAGCGCAACCACAGCGTTGAGCTTATGCCTACGGTGGGCTATATGCTCAAGCGCAGTAACATCGCCGTAACGGACATCCAAGCGATATATGTGGCGTCCGGCCCGGGTGGGTTCAGTGCGCTGCGCGTGGGGATGAGCGCTGCAAAGGCGATGGCGGCGTCGTTGAGCGTTCCGCTGGTCGCAGTGGGGACGCTCAACATAGAGGCGCATCCCCATCGTGGGCTTGGGCGTCCCGTATGCGCGCTGATAGGTGCCGGCAGAAACCGCCTCTATATAGGCAGGTTTGACGATGCGCAGCAGCCCACATACGAAGTGGCACAACACTCCGAGCTGGCGTCCGTCGCTGCTGGCGATGCGATATTCTGCGGTGAGGCGGCGGCAGACGCTGCAGATCTGATACGCAGCACATTCGGCAACGACACACTAATTGCCGCACAGCAGCAGCCTACGCGCCACGCCAATGTGCTTGCGTCGCTGGGTTGGAATATGCTGCGGGCAGGGCGCACCGCAGACCCGCTTACCCTCGAGCCGATATACCTGCGCAGCTCACAGGTAGACACGGCAAATCGCACATGGCGCACAGGCGTGCCGCCGTCTCGCATATAAACTTTTACAAACACGGAGGAGCGTTAGACACAGATGGAAAGAACCTTGGTCTTGATAAAGCCTGACGCAGTTCAGCGCGGATTGAGCGGCGAAATCATAGCGCGCTTGGAGCGGCGCGGGTTGAAGCTTGCGGGGATGAAGCTGCTGCAAGTAACACCCGAACTGGCGCATCAGCACTATGGCGCGCATGTGGGGAAGCCGTTCTTCGAAGGGCTGGTGAAGTTCATCACTTCGTCGCCGCTGATTGCCATTGCAGTGGAGGGCGTGAACGCCGTGGATGTGGTTCGCACCACGATGGGCGCAACAAACCCTGTGGATGCGACGCCCGGCACTATTCGCGGCGACTTCGGTCTCACAATCGGCGCAAACCTGATACATGGTTCAGACTCGCTCGAGTCGGCTGAGGCCGAACTAGCGCTCTTCTTCGATGATGGCGAAATTGTGGACTACGAGCGCGATATCGACGGCTGGATTATAGAATCCTGACTAGTTCCTTGCCCTCTGCCCAAGCAGATTCAAGGTCGTAGAAGGCGCGCTCGTGAACGCCGAATATGTGGATGACAACATCGCCGAAGTCTAGCAGCATCCATCCCGATTCGGCTGTCCCCTCGCGATGGTGGCGCACCGCACCTCTGTTTTCCAGCGCATGCTCTATATCCTCAGAGACTGCGCGCAGCTGGCGTGTGGAGTCTACCGACATTATCACGAAGTAGTCGGCAAAGTCGCTCACCTCGCTGATGTCTAGCATCACGATGTTTGACGCCAGCTTGTCCGACGCCACATCCGCCGCATAGCGCGCATAGTCGAGGGGCTGCAGGGTAGTCTGTTCTATCATGGTCGCATTATATCCACGCACACGCCACAAGGTCAAACTTTTTGGCATTCAATAGCACTCCGACAATCCCATTTCTAGCGTGTTCTGTATGAGAGTTGGGGGCTTGTGACGCTCAATCCATGAGCCTTGTCGTGAGCCTTGCAGGGAGGAATTCTCAATTTACGATGGTATGCAGTTGATGCATCTTTTCGAACCCTGTGGACAACGAAATTCGTTGAACGCCCCACAACGCTGTGATAGGCTTTTGATATGAACACTAACACACGCATGCCCCGTGTAGTCGTTGCGATGAGCGGGGGAGTGGACTCGTCCGTGGCAGCCCTGCTGCTCAGCAGGCAGGGCTACGAGGTCGTGGGCGTAACGATGCGCCTATGGTCGCAAGAGCAGAGCGATGCAGCGCCCCTGAACAAGCGCTGCTGCTCAGTGGAGGATGTTGCAGACGCACGGCGCGTCTGCGATGCCATCGGCGCACGCCACTATTTCCTCAACTTCGAGCGCGAGTTCCAAAAGCATGTGGTGGACTATTTCGTGCGCGAATACGACAGGGGGCGCACGCCGCACCCATGTCTTGCCTGTAACGACAAGATAAAGTTCGATTTCCTGTTGCGCCGCGCGCTGTTCATGGATGCCGATTACATCGCTACCGGGCACTATGCCCGCATTCGCCGCGCCGCCAACCGCATTCGCCTGCTCAAGGGCACCGACGCTTCCAAAGACCAGTCGTATGTGCTCTACACGCTCCGCCAGCCTGAGTTGGAACGGTTGCTGCTGCCGGTCGGCGAGTTTCCCAAGACCGAGATCCGGCGCCTCGCCGCCGATGCACGATTGCCGGTTGCGAACAAGCCTGACAGCCAAGAGATATGCTTCATCCCGGACGGGGACTACCGCAAGTTCGTCGGCGAACGCAGCAAGCCCAAGCCGGGCGAAATCGTCGACGCAAATGGCAAGGCGCTTGGAACTCATCCGGGCATCCAGTTCTTTACGATAGGGCAGCGGCGCGGGCTGGGCTTGCAAGGCAACACCGGCGAGCCGTTGTATGTAATCGCTATCGATACGGGAGCCAACCGCATCGTGCTGGGCAGCCACGCCGACCTGATGCGAACCGAACTTTGGGCATCGCGCATCAACTACATCGGCGGGGCTGCGCCTAGCAAGCCCATCCCCGTCAGCGCCAAGATACGCTACAAGGCGAGCGAAGCACCCGCAACGCTGACCCCACGCGGCGACTGGGCAGCGCTGCAATTCCACGCACCTCAGCGCGCAGTTACGCCGGGTCAAGCGGTGGCGTTCTATCAGGGCGATGAGATTATCGGCGGAGGCATCATAGAAGCGGAAGCGCCCAAGCCAGTGAATGTGATTGAAAGCGTAAGTGTGTAGGAACGGTTCCGGTTTGCTCGCCAATGTCTGCAAGATTGAAACGACCGCATCCCACATACACCGAAGAGGCTGCGTTGCTGCGCTCCGGCTACTTGCTCATCGCCGGCGTGGATGAGGCGGGACGGGGAGCGCTTGCCGGGCCTGTCGTCGCTGGCGCTGCCATATTGCCGCCGCATCCTAAGGGCGGTTGGATGGACATCATCCACGACAGCAAGCAACTGACGCCCCTGCAGCGCGAGGCTGCGTTCGAGCGCATGCAAGCCGCATCGGTAACGCTCCGATGCGGCGCTGCATCCGCAGCCGAAGTTGACGCTCACGGCATTGTAGCGGCTACGCATATGGCTATGGCAAGAGCAATCTGTGCGCTGCCGACTGCGCCGCAGTATCTGCTGCTCGATGCGTTCGAACTGCCCACCGTTGCGCTGCCCCAAACCGCCATCGTGAAGGGCGATGCAAAATGCCTGTCTATTGCGGCGGCGTCTATTGCTGCTAAGGTAACGCGGGATGCCATGATGCGCGATGCTGATGCCGATTTCCCCGGCTATGGGTTTGCACAGCACAAAGGCTACGGCACTGCGCAGCACATCGACAGCCTAGAACGGCTGGGGGCGTGCGCGATTCATCGGCGCAGCTTCGCTCCCGTCCGCCGTATCCTGCACGCCCTCATATGAACGCACGCAAGCGGACGGGCATGCTTGGAGAGCGAGCGGCACGCCGCCACTTGGAGGATACCGGATACCGTATCCTGGGCGTGAATGTGCGCATTGGGCGCGGCGAAATTGACATCGTTGCCGAGCAGTCGGGGGACATAGTCTTCGCGGAGGTGCGGACACGCCGCAGCCTCCACATGGGTGCGCCGGAAGAGTCCATCACGCCTGCCAAGCGCGAGCGCATGCTTGTTGCGGCGCAAGCCTACCTGCAAACGCACGGATTAGAGAGCCGCAATTGGCGCATCGACCTAGTCGCAGTGGAGCTAGACGCCCTAGACAGGGTAGGGCGTTTGAGCGTAATTCCCAACGCCATCGAAGCCTGAACCTGTTGCACTTACAGGTGATATACTTCACAATATGCTAACCTATCGGGGCGATTTGGATTTGGATAGGTTAATCGACAGCACCCTGTGCTATGTTCCCGAGTTCGGGTATTTGTGAAAAATGGAGTAAGTCGCCCGCGAACCGAGTTTGGCTTGCTATGTAACTTTTGGTGGAAAGTAAATGAGTCCGTTCATCTCAATTCAGATTAGGTCGTTGATTGAGCACATCCGCCTGCTTGAGGCGTTCGTAACCACCCCGATTGGGCTGCACGCCGACATCAAGATGCTGCGGGAAGCGATGCCGTTTGCCGATGCAGATGACCTACCCCGCGACCAACTGAGGAAGCGCCGAAATGACTATTCACGCCTGTCGGAAGATTCCCGCGATCTTGCGCTGAAAGTTGTTGCGTCGATGAACGCATCGCTGAATGTGATCGAATCTGTGCATCAAGATGGCGATGCTATTCTACTGCAGCCCAGCTGGATTCGCCGCGCACGAATGGTGCTGAACCGCACTCAGCAGCAAGTGTCTGGCGAAATCCGAGCCGATGTTGCCACACGCATCAAGGGACTTTATGTGATTGTCGATCCTGGGTCTACTCGGGGCAGGGATGTGCTGAAAGTGGCTACCGAAGCATTGAGGGGTGGGGCGAATGTCATCCAGCTTCGGGACAAGACGCGCGACAAAGGCGAGGTGCTAGGCACGGCGCGCGGAATCAAGGCTGTCTGCGAGGCGTACAAAGCGCTCTTCATTGTCAATGACGATGCAGACCTTGCCGCTTCGTGCGGCGCACACGGGCTTCATGTGGGACAGTCCGACCTGCCGGTGCAGAAGGTGCGCAGCGTGTTAGCCACAAGCCAAATCGTAGGGCGCTCCAACAATGGCTTGACGGAAGCGCTCGAATCCCATCAACAAGGGGCAGACTACATAGCCGTGGGCGCAGTGTATCGCACAGCCACAATGGGCAAGATAGGACGAACCCCCTTAGGGATTGAGACGATAAGCAAGGTCAAGTCTATGGTGTCGCAGCCCATAGTTGCGATTGGCGGCATCAGCGCCGAGAATATCGGTCAAGTAGCCCGCGCCGGGGCGGACTGCATCTGCGTTGTCAGCGCCGTTACCCACGCCGACGATCCCGCTGCCGCAGCATACGATCTGGTGAACCGCATCAACGCCGCCCGGTAGCATGATGCTTCGCCGCCGCGCTAGTGCTCACAGAAACGGTGCATGGGTGCATGTCATTGGGCCGGCTATGTTTTTGAGGGGCGACAAGGCTGGCAATTGGCGAGGGAAGGGCTGCTTTCTCTCAATGTCTGCGTGAGGACACTTGCCTTATCAAACTTGACCGGCAAGTTACCATTGTGTTAAGTTTTTTGACGAAAATGTTCTGCGATTGCTGACATAAGGTCTCCCTGTATAGGGAGACTATTTTTTATGATGTTCTACGATGGAGGTTAACTTGGAGATAATACTCATCGCCGTGGCTGCGGGCATTGTGGCGCTCGCATTTGCGCTATATCTGGCGTGGAATGTGATGCAGCAAGATCAAGGCAGCGAGGAAATCAGGTTCATCGGGCGTGCCATACAGGAAGGCGCTATGGCGTTCTTGACGCGTGAATACACGCTGTTAGCGGTGTTCGTGGTCGTGGTAGCGATTATCTTGGCGGTGTTCATAGACTTTGACATCACCGGGCGCATAGGCGAGAACAATGGGTTTCCGTCCACCGCAATAGCGTATCTCATCGGCGCTATAGGCTCCGGGCTTGCGGGCTTTATCGGGATGAACATAGCGGTGCGCGCCAACACCCGAACCGCAGTCAAGGCGCAGCAGGGATTGAACCCGGCGCTGCGTGTGGCATTCAACAGCGGCACAGTGATGGGAATATCCGTCGTTGGCATTGGGCTGATAGGCGTGTCCCTCCTGTACCTCCTGTTCAGGGACATACACATCGTTGCGGGCTTCGGCTTTGGAGCGTCATCCATCGCTCTTTTCGCTCGTGTGGGCGGAGGCATATACACGAAAGCCGCCGATGTGGGCGCAGACCTTGTGGGCAAGGTGGAGCAGGGTATCCCCGAGGATGACCCGCGCAATCCCGCAACTGTCGCCGACAATGTGGGCGACAATGTGGGCGATGTGGCAGGCATGGGCGCAGACCTGTTCGAGAGCTATGTAGGTTCAATCATCGCCACAATCGCGTTGGGTGCGGTTGGCGCTGCTGCCCTGAGTCTGGCTTCCCCGAAAGGGTTCGACGCATCGCTGTTCATGCTGCCGATACTCGTCGCCGCTATCGGCATCTTCGCTTCCATACTAGGGACATTTCTTGTCCGCACTGGCGAAAACGCAGACATGGGCAGGCTTCTGTGGTCGCTGCGAACCGGTATCTTGGCGGCGGGACTGCTTGTGTTGATAGGCACTGGGGTTGCGATAGCCGTTCTGGGGCTGGACTTTAGGCTCTTTTGGGTGGTGCTAATCGGGCTTGTAGCCGGACAGATTATCGGCACATCGTCGGAGTACTACACATCGTTCGAGTTCAACCCTACCAAGAGACTTGCCGAACAAGCCGAAACTGGGCCCGCAACGGTTATCATTGGCGGGCTTGGCTTGGGAATGCTCAGCACCCTGATACCGGGGCTGGTGGTGGTGGCAGCGATGGGGCTGACCTACTGGATAGCCGGCACATACGGCGTTGCGCTTGCGGCGGTCGGGATGCTGTCCACGCTAGGCATAACGCTTGCGACAGACGCCTATGGCCCGGTGGCAGACAACGCCGGAGGCATCGCGGAGCAGGCTCATCTAGACCCGGAGGTGCGCGAACGCACGGACGCCCTCGACTCGCTTGGCAACACCACTGCTGCTACGGGGAAGGGCTTCGCCATCGGCTCAGCGGTGCTGACTGCGCTTGCGCTAATGGCGGCGTATTCGCAAGTGGTAGATGTGAAGGCGTTCGATCTGCTTAACATCAATGTGCTGATGGGGCTTATCCTCGGGGCGACGATGCCGTTCCTGTTTGCGGCGCTCACGATGCAAGCCGTTGGCAGAGCCGCAAATGCTATGGTGCAAGAGGTGCGCCGTCAGTTCCGCGAAATCACTGGCTTGCTGGAAGGCACGGCGAACGCCGACTACGCTCGCGCCGTGGCAATCAGCACCAACGGGGCGATGCGCGAGATGGTGTTGCCCGGTCTGCTGGCGGTAATCGTGCCCGTTGTGGTCGGAGCGGTGCTTGGAGCGGCTGCGCTTGGCGGGCTGCTCATTGGCGCAATCGCCACTGGCTTCCTGCTCGCCATCATGATGGCTAACGCCGGCGGCTCTTGGGACAACGCAAAGAAGTACATAGAAGCCGGCAATCTGGGCGGGAAAGGGTCAGACAACCACGCTGCCGCCGTAGTGGGCGACACCGTGGGCGATCCGTTTAAGGACACATCCGGCCCTGCGCTGAACATCCTTATCAAGCTGATGTCCATCGTTGCGCTGGTGTTCGCACCGCTGTTCATATAGCCCACAAGGTAGGGCTTCAAAGAGCGGGTGGAGCTACGATGCTTCGCCCGCTCTTGCGTTGAAGTGGTGGAGATGCACATATGCGCATCGACTTTCTAATGTCGGCTGTGCGGCTGTGCTACAATAGATTTGCAGGCTCGTGCGGCTGTGCTCGTTTTCATGCGGATGCTGCCGAGGTGGCGGAATGGTAGACGCGGCGGACTTAAAATCCGCTTCTCGAGAGAGAGTGGGGGTTCGAGTCCCTTCCTCGGCACCACATCACCATTTAAATATATCGAGTGCACCACATGCATCGAATGTACGACGACTTCGCTCATCTTTGGCAGCTCATAAGCCATCACTCCGACTACGAAGTAGAGGCAAAATACTGGCGTGATGCGCTGAGCGCCAAACTTGGTGAGGGACGGCATCGCATCTTGGAGTTGGGCGTTGGTGGTGGCAACAACCTGCACCATATCCTGTATCCCGGCTGCTCCGTTCCACGCTCACCGGATGTCGATTGCACCTGCGCTCAGGCTGAACCAGACCACGACGCTTACGCCGTCGATCTGTCCGACAAGATGCTCGCAAACTCGCGCGCGCTCAATCCCACCGTACAGCACCGTTTGGGCGATATGCGGAGCGTCCGGTTGGGTGAGCGCTTTGATGCCGTGCTCATCCACGATGCGGTGTGCTACCTGATGAGCGAGGATGACATACGGGCTACGCTGCGGACGGCACGGGCGCACTTGTCAGCGGGCGGCGTGCTGATAATGGCACCCGACTGGTTCACAGAGACCTATCCCGGCACGCAAATATCAGCGCGCGTGAGACGGGATGCATCGCCCGAGTTCGGTTCCGTGGAGTTCGACCACGACCCTAACCCAGACGACAACGCCCTCGAATCCGTGTTCATATACTTCATAAAGAACGCTGACGGCAGTGTGCGTGTCGAGGAAGATCGCCACATTACCGGCATCTTTTCCATCCACACTTGGCTGTCGCTGATGGAGGACGAGGGCTTCAGCGCCGAAAGGCTGCCGTATCCGGTGCATGAGGATGGGAGCGACGGCTACTTGCTCGTGGGCGTGATGCGCGCCTTGCGCTGAAACTCCACGCCCTATTGTGCGATGAAACCGCCGTCGATTACTAGTTCCGTCCCGGTGATGAACGAAGCCTCGTCCGACGCCAAGAACAGCACCCCGTAGGCGACCTCGATAGGCTCTCCGGCTCGGCGCAGCGGGGTCAGGCGGATCTGTGTCTCGCGCGCTGCGGGACTCACCGCTGCTGTGCGCATAGGCGGCATAAACCCGGGATGCACCGAGTTAACGCGTATGCCCTCCGGGCCATACCGTACTGCCATCACCTTCGTGAAGATGTGGACAGCCGCTTTGGATGCGGCATATGCGGGATGCTGTAACCCCTCACTCCCAATGAAGCTTGCGATGGATGCGATGTTCACGATTGAGCCGCCGCCCGCCGTTCGCATATGCTTAATCGCATGCTCTGTTCCCAAATACACCCCCATCGCATTCACATCCATAATCCATTTCCAGCCATCGATGTTCACAGTGCCCGCATCTTGCGAGGTGTTCACGCCGGCGTTGTTCACGAGGATGTCCAGACCGCCATAGCGCGCGATGGTTTCACTGATGAGGTTTTCCCAGTCGGATTCGCTGGTAACATCGGTGCGGATGTAGCAGGCAGCGCCACCCGCATCGGCTATTTCGGCTGCCACCTGCTGCGCCTGCTCGTCCAACATATCGGCAATCACCACATTAGCGCCCTCTCGCGCAAACAGCAGCGCTTCCTCAGCGCCCATGCCGCTCGCCGCCCCGGTGATGATTGCCGTCTTGCCCTTAAGTCGCATCTTCTCTCTCCAAATCTCTTCGACGCTATGTTGTGGGTCATTGCGTCGGCGCTTCAATTGCTCTCATTCGTTCATGCCAAGCCATTCGCCCGTCTCTAGTTACTGCATGTGGGCTATTGTATATGCTGCACAACAGAGTGCAAATGCAGTTTGAACGATTCCCATGCTTCATTGGGGAGAGGGGTTTTCCCGCCGTTGATTGAGAATACCCTAATCAAGTCGGTGTTTACGCAAGTGGTGATTAGCGCTATAATCGCAGCAAGAGACACTGGGGATGATGAACGACGGAGGTTTCGTTATGGCTGAACGAGGCGATGTGATTATCGGAGAGGGCAGCATCAAGTTCGGATTGGAGTATCGCGATCTGCTGTCCGACCAAGGCGTGTGCCTGCATGCGCTGGGCGAGGTAGATGGCGAAGAGGTTGAGCTGCTGCGGTTCGACTGCTTTGACCACGAACCGCACTACCACTACGGCCCGGAAAAGCGCAACACCCGCTTGATGCTGGACAAGACGACTGAGGGCGATTCGCTCGACTGGACGCTCAACCAGCTCAATGAGAATCTGCCGGCGATGGTGCGCCGCGCGGGATATGAGGATCTGGCTGACAGCATCGACATGGACGCCCTGCGCCCCGCACTAGATGAACTCACAACTACTGCTAAGCAGATGGCGCGCGACGGACGCCGCATCGTCTTCCACGACCGCGGCGACGCCATCGTCGAAGCCGGTCCCGTCCGCTTCGGCATCGAGTTCCGCGAACTCGCCAATGACCGCGGCGTTGCAATCCATGTGCTGGGCGATGTGGGCAGCGAGGAGCTGGAACTGCTCACATTCGACTGCTTCGAGCGTGCGCCGCACTACCACTATGGCCCGCGCGCCAAGAACCAGCGCCTCTACCTAGACACCACCGCAACGCCTGACCCGCTAGACTGGGCGCTGAACCTGTTTAAGGGCGGGAAGCTAGCGCCTATGCTAGAGCGCGCCGGCTATGCGGACCACGCCGCGCGCCTGAACCCCGCTGTGCTTGCGGAGAAGGTCGCCGAAGTGGAGGCAATCGCCGTGGAAATGCAGACGGACAATGCCAAGTAGGGCAGCATACGCCCACAGCACACCGCAGCCCTGAACGCTCGGCGCTTGTCGCCCAGCACAGGGCTGCGCCTGCAATTGTAGACCTAAACTGATTGTGCATTCCTGCCAAACCTGATACGGTAATTATGTGTATATTCACCCCTAACTCGATTATGCAAGCCTTGCATATCGCAAGCGCATTGTAGTGGCATAATTTGCAGGATATTAATCGTTGTACGAGAGCGAATGAATGAAGCGAACTCTACTGACTCTAGCGTTGTTGACCTGCGGATTGATGGCATGTCTGCCTAATGTGTCCACCGAATTATCTGAACCCGAAGCGCGTGCCCTCATCGAGCGCGAAGTGCTGAACATTTGCGGCGGCAAGAGCAACACCATCATCGCCAATCTGCTGAGCTCAGTAGAGGTTGCTGAGCCGGTCGCCACGCGCGACAATTGGATTTTCACCTTGGCAGCACCCGGCGAAACAGGAACCCTTGAGACCTATGTGTTCCCGTCCAAGATAGTCTCCGGGCCGTTCATCATTCATCTCCAAACCGATACTTGCAAATAGTTCCCCCGTTGCGCATAGCCCACTACGCATGGACAGAGCAGCGTTTCACTTCGTCTGACACCGCATCAGGATGCAGATTGAAACGATAAGTTCCGCAGATAGCGTTTCCATTCAGGTGGTCGAGTTGTAGAATGAGGCATAAGCCATCATCAGAGGGGGTAACCGAATGGGTATGCTATACCGACTGGAAGAGCAAGCAGAAAAGACCGTTACACAGGAAATACAAGACACACTTCAAGATGCGCTGATGCTCTACAAGCCGATGTGCAAAGCCTGCGACCTAGCGATGGCACGCCATCACAGCTATCGTCGCACACTCATCACCAAGTATGGCGCAGTGAACTTGGCAATGCCCGTGTTCAGATGCGGGAAGTGCGGAGATATGCAGAGCGGTATGGAGCTAGTGGGCGATGTGGAGCGCCGCAAGTCGTACTCAAAAAAACGCGCGAAGAGGCGGTGAGACTGGCGGCGATGGGGTTGAGTTACGCCAAGGTTGGAGAGATGTATGGGTTCGCCAAGAGCACCTTGTGCAAGTGGATCAAGCAGGAGAAGTTGGAGCGACCTGAGCTGAAAGGTGATGTGGCGGAGATGGATGGAGTGTGGGTGGGTGTTCGTCGTGGGAAGCAGGAATTGAAGGTGTTCCGGGATGACAAAGGCGGTGTAATGGCGTCGTTCGGGAGTTGGGAAGACACGCTGACCGAAGCCTATAAGCGAGGAGTAAGGCAGCCTGCCCACCTAGTGAGCGATGGGGACAGAGCGATAGCAGAGGCCATAGGAATGGTCTATGGCAGAGGCACAGCCCATCAGCTATGCCAGTTCCATCTGCTTCGGGAGTACAGGCGCAAGGTAGGCGAGGTGGGCTGGGACGAAGCCAAAGAGTTGCTGATGTCAGAAGACTTGTCTGAGGCAAGGAAATTGGCTTCTCGGATAGTGAAGTTGACGGGTGGTCGTGGGTTGATGTGGTGCAAGAAGGCGCTGGTTAAGGGATTGGCGCATCTGGGTACTGGTCAGTTTAGATACAAGACCACATCTCGGTTGGAGCGGTTTCAGCGAGAGATAAGGCGTCGGGAGCGAATGGGCACAGCGTGGACGCCTCACAACCTGTTGGTACTACTGCAACGCAGGGGGCTTCTGTCTTCGACCACCTGAATGGAAACGCTACCGTTCCGCAATGATACTTGCAAATAGTTCCCGTACTGTGCATGATGAGTAGGGCAGCGTTTCACTTCGTCTGACACCGCATCAGATGCGGATTGAAACGATAAATTGTGATAGACCGGAACAATGGACGCCCTCCGTTCTTGTGGCATACGCTTGTGCGTTCAAGACAGCGGGGGCTACAATCGCTCATTGTCGATTTGCTTGTGTAATCGCGCGCGCCTTGCTCAACCGCTACGGTAGATTATCCACGCATCTCATTACTACGGCATTTCGCGCAACCGTCGCTGTGTCATAAGGATGAGTGTGGTTACGCCGAGCAGCAGGACTGCGAGCAGTCCCACGACTAGCGGCCCACCGATCAGCTCGGCGAGTGAGCCGGCGGGCAGCACACCCAAAGGCATCAGCCCAAAGTTCAGCATGAACACGCTCATCACGCGCCCGCGGTAACGGTCTTCCACTTCCTCCATTATGAGCGACTGGTTCAGCGTGCGTCTGCCGGCGTCTCCAAGCCCCAATAGCAGCATCAACGCCGCCGCTATCGTGTACAGCGGGATGGCTGCGATGAGCAGCAGCGCAATGCCGGACATGAAGCTGCCTATGATGAGCAGCAGCCCTCGGCGGCTCTTGCCCAGCGACGCTATGAAGAGCGACCCTGCAAGCGAGCCGCCGCCCATTATCGTTACCAGCAACCCCATCGCCTCAGGCCCGAGCCGATACACATCCACCACGAACAGCGGCATTAGGAAGCGAAACGGCATCGCCAGCAGTGATGTCGCCAACCCCATCAGCAGCAGAACCAGCACCAGCTGGTTGCGGCGGATGTAGATTAGCCCTGCCACGATGTCCCCAATCATGGGCGCAGGACGACGGGCTGCGCCGGTACCCGTCTTGGGTATCAGCCCGGACAGCAAGAATGCCACAATTGCGCATAACGATATGATGTAATAGACATTGTATGCGCCCAAATATGCGTACGCCCATCCCGCCAGTGCAGGGGCAAGCAGTGTCATTGCACTCATTGCGGCGGCGTTCAGCGCCATTGCGTTGGACACCTTGTCTTGCCCCACAAGCTGCGGGATAATGGCTTGGCGCGCCGGCATCAGGAAGGCGAACAGGCTGCCTTGTAAAATAGACGCCACCCACAAGTGATACCACGCCACCACATTCAAGTGTATTGCGACGCCGATTAGGATGGACAGCAGTGCCGCCATGCCTTGCCCGAATTGGATGATGTACTTGCGCTCTAACCTGTCTGCGAATGCGCCGCCGAACAGCGACAGCGCAAGCAGTGGAATCGCAAACCCGGAGCTGACCACACCTAACAAAAACGACGAACCGGTGAGTTCGTATGTGAGGTAGCTGCGCGCAATCATCTGCATCTGCATGCCCGCCATCATCACGAGCATGCCCAGCCACAGATAGAAAAAATCGCGGTTGCCAAGCGAACTGAAGGTGGTGCGCCAGCCAGATGTGGGCGTGGATGAGCGCGGCGGAGCCACTCTCCGCTGAGCGGATGGCGCGGCTGACGCTCTGGTGTTTCGTGCTGCAGCAACAGATACGCCCGCAGCAGCATTGGAACTTATCGCTGCAGGCGGGCGGCGTAAATTAGAATCGGAAGTGTCGGACATATAGGCAAGTCTATACCCATTTCAGTCGTGTCCGCAAGTGAGAGTCAGAGGGGCTGCTCTCATCCAACAGCGAATATGGGAGCTAAGAAGCCCCTAGCTCTCGAATGGGAGAAGGGTTGGATGGAGGGCGTCCCAACCGACGGCAGCAATGTTATCGTCCAAAAGAAAATGGGCCTGGGCTGCAAGCGGCACTCATCCGACTAGCGGAAGGCACTCGCAGGTGTTCAACCCAGACCCGTTCTTGGTATGACATAATGCTACCACACCACACCCCCTAAATGATAGGATGTAGTAGCACATTCACAGCACTTCTTTACTCCCGGACGCAGATATTCGCCTATCGCTAATGTGAATGCCGCAATCCTGCCTTACATTAGGAGCAGTGTAAGGGAAGCAAGGCAAGGGCTGGAAGTGTGATGAGTCAAATTGACCGTGTAAAATAAAAGCGGTTTATGAGAAGTTCTCATTTAAACGACAAAAACCGCATCGCGAGGTACGCTTGTATGGGAAACACCTTCGGACATGCATTCCGCATTACCACATGGGGCGAATCACACGGCGACGCTATCGGCGTCGTCATAGATGGCTGCCCCCCGAAACTTCCCCTGTCTGTGGACGAAATCCAAGCCGAACTCAACCGCCGTCGCCCGGGTCAGAGCGAGATTTCCACTCAACGCAAGGAAGGCGACCAAGCCGAAATCCTGTCCGGTGTCTTCGATGGCGAAACGCTAGGTACGCCCATCCTCATTGGCGTGTGGAACTCCGACGCCCGAAGCAAAGACTACGACCATATGCGCCGCGTCTACCGGCCGTCCCACGCCGATTACACATATGACGCCAAGTACGGCATCCGCAACTGGAAGGGCGGGGGCAGAGCGAGCGCGCGCGAAACCATCGGGCGCGTGGCGGCGGGCGCTATCGCCAAGAAGCTGCTGGCGCGCGAATTTGGCACGGAAATTGTCGGCTATGTCAAACAGGTGTGGACGCTTCAAGCAGCCATCGACCCCAATACCGTATCGCCCCAAGATGTGGAATCCAACATCGTCCGCTGTCCCGACCAAGACATCGCTGTGCAGATGATAGAGCGCATCAAACAGGCGCGCAAGGATGGCGATTCCCTCGGCGGTGTCGTGGAGTGCGTGGCGCGTGGCGTCCCGCCGGGTCTCGGCGAACCGGTCTTCGACAAACTCGAGGCCGACCTTGCCAAATCGGTGCTCTCTATGCCGGCGTGCAAGGGCTTTGAAGTAGGCTCGGGCTTTGCGGGCACGACCCTCACCGGCTCTCAGCACAACGATCCGTTTTACAGCGAACATGGGCGCATCCGCACCCGTACTAACAACTCCGGCGGCATACAAGGCGGTATTAGCAACGGTGAGAACATCATCATCCGCGCCGCATTCAAGCCGACCGCTACCATAATGCGCGAGCAGCAAACGGTGGATGTGGATGGCAACGAAGTTATCTTGCAAGGCAGGGGCAGGCACGACCCCTGTGTATTGCCACGCGCTGTGCCTATCGTCGAGTCTATGATGGCGCTAGTCCTAGCCGACCATGCCCTCAGACAGCGCGCCCAGCGCGGCACGGTATGACGATGGCTTGGCTTGCTTATTGCAATCATCGCATTGCAGCCATCGTGGCTGTGCGTTGTAACACGGGGATCAGGACTGCTATCAGAAGCACAACCACACATCGGCTAGCACATCGGCTAGACCTATCCAAAACAACATTTGCCATCTGCTTGGCATATAAAGTGCAAATTTCACCCAATCGGCATACAATAGATACCGCAAACCACACTCAGTAAAGGAGAACGCAATAGTATGGATATGGGACTAACCGGCAAGGTAGCGCTCGTAACGGGCGGGAGCGACGGCATCGGCAAGGGAGCAGCGACCTCGCTCTGCGCTGAAGGCGCTAATGTGGTCATCTGCGCGCGGCGACCCGATGTGCTGGAAGCCGCCGCCGCCGAAATCCGCGCCGAGGTCGGCGGGGAAGTTACCCCGATTACCGCCGATGTTACCAAGCAAGAGGATGTGGACAGCCTTTTCGACGCCATAGCCGAGAAGTACGGGAAGCTGGACATCCTCGTCAACAATGCCGGTACATCCGCCGCTAACCTGTTCGAGAATGTAACCGACGAGGTGTGGCGCTACGATCTGGAGCTGAAGCTCTTCGGGGCGATACGCTGTTCCAATCGCGCCATCCCCATGATGAAAGCCAATGGCGGCGGTCGCATCGTCAACATCACCACGCCCGGCGGGAAGGCACCAACGGCGGCGTCTGTTCCCACATCCGTCAGCCGAGCAGCAGGCATCGCCCTCACCAAAGAGATGTCGAAGGACTACGCAGCTGACAACATCCTCGTCAACACTGTCTGCATTGGGCTTATCAAGGCCGGTCAGCACGAGCGCCGCTACGAAGCCGCCCATGAGCAAGACGCCGACCTGACGCTCGATGCATACTACGAAGAGATGGGCAAGCGCGTCCCCGTAGGCAGAGTGGGCGAGGCACGCGAAGCCGGGGACCTGATTACATTCCTCGTGTCCGAGCGCGCAAGCTACATCACCGGCGTGGCGGTCAACATCGACGGCGGCACATCGCCTGTGGTGTAAATTCTTCGCGTAAGCTCGGCACTGCTGTGCTGGCACACAAAGTTTGCAGCATCGCAGTGTAAAATGCTGAAGGGATCCACGCCTTACCGTGCGTGAATCCCTTCAGCATAGAGGGGTGGGCGACACGCTATCGGGCTTCGAGCCAATATGCTTCGTCCAGCAAGTCCGTAACATACCGCACTTCGAGCGGCATCTCCCGCTCTTGCGCTCCATACTGCATTTGCAGCAGGCAGCCCGGATTAGCCGTTGCTACCACATCCGCCCGTGTCTGGCGCACCGCTCGCATCTTCGTGTCTAGCACACGCATCGAGAACTCCCGCTCCGTGATGGTGTATGTTCCGCCTGCGCCGCAGCACTTGGACGCATTGGAAAGCTCCACAAACTCCACGCCCGGAATGGAGCGCAGCAGCTGTCTCGGAGCAGCGGTGATGCGCTGGGCATTGGACAGATGGCACGAGTCTTGATATGTAACGCGATAGGGCAGACTCGCCGTTGGCGGTATGAATGGCAAATCCACCAGAAATTCGTGAATGTCCTTCACATTTTGGCTGAACGCCTCAGATTTAGCAGCATACTCAGCATCACGCCGCAGCAGATGCCCGTACTCTTTCATCCGTGCGCCGCAGCCAGCCGATGCCACCACTACGGCGTCCACGCCGTCTGCCAAGAATGCGTCTATGTTGCGCTTGGCAAGCCGTCGTGTGGTGTCTAGGTCGCCCACATGCGAGTTGATAGCCCCACAGCAGCCTTGTCCCCGTGTAGCCACTACTTCGCAGCCGTTGCGTTGCAGGACACGAACCACGGCGTCCATCTGCGGCCCGTTCACGAGCGGCATAACGCAGCCTGCCAGCAGCGCCACGCGCATCCGCCGCTCACCTTGTGCGGCGTACACCTGCCCACGCGCCTTGAATGCACCTCCCGGCAGGTGTGGCAGCGAGTCTTCCAACTCACCCAGTTTGCGCGGCAGCACACCCGATTTGCGTATCACCCGCTGCAGCCCGCTACGCTGATACAGCCGCATTCCACCGACGACCATGGACAGCCGAGCTTGGTGCGGCACAATCCCGCGCAGTGCCAGCGCCGACATCAGCCGTGTGAACAGACCGGGCTTGCGGAGCGGCGCAACTTGACGCATAGTTGCCTCAATCAGGCTGCCATATGGCACGCCGGACGGACACGCCACTTCGCAGGCGCGGCACTGTATGCACAAGTCCCAATGCCCCATCACAGAGTCGGTGATAGGGATGCGCCCTTCGTTCACCGCCTTCATCAGGGCTATCCTGCCACGCGGCGACTCCGCTTCAAGCCCAGTTTCCACATAAGTGGGGCAGGCTTGCAAGCAGAACCCGCAATGGACGCACTTGTACAGTTCGGACTCGTCCGGCGCATCTGGCCCTGCAAATAACGAAACAGGGGCAGGTGAGCCGTGCTGCGTGTCCTCAGCCGCGGGTCTCATCAGATGCCTCCTACGAAACGGTTCGGGTTGATGACGCCGTTGGGGTCGTACTGCTGCTTCAGCCCACGCATGATGCTTATTAGTCCGCCGGCGTCGTCCCACGCATCGATGTTGGCTTTCACTGCCAACGGGGCGCGCTCTACGATGAGCGTCCCGCCGATATTGTGCGCTGTTTCCCGCGCGTCCCGCAAAATCGCAGCAAGCGCATCATCGCCAATACCGTCGTCCCACCAGTGTGCGTTCAGCATACCATACCCCGCCTGCGACACCACCGAAGCGCCGCTCTGTGATAGGCTGCCCATAATGTCGGCGACCTTGTTCGGCAGCGCCGATATGCGCGCAGACATTACCGGTGAGGCGTCCCCCTCATCGTCCCACCCGAAATCCGCGAGCCGTTCCCAGAATGTCAGTGCATCATCGCCATCCAAGCGGTCGGCAACGCCGCCACTTCGCTCGAACATCAGCAGCGTTTCATGCTCCATACGCTCGAGGGTACGGGGGCGTCCGCCTAGCCTTATCGCAAGCGTAGCGGTGCTACCACCGAAATCATCGCTGTGAATACGAGCCGCAACGCTACTGTCGTATGCGGTCATGGCGAGCGGTATCACACCGCTGTTGAATACCACAAGGGCGCAGTTCAAGCATTCGGCAAGCGAATCATAACGCACAACGAATGTGGTCTCATCGCGCGGCATCGGCGTCAGTTTGAACGCAACCTCTGTTATGATGCCGAGCGAGCCAATCCCGCCCACATGCAGGCGCGCCATGTCATAGCCGCTTACATTCTTGACCACCTGTCCGCCGCTGCGCGTAAGCCTGCCGTCCGCTTGCATGACCTGCATCCCAATCACGAGGTCGCGCGCGCTGCCGTAGTGCCACCTAAGCGGACCACTGACGCCCGTTGCAAGCGTGCCGCCGATGGTGGCACGATGGGGTAAGGGTGCGTCCAGTGGCAAGAACTGCCGCTGTTTCGCAAGGGTTTTGTGTAGTTCTGCCAGCGTTATGCCTGCTTGCACGACTAGGGTCAAGTCTGCGGCGTTGTGCTGCACGACCTCGTTGAACGCCCGCATGTCCACTACGGCATCTAGTCGCAACAAGGCGTTGCCAAGCCCAAGCTGCGTGCCACCACCGCGCGGCGCAATCACCAAGCCTGCGCTGTTTGCCGCCATTGTAACTGCTCCCAGCTCTTCGAGACTGCGAGGTGCAAGGGTCACAGCAGGGACGATGCCATCTATGGCGTCCGCTGCAACTCCGTTTCGCACTATTGCGTTGTCGACGGCATTACGGAACACATCGTCGGCGTGGGAGTGTAGGGGAGAGTTGCGTTCAGCTGACATAGTATGCGGCGGCTAAATCCAAACGCCCGGCCCCGCCCGCATCACAGCGCCAGCGAATGCGACCTCATTGCAGGATGCGCCGGTGGGGAATATCTTGGCGGGGTTCAGCATATCGCGCGTGTCAAACGCCGGCTTGAGCCGCGCCATAGCCTCCATGTCGTCGTCGTTGAACATCAGCGGCATATGATCTTGCTTCTCCAAGCCGATGCCGTGCTCACCGGACAGCACGCCGCCGGCGTCGATGCACATCTTGAGGATTTCGCCGCCAATGGCGAGGGCGTTCTCGGTGTCTCCGGGCTTGCGCTCGTCGAACAGCACCGAAGGATGGAGGTTTCCGTCGCCGGCGTGCAGCAGGTTCGCAATCGGATACCCGCTTCGTTGGGAAAGTTCTCGTATTTGCGACAGCACCTCCACTAGATTGGTGCGCGGCACTGTGCCGTCCACAAGCAGGTAGTTTGGCGCAAGCCGTCCCAGCGCCCCCAACACTCCCTTGCGCCCAGCCCACAGGCGTTCACGCGCTTCGGCGTCCGTCGCAGTGCGAATCTCTATGGGGTCGAATTCGTTGCACACATTCTCTATCTCTTCGACCTCTTCTTCCACCGACTCGGCAAGCCCCTCGACTTCAACGAGCAGCACGGCACCGGCGTCGGCGGGATAGCCGGCATTTACCGCAGGCTCCACCGCTCGGATGCACAGATCGTCCATCATCTCGATTGCGGCGGGGACGATACCAGCGGCAATGATGCCCGATACCGCAGCGCTCGCGTGGTCTAGTTCACGGAACACAGCCAGCAGTGTCTTGACGGCTTCGGGCTGGCGCAGCAGCCGCACGATGACCTTCGTAACAATAGCGAGTGTCCCCTCAGAGCCGATGATGATGCCGCGCAAGTCATATCCCGGCAACTCCCGCGCGCTGCCTCCGACCCAATGTACACTGCCGTCTGCCAGTACGACCTCCATTCCCAGCACATGGTTCGTGGTAACGCCGTATGCCAAGCAGTGTGGCCCCCCGGAGTTCTCAGCCACATTCCCGCCGATGGTGCAGGCGCGCTGGCTAGACGGGTCGGGTGCGTAGCACAGCCCATATTGCGACACATGCTCGGTCAGGTGCAGGTTGATGACGCCCGGCTCCACCACCGCGATGCGGTTTTCCACATCCACATCGAGGATGCGTGTCATGCGCGTGAGAGAGATGACGATGCCGCCCACTTGCGCCACGGAGCCGCCGCTAAGCCCGGTGCCTGCGCCGCGCGCCACAATTGGGACATCGTGCTTGCGGGCGAGTCGCACCACCGCCGCCACCTCGTCTGCGCCGTCGGGCACTACCACGACCGTCGGCATCGCCTTGTCAACCGACCCGTCGTACTCATACACGATGAGGTCTTCAGGCTTGTGGACTACATGCTCATCGCCCACAATCGCCCTAAGCTCGTTAACGATGCTCATTTCCAGAGCCACTTGCGTCCTGTCCTTCGCTGCGCCTAGTTCCTTGCAATGATGTTAAAGGATTTCGGCAATACCTGCAAATCAAAACGCTTATCAGAGCCACACCTAACGGGGTAGGATATGGCGATGAATCTAGCCTGCATTTCTGAACCGAAATGTGCGTATCGCAATCAGCCCCGACAGCACGAACCACGCGGCGATGGTTGCCAGCTCTATCGGAAAGTCTAGGAGCGGCCTTGCTTCCAGCACCACGCCGCGCGTCGCTGCCATCACCGGCGATAATGGCAGAAAGTCCACGGCGTATTTCAGGATGACTGGCAGATCATCGGTGGGGAAGAACACGCCGGAGAAGAACATAATCGGCAGCACAACGGCGTTGCCAAGCCCACTTGCCGCTTGCACCGTCCGCGAGTACGCTGCCACGATGAAGCCGAGGTTTAGGAACACGAGGTTGGCTATGATTACGATTATCGCCAAGTACAGGAAGTTCCCGCGTACTTCAGCGCCGAATATCAGCACTCCGATGCTCATTATGATGGCGACCTGTACCAGCGATATGATGAGATGCGCCAGTACCTGCGCCATGAAGAACACGCTTACGGGCAGAGGCGTCGCCTGTATCCTCAGCAGTATCTTCTGCTCGCGGTAGGTGGTTATGGTGGTCGCAAGCCCAATCACTGAGAAGCTCATCACTCCCCAAATGGCAAGACCGGGCATTAGAAAGTCAAAGTAGCTTATCTGTTGGCGGGTTACACCTTCGGGTTGGATGGCAAGGGCGGGTTGGATCTGTGCAATCTGTAGATTGGCGCGGGAGACGAAGCTTCCGATGACGGCGACGACCAGCCCGCCGAACGGGTTGGCATCATCATAGACCACGCCTATTTGAGCGGGTGGATTCGCAGACGCCGTCGCCTCTAGTCCCTCAGGCAGTATGACCAGCACGCTGATGCTGCCGTCTGCCACGCTCTCACGCCCCTGCGCTTCGCTATCGACGGTGGTCAGGCGCAACCCTTCGGTTTGCTCCAACTCGGATTGGATGCGGCGCGACAGGTCATCGCCTGCGTAATCTATCACCGCAGCCGTTGCCGTGGAATCCCGGTCGCGGAAGAATATGCCGAACACCAGCACGAATATGAGGGGAAATGCTATCGCCCAAAAGATGGCTTGGCGATTTCTGATTCTCATCTTCAGGTTGGCGATGGTGAGATGCAAAAGTATCAAATTGGCGTTCCTAATCCCGAAGCGCGCGTCCGGTAATGGCTAGAAATACATCCTCGAGGTTTGAGGGCACCACTTCAAGGTGCGTGGGCGACACGCCGCCTGCGGCTGCCCAAGCCATCAGCTCGGACACGGTTTTGGAAGCGTCCGAACATCGCAGGCGGTATATGCCACCGCCGTCGGCTATGACCTCATCCACGCCGGCGAGGTGCTCCAAGCCGGACACTTCTGCGTCGCTGTCCCGTTCGGCGATAGCGATGCGCACCTCGTAGGGTGAGGGCAGGGTGCGTATGAGATTGGCAGGCGTGTCCATAGCCACAATGCGCCCTTGGTCCATTATGGCGACACGGTGGCACAGAAACTCGGCTTCTTCCATATAGTGGGTGGTGAGCACGACGGTCGTGCCGTCGTCGTTCATCTGACGGATGAAGCCCCATAGGCTGCGGCGCGCTTGGGGGTCAAGCCCGGTCGTGGGTTCGTCGAGAAACACCACATCGGGGTCGTTGACGAGCGCCGCTGCGATGGAGAAGCGCTGCTGCTGCCCGCCGGAGAGTTTGTTGACTGCTGTGCCTGCACGCTCCTGCAAGTTCACGCGTTCTAGCAGCATGTCCGGTGGCACGCGTTTCTCATAGAACCTGCTGAAAATATCCAAGATTTCGGCAAGCGTCAGATGGTCGAAGTAAGCGGACGCCTGCAGTTGGACGCCGATACGCTGCTTGACGCGCTCGACATCTCGGAGCGTGTCGATGCCAAGCACGGTTGTGCTGCCGCCCGTCGGCTGGGTCAGCCCCTCGATGCATTCTAGCGTGGTGGTCTTGCCTGCGCCGTTAGGCCCCAGTATGCCGAACACCTCGCCGCGCTCCACACTGAACGACACATCGTCCACTGCGCGGATGTCGCCGTAGAGCTTGGATAGGTTACGCACATCGATGACGATACGCTCCGTTGGAGACACCGCCATACCCACACTCCGATTCGTTGTTGTCATAGGCAAAAGTGTAACACTTCTCATAAGAAGCAAGGATATGATACACAATGTGCAGATGTAGTCAATAAATTGGGTATTGTTTTTAGCAAAATTACACGCTAAAAGCGTTGTTCCAATTCAGAATATTGTGGTTTACGAGCGCTTGGGACAAGAACGCCTTAACAGAGCGGCGGTATGGGCGCAATTAAAGCAAAACGATAAAGCGGTATATAACCGGGCACATTAGGCGCATCAGCCGAGAGAAAATCCGTCAAGCGTGCACATAGAGTGGGCAAGCGCAAGTCTGTAACGGAGTGTTTCGTTGGGCACGGCGAGCCATACACATCATTGGAATGACCGCTAGTCGCATCGGAAATGTGGATGTGTGTTAGAGCGAAAGCTGGCGCGCAAGTGCGGGCGCATCGGTAACTGGCAGGTTGCACACATAGTTCTCGCACACATACGCCGTAGCCTTGCCGTCGAGCATGGTCCGGTTGGCGAGCATGGGCAATCCCTCCGACGGCTCGGGGGTGCCGTCGCTGCCCAGCAGGATGCGGTTGGGGATGTATTGCCGAAACACCTCGCTGGCGAGATCCCTTGTTGCGGCGTCGGCAGGGCTGCCCACGATGACCACTTCCTTCGGCTGCGACAGGTAGAAGTCTAGAGCGCCAAGCCAGTGTCCGGCAGCGGACGGGAAGCGCGTCATCAGGGAGCGCATCGAGCGCAGGGAGGTGCTGGCGATATTCGCAAGCCTAGTGTCCCCCTTGATTACCGCGAGGCGCAGCAACACGGATACCGCCATCGAGCTGCCACATGGGATGGCGTTGTCCGTGATGTCCCTGGCGCGCATCACCAACTGCTCATGGTCTGTGCCCGTGTCATAGAACTGCCCGGATGTCTCTTCCCAAAACAGGTCGACCATCGCATCGCCCAACGCTATGGCGGTGTCGAGCGTGCTGCGGTTGAAATCCAACTCGTGCAGCGCAAGCAGTCCGTCTATCAGGAATGCGTAGTCTTCCAAGTAGCCGTTGAGTTTCGCTTCGCCATCCTTGTATGTGCGGAGCAGCCTACCGTTGCGGAACATGTTCGTCATCAAGAAGGCGGCGTTGCGCTTGGCAGCGTCGGCGTAGTCGGTGCGGTTCAGCACGGCGGCGGCTTCGGCGAAAGCAGCAAGCATCAGCCCGTTCCAAGCGGTGAGCGTCTTGTCGTCTAGGGCAGGGGCGATGCGTTTGGTGCGCTCGGCTAGCAGCCTCGATTTGGCGCGCCGTATCAGCGCCCCGAACTCGGCTGCGTCCATGCCCTCATCCCGCGCAAGGTTGGCTGCGTCCATGGCTACGCGCAGGATGTTGCGACCCTCGAAGTTGCCATAGGGCGTAACGCCGTAGTAGCGGTTGACGATTTCGCCGTCATCGTCGCCCAGTGCAGCGGTGATTTCCTGGGGCAGCCATATGAAGAACTTGCCCTCCACACCCTCACTGTCTGCATCCTGCGCTGAGTAGAAGCCGCCATCGGGCGAGGTCATCTCGCGCAGCACATAGTCTAGCGTCTCTTCCACGATGCGCCGATACAAGGGCTTGCCTGTTACCTGATAGGCGTGCAGATACAGGCGGGCGAGCAGTGCGTTGTCGTAGAGCATCTTCTCGAAGTGCGGTACAAGCCAAAAGGTGTCGGTGGAGTATCTGTGGAAGCCGCCGCCTATCTGGTCGTAGATACCGCCGAGCGCCATTCGGTCGAGCGTCAGTTCCACCATGTCCAATGCGTTGGGGTCTTCGGTGCGGAGATAGTGGCGCAGCAGGAACTCATAGGTCATGGGTTGAGGAAACTTGGGCTGCATGCCGATGCCACCGTGCCGCTCGTCGAAGTCCGATGCGATGGCTTGTGCGGACTGACGCATTATATCCGCAGTCAGCGGCTCCACTTGCGGTTCGGCGATGTTGCCGGACATACGGCGCATGCGATCGAGCAGCTGCTCTGTGGTTTGCAGTATGTCGCCGCGCCGCTCGGTGTATGCGTCCGCAATTGCAGCGAGTATGCGCGGGAAGCTCGGCATGCCGCCTCGGTCTTCGGGCGGGAAGTATGTGCCGCCGTAGAACGGCTTCCCGTCCGGCGTCAGGAACACGGTCATAGGCCATCCGCCGTGACCGCTGATGGCTTGCACCGCCGTCATGTAGATGGAATCGATGTCTGGGCGCTCTTCGCGGTCGACCTTGATGTTGACGAAACGCTCGTTCATCAGAGCGGATATTGCAGGGTCTTCGAAAGACTCACGCTCCATCACATGGCACCAGTGGCAGGCAGAGTAGCCCACGCTGAGCAGAATGGGCTTATCCTCGGCTGCGGCGCGCCGTAGGGCTTCGTTGCCCCAAGGGTACCAGTCCACCGGATTGTGGGCGTGCTGCAACAAGTAGGGGCTGGTTTCGTTGATAAGGCGGTTGGGCATTTTAGATTTTCCAGATGTGCCATGAGGTCATTTAGCGTTTAGGTTTTCTAAATGTGCCGTCAGCGGGCGGTTAGTTGGCGGCGGTCAAAAGCTCCGACTGCATAACACGGGCACTGTTGTATCCTTGCACTCGGGCGCTCGAATATGCTTGTGTTACAGTCCTGTCAGTTCCAGCGTGCTGACCTCTTTCGTGTCCAACGATGCGATTCGGATGGCGTGATTGTTCGTATCGGCGATGTAGAGCTTGCCGCGAGCAATGCTAAGCCCGGCGGGTTCGTGGAATTGGGCGAACGCACCGACTCCGTCTTCGTGTCCCGGTGCACCAATGCCGAGATAGGAGGAGGCGGTTCGTGTGGCGGGGTCGATGCACTTGATCTTGTTGTTGTAGGTGTCGGCAATGTATAGAATGCCTTCGTGTAATTCGATGCCGATAGGGTGCTGCAAGCGCACTTCGTTGCCTGTGCCGTCAACATCCCCGAACTCGAACAGATGTAGCCCCACGATGGTGTTCACGCTGTTATTGCCGTTTAAGTCAGCTGAACGGACGGCGCTGGTTTCGCTGTCGGTGAAGTATAGCTTGTGTCCGTCGGATACGATGCCGCTGGGCTGGGCAAGTTCTGCACGGGACAGGCTGCCGTCAGCGATGCGCTCACGCCCGTTGCCGGCGTATGGGCGCGCCTCTTGGGATGTCAGGTCGAGGCTCCAAATCTGGTGGAAGCCGGCCATGGCGATGTATAGCGTGCCGCCGTTGAGTTCCAAGTCCCAAGGGGAGTTGAGCGACACGAAGCGGGCATTGCCGCCTCGGTGGAACATCCGAGCCTGTTCGCCCGTGCCGGCGATGGTCTTTACGCTTTGGTTTGGTATGTCTATTCGGCGTATGGCGTGGTTCTTCGTGTCCGCTACATAGAGCGTATCGCCATCGAGTGCCATGCCCTGCGGGTCGTGGAACAGGGCATCGTCGAAGCCACCGTCGCGTAGTCCATGCTCGCCGCTGCCGATGGTGTGAAGCACATCACCGTACAGGGTGGTTACCACGATGCGGTTGTGGTTGGAGTCGGCTATGAACAGCCTGTCGGATGCTTCGTCCGCAAGAACCTTGCCCGGGAACGAGAGCGGTCGCTCCCATTCTTTGTCTTTTTCCAAGTTGAGGCGTATCGGCGTGGTGTCCAGCACGGCGTGCTCGTCGAACTCATTCATCATCTTAGCGATTAGCCCGTCGAACATAGCGGCGTCAATTTCGCCTTCGTGCTTGCCCAGCACCTTGCCCTCGGGGTCTATGAACATCAGCGTGGGCCAGGCGCGCGCGCCGTACTGCTGCCATATGACGAAATCCTTGTCGTTGACCACGGGATGCTCAATCTCATAGCGCAGCACCGCCTTGCGGACATTCTCCAAATCCTTCTCGGCGGCGAATTTGGCGGAGTGCACACCGACTACTATGAGCTGGTCTGCATACTTTTCTTCTAGTTTCCGCAACTGCGGAAGCACATTCATGCAGTTGATTCAGCAGTATGTCCAGAAGTCCAGCACGACGAGTTTTCCGCGCAGGTCTTCCATTGAGAGCGGCTTTTTGGTGTTCAGCCACTCCATATTCATCGGGAACTCTGGTGCAGCGATTTTGCCGGCGTACATTCGTGGACTCATCGAACGGCCTCCTTTTCTAGGGTGTAGTGCTGTGTGGGTGTGAGGTTCGCAGGTGTGAATGCGTTTGGTTCGCCAAAATTGGGATGTGGGGGCGCATCCGAGCGAATCGGTACGCCACGCATAGCAGGGGCTAGACGGGCCAGACTTCCATCTCGTAAGCCATCGTCCAAAACATGAACTCGTAGCGCGAGCTGATGACGAAGGCGTGCCGCATTCGACGGCGCACCGCATCGCCGCCATCTATACCAAAACGATCGACCAATTCCCGCCAAGCAGCGGTGCTCTCTTCTAGTAGCCCATCGCGATAGGGCTGCGCCCAGTAGCTGAACACCGGATGCTCCGGCACCGAGATCCGCGCCCCGATTTCGTGATAGGTCCAAGGACAGGGAAGCAGAGCAGCAGCAGCCTCGCCCACGCCGCCTTGCGCCGCAGCGGTGAGCATGTGATTGCAGTATGCGAGGTTGGTTGGCGATGGATTGTGCCGCTCGGCGTCGGCGTCGGTCATGTCCAGCAGATCGAACATCTTGGTGTGCAATGGACGCTCGACGGGCGTGGTGATGCGGCGGGTGAGGGCGCGGAGGGTTTCGGAGTCTGGCGCTTTGGAAAGCGCTGTCGCCACCACCTGCCCAAACTTGGCGAGGTAGTGGTAATCCTGCACCACATAGTAGCGGAACTTTTCCATCGGCAAGGTGGCGCTCTGGATCTCGTCTAGAAACGGATGCGCAAAGATGCGCTCCCAAATCGGTGTCGTCTCTTGGCGTAGGCTCTCCGAAAAGCTCGTGGGCATGCGTTGACCTCATACAATGATAATTCGCTTCTATCTCTCGACTGAATATACCACAGCGCGGGCTTGGGCGGCATGTAGTGCGCTAATCGAATCCAATCTAAACGCTAAATCGCCCAGCATTGCGGCGCTGCCCAACAACACACGATAAAGCACAAGCGCATCGCGGGAACGGCAGTGTGATTCATCAGGGGAAACGGATTTCGCCAATGCGTCAGAACCAAAACGCAAGTCAAGCGGTTTGTGGGCGTAGATTCCCTGTTGGGAATGGCTTATTTCAGCGTCAAGTAATGGTATAGGTCATAAGGACATAGAAACGGCGCTCTCAGGGCATTCTGGGGCGATACGCATATTTTAGGCTGCTCTGATGCCAAATACGGCATAGAGTTACCGATCTCACCATACACCGATACCGAATTAGCGAGCGAAGACTCATCGGGAAGCGTCGCGAGCACGCCTGCGCATTCCGGTTATGAGCGCCGCTGCTGCTATATCGCATAAACCGCATAACTAACTGCATATCGCTTTCATAATGGTGCCCGAACCGAGAACCTCATAGAAATATTAAAATGGCATAGTGTCGTGGGATACGGATATTTCCGCAACGCATTCGCATATTCTTACACATTGCAATATCAATATGCTTATCTGTGAGCATCACACTCACACGGCGTGGGGCATATATTGTAATTCAAATATGCATATAGCATGCATATGGGCATGCTATGACGGCAACAAGCGCAAATTGCAGCACATATCACATATAAGGGGAATGGGGAGAGCATAAAGGCGTGGCGTCCCTGGCAGGATTCGAACCCGCGACCCGCTGCTTAGAAGGCAGCCGCTCTGTCCAACTGAGCTACAGGGACACGCAAAGACAGCTTACAAATCAGCAAATCAAGTGTAGCAAGACGCATCGTTGTCGGTCAAGGAACAGGGGCATCAAGCCGCTCCTGAGAGCGATGAGCCATGCGCGTGGCGACATAGTGCAGGCGCGGACTGTCGCCGTGCCAAAGCTTGGTTATAGAGACAATCTCCAAGTCTTGCACATCGGCTAAGGTAGTGTAGCGCCGCTGGATGGCGTTGCCGATGGGGCGGCTGAGCAGCGCGCCCGCGGCAATTGCGGCTATCGTAAGCGGGATGCGCTTCCAACCGCTGCTGCGGCGCCATACCAGTTTCGTGAGTGCGCCGGATATGATGCCGCCCACGGCGAGGTTCGTGCCACAGTGCCGGGAGATAGCGAGTTCGCGCTGGCCGGCGTTCAGCCTCGCCAGCGCATCGGCAACGATGCTGTGCAGCGCGTCGGTCTTCACGCCTCCAATGATGATGAACCCGCCCGGCACGGAGTACCCGCCCAGCGGCGGCTTGCAGTCTGAATCTAACAGCAGCGTAACGCAGGCGTGTTCTAGGGCGTGGTTGCGCCGGACGCGCCGGCTCATCTCTTTCAGCATTTTATTTGTATGACCTCTTCATCCCAAATCCCAATGCGCTTTGATGAATGCCTGCTTGCATTGTACACGCTGGGACAGGCGGGCGCAGGGCGGGGTAATGTTTTGGGCAGCAGATTCGAGATGTGCGTCAACACGGTCCGCTCTGCACGCATTCGCCCGATAAGCATAACGAGCAAAGGCATTGCTGCGGTGGCCATGGAAATATCGGGAGCATAACCCGGCGCATCGGTCAGAGCGGGCACTGGTTCAGTGCAGGATTCGCCCAAATGCTAAAACAATATGTAGCCGTGAGTGCTGCTGAAATAGTCTGAAATGCCCTGAATGTATTTGAAAAGTGTAGAAATTATTAGAAAGTAGATGAAATTGTTCTTGACCGATGTATTGTAAAGCATTAAGATGATGTCAATACATTAGACAAATTGGTCAGGAGGACGACATGGTGCGCAAGACCAAGAAGATGCTCAGAGTGGAAGAGAAGTTCAACCAGCCGCTGGAGAAGCTTCTGCCGCAGATGGTAACCGAGCAGGGGCAGTCCGCCACCGCAGAATACCTCGGGGTGAGCAAGGCAACGCTTGGATACTGGCTGCTGAAGATGGGCATCACCGTCCGCAGAGTGGCGCTTGCGCCGGGCGAGACGCTGGAGGTGAAGCGGATGGATAGGGTAGGCTAAATCCACTCGCCTGCGAGGCGTGCGAAAGGGGCGACGGGCTTGTAACCCGCCGCCCCTTTCGTTCGTTGGCGTCCGTGTGCGCCAGAGGGTTTGTCGACATCGCCGCTAGCCCAATGTGTACGGGCGCTCGCGCTTGTTCCTGATTAGGGGAATGCGTCAGCGGCGCATTGCGGCTCGGGCTTCGCGCTCGCGCTCGCGCTCCACCAAGGCGCGCCGCTTGTCGTAGAGTTTGCGCCCACGCGCCACGCCTAGCTCCACCTTTGCCCGGTGGCGGCGAATGTACAGGCGCAGCGGCACCAGCGTCAGACCGCGCTCCGATACTTGGCGCGTCAGTCGTCTTATCTCGTCCTTATGCAGCAGCAGCTTGCGTGGGCGAGTGGGTTCGTGGTTGTTGCCTGTGCCCGCCGAGTACTGCGCTATGTGCATGTTCATCAGCCAAAGCTCGCCATCTTCGGGCTTGCCGTAAGCGTCGCTGAGGTTGACGCGTCCCTCCCGAATTGCCTTTATCTCGGTACCGCTGAGCACGAGACCTGCCTCTATGGTGTCGAGCACATCGTAGTTGCGCCGAGCGCGGCGGTTGGTAACGATTGTGCCGCTCTGCTTGAGTGCGCGCTTCTTTGCCTTCATGCCGCTGACCTCGCTGATGCTTGGGCGTCCAACTCCGCCTCGAGTACTTCCATCGCCTTTATGAGCTGCTCCGCATCGGCAGTGCGCGCGTCCGGGTCAGTAACCTCAATGTCTGGCGCAAGCCCGTTGAGGTCGATGAGCCTGCCGTCGGGTGTGTACCAGCGGGCGAAGGTGATGAACAGCCCACCGCCGTTGTTGAGCTGTTGCAGGATGTTGACGCTGCCCTTGCCGAATGTGGTTGCGCCAATGACGATTGCACGGTCGTGGTCCTGCAGCGCGCCGACCAGTATTTCGCTTGCGCTTGCGCTGAACTCATTGGCGAGAATGACCATAGGCACACGCTCGGCAAGCCTATCGCGGCGGCGCACCTCCCAATCCCGGCGTTCGCCTTCGCCGTTTACTTCGTAGAGAATCAGCCCCTCGTCGAGGAACATGCTCGTAACATCCACAACCGAGCGCAGCAGCCCGCCGGGGTTGTCCCGCACATCCAGCACGATGCCTTCTGCGCCGCCATCCACCACCTCTTCTATGGAATTAGCGAGCTTGTCTGCGGTGTCTTCGTAGAAGTTCGTCAGGCGAATGTGGGCTATTCGCTCGCCGGGTTGGGTTCGTACCAGCACGCTTTCAAGGGGAATGACGCCACGCTCCACCTCGATGACGACGGGGGATGCGTCGCCGATGTGCTGCACCAGCAGGCTTACCACACTGCCGCGTGGGCCTCGTATCTTGGACACCGCCTCTATCAGGCTGACGCCCACAATGCTTTCGCCGTTCACTTCTAGGATGGTGTCGCCGGGGCGGATGCCGGAGCGCTCTGCTGGGCTGTTTGTGATGGGCGCAATCACCACCAGTCTACCGTCTGCGTTCATGGACACATGCGCGCCGATGCCCTCAAATCTCCCCTGGATTTCTGAATTTTGGATGTTGAACGCCTCGGGTCGCACATAGTTCGTGTGCGGATCCTCGAGGGCAGCGAGCATGCCTTGGATTGACGCCTCGGTAAACACATCAGGGTCGAAACCGTCGCGGTCCACATGCTTGCTCGCCAGCAGATTCCACACCTCCCACACGGTGGCGAGCTCCTCCGGCACGCCCTCTGGCGCAACCAGCGCTTCATCCTGCGGGACTGCCTGCGGAAGCAGGGGAGCGTCGAACGGAGCTTCGTTGCTCGCTGCGGGTTGGTTGGGTGTTATCAGGGGCGAGGAGTCGCTCATCGAGGGCGACGCCGGTGACGCCGTTGCCGAAGTCGCTGTTGTGGCGGTATTCGCTTGGGGCGGCGTTGCCGTGGCGCTTATCGCCGCCGAGCCGGACGCCGGAGCCGCGCCGCCGCTGCACGCCGTTGCTGCTATCAGCAGTCCTGATGCGGCAACGGCGGCTATACATCGTCGGATACGAAATTGGTATCGCAAAGTCTTCACCTTATGGATTGGGGTCTGTGCGCGTGAGATCGATTATATAGATGCTGTTAAGCAAGCGTCCGTCTTTCATTCTAACACGCAGCGGCTAGCGACACATATGCGCTTGTGTCAGGGTGGATCTGTATGCGAAACGAGGCTGAAAACGCCACATAGGCAATGGCACACGAGCCGACGAACAGCAGTATGATTTCAATCTTCAGAAACAAATGACGATGCTCGTAGTTGCTATGTTAGGTTTGACAAGAGGCTTGAAATCTTGAAATATGCTTGAAAACCCTTGCATATTCACGGAAAATCCTGTATTTTCAATACTGAACAAGCGATATTTCAGCAATCTATGCGGTTTTCAGACGCGCAATATGAGGGCAAGCGATGACGCAAGACAGACGGACGACGAGGCGGCGGCGGATAACCCGGCCATACCCCAATCACACGCTGGAGAGCGCACTGGAAGTTGCAGATGCGATTCAGAAATCCAACGCAGGGCTGCCTTTCGACCGGGAACTGCTGGCGGGTGCGCTTGGAACCACGCCTCGCAGCAGCGCCTTTGTTCAGCGCCTGAATGCCGCTTCGGCATATGGCTTGACGCACGGCGGCTACAACGACGCCAGCATCAGCATAACGCCGTTGGGCAGCGCCATTGTCGCATCAGACTGCGCAGGCGAACGCAAGCGCTCGCTCATACGGGCGGCGATGACGCCGGACATCTTCTGCCGCTTCTATGAGATGCTGGATGGCAAGCGGCTGCCTGAGAACACATACGCTCAACGCCTGTTGGAGAGTCAACTCGGCGTTCACTCGAACTTGACGGCGGAGTGCCTTGATCTTCTCACAGACAACGGCGTCTTCGCCGGCATCATCCGCGATGTGGGCGGCGCTTTTGAGGTGTGGTGTGATGAGCTGGCGTCCTCGGATTCGGAGCCTGAAGAGCCACATGCGGTGGTTGAGCAGAACCCGAAGCATACTGAATCGCCCCAGTCGATCGCAGACAGCGAGCTGCCCGCGCCATATGGGGACGATCTCCCAGCGGCGGACGATGAGGGCGACAGCGGCAGAGCCAACCGCGTGTTCGTGGCGTACGCCGGAGATGCGTATGCGGCGGAGTTCGCCATTGCCATGCTGGAGGGCTTTGGGATTGCGTGTGTTCTCGTTGATGTGGGTGCGGCTGCTGACGGCATGCCTGTTCCTGCACATGCGCTTTCGGCTATGCGCTCGGCGAACGCTGGCATACTGGTCTTTCCTGATGCACGGCAAGCCGCATCGGATGGGATGCTTTGTCTGCTAGGTGCTGCGGCGGTGCTGTTCGACAACCGAGTGGCGGTGTTCCATGCGGCGGGCAGCGCTGCGGTGGATGGGTTCGATGCGTTATGCCGCGTCAGCTTCGCCCCTGGGCGCGTCTCGGATGCTGCATTGGGCCTGCTGGGCGGGCTGCACAGGGCGGGAGTTGTCAGCATCAGCGCATAGCTGACCAATGTGCTCAGACAAAAAGCCACGGGTGGGGAATCCCTAGATGTGCCGAAAAGATGTATCGAAAAACTGCAGCGTTAGGTATATGGATACCATGCCGCTGCAAAACGGGGCTGTACGGCGATTCTGGGGCGACGAATTTTTCGGGCGGGTTTGTGCCAAGCCGCGTGCAGTGAGCGCAGGCTCTGATGTTGCTGCCGGGGCTGCAAGCCTCATTTTCGGCGAGCACACATGTTATGTCAAACACCTTGTTATTAGCACTTCTTAATTTTACATAACATTTATAGTGCGAATATGCGATTATGCACATCTCCGGCGATCGGCTTGCGGCAGTTTCCACTTCCCTATGCACATGCTGGCTGTGGTTCAGGCAGCGGCGTATCTTGACGCCCGTACGCGCTGGGAGCGATGCGGTTTATCGCGCGCTGTGGGCGCTGCTGAGGAGTTCCTCTGCCTCTTGCGGCTGCTCTATGGCGTTGAGCGCTGCGTCTAGTTCAGCAAGCAGTTCATCCAAGCCCTCGCCTGTCTGACCGGATGTGTATGCCACGCTCGCCGTGCTGGGGTCGATGTGCTGCGCCGTGAGTGATGGATGGTCGGCATCGTCGGGCTGCAGCAGGTCTATCTTGTTCAGGGCGAGGATGCGCGGTTTGTCCGACACGCCAAGATCGGACAGGATGCGGTTGACCACCTCAAACTGCTGGGCAACATTCGGATGCGTGATGTCCTGTACATGTAGTATGAGGGTGGATTCCTGTACCTCTTCCAGTGTCGCCCTGAACGCCGCCACAACGGTCGTCGGCAGCTTCTGGATGAACCCGACGGTGTCTGTCAACAGCACATCTCGTCCCTGCGGCGTAACGATGCGACGGGTTATCGGATCCAGCGTGGAAAACAGGCGGTTCTCTGCCACCACTCCCGCGTTGGTCAGGCGGTTCAGCAGAGTGCTCTTGCCGGCGTTAGTATAGCCCACCAACGACACTACTGGCGATTCCGTCTCACGGCGGCGGGCGCGATACTGCGCCCTATGGCGACGCACATCCTCGAGGTTTGCTTTCAGCTTCTGTATTCTGCGGCGCACCAGACGGCGGTCGGTCTCTATCTGCGTTTCGCCCGGGCCGCGTGTGCCAATGCCGCCGCCAAGCCTCTCGAGGTGTGTCCACTGCCCTGCAAGGCGTGGCAGCAAGTACTCGTGCTGGGCGAGTTCGACTTGCAGCCGTCCCTCTTTGGTGCGGGCGCGCTGCGCGAACACATCCAGAATCAGCGCTGTGCGGTCTATGACCTTCGTGCCGTCAAGCGCCTTTTCCAAGTTGCGCTGCTGTGTGGGCGTTAGTTCGTCGTCGCAGATGACGGTGCTGATGCGTTTGTGGTTGACCAGCCTGCGCACATCGTCGAGCTTGCCTTTGCCCAAATACACCTGCGTGGGCCTGTCGATGCGCTGGGATATGGTGTCCACTACCACGGCGCGGGCGCTGCGTGCAAGCTCTGCGAGTTCTGCCAGCGAATCGCGCATCCTCCATAGGTTGCGGCGACCTTTGGTCTCCACGCCCACGAGTAAGGCGCGTTCAAGGCGTGGTCTTGTGGATACGAGTCGTTTGGGAATGAGAATGCTCCTTAAATCAGCTGGGCACGCGTTGTGGCGAACTGCTACGGCTTGGACGGAATCTGCCATTCTGAAAGCCGCTCCAAGCCGCGCTCCATGTCATCGTCATCTATGGTGAGCGACAGCCGTATGTAGCCCTCGCCATACTGCCCGTAGCCATTGCCGGGCGTTACCACGATGTTGGCTTCATCCAGCAGCAGCGCAGTGAACTCTGCTGATGTGAAGCCCTTGGGGATGCGCGTCCACACATACAGGCTAGCACGCGGCGGTACAGCCTCCAAGCCTATGCGCTGCAGCGTCTGCACCACGCGGTCGCGGCGGCGCTCGTATATGGCGTTGCGGGCGTCTATGTCGGACTGCGAGAGCCGCATCGCCTCTATGCCCATGTACTGGATGGCGTTCGGCACACCGGAGTCCAAGTTGGACTTGATGACCATCAGCGCTCGTATGATGTCCTCGTTGCCCACCGCCATTCCGAGCCGCCAGCCGGTCATGTTGTAGCTCTTCGACAGCGAATGAAACTCAACCCCCACATCCATTGCGCCCGGCGTGGTGAGGAAGCTTATCGGCTGGTAGCCGTCGAACGCCACCTCCGAGTACGATGCGTCGTGCATCACAGCGATGTCGTACGCCTTAGCGAAGTCCACCACCTTGCGGAAATAGTCTGCGTCGGCGATGGCGCCTGTGGGGTTGTTAGGATAGTTCAGCCAGATGACCTTCGCCTTGCGCGCCACATCGGGCGGAATTGCGTCTAGGTCGGGCATCCAGCCGTTCTCTTCTAGCAGCGGCATCCAGTGGCATTCGCCGCCCGCAAACCATGTGCCCACCGAATATACCGGATAGCCCGGATCCGGCACGAGCGCGATGTCGCCCGGGTCTATGAAGCAGAGTGCGGCGTGCCCGATGCCCTCTTTCGCCCCGATGAGTGGCAGCGTCTCCTTGTCCGGATGCACCGAAATGCCGAACCTGTGCTGATACCAATCCGCCACCGCCTGCCGGAACTCGGGCAATCCGTCCGTCTCCGGATAGCGATGATTCGGCACATCCAGCGCCGTCTTGCGCAGCGTCTCGACCACATTCGCCGGCGTGGGGATGTCGGGGTCGCCGATGCCAAAGCTGATGACATCGATGCCCTGAGCCTTCTTCTCCGCTATCTTGCGGCTGATTTCCACGAAAAGGTACGGCGGAACCTTATCTATACGGCTGGCGAAGTTCATAACACCTCCGGACTGGCGGGCAAGCAGATTTGGGATTTTTGACCGATTGTAACCGATTGAAACTTACGATTGCTTACCATATGTTAAGGGAAGTATTGGCAAAGGTCAAAAGCAAAGCTGATGAGCGTCGAACTTTTAGGGGGGCTGTCATGGACTCGGTTAAAATTGCGGAAAAGGTACGCTTCTGGGAAGAGCAAGACCGCATCAACAAGGAACTCATCCCCCGCGTCGTAAAGCAGCACCGGCTGCTCGCAGCACATATGGAGGGGCATGAAGAGGTAAGCTCCCACATTGCAGCGCTCGAAGCCCGCGCGGTCGAGGCAATCCACATTGCGCGAAACGAGGCGCAGGAAGAGGCAGATAAGCACATTACTGCGCTGGAGTTGCGCACTGCGGCGTCCATCATCGACGCAAGACGACAAGCCGTTGAGGTATCGGACATGCACATTGCGGCGCTCGAAACGCGAGCATCCGAAGCCATCGACGCTGCCCAGCGCCAAGCCGTGGCAGAGGCGGACGACCATATTGCGGCGCTAGAAGCACGGGCGTCTGAATCTATCGACGCCGCAAGACGCCAAGCCATCGCAGAAGCCGACCAACACATGATCGCACTAGAAACACGCGTAACCGAGTTTGTGAATGCTGCCAAGCAAGAGTTCGAAGAGCATCTGAACGAAGAGATAACCACAATGGAAGCCCGCAACTCAGTCGCTATGAGCCGCGCACACGACAGCATCTTAACCGATGTGGAAGAACACAGCGCCGCAATGGAAAACCGCTTGGCAGTAGCCATCAGCACCACCGCCGACCAGTTTCAAGAGGACTTGAGCGCAGCCATTGCGGCGCTGGAATCGCAGACCGCCATCGCCATACGCAAGGCGGCGCAGCAAGCCGCAGACGACGCCAACGCCAGCGTATCAGCGCTGGAACTGCGCTCCAACAAGTCCATCCGCTCAGCGCGGAGCCTTGCGCTGACAGTGGCTAGCGCAAGCCTGCTGATTGCTGCGGCGTCAATGACACTCGTGCTGGTGCAGTGGATATGAGCATGCAATCGCTGGACCTGATAGAGCAGCTGCGCGATTTGCCCTCCGACGAAGACCCGCCGGACGCCACATTCGCGAACACCGTCAGCCGCATCCGCGCGATGGACAGGGACCTGTTCATCGTGGAAATATCGCTCGGCACAGAAGAGGTGATGGAGCGGCTGTTTGACGCCTACAACTTGGACGACACGCTCGCCGAAGCGCACGGCTTATCCTTCCCCGATTACGACGCACCGCTGCATCAGCATTACCAAGAAGCGCTGACGCAGGGGCCCTCGTTTATGGACGGCTTCATATCGAGCCTAAAAGAAGGCGTCCTCGCACTGAAAACCGAATCCGCCTTGGAGAGCTACTTCCCCGAATACGATTTCGAGATTACACCAGACGCCTCGCAGGGAATATGGGACATACAAAGCTTCGGGGCGGACGGTGCGCAGAACATCCTTCTGCAAGTCAAGACGGGGGCTAGGAGCTATGCGCCGGATGCGCTAGAGAGCATCCAGGATGTCCCCGACACACTCTTCGCCGTCAGCCGAGATGTCTATGATGAGATTCTCCGCACATCGCCGGAGCTTTCGGCGCGGGTGCTGGATACAGGTGTATCTAGCCTAGACATGAGCGCAGACATAACGCAGGACATAGGCTTGCTAGCCGGCAGGGCTGGGCTTGACACACCCGACGCAATCGGCGAAATGCTGCCCTATGTGGGCGAAATCGTCATCGGAATAAAACTCGTCTCCGACCTAGTGTCCACCGAGCGCAACTTGAAGGATGTGCGGCTGACCGACCGCTCCCGCATCCACGCGCTAAAGACACTGGTGCTGATGTCCAAGTTCGGCGTAACCACCGTTTGCGCCACGGCTGGCAGCATGGCAGGCGGCGGCGCGGGAACGCTTGCGATGCCGGGCGTCGGCACAGCAGCGGGCGGTGTCATCGGCGGCGTGAGCGGCGCGGTGTTCGCTGCCGTTCTGAACCGGAAGCTGCGCAGCCGTGTTACAGACATAGCGATGCACCTGTCCGGCGTGGACGAAGACGAGTTCTTCTACTTGCACAACAAGCGCGTTGCCGATGGCATAGCCGAATCGATGATGTCCACAAAAGCCGCCGTCTAGCTCTTACCCGCATTCCCACCTGCGGCACATCCCCCACCAAGATGGTCTCCCGACAACGATGTATGCGGCACTCGCGCTTTCACGGGAATGGCAGAGATTTTGGGGGATTCAGTCCTGCCAGTCCCCGGTGAAGACCTTCGCCACAGGGCCTTCGAGTACCACATCGCCCTGCCCTCGCCACTCGACTGTCAGGTCGCCGCCCGGCAGCGCCACGGTTACCCTGTCGCCTGCCAGTCCGTTTAGGCGTGCCGCAACCGCAACGGCGCATGCGCCTGTGCCGCACGCCATCGTTATGCCCGAGCCGCGCTCCCACACCCTCGTCTTGATGACCGCCCCGTCCAGCACATTCGCAATCTCAAAGTTCACGCGGTTCGGGAAGAGCGGATGATGTTCAACGAGCGGCCCTATCTCGGTGAGCGGAAAGTCGTCCACCGGCTCGTCGATGAACGCTACGGCGTGTGGATTGCCCATAGACACGCAGGTCAGTGCCAAGTCGTACCCGCGCACGCTAAGTGGGTGGTTTAGCACCGCGTCGCAGTCCGGTAGCGCAACAGGCACCTGCGCCGGGCGCAGGCGCGGCTCTCCCATGCTGACACGCGCGCCCGCCATTTCGCCGCCGTCCCATATGGGTGTAACATCCAGAACGCCGGCAAGGGTCTCCACGCTGAGCTGCGCCCTCCACGCTGGTGCGATGCCGTGCTCGAGCGCAAAGCGCACGAGGCAGCGGATGCCGTTGCCGCACATCTCGCCCTCCGACCCGTCCGCATTGAACATGCGCATCCGCAAGTCCGCCACATCGGACGGCAGCGCGATAATCAGCCCGTCAGAGCCGACGCCCCTGTGCCTGTCGCTCATTGCGACCGAGAGCGCCGCCCAGTCGCGGTCTTCCCTGCGAGCGTCTATGTACACATAGTCGTTGCCCGCGCCGTGCATCTTGGTGAATTCCATTGCTAAAAAAGCCTCCGAAGTGGTAGCGATGTCCATATGAGTGCTCTGGTTTGACGGGACGCAAGCCCCCATGTCCAAGGGGTCCGCGGTGGATGCCGATAAGTCGGAAATTGCGTCACGATACACGCCCGCCGATTGGAATCGTGTGCTTAGGCGCATCTGCAAATCGATGCGAACCGCTGGGCAGTCTGTACGCTGGCACGATTATATCAGACAGCATCGTCGCAGTCAGAGTTTGGCGTGTCCAGCCAATGCGCCACCTCGCACCGTATCCGCGCGAAGTTGGGCGGCGCATCGTGCCAGCGTATTCGCTCATCAGACAGCCTGAACCAGTTGTACTGCTGGCGCACATAGCGATGCGTGCGCGTCTTGATGCGCTCCACAGCATCGGCGAGAGGCAATTTGCCGTTCAGATGCGCGGTCAGCTCGGCGTAGCCAAGCCCGCTCATAGACGGATGCTCCGCGCCGTAACCAGCGTCGATGAGACGCCGCGTCTCGTCGAGCCAGCCCTGCTGAATCTGCACATCGATTCTGGCGTCGATGCGCGCATACAGCGCCTTGCGCTCCATCGTAAGCCCCAAGACCAGCGCATCGTAGTTCGGCGGGACGCGTCGGTTGGACACACCGCTGCGACCTCCGCTTGTGTACACCGCTTCCAAGGCGCGCACGACCCGTCGCACATTGCGGGCGTCGATGCGCTCAGCGGTATCCGGGTCGAGCCGCATGAGCGTGTCATGCAGGTGCTGATGTCCCTCGCTTTCTGCTTGCATCGTCAGTCTCGCCCGTAATTTTGCGTTTGGGTTAGATTCGGTCAGCTGCCAGCCCTCTAGCAGCGCGCGGATGTACTGTCCCGTTCCGCCTACGATGATTGGTAGTCGATAGCAAGATTTGGCGTTTTGGATGGCTTGTTTGGCATCCCGAAGAAACAGGGCAAGAGAGTACGATTCGTCGGGCGCGATGATGTCCACGATGTGGTGCGGGATAGCAGCGCGGTCGGCAGGTGTGGGCTTCGCAGTGCCGATGTCCATCATCTGATAGACCTGACGGCTGTCCGCACCGATTATCTCTCCGTCGAACGCGCTTGCAAGGCGCATCGCCAAGGCACTCTTGCCCACTGCGGTCGGTCCGACAACTGCTAGTATCTTTGTGTGCACTGTGCAAACACCCTGCTAGATCTGCGCCGCTGTGCGGACGATGGTAGAGAACGACTTGGCATCTAGGCTTGCGCCCCCCACGAGTGCGCCGTCGATGTCGGGCTGACTCAGGTAGCCTGCGATGTTGTCGGCGTTCACGCTGCCGCCGTACAGCAGCGGCGTTTGCGCCGCCTCGTCTGCCTCATACAGTGCCGCAAGAGAGCGCCTGATGTGCGCCATCATGTCTTGGGCAACCTCTGCCGTTGCGGATTTGCCGGTGCCGATAGCCCACACAGGCTCATACGCGATAATCACCCTTTCGACGGTGGGAACACCCGCGAGCGCAGCGCTAAGTTGTGCTTCCACTACCCTGTTTGCGCTACCAGCCTCGCGCTCGTCGATGCTTTCTCCCAAGCAGAGGATGGGCATGATGCCTGCCGCAAGTGAAGCCTTGAGTTTCAGGTTTAGCATCGCGTCCGTCTCGCAAAACAGCGTGCGCCGCTCGGAGTGCCCCACGATGGCGTATTGGCATATGCCTGCAAGCATAGCTGCCGACACTTCCCCGGTGAACGCCCCGCTCGGCTCGTGGAAGAGATTCTGTGCACCAAGCGCTATGCCGGAGTCGCTAATCGCATCGCGCACCGCCGCAAGCGATATGAACGGCGGGCACACCACGGCTTCTACTTCTACGCCCGAAGAGCCTATCGCTTCGGACGGCTGAGCACGCAGAGACTCGGCGATGGAGGACGCAAGCGTCACTGCCTCTGTTAGAGTGGTGTTCATTTTCCAGTTGCCGACGATTAGGCGTCTTGCCATTTTCGTTTGTCTTTCTCTATATGCAATTAAGTGAGATTAAGCAAGTGTAATAGGTAGAAATATTAAAATATTGTATTCCTATTGCCTATACTTCATGCAGATATGCTGCGCATCTTGGCACGACTGGGACAAAAATATGATATTGTTATGGGCCGTACTTCAGCAGCTTGCCGGCATGCGCCAATGCCAGCATCATAACGCTCGTGGCGGGCAGGTTGCCAAGCGAACCAACAGCGCAAGCGCGCTCGTCGAATGCGGCGATTCCGTCGCCTAGCGTCAGCGCTGAATGCAGCAGCAGCGGCACCGGATGCCAGCTATGTGCTCCTAGTATCGCCGGCGTGGAGTGGTCGCCCGCTACCACGAGCACATCGGGGCGCAACGCCAGCAGACGCGGTATGCTAGCATCGAGCGCCTCTAGCGCTCCCACTTTGGCGTCGAAATCGCCATCTTCTCCGGCGCTGTCGGCGTGTTTGTAGTGTAGGAAGAAGAAGTCGTGGCTATCCCAGTGCGCTTCAAGGGTGTTGAGCTGATGGTCGAAGCTGCTGCCCGTAGGGACGACTTGCATCCCGACCAGCCTCGCAAGCCCGCGGTACATCGGATACGCCGCCACCGCAGCGGGGTTGAGGCGGTAGCGCTCGGCGAAGTTTGGCAGCACGGGCAGCCGTGAGAAGCCCCGCAGCAGCACCATGTTCGCCCTGCTCTCATCGCGCAGCGTCTCGCGTGCAGCCACTATGAACTCGCCCACAATTGCAGCAGCGCGACGCGAGTCGGCAGTGAGTGCTAGGGGCTGCAACGGCTCTACTCCAACCATCTGGGGGTCGGTTTCGCTTACGGCGTCGTCTAGTCCACCGCCTCGAATAACCAAAACAAAACGATAATCCTGCACCGGATAGACCGATATGCTCACCCCACTCACTTCTATTTCGTTCAGATGCTCGATAAGCGGGGCGCTCTGTTCGGTGGGGATGCGCCCTGCCCGCCTGTCCGTCAGCTTGCCATCGGCGTCCACGCTGCAAAAGTTGCCGCGCGCCGCAAGGTCGCCTGCGCCCAGCGGCACATAGATACCGAGCGCTTCCAGCACGCCGCGCCCCATCAGGTACTTCACCGGGTCGTAGCCGAACAGCGCCATGTGCCCTGGCCCGCTGCCGGGCGTAACGCCATGCATGACCGGCGTGGTCAGTCCGGCGGCGCTCTTTGCTGCGAGCGCATCCAGATTCGGCAGCGCTGCTGTCTCCAACTCGGATTTGCCTGTGGCTGGGTGCGGCGCACCGCCAAGCCCATCTACCACCAGCAGCACTATCTTTGACGGCGTGGACCGGCACACATCAGACAGGTACGGCAGGTCAATCATCGTGCGACTCCGCATGCTGCGATTTGCGGCGAAGTGCGACAACACCGGGCAGCGCCCTGCCTTCCATGAACTCCAGTGATGCGCCACCTCCGGACGACACATGAGTGATGCGCTCGGTCAGCCCCAGCGTAGCCACCGCCTCCATTGTGGAGCCGCCGCCAGTTACAGTAGTCGCATCTTCGAGCGCAGCAAGTGTCTGGGCGACGGCAATCGTGCCAGACGCAAACGCATCCCACTCGAACACGCCCATGGGGCCGTTCCATATGACGGTGCGGCATCGGCGCAGCGCTGCGGCGTAGCGCGCTGCCGTGTCAGTGCCGATGTCCATGATCCGCCAGCCATCCGGGATGTTGGCTATCCCCACGGTTTTCGTGCGGGCGTGCTCTGCGAATGCGTCCGCTATCACCACATCGCTGGGCAGAAGCAGCTCAACCTTGCGCTTTTGCGCCGAGCGGACGACGGTTTGGGCGAACGCTATCCTATCGTCTTCCACGGAAGAACTGCCGACGGGATGCCCCTGCGCCTTGATGAAAGTTGCACACATCCCCCCTCCTATAATAAGCACATCCACTCTGTCGAGCAGGCGCTCTAGCACAACTATCTTGTCAGACACTTTAGCGCCCCCGAGCACCGCCGCAAACGGCCGGCAGGGCGACTCCATCGCATCGCCGAGCATCTGCAGCTCGCGCTCCATCAGCAAGCCCGCTGCCGACGGCAGGAATCGCGTTACGCCTTCTGTGGATGCGTGAGCGCGGTGTGCGGCTCCGAATGCGTCGTTGACGAATATTTCCGCAAGCAATGATAAATTAAACGCAAAATCAGGGTCGTTGCGCTCTTCTTCGTGATGAAAGCGCAGATTCTCAAGCATCATGACTTCGCCGTGCGCAAGCACTGACACAGCAGACCGTACTTCGTCTCCGATGCAGTCCGCCGCCTGTGCGACGCGCACGCCGAGCAGCTCTGCAAGCCTTTGCGAGACCGGTTTCATCCGCAGCGCATCTACCGCCTGCCCTTTCGGGCGCCCAAGATGCGAGCATAGAACGAGCTTGCAGCTGTGCTCGCGTAGGTATTTCAGCGTGGGTAGTGATGCACGGATGCGGCTGTCGTCCGAAATATCGGCGCTACCGGGGCGAAATGGCACATTGTAGTCCACGCGCACGAGTGCTGTCTTGCCATCCACATCCAGCTCACCCAGTCGCACGAAGTCTATCGGTTCAGCCAAGTCTCCGTCCCTCTGATGCGAGTGTTTTTGAGATACGCCAATTGCATATTAAACTATTTCTATGTTTTAATAGCGTCTGTGAGCATTTTGATATGTGCGATGATGCGCTCTCTGCCCTCATCAGATATGCCATCGCAGTCCAGTGCCGACACCGCAGCGGCGATATGCTCAGCGGCGATGTCTTCGCAGCGACGGCGCGCACCCAAGCCCTCAATCACATCCCGAAGCCTCAGCACATCGTCGGACTCTAGCACTCGCTTGAAGTAGATTTCGCCCATCTGCCGCTTTTCGCTTACGGATGCGTTCTCAAGGGCAAGCACTACGGGCAGCAGTTTCTTCTTGTTGAGCGCCTCTACGCTGGGCTGAGATGCTCCATTCCCCCACAGGGCGTTGATGTCGGAGCGAACTTGCATTGCGATGCCGAGCTGGGCGCCGCACTGCCCCAAAGCGTCTGTGGTGGCATCGTCTGCGTCCGCCAACAGCCCACCCAAGCGCATGGCGCACGCAGGAAGCGCCCCCGCCTTGTCTTCTACCATACGCATGTACTCGGCAACGCTGATGTCTATGCGCTCTTGGGCTTGCAGGTCGCGAAAGCGTCCCTCACATGCCCTCAGGCTCGCCTCGTCCACTAGCTGTACCGCACGAAACACGCGCTCCGCTGGCACGCCGCGCTCCAAGAGGCTGAACAGTGCCAGCCGCCCTAGTGCGTGCATTCCGTCTCCGGCGTTGATTGCCTGCGCCGGCCCCCAGACCCACCATACGCTGTCTCGACCGTTGTGCTTTGGATTGCCCTCTTGCACATCGTCGTGGATTTCGGTGAACTTGTCCACAAGCTCGAGCGCTGCTGCGGCAGGCAGGCAGGTGTTGGTGTCCCCACCCATAGCGGTGCATGCTAGCAGCGCCAACACTCCGAGCGTGTAACTGCCCACACTCCCGCGCTCAGGCTGTCCGCTGGAGTCGCACCAGCCAATGTGGTAGGACATCATCCGATATAGGGGGAAGTCGCGCGCATTCACGACAGCGTTGAGTTCGGCGTCAACCAGTGATGCGAGTGTTTCTGTGGAGAATCTTTGGTAAGGCATATCACTTGCACGGCTTATTGAATGATGTGGTCGTTCAGGGACAAGGTTTGGTGGCTAGTTTGTATCTAGTTAAACTATTTGCATATGCAGTAAAGCGAGGTTTATTCAAAAAAATATCTAAATATTGACTATGTGTCTTGCTATCACACCCTCGATAGCCGATTGAGGAACTGCGCCTTGCCGCAGAATGCTTGGTGTGGCTGTGGTCAGGTCAATGATGGTGGAGGCAACGCCGCCGGAGGCGTCCCCGCCGTCTAGGATGAAATCGAGTGCGTCTCCGAACGCGTCGCGCACCGCCTGCGCAGATGACAGCCCGGTCGCGCCGCTAAGGTTGGCGCTCGTGCCGGTGATGGGTGCGCCGAGCATGCGCGCTACCTTGCGCGGCACAGGATGGTCGGGCACACGCAGCGCAACGCTGTCCAATCCCGCCGTTACGGCGTATGGCACACGCTCAGATTTGGGCAGCACGATGGTCAGTGCGCCAGGCCAAAACCTCTCGGCAAGCGCAAGTGCGGTCTGCGGCACGGCGGCGGCGCACGCACCCATATCCGCTATGTCCGCCAACAGCAGCGGCAATGGCATCCCCCCCGGGCGTCCCTTCAGGCGGAACACCTTCCCCACAGCAACGGAGTCCAGCGCATTCGCAGCAAGCCCGTACAGCGTATCTGTTGGGATAGCGACCACGCCGCCGTTTCGCAGCGCATCCACGGCCGCATTTATCCGCTTATCGAGATGCTCGGCAGAGGTCTGATTTTGCGTTGAATTTTGCATCGGCGATAATTAAGCGCCTCCATTTAAGTTGAAATAGTATAGCATAGATGCTAGGCTTGAACTGCTATTTGACAGTGTTCATCCCACACCGATTCGTATGTCGATGATGCAAAAATCGCAGCCCACAAGCCGTGAAGTCGTTGCCGATGCTGCTGCGTCCGCACGAGTCCAACGCGAGTCCGTCCTCGTTATCGATTTCGGCTCGCAGTACAGCATGCTCATAGCGCGCCGCGTGCGCGAAAGCAATGTCTATTGCGAGATAATCCCCCACACTGCCGAATGGGACGCCGTGGCGCACCTGAACCCTAAGGGCGTCATCCTGTCTGGAGGCCCTGCCAGTGTGTATGACGAAGGCGCTCCCCTTGCGCCGGCATGGGTGTACGAGCGGGCACAGCACGCCGGGCTGCCTGTGCTTGGCATCTGCTACGGGATGCAGGTGATGGCGCACCAACTAGGTGGCGATGTCGCCCCTGCGTCCAAAAAGGAGTATGGGCGCGCCGCCATGCAGCAGAACGCACCGGACGAGCCGCTGTTTCAAGGGCTGCCCGATACGATGCCCGTTTGGATGAGCCACGCCGACCAGATAACCACCACGCCGCCGGGCTTCACTTCCCTAGCGCGTTCAGAAAACTCGCCTGTAGTGGTGATGGGCAACGGCGCGAACATGCTCGGCTTGCAGTTCCATCCAGAAGTGGCGCACACGCCGCAAGGCAAGACGCTCTTGGCGAACTTCCTCTACCGCATCTGCGGCTGCGAACCGCTGTGGACGCCGAGAAATTTCGTCAGCGATAGCATAGAGCGCATACAAGACCAAGTGCGGGATAGCAGGGTTATATGCGCCCTATCCGGTGGCGTGGACTCTGCGGTGGCAGCGGCGCTGACGCACAAGGCAATCGGCGACCGCCTGACATGCATCTTCGTGAACAACGGGCTGATGCGCAAGGGCGAGCCGCAGTGTGTCCAAGACACCTTTGGGCGGCACTTCAAGGCGAACTTCGTGTATGCCGACGCCACAGAGAACTTCCTCGGTGCGCTCATAGGCACTACCGAGCCTGAGAAAAAGCGCAAAATCATCGGCGAAGAGTTCATTCGCGTCTTCGACGAGCAGGCAGCGCGCATCGGCAAAGTTGACTTCCTTGCGCAAGGCACGCTGTACCCCGATGTCATCGAGAGCGAATCCGACGGTGGCTCGGTGTCCGCCAAGATAAAGACGCACCACAATGTGGGCGGCTTGCCAGAGCATATGAACTTGAAGCTCGTGGAGCCGCTGCGCTATCTGTTCAAGGATGAGGTTCGCGATGTGGGCACAGAGCTTGGCTTGCCAGAAGAGATTGTCCATCGCCAGCCGTTTCCCGGGCCGGGCTTAGCAATTCGCATCATCGGAGAAGTTACTCCCAACAAGATTGCGGTGCTGCGCGAAGCCGACGCCATCGTCCTGCACGAACTGGCACGCAGCGACATATACCCTAGCATTTGGCAGAGCTTCGCGGTGCTGACCGACACCCGCAGCGTCGGCGTTACCGGCGACTTTCGCACCTACGGCCATGTCATCGCCATTCGCGCCGTCTCAAGCGAAGACGCCATGACCGCGGACTGGGCGCGCATCCCCCACGATGTGCTGGCTCGCATATCCACTCGCATCGCCAACGAAGTGGACGGCGTGAACCGCGTGGTCTATGACATCACTAGCAAGCCCCCCGGCACCATCGAATGGGAATAGATTTTGCTTTTCCATATCGCAGCGCAGCCGACCGTCGTTATAGAGAATGGATAAGGCTATCCGGGTAGAAATGTAAATGGCAGACAACGCACAAGACACGCTTGACAATGCTGCACGCAGCACGGCACCCGGCGGCGTAACGCGCACCGAATTCGTGGACGCAATCGCCCTGCTCGCTGGCAGCGTGTACGATTTTCACGACCGATTTGCTATACCTAACTTATACGCTAATCGAACCCCAAACGCCTGCTTCGATCGTCTATTCGCCCGCCTTGCGTTCTTGACAGAAGAGGTCGGCGAGCACTCTCGCGAACTCAACCGATCCAATCTGACGCTTGCAGCAGAGGAAATGGCAGATGTGGCTTTCGTCGCCTTGGGCACTATACTGGAACTTGATGGATCTGGCGTGTTCGCCTGCCGAGATGTGGCTAACAAAAACGATAATAAGACCCTGGAAACGCACACACTCGAAGCATCATCAGGAAAGCTGGTGAAGAGGTCGACGGCGCAATGAAGGTTCTCGTCGTGGGCAGCGGCTCCCGCGAACATGCCATCGTTTGGAAACTGGCGCAGAGCAGTCTTGTCGCTGAAATTTTCGCTGCGCCCGGCAACGCCGGCACCCAAAGCCTCGCTCAAAATGAGCCTATCCCCGCTGAGGACATAGACGCCCTGCTAGACTTTGCACAGCGCAAAGCCATCGACTTCACCGTCGTCGGGCCGGAGCAGCCGCTCACAATGGGCATCGTAGACCGGTTCAAGCTTGCAGGGCTGAGCGTGTTCGGTCCGACGCAGGCTGCGGCTCAAATCGAGGGCAGCAAGGTATTCGCCAAACGCCTAATGACCCAATGCGGCGTTCCGACTGCCGCATACGAGGCATTCACAACCTACGACTCCGCTCGTGCATATGTGTCAACCTGCCCCGTCCCGGTGGTCGTAAAGGCGGATGGGCTTGCCGCCGGCAAGGGCGTTACTGTCGCACACACGCGTGAGGAAGCGTTAGACGCCGTGCGCGCCGCTATGTTGGAGCGTCAATTCGGCAGTGCCGGCGATTGTGTGCTAATCGAAGAATGTATGGTGGGGCAAGAGGTCAGTGTGTTCGCATTCGTGGACGGCGACTATGTGTCCCCGATGGTGGCAGCGTGCGACTACAAGCGCGTGGGCGACGGCGACACTGGCCCCAACACCGGCGGCATGGGCAGCTTCAGCCCCCCTGCCCCGCAGCACTGGAACGCAGCGGTGGAGGCACAGGTACGCCAAACCATAATGCAACCCATCGCAGAGGGCTTGGCGCGCATGGGCTGCCCATATCAGGGCGTCCTATACCTCGGAATGATGCTGACTGGCGATGAGCCGGGCACTAGTGGCGATGCGTCCCCTGCATTCGTACCCAAGGTGGTGGAGTTTAACTGCAGGCTTGGCGACCCCGAAACGCAAGCCATCCTGCCACGCCTCAAGACCGACCTAGCGCGGGTAATGTTCGCCACTGCCAACGGCACGCTTGCCGATATTGCTATCGACTGGGACGAGCGCACCTGTGTGGGCGTGGTCTTGGCGTCCGAAGGCTACCCGGGTTCGTATGACACCGGGTACGCTGTGCACGGCGTTGACGCAGTGGGCGCAGATGCGATGGTGTTTCACGCTGGGACGAAATCGGGCGCTGACGGCGAACTGCTGACCGCAGGCGGGCGCGTCCTCACCGTGTCGGCGCTCGGCGATACGCTCCCACAGGCGCGCGCCGCAGCCTACGATAATATATGCCGCATCGAGTTCGACGGGGCGTTCCACCGCAATGACATTGCTGCCTTGTAACCCTCTTTGAGACATGGCACAATGCGCGCCTCACCCTCTTGAAATGAGCGAAATGAGATAAAATCCGAATGTGTACAGCCTACACGCCAAGTAGTAGGTCAGATTTTTAACAAAGCACTCGAGCAAAGCAAACGAAAGGGGTTCTTAATATGCCGTTGGTAGGTGTCATAATGGGCAGCAGCTCTGATGAGGCGATAGTCGCCGAAACAATGAGCGTGCTTGAGCAGATGGGCATTGAGAGTGAAATGGTCGTGGCGTCGGCGCACCGCACGCCCGAGCGAGTGATGGAATATGTTACAAGTGCACGCGACAGGGGCATCGAGGTGCTGATAGCCGCTGCGGGCGGCTCTGCGGGACTGCCCGGCGTCGCAGCGTCGTGGACGACTTTGCCCATCATCGGCATTCCCCTGCCCAGCAGCGACCTCAATGGCGTGGATGCGCTCTACGCCATCGCACAGATGCCGCCCGGCATTCCCGTCGCCTGTGTCGCCGTCGGCTCGTGGGGCGCGCGCAACGCAGCCTTCCTCGCCGCACAGATACTTGGCATCAAGCACGACGCCATCCGCCAAGCCTACGATGACTATCGACAATCGCTCAAAAATCGGTAACATTTCAGTGTTCCCAATCAGCGGCGAAAAAAGATCCACAACGCCCGCCTAGCGGGGAAGCGAAAATCCCTCTCCCCTGATAGGGATGGTATCGTAGGTCGGGATGGTAGGGTTCCAGCCTATACGCCACATGTGCACAGAGGGGCTTGCAGCCACAGTGTTCACGAATATTAAGGGCGCTTCGAGTGGATGCTCTTGCTGCGTATTGGGGCTGACGGCGCTTAATTCCCTACCCTTACACACCACATTTAGCATAGAATAGAAAGCGCAACTTGTGAGCGCAAACATCAAAAGGAGGCGTAACCGATATGGCGACTACGATTCTCGAGACCGATCTGCCGAACCTGCTCTATCGCGGCAAAGTACGCGACACCTACGACATCGGCAGCGGTCTGCTGCTTATGGTAACGACCGACCGCATCTCCGCCTTTGATGTGGTGCTGCCCACCGGCATACCTGAAAAGGGCGCAGTGCTGTGCCAAATCTCGCAGTTCTGGTTTGAAGAGATGAGAGACATTATCCCGCATCACCTCGTCGCGCTTGCAGCAGATTTCGTATCGCTTGCAGCAGATTTGGAACATCTTGACTTAGATGACGAGATTTTGCGCCGATCGATGGTCGTCATGCGCGCCGACCGTATAGATGTGGAGTGCATCGTGCGCGGCTACATTACCGGCTCGGCATGGTCTGAATATCGGCGCAGCGGCACCGTGTCCGGGCAGCCTATGCCCGAGGGCATGCGTGAGGGCGACGCTTTCCCCGAACCGCTGTTCACGCCCTCCACCAAGGCGGATGAGGGACACGACGAGAACATCACCATCTCTGAAATGCAGGATATGGTTGGTGTTGAGATGACCTCCCGTCTAGCCGATGCCTCCATCGCCGTGTACTCTGCCGCTCGTGACATTGCGCTGGACAAGGGCATCATCATCGCTGACACCAAGTTCGAGTTTGGCCTCATCGATGGCAAGCTTTCCCTCATCGACGAAGTGCTGACCCCAGACTCGAGCCGCTTTTGGGACTTGGAAGGCTACGCTCCCGGCAAATCTCAGCCCAACTATGACAAGCAGTTCGTGCGCGACTGGCTCGACGCTGCCGGCTGGGACCACGAGCCTCCTGCCCCAGAATTGCCGCAAGATGTGGTAGAGCGCACGCATCAACGCTACCTTGAAGCGTACACTAAACTCACTGGGGAAACGCTCAGGTAGAAGGCAGATCGCCGCGCGGCACACCCACTCCCAGTGAAGCGCGCGGATGGCTTGACAGAAGATAACCCCAGTCGCTGGTGAAGAGCAATGGCAAGTCGCACGAGTAGAAGATTAACCCCCACACAGGCGCGGGCTGCGCGTCGAGTGCGTCAGGCGCGGCGCAAACGACTGCTGCGATGGGGCGGGCTTAGCGCCATCCTCTTGGTGTCTGCGCTTTTCATCGTGTCGCTGATTTTGCCCAGCCTGCCCGTGTTCAATTTCGGCGGCGGCGGTGGCGGCAACATATTCGAGACCGGTGCAACAGAAAGCACATCAGGGGCAGCCGCTCCCGCTGACACATCTCAAGTCGAAGCTGTCGCCGCACCTGCGGAGGACACCACAGCGTCGGACGCTGCGCAAACCGGCGTCGCTATCACATATAACTGCCCCGAAGGCTGCGATGACCTCGTGCAGCAGCTCAAGGACATCATCGCCGATGTTGAGGTCAGTGGCGCTAAGGTGGCGCTGCTCCCGAGCGACACCATCGAATCCAAAATCCAGCTCAAGAGCGCGTCCGCAAGCGAGTTGCTGGACGAGTTCGACGATGAGCGCATCCGCAGTTTCATTGCCGATGCCAACTCAGCCGCAGCGCCTTAACCGACAGCGGTTAGCATTCAGACACTTCGTCTAACACGCTCCGAGCAGATGTCCCAAGAAGAATGTATCTCGCAAAAATCGTCATCCAACCACGCCCCACCGTGAACGACCCGCAGGGTCAGACCATACAAGCCGCACTGCGGCAATTGGGCTTTGGCGGCGTGGATGGAGTGCGCGCCGGCAAGTATATGGAGCTTCACATCGAAGAAGCCTGCGAGGATGAGGCGGCACGGCAAGTGCGAGACATGTGCGACAGGCTGCTTGCCAATCCCGTCATAGAAGACTATAGGTTTGAGCTGGAAGCGCTCACCGAGTAGGACATCCTGCCCCAGTCTAGCCTATCGTCCCCTTGGTGCTCGGCACATCGTCCCTGCGTGGGTCGCGCTCCAAGGCTGCGCGTAGCGCCCGCGCAAGGCTCTTGAACAGCGCCTCCGCCTTGTGATGATTGCTGACGCCGGCTAGTATCCGCATATGGATGTTGAACGCACCTTCGCGTGCTAGCGTCTCTACGAAGTGCGGGATGAGTTCGGCGGGGAGCGCACCCAAGTCGCTATCAGACAACTTGGCGTCTATCACGGCGTATCCCCTGCCGCCAAAGTCAACGACGCTCAATGCCAGTGCCTCATCCAGCGGCACATAGCTATGCCCTGTGCGCACTATGCCCCTTGCGTCCCCCACTGCTGCCTTGAACGCCCTGCCCAGCACGATGCCCACATCCTCGACCGTGTGATGCCACCCGACATCGGTGTCGCCCGCCGCTGCTATGTTCAGGTCTATCAGCCCGTGCCGCGAAATCTGTGCAAGCAGGTGGTCGAACATGCCGTTCCCCGTCTCAATGTGGTATTCGCCCGTCCCATCGAGATTCACTTCAACGGAGATCTGCGTTTCTCTTGTGTTACGGCTAATCTTCGCTGTACGCAACGGCAGCATCGCTCCTAAAAGGTTTTTATCCTGCTGTTCTATGGAAGTCATTTCACGGCGGTGGCATCGCTGTCGGTTAGATGACCTCTCTCAGCGCCGCGATGAAGGCGTCGGTCTGCTCCGGCGTGCCGATCCCCACTCTGAGGAAGTCCCTCAGGCGCTCTGAGCCGAACTTGCGGACGACGATACCGCGCATTGCCAGCGCCTCGAACACCGGAATTGCACGCCCCGCCTCAAGGCGGCATAGGATGAAGTTGCCCGCAGAAGGCCACGGCGTTATGCCCGCTATTTCGTCCAGCAGCGCCGCCATTCGCTCGCGCTCGTCCACTATCTTCGCCACATTCTTCTGCAAGCTCGGCATGTCTTCCAGCGACGCCAACAGCGCCGCCTCTGCCGCAACGCTGATGTTGTACGGCTGCTTGATGTCGATGATGTGCTGCACCAGCTTGGGGTTCATTATGCCGTAGCCGATACGAAGCCCCGCCAATCCCGCCCATTTGCTCATTGTCCGCAGCACAACTAGGTTTTCGTGCTGCCCTATCAGCCCCGCTACCGTCCATCCGCAGAACTCATAGTATGCCTCATCCACCACAACGATGCGCCCCGTGTCCAGCAGTTCGAGTATCTGCGCCTCGCTCGCCAAGTTGCCCGTAGGATTGTTCGGGGATGCCACGAAGACGATTTTCGTGTTGGTGTCTATGGCACTTCTTGCGGCGTCTAGATCGAGTTCGAACATATCGTCGCGCTGCACAAGCTCAACCGAGCCGCCGGCAACGCGGGCGCAGAAGCTATACATCCCAAAGGTGGGGTCGAAATCGAGTACCTTGTCGCCGGGGTTCATGAACAGGCGAAACAGCAGGTCTATAAGCTCGTCCCCGCCGGCGCCAGCGATGATCTCGTCGGGCGCGACGCCGGTGTATTCGCTGAGCGCGCGGCGTACCCGCTGCTGCAGCGGGTCTGGGTAGATATGCACTGGCGCATTCGCAACGGCATCTGCAACCTTAGGCGAACAGCCGTAGGGGTTTTCGTTGCCGTTCAGCTTCACGATGTCGCTCTCTGGGATACCCGCTCGCCGCGCAATAAGCTCGGGCGGCTCCACCGCATCGTAGGTCTGAATGTCTTTGAGGTGTGGTCGGATGAGCCGATTTATTTCGCCTGCCATTGTGCTGCCTCACTTTGCGAACCTGTCATATTCTACCACGAGATTTTGAAGTGCAATGAGTTTGCTCGCATCCCAAGATTTACCGCGATGTGCCAGCGCCCCCGTGTGCCTGTGCTGATGGCATCGTCAGGCGGGACACCGTCTGTTTACAAGAGTTCCTCGCGTATTTCGGCGGCTTCGGCATGTGCGGTCAAGCCCTCTGCCCTACCCAGCGCTGAAGCCGCCCGTGATATTTGCGCTGATGTTTCCTTGCTCAACGCAACCACAGGGCTTATCTTGACGAAAGAATGGACGCCAAGCCCAGAGTTGAAGCGTGCGGTGCCTGCCGTGGGCATCACATGGCTCGGGCCTGCCACATAATCGCCCAGCACTTCATGCGAAAACTCCCCGATAAACACCGCTCCGGCGTTGCGAACGCGCCCTAGATGCGCCCACGGGTCGCGCACCATCAGCGACAGATGTTCCGGCGCAAATTCGTTCGCCAAATCCAACGCCTCGCCGACAGTGTCCACAACGACGATACACCCCTGTTCCTCAGCGGACGCTCCTGCGATAGCGGCGCGGTCTAGGCGCGCAAGTCGGTTTCGCAATTCGCTGTCGACGGCGTTGGCGAACCTCTCGGATGTGGTTATGAGCACGGGACGCGCCAACCGGTCGTGTTCAGCTTGCGCCAGCAAGTCGGCGGCGCACAGCGTGGGGTTAGCGTCTGCGTCCGCGATGATGAGCGTTTCAGTGGGGCCGTACAGCCCGTCTATGCCCACATCGCCGTATACCAGCTTCTTGGCGAGCGTTACGAACAGGTTGCCCGGCCCGCAGATGGTGTCCACGCGCGGGACGGTCTCTGTGCCGTATGCCATCGCCGCTATCGCCTGTGCCCCACCGATGCCAAACACCCTGTCCACGCCCGCAATGGATGCCGCCGTGAGTACGCTGGGATGCGGCAGTTCGCCAGCCTTCGTGGGAGTGCACATCACGACTTCCGTAACACCTGCAACCTTGGCGGGTATCGCGGTCATCAGCACGGTTGATGGGTACAGTGCCGTGCCGCCGGGGATGTATGCCCCCGCACGCTCGACCGGGTTAACAACCTGCCCGTAGCCCGCAGTGTAATCCATCCAACCCTTGCTCATGCAGGCTTGGTGGAAGCGACGGATGCGGGTTGCGGCGGCCTCGAGAGCATCAACCACATCTGTTGGCGTATCGTTGCGGGCAGCTGCGATGGCGTCCGCAGGCGTTTCAAGCGCATGCGGCGCATCGCCATCGAGCATAGCAGTAATGCGCCTCACTGCATCGTCGCCTCCGTCCCGAACCTGCCGCACGATGCGTTCCGCCACTTGCAGCGGCGTCAGCGGCTCGCCGAATAGGTCGGCGATGGATTGAAGCAAAGCCTGTGGCGCATCGTCCAGCGCCAGTCCCCTGCCCTCGCAGAGTAGACGGCGTCCTTCCTCAAGCCCGTGCGCTATTCTCATGACGGCAGATAAGCTTTCACTGCCTTCGTCAGGGATGCGAGGGCTGCGTCTTCGTACTCTTCGCCGCTGGTGCGCGGTATGTATTCGTAGATGCGCTCAAGCCCGCCTGCGGCATCCAATACGAAGGCATCTGCGAGTTCGTGCGCCGGATGCCCTTCCTCGCCCGATGCGATGCGGCGCGCCATAAATCGCAGCCGTTCCCAAGAAAAGCCGCGCTCCAAGTTCGCCATTACCCACTGAACCCAATCCGCAAGCGTCTCATCGGAGATAAAGCCCACATCTACCGATTCCACCCGCACATCCAGCAGTTCGCCTATGGAGGCTATCTCCTGCCAGCAGCGGCGGTCTAGCTCTAGCTGCATCGCCCTGTCCATCACCAACCCCAGCACATTATCCTCAAACACGTTGGGGTTGCCAAAGAATGGGCGGAACATATTCGCAATCCAAGTTTCATCCGCAAGCAGGTGCGTCAGGTATCCGGCGATGAACGCCTGGGTCGCTTCGCTATGCACTGCCGCTTCACTCAGATTCGGATGGTTGTGGAACAGTCCGCTCACACCTGCTCCCACTTCTTCAAAATCCAACTTGGCGAAATGGTAACAAGCCCTGTCTTTGCGTGTTATGACGCGGATGTCGGGCGATGTCGAGCCGAGCAGGTAGTAGCCCATATTCTCATCTAATATGTCGTGATTGATGCGCTCTGCTACTTGGCGCGCAAGATTGACATGAACCGGCGGGTTCGGCAAGACACTGACCTCCTTTTCGTAGAGTTGCTTTCATATAGTTGAAGGAAAGATGAATGGCAGTCGCAAACTTCGGCGATGTCTCTTGTGCTTCTTTCAAGGCGGCGCTGAAAATCATCTGCCCGCCACATGCCGCCCAAGCGGGCGTATGCTATACGAGCCTAGTATGTGCCTCGCAGTGCGAGTCGAACACATAGTTGGGGTGGGATACGGTTACGCTAGTGCCGCCGGACTGTCGCAGGCGATTCACAGCGTGAATCAGATTGTCCTTTTGGATGATGACGGTTACGGCGTACCAACCCTCGCCGTCCTGTGAATAGACTTTGGATATGGTCGGCCCGCGCAGTCCGGATATTTCGGTGTGCTCCAAGACATAGCTCGCCACATCTTCCGGCGCTTCGCCGCGTATGTTGGCGGTTACGCTGTAGTAGTTGCGCGACTGCAGATACCCATCGATGAACTCCACCAGCGTCTTGGCGCACTCTAGCTTGGCGGCATCCTCGCGCAGCAGCCGTCGATTGGCAATCATGCAGGCGCTTGATGTGATGATAGTCCCGCCGCTGATGGTCTTGAGGCGATTTTCGCGCATCGTGGTGCCGCTTTCGGACACATCGGCGATTATGTCGGCAAAGCCCATCGCCACAGCAGCCTCTAGCGTTCCACTCGACGACACCAGCGAGAACAGGTTTATGCCATTTTGCAGCAAGAACCGCTCCACGAGGCGGGGATATTTCGTTACGATGCGCAGATCTCTGCCCTGATGCCGAAACTCCATCGCGAGGTCGGCTATGTCTGCGAGAGACACCACATCCACCCACGAGTCCGGCACGCCCAGCACGAGGCTGCATCTGCCAAATTCGAGGTCATCGATGACGATGTTCGTGTCGCCACTTTCGCTATGCACCTCTAGATACCTATCCAGTCCAACGATGCCGAGATCTGCGCTGCCCTCTTCCACCTTGGGCGTGATGTCTGCGCCGCGCTGGAACAGCACGGTTACGCCGGGCAGAGCGGGTATGCCTGCGGTGTAGCGGCGCGGGTTACTGCGCGAAACGCCGATGCCGCACTCTCGCAGGAACGCCTGCGTGGGTTCGTAAAGTGCGCCGTCGCTGGAAATGGCGAGGCGTAGATTGCCGTTTCCGTTCATCATCGTGCCGCTCCCGCCGTTGGTGCGTCAGTTACTGCGCCGCTGTCAAGCACATCGAGCAGCACATTCACATTGTAGGCGAACCCCATCGCCGGGACACACTCATCCCCGCCCAGCGCCTGAACCAGCCCGTCGTACCTGCCGCCGCCGCCCAGCGCTTCTTCGCTGTCGTGCGTGCCATCGCTCGACACAAGATCGAAGATGACGCCGGTGTAGTACGAGAAGCCCCTTGCCATTCGCATATCCAGAGTCGTTTGGGATTCTGGGATGTCGTTGTCGGACAACAGCGCGAGCAGTGCGTCCAACTCGCCTAACGGCGCAGCGTCTATGCCAGATTCAGCGGCGGCGTTTCGCGCCAAGCGCAGCGTGGCTTGCGGTTCGCCCGCCAGCTTGGAAAGCCGCTCCGCAAACCGCAGCGCGCGCTCAAAGGACTCGGGGCTGTCCGCGCAGCGCACCTTTCGCAGCAGCCGCGCAATGATGTCATCCACACTGCGCCGCCCCACCGGAGTCGGCATGGACTCTTTGAGCACCTCTAGGATAAAGTCTTCTGCGGCTTCGGCACTCATATTTTCAAGCGTAGTCTCGAAGCCATCCAAGTCTATGCCGGGACGCAGCAGCCCCACATCTCGGGCGTGCGTCATTAGCGTCTCCACATTGGAAGTGCCGCGCTTGAGGGCGTGCATGTTGCTTATCACGAAGAGTTTCGCCGGATCAGACAGCCCGAAATTATCTAGCAGGCTGTGCATCACGCCAAGATGCCCGATGCGGAGCTGCGCGCCCTGTATGCCGAGCTGCCGCAAGCCGGATGCTGCAAGCGATATGATCTCTGCATCTGCGTCAACGCCGGCTGCGCCGACAAGCTCTGCGCCTGCCTGCGTGAACTGCCGATACGCCCCCGGCTTGGCGGGTTCGTAGCGAAACACAGGGCCGGCGTACTGCCAGCGCACCGGGAGCGTCATAGCATCGTGGTTGTCGATAAAGTAGCGTATGACGGACGAGGTGAACTCCGGGCGCAGGCTGACGGCGTTGCCGCCCGGGTCGGTGAAATTGTACAGCCGACCGGCAAGCTCCCCGCCTGCCTTGCGGACGAAAAGCTCGGTGTCCTCAAGCAGCGGCGTGTCTATGGGACGATAGCCTTGTGCACCTAAGTGTGTCCGCAACCGAGCCAACGCAACTTCGCTGCGCTCATAGGCTTGAGGATGCAGGTCGGTCATTCCCGCAAGGGCTTGAATCCGCCTGCACGATGCGCGGCTATTTGGTTCGCTCACAATTCGCTTCCTATGAGTTCACCCAAATCTGGGCTGAAATCCTGCCTAATCACCTCCAAATGTTCGCACTTTCGCATATTAGTGTCAACCTAAATACGGCGGCAGCCCCAGCCGTCTTATCGCGCGGATGGCACTGCCGTCGATGTGCGGATACGATATTCTCATCTATCGTTGGGAGAACCGCTGTTATACTGCTTGCAGACGACTGAGGTACGGCTTCTAACCTAACGCCCTATCAATTGTGGATTCTGTATGCGCAAGAAAATCGGAATCGTGGTGGACAGTGCGGCGTCCCTGCCAAGCGGCGCAGCAGACAGCGGGGGCATCTACATCGTGCCGATGACGCTCACGCTGGACGGAGTAACTTACATCGATGGGCAAGACATTGCGCCGACGGCATTCTACAGGTTGCTGCGCGCATCGTCTGCGGCTGCGACCACGGCCGCCCCTTCCTCCGGGCGGTACTCTGAGGTTTTTCACGCCGCAGCCAGCAGCCATGACGCTATTGTATGCATCACCACCGGCGGGCGATTCAGCGCCTCCCTTGACACCGCAACCACAGCCGCAGCCGAGTTGCGAACCGCATTGCCCGAGCTACGGATACGGATATTGGACTCGCAGGCGGCGGCGGGTTCGCAGGGCTTGGCGGCGCTTGCGGCGTGGCGTGCAGCGCAGAGCGGCGCATCAATGGATGCGTGTGTCGCCGCAGCCGAGTGTGTCATCGAGCGTGTGCAGCTGCTGGCGTTCGTGGACACCCTGCGATACTTGCGGCGCAGCGGGAGGGTGCCCGCAATAGCGCACGCCGGAGCATCCCTACTGCGCATCAAGCCGCTATTTCGCCTAGCCGACGGGGAGGTCGCCACCATCGCGCGCCCAAGAACCCAGCGCAGTGCAATACGGCGCTTGCTGGAACAGATGCGACGCGATGCCAGCGATGGCACACTCCACGCAACCGTGATGCACGCAGACGCCCCCGCTTTGGCGGAAATCCTGCGCCAACACATCGCAGCCGACTTCCAATATGCCGAGCTGTTCGTGAGCGAGTTCACGCCGGTGATGGGCGCACACATCGGGCCGGGAATGCTTGGCGTCGCATACTGGAGCGAGTCCGATATATCAAGCGGACAGCATAAGGCGGTGTAACAGCGTGTGCCTATATCGATGTAGAGCGTTCAGCTAATGCACCTTGTTGCCGTTTCAGTTAGATACGCTCAATTGCACATCATCGAAATGGTGCATTGGATTTGGAAGCAACCATAAGGCGTGGAACGAAGCGACGCCCGTTTGACAACACACCCTTGCTTATGTACATTCTGCACATCCTACACATCGCACTGCTGCCGCCCTGATGGATGGGCTTTGGTGTGAGCTGCGCCTGCGATGATGCAGATGGCTATGCTAGTTTTTACGATTATGTTTGATTTTCTGACATCCTGATGATGAGGTGTTGACATGGCAGATTCCTATTCCGTGAAGGTCGATTTCAATGTGCCGGTGCGTATGCGCGACGGCGCTACGCTGTACGCCGATGTGTTCCGGCCCGATGCGGCGGGGCAGTTCCCCGCACTGATCACTCGAACGCCCTACGATAAGAGTTCCCCGCAGAACCGCAGCGGCACGCTAGACGCCGTGCGTGCGGCTATGAACGGTTATGCAGCCGTTGTGCAGGATGTGCGCGGTCGCTACACATCCGATGGCGAGTTCTACACCTTCGTCAACGAGATCACCGACGGCTACGATTCCATCGAATGGCTAGCATCGCAGGCTTGGTGCACTGGCAAGGTGGGCACATACGGCATATCGTATGTGGGCGCGACGCAGTGGCTTGCGGCGAAATCCAAGCCGCCGTCGCTCACCGCCATCGCTCCCGGCTTCACCGCCGACGACTACCACGAAGGCTGGACTTGGCAAGGCGGTGCATTCGAACTTGGCTTCAACCTATCTTGGGGCATAGGTGCGCTTTCTAGCGCAAACTGGGGCAAGATTTCGGCGCAGCTGGGGCTTGGCGCTGGGGATTTGGAGCGCCTCATCGCCGCCAAAGACGCACTGTGCGGCGGCTTCTCACACCTGCCGCTGTCCGATATGCCGCACCTGCAAAACGGCATCGCTCCCTACTACTACGATTGGATTGCCCACCCCGAATACGACGATTACTGGAAGAGCGTATGCATCGCCGAATCGCATGCGGACATCGCTATTCCTGCGTTCAATGTGGGTGGCTGGTACGACATCTTCCTCGGCGGCACAATCCGCAACTATCTTGGGATGCGCGCCAACGGGGCATCGGAAGCTGCGCGCAACGGACAGCGTCTGCTCATCGGCCCGTGGATACACTCAGGCGCGCCGCTCAATGTGTCTGGCGATGTGAACTTCGGCACTCGCTCGTCATCCGCAGCCATAGACCTCGCCGGCGCTTTCCTGCGCTACTACGACCATCACCTGAAGGGCGAAGACAACGGCGTGGCAGACGAACAGCCCGTCCGCATCTTTGTGATGGGCATCAACGAATGGCGCTACGAAGACGCTTGGCCATTGGAGCGCGCCGAGAATGTGCGCTACTACTTGCACAGCGGCGGGCGCGCCAACACGCTGAACGGAGACGGCACACTCAACCCCGAAACACCTGCCGACGAGCCTCCGGATGTGTTCGTGTACAACCCGATTGACCCCGTTCCCACGAGCGGCGGCGGGCTGTGCTGCGACCCGGCGTTCATGGCGCCCGGCGCATTCGACCAACGCTCAATCGAAGCGCGCCCCGATGTGCTGGTCTATTCCACCCCGCCACTGGCGCAGGACACCGAGGTTACTGGCCCAATCAGCGTTACGCTGTACGCATCCACATCTGGCAAGGACACGGATTTCACGGCGAAGCTCGTGGATGTAGAGCCTTGTGGATTTGCGCGCAACCTGACCGACAGCATCATCCGCGCCCGATACCGCACGCCGCGCCAACCTGCGAACTTCATCACGCCCGGCGATGTGTACGAATACACCATCGACCTGTGGGCGACCGCTAATGTGTTCAAGGCGGGGCATCGCATACGGCTGGAAATATCGTCCAGCAACTTCCCACGCTTCGACCGCAACATGAACACCGGCGAACCGATTGGTAGCGATGCTGCGTTCGTGTCGGCGCTGCAAACCGTGCATCACACCGCAGCTCATCCCTCGCACATCACACTACCAATCGTGCCGTCTGGCTAATCTAGCACTAGCAGGATGCTCGCAAACACACGAAAGAGGCGTCCGATGCGAAAACGGACGCCTCTTTCTTAGCAATGATGGTGATGTGTGGAAGTGTGAAGGAGAGATTCTGGTAGTTGGCGCGCCTGAAGGGATTCGAACCCCCAACCCTCGGCTCCGAAAACCGATGCTCTATCCGTTGAGCCACAGGCGCGCAAACCACTTGGAGTGTGTGCCCATTATAACACTTTTGCACGGCTTGTGGGCATTGCTGACAAGCGAAAAAAGGCAAAGTTGGACATATGGGATAGTCCGGCATGGACGGCTGATCAGTGGAGATGCGGCGGTGCGCCGCTTCATAGCTCGCGAATGAGCTGCCGGTAGTTTTCGCTCCCGCTTCGGCGCAGCAGCATATCCTCGGCTATTTCCAAGTCGTCCGCATCATGCAGCAGCTCTATGTGCGCCACGATTTCGGACAGTGCCATGTACAGATTGCCGCCGATGAGCTTGCTCCGCGCGAACACTGCTCTTGTGATTGTCTCGAGCGATTTGGGATGCTCCCCTATCCTGTTCAGGATCCTATCAAGCCGTATGGTGTGATGGTCTAATATCTCGGACGCCCGCTGTGTAGTTTTGAAGTTGAAGCGCCCTTTGCTGAACAGGCGATGTGCGGGCAGCACTGCCGTCCCTTCGCCCAACTCGGAGATGAGCTTCAGCGACCGCAGGTATGTTTCCAGCCCAAAGTATTCGTCCTCGCTGTGGATGTGCTGTGGCAGGCTGCTGCGGACGCCCGTGCTGAACTTGATCTTGGTAGTTGGATGCGGCGTAATCTCAGGCAGCACATGGTCGCCGGTGAACACCAGCCCGTCCAGCATGATGCAAAGCTCGTCCGGCGAATGTCCCGGGGCATGCAGGAATGTGAGGTCGCCGTGTGTCTCGTTGGCACACACACTGCGGCTGACCTCAAAGCGTCTGCGCGTCTTCACATATTCTTTATGCCGCTCCGCATAGGTGGTAGTTCGTTGTGCGACGGTGTCAGTTTCGCGCGCACTCTTTTTGTCGGCGTCCATCACGCGCTGCATCTCAATCTGAATTGGCGACGACGGGGTTCGCTGTATGTGCCATGGGTCGAACTGGAGCAGGTGGGGATAGATGTCGTGCGCCCAGATTTCGGCGTCGGCGTGCTGGGCGAGCCACCCTGCCGCGCCATCGTGGTCTTGATGCCCGTGGGTGATGACCACGCGCTCGATGTCCTCGACCTGATAGCCTGTTGTGCGCACTCCGTCCGCAAGCTGCCTATACGAACCCGTGGCGCCAGCGTCTATGAGGGTCAGTCCATCGTTCTCGAACAGGTATGCCCAAGTGGGCCCGGTGCGGGACTGCGTATCCTGCGGCACGCCTATCGCATAGATGCGTCTGCCCAGCATTGTGTCCAAGCGCACAACCATGTGGTTACCCGCTGCGTCACCCGAGCGCAGAGTTTCCACGGTCTTGAAATGTGACATATAGGCTTTGAACTCCGATCAAATTTGCCGTCGGCGCAAACGATTGTGTACACGCATCGTCAGGATGCTTTGGGCGTCAAGCGATAACCACACGCAGGATAAGGGAAAAACCGAAAGGGGTGTGGGGTGAGCGAAGGGATTTGAACCCTCGATCTCCAGGGCCACAACCTGGCGCCTTAACCGCTTGGCCACGCTCACCTCACATGCCTCAATTTTATCAGCCAAACAGGATATAGGTCAAACTATGCAGTGTTCTGTTCTCAGGCGTTCTCCATAGGCTCATTGCCGACTGGAATCTTGCGTTCTCTACGCCAGATTGGACACCAGCCGCACCAGCGTGCGGACGGGGACGCCCGTTGCGCCCTTCACCGTATAGCCCTTCGTGCCGCGCGCCCGAGCCGTGCCTGCAATGTCTAGGTGGACCCACTCCGCCCCGTCGTTGAACTCCCCAATGATCAGTGCGCCCGTGATAGAGCCTGCGCCGCGACCGCCCGTGTTCTTGATGTCCGCAATGTCGCTGCGATACTGCTCTTTGTAGTCGTCGTACATTGGTAACGGCCACACTCGCTCGCCCACTGCTTCCCCTGCCGCGATAACCTGCTCGGTGAACGCATCGCCGTTGCCAAATGCGCCCATGCACTTGTCCCCAAGCGCCACGGACATCGCGCCCGTCAGAGTCGCCACATCTACGATGCGCCTGATTCCCATTGAGCGCGCATAGCACATAGCATCCGCGAGCACCAGTCTGCCCTCTGCATCGGTGTTATCTATCTCAATCGTCTTGCCGTTCATGGCGCGCACCACATCGCCCGGGCGCTGCGCTTTGCCGCTGGGCATGTTCTCGGTCGCCGGCACGATTGCGGTAACATTGATGTGCGGTTTGAGCTGCCCTATCGCCTGCATCGCGGCTATGACAGCAGCCCCGCCCGACATGTCGCCCTTCATCGTGGACATCCCGACCGCATTCTTGATGTCCAGCCCTCCGCTGTCGAAGGTGATGCCTTTGCCCAACAGCCCGATGTTGTTGTCCGGGTTGTCTGGGTCGCCTGCGTAACGCATGATGATGAACTTCGGCGGTTCGTCGCTGCCCTGCGCCACACCAAGCATTGCCCCCATTTCGAGCGCCTCCATCCGCGCCCGTTCCAGCACTTCCAGCTTAACGCCGCACGACTGTGCCACTGCCAGCGCCTGTTCAGCCATGTGCGATGGCGTCATGGTGTTAGCGGGTTCGTTTGCCATGTCGCGGCACAGGTTGACCGCATCTGCGATGACGACGCCCGTATTTACGCCATCTTGCATTGCCTCTACCTTGCTGCCATCGAATTCCACGATGTCCAGTTCATCGAGGTTGCTCGCGTCGCTGTCGGACTTATACTTGTCGAAACGATATAGCCCCATCACGATGCCCTCGGCGAGCGCTTGTGCCGCTTCTTTTGGGTCTATGCCGCCGATGCCTGCGCCATGCGTGATAGTGGCGGCGCGCTTGACGCCGATGCTCCGCAGCCGGCGCGCACTTGCAGCAGACACGCTGCGGATGCCGTCCAAGTCTAGGGACTGTGCAGCGCCAAGCCCCGCTACCAGCACACGCTTGGGCGTAATCTTCCCCAAGCTGTGAATCAGCGTCAGTTCGCCGCGCTTGCCCGTGATTTCGCCGTCTTCAATCAGCGCCTTGATTGCGCCTTCCAGCGCCGTATCGACTGCTCCCGTTGCGCCGCCGGGCGACTTAACGCCATCGAAAAGGTTCACCACTACCGCATCCAGATCTTGCTCAGCGATGTTTCCTGTTCTTACTTTGATGTCCACAATGCCTCCCCTGTGTTGAACCCGAGCCTGTTCATCTAGCGCTAGGGTTCGTCGATTTGTGCCATATTGATGCATCATATAATACCCTACTTTGTTATAATCGGGGCGCGAGTCCGCATATGAGTTCATTCGGCAATTCTGCCTACGGCAGGCAAACGCATCCCTCCGGACTCGGGACGATGCTGAGCGGAGTTCGTGCTTTTAGTTTTGACTACAAACTTTGACAGGCATACAGACACAGGCATAAGGGGGTAATACAAGTGGCAGAGCGCAGCATATCGGCAGCGGAAAGCGAACTAATCCGCAAAGCGCACAAATTCATGCCCGGCGGCAGCCTCGGGAACATCGGCAGGGACATCGTCATCAGCGAGGGGAAGGCAGGGCGTGTCCGCGACATAAGCGGCAACGAATATGTGGACTTCCTGCTCGGGTCGGGCCCCATGCTCATCGGGCACGCACACCCGGAAGTTACAGATGTCGTGCGCGAGCAGATCGCCAAGGGCACCACATTTTTCGCCAACAACGATCAAGCCATCCTGCTCGCCGAGCAGATTGTGGACGCTGTGCCATGCGCCGAACAGGTGCGGTTCAGCAGCAGTGGCACGGAGGCGACGCTGTATGCGCTGCGAACCGCCCGTGCATATCGCAGGCGCGACAAGATCCTCAAGTTCGAGGGCGGCTATCACGGCATGCACGACTATGCGCTGATGAGCATGTCCCCGACAAACCCACAGCCGTTCCCCCATCCTACCCCCGACTCGGCTGGCATTCCTCGCTCGGTGCAGGATGAGGTGCTGATTGCGCCGTTCAACGACATCGAGGCGACATCGGCAACCATTGCCGCACATCACGACGAACTCGGCGCAGTCATCGTAGAGCCGTTCCAACGGCTGTTGCCGCCCAAGCCCGGCTTCTTGCAAGGGCTTCGCGATGTTACGGCGCAGTACGGCATCCCGCTCATCTTCGATGAAGTGGTAACTGGCTTCCGCTTCGCATACGGCGGGGCGCAGGAGCTTTACGGCGTGCAGCCCGACCTCTGTTCGCTAGGCAAGGTCATCGCCGGCGGATTTCCCCTGTCCGCCGTGGCTGGCAAGGCGGAGTTCATGACGCATTTCGACGCATCATCAGTTGGTAGCGATGAGTTTATGCCGCAAATCGGCACGCTGAGCGGCAACCCCGTAGCAGCGGCGGCGGGCATAAAGACGCTGGAAATCCTGCGTCGCGAGGGCGCCTACGAGCGCATATTCGCCACCGGACACCGCCTCATGAGCGAGCTGCAGCGCATGCTCGATGAGGCTGAACTGCCGGCAAAGGTGGTCGGCGAAGCGCCTCTGTTCGATGTGTTCTTCACCGACCAAGACATCACCGACTATCGCTCCACTCTCGGCGCTGACAAGCAGATGATGGCGCGCTTCAACGCGTTGCTGCTGGAACGCGGCGTCCTCAAAGGCGACAGCAAGTTCTATGTGTCGCTAGCGCACACATCTGCGGATGTGCAGCACACACTTGACGCATTCGCATCCGCAATCGACGAGCTGAAGCAGTAACGTCCCTCGCTGCCATAACTCCATCGTTCCTGCTCACCTGCTCTCCATTTCGCACCTAGCCGAGCTTCACCCACTCTGTCTGGGAAAAACGAGAATGGAGCGCGGGTGGCATTGCGCTGATGCGCTTCCGAACGCATACGTCGGCGACCTGCCGAGCGTGGGCTGCCGCATTTCCATATCCCCACTTTCATGCCGAGTCTTTCCGAAGCGGTACACCACTTGGAGCGCGCCTCACACCTGCGATTAGTTGTTCTAGTGTGATGCACCGCTTGGCTGCGCCATATCGCAATCGCCTTGCCTTAGCCATTGTCGCATGCGAACTTGTGCTGCCTATCGCTGTTACGCTTTTCGCAATTCTGGGCTGCGTTTTGAGAAAACCTGATTCCATTAAGCACAATCTGTTGAGGTGCTTTATCAGAACTTCCCATAAATATAGGGCAAAATCTTACTTGACTAATATCCGCAACTCGCAATAGCGTTTTATAAACGACAAAAATTTCGTACTCGTGCCTCTCCGTAGATGTCAAGGAGGAATAGTGCCAAAAGCTTGCGTTGACCGAATATCCACATAGCGAACGCACAGGCACCGCTCCTGACTGAACGGGTTCGATTTGACGGCTTTCAAAGCATATCTTTAGATTGAGGTGATTTAATGAAGCTTGGGACAACGACTATTAACATTGTCAGCGATGGCACTTTTATGATGGACGGCGGATGCCTGTTTGGGCAGATTCCGAAGTCCGAATGGGAACTTCGCATCAAGCCCGACCGCCGCAACCGCATTAGGCTCGGACTCAACTGCATGCTCGTACAGACACCCAACCTGAACATCCTCGTGGACAGCGGCGTAGGCTCCAAACGCCAAGACAAGATGAAAGAGCAGATACGGCTCAATGGCAATAAGCTCCTCAAGGCGCTCAAGGCACAGGGCATCACTGCCAGAGACATTGATGTGGTCATCCTGAGCAACCTGCATTACGACCACTGCGGCGGGTGCACCAAGCTGGATAGGTCCGGCACGCCCGTTCCAACCTTCCCGAAGGCGCGCTATCTCGTCCAAAAGAGCAGTTGGGAGCAGGCTCTTTCCCCGAGTGAGCGCTTCAAGGATGTGTTCCACCCCGATGATTTCATTCCCCTCTATGAGCGTGACATGATGGAGTTCGTGGATGACGACTACGAAGTCATCCCGGGGATGTCGGTGCGCGTAACCAACGGGCCTTCTGCGGGACATCAGATTGTGCTGGTCGAGCGCGGCAGCGAAAAGATAGCCTTTGTCAGCGACCTCATCCCTACACCGCACCATCTCCCGCTCCCCTACATCCCCGCCATGCACGAATACCCAAATGAAACGCTCGACAGAAAACGCGAGTTCATAGAGATGGCAATCGAAGGCGGCTGGCTGGTCATATTTGGACACGCCAATGAGCAGTCTGCGGGCTACATCAAGCAGAAAAACGGCGCTGTGCACCTGCTACCTGTGGAGGTGTAGGCGTAGACAAGGTTGGCAGTCCCATCGCCGCAAACTAATCGATAGAGGCGCACCTGCGAATTAGGTGCGCCTCTATTTTCGTCCCGAGATGCCGCTAGCCTTGTTAGTCGCCCAGCGCTTTTTGCGCCTATTGGGTTCGCATGTGCGGTTCGGCTTCCACATCATTGTTACTCACCGACACCAGCGTTGTGGGGGTGATGGTGTTCAGCAGGTTGCGGTTACTGTGCGCACTTACACGAATGTAGTTACCCGTCAGCCCCGACCATTGAGGCACATCGGAGAGTGCGCCGCAGTCATCAGTGTCCCCATCCGAGAGCCTTCCGTTCCCCTGCCCTGTTCGGCTCTCCCACAGCACATCGTGCGTTGAACCGAGCTGTGCTATGCGGAACGCCCTGCGCTGCGCATCCGCAAGCGCAAGCAATGTGCGCATCCGGCGGGCTTTCACATCCGGCCGGACATGCTCCCCAAAGTGCGCTGCACTTGTGGCGGGGCGCACAGAGTACGGGAACGCATGCATGTCCGAAAACGCCATCCGCTCGCATAGCGCATATGTTGCTTGAAAATCTGCGTCCGTCTCCCCGGGGAAGCCCACGATGACATCAGCGGTAACGCCGACATTCGGCAGCGCATCCCGGATGCGCTCCACCGCCGCAGCATACTCCGCCGCAGTATAGCGTCGTCTCATCCGTTTCAGCACCGCATCGCTGCCCGATTGTAGCGGCAGGTGGAAGTGTGGGCATAGCCGCTTATCGTTCCACAAGCGCAGCAGCTCGCCGCTGATTTCCTGCGGCTGCAACGATGACACGCGCAGCCTAGCTATGGTGGTGCAATCCAGTATGCGCTCAATGAGACGCACCAGCGACATCGCCTCCCACTCGAAGCCATATGAGCCAAGCTGCGTGCCGGTCAGCGCCACTTCCTTGTAGCCCTGTGAGGACAGGCGGTTGATCTCCCCCACGATGGCGTCCACAGGGATGCTGCGTTCCCGCCCGCGCACCTTTGGCACGATGCAGTAGGCGCAAACCTGATTGCAGCCCTCTTGTATCTTGACCATTGCGCGTGTGCGTCCGATGCGCTGCGCCTGTGCGCTCGCATCGTCGCCTGTGGCGCATGGCACGATGGGTTCTCTGCGATGTTCCAGCACTCTGCGAACCAGCGCAGGCTTGGCGTCGTTGCCAAGCACTAGGTCTATGCCGTCGATGCGGTGCAGGTCATCAGCGGCGCGTTGTGCGTAGCAGCCCGTGGCGACTATCGTTGCATCGGGGTTGCGGCGGTGCGCAGAGCGCAGAGATTGGCGCGCCTTGCGATCCGCCACATGCGTAACCGTGCAGCTGTTCACCACATACACATCTGCCGCCTCGTCCTCTCCGACCTGTCGCATTCCTGCGCGTGTGAACTGCCGCACGAGCGCCAGCGTATCCGCTTGATTCAGCTTGCAGCCATGCGTTTCGATGGCGAATGTGGTCGGGTGCACGGTAATCTCGGGCTTCGCGCCACTCGCATTAGGCAAATTACTAACCTCGTCGTCCCCGAAAAATCAATGCTCTGTACTCGCTGCAAGACAGAGTTTCCGCCACTAATGGCGCATCCAATCCGCAAGCAGCATCGCTCATATGAACAATCCATCGCCTGTGCTTGCGCCGATAAGGGCGAGATAGGTTGTGATATTATAGAAACGCCTCATTGGTGCGGTCAATGTTATCACCGACCGTTAAGCTTCCATCTAATTCCTGTTTAGCGGGACTTGCACCGTGTAATTATGGCTGCTCACGCTAGGTTTGCGATCGATATTCTTCGTTCTCTATGTTCTCTGTGTGAGAGGACATATTGCCAAACTCAATGCGAGCGTTGGAATCCAAACTGGTAATAGGCAAAATCTACGGGATGCATGTTTGATATGCAAGACAAAGACTGGATTGAGCGTGCTCGCAGTATGGTGGCATACCATGCGGAGGCGTTGGACTTCATCCGCCGTGCTGCGCTGCCAGTGTTGTTTGACGATGCGGATGTGCGGATGCTCACCCGTCTGTGGATCGAAGCCGACGAGCTAGACGATATGCTGATGACGCACCTCAGCGAACTGAACGATTCGCTCATAGGCGGCGCTGGCGCTCTTGACGCATCGCGCGGCGTCTCTCAGCGCCCGTCTGCCGTCTCTGGGCTGACGGATTTTCCGGCTGAAATTAGCGCTTTCTTCGAGTGCAACTGGTCGCTGGTGTGGGTAGGTGAGCGTGCTGTCGTCGTAACACTGGAACTCGATGTTGCGGCAGGCGTCTTCCATGCATACACTCGCGGCACCAAATCCTGCACAGAAGCCCGTATCGGCTACCCAATAACCGCGAACTCCCTGCAAGACGCACTCGCCGACACATTCGTCGCCGAAGCCACGGCGCTCTAAAGCCAATATCCCTACCCTGCGCCACTGCTGCTTTTGCTGTATCAAAATCCTTACCTCGCCATTCCCGTGAAACATATACGGCAATCTAGGCTAACGCAGTTCCACGCCTTCTAGACTACGAGCACATACAAGCAACGCTCGAAAAGTGTAGTATCATATTCATACGCTAGATTTATCGCGAACCCGACAGGTTTCGGCTCCGAAAGATTTTCATATCAACCGGGCGCTTAAGGGGCGCCATGCGCCTAAACCTCAATCGCCCGAACATTTCAACGAATTTGGAGCATACTCAAAATGAACAACCGAGTCGTCATAACCGGCATCGGCATTGTCAGCCCGCTGGGGCTAGACCGCGAATCCACTTGGCAGGCGCTGGTGTCCGGCAAATCCGGCTGCGACACCATCACTTCGTTTGACCCCACCGGCTTTCAGACCACCATCGCCGCAGAGGTCAAGGGCTTCGAGCCGGAAGCCATCGTGGGCAGAAAGCAGGCGCGCCGAATGGATCGCTTCGTTCAGCTCGCAGCCGCTGCGTCAATCGAAGCCGTGGAGCACGCAGGCTTCAGCATCACCGACGAAAACCGCACCCGCGTGTCTGTGATGGTTTCCAGTGGCATCGGTGGCATCATCACCCTGTCCCAGCAGGTTGGCGTGCTGAACAGCCGCGGGCCGTCCCGCATCAGCCCTTTCCTCGTCCCGATGATGTTGCCCGATATGGCTTCGGGACAGGTGTCCATAATGCTCGGCGCAAAGGGGCAGAACTTCTCCACAGTGTCCGCCTGTTCCAGCGGCGCGGACGCCATCGGACAGGCGCTTGAAGCCTTGCAGCAGTCCGATGCGGATGTGGTGCTTGCGGGCGGCGCTGAGGCGGCTATATGCCCCATTGGGGTTGCGGGCTTCAACGCTTGCCAAGCCCTGTCCAAGCGCAACGACAATCCATCAGCGGCGTCGCGTCCGTTTGATGCGGAGCGCGACGGCTTCGTTATGGGTGAGGGCGCAGCCGTGCTTGTGATGGAAACGCTGCACAACGCAATCAGCCGCGGTGCCTCTCCCATCGCCGAAGTGGTGGGCTACGGCAGCACCGCTGACGCCAACCACATCACGCAGCCTGCGCCGGAGGGTGAAGGCGCAGCCCGCGCGATGAATATAGCCATCCGCAAGGCAGGATTGCAGCCCGACGAAATCGACTATGTGAACGCACACGGCACTTCCACACCGCTCAACGACAAGTACGAGACAATGGCAATGAAGGGCGTATTCGACGAGGGTGCGTACAACATTCCCATCAGCTCCACGAAGTCGATGACCGGGCATCTGCTCGGTGCAAGCGGCGCGATCGAAGCCGCCATATCCGCCCTCGCAATCGCTGAACAGACCATCCCGCCGACCATCAACCTGCATAACCCAGACCCTGAGTGCGACCTAAACTACACGCCTAACAATGCCCAACAAACGCCCATACGCGCTGCTATGAGCAATTCCTTCGGCTTCGGCGGACATAACGCCTCACTCACATTCCAACGATACGAAGAGTAGCGCACCGTCATGCGCATTATGCACCCTGCGCCACAATCCAAACCGAAACGCTAGATATGAACCCTACCAACAAACGCTGGCGACTGCGGGACTTCCCGCACGCGGGATTCGCTCGGGAACTGGGGCTTCCCCCGTTCCATTCGCACCTGCTGTACAATCGAGGCATTCGCAGCGCCGCCGCCACTGACCTCTTTCTGAATGCCGACCGCCGCCTTTCCCACGATGCGCGGTTGCTGCCGGATGTTGACGCCGCCGTGGCACGCATCCGTCGCGCGCTGGACGACCAAGAGCGCATCAGCATCTTCGGCGACTTCGACGCCGATGGCATCACAGGCACGGCGCTACTGACGACGGCACTCGGAGAACTCGGCGCACAGGTGCTCCCCTATATTCCCGACCGCGTGGATGAGGGACACGGCCTCAACCCCGCCGCCATCCGCAAGCTTCGCAAGGACGGCGTGTCGCTGCTTATCACGGTGGACTGCGGCGCAACCTCTATCAGCGAGGTGGACACAGCATCCTCATTGGGCATCGACACCATCATCACGGACCATCACAGCCTGCTGCCCGCCCTGCCCGATTGCGTTGCGCTCATCAACCCCAAACATCCGGAATCCCGATACCCATTCGGTGAACTGACCGGCGTGGGGATGTCCTTCAAGCTTATAGAGGCGCTTTACGATGCGCTGGGGCTGCCTTGGCCCGAGCATCTGTTGGAGTTCGTGGCGATGGGCACAGTGGCGGATGTGGGCCCGCTGACGGGCGAAAACCGCTTCTTCGTCAAGCGCGGCTTGGAGCACATCAATCGTACTCAGAACCTAGGCATTCGCGCTATCGCCGGCAATTCCCGCCTGACCTTCGGCACAATCGACACTGAAGCCCTGTCATTCAAAATCCTGCCGCGCCTGAATGTGGCGGGTAGGCTCGGCAGCGCACACATCAGCCTCGACCTGCTTATGGCGCAGCGCGCAGATGCGGCACGGTCAATCGCTAACCGCATCGAGTCGATGAATCGCCATCGTCAAGAGCTAACCCGCAATGCCCTTGCCGAAGCCGACCAGCAGATTGCCGAACAGAGGAACGCATACAGCGCTGCGCCGCCGCACATGCTCATCGTGAAGAGCGCAAACTGGATCCCCGGCGTGCTTGGCTTAATCGCCGGCCGACTGTCCGACCAGTTCTATCGCCCGTCGGTGGCGATTGCATTGGGGGAGGCGCGCAGCCGAGCGAGCGCACGCAGCATCCCTCAGTTCAACATTATCGCTGCTCTGCGCCACAGCGCACCCCTGTTCGAACGATACGGTGGTCATCCACAGGCGGCAGGGTTCACGATTCCCAATGACGCCCTACCCTCGTTGGAGGACAACCTCCAACGCATCGCCGCTGACCAGTTGGAGAACAGGGACGACCTCGCCCCGTCCATCGACATCGACTGTGAGGTGCAGTTCGCTGCATTCACGCCGCCACAAATGGCGTTCATCCAATCGCTCGAACCCTTTGGGGAGGGCAACCCTGCCCCTGTGTTCTTGACCCGAGGCGTTCAGACGCTTGAAGCGCGGCGCGTGGGCGCACAGCGGCAACACCTGAAACTGCGTATGCGGCACGGTGGCATCACAATAGACGCCATAGGCTTCAACCTAGGCGAGCGTATTTCTGAAACCCGAGCCGACCTCGATTTGGTCTATACCATCGGCATGAACACTTGGAACGGGCGTTCATACCGGCAGCTTACCGTGCAGGACTTCCGACGGAGCCGCACACCTGCATCGAGTTAGCCATTGTCGCGCTCCCTGCGCCTACGCTCTGCGCGCGACACCCGGGGCGACCTGCGCTCGACTGCGGCGTCTTGCTCGGCGGCAAGCTGTACCGCGGAAACCGGCCGTGCCTTGATCACCAGCAAAGGTATGGTTACAACCAGAACCGCAATGGCGATGAACTGCGCCTCCTGCATACCCAACGCCCATACCCTATCCTCACGCAGGAATGTAACCATGAACCGACCCACCGAGTACAGCACAAGGTAGAGTGCGAACAGCATCCCGTCGGGCTTGATGCGGTTGCGAAGCTTCCAGATGACGAACAGCGCCGCCATGTTCCACAGCATCTCGTAGGCGATGACCGGCTGCACCGGCACGCCCACGCCATTGGCGCAGCCCCGTGCGTCGCTGTCCACTCGTATCCAGTTGAAAGCGAGGATAAAGTCGCCAGCGGCGCGGGCACAGTGCTCGCCGTTCACGATGTCCCCCAGCCTGCCGATGGTCTGCACTAGCAGCAGTGCGGGGGCAGTCAGGTCTGCTATGATGCCCACAGGGCGCTTGGTTATGAGCGCATAGATTGCGCCGCCCGCAAAGCCGCCCAAGATGCCGCCCCATACGCCTATCCCGCCGCTCCATACGAATGCTATTTGCAACAGGTTGTAGCGGTAAAACTCCCAATGATCGACCACATGCACTAGGCGCGCGCCCACAAGCCCGCCCAGTATCGCCCATATTGCGATGGAGTACACATCGTCCGGGTCGATGCCCCTGAGCGGCGCCCACCTCCCCACGAGATACACAGCCGTCGCCACTGCAATGAAGCTGAAGAACCCGTGCCAGCTCAGCAAGAATGTGCCGGCAGATATTAGATACGGGCTGATGTCAATCTCAATCATGTAATCCCTGCGTCCAAAAATCCTAAGCGGTCATTTACGCTCATGCCGTAGTTCCGCTTTCTACTCGTTCAGGCACTTCCATAAGAACGGACATCCTGCGATTGTCCAATCCGAACCTGTCTGATAAACAAGCATTTCGCGCCTCCATCATCCTTTACAATGGCGGCGGAGCGCAAAATCAAAATAACGGCGTAGATAAGATGTGTCAAGACAATATGCGTGTTCTCGCTCATAATCTTATGGCTAAATGGCTGACTCGCTCCATTTTAAACCGGCCCCAGCCCTCATTGGGCGCAATCTCCGCAGCTATGCTAAAATAATCATCAGAAACCCGAAGCAGTGTGAAACGAAAGCGTTGATGAATCAACTAGAGCTAGGCGTAAGCCGATTTTTAGACTACATGACCGTGGAGCGCGGCATATCGCCGAACACGCTTGCGGCGTATCGGAACGACCTGGGGCAGCTCGTCGAATACTTGCAAGCCAACCACCTCGGCGAAGGTGGCGACTGGCGGCAAGTGGACGAGCATGTGATGATGCAATATTTGATGAACCTGCATGAGCTGGGCTACTCGGACACCACGCGCGCCCGCAAGGTGGCGTCTAGCCGCTCGCTGTTCGGCTTCCTTATGGACGAGGGCATTATAGAATCCGACCCGTCGGTTAACATCAGCTCGCCCCGCGTGGGGCGCTCTCTGCCCGCCACACTCAGCGTCGAAGAGGTTGAGCGCCTGCTCGATGTTGCTGCCGCAGACCAGTCCGCCGATGCCCTGCGCAACCGCACGATGTTGGAGCTTCTGTACGCCTGCGGGTTGCGGGTTACTGAGCTAGTGTCGCTTAACCTAGACGACATAGACTTCGAGCAAGGCACGCTGCGTTGCCTAGGTAAGGGCAGCAAAGAGCGCATCATACCCGTCCATCCCGACGCTATCAGCATGATACGGCGGTATGTGGATGAGGCGCACCCGAAGTCGGGCGCAAACGGACAGAGCGCTGCCAAGCGCGCCCTGTTCCTGAACCGCCGCGGCACCAATATGAGCCGCCAGCGCTTTTGGCTCATTCTCAAAGACGCCGCCAAGCGCGCCGGCATCGAAAAGAAGATAACACCGCACACTCTGCGCCATAGTTTCGCCACACATCTCTTGGAGGGCGGCGCAGAGCTGCGTACGGTGCAAGAACTGCTTGGACACGCAAGCATCACTACCACACAGGTCTATACGCATCTGACCAGCGAACATGTACGAAACGAATATGACAACGCACATCCACGGGCGATGTGATTTTCACGCAGTCGGCATCGGGTGAATATCGTGCCGCCGCACAATCCCCTACCCTGCGATTGGTCGGCGTTCTCAGCGATTCTAGATGCAACCCACAGGGGCGTGTCCACATAACCTGAGGATGTGGGCGAGGAGTAACTATAATGCCAAGCAAAGCGCAAAGGGCAGCATCGCGACAAGCGCGGCTCAGCCGCCGCAAGCGCCGCAACCGACCCGCTCCACAGAACTTCCAAGCAGGGCCTACGCAACCCGCTGTCTCAAACGAAACCGACACTGCCACCGCAGGCGCAGTGGGCGTGGCAACGCGACGGCAGTCCGCTGTTGCCGCGCGGCGGACCACATCAGCCCCCGTGGGCAGACAGCGCACAGCTCGCTCTCGCCGCCGTTCCGCCGCAGCAGCAACCCCCGCCGTGTACCGCTATCTAGGACGCGAACTGCGGCAGATTGGTATCATCACGACTCTAATCGTCGCGCTTATCGCCGGGTTGACCTTCGTGTTGGGATAGCCCGGAACGGCATAGATTCTTATTCAGCGTAACGGCATGGCATGTTCGCCTTTAGCATTCGGAGCCAGCTCTGTCGTTCCTGATTTGATAGGAATGTCGGATGAAAGTGCCAAGACCCCAAATGCCCACGCTCGACTTCTCTGCTCGTCTCAAAGCCACACCCACAAAGCCCGGCGTCTATATTATGCGCTCGAAAACGGGTGAGGCGCTCTATGTGGGCAAGGCGGCTAGCCTGCGTAGCCGTGTGAGCTCTTACTTCACTCCGTCCGCAAACCATCCCCGCAAAATTGCCACTATGGTGCGCAAAATCGCCGACTTCGAGTACATCGTAACCGAATCGGAGCAGGAAGCGCTCATCTTGGAGTGCAACCTCATCAAGCAGCACCAGCCACCCTACAACGCTCGGCTCAAAGATGACAAGAGCTACCCGTTCATCAAGATAGATGTGTCCGAAGACTTCCCGCAGGTGTATATCACGCGCCATGTGAGGCGAGACGGCTCACGCTACTTCGGGCCATTCGCAAGCGCAGGCAGCGTCCGACGCACGCTCAATCTGCTGAAGAAACTCTTCCCATACCGTTCCTGCACCAAGACCATCACCGGCAACGATGCCCGACCCTGTCTCGACTACCATATCCACCGCTGCGTCGGCCCCTGCATCGGCGCTGTGGACAGGTCCGAGTACGCAGATGTCATCGAGCAGGTCATCCTCTTCCTCGAGGGCAAGACGAACAAGGTAGTCCGCGGCATCAAGAAGCGTATGCTTGCCGCCGCAGAGGAGTTGGAGTTCGAGAAAGCCGCCGTCCTGCGCGACCAGCTCACCGCCATAGAAAAGGTGCACGAGGGGCAAAAGGTGCTGCACTTGACCTCCGAAAATGTGGATGTCATAGCCGCTGCGCCGGGCAGCCGCGAGGCATGGGTAGAGGTGTTCTTCATCCGGCAGGGCAAGCTCATCGGGCGCGACAATTTCCTGATGCACGGCACACAGGACGACGAGCCGCAGAAAATCCTGACCGCCTTCGTGAAGCAGTTCTACGATGCGACGCCGTATGTGCCGCCGCGTATCCTAGTGCAACATCCATTAGACGATGTGGACGCAATCGAGGCGTGGCTGCGCTCCAAGCGCACAAGCAAGGTGCGAGTGTACCAGCCCCAGCGCGGCGAAAAGCGCCGACTCGTGGCGATGGTCGCCGAAAATGCAGAGCAAGGCTATGAGCAACTTCGCATCAAGCAGATGTCCGACAGCGCCGCCATGCACGCCGCCATGTCGGAACTGCAAGAGGCGCTCAGTCTGCCCCACCCGCCCAAGCGCATAGAGTGCTACGACATATCCAACATCCAGGGCACGAACGCAGTTGGTAGCATGGTCGTCTTCGAAGACGCCAAGCCCAAGAAAGCTCACTACCGCCGATTTGAGATAAAATCGGTGCAAGGCGTGGACGACTACTCGATGATGCGCGAGATGCTCACTCGCCGCTTCAACCGTATTGGTCGACGGAACGGTAAGTCTGCAACGCAGCCAAGCGAACAGGCAGCCAACGATGCCAATAGGAAATCGGCTTGGGGCATCATCCCCGACCTCGTGCTCATAGACGGGGGCAAGGGACATCTGGGAGCGGCGCTTCAGGTGTTCCTAGAGCTTGGCATCAACGACACCATTCCGCTTGCAAGCCTCGCCAAAGAGAACGAGGAACTTTTCGTCCCGCAGATGAACGAACCCATCGTCCTGCCGCGTAACTCACAAGGCATGTATCTGGTGCAGCGCGCCCGAGACGAAGCCCATCGCTTCGCCATCACCTACCACCGACAGCGGCGATCGAAGAAGAGCGTGCAGTCGGCACTAGATCTCGTACCCGGCATCGGGCCCAAGCGCCGTAAAATGCTCATACGCAGGTTCGGGTCAGTCCGAGCCATCAGCGGCGCATCCGTCGAAGAAGTGGCAGCCGTCCCCGGTATGACCATGACCCTCGCCCGCAAAGTCAAAGATTATGTGTAGCCTTCCCCCCGTAGTATGAGTATTGGCTCATCTTGCACAAGCATAGCGCGACACACAAAACGCCCATCCGGAAGCAATTCGGAGGGGCGTCTTGTATCGGCAGAAGCTCGCTCTACTGCGATGATCGAGCGGTTCGCGGGCGATGGCATCAGTCTGCCGCGGCATCCCCGCTGCTGCCGCTACGCTGCTGCATGCTCGTGAATGGGCGCAGCAGGTTTGTGAACTCCATCGGGAATATGAACTTGGTGGACGAGCTTTCGCCTATCTTCTGCAGCGTGTCGAAGTATTGGAGGCTGAGCGTGTTGGCGTCGATGTTTTGAGCCACATTGTACACCGTGTCGAGCGCGTTGCTGAATCCCTCAGCCCGCAGTATGGCGGCTTGCTGGTCGCCTTCGGCGGATAGGATCTCGGCTTGGCGCTCGCCTTCGGCTTTGAGGATTGCCGACTGCTTTTCGCCTTCAGCGACGGTTATGGCAGCCTGTCGGGTGCCTTCAGCCTCGGTTACGGCGGCGCGGCGCACCCGCTCGGCGGACATCTGCCGGTTCATCGCCTCTTGTATGTCGCGCGGCGGCTCAATCTCGCGAATCTCCACCTGCGTAACCTTGATGCCCCAACGCTCGGTGATGTCGTCCAGCTTCATCCGCAGCTCTTCGTTGATGCGCTCACGCTGGGAGAGCACATCATCCAGCGGCATCTCGCCGATGACCGCGCGCAAGGTCGTGGTGGCGATACCGATGACTGCACTGCGATAGTCCACCACTTCGATGATAGACTTTTGGGCGTCGTTGGCAATTACGCGTAGGTACACGAGGAAGTCTATGTCGATCGGTGCGTTGTCGCTGGTGATGTTTGTCTGGCGCGGTATGTCAATCACATCTTCGCGCAGGTCTATCGTCTGCGTGGAATGGAACGGCCACACGAACACATTCAGCCCGGCATTTTTGAGTCCTGCGAACTTGCCCAGCCAAAACACGCCCACTAACTCGTACTGCTTTACGATTTTTATGTATGGAATCATTGAGTCCTCCTGCTCCCGGTTCTATGCGTCGTCTGCTTTCAAAACCTTCAACACAAGCCCCTGCACATCCAGCACTATCACGCTGTCGCCCTTGGCAATGGGCTTATCGTCCTCCGAAACTGCACTCCAGTCTTCGCCGAAAATATGCACGCTGCCAGACGGGTCAAGGTTGGTCGTGGCAGTCCCTACCCTGCCGATTAGCGTGGACGGCTTTTGCACGCCTGTGTACTTTGGGGTGCGCTTCGCCTGCCACCACGCCCAAGCGGTTATTGCCACACCCACAATTATTAGGACGATGATCAAGTCCATAATCCACCTTGTCGCAGTCCTACTTACAAGCGCACCTGAGCATTCTAGCCCCTAAACACTTTGAGCGTTAGCCCCTCTATCTCCGATACTATCACATCCTCGCCGCTCGCGATTGGAGTGCCATCCGCAGACACAGCGCTCCAGCGCTCGCCAGCTACTTGCACGCTGCCGGATGGGTCGATGTCTGACACAGCAACGCCTACACTTCCAATCAGGTTCGCAGTGCCCCGCTGATGCGTGTTGTAAGACGACATGCCTTTCGCCTGCCGCACCGCTCTAAGCGTAAACACCATCGATGCGAGCAGCAGCACGGTTACCCCACCGATAATCCAAGGGCTGAGGTTGAAACTAGGTGCATCCGGGAGCGGCGGCGGGCTTGCTATGAATGTGAAGTTGCCGAACAGCAGGAAAGCCCCCACTATGAAGCTCACAGCCCCGCTCACGCCGAATATGCCGATGCCGGGCGCCTGCGCCTCTATGTAGAACAGCACCATCCCCAGCACTATCAGCCCGACGCCCACCCAGTTCACGGGCAGGCTGCCGAATGCGAGGAACGCCAGCGCCAGTGCGATGACGCCCACGGCGCCGGGGCCAAGCAATCCGGGACTTAGCAGCTCGATTATAATGCCGATGCCGCCTATCACCAGCAGCACGAACGCGATGTTGGGGTTGGCAATCACGCCAATAAACCGCTCCACTAGCGTCATCTCGATGGGTGCAATCGCAATGCCGTCCGTGTCAAGCGTTATAGACCCGCCGTCGTTCATCGGTACGGTCAAGCCGTGCATCTGATCCAGCAGGGACTGGACATCCGAGGCGTATATGTCGATGATGCCCAGTTCCAGCGCTTCCTCCGCCGTGTATGATGCGGCATCGAGTACGGTGGCTTGCAGAGCCTCAGCGTTCCTGCCGCGCTGTGCCGCTATGCTGCGCAGAAACGCCGCTGCATCCTGCGTCGCCTTGGACTTTATCGTGTCTGGCAGATCTTCGCCGTCCGCCCTGACTGGCGATGCCGCCCCGATGTTCGTCGCGGGTGCCATTGCAGCGATGTGCGCCCCCGCAGCTACGAATGTCCCGGCAGACGCCGCCTGCGCCCCCGATGGTGATACATACACGACCACAGGCAAATCGGCTTCAAAAAATGTGTTCACTATGTCGCGCGTGGACTGCACCAGCCCGCCCGGAGTGTTCAACTGCACTATCAGCAGATGCGCCCCATCGTTCTCGGAGTCCTCTATGGCGCGATCAATCAGACGCGCCGACACAGGCTCGATGGTGTCGTCCAAAACGAGCAGCGCAACTTCGTGTTGGTCTGCCCTTGCCGTCAGCGACTGTATCAGCAGCCATCCCCCAAACCCTGCGACCACCAACACACGGGCAGCGAATATGCGCACATCGACTGCGACTGCCCGAACGGCGATGATGCGCGCCGTCGCAAGCCAAATATTCATACGCCTGCCCTCACCTAATACGCCATTGCTCGGTTGCTCATACCACACATCATAGCGGATTACGGCGGAGTGTGCCTAACATCGCCAGAAATGCAATGTTTCGCCGTTGTGTTTAGGTTTAAGGGAACACGCGAAATACCCGCAAAGCCTTACAGCATATGTCGGCAAAAGCAGACAATACAGGCTTCAACAGGCGTGTTTTGCGTTTGGATTGGCTATTCTGAATGTGCGCTTATGGTGTCCTAGTATGATGCGGTTTCAGCGCCGAACCGCTTGAATGGGTCGGGATTGCGCGTGCAGACCGGAACGCCGAGTGCCACAGCGGTCGCAGCCACGAGCGCATTGCAGGCATCGGGCGTCGCGCCGTCATCCCACAATTCTTGTGCGCTGCTGATGCTGAGTGCGGCAGATTTAGCGGCATCGATGCTCAACGGCGCTTCCTCAACGAAGCGGAGAACGCTCAGGAAGCCTATCTCCGTGCGTCGGTCAAGGTCTGGGTCTTGCCAAACCTGAAACACCGTCATCGACGACACCGCGGCACTCACTTCTCCGTTCAAGATGCGCTCGACGAGGGAGCGTGCGCCTGAATCCCCGCTGCGCAGGTCTTCAAAGAAGGTAACATCGAGCAGAAAATCAGACATTGTGCCCCTCAGTAGTGCCTTCAGTGCCTTTATCCTTCGCCTTGTGAGCCTTGTCGGAAGAATCGTTGGCGAACCCGAACGCAGTGAGTGCTATGCTGGCGGCTTCTTCATCCGAAACCGCGAGTTCGTCGCCGGTGCGCCACCCATCCATCAGAGCTAGCAGTGGTTCTGGGGGATGCGCCATTGAGTTTGCAGCCGGCGCAGCGCCAAATGCCGCGAGCGCAACCTTGCGCGCATCGTCGTCGGAGAGATCCAGCGCCGAGCCGAGCGGCTGGCGAGCCTGCACTGCAAGGTGATGGTCGTCCCAAATAGACGGCGGCTCGGCGGGTGCATCAGCCGTCGGGTTTGACGGCTCGACCACGCCCGTGTCCGTGCTGATTGCCTGCACTAATGCATCTTCAATAAACCGACGCATGGGCTGCTGCCGCTCTGCTGCCGCAGCCTTCGCCGCAAGGTATATGTCCTCGCGGATGGATGCGTAGAGTTGCCGTACAGGTAGGGAATGTTCTCTTTTTCGTGGCATATCGTTACGGTAATGCAATATATATATATTAGTCAAGCCATAATGAAGCACAATAAGCGCTGTTTTGAACGCACTTTCTGCTTATTACATATTGAAATATTGCTAATCCTGATTGAATATCATTCAAAATAGCGGCGATTGATAGAGTCGAAGCGCTATTTGGGTGCGTCCGGAGTATGTCTGCCGAATGTCTTGTGCATCCACATCGAGAGCCGCCGAAGTCCCTCGAAATTCATATAAATCAAACACCAAAAATATTCCTTGCCCACGATGCATAGAGCGCCACTATTCCAGCATCGGCGTAGTGGTGTGAACGCCCGGCATCCGAGCCTCTGGGGTGCGCCCCAGCCGGCGGCATCCTAGTGTATCGTCGCGCTCGATTATACGAGCCAGTGCTATGCTCCTTTGTCGCACTATACCCCGCAACCCGATGTCCATGCGCTTGCTGGGATAATAGCGTGAGTCAGAGCACCCGTGGCAAGGCGATGATGCGCTATCGCGCGCCGACACAAACGCCGCCCTTCTCCCATTGCTTCGCTGAATTGATACGGTTTTATTTTCAGTTAAGTTAGATTAAGTATTTTGACTAATATCAAAATTAAATTATTGATAGTATTGTACATAAGTTTTGTATTAAGTACAATAAATGCTATCAATAATGAATTAATTCTTATACTTATATAAGGGCTAGTTTAGTATTTTTCTGTAAGATTATGAAAAATATGCCTTTATCCGAGCCTTAGAGATGGGTTCGGACGCATTCGATGCGATGTGAAAACAACATCGCGTCAGATTGGACGGAGAGCCACGATTTGCAGTGCTTTGGTGTCCTAGTATTATCTTGCTATGAAAATATCACTTTGCAATCCACGCATTCGACCGACGAACCGCAGCGACATTCCGATATACCCCTACCCTATCCGAGATGCGGCGGCTGACGAAAAACCTGCAGTTGCGCTATAATTGCCGTTATGAAAATTGTTATCGCACCACAAGAGTTCAAAGGGAGCATCTCTGCGTTGGATGTGGCGCAGGCGATGAGCGAAGGCATCAGGCGCGTGCTGCCGGACGCCGACATTGCGCTCGTGCCGGTTGCCGATGGCGGCGACGGCACATTGGAGACGCTGGTTGAGGGTTCGGGCGGCGCAATCCACAGCATGGAGGTTACTGGGCCGTTGGGCGAGCGGCGGCAGGCGCGGTGGGGCGCGATGGGCGGCGGCAAGACAGCTGTCATCGAGATGGCGCGCACTTCGGGGCTGGCACTCGTTCCGGAAGCGCAGCGCAACCCGCTCACCACCACCACCTACGGGCTTGGCGAAGTGATGCGCGCCGCAATGGACGCCGACTTCCGCCGCTTCATCATCGGCATCGGGGGCAGCGCCACCAACGACGCAGGCGCCGGAATGGCGCAGGCGCTGGGCATTCGGCTGCTCGATGCTGCAGGCGACGCCCTACCCTTCGGAGGCGCTGCACTCGCCGACCTGCATGCCATCGACATGACGGGGCTTGACTCACGCATCTCCGATTGCGAAATACTCGTAGCCTGCGATGTGAACAACCCCTTGACCGGCCCCACTGGCGCATCCGCCATCTATGGCCCGCAAAAGGGCGCAACGCCTCAGATGATCACTGAACTAGATGCTGCACTGGCACACTTCGCACGCATCGTCAAGCGCGACATCGGCGCAGACATCGACCTCGTTCCCGGATCGGGCGCTGCTGGTGGACTCGGCGGCGGCATGCTCGCGTTCGTGAACGGGCATCTCCAAGCCGGCGTGGACATCGTGCTGAACACAGTGCGCATCGACGATCATCTAGCGCACGCTGACCTTGTCATTACCGGCGAGGGAAGCATGGATCATTCCACTATCTACAACAAAGCCCCCGTGGGCGTCGCCAAACATGCTGCGCCGTTGGGCATTCCTGTGGTCGACATATCCGGGTCGCTGGGCGACGGATTCCGAGATGTCCACGAGCATGGCATAGACGCCGCTGCTGCCATCACTTCAAGGCCGATGACATTAGAGGACGCATCGCTGCACGCCGCCGACCTCATCGCAGACACCACCGAGCAGATGATTCGTTTCATGCAGGTGGGCGCGCGCGTGTTCAGTAATGAGTAGGCAGGCACTCAACCCGCCGATCCGTCGTTACCCTATCAGCAGCATATGCGCTTCACGCGGCCCGTGCACACCCGTAACTAGCTTGTATTCGATGTCCGCAGAACGGCTCGGCCCGCTTATCAGGTTCATGTAGCTGCCCAAATCGCCGCTCAGAAAGTCTTGACGACGCAGTGTAAAGAGTTCGTCTAGGCTTGGCAGCGTTTGACCGGCCTCCACCACGGCAATATGAACGGGCGGCAGCAGAGACACCACTCGGCTGACACCCTTGCGGGGCAGCAGCACGCAAGTGCCGGTCTCTGCGACGGCGTAGTCCACGCCGGTTATCCCAATGTCGGCATGGACTGCCTTGCGCCGAAAGTCTTCGCGTCTACTTTCTTGCAAAGACGAGTCGGAATCCCCCTCGTCGAGCGCCATCACTTCTATCGAAATGCCCGTGCCGAACATCGCTGACTGCAGGTCAAGCACATCGAGCGATGCGTGTGCCGACCGCAGCATCGTCCGTGCCTCGATGTGCTGAGCTGCTTCGCGGATGTACAGCGCTGCCTCTTCGACAGTCCGCACGCGCGCCACACGCCAACCCACTTCCCCTGCAGTCCGCTCCAAGATGCCCATCAACTCGGCTGAGCGTGCCCTCATGTCATCCAGCACGGCTTGTGCCCGCTTCTGCACTTCCGCCTCGCCCAGCGAGAGATGCGTAGCAGGGTCAGGTGTGAACGCCGCATTGTCGGGGCGATTCAATCCCTTGCGTATGTTGCTTAGAAAGGCTTCAGTATCCAAATTGTCCTACTTCTTACTCGCAAATATGGATAATGGATGTGAATCTATCCGCTTCTTTCTGGCACCATGAACATGCATCACACATCCCCGCGCTTCCATCGCTTGCGAAACGGGCTGTTCGAAATAGAGGGCAGGCTGCGATAGCGCGTCCAAGCCGCAAGCGGGGAGCGACTTTTATCGTTGCGATTTGCTCTAGGCATCAGCCGCTCGCCAAGCCTGCCCAGCATATTCGCAGCGCCCAGCGTGAACGGATTGGACGCAGCGATACGCCATCCCCGCATCGCAAGCCGCTCCCCTAGCGATGAGCTGCGGTGTTCCGGGTATGCGTCTCCCTCGGCTATCTGACGCCGCAGATATAGCAGCATGCGCGGGATGTTGATTTTCACGGGGCACGCCTCTTTGCATGCGCCGCACAGGCTGGACGCATACGGCAGATGCTTGGCGTCCGACAGGTTTGTGAGCATCGGCGACACGATAGCCCCTATGGGTCCGGGGTACACCCACCCATACGAATGGCCACCCACCTTGCGATACACAGGGCAGGCGTTTAGGCAAGCCCCACAACGCAGGCAGTACAGGGCTTCCCGCAGTTCCGGGTCTGCAAGCAGCCGCGACCGGCCATTGTCCACTATAACAAGGTGAAACTCTTCAGGCCCGTCTTCGTCATCGGACTTGCGCGGGCCGGTTACAGCGGTTACATAGCTGGATATGCGCTGTCCCGTGGCGGAACGAATGAGCAGGCGCAGCATTATGCCCATATCCTCGAGCGACGGCACCACCTTCTCCATCCCGGTGATTGCAACATGGATGCGCGGCATAGATGTGCACATCCGACCGTTGCCTTCGTTGGTTACAAGCACGAGCGTGCCGCTTTCAGCAACGATGAAGTTCGCACCCGTGATGCCCATGTCTGCCGCGATGAATTTCTGTCGCAGCTGACGGCGCGCCTCTTGCGCTAAATCGTCTATGTCTTCGTAATGCGGTGCGTTTAGCTTATCCGAAAACAGCTCCGACACTTCCTGTCGCGACTTGTGAATAGCCGGTGCGATGATGTGGAACGGAGTCTCGCCTGCCAGCTGGATGATGTACTCGCCGAGGTCGGTCTCCACAGGCTCTATGCCCGCCTGTTCCAGCCGCTCGTTCAGCCCCATCTCCTCAGACACCATCGACTTGCTCTTGATAGCGGTCTTGACGCCGCGTGCCTTAGCGAGTTCGGTTACATAGGTTGTCGCTTCATCGGCATCTTTGGCAAAGAACACCTTGCCGCCCGCCTCTGTAACGCGCTGCTCTGCCATTCGCAGGTAGATGTCGAGGTTCGCTAGCGTGTGCGCCTTAATCGCGCGCCCGCGCTCCTGCAACGCATCCCAATCCGCTGTTGCATTGGATGCGTCTATGCGCGCTTGGTGAAAACCACCGTACAGCCCGTGCAGATTAGCCTGAATTTTGGCGTCGCCTAGTGCAGCTGTGGATGCTTCGTTGAAATTTTGCGTTTTAGGCTGCATCTCTCACACCGTTCGGTTCAGTCGCTCGTCTATCAGAGCCGCAAGATGCACCGTACGCACGCCGATATGCTGCTTGTGCAGGCCGCCGCCAATATGCATCAGACAGCTGCTATCGCATGCGGTTACGGCATCCGCTCCGCTGTTTTGCGTGTGGGTTAGCTTGTCATCCAGCATAGCCGCGGAGATCTCGGGATACTTCACGGCGAATGTGCCGCCAAACCCGCAACACACTTCGCTCTGCTCCATCTCCACTAGTTCAACTCCGGGCAGCGATTGGATTAGCGTGCGCGGCTGGGTACGGACTCCCAACTCTCGGCGCAAGTGGCAAGCCTCGTGATATGTAACGCGAAGCGTTGACGCCCCGGCGCTTGCGTCTGCATAAACGCTGAGGTCGTCCACACCAAGCACATCCACGATAAACTCCGACAACTCGAATATGCGGGGCTTAATCGCCTGAACCTGCTGCAGCGCAGTCGGGTCGGCGGAGAACAGCTCATCATAGAACACACGCATCATTGCGGCGCATGAGCCGGACGGCACGACGATGAAGTCGTCCCCGTTAGCGAACAGGTCGAGGGTGCGTTTAGCGAGCGGCTTGGCTTCGTTCCAAAAGCCGCTATTAAAGGCGGGCTGTCCGCAGCAGGTTTGCGCCGGATTGAAACTCACATCGACGCCCAGCCGTCGTAGTGTCCGCACAGTGCTTTCCCCGACCTCCGGGTAGAGCTGGTCAACCACGCAGGTAACGAACAGCGATGCATTGACAGACGGGTTGCGCTGTCCCATCAGAACACCAAATTGTGGACTACGAAGCCCACAATCCACGCCACGATGAATGCCGGTCCGCCTGCAAACAGCCAACCTTCTGTATCGGGCTTTGCGGGCCCGTGCAGGAACAAATATAGTACGAACGCCCCTAGCCCTGCTGCCACCAGCACCACCGAGGCGAAGTTCACGCCCAGCGCAGCACCGATGACGAACCCCACGACCGTCCACGAAAACGGCGTGTCAATGTATCGCATAATCGCCATGTATGTGTCCTGTATAGCCGATTCTTAACCTGTATCTTGCGGCGGCGGTTCCCCTGATTATCGGATTTTCCCGCCTGTGCGAAATGCTCGTGATACGGATTTCATGCCGTTTCGTTTGGGTCGCTGAGATGATAGACGCCCCGTGTCGCAATGCACATCCACAACGCAAGCATACAACGCAGGCGCCAATGATGCAATCCAATGCAAGTATGAGAAAGCCGACAAAGCCCATTTCCAATACGGCGGCCATTGAATCACATCGTGCGCAAGTCGTGCCCAATATATGGGTGAGAAACCCATCGTACCTGTGAACATTCCCGTCTCATCTGATACACTTGTATTGAGAGTAGGTCTCTCTATAAATCCTGATTAGCACACATACTAAAAGGACGAAAATTGTCAGCTATAGATAATTGGAATCGGCGTGTTGAGGCGCATCACAATCAGTCCGAAGCGGCGATGGCGGAGTCGTCTTGGTCGGATGAGGACTTTTGGCGTCCTTATGCACGGTTCTTTAAGATGGACCCTAGGCGACAGGACGACCCGGTGCTCGATACACTGCTCGGAATGATTGTGCCGAGCGTGACGGCACTGGATGTGGGCGGCGGCGCAGGACGGCTAGCGCTCCCACTTGCCCTGCACTGCGAGCATGTTACTGTCGTCGAGCCGTCGGACAGCATGATAGCGCAACTACGGGAATCGGCGCAGGAAGCAGGCATCGCCAACTACTCTGTGGTGCAGAGTGTGTGGGAACGAGCGGACGCACCAACCGCCGACCTAGCGCTGTGCGCCCATGTGCTGTACGGCGTGGCAGACATTGAGCCGTTCATCCGCAAACTCGAGCGCTGCGCCAAGTCGCTCGTGGTCATCCTCTCATTCGTGGAGTCGCCGATGACGCGCATATCGCCGTTCTGGGAGCCGGTGCACGGCGAGCAGCGGATTAACATGCCCGCCCTGCCCGAGCTGATGGGCGTGCTGTGGGATATGGGCATCTACCCCGATGTGCAGATGTTCCCACCAACCCAGCCCGACATGTTCGAGGATGTGCCCACCGCGCTGGCGCAGCTGCGCGAACGCCTTTATGTGAAGCCCAACTCACCAAAAGACCAGCGCCTTCAAGACGCTATGGGAGACTTGCTGGAGCAGACAGGGGACGGCGTGGCAGTCAAAGGCGTCGCCCCCTTACGGCAGGGCTTCATATCTTGGGCGACCGGAATGGACTACAACCCCTCGGCGTAGGCTGCTTGGAAGGTGTCTACGCCGGCGCGCACGCCCCCGCTGTCTCGCACAATTGCCACCGGGCTTGCGAATGTGGTGTAACCGGAGGCGATGAAACTCTCCGGGATCGCCTTGATGCGGTGCCCCCTTGCCTCCAAGTCGGCGCGCACCGCAGGGTCGAGACGCGGGTCTATGCTCGTATGCGGCGTGCTGCAATCCACGCGCGGCGAATCGATAGCGCTCTGCGGCCCCAAGTCGAAGTCTAGTATCTTCACAATCTGCTGAGTAACGCAGTTGGTAATGCGCCTCCCGCCGGATGCGCCGACGGCTATACGCACACCATCTTCGTTCAGCACCAGCGCCGGGGTCATGTTGTTCAGGGGCAGCCTGCCCGGCGCAATGGAGTTGATGCGCCCCGGCACGGGGTCGAACCACATCATCCCGTTGTTCATGATGACACCGCTACCCTTGGGTATGACGCCCGAGCCAAACCCGGACATCACGGTGTTGGTCAGCGACACAGCGTTGCCCTCACCGTCTATGACGCACAGGTGTGTCGTCCCCTTGTCCTCGGCGGGACGACTCGCCGGCAACACGCTTGTCGGCTCTCTGCCCTCTTGTATCCACGGGTTGCCAGCTTCGTAAGCGTCCATCGCCTTGTCGCCGATGCTTGCGCGCCGCAGCGCCGTGTACTCATCCGACACCAGCCCGTTCCACGGCACATCGGCGAACGCGGGGTCGGCAAGGTACTGGAATCGGTCGGCATACGCCAGCCGCGCGCAAGATATGTATGTGTGCAGCATATCGGCGCTGTTATGTCCCATGGACGCCACATCGAACCCGTCCAGCAGCTTGAGCGTCATGGCGCTCGTAGTCCCGGCACAGGCGAACGGGGGCACGCGCACCGTATGCCCTCTGTAGCCGAACTCCAAGCCGTCGTCCCACACCATCGGCTTGTATGCCGCCATATCCTCTTCGGACAGGATGCCGCCGTTCTGCCGTATGTCGGCGGTGATGGTCTTGGCGACATCGCCCTTGTAGAAAGCGTCTGCACCGCCTGCGCCGATAGCCTCCAGCACATTGGCAAGTTCAGGCTGTTTGAGAACCATACGCTCCACGACATCACCCATCGGCATATTGCCGCCCGGCATCAGCACGCGCCGCAACTCGTCGTATCGAAGCAACATTCCCGCCGTGCTTCCTATCTGGTTTAGCCCAAACAGATTGGGAACGAACCCCTGTCGGGCGAGCCGAACCGCCGGCGCAATCACCTCGTTCAGCGGCAGCCGCCCAAAGCGTCGATGCGCCTCACACAAGCCTGCGACCGCGCCCGGCGTTGCGATGGAGCGAAAGCCTTCGATATTGTCGTCGTTCTTCACACCGGGCCAGCCGAATGAGCCGGTGGCAGCCTCACCGGTCAGTTCGTACATATCCGGCGTCGCGGACAGCGGCGCTTTCATCGGAAATCCGATGACGCCACCTTTGTCGCCGACCTGATACACAAGGTATCCGCCACCGCCGATACCGCTGGACGCCGGCTCCACCACGCCTATGGCGAAGCACGCCGCCACCGCTGCATCGATGGCGTTTCCGCCCGACGCAAGCATTTGCACCCCCGCTTTGGTCGCTTCCAAGTCTTTGGTAGCCACCATTGCGCTGTCCGCGCGCGCCTCTTCTTTGGTTACTCTGGTGATGGTCGGCTGGGGTCGCATTGCGCTGCTCTCCTCCTTATATAATGTATGTAAGGCTTGTGTGCTGAAATGTGTGCAAGTTTCGTTTCTGTACAGAGTTGCGAAAACGCCTGGGTTCCGGATTGGATGCCTGTTGCGCATCGTAATCAACCCTAACCGTACCACATAACCGCTGCCAATGTTTGACGGCTATATGATGCGAGGGTGCATCCGACTATACCACACATAGGCTCACGCGACAGCGCATTATACGGAAAGCCGAGCCAAGCGCGCCGATTGACTATTTCACCCGTACACGCATATAATGCATCCGTCCATTGAACGAGTATATCTGCCGACCTAACCCCTAGTATCCTAATTCATCCGGAGAGCATTCCTGTGAGTATGCAACCGTTGACATCCGACTATATAGAGTTCGACAGCAACTCCGATGTGGTTGAGCATTACTTTCGGCAGGGCTGGACTGATGGACTGCCTATTGTGCCACCCACTCCGGAGAAGGTGCAGCAGTTCATAGACTACGCCGGTCGCCCTCCGTCCGAGATTTTGGGCACTGAACCCACGAAGGGGCGTGTCATCACGGTGGAGAAGGTCGCCGTCAACGCGGTGATGGCGGGCTGCCTGCCTGAGTATTTCCCCGTAGTGCTGGCAGCAATCGAGGCGATGTGTGAGCCGCAGTTCAACCTGCACGCCATCACCGTCAGCACCATGGGCGCGGCGGTGCTCACCGTCGTCAATGGCCCCATTGCGAACGATTTGGCCATGAACTCTTCTGTTAGCGTGTTCGGACCCGGGCACAGGGCGAACGCCACTATCGGGCGCGCCATCCGCTTGGTTATCATCAATGTAACCGGCGCAATTCCCGGCGTGCTGGACAAGGCAACGATGGGACACCCGGGCAAGTACACATGGTGCATCTCTGAGGGCGAGGATGTCAGCCCGTGGGAGCCGCTGCACATGGAGCGCGGGTTAGCGGCGGAAGACAGCGCTATTACCGTGTTCGCCGGCTTGTCTGCCACGCAAGTCAGCAATCATGCTGGCAACACCCCGGAAGACATCCTGATTAGTTTCAAGGACGCGATGTTCGCCGCTGGATACGGGCTTGGAGAGATCGTCATCGCCGTCTGCCCCGAGCATGTGGGCTATTTCCGCAGCGCAGGCTGGACGAAGGCGCAGGTGAAGCAGTTCCTGCACGAAAACGCCCAGCGCACTGTGTCTGATTGGCTGAACGCAGGGCACATGCTCGACGGAGGCGCTAATCCAGAGGCGATGCTCGCTGCCACGCAATCCCCCGACAGCATCACGCTGGTGGTTGCAGGCGGGTTTGCGGGCGCATTCTCCCAAGTCATCCCGCTTTGGGGCGGAGGCTCAAACTCGCGCTCCGTATGCAAACGCATCGACATCCCTTAATTCGAGTCTATCGACACCACATTTAAGCATGCGATAATGCATCGTGTATCGTAGCGAAGTTAGTGCAGTGGGAGGTCTGCTATGACGACAATGGAAAAGATTCAGGTGCTGGACCCGACCGTGCAGCCGATACCGGCCGACTCGGTTGTGGCGAAGCGCCCCCAAACGCTAGACGGCAAGGTCATCGGCTTGCTCGCAAATGGCAAGCTCAACTCTGTGGAAGTGCTGGCGCTCACGCAAGAGGTGCTGGCAGACCGCTATGACTTTGCCGGCGTGGTAGAGCGCAACAAGCACAACGCATCGCGCCCCTGCCCCGAAGAGATAATCGACGAACTTGTGGATCTGTGCGATGTGGTGATAACCTCATCGGGCGATTGAGGCTCTTGCTCATCGTGCAGTGTGCACGACGGCATCACCCTCGAGAAGCGCGGTATCCCCACCGCAGTCATCTGCACCGACCCCTTCATATCCAGCGCCAAGGCGATGTCCAACATTGGCGGCATCCCCGACTACCCGTTCGTGGTTGTGCCACACCCACTTGGCAGCCTCGACGAAGAGCGTCTCCGCCAGCGCGCAATACAAGCCGCGCCCGAAGCGCTCAAAATCCTGCTGGCACGAGGCTAGCGTAACGCAAGCGAGCATCCTCGAGATCTGGCACTTGCACTATGTGCAATGTGGCGCATAGATGTAGATGAGGATGCTCGCTTGTCCGCCGGCGTATCTCAAGCCGACGGTATTGCCCCTGCGACAGCCGCCTGCCCCTACTCCGCTGCCTCGAACCGCTCCGACTCCGGATGACGCGACCACAGGGCGTCAGCTCCGGTCATCACGGCGGCACGCTCTGGGCTAGCCCGCCACTCGTCGTATATCTCGTTGCTTTCCCACTTCACCATCGTGGTTATCTTGGAAGCATCGCTGAGCGAGTAGAATGTCTGCCGGCTCACGAAGCCCGGCGCATGGCTCTGCGCCTCGCCATTGCGTTCAAGCAGTGTCCGCGCCTCTTCTACCATTCCATCTTTCGCCCAATGGTGCGTCAGTACGCCAATCATATTTGCCCTCTAGTTCAACGCTACAAGCCTTTTCCCTCTGCGCCATAGTGTAACATCACCGCCAAGACGCCCGCTATGCCGTGCGCATATTTACATTTTGGAATAGGATTGGATTAACGCCTCGCCTCAATCCAACCGTCAGGTGCGCGGCGGTGAGATGTTTCAGCTAGGAGCAAATTATGGACAAGAAGCGTGTCCTCGTAACCGGCATGGCAGGCCAAATAGGCGGCATCATCCGCAGGCGGCTCGGCGACCGCTATGAGCTGAGCGGCATCGATAGGGTGTCCGTAGACGGCGTTCCATGCACCGTTGCCGATATTGCGGATATGGACGCAATCGCTCCTGCCTTTGAGGGTGTCGACGCCGTGGTGCATCTAGGCGCAGACCCAAGCCCGCGCGCATCGTGGGAGTCGGTTCTAAGCAATAACATCGTGGGCACGCGCAATGTGTATGAGGCTGCGCGACTCTCGGGCGTTAAGCGCATCGTCTTTGCAAGCAGCAACCATGCAGTCGGCAATTACCCGCTTCGCCAAGACCCGTATAAGGCGATATACGACGGCAGGCTAGGCGAGGTTCGCCGCCCCTTCCCGCCGCTGACCACCGATATGGTGCGCCCCGACAGCTACTACGGCGTGAGCAAGGCTTTCGGCGAGTCGCTGGGGAGCTACTTTCACGACGAATACGGTATATCCGTCATCTGCCTCCGCATCGGATGGGTGATGACGCCCGATGATCCGAGATTTTCTCCGGCTGCGCTCTCCCTGTGGCTGAGTCACAGAGATGCCGCCCAGCTCATTCAACACAGCATCGACGCCCCTGCATCTGTCGGGTTTGCCATTCTAAACGGCGAATCTGACAACGCCCTCAGCATTTGGGACATAGAGACGACTAAACACACGCTCGGCTACGACCCACAAGACGGCGCAGGCGAATCGTGGCGCGAGCGCCCTGACAGCCCCTCCATTATCTAGGCGAGCAACTCTTACCCGCTGGGCATCAGCCAGTCGAACGACAGCGTGGGCTGATTTAAGTCCTAGCAAATGCACACAGTCTGCTATGCCTCTCGATAGCGCACCAGCCTATACACATAAAGCCCGCCTGCAATGACATTCGCACCGATGACGGAAGAGACGATGAGCGTCCCGATTAGGTCGCCCGTTTCTATCACTGGTACGCGGTGCGTGCCCCCGAAAAGCGCGTGATAGGTCTCCACACCGCGCACAGCGATCGTCAGCCATCCGCATACGAATGTCAGAGCGGGTATCAGCGCGGCGTATAGCAAGCGGAGAATAGGTGGGTTGTCCGGATTCCACCACGCCGCAGTTGCACCTACGCCGGCAGGCACGGCGATTATCAACGCCTGCGTAACGAGGAACTGGGTAGTCGCGGTTACGCTATCTTGCGGGAAATAGCGCGACAGCACCCACACAATGGCAGCCAAACCGGTGGAGCAGAATATCCCCAACACTGCCCGCACAACCACCCAAACAGCGGATTCTACGCTCATCATCTACGGACAGCGTTCCTAATCGCTAATGGATGAACAGGTAGCGGGATGGGGTACGGCAGCATCCGCGCCCTAATGCCGCTAATTTACTACCTGCTGGAGGCGTGGGTCAAGCCTGTCGCGCAGCCAGTCGCCGGTGAAGTTCAGCGACAGCACCACCAAGAAAATCGCCAGTCCCGGGAACACCGTCGGCCACCAAGCCGTGCCGATGTAGCTTCTGCCTTCGGACACCATGCTGCCCCATGTGGCTTCCGGCGGCGGCACGCCTGCACCCAAGAAGCTCAGCGCCGCTTCAGCAAGTATCAGCGAACCCACGCTCAGCGTGGCTATCACCACCGCCGTGTTTATCACGCCCGGCAGGATGTGCCGAATGATGATGCGAGGGGTCGAGCAACCCGCCACGCGCGCCAAATCCACGAACGCTTGATTCTTTATCGTCAGCGTTTGGCTGCGTATTACGCGCACGAAGGGATTCCACGCAAGCGCAGCCATCAGCGCTAGCAGCAGCACGGTGCTCTGCTCGAATATCAGCACGCACACCAACGCCACCATCAAGAACGGCAGCGCCTGCCATATGTCCACCAGACGGGTGATAATCTCGTCTATCCATCCGCCGGAGTAGCCGCTCACAATACCAAGTGTGGTGCCGGTTACAAACCCGCTCAACAGCGCAATCGCCGCCACTACCAGCGATATGCGTGCTCCGTATAGCATACGGCTGAACACATCGCGTCCTGAATGGTCTGTGCCCAGTAGGTGGAATGGGCAAGCTTCTCCCCGTGCCACCTCGTCCGGGTCAGTCCGAATTGCATCGATTATGCACTGGAACGGGTCAACCCCTTCCTCTTTCAGCCTGTCGTACCTGTCGTCTTGCATCCATATAGGTGGATAGTGACGGTCACGGATGCCGCCCGCCCTGTCTCCGTGCGTGGCGAGCACATCGGCGAGGATGCCTCCGAGGATGAGGCTAATCAGTATGAAGCCGGGTATCACAGGCCAGCGCCGCGAGAATGTCCAAGCACTGCGGGCTTGCCTGAGTACGGGTGGGTAGTTGCGGACGCCAAGCAGATTGCGCTCTAGGTCCGTCATATTGGGATTGTACTGCATATTTACTCGTAGCGAATGCGCGGGTCTATGAGCGCATACATAATGTCAGCTAGGAACGCAAATGTAACATATATGCCGATGAAGCAGAACACCGTTCCCGCTAGCAGCGGCCAGTCGTTGTCATACACGGCTTGGTTCAGTGCCACGGTTCCGATGCCCGGTAGCGAGAAGATTATTTCCACCACTAGCGCGCCATTCAGATAGTCGGCTAGCAAAATGAATGCTGAAGTTAGCGGTGGGATAATGGCGTTACGCAGCCCGTGCTTCCAAATGATGGTGAATGGCCCAACGCCCTTTGCTCGCGCCAGCTTGATGTACTCTGAGTCCAGTATCTCCAGCATAGTGGAGCGCGTTAAGCGCATTATGCCAGCGGATGCGGGCCAGCCCAGCACGATGCAAGGTAGCACATAGTACTTCACATTCCCCCATGCAAGCGGGAAGCCATCGTAGTTACCGATCCCGCCCGGCGGAAACCATTCAAGTATCACAGCAAAGAACAGGATCGCGAGGACGCCCGACCAAAACTGCGGCGTAGCCTGTCCCATCAGCGCGAAAGTACGCCCGGCGTAGTCCCAGAAGGTGGCGCGCTTGATGGCGGCAAGCACACCCATACTCACCCCCACGATGATGGCGAATGTCCAAGCGCCAAGCGCCAAGCGCAGTGTAACTGCAATGTGAATACGGATAATCTCGCTTACAGGGCGCAGCGTTCCAATGGATTTCCCCATATCGAATTGCACTAAGTTCCATATCCATGTCAGATACTGCAATGGAAGCGACCTGTGCAGCCCAAGTTCCTCTTTGATGATCTGAATCTGCTCGGGCGTCAATTCCACCTGCGAGTCGCCGATATACAGCGTAAGCGGGTCGGGGCCCAACCGCGTCAAGATGAAGATGAAGAGGGTCGCCCCGATGATGGATATAAAGATTGACAGCAATCTTCTGGCTAGGAAGCGTGCCATAGATTAGACCTCGTTGGTGTTAAGTCTTGCTTATCCGATCTGTTCAAACACAGCCGGAGCAAAGCAAGGTTACATTTAATTCCGCTATTTCTGCGGGTTAATCTCAAATATCTACTTTACCGAGCGAATTATAATTAATCAAATCAGAATGCAATCTCAAGAATTAGATAAAGCGAGGGGAGTGGTAGCAAACCTACTCCCCTCGGGATTAAGGTCTTACTTCGCCGGGACGATGTGCTGGGGCCTGCCCCAGAAGCCGGCTGCGGTGGAGCGGGAGTTCCACGACTCTACCGTCTCAGGGTTGCCAGCGACTCCGCGCGGCGGCTGAACCATGCCGCTGTAGAGCTGCCAGTAGTAGTAGTAGTCAACCATGTCAAGGTGTAGGTCTTCGCGCGCCTGCTTGTCGCGCTCACCATTGATGTTGACATACATGTAGTCTAGGAACTTGCTCTCAAACGAGCAGCCCCACGCCGGGCGGCTGAACGAGCTATCGGCAGGCGGCGGCGGCCAGTCGAACGGGTAGTTCGCCGTCTCCACGCTGCAGTTCTTCACGACAGGCCACGGCTGCGTGCGGTCTCGCATCCTCGGCACTACCACAGCACCGTACTCTTCAGTGAGAAGCTGTGTCTGCACGCCGATGTCTTCCCAGCCGGCGGCTACGGCGTCTGCCTGCTCAAGGCACACATCGCCAGTCTCGCAGCGATACTTGTTCAGGCTGATAGTGAACCGGACGCCATTGTTATCCCTCGGGAAACCGGCGAGGTCAAGCAGGCGCTCAGCCTCGTCGTAGTCGGTGGGGATTGTCCACGGCCATTCGTAGTTAGCCTCAGCAGGGGCTATGTCGTACTCGGGCCAGTCCGTGCCAGCGTACTTCTCGTGCGCGGACCTTACCATGTCGGTGGTAACCGTGCGGTCAGGGCGCCAGCCGGGGAACTTCGGACCCATCAGCTCGAGGTAGATGGGCGTGCCAAGCCCTGCTTGCAGCACATCCACGATACCCTGTCGGTCTATTGCCATAGAGAGCGCCCAGCGAACCAGACGCGCCTGTTCCATGTCCGTCATACCATCGGGGTTGTTCGTGTCTTCGTACTGGCACGGCTTGCCAAGGTCGCACCACGGGTTGCCCAGATGCGGCAAGTCGGTCTCATACACCGGCGACAGCCAAGGCTCAAGCGCCTCGTCAGTCTTGGCGTTCAGGTCTGTCCACAGGTTGCCGGGCCAGATAACGCTCAGCGTCATCGTGTCTTTTTCGGTCATGGTGGGGATGAACTTCAGCCCCTTTTCTTCCAACTCCGTCAGGCGGGCGAAGTCGATGGAGGCGAGGTCTGCCACACCGGTTTCCATGTTCGCCATACGCGTGGTGATTTCAGGCACCTGCACCACGACGAACTTCGCTATGTGTGCCGTCTCGATCCAGTGTTCCGGAACGGCATGAACTTCGCCACGGTCGTTCGGCTTCCACTCGCCGATGGTGAACGGCCCAGAGCCTACTGGCACGAGCTGAACAGCGTCTGCCCCCATCCGCTCGTAGGCTGCCTTGCTGTCCAAGCGCACGGTGGTGTCGTTGATGTCAAACTCGCTGATGGGGATGCCCCAGAAGATGTCGGTTACCATCGGGGCTTTCACCGTGTAATCGTCCACGGCTGTCGCCTCACCAAAGGTTGCGCCCAACTGCGCACCGATGGCTGCGCCAAGGCTCGGGTTCACCACAGCGTTCTGGCGGTTCATGTTCCACGCCACATCGTGCGCGGTCAATTCGCCAAAGTCTTCACCGGCGAACACCTCCGGCGTGTGGAACTTGATACCCTCGCGTATGTTCAGGGTCAGCTCGTCGCCGGCATCATTGATAGTCCACTTCTCCGCCACAAATGGTGAGAGCGGATCTTCGCCGTCATGTACTAGGAGCTGATCGAAGAAGCCCATCTGAATCTCACCGGGACTTCCTCCGTATGTCTGCACTTCGAAATCGCCGAACTGCTCGGACACTTCAGGGATTGCCATCGTAATAGTAACCGTGCCGGCTGTTGCAGGCGCTGCGGGCGGAGCAGCCGGCGCTTGGGTTGCTGCTGGTGCCGCTTGCGCCGCCGGAGCGGCCGTCGCTGCTGCCGGAGCAGTCGTCGCTGCGGGCGCCGCTTGTCCGCTTGACGCAGGTTCGGCTTCAGGTTCTGCGCCGCCGCACGCCGCGACCGCAAACAGCGTTACAACCGCAGCGACTAATAAGCCGATATGCTTCCACTTCCTCTTGGGTAAACTTACCATTATCCCTCCTTAAAAAGGTGTTCTCAATCCGATAAAGCACTGCCACTTCCGCTATGCGACAGCACGAAGGTTTATAACTTTTGGCGTAAAATCGATTAGCAAACGCACATATCTCTGCGCCTAATCGCTGACGCCAACACCTTACGCAATTATGCACATTTCCAATAATCTGTCAAGCAATTTCTATATCACAAGCTGCCGAAAGGCGCCCAGCCGAACCGCAGCGCAGGCTTGTGGCGGGAGCTAGAGGGAGTCGAACCCACCGTCCCGACCGCAGGGCCGGGACCATCGGATTTGAAGTCCGTGGAACCCACCAGGGCACATTAGCTCCCGCATTTTCCGTAATAGATGTATCGATTTACCTGTTAAAACTTCCACGCTCTAACATTTAGGGCAGCGCATTTCTACGATGGGAATCCATTCTTGCATGTCTTGCATGCGCCTACGCAGACTTGGTTCGCATCGCTGTCCTAGTTCCTGCGCCGCCTATACTCGACGAAGTCGGCGATAATCGTGTCCACCTCTTCCCACCAGAGGCTGCCTAAAATCAGCCCCTTGGGCACATCGAACACCATCCACCCCTGCACCTGAAACTCGCGGTCAAGGTCGACCTCCCCCCACAGGAACGGCGTGTATAGATCCTCATCCGCACTCCCCGCCTCCGCCGGCTTGGACGCTTCGAACGGGTCGAGCGCGTCGATGCGCTCACCCCGCCTATCTCCCAACTGCGCCGCCTCCGCATCTATCAGCAGTGGCGTTACTAGGCTCGTGCGGTTCACCACCGTAACTTCCAGCAGCACCAGCTGACGGTTCGAAGCCTTAGGCCGGATTACCCGATGCTCCCCTGCGTTGTCTATGAAAGCCACTTTGTCCACTATGAGTGGATGCGTGGTGTGTAGCTCGAGGCTTCTGCCGGATGCCCTCACTATCTCCGGTTCATCGCCGCACGCGCCGAGCGCAAGCACCGCAGCAAGCATGCACATCAGCAAGAATATGCGCCTACCGTGGCACGCCGCCACTGAATTCGAGTGTCTGTCCAAAATGCTAATCGTAGTGTTCATTGCCATCTTCGATTGTCGCGTTAAAATTGAGAACGGATGTGGATTCAGTGCGCCGTTGACAGAGAAGGCATGGCGCGAAGCCTGCTAACCATGTTCGGCAGGGTTTGCAGGATGTAGTCAACATCGTCCGCTGTGTTATCGCGCCCCAGCGTGATTCTGAGGCTGCCCTGTGCGAGGTCTGCGCTCCTGCCGATGGCGAGCAGCACATGCGAAGGCTCAAGCGATGCTGACGAACAGGCGCTCCCGCTAGAAGCATACACCCCCGCAAAGTCCAGCCCCAGCAGCACAGGCTCGCCTTCAACTCCCTCAAACGATATGTTCACATTGTTCGGCAGGCGCATAGTAGGATGACCGTTCAGATGCACGCCTTCGATACGCGCAAATATGCCGTCCGTCAACCGTTCCCGCAGCTGCAGGCAGTGTGCCGCCACATCCGTGCGCTCCGACACAGCGAGCCGCAGCGCTTCACCCATCCCCACAATGCCGGGCACATTCTCTGTGCCCGAGCGTCGCAGCCGTTCCTGACCTCCGCCCGCATTTTGCGCCTCGAACGGTGTGCCTCGCCGTATGTAGAGCAAGCCCACCCCCTTGGGGCCATATATCTTGTGGGCAGATAGGCTCATCAAGTCCACGCCGAGCGCTTTCACATCTATGTCCAAGAACCCCGCGGCTTGCACTGCGTCCGTGTGCATTACTATCGTGCGGCTGCGGCGCTTCGCCTCCGCCTTCACGATGCGCGCGATCTCTGACACGGGCTGAATCGTGCCGATTTCGTTGTTCGCCAGCATCACGCTGACTAATATCGTCTCGTCGGTAATGGCGCGCGCCACATCGTCAGGGTTCACGATGCCTTGCTCGTCCACTTCTATGTAAGTTACGGTGAACCCGAACTGTTCCAGCTGATGGCAGGTGTGCAGCACTGCGTGGTGCTCGATGTTGGTGGTGATGATGTGGCTGCCTAGATGCCTCAGCGCAAACGCAACCCCTTTGAGTGCGGCATTGTCAGACTCCGTCCCGCCGCTTGTGAACACTATCTCGCTCATGCGCCCGCCGAGAATATGTGCCACGCGCTCGCGCGTGTCGTCAACCGCCTTGCGCGCCTGCTGCCCTAGCGTATAGATGCTAGACGGGTTCCCGAACTCCGCCGAAAAATACGGCAGCATAGCCTCGAGCACCTCGGGGCGCACCGGCGTGGTCGCTGAATGGTCTACATATACTAGCTTGTCGGTTGGCGTCATCCCGCGCTCCCTACTAGCAGTTTAGTTCGCACATTTTTTTCGCTGTGAACATCCGTGATGTGTGCAAAGCCGGCACATAAGCCGTTTAGCGCATCGCATACTGAAGTCTCATAATTCTAACACGGACAGGCTATCCTCTGCTATCTGCCGACGCATAGCCAATCATCTTGTACGCCAGTTTAGCCGCCGTGAAGGCACATGCGGTCGGTCCCTCTGCGGGGCTAAGCTCCACGATGTCGAACCCGACCACCCTGCGCTGCGACGCCACCGCACGCAGCAGCGCCAGCATTTCACCCCACAGCATTCCGCCCGGCTCAGGCGTTCCGACTGCTGCCATAATGGAATGGTCAAGCACATCCAAGTCTATACTGACATACACATTGGCGCTCAGGTTCGCTAGCGCAATCTCGGCTGCGTCTTCAACCCGATTATCGGCGGCATCGTCCCAAAAACAGATTGGCAGCGCAGCCTGCCTCACGAACTCCATCTCCTCGCCGCTGATGCTTCGGACGCCCACGAGCGTTATGGGACATATTTCGCTGATGCGCCGCGCCGCCGATGCGTGCCCCCAACGGCTGCCCATGTATTCGTTGCGCATATCCGCATGGGCGTCCAAGTACAACACCGACAGGTCAGCGTGCAACTCTGCGTGGGCTTGCACAGCGCCGACGCTGATGCTATGCTCGCCGCCAAGCATCGCCGTCAGATTACAGCGCCGTGCAGCCTCGCCTACGGCAGTGCGCACATCCGCTATCATCGCCTTCGGACTGCCCACATTCGCTTGCAGCATCGGCGTAGTGTGGATTCCTATCGCCGATATGTCTCGTCCCAGCTCGATGTCATAATCCTCGATGTGGCGCGATGCTGCGATTATCGCCCCAGGCCCATCCCGCGCACCACCCCGAAACGATGTTGTGCTGTCATAAGGCACGGGTATGACAAACACCGACGCTCTACTCGGATCGTTCTCATCAGGGGGCGTGTCGAGAAAGCTCCCCCACTGCAACGGCACATCCCCAAGCCAGTTGTAGCGCATCTCAGCCATCAACCGGCGCACCGCTTGCCTGCTGCAAACGCCCCTTGTACAAGCGCAAGCATATCCACCGCATATCCGCGTCCCCGCATCATTGCGCCCCGCTGTTTTCCGCATCCACCGATGTCGATGCGGAGGCGGACGATGTCTCGCCTTGCGTTTTGATGCTCATCGATATGCTATTGTCAGAGGACACGGTAACTGTGGTAACCGAATGGCTGATACCCACCCGCTCGCGCACCATGCCGCTGTACCCTTGCCTAGTTGTGGCGTACTCTATCCCGCGCTGCAGCTCCCACACACGAACCTGCATTAGCCCAAACACCCGCTTCACATCCTTCAGCGACGACTCTGCATCAAAGTCTTTGCAAGAGAATATGTCGATATTTAGGTAGCCCCTATCCGGGAATGTGTGCACGCTGATATGGCTCTCGGCAATGATCACGAACCCAGACACGCCCCAATCCTGCGCCGTCTGCCCATGATAGGTATAGACCTGCGGCGGCACTATCTTGGTCATACCGATTACAGACGGGTGTTCGTCCAAGAATCGATAGACCAGATCGGTATCGCCCAACTTTTCGGCGTCAGCGCCGTGTCCGTCAACTACGAGATGCAATGCAGGCTGCCTCCAGCAACACCATTCATTAGGGCATCAAACCCGTGCTATATCCGATTTGCGGCAGAAATTCCGTGCATACGCCAGCGAAATTTCCATTCGTTGAATTCAAATCAGATTAACACTGATGCCCAAAGCGCACAACATTTATTGAAAATCACAAGCCCAATTCTGTAAAATGCAAAGTTGCAAAGTGGACTGAAATGCAATGCCCACAGGGTTCGTCTTGATTGTACTCGATTGCAATCCGGGTGAAACCGTCCGAAGCGCTAACTTCATGCAGAGTTATTCGTATAAATTAGAGCAGGATTAGGGCGCAAACCGCATACTATTACGAGGCGCATGGTACGATGCGCCCAAACGATTGGTGCTGCTATGATTGAACTTGAACACATAAGCAAGTACTATGGCGACTTCCCTGCCGTAACGGACATTTCGTTCCGCGTGGAACAGGGGGAGATACTCGGCTTTCTAGGCCCTAACGGCGCCGGCAAATCCACCACGATGAAGGTTATCACCGGCTTCCACCCGCCTACGGAAGGCACCGCCACCGTAGCTGGCTACGACATCGTGAACGAATCCCTAGAAGCCCGGCGGCACATCGGATACCTCCCCGAAACCGTCCCTCTGTACACTGACATGGATGTGCGCGACTATCTCGCCTTTATGGGCAAAATCCGCGGCATGACTTCCGAGTACATCCGTCGGCGCATTGGCGAAGTCGTAGAGATCTGTCGCTTGGAAGAGTACCGCGACACTCACATCGGCAAGCTCTCCAAGGGCTTTCGCCAGCGGGTCGGCATCGCCCAAGCCATTCTGCACGAACCCGATGTGCTTGTGCTAGACGAACCTACCATCGGCATAGACCCCATACAAGTGGTGGAAACCCGCCAGCTCATCAAGAATCTCGGCGGGGAACACACCCTCATCATCAGCACGCACATCCTGCCAGAAGTCAGCATGATTTGCGAGCGTGTCATCATCATCCATGAAGGGCAGATTGTCGCCGTGGACAAGCCCGAAAATCTGGCGTCCCGCCTGCGAGGCATCGAGCGCATCGAGGTTGATGCCAAGGGTCCCTCGCGTGAAATCGCAACCGCCCTCGAGACCATCAGCGGCGTGGAGAGTGTGCAGCACCGCTACTCGCAGGCAGACGGGTTCTCCACATTCCTTGTATCCGCAGAGCCGCAAGCCGAACCTCGCGCACAGATAGCGGCGGCGGTGGTTACTGGCGGTTGGGAGCTGCTGCGCCTCCAGTCCGTCGGCATGTCTCTGGAAGAAATATTCCTGCGCGTTACCACCGAGGAGCCGGCGCTGATGGAAGCTCCCACCGAGTCGGAATAACCGCCTGTGCAATCCATGCCGCAATCACGCATCAAGCAAGGAGTTGAAGCCGCTTGAAGAACACCCTCACAATAGCGTGGAAGGAAACGAAAGCGTACTTCCTGACGCCAACCGCCTATATCGTGGGCGCAATGTTCCTCGTCCTGACTGGCATATTCTTCGTCTTGGAGGTTACCCGACCATTTGCCGAAGCCAGCGTCCGAGACTTCGTTGCATGGGCGAGTCTGTTCATCATGTTCCTTGCCCCACTGCTCACGATGCGCTTGCTGGCAGAGGAACAGAAGCTCGGCACGCTCGAACTGCTGCTCACCTCACCCGTCCGCGACTGGGAAGTGGTGCTTGGCAAATACATCGCAAGCCTCATCGCCCTGCTCGTTACCGTGGCGTTCACCTTGTACTATGTGCTTCTGCTCTACATATTCGGGCAGCCGGACACAGGCCCCGTCCTCACTGCCTACCTCGGATTGGTGCTCTTCGGCGCAGCAGCACTCGCCATCGGGCTGATGGCATCCTCGCTATCAGGCAACCAGATAGTGTCTGCCGTAGTGGGCATGGGTATCCTGCTCACCCTGTCTTTTATCGAGCGCATATCCGCTATCGTGCAGGGTGTAGCCGCAGAGATGCTCACGAACATATCCATGAACTATCACTTCGTGGACTTCTCGCGCGGCGTCCTAGACACGAGCCATGTGGTCTATTACATCAGCATAACCGCAGTCTTCCTGTTCATTGCGGTGCGGACACTCGAAACGCGTAGGTGGCGTTAAATGACAAATCAAGTCGAATCTGGCGACAGCATCAAGGATCTCGTGCTATCGTCGGTTGCCTCAGCGGGCTTCTGGAGCTTCGTAACGGCGGTCGTGGGCGTGCTTGCGCTGCTAATCGGCGGCGCACTCTACCTCACCGTCGAAGAGATACGCGAGTTTTCGGTTACGGTCATCATAATCGGGATAGTGCTGGTATTCTTGGCGCTGGTGCTATCGCCTCGCGCCATCGCCATCTTCCTAGTCGGGCGGCAAGGCAGATACGGCAGCAACATCATCGTGCTGACCATTGCATTCTTCGCAATCTTCATACTTCTCAACTTCCTGCTATACAGAAGCCCCAACCGTTTCGATGTAACCGCCACACGCGTGTTCACGCTCTCTGACCAGACCCACCAGATACTGGACAACCTAGACGGGCTTGTGCGCGCCAACGCCTTCTTCGTGCCAACCGACTCGCGCACTGCCGCCGCACAGCAGCAAGCCGAAGACTTGCTGAACGAGTTCACTCGCCGCACCAACCAGTTCAGCTACCGCTTCGTCGACCCTGAGCTACAGCGCAGTGTCGCCCAACAGTACGGCGTAACATCCTTCCCCGCCATCGTATTCGAAGACCTAGAAGACGGCACGCAGCAGAGCATAGAATCGTTCACCGAACAGGATTTCGTTACCAGCATACTCATCGTTACCGGCGCGGAACAGAAGGTCATCTATCACCTGACCGGGCACGACGAAGCCGCAGTTACGCGCGATCCGCTTTCGGGAGAAATCAACGACGAGAGTGGTTTCGACTTCGCCGTCGCCGGCATGCAGCGCGACAACTACCTCGTCCTGCCCCTCAACCTGAAGCAAGACGCCGCCGTGCCCGAGGATGCGGCTGTGCTCGTCATCGCCGGGCCTGCCCAAGACCTCGACCCCGAAGAGTTCACCGCCCTCGACGCATACATCAAAGGCGGCGGCAGAGTGGTCGCTCTCTTCGACCCGACCACGCCCGACTCCTTTGAGTACCTAGTTTCGCAGTGGGGCATCCTGCTCGGGGGCAGAGAGGCAGGGCAAGTGTCGCGCGCCGCAATAGCCGACGCCGTGAGCAATGTTGCGGGCGAGGAGCTGACGCCGCTCCTGCAAAAGGCAAACGCCCAGTACTTCACCAGCAGCTCGCCCGCAACCCCCGGCATCCCCATCGCCGACCAGATCGATGTTACCTTCTTCCCCGAAGCGGCTGCCATTGACAGGCTGCTGCCCGTCGAGGATAGCCCTCCATTCGTCCGCATCCTGCCCTTCGCAATGACCACGCCTGCAAGCTGGTTGGAAACGAACAACGAAGACCCGCCAAGCTATGAAGCAGGCTTAGAACGCGTAGGGCCGTTCCCGGTGGCTGTCGCCGTAGAAGCCACAGGCACAATAGACGAAACTCTGCGCCATCCGCAAGCGAAAATCGTCATCTTTGGCGACTCCGACTTCGTCAAGAACAAGTTCTTCGCATCCAGCGACAACGCAGACCTGTTCCTGAATTCCGTCAATTGGCTCGCCGACGACTATGAGCTAATCGCCATTCGCCCCAAGCTCTTCCCAGTGCGCGAACTTGTGGTTACCACGCGCGAGCGCGACTTCATCAAGTTTTCAAGCTGGTTCGTCCCACCAATCGTTATGCTCATAATAGGCGCAGTCGTCTGGTGGAGGCGGCGCTAGACTGCCATAATGTTAAAACAACTAGAAAACAGAGCAGCCTTTCCCTCTTTCAAGTCGGGGTGACTGCGCTCGCCGTATAATCTTGGCTAGTATGCCGGAGTGTGCCGCTGCTAAGAACCGATCACCGATGCTTACGCCGGGTAGTTGAACTTCCGCAATCTTCTTAACATAGACCAGCGTGTTCCTTCTTTACAGGAACGACTGGGATGCAGGAGCAATCCGCATGAACCTCAAGCTCACTGTCGCAGTCGTGGCAGCCTCCGTCATTGTCGGCATACTCGCATGGAGCAATGTGTACGCCATCGTCGCCACGCGCCTAGAGCACGGCAGCCTAGACGACTACGACATCTTGCAAAGCAGCCCAGGTCGCTTCGTTGTACAAGAAAAGCGCAAGGCAAAGTCTCCTTGGTTCTATCAGGTATCCGAGGACGATATAGAGACCATAGCCGTCAGCCACGGGGATAAGTCCGCCAGCTTTCACAAAGCGGCGCGCCACACTTGGGTGTTCGATTCGCCCGACGGCATCCCGCCCAGCCACGAGCGCTGGGGCGGCGTTACGCTGCTGCTCAGCGGCCCTGGCACGCGCCGCGACCTTACCGCCGTCCGCCCAATCATCGACGACCCCGCACAGTATGGTCTAGACGACCCCGACACCATCGTGGATGTGGGCTTGACTGCGAACCGCAGCGTCCAATTTCGGCTCGGTAACCTGACCACCGACGGACGCCACCACTACGGGCAGGTGATTGGCTTCCCCGACCTGTTCCTCATAGCCTCGAGCTGGGGTGATGTCATCAGCCGCCTCGCCAAAGAGCCGCCGGTTCCGAAGTGGTACATCCGCCGTGCCCCCGCCACCATCGTCGAACTCAATGTGTACAGGGGTAACCCGACCCAAGAGCCGTCAGACGGCGTGTCGTTCCTTCAAGATTATAGAACCGGCGAATGGACTGCGATAGACACTCGCACCGGCGGCGAAGAGCTGCCCCTAGACATTGAAGTTTGGGAGCAGTACATCCCTATGGTGCCTGGGCCTGAAAACATAAGCGTGGCTGTCCCGGCTGTGGATGACTACGACTACACCCCTTGGGGTATAGAAGACGACTCCGGCGCAATCGAAATCCGCTTTTCGGGTCAAACGCAGCGCAACACCCGTTTCACAGATGGCGTGCTGCTGCGGCTCGGCGACAAGAGCGACGACGGCAAGTACTATTACGCCAAATCCGAATCCACTTATGTCCGCCAACCCGTCATCGCTTTGGACGCCGACTGGGTGGAGACTTTCAAAGACCTAGCCGAAAACATTCCCTATGCTGAATCTACCGACGAGTCCGGCTAAAACCTACCTGCGCCGCTCGCCTGCCCTGTTTGCAACCCATCCAATCGACACTTCCTGACCCCGGCGCGACTGCACTTGCCATTCTATCGGGAGTGGGAAGCTTCCCTGCGCCGTGTATACACTTTCGTTCCATCTCAATCCGGCAATAAAATGCGGCAATCCACTCATCGCAAAGGACAGACTATGCGAGCTGAAATCCTGTCCATCGGCACAGAGATTCTGATGGGCGAACTCGTCGACACCAACTCAGCGTTCCTCGCCTCCGAACTCGTCAAACTCGGCATAGAAGTGCGCTGGATAACCAAAGTGGGCGATGACCCTGCACTGCTCCACGAAGCCATCGAGCGCGCATGGCGGCGCTCCGATGTTACCCTGACGAGCGGCGGCTTGGGTCCGACATCGGACGATCTCACTCGCGAGACCATCGCTGCTGTGTTCGGCGAAACACCTGTCGTTCAGCCCGATTTGCTCGCGCACCTAGAGAGCCTGTTCGCCGGGCGCGGCTTTCCGATGCCGCCGACGAACATCAAGCAGGCGACGCTCATACCATCTGCCCGCGCGATAGACAACCCGCTCGGCACAGCGCCCGGCTGGTGGGCAGAGCGCAACGGCGCATCCATCATCGCAATGCCAGGCCCTCCGCGCGAAATCCACCGCATGTGGACGCACGAAGTCGCACCCGAACTTCGCGCACGCAACGCCGGCGTCGCCATCGCAACGCGCAACCTGAAGACCTTCGGCATATCAGAGGGCGGACTCGACGGGATGCTGACACCCCTGTTCGCAAGCGAGAACCCCAAGCTCGGCATCTACTCCAAGCAAGACGGCATCCACTTGCGCGCCGTCGCCACCGCCGCCACTGATGCAGATGCAGCAGCGCTCATCGTTCCTATGGAAGCCGAAATCCGCCGCATAGTGGGCGACGACGCCATCTGGGGCGTGGACGAAGACACCCCCGAATCCAAGGCGATTGGGCTGCTGCGCGAGCGTGGGCTTACTTTGGGCGTTGTGGATTCCTTCACTGGTGGCGTGCTGACAAACCGTCTCGCCGATGTGGACGGCAGCGACGATGTGCTGCGTGGGAGCATCGTCGCTCCCTACGATGCGCTGAAAGTATTGGGACTAGACCCACAGATGCCCGCCGAAATTGCGCCGAATGACACAGCAGAGGGTGAGAACCTACACCTATCCAAGCGCATGGCAGAGTTTGCACGCGAGCGGTTGGGTGCTGATGTGGGGTTAGGCACGGTCGGGCTAGACTTTGGCGGCTGGTATGCCGGCTTTGCCCTGCCCAACGGTGAGACGACAGCCGTTTCGTGGCGCGGTTCCGGCTTCTCTATGAGCGCATTGCAGCGGCAAGCCCGCCAGCGCACCCTAGCGCGGGGCGTTACGCACATGCTTCTGGAGCTGACTCGCCGCCTATCGGGCGGGATCTCTTGACGCCAGCCCACGAATAGCCTCGATGCAGAAGTAGAGGCTGCCCCCACTGTGGATGGGGGCAGCCTCTCTTGTTCATTCACTTGAAGCGCAATCGTGTGCCCGTTCAGCGCATCACATCGTCAGCTTCTTGTACAGGTACAGCAGGCGCGAGGGCAGCTCGTATATGTCGTCCAGCACCTCGTAGCCCAAATCCGAGCACATCGTCTTCAGATAGTCGTGTCCGTTCTTGTCCACGGTCAGTGCGAAGGCGTTTATGCCTTTGTTCTTCGCCTCGTCCAACGCCATCTTGGTGTCGTGAACGGCGTACTCTTTCTCGACGCCCTCTCGGCTGTATCCTCTGTCCTGCGGCCTGCCATCGCTGATAAGGAACATCAGCTTGGTACGGGCGTCCTGCTTGTCAAGCTTATAGGTCGTGTGCCGTATCGCTGGGCCCATACGGGTGGCGTGCAGTGGGGCGATGCGGTCAATCCGCCGCTTCACCTTGTCCGAGAAGTTCTCGTCCAAGTCCTTCACGGTGTAGAACTCCACATTCTCCCTGCCGTAGCCTGAGAAGCCGTAAATGCCGTAGAGGTCGCCTATGGCTTCCAAGGCGTTGATGAGCAGCACGATGGCTTCTTTTTCCACATCGATGATGCGCTTGTACGAGCGGCGCATCGCCTCACCGCGCCGCGTCCGCAGCCAAACCATGTACTCCACCGGATCGTCGGGAGCGTCCCAGTCGTCGGTGTTCTTCTTGTTGTCGTCGATAGCCTCAGCGGTGGATGCGCTGGTGTCCAGCAGGAACGCCACTGCCACATCACGCTGCACCTTGTTGCGCCGCCAGTAGAACTTGTCGCTCGGGCTTGCGCCCGTTTTCATGTCTACGAACGCCTCGATGATGTCATCTATGTCCAGTTCCTCGCCGTCTTCCAGCTTCCGCACCTTGCGGAACATCTCCGGCACCATCATCTCGAACTGCCGCCGTATCTGCGTAACCAGCGAGCCGTAGTTGCCTAGCGTGTTGCCGTAGTAAGACGGGTCGCCTTCCTGCATCGTCTTTTGGCGCACGATGCACCAGCGCGGCTTGTAGTCGTCCGCCCGGAAGTCCCATTCGTCGTACACGAAAGTTTCGGGTTCGTTGGGGTCGAGCGCTCCGCCGTCTTCATCCACATGCACCAGCGGCCCCTGCCCGAACTCCGGCGACTGCGGGGCGTCTACCCCTGCCTCTTTCATCAGGTTGTTCGCCATTACATTGCTGGACTGCTGGATTTCGCCCTGCGTGGATTGCATCTCTAGCTCGGCGCTGTTTTGCAGAAGCTCTTCCAGCTGCTCTTGCGTAATAGGCTCGCCGCTTGTGGGCCCGCCGTCATCCTGCTGCATCCTGAGCTGCTCGAGCAATTGCACAAGCTCAGGCTTGAAATCGCCTCTGAACTCCACTTCTTCCGTGGATTCATACTCTTGCTCGCCGTCCGGGCGCAGCTGCATCTCCATGCCCTGCGCTATCTGCTGCAACAGCGACTCCATATCCTCCGGGTCGGCGTATTCGTCGGATGCGTCATCATCCATATCCAAGTTCTCCCAGTCTTCGGGAGGCACATCTTCGTTGGGAATCTGCGATATGACGGCGTAGATGCGGAGCGTGGCTTCGGCTGTGTCTTCGACCTTGGCTTCTGGCTTGAACACCTGCTGGATGATACGCCCGATTTGGCGCGCCTGCTCCACATACTGCTCTGGCACAGGCAGACTTTCGTTCTGCTGCAGGCTCAGCCGCACGAGGAACTCCACCAGCGCTTGGCGCATCGGAAGCAAGGTGATGTCCGGGCGCTGCGGCAGGGAATCGTGCTGGACTTCAGTGTACGGGCGGCGTATCCCCCGATACTCCACTTTCACGCGGGCATCGAGCCGTGCATCCTCCACAACTGTGTAGATGTCGAGTGCCAACTTGCGGTCGTCGAACAGGTCGAAGAAGCGCTGCGCATCTGTGAGCCACGCACGCTCAACGCCCTCGGCATCAATCTCAGGTGCGTCTGGTACATCCTGTGCCTGTGGGTCTGCGCCCTGCAATTCCTCTTTTTGACGCGCCAGCTCAGGACGCAAGTCCGTGAACAGCGCCGACGGCCTGTCGAACTCAAACCGGAAGCTCCCGAACTCTAGATGCGCTACTTGGTGTGTGGACACCACCTTGAACCAGTTGAAGTTCTGCATTTTGGTGGTGTAGCGGTCCACTAGCCCGGGAACGAACACAGTCGAGCCTTCGGTGGATGGCGACTCGCCGGATACCCAGCCGATGTTCTTATCCGCAAGCTCGCCGCTCTCTGCCAGCTTGATGTCCGCACCCGCCAGCCCGCGGCAGTACATCTCCATCACATCCTTGATGCGCGTGAACTCTACGCCGGAAGACAGCAGTTCTATCATCTCTTCGGAGCGCGCCGATTCTATCTTGAAGTAGGCAAGCCCACCGTCTCGGTTCTGCTGCAAGATGTTCACGCCCTCGCCGTACCACTTGTCCAGCTGCGACATCGTCAGCTTATCCAGTGCCTGTGGACAAGCCTTGACAAACTCCGGCACTGCTTCGGGAGACACATCCAGCAGCGCCTCTGCCAGCGTCAGTATGTGGGTGTGTTCGTGCGTGTCAATCTGCGCCATGGCGTTGGATGTCTCCAACATCACGCTGGGGATGTTGGTGCCGCCGTTCTTGACGAGCTGCTCGGCAAGGTTCAGAAAGCGCATCCGCTGAGTGCCTTCGATGCGTGGCAGCGCACGGGCGCTCGCCTCGAAGAAGCTCTTGATTTCGCGCCAGCCCGATTCCACGAGCGTGGACGCCAAGGCTATGAATGCCGAGCGGTCGCTCCCTATCAGCGGGAAGAGCTGCTGTCCCAGCGTCAAGCACTCGGACGACAGGTCGTATGAGCGGTGCGAAAGCGCGTCCAAGAACGCCGCAAATCGCTCCATCTCCGGGAAGCTCAAGTCCTCCAGCAACGCCGGGCTGCACTGGAAGAACTTGCATGCCAGCGTGCTAGACTTCCATGTACCCTTGTACAGGCTGCGTCCGAGGTTAGACCAGCTCTCGATGTGCCGTGAGCGAAGCTTGCTCATCGTGCCGGGGCTTGCCTCAAAGTACGCCGCCGCAAGCGTGGGCGATTCCGTACAAAGCGCTTTGCCGCAGTCTGTCCACTTGAAGAAGTAGTTCAGCGGCATGTAGCCCAGCACCCTGGGGCTTACCTTGTAGAACTCGGCGGACGCCTCCCATGAGCGCACAGTCTCTTTGGCGATGTCCAAACCTGAGTTAGCCCAGCTCGTCATCTGTCCATTCGTGAGGTTGGGCGGCATCTGCGCGCGTGCTTTCTCGAACTCGTCTGCCACCGATGCCGGATAGCGGGTCAGTTCCTCCCTGATTGTCTCTAGCGTTGGTGCCGATTGGTTGTCCACGGCTTCTCCTCTTGGTCAAGAGCGGTTTCAAGCAGTTCCAAGAATCGGGTCAGGACTCTCGCCGTTGCTCCAAAGATGATGTGTCCGTCGTACGCATACGACGGCGAATTGACGATGTTTCCGTTGGAGATGCGAATTTCGTCGCGGTGGTTGGCGGCATCCATGAGATGGCGCAGTGGGGCTTCCAGCACGGCGGCAACCTCTGCCTCGCTCGGCGCAAAGTCGTACGGATACGGGATAGTGCCCACATACGGGCTGATGCGATAACGGCTCGTGGTGGGCATATCGTCCAGCTCACCCAGCGTCTCTATGTCTTGCGGGTGGATGCCCATCTCTTCGGCGGTTTCGCGCAGCGCAGTGGCGAGCAGGCTGTCGTCTTCGGGATCCATCCTGCCGCCGGGGAACGAGATTTCGCCTTTGTGGTCGTCCACTCTGTCGGTGCGCTTGTTCAGGAGCACACAATACTCACTGTTTTTCGCATACACAAGCACCATCACACCGGCAGGAGTGAGTGCGGGGGCGTCCAGCGTCTTCTTGGGATGTGCTGCAAGGATGCGCTTGATTGTCTGTGCGAATGGCTCGCCCATCGCATGCCAACTCCGATTATCTGTCTGAATGGCGTCTAGCTAGGCGTTCTGATACGCCTCTTCCAAGCGCGATATGTCTATTTTGTGCATCTGCAGCATCGCGTCCATTACTGCCGGCGTTTTGGCAGGGTCTTGAGTCAGTTCGGCAATCGCTGCCGAGGGCACGACCTGCCATGATAGCCCGAACTTGTCTTTCACCCAGCCGCAGACTTGCGTTTCGCCGCCATCAGAAAGCGCTTCCCAGTAGTGGTCAACTTCGGCTTGGGACTCGCAATTGATCACGAACGACACCGCCATCGTGTATTCCACGCCGGGACCACCATCGACGGCGCTGAAACGCTGCCCGTTCAACTCAAACTCCACGATAGCAGCGCCTGACGCCGGCCCTGTGTCCAAGTCGAAGTCGTTGACCACGCGGGAATTGGGGAAGACAGATATGTAGAAGCCTGCCGCTTCCCGCGCCCTACCGTCGAACCACAAACACGGGGCAATCTTTTCCGCCGACATTTCTGCCATACTTTGCTCCCTGCATCCCCGCTTTTCTACTCAAATATGGAGGCGATAATCTCCTCAATGCTCTTCTGCACCGAAGCGTCGTCCGTAACCGCCCAGTTCACTGCCACTTGGCAGGCGCGGCGCGGCGCAATGCCTTGCGCCATGAGCTTGCCGGCGTAAATCAGCAGACGCGTGCTTGCGCCTTCGCCAAGCCCGTGCTCGCGCAGATTGCGCACCTTCTCGCCGAGCTTGGCAAGCTCCATAGCGTCATCGTCGCTGCAACCGGACTCGTGCCCGATAATCTCCGCCTCTATGTCGCGCGGCGGATAGTCGAACTCGATGGACACGAAGCGCTGGCGCGTGCTGTGCTTGAGGTCTTTGAGTGCGCTCTGGTAGCCCGGGTTGTAAGACAGGATGAGCAGGAAGCCGTCCGCAGCCTCGAGCAGCTCGCCACGCTTTTCCACAGGCAAGATACGGCGATGGTCGGTGAGCGGGTGTATCAGCACCGTGGTGTCCTTGCGCGCCTCTACGATTTCGTCTAGGTAGCAGATGCCCCCGGCTTTCACTGCGCGCGTCAGCGGCCCGTCAATCCACACTGTGGAGTCGCCCTCGAGCAGGTAGCGCCCCACAAGGTCGCTTGCGGTCAGGTCTTCGTGGCAGGCGATGGTTACCAGCGGCAGATTGTCGCCTTCCGGACGCTCCACACCGCGGCTGTCCGCCTGCTTGATTTGGGTAAGCGGCTGTCCGAGTCTGTAAGACATGTACTCCACAAAGCGCGTCTTGCCACAGCCCGTGGGTCCCTTGAATATCAGCGGTATGCGCTGCTCATACGCAGCCTCGAAGAGTTCTATCTCGTCCCCTACTGGCACATAGTATGGCTCTTCTGTGAGGTGATACTCCTCTATTATGTAGCTGCGGTAAAGTGTGGTGGTGGTCTGCGTCATCTCGTTAGCCTGCACTCCTTAAGGGGCATTAACCCTGCTGTTCCACAAATCTTTGACCTTGTCGGCGAGTTCCTGAAAGCTGCCATTGTTCTCTATCACTGCATCAGCATACTGCACACGCTCGGACTGCGGCATCTGCGAATTGATGCGCGAGCGAGCGGTGTCTGCGTCCATCCCGTTGCGTTCGTAAAGCCGTGTAAGCACCGCTGCCTCATCAGATGTGGTAACCCATACTTCGTCCACAAGCGGTGTCCACTCTGCCTCAATGAGCAGCGCCGCCTCCAGCGCAGCGGCAGGCACGCCTTGCTCAGCAAGCGCATTCAGGGTCGCCTCTGCCAAGCCGTATATGCGTGGGAACATTATGGCGTTCAGACGCTCGAGCGCCGCCTTATCGCTGAACACGATGCCGCCCAACGCTCGACGGTCGATCTGCCCATCCGCCGCCACAACCCGCTCTCCGAACTCGTCCACGATAGCCTGCCAGCCTTCACTTCCCGGCGCATAGACTTCATGCCCCAGTAAGTCGGCGTTCACTATCTCGGCCCCTAGATCCGCAAGCAAGCCCGACACCTGCGTCTTGCCCGTGCCAATTCCCCCAGTCAATCCGATTACGAACATAACCCTCCGTTTGTTAGAGAAATTGTTCACATTCTAACAAGCGCCCTATTACATGGTCAATATTCTTATATGCATTAAGCTTTCAGCGCTCGTTCCCGTCCGTCATTTTGCCGCCCCGAATGCACAGCCGTTTGCGAACATACACTACCCGAGTTTCGCGCCCATTGATATGCCTGCGAAATCAGGATTCCCGACCTACGATACAATCCATGCGAATGCTCTGACCCAAAATCGCTCACCTTTGCCAAACCCAATCACTGATAAACTGGTATATGCATCGCTTACAGCCATTCAACATCTCGTATAATAGCATCTTGTTCACTCTAATGCGGAGGTTTTCTATCAGATGACATCACCATACGGCGCACTTCCTAGTGTGGACAGGATGCTTTCAGACGAGCGCACTCAAGCTCTCATCGAGCGATACTCTCGCCCGGTGGTGCTGGATTTGCTGCGCGCTAGCCTAGCCGACGCCCGCACAGCAATCGCCGGTGGTAAGCCCGCGCCGTCTCCGTCCGAGATTATCGCATCGCTAACAGAGCGCGTAGAGGCGTCCGAACGCCCTTGGCCCTTTCCGGTTATAAACGCCACTGGCGTCATCTTACACACGAACATAGGTCGCTCCCCCCTCTCGGACGACGCCATAGAAGCCATGCGCCGCACCGCGCAGGGTTACACAAACCTCGAACTGGATCTCGATAGCGGTCGGCGCGGCTCTCGACAGACGCACATATCAGAGCTTGTCAGCCGCGTGACCGGCGCAGATGCCGCCCTAGTGGTTAACAACAACGCATCCGCCGTGATGCTCGGGCTTGCCGCCATTGCTGCCGGCAAGGAGGTCATCGTTTCGCGCGGCGAGGCTGTGGAAATCGGCGGCGGATTCCGCATCCCCGATGTGCTGAGCCAGAGCGGCGCAACCCTCGTGGAGGTCGGCACAACCAACCGCACCTACGCCGCCGATTACGAATCGGCCATCACCGAGCGCACGGGTGCGCTGCTCGCAGTCCACGCCAGCAACTTCCGCGTGATGGGCTTCACCCATGCGCCCCACATCGCTGAACTGGCAGCCATCGGCGCGCGGCACAACATCCCCGTGCTGCACGACCTCGGCAGCGGCTGTCTGCTGGACACCAGCGCATTTGGTATAGAACGCGAGCCGATGCCGCAAGACAGCGTGAAGGCGAATGTGGGATTGTCGTTTTTCAGCGGCGACAAGCTGCTCGGCGGACCGCAGGCAGGCATCATAGCCGGCACCGCTCCACTTGTGAGCGCAGCAGCGCGACATCCGCTGGCAAGGGCGATGCGTATCGACAAGATTAGCATGGCTGCGCTCGCCGCAACCCTGTCCCACTACATTCGCGGCGAAGCCCTGCAAAAGATACCCGTATGGCGAGTGCTCTCCATGCCTAGCGCCCGCGTGAAGGCTGTGGCATCCGAATGGGCGTCGGCACTCGGAGAGACGGCGTCCGTGGTGGAATCGCAGTCCACTATCGGCGGCGGCAGCCTCCCCGGTGAGACGCTACCATCATGGGCGGTTGCGCTCGATTGCGACAGCATCGGGGGCGCAAATGCCGTCTCTCGGCGCATGCGCCAAGCCCGCAAGCCCGTATTAGGGCGCATCGAAGCAGGTCGCCTGCTCCTCGACCCGCGCACAGTGCTGCCGGACGAACACGACGCCCTGTTAAAGACCGTCGCCGCTGCCGTCCATTCATCCTGAGGCTAACGCAATGTCCCTCTTTGACCATGAATCCCGCCGACAGCGCATGGCAAGAGCGCCGCTCGCCGCTCGGATGCGCCCCCGCACCTTCAACGAATATGTGGGGCAGGAACACATCATTGGTACCGGCACACTTCTACGCACAAGCATCGAATCCGACCATGTGCCCTCATTCATCCTTTGGGGGCCGCCCGGCACGGGCAAAACCACCCTCGCCAGCCTTGTCGCCGGTGTTACAAGGTCGCACTTCGAGCAGGTCAGCGGCGTTGCGTCTGGCGTTGCCGACCTGCGCCGAATAGCCGCAGAGGCGCGCGAACGACTTGGCACGAACGCCCAATCCACCATCCTGTTTGTGGACGAGATCCACCGCTTCAACAAGGCACAACAAGATGTCATCCTGCCCTATGTGGAAGACGGCACACTCGCCCTAATCGGCGCTACAACCGAAAACCCGTCCTTCGAAGTGGTGTCGCCTCTGTTGTCGCGCGCCCGGGTGTTTGCGCTAGAACCGCTTACAAACGCACAGGTGCAAGCCATCGTGCGGGCGGCGATGGTGGACGCAGAGCGCGGGCTTGGCACACTTTCCCCGCAGATTGATGCAGACGGCTTGGACGCTCTCGTGAACCTTGCCAACGGCGACGCCCGCACCGCCCTCAACGCACTGGAACTCGCAGCAACAGCGGCTGAACCCGATGAGAGTGGCATGCGCCGTATCACCCTGCCGATGGTGGAGGATGCCATGCAGCGCCGCTCTTTGCGCCACGACAAGGCGGGCGATCTTCACTACGACACCATCTCCGCCTTCATCAAGTCTGTCCGAGCCTCCGACCCTGATGCTGCTATCTACTGGCTAGCGCGCATGCTGGAGGCGGGTGAAGACCCGATGTTCATCGCAAGGCGGCTGGTCATCCTCGCTGCCGAGGACATCGGCTTGGCAGCACCGCAGGCGTTGACACTCGCGGTGGCTGCACAGCAAGCCGTCCACTTTATCGGTCTGCCTGAAGGACGCATCCCCCTAGCCGAAGCCACCGTGTACTTAGCCACGCTGCCCAAGAGCAACAGTGCGTACATGGCGCTCAACGAAGCGACCCGCGATGTTCAGCGCACCCGCAACGAACCCATACCGCTGCACCTTCGCAACGCCGTTACAGGTCTGATGAGCGGCATGGGCTACGGAGAGGGCTACAAGTACGCCCACGATTACGAGGGCGGCTTTACTCCCACCCAAAACCTGCCCGACAGCCTATCACACCGCCGCTACTACAAGCCCAGCGAGCAAGGATACGAGAACGCCGTCCGCAAGCGCCTATCTGAATGGTGGGACGGGTCGAAGCCATCTCCCGACAGTGCCGAATAACGCACATCGCTGCCATTGCAGGAAGTGGTATTCGATGCTACGAATCGGTTACGCCAACACCGATCTGGCTAATTCGCGTGCTCCCGCATCACCGTGTCCATCACATCCAGCGTGTAATCCACATCGTCCGAAGTGATGCCGTAGTGTGTGGCAAATCGCCAAGACGATGAAGGCGACCCGCCCTTTATGCCCCGTTTGTTGATTTCCTGCGTTATCACCGCCGGGTCGCCTTGTGCGATATTGAAGAACACTAGGTTGGTTGGCAGCGCATCCGGGTCTATGGATATGCCCGGCACCTGCGCCAAGCCCTGCGCAAGCCTGCGAGCGTTGGCGTGGTCGTCGGCAAGGCGCTCCACCATTGTGTCGAGCGCCACGATGCCCGCCGCCGCCACAACGCCCACCTGCCGCATGCTGCCGCCCACCATCTTACGCCACTTGCGCGCGCCCTCTATGAACTCGGCGCTCCCGCATATCACCGACCCGATAGGGCAGCTCAGCCCCTTGGACAGGCAAAAGGTCACGCTGTCCGCAGGCTCTACCAGCGCCGACACCGGCGTTTCCAGCGCCACGGATGCGTTAAAGATGCGCGCACCGTCGATGTGCAATGGGATGTGGTATCGCTGCGCTATGGCGGCGACCGCCTCGGTGTCTGCGGCGGTGAGTGGCGAGCCTCCGCAGGCGTTGTGCGTGTTCTCTATGCCAATCATCGCCGTTCGTGTGAAGTGCACATCAGGCGGCTTGATGGCGGCTTCCAGTTCGTCCAAGTCCATCATCCCGCGTGCGTCGTTAGGCAGGGTGTTATACGCCACGCCGCCCAGCGCGGACGCTCCGCCCGCTTCGCTGCGAAAGATGTGCGCCTTATCGCCGATGATAATCTCGTCGCCGCGCTGTGCGTGCGTCAGAATGGACACCAGATTGCCCATCGTACCGCTCGCAACGAAGACCGCCGCCTCTTTGCCGAGTCGCTCTGCCGCCATGGCTTCCAGCCGGTTCAGCGTCGGATCATCACCGAACACATCGTCGCCCAGCTCTGCCTCCGCCATAGCCCGCCACATCTCTGGCGACGGATGCGTAACCGTATCGCTGCGAAGGTCAACTTCTCTCAATGCAATCCTCCATCTATCCATTGCAATATACAGTAGCGGGTTCGCGCGCCAAATTTCGGACGACCGCCTGTCGCAATTCTAGCAATCCTGCTTGCCAATTACCATAGCCTAGCCTAGACTTGTACGAAGATGCTGCGATTGCGCATCCCGACCATCTCTTACACTACACTGCCATCATACTCATCAGGGAAACATGCCACATATCCGACAGGACATCACATTCCCCAGCGGCGACCTTAACTTAGAAGGCAGCCTGCACCTGCCCTCCGACAGCGGGCGCTTTCCCGGCGTGGTCATCTGCCATCCACATCCGCAGTACGGCGGCGACATGTACAACCCCGTGGTGGCGACGCTCGCCGACGACATCTGCGCCGCAGGTATCGCCGCACTGCGCTTCCACTTCCGCGGCGTTGACCTGAGCGAAGGCAGTTTCGATGGTGGCATTGGCGAGATACAAGACGCCGTTGAAGCGATGGAATACCTATCGCTCTGTGACCAGATAGACGCCAGCAGAATCGGCATCGCCGGATATTCGTTCGGCGCTGCAATCGCTCTCATAGCGGCGTCCCGCAGCAGCCTCGCACAAGCCGTAGCCTCTGTCGCCTGCCCTTCCCGCGTGTTCAACGAAATGGGCGCACAGGAGATCTTGCAGCCTAAGCTGCTGATTCTTGGCGAACATGACCACGATTTTCCATTGCAGCAGTTTCGGTTTCAGGCGCGCCGCTACTCCGACCCCAAGCAGGTGGAGATCATATACGGCGCTGACCACTTCTTCGGCGGACATGTGGCACAGGTCAGCAAGCTAGCGACCGACTTTTTCCGCCACTCGCTCGGCGCATAGGACCGGAAATTGTGATGCGCCAAGCTGCTATCGGCTTCAAGAGCAAATCCTCCGTAATCATAGGCGTGCTGTCCACACCCGAGGGCTTGCCGCCGCCCTATCCGGCGCTGCTTGTGTGCCACCCTCTGCCCACTCTGGGCGGCGATATGGATAACCCGGTGGTGATGGCGGTATGCCGAAGCGTCGACGCCCTGGGCTTGGCGAGCCTGCGCTTCAACTATCGCGGCGTCAATGGCAGCGAGGGCGAGTTCAGCGAAACCAACGCCATAGACGATGTGCGGTCTGCGCTCAATGTGCTGCGCCGATGGCCCGGCGTAGACCGCAAACGGATTGCGCTTGCGGGATATTCGTTTAGCGCAGGGGCAATTTTGCGCGGACTGCGTAAGTACAGAGTGGCGCGCAGCCTAGCCCTCATCGCCCCGCCAATATCGGCTGTTGACGACTCCCGTATCCGCAAGGATAAGCGCCCCAAGCTCTTCGTCGTCGGGCAAAACGACCGCATCGTCTCGTCAGTAGCCCTGCAGCGCGCTTTGGATGAGGTTCGCCAACCCGTACAATTCCGTGAGCTTCCGGGCGCAAACCATAGCCTGCGCGGCTACGAGCGCCAAGCCGCTGAACATGTGGCAGTGTTCGTCGCTCAGACGCTCGGTGTATCGGGCGTCTGACAGAAAATAAGCGTCAATTCCTGCTCACTCTAGATCCTAAAATTGCACAGCCGCCGTGCACTCACGATGACTGACAAGCGAGATTATGACCACCATGTCGAACAACCTTCGACGGCTTCTTGCCACCCACTTGCAGAACATAAGTACGGGGGGGGGTATTTCCCTTCCCTCGCTGCTGCGAAACGCTCTGTTCGCACTGTTCATCGCTGGCATCTTCGCATACGGCGCGGCGTTCGCTGTGTACATGCTCATCCGGTTCGATCTCTTCAACCTTCTCCGCGATGTTAATGGTGATGACTCTTTCTACTACTTTCAGATAGCCTACAACCTTGCTGAAGGCAAGTTCTCCACATTCGACGGCGGCATCACCCGCACCAACGGCTACCACCCGCTCTGGATGCTGATGATTACGCCGTTCTATTGGGTCTTCGACAAGGAATCAGCGCTGTTCGGCATCAAGGTGTTCGAACTGATGCTTGTCGCAGGCGGTGTGGCGCTCATCGCCGTTGCGGCGCGCTTGACACGCCTGTCGTGGATATTGCTGTTCGCCGTCCCGCCGCTGCTTTACCATCAGGACGATCCGCAGGGCAACACATTCACCAGCGGGCTGGAACCGGCGGCGGCGCTGTTCATGCTGGGGTTGTTCATTCTCGCACTCTGCCTGTTCGCGCGCAACGCGGGACGCTGGAAGTGGCTGCTAGTAGGCGTGGCGTTCTTGCTGCCTTGGGTGCGCTTGGAGTACATCGCCATATCGCTGGCGGGAACAGGCGCGCTGTGCCTGCTGGAATGGTCGTGGCGAGATAGGCGTCTCGGTGCATGGTGGCGCACTTCCGCATCTAGGCGCGAGTTCGTCCGCTCAATAACTGCGCTCAAAGCGCTGCCATCGCTGATTGCAGCCACTGCGGGCATCCTCGTCTATTTCGCCTACAACGGCATTGTGTTCGGCGGCATTATCCCTGTGAGCGCTGCGACCAAGCGATTGTGGTCGCAGGTCAGATGGGAGCAATCGGGTGGGTACAATCTTTTGGAGAGCTTATCGGATACAATGCGTCGACCGGTGTTCGACTATGAGCTACTGGTTGCGGCGGAGGTGTGCGTCTATCTGTTGCTAGTGTGGTGGTTCGCACGGCGCTCACGCAGCCGCCGAGACTGGCTGGTGCTGGCGTTCTTGGTGGGCGTGTTCAGCCTATCAGCAGGGCATCTCGCCAAGTTTGCGCAGACGACTGTTCTGTTTGGACATCCGGACGACCCAGTCTTCACATGGTATTTCGTCCCAGCGTATCTGATGATGGCGCTGATAATCCCAATCAGGTGCTATGTCGCAATCTACTTCGTCCGCTACTTTAGTGGGCACAGGCATCGTCCTGAGAGCATCATCTTGAGCGCTTGCATTGTGGCGGCGGGCGCGATCTTCCTGTTGTGGAACACTGACTTCACCAGACCATTTAAGTTTATAGACCAAGTAAGCAGGTCAACCCACCAGGAATTTGAGATTGCTCAATACGCAGGCGTGCAAATTACGAACAATGCGCTGCCTGAGGGGAGCATATTCGGGACTTGGGATTCAGGTGTTACAGGGTACTTCTCCCGCTTTCCGGTAGTAAACCTAGACGGCTTGGTGAACTCCTACGACTATTTCCACTTAAAGGGATCGCAACTCAGCTACCGGAAGAACGAATACGCTCCCATCTACCGAGAGTTCGGCATAACTCACTTTACTAATGTTACAAGTGGTACATATGATAAGTATGTGCTTTACCAAAGCTCGCTGATTCCGCCTGACAAGCGATTTACAATCTGGCTTTGGGAGCCGCTGGAAAAATCTGATGCTTTCGCACAGTTCTGGGAAAGCATCGAACCCCATTTCGACTACAACAGCGACGGCACGGCGATGGTCGTGGACGGCCGGCTAGTGCAGATGTTCGCTGACGACTGCGCCCCGCACGAACTGGCTGTATTGACCTTGAGCGGGCACACAGCGAACGGGCAGGCGGATGAGATGACTGCAGAGGCTTGGACGCAGACGCAAACCGGTCTGTGCGTCGCCACCATACTGCTGCCCCATGATACGCAGACCCCAACTCAGGTGGAAAGGATGTCCGCAGAAGACTACCTTGCGCAGCTGGCAGAAAACTACCTCGCGCGGCTAGTGGGAGACAGCGAACCTGTAATCAGCTCAGGCTACGATGTGTATCTCGTGGATGGCGACCTTATCTATGCCAAGCGGGAGTGCGACGCCGCCGACACAGACGCAGCGTTCTTCTTGCACATCATCCCGGTAGACGCCGACGATCTGCCCAACCACCGCAAGCAGCACGGGTTCGACAATCTGGACTTTGCGTTCATGGAGAGCGATACAAGCATAATATCTAGGGATATGTGCGTGGTGAGTAGAGCGCTGCCTGACTATGGCATCGATGAGATCAAGACCGGGCAGTATGTGCGCGTAGACGGCGGATACGAGCACCTGTGGGAGGGGACTATATCCCCCCGCTGATATGGAAACGCTGCCCCCTTCCGGAGTTTAGCGATTCCTTGTTTTAAGTTACAATATGCATGAGTGCATCACAATTCAGGCTAGATTTACTACCAATGGAGTTGATTACCCGTGTCAGAACAGCAGGATGGAATGAACAATATGGCTGAAACGAACAAAAAATATCGCAGCGAGCGGGACTCTATGGGCGAGTTCCAAGTCCCAGCGGACGCTTATTACGGCGCAAACACGATGCGTGCTGTGCTGAACTTCCCCATCAGCGACTTGCGCTTCCCACGCTCGTTCATCCGCGCGCTCGGGCAGATTAAGCAGGCGGCGGCGCAGGTGAACGCCGAACTAGACCTGCTCGACCCCGCTCTTGCCGACCCTATCCAACGCGCCGCGCAAGATGTCATCGACGGCTGCCTCGACGAGCAGTTTGTGGTGGACATATTCCAAACCGGCTCCGGCACATCCACAAACATGAATGTCAACGAGGTCATATCCAACCGCGCAATCGAGATGATGGGCGGCGTTATCGGTTCGCGCTCGCCCGTGCACCCCAATGACCATGTGAACATCGGGCAGTCATCCAACGATGTCATCCCCACCGCCATACACCTGTCCGCGCTGGTTGCCATACACGACGACCTCATCCCCGCCATGCGCGCGCTCCAAGCATCGCTTGAGCGGAAAGCCGAGGAATTCCACTCGGTCATCAAGACCGGGCGCACGCACCTGCAAGACGCCACTCCCATTCGCTTGGGGCAGGAGTTCCTGGGCTACGCGGGACAGATCGAGCGCGGCATACGGCGGTTGCAGCATGCCGAGCAAGAGCTGGGCGAGGTGGCGCTAGGCGGCACGGCGGTGGGCACGGGCGTCAACACACATCCGGAGTTCGCCGCAAGGGTCTGCGGCAAGCTGTCCGACTCGCTAGGCGTGCAGGTGTCCGAGACCACCAACCACTTCCAAGCGCAGAGCAGTTTGGACAATGTGGTGGCGGCAAGCGGTGCGCTCAAAGCCGTCGCCGTCAGCCTGATGAAAATCAGCAACGACATCCGCTGGCTCGGGTCGGGTCCGCGCGCAGGCATCGGCGAGATCGAACTCCCCGAAGTCCAGCCCGGCAGCAGCATAATGCCCGGCAAGGTCAACCCTGTCATCCCCGAATCTGTGTGCCAAGTAGCCGCTCAGGTGATTGGCAACGATGCCGCCATCGCGGTGGGTGGACAGTCGGGCAACTTCGAGATAAATGTGATGATGCCGGTCTGCGCCTATAACCTGCTGCAATCCATCGACCTGTTGGCAGCGGCGGCGCGCAACTTGGATGTCCAGTGCATACGCGGCTTAAAAGCCACGAGCCAAGGTCCCGACATGGTGGAGCGAGGTCTAGCCATCGTTACCACCCTCGTCCCGCACATCGGCTATGACGCATCAGCTGCCATCGCCAAAGAAGCCCAAGCCACGGGCAAGACGGTCAAGGAAGTCGCCCTAGAACAGACCGACCTATCCGTCGACGAACTCGACGAAATCCTAGACCCCAGCGGCATGACCGAACCCGGTTTGGGCGCAGGCGTGTCGGTGGGCTAGGCGTTGCGGGCATCTTGCGCCAAGCAGCGGCGCACGAACGCTATCTCATCTTGGCGCGATGTCAGCGCGCCGTCCAGCCTCGCTTGCAACAGCGCCGTCAGCAGCATCCCCACCCGCGGACCCTGCCGCACACCCAGCGCCAGCAAGGCGTTCCCGTTCAGCAGAGGGCGTTCGTGCCTCAACTCGTCAAGATAAAGACGAATTCTGCCAGCGACGATGGTTCTACCCGACGCATCCGCAGCGAACGCACATCCTGCAAGCGCAGCTGTGGCATAGGGCATCAACAGCCCGTGCAGTTCGCTGCGGCGCAATCCCTTGCGGCTCAAGGTCTTTGTCAGCCCTCTAATCGCCGCTGCGTCCTGAATTGTCCTTGCTGTCCGCGCGCCCAAACCCAACCGATGCGCTAGCGCCGCATGATGCGGGTTCGACGAGCAATACATCAGAGCCGCCAGCATCACCTCCACCCTGTCCGACCCTGAACCCGGGCGCGATTGCACGCCTGCATACTCATCCGCAATGCGCCCGACTGCGTCCATCGCCTCTTGGGACGCTGCGAGAGCGGGATGCACTGCCGCAAGAACTCCCAATCTCTGCGCCGTGCGAAGCATATCGGCGGCGTTTCGCTCGGAGAGTATGCGCTCCAGCTCATGCCAAATACGCGCGCTCGACATGGAGCCGATATGCTGCAAATCGCGCTGCAACAGCCGCTTCGTATGCGCATCAAGCGCAAATCCAAGCCTGCTTGCGTATCGCACCGCCCTCAGGATGCGCGTGGCATCGTCGGCAAAGCTGTCATCGTGCAGCACGCGGATAACCTGTCGCCGCAAATCGGCGCACCCACAGAATGGATCCAGAAGCACCCCCCAGTCGCTTGCGCCAAGCGAGACCGCCATCGCATTTATGGAAAAATCGCGGCGTGCAAGATCGCTCCCTATCGCGGCAGGCAATACGCTTGGGAGCGCCCCGGGATGTGCGTAGGTTTCGCTGCGCACCATCGCAATGTCAAGCCGTTCACTCGCCAAGCGCAGTGCGAATGTGTTGAACTGCGATTCAGCAGCAACTTCGCCGCCCAGCGCAACTGCAACCGCAGCCGCAAAGTCGGCGTCTGCGCGCTCCACCGCTATGTCCATGTCGACCACGGGCAAACCTAGCAGCATATCCCGCACGCCGCCGCCCACTAGATACGCCCGTAGCCCACGCTCTGATGCGACATTCGCAATCGTCCGCAAGCGCCGCACCCACTCTCTCGACAAGTGCGCATCTATCGTCGCGGAGATGTTGTCCATTTTTCGCTGATGCTCGGGCGAACTATCCGGCGGCGTCCACTTTCGCCTTGAACGCCGCAGCGCCAGAGCCGACCCAAGCCTGCCAGCCCGTCATCATAAACCGCACGCCCTTGCCGATGTAATGCTCCACATTCTCATCGGTTACAAGCGCGCCGGCGCACCGCCCCGATGCCACAATCTGCTCGAGCGCACCGTCTATTGTGGCAGTAACATCCGGGTGGTCGATTCCTCCAAGATGCCCCATAGACTGTGCCAAATCGCTCGGCGCAACGAAAAACACATCGATGTTGTCCACACTCAGAATCTCTGGCAGGTTGCGGACCGCCTCGATGTCCTCTATCAGCACCACGACGAGTGTCTCATCGTTCGCCTTATGCACATAGTCCGGGTCTCCGTATCCTTGACGGCTGCCGAACATCCCGCGATGCCCAATCGGGTGGAACTTGGCGGCGTCTACAACCGCCTGCGCCTCTGCCGCAGTGTTCACATGCGGCACGACGATGCCCTGCGCCCCCACATCGAAGGTGCGGTATATGATGCCTGCGTTATTCTGGTTCACGCGCACAACAGAGGTCATCCCCCACAGGTCGCATGCCCGCGTCAAGTCGGGGATGTCTGCGAAGTCCACAGGCCCATGCTCGCCCTCAATCCACACGGCATCAAACCCGAACTGCCCCAAAAAGTCGATTATGTGGGTCGAGTTCAACCCTGAAACGCACAGCACCTTTTCGCCGCGCTCCAGCTTGTGCTTCGCTGTGTTCTCTCTCATATCACACTCCTAAAATCCTAAAAGTTTGCACCGCCATTATATCGCAAACCACAGCCTTTGGCTTGTGCCATCAAAAGCGCTTGCCCATCGCAAGGATTTTTATGCGAACAGAAATATGTACGCTGTGCCAGATAAGCGACAGACGATACAGCCCTTAATTGCCTTCCTACGCAGCCCCAGTTTGCAATCAACCCCTATTAGGTGGTTTAATCGACTCGGCGCATTGAAGATGCCGTTCACTCATGCGTAGAAAGACAAGCCAAATGGACGCGGACAACAGCTTCAACTTCTGCCCACGCTGCGGCAAGCCCCTGTCTGACAAACGCATCGAGGGCAAGATGCGCCGCCACTGCCCCGCCTGCGGCTTCGTGTACTTCCTAGACCCCAAGCTTGCTGTGGTCGCCCTAGTTGCATCCGGAGATGGGCTAGTCATGGTGCGGCGCGGTGTAGAACCCCACATTGGGATGTGGGCGTTCCCCTCCGGCTATGTGGATCGCGGCGAAGTCGTCGAGCAGGCAGCAATACGCGAAGTCCGCGAAGAGACCGGCTTGGATGTGATGCTAGACGCTCTCTTGGGCGTGTACTCGAAAGCGAACAACCAAGTCGTGCTTGTTGTGTACACCGCCAGCATCATTGGCGGCATGCTCGCCGCAGGCTATGATGCCCTAGACGCGAAATACTTCCCCCTAGACGAACTCCCACCGCTCCCGTTCCCCCACGACGCCCAGATCCTCGCAGACTGGCAAACCCTACGCACCAAATCCAATTAAAACATCGCCTGACAATGCCCAACTCTCTCTCCCTCTCCGAATCATCGCACATAACGGCTGGTATGTTCAATTGAGCGCAAAGCCTATACTCACAAGGCGAGCGCTTATCCGCATCGCTGTCATACTCGCCTCAGTATCGCTCTTGTTCGCGGTCTCCGCCTGCGGCGGCGATGCGTCCGAACCTGACATTCTCGCATCAGAAGCCGCTTACCAGCGCGGCGCAGACTTGTTTGAGCAAGGTCAGATGCGTAACGCCCTTGATGCCTTCAACGAAGCACAGCGCCTCAACCCAGCCTCCGCCGAACCCTATGTCGGCAGAGCCTCCGTCTACTTCGCATTTGGCGACGAAGAGAACACCATCGCCAACTTGAACACTGCCCTGCGTTTAGACACCAAACTGCCTGAGGCATACTACTATCGCGGGCTTATATTCGCCGACAAAGGCGATACCGACAACGCTCTCATCAATCTGACCCGCGCCCTGCAGATTGACGAGCAGTATACCGACGCCTACTTCCATCGCGCCCGCATCTACCTCTTGGTAAACGATGTGGACGCCGCCATAAGCGACCTCACTTCCGCCATAGAGATAGAGTCGCAGAGGGCGCACCTATACCTACTCCGCGCCCAAGTCTATCTGATAGCCGAGCGCACCGAGCAAGCCATAGCCGACCTAGAACGCACCCTCGCCCTCGGCGGAGACGAAGCCATGACTGCCCACGCCAAGCGCCTCCTGTCCCAGCTGAGATAGCGCACGAGCGTGTGCCCATATTCTGCTACACTAACGAGCAGCGCCACCCGCTAGACGGAGATTTAGGCTCGCGCAGAGTGTGCCGCTTCATCCGGGACTGCAGCGTGAGGTATGGTGAAAGCCGGAGATGTTCAACCCGCTCTCGTTAGTTCGGCTTGGCGGCGCAGATGCGCGAAGCATCGCTTGGCTGCTGCTGATGTCTATGACGCTGTTCATCCTGCTGTTTCCGTTCTCCAGCTATGTGGCGGCGCTTCCACTCATACAAGCCGAGTGGGGGTTGAACAACACGCAAGCGGGTGCAATATTCTCCGCATACCTTGCTGGATTCGCAGTGTCGGCGCTTCTAATCGTGCCGCTTACCGACAGGTTCGGCTCAAAGATCATATTCGTGTCTTCGACCACAGTGTCGGTAGCGGCGCATGTGCTGTTCCCGCTCGTGGCGTACGATACGGTGGTGGCGTCGGCGTTGCGCGCACTCGCCGGACTTGGACTCGTGGGCGTGTACAACCCCGGTATGCGAATCGTGGCAGAGCGTTTCGCAGAGAGCAGACGCGGAATGGCAGTCGGCACATTCGTTACCTTCTTCTACGCATCCAACAGCGTATCGCTTACCCTAACCGGCATCTTGATGTCCCAATTCGAGTGGCGCATCGCCTACCTGATAATGGGGTTGGCGTCCGGCGCAAGTGTCCCTATTGCATACCTGTTACTACGCAACCATCCGGCGCATAGAGCCAGTGGAGCGTCGGGACGGCTAGACTTGAGCGTGTTGAAGAATCGTGCCGCACGCCTGTACATCGCCGGATATTCGCTGCACGCCGCCGAGCTATACATAGTGCGCGTGTGGCTGCCCGCCCTGATTGCTGCGGCGCTGACATTGCGCTGTGTGGGTGAAACAGATGTTGTGGCACAGGCTGCAACCATTGGCGGATTGGCGATGGCTAGCGGTGCAATCGGCCCAGTTATGGGCGGCGCCTTGTCTGATAGGTTCGGGCGTGCTGCATCAGCGTCCGTTATATTTGCCCTCAGCGGCGCATGCTCGTTCGCCATCGGATGGATGCTCGGCTTCCCTTTGCCGCTGATAGTGGCGCTCGCCGTCATATACGGCTGGGCTATATCTGCCGACTCTGCGATATACTCCACCGCCGTAACCGAAGTCGCTAATCGGTCGCAGCTCGGCTCGACGATGGCAGTACACTCGTTTCTCGGCTTCATGGGCGGCGTCATCGGCCCCATAGTCGCCGGCGCAATTCTGGATGTGTCCCCGCCCGCAATCAAGTGGGGGCTGACATTCTCGGTAACCGGCATGCTTGCCATTGTCGCCATCTTGTGCTTGATGCGCCTCAGAAGTATTCCTCTATCGCAGCGCACATAGCCACCTGGAAACTCAGCCACGACAAATCATTAGGGCGGTGCAGCACGCAATTCGGCCAATCCCACACTTGTGAATTGTTTCACTATACATTATAATTTCGCTATTGCATTTGCATTAATACGGCAGACTAATGCGTTAGGGGGCAGCACATGAGAATCTACTTTTGCCCCGAATGCGGCAGCTACGACTTTGGCTCGGGCGCCACTTGCGTTGACTGCGACGAACCCGTCCCACCCAACAGCTGGACTGATGTCAGCGATGAAGATTTCGCCCAGCTGGACTATGTGGAGGGGTTCGATTTGCCATTAGGGCTGCCGTGCTGGGAGTATGAAGTGGTTCGTCTGAATGCGACCGGCAACGACGGCGTGAGCTACATATCGCATCTGCTCAACAGCATGGGCGACAAGGGGTGGGAGCTAATCAACATCGTCCCGCTGGGCGGAGATGGTGCGCAATACGGCATCTTCAAACGCAGTTGGATGGAAGACCTCTAGCCCACACGCAAGCCATCCCTATAGACTGAACGCTACAACTTTTCCGTCTAGACACATCGTCCGCCCATACGAATCCATCGCCCATATGCCACACGCGGTATGGTTGGCATATGGGCGTTCCCTTTGTTCTCGTCGTTCCTGCGCCTCCCGACTTCTCAGGATGCACGCGCTAGCCTGTTAAGCGGCTTATCCGCACTGAACCTGCGGACGCATTGGCAAGAACGGAGAAGCCTGTCTTGCCTCCACAGGCTAAATCCCCTGCCAGACGCGCCGACCTTCCAGCCTAACGAAATGTCCGAACCCGGGGTCGGGGAAGTGCCCTGCGGACAGCAGCATGCCCTCTGATTCCAGCATGTCCAGCACTCGATGGCGCGTGGGGCGCGATATGTCCGGCTGTATATCGAACATCGGATTCCAATCCGTATAGTGCGCCTGTGCGGGGCTGTGCGCCACATCACCGAGTACGAACGCACGCTCTCCGCCCGACGCGATTAGCAGCGATGTGTGCCCGGGCGTATGTCCCGGCGTGGACACAGTTATCAGTTCGTCTGTAACCTTGTAATCCTCGTCGAACAGATCTATGAGGTTCAGGGCGTTCAAGGGCATAACTTGGTCTTGCACATGCTGGGCTTCCGCAAGCACAGACGGCTGCGACCAGTATTCGTAATCCGCCCTAGGCGCAAGGTAGCGGGCGTTGCGGAAATTAGGTGTGCCGTCGGTCAGATTCCAACCCACATGGTCGGGATGCAGATGCGTCAGAAACACGATGTCCACATCCGCAGGATCCACACCTTTCGTCCGCATGTCGTCTAACAATGTCCCGCCCGGGTCCGTCTGCATGCCCGTGTCCACGAGCACCACCTTGCCCTGCGACCGCAGCACCACCGACCCGTAGCGCGACTGCGTCATGTCTTGCTCGTCCAATATCTCCGGAAACTCTCGCCACCGCTCGATGTCCGTGCCAGTGAAAACCATCGTCGGGTCTCGCTTAGCCGAGTAGCCGTCTGACACCGACAGCGCCTCCACATTCCCAACTGTTATCGTATGGCCTGCCATATTGCCCTCCTACAATAAAATAATTGAAGCATCGTCCCCATGCATCGCGTACACCACGCGGAGTACGGATGCGAGATGTGCGCCCATTCTAAACGCTGCCACCCGTCGTTTCAAATCCCTACCCACAGACCGAGCCAGACACCGCGAATGTGGTACTATGGCGAACACGAAAATATCGTTACAGACGCTACGCAATTTCAGAACCACCAAGCGACCTGCTCGACACCCCTTGTGGATTAAGATCCCCATTTGAGCCAAGCCGCACTACCCACTCAATGGCATATGCGGTATGCTATCAGCATGTATGCCAACCCGACAGGAGACCGAAATTGATTCACACACATGACCAAGTACGCCTGACGGAACTTGCAAGCTGCGCCGGCTGAGCGTCCAAGTTCAGTCCGAAGGACCTGGCGCAGGTGCTGCGCCGGCTGCCAACCATCAGCGACCCTAACTTGCTCGTGGGCATAGCCACCGGCGACGACGCTGCGGTGTACAGGATGGACGACGATACCGCCATCATCTCCACTGTGGACTTCTTCCCTCCCATCGTGGACGACCCTTTCGTGTTCGGGGAAATCGCCGCCGCCAACGCCCTCAGTGATGTCTATGCAATGGGGGGCAAACCCCTCATTGCGCTCAACATTGTTGGCTTCCCCATCGGATTGCCGCACGAATTGCTGGGCGAAATCCTCAGTGGCGGCGCATCCAAAGCTGCCGAGGCCGGTGTTCTCATAGTGGGCGGCCACACCGTGGACGACGAAGAGCCTAAATACGGCATGAGCGTAACCGGCGTCATCAAGCCGGGGAAGCAGGTTACCAACGCTGGCGCCCAACCCAGCGACATCCTTGTGCTGACCAAGCCCATAGGCACTGGCATCATCACCACAGCTGGCAAGCAGCAACGCGTCAGCCCTGAAACCCTCGCAGACGCTGTGTTGGTGATGAGCACCCTGAACCGCTCAGCATCTGAGGCGATGATGAGGGTGGGTGTTCACGCCTGCGCCGACATCACAGGTTTCGGGCTGCTGGGACATCTGCGCCTCATCGTGGATGGCAGCGGCGTCAACGCCCGCATCAGCGTAGGGTCAGTCCCGGTCATCGACGGCGTCCGCGATCTGATAGCACAGGGCATCGCCCCCGGCGGCACTCACCGCAACCTAGAATCGCTCGACGGCTTGGTCGACTGGCACCCTAACTTAGACGACCATACGCAGATTATGCTCGCCGACGCACAGACTTCCGGCGGGCTGCTAATTGCCGTCGCACCTGACAAGAAAGACGCCCTGCTGAACGCACTCGCCGAATGCGGCGTCCAAACCCGCGCCGTCATCGGCGAACTCGTTCCACAGAACGCCCTGCCTGCCCCTATCCAAATAATACCTTAACCTAACCTAACTGACACTTTAATTCTCCCCGCGTGAATGAGTAAAACTTAAAGCAGCCACCCGTCTAGCTATGCTAGTTTGTTAGCGACGGGGAGATGTGCTCCCAAGAAAATGGGGGCGGACACAGGCGCACATTGAAACGCCTCACACCGACGAATTAGCCCATCAGCCCGGTTACCGTCAGCCAGCAGCCTATGAAACCAACCCGCCTGAGGTTCGGGAGATGGTTTGCTTGACATCGCCGCCATGCGCGCCAACATTCGCCGCATCACACGCCGCTGTGCGACCCGCATCCCCTGCGGCTTGGTCGTCGCAGCGTTTCTCATAGCCGCATGCCAATCTGCGCCACCTGCTGCCGCACCGTCCACAGCAACCGGCGCTGCTCCCACTGCCACCACACCCCGCACGCCAACGCCAACCCCAACAATCGTGGCAATCCTCGTGCGCGACCTGCAATCGACGCCCGTAGCATCCCTCACGCCTCAGGCACCTAGCACACCGGCTGCAGCGTCATCGCCACATCTTGCTGCCTCAACCTCCGATCACACCCGGGTGACACAGGGTTCGCCCACGCCCACCGCAGATCTGTCGCCATCCCCAGTCGCAGCACCTACGCTGGTGACATCCAATACACCTACCCTCACACCGACACCAATATCTTCAGCAACACCGACACCATCTGCTACATACACGCAAGCACCGTTCCCCACTGCGACACCAACACCCGCGCTCCCGACTGCAAGCCCAACAGCCACTCCGATGCCCGCACCCACGCATACACCAACACCCGTGCCGCCTCTAACCCCAAGCCCAACGGCGGCTACGATACCCACGCATCCAACCGCAAGCCCGACTGCCGCTATGATGCCCACGCCTACAACGCTAGTGCCCACATACACTTCAACACCCGTGCTCCCAACCGCAAGCCCAACAGCCTCTCTGATGCCCACACCTACATATACGCCGACACCCAAGCCTCCAACCGCCACTCCGATGCCCACGCCCACGCATACTCCGGTGCCCTCTCACTGCCGCATCAAGGGCAACATTAGCGGCGGGAACAAGATTTACCACACCCCAGAAAGCTCCTACTACAGCAGGACGGAAATCGACACATCCAAGGGTGAGCGCTGGTTCTGCACCGTCGAAGATGCTCTGGACGCAGGATGGCGTCCCCCGTCCGGAACTCAGACTGTCCCGACCCCATCGTGCCAAGACGGATTAGACCTGAACCATGCGGACGCCGATGATCTGGAAACCCTACCCGGCATCGGGCCTGTGCTGGCGCAGCGCATCATCGACTACCGCAGCCAACACGGTGCATTCACCTCAGTGGACGAACTGCTGGATGTTAATGGTATCGGCGATAAGACCTTTGCCAAAATCAAGGATTGCGTCTATGTGGATTAGCATCCTGCCGCATATAGCCGCATCGCATATACTCGATCAGCACCCGCATAGCCTGAACGCCATGAAACTCTGGCAGTAAACCGCCGCCTTTGATATGGTTATTTCTAATCCGAAGCGAGAGTGTGCTGACAATGATGATACGAGACCACATAGCAAACCTAGTGAGCGAAGGCTTGGCGTCCGCACAGAAGACGGATGACTTGCCTCCCGTCGCTGTGGAAGACATCGCCATAGAGCGCCCACAAAACCCGGAGCACGGCGACTTTGCCAGCAGCCTGCCGCTCAAGCTGGCGCGTCCGATGAGAATGAACCCGCTGCATATAGCCGAACGCATTGCTGCGAACATCCCTTCCGACGACGCGCTGGAAAGCGCAGATGTGGCTGCCCCCGGCTTCATCAACTTCGCCCTCAAACGCTCGTGGCTGCTCGCACAGGTGGATGCGATTCGCAGCGCCGGGGACACATTCGGCAATGTGGATGTGGGTAAGGGGCAGCGCACACAGATAGAGTTCGTCAGTGCAAACCCCGTAGGGCCCCTGCACATCGCACACGCACGCGGCGGCGTCATCGGCAGTGCTCTCGCCAACATACTAGATGCCGCCGGCTACTCCGTAACGCGCGAATACTACTTCAACGATGCCGGTGCACAAATCGGGCACTTTGCTCGCACACTCCACGCCCGATACTTGCAGCAGTGCGGTGAAGACGCCCAAGTCCCCGAAGACGGCTATCACGGCGAGTACATGGTAGAACTTGCCGCCGCAATCTACGCCGAAAACGGTGAGCGCTTCCTGAAAATGCCCGTCGCAGAGGCACAAGAGGCGCTCGGCAAACTCGGCATCAGCATGTTCATGGCGCGCATCCGTGATGACCTGCAGAGCCTCCGCATCGGCTTCGATGAGTGGTTCAACGAAGCATCCCTGTTCACTAACGGGCAGTTCGAGCGCTCCATGGCACTGCTTCGCGAGCGCGGCTATGTAACCGAAGCCGAGGGCGCCGTATGGTTCGCATCAACCGCGCTGGGCGATGAAAAGGACAAGGTGATGGTTCGGAGCAACGGCGTCCCGACTTATTTTGCGTCCGATGTGGCGTATCACTACAACAAGTTCTTCGAACGCAACTTCGGGCATGTCATAAACATTTGGGGTGCGGACCATCAGGGGCATGCGCTGTTCATGAAAGCGGTCGTGGCGGCGCTAGGCATGCCACAGGAGAAGCTAACGCTAATCATCAACCAGATGGTAACCCTCAAGCGCGGCGGCGAAGCGGTACGCATATCCAAGCGCACCGGCGACATCGTAACCCTGCGCGAGGTGATAGACGAGGTGGGCGCTGACGCCTGCCGCTACTTCTTCCTCTCACGCGCCGCCGACAGCCAAATGGATTTCGACATAGAACTAGCAAAACAGCAGTCGCAGGAAAACCCGGTATATTACATCCAGTACGCTCACGCCCGCATAGCGAGCATACTGGCGCTCGCGGCATCGCGCGGCATAGACCACGCTGACGGCGACCTATCGCTGCTCACGCACGAAGCCGAATTCGCACTGATACGCAAGATGCTCGCCCTGCCCGAGCTGATAGAGGCGATGGCACACAACCTAGAGCCGCACCACCTGCCGCACTACGCATCCGAACTTGCCACAGCGTTCCACTGGTTCTATCAGAACTGCCGAGTGGTGTCCGGAGTGGAAGGCGAAGCTGAACTGAGCAAGGCGCGCCTGAAGCTTGTCGAAGCCGCTCAGATTACGCTAGCCCGCTGCCTCAGCCTGATGATTATGGATGCACCGGAGAGCATGTAGGGCAAGAAAGCGTGGCGATTCGCAATCCGCCATTAGGCTGTACGGGCGGCGCGCCGCAGCCAAATCCACCATATCCCCAGCGCCGCAGCGACCATCACTCCCTGCCACATTGCGGTGTGCGCCAAATCCACATAATCCGGATAGCGCATCCCAATCAGCAGCAGGCTGACTATCCGCACGAAGTTCAACGCGGCTAGTGCAAGCGATCCCAACGCAATGCCCCACAGCCGCGCCTGCCAAGACGCAGGCGTAACCCCTACGGCGGCGCAGTACAGCAGCGTAAGCCCCACAGCAGCACATTCCGGCGTTACGATTGCGGTGAACTCGCCCACCACGACAATTGCCCCGTCCAGCACGACCGGCACACCCAGCAACTCAAGCACATACGCCGCCGCATACGCCAACGGCGCGGCGTCAATCGACGAGGCGATGCCCCACCCAAACTCGATGCTCACCGCCAGCAGCAGCGCAAGACACAGCACAAGCGCACGCACTGCAATGTGCCGCCGCTCTATCGCCCAAAGCGTCAAGCCGTAACTCCGTCTATAATGCATCCGCTCTTCACTCGGCTCATTCTACTCGCCTACTCCAAGTCCCCCTGTGCCTTGTACCGCTTGGTCTTATCCATATAGACATCGCAGTACCACTTCATTCGCTCCAAGTGGCGTTCGCTGACTTTGCGGATTGCTTTCCCGGGGGATCCCACTACCAGCGAGCGTGAAGGAATCTTCACATTGTCCACTAGCATGGCGCCGGAGGCGATGAGGCTGTATTCGCCAATCTCCACGCCGTCGTTCACCGTTGCACCGTTGCCAATGACCACGCCGTTGCCAACGGTTTTGGCGTGGCACAGGACTTTGTGTCCGATGGTTACATAGTCGCCGATGGACACATCCGCATCGCCGTGGACGGCTGAGTTATCCTGAATGTTCGTGTGCTTGCCGATAGTGATCTTGCCCATATCGCCGCGCACGACTGCGCCGGGCCAGACGCTCGACCCTTCGCCAATTTCCACATTGCCCACAACATAGGCGAACTCGCTGACGAACGCCGTCGGATGAACTTTAGGCGTAATCCCTTCAAGGCTGCGTATCACAGGCTGCTCCTCATTGCTCCTCAATCTCATTAGTAATATGCCCCACATTACGCGCAAGTATTGCATCTTGACAATCGATTGGCAACCGACATCGTTCTCACTATTAGCAGTGCAATATTGCGTTAAGTTCGAGCGTATGGTAATTTAGATTCCGTACCAGGGAGCGGGCGGGTTGTGTTCATTCGCAACTCGCAAGCCCATTTTCGCCCTCAGTCATTGGGATAGCGCTATTGCGCCCCCGAATGGTCGCTGAGGGTAAAGCTCCCTGGTACGGACGCTAATCCTGATCCATAAGGGGGCTTTTACTGTGCGTTACTTTCGGATAAATCTCTTCGTTCTGCTTGTCATAGGGATAATGGCTGCGGCGGCTTGTAGCGATGCAGCCAATGTAACCACAGAGTCTGAAGAGCCAGCAGTAGCGGCGGCCCCCACGCCTATGGCAACGCCAGTCCCACCAACGGATACGCCAACACCGACGGCTGTGCCAACAGTGCCACCAACCGCAACCACCGAGCCAACGCCAACGAGCACGGCTATTCCGACGCCAGTCCCACCAACTTCCACGCCAACACCGACGGCTGTGCCAACAGTGCCACCAACCGCAACCGCCGAGCCAACGCCAACAAGTACGCCTACCTCAACGCCGGTCCCGCCAACGGATACGCCAAGCCCGACGGCAACGCCAACACCCATCCCACCAACCTCCACGCCGACACCTACGGCTACGGTTACCCCAACGCCGCTCCCACCAACGGCTACGCCCACACCCGCCCCGACTGCGACAAACACGCCAATCCCTGTGGGAATATCGATAGACAATCCTTTCCCATATAGAGAAAAGGGGGCGCTCGCTAATACCGACAATTTCGCTCTCAGGATAGTGGAGGTTTCCCGAGGCAAAGAGGCAGACAAACTTATACGGTGGTGGCGGGGAGATGTAGAAAGAGTAACTTCTGGATACACCCGCGTGGTAGTCCGCATAAAAGTTCAGAACGATGGTAAGCGTGAGGACTATTACGATGCCGAAGACAGATTACACGCCTATGGACTGAAATCTCGCATGCCCTACATGGACTGGTGGAGAAGCGATGGCTTTGATAGCTGTAGTAGTCATAGTATTCATAGGCTATTCGCACAATGGGATAACTACGAAGGTATAGACCCTGGTAGGTCGCGAACGGGTAACATATGCTTCCTCGTCCGTACGGACGACAGCAGGTCGCTGCTGCTTGTAGATAATGGCGGCAGATATGAGGGCAGTTACGAGGACTTCCGCTACTGGAAACTGCGCCAATAGAGAGCCTGCGGCACAACTAGGGCGCTAGGCACTCGCCGCAGTCAACGCCCATTCAGTTCAGTCGCGCGCCGCACGCGTGTGTTGTACAGGTGCATCAGCCCCTGCTGCTGGCGCGCCTTGAGCCGCACCTTGCGATCGATGCCGCAAATTCGGCGCATCTCCCGCGTGATTTCGTTCTCTTGCAGCGCGGGATGTGCGGCGTAGCAGTCGCGTGCGACTTGGCGCAGCGCATCCATATCATCCATCCCGGCGTCTTTATGCGCCCGGTGCGGCAACCGCACTCCGGCTGATGCGTAGGCGTGCAGGAATGGGAGCGCCACATTCACAAGCATGTCGCGCGCTCTGCCTCGCCCAATGTACGGCGGCGCTTCCAGCCGTTTACTCAGCGCCCTAACGCCGCCGTCTAGCAGGTCGCCTGCGAGTGTGGCAGCTACGCCTCTGTCCAAGCACCGCTCGAGGATGTGCGCAGCGCCAACTATTCGTCGCAGGGGATGGTTCGCCGGACGCAGCCGAAACAGCCGCCAATCAGACTGGCGCACAGCACGCACCTTGCGCAGATGCCGGCGCATACGCCGCAGCTCAACGGCGTCTTCGTCCGGGCATATGCGCTCCAACCTCCGCATTAGCCCTGATGCACCCAGCAGCATCGCCTTGAGCGCCGCCAACCGCACAGACGGCGGCTCGGTTCGCAGCGCCGCAAGCGAACGGTACGGCACACGCTGCGCCAGCGTCCGAAATGGCTTGCGGTTGGATGCGTAACCAAGCGCATCCATTAGGGCGAGATAGACCACTTCGTCAGCATCGGAACGCTGCATATCCATCGCAAAGCCCTTGCTCTTGGCGAGAAAGCGAGCGTCCCCGGCGGCGTCAAGCGCCTCACAGATGTCCACATCTATGCCCACATCATCGTCAAATATTCGCAGCGTGGGAAGCGGTTGCGACGCATCTAGTGCTGTGTGAAACGCGACGCCGCTAATGTCCAACGCCGCCACAGGCGCGCTCATTCCCGACTGCAGCGAAGTCGACTCGTGCCCCTTGGGCAAGAAAACCACATGCAGCACGACGCCGTTGTAGTTCGGGTCTGTGTGATGTGCGTGGCTATACCAGCCGGGCGCCTCGGTGTGCAGTTCCACATCGCCGCTGAGGGACTTGCCGTCTTCGGTTAGCAGCACAGCGTCGCGAAAGTCCGGGCCTGCCGCTGCGCTCTGCCGACCGGGGTATACAACGCGCAACCTGCGCCCGTCCCGAGTAACCAGTGCGTCAACGAGCGTGTGCGCCCTGCTCCACAGCGAGGCGAGCGCATCTTCGGAATAGGGCGCAGGCTTCTCAGCAACGGATAGCACAGCCACAGGTCGATGCGCCGCTAGTCCGCCACTTCAAGGCATTCGTGGCACACGCCAAACAATGCAATGTGGTCTATGTCCGGCTGAAACCCGTGGTCTGCCATTATCTCAGCGCCGATGTTCTCCCAATACTTGTGGTCTAACAGCACCACCTTGTCGCAGCCTCGGCAGATAAGATGATGATGCCGCAGGCGATTGATCCATTCGTAGCGATACTCTCCCCCGCCCATGTTCGTCTCAGACACGAGACGCATCTGCTTCAACACGCTGAGTGTACGATACACGGTAGAGACATCTATGTACGGGTAAGACACCTTCACTTCGTCCAATATCTCCGACGCTGTGATGTGCACATCGGAATGTCGGATGGCGGACAATATCATCAACCGTTGCGGTGTCAGTCGATGCCCCTTCTCTTTCAGGGCTTGGGCAGTGGCTTGCTCACAACTCATAACTCGCTCCTCCCTATGTCCCCTAATGTCCGTCCCACCTAAATCCCAGTGATGGTATCACAATATCGCCGTCAATCGTTTATAATAGGGTCTCACTCGGCTCATTTTCATATTCATAAGATGACCGTTCTTATCTGAGCAGAGCCGTAGACAGACCCCAAATTGGCGGCAGACATATCTTGTCCCGCATTCCTGATTTTGGGATACGAATTATAGGAATGGTGTGAAAGAAAAGCGCTAGATTTGCCGCAACAATATCGTGTCCGTAAACGCTCTATAGCCCAATAGCCTATTTCAGATGCACGACCTTGAACGCCTAAAAGCCTTACTCAGCGACGACACGCTGCTGCACCCAGTGTCCGACACGCCGAGCATAATAGACTTCGCCGCAGCGACGCACGATTTCATCGGCGCGAGCGACGCTCCGTTAAGCCGCAATGCTGCCATCATCCGCGCCCTCATAGGCGAGCCTTCCCATCTCGTGTTCGCACTCGTGGACGGCTTCGGCATGAACTTCATAGACGCCCTGCCCGAAGACGCATTTCTGCGCCGCAGCACTGTAACCGAAATGCGGACGGTGTTCCCGTCCACTACTTCCACCGTACTGACCACATTGGCAACCGGCGCATGGCCTGCCCGCCACGCCGTAACCGGCTGGCATGTGCTCATTCCCTCACTCAACACGGTGTCGATCATCATTAGCTTTCGCAGCACTCCCGACAACAAGTCCCTGTCGTCTCTTGGCATTCACCCGACGGACGCCTATCCCACACCATCACGCATCGGCTCCGGACGCCGCGACATCGCCCGCAACTCTGTCTATCTGCTGCCCAAGCACATCACCCGCACCGCATATTCATCTTACTGGGCAGACGGGATTTGGCAATCAGGCTATGAAACTCTCAGGGAAGCCGTAGATGCCATCGTACTCCGCGCCCAAAAGCCGGGTGTAACATACCTATATATGCACCATGTGGACAGCTCGGCGCACGAACACGGCACAACGCACCCCACCACTCTGAAAGCCGCATACGATGCCGACAGGGCTTTGGAACGCCTAGCCGCAGCGCTGCCCCGAAACGCCCGTCTTGTAATGACCGCAGACCACGGGCATCTCGATGTTTCACCTGAAAAGACCTATGTGCTGTCCCAAGACGATGAGTTGCTGAGCTATTGTCAAACCAAGCCGTCTGGCGACATCCGCGTGATGTACGCTCGTGTGCACCCCGATGACAAGCCCGCCTTTCGCAGCGCAGCCCGAAGCAAGCTAGGCGACGATTTCGTTGCATTAGACATTGAGGATGCAGAGCGGCTCAAACTCTTCGGCCCCGAGCCGCTGAGCCGGCATACTAAACAACGCGTGGGCAACATTATGCTGTTGTCTATCAACGACGCTGCCCTAGATATTCGTCCCGCGCTAGGCGAAAAGAGCGCGACGCTGTACTCTCACCACAGCGGGCTAACCCCCGCCGAGATGCGCATCCCCTTGGTCGTGGCATAGCTCCCCAAACGCACGGCATACCGCATGCTGCCTCACTCTCAGCCTGCTCGGTTCTTTCGGGCGCAAAGCCCTTCGGCGTCGGGGCGAATCTGTCATCACTAACCGCCCTGTACCGGACCACTGAGCCTTTCGCCACCGCGCACTTTCCGGTCAGTTTCGGAGCAGCATACCCGGCTGGCAGTTCCTGCAGTAGCTCGTGATGCGCTTGTTCGCAGTCAACTGGCTGATGGCGTTCCCGCATCGCGGACATGGCTCTCCGCCCTTGTTATGCACAAGCAAGAAATCCCGCGCCTTGATGTGGATGTCTTGCGCCATCCGTTCCCGCACTTTTGGAATGGCATCCAAGATGACCTGACGGGATGCCCTATACAGCCGCATCAGCTCATCTTCCGACAATGCGTTGCGTTTGCGGAACGGATACACTTGCGCCGCAAAGAGTATCTCGTCCGAGTATGCGTTCCCGATGCCTGAAATGACCCTCCCACGCGTTAGGATGCCTTTGATTTCCCCGTGGAATCGCCGAAGACGCTCTTTGAACTCGCCAAACTCGAACTCGTCGAGCACATCCGGCCCCTGTTCGTTCAGACGCGGCACAATGTCCTTGCTCCCTGCTTCGATGTAATACACCTTCCCCATCTGCTTGTCGTCGATGTATCGCAGCTCATTGCCGTCCGAGAGTGTCATCGTCAGACAGGTGCGCTTGAACATACGCCGCTTGGGTTCGCAGTATTGCAGCGCCCCTGTCAGCATAGGATTTATGACTAGCAGGCGGCCACCGCTAATCCCCAACAACATGAACTTGCCGCGCCTGCTCACGCTCTTAAAGCTTCGCCCCGGCATGTCCGCTGCAATATCGCCGCAGTACGACCGCAGCACGCTCGGCTTCAACACTTTGGCGGCGCATACATCGACTCCGACAACCTTGTCGGTGAGGAAGTCTTTGACAACCTCAAGTTCCGGCGCTTCCGGCATGTTTCATCCTCTCGTCCACCAAATCTTCGTCCATCCTGCGAAGAAGGGAGAGCAGCATTGCCCACTCGCACAGTGTTTCTAGACAGAGTAGAATGCGCAGTACAATCCGTAACCCCGAGTCTAACACCCCGCGCATCAGTTGGCGCTAGGCACACTGTGATAAAATTATCCTGTCAATCCGCACAAATTACGCGTCAAGATGCCCGCACATCGGCTCACAGCCACACATCGCGATATGGATAAGGAGCAAGACTATGGAAAAGCGCAGACTAGGCAGAACCGGACACGAAAGCACGGTGGTAACATTCGGTACTGCCGGCATTGGCAGGGTAACCCAAGCGGAAGCTGACACTGCCGTTCGACACATTCTCGACCACGGTGTAAATCATATCGACATCGCGCCCTCATACGGCGAAGCAATGGAACGCCTCGCGCCTTGGATGCCGAAACTTCGCCCACAGGTGTTTCTCGGCGCAAAGACCCGCATGCGCACCCGCAGCGATGCGTGGGAAAACATCCAAAGCTGCATGAACCGCCTGCAAGTGGAGTCGTTCGATCTGTTTCAGCTTCACTCAGTAGGCACAATGGCAGACTTAGACGCCGTAACCGCAAGCGGCGGCGCTCTCGAAGCGCTGGTCGAACTGCGTGAGCGCGGCCTGACCCGCTGGTTGGGCATCACAGGTCACGGTCCCGACGCTCCACGCACCCACCTAGAGGCGTTGTGCCGATTCGACTTTGACACGGTAATGTTCCCGCTAAACGCCACGCTCTACCGCAACCCCGAGTATCGCGAGGCGGCTGAGGAGCTTCTCGCAGAAGCCCGCACAAGAGATGTGGGCGTGCACACCATCAAGATGCTGGCGCGAGGCGGCTGGGGCAGCCGCGAGCGCGAACACGCCACTTGGTACGACCCACATAGAGGTCAATCAGACATAGACGATGCGATACGCTGGCTGCTCTCACAGCCGATGCACACTGCGCCCAGCGTGGGCGATGTGCGCCTGCTGCCCTTGGCTCTAGACGCCGCCGAGCGCTTCACGCCGATGGCGGAGAGCGAGCAGGAAGCCGTTGTAGCGCGACAGCGACCGCCACTGCCCGAACCCGGCCTTGGCATCCTCGCCGCCGACTAGCCTGCAGCCTTATCCGCAGATACCACATACACCGGGTCTGTGTAGTGCGGCGTTCGCGGGGTGATGTCCATCGCCTTCGGCGTGCTCCATCCGCCTGAGTTGGCGAAGTAAGAGCCAATGAGCGACGCCCGCTGCCTGTCGTCCAGCGCCTGCCACACTGCCACCGCCTTCGTCGGAAACATCCGATTGGAGTAGATGACATGGAACGCACCGCCTGCCTTCAAGATGCGGTTCACCTCCGCAAACACCGCAAGCGGCTTCACCATGTACTGAATGGATACCGTTACCACGGCGGCGTCAACGGATTCGTCGTCCAGCGGCAGGCGTGGGTCGGCGTTAAGGTCGTGCACGATGCGCTCATCTAGCTGCGGGTTTTCGGCTAACTCGACCGAGTTCAATCCCAGCCCGATTAGTCGCCGTATCGGGAAGCCCGTCGGCAGATGCGAGCGCCAACTAGACATCAGGTCGAGTACAACTCCGCCATGCGGTAGCGTCTGCTCGAAATAGCCGCCGATTGCGGAAATTGCGGCGGCGTCTATATGCGTAACGAGGCGTGGCTCGGCGTAAAATAACCTGTCATCGCTCTCGTCATAGCGGCGAAACATCTCTACGGGGTATATCTCATCCCCGCCAGGTGTGTCGGACGGATCAGTGTTCACGCATTATCCCCTCGTTCAAACGCCACAATAGCCGCAAGCCAACAGCCCGCATGCGCTATAATATCGCCCACGACCGCCATCCCAGAAACTGACGCAAAGGACAGAGGTAACTATGACGCACCCAAATTGGGACTTGTCGCAAGACGACTGGGTTGACGCCGCAGACGAGGCGCTGCAATTCATCGACGACCCCGACGCCCGCGGTCTCATCCTGTATCGCTTTGAGGGGCAGTATCTGCCGGCGCTCCGCAAGGCGCGCAATCCAGAACAGGTATGGCGCGCTTGGAACGCCTTCTACAACTACCTCACATTCAGGGAATCACGCCGCAAGTTCTTTTCCCTGTCCCCTGAGGATGCAGACAAAGCCATCGCAACTTTAACCTGTATCCTCAACCTGCCGCCGTATGCGGAGAGCTAGCGCGCTCCCGTACTGCGTGCTTGCCCCTGCCCGGAAGCTAGCTCACATTAGAGTTGGGATTACGTACAGAGAGTTCGTCCACCACCTCATCTCGCGCCGTATCAGACGACCATGGTGTCGGTATGGTGTTGCTGCCAAACATCTTGATGAGCTGCTGGTCGGGATTTCCGTCCACAAGGTGCTCTGTGTGCCACTGCCCGTCTTTTTCCACAACCGAAATCTCTCGGTTCTCTCCAGTCCAACCAAAGCTCACCATAACAGGTGCTGCCATCTGAAACCTCCCGGTATGTTCTGATTAGTCCAATGCATCCGATATTCTCTTCAGACTTTGCCTGCGGTAGCCGCATCGCACATGCGCCCGCAGTCAGTCTAAAATCACCCCTAGATTTTAGAAAATACGCCTTATCTAGTCAACATCTTTTTCGCATAACACAAAAAAGCACCGCCCACCAAGCAATTGGTGGACGGTGTTAAGATTATGTGGCTAGTCCTCAGTCCCAGCGTTTCATGTCCGCACGCTTGCGGCGGCGGTTAGTTGCGCGGGTTGCCTGAGCGGAAGCAGTCGTAGCAGTACACTGGTCGTGCGCCAGTTGGGCGGAACGGCACTTCATCGTCCTTGCCGCATTGCGCGCAGACGATGGCATAAGTCTGTCGCTGTCCACCGCCACCGAATCCGCCTACTCCACCGCCGCGGTTGAACGACTGGCGCCTAGCTCGGCGGCAGTCCATGCACCGCTTTGGCTCATTGGTGTACCCCTTCTCGAGGTGGTACTGCTGGTCGTCCACGCTGAAAATGAAACTGGTGCTGCATTCCACACATGTTAGGGTTCTATCCTGAAAATTCACTGATGATCTTCTCCCTACAAATTAATATAATTGCTTCTCAACATCACCAGCGTATCCGAAAATTCTTAAGGAAACTGCGTGGAGATTACTATGAAGAACTAATTTAACCATACCATAGACCCCGCCATAACGCAAAGAATTTAATCCGATGGGGCTACTTAGCGCAGTGCAAATGGGCTAGGGCAAAGCGGCCCTTGCTTGGATATGATGTGAACTTATGCGGCTCGACGCTGGCATCATTGACCTTGTGCGCGGCGGCTGATAACTTGGTAAACTCGCAGCCGGTGTGCGAACAACAACGCAGAACCCGACGATAAGCAGCAAGAACCAACCTGAAAGACGGAATTACAATGGCCACATCGGATTCGGACGAGACAGCCGCCCTGCAACGGGTTGCTGTGCTGGGTGCGGGCACAATGGGCGCGCAAATTGCTGCGCTTGTTGGAGAGAGCGGCGTTCACTGCGACTTGCTCGACCTCACGCCCAAACTCGCCGAACAAGCCAAGCAGCGCCTCCCTAAACTGCGCCCTCCGGCTATCTCCGAAGCCAGCTCCCTCGAGCGCATTCATCCCGGCGGATTCGACACAGATCTGCACCGCCTAGCCCATGCCGACTGGGTAATCGAAGCCGTAGTGGAACGCCCACAGCCCAAGGCAGACATGTGGGCAAAATCCATACCTCACCTGAAACGCGACGCCATCCTCAGCACGAACACATCCGGCATCCCCATCGCACAGATTGCCCAAGCGCTGCCACGCGGTATGCGCAACCAATTTTTGGGCACGCACTTCTTCAACCCGCCGCGCTATTTGCCCCTGCTGGAACTCATCCCCACTGAGGACACGAAGGCAAGCGTCTTCGACGCCGTCCGCCGCTTCGCAGTTGACACACTCGGCAAGCGCGTGGTGAAGGCACACGATGTGCCCGGCTTTATCACAAACCGCATCGGCTGCTTCTACTTCTTGACGGCGATGCGCGCAGCAGATGAACTCGGCTTAACGCCCGACGCCGCTGATGCCATATCCGGCATCCCAATGGGCAGACCGGCGAGCGCTACTTACCGCACCATAGACCTCGTAGGCATCGATGTGCTGCTGGACATATGCGACAACACCCGCGCCGCAATCACCGACCCCGATGAGCGTGCTGCGTTCGAGCCGCCGGAGTACTTGCGCGAAATGCGGCGTAGGGGAATGTTGGGCAGCAAGACCGGTATGGGGTTTTACAAGCGAGAGCGCAGAAACGCCAAAACCCAAACACTCGCGCTGCACACCAGCGATATGCGCTACCATCAGCGTAGCACCAATGCTTCGGCGCTGCCGCCCGAGTTGCACAAAATCACCGATACGCCCCAACGCCTGCGCGGGCTTGTATCTGCCAACGGCGCAGGTGTAACCGCCGGCGTCTTCGCTTGGAAAATCCTATCGCGCCTGCTCGCATTCTCTGCATCGAAAGTGGGGGAGGTATCGGACGACATACTGAGCATCGACCGCGCGATGCGCTGGGGCTTCAACTGGGAACTAGGGCCGTTTGAGACTTGGGATGCGCTCGGCATGTCCGAAACAACCCAACGCATACGCAATGAAGGGATTGCCGTTCCCGATTGGGTAAATCGTCTTGCGGCTGAAGCATGTCGAGATGAAGCGGGCGAGGGTTTCTATCGCAAGTCTGGGGGAGAAATTATGCAAGCCACACCACACAGCGAATACATCCCTGTATCGGGCTAATGCGAACAATTCCTATCGAACCCTGCCCGCTCTGCACCTCAACCCGTGTAACGCTGCTGTATCGCGGTGGTAAGGCGTCTGGGTATCGCCACTTCCTGCGCTGTGCGAATTGCGGCATGACATTCGTGCCGCGCTCAGAGCAGATGGACACTGCGGCTCAGCGCGAGCGCTATCTCGAGCACAACAACCACATCCACGACCCCGACTATCGGCGCTTTCTGGCGCGCCTCTATGACCCGCTCAAACCGCTTCTGAAACCCCGTTCCAAGGGACTGGACTTCGGATGCGGGCCCGGGCCTGCACTGCTGCATATGATGCTGGAGGACGGACACGACGCCCGCGGTTACGACATATTCTTCATGCCTGAACGCGACGCCCTGACCCAAACCTACGACTTCATCACCTGCACAGAAACCGCTGAACACCTAGCGGATCCCGCCGCTGAGTTCGCCCTGCTGAACGATATGCTGCGCTGCGGGGGCTGGCTGGGCGTGATGACAGGCATGCTGGACGACCTTTGCGACTTCCCCGAATGGTACTATCATCGCGACCCCACCCACATCAACTTCTTCAGCCGCACCACAATGCGATGGGTCGGTAACCGCTTCAACTGGCAGTTACACTTGCCCGCTCCAAATGTGGCGCTGTTCCGCAAGCGCTGTGCTGCAAGGTAAGGCAGAGATGCGTGTTGACACGGCTTGAAAAGTTAGGCTATATTCACCAATAATCGGTCAGACTTTAGGCGGCTGTGGGAAGCCTTGATTTCCAAAATTTTCCGGACGGTAAGTGCGGCAACCTTTCAGACTGCGCCATAAAGTATTTTGCGCGATATGCTAGTTATGTTTATGTTATTAAAGGAGGACAATATGGTAAAACCTAGGCAACTCGGCCATCTAGTGCTGCGAGTCCGCGACATCGATATTTCCGAGCAATGGTACTCAGATGTGTTGGGGCTGAAAACTACCAACAAGCGCCCCGGCCAGATGGTGTTCATGAGCGCTAAAGACGACTCGTCGCATGAACTGGCGCTAGTGCCAGTGGGCGCAGATGCGCCCGGACCCGAAGAGTCGCGCGTGGGCTTGTACCACTTCGCTTGGGAGATGGAGTCGTTCGAGGATCTCAAGCAGCTGTACGAGCATATGAAGGCGAAGGATGTCAACATCGGCGGCATCGGCGACCATGGCATCTCGATGGGCGTGTACTTGTTCGACCCGGACGGCAACGAGATCGAGGTGTACTACGAAACGCCAAAGTCCGAGTGGCCGGACGAAGGCGACCTGTTCGAAGGCGAATATCCGGACAAGCTGGAGCCGGAGCCAGTGCAAGTCTAGGCAGACACAATCGCACTGCCATCAGCATACGCATCAAGCAACTCATAGCACCGCAGCCCTTCTGCTTTCAGAGAGAGTTGCGGTGCTGTGTTTCCAATCTTGCGAAAGCCGCTCACTCGCTTCGAAAATGATCCCAGCCGCCTGCCTCAAGGTCGATCGGATTGCCCCCGTCGTCAAGCACATCCACGCACGGCTCACTTGCGACTATCTCCCCTATCGCATGCGTCGTTAGACCTCCATGCCGCTTCAATTCTTCTAGCAGAACGGACGGCGCGGTGAACAGGATCACATAATCTTCGCCGCCATTAAGAGCGAACTGCAGGCAATCGTCGGGGAACGCAGCCGCCAACCGCCTGTCGACTGGGATGTCTTGCCTTCTGATGCGCGCGCCCACGCCGGCTGCCCGACAGAGCTTGTTTAGATCGTCCAGCAGCCCGTCGCTGACATCCATAGCGCAGCGGACGCCGGCAGTGGCGAGGCTTATGCCTGCCGCCACGCACGGCACAGGACGGCTGTGGGCAAGCCGCAGGTATGCCGCCTGTTCTGGATCGACGGCGCACTGTGCGTCAGCGCCTTGCAGCAGACGCAAGCCCGCCCCGGACGCTCCCACGCTGCCCGTCAGACAGACGATGTCGCCCGGTTGTGCCGCATCGCGGGTCATCAGCGCCCCGTCGCTTGACGCCGCCCCTTCCAGCGTTACACTGACGAAGAACGCCGGTGACTTCACCACATCGCCTCCGACGATTACCAAGCCGGGGATTTCAGGATGACACAGGTCGGCGAACCGTATCATACCCTCGTACATCGCCTCCAAGCCATCGACGGGTAGGTCAGGGCGTAAGCCAAGCGTTACGACAGCACAGGTCGGGACGCAACCCATCGCCGCCACATCGCTGACATTCGTGGCGATGCTCTTCCAGCCCAAATCGCCCCAATCCGTGTATGCCAAGTCGAAGTGGACGCCTTCCACCATTGTGTCCGTGGTCAGCACACGGACGCCGCCCTCTGACCGCCACGCCGCCGCATCATCACCGATGCCGCGCATAATGTGTAGCCCGTGCGCCCTCAGCCCCTCAACTCGCCGCTCGTTCTCTACGGACAAGACAGCATCAAGCCTGCCAATTAAGTCGAACTCGCCTATGTCCCCTACCCGCATAGCGTTCTTTCGCACCTTATGCCCTTCATGCCCTTCTCTCTGCTGATTGAGCACACCCAAAAGCCTAGCGCCGCATTGGATATTCTCTCCCGCGTAGGGTATCATACCGCAACCGACAGGCTGGCAAGGCGTCGGCGTTTGCATATGCACGATTCAATGGGCACATTGCAGGCTTGTAGCGTCGCTTTAGATTTCCAACAAGAGGGTGTACTCATATGAGCGCAGGCATGACGCTGCTTGAGCGCATGGCGGACTTCACATATGCGCTGCGGTATGAGGATCTGCCGGATGAGGTCAAGGTAGCGGCGCGGCGTCATCTTGCGGATAGCGTTGCGTGCATGCTTGGCGCTTACCACATGGACGCTGTGGACGCCGTGCGACGGTATGCGCTGACGCGTGGAGGCAGCTCAGACTCCACGCTAATTGGGACGCACACGCGACTGCCTGCCACCCTCGCCGCCCTCGTCAACGGCACGATGATACGCTACCTAGACGCCAACGACATCGTTGCCCGCGACTCGGACAGCGACTCTGGGCATTTCAGCGATGCAGTGCCTGCTCTGATTGCGCTTGCTGAACGACACAACCGCAGCGCCGAGGAACTACTCACCTGCATCGTCGCCGTGTATGAGCTGCAAGGGGTGCTCAGCAAGGCGTTCCACTTTATGCGGCGCGGCTATCACGCCCTCACACAGGTACCTTGGGCGTTGCCGATTGCGGCAACACGGCTGGTTGGGGCAGACTCCGCCGCCGCTGTGAACGCCGCCGCCCTGTCAGGCTCTACGGGAATGGTGTTCAACACTTGGCTCAGACCCACATCACACATCCCGATGATAAAAGCCGTATCGGTTGGGCTTGCAGGGCAGCGCGGGGTGGAGTGCGCCGAACTTGCGGCGGCGGGCGTATCCGCAGATGCGGATGCACTCGAAACCACATTCGATAATCTGGAACCTCTGTCCGATGCGCCAACCGACCTCACGCAGTTTGACCTGCTAGGCGAGCGGTGGTTGACGCTGCGACAGACCATCAAGTGCTACCCAGCGCAGATATACACGCAGGCGGCGATAGAGGCGACACTGGCGCTGTATGAGCGGGGCGTGCGTGCGGAGGATGTCGGCGCACTGACGCTCCACGGGCATAGCATGGTATGCGGCGGTGTACAGGGTTCGCTAGGGGCGTTCAAGCCAGAAAGCCGTGAAGCAGCCGACCATAGCACGCCTTTCGTGATGGCGATGGCGCTGCTGCACGGGCGTATGACGCTGCGCGAGTATGAGGGTGCGGCGTGGCTGTCGGACGCTGTGCGCGCTCTGATGCACAAAATCAGACTGGTGATGGATCCAGAGCGTGAACGCGCATTCAGTGAGCGCGGAATTATCGGCGTTGCGCTGACTGCAACCTTGCTTGACGGCAGCACCCAGAAGATCGGAGTGCGCCAGCCTAAGGGGCACCCCGACGCGCCTATCAGCGACGGCGAGCTGCTGGCGAAGCTGCGCTGGCTGGTGGAGGATGTGGCGCAGCCTCACACCGCCGAGCAGATTCTGGAAGCCTGCATGTCGATGCGGACGGCTGACGATTTGGGCGGGCTTATCGCTGCGTGCCGAATCTAGCGCGCCATCCGCTGATATGAGAAGGCACGGGGATGCCGCCTATGGTTCGTCTTTGACCCAGGGCATCTGGTAGCCGTCCATCAGGGTTTCGATTTCGGCGAGTTCCGCAGCCGTGAGCCGCCAATCTGCCGCCATTGCATTGTGCCGCACCTGTTCCGGTGACTTTGCACCCACGAGCGCAGAGGTTACGGCAGGATTGGCAAGCACCCAAGCGATGGCGAGCTGCACGATGTCCCGCCCATGGTCGCGCGCCCACGCATCCAAACTCTGCGCTACGGTATAGGTACGCTCGAAGAGTTCGCCGCGGAAGAAGTTGAACAGCCGCCGTTCGTCATCATCCGCAAACCGATGCCCGGGCTTGTGCTTGCCGCCGAGCACGCCCTTGCACAAGACTGAGTGCGGGATGACCCCGATGCCGTTCTCTAAACAATACGGCAGCACATCGGCCTCTAAATCGCGCCACATCATATTGTAGCGCGGCTGGGAGCTGTGGATGGTGGCGTATTGCATCGCCTCTTGCGTCTGCTGCGGCGAGAAGTTGGACACGCCTATGTAGCGTATCTTCCCTGCGTCCTGAAGCCGCACCAGATTTTCCATCGTCTCACCGATGTGCCACTGGGGAGACGGGCTGTGAAGCTGGTACAAGTCGATGTAGTCGGTGCCGAGCGCTCGCAAGCTGTTGTGGATTGCGCTCGCCATGTGCTGCGCCGAATGGTCGCTGCCAGATAGTTTGGTCGCGAGGAACACTTCGTGCCGACGTCCTGCAATGCCCTTCCCGACGACGGCTTCGCTGGACTGGTAGCCCTCTGCGGTGTCTATGAATGTCATTCCCACATCGAGCGCTGCTCGCACTGCCGCCACGCCCTGCTCCGTCGGCACGCTGCCCAGCCCGCCGCCTATGGGCCACGCACCGAAAGCGATCACCGATACCGGCTCGCCACCTCTACCCAGCTCACGCTTATCCATGCGGCTCAAGGTCCTTCCGACTGTGGGTTGCAATCATCGACTTGGGCTTGCTTCTCATACCTGCTTAGGGTTCATTCTCAACACCAGATAACCCACAGTGCCAGCCACGAGGGATGCAATCAGTATGCCAATCTTGGATTGCAAAATAAGCTCGGGGTCGGTGAAGGCGAGTCCGGTAATGAATATGGACATGGTAAACCCGATGCCGCCGAGCATTGTTACGCCAAAAATATGTCGCCAGCTCACCCCTAGGGGCAGCGATGCCACACCGAGTTTCACTGCCACCCAGCAGAACCCCATGATGCCCAACGGCTTGCCCACTACCAAGCCTAATATCACACCGATAGCAACGGGGGAAGCCGTTCCCATCATAAGTTCCCCGCTAATTGGAACATGGGCGTTTGCTAGTGCAAACAGCGGCATTATCACGAACGCCACCCAAGGATGCAAGATATACTCCAAGCGTTGTAAAGGCGATTCCACCTGATTAGAGGCATCTCTAACCTCAACGAGCACGCCGCGTTGATGCTCGGTCGTGAGCGCCAGCGGCCCGCGCTGCGTCTGAAACTCGTCTTCCAGTTCGAACATATCCACTAGTCTTCTCATCCTAGCCACGAACTGACCCGGATTTATCCGCACCTGAAGCGGTATCGCCATTGCAACCAGCACACCCGCCACCGTAGCGTGGACGCCGGAATTAAAGATCGCCACCCATATTGCGATGCTAATGAACACATAGGGGAGTATGTTGCGGATACCGATTATGTTCATCACCACCAACACACCGAGCAGACCCAGTGTGAGCCATATGTAAGACCAGTGAATGGTCTCAGTGAAGAACACCGCAATGACCGCGATAGCACCAATGTCGTCCACGATGGCGAATGCGGTGAGGAACACCTTGAGAGACAACGGCGCACGAGTGCCCAGCAGCGCCAGCACTCCGAGCGAAAAGGCGATGTCTGTGGACATAGGGACGCCCCATCCCCTTGCCGCTTCGCCGCTGCTGTTCAGCAGCAGATACAAAGCCGCCGGCACCACCATCCCGCCTACCGCAGCGACTATGGGCAACGCTGCGCTGCGCACCGAAGCCAGTTCTCCCAACAGAAGCGACCGCTTTATCTCCAAGCCCACCACGAAGAAGAACACTGCCATCAGCGCATCGCTTATCCAGAAGTGGATGGGCTTGTCTATGGAGTACTCGGCTATACCGATGACGAAGTGGGACATATCCACTTCTTTGTACAGCGGCTCCAGTGGCGAGTTCACCAGTATCATCGCTGCGATGGCGGCGATTAGCAGCACGATACCGCCAGACGTCTGTCTGTGGATGAAGCGCTGTACCGGGCTTAGCAGATGGTCTATCGGAGTGGGCCTGCCAAAGCCCCAGAACAGGGTGAGTAGCTTGTTTAGCATAGACACAATGTGTGAATGAATAATGGATGGAGTTAAGGCGTAAGTGTCTCAGCAAGCTGCGCTAACAAATCCGGTCGATCAGACGAGTATGTTCGTAGAGCAGTAGGGGCAGGAGCGCTCTCCGGCGTTATCGTGGCGGACGCCGCACTCAGACGGATGGGGATTTCCACATTGGGCGGCACTTGGGCGCGGATGCGCACCGCATACGACACGAGACCCCGCTCGGTGCGAACCTCGTTCCCGATGAAGGTAACCTCGCCTGCTAAACGCGTGTCCCCGATGCTCGCTATGCTCACCACAGCGCTACTGCCTTCGGTTACGAAGGGCCTACCTGCAGCGTCTATAACGCCATCCACTTCTACCACATCCGCCGCCGTAACTTCCACAGCGGTAAGCTCGTCGTCAACCGCATCATCGCTCTGAACATTGACCAGCGACACTACGCCGTCGAACGGGGCGTGCAGCACTGCGCCTACAAACTCTTCCTCTGCCTCTGCGAGCGCCTCTTGCGCAAGCTTCACATTGGCGTCTGCCACGCTCAGCTGCTCTTGCAGCGTCTTTTGGCTGTCCGCAAGCTGTAGCACCGCTTCGTCCAGCACGGCGGTCGCGAGGTCTAAACGGCGGCGGGCGTGCTCGACATACATCCCGTTGTCCATAGCACGCTCTAGTTCCACATTCGCCTGTCGCAGCCCTGTTTTGGCGAACGCAAGACTCGCTTCTGCTTGCGCTATTTCCAGTGGGTCTATATCTACCGTCAGCTCGGCGAGGTCTTCTTCTGCCTCAATCAGGCTTACTTTGGCGAGGTTCAAGCGCTTTTCTGCGGCTTCCACTACGCTGGCGTCAGGCCCATCTTCCACATCTTCCAAGTCGTCCTGTGCATCAATCAGAGCCGCTTCCGCAGCAGCGACGGCGTCTCGAGCGCTCTCGGTTGCGGCGGCAGCGCCGTTCTGTGCAGCCGCAAGTGCGTCGCGTGCGCCATCCAGTGCATCGAACATGTCATCAAACTCGCGCTCAACGCACCGCTCACGGCTCGCCAACTGGCGGCTCAGGTCGCAGGTTGGCACCACGAACCCATACTGAGGATACAGGTTCAGCCAAGCCCAAATCGTGATTTCGTTCCAGCGCGTATCTGGATCGTCCGGCGTGGGACGCACTCCCCAGTACAACGGATTGCGGTGGTCGAAAGTGGCGTCAAGGTCGATGCCCCATTGGGTGAACATGTCCTCAGGTTTCGTAAGCAACTCGGCTTCGGTAGGCTCTGTGCCGAACCAGTAGTCGAACAGCCCGATGTACTGCTGAAGCAGCAGGTCGTGTGTATCCTGCGCCTGCTTTAGGGTGTTTTCCCAGCCGAGTTCCGCATCCGAAAGGCTGTCGTTCGCTATATCCAGTGTAGTCGCAGCGAACGCCGTGCGATTGCGTGCGTCGCGCACTATGTTGTCTGGGAAAGAACCGTCCTTAATATCGTCGTAGGCTTCCTGCGCCGCATCCACCTCCACGCGGGCGGCGGCGACACGCTGCTCGGCAGCCGACACTAGAAGATCCTTCGGCTCCAGCAGCTCATCCAGGGCTTCTTGCGCCCTGTCCAAGTTGACCGCTGACTGCGCTGCAGCAAGCTGTGCGGATACGACCATAGTATTGGGTTCTTCGATTATGTCTTCGAGCGCCTGCTGCGCCTCTTGCAGTTCAACCTCTGCGGTGGCGACTTGCAGTTCGGCTTGTGCCGTCAGTGTGGGCGCAGAAATCTTGAGCGCATTCAGGGCTGCCTCAGCGCTAGTTACGGACGCCTGTGCCTGCGACCTAGCACGCTCAAGCTCTGCCGTGCGGCGCGCATCTAGGCTGACCAACGCCTGCCCTGCCTGTACACGCTGCCCTTCCACCACGAACACTTCACCCACAACGCCCGCCGCGTCGAAAGAAAGCGCTGCCCTGTTGGGGAACACGAGACTGCCCTTAACAGGGATTCCGTCCGCGTCGGGTTGGTTCGCACTAGCCGCCGCCTCTATAGATGTCGCCGCGGACCCTTCTGCGGGAGCATCCTCGGTTCCGCTGCATGCGCCTAGCAAAGCCACCGCACCTAGCAAGAACACCAACCACACCACAACGCGTCCTCTGGACACCCCCAACATTGCAGTCATTCGTAGAAACCTCTCTAGATTTGATAATGCCCTGAGACATATATAATTTCTATCAACGCAAAACATCCTAACTATCATAGCATAATCCTGCGGCAGCCATTAGATGAGAAAGTCTGAATCTCCTGATCCGTGAATGCCGTCGGGGCGTTCAGCATGCACCAACGCCTGCATTTCCATCGGAGCGAGCAAGGACGAAAAAGCAGGCGCTGTGATGCCATCGCACAGAATGACATCGCAAATCCCAACGGCTCGAACGCTGTTGCACTTCGCCCCAGCCTCACTTATGCGCGCTGAGCGCGGGGGTATTTCCCAGTTGCGAAGTGGTTGGGGGAGGGAGGAGCGCAGCAGCTATTTGGGACAGAGGATGCGTTCAGCTGCGGTGGACAAGGTGGTGCAGAAATGCCCTTCTGCCAAAGTGGGAGGTGGTGGGCCATCGTGGACTCGAACCACGGACCTCAGTCTTATCAGGACTGCGCTCTAACCGTCTGAGCTAATGGCCCCCGAGGATGCAAGGGTTTAGGGGAGCGCTGCTACGCCGGCTCACCGGTCGATGGGTCGAACTCGACCACTATCTCCACAGGGGTGTTGCGCGCCACTATCAGCTCCATCGGCTCGGACAGGCTGTCGTTCACAGGTTGGTGAACGCTGTCCGGCGGCACATAGATGAAATCGCCCTGCCCTATTTCCAGCGTATGCTCCAAGTGTCTTCCCGTCAGAAAGCGCCCTTTGCCCTTTGAAACATAAATCGCAGACTCGCAATTAACATGGTAATGTGGACTAGACGCACATCCCGGCGGTATTGTGGCGATGGCGAGATGTATGCCCTCTGTGTCTGCAAGCGCCTTTGACACACCCGCAAGCCTAGTCATGCTGCCGGAAGCAACCTCGACTTCAAGCGCATCAGAGTGTATCACCTTACATTTGGCGTCAAATTGTGTGTCCATGCGCAAAAGTATAACATCCTAGATTGGATATTGGAATAGAAATGGAAACGCTGCCGGAAAAGTCTGCCAGAAATGGAACTAGTGAGGATGTCATGAACAAGAAAGGCTCGCCCTTCAGCCACCCAATCCGTGTCCGATGGGGCGAATGTGATGCACAGGGTATTGTGTTCAACGCTCAGTATATGAACTTCATCGAAGTGGGGCAAGCCGAGTATTTCCGCAACCTCGGCATACGGCTATATGACCCCGAATCCCGCAACCGATTTGACCTCGTAACCGTCAAAGCCACGCTAGAATACCTCGCCCCTGCTCGCATAGATGACATGCTACGGATACAGGTTCGCATGACACGGCTAGGCAACAGCAGCCTCACCATGCACGCGCAAATCAGCCGTTTGGACAATGAGCAGCCCGTCCACCGCGCCGAGATTATCTATGTCAACTATGACAAAATTACCGAGAAGTCCCGCCCCATCCCCGACGACATACGCCGCATAATCACCCGATTCGAGCGCAAACTCGACGATTGAAGCACAACCAAAATGTCCGCACAACCCAGCACTATTGGCTGCTGTCAGCACTGGGCTGCACCTCCCCCACATTGCGCCATATACGACATATGGAGACGCAATACACTGCCTGTAAGAATGGACGCTAGCCATCCTGCGCCCTGATTGCCCTCTGTGTTATCATTAGCCGCAAGAAAATATAAGGAGACATCCCAAATGCCCATCATCGACAGAGACGACAACAGCGAAGAGCTTGCCCCCGGTGTGCAGCGCTGGGCGCTGGTGGATGGACAAAAAGGTTCTGAAGCCACTAGCGTAGGCGATGTTGCGATCGATTCAGGCGGCGCAGTTCCCACGCACATCCATCCCACCGAAGAGGCTATGGTCATATTAGAAGGCGATCTAGACGCTGTGCTAGGCGACGAAATCATCCCCGTATCACAAGGGCAGACCGTGCTTGCGCCTCCGGGTGTCCGACACGGCTTCATAAATCGCTCCGGCGCACCCGCGCGTGTCCTCGCCATCTTCCCAACCGCCAATATGCAGCGCACGCTTGTTGACTAATGTTGACTAACTCCCGGTCAGATTGCCTATCAGCCCATTGAATCCGACCTCCCAGAAACGCAAAGATGCAGGGAACGCCAATGCAGCAGCCGTCAGTGCAAGAAGTGCTCCAAAATGTCACGGAGGTGTCCGCAGGCTTCGCGAAACAGCGAGCGGAGCGCCAGCGGAGACGCCAACTAGACATGGCAGACTTCGACCGCCTTGCGGATGCAGGCTTCCACCTGACGGGTGTCCCGCCCGATATGGGCGGCATCAACGGCGGCGTAACCCAATTTACTCGCCCCTTGTGCGATATGCTCCGTATCCTCGCACAGGGCGACCCGTCCGTGGCACTCGTGGCGTCCATGCACCCGGCGGTCATCGGCGGATGGCTGGAGGTACCGGCTGCGCCGGCGCCATACACTGCGGCGTGGGAAAAGCAGCGCCGATATGTGTTTGAGACCGCACGCGAAGGCTGCTGGTGGGGCACCATCATATCCGAACCCGGCAGCGGCGGCGACCCGTCCAAGAGCAGAGCAACCGCCAAACCCGATCTATCCGACACGCACACGCACCTCATTTCCGGGCAGAAGCACTTCGGCAGCGGCAGCGGAATCACCTCGTTTATGATTACCCAAGCCGTGCCATCAGGCGAGTCCACGCCCGATGTGTTCTACATGGACATGCGCGGCGTGGCGTGGGACGGTTCGGAAGGTGTATCACTGACGGCAGCATGGGACGGACAAGGGATGACAGCCACGCAAAGCCACGCTATGGCTTTTGCAAACGCCCCCGCAACACGCGCAGCTTGGCCCGATAACCGCCAGCGTCAGCAACTTCGTGAGCAGGCGGGCAGACCCGCAGGACACCTCTTCACATCCGTAATCGTAGGCGTGGTGGATGCAGCGATTGCCGCCGCCCGCAAGCAGATTCAACCCAAGCGAAACGACATGCGTCCCTTCGAACGCATCGAGTGGGCGCGCGCCGAAATGGAAGCGTGGCTAATCCAACAGGCGTATGAAGGTGTGCTTCGCGATGTGGAAGCCGCCAACGGCGCAGCGTCACGCAGTGGGCTGCTCTGCAAGGAATCTGTGGCGGAGCTTGCCGAATCCGTCCTGTCCCGCATCAGCAAGGTTGTCGGCGGTGGAGCGTACTCCCGTAGCTCGCCATACGGCTTTTGGCTTCAAGATGTCCGCGCGCTCGGCTTCCTGCGCCCGCCGTGGGGGTTCGCATTCGACCGCATCTTCGACATCAGTGCGGCGCCAAGCAACGACTAATCGCCGCTGTTTAGGCTGCCATGCCCGCACAGCCTCAGCACCTGACGAATCCAATGCGCTAACCCCGATGCGAACTCTGCGCGGTCGAGATCCGCTATGTTGGAGCAAATCCACATGTATGTCATCGCCTGATGCAACGCCCCAAGCGGCTTTGCGGTTTCAAACGCATCGACTAGGCTTTGCATAGGCGCATACGCTGTCCACGCCTCCAAAAAGGCGTCGCGCAGACGCACATCGCTATCCGTCCCCGGCGCAAGCGCGCCCTCGTCGAAGTAGGCGCTCGATATGGTCGCCATCTCGAAGAATGGGTGCGATATGCAGACATCGGTCCAGTCGAAGAAGATGTAGCCGTCGCCCCTCATGATGATGTTCCCGCCCAAGTCGCCGTGCACGAGCGAATGGGGCACAGGGTATTGCGCCAGCCGCGCGCACATCATCTTCAACGGCATCGACAGCGCCTGCAACGCCTTCGCTTCGTCATCGGACAGCCCATTCGCATTGCCGCCAAGCATCCGCACCGACGCTGCAATCAGCGGGTCTATCAGCCCCACCATCCGCGCAAGCCCTCTATCGGGGCAGCCTAGCTCAAGCCAATCTTGCGTGTGCGCCGCCTGTTCCACTTGGACGCTTGCGAAGCGCCTCAGCGCATCTTCCCAGCGCTCTATGTCCGGCGTGCGATGTAGCAAGTCGTCGCCGTAGTCGGACATCAGCAGCCACCCACGCCGCTCGTCCACAGCCAGCGGCGGTGGAAGCAAGCTCGGGCAGCGCTCCGCTACCGCTCTCATCACCTTGCCTTCGTGCGCCATAAACGGCGGCGTGGCTTTGAAGTACACTACCCCGCCTGTTGTGTCCACGCGCATGGTGCAAGACAAGCCCCACACCCGCTGTTGTCGCACTTGCCCCACAGCAGGCATCCCAAGCGCATCTAGCCGCTCATGCACCCACTGCGCCGCCGTGTCGAACCAACCCGCAGATTCCCAAGCCGTGCGCTGCGTATCCGGCGCATCCCGCCTCGCAAACCATGCAGCCACCGCATCCCGCTCAATTTCTGATGCAAACCTCAGGGAGGGCAAGTCGCTTGCTTCGAGCCATCGTGCACCATACGGAAGTTGCGGATCCCGATCTCGCGCCACCGCAAAGTAGGTGCGCCAACTGTCAGCATCGTCCGCGCCCTTATGATACGCGGCGCATCTAAGCGTAACCGTGTCCAACCCCAATAGGCGGCGCATCTCGCCGTTGATATGGTCGACGCCCCTAGCGTCCCTGTTGATCGAGTCGAACCATGGCAACGCCCATACGCCGTTCTGACGCAGCAGCAACACCCTGCCATCCTGCGGATGAGTTACGACAATGTAGTATCGCATCGCCTAGAACGCGCGGCGGTGTGAGAATGCGCGCTCTTCATTGGTGATGAACTCCAGCAATGCGGTCTTGCCATCCTCGGTTGCAGACTTGGCGCGCAGGATGGCTGCACCAACATCGTTGGGGTCTTCGACGCGCTCCGCCCAACCGCCCATGTCGCGGGCGAGGTTGGCATAGTGTCCGCCCAAGTCACGAGTGCCATAGAGTTCATGCGAGCGCGCCATTGCGGCGGTCTCTATTGCCATCGTGGAGTTGTTGAACACTATCGTCAGTATGGGGATGTTGCTGCGAACCGCCGTCTCGAAGTCCAAGCCGACCATTCCGAATGCGGCGTCTCCCATGAAGTTGACCACGAACTTCTCAGGTGCAGCGAGTTTTGCACCGATGTTCAGCCCAAGCCCTGTGCCAAGCCCGTGCGACTTCCCCCAACCGAGGTAGGTGCGCGCACCGCCTGCTCGGTAGAATGGCATGACTTGGTCGCGCGGGCTGCCGGAATCATGCGTTACGATGGCGTCATCAGAATTCACATTCTGCATAAACTCCCATATCACGCGATACGGCGTAATCGGCTTCTGATTTGATGTCAGCGTGGGCATCCACTCGTCAAGCCATTCTTGGCGAACGGACGCAATCTCTTCTGCAACAGAGGCATCCCGCCCCCCATCGCCGAGCAGGTCTTTGCAGGCATCGATGAACTGGCGCAGCACAAGCTTGGCATCGGCAACTATGGGATAGTCCACGGAGTAGTTCTTGTCAATATCTACGGGCGAATTCGTGGCATGGATGAGCGTCTTGCCCGCCGGGACAGGCATGGTCATCCCGTGCGTGGTGAAGCTCGTGCCAACGCCGAACACCAAGTCCGCCCTGCTGACGAAGTGATACACCGGGCGGCTCATCACGCCAGAGCCGCTGCCCAGTGCCAGCGCATGTTTTTCAGGGAATGCGCTCTTGCCCGCCATCGTGGTCATAACAGGAATCTGCGTGAGTTCGGCAAGCTCCACCAACTCGGCGGTGGCGTCCGCATATAGTACGCCCTGCCCTGCATGGATGACCGGATTCTGTGCGTTCAGCAGCGCCTTTGCCGCCGCAAGCACATCGTCCGGATTTCCTGCCGCTGCTGCCGCTTTGGGCGACCGGTAGCCGTCCAAAACCCCCTCCGGCACTTCTGCCGTCGCCACATCGGCTGGGATTTCCACCATCACGGGGCCGGGTCTGCCGCGCTTGAGCGCCGCAAAAGCCCGACGCATCGCATCTACCACACGCTCTGGCATATTGATCTGCTCTATCTGCTTCGTGACGGAGGCGTAGCTGCGCAGCGAGCTGTAGTGCGGGAATATGCCGTCGCGGTCGCGAGGATGACCAAGCGGCAACAGCAGCATCGGCACGGCGTCCGAAAAGGCAGTGGCGACGCCGGCGTAGGCGTTCTCAGCGCCGGGGCCGTACTGCATTGCGAACACGCCGGGCGGCCTGCCGTTCGTAACGCGCGCATAGCCATCGCCAATGCCCACCCCCACGCGTTCCTGCCGACATATGATAGGTCGTATCCCGGCGTCTGCCGCTGCCTCAATCACAGGCGTGGTCGGGAATGCGCTCAGGTATTCCACGCCCTCGAGTTTCAGAATCTGCGCTATGGCATCAATAGTTCGCATGGAATACCTCTTTCTCTTCCCTTTTTTCTCTGGCTAATCAACTTTGGCAAGACGCCGCCAAACGCTTTCGCCCTGCTTATCTGATCTGCTACGGCGTGCAGTGAATCCGCTCGACATCACTCACCTCACCACAAGTGCGAGTTGCCGCGCCGTTGCATTCTTCCGTGTCCCCTACTCGTCCGACACCTTCACTAGCAGTTTCCCAAAATTCTCGCCGCGCATCATACCGATGAAGGCGCGAGGGGCATTCTCTAGCCCTTCCACCACATCCTCGCGATACTTCAGCTTGCCCTCGCGGATCCAGCCTGCCATGCGGCGGCGTGCCTCATCATGGCGCGCTGCAAACTGAAACACCAAGAACCCTTCCATCCGCGCCTGATGCGTGATGAGCGCCCGCATATTGCGCGGTCCCAGCGGCGGCTCTTCCACATTGTACTGCGAAATCTGACCGCACACCGATATGCGCGCAAAGTCCGCCAATTGCTCCATCACAGCGTCCGTAACCGGCCCGCCCACATTGTCGAAATACACATCCACGCCCAACGGACACGCCTCCGCAAGAGCAGTCGGCACATCCTCCGTCTTGTAGTTAATGCCTGCGTCGAAGCCTAGTTCGTCGACGATGTAATTCACCTTTTCAGCCGAGCCTGCTGTGCCGACCACGCGGCAGCCCATTATCTTGGCTATCTGCCCAACTACCTGCCCCACTGCGCCCGAAGCGGCAGACACCACGACAGTTTCCCCCGGACGCGGCTCGCACACATCCAAGAACCCGAAGTATGCCGTCATTCCCGGCATCCCCAGCACGCCGAGAGCGGTGGAGAGCGGGCCCAAGGCAGTGTCCACGCGGCGCAGATTGCGCCCATCCGAGCTGGCGTATTCCTGCCAACCGAGCGGGCCTTCCACGATTTCGCCCACCGAAAACGCAGGCGTTCGCGATTCCACAACCCGCCCCACAACACCGCCTACGATGGCATCGCCTAACTGCACTGATGGAGCGTAGGAAGCGGCGTCGCGCATCCGTCCGCGCATATATGGATCCAGCGAAAGCCAAATGCTTCGTATCAGCACCTCGCCTTCGCGCGGCTGTGGTATCGGCTGCTCTTGAAGTTCAAAATCCGTCATCTTCGGGTAGCCGTCCGGCCTAGATTTGAGTGTTATCCTGCGGTTGATTTCACTTGTCATAAAGTCCTCACCCCACCTAGATGATTTGCGTACGATGCCTGTTGTGTTCCTACGCAATGTTACCACTTCAACGGCATATGTGCAGAGAGGCATAGGCTAGCGCGAGCCGTAGTTACAGCGCATCCAACACGCTGCGCCTGACATGGCACAACCATAGGCGAACGAGGCTGTTGGAGCGCCCACAGAGCAGCGATGCGGCGATGATGCCGTACACCCCGATGCGGGGGACTTTGACCCGCACGCCGCTATCAAGCCAACTGCGATTGCGGGCGAGCAGCAGCAGGGTATAGCAGCCGATTAGCACAGACCACAGGGCTGCCAGCCGCAGCCGCAGGTTGCGCCTCGGGATGGTGAGGATATACCGCTCGGCATCGCTGAAACGCTCCAACGCCGCACGAACGCCCCACGCAAGCACTGGGCGCGCCCGTTCAGAGTTGGCAGCGTCCCTCATCTCATCGGGACGCAATCCGAAGCGCTGCAGCTCACTTAACGGCAAATAGCTCCTGCCCGCTTGCAAATCCTGCGGCACATCGCGCAGGATGTTCGTCAGTTGCAACGCCTGCCCAAATCGCACCCCAAGCGCGGTCATACGCTCCCTATCCCAATGCTGCGTCGATGGCGTGTGTGCCATTGTCAGCGCAGTCCAAAACTCACCGACACAACCTGCCACCTTGTAGGTATATGCGTCCAATTCCGACGGGGTACACAGCGCGGTCACATCGCCGTCGCCCGCATTCTCAAACGCCGTCAGGTCGAATTTCATCCCGTCCATCAGCGTCAACACAACCTTGTGCACGAGACCGGCGTCTGCGAGAGGCATTGTACGCAGCAATGTCAAGGTCTGAGGCAAGGCGCGCAAAAGCCGCTCTTGCGCTGGGTCAGGCTGCATCGGCGCAAGCTCATCGGCAAACCCGTCGGTACTTGCGGCGGCGGCGGTGAGCATTCGGCGCAAGTGCCGCAGATGTGCCAGTTTTTGCGCGTGGGGCAGCGGTGTTGTGTCCGTAATTGTATCGGCAGTGCGCGCCAGCAAATACGCCACGCTAATCGGCTCGCGCATCCCCGACGGCAACACTCGCATTGACAGGTAGAACACCCGAGACACCGACTTCAGCAGCGTTGTTAGCAGCCTGCGCTTTTCATCTGCTGAAAGCCCTGCCCGCACATCTAACCCGCCGCCTGCTGTTGGCTCACCCATACCCCGCCTGTCTGACACGAATGAGGCTATTTGCCGAACCCGCGCTTTAGCCCGCGGATGTAAGAAACCTGCCCCAGATGCTGGTCTCCCTCGCCGATGAGTTGGCGGAATATGTCGCCCACGCTGCGCCCTGCGAAGTAGCGCACAGATGCATCAAACTCCGGGAAGGGGGTGCGCCCCTCCGGCACGACATCGAAGTCGGCATCCGACAACGATCGCACATATGGCAGCGTTTCGGCGCGAACGGCGTCCATGTAGTCTTTCAGCATATCCTTGCTGACGGGAGGGAATGCCGCCACCTGCTCCAGCGTGTAGTTAACGCCGTGGTCATTGGGGGGAACGCCCATTCGCTCGCTCCAGCCGTCGCGCACCCACACCTCTTCAACGCCCCGCACAAACCGCTGGATAAGCCTATCCTCCACGCGCGCAGTGTGCCAGACGATGAAGGCGATGGAGTTCGCATCAGCATCCGGGCGCCAGTGCATCTCCGCGTCCGACAACGGCGCACACGCCGCAAATACCCGCCGTCGGTAATCTTCAAGGCACTGCTCAACGAATTCGTTAAGTCGCATTTCTGTTCCCTTACATCCTCCACGCTAGACCCTAAAAGTATTGGATATTTGACGATTGGGATGTTATCACACGGCGTATTTGGGTGCATCATCCCGAAACTGATGCATTTGACGCTTTCTCATTATACGAATACACTCTGCCTGTATAATTGGCATACTACTATGCACTTAGGAGGGCCACATTGACCACGAGCCGTGCGCCGCTGCCGCAACCCACGCCCGAGACGCAGCCGTTCTTCGATGGGCTGAGGGAGCACAAGCTCTTGATACAGCGCTGCAACGCCTGCGATAAGACGTACTACTACCCGCGCCCATTCTGCCCGGACTGCTTGTCCCCGGATGTGAAGTGGGAGCACGCGAGCGGCGAAGGGACACTATACTCGTTCGTCATCAACCACCGGAGCGCGCCGGGCTACGATGCGCCGTATGTGATAGCTGTGGTGCAGCTGAAAGAAGGGCCGCGCATGATGACCAACCTAGTCGGAGTTGAGGTTGGATTAGAACCCGACCCACAGTTTCTGCGCTGCGATATGCCCGTGCGCGTGGTGTTCGACGATGTTGCGGACGAAATGACGCTCCCTCGATTTCGTCCAGTCCATCCAGCGTAAACCCACTACACCGGAAAGCACACCCAAACTGCTAACTTTTATCCCTTATGCCAATATGCCATACGCTGACCATCCTAGCATCGGAGGCTAGCAATGCCATCATCGCCCCGTGAGCTGCGCGGCAAGGTCGCCATAGTGGGCGCAAGCGAATCGGACGAAATCGGCGTCGTGCCACACAAGTCGGCACTGACGCTGCACGCCGAAGCCGCCCGAAACTCCCTGACTGACGCCGGTCTTGCTATCGCCGATGTGGATGGCTTGTTCACGGCAGGGGTAACTAGCGTGCAACTCGGCGAGTATCTTGGCATTGTGCCGCGCTACACGGACGGCACGAGCATTGGCGGCTGTTCGTTCATCGCGCATGTGGAACACGCCACTCTCGCCATCGCCGCCGGCGTGATAGATGTGGCGCTCATAACGCACGGCGAAAGCGGCAGGTCGCGCGTGGGAATGGGCGGCGGTGGCATCGCCCCTGATTCCCCGCAGGGGCAATTTGAAACGCCGTTTGGCACATTCGGCCCGACGACGCTGTTCTCCCTGCCCGCCACTCGCCACATGCACGAGTATGGTACTACCCGTGAGCAGATGGCGGAGGTGGCAGTGTCCAACCGCAAATGGGCGGCAATGCACCCGATGGCGATGATGAAAGAGCCTATCACCATAGATGATGTGATGCAGTCTCGCCCCATATGCTGGCCCTATTCGCTGTTCATGTGCTGCCTCGTAACCGACGCCGGCGGCGCAATCGTGCTTACGAGTGCACAACGCGCCAAGACGCTCCGCAAGACGCCTGTATATGTGCTTGGCACTGGCGAAGCGACAGAGCACAACATGGTCAGCATGATGTCGGACATGACCACATCGCGGGCGGCGAAAGTGTCGGGCAAAGCGGCGTTTGACATGGCCGGTGTGTCGCACTCCGACATAGATGTGGCGGAGTTGTATGATGCCTTCGCATTCACGCCGATGCTCGCATTGGAAGACCTCGGATTCGTGAAGCCGGGCGAAAGCGGCGCATTCGTCGAGGGGCAGCGCACCGCGCCCGGTGGGGACTTCCCAATGAACACCAACGGCGGCGGGCTGTCGTACACGCACTCCGGCATGTATGGGATGTTCACGCTGATAGAGCTGACGCGCCAGCTGCGCGGGGAATGCGGCACGCGGCAAGTACACGGCGCTAATGTCGGCATCGCGCACGGCCCCGGTGGGATGTTCGCCGCCGCAAGTACCCTCATCGCCGGCACCGCGGACACCCTGTAAATCGCATCATCACAGCACCCAGATCTGTACTCGCCCTTATATCAAGCGATACCAAGCGACACAGCAACGAGTATCACACCGCCTATGAACAAAGTTACCATACGGATTGATGCCGATGGAGACATCCGCGCAAGCGAAATCCTCGCAGACCTACGCACCGCCGCCGAGACGCTGTTCTTCCCGATGCGGCAAGTGGGCTTTTGGGACTATCAGGCGGACATCCACCTCTGCCCGCAGGAAGAGCGCCGTCAACCCTGCCCTCACAACCTGCCCGCCGAAGACCCGTCCCGCACAGAATATGCTAGCACGATGCAACGCGAGCGCAGGGCATCTGTCCAAGTGGCGTTCCCGCACGCCAATGTTGATATATTCTTGTCTTGATTATCGCTCACTTAAAGCGCGGATGAAGCACAAGTCTTCATAATACCCATTGTCTTGCTCCCCAAAACACACGCTGACTCCCCCAAAGAAATCCAACGCAATGACCGACAGCGGATGACCGTTTCTTATAATATTCATAATATCCATATTACTTTGAGCTAATCGTAGAGCACAGGAGACAGCACAATGACCGCTATAACCCCCCGCCAATCGCTTGCGCCCTATCCTGTTCACCCGCTGCAAGATGTGCTGACAGACACCGCCCGCCGCCTGCCGCATAAGACAGCCATCATCGATGGCGACTACACACTCACCTACCAGCAGCTGCACATGTTCGCCGAGCGGTTCGCCGCCGCACTCGCCAAACTAGGCGTGGGTAAGGGCGATTGCGTAGGATTGCTCGCACCCAACTGCACCGAGTTTGAGGTGGCGTTCTTCGGCATACTTAAGCTCGGCGCGTTCTCAACCACTATGAACAGCGGCTACCGAGAACGCGAAATCGCCCACCAACTCAACGACAGCGGCGCAAAGACACTCGTGGTGCACGAAGCACTGGTGCCCACCGTGGAAGCTGTGCGAGACGCCGTTCCCGCTCTCGAGCGCGTCATCGTCATCGAGCCTACATCGCGCCACTCCGACACATTTTGGGGCTTGATAGAACGCTCACCAGCGTCGCCCCCACCCGTGGACATCGATCCCATGCAAGACCTCGCCGCTCTCCCCTACTCGAGCGGCACGACCGGCGTGTCCAAAGGTGTGATGCTGACGCACTATAATCTGACAGCCAACCTGCGGCAGTTCATCGAACGCCCCGGCGAAGCCTTGCAGCCCGCCGAGTCCGATGTGCTGCTGGTGCACCTGCCGCTGTTCCACATCTACGGCATGCAGGTGCTGATGAACGGCGCAATCGCAAGCGGCGCCACGCAAGTGATGATGGGACGGTTTGACATCGACGAGATGCTCCGGCTGGTGAGCCAGCATGGCGTAACGCACCTGTACACCGTGCCGCCTGTGGGCTTGGCGCTGACGCAATATCCCCCCGTGCGCGACTATGATTTGTCCGCTATAAAAGCTGCCTGCCTCGCCGCCGCTCCCGCATCCGAAGACCTGCAACGCCGCCTGCAAGACGCCTGCGGCTTCCCTGTGTTCCAAGCCTACGGGATGACCGAACTCTCTCCCGTCGCCACCATAGACTACATAGAGGCGGATATGATGACGGCAGGTTCGGTTGGCACTGCCATCGCAGACACCGACTTGCGCGTGGTAGATCTGGATGCGGGAGACACGGAGCTTCCTGTTGGTGAGGTGGGCGAGCTGCTGGTGCGCGGGCCGCAGGTGATGAAGGGCTACTACAATAACCCCGAAGCCACGGCAGAGACCATCACGCCCGACGGCTGGCTGCACACCGGAGACATCGTGCGAATGAACGCAGACGGCTGCGTATGGGTGCTCGACCGTAAGAAGGAACTGATTAAGTACAAGGGATTTCAAGTGCCGCCCGCCGAGCTGGAGGGCCTGCTGCTGGAACACCCGAGCATAGCGGACGCCGCTGTTATCGGCGTTCCTGACGAAGAGTCCGGCGAAGTGCCAAAGGCGTTCGTGGTGCGCAGCCAAGACAGCGCGCTTACCGCCGACGAGGTGATGTCGTTTGTAGCCGAACGCGTCGCCACTTTCAAGCACATCCGCGCCGTGCAGTTCACTGACGCCATACCCAAGAACCCATCCGGCAAAATCCTACGCCGCGTGCTCGCGGAGCAAGAGAACCCTGCCGGCTGATTACAGCGCAACACGCGCAACGCGCCACCATGCAAGGAAAGGATGAGTGTCCATTTACTGCGCTGATGAAACCGCTTTCGGACTTAAGATCCTGCGGCTCGGGTGTGCTTGGGGTAAATCATCTTTGCATTAGCAAACTATTGTAGATATGATAGTTATTGCTACCATGCACGCGATTCAAGCAACTTGGAGGAAGACATTGGCAGACGCAAACGCAGACACTTCCCGCAAAGTCCTCGTCTATTCCACCATCGGATGCGGCTATACGGACATAGTAAAAGCGGAACTTGACAAGGCAGGCACGGCGTATGAAGAGATAAACCTATCACTTCACCCCAACCGCTGGGGCGAAATCTTGCCTCACACCGACGGCATCCGCCTGACTCCCGTAGTCATCGACGGCGACGATGTTACCGTGGGCGTCAACGGCATCGGCTGCGTATCCTAACCGCGCTGGGAGAATAGACCACACAACAGCATCAGAGGAGAGCCACTTGGCTGACCCGAACATCGTCATATACACGCATCCCGAATGTACCATCTGTGTTACCGTCAAGATGGAGCTAGACGAAAAAGGCAAGTCCTACCAAGAAATAGACCTCGCCGAGCAGCCCGAAAAATGGTCGGAACTTGAAGCACTCACCGACGGCGAGCGCATCACGCCCGTTACAGTCGAAGACGGGGAGGTTACCATCGGCTACCACGGCATCGGCTGCACCTTCTACGACTAGGCACAAGCCGCTGCTCCGCTCGCCATATTCGGCGGCATCACCGCTTCCCCAAGATTCAGGCATTGACTTACGGATGCTGCTCGGTTGCAGTGTACGCCGTTTCTAGTATCTCTGATAAGGCTTTTGCAACATCCCCGCAGTATGCGAATACTGGGTTGCAAATCTACGCGCTGCCCATGCGAAACTCATAACCACCAACATCGGAGGAACCAAAATGCAATTCGGCTCATTCATGGAGTTCCACTGCCGTGAGAGCGGCACGCAGGCAGACGCCTTCAACGAAGCGTTCGCCCATATTGACCAAGCAGAGTCGCTTGGATTGGACGCCGTATGGCTTGCCGAATCACATTTCAGCCCCGCGCGCTCGGTGTTATCCTCGCCCCTCACCATCGCGTCTGCCATCGCCGCGCGCACGGAACGCCTGCACATTGGCACTGCCGTCAGTGTGCTCCCGCTCGGCAATCCCCTACGCACCGCCGAAGAAGCCGCCACCATTGACCACATCAGCCATGGCAGATTTGAATTCGGTGTGGGACGCAGCGGGCTGCCCGGCTCGTACGAAGGCTACAACATCCCCTACTCCGAGAGCCGCGAGCGCTTCTACGAATACCTCGACATCATCCTTGAATCGTGGAGCGAAGACCGCTTCACCTACAAGGGCAAGTACTACTCTTTCGACGATGTGTGCCTAGTGCCGAAGCCCTATCAGAAGCCGCATCCTCCCATCCGAATCGCCGCCACAACATCTGACACTTTCCCCGTTATCGGCAAAATGGGATTTCCCATATTCGTAGGCGTCCGAAGTGCCAACCTAGAAGATGTGGGGGAGCAAGTCCGGTCGTACAAAGATGCGTGGAAACAAGCGGGGCACTCCGGTGAAATCGATGTGTCCTTGCGGGTGCCGACATATGTTAGCGACACGGAAGAGGATGCTCTGACCACACCCCAAGAGAGCTTCATGCGGCAGTTCCGCAGGCTCGGCAGCCAGCTCACGGCGTCCGCTACGCGCTCCGGGGCGGACCCAAGTGAGACGCGCGCAGAACGCGGTCAGCAGCTCGGCAGCATAGATTGGGAAACCGATGTCATTGGGCAGAAGGCTGTCGTAGGCACACCCGAAGCCGTCATCGAGCAGCTCCAGACCATGCAAAAAGTCCTAAATCTTAGCGGAGTTGTGGCAGAGTTCAATGCCGGCGAACTCATCCCAGCGCCCAAAATCGCATCCTCGCTCCGCCTTTTCTGCGAACAGGTCATCCCAGCGTTCCGCTAAACCCGACATAGCTACAGCCAGTGTGGGCGTATCTTTGCCGTATAAATGAACACGCTGTCCAGAATGTCGAGGCAAGCATTTCCCAGAGTAATCATCGCCCTTCAGTGGCATACGGAGTCGATGGCTGCAAAGGCGGCTGGTTCTACTTCGCCATCGACGCATCGGGCATGTACCATCACGGGGTCGTCAAAACCCTGAGTGAACTCGTAGTGCAAGCCGACTCATCCGACCTGATACTCGTGGACATACCCATCGGCATCCCAGACGACACCACCATCCGTCGCTGCGATGATATGGCGCGCCAAAATTTGCGGCCATATCGAGACAAGAGCGTGTTCCCCGTACCCGCACGCCCGGCGCTTCAAGCCACAAAATATGCTGACGCAGCCGCCCTGAACCGCAAGGCAGCCCGCAAGAGTATCAGCAAGCAGACATTCAACATAATGCCCAAGATACGCGAAGTCGACACCCTGATGCAGCATGATTCCAAAGCGCGCCGCATCGTCCGAGAAGTTCATCCCGAAATCTGCTTCTGGAGCATCAACAGCGCCAAACCTATGCGGTTCTACAAGAAGACAGAGCAGGGATTCAAAGAGCGTGTTGAGCTGCTTGAACACTGCCGGCGCGGCGCATGGGATGCAATCGCCGCCACAGCCGACATCTATCGCAAGACGAGGCATCCCGGCATTGGTGTTGCGCGCGACGACATCGTGGATGCTATGGCAAACACTATCACAGCACTGCAGCCCAACCTCCATACTCTCCCCGACAACCCGCCTCTCGACTCCACAGGCTTGCCTATGGAAATGGTCTATGCTCCAATGCATAATCGGCTCCGACCAAGGGATAACGCTGTGATATAAGGGTTAGGAAGATAGAGACACACCGGGCATCGCATAATCCCCCGCCCGCTGAACTTGCTGTACACAAAGACTCATTTCACCCATTCGACCTGCCGCCAACGGCTGCGATGATGTTCATATCCATATACAAACACTGCCGCCTCGCTAATTATGCATTTATGTAAAAAGGTGATATAATAAGCTCAACAATCACCACACTCGGAACAAGCGCTGATGCGCGCAATAGGACATAACTTTGACCACAGAAGCGAATGTAGCAGTCTTAATCGACTACGAAAATGTTGGACTAGGAGCAATACAGTACTTATTTGACCGCCTGTCCAATGTCGGACGCGTCATTATACGCCGCGCATACGGCGACTGGTCCGTACAGCGCAACAAGCAAGACCAGCTCCTCGAACTCGGCATCGAATCCATCCATCAGTACCACTCCAACAAATCCGGCAAAAACTCCAGCGACATACGGCTAGTCATCGAAGCCATCGACCTGCTCTACTCGTCGCCCATCGACACCTTCGTCATAGTCTCGTCCGACAGCGACTTCGTACCTCTCGTCAGCAAGCTGCGTTCATCGGGCAAGAGCGTCATCGTAGCGGGCAGGCTGGAAGCCACATCGCCCACACTCCGCAAATCCTGCGACGAATACATCCCCCTTGATGGCGCAGACAAGCGAAACACGCCCTCCCATTCCTCCAATTCAGCGCGCCGCCGCAGCCCACGACGCGGCGGACCGGTTGAATCCAAACCTTCCTCTGCTTCGTCCCCCGCATTCCCTGATCCCAAGTCCTTGCTCGAGCGCGCTATGGACGCATCCATAGATGTGGATGGCATGGTAGTCGGCTCTAAACTCTACCAAACGATGCGCAGGATAGAGCCTAGCTTCAATTTCAAAGACTACAAGCACCGCCTCTTCACGCAGTTCCTAGACGCACACGATGACCTAGTGGAGGTAACGCGCCCCGCCGACGGCAGTGGCGATGTCATCGTCCGGCTCCGAGACAGTCGCACTGACACCAAGCCTTCATCCACACCTGCTCGCAACGGCCGCTCATCCCACCGACAGCAGCCCCAGCTTGCAAAGACAGCGCCCAACACAGAAAGCAGACCCGACAGGCAAGAGAAGTCCGCGCAACACAACGCACAATCATCACGCCGTCTGCTGGGCAGCACAGGCCCCGGTCGCACCCGCCGCCAACACGCCCCCGAAACTCAGCCCACACCCCAGCCTGCGAAACCAGTGCAAGACGACACGCGCGTTCTCGCCCCCGCCTCCCAATCCGATGCACCCAAGGGCGACGCACAGCCAATCGCTGAACCGCGCAATGCCGCAGCACAAGAAACACCCGCAACCCAACCCGATGATGCACCCAAAGGCGACACGCAGCCAGCCGCAGAACCTCGCAATGCCGCAGCACAAGATGTGCCCGCAACACAATCCGATGATGCACCCAAGAGCGACGATGCGCAGCCAGTCGCAGAACGGCGTAAAGCCGCAGCACAAGAAACGCCCGTAAACCAATCCGATGATGCGTCCGAAGGCGACGCACAGCCAGTCGATGAACCGCACAATGCCGCATCACAAGATGCGCCCGCAAACCAATCCGATGCTCCCAAAGGTGACGCACAGCCAGTCGATGAACGGCGCAATACGGCAGACAAAGCCCAATCATCAGCTGACGCAAATGGTGATTCCCCGAAGACAAGCTGGGAACTCAGCGTGAACGATGCGTGGAGCAAGCGCAATGCCGCCCGCATCGGCGGGCGCGCCGCAGCGGGCGATGCAGCTAAAATTCTGGGCACAAAACGGCTGAGCGACTCGCCTTACCCCACGCTGGAAAAGCTCTTGACAGCAAGCATGCTGCTGCAGCTCAATTGGCGGCGTGAGGGCAATGTAATCATCCGCAAGTAGCCGCTAACGGCACGCCTGCCTCTGTCCGCCCGCAATGCCTTTACGGGATGACTCTACAATGCTCCTCGCCTTAGACATCGGCAACACCAACATCACTTTCGGCTTGTTCGACGGCAACCGCCTAGCAGCCACATGGCGGCTCTCCACTGATCGCTCCAAGATGCCAGATGAGTACGGCGTCATATTGACACAGATGCTACAGCTGCGCGGTATGTCCCCCGAACATGTAAGCGCCGCAGCGGTGTGCAGCGTAGTGCCCCCGCTAACGCCCACATTCGTCGAACTGCTCCGCACATACTTCGGCGTTGAGCCTCTCGTAGTCGGCTCAGGCACGAAGACCGGCGTCCGCATTCTCTACGACAACCCTCGCGATGTCGGCGCAGACCGCATTGTCGATGCCGCCGCAGCTCTTCACCTGTACGGCGGCCCGGCGATAGTGGTGGACATCGGCACTGCAACCGTGTTCGACGCCGTAACACAGAGCGGCGACTACCTCGGTGGTGCAATAGCGCCGGGCATGGCAATAGCCGCAGACGCATTGTTCAGCAGCACATCGCAGCTCCGCCGCGTCGAACTGCAAGCCCCGCAAACCGCCATCGGCAGGAACACCATCCACGCTATACAATCCGGACTAGTGCTAGGGTACACGGACTTGGTGTGCGGCATGGTCTCACGCTTTGACACCGAGTTGGGCGGCAACGCAAAGGTCATCGCCACCGGTGGGCTGGCGCACATCATCGCCTCACAGACCAGCGTCTTCCACAGCCTCAACCCGGATCTGACTTTGACCGGACTGCGCCTAATCCACGAAATGAACACTCCCTAACCCCCTAACGCCGCCGATTCGTAGACCCCTTGCAAAAAAAGCATCCACATGTCTCCCCTGCACCGAGCGCACATCGCACTAGGCGTAACCGGCAGCATCGCCTGCTACAAAGCCGTTGACCTCGCCAGCAAGCTGACGCAGGCGGGCGCACGCGTGGATGTCATTCTCACCGACGAAGCCGTGCGCTTCGTTACTCCCCTAACCTTCCGCAGCATCACCCACCGTCCGGTTGTAACGGACATATTCGACGCACAGTCCGAACTTGCTGTTAACCATGTGGCAGTTGCAGAGCGCGCAGAAGCGGTCATCATCGCTCCGGCAACCGCCAACACCATCGCCAAAATTGCCAACGGACTTGCGGATGACGCGCTCACTGCAACTGTACTAGCCACACAAGCCCCCGTCATCGTCGCGCCGGCGATGGACGCCCACATGTACGACAACCCTGCCACGCAGCACAACATCGGCATCCTGCGCAAAAGAGGATGCGTCATAGCCGGACCGGCAGAGGGCAGATTGGCGTCCGGACTCATAGGCAAGGGACGGCTGCTAGAGACGCCGGATCTGATGGGCTGTATCCGCCAATGTCTCGGACGAAACGGGGACCTCGCTGGGCGACAAATCGTCGTCAGCGCCGGGGGCACACAAGAGCCGATAGACCCGGTGCGCGTTATCGCCAACCACTCATCGGGCAAGATGGGCTATGCCCTAGCCGAAGCCGCCCGCGACCGCGGCGCACAAGTATCCCTAGTGTCCGGCCCCACTGCGCTAGATGCGCCTTACGGCGTCCGCATTGAGCGCGTAACAACCGCCCTGCAAATGCAGGCAGCGCTCCAACGCGAATGCGCCGATGCGCACGCCGTCATCATGGCAGCCGCCGTAGCCGACTGGCGTCCAGAAACCATATCCGACCAGAAGGTCAAGAAGGGCGCCGCCAACCACTGGCAAATAGACCTCGTCAAGAACCCCGACATAGTGGCAGGCATCGCTTGCGAGGGCTTGATAAAGGTAGGCTTTGCTGCCGAGAGTCAAGACCTCATCGAAAACGCCCTAGCTAAGATACACAGCAAGAACCTGCACTTCATCGCCGTAAACGACATCACCGCCGAAGACAGCGGCTTTGGCACGGATACCAACAAGGTCTTACTTCTAGATCGTTATGGCAACGAAGACTCTCTCCCCCTAATGACCAAGTACGAAGTGGCGCATCGCATCCTAGACCGAGTGGCAGCGCTTCTCTGACCGTAGGACGCTGTGTGAACATCCAGTCAGCCAACGCGCTCGGATTGAAACCAATGTGGTAGCGCTGTACAATGTGCGGTGAGCGGTGCATCAGCAGCGAGGCTGTGAGCGTCCGCCAGCACACTCGAATAAACGCCTGATTACAAGTGAATGTTTGGAAATGTGGAGGATTAGGATATGCCGATAGTACGCGTAGAGATGTGGCCCGGGAGAACCCGCGAGCAGAAAGCCAAGCTCGCCAAAGCCATCACAGACGCCGTGCACGATATAGCCGGCGCGCCCCCAGAAGCGACCATAGTGGTGTTCGCCGATGTGTCCAAGGACGACTGGGCGGAGAGCGGCAAACTAGCGTCCGAGGGGGAGTAAGCCTGAAAACATTGGCAAGTACACATAGAGATACTCTGTACTCTAAGGGAGGGCAGACAACTGTAGAGAACGGGCAACTACTTTGCCCCAGTTGCAACTTGAAAAAGTCAAACAAATCTTGACAAGCCTATTCGCACTCGCTACTATCAACTCAACACAAGTGAACACGAAAGGCTACGAACAGGAATAGTAAGTTCTCCCTAGCGAGGATCAGAGAGCCAGATTAAGGTGTGAGCTGGCACCTACGCAGAGAACCGAATGGACCTGGGAGCCGCCGCCCGAAAGCCCAACGCAAGTAGGCGCGGCCGGATTTGGCGCCGTTATCAACGCCAAAGGCATCGAGGCTAAAGCCGCATTCTCAGTGCGCTAGTAGAGCATCTAGCCAACCTGCGCACCACAATGTATGCCAACAACATCCCCTCCGTGCCTTGCCGAGGCCGCCCTATACGCATGCACTTACTGCAAGCGTTCCCGGCGGCAAACTAGGGTGGCACCACGGACTAACGCCCGTCCCTATATGTGGACGGGCTTTTTTTGTTTCCAGATCGAACACTGCCCCAACACCCATCGAGGACATTGATAGATGCTTACAGCACAACAAGCCACACAACTCACTGCCCAAACGCAAGAGCAAGACAAGAAACGCGTCTTTAGCGGCATCCAACCCTCCGGGGAAGTCCAACTGGGCAACTATCTCGGCGCTATAAAGGGCTGGGTCGAGCGCCAAGAGGAAAAGACCAACTTCTTCTGCCTAGTCGATCTCCACGCTGTAACCGTCTATCAGCAGCCAAACGAACTCCTCCACCAGACGCGCTCGCTCGCCGCCATACTCTTCGCTGCCGGGCTGCATCCGGATAAGAGCACCGTGTTCGTCCAGAGCCATGTGTCGGCGCACGCCGAGTCCTGCTGGCTGCTTAACTGCGTTACGCCGATGGGCTGGCTGGAGCGCATGACCCAGTTCAAGGACAAGTCGACGTATCAAGAAAGCGTGTCCGCGGGGCTGTTCGACTACCCGGTTCTGATGGCAGGCGACATCTTGCTATACGACACGGACGAAGTTCCGGTTGGCGAAGACCAGCGCCAGCATGTGGAACTCACACGCGACATCGCCATCCGCTTCAACCGCATCTACGGCGACACATTCGTCATTCCCAAGGCGGTCATCCCTGAAATTGGCGCACGCGTCATGGGACTTAACGACCCGTCGGTGAAGATGTCCAAGAGCTACGCACACATCCGCGGTCACGCCGTACGCCTGCTAGACGATCCGAAGGAAATCGAGCGCAGCATCAAGCGCGCGGTTACCGACTCTGGCAATGAGATTGCGTTTTCGGACGCACCCGAGAAAGCAGGCGTGAACAACCTGTTGGGGATATACAAGGTAATCACTCAGAAATCGCAGGCAGCAGTAGAGGCGGATTTCGCCGATGCGCGCGGATACGGCGACTTGAAGAGCCGTGTGGCGGATGTCGTAATCAAGGAACTTGACCCGATACGCAAAGAGTACGAGAAGTTCATGGACGACCCCGCTGAGCTTGACCGGATGCTCGCCAAGGGCGCTGAACGCGCCGCCGCTGTCGCAACCCCCAAGATGGACGAACTCAAGCGATGCGTGGGCTTCATGCTTCCCCCGCGCTGACACAGGTCGACTTACCCGCATCGGCGCATTGGCTTGAGCCTCTGTGCTATGCGCCGACCCCAACCGGAGACTTTACGAAAGATGTACTACCCTACTCTTGAGCAGGCGCGCGAACTCGCCACCACCGGCAACTTGCTCCCCGTCTGCCGCGACATAGACGCCGATATGGAAACGCCCGTGTCGGCGTATCTCAAAGTCGCCCGACCGCCTTACTCGTTCCTGCTAGAGAGCGTAGAGGGCGGCGAGCGCATCGCACGCTTCAGCTTCATAGGCACAGAGCCGGACACGGTCATCAAGACCGGCTCGGGGCAGCCGTATGGCAAAATCGACCCGCTCATCCCGATAGAGCGCGAACTCGCCCGCTACAAGCTCATCGATGTTCCGGATTTACGGCGCTTTAACGGCGGTGCAGTCGGCTACCTTTCCTACGAATCGGTGAACTACTTCGAGACGCTTCCCACACCGGAGAAAGATGTGCTTGGCTTGCCCGAAGCCATCTTCATGATTACCAAGACATTCTTGGTATTCGACCATCTCCGTCACAGAATCAGCGTGGTCAGCCACGCCCACCTAGATGGAGACACCGCCGACATAGACTCCGCATATGCCGCCGCCGTTGCCCGCATCGAGGAAATCGTGAAGCGGCTACACACGCCGTTGAACCTGCCCATCCCGCAGCACAGCGCCCCAAGCCAGCGCCTTGCCACCACATCCAACCGCACCCCAGAGCAGTTCGGCGATATGGTCAACCAAGTCAAGAAATACATTGTCGCCGGCGATGTCATCCAAACCGTAGTGTCCCAGCGTCTGTCCCGACCGACCACGGCGTCGCCGTTTCAAATATATCGCTCACTCAGAACCATCAACCCGTCGCCCTATATGTACTACCTGCAATTGGACGACTTCCAAATTGTGGGGGCGTCCCCAGAAATGCTCGTGCAAGTCGAGGATGGCGTGGTGGCGACTCACCCCATTGCCGGCACACGCCCACGCGGAGCAAACCCAGCCGCCGACGATGCTAACGAACAGGAACTCCGCGCTGACGAAAAAGAGCGCGCAGAACACATCATGCTCGTTGATCTAGGGCGGAACGACATCGGACGCGTCAGCGAACCCGGCACCGTCCAAGTTACCCAACTGATGGATGTGGAGCGCTACTCGCATGTGATGCACCTCGTCTCGCATGTAACGGGCAAACTTCGCAGCGGCTACACCAACTTCGACGCACTCCGCGCCTGCTTCCCTGCCGGCACCGTCTCGGGCGCGCCCAAAATCCGCTCGATGGAAATCATAGCCGAGCTAGAACCCGATAAGCGCGGACCTTACGCCGGTGCTGTCGGTTACTTCGACCTCGCCGGCAACATGGACACCGCTATCGACATTCGCACCCTCGTGGTAAAAGACGGCATTGCGCACGCACAGGCAGGCGGCGGTATCGTCTATGACAGCACCCCCGACTTCGAGTACCGCGAAACCCTGCACAAAGCCTCCGCTCTGATGCACGCAATAGACGCCGCTGAGGAAGTGGGCTTGCCGCACGAGTAAACCAACCGTTCGCCCTCAGGAAGGCAGTCGTTCACGCTGTTCGCAAACGCAGAAACTCACATAATCGGCACAGCTAGCGGCGCTTGAATACGAACCCGTCTCTGTTCATAGGCAAGGACAAGATGATACTTCTGATAGATAACTACGATAGCTTTACCTACAACCTCTACCAGTACCTGTGCGAACTCGGCGCAGAAGTCCAAGTCGCACGCAACGACAAGATCAGCTTGGATGACATCGCCGAAATGCAGCCGGAGAAGATCGTCATCTCCCCCGGGCCGTGTACGCCGAAAGAGGCGGGCATATCCAACGATGCCATCCTACGCTTCGGCGAGCATACGCCCACACTAGGCGTCTGCCTCGGGCACCAGTGCATCGGCGACGCATACGGCGGCACGGTCGGCGGCGCAGGCGAAATTATGCACGGCAAGATGTCCACCATCCACCACGATGGCAAGGGCGTATTCACCGGACTGCCCAACCCGTTCGACGCTATTCGCTACCATTCACTGGCTATCTATAAAGCCGACCTACCCACCGACCTAGATCTGACGGCGTGGACGGAGAACGGCATCGTCATGGGCGTTCGCCACAAGAAGCACCCTGTGGAGGGCATCCAGTTTCACCCCGAGTCTATCATGACGGCAGTGGGACACGACCTTCTCCGTAACTTCTTGGCGATGTAACGAGCCTTCCTCAATCCGCCCGCATAGTCAGAGTAACCTTGCCGCCAAGCACGGATAGTCTAGCAACGGAGTCCCCCCATGATAAGAGACGCAATCGAAACCCTCGTCAACGGCAAATCGTTATCGATGGACGAAGCCGCCGCCTCGATGAACGAGATAATGACCGGCGAAGCCACTCCCGCCCAGTTCGGCGCATTCGTAACCGCCCTGGGCATCAAGGGTGAAAGCGTTGACGAAATTGCAGGCATGGCGCAGGTAATGCGACGCCATTCCCTCCATGTGGACGCAGGTCCTGATGTTGTGGACACTTGCGGCACGGGCGGCGACAACGCCGGGAGCTTCAATGTGTCCACGGCAGCCGCATTCGTTGCTGCCGGCGCCGGCGCAAAAGTCGCCAAGCACGGTAACCGCGCCATGTCCGGCGCATGCGGCAGCGCAGATGTGCTCGAAGCCTTGGGCGCCAACATAGATCTCAGTCCTGAATCCGTCGCCCGCTGTATCTGCGACACCGGCTTTGGGTTCATGTTTGCCCAGCGCTATCACCCGTCTATGCGCTTCGCAGCGGCCCCCCGCCGCGAAATCGGTATCCGTACCGTGTTCAACATCCTGGGTCCGCTCACCAACCCTGCTAGCGCGACAGCGCAGGTCATCGGCGTAGCAGACCCGGCAACTGCTCCCAAAATGGCGCATGTCCTAAACCGGCTCGGGAGCAAGCATGCCCTCATCGTACATGGCAGCGACGGCTTGGACGAAATCACCATCGCCGGCGAAACATCGGTGTGGGAACTCCGCGACGGCACGGTGAGCGAATACACAATATCCCCCGCATCACTCGGCATCTCCGATGCACCGCTTGACGAAATCCGCATATCCGACGCCGCCGAAAGCACCGCAATGCTCCGCACCGTCCTTAGCGGCAGCAGCGGTGCAGCCCGTGATATAGTGCTGCTAAACGCCGCCGCCGCACTACTCGCCTGCGGTATCACCTCATCTATGCTAGACGGCATCCGCACCGCCGCCAACGCAATAGACACAGGAAATGCCACCGCACGCCTAGAGGCTTTCATCCAACTCAGTAACCAACTAGATTGATCGCATATCCGTCTTTCCGCCAAATCTGGAATCTGCGGATAGCCGCATCAAGCACGCAGGATACAGAGCATGTCCGACATCCTAACCACCATAGTTGAAGCCAAACGCCGCGAAGTGGAGCGCCTCAAAACCGAGCGCCCCGTCGTCGCCCTGAAAGAGCGTATCGTAGATATGCCCCCACCCCTCAATCTCGCCGGCGCACTGTGGGGCGACCGAATCCGCATTATCGCAGAGGTGAAGAAGGCATCCCCGTCCAAAGGTGTCTTACGCTCCGAATTCGATCCGACGGCTCTAGCTCAGACCTATGTCGAAAACGGCGCAGCAGCCATATCCGTTCTCACGAACACAGACCACTTCCAAGGCAGCATCGACCACCTCGCATCTGTACACACAGTCGCATCCGCACACAAGATTCCCGTGCTGCGGAAAGAGTTCATCTTCGATCCATATCAGATACATGAAGCCCGTGCCTACGGTGCGGACGCCATCCTACTCATCGCCGCCATACTCACACCCACTCAGATGCAAGACCTGATGGCGGTCAGCCAAGAGTATTGGATGCAGTGTCTGGTGGAAGTGCACGACGACGCCCAGCTAGCCACAGCGCTGAAAGCCGGCGCCGAAATCATAGGCATCAACAATCGTGACCTGCGCACCTTCAAGACCGATCTTGCTGTAACCGAGCGTTTAGCATCCAAGATTCCTTTCGGCAAGGTTGTCGTCAGCGAAAGCGGCATCAACACCCGCGACCATATCCGCCGCATCAAGACCGCCGGCGCCCACGCCGCCCTGATAGGCGAGGCTCTCATAACCGCCCCGGACATCGCAGCAAAATTAGGAGAACTTACATGACCGAGTTCAAAATCTGCGGACTGAGAACATTGGAACACGCCGTCGCGGCGGCGGACGCAGGCGCAGATCTGCTCGGTTTTGTCTTCGTGCCCGGCGTCCGTCGCCAAGTCAGCGTCGCCCACGCCGCAGCCGTCATCCGCGAACTACGCCGCAGACGGGGAGCGGATTGTCCTCGCATCGTCGGTCTGTTCGCCAACCAACTTCTCCGCGATGTCAACCACACCATCGCAGAATGTGGACTCGACTTCGCACAGCTATGCGGCGACGAACCGCCCGACTATTGGGACAGCGTTGACACTTGGGTGATACGCCAAGTCAAGGTCAACGACACACTCCCGCGCCAAGCCGCCGTAGCCGACGCCCTGCGGCAGGTAGAGCAGGCGGCGCACGGCTTGCATCTTGCGCTGTTGGACAAGCGTGTTCAGGGCGCGCTCGGCGGTACGGGACACACTTTCGATTGGGGCATTGCGTCGGAAATCGCCAAGCGCCATCCGGTCTACCTTGCTGGCGGGCTTGCTCCGCAAAATGTGCAGCAAGCCATCCGCAGCGTGCGGCCTTGGGGCGTGGATGTGTCCAGCGGCGTGGAAACCGACGGCGTCAAAGACACCGCCAAGATAGCGGCGTTTGCGAATGCAGTACGGAAAATCCCCACCGCAATCAGCAACCATCCGTTCTAAGAGCGCATTGCCATTTTAGCGGACAATATGGGAAAAAATGAGCATAAGCGTCCCATCTTAACTCGGATATACACAAGATTTTAGGGGCACACGATATGAGCGACACTATGCCCACAAGCGGAGGCGCCGACAGTACGCAAAAGTACAGGCACATCGAATTTCAGGAACACCTGCACAATTCCACCGAGCTGCGCCTGTATCGCAGCTATAGTTGGATGAAACGCGCCGAAGATATGCTAGATGTGCAGCCCCAACATCCCGACGAAGCGTTCATCTTCTATTGGATAGCGTTTAACGCAATGTACGCAGAGGACAGCGCAGAAGCCTACGAAAACACCGAGCGCCAAAACTTCAACGCCTACTTCCGCAAAGTATTGCAATTAGACGCAGAACACAAGATATACAACATGCTTTGGGGCAGATTCACAGACGAAATTAGGTTGTTCCTAGACAACAAGTTTGTGTACGACCCCTTCTGGAAATACCACAACGGCGTCCCAGGATACGAAAATTGGGAGAGCCGCTTTGATGCGGAACGAGGCAGAGTTCATCGTGCTCTCGTCTCAATGGACACCAGAACCGTTCTCAGCACCATTTTCAACCGCATGTATGTGCTTCGCAACCAAATAATACACGGCGCATCTACCTACCGAAGCTCCGTGAATCGCGATCAAGTGAAGGATGGAGTCGCTATTATGTCCGTGCTTGTACCGATATTCTTCGATCTGATGAAAGAGAACTTGAATGCAGATTGGGGAAAGCCCTACTACCCCCGCCTATATGTGTGAGGGCAAGTCCGGTGAGGGCAAGAACAACCGATGACCATACTATGAGGAAATGCGATGGCAAGCCCCATAAAACTGCGCCCCCACTCCGTCCACATCCGTGCGCCGCGCGAGTTAGTGTTTCAGATGCTCTCGCACTTTGGCAGAGGGCGTCTGCCCGGCGACAACAACGAGTCATCTAAAGTGCTGTCCCGCGATGGCAACACCCTTACCGTTGAGTTCAAGACGAAGGCTCTGTTCAAGACCTACACCACCGTGGAGCAGGTAACGCTTCACGCCCCCGAACGCATCGAGTTCAACCACCTGTCCGGCCCGCTAGCCTACGCACAAGAAGCGTTCACATTCGAGCAGGTCAGCGACACCCATACCAGACTCACACACAGCGGCGAGTTTATATGGAGTCGCTTCCCGCTATTTGGGCGCTTCGGTGGGCTGATATACACCCGCCCCGTGTTCGAGCGCACCATACGCCTGCACTTGGTGCAAGTAAAGGAAGCCGCAGAAGCCCGCGCTGCTCGTAGCCGGGTGTTCCCCCGCCGGTAACGCTCTACGCCGACCCTACCCCCCACGCACGGCTTTGGTAACCGATGTGGACGACACTTTCGGCCCCCAGCTCGGTATAACGGCGCACATCGTCCGCTCTTCACCCCCGGCGAACACCAACAGGATGTCGTTTGGGTCGGCTATGAGCGGCAACCAGTGGCTTTCGTCCGACGGCGTTACTTCGCCCGCAACTTCGCCTGCGCGCTTGATGTCTGCCAGCGTGCGGCGCACCATCGGCTGCAAGGCACGCTTCACATCCAGCTTGCTCCAGCCGTCCCATACACTGCTCTCCCCTGACACCACGAGGGCAAGTTCGCCCTGCCGCACGACCGCAGACCTGTCGTTCGTAGAGCCTACTGTGGACAATGATGTGCCAAGCGATGAAGCCACATCTGCCGCGGTGGCTAGTATGGTGTCCGGTCCGCCGCTCGCCCGCACCTGCCGCGGCCCATCGGCTGCGAACACAGTTACGGCACTTTGGCTGCGCTGAAATCCGCGCTCCATGTGCAGCGGCAGCCAGTGCGTTTCGGATTCAGCCTCGGCGATGCAGTAGCTGTACTTGCCCGGATGCCCGAGTATGCTGCGGTCGAACAGCCCCGGCACTGCGGCGCATGCGTTCATCAGGATGAGCCGCACCGCACGCCCAATAGTGGCATTGGCGCGATTGCCCGGCCCGAACAGGTTGTTGCGCGCGTTTATGCCCAGCTCTGCGGCAATGGGGCCGTTCACAATGACCATAATCCCCGAACCGCCGAGACTAGACGAAGGCCCAACTAGGTTGAACTGCGGGTCGAGCATAGCTTCTGCCGCTGCCAGCACGACAGGCATGTACTCCGGCAGGCAGCCCGCCATCACCGCATTGGCGGCAACCTTTTCTACGCTGATTTCGCGGCGGCGCTCCGGCAACTCGCCCACAATCTCATCTGCAGACATGCCCACACGCTCTACGAACTCGGCAACACGCTCCTGCGCAGGCGGCACAATTGGCAAGCCGTCTGTCCAACCCAGCCGATAAAGCTCTTCCATCGCCTCAATCGGGTCATCCCACACCAATCTAAGGGAGTCTGCGTCTGCGCCCATCGTTGCCTCCGTCCGCAATCATATGTGTATCATCGCTGCACACCGCCTATCCATCAACTAAACAAGCGGCGGCAATTCGGATTCAACCTAGCACACCGAACGGCGGCGGGTCAATCGCAACACACCCTACCATCCGTATGACGGCAGCACCTGTCGCAGGCGCTTGCACATTGGCTTATGACATCCTCAACGGCTTGACATGAATCCCTGTCCTCCACAGATGCTTGTATTGACAGGCTGTTTGCCATTAACATACGCTTACGCAAGCGAGGAGCTATAATCGCAAGAGGGCTAGCGTTTGCGGAAATGGGCAATTATGGTAACAGCAGCGTAGAGAGAGAGAGGAGCATCGGTTTGGCTTACCAATTCGAGCATGTACACTTGAGCGCCCGACCCAGAAAAGGCCGCTAATTGGTATGTAGAGGCGTTTAACTTCACCATCGTCAGCGACCGTGGCGTGCGCCCTACGGGCGACCGCTTCATCGAGTGCAAGACAGAGGACGGGATAATCGTCCGCATATCCGGAGCGCGCACCGGCGAAGTAATGGGCAAGGGCGATGCAGATGTACACTTCGGCTTGGAACACTTCGGTATCACGGTGGACGATATGGACGCCGAGCTTGAGCGCCTCCAAGCAATGGGAGCGGAGCTAGCGGAAGGCCCCATCGACAATCCGAACGGGATGCGGATAGCGTTCATCAAAGTCCCCGACGATGTACGAATCGAAGTTATGCAGCTGCCCAAATAATCGATCCAATCACTCGGCACGCCCGCACATATCGCCCCAGCGATACGAGAGAGAATATGCGAATGAATTAGGAGGCGCAGCGTGGCAAGAGAGGTCTTCTTCCCCTATCCAAACAACATCCCCAGCGGCTTTTCGCCTGCGACGAAGGTCGGCAACAGCGTGTTCGTGTCCGGGCAGGTGTCGGTGGATGAGAACGGCGAACTCGTGGGCGCCGATGACGCTGGCGCTCAATCCGCACAGTGCTTCAAGAATGTGGCGGCAGCCCTAGAAGCCGCCGGCGCATCCTGGGACGATGTAACTAAGATAACCTGCTATCTCGTAAACGCAGACGACTACGCCGCATACGCCAGCGTACGCCAAGACTTGTTCCCACAAGACGGGCCTGCAAGCAGCACGCTAATCGTGCAAGCGCTCGTGCGCCCGGAATTGCTTGTGGAGATTGAAGCCTACGCCGTCATCGCATAGGCTAAACGGGCATCGCCACAAGCCTATCCCAAAGCCGAACGGATTTCTAATTCCATAGGCTTGATAAAAGTAGTGATGGAGACGGACGACGCCATGGACGAAAACTGTGTGTTTTGCAGGATAATCGCGGGCGACATACCCGCAGACATACTACACAGAGACGCTGACTGCTTCGCCATTGCGGACATCGCCCCCAAAGCGCCCACGCATCTGCTCATCATCCCAACACAGCACTTCACCTACCTGAGCGGTCTCACGCCTGAGTTCCTTCCCGTACTGGGCAGCATGCACAGCGCCGCCAAGCGCCTTGCCGAAGAGCGCGCCTTGACCGAAAGCGGCTATCGGTTGGTGATAAACCAAGGCGAACACTCGGGGCAAGAGGTGGCGCACCTGCATATGCACCTGCTAGGGGGCAGGCAGTTGGGCGCTATGGGCTAGCTCACTTCTTTGGTTGCCGAGTATTCCCTTACTTTCCCCGTAGATAGTGCGGGCGACTAGACGGGCATACTGCGCTTGGTGTGCACTCTGCCAACACGCGCTGATTCCTCGCCCGTCGGCCCGCCGGACGCACATATCATCACGCCTTCGTCTATCATATCGGTTACATTCTCGGGCGAGACGCTGTTGAGGAAGCGCAGCCCTGCGCCCCGGCAGGCGTTGAACACACGCTCTCTGGCAGCCGTAAGTTCGGGCGGTATCGGGTTCGGCAGACCCTTGTAGCCGTGCGACATGCTCATATCCGAGGGGCCCCACTCGGCAAAGGCGATGCCGGAAACCTGTGTGCTGAGTTCGCAGTTGGACAGAGCATGCCGGTTTTCAATCTTCAAGCCCAGCAGCAGTTCGCCGTTGGGGTTCAGAGGCCACGGGTCGGCTATGTCCAAGTATTCGTCCGGGGATACGCCCCATATTGCGGATGCAGATGCCTGACCGCCTGCGCCGCGCGTTCCCCTGCCGATAAGTTCCCCCACGCCTATGTTCTGGAAAGTGTATCGGCAAGACTCCACGAAGGCACGCACAGCTCCCGGTGTTTCGGCGTTGCAGAGCAGGATGCCGTGAACGCCGCGCGCCAATATCTGTCGGAACTGCCAAGCGTTGTAGCGGACGATGTCTTCGCTGCCGCCGTCCACAGGCACTTCCACGATGACCGCCGGCGTGCGGTGGCCGCTATTGGTTGGCCCGCCGTCCACAAGCCCACGCATGAAGCGGTCAAGCCCCGCCATGTCGAAAGCGCCGTGTTCCATCCCGATGTTTATGTAGTCCGCCCAGGTGTTTGCCATCGCCCTGCCCGACTCATAAGTCAGGTCGGCGCCTGTGTGCCCGCCGGTGTAGTAGATTGGCTGTCCGGATTCCAGAAGCTCTATCGCGCGGTTGATTCGTTTAGCCATTTACAGGTCGTATCCTTCCACAATGTGATTTCGCAGGGTAATTCTCCGATGTCCTAATTGAGGCGTTGAAGCAGTGCGGCTGCAAGTGCTCTCTACACAGGCATCGTCCTTCCTGTGAGCGAACGCCCAATGCTTGCGCCCTCCTCGCCAACGCCGGAGAGTATCTTCACCCCGTCAGACATGAGCTTGTTCACCCTGTCTTCGACGCTAGTTGAGTAGTCGTTCCAGCCGCAGAGGAAGGCGATTCCTGCGGCATCACATGCCGCCTTAACGCGCAATCTGGCTGCGTCCATATCATCTGGATACGGCGGGTCGTGAGCGTCTGCGTATCCGAATGACAAGCCCATATCGCCCGGCCCCCATTCGGCAAAGGCGATGCCTCCCACTGCGGCGCTGGCTTCGCAGTTCGCAAGCGCGCGCTTGTTCTCTAGCTTCAAGCCAAGCAGCAGTTCACCTTCGGGATTAAGCGGCCAAGGGTCGGCAAGTTTCATATACTCTCGCGGGTCCACGCCCCAGATCTTGGAGGCAGACGCCTGCCCGCCGCCGCCTCGCCGTCCAACGCCAAGACCGCTACCGACACCCAGCGTCTGGAACGGATAGCGGCACGATTCGACGAACGCACCCACAGCGCCGGGCGTCTCGGCGTGGCAAAGCAAGATGCCGTGAATACCGCGTGCGAGCGCCTGCTTCATCATCCATGCATTTGCCCTGACAACCTCTTCGCTAGTGCCATCGGTCGGGATTGTCATTATCACGGGTGGCGTGCGATGACCGCTGGCTGTTGGGCCGCCATCCACCAAGCCACGCATGAACTCATCCAGCGCAGACATATCGAATGAGCCATGCTCCATCTCCACACCGATGTAATCCCCCCAAGTGTGTGCCATCGTCCTGCCGTTTTCATAGGACAAGTCGTGCGTACCCGTGTTGTACACAGGCTGACCCTGTTCAAAAAGCTCAATCACCCTGTTAATCCGCTTGAGCATAGTTCACCTCTATTCTGTTCGGGGTGTGGCGCAGCCCTATGCTAGGCGGCGGCAGGGAAACTGTCAAGCGGACGAAGTTCGCTGGGGAGCAGGGCTTTCCCCGCCGCCGTCGACAAGCAGCACACATCACATAGACTGACAAAAAAGAACCTCCCCCGACGCGTGGGGGAGGTTCGTGCTTCAGGTCGGCTTCGTGCTGGCGAAGTCGCTTCGTCGTCTATGGCGATATTTCGCGCCGTTCGCCGTTGTGTGCGTCTATTCTGGCGTCAGGCTCGAGATGAAGTCTATGAACGGATTGTAGTTGGTGCTCCCGTCCGTGCCCGGCGTCAGGCTCGAGATGAAGTCTATGAACGAACTGTAGTTGGTGATCAAGACCGTGATTGCCAGTTCGGCCTGTATGCCCGTCGCATCCGTGGCGACTATGGTCATCAGGTATTCGTTGCTCGTGTCTGGGTTGTCAGCGTCCAATATCTGACCCGATGCCACGCTTAGCTGCCCCTCAGAGCTGATGACGAACGGCAGGTCTGCTGTGCCAGCCTCTGGCTCTTTTATCGAGAAGGTTACTGCCGTGCCCTCGGGGTCGGTCGCTGTATAGGGACCGCCGAACTCGCCTGTGGTGGTCTGGTCAACCGTTACCGTCAACGCTGGATCGTCAAACACCGGCGGCTCATCCATCTCTTTCACATTGATGGTAACCTGACCCAGCCTCGTGCCCTCAGCATCCTCTATCGTCAGGATGTAGAGCTTCGGGTTGCCGCCCGCGTCTAGGTCTAGCACATTGGCATCGATAGCCTCTTGCAGAACGCTTATCTGACCATCGTCCGCAACAGCGAACACCTCACTGGCGTCGCCGGAAAGGTCGGCGTTCATGCGATAGCCGTCTTCCAGGATTTCGCCGTCCACCTCAATGCGGATTAGCGCTCCCTCAATGTCGCCCACACCTTGCGTCTCAAGCACATCAAACTCTGACTGCGTGCCCGGCGGAACTTCCTCAACCGTTACTGTGAAGGCAAGCTCGTCCGGGTCTATCCCGCCGAGGTTGTTGTCGACAAGCGTTATCGTCAGATTGTAAGTGTCTCTGTCGTCATCGTCGTAGAACAGCAGCGCATCCGTGGAACTCAACACGCCGTCTTCGCTTATCTCGAACAGATCCGTTGCCGTGCCGTCCGCGTTCGTTACGCCGTAGGTAACATCGTGCCCGCCGGCATTGTCCACATAGGCGCTCAAGTCCACTACCTCTGCGGCCCTGCCGTCAACGGTATCCGTGCTCTCTTCCGGTGGCGCTGCAGGCGCCTCCACTGTGCCTGAGGTCGGCGCGCTGTCTGAGAACACCGCCTTGCTCGGCGGATGCAGTGCTGTGATATTCACATCTACGCTGTCAGGAGACCTGTATGCACCGTCTGCATCATCGCGCAGCGACACATCCACGATGATGTTGTAGACGCCCGCCGCCAAATCTTCTACCGCGATTCTTATCTCACCCAGCCGACTGATAGCGAAGTTCACAGCATCAGCGGTGTCTCTGATGGAGAAGATAGCCTTCGATGTCGTAAGGTTAACGACTGCCACCTCGGGAACGGTCGCTATCGTGCCGATGACATCTGTGTCCAGGAAGGTATGGTACGAGTAGGTCTCGTCATCTTCAGCAGCTGTATCGGGGTCATCTTGGCTTGCTATCTTTATCTCTTCGACATGTGCTAGGACATCGATCACCACATCGATTTGGTCGGAAACACCATTGACAACAAGAGTGCCGCCCGAGTCATAAACCTCAGCCTTCAATGTGATGTTGTGGACTTCCGTCGCTAAGTCAGAGGAGCCGATTGTTATCGCCCCACTCACAGCATCAATGGCGAAACTAGCGTGGTCAGATCCAGTACCCGCCTCTGTGCTTATACTGAAGTTCGGTCTATGACCTGTTGCCGCATTCACAAGAATGGCTTGCACAGTGCCAACCGACGCACCAGCAACAGATTCAGTTCCGAGTATAGTGAAGGCGTAAAACTCGTTATCTGCAATCGCTACATTGGGATTATCTTGGTCTGCAAAATGAACTTCCGGTGGGACAACCTCTATCGTTACCGCGATTTGGTCGGAAGCACCATTGGCAACAAGAGCGCCACCCGAGTCATAAACCTCAGCCACCAATGTGATGTTGTATGCCCCTACCACTAAGTCAGAGGAGCCAATTGTTATCGCCCCGCTTACAGCATCAATGGCAAACTTATCGTGGTCAGTGCCATGACCTGACTCTGTGCCTATCCTGAAGTTCGCTCTCTGACCTGTTGCCACATTCACAAGAAGGGCTTGCGCAGTGCCAACCGCCGCACCAGTAGTGGCATCATCCTCAGGTACAGTGAAGGCGTACGAATCGGCATCAGCAGCCGCTACACTAGGGGCATCTTGGTCTGCAAATTGAACCGCGGGTGTCGGTGTTGGAGTGGGTGTTGGGGTCGGGGTGGGTGTCTGTGTCGGCGTGGGTGTTGGGGTCGGGGTGTGCGTCGCTGTGGGTGTTGGGGTCGGAGTGGGTGTCTGTGTCGGCGTGTGCGTCTGTGTGGGTGTTGGAGTGTGCGTGGGTGTCTGTGTCGGCGTGTGCGTCACTGTGGGCGTGGGTGTCTGTGTCGGCGTGTGCGTCACTGTGGGCGTGTGCGTCACTGTGGGCGTGTGCGTCGGTGTCGGGGTGTGTGTCGGGGTGGGCGTGTGCGTCTGTGTCGGGGTGTGTGTCGGGGTGTGCGTGTGCGTCGGTGTCGGCGTGGGTGTCACTGTGGGCGTGGGTGTCTGTGTCGGGGTGTGCGTCGGTGTCGGCGTGGGGGCACGAACAGTGATTTCTACATCTATTGTGTCCCCAACAGCGAAATTCTTTGGTTTGTCATTGGAAACCTGATAAACCTCACCTACCAATGTGATGTTGTAGATGTTCCCAGCTAAGGTCGTCTGACCAGCGTCGATTGTTATCTCCCCGTTTTTAGCATCAATGTCGAACTTATTGTGGTCAGCGCCATGATCAGATTTCGTGCCTATCTCGTAGTTCGCTCGAAGAGTGGAGTCAGCATTCCAAAGAATGGCTGGCGGAATAGTGCCAACCGATGCATTAGCAACAGCAGCACTCTCGGATATAGTGAAGGAGTACGACTCGTCATCAGCAGCCACTACATTGGGGTTGTCTTGGCTTGCGAAGACAATTGTCGTTGACGCCGTTGGTGGGGGTGTCGGGGTTGGTGGCGATGTGTCAACAGTGATTTCTATGTCTATTGTGTCCCCAACAGTGGAATTCTTTTCTAAGTCATTGGAAACTTGATAAACCTCACCTTTCAGTGTGATTCTGTAGATGTTCCCAGGTAAGGTCGTCTGACTAGTGGCGATTGTTATCTCCCCGGTTATAGCATGAATGTCGAACTTATCGTGGTCAGCTCCATGACCTGATGAAGTATCCGTGCTTATCTTGTAGTTCGCTCGAAGAGTGGAGTCAGCATTCCAAAGAATGGCTGGAGGAATAGTGCCAACCGATGCATTAGCAACAGCAGCACTCTCGGATATAGTGAAAGTGTACGACTCGTCATCAGTAGCCACTACACTGGGGTTGTCTTGGCTTGCGAAAACAAGTGTCGTTGATGCCGTTGTTGGCGTTGGAGCTTGTGCGAAAACAGGTTTAAGTGCTCCCAGATTGTTACCGATGAGCATGGCGCCAAACACCGCAATTATCGCGATGGCAAACAGAATAGGTGTTAGGTTGCGCGGATATTTCATCGTTTGGATTTCCCCTATCAAGTCCAGCAGAACTAGAATGTGCGCAATATTGACATGTTTGGTTGATTATAGATTAAGAATGCCCTACCCTACAACTCGTATAACACTGCTGTACCGCACGCTACGAACTATAAGCAGGCAGACTTACGCGATCGGCAGCCGTCTCGACACATCATATAGACGGACAAAAAAGAACCTCCCCCAATGTATCGTATCGGGGGAGGTTCGTGCTTCAGGTCGGCTTCGTGCTTGTGAAGTTCGCTTCGTCGTCTATGGCGATATTTCGCCACAGGCCGCCGTTGTGTGCGTCTATTCTGTCGTCAGGCTTGAGGTGAAGTCTATGGACTGCGGATTGTCGTTGGTGCTCTCGTCCGTGCCCGGCGTCAGGCTCGAGGTGAAGTCTATGAACGGATCGTAGTTGGTTATCAAGACCGTGATTGCCAGTTCGGTCTGTACGCCCGTCGCATCCGTGGCGACTATGGTCATCAGGTATTCGCTGCTATTGTCTATGTCGTCCACATCTAGGATTAGGCTCTGATCCGATGCCACGCTCAGCTGCCCATCAGGGCTGATGACGAACGGCAGGTCTGCCGTGCCAGCCTCAGGCTCTTTTATCGTGAAGGTTACAGTCGTGCCCTCGGGGTCGGTCGCTATGTAGGGGCTGCCGAACTCTGCGGTGTTAGACTCGTGGACCGTTACCGTGAGCGCTGGATCGTCAAACACCGGCGGCTCGTCCACCTCTTTCACATTGATGGCAACCACGCCTAGCGTCGTGCCGCCATCAGCCTCTATCGTCAGGATGTAGCGGTTCGGGTTGCCGCCTGCATCTAGGTCTAGCACATTAGCATCGATCGCCTCTTGCAAAACGCTTATCTGACCATCGTCCGCAACAGCGAACACCTCACTGGCGTCGCCGGAGAGGTCGGCGTTCATGCGATAGCCGTCTTCCACGATTTCGCCGTTCACCTCAATGCGGATTAGCACCCCATCAATGTCGCCCGCGACTTGCGTCTCAAGCACATCAAACTCTGCCTGCGTGCCCGGCGGAACTTCCTCAACCGTCACTGTGATTTCGTGCTCATGCGTAACGCCAACTGTCTCGTCTGTCAGCGTTATCGTCAGCTCGTGCGTGTCCTGCGCAGGGTCATCGTAGAACCTCAGCGCCTCTGTGGAACTCAACACGCCATCTTCGCTTATCGCGAAGTTAACCGTGTCTGACACGCCAAACGACACTTCGTGAAGAACTGCCGGAACTGCCGGATCGTCCTTGGTAGCCGGGGTGCCCGGGGTTGCAACGGGTATGGACACATGGGCGCCAAAGTCCACAATATCCACAGGCTCAGCATCTACATCAAAGGCTATCGACACTACCTCTACCGTCGCCTCTGTCGGCGCGCTCGCATCGAACCTAGCGAGCAGCTGCATCACTGTGACCGTGAAGTCAAGCTCGTCCGGGTCTGTCCCGCCGAGGTTGTTATCAGCAAGCGTTATAGTCAGCTTGTAAGTGTCTCTGTCGTCATCATCGTGGAACAGCAGCGCATCCGTGGAACTCAGCACGCCGTCTTCGCTTATCTCGAACAGATCCGTTGCCGTGCCGTCCGCAAGCGTTACACCATAGGTAACATCGTGCCTGCCGGCATTGTCCACATAGGCGCTCAAGTCCACTACCTCTGCGGCCCTGCCGTCAACGGCCTCCGTGCTCTCTGTCGGCGGTGCTGCCGGCGCCCCCACGATGCCTGAGGTCGGCGCGCCCTCCGAGAACACCGCCTTGCTCGGCGGATGCAGTGCCGTGATATTCACATCTACGCTGTCCGGAGACCTGTATGCACCGTCTGCATTATCGCGCAGCGACACATCCACGATGATGTCATAGACGCCCGTCGCCAAATCCTCAACCGCGATTCTTATCTCACCCAGCCGACTGATAGCGAAGTTCACAGCATCAGCGGTGTCTCTGATGACAAAGACAGCCTTCGATGCCGAAAGGTTAACCACTGCCGCCGTGGGAATTGTCGCTATCGTGCCGATGACATCTGTGTCCAAGAAGGTATGGTACGAGTAGATCTCGTCATCTTCAGCAGCCGTATCGGGGTCATCTTGGCTTGCTATCTCTATCTCTTCGACCCATGCGAGGACCTGGATTTCTACATCGATTTCATCTTCAACAGTTCCTCCCCAAAGGGCGCCATTATTCGGGTTAATAATCGAACCTATCAATGTGATGTTGTAGGTGTTCACAGGTAAGGTCGACTGACTAGCGGCGATTGTTATCGCTCCGCTTTCATCATCAATGTCGAACTTATCGTGGTCAGCGCCATGACCTGATTCCCTGCCTATCCTGTAGCCCGCTCTAGCTATAGATATAATAGATGATCTCACATTCTCAAGAATGGCTGGCGGAATAGTGCCAACCGGCGCACTAGCAACGGCACTATCCTCGATTACAGCGAAGGCGTACGACTCGTCATCAGCAGCCGCTACACTGGGGTCATCTTGGCTTACGAAGATGAGTGTTGTTGATGCTACTGGCGGCGGTATACCAACAGTGATTTCTACTTCAATGAAGTCGTCAATAGTATTGGCTACGTCGAGGTTATTCGCGTCAACAACATCACCCAACAATGTGATTTTGTAGACTCCTAGAGATAAGGTTGCCTGACTAGCGGCGATTGTTATCTCCCCGCTTCTAGAATGAATGTCGAACTTATCATGATCAGGTCCATGACCAAAGGAAGTATTCATGGCTATCCTGTATCTCGCTCTATGCCCTGCTTCCTCATTCTCAAGAATAGCTGGCGGAATAGTGCCAACCGGCGCACTAGCAACGGCAGCACTTGGGAGCACAGTAAAGGAATACGACTCGCCATCAGCAGCCGCTACACTGTGGTCATATTCGCTTACGAAGATAAGTGTTGTTGACGCTACTGGCGTCGGTGTGGGTGTTGGTGGCGGTGTGCCAACAACGATTTCTACATCGATTTCATCGTTAACAGATCCTCCCAAAATGTTGCCATTATTCGTGTCAACAATCTCACCTATCAATGTGATGTTGTAGGTGTTCACAGGTAAGGTAGACTGACTAGCGGCGATTGTTATCGCCCCGCTTACAGCATCAATGGCGAACTTATCGTGGTCAACTCCATGACCTGATTCCGCGCCTATCCTGTAGTTCGCCCTATAACCTGCGCCCGTATTCCAAAGAACGGCTGACGGAATAGTGCCAACCGATGCACTAGCAACGGCACCTCCCTCAGCTACAGCGAAGGCGTACGACTCATCATCAGTCGCTATATTTGCATCTCCACCGTGCTCGCCTTGGCTCGTAAATTGAACTGCGGGTGCGGGTGTCGGTGTCGGTGTTGGTGGCGGTGTGACAGTGATTTCTACATCGATTTCGTCGCTAAAAGTATCGGGATAAAGGCCGTTAGACAACTTGTGATAAACCTCACCTATCAATGTGATGTTGTAGGTGTTCTCAGACAAGGCCGACTGACCAGCGGCGATTGTTATCTCCCCGCTTCTAGCATCAATGTGGAACTTATCGTGGTCAACTCCATGACCTGATGAAGTATCCGTGCCTATCTTGTAGTTCGCTCGAAGAGTGGAGTCAGAATTCCAAATAATGGCTGACGGAATAGTGCCAACCGACGCACTAGCAACAGCAGCATCCTCGGATATAGTGAAGGCGTAGGACTCGTCATCAGCAGCCACTACACTGGGATTGTTTTGGCTTGCGAAAACAAGTGTCGTTGACGCCGTTGGTAAGGGTGTCGGTGTTGGTGGCGGCATGCCAACAACGATTTCTACGCGGATTCGGTCGGCAATAGAATTGCTTACTTTGCGGTTATTCGCGTCAACAACCTCACCTATCAAGGTGATTTTGTAGACTTTCTCAGGTAAGGTCGACTGACTACCGGCGATTGTTATCTTCCCGCTTTCATGACCAATGCGGAACTTATCGTAGTCAGCTCCATGACCTGATACAAGATGCGTGCCTATCCTGTATTTCGCTCTTTGATTTGATGCTGCGTTCACATTCCGAAGAATGGCTGGTGGAATGGTGCCAACCAACGCATTAGCAACAGCAGCACTCTCGGACATAGTGAAAGAGTACCCCGCGTTATTAGCAGCCGCTACACCGGGATTGTCTTGGCTTGCGAAGACAAATGTCGGTATGCCAACAATGATTTTTACATCGATGTGGTCGTCAACATGGGAGCCATCTAATCTGCCGCCATCCTCGGTGGTCCAAATCCGCCCCCTCAATGTGATGTTGTAGGTGCCCCCAGGTAAGGTCGTCTGACTAGCGGCGATTGTTATCTCCCCGCTTTCATTATCAATGGAGAACTTATCGTGGTCAGCTCCATGATCTTGCCCGGAGTCAATAGAGTAGTGCGATCTTTGTTTGCTAGTGTCCGCATTCCAAAGAATGGCTGACGGAATAGTGCCAATTGACGCATTAGCAACAGCAGCACTACTATTGGACATAGTGAAGGCGTACGACTCGAAATCAGCAGCCCCTAGACTAGGATCATCTTGGCTTGCGAAAACAATTGTCGTTGACGCCGTTGGCGTTGGTCTCGGTGTGCCAACGATGATTTTTACATCGATTCGGTCGGAAACAGATCCTTCCACAATATCGCCATTCACGTTAGTAACCCTAGCTATCAATGTGATGTTGTAGATGCCCAGAGGTAAGGGGTTCCCCATTGTTATTCTCCCGCTTGGAGAAGCAATGCCGAACTTATCGTGGTCAGATCCATAGCCTAAACCATCTATCTGGCCCTTCGCGATCCACTTGTAATGTTGTGAGTTAAAAGTGTTCAGAACGGTTGGCACAGTGCCAACCGTCGCATCAGCAACAACATTACTATCGGGTATAATGAAGGTGTATGACTCGTCATCGGCAGCCTTTACACCGGGGTTGTCTTGGCTTGTGAAGAAAATTGTCGGTGTGCGAACAACGATTTCTACGTCGATTCGGTCTTCAATAACGCCGCTAACGAAATTGGCAGGGGAAGAGGTATTCCAAACCCGACCCCTCAATGTGATGTTGTAGGTGTCATCAGATAAGGTCGTCTGACCAGCGGCGATTGTTATCTCCCCGCTTTCATTATCAATGGAGAACTTATCGTGGTCAGCTCCATGATCTTGCCCGGACTCAATCTGGTAGTACGCTCTGTGATTTGATTCCGCATTCCAAAGAATGGCTGACGGAATAGTGCCAACCGACGCACTAGCAGCAGTCTCGGAAGTATTGAAGGAGTACGACTCGTAATGAGCAGCCGGTAGACTAGGGTCATCTTGGCTTACGAAAACAATTGTCGTTGACGCCGTTGGCGTTGGTCTCTGTGTGCCAATGATGATTCTTACATCGATTTGGTCGTGAACAGCTCCTTCCACAGGAACGCCATTATAGTTAACAATCCTAGCTATCACTGTGACATGGTAGACGCCTACAGGTAAGGTCCCCATTGTTATTCTCCCGCTTGGAGAAGCAATGGCGAACCTATTGCGGTCAGCTCCGATCATCGAGATGTGCCTTTGATCTTGTGAGTTAAAAGTGTTCATAACGGTTGGCACAGTGCCAACCTCCGCACCATAAACGGCATCTTCCTCGGAAATAAGGAAGGTGTATGACTCGTCATCAGCAGCCTCTACACTGGGGTTGTCTTGGCTTGGGAAGAAAATTTTCCGTTCCGGGGTTGGCGTTGGCGCCTGTGCGAAAACAGGTTTAAGTGCTCCCAGATTGTTACCGATGAGCAGGGCGCCAAACGCCGCAGTTATCGCGATGGCAAACAGAATTGGTGCTAGGTTGCGTGGATATTTCATCGTTTGGATTTCCCCCTACCAAAGCCCGGCAGAACGAGAATGCTCGCGTTATCATGCATATTTGATTGATTATAAATCAAATATGCCCTGCCCTACAACCCGTATACACTGATGGGTCGCAGGCTACAAACTATAAGCAGCCAGACTTACACGGTCGGCAGCCGTCTCGACACACCTAGCTAGCAAACAGCTTCGCCACATCAACCGCGCGCATGAACTCCACGCCATCGAACCCGCGTATGTGACGAATTAGCCTTTCGAGCATCCGCAGCCGCCCGGGCCTGCCGATGGTGTACGGGTGCATCGTCAGCATGAACATGCGCCCATAGTACCACATTCCCTCAAACGCCGCCGCCCATGCGCTGTAGACCGCATCGGGGCTAGCAGCAACCTGACGCACTCCCAGCGCCGGCGCATAGTTGAAGTACGGCACATCATCCAGCTCCCAATGCACTGGCAGTTCTACCAAACTGCGCCCATCGGCATCCACCAAGTACGGCGCATCGTCCCCCATCAGGCTGGAGTCGTAAAGAAAGCCGCGCTCGGCTAGCAGTGCCAGCGAATGCTCGCTTAACTCCCAGCTTGGCGAGCGATACCCCACCGGCGCAGCGCCGGTGATGCGCTGCAATATGGCGCTGCCCTTGTCCAAAACCGCCGCTTCCTGCTCGCGCGTCAATGTAGCGGGCGGCTCGTGCATATACCCATGATGCCCCACCTCATGCCCGCGCTCGTGGATGTCGCGCACTAGCGCCTCGTGCGTCTCTGCCACATACCCCGGGATGTAGAAGCTCGCCTTGATGCTGTGAGCGTCCAGCATATCCAAGATACGCTCGGTCGCAACCGATGGCCCGTACTCGCGCGCCGACATCAGGCTTGGCAGGCGCGCACTATCCGGGTTCTGGTTGATAGCGCCGGACACCCCGTCCACATCGAAGCTCAGCGTCGCCACGCACCGCAAATCGCCGTGCCAAATCCCGCTCATGTGCCACCTCCCGATGATGTTCAGATAGCTGATATGCAGCGCAAAGTTGTTGAACCGCACACGCATAGGTTACCATAACCATACATCAGCAGCGGCGGATTGCGGGCGTTACTGGCTTTCACGCCACACAAGGTTTCGCCATAAACCCATAAGCACCAGTAAGCACAGGGGAAGCACAGATTGTTCGTCAGAGCGCTGGCAATATCAGTAGCAACGATTCCCGTAGCGATTGCGGCGGCGTTCGGCTTTCACTTGGCAAGCCTGATTTACAGGATGAGCTTCTCATCTGACCACGCAGAGCCACCGATGGATGTCATCGCTTCAAGCGATGGGTGTGGGCGCATCAGACTGCGTCCCACTCACCCCGATGCGGGCTACGGCGATTGGCGCATCCCGGGTGTGTTCGGCATAGCGAGCGCCGGCGGCTACGGGCGCGTCTGCGACATCCTCGATCTTGGCGAAGACCACAAGGGCGCATTTGCGGTGCGCCGCTACACGCCGCTGACCGCCACCATAACCGCCGCCGAGCCTGCACGCCTAGACATCTACGCCTACGATTCCGACCCGCTCACGGCGCACGGCATAGCCTATCGCGAGACCCGCTATGCGTCCGAGCTTGGCGACTGCAAGGCGTGGCGCATAGAGGGCAGCAGCAGCACATGGGTCGTGTTCGTTCACGGGCGCGGCGCTCACCCCAACGAAGCGCTGCGCATCTTGCCCACGCTCGTATCCGCCGGGCATCCCACGCTCGCCATCACCTACCGCAACGACAGCGGCGCACCACCAAGCCCGGATAGGCGGCACTGGTTCGGCTTGACCGAGTGGCGCGACATCGAAGGCGCTGCGCAGTACGCGCTGGACAACGGCGCAAAGGGCATCGTGCTCTATGGATACAGCATGGGCGGCAGCATCATACTGAACTTCCTGTACCAATCGGTGCTGGCGGCGCATGTGAAAGGCGTTGTGCTCGACTCCCCGCTGGTGGATTTCGGCGCAACGCTGTACTCTGGGGCGAGGGCACGCGGCTATCCGAGCGTGGCGATTCACTACGGCAAAGCGTTTGCAGGACTGCGCTTCGGCGTGCAATGGAAACGGCTGAACTATCTGTCGCAGGCGGCGCAGCTGAATGCGCCCATGCTAGTGCTGCATGGCGAAAAAGACAGCCTAATCCCAGCAGCAACAAGCGTTGCGCTTTGCCGCGCCCGGCCGGACATCGTTCGCTATGTTGGGTTCGAGAACGCCGAACACGCACGCGCGTGGAACAGCAACCCCGCCAAGTACGAAGCCGAAGTACGGAGTTTCTTGCGTGAGCTAAACAGCACAGGGTAACGCCGCAAGGATGTGGCAGCCGCTAGAAGCCCGAGTGGCGGTCGCATTCGCCTGCCGCACTCTTGAGCAGATAACCCCCTAGGGTATGGACGCTATTCGGCGAGCAGAGCCTTCACCCTGTCCACCACATCCGCATCGAGCACGGTCTCCGCATCGGGGGAGCACCGCCGCTTGACCTCCACCACGCCGTTGCGGATGTTGCGCCCACTGACGACCAGCCGCAGCGGCAAGCCTATCAGGTCGGCATCGTTGAACTTGACGCCTGCGGACTCTGCCCTGTCGTCATACAAGACCTCAACACCCGCGGCGGTCAGCCGACGATACAGGGCGTCTGCGGCAGCGGCGACCTCTTCGTTGCGCGCGTTCAGCGCTACCAGCGACACATCGTAGGGCGCTATGGTAGCGGGCAGCACCATGCCGTTATCGTCATGATGCTGCTCGATGGCAGCGCCAAGCAGCCGTCCCACGCCGATGCCGTAGCACCCCATGATGTAGGGGCGCTGCTCGCCGTTTTCGTCCGGGAAGTATGCGCCTAGCACTTCGCTGTAACGCGTGCCGAGCTTGAACACATGCCCGACCTCTATGCCGCGCCGTGTGGTCAGCAAGCCGTCGCATTCCGCACACGCATAGCCATCCTGCGCCAAGCCGATGTCTGCCACGATGTCTGCGCTGAAATCCCGCCCATGGTTGGCGTTGCGCAGATGGTAGTCGGGGGTGTTTGCGCCCACGACGAAGTTGGCGCCGGAGTTCACTGAATCGTCCGCAACTATGCGCACGCCGTCTATGCCGACGGGCGACGCCGAACCTGCGACCAGCCCGCTTGCATCCACCTCTTCGGGCGAGGCGAGGCGCAACCCCGCCACACCGCCGAGCACATTGCTCAGCTTCACTTCGTTCACCTCAAAGTCGCCGCGTATCACAACGAACACCAGCTCGCCGTCTGCGATGTAGAACACCGCCTTGAGCGTTCGGTTCTGCGGGATTTGCAAGTACTCGGCTATCTCATCTATGGTCTTCATCCCCGGCGTGTGCACCTCTTCCAAAGGCAGGGGAGCCTCAGCAGGCAGCGACGGCTTGGAGAACACGGCTTTCTCGGCGTTTGCGGCGTAACCGCATCCGGAGCACAGGATTATGGTGTCTTCCCCGGCGTCCGCAAGCAAGATGAACTCGCTGGAGTCCTTGCCGCCGATAGCACCGCTGTCCGCCTCCACCGCAATGGCATCAAGCCCACAGCGGCGGTATATGTTCTTGTACGCCTGCACCATCGCATCATAGCTAGCGTCTAGACCAGCCTCGTCAACATCGAAGCTATAAGCGTCCTTCATATCGAATTCGCGCACCCGAATCAGCCCACCGCGCGGGCGAGGTTCGTCGCGAAACTTGGTCTGTATCTGATAGATAATGAGCGGCAGATCGCGGTAGCTGTTCACATTGGCTTTGACCATGTAGGTGAGCAGCTCTTCGTGGGTGGGGGCGAGCACGAGCGGTCGGTCGCGGCGGTCGCGCAGCCGAAAGAGTTCGCTGCCCATGATGACGCTGCGCCCGGATTCGTCCCAAAATTCCTGCGGCTGCACCACAGACATTCTGATTTCCTGTCCACCAGCAGCGTCCATTTCCTCGCGGATGATCTGCTCTATCCTGCGCAGGGCGCGCCACGCCAGCGGCAGGTACGAGTACACGCCGCTGGACACCTGATATATCATTCCCGCCCGCAGCATCAGCCGGTGGCTCACAAGCTCCGCCTCTGCGGGGTCGTGCCGTTGCGTCTTGCCAAACTGCCGAGACATTCGCATCTATAAGACATCCCTCCACTGAACCCGTTCAATCGCTCGCGATTCCCACGCCCGTAATCCCATATAGGTAAGAGAACACCATTCGGGGCTGCACACCCGTGTCCCGCTTATCTGCTTTCACGAGATCTCTGCTGCGCCTTGCAAGACGATGGCTTACAACACAACGACAAATCCGTCTGACTAATAACGCCACGGGTAGCGGATATTAAGATCTGAATCTTAACAAAGCAAAGTGCAAGTTGCTAGGGCAAATTACTAGGATAGGATTTCAGCCTCCGCGAGGCGCACTTCGTCCATTAGGGCGGGCAGCATATCTGCCTCATCCACGATGCGCGCCTTGCGCCCCTTGCGAAAGATGACGGCGCGCCCCACTCCGGCGGCGATACCCACATCGGCGTCTTTCGCCTCGCCAGGGCCGTTCACCTCGCAGCCCATCACCGCAACTTTGATGGGCGTCTTGATGCGCTTGAGCAGCTCGTCCACGCTGTTGGCGAGCGCGCGAACATCCACATCCGCACGCCCGCAGCTCGGACATGCCACCAGCGTTGCGCCTTCCTTGCGGAGTTCCAGCGCCTTCAGTATCTCAAACCCGGTGTATATCTCTTCGCTAGGCTCGTCGCTCAGCGAGACGCGAATCGTATCGCCAATGCCCTCGTACAAGAGTATCCCAAGCCCGATCGCACTGCGTATGCTGCCCGACTTCGCCGTGCCCGCCTCAGTAATGCCCAAATGCAGCGGATATGGCACCATCTTGGCTAGCCGCCTGTACGCCTCCACAGTGGTCTCGATGTCGAATGCTTTCAGCGAAATCTTGATGAGATCGAAGTCGAGGTCTTCAAGGATGCCGATTTCCCACAAGCCGGTCTGAACCATATGGTCGACGACGGAGTATTCGCCCTGTGCGGCGTCGCTCGCCTTGGGCAGGATGTTCACCCCGTCCGTGTGGCGAGACAGCCCGCGCGTCATCCCGATGCCTCCCACAGGCGGCAGGCTGCCGAAGTTCACGCCGATGCGAATGGGAACAGCGCGCGCCTTCGACTCGCGCACAACCGCCTCCACCTTCTGACGGTCGCGGATGTTGCCGGGGTTGAGGCGCAAGCAGTCCACGCCGCTGCGCAGTGACTCCAGCGCAAGTTCGTGGTGGAAGTGTATGTCGGCGACGAGGGGGATACGGATTTGGCGCTTAATGTCCGCAAGCGCCTTCGCGGCATCCATATCAGGAACGGCACAGCGAATGATTTCGCCGCCCGCATCCTCCACTTCATGGATCTGGCGCACGGTTGCAGCCACATCGCGCGTGTCGGTCTTGGTCATAGACTGCACCGTGATAGGCGCATCTCCCCCAACCTTCACATCCCCGACATATATCGGCTTCGTTACGCGTCTCTTTCGCATTTTCGTATAGCTCCGACAGATCATCGATTTCAGAAATTCGCCGTTCCACCCAAAATGCGGGAATCTCGCTAGCACATGTGGGGCTTGTACGACATCCGACCGAAACTGCCAATCAGCAATGAGCAGCCCATCTATCCATGCGACGGCGCCAGTCTAGGGGAAGACACTCCCGCCGCTTATGAGATTCACCACATCGCGATAGGTTATGAGTATGATAAGCCCGATTAGCACAAGGAAGCCCACCAGATGCACCACACCTTCGCGCCGTGGGGATATGGGTTTGCCGCCGCGCAGCCACTCGAGGATGACGAACACCAACCTGCCCCCGTCAAGCGCCGGTATGGGCAGGATGTTGATGATGCCAAGGCTGATGCTGATGATAGCCATCAGTTGCAGCAATGGCGAAACGCCCACCTGCGCCACCTCGCCTGTAACGCGTGCGATTCCCACAGGCCCAGCAAAGCCCGGGTCCTGCCCGCCGGACGCCCAGCCCCGCAAGCCATGGTAGGACAGCGACAGCACATCGCCTATCTGGGAAAACGCCATCGGGACAGCTTCGTACACCGGATAGCTGCGTCGCTCTAGCTGCAGATCGATTGTGCTGATGCGGACGCCCATAGCACCCTGCTGCATCGTATCGCCAATCTGCAGATCGCTGTTGTAGCGTCGCGCATCCGCCAGCGCCACCTCACGCGCCGGGTCGGACACGGTGTCCACAACCGTAAGCTCGGGCGGATTCAGGCGAGGCACGAGCGTGAGTGTCTCTTCCACAGGGCTTGTGGGTTGCGGCGATGTGTGTCCGGTGATGAACGCTCCACGCCGCACGGTCAGAGCAATCTCCGAGCCTAGGTTGGACGCTACACCCTGAATAAGGTCGCCGTGCGTATCCAGCGATTCGCCGTTGAGCGCCACAATCATATCGCCGGGTGTGAGTCCAGCCTGCTGAGCCGGCGAACCGGGGGCAACTGCCATCACAGCGATAGTGCCTGTCGGTGCGGCGTGCGGCAGCGCAAACAGCACAGCAAACACCACCACCGGGAACAGCAGGTTCATAAACGATCCGGCGCACAGCACTATCGTGCGCTTCAACACGCTGCGATCGGTAAATCTCACTTCCTGAGGGCGCGCATTGCTGAGCCGCTTGTCGTATAACGCACGCTTTTCAGGATCGGACAGCATGGCGTATATGAAGTCTAGGTAGTCAGACCAGCCGTCGCGATTTTTGCGCCCGTCGGTCATAATTTTGTGGCGAAGCCTCGCATAGGAGGCGTCTATCTCTGGCTGTGTAGCGCTTGGCGACACACCGAATAAGTCATAGTAATCCATCGGATCGAGCGGCTCAGCACTGGAAGTGTTCCCTATGCGCTGGTCATACTCCCTGCGCTTTGAGGGTGTGGATAGATCGCTGTATATCGCATCCAGCTCACGAATCACAGATTCGCGCTTGTCGGGGTCGCGCGTTTTCAGCGCTTCGACAATCTCGGCATAGGCAAGTTGTATATCTTCCTGCGTGGCGGTCGGGCGCACATCCAAGACATCGTAGTAGGTCTTCTTGCGCTTGCGCAGCCGAAGGAGAATCACATTCTTGTCCGGACGCTGCGGGGCGTACCCTTCATTCTCATCAGCGGGATCGCCATGTTCGCCCACCATGCGCACGAAGCCGCCCAGCGGTATCCAGTTCAGCGAGTATATCGTGCCACCCTGCGTAAAGCGGATGCCTATCAGGCGCGGGGGGAAGCCGAAGCCGAACTCCTTGACCGTGATGCCGAACCACTTGGCAGTGAGGAAGTGCCCAAGCTCGTGTATGAACACCAAGAAGCCCATCACAGGAAAGACGAGCAGCCATGCGGGAAGCCCAAACATCACCCTTACACCTCTACGGCGCCGAGGGCGCGCTCGCGAGCGGCAGCGGCGGCGTCCAAAGCATCTTGCAATGTAGGCTCGGGGATGTTTTCGTGCCCGTGCAAGGCGTCCGCAATCAGCGCAGGGATCTCCATGAACCCAATCTTACCCGCCAAGAAGAGTTCCACCGCGGAGTCGTCCGCGCCGCACAGGGCAGCAGGCCATGTCCCGCCACGACGCGCCGCATCCAGCGCCAAATCGAAACACGGGTAGCGCCGCTCATCCCATGCGTCGAAGCTCAGCGTGCCTGTCCCGACTGGGTCGAACCGCCGTATGCTTTCGTTGCGCATTCGATGTGGATAGAACAGGGCATATTGAATCGGCAGCCGCATATCCGGCGGGCTGAGCTGCGCCTTAACCGACCCGTCCACGAACTCCACCATAGAGTGGATGATGCTCTGCGGGTGAATCACTACCTCTATATCGTCCCAGTCCACCCCGAACAGCCAATGCGCCTCGATTACCTCAAACGCCTTGTTCATCATCGTTGCGGAGTCTACGGTGATTTTTGCGCCCATAGACCAAGTAGGGTGCTTCAACGCCTGCATCGGTGTAACATCCGCAAGGCGCTCCAAGGGCATATTGCGAAACGCCCCGCCGGACGCCGTTATGATGAGCTTGGACACGGGCATATCCTCGCCGCGCAGGCATTGCCATATGGCGTTGGGTTCGCTGTCCACCGGCAGAATTTGATCTTGGCTGCAGCGCGACGCATCAGTCAGCTGTTCGCCTGCAATGACCACCGTCTCTTTGTTCGCAAGGGCGATTCGCTTGCCTGCGTCCACGGCGTGGAACACAGCGGGTATCGCCGCATCGCCGGCGGTGGCAGCCACCACGATGTCCACATCCGTGCTGACCACCATGCGGTCCATATCGCAGTCGTCGCAGCCGTTCGCGCGTAGGAACGCCTTTTCGCTGACGGTGCCTTCACACCACGCCATCGACGGGCGAAACTCGCGGATTTGCTGCTCCAAGAGGCGATGGTTACGGCGCGCCGCAAGCCCAACTACACCAAAATCGCGCGGAGAGCACCGCACGATGTCCAGCGTCTGTGTGCCTATGGAACCCGTGGAGCCGAGTACGGCAAGCCCTTTCATAACACTACCCATATGAGAAAATAATACACCACAGGCGGTAATAATACAATTGAGTCGAGCCTATCTAGGATGCCGCCGTGTCCGGGAATGAGCCACCCCGAATCCTTGACGCCCGCCTTGCGCTTCATTTGCGACTCGGCGAGGTCGCCCACCTGCGCCAGCAAGCCTATCAGCAGCCCGAGCATCACCATCTGTGTCAGCGTTAGGCTCAGACCCAGCTGATTCGCTGCTAACACGCACATAGCGACTGCGCCTATCATTCCGGCTACCGCGCCCTCTACGGTTTTGGACGGGCTGACGCGAGGCATAAGCGGCTTCCGCCCGAAGAACCGCCCGACGAAGTACGCCGTTGTGTCTGTGGCGAACACCGTCAGCAGCAGCATAAGCAGCAGTTCCCTGCCGTCTTCCATCGACCGCAGCACCAGCGCATAGCCAAGGAAGCCGATGTACATCCCGCTTACCGCACCCATATAGAAGCGATCGAATATCTGAGGCATCCCCCGGAATCCGTTCGTCCGCGTCAACCTCATGACAATCAAGGGCATCGCGACCAAATACGGGATGTCTTTAAGGGGCGCAATGAACAGGTAACGGCTGCCATCTTCCGCTCCTCGCCAAGTGGCGAAGATGAACGAAGACGCACACAGCAGCGGCACCAGAAAGTGAAAGTTATAGCCCCATCCTCGCCCTAGCCGCGCGATTTCCAAGGATGCGAGCACCATAACCGCAAGGACGACCGCAGTAAGCCATGGGTCGCCAAACCATACTGCGCCGATGAGTATGGGCAGCCCAACTACGGCGCTAACGATTCTCGCAATCACTCTACACCCTGCATTCGCCCGACGCCGTGCTCGCGCTAAACTACCTTGCCGAACCGCCGTTGTCGCATTGCGTAGGCTTCCAGCGCCTTGTCTACCTCCGCCTCGTCGAAGTCGGGCCACAGTGTTGGCGTTGCGTAGTATTCGGCGTACGCCGCCTGCCATATGAGGAAGTTGCTCACCCGCAGTTCGCCGGATGTGCGGACTATCAGGTCGGGGTCAGGCAGCCCACTAGTATACAAGTAGCGGTCGAAAACCTCTTCGCTCACATCCTCGGGCTTCACGCCGTCGGCAATCATAGCGCGCGTAGCGTCGAGTATCTCGGTTCTGCCGCCATAGTCGAACGCCACACATACGGTCATCCGCGTGTTGCGCTTCGTTAGATCGACGCACTCGCGGATTGCAGCCTGCAAGTCCGGTGGCAAGCGGTCGAGCCGCCCTATATGGCGCAGCCGAACACCCTCTTCGTGCAAGCGCCCCACTTCGTTCTCTATCGCTTCGCCGATAAGCTCTATCAACAGGGCAACTTCGTGATTGGGGCGGTCCCAGTTCTCAGTGGAGAACGCATAAAGCGTCAAGCATCTGACACCGTGCCTGCCGAAGGCACGGATAACAGCGGCGATGTTATTCGTGCCAGCACGATGCCCATAGGTGCGGTCTTTGCCCTGCTTTGCAGCCCAGCGCCCGTTACCGTCCATGATAATGGCGACATGCTTGGGCAAAACAGAGTGCGCCGAATCGTGTGCGAAGGCGTTCACGATGTCCGCAGAAGCGTTCAATGTCCCGGACTCTGAGGCGGATGCCGTCAAACCTCCATCACCTCTGCTTCTTTTTCCCGTTTCAGATCGTTCATCTGATCGGTGAACGCATTGGTGATAGTCTGGAGTTGGTCTTGGGCGCGTCTGCTCTCGTCCTGCGAAATATCCTTACCCCGTTCCATAGAGCGAAAGGTCTCGAGGCTGTCGCGCCGTATGTTCCGCAAGGACACCAGCCCATCCTCGACCTTACGCCCCACGAGCCGCACGAGTTCGCGCCGACGCTCTTCGGTAAGCATGGGTATGTTGATGCGAATCGTAGAGCCGTCGTTGTTCGGGACAAGGCCGAGGTCGGACTTGAGGATGCTGCGTTCAACATCCCTAACCGACTGCTTGTCCCAGGGCTGTATCATCAGCACGCGCGCCTCTGGCACAGATATGGACGCCAGCTGGTTCATAGGTGTGGGAACGCCGTAGTATTCCACCATCAGGTTTTCTATGAGCGCAGGGGACGCCCGTCCCGTGCGGATGGTGTTCAGATCTCGGTTGAGTGCGCCGACCGACTTGTGCATCCGTGTATTGGTGTCGGCGAGGACTTCTTCCGGTGTTGCCATAGTTACCGCCTCCGTACCTGAGCGCAGGCGTTCAGATTGCCGGCGAAGACGCTACGATAGAGCCATGCCGGTCGCCTGCGATAACCTTCTCGATGCTTCCGTCTTCAAACAGATTGAATACGATTATTGGCAGATCGTTGTCCATACACAGCGAGAGAGCAGTGGAATCCATCACCTTCAGCCGTCTCGCCAACGCATCTAGATGCGTGATGAAATCTATCTTGGGGGCATTTGGGACGACATTGGGGTCGGCTTCATAGATGCCGTCCACTTTGTTCTTTGCCATCAGCAGCACCTTCGCATCGATCTCCACCGAGCGCAATGCCGCCGCCGTGTCGGTGGTCATGAACGGGTTGCCCGTGCCGCCTGCGAATATGACGACACGCCCCTTTTCCAAGTGGCGTATGGCGCGACGCCGTATGTACGGTTCGGCTATCTGCTGCACACTGATGGCGCTCTGCGTCCGAACCTCCAGCCCGTGATGGCGTTCCAGCGCATCTTGCAGCGCAAGGGCGTTGATGATGGTGGCAAGCATCCCGGCGTGGTCAGCAGTGATGCGGTCCATGCCGTGTAGTTCAGCCTCCCAACCGCGCAGGATGTTCCCGCCGCCCACAACCACACCCACCTGTACGCCTAGCTCGCAGACGGTATGGATCTGTTGAGCCATGAACGCCACGGCAGCCGAATTAGTGCCGTAGCCGCGCTCGTCTGCGAACGCCTCGCCGCTGAGCTTCAGCAGCACCCGATTGTACTTCGCCGTCGTCGATTCCAAGCGAGCTTCACTCGCCTAGTGAGAAGCGGGTGAAGCGGCGCACACGAATGTTTTCACCGAGCTTGCCGATGCCCTCGTTCACGACATCGCGAATGGATTTAGACGGATCCTTGATGAACGGCTGATGCATTAGCACAGTCTCTTGGCTATCCGGGTCTTCGCCCTCAGCCACATCGTCGCTGTCCACATATGTCGGCGCCATCGCTGCCACTTGCATAGCGAGGTCGTGCGCAAGCGCCTTGAAGTCCGCCGTGCGCGCCACGAAGTCGGTCTCGCAGTTTACTTCGACCAGCACACCGATGCGCCCGCCGCTGTGAATATAGGACTCTACCAAACCCTCTTCGGTGGAGCGGGATGCCTTCTTCACCGCGCTTGCGATGCCTTGCTTAACCAGAATGTCGGCTGCGGCATCCATATCGCCGCCGCTCTCCTCAAGCGCCCGCTTGCAGTCCATAATGCCCGCACCCGTGCGCTCTCGCAGATCTTTTATAGTATTAACGCTGAGTTGCAACTCGTCTCCTGCCAATAACCTAATTTTGTTATGTATCCGTTGAGGCTACTCTGCCGCTGGTGCAGACGCAGCAACCTCTACATCTTCGTTCATTGCCGCAGCCTCGCCCATCGCTTCGTACTCGAAGTTCATGTGGCGATTCGTTCCCTCTATGATGGCGCTGGTTATCCGCGCCGTGATGAGACGAATGGAGCGTATGGCGTCATCGTTCCCGGGTATCGGATGGTCGATAAGTTCGGGATCGCAGTCCGAGTCCACCAGCGCCACGATGGGGATGCCCACGCGCCGCGCCTCTGCGACCGCAATCGCCTCTTTACCCACATCGATGACAAACAGGGCGCCGGGCATCTCTTGCATCTCTTTTATGCCTGAGAGGTGGCGGTTGAGCCTGTTGATGGAGTCTGTCATTTTGAGCGACTCTTTCTTTGGCAGGCTCTCAAACTCGCCCTTGTTCCTGCGGTTCTCGAGGTCGACTAGGTAGTCGATGCGCGATTGTATCGTCTTGAAGTTGGTAAGCGTGCCGCCCAGCCAGCGGGTGGTGATGTAGAAGGCGTTGGCGCGCTGCGACTCTGTGATAATCGTGTCTTGCGCCTGCTTCTTCGTGCCGACCATGAGCACCTTCTTGCCCTCGGCGGCGACCTCCGTGATGAAATCGGCTGCATCTTCCAGCATCCGAAGCGTCTTCTGCAAGTCGATGATGTGGATACCATTGCGCTGCGTGAATATGTAGCGCTTCATCTTGGGATTCCAGCGCCGCTTCTGATGCCCGAAGTGGACGCCCGCCTCGAGCAGCGACTTCATCGTGACATGCGCCGGATCGTGCTCCGGCGGCGGCTGGTTGTTCTCAGCACTTGGTTCGGTCGCCACTGGTACAGGTTGCTGCATATTGCCTTTCCCTAGACTACATTGACTTGCATACTAGTCAAAGTAATATAACACAATCGCCTTGCGATGGGCAATTTTCTTTGGGCAGCGGATTCTGAATCATCAACGAAAAAGAACCGTCCCCCCACTGAAATGCGGAATAGGCATTTCACAGGAACATCGCCAATTCTTAACCCAGCGGCGGCGTTACTGCGAATTGACATACAGACGCCCGCATTGCTACAATCATTTCACTGCCCGGCGGTCGTTCACAGCACGATAGGGCTTTGCGTGGGGATATAGCTCAACTGGGAGAGCGCGGCGTTCGCAATGCCGAGGTTGGGGGTTCGAGTCCCCCTATCTCCACCAAATCCACGCAAAATCACCCACTTCCGCCTTTGCGCCCCGATTGGCTTTCTTCGCAGCGTAGACTGACGCCACAAATGCAGCGAAGATAACGCCCGCCCCTACTATAAGCGCCTACTCCACCACGATGACCCCTGTCATCCCGAAGACTTGGTGCGGTATGCAGACAAGTTCGAAGCTGCCTGCACGGTCGAAAGTGTGCGTGAAGGTCTTTGTTTCACCGGCGTCCAGCTCCCAGTCGATGCCAAGTTCGTCCACCGTGAATGTGTGGAACTCGGTCTCTGCGCTCACCTCAAAGGTAACCGTCTGCCCAACCTTGAAGTTGAACTCTGAAGGAACGAACATGTACTCGCCGCTGCCTCCCTTGTCCTGATTTTCGACCTTGACCACATCGCTCGCACTCCCCGGCGCACTCCCCGGGATCAATGAGCCGGGCGCCTGCGCAGGCGGTGTCGTCGCAACGGGAGCTGCCGCATCCGGGGCGGCGCTGCCTCCGCCGCAACTCAAACTGAACAGAACAATCAGAACAGTGAGTGCCAATGCCACTTTGTGGGGCATAAGTTTAACCTCCGTGCATATAATGCTTATGCTACGCTCGCTCTACTTCTTCATACCATCAGACTATCGGTATGAACAGCACATGTATTATAGCAAAACTGCCCCACGCTGAACGCCGATATGGTTCATGAGGATGAGTCGAGATGCGTCAGGAAGGTAGCACCGCAATTCGCGAATACCGAATTATGCGCGTACGCGACTGAGCTATGAGTCCGGCTTGGAGACGCCAAGAACGGGCAGGAACAGCGTGAGAGCCGCACCTGCCCGTTCATAAGCGTGGTGAGTGTGTGCGAGAACGCGCCTACACGGCAAGTGCACCAACTTTTTCGTATGTGCCATTAACGATGGGGTTGGCTTCCACTTCCAGCCAATCCTCTAGGATTTCGGTGTAGACGCCGCGGAAATCGAAGTTGAAGGCAAGGTCGCCTTCCACCAACTTGTCGGTGTCCATAGACGGGTAATCGCTGTAGTGGCCGCCCTTCACGCCGTCGCCGATGAGGAAGGACACGCCGCCGGAGCCGTGGTCTGTGCCGTTGCCGTTGTCCTTGACACGCCTGCCGAACTCACTGAACACCAGCATAAGCACATCATCGCTGGCGTTGTGCCGCTTGAGGTCGGTGTAGAGGTCGTATATACCGCCAGCCACATCTTCCCAAAGCTGCTCTTGCAGCGAATATTCGTTTGTGTGTGTGTCGAAGCTGCCGTGCTGCGTGTAGCATATGCGCGTGCCAACATCGGCGAGCAGCACCTGCGCCACGCCCTTCATGCTTTGAGCGTACGAGTTGGCGGCATACTCCACATCGGACTCGTACTTCTGTGGTGCGGTTTGCAGGATGTCAGCGCCGCGCAGGGCGTCCAAGCCCGTCTTGCTGAGAAAGTCCATCACCGGCCCGCTGCCAATCGCCTGCGAATACATGTTGGCGAAAAGCTCAAGCGCCTCAGCCCGCTGATCGCCACCGTCAATATCAGTCAGCAACCCGTAGTTCTCTAGGTCGGTAACAGACGCCACAGGCACACCCGGCGACACCAGCGCGCGCGGCAGCCCGGCGCCGAAGTTGACAGCGCCCACCACATTCTCGCCGCTCGGATCCATCTCACGCAGCGCCTGACCAAGCCATCCTTGGTCGCCCACCTTCGTCGGCTCAGCCGTGTGCCAAATGTCCATCGAGCGGAAGTGCGAACGGTTGGGATTGGGATAGCCCACGCCGTGAACAATGGCGACCTTGCCGTCGTCCCACAGGTCTTTAACCGGACGCATGCCCGGGTTCAGCCCGTAGTCGTCGTCCAGCGGCACGGCGCGCTCTTCTGTGATGCGGATGTTCGGCCGGTTGTCTATGTAGCGCGGGTCGTTGTACGGCACGATGCAGTTCAGATAGTCGTTGCCGCCGGAAAGTTGGACGACAACGAGTTTGCGGTTTTTGCTCATTGGGACGATTCTCCTTGAATTCAAGTCTCGGTTCTATGACCGTCCTGATTGAAGTCTCTTCAACTATACAAGTCCTAAACTGCTCGCCCGACGCCTATACTTTTCGGTAGATTTGGAAGCGATGGCGGCAAGTCTCCAGCACATAGACGCGCTCTTGCTCGTCCAGCGCTACGGTAACGGGATCCCAGAAGTAGGGTTCTACGCGCGCGGATTCCTCGTGCACATCGTTCACATCCACGAGAAACTCCGGGACGAAACGAGAGCGTGCGTCAAGTTCGTCAGCGTTCGCCTCGAGGTACTCCGTTGCCCACTCGGATAGGGTCGCCTCACCGCGCAGTTTAGTGATGAAGCTGCCGTCCGACGCCAAGACCTGCACGCGCTGGTTGCCCCAGTCTGCGATGTACATGTTGCCGTCTGTGTCCACGGCAAGCCCCGACGGGCGATTAAACTCACCATCACCGTCGCCGCTGCTGCCAAACGCCGCGAGAAACTCACCGTCCGCCGTGAACTTTTGGATGCGGTCGTTACGCCAGTCGGCGATGTAAATGCAGCCCTGCTTGTCGAGGGCAATACCCCATGGCCGGTTGAATTCGCCCTCTCCGATGCCAAATGAGCCGAACTTGCTGATGAATTTGCCGTCCTTGCTGAACTTTTGGACGCGATGGTTGCGATGGTCCACAAGTAATAGGTTGTCGTCCGCGTCGAAGATTAACCCAGACGGGCCGTCTAACTCGCCGTCTGCGCTGCCCACACTGCCCCAGTTGGACACGAAGTTGCCGTCAGGGTCATAGACGGTGATACGCTGAAGCATGTCGTCCGCCATATACAGATTGTCGGCGGCGTCCAGTGCCAGCGCAGAGGGCCAGATCATATCGCCGTCGCCGCTTCCGTAGCCGTATAGCTGCCCATAGAAATCGTGCTGAGATGTAACCATCTGTATGCCGACGATGTTCAATGCAGCGGTGTTGCTGCGGCTAGCCACGAAGATCCTGCCATCGCTGCGAATCTCCATATCGGTGGGCAGATGGAAGCCCCTGCCCCCTTGGTCGGCTACGAAGCCCACAGTGTCCACATACTCCAGCGTGAAGGGGGCCGTTCTTGTTTCCGTCTGTCTTGCCATTGTTCTACCCTCGTTAGTGTGATGTCTCTGGCGCAGTAGCGAGATGATTGAGAATCACCCCGCCGCTGCTGTCTAGCAGCCTTACGCCAGCTGATACTCTTGTGTGGTAACAACCATCTGGAGCATCGTGATTATCTTGCTTTCGGAATCTGCGGCTGCTTCATCGGTGTCGAACGACAGGTCGCCCCACTTGGAAGCGTAGTCGATCAGCCCCTGCCGCGTGCTGTCCAACACTGGCATGGGGCCGATGATGTCTAGACAGGCGTCCACCAGCGTCTCGGGGCTGAGATAACCGCCCTCAGCCGAATCGCGCACGCTGTCTATGAGCGCCCGCAGCCCTGGCTTGTTCGGATTGCCCAGCACCTTGCTCGCAAAGTTCACTCGCTGCACATACGACCCTGTGTTAATCCAGTCACTGCCGCCCATCCATCCCTCGACACTCGGCGGCGCATATAGGCTCTGCCCCATGTACGAGCAGACAGCGGCGGCGGCGTAGGTCTCCATAGACGGAAGTTCCTGCCCGCCCGCCAAGCGCAGCGTGCCGACTACCATCTCTGCCGGGCTTTTGATGCGCGCATACCGAACCGCCTCATTCTTAAAGAAGTCTGAGTTGAACATCACGCGCAGCATAGCCGATATGTCATAGCCCGAATCAAAGTACGCTTGCGTCATTTGCTCTATGGCGTCCGGGTCTTTAGCATCCTCAAAAGGCCACTGCGGCACAGGAGCTTCGTCTGCCACGAAGAAGTGATACAGATGGCGCGCCAAGAAGCGGGGGGTGGCAGGCTGCCTGCAAATGATGTCCACCACATCCTCGCCGTTGAAGTCGCCGCTCTCGCCTAGGAAGTGCTTGTCCCCATGGTCGTGGTCGGATTCGTCGTAGTTGAACTGCCAAGCGATGTACCCGTAGGGGCGCGCCGTGTTGTTCCTCATCTTGATGGACATATAGTCCGGGTTCACCACGCTCCAGCCGGTAAAAGCGCGCGCGCACTCTTTGATGTCCTCTTCGGTGTAGTTACCAGCGCCCATAGAGAACAGCTCTAGGATTTCGCGCCCGTAGTTTTCGTTGATAGAGCCTTTGTGATTATCCTGATTGTCCAGCCACATGAGCATCGCCGGGTCGCGCGAAAGCCGCACGAGCAATTCGCGGAAGCTGCCCATCCCGTAGGTGCGGAACATGTCCACCTGATTAACCACCACGCGCGCCTGTATCAGTTTAGTCGCAGCCGTGGCGAAGACGCGATGCCAAAACAGCGCCATCTTCTCTTGCAGCGGGTTCGGCGATGTTACCATGCGGTATATCCAGTGTGCGCCCGCCGCAGCGCCGTTGCGCAGGTCGCTCTGGTCCACATGGTAGCGGCGGATGATGTCGTCCGGCAGTGTGGACGGCGGGCCTGGGTTCAGAAGCTCTTCCACAGTGGCTTCGTAGCCGACTTCGAGCCTGCGCTCCACCTCTTCGCGCGTTGCGCCGAACGATGCGCGCCGCAGCAAATGCGCCATCAGCGCCACATCCTGCTTGGACTGGACGGTAGTCATTTCCAACCTCCCGGTTTCGTTATCCTCATACGGCGGCTTTACAAGTTAGTCTATGTGTAAATGCGTTCTCTGCCTTAATGCCTGCTCTGAAAATGCCCTGCTTGCAGACATTCCAAAGATGCAAAACATCAGATTGGAGTGTATCAGCACACCATTTTTCAGTCAACGACAAACAAGGGAAAAGCATCCTCAAATATATCTGTATCTCTTGCCCGATTCGCCCGCTGCATCTAACATGCATCCTAGTATGGAACAGCAATCTACTCGAAACAGCACACCCAACGCTCCAATACCACACACCGCAACAGAGCCATTGCCTACAAACACGCCTCGCGCATGGCAGCACATACGCCGTTTCGCATCGTCGCACCGCCTGCTCTTTGTCATACTTGCGGTGGCGTTGGCGCTGCGCTGGTTTGGGCTGGCATGGGACGCTGGATACAACCATACGCCGCATCCCGACGAGCGCGCCATACTTAGCCATATAGTTGAGTTACAGCCAACCGCGAACATCCCCTTGCTGCTGGACGCTGACAGCAGCCCATGGAACCCCCGCTGGTTCAACTACGGCAGTTTCCCTCTGTACGCCATGAAAGTCGTCCACCTGCTCGGTGGCGGTGGGCTTGGCGGCGAATCCAACGACATCCGCATAGCAGCGCGCGCGCTGTCCGGGCTTGCGGACATAGCCACGATTGCGGCGATATATGGCATCGCTGTTGTCGTCTTCGACCGTAGGACGGGACTGATCGCCGCGGCGTTGGCCGCCTTCGCCGTCATCCATATCCAGCTCAGCCATTATTTCGCAGTAGACACAGTACAGACGATGCTCGCTGTGGCTGCTCTGTACTTCATGGTGCTTGTGGCGCGCGACGGCAGGCTGCGAGACTCCCTGTTCGCCGGCGGACTAGTGGGTTTAGGGCTTGCCACCAAAGCCAGCCAACTCCCCATCATTGCGCCCTTCATCGTAGCCCACCTGATATTCCTGTTCGGCTTAGCAGGTAGCTCGCCCAGCATAGGCTTCTCAAGACGCGCGCGCGCAGCCGTCATAGGCGTACTGCTGGGCAGTTTGACAGCTGCTGCGGTGCTGTTCTTGGCGCAGCCGTATGCGCCGCTCGACTGGGATGTGTTCTATCGGCATATCAACGAGCAGTCGGAGATGGTGCGCGGCATCCGCGACTTGCCTTACACTCGCCAGTACGCCGACACACTGCCGTATCTCTACCACATCCGCCAAATCAGCGTTTGGGGGTTCGGCTTGCCGTTGGGCATAGCAGCGTGGGGCGGGCTGATATATGTGCTGCTACGCGGGATGCCGCTGCCACTTGGCGTTGCGTATCTGCTGGTAGGATGGGCGCTGCCAATCGGTGTACTAATGCTGTCCACAAGCTTCATTGCACTGGCTGCCGCAAGCGGAATCGCCTTGATTGCGCTTATCATCACCATCCCGCTACGCGCAAAACACACCCGATTAGACGCTCTGCTGCTCTGCTGGGTTGTGCCGTACTTCCTCATCACCGGATCGTTCCAAGTGAAGTTCATGCGCTACCTGCTGCCGATAGCGCCGCTGCTGATGCTGTTCGGAGCGCGGATGCTGATTGCGTTGTGGGACACATCCGCACAGTATCGACGGTCACTACGCCCGTTGGCGGCGGCGCTGATTGTGCTCGTGCTGTTCGCAACGGCGTTCTATGCACTGGCATACATAAACGGCGTCTACAGCAAGACGCACACGGCAGTTCGCGCAGCCGAATGGCTGAACGCAAACGCACCGCCGGGCAGTACCTTCGTCAAGGAGCACTGGGAGGAATCGCTGCCCAACATAAGCCAATTCCGCCAGACCGATCTGCCCCTGTATGAGAACGACGGCTACGACAAGACGGTGCACATCACTGAGCTGCTAGAAGACGCCGATTACCTGTATCTGTGGAGTAACCGCCTCTACGGCACAATCCCGCGCCTGCCGGAGCGCTACCCCATCACGAGCGAATACTATCGCCTCTTGTTCAGCGGGGAGTTGGGCTATCAGCTCGTGCATGTGGAGGCGAGATACCCTCAGCTACTAGGGGTAGGCTTCATGGACGACACATTCGCTCGTCCCGGCCTGCCCACGCCCATAGCGCCACGCGGCTATGCCGAAGAAGCCCCGCTGGGGCTGAACTTTGGCTATGCAGACGAAAGCTTCACGGTGTATGACCATCCCAAAGTTCTCATATTTGAGAATGTGGAAGGCTTACATAGGGAAGATCTGCAGTTCATCATCGAGAGCAGCGCTCCCCTCGCAGCAACCGACTATGCCACAGATTTCGGCAGGCTGAATGAAGATGGAATCGGGCTGGTGTATTCGCCAAAAGACCTAACAACTCAGCGCAACGGTGATAGCTGGACCGACATCGTGAGGACGGACGGAAGCGCAAGCCGTGTCCCTGCGCTAGGATGGCTCGTCGCGGTTCAGCTGATGGCGCTGGCAGCGCTGCCGCTGACACTTGTGGCGTGCCGCAGTCTGCCCGACCGGGGCTGGCTGCTCGCAAAACCGCTCGGCGTTCTGCTAGTGGGATTAGTGGTGTGGCTGCTCGCAAGCCTGCAATGGGTGCACTTCTCACGCGAATCCATAGGCGTGGGTATTGGCGTGGTGGCTCTGATGTCGCTGATAGCCTTCGCCCGCAGCCCCAGCGACATGCTCGACTTCGTGCGGCGGCGCTGGCGCATCCTGCTCACAGCGGAGGCGATATTCCTTGCGGCGTACTTTGCCTTCGTGATGGTGCGGATGGCAAACCCCGACCTTTGGCACCCCTACCGCGGCGGCGAAAAGCCGATGGACTTCGCCTACCTAAACGCAGTTCTACGAAGTTCCATTATGCCACCATACGACCCGTGGTTCGGCGGTGGCTACCTGAACTACTACTACTGGGGGCAGTTCCTCACTGCGATGCTAATTCGTGCCACTGGCATCGACCCGAATATCGCCTTCAACCTCGCCGTTCCGACCTACTTCGCAATGACATTCACCGGTGCATTCACCGTCGTCTATAACCTGACTGAATCGGCGCGCAGAAGTTTTTTGAATAAAAGTGCTGGGTTTTCAGACAAGCAGGCTGTTTCTCTATCGCCAGATACTTCCCTCGCAGAGGATAGCCTAGCACATGATATGGACATTCCCTTGTCCGCGGATAAGGCTAGTTCCAATGCGCCATCCCAAAGCATCCGCGCAAAGTGGCGCGCTTGGACGCCGCCGATTGCGGGTATTGCGGGCGGGATGTTCGTTGTAGTGCTGGGCAATCTCGACGGTGTTATACAAGTATGGCACGGCGCACAGAGAGTGCTCAGCGGGCTGCCCTACGGCGAGTTCGACTTTTGGCGCAGCAGCCGCATGATGCCGCCCGACCCGCCGGGACACGAAATCACCGAGTTCCCGTTCTTCACATTCCTGTTCGCCGACCTGCACGCCCATCTGATGGCGCTCCCGTTCACGGTGTTAGTAATCGGACTTGCACTAGCAGTGGTGCTTGCGGCGATTCGGCGGACACCCGCCCGTGCCGAAACAAAGAAGCCTGCCAGCGGGAGCGTTGTCAGCGCAATGAGCGCCGTAAGGAGAGCCGTGTTCAGCGGTGAAGCGCTGCGCTTGGTGCTGCTCGGCATCGTCATAGGCTCGCTGCGTGCCCTAAACACATGGGACTGGCCCACCTATACGATTGTGGGCGTGGCAGCTATACTGCTTGCCGAGTATTTGGCGCACGGCGGGCTTGGTATCGCTGTATTTACACGCGCAGCCGCCAAATCAGCCGTGGTTGTCATCGTAGGGACGCTTGCGTTCCTGCCATACCACATCGCATTCGAGGCATTCTACAACAGCGTGGAAGCCACGACCAACACCACCGACATTTGGCAGTTCTTAGCCATATCGGGGCTGGCAGTGTTCATCATCAGTTCGTTTGCGGTGGATGAGCTACTAGAAGGGGGGCTACGCTTTGTCAGGGCGATTCTCAACCGCATTAACGCGATCGTGGATCTTCTGGGCAACAACATAGCGTCTAGCAACGCCAACAGCATTGGGATATTGCGGTTGGCTCTCGGCATCGCCGGTGCGCTGCTGGTTGGGCTGGCGCTGACGGGCTGGTCTCTGGGCGTGGTTGGCAGCACTGTCCCTTTCGTCGCCATCCTATTCGTGCTGGTGTTCGCAGCCGGCGCAGGCGCACTCTTCGGCGACCGCGCAGACGCTGCTGCGCTGGGGTTCGTCGTTATGCTCGTTCTCATATCGCTGGCGCTGGTTGTCGGCTTGGACTTCCTGCGCGTAGAGGGCGACATAGACCGGCTCAACAGCATCTTCAAGTTCTATCTACAAGTGTGGGTGATGCTGGCAATAGCGGCAGCGTATCTGCTTTGGCGGCTGCTGAATGTGCAAAGAAGTCGCCTGTTCCAGATGACACAAGTGCGCAGGATATGTATAATCGCAATCGGTCTGCTAATCATCGCATCCGCAATCTACCCCGTGCTCGGCACACGCGACCGTCTGGCAGACCGCTACGACGGCAATGTTACTCCGCTCACATTGGACGGGACAGCGTACATCGGGGACGCATTTTTCCGCGAAGAGGGCGGCACACGGCTAGACTTGGCAGCAGACTACGAGGGGATAGAGTGGCTGCGGCAAAATGTCAGCGGCTCGCCCGTAGTGCTAGAGGGCGTAACGCCATCATACCGCTGGGGCGGACGCGTGTCCGTGTACACCGGACTGCCGAGCGTTGTCGGCTGGGGTTGGCATCAGGAACAGCAGCGGCAAGGCTACCGCCACGCAGTAACCAACAGGCGCAGCGATGTGGAGCGGATTTACAACACGCAAGACACCACCCTCGCCCTAGATCTGATGCGCCAATACGATGTCCGCTACATCTACTTGGGCGAATTGGAGCGCTACTACTTCCCGGACGGCGTCGCCAAGTTCGAGAACGCGCTCAGCCCAAGCCTCGATAAGGTCTTCGACAACGGCAAGACCGCCATATACCGGCTGCGGGATGATGCCTAATCCTGCAGTAGTATCCTTCTGACTGACCGAACGCCAGCGCCGACAACCCAGCCGCCCCAACCTAAAGCGCAAAGCGGTGGCAAAAACCACGGCAATTGATGTGTACAATCATCCCAACACTTGCGCCTATACGCCGCAGTATTCTTAATCGCTGTGCAAGAATACATGAACACCGAGAGCTGTCGCCCGCTGCCTATCTTCGTCGCGTATGCGATAGCCGTAAACTATCGCTTCTGCATCCTGACTGAATGCCTTCTGCAAAGCGTCCGCAGAATGGCGCGACCGCTTTATATCGTCTAAATTGATGACACCTGATGCTTCCACAGCAAACCACACAGTAGAGCGGTCGGAAGTACGCTGCGAGCGAACCACTAAATCAGTCGCTCTTAACCGGATATCGTCGGCGTCGCTGATTTCGCCAGCGTCAACTGTCGCTTCTATATGCTGGTCAAAAGGTTCGCTACGATACGATTGTGCATAACCGCGAGCGCTCCAAGTGATGAAGACGCGTCTTACGGCAAAGACCCGTGCTAGCAGCGGCGGTACCACCCTGTTGAGTTTACCCTCCAGCGAGTCACCCCGTAATTGGTCCAGCTGAATGTTTGTCCTCTCTGCATGCGCTTCGAGATTGGTCAACCGCTGGTCGGTTATTTCGGCATGCGTTTCGAGGTTGTCCAGCCGTCTATTGGTCTCTGCAACAAACGCTCGCATTTCTGCAACAAATGAGCGCATCTCCGCAACAAACGAGTGCATCTCTGCGACAAATGAGCGCATCTCCGCGACAAACTCTGCGTGGCGTTCCGGCAATGTCAGCAGCTCATCAGTAAGCAGCAGGCGGCGTATCCTTTCCCGCCAATCCTCATTTTCACGCAATATGCGCTCAAGATCTTCTATGGTGCTGAATGTTGTCATATCTTTCCCCTGTTCTATCTCTACTCATCATAGCCGACAGCCTTACAGTTTGCCACACATTCGTACATCCAAAAGTGGGACAGCGCATAGTCCTCGCGGATGCCCCACTTCACTAACTCTGCCCTGCATGGAGGTTGCCTCCCATTCTAATTTTCCTCTACTAAGGAGATAAGAACACCATCCCCCAGCCTCGCTTGCCTATCATTGCGATATTCGCTATCCTGATGCTTGCTCGTTCTCGCAGCATTTACTTGCACCCCGCTAGACACTCGGTATCCATTTACATCACCAACCACATTAATGGAACATTGAATATCAACAGGAGAGATACAATGACCCTCACAAAGTATGCATTGGATGAGTTCGTTCACGATATGTCGCGCCTCGTGGACGATCAGCCGGAGCAGAGTGTCCTCTTCGACCGCGGCTCATCCTACCTTGAACGCCTCATCAACAACCCCGACGCCATCCGACCCGAGTACAGCATACCGATGCCCGGCGCAAACCACGGCACATACCTGCTGCACTACGGCGACAACGGACTGCTCATCACCTCTGTGGTGTGGGGGCCGGGCGACCACATCGGCCCGCACGACCACCGCACTTGGGGGATGATCGGCGTCATCGGCAACGGCATCACAGAGACCCGATTCCGACGCGTCGACGACGGCGAGCGCGACGACCACGCCGTCCTAGAGCGCGACCGCGTGAACAAGGTTATGCCCGGCGACATATCGCTGCTAGTCCCCGATGTGGACGAAATCCACCAAATGGACAACCACACCGACCGCCCAACAGTGGAGATTCATGTTTACGGACACGACCTGCGCGGCTTGGAGCGATCTAGCTACAATCTAGAAACGGGCGAAATCAAGCACTTCGCCACCACGCGCTTCAGCAACTGCTAGGCACAATCCGACGGCGGCTGACGCCATCCGACCCAAGCGATCTCTCGCTAGACGGCGTGGCATTTCCCGTAAATTAGGGAATCGGCGCAGCCGCCTCGGTGTGGGCAGGCGTGCGCCCAATGCCGTATCCCCCAAGCCCTATGCCACGATGAACACACGGGTGAGCACATGTACTCAGACGGATTCCACAAAGCCCAACTTTACCGCCAACACAGCAGCGCAGACTCCATCCATGTTGTACCAGCCCAAGAGGTCTACAGCTGGCTCAAAGCGGACAGCCACAAGCAGTTCGCCCTCATAGATGTGCGCGAGCCGGGCGAGTACAACAACGCACACATACCCGGCGCAACCCTCATCCCCCGCCGCGACATCGAGTACCGCATTGCGGACGCCGTGCCGCACAAGGGGACGCATGTCGTTCTGTGCGACGATGACATGTTCCGCGCAGTCCTCGCGTCCATTACCCTGAGCGAACTCGGCTATCGCAGGGTAAGCGTCCTGCAAGGCGGCATCAACCATTGGGTTACCGAAGACCTGCCGACCGAATGGGGCGTGAATGTGCCTAGCAAGGACTTCGGCGAGCGCGTGGAGGTGGAGCACGCCGTCCCCGAGATAGACGCTGTGGAACTGCATCGGCGCATAGAGCGCGGCGACGAACTCGTCATCTTGGACACGCGCACGCCGGAAGAGTACGCTCGCCTGTGCATCCCCGGCGGGCGCAGCGTTCCCGGTGCAGAGCTGGCGCTCCGCATCACCGACATCGTCAAGCCGATGAGCGCAGACGCCACCGTGGTCATCAACTGCGCAGGGCGCACACGCAGCATCATCGGCACGCGCGTCTTGCAGCGAATGGGACTAACGAATGTGGTAGGGCTGAAGAACGGCACTGCGGGTTGGCGGCTAGCCGGCTTCGAGTTGGAAGCAGGCGCAGACCGACTTGTGATGCCGCAGCCATCGCCCGAGAGCGTCGCCTCCGCCGAAGCATATGCCGACCGCATATCAGCCGAAGACGGCGTACAGTATCTGCACATACCGCAGCTAAAAGAGATGATGCAGCGCCGCGACACCGAGCCTATGTATCTTGTCGATGTTCGCACACAGGAAGAGTACGAGGATGGGCACATTCCCGGCTTCCAATGGTTCCCGGGCGGGCAAGCCGTGCAGCGGTCAGACGACCTCGCCGTGGTGAAGAACTGCCCCATCGTGTTCTGCTGCGACGGGCGCGCCCGCGCCGCCATCACCGCATCGTGGTATCGGCAGATGGGGCATCCCCAAGTCTACGCCGTGCATGGCGGCACAGCCCAATGGCATCGGCTTGGAAATGCCTTGCAGACAGGTCATCCCCAAGCCCTGCCACTGGGCATCGACGCAGCCCGATCCAAGGTGCGAATGCTATCCCCGCAGCAGGTTCGCACCGCATCCGAAAGCGCAACCCTAATTTTCGTGGACACGAGCCAAGACTTCGCATCAGCGCACATCCCGGGTTCGCACTGGGTCCCGCGCGGTTGGCTGGAATCCCAAATATCAGACGCAGCGCCCGACAAGTCTGCGCCCATCATCGTAACTTGCAGCGACGGAGAGCGCTCCACCTTCGCAGGCGCAGCCCTCGTGGACGGCGGCTACACCGATGTGGCAGTGCTGGCGGGCGGCATCGCAGCTTGGCAAAAAGCCGACCACCCCATAGAGCGCGGGCTGACAGGCGTAATGTCCACGCCCAGCGATGTAGTGCCCGCCGGCACAGAGCGCAGCTACGCCGACATGATGAACTACCTCCGCTGGGAAATAGCGCTGGGCGACAAGTACCAACCCTAAAGCCTGCGATGCCACTGCGAAGCACACGCCCACTGCCGCACTCCCCGCTGCCGACGGGTCAGAATGGGATAGCGTTTCCATACGCTTATCTTTTGGAGGCGAGCATTGTTATAATGACACCACGAAGCTCCGCAGCACAGTCATACCAAGCCGCAGAGGTCCCTCAATGACCACCGCCGACACCCGCATCACGAAGTTACGCATATCAGATGACTTCCGTCTGCCCGACCCGCCATGGCAACCCGATAATATGACACTCTTCAAGCATCTAGCAGCTACTGGTAATGCCCATCATGTCGCCCAACACCTAGGCTACCCGAAAACCACAATAGTAACCGGCAATCACTATCTGGTCACGCATCTCATCCAGAACATAACTGGCAGCCACTACCCCGATCTGCTGATAGCCTTTAATGCGGACCCAGTAGCGCATCACCAACGCAACGGCTACATCATCGCAGAGCAGGGTAAGCCCCCAGACTTTGTACTGGAGATAGCCTCACCCCATACCGGACACATTGACACCGGAGAAAAGCGGGAAGCCTATGTGGCGTTAGGGATTCCAGAGTACTGGCGATTTGATGAAACCGGTCTGTCCCACGGTACAAAGCTGGCTGGCGACCGACTAGTGAACGGCAAGTACGAACCCATAGCCATTACCGAATTGGCGGCTGGCTCGCTACAGGGATACAGTGCCGTACTGAACCTGTACCTGCGTTGGGAGAACGGTGAGCTAGGATGGTACGACCCTGCGACGGGACAGCACATCCCCACATTTGACAGCGAGCGCATTCGCGCAGACCGGGAACGGGACGCCCGCCTCCAAGCCGAAGCGCGCATACAGGAACGGAACGCTCGCCTCCAAGCCGAAGCCCGCATACGGGAGCTGGAAGCTGAACTCCGCCGACTCCAGAACGGCTGACATTGCAGGCATCGGCGTCACCAGCCTGAACACACGGGCGTTTTCAGAATCACCCAATATGATGATGGCTTATGCCTCATCCTATCGCTTCGACCACCTCAATGGAAACGCTACCCGCTACCATGGGCTATTGATTAGCGATTATGACAATAGTACAATTCTTCATTGCAAATGGTTTCCAAACTTGTAAGGTCACACTAAGATAGGGTCGCATCATCGTAATGTTCACATCTCTCTTCCGCTTGTTACCCCCCCCCCCCCCCCCCCCCCCCCGACTCTGCGTGGTGGACTGCTAATGTCCATCTCAAGGCATCTACTTTTAGCCGTAAAGATCCTAGCGATTGTCGCAATCACCGCCTTCCTGTTTGTAGAAGGGCTTGCCGACTCCCAAATCCGGGTGGCTGAGGCGCAGGATGTTATGGGAGACCGTGCAGCGCTAGTCGCACTGTACAACTCCACCGCCGGCGATAATTGGAGCAACAACACCAACTGGAACAGCAACGAGCCGCTGGGAGACTGGCACGGTGTTACCACCGACAACAATGGCCGCGTTACTAGGGTAAATATCCGCCAAAATAATCTGCGCGGAACCATACCCTCTGAGCTGGGCAACCTGAGTAGCCTGACCGGTCTGTACCTCGGCAGAAACTTACTGTCGGGAACCATACCCTCTGAGCTAGGCAACCTGAGCAACCTGAACGCTCTAGACCTTGAGGGTGCATTTACCCTAGAGGTCGAAAAGGTTTCTGGACTAACGGGATCCATACCGCCCGAGCTGGGCAACCTAAGCAAACTGCAGGAGCAACTGGATCTCAGCCGCAATAAGCTGACGGGGTCCATACCGCCCGAGCTGGGCAACCTGACCCGCCTAGAAAACTTGTGGATTCAAGACAACCAGCTGACAGGAACTATACCTGCCAATTTGGGTAACATGAGCAGCCTAGAACAATTGTGGATTCAAGACAACCAGCTGACAGGAACTATACCTGCCAATTTGGGCAGCCTAAGCAGCCTGACGCAAATGCGCATGCATATCAACGCATTGTCCGGGCAGCTTCCGTACAGATTCACCGGGCTTTCAGCACTGGAACTGTTATACTTCAGTACCAACGCGGGGCTTTGTGCGCCGCTGGATAGTGACTTCCAAGCATGGATCCAGAATCTGGACGACAGGGGTGATGGCGATAACTGCCCGCCGACCACGATTCAGTCCGGCACAGCTACGCCAGTGGTGGGCGAGCCAGTTACCGTGAGGTTGACTTCTCGGGAAGCTTACCTAGCACGCATTCAGGCAACGCTGGAAGAACATACCAACGACTCCTGCATTGGCTACGACACATCGGGCGATCGTGCGAGCATCACCATTCCCACATGGACTTGGGAGCGTGCCGATGCTGACAGTAACAACAATCTCGCCCCCGACGACTCCACATGGGCGTCGGTTACAGCCGGGCAGCACCCCAACGCCAGCTACATCTACCTGCCCCAATCCGGGGATGTGGGCAAGTTCCTGCGTGCCAGCCTGACCTACGGCAACCCCAGCACGACGGTAACCACCGCAGCTATCGGGCCGATAGAGGCATCCAACGGTGTGGCAAGCGGCGACATAGTTGCCGCCAACGCTCCCACCGGCACGCTACAGGTCGGCAACACCTTGAATGTGAGCTTGCCTGACGCCGCCAACGCCGAGCGTTCCAACGGCGCAATCAACCCTCACCCAGAGCGCTGGCAGTGGGAGCGATCAGACGACGGCAGCTCGGGTTGGACTAATGTTACGCCATACGACAATTGCGGCAGCCCCGACTCCGAATACCCGTTAACTTCCGAAGACGAGGGCAAACATCAGCGCGCATATGTCTACTACAACGACGACAGCAGTGGCAGCAGCGTCCTCAAGCGAGGCGAAGCCGCGGCAGTCGGCCCAGTGGCAGCCGAGTAGCGACGCCCACCGGAACAGCGTCTAGGAAGGAACCGTCGCGAAATTCAGAGCAACTTCGCACGCCTCGCTGCCAGCTGGTGGCTCACCAACTAACGCCGGCGAACTTCCCAGCGCAGTACACGAGCGGCTCGCCGTCATGGAAATCTATCTCTTCCACTTGACCGATGAAGATGGTGTGATCGCCCGCAACATGCTCGTTCACCACACGGCAATCCATAGAGGCGATGCTACCGTCTATGAAGGCGCTGCCGCTCTCGGTGAAGCGAAAGCATATGTCCAAATCGGGGCTGCGGCGCTCTGCCGGGCTGGCGTAATGCGCTGCAATGGTCTGCTGATGCGCATTCAGGATATTGATGGCAAACCGCCCTGCCTGCTTGATGAGCGGATATGAGTTGCGCTCATGCCCCACGCACACCAGCACCAGCAGCGGGTCCAGCGACACCGAGTTGATGCCATTCGCCGCCATGCCGTGTACGCTGCCGTCAGGCTCTATGGATGTAACCACGGACACGCCCGTGGGATACTTGCCCCACGCCTGCCGAAATGTCTCCTGAGCGTCCATGCCTTCACCTCGCAAATCTCATTGGCGCTTGCCTGCTCCACATTCCTCGTCCTCGCATCCCTTCCCTCTTACGGCTAATTGCGAGCCATGTCTGCGGACAAGCTTATCCCTGCGATTATAAATTGCCCCGCCGAATAATTAAAGACCTATCCCAACTCGGTATCCCCTATCAGCATTGCAAAAAACGACAAAATCCCTCGGCGCCCGCGTTAGCAGTGAACCGAGGGAACTTTGGCGTCAACCGCTGCGCTTACAGCACATGGTAGAGCAGCAGATGCTCGCGCAGCACATCGTTTGCGAAGTCGTTCTCTTCGTCGCGCAGGACGGAGTGGATGTGATTGGCGTCGTTTTGGCGGTTGTCATACTCGACGACGAAGTTGCCGCCGTGAATGCGATAGTAATGCTTGGTGAAGCGCTCTGTGCCGCCGCCCCAAGCGAAGTAGAAATCGTCCAACCCACGCTCACGGATGGCGTCCATCTTGTCCTGCGCCACATCGTCGCGGATGGTGGACACATACTCGCCGATGATGGTCATCATCATTTCGCGCTGAGTGCCGTTCATCTGCGAGCCGGGCAAGCCCTCTTCCTGCGGGAAGACGGCGCGGGACGAGTTGTATGTCAGGATGTCATACGGCGCTTCTGGGTATATGACGGCGCGCCGCTGCTGCTCCGAGCTTAGCCCATTGACCAGCTCCAATGCAAGGTCTTCGCGGTCGCCTAGAATACGCAAGCCCTTCTCTGGGCCGTCCGGCACCTCGGCTGGGTTTGCGCCGAAGAAGAACGGCGTGGTCGAGATAACCTTGTCGCCCCAGATGCTGTAGTGCAGCGACACATGGTGCCCCTCGACGCGCCAAGCCCAAGGCCCATCTGCGCCGCCCGGCTCGCCAAACACCGTGAAGTAGTATAGCTCAGGGTCGCGCCGGAAGCTTATCACACCGGCATCGTTTTCTATCTTGCCGAGGATGGTCTCGTGGTCGATTATCTGCACCGCCTGCTTGTAAGCGCGCGGCGTAAGACCGCTCTCCATGACGGCGTAGGCGAGCTTGCGCTGGTTGTCGTCCATGTCGCGCAAGGCTAGGCCGTGCCGATTGAGCGGCGGGTAATACCAGAAGACGCGCTCACCGTCCATGTAGTCGTAGGTGGCTTTGGCGCGCTGCTCGTCGGATAGGCTGGCGAGCCATTCGGATGCCGCCTGCGCCATCTGCGCCGCCGCCTGCGGATGGGCATGCCCATTGGAATGAGTGTGTTCGGCTGCCATGTGTGCTCCTTTCGGTCTAATGTACTTGGCATTTCAAGTAATTGTAATATATCACGATTTAGGGAGGCTATTCCCATCATCCTTTGGCATTGACCTGCGTAAACTCGGGCGCAGCAACTGCTTCCCAGCGCCGCCGCACACGCAGCGGACTCACGCCCCCCATCTATCCCGCAAGCACCAGCTTTTGTAGCGTGCGGAGGTCGGCGGGAGGGGTTTCGTCGGAGTTACTAATGTTGGTGTGCGCCACTTCGCCGACATAGATGCTGCGCTCGGAGTCGATGCAGATGCCGTGCGGCGATATGAACTGCCCGTCTTCTAGCCCATATCCGCTGCCGAGCCGGGCAAGCGTGTTGCCGCGCCTGTCGAGCACCGACACACGCGGCCCGATGTTGGGCACATTGCGATGCACCGCCATCCCCCAGCCAAGCTCTCCCACATAGATGTGCTGCTGCGCCGAGATGTACAGCGCGCATGGGCGATGCACATTCGGCCACTGTTCCTCGAACCTGCCTTTGGAGTCGAATATCTGAACGCGGTGGTTCTCGCGGTCCGCCACATACACATATCCATCGGCGTCAGTAACGATGTTGTGGACAATGCTGAACTCGCCGGGATCCGTACCGGGCGCGCCCCATGAGAAGAGCAGCCTGCCATCGGGGGAATACTTATGAACGCGGGAGTTGGCATAGCCATCAGAGACATAGATGTCGCCAGTCTTAGGGTCGGTAGCAGTATGTGTGCAGCGGTTAAAAGGCTCGCCGCTGAACGCAGGTGCGGGTTCGCCGGGCAGCCCGAGCGTCATCAGGACTTCGCCGTCCAGTGTGCATTGGCGCACGGTGTGGTCGCCGTCATCCGTGCAGTAGAGCGTATCGTCAGGGCCAAGGCTGACACCGTGAGCGCGCGTGAACAAGCCCTCCCCCCAAGAGCGCAGGAAGTGTCCCTCACTGTCGAACACAATCATCGGGTGCTCGCCGCGGTTGAACACATACACATTGTCGTGGTCGTCCACCGTTACGGCTGCCACTTCGCGCCAATGGAAACCCGACGGCAGCGTGTGCCAGTTCGCTTCTACACGGTACTTGAAATCCCCACTACCCATAATCGCATCGGTCATAATAGCACTCCCCATGTTCACTATAACGCCGCACGCCGCTGTCGCCTGCTGTGCTCGTGCCGGATGCACACGCAAATCGACACTGCGCCTATGGTAACGCTTTCAGAGCGATTTGGCTAATCGGCAGGCATCCCCAGTCCCAAGCCCATTCGACATGCCTGTCGATGCAAGGATACGGTCGACCTACTAAAGACCGCCCTACCCTTATCCATCCACATACTGTGCATGTATGGGCAACGCTCATCACGATGACAAATGACGCACACCGCCCGGATGTTGCAGTGATTATACACAGAAAAAGCTGCGGTCTTCACCACCCCTTTTAGGGGGGGGGTCGGTAATAAGCGTGCTACTCGGCGAAGCGTGTAAACACCACGCAGGCATTTTGCCCACCGAATCCGAAGCTGTTGGACAGCACTGCGTCCACACGCTGCTCACGCGCCTTGTTCGGCACATAGTCTAGGTCGCAGTTCGGGTCGGGCGTCTCATAGTTGATGGTGGGATGAATGCGATTGTGCACGATGGACTGCACACACGCCACCGCCTCCAACGCACCCGCACCACCCAGCGCATGCCCTATCATCGACTTCGTGGAGCTGATAGGCACACCATACGCTGCATCACCGAAAACCGTCTTTATCGCCAGCGTCTCCACTAGGTCGTTCTTGGGAGTGGATGTGCCATGTGCATTGATGTAGTCGATGTCGGAAGGTTGCAAGCTAGCATCGGCGATAGCCCAGCGCATGGCGCGCGCTGCGCCAGAGCCGTCTTCGTCCGGCTGTACGGCATGAAATGCGTCCGACGACACGCCGTATCCCGCGACCTCAGCGAGTATGTTTGCGCCCCTGTCTAGGGCGTGCTGCATGCTCTCGAGGATTAGCACCCCAGCGCCCTCGGACGGCACAAAGCCGTCGCGTTCAGCGTCAAACGGGCAGCTCGCCTTTTCGGGCGCAACCTCTCTGCGGCTGAGCGCTTTGATGACATTGAACCCGCCCAGCCCGAGTTGGCATATCCCCGCCTCGCAGCCGCCGCTGAGTACCACATCTGCGGCGCCCCGCCGTATAGCCTCCGCCGCCTCGCCGATGCCCTGCGTCCCGGCGGCGCACGCGGTTATGATGGTAGATGTGTAGCCTTTCAGCCCGAACAGCCGGCTCACATTCGCCGCCGCCATGTTCGGCAGTATCATCGGGATGAAAAACGGGCTGACGCGCATCCCACCGCGCCTGACGAGTATGCGCGCGTTATCCTCTGTGTTGGGAAAGCCGCCATTGCCGTTGCCCATCACCACGCCCAAACGCTCCGAGTCCTCCGCAGAAAGGTCGAGAGCTGCGTCCTCGATGGCGAGCGCAGCAGCAGCGACAGCCATCTGCGAAAAGCGCGCCATCCGCCTCGACTCGCGCGCATCGATGTACTGTCTCGCATCAAAGTCCGAAGCCTCACCTGCCACTTTGCACGGGTAGTCCGAAGGATCCACAAGCGTCATCGGACCGATGCCCGACCTGCCCGCAACCAAACTTTCCCAATAGTCGTTCACCGACTCACCCAGCGGAGACACTACGCCCATGCCGGTAACAACAACACGATTCCTTGTGTTCATCAATACATCTCGCCTCTTCAGTATTCAGTAATGAGTAGTCAGTCAAGTAGGCGGGCGTCATAGGCGTAGAGAGCGCCCGGAGAGCACGGCCGTGCTGCTGCCCTGCTCTGTTAATACCTTAAGGTTGGCTTTGGAAATTAGCAAGCCAACCACAGTGTTAATGATAGCACACGCTGGGGCGTTAAGAAGCATTTTGTGGTATTGTATGCCCATCGGAAATCAAGTTGGCGCAATGTCGCCGCCGTCGTAAATCCATCACTCGTGAGGTGCGTATATGCTGGAATATAAGCCGAATATGGTTCTTGCCACTGAGGAATTCAAGGTCGTTGGGTCACGGCCCGTGCGTCACGACGGCGTGGACAAGGTAACTGGACGTGCGCGCTACGCCGCAGACACGGCGATGCCCGGCTTGCTACACGGCAAGGTAGTCCGAAGCCCGCACGCTCACGCCCACATTCGTTCCATAGACGCAAGCCGTGCGCTTGCGATGCCGGGTGTCCACGCAGTTATAACAGCCGCCGACTTCCCTGAGGCATCCGCCGAGTTTATCGATCAAGAGGAAGGCGCTGCGGTCAACTACGGCTTCTTCACCCGCAACATCATGGCGCGCGAAAAGGCGCTCTATCGCGGACACGCCGTCGCTGCTGTCGCCGCCGTCAGCCCGCACATAGCCGAGCAAGCCGCCGAGGCTATTGATGTGGACTATGAGGTCTTAACGCCGACGCTGAACGCATTCGACGCCATGCGCCCGGATGCCCCCATCTTGCACGAGCGCCTGCTCACGATGGCAAGCCCGGCGTTTCGCTCCGGTGGGTATGGCGATGGCGACGAGCAAACCAATGTGGCGAACCACTTCGTCTTCGACCAAGGCGATGTGGAGCGAGGCTTTGCGGACGCCGATACGGTCGTGGAGCGCGAATTCCACACCAAACCGGTGCACCAAGGCTACATAGAGCCGCACTCTGCGACAGCGTACTGGAACCGCGACGGCGAGCTGACCGTGTGGTGCAGCACACAGCAGCTATTCGCATTCCGCGACCACATAGCAGCCGTGCTGGGAATCCCTATCGCCAAGATAAAAGTCATCCCGATGGAAATCGGCGGCGGTTTTGGCGGCAAGGGCATGGGTGGGCTGTATCTCGAGCCAGTGGTGTCCGCCCTTTCCCGCAAATCGGGTAGGCCCGTCAAGATTGCTATGAGCCGCAAAGAGGTCTTCGAGGGTTCAGGCCCGACATCCGCAACACACATCCGCATCAAGATGGGGGCGTCCAAAGATGGCAAACTCACGGCTGCGTCTGCAAGCCTGATATACGAGTCAGGGGCGTTTCCCGGTTCGCCTGTGCCTTCCGGTTGCCGCACGATGCTCGCACCCTATGTCATCCCCAACGCTCACATCGAGGGATACGATGTGGTGGTGAACACCCAAAAATCGGCAGCGTATCGTGCGCCCGGATCGCCTGCCGCCGCGTTTGCCGCCGAATCCGTCATCGATGAACTTGCCGCAACACTCGGCATCGACGCAATCGAGTTTCGCCTAATGAACGCCGCCAAAGAGGGAACACGCCAGCCCGCTGGACCCGTGTTCAGCCGCATCGGAAATGTGGAGATGCTCGATGCGGCGCGCGACCACGCCCACTACCTGAGCGAGCTGGGCGAACCGAGCGGCGAGGGCAAGCGCAGAGGCAGGGGCGTCGCAAGCGGAGCGTGGTTCAACGGCAGCGGCCCAGCGAGCGCGGTCGCAAGCGTCAACCCAGATGGCAGCGTCAGCCTCATAGAGGGTTCGCCCGACATCGGCGGCAGCCGCGCGGTTATGGCGATCCATGTGGCAGAAGTGCTGGGCATCCCCATCGAGAATGTCAAGCCCGCCGTGGTGGACACAGACTCCATCGGCTACTGCTCCGGCGCAGGCGGCAGCGGCGTTACCTTTAAGACAGGCAGGGCTTGCTATGAAGCGGCGCAGGATGTACGCCGGCAGATGGTAGAGCGCGCCGCCCGCATTTGGGAAGTGAACCATGAGGATGTGGAGTACGACGAAGGCGTGCTGCGCCATCGCCAAGACGATGCGCTCTCCATCACATTCGAAAACCTCGCCGCTCGGCTGAACGGCAGCGGCGGGCCTGTAGTCGGGCGCGCCACCGTGAACCCAGCAGGCGTGGGCAACGCTTTCGCTATGCACATCGTGGATGTGGAGGTGGACGAAGAAACGGGCAAGGTGGAAATCCTGCGCTACACGGCGCTGCAGGATGTGGGCAAGGCTATCCACCCAAGCTATGTAGAGGGACAGATGCAGGGCGGCGCAGTACAGGGCATCGGCTGGGCGCTGAACGAAGAGTACTACTTCAACTACGCGGGTCAGATGCTCAACTCGTCTTTCTTGGACTATCGGATGCCCGTATCACTGGATGTGCCGATGATAGACACGGTGATAATCGAAGTGGCGAACCCAGGACACCCCTACGGCGTGCGCGGCGTGGGAGAGGCATGCATCGTGCCGCCTATGGCAGCGATAGCCAACGCCATCAGCCAAGCCATCGGTGTCCGCATGACCGAGCTTCCTATGTCGCCCGCAAAGGTAGTCGAGGCGCTGGCGAACAAGGGCGATTAACCGCTTCTGACTCATTCTGTAATCTGTAAGAGGACTTGCCTAAATGAAGTATTACAGGCTTGTTGACGCAAGCGGCAAACCAAGACTAGTGGTAGAGGCGAGTGATGGGGTGCTGACCGACCTCACATCGCTGCGCCAAAACTTGGTGAAACTGGAGGACTTGGCACTGGCGTCGTGGCTGACGGGACAGAGCATAGACGCTCTCGCACAGCAGATCATCGGCTCCGACAGATCGGCAGACGAATACAGCCGGGTCGAGGTCTCGAGCGGCAGAGGGGACATGCTGCTAGATATGCCCTTCAAGCCACCGGAGGTGTGGGCTGCGGGCGTTACATACAAGACCAGCGAGATGGAGCGCCGTCGGGAAAGCGGCACGCCGGATGTGTATTCGTATGTGTACAGTGCAGAGCGTCCCGAAGTGTTCTTCAAAGCCACCGCAGAACGCTGTGCAGGGCCTTTCGGCGCAATAGGCATACGCTCAGACTCAAACTGGAATGTGCCAGAACCTGAGCTTGCGTTCGTGCTATACGAGGGCGAGATTATTGGCTACACCATCGGGAACGATGTGAGCAGCCGCCAGATAGAAGGCGAGAATCCGCTGTACTTGCCGCAAGCGAAGGTCTTTGATAGGTGCTGCGCTATTGGTCCATGCTTCGTAACTTCTGATGTGGTTGGAGATGCACACGCCCTTGATATAGGCTGCGACATCATGCGTGGTGGTAAGACGGTGTTCAGCGGCAGCACCAACACCTCGCAGATGGCTCGCACCTGTCAGGAGCTTGCCGATTGGCTGCAGAGGCACAATCATATGCCGAATATGACCACTGTGCTGACCGGCACTTCTATCGTGCCGCCGCCCGACTTTACGCTTCAACAGGGCGACAGGGTGAGCATCACGATAGAGGCAATAGGGACACTCACAAACGATGTGGTGTTAGTGTAAGCGGCGGTCTGCGGGATACGCGCGCCGTATCAGTGGATGAGCATCTACGCCTTTCCGCAGCCGCAATCCGGTTCTGTGAATTGATTGACACGCCAATCCCCCCATAGTAACCTTCGCGCCAACCACTACGCACAATAAGCTAGAAGCCGACAGTGGTGCGGATAGCGGATAGGAGAATGAGTAATGTGCACATATATCATCCAGCGTTCTGATATAACGGGCAGCGGCAAGGGTACGCCGGGCTGGATTCCCATCACTGAGGCGCGCGTGTACTATGACCATCCATTCCATATGAGCGCCGACCACACGCTGAACATAGACTTCGTGAACGATGCGAAAGGCATCGGCGCACGCATAGCCGTAGAACTCACGGCAGACTCGGCGCGCGCCCTTGTGGACGACATCCTCGCAGCGCTAGATGAAGGTGGGGCAGTTCACGCAGCGGACTGATAATCGCCGCCGTACAGGCGCCACTCCCCTCTCAACGCATCTTGTCGTCGAGCTTGGCAACGCCATCCACACTGCCCTGCCTTCGCTACGGCGAAACAATTTGCAGGCTGATTCAGCCTAACCCTTCGACTCGAAGAAATCCATGTCTATTGCGAAGGCTGAGGCAAGCAGCATTGCTCGAAAGTCATGGTCGGTAGAACCGTCGGTGTACTGCACCTGAAATGTGTCGGCGTCGGTAAACATCTCGCGCCCGAAACCACTCCACTGCTTGGTTACTCGCCCCAATTCGTTGCCGCTGCCGTCTTTGGCGGTGAAGGTGAATGCTTGGAACATCCCGCTGGTAATCTGCGCGACGAAGCGGTCATTCCCGTCCACGAGGTCGAACTTGCGACCTAAGCCAAGTCGGCGGTTCAGCATGCCGATGCGCCTGCCGGCGGGATCGTCGACCCGCAAGTGAGACAGCATCCAAAAGAAGTCGCGGCTGGCTTCCAACACGGGTTGGCGGCTGTTATCCACTATATGGATGGACAGCGGGCGATGCGTGCCCATAAACTGACGGCTCATGTCCCCTGAATCCTCATAGGCGTACAGCAGTTGGTTGCCGTCCGGCGTTAAGATGCTGTAGCGATTGGCGGACTCGAACCCCGTGAAGATCTCTATCTGCTCCACTTCCTGACGGATTATCAACTCGGAGTGTGTTGTAAAGTCTATCATATCAACCCTCATGTCTGTTCTGTTCTCGTGCCTTGCCAAAGTACCCCAAATGATGCACCGTGCCTCGCACTTTTGCACGCAGCGGAGGGGTTTCGTTTTCGCGGTAACAGCATGTATATGGTTGGGCGAGACGCTGCACGGATAAGCAGCGCACCCGAAACTCTCCCGTTCTGGGAGCGCCCTCGCCGCTAATCGCCGATGCGAATGCGCAGCCGCTTGTTGATGCGCCCTTTGCTCTCATGCCCGACGATGCTGATCTTGCCCACCTCGTGGGTGTTGGCGACATGCGTGCCGCCATCCGCCTGTAAATCCAACCCCACGATGTTGACAGTTCGCACCTCGGTGATGGCAGGCGGCAAGAGGTTTATCTTGGTGCGGATTAGATCTGGGATCTGGAACGCCTCTTCGCGCGGCAGCGTGTCTACTTCAATAGGACGCGCCGCCTGCACCTCTTCGTTCACCAGCTCGCCCATGCGATCAGCGAAGTCGACGGACATATGCTCCAGCTCAAAGTCCATCCTTGCTGTGCCCGGCTGCATATTGCCGCCCGTAACTTGTGCGCCATAGTCGCGCCACACCACGCCGCAGAGAATGTGCAACGCAGTGTGCGTCCGCATCAGCAGGTATCGGCGCTCCCAGTCGATAGTTCCGTGCACAGCAGCGCCTACGGGCAGCGTATCGTCGCCCAAGCCGTCGAGTTCGTGCACCAGAGAGCCGTCCCGTCTTGAGACGCGCTTCACGGTGTAAGTCGCATCGCCGATAGTCAGGCTGCCAGTATCGTAGGGCTGCCCGCCCCCGCCGGGGTAAAATGCGGTGCGCTCTAACACGACGCCTTTCGACGCTGCGCTCACCACCACGGCGTCGAACTCGCGCAAGTAGCTGTCATCGTAACAAAGTATCTCGGTCATCAAGTTGCCTCGTCTGTCGATTTTAAGATGTTCTGAAAGCGGCGTGCCCAATCCTCAATTTCTAATTCGCACATTGGGTAAAGTCATACTTGTGTCATTCCTACATCACCGCAACGCCTACATCGCCACGACCGGACGCTGCCGCCAAACTTCCGTCGCTTCTTGGAATGCGTACGCTAGTTGCAGCACGGCGAACTCCGCCCTATGGCGACCCACTATCTGCAACCCCACCGGCAGCCCATCGTCTGTAAAGCCGCAGGGCACGGATATGGCGGGGTGTCCCGTTGCCGTGATGTAGTAGCAGGATCGCATCCAGTCGATGTAAGTCTGCATCGGTTCGCCGTTCACCTCTGTCAGGTAGGGTATGCTGACATCGAAGGGCGGATGCTGGCTGACGGGAAAGACCATGAACTCATAATCGTCCATGAAGCTGCGGATGCGATGGTAGAGGGCGGTGCGCTTCGCCTCGGCTCTGCCCACATCCACAGCGCTGAGCCGCAAGCCCTCTTCGATGTTCCACACCACCGTATCCTTCAACAGCGCACGATTGTCCTCATCCTCATAGTGATTGCTCAGCATGGTAGCGACTGCGGCAGCGCGCATGGCCATGAACACCTCGTTTGCATCGGCGAAATCGGGACAGGCGTCCTCCACAACGCAGCCGAGCGCACTGAGCACATCTCGTTGCGCCTCAATTACCGATACGATGCGCGGGTCCACGGGCAGCCCACCCATATCCGCGCTGAAGGCAATGCGAACCCCAGCGAAACCGCGCTCCAGCGAGTTCAGCAAGGGATTGAACATTGCGCCACTCTCTGCGATGGCTATGGGCGAGCGTGGGTCGGGCCCCGCGATGGCGGACAGCATCAGTGCTGCGTCCTGCACGGTGCGCGCCATAGGCCCTTGCACCGACAGAGCCGACCACGCCAACGGCGAGGGCCAAACAGGGACACGCCCAACCGCCGTGCGAAAGCCGACGATGTTACAGAAGTTCGCCGGATTTCGGAGCGAACCGCCGAGATCGCTGCCATCCGCAATAGAGACCATCCCGCACGCCAACGCCACGGCTGCGCCGCCGCTGCTGCCACCGCATGTCTTGCTCAGGTCATACGGATTCAGCGTCGCCCCGAACACAGTGTTGAAGGTCTGCGAGCCTGCTCCGAACTCAGGCGTGTTCGTCTTGCCCACGCTAATTGCACCCGCCTTCTTCAGACGCTCCACTATCAGGGCGTCGTGCTCCGGCACATGCTCAGCGAAGATGGGCGAACCATATGTGGTGCGGACGCCAGCGGTGTCCACGAGGTCTTTATGTGCCACTGGCAGCCCGTGTAGCACACCCGTATTCTCGCCGGCGGCGAGCGCAGCGTCGGCAGCATGCGCTCCCGCCATCGCACGCTCCGGCTCATGGGTTACGATGGCGTTCACTTGCGGATTGACGCGCTCAATCTGCGCCAAGTGCGCCTCCATCACCTCCACGCACGAAACTTCGCGGCAACGGATGCGCTGCGCCAGATCGACGGCGGTGGTAAAGCATATGTCATGTATTGGCAAGATGGGAAACTCCAAGTTCAGGTGTATGTACAAGTTAGACAAGTTAGGGAGAATGCGTTCACAGGTGCGCCCGATGCATCAGACGAAGCTAATGCTTAATGACAGCGTTTCAGCGCCATGCGTGCATACGCAAGCCAGACGGACGCTCAGCCCAGTTCCAGCAGCTCCACCCAGTTCCCGTCCGGGTCTTGCAGGTAACAGCCCTTCTTACCCTCCACGATTTCGATGGGCGGATTCAGACGCTGCGCCCCGTTAGCGGTGAGCCGCTCATACGCCGCAAAAATGTCCTCCACAACGAAGGCTATGTGCGACGCCCCGAACCCGTTGCGCTCACGGATGTGCGCCTCGCTGCCCGGCGGATTCACATACTCTATCAGCTCCAACTGATGCCCATCGCCATAGTGGAACTCGGCAATCTTGATGTGCGTGTTCTCGTAGCCGAGTATCTGCGATATGGAAGCGCCGTCTCGCTCGCGCCTGCCCAGCAGCGTCAACCCGACCACATCCTCGTAGAAGCGCACAGATGCGTCCAAGTCGCTCACCACAAATCCCGTATGGTGCATGCCTATAACCATATCCCAGCCTCTCTTACCGTGCTATCGTCGTCTTTGCGAAGAAAATATGTCCGCGCATCGCCAATCGCGAGTTGCCGCCGCATGATGTGGGATGTCCACCGCTACAAGATACACTTCTTGCCCCCGCTATTCAACGCCCATCCATAGTGGGGTAGCCTCAAATCAAAAGCGCCTATCCCCCTTGTGTTAGGGGCAGCGTTAGTGTCGGAAACGGCGCCAGAGCCTAGTCTGTGTTGACATTCAGAATCTTCGGACTGAAAATCGCCATTTCAGACACCAAGAGGTAGCATTTCCATTCAGATGGTTGAGTTGTAGAATGAAGCATAAGCCATTACCAGAGGGGATAAACGAATATGGGTATGCCATACCAACTGGAAGAGCAAGCAGAAAAGACTGTTACACAGAGAGTACAAGACCACATCTCGGTTGGAGCGATTTCAGCTAGAGATAAGGCGTCGGGAGCGAATGGGCACAGCGTGGACAAGTTCCTCTTTGACATTTCGGCTTTGGACGACAACAACAAGGGTGCGGTTGAAGATCTTCACAACACCCTACAGCCCTGCGTAAGTGCACGGGGCAATGTTCAAGGATGGGCGGATGATTATGGTTCCGGTTAGAGATAAACGCTGCGTAGTCTTGATGAGCGGGGGCATTGATTCGTCTGCGGCCGTAGTTGCTTGCCAAGACCTTGGAGCGGTCCTAAGCGGAATGTTCGTGGACTATGGGCAACCTGCGGCACAAAGCGAATGGGCAGCCGCCCAGCGTATGGCAAGCCACTATCAGATTGAAATTAACCGGGTGGACTTGGGGTTCAGACTTGCCTCAACTCAAGGGGAGTTCTTCGGTAGGAACGCCTTGTTCGCCCTGACGGCGGCCGCGACCATCACCCACAGGCCGCTGATTGTCGCTTTGGGAATTCACGCACTCTCCAACTACTACGACACGACGCCACTCTTCATTAGGGATATGCAACGGCTTCTGAACGGCTATTCCGGGGGTACCGTCACCCTTTCTGTGCCATTCGTGGCACATACCAAGGCTGAAGTCATCGGATTCGCTAAAGAGAACTCTGTGCCGCTGCACCTAACTCATAGCTGCGAGGGGCAGAACGTACCCGCCTGCGGGGAGTGCCCATCTTGTCGTGATAGGATTGAACATTATGGAAGTTGAATGTCCACACGCCCAGATACGCAGAGTCCATAAACTAGGAATTGCGACGCCGCTCATCGCGCCGTCCTTTTCTAGCCGAGGGTTTCTCCACATATCGGACATTTGGGAAGAATTCCGACATAAGCTATATGGCGTATGCCTCGTGAGCTCCTTCGACGTGGCTGGGGGGCGCATCCCCGTGGGCGTGGCCGATATGGTCAATGTCGTCATTCTTGACAGTGGCTTGTACGAGACCAAGAAGGGATGGATTGACTCCGGTGATCGGCACACACCTTCATCGGCCCCTGACTGGACCAGGGAGCAGTATCATGAAGTGGTGAATAGCATTGGTGAAGGCGGCAACACCATGCTCATCAATTTCGACCACATTGGCGCATTGGAAGACCAAATCGAGAGAGCGTCCGAAGATTTCTCCCTTGCGCACCATACAGCTTCGGACTTCCTGGTGAAACCCACAGATTCGGCAGAGTTGGTCAACATTCCGAAGCTAAGCCAACACTTGGACGCGCTCAAGCAGTTCGACGCTATTGGAATTACTGCCCGCGAATCTGGTGATTCTTTCTTGAAGAAGTGCCGTTCCATCGTAATGCTACGCGACATGTTGAACGATGCCGGACTAAACACGCCAATTCATGTCTTCGGGGCGATAAATCCTTATGAGGTTCTGACCTACTTCTTCTGCGGCGCCGACATCTTCGATGGACTCAATTGGCTCCGGTTGGCCTTCCGAGAGGAAGGTTCCGCTCCGATTGACGAATCAGTGTTGGAGGATATGAAATGGAACTTGACGGACTGGGATCTCCTGATATTACAATGTACCTACAATCTGACGCTATTATTCCGGCTACAAGAGGCAATGCGAGAGTACGCTGCAAGTGGTTGTCTTGATGCCTTGATAGAGGAGTTTCCCTTGGCCAGCAAAGCGGCGCATATCGCCGAAATCGCCGGGTCCGAAATTCGGAATTATTAGGAGTAGGATATGGGCGGAAGCGGTGGCCGCTTCGTACCGCGGTCCATGCCAACTTTAACCGACGAGCAGATAAACGGTTGCTTGCGCGATCTTCTGCGCGACTATAACAACCGGGACACGGAGACGATTAACCGGCATATTCAGGTTTTGCGAGATGCTTTGGAGCAGACCAACTACGACGTGCTGCCCACTAGGTTTGGCGGTTCGTTGAGTCGTCATACTTATGTGAATGGACTGAGCGACGTGGATGTTCTTGCCAGGATCAATGACTCGACTTATTCGGGCCAAAGCCCAAGGGCTGTTATCCAAAAGATGGCGGAGTTGATCCAGCAGCGCCTGCCCAATACCATGGTCCGGTCCGGCGACTTGGCAGTAACGGTTGAATATTCCGACGGCATCGAAATTCAGGTACTCCCTGCAATACGAACAAGGAACGGATATAGGGTTGCAAACCCCACTCGTAACAAGTGGAGCGGCGTTATACATCCAGAGAGGTTCGCCCAAAAGATCACTCAAGTGAACAAGGCTAACCGAGGACAGGTTATACCTGCCATCAAGTTGACTAAGGCTCTTGCCCATCGTCTCATACGGAGCGACCGGGACAAGATTGCCGGCTATCATATAGAATCTCTGGCCGTAGAGGTATTCAAGAACTACCGTGGACCTACTGACCTGAAGAGCATGGTAAGTCACTTAACGGACTACTCATCGACGGCGGTACAGCAGCCTATCAAGGACTCTACTGGCCAATCGAGGCATGTTGACGATTACATGGGCGGCAAGGGAAGCGCCGCTCGTCAGAGGGCATCAGCCAACTTCAGGAAGATGCGAGACAGCATCAACAACTGCAAGTCCCAGGCGGACATCAATAACCTGTTCGACATTTAGGTGGAGGAGTCAACTGCCCTAATGAAAGGGAAGTTTATACTGATTAGTGGTAGCGCAAGCAAGTCCTGTCCTGAAACCAAGTTAGACTTGGCCGTCGAGTTTGTCGAATATTTCATTGGCGAAGTTCTGCGGCGTGGGGGAGGGTTAGTGATGCTGGCATCCGACGACTCAGCAACCCTAGACGCCAGAGGTGTATCCCGAATTTTTGACTGGGTAGCACTGCGGGAAGTGGAACGGTACGTGGAGAGCACTACCGAAGGCCCCAGAAAGTGCGCACGGATAGTGATGCCCGCCCATGTTGTGGGAAGCAGGATAAGCGATGGTAATTCGCGTATGTTGAGCAATTTGCAGCAACGGGATGTGGTAGAGGTTAAACGCATCAGGAGAGAGGAATATACCGGGGGGAGGTACCGAGAGATTCAGGTTGAGCTTGCCGACGCCATGGTGGCGGTAGGCGGAGGAAAGGGAACTTACATTTGCGGTATGGATATGCTAGCTGCCGGAAAGCCGGTACTACCCATTGACCTCAACATCGGGGCATTCTCGGGGGACGGGGATGGCGCCTTTCTGTTGCATCGGGAATTGATGAACGACCCTGCCCGCTTCTTCCCCGGCAATCACGAACTTGTCAGGAACCGGCTGGAGACGTTAACTTTGGAGCGTGAGATACACCAAGTTTCCGATGTTGCACGAAGGGCCGCAGAATTTCTGGACTCTGAGCTGCCGTTGGATAAGCCGGCATCAGCAGTACCGTCTACCCAGTCGGGAATACGAAGAAGCGTAAGTCGCATCCATAGCGGCGTAACCAAGTTAGTAACTTGGGTTGGTCTTTTACGGGCTATCGAGTTCCTGAGGGGATTGTAAGCCATCGGCCTTGATTCGCTCCATAGCGGGTGGAATACTACTGCAACGCCATCCACATCTCAAACAAGAAGGCGCTGGACAAGGAACTGGCACATCTGACTACTAGTCAGCCTAGACACAAGACCACATCTCGCGGCTGTAGAGGTTTCAGCGAGATATAGTGCGTCAGGAGCGAATGGGCACAGCGTGGACGCATCACAACCCGCTGATACGGCTGCAGCGGCGTGGGCTTCTGTCATTCCGCCATTTGAATGGAAACGCTATCCCCTCCCCCCATCCGTGTCTACCCCACCTACCCTGCTTACCCAGCGACGGCTTCGGAGCGGCGTCTGCCTAGCAAGCGCGGGATGTCGCCGGCTTCCCATACGACCAGCACTTGGCTCGCTATGGCAATGGAGCTGTATGTGCCGGCTACGACGCCGATGAGCAGCACGATTAGGAACCCCCGTATCGTCGCGCCGCCGAACAGGAACAGCGCCATTAGCGTGAACAGCAGGGTCAGGCTCGTGTTCATCGACCGTCCCAGAGTCTCGGATATGCTGATGTTGACATTCTGGACAAAGCTGCGACTGCCGAAGTTGATGACATTCTCCCGCAGGCGGTCGAACACCACGATGGTGTCATTGACGCTGTAGCCGATGACTGTCAGCACGGCGATGAGGAACATCGTGTTCACTTCCACATCTAGGAAGTAGCCCAGTATCGCGAATATGCCGACCACGATGATGACATCATGCAGCAACGCGATGATTGCCGCCACGCCATAGCGGAACGGCTGCGGGACGCTGCGAAACGCCCACCACAGGTACAGGAAGATGCCCACAGCGGCGGCTATGACCGCATATGCGCCGTTGAGAACCGTCTCTTGCGCCACCACCGGCGACACGAGGTCGAACGACAGCACATCCACGCCGTCCGGGGACAAGCTGGCTTCCAGCGAGCTGACTATCTCGTCCTTGCGCTCTTCGCTCAGTTCGCGGGTACGGACGAAGAACTGGTTGTCGCCGAGGTTCTGAACCGTGGAATCCAGTTCACCCTGCGCCGCGAGTTGCTCACGCAGCGCCTGCTGGGAGACGGGCGCATCGAAGCCGAGTGTCATCGTTGAGCCGCCGGTGAAGTCGATACCCGTCTTCAAGCCGGGGTTGATTATCAGGAACGCCACGCCGGGCAGGATGACCAGCAGCGATAGCAGAAAAAACCAGGGTCTCTTGCCTACGAAGTCCAAAACTTTAGCTCCTCTGAACGGCTGTTGAAGGCGCTCGCTGCGGCAGGTCAGACGCCCCTGTGGGGACAAATGCGCCGAGCTGACGCGCGAGCGGAGTTGCGGCGATGACGCGAAGGATTGTGCGGCTGATCACGATAGCAGAGAACATGCTGACCATCACACCAATGGCGAGTGTTACAGCGAACCCTTGTACGATGGTCGTTCCCAACTGGTTGGAAAAGTAGAACAGGATGCCGCAGGTGATGAGCGTGGACACATTGCTGTCACGGATAGCAGGCCATGCGCGGTTGAACCCAATGTTGATTGCCCCCATCAGGGTGCGCCCGTTACGGAGTTCGTCTTTCATGCGCTCGAATATCAGCACATTGGCGTCAACCGCCATGCCCACCGACAGGATGGTGGCAGCAACGCCAGACAGCGTGAGCGTTACGGGCAGTGCCTTGAATATGGCGAGCACCATCGCAGCGTAGATTAGCAGCGCAATCGACGCCACAAACCCCGGCACGCGGTAGTAGAGCGTCATGAACAAGAACACGAGGCACAATCCCACAGCGCCCGCCACCACGCTCTTGGCGAGCGAATCGGCGCCAAGAATGGCGTCCACGCTGCGCTCCTGTATGAGCGTGATGGGCACGGGCAAGCGACCACCCTCGAGCTGGAGAGCGATGTCCTGCGCCTCTTCAAGGGCGAAACTGCCCTCTATGATGGCGGTGCCAGTCGTGATTGGCTGGCGTACCACGGGGGCGATAAGCTCTTGGTCGTCGAGAAATATGGCGATGGAGTCGGCGGTGCTGCCTGCGATTTCCGTTGTCTTTTCACCGAACAGACGCGTCCCCGTGCTGTCGAACTCAAGGTTGATGATGGGCTGGTCGCTGGCGGCGTGCAGGCTGGCGTATGCACGGGACAGGTTGTCGCCGCCCAATCCGAAGTCCTCATCTATCTGTCCCTGACGCTCGATGAATGTAATGGTCGGGCTGTCACCGACGGCGTTCTGTGCGCGAGCGAGGTCGTATGCTTCAGCATCCTCCGCCCCAAACTGCGCCTGCGGGAACGGGATGACATAGCGGTTCGTGCCATCGATCTTGCGTATGAGCACAGACAGCACATCGCTGACGATAGGCTCATTGCCCTGAATGGTAACGCTCAGACTGCTAGGAATACCGCCAGTGTTGAAGGCTTGCAGGCTATCCTCAAGGCGCGCAACCACCTCATCGAACTTTACTGCGCCTTCAGGTGTGAATTCTACAACGATGACCGGTACGGGATCCTGCTGCACATCCTCTTCGGCGGCAGGCTCGGGCGTCTCATCTGCGGCTGGCGAGGCGTCGGCAGGAGCGGCCGTGGTAACCGGGGTTATGGCGCTGTCGGCTTCGGCGGCAAGTTCGTCGGGCAACGGCTCTGCGGTAACGCTCACGATGTCGGCTTGGGTCAAGATGCCCTCGCCCGTGAGGTCGCGCAGCTGATTGAGCTTGCGGTGCTTGAACTCCAAGCGCGCCGTCTCGCCGATGATGCGCTTGGCGCGCGCAGAGTCGCGGACGCCGGGGAGCTGGATGAGCAAGCGGTCGTCGCCAAGTATCTGGATGATGGGTTCACCGAGGCCAGATGCGTTGACGCGGCGCTCGATGATGCGGCGCAGGCTGGTGAGTTCTTCAAGCGACGGCGGGCGGGCTTCCCCACCTTCAGTGATAAGTTCGGCTTGATAGACGAGGTGGCTGCCACCCTGCAAGTCCAACCCGAGGCTAAGTCCGAGCAGGGTATTACCGCCGCGCTCGAAGCCGCCGATGCTGATGGTCTGGAAGCCGAGCAACAGCCCCGCTGCCACAACCAGCAGCGCAATGAGAATCAATGCTCTTGCGTTTCTTCGCACCCGTCACCTCCACGCGTAAGGCGGGCATCAAGTAGCGCCAGCGCCTGCGTCTTCGTAGTTACTTCGCCACTCGCCCGCGCCAACTCTACTATCTCCAGCATTTCGCCGACAGCAGGGCTTGGGGCAAGTGCGAACTTTTTCATTATATCGTATCCGGTAATCAGTCTTGGCAAGGATTTGGGCGAATGTTGCGCCCTCCCGCGCTCTAATATATGACGCATCAAGGCGCAATGGGCGTCCCAATCGACGGGATCTAGCATTGGACCGCGCGCCGCAAGATAGTCTGCAGCGTTCAGGTAAAGCGTGTCTATCGCCGCATCACCCACATCGCGATAGTAGCGGTGTAATGCGCGCCCGGTGGGCATTTCGCCGCCCTGCGCCATCTGACGGGGGCGCAGGTGATGCTGCACCATCGCTGCGACATGCGCTATGCTGCGATTGCTGAACCGCAGGCGCGCCAGCATATGCCGCGCAAGTTCTGCGCCCTCAGAATGATGCCCGATGAAGCGGATTCGACCGCTGGCTTCAACCGTCTTGGTGGCGGGTTTGGCTATGTCATGCAGCAGAGCAGCAAGTTTCAGGTGCACAGCGCGGTCGAATCCATCGCCCACATCAGCGCTCCAGTGCCGCCCAAAGCTATCGAAATGCGGAACTTTACCTAGAATGGCACAGTCGGGCATACCTGCGTCCACGACCTCATTCGCATCCACGGCGACCATTCGCTCCGCCCAGCCAACGCACTCTACTAGGTGATTGAACACATCCCAGTAATGTTCCTTGGGCTGTGAGACGCCTTTGGCTTGCGCCAGTTCGGGCATTATCGCACACAGCAAGCCCAACTCGTCCAGCAGTCGGACAGATTTGCGGGCATCGGGAGCTTGTAGGGTCAGCATCAGCTCTTGGCGGATGCGGTCAGGCGCCGTAGATGTTACAAGTCCCGACTGCTTTGCAATCTCTGCCGCGGTGTCCCCCTCTATGGCAAAGTCGAGCTGCGCTGTCATGCGCGGGGCGCGTATGAGGCGCAGAGGATCGGCGACAAGCACCTCGGGCGAGGTCATCCGGACGCTTCCGACACACAGATCTTGGACACCGCCACACGGGTCTATGACTAGGCTACGCCAATCTGGGTCTGCGGCGGCGGCGATTGGCAGGGCGAGGGCGTTGATAGTGAAGTCGCGCTGCATCAGATCGGCGGCAATGCTGCCGTTCAGCGCGCTGATGTCAACCTGCAGAGCAGGGGCATCGCCCTGTCGCCCGCGAAGTATGACTCTTGCAACTTGGAAGCGCGAGTTCAACCTCACATAGCGGGCATCCAATGCGGCTGCGAGCGACTGCGCAACGATTGGCGCATCTGCATCGACCGCGATGTCTATGTCGCACATGCTGCGCGTCAGCAGCGCATCGCGGAGGCTTCCACCGACGATATATGCGGGTATGCGCTGTGCAGTGAGCCACTCGGTGACGGGCATTGCAGCAGAGGGAAGAAGGCGCAAGGGCGTGTGGCTAGGTGTAGCAGTGTGGCTCATGACAGGTAATGGCGGTTACGCCTGTGGCAGCCATGCGATGGAGCGCAAATGAAAATACGGCATGCCAGCATTGATGCGCTTACTTGACTTTCAACGAAGCGGGAGTATTGCGCCCATCATCCTCGCTGGGCAGCCATAGGTCTGCGCCGTCGGGCTGTTCATCGCATGACGGTGGTGTGCCTGCGTTCGCATTATCGTCCGATGAAGGCAGATTGGCGTCGGATTCGGCGGCTGGCGGCTTCACCTTGATGAGCTTCTCGTGGCTCGCCATATGGTCTATGTACAGAATGCCGTTGAGATGATCCACTTCGTGTTCCAGCGCCTGCGCTAGCAGGTCTTCGGCTTTGATGCGGACAGCCACAGCGCTATCGTCCAGTGCACGAAACTTGACCAAGACGGAGCGCGTGATATACGCCGTGTAACCGGCAATGCTAAGGCAGCCCTCTTCGACACGGCGCTCGCCCTCACGATGCGTGATTTCCGGGTTGAAGTATATGCGGGCTTCTTCCTCTTCCGGCAGTTGGATGACGATAATGCGGCGCAGTTCGCCAACCTGATTCGCTGCCAAACCTACCCCGTCCGCATTTCGCATCGTGTCCACCATATCGTAGGCGATGCGCAACATCGAGCGATCTATCCCTCGCACTCTACGCGCACGACGGCGCAGCATAGGATGGGGAAGCTGCAATATCTCTCGGATAGCCAAGTGGAAGTCCTTATAAGTAAGTATTAAGAACGCCGACTCTGAATCTCAATCGTGCGAATTGCGGTTACAATTGATACAGGCATATGAGTATATCAGCACAGCATCCTTGGTCGATTATATCGTTTGCGCCGTATCGCTGTAAAGTTAGTTGGGAACAACGGGTATTCTCAATCAGCAGTAGGTAGATAAGCAACGGTCTTGCAGCGGCAAGGGTAAGAAACCCCGTGTGCAAGTATAAGTTTAGTGGAGCAGTCTAGAGATTTGCAGAGGAGGATTGCCCATTGCCTGATTCAACATCACCGCAAGGGTGTGAATAAGCACCTTTGTGGGCGCTGCCTTACTCGGCTGCCACTGGACCGACTGACTCGGCTTCGCCTCGCTTGAGGACGCTGCTGCCACTGCTGTCGTCGTTGTAGTAGACATAGGCGCGCTGATGTTTGCCCTCGTCGTCGGAGGTCAGCGGGTACTCGGAGTCGGGGTTGCCGCAATTGTGGTATGGCGTAACATTGGTCCAACCCGTGCTGCCGTCGTCGGAGCGCTCCCACTGCCAGCGCTCGGGGAGGGGGTTGATTGCGCCGTCGGAACGCTCGGCGTTGGCGGCGTCGGGCAAGCTCACATTCAAGGTGTTGCCGACCTGTAGCGTGCCAGTGGGAGCGTTGGCGGCAACTATGTCGCCGCTTGCCACGCCGTTGGATGCCTCTATCGGCCCGATAGCTGCGGTGGTAACCGTTGTGCTGGGGTTGCCGTAGGTCAGGCTGGCACGCAGGAACTTGCCCACATCCCCGGACTGGGGCAGGTAGATGTAGCTGGCGTTGGGATGCTGCCCGGCTGTAACCGACGCCCATGTGGAGTCGTCGGGTGCGAGATTGTTGTTGCTGTCGGCATCGGCACGCTCCCAAGTCCATGTGGGAACAGTGATGCTCGCACGGTCGCCCGATGTGTCGTAGCCAACACAGGAGTTGTTGGTATGTTCTTCCAGCGTTGCCTGAATGCGTGCTAGGTAGGCCTCCCGGGAAGTCAGCCTCACGGTAACTGGCTCGCCCACCACTGGCGTAGCTGTGCCAGACTGAATCGTGGTCGGCGTGCAGTTATCGCCAAATATGTCCAGATCCTGGATAAATGCTTGGAAGTCGCTGTCCAGCGGCGCACAAGGCCCCGGCTCCAACCCAACCCTAGGCTTGAAGTGTAACTGTTCCAGTGCTGAAAGCCCGGTGAAGCTGTACGGTAACTGCCCGGACAGTCCATTGTTATGTATGTACATTTGCGTCAGGTTGCTCAGGCTGCCTAAATTGGCAGGTATAGTTCCCGTCAGGGCATTGTTGTCGAGCCACAGAGCCTTTAGGCTGCTCATGTTACCTAAATTGGCAGGTATAGTTCCTGTCAGCCCGTTTCCGTTGATCCACAAGTTTTCTAGGCGGGTCAGGTTGCCCAGCTCGGGTGGTATGGACCCAGTCAGCCTATTGCCGCTGAGATCCAGTTGCTCCTTCAGTTTGTTCAGGTTGCCCAGCTCGGGCGGTATGCTTCCCGTTAGTCCAGAATCGATTCCAACTACGATGCTCTTTTGGTCTTCAATGTCTAGAGATTCCAGGCTATTAAGGTTGCCTAGCTCAGAGGGTATGGTTCCCGACATTAAGTTTACGCCGAGGTACAGACCGGTCAGGCTGCTCAGGTTGCCTAGCTCAGGCGGTATGGTTCCGCGCAAGTTATTTTCGCGGAGACTTACTACAGTAACACGGCCACTGCTGTCGGTGGTAACGCCGTACCAATCTCCCAGCGGCTCGTTGCTGTTCCAGTTGGTGTTGTTGCTCCAATTATCGCCGACGGTGGAGTTGTACAATGCGACCAGCGCTGCACGGTCTCCCATAACATCCTGCGCCTCAGCCACCCGCATTTGGGAGTCGGCAAGCCCTTCTACAAACAGGAAGGCGATGATTGCGACAATCGCTAGGATCTTTACGGCTAAAAGTAGATGCCTTGAGATGGATATTAGCAGTCCACCAGCGCAGAGTCGGGGGGGGGGGGGGGGGGGGGGGGGGGTAACAAGCGGAAAAGATCTGTGAACATTACGATGATGCGGTCCTAATTATGGGATGAGATTACAAGTTGGAAACCATTTACAATGGGGAATTGTACTATTGTCATAGTTGCTAATCAATAGCGGCACGGTCTGGGGCATTCTTAATCAGCAGCAGGTAGATAAGCACGGTTTTGCAACGGGCAAGGGTATGACGGGTTAAGAAGGGTAAGGAAGTGGTTATGAAGATTTTGGTTGCAGGTTCATCCGGTCTGATTGGCAGCGCCCTCGTGCAGCGGCTCACAGCGGACGGGGACGATGTGGTGCGGTTGGTGCGGCGCGCCTCTCGCGGCGATGGTGAGGCACAGTGGGACCCAGATGCGGAAGTGATTGACGAATCCGCGCTGATAGGCGTGGACGGGGTGGTGCACTTGGGCGGGGCATCCATTGCGAGCAAGCGATGGAACGCAGAGCACAAGGCGGTGATACGCAGCAGCCGGGTTGACAGCACGAGGTTGCTGAGTGAGGCGCTCGCGAGCTTGGATGCGCCGCCGAGCGTGTTCGCTTGCGCCTCTGCGCTGGGCTACTATGGCGACAGCGGTGATGCGGTGCTCACTGAGGACAGCCCGGCGGGGAACGATTTTCTGGCGCGCGCAACGGCGGAATGGGAGGCGGCGACCGACGCTGCGTCAGGTGCGGGCATTCGCGTCGTGAACCTGCGCATCGGCGTGGTGCTAAGCGCGCAAGGCGACCTGCCGCGCCGAATGCTGACGCCATTCAAGCTGGGTTTAGGGGGCAAGCTCGGCAGTGGGCAGCAGTATATGAGCTGGGTGCATCTTGACGATGTGGTGGGCGCTATCATCCATGCCTTGCATACGCCATCTATACAAGGGCCTGTCAATGTGTCATCGCCGAATCCGGTTACGAACGCCGAGTTCACGCGGGTCTTGGCGGAATTGCTGCACCGTCCCGCCGTGCTGAGCGTGCCGGCATTTGCGCTTCGGGCAGTGATGGGCGAGATGGCGTCATTTGCGCTCAGTTCGGCAAGGCTACACCCACGCGCGCTGTTAGACAGCGGGTATGAGTTTCTGTGGCAAGAGCTGACACCAGCGCTGCGGGACATCTTGGAAAACTGAGAATTCGGGCTGCAGCATCCCAAGAAGTCTTCCATCGAATCGATAGGATTGGGCTACCGTCCCAAGCCATACATAGGAAAGACTATGCGTCGGATGGCTTGGGCGCTCGCTTCGGCGAAGGTCTTGGTGTCGGTTTGGACTTGCGCTTGTATGGGGAGGTCGTCTGGGTCATGCAGGGATGCTACGCCGTGCTCCGCCTGATATGCGGGTGGGATTTCATCGGGCAAATGCTGCCCTGATATGACGGCAAAATCCAGCGCCCACGCCCGCGCCACGGCTTGAAGGTCATACCCGCCGCCGCCAAGCGCAAGCCACTTGGATACGCCGAGCCGTCCGAGTTCGGCGACTGCCGCAGCGTGTCCCTGCACCGAAAGCGCCAGATGCGTTATCGGGTCGCGGTAGTGCGAATCGATGCCAAGCTGCGTAACAAGCGCATCAGGGCGAAATCGCTCTATCAGCGGCAGCACCACTTCACGCAACGCCCACAGATACACATCGTCGCCGGTGTACGGATAGAGCGGCAAGTTGACGGAAAAACCGCGCCCTCTGCCCGCGCCAATTTCCTGCGGATAGCCCGTGCCCGGGAAGAGAAACGCCCCAGATTCGTGCAACGATATGGTCAGAACGGCGTCTGTGTCGTAGAAGGCGTGCTGAACGCCGTCCCCGTGGTGGCAGTCTATGTCCACATATGCCACGCGCATCCCCGCGTCTAGCAAGCGCTTGATGCCGATAACCGGATCGTTGAACACGCAAAATCCGTATGCATAGCCGGGCATGGCGTGATGCAGCCCGCCGCTGATGCTGAATGCGGCGTCGACGCGATCATCAAGCAGAGCGTCCACGGCGGTCAAGGTAGCCCCGGTTGACAGCGCTGCGGCGGCATAGATACCCGGATAGACAGGGTTGTCGCCGGGACCGAAGTTGAACTGCGCTGCGTCAACGCCCGGCTCACCTGCGCCGATGCGCCGCACGGCGTCCACATACTCCGGCGTGTGATAGCGGATCAGGTCGGCAACGGCGGCAGAACTTGGCTCTAGCAGCGACACATTCGGTGCATCGAACGCGCCATAGGCGTGCAGCAGGTCGTAGGTATAGCGCAGACGGATGGGCTTCATCGGGTGCGTCTCGCTGAGCGTGTGCCCCGCAAGACGATGGTCATAGATGAACGCTGTTCGCCGCTTGCCCGACGCTGTGTCGCCTGCCATAGTACGCCTCCGCTGTGGCATAGCCGAGTGCTTGACGCGCTGCAGCTAGCCGCTTCTCAGATCGAATGTCATATCCGGCTCGGTGATAGTGAACGAGATGCCGGTCGTGTTCGTCAGTTCTGCGAGTTCGCTGCGGACAGCCGCCTCCCATGGAGGGTTGATGTGCGACACTAGGACTCGGGGGATGCGGTCGTGCTGACGCCGGAAGGCGTGCAGGGCGTCCGCCAGTAGGGCGGGCGTGAGATGTCCAGATTCGCGGGCGGCGGCTGCGTTCCCATTCCCAAAGGTAACCTCTGTGAGCAAAACATCCGGGGCGATGTGCTCCCACGAGTCGCTCACTCCCCTGCCCGTGTCGCCCGTGTAGAACAGGCTGACATCAGCGGACACTATGTGGAATCCCGCAGCAGGAACAGAGTGCGGAACGGGAAGCGCCGTAACCGTATACCCCAACACATCGAAAGGTTCGTAGAAACCGACGGGGTGGAAGCGAAAGGTGGGCGCATCGGCGCTTGGAGACACGGTGAAATCGGGGAAGAGCCTGCCGTTCATAAGGGTGTCGGATACGGCGTCTATGGCATCGGGGATGGCGTAGATGTCTATCGGAGCGGGTTTTCTGCCGCGCACAGCCATGCCAAGCGGCAGCAGGTCCTTCACATGGTCATAGTGCCGATGTGAGAGCAAGATGGCGCGTATCGCAATCTGCTCGTCCAGCGTGAGCGCGCGAGTCAGAGAGCCAGCATCCAGCGCAAGCACGCTATCGACTAGGTGGCTCTCCATCCGCGTCGTGCGGGTTTCCATATTGTGTGCGCCAAGAACTCGTAGGTGCATTCTCTGCCTTTCATATTCACCAGAGACATTGAAGATAATCGACTAACCCGTGGAACAACTGATGGATATTAACCCCCTACGACATAAGCTAAATGCCAACGATCTTTATCATAGAATGCGCTTTGTATATGCGGTTGATGTTGAGCAGCAACGCCGTAAGGTCTTCCACATAGCGGGCGTTAGCAAGCCCGCCGCCGTCCACTGCGCGTGCACCTTGTATCGTCTCTGCCAGCGCCATCACTTTGCGCTTGGCGTCCGGGTCATCCCCGCATACCACTATGTCGGTGTCCAAAGGCTTGTTTGGTTGCAGCAGTTCTTGGGCACTGACATTGTGGAACGCCGCCGTGTGAACGGAGTCGGGCAGTATCTCTTGCGCTTCCAGAGCGGCGGAGCCGGCTTCGACGCGCACAGCACGGGCGACACCTCGTCTGAACGCCAGCGGCGCTACCACATTCACGATAAGCTTGCCATACAAGTGTGGCTTCAAGGCTTCTAGCGTGGGACGCTGCGCTGCGTACGGAACGGCGACGACCACCATGTCGGATTGTGCGGCTACGGCGTCGTTGAGCGCACCATCGATGTCGATAGTCGGAGCAAGCTGTCGCACGCTGTCCGCCGCATCCTGCGCCCTATCGGCGTCCCGCGAGCCGATGAGGATACGCTCGCCCGCCAATGCGAACCGCAGCGCAAGCCCCCTGCCTTCGGGCCCCGTGCCTCCAATAAAGCCAATCATTGCGCCTCCTCCATCATAAAATGCTGCTGGTCAGTACTGGCTAGTGAACGCTTATCGAGCGCTAGTTTATCAGTTTGCCAGTCAGTCAGTCTATCGGTGGTAAAGGGTCAGCACTCTCTATATCAGCAGTGAAAAAAGAACCCCTATCCTGACGGGGGTAAAGGGCGTGATGGGGAGCGTTCCAGTGCCAACACAGACACAGTGCCCCGCAACAGCGGTAGCGTTTCCATTCAGGTGGTTGAGTTGTAGAATGAGGCATACATTACCAGAGGGGGGGGGAAACGAATGGGTATGCTATACCGACTGGAAGAGCAAGCAGAAAAGACCGTTACACAGGAAATACAAGACACACTCCAAGATGCGCTGATGCTCTACAAGCCGATGTGCAAAGCCTGCGACCTAGCGATGGCACGCCATCACAGCTATCGCCGCACACTCATCACCAAGTATGGCGCAGTGAACTTGGCAATGCCCGTGTTCAGATGTGGGAAGTGCGGAGATATGCAGAGCGGTATGGAGCTAGTAGGCAATGTGGAACGCCGCAAGTCGTACTCAAAAAAACGCGCGAAGAGGCGGTGAGACTGGCGGCGATGGGGTTGAGTTACGCCAAGGTCGGCGAGATGTATGGGTTCGCCAAGAGCACCTTGTGCAAGTGGATCAAGCAGGAGAAGTTGGAGCGACCTGAGCTGAAAGGTGATGTGGCGGAGATGGATGGAGTGTGGGTGGGTGTTCGTCGTGGGAAGCAGGAGATGAAGGTGTTCCGGGATGACAAGGGCGGCGTAATGGCGTCGTTCGGGAGTTGGGAAGACACGCTGACCGAAGCCTATAAGCGAGGAGTAAGGCAGCCTGCCCACCTAGTGAGCGATGGAGACAGAGCGATAGCCTCTGCCATCGGAATGGTCTATGGCCGAGGCACAGCCCATCAGCTATGCCAGTTCCATCTGCTCAGGGAGTACAGGCGCAACATAGGCGAGGTGGGCTGGGACGAAGCCAAAGAGTTGCTGATGTCAGAAGACTTGGCTGAGGCGAGGAAGTTGGCTGCACAGATAGTGAAGTTGACGAGTGGTCGTGGGCTGATGTGGTGTAAGAAGGCGCTGACCAAGGGACTGGCGCATCTGGGTACTGGTCAGTTTAGATACAAGACCACATCTCGGTTGGAGCGGTTTCAGCGAGAGATACGGCGTCGTGAGCGAATGGGCACAGCGTGGACGCCTCACAACCTGCTGGTACTGCTGCAACGCAGGGGGCTTCTGTCTTCGACCACCTGAATGGAAACGCTACCCGCAACAGCGCCACTGTTGCACGATGTTGCGGGTTTGGCTAGAATGTGCGCAATAGTGTTAGCATCAAAATTGGCTGGAGGGATAAGGCGGAATGGCAACATTTTCTACTGACAAACTGCGTAATGTGGTACTGCTGTCACACGGGGGCGCGGGAAAGACTATATTGGCAGAAGCGATGCTCCACGAGGCGGGACTGACCACGCGCTTCGGTCGTGTGGAAGACGGCACCACTGTGTCAGACTTCGAGCCTGAGGAGATCCGCCGCCAATCCAGCGTACAGACATCTATTCTCGCCTGCCCATGGCGCGACTGCAAGATAAACATAATAGACACGCCCGGCTATGCCGACTTCCGCGGCGAGGTCATATCTGGAACACGCGTAGCGGACGCCGCCGTCATCGTGGTCTCGTGCGTGGCAGGCGTTGAGGTCGGCACAGCGCAGATGTGGCGGCTTGCGGACGAGCGCAGCCTGCCCCGCATCATCTACATCAGCAAGATAGACAGGGAAAACGCCGACTTCCGGCGCGCTATGGACGCCATCACCGAGCGCTTCGGCAGAGAGTGCGTCCCGCTACAAATACCCATTGGCGCAGAGGCGAACTTCTCCGGCGTGGTGAACTTGCTCGAACCCAACAGCGATGTCCCCGATGACATTGCGGGCGATGTGGAAGAGGCGCGCGAACGCCTCATAGAGGCGGTTGCAGAGTCGGACGACGACCTCGCAACCAAGTATCTCGAAGGCGAAGAGATTACGCAGTCAGAGATGGCTGCGGGCTTGAAGCAGGGCATAGCAGACGGGACTATCATACCCGTGCTGGTGGGTGCGTCTACTGCGGAAATCGGCGTCAAGGAAGTGCTCGACATCATCGTAGACCTGCTGCCATCACCGGCGGATGTGGGCAGTGTAACAGCGAGCACAGAGACCGGAGATCCCGCTGAACTCGCACCGGAAAGCGACGCCCCGCTTGCGGCACTCGTGTTCAAGACCGCCGCCGACCCGTTTGTCGGCAAGCTCTCGTACTTCCGTGTGTACAGCGGTGCATTCGGTGGAGACGGGCAGATTTGGAACGCCAGCGCAAGCCAGCAAGAGCGCATCGGGCAAGTTTTCGCAGTGCGTGGCAAAGAGCAGACTGTGGTGCCGTCCTTGCCGTCCGGGGACATCGGCGCAACGCCCAAGTTGAACAGCGTGTTAACGGGGCACACCCTCACCACGCGCGAGCACATATTCAACATAGAAGGGTTGGAGTTTCCGTCGCCGGTGTACCAGATGGCTGTGTTCCCCAAATCGCAGGCAGATGTGGACAAGATGACCAGCTCGCTAAATCGCATCGTCGAGGAAGACCCCAGCCTGAAGGTTACACGCCAGCCCGATACGAACGAGATGTTACTCGGCGGGCTTGGCGATACGCATGTGGAGATTGCCGTTGAGAAGATGAAGAACAAGTTCGGCGCAGAGATGCTGCTCCGCCTGCCCAAGGTCGCATACAAAGAGACCATCAGCGGCAGCGCGCGCGTCGAGTACCGCCACAAGAAGCAGTCGGGCGGACATGGGCAGTTCGGGCATGTGTGGCTGGCGCTTGAGCCGCTGCCAAGGGGCATGGGCTTCGAGTTCGCCGAAACGGTCGTGGGCGGTAATGTCCCGCGCGAATACATCCCCTCAGTAGAAAAGGGCGTGGTCAAAGCGATGGTCGGCGGCGCAATCGCCGGATACCCCATCGTGGATGTGAAGGCAACCCTGTTCGACGGCAGCTACCACACGGTGGACTCATCAGGCATCTGCTTCGAAATCGCGGGCAGCCAAGCGCTCACGAAGGGCGTTCAGCAGGCATCCCCCACCCTGCTCGAGCCGATAATGAGCGTCAAGATAGTAGTGCCGGACGGTTTCACCGGCGACATCATCGGCGACATGAACTCCAAGCGCGGGCGCATACAGGGAATGATACCGCAAGGCGACAGCACCACGATGATAGAGGGCGAGATACCGCAGTCCGAGATGCTACGATACGCCACCGACTTGCGTTCCATGACGCAGGGACAGGGCGCTTTCAGCCTCGAGTTCCACCACTACGAAGAGGTACCCGGGCATCTGGTGGACAACATCATCACCGAAATCAGGGAGCGGGAAGAGGCGTAGGTATTTGGCATAACAGGCGCACATTCGCCGGCGGCAGGACAGTACGCTGTCTAGCCGCCGGCTTTTGTTTCACAGGCAAAACGAAAGGAAGAACCCGCCATTGAAACAGGTGTTGATTACCCTGTTCGTCGGGCTTGTGGCATTGGCGACAGCATCTTGCGGCAAGGACCACACAGCGGATTTGCGGCGCATCGAAGACCAGCTTATCGCCAATCAGGCGCGTTTGCGCGCAATCGAAGAGCGCATCGGCAACTTGGAGAACAACGCCCTAGCCGCAGCGCACCTCACCGAGCGTGTAGAGCGGCTGGAACGGGACACTGAATCAGTGACAAAGAATGCAGCAACTATCGGCGAACTTGCGGGACGCATCGACTCGATGGGGGATTCGGTCGATGATGCCGCAGATGTAAACATGGAACTAGCGGCGGTGGAGGAACGGCTGACGAATCTGGAAAGGCGAGTCACGATGGATGCAGCCGCACGGGGCTATTCGGGCACACCAATATACCGGGTTGACGCTACGGGCGAGGAACTAGCGATAGTTGCGGATATGGTGGCGTGCTTCATAAAGGAATCGATTGGAATCACGCCGGATGATCCATCCTATCCATATGTCGTCGGACACACCGAGCAATGGATATGGAGGACGCTAGAATCAGGTATGTACAACTCTATCGACGATTTGCAGTTTGAGACATACATCTTGTGCGGCGCGCCCGCCGGAGAGTAAACGGCGCGGATTTCCATAAAGAACAGAGAGGGCGCTCACACACATATGCAAGTGTGAGCGCCCTCTCTGCGTATTCGTGCGTCTGCCTAGTGTTCGACGGGCCAAATAGTGTGGTAGTTCTTGCCGGTGATGGCGTTGACCTCTTCCGCCTTTTCCATGCGGCGCAGCGCATTTAGAGCGGATTCACATTCGGTAACGGCATCGTGTTCGTCCGCATCCTGCAGCCGCCCGATGAGCTTGTCCCATATGCCAAGCCGCACGAGGCTGTCCACATAGCGCGTCCAGGGGATAACGGCGAGGTTGCGGACGCGCGGCAGACCGGGGCGGTGGCGTCGGATGGAACGCAAGCGCTCTTGCGGCGACGCCGCCATAGGCATTATGCGCACCATAGGGCCAAGGGTTTCGTTGGAGCGTGGGTCTACCACCAGCGCCTTCCCGAGCGACGGGAAGAAGATAGACACCACATCAGAATTGTCAATGGATTGCTTCATGCCGTCCACATCGAAGATGAAGTCGCTGTTCATACGCAGAAACCTCCCTAAAGCTAATGATCGGGGCTAAGAGTCCACGAGTTCGCGTACCGTCTCTATAAAGGACGGCAGTACAGATTTCCAGTCGCCGACAACCCCGAAACTCGAGCTTTTGAATATGTTAGCGTCGGCGTCGCGGTTGATTGCCACGATGTGCTTGGAGGATGAGCATCCCGCCATATGCTGGCTTGCGCCCGATATGCCCACGGTGATGTAGAGGTCGGGAGTGATGGTCTTGCCTGTCAAGCCAACTTGGTAGCTGTGGTCGAGCCAGCCGGCGTCGCACACGGCGCGGGATGCGCCCACTGCAGCGCCTAGCAGCTTGGCGAGGTCTTCGATCTGGTCGAAGGGTTCAGGTCCGCCCAGCCCCCTGCCGCCGCTGATGACGACACTCGCATCCTCTAGGCGCACGCCCTCAGATTCCTGCGTAACGGTCTCCACCAACCGCGCCTTGACCACGGACGGGTCTAGGTTGGCTTCAACCGCAACGATCTCCCCGCTGCGGGACGAGTCGGGCTGCAGTGGTTCGTATGCTTTGGCGCGCAGCACCACCATCTGCGGGTTGGCGTCTGGGAAGGTTACCCTAGCGAGGGCATTGCCACCGTACACTGGGCGGACAGCGACGATACGCCCGCCATCCGTGCCCACTTCGAGGCAATCTTGCGCCACGCCCACTCCAAGCCGAAACGCTAGGCGCGGCCCTATGTCCCTACCAGCCAATGTGCGCCCGATTAGCACAGCGACGGGCTGCGTGTCCCGGCAGACCTTCTCCATAGCGGCGAGCTGTGCGTCCACCTGCATATCGGCGAGCACAGCATCTTGCACCACATAGGCTTTGTCCGCCCCCTGCTCTATCGCCTGCTGTGCAGCATCACTCACATCGCCATCGGAAAGCAGGGCGATGCCCACATCTTCGCCGCTGGCGTCGGCAAGTTGGCGTGCAACGGCAAGCAGTTCGCCGCTTATGGTTTGCAGCGCGCCGCCGCTCAGTTCACCAAAAACTAGAATCCCAGCCATAAATCAAATCTCCATTAGATTAGTTTCTCTTCGCGCAGGCGCAGGGCGAGCTTGCGTCCGGCGTCTGCGTCGTCTTCGCCCTCGACGAGTTCCACTTGGTTGTCGCTTACAGGGATGTACAGCTCTTGCAGGGTGAGTTTCGGTGCAAGAGCGGACGCATCCAGCCCCACATCGGCGGCAGACCAGCGGGTGGGCTGCTTGCGGCTAGCGGTCATGATGCCCCGCAGCGTGGGGTATCGCGGCTCGCCAAACTCGTTGGTAACCGTTACGAGCGCGGGAAGCGGCGCCTCCACGACCTCGTAGCCGTCAGACAGGGCGCGCTGCACGATGATGCCATCTTCGGCAAGGTCAATCTTCTGCGCCAGCGTGACGCAGGGCAAGCCGAGCATCTCTGCCACACCGAGCGGCACATGCGCCTGATCCCAGTCAGACGCCTGCCTGCCGCATAGGATAAGATCGTACTCGCCCACCCTCTTGATGGCTTCCGTAAGAGCGGTGGCGGTGGCATAGGCATCCAAGTTTGAGACAGATTCGTCGTCGAGCAGGATGAGTTCGTCTGCGCCCATCGACAGAGGCTTCTTCATCACATCCATAACGAAGCCATTTCCGATGGATATGACGGTGATTTTGGCGGCGTCGCCGTTGTCTTTGAGGCGCAGAGCCGCTTCCACTGCGTTCTCGTCGAAGCCATTAACCACGGGCGGGATGCCCGGAGCAGGCGCCACACTCATGGAATCTGCGGCAATGTTGAAAGCGGATGCAGGCGTCTCCGGGTCCATCACCTGCTTCACGCACACGATAATGTTTATGGGCATTTTTCCCTCAGGGTTTCTAGTCCATAGGTCTATAGGTCGGTCTTTACTTCAGTTTATCACAGGTTTCATCAGGCAATGGACCCGATTGCAGGCAAAGGGCTTGCTGCATTCAGAGTTTGAACTCCAAGCGAGGCTTCAAGAGGTGTTCAGACACATTGGTTTCTCGCATGAACTTAATGAGGTACTGGTGGATTTCCTTTGCGGTGTCGAGGTTGTCGGATATGATGTTCCGCTCTTGCTTGGGGTCGTTGGCGAGGTTGTAGAGTTCGGACATGCCCTCATCCATGCTGTACAGAAGCGACCAGTCGCCGGCGGTTACGGTGGTAACGGGCGATGAGCGCAAGTTGCGGCGGATGTTGTCCACGGAGCGAACGGGGTCGCCCGGGTTGGCGAATGGGATGGTGCTCACCACGAAGTCGCGCCCTGTGCCGTCGCCGCGCATTCTCGGCAGCAGCGACCGTCCATGCACGCTTGCAGGTGCTGCTTGTCCAGCGATGTCCAGCACCGTGGGCATCACATCCACGACCGAGGTCAGCCCATTGTACACGCCGGGTTCCACACCGGGGACATAGACTAGCAGCGGGATTCTGACCAGTTCCTCATACAGCGGCGAGTGCGCCCAGCGCGCATCCTTGTCGCCGTGCCGATAGAGGCCGCCATCAGGCTTCTTGTCGAAGGTCATCTTCCCAAACAGACCGCCATGCTCGCCGAAGTAGAAGCCGTGGTCTGATGTGAACACGATGGCTGTGTTGTCCATCAGACCCATGTTCTCCACGCGGCGCAGCAAGTAGCCTATCCAAGTGTCCACCATCGTGATTTCGCCGCAGTAGGTGGCGTTTGCCTTGCGGACGGTATCTGCTGTGAAACCCGGTTCATCCTGCCAGTGGCCGTAGATGGGCTGGATGATTTCGCCATCGTAGTTGTCCCAATACAGTTCGGAGTAGTACGGCGGCGCCTCCCAAGGCTCGTGCGGATCCCAAGTGTCTATGTACAGAAAGAAGTCGTCCTTGTAGTGCAGCTCTAGCCAATCCATTGCGTTGGCAAAAGTTTGAGGAGCGTTGTGGTCGGCTTCTTTGCGCCAGCGGGTTCGGATGTCGCGAGATTCGTGATTGCCGACTTGCAACACACGGGTTGGCGAACCCTCTTGCCCCGGATGCATGAAGAAGGTCTGGTAGCCCCGGTCGTAGTTCATCCCACCACGAATGTAGAAGGGCGTGTCCACAGCGGCGGCGGTGTGATAGCCGGCGTCAGAGAGCAGCTGGGCGAGCGTAACCTCATCCTCAGGCAGCGGCTCCCAGCCCATAAACGACATCGTCCAGCGCCCGGTTGCGTGGTCAGCGCGGGTGGGCATCGTGGGGAAGCCCCCGGCGTAGTGCGCATTGAAGCGGGTGGACTTGGCGGCGAGAGTGTCTAGCGTGGGCGTGCGGACGAATGGATGACCGTAAGCGCCCATGTGGTCTTGGCGAAAGGTGTCGGCTGTTATCCAGATGATGTTCATACGCTCCCCTCTCAATGCCTGCGCCTGCTTTGTGTCGACTCCTGCGTCGCTTGCTGCGCTTGCTGCGACATAAGGTAAATGTTATTCGTCTGAACTTTGAGTGTCAAATGTTTTGGCGGCAAATCGTTCGGTTCGTCAGCCCCTGCCGTCTTTGGAGGGCTGCTGATGCATGCCAGCGAGCGGCAGGTCGACGGAATGCGGCGCAAAATCTCCGCGCCCCGCGGTCTGCGAGAGAGCGTCGGGGCGTCATTGCCAACGCATTTTTACGATTAAATGTACTATCACTGACAACATAACATTCCAAAATTCGGTCGGTTTTACAGGTACTAGAAGTGCGTGAACCGCATGGTTTAGGCAGTAACGGCTAATACGGGGGACAGTTTGACGCCGTATCCGACAAGCGCGCCACAAGCGCCTACATCTAGGCGTTCCCGTGTAAGAACGCCTAGATGTAGGCGCTCCGAGAAATCGGATTTTGGGTAGCAATATCGCACACATTTGCCTTGACACCGATTTTGAACAAAGTTTAACCTAAATTCAAGACAATTCAAAAGCGTTCAGAGCCGCAACAGAGCACTGATGCACGCAGGCAGGTCGGAGAAGGATGTGTGGGGTTGGGAGCGGCGTCAGAATTCACTCTGCATCACGCAGTCTGAACCAGCCGGGGACAGGTGGGCATAGCCCGAAGCCCTTAAGCATAGACATTTCTCGCTAGGCAGCGGGAACAGTTTTTTAAGGAATCATTTATTTCCTAGGGGGACTTTTGCGCCTTTTTCCGGCGGTCAGTATGGCAAGAGAGCGGCAACGGATGCGAGGATTAAAGACTACAAGTGTCAGGAGGATAACCAGATGGTAAGCCAAGCGCAAGAATTGGATACGCAAGCACAGAACGCCGTTGAGGTTATGCCGAAGAATCCCGATGTGCTGAATGCTCGTGTGGGGGGCGAGATACTATTGTGCCCGCGCTGCGAGGCACGGCTGCACATCAACTACGACGAACCGCAGTGCCTGCAATGTGGCTATGTGGACTATTCGTATGTGCCGCCTAATGCACACAGGCGCAAGCGCAGCCTGATGAGCACGGGAACAAGGCATGTGCTGCGCTACTCCGGTGGGTTCACGAAACTCACCAACACGCTTACGCATGTGCAGCTCAAGCGCTACCGCAACCGAGCGATATACCTAGTAACATGCCCGTTCTGCCACCAGATGATGGAACAGTCATCCCTATCCGGCAAGCGCCGAGAGGTGCGCGAGGAACGCTACAAGTGCGAACAGGGACACCGCATATCGCTCATCCCAACAAAAGGGGGAGCACTAAGCTGGAAGTAGAAATTTCCAACACCCACAGCGCAGCAAGATGAACGGCCGAGGGAGCATGGCACAGAGCCACATATCCTTCGGCCGTTCCTTGTTATTCCGTCAAATTCGTCAGCAAGCAAATCGCAAAAGTCCCTTGTATCCCTTTGACGAAAAGTTAGGATGGAGGACGCTCCAACCTCAATGCCCTCAACGGTTCGTGGATAGGTTACAGGCATGTACCGAGCCAATCAGATGGCGAACATAGCGGACACATATGCGGCTCGGCGTGATGCGCCTCTGTTCATCTGCGACTTTTCGCCGCCGCGCGGGGGAGTGTCGGGGCAGATTGCCGATGCGCCGCTGCCCGAAGCGGACTGGCTCTTGGCAGCGTACAATCCGGGCAGAGCGGCACGGGCGAACTCTGCGATGGCGGCGCACTGGGTACGCGCTAACAGCGGGCACGATGTGGCGTTCACCCTAGCGACGCGAGATATGAATCGGCTTGCGACGCAAAGCCTGCTGCTAGGTGCCGCCTTGCTGGGCTTGCAGAATGTGGTTGTCGTGCGGGGGGACAGATTCACCGCCCCCGAAGCGCAGCGCGTCAGAGCGGTCAACGATTACACGCCCACCGAACTCATAGCCGACATAGCAAAACTGAACGCAGGCGTGGACTTCCGAGGGCGCAAGTTGGACACGCCGACAGCGTTCTGCGTCGGCGCAAGCATCGACCTAGCGCGGGGCATAGAGGCGGAAGTGGCGCTCACGCATCGCAAAGTATCAGCAGGCGCACAGTTCTTCATAGCAAACTCCACATTCTCGCCCGCCGCCCCTCTGCGTTTCTTGGAGCGTTACGCAGACACAACAGGGTCAAAGCCGCCGCCAGTGTTCTGGGGTGTGCAAGTGATGGCGCCCGGCAGTGCATCGTTCGGTGAGACGCCATCGTGGGTGTACGAAGACCTTCGGCGCGGACGCTCTGGCATAGACATTGCGTTCGGGGTGCTAGACGAGTTCTACGGCGAGGGGCTACGCGCCATATACTTGCTGCCGCCGATTCTGCGCGGCGGACAGCGGGACTATGGCGCGGCAGCAGAGGTGATACGACGCTTTTGGCCCGGAAAGTAAGCCGAAAAAGCCTCTCCCCTGCCCTATTGGGATTTGGATGAGAGCATTGGCTTAATGCATGGCAAGCAAGAGCGGCGTCGAACAACATGGCGCGACAGCACTGTCAGCGCGGGGACAGCATCGGCGCACGGCAAAAGCCGCCCGGGCGAGAGGCGGCTTTCGTGTTGCGTGGGTGTGCTGTGGCAGCGTTGGGGCTAGTCGGAGGATGGAAGCTTGCGGGGCTGCTGGACTTCCATCAAAGCGCCGTTGTAGCGCAGGTCGCACTGACCCGCCTTGGTTACCAGCACGGTTACGCTGTTGTCATCCGACTGGTATCGCCTGCCGAGGTTGATGGTTTGGGCGTCGGCGCTGGTAGCCTGACCATCATCGAACGATGCACCGGCATCCTTTTCCTTGAGGGGGATGTCGCCGTCAGTCAGCACGCCTTCCCCTCCCTTCGTTACGACAAGCTCAGCGCCGCTGGGAGTAACATATCGCGTTCCCGCCTTGATCATTTCTGCAATTACCTCGCACATGACTTTCTGACCATTGAGCAGCCCATTCAACCGAATGGCTGCCCATAATATGTAATGTATAACCACACATTATAACGCATATATCGGGGATTTACAAATTGTGTACAGCCTATGCAGCACACATTCTACGCAGTCTAACAGAGAACCGATGCACAGAAACAGCGCGGGCATCGTGGGGGCTAGGCGTGTGATGTGGCGGCGGCGTGCTGCTCGTCGGCGTGATACGAACTCCGCACCAATGGTCCTGCTGCCACATGGCGAAAGCCGAGCGCCTGTCCCTCACGCCGCAGCTCGTCGAACTCCTGTGGTGTGTACCATCGGGACAGAGGGGCGTGCTTGTCGGATGGGCGCAAGTACTGCCCAATGGTGAGCAGGTCGCAGTCCACAGCGCGCAGGTCGCGCATCGTGTCTAGGATTTCGTCCCAGCTTTCGCCCAAGCCCACCATCATGCCAGACTTGGTTACGGCATCGCCGTCTATGCGCTTGGCGTTGGCGAGCAGCTCCAGCGACAGGTCGTAGCCGCCCTTGGGACGCACGCGCGTGAACACACGGCGAACGGTCTCGATGTTGTGGTTCAATGTGTCCGGGCGTGCGTCCATCACAGTGGCAAGAGCGGCATAGTCGCCTTGAAAGTCGGGTATCAGCACCTCTATCTTGCACTCCGGCGTGCGCTTGCGGATTTGGCGTATGCACTGGGCGAATATGAACGCCCCGCCATCCGGCAGGTCGTCGCGGTCGACAGATGTGATGACGGCGTAGCGCAGCCCAAGCCGCTCCACCGTTTCGGCAAGGCGGCGCGGCTCTTGCAAATCCAGGGTGGTCGGCATGCCGGTGTTGACCGCACAGTAAGCGCAGGCGCGGGTGCATGTGTCGCCCAGCACCATGAAGGTAGCGGTCTTGCGTTCCCAGCACTCGCCGATGTTCGGGCAGTGCGCTTCTTCGCAAACGGTGTGCAAACCCTCAGACCTGATTAGCTGCCGCAATTCAAGGTAGTTGCGCCCGCCGGGGGCTTTCACTTTCAGCCACTCGGGAAGCCGTCTTGCAACCGCCATTCTCTCTCCTATAATAATGACAACATCCGTGTGCTCTGTAAGCGTACAGTTTCGTACTCGCCTGCCGACGAAATCCCACGCCATGCCTACGGCAGAGTGTGCTGGATTACAAACGCTTGTAGTTGTTACCCAAGCCGTTGCCGCTATGATACCAGTTTCCAGCGGAATTATCAGTTTGCAGATGGGCGTAATGTGCCTGCCCTTACCCAATCTTACCCAAGTAGATACGGGAACGCGAAGCAAAAACTGGTAAGATTGGATGACACCTGCGGCAAGCATCGTAGACGCTTTCTTGTCGCAGGGAAGTGGGAAGAAAAACAGGATGCAAAGCGAGGAGCGAAAGAGTTGTCCATGCGACTGCGGAGGGGTGAACAGCAAAGAGATGCGCCGGAGACCGCCGTGCTGGAACTGCACGCTTGGGGCGAGCTGGGCGATACGCTGGCACACTTCGAGGATGGGTGCGTCAATGTGTTCGGCGGGATTGTGGGTGAGCGCGTGGCGGCGAACATCGTGCGGTATCGGCGGCGGCGCCAGAACTATGTGTCGGCGATAGTAACAGATGTGCTAGATGCGTCTCCGCACCGTGTCCAAGCGCCCTGCGGTTACTTCGGGGCTTGCACGGGCTGTCAGTGGCAGCACATCGATTACACATTTCAACTGACGCTCAAACGACAGGCTGTCGAGCGGGCGCTGGCGGCTTACCCTGCATTGCAGAGCGGTTCGGTTGCCGACACGCTGCCAAGCCCGCAGCAGTTCGGCTATCGCAACCACGCACGGTTCACAGTGCGCCAATCGGGGATGCTCGGGTACATTAACCGCTTGACGCGGCGGTTCGTCAGAGTGGACGACTGCATGCTGATGCACCCGTGGATAAACGATGCGCTGCGGACGCTTCAAGACAAGGCGGCGGAGACCTCGCAACTGTCCGTGCGCTACGGCGTGAACACCGGCGACTGGCTCATCCAACCCACGATGCACAGCCCCAACATCCCCATCGCCACGGGTCAGACGCACTACTGGGAACAAGTGCTGCATCGCCGCCTGCGCATTGCGTCGCCGTCATTCGCACAGGTGAACACACCGCAGACAGAGCGGTTGATTGAGCTTGTCAGGGAGCGTCTGGCTTTGAGCGGCGGCGAGCTGCTCGTGGACGCATATGCCGGCGTCGGCACATTCGCAGCGCTGCTGGCAGATTCGGCTAGGCAGGTCATCGCCATCGAGGAGTCGTCCGCTGCTGTGAAAGATGCCGCCGTGAACATCGAGGGCATCCCCAACATCAGGTTCGTCGAGGGCAGAACCGAAGATGTGCTAGACGGGCTACCAGAGACGGCAGATGCGGTAATACTAGACCCGCCGCGCGTGGGCTGCCACACCAATACGTTGGACGCACTGATACGCAGGAAACCCGCCCGTGTGGTGTATGTGAGCTGCGACCCATCGTCTCTTGCGCGCGACCTTGCGCTGCTGGTGGATGGTGGGTTTGAGATACAGTCGGTCGAGCCGCTGGACATGTTCCCGCAAACCCATCATGTGGAGTGCGTAACGGCTCTCGTGCCATCCGGCGCACCATCGTAAGGGAGCCTCTCATAAGGGGAGAGCATTGAAAAGACGCCTGTGCCAAAAGGCTGACCGACTGGCGCACTGACAGACTTGCCCACGATTAGTGTAGAATAGGCATATGCCCCTAAATGCAGTATCCGTGAGCACGCACACTGATGGACGACCCGCCGCCGGACGGCTTGTGCTGGCATCGGGTTCGCCGCGCCGCCGCAAGCTGATTACGGCGCTGAATGTGGATACGCTGGTCGTGGGCAGCAGCGGCGATGAGGATGCGCCGCACAGCGGGGAATCGGTGGAGTCGTATGTACAGCGGCTGGCGCTGGTCAAGGCACGGGACGCCTGTCGCACCGAACCGCTCTGCGCAGACGCAATCGTGCTGGGCGCAGACACATCGGTTGCGCTCGGATGCGAAATCATAGGCAAGCCGGCGGATGAGGCAGACGCTTACCGTACGCTGCGGGCGCTGCGGGGCAGGATGCACAAGGTCGTTACGGGCATAGCGGCTGTGGACGCAGCGAGCGGCACATACGCCACCACCGCCAAAGCTAGCAATGTGTATATGCGCCATTACTCCAACGCAGAAATCGCAGCATATGTGGCGTCGGGCGAAGTATGGGACAAGGCAGGCTCATACGCCGCACAAGACGAAACCTTCAAGCCCGCATATCGCATCGAAGGCTGCTACTCGAATGTGGTCGGATTGCCGCTGTGCGATGTCTTGACGCTGCTGAATCGGATGGGAATGCGGGTGCGGTTCAGGCACGGATGGCAGCAGCCGAACGGATGCGCCGACTGTGAGGAGTGGGCTGCAGTGTCGCCGCACGCCGACCACGCCCACAACCAAACCGCAATTAGCAATGGCTAGGTGAAACCAGAATGAGCTTTTTCGGAATGGGCGCGCTGGAAATACTCATCATCCTGCTAGTGGCATTCATCTTCTTGGGGCCGGAGCGGATGGTGGATGCAGCGCGGACGCTCGGACGCTGGACGGGCGAGCTGAGGCGGATGAGCGCCGGTGTGCAGGCGGAGATAAACGGGCTTTCAGTTACAGATGTGCCACAAGCCGAGCAGCGCCGAGCGCCTGCCACGCCCAACCGCAGCCAAGCATCGCAGCCCGCCGAAGGCGCAAACGATGCGCCCGACGACATACCGACTGAAGACGGGCCTGTGGCGTTTCGCAGCGGGGCACGCATCGCCACCGCCCCGCCCGCAGACGATGCGCCGCAACCCGACAGCAGAGAGCGCAAGCCGTGAGCAGCGAACAGGGGTTGCCACTAGCCGACCATCTGAGCGAGCTTCGCCGCCGTCTGATGTACTCGACGATTGCCGTGGTCATCACCACCACAATCGCATTCATCTTCCACGAGCAGATCCTAACGCTGCTGATGGAACCTGCACGCGGCTTCACAAACATCCCCAGCGGCAAGCCCATATACACCGACCTGACCGAGTTCCTAAGCACGGCGATGAAAGCATCGCTGCTAGTGGGGCTGTTCGCCGCCCTGCCCTTCGTGCTCTATCAGATGGCGATGTTCGTCTCGCCGGGGCTTAATCCGTCGGAACGGCGCTACCTCTATGCGCTGCTACCAGCCGTGGTGGTCGTGTTCCTCATTGGCGCAGCATTCGGCTATCGCGTGCTGTTCCCGCCTGCGATCAACTTTCTGCTGAGCTTCGGCAGCGACATCGCAACCCCCTACATACGCATCGGCAACTATGTCAACCTGATGCTGTCTCTGCTGCTGTGGATGGGGGTGGTGTTCGAGACGCCGATAGTGCTGTTCTTCTTGTCGCGCATCGGTATCGTAACGCCCCAACAACTCGGGCGGCAGCGGCGTTACGCAGTGGTGGTGGCGTTCATACTCGGCGCAATCATCACGCCCACATTCGACCCCGTGAACCAAACATTAGTGGCGCTGCCCATCATCGTGCTGTATGAGGCTGGGATATGGCTGGCGAAATTGGGTGCAAGGCAGCACAACCGCAGCCGCAGATTGGATCTGGACGGCAGCAAAGGCTAGCTTGCCATCATCGGCGCATCTGACCCACGCCGTCTGATACGCCAAAGAAGCCCGCGGATTCTGTATCCACGGGCTTCTTTGCTAAACTCAACTGCTGTTGCGGTGTAACCCTATCCAGCCTTGGCGCTATTTTTCGGCTTCTCTTTGGTGGTATCTTCGTCTAACACATCGCTTTGGCTCTGGCGAAACTGGCTTATCGCCTTGCCCATAGCCTGCCCCACCTGCGGCAGCTTGCCCACGCCGAACAAGAGCACCACAATCACGAGAATTATTATAAGCTCGACAGGCCCAAGTCTGAACGGCATCCGTAACCTCCAATGCGCCGTCGATGCGGCGACCTAATATACGCACATACACAACAGGATATGCCTGAGTGCCGCTTGCTAATCACCAATCCGCAAGCCACGCACAAATCATAACCGCAGGCTGCGCTTTCGTCAACATATCTTGGCTGCGGGTATTCTCAATCAGCGTGAGCGCTACCCTTTCCCCGACAGGAGCTTCTTGCGATTTTCTGCTTGCACCCGATGCGCTGTGCTATAATTTTGGGGCTGATTGGCAAGCCCTGATGTGGGCATAAACCGAGCGCCGAGGGGGTGTATGAATGGCGGACAATGGTCGCAGGCAGATCGTGAAGTACAGCTTCTTCAAGGTGGACGCCGAATGGCGGAGGCTGCAAGAGGCGGAGCGCGTAGCATCCAAGCGCGAGTTCGCCGCTGCCGTGTGGGACATATCCGAGCGGATGTTCACGCGATGCTTCAGCCTCATAGGGCTGCGGGGCGACGCCGACTTCTTCCTGTGGCAAGCCGCCGATACACCAGACGAGATACAAGACGCCGCCACACAACTCTGGTCAACGCAATTGGGCGGCTACCTGACCACGCCGCACTCATACTTGGCGATGACACGCCGCTCGCAGTATGTCGGCTCACACAAGCACGCAGGGCAAGAGGGCACAGGAACGCGCCTGAAGCCGGGCAAGGCAGAATACTTCATCGTGTACCCATTCCTGAAGACGCGCGAATGGTATCTACTCCCCCAATCCGAGCGCCAACGCCTGATGAACGACCACTTCACCGTCGGACACAAGTACCCGTCCGTGAAAATCAACACCACCTACTCATTTGGGCTGGATGACCAAGAGTTCGTAGTGGGGTTCGAGACGGATAGCCCAGCGGACTTCGTGGACTTGGTGATGGATCTGCGCGGCGTCGAGGGCAGCCTGTACACGCTGCGCGACACGCCCATCTTTACCGGCATCCACCGCAGCATCGAGGACACACTAGACAGCCTCGGCGGGTAAGAAGCCAGGGCAATTTGCAGCCTAATGCTTCTTGCACACTTTCAGCGTGCAGTCCACATCCTACGCTGACGGGTGGAACACAAAAGCCCGCCGTAGTCATGCAGAGGCTACGACGGGCTTTCTTGTGCATCGCATCAGCGTTCTGAGGCAGGCGTCCGCCTCATCGCTTACCGATAGGTTGACGGGCTACAGCTGCGCCTCCAGTTTGGTTATGATGCTGTCCAGCTGCGACACCAGATAGTCAACTTCCTCACGCGTGATGCAGAGCGGCGGCGATAGGTTAATGATGTTGCCCGGCCTGCCAAGCAGGTGATGCTCGTTCATCAGCGGGGCAAGCTTGTCAACGAGCTTGGCGTCTGCGGGGAACGGCTCTTTGGTGTCGCGATCTTTTACCAATTCCACGGCGCAGAGCAGTCCCATACCGCCACGCACATCGCCAACTATGGGGTGTTCGTAAAGGGCTTGAAGCTGCTCGTACATATACTCGCCCATTTGGGCAGAGTTATCCACCATGCCCTCACCTTCCATGATTTCCAAATTGGCTAGTGCGGCGGCGCATGCAACCGGATTGCCGCCAAAGGTGATGAGATGGCGGAAGGTGTTGTCCTCGCCCATGAACGCATCGGACACCTTCTTGCTCGCGATGGCAGCACCGATAGGTATGTAGCCACTGGTGAGCGCCTTCGCCACGGTAAATATGTCCGGCTTGACGCCCCAATTCTCGGTGGCGAACATCTTGCCCGTGCGCCCGAAGCCGGTGATAACCTCGTCGCAAATCATGATGACGCCGTACTTGTCGCATATCGCACGAATGGTGGGCCAGTATTCAGGATGCGGGATGTGGATGCCTGCCGCAGCCGATATAGGCTCGCCTATGAAGGCGGCAACGGTCGAGGGGCCTTCGTGCTGGATGGCGATTTCCAAGTCGCGGGCGCACTGAAGGGTGCAACCGCTGTTTCCGCTGCAGCAAATCCCGCGGTAGCCGTCGGGCTGGCTGATGTGGATGTTTCCCGGCATCAGAGGACCGAAGTGGATGGGTGCGCCAACACCGCCGCCGCCCAAGCTCATGCAGGCGTGGGTCGCACCGTGATAAGAGCCGCGCCTGCTGATGACCTTCCAACGGGTGGGTTCGCCGTTGTTCTTGTGATACTGTTTCGCCATCTTGAGGGCGGTCTCGACCGCTTCGGAACCACCGCTAACGAAGTAAGTGCGGGCTTCCTTGTCGGGGGCGAGGCTAGCAATCTTGGCAGACAACTTGGCAGTGGAAGGACCGACCGTGCCGCCCGGGGTGTAGCTTATGTTCAGCATCTGAGCGTACACGGCGTCGGCGACTTCCTTGCGCCCGTGCCCGATGTTCTTGAGCCACATACCCGCCATGGTGTCGAACCACTGCTCGCCATCCACATCCTCGACCCACACCCCCTTGCCCGACTGAACGAGCCGTATGCCATCATCGCCGATATTGCCGGCAGGGCTATTGTGCGGCCAGAAGTGGTCGGACGCCTGCTGCTTCAGCTCTTCGATCTGCTCGCCTGTCAGTCTAGTGGTAGTCATAATCGTTTCACCTACACTCGCTTTCTTGGGTTATGCTCACTCCCAAACGCATCTGCGACACGAAAGTTCATCGCTCGAGGCTATAATATCACCTAATTCAGTGTTCTGTAAGCAGGCAATGCTTTCGGTTAATATCCGAATTAACAGTCTTTTACAGAGACAAGATGAACACAGGGAAGGGCGAATGATGGAAGGAGGGAGGGAGCACAGCAATAAGCCCGAACGGTTGGCATCCATAGCGGGAGGGTTCGAGCAAACAGCGCATCACCGCTCGTACCCCCGAGCTACAACTTCTCGTAAAGCGGCGATGATGCGCTGCTGCGCAATCGCTAATGCAGGCAGGCGCAAGCAAGGCTGCTCATAGCCGCCGCACCTGCCTGCTATTCAAGATCTCCGATTACTGCATTGGCGAGCATTCGGCGGGGAGCAGAAGCTTGTTCTCCTGATGGAGGGGCGCAACCGGGCTGTTGGGCGGCCAGACGCCCTTTGCGCGTGTCTCTTCACGAACCTCCATGCGGTGTTCGAAGCTTTCATACGCCCACATATGCACCCACTTGTTGAGCGCACCCACATCGGAGTAGAACGCGCCTACCAGCGGCGAGTATTTCTGGCGTTCGTCTATGGCGTTCCCCCATGCATCGATGACCTGCGGTATGGCGTTGGGCGCATAGGTGTAGATGCGAATCTCATAGACCGGCCCTACCTTACGCTCGCCCATAGGCGGCGTGAACGGCGCGGGCAAGTAGATGTCGGACTGCATGTTGACGACGAACTCGGAGGTGTTGGGCGGCCAGTCGCCGGCTGCCACTGCCTTTGCGCGGGTTTCGCTGCGGTGGTTCATGTCTTCGTAGGGCCAGATGTGCAGCACCTGATTGAGCGGGCCGGCCTCGGTGTGCCATAGCCCGCCTAGCGGCGAGTAGGCGAGTCTGCCGGGAAGCTTTTCGCCAAAGCGCTGCTCAAACTCGGGCACGCTGCGCGGCTGCAGGTCATAGGTACGGAATTCGTAAATCACTAGGCGTCTCCTAACATTAATGGGTTCAGTGGGTCGGGGTTTCCAGTTCGCATTGCGGGTTTGTTCGTAGGATTTATAGTTAGGGCTGACGGTACGGAGGCGTCCGCTTTGAGATTCGCCCCTTTCTTAATAGACGGTAGTGCGCCAGTGGGGATATAGGTCAGTCTTGCCCCTCACAATGTCGTGGAACAGCTGCTCTAGATTGGAAACCACAGGCCCCATCTCGCCGCTGCCGATAGTGTATCTGTCGACGCTGCCGACGGCTTGAAGTTCAGCGCCCGTGCCGCAGACGAATATCTCATCAGCGATGTACAGCTCGGTGCGGTCCACATCGCGCTCGACAACCGGGACGCCAAGCTCATTTTGCAGCAGATCGCGCGCCACATCACGGGTGATGCTCTCTAGGATGCCAGCGGACACTGGCGGCGTGATTGCCACGCCATCGCGGATGATGTACAAGCAGGCGTAGGATATTTCCGACACCTTGCCTTGAGGGTTGAGGATAATGCCAAAGTCGTAGCCGTGTCGGGAGGATTCGTCGGCGACATAGCGGCTATTCTGGTAATTAGCGATGGCTTTGACGCGCGGCGGCATAACATTGTCGGATATGCGCGTCCACGAGCTTACGCCGCAGCTGGTAATCCTGCCCGAGCCTAGCACCGAGCCTATCTGTCGGTTGAATATGGTGATGTCGCCGGGCTGCTCTTGCACAGCGAGGTAGCCGGGCGTCGTGCTACCGCCAAAGTATGCCAGCGGCTGGATGTAGATGTCATCCCTGAACTCGTTCGAACGCACGAGATCTACGATGACATCGGCGAGCTGGGCGGGCGACCATGGCGAGGTCATCCGCATCACCTTCATCGAGCGCAACAGCCGTTCGATGTGCGCGTCCAGCAAGAATATGTTCAGCTGCTCTTCTTCTGCATTCCAGTAGCCGCGTATACCCTCGAAGACCATGGATATGCTAGACCAGCCGAGCGTGGATGCGTGAACGAGGGCGTCGTCCCATTCCACGCGCTCGCCCGACATCCATATGTACTTGGGATTCACGGCGGCAGCGCCGAGCGTGTCCCTTACTTGAGGGGCTTGCAGCCCGTCTTTCTCTGGGAGCGTCTCTTGGTTCATAGCCTCACCTCATCGTGTGTGATTTGGCAGTGAATCAGCTTTATGTTGTACATTCAGATTATCACGAGCGGGCTTCATTGTGAACTAGTTGTGAACTATTCGGCGCATGTGCGTAATCGGCGGATGATATGGCAATGCCTGTGTGCCCTAGTACATAGAGCGAAAGCGCGGTACTGCCGTCGCAAAATTGGATAATCCGACCCTAAAATGCTTGTATTTTGTCGTTCAATTAGGCTAATATTGCGGGCGATGCGCAATCGGATTATGGACATCAAGCCGAAGCCGCAAATTAACATTCAGATTGTCATTAAGGTATTGACAAGGCTTGTGCATCGGGAATATCATTATTGCGGCGCTTGACTAGGCTTAACGCCTGCGCTTTTAGGGCACACACTAGGCTGCTATCAATCCCGTAAGATGAATGGACTTTTTTAAGAAGAGGGGGTCAAATGACGAAGCGTTTCCCTTCGCAGGGCAAACTCATCACTCTGCTATTTTCAGTTCTGGCGGTGTTTCTCCTAGCCTGTACAGGGCCTGCGGGACCGCCTGGCCTTCCCGGCTTGCCCGGTAATCCCGGTCAGCCCGGCCTACAGGGCGACCCCGGTTTCCCCGGTGCATCCGGCTTCCCCGGCAACCCCGGCAATCCCGGCAACCCTGGCCCTCCGGGTCCGCAAGGTGTTGCAGGGCCTCCCGGCCCTCCGGGCGTTAACGGCATTTCTCCGCAAGCGAACATCACCGTTGACTCCGAAGTGATCTCGGTGGATGGTGGCGTTACCATAAGCGGCTCAGGCTTCCGTGCACATGAACCAGTGGCGTTGCTGCTAGTGGTTGACCAGAACCTACAGCCCTTCGTTGGCGGCGGGCAGCGTGCCCAAGTCCAAGCCAACTCTGGCGGTAACTTCGATTACACTGTCGAGAACATCGGCGCAGAGTTCAAGGGGCCGACCGCATCTAGGTTGCTCGATGCATCCAACGGCGGCGCAAACAGCCTGTCTATCCTCGCCAGCGGTGCGGATGGCAGCAAGGCAAGCGTGCCCATCCGAGTGGTATCTTCCGGGGGCATCGCCGCCACGCCCAGCATAGCCTTGGGCAAAAACATCGTAGCATTGGATTCTGAGGATCCACTCACCATAATGGTTGCGGGCTTTGTACCGGGCGAGTTCATTACAGTCGTTGCGGTCGGCGCATCTGGCGAAGACGACCGGGTGTTGGTTGGCAACGCTGCCAACGAGTTCGGTGCACTGGCGCTGGAAGCAAACATCACCCTGCCCATCGGCACACACACCATCATGGCGACCGGCCAGCCGATTGGTGGCATGCACGCCGCTGCTACAGCCCCTCTGATGGTTGTTGAAACTAAGTAAAGTTCCAAGGGCATCGGATACAGCCTAGTTGAGCCAAAACAACCCCCCTCCGTCGAGCGAACGCATCGGCGGAGGGGGGTTCTGTGTGTGCCACTGTTGGCTTGGGCTTGCATCTAACAGACACGATGTGCGTGCCCAGCACTAGCCTAGCGCATGGGAATCTCTAATGACCTATGCAAAAAAACACTGGGATCGGCGGCGTTTAACCGATGCCCCGCATAGCGCCGGAAGAACGACGCTCACTGCTAGACAGGCGGCTGATAGCCCAAAGGCGCGTTGGGTGTGCTTGACGCAGTGTTAGGCGCCGGGGAGCGTATCTTGCTTGGAGGGTAAAGGCTTGGCAGGAACACCAGCGACGCGCGCATTGCGGGGGACATCTTTCGTGAGCACGGCGCCCGCCCCGGTGATTGCGCCCGCGCCGACGCTGATGGGCGCAATCAACATCGTGTCGCAGCCGATGAATGCCCCATCGCCGATGTGCGTCTCGTGCTTGGCTATGCCGTCGTAGTTGCAGGTAACGGCGCCCGCGCCGATGTTCACATTAGCGCCGAGCGTAGCGTCGCCCATATAGCTAAAATGCCCCATTTTGCTGTGGCGTCCAATGCGGCTGTTCTTAACCTCTGCGGATGTGCCGATATGAACGCCGCTTTCGATGCGTGCCCCGTCGCGGATGTGGCTGAAAGGCCCCACATCCACGCCCATTTCCAGCGTAGAACCACGCACCACCGACGACATTACCTCACAGCCGTCGCCGATGTGCGAATCCTCGACCAGTGTGTTCGGCCCGATGCGGCAATTCTTGCCGATGAGTGTTGCACCGCTGATGTGCGTGTTGGGCAAAACGGTTGTGTCCTGCCCGAGTGTTGCAGCATGATCAATATAGACACTCTCGGGATGCGGCATAGTTACTCCGTCCAGCATCCACCGCTCGCGAATGCGTTGGCGCATCACGGCTTCAGCTTCGGACAGCTGTATGCGATCGTTAACGCCCATCGTTTCATGGGGGTCGTCGGAGGTTACCCACGCCACACTGCTCGGTTCACGCGCGGCTACCTCTATCAGGTCGGTCAGATATATCTCGCCCGACGACGAAGGGGGCAGTGCTTGAAGGTGACTCCACAGCCACTCAGCTCGGAAACAGTACATGCCACAGTTTATCTCATCGATAGCAAGGGTATCGGGGTCGGCGTCGGCTTGCTCCACGATGCCTACGATGCTGCCGGCTGCGTTGCGGACGATGCGCCCTTTGCCATCTGGATCCACAACGCTTGATGTCAGGATAGTAGCGCAAGCATTTGCGTCTCTGTGCCGCTGCATAAGCCTTGCGAGGGTCTCAGGGAGTACCAGAGGGACATCGCCATACATCACCAAAATGTGCTGTGCGCCAGACAGGGCCGAGCGTGCCTGCATCAGAGCGTGCCCTGTGCCTAGCTGCTCGCTCTGAACGGCGTATTGCACCGCATCTCCGAGCGCATTGCGGATAGGCTGCGCTTCTTGCGGCACGACAACCACAATGTGGTCTATTGCGGCTGATTCGGCGGCGTGCACAGCATGGGCGACCATCTCTCGCCCACACACACGATGCAACACCTTGGGGATACGCGAGCGCATGCGCGTACCCTTCCCTGCCGCAAGCACGACCGCCGCAAATTTGGTGTGTGATCCCATATACGCAAAATGCCCAACATAACGAACAGAGGTGTTACATCGGGCAGACTCATTCGTGGATATTTTCTGCTACTCGATGCGCTAAGTGTATCAGGGCAAAGCGAACACGGTCAAACAGAGTCGCAAATGAACGGCCCCAGTGGATGCAAGGTAGAGATACGCTTGATAGCTCCATAAGCCGGGGGACAGGCGAGAGAGTTCACATTCCCGCCTTCGCCTGCATCTGTTGGGAAACGAAAATGTTCCCACAACCGCTTCCCAAGTCGACGACAACCGCATATTCGCTATCCAAATCGTGCGCTGCAGCGTTGTATCTCATGTCAACAGGGTTATCTGGATACGCAGCGCACGAACACCGGGCTATTGCATCGCGAACCGCAATCGCTGCATCAGATAGACATATAACCGATAGCGAGGATATGATGAAGCAAAAGTTCCGCAGCACGAAGATACAGATATTGGCGAGCGCATTGCTGCCAGTGATGATGGTGCTAGCATTGGCGTGCAGCACTGCCCCGGCAGCTGCACCTGCTGCGCCCGCACAGCCGCAGCAACAGGAACCGCCGGCGCTAAACACCGCTTGGCAGCCCACAGAGGGCGTGAAAGACAGACCCACCGCCGCGCCATCGCTGACCACACCGCAGCAATCCGCTCCCTCCCAAGCCGCACCTCCCGCAGAAAACGCGTTAGACCCTCACGCCATTGTCGCCGCATTCGAGCAGGTCATCAACGGCGTGCACCAAAGCGCCCTACCCTCCGTCGTCAATGTCCAGATCATCAGTCGCGTGGACACGAGCGGCAGGATACCCGGCTTCGGGCAGCCCTTCCCGTTCCCACAGCCACCCGCACCACAGGACGATGAAAATGTGCCCGACGGGGACGATGCCCCTCAGAACGACTTCTTCTTCCGCAACGGCGAAGGCTCCGGTTTCGTATGGAGTGCAGAGGGACACATCGTAACCAACCACCATGTCATCGACAACGCCGATCGCGTCATCGTCTACTTCGCTGACGGCACAGAAGCCGAAGCAGAGGTGCTTGGCGAAGATCCTGACTCTGACCTCGCCGTGCTAAAAGTAGATATGCCCGCCAGCGAACTGCAACCCTTGGCGCTAGGCGACAGCGACGCTGTCGAGGTCGGTCAGATAGCAATCACAATCGGCAACCCATTCAGCCAAGAGTTCAGCACCACGAGCGGTATCGTCAGCGCTGTCGGCAGAACCATTCGCAGCAGCGCCACACCCTTCTCCGTGCCTAAGGTCATCCAAACCGACGCATCCATCAACCCCGGCAACTCCGGCGGGCCTCTGCTTAACCGGCACGGCGAGGTCATCGGCATCAACGCCCAAATCATCAGTCGCACCGGCGGCAGCGCTGGCATCGGCTTCGCCATCCCCATCAACACCGCAAAGCGCATCGTCCCCACGCTCATAGAGGACGGTAGTTTCAAGTATTCGTGGCTGGGCATTCGCGGCACTGCCCTCCGTCCCGAAATAGCAGAGCTGATGGACATAGACACAGCACAGCGCGGCGCAATGATTATCGGAGTAGCCGAAGGCGGCCCCGCTGACGATGCCGGTATGCAGAGTAGCGAAAAATCCCAGCAGACCGACGAAGGCAATGTCCCTTATGGCGGCGATGTTATCGTAGCTGTTAATGGCGTTACCATCGAGGATATGGACGACCTCATCGTCTATCTGCTCGAAAACACCATCCCCAGCGACACCGTAACGATGACCGTCATCCACGACGGGGGCGGAACATCAGACATAGAAGTAACGCTAGGCGAGCGTCCCGACACTCTCGAGTAGAACACATACGCATCCCAATCTCGCCAATCTTTACGAATACACTCAATATCCCGTCCCATCTAGGAAGAAAGATGGGACGGGATAGCTCGGACACAGAGCCTCTGTCCATTGCCTCAAAAGTTGCACCCACCCGCCCTAATGCGTATGCTTAAATCAAGCCACATATCCAGTGAAAGTGAGCCGATATGAGCATCCCCAAAACAATCGGATCTGCGCTCTTGATAGGCGCGCTAGCAGCGTTGCTAGTCGGCTGCGGCGCAGCGCCGGCGTCGCCCGCTGCCGAACCACCCGCAGCCATCGTGCAGCCCACGCAGCCCGCAGCGCAGGATACTTCCAAGCCCGCGCCCGCTGCAAATGCCGCCCAAACCAGTGAGGTTGGCTACAAGATAGGTATGCGCACCCCCGACTTCGGTATGACGCTCGCAGACGGAACACGCCTGACCAACGCATCCCTAGTGGACGAAGGCAAGCCCGTGTTCCTGTACTTCCATGCATCGTGGTGAGGCACATGCAGCGCCGAGTTGCGGCGTCTAAAATCCGAAATCGGCACCGACTACGACGGCAAAGTTGCGTTCTACTTGATAGGCACTGACCCGCGCGAGAGCATCGACCACCTAGAAGCCGACCGTGAGAGTAACGGCTATCCATGGCCCGTAGCCTACGCCGACGAGAGTATGCTCTCCGACCTGCGAATATACGCACAGCCTTCCAAGATTGCCATGAGCGCCGACGGCACGATAACCCACCGCTACGGCTTTGGGCACGGCGACAAGTACGAAAGCTGGGGAGACTTCTTCGACCACATCAGCGCCAACTAGCCCAGCGCCCTGCCCACATGCTTCTATCGCAAGTGAAGAGGCAGGGTGCGCCTTCTCCACCTGTGAACATCCCAAACCCCGTTGAGCAGGGCTAATCAGTGGAGGGGTTTGTAAAAGCCGCGAGGGCGCTAATCTGCCGTGTCGTCCCTGAAGGCGTTGACGCCGGTAACTAGTGCTGGAAGTCCGCCCATCAGAAACGCCACGCGCACCGTCTCCGCTATCTCGGCTTCTGTTGCGCCCAAACCTCGCGCTCGGTCTGCTATGACCCGCACTCCGTTCTCGTGTGCCAACAGCGCATCGCAGAGCATTGTCATAAGCGTCTTGGTCTTGGCAGACAGCGCACCGTCGGTAATCACGAACTCGCGCGTCGTAGCCAGCAGCTCCGCCATCTGAGGGTCGTTTGCCTCCAAAGCTGCGGCGTAGGGTGGGGGTTGCTGTTGCATCATGAACACTCCTGTGAGTCTGTTTAATGATGGACGGTACGAAGCAGGACGCTTGCACTAGGCTGCGCCGGCCTCTTTGGATGTGTCACGCAAGTAAGTCGGGCGCACCGTAACTGTCGGGATGCATGCACCCTGCGGCAGGCTTGCCACCAGCAGAATCGCCTTTGCGGCGTCATCCGCGGTTACCATAGTCGAGCGGGCGTCGTCGGACGGCACGATTGGACGGTTGTCCATAATCGGCGTGTCCACCTCCCCAGGGATGAGCACGCTAGAGCGTATACCACTGTTGCGAAACTCGGCGTTCAGGTATGCGGTGAAGTTGATAACCGCCGCCTTCGCAGCGCTGTATGCCATCCCCGCCAGCATACTCGCATTGACACCAGCGAGCGACGACACATTGATGATTGTGCCCTCACCGCGCTCCACCATATGCGGCACAACCGACTGCGTGCAGTACACCGTCCCAACGAGGTTAGAGTCTATAACCGAGCGAAGGTCATCCGGAGTGGTGGTCATCAGACGACGATGCGGAGAGCTGTGCCCAGCGTTGTTCACCAGCACATCTATCTGCCCATATGCGTCCAGCACATCCGTCGCCATCCGCATCACACCATCGTAGTCCGCCACATCCAAGCCTATCGCCATCGCCGACCCGCCCGACGCCTCAATTTCCTGCTTGACGGCATCCACCTTGGACAGCGTACGCCCTATCAGCGCCACATTTGCGCCGTCCTCAGCCATCATCAGCGCTGCGCTGCGCCCTATGCCACTGCCTCCGCCCGTTACGATGCACACCTTGCCTTTAAGTCCCATCTATCACACCTTTACTATTGCTATTGCGTCGAAAGTCTTTCTATCTCGTACCCACAAACCCCTGCCCTATTTTACGGATGGAAGTTTATGGAAATTTAAGGATAAGGGAACCCTAGCACGAAGAGCAGTTCTTGAACTACCCTCCATGCGGATTGCGCCGCCGCCGACTGATGCAACTCGCATGAACGACGAAGTGCGCTGCCGAACAGCATTGCCGCACCGCGTAAGAGTATATCACGATGCGATGGCAAGCACGAAAAGGCCGGCAAGAGTGATCAGCAGCCCCACAACCTGCGTTAGCGCGAGCCGCTCGCGAAAAACCAAGACGCCGCCCATTATCGGGATGACCGGGTATGTAATAGACGCCGCCGCTACTATGGAAATGATACCCACTTCGCTGCCCCTTGCGAATGCGAACAGCGCCGCCGTTTCCACAACGCCAACGACTATTACGGCGCCAATGAGCGGCGGGGTTGCTGTGCGCCAGCGCCATCTGCCGGCATATAGCGTCATTGGAGCGAACAGCGCCAGCGTCATCAGCCGACTGAGGTAGATGGGCAAGAACCAGCCGAGTTCGCGGGACAAGATGCCTATCGTGTACTGCCATATGCCGATGAGCAGCGCAGTGAGGATGGCGAGCAGCGCACCCACGCCGATGAGCCGTCCGCTTGCGCCCACTGCCCTAGGGTCTATAGACGCCAGCGCTACGCCGCCGATACTTGCCGCAGCGCCGAGCGACTGCGCTATCCCCAATCGCTCCCCGAGCAGTAGGTACGCCAGCGCTATCACTATCACCGCATACGCCGACACGATGGGGCTGACGATTGCCACCGGGCCCACTTGCAGCGCGCGATAGAACACGATGTACACCAGCACACCGAGCACGGACACGCCTGCGAGCGTCGCCCAATGCAGCGGCTCCAGCAGCCCCGGCTGGAACACCCATATGAAGTACGGCAGCGCAAACAGCACCGACACGATATGCACGCCCGTTGCAGTGGGCAGCGTGCCCATGCGCTTGGACACCGCCGCCGCAAGCAGGTCGGCAACGCCCCAGCCAATCGCCGCCGCCACTCCGTACACCACGCTCGCCACGACCGGAGTCATGCCAAGCTTCGCCCTGCGTAAGTGAACACCGCCGCCGACAAGGCTGCTGTACGCATATCAGACGCTAGCCGATGCCTGCGCGTGCGCGCTCGCACAGCCGTTGGCGTATCTGCTTAAGGCGGTCGAGGTTCGGCTTGTCAGGCCCCTTCTTGTTCTCGCCGGGCACCTCCAGCAGGAAGGGCACATCGGCAAATGCGGGGTGCGCCATAATCGTCTCGAAGCCGTCGATGCCGATATAGCCTTGTCCGATGTTTTCGTGGCGGTCCACGCCCGAGCCAAACTCCACCTTAGCATCGTTTGCGTGGACGACTACGAGGCGATCCAGTCCGATTTCGGCGTCGAATTCTGCCATAGCATCGTTGATACCCCGCGGGTCGGCGATATTGTAGCCGGCGGCGAAAGCGTGCTCAGTATCGAGGCAAATTTGAATGCGGTCGTCGTCCACGGCGTTCATAAGCCTGCCAATTTCGCCGAACGATGCACCGATTTGTGCCCCCATTCCGGCGCAATTCTCGATGATGAGCTGCACTTCGTCCGGCGTGTTCGCCAGCACCTGTGCGAGGGCGTCGGCGGCTTGCGACAGCACAGCGTCGAAGCCCACGCCCTTATGGCTGCCGGAATGGAATATGACGCCCTGCGCTCCCAGTTGTGCGGCGGCGTTCATATGGTTGGTGAGCGAGACGATGGACTTCTCCACGAGTTCGGGCTTGCCGCCGGTGTTCACGAGGTACGAGCCGTGCAGAAACACGGAGTGTATGCCCGCCGCCGCCGCGTTGGTGCGAAACGCTTCCGCCTTCTCGTCTGCGATGGGTCTGAACGCCCATGCGCGCGGCGACGATGCGAATATCTGCATCGCCTCTGCGCCGATGTTCACAGCGCGCCGCACCGACTTGTCCACACCGCCCGCAGCGGATATGTGCGCCCCAAGTTCCATAGTCTCGCCTCCGTATCCGAATGTCGGCGCAGCGCCCGCCCGCCGTATTTCCGGCGCAGTAAAGTGCCAGTATCGTAGGTCGGATTATATGCTGTGGTGCACCAGTCTGTCAGTCGGTCAGCAGGTCAGTTTTCGGTAAGTCAGTCCGTGGGTCAGCCCGCAAATTGGCGGTAGGAAATCCCCTAATCGGAGCAGATTTCTGATATTGTGAAAGTGGTTGATTTGCAATTGAAGGGAGTATGCGTAATGGCGGTTGAAACGGTGGCGATATTAAGCCCTGGTGATATGGGTTCAGGTGTGGGCCATGCGCTTCGGGAGCATGAATTTGATGTGATAACCTACCTGCGCGGCCGCAGCGAACGCACGCGTAGGCTGGCTTTCAATGCAGGCTTTCGCGATGTCCCGACTATGGGGTTGCTCATCCTACAGGCAGACTTGATACTTTGCATCACAGCGCCTGACCAAGCGGTGGCAGTCGCCGAGAATGTGGCAGATATAATGAAAAGCAGCGGCGAGAGCGCAATATATGTCGACTGCAACGCTGTGTCGCCAATGACCACTCGGCGCATCGAATCCATCATCTGCGACGCAGGCGGCAGCTATGTGGACGGCGGGATTATCGGCGGGCCTCCGACGCGGGGAGCGCCGCCGCGCTTCTATGTGTCGGGCGAGCACACTGATGTTGTCGCCGAACTAGATGGCAAGGGCATCGTCGTCAAGCCAATCGGGAATGAGATAGGCAGAGGCTCGGGCATCAAGATGTGCTATGCTGCGCTCACGAAAGGCACATCCACTCTCCAAGTGGCGCTGCTGACGGCGGCACAATCGATGGGGCTTGCGGACGAACTTCGCGAAGAGTTTGAGTACAGCCAGCCGAATGCGCTACGGCAGATGGAGGGCGGCATATCCCGGCTGCCAGCCAACGCGCACCGCTGGATAGGCGAGATGAACGAAATCGCAGCCACATTCGCATCGCTTGGCGTTACGCCTGCGTTCCACGAAGGCGCTGCCGAGATGTATAGCCTTCTAAGCAACACGCCCTTTGCAGCAGAAACGCCCGAAAGCGTGGACAAAGACCGCCCCACGATGGAGACCATACAGGCGGTCGTGGAGCTGCTGCGCACAACAGATGTGGCGGTGGGCGAGTAGGCATCCAGCTAATCTATCGGAGTTGCGATGAAGGCGCTGGTCGTTGACACTGCAAAGCATCCGCCCCAACTGCGCGAGCGTGATGTTCCGCTGCCCGTCGTTGGCGTCGGCGATGTGCTGGTGAGGGTGGCTGCTTGCGGCGTATGCTACCACGATGTGGCGGTTACGGACGGCACATTGCGGCGCGGCGTGAAGGCAGATGTCGTGCTCGGGCACGAAATTGCCGGCGTAGTGGCAGACACGGGTGACAGAGTAACAAGCATGCACCCGGGCGACAAGGTCGTGGCGGCGCTGACCGCATTCTGCGGGAAGTGCATGCGCTGCGCTGCGGAACAAGAATATCGCTGCATCAACGGGCAAGGATTCGGGCACGGGCTTGACGGCGGGTTCGCCGAATATGTGCTGCTGCCCGAACGCAGCGCCATACCACTGCCAAAATCGTTGGGCGGGCTGGACTTGCGGCAGGCAGCGCTGCTAGCGTGTCCCATCGGCGTCGCTGTGAATGCGACAGAGGATGTTGCAAGGCTTCGTCCGCACGAAACGGCGCTGGTCGTGGGCGCAGGCGGCGGGCTAGGCATTCACTTGGCGCAGGCAGCAGCGGCAACTGGCGCACGCACCATAGCGGTTACCACATCCGAAGACAAGGCGGCGGTGCTGGACGCACTCATGGGAGTTGAAACCATCGTCGCCGACCCAAGCTACGGGCTGGACTTCTCCGAAATTGTGATGGCGCTCACCGACGACAATGGCGTGGATGTGGCGCTGAACCCGGTCGGGTCAGCAATGTTCCGCTCCTGCCTTGCGAGCATGGCGCAGTACGGGCGCATGGTGGTTCTAGGCGAAATTGTGGGCGAGGCGGTGCGGTTCAACCTCGCAGAGCTGCTGTTCCGAGACGCCACGGTGATTGGAGCGAGCGGCGCATCGCCCTCGCACATCCGCAGGGCGATGGAGCATGTGGCAGCCGGGCGCATCAAGCCCATCCTGTCCGGGGCATATGGCTTCGACAGCGCATCGGAAGCCATGGCGCAGATGCGGCAGGGCAGCACATACGGGCGGGTTGTGATTGTGCCCGGCTGAGCCGCAGGCGCTCCCGGCCTAGTCCGCCGGGTTTGGTGCCGGTTGGCGGCGGTGCGGCTGGCCCGCCTGCGTTAGCGACAGCGCACCAAGGTAGAACAGCACCACCACGATGAGGAATGCGATGCGATAACTTTCGGTCAGGTCAAAGGATAGCCCGGCGATGACCGGCCCCACGAAGAACGACACGGCTGTGGTCATGTTGATAACGCCCATGATGCTGCCGTATCGCCTTATGCCGAAGTTGTCTTGCACAATGAGCGGGAACAACGCCCCGAATGCCCCTAGGAAGAAGCCGAACAACGGGACGAATATCCACATCAGCAAGGGCGATTGACCTGCAAACTGCGTGAACAACAGCAAGAATGTGGCTTGCCCAAAAAGGTCTATCATCAGCGCATAGCGTGCGGTGATGCGCTCAGCGAGCAAGCCCATGACGAACTTGCCGCACATCCCGCACACCGCCACAGAACTCAACGCCGCAGTAGCCGCCGCCGCAGATACCCCCTCAACCTCAAGATGGTTCACTATCTGAGGCAAGATGGCGCTGTAAGTGAATGTGCCGAGCAGTGTTGCCAATGTAATGGCGTAGAACGCTTTGGTACGGACCGCCTCGTCCAACGACCAGCCGGCTAATTGGGGCGGCGTGTTTGGGGGGTTGTTCGCAGTGTGTTCGGCAGTTGCGGCGGCGGGTAGGCTGTCATCTGTGCGTGGAAACTCCCGCACTACGAAGAATGTGTAGATGGTAAGCGCGACCCCAATTACGCCGAACAGCAGATATGCGCCCTCCCACGAATCGAAGCGCAGCCCGCCGACCTGCCATGACGCCGCAAGCGCAAACGTGGTGATTGCCGGGAAGGTGAAGCCGCCGGCATTGTTGCCCATGAGCGTGATGCCCATCACCCTGCCGCGCATATGCGGAAACCAGATGCCAACCAGCCGCCCCGCAGGCAAGATGGATCCACCAGCGTATCCGATGAACTGGAGCAGGCTAAGCGCATACCAGTGCCAAAGCTCGCTCATCAGCGGGCGCAGCAGATAGCCCAATGCGATGAGCGCCAATGACACCAGCATGATGCCGCGCACGCCGCGCCGGTCCATTATCCAACCCAGCAGCGGCGCAATTATGCTGCCAACCGCTGTGAACGAAAGCGACAGGTTTATCTGCGTGCGCGTCCAGCCAAACTCCTGCTCCAGCGGCTCCACGAACAGCCCAAATGCATACTGTCCAGAACCCACCGTGAGCATTGCGGCGAGGAAGGGCGCAGACACGACCCACCAGCCGGGGTATATGGACGGGCGCAGACGGCGCAGGGTTGCAAATGCAGTCATCAGTCGGTAAGTATACCAGTTTTTGCGACCGCTCGGTGGATGCCCCTGCATCAGCGCTTCCCGCCAACCCAAAAGCGCATGTCATAAATGCCCTCATAAATCAAGGTGATGTGCATTTTATACCCACTTGCAATGTCGTGATATAATCGTTATTTGGGCAAGCAAATAAACGAGATTTGTGGAGGAGCGCTATGACGGACAAGATAGTTGGAATTGCGGTGCCGACTCCGGACGCACAAACGGCGCTGTCCATCATCGGCGAGGCGGATGCGATGGGCGTGGGCGCAGCGTGGCTCACATCCGGCGGGGACGCAGGCGACGGCGTTACGCTGCTGGCAATTGCGGCGGCGCAGACCGAGCGCATCCTGCTTGGAAGCTCCATAATGCAAACATGGTCGCGCCACCCGATTACTGCGGCGCGGCAGGCGCAGACGATTGACGCCATAGCACCCGGCAGATTTCGGCTCGGCGTCGGACCTGGGCATCTGCAAGCGATGCAGCAGACATTCGGCGCAGACTTCCGCGCCCCCCTGAGCCACTTGACAGAGTATGTTCAGGTGCTAACGAAACTGCTGCACGACGGTGAAATAGACTTTCAGGGCGAACACTTCACAGCCAACGCCAGCATACCGGCCCCGGCGGATGTGGCGGTGATGGCGTCGGCGCTGCGACGGCGCTCGTTTGAGATGTGCGGTGCAATCGCAGACGGCGCGATAAGCTGGGTATGTCCGCATTCGTATGTGCGAGAGGTGGCGCTGCCGGCGATGCAATCGGGCGCAGACGCAGCGAGCCGCCCCAAGCCCTCGCTCGTGGTGCACGCTCCGCTTTGCGTCAACGAAGACCTCACCGCTGCGCGCCAAGCCGTCCGTGAGCAACTCGGCTATTTCCCATATACACCGTTCTATGCGCGTATGTTTGCATCGGCGGGATTTCAAGGCTCGGCGCAGACGGGCTGGACGGATGAAATGCTGGACTCGGTGCTGATTGCGGGCGACGAGGCTGCGGTGGCAAACAAGGTTGACTCAATGTTCGCTTGGGGCGCAGACGAAGTACTAGCAAGCATCGTAACCGTAGGCGACGCAGACGAATCCCGACGCCGTACGATGCGCCTGCTCGCTGATGTCCAATCACAATATTCAATATGAACATCATCTAAAATCATTAGGAGTTACAAGTGAGTGAGTGTATAAGGCTGCAGAGCCTGAGGTTTGCGGAGGTGGAGGTCACCGAAAAGACCACATGGACTTTCCTAAATCTGTACGATGCGGACGGACTGTGCGCCGTCGCTGAGATTACCTGCGGCGCATCTACGCCGGATGCAATACGCCTGACGACCGATCTGGTCGAGCAGCTAAAAGGAAGCGAGATAGACGGCGAGGCGGCGGTGGAGGCGCTGCTAGGTCTACAAGCAGCTGATATGCAAGCCGACTACGCACTTGCCACAGCCGTCAGCGGCATACGCAGCGCCATCAGCGATTTGCAAGCACAACGGCAATCCATATCGCTGACCGAGGCACTTGGCGGCAACCCACAGCCGAGCGTGGAGCTGTACGCCAACATCAACCGCCACCTGCTAACGCGGGAACGCACACCCGAGGCGTTCGGCAGGGCTGCCGAATATGCGGTGTCAAACGGGTTCACTACCGTGAAGTGTGCCCCATTCGACGGCGTGGCGCCGCCATCCACTGCGGACGCAATCTTGCAGACGGCGGCGGACGGCATAGCGCGCGTCGCGGCGGTGCGGTCAGCCGTGGGCGACGACATCACCGTGCTCGTGGACTGCCACAGCCGCTTCGAGCGCCACACTGCGCCGCTAGTCGCAGAGCAGCTCGCCTTATCTAACATCGGCTGGTTCGAAGAGCCGCTTGAACCAACTCGTGATATGGAGCGATTGGCAGAAGTGGCGGGGGAAGTCTCCATGACAGTGGCAGGCGGAGAATCCGGTTACGGCAGGGAGTTCTTTCAGGCGCTCGTGGCGAACGGCGCTGTAAGCGTGGTGATGCCCGATGTGAAGCACTGCGGCGGCGTGGCGGAAGCGCGCGCCGCTGGCATAGCAGCGCAGGCGGCAGGCGGCAATGTGTCGCTGCACAGCCCCACAGGACCGGTATCGCTCATCGCAGGCGGACACGCCACCGCAGCGATGCCCGGCGCAATGCACCTAGAACACGCCGTCTATGAGGCAGACTGGCGCGCAGAAGTGGTGCTGCCACACGAGCGCGTGAAAGACGGGCGGCTGTGGATGCCTGACGGCGTTGGGCTTGGCGCGGCGCTCAATCCCGCCATCATCAATCGATACGGGCGCTTCTGGCAGCCATAGACTACGCCAAAGGATACAAGCGCACAAGCGCGCGCTTTCGCGCCCATGCCTATGGTGCGATATGCTTATCCGTTGCACCACAGCTTGGCGTCAGATGGGCTTTACTTTTTTGCCAAAATGTCTATCGCGAGTGCAAGCATTATCTTCGTGCCGCTGAGCAGGCTACTTATGCCCACAGACTCGTCTGTGCCGTGCGCTCGGCTGAGCATCGGGTCGTCATCCGGATGCGAGCCTGAGAAGCCGTAGGTTATCGTGCCGAGCGGCCGTGTGAAGCGCGAGTCGGTGAAACCCGTGCTGATAGCAGGCACCCACTGGATGTCGTCCCTATCGAGCGCCTTAGCCGTGGCGTCGCGGATGCTGCTGCCGAGCGCCGTCTCGAATGCCGACGAGTTGGGGCGCGCCATGTAGTCGATTTCGTAGCTGACGCCGGGGATGCCCTCGAGGATGGCGTCTAGCTGGCTGCGCAGGTAGTCATCGCTCTGATGTGGCAGCGTTCGCACATCGCATGTCAGCCGTATCGCCTCTGGCACGCTGTTCGACTTGATGCCGCCGCTTATCATCGTGGGCGTCAGCGTCATGCGGGAAAGGGCGCGCAGCATAGACGCAAAGCGCGGATTGTCCGGCTCCACCTCCGCGATGATGTCGTCCACATTTTCAGCGGACGGCTTGTGCTCTATGGCGAACAGGGATAGGTAATCGAACAGGTCGGTGGAGGTGTCGCGCTCCGGCTCATAATCCTCGATGCGCCGCAAGACTTGGTGCAAGGTGTACATTGCGTTCGTCCCCTGCCACGGAACTGATGCGTGTGCGCTCACGCCCTTGACCTCTATCTCCACCTGCAGCCGCCCCTTTTCGCCCGTGCCCAGCAGATAGGTCAAGCCGCTTGGCGACTCTATCGGGACGCCGCCGCCCTCATTGACAGCGAACGGAGCGCGTATCTTCTCGGGGTAATTGTCCGCAAGCCAACCGAAGCCATAGCGCCCGCCGTGCTCTTCGTCCGCGCCGGATGCCAGTATCAGGCTGTCTTCGAGCGCGATGCCGTTGCGCTTGAGCAGGCGCATAGCGTAGAGCTGGGCGGCAAGCAGCCCCTTGCAATCCGAAGCGCCGCGCCCGTAGATACGCCCGTCCGCTATCGTTGCGCTGAAGGGAGGAAAGCGCCACTTGTCCTCCTCTTCAACCGGGACAATATCGGTGTGCGACATGAACATCAGCCCAGCGTTACCGCTGCTCCCCTCCATGCGTGAGATGATATTGCCGCGGTTGGGAGCAGCCTCCAGTATCTCCGACGCGATGCCGTCTTCAGCAAGCCAGTCGCGGATGTACTCGCAGACGGGCGTCTCATCCCCAGTGGGCATAAAGCCTGTGTTCACCGACGGAATCCGCACCAGCGCCTGATGGAGCGCGATTATCTCTTCGCGTTGGGCATCGACCTGTGCGAAAAGTTCGTTCAGACTTACCATTCGACTACCTCCCCTTTGGCATATATGCGCCGTCCGCCTTTGGTGTATGAGCACCTCTGTTCAATCGCTGTCCCGTCCCGCATGTACTCGAACTTTTGTGAAAGTCTTGTGAAATAATGCCGAATCTGACGCCCCAACACTCAATTCGCAATGCCTAATTTTGAAGTATCCCGTGCAGTTCCTCAGCCACACGGTCGTACCAGTTGGCGCTACGAAAGTCATCCCCACGCTGCTTCGCGCCTTCACACAGGCGGCGGTACAGCTTCGGGTCGTCAATCAGACGGCGCACCGCATCCTCAATTTCTGACGCAGAGCGCGGCTCTATCAGCAAGCCACTCTTCTCATGCTCGACCAGCTCGGGCACCCCTCCATATTTGGCGGCGACTGCCGGCACTCCGCACTGAAACGCCTCGAGAATGGAGCCGGGGTAACCCTCCGACCCGTAGTAGCTTGGATACAGCAGCAGATCGTGTTCCCTCATCACTTGGGGTATCTCAGACGGCTCTATTACGCCACAGTAGCTCGCACGCGGATGGTCATCGAACAGAGAAAAGTCGGTGTCTGACATCCCGGGCCCGAACACATTGAGATGGCAGCTTTCAGGCAGATTACGACAGGCTATCAGTGCCTCAAGCAGCCCTTTATCCATCTCCAAACGCGCCAAGAATATCAGATTGTTAACCTTGTCGCGTGACGCGGGGCTGACAGATTTCAGGTCGCGGGTGTTGGGAAACCAGCGAAAGTTATCCCAGTCCTTGAAATTGCGGTGCAGATACTGCGTCTCCACATAGACGAGCGAAGAGCGCATATATGTGCGGTCTGCAAACCAGCGCGCAAATGCGCCGTAATTTCCATAATATATCATCATATCGCCGCCGGATATGCGAACGACCAAGTGCTTGCGCGTGAGTTTGCAGACGAACCAGAAGAATGAGGCTAAGCTCAACGCCGACCATGGCGCTATGATGATGAACACAATTTGGCAGTGCCAAATCTTATGCGCCGCACCGCGGACCACCCTCAGAAATCTTGCGAGGCGAATGGCGCGTACCTTCCATGCCGGCAAGTTCGTTACGCCGCCTGATGTGTCTATGGCATCCACATCAAAGCCCCGCGCGCTGAACTCTCGCATCTGCTCCCCCGCCATCACCTTGTTCCCCCCGATAACATTGGTATCGGTCTGGGCAGTATCCGGCATCGGGGCGATGAGCAGGATGCGCGGCTTTCGGGTTTCAGCTTCAATCATCGCTGTCTCAACCTCGTCGGTTCGGTTCATTCCAAACAGTGATAAGATTTTACCACATCACCCCCGAAATAGAGTTTGCCGCCCCGGTAAGATAGCGTTTCCATTCAGGTGGTTAATTCGTAGGATGAGACATTAAGACATCATAATGTCAGCCGTTCTGGAGGCGGCGGAGTTCAGCTTCCATCTCCCGCATGCGCGCTTCCGCTTGGAGGCGGGCATCCTGTTCCCGCTCGGCGCGCGCTTCCGCTTGGAGACGGGCGTCCTGTTCCTGTATGCGCTCTGCCTGTTCCCGGTCGGCGCGGGCTTGTTCCCGGTCGGCGCGTGCTTCGGCTTGGAGGCGCTCTGCCTGTTCCCGTATGCGCTCTGCCTGTTCCCGTATGCGCTCTGCCTGCTCCCGGTTGGCGCGCGCTTCCGCTTGGAGACGGGCATCCTGTTCCCGCAAGCGCTCTGCCCGTTCCTGCAAGCGCTCTGCCTGTTCGCTGTCAAATGTGGGGATGTGCTGGCCCGTCGCAGGGTCGTACCACCCTAGCTCACCGTTCTCCCAGCGCAGGTACAGGTTCAGCACGGCGCTGTATCCTTGCAGCGAGCCGTCCGCCAATTCGGTAATGGGGATGGGTTCGTACTTGCCGTTCACCAGTCGGTCCCCAGCCAGCCTTGTCCCATGGGACGAACCAGTTTCATCAAATCGCCAGTACTCTGGGATGCCTAATTCTGCATAGGCTATCCGCTTCGCCCCCGTGTCAATGTGTCCGGTACTGGGTGAGGCTATCTCCAGCACGAAATCTGGGGGCTTGCCCTGCTCTGCGATGACATAGCCATTGCGTTCCCGATACGCTACTGGATCCGCATTAAGGGCTATCAGCATGTCGGGATAGTGGCTGCCGGCCATGTTCTGGGTGAGATGTTCGACCAGATAGTGATCGCTGGTTACTATCGTGGTTTCCGGGTAGCCTATGTGCTGGGCGACATGATGGGCATTGCCAGTGGCTGATAGGTGGTCATATAGGCTCATATTGTCGGGCTTCCATGGTGGGTCGGGCAGACGGAAATCGTCTGCTAAGGGTAACTTCGTGATGCGGGTGTCGGCGGTGGTCATGAGGGACCTCCGATGCTTGGTATGGCTGTGCTACGTAGCTTCGTAGTGTCATTATAACAATGCTCTACCCCAAAAGATAAGCGTGTTGGAATTCTAGAGTTGGACAAAAGTCACAAAGCAGGATGTTGCGGAATCCGAATGCGGGACAGTATCGCCTAGACCGCATCGAAGACGCAGCTTGCCATCAGCAGGGCGGCGATGCTCTTGGCGTCTTGGATTTCGCCCAAGCGGATGTACTGCTGGATGCGCGAGAACGGCAGTTTTTCCACTTGGATGTCCTCATCGTCATCCGCTTCGAGCGAATACGGCACAAGATCTTTGGCGAGATACACATACATGAACTCGTCGCAGAAGCCGGGGGATGCCCAGAATCCGCCGAGTGCGCGCAGGTTGCGGGATGCAAACCCCACCTCTTCAGCAAGTTCACGCTGGGCGCAGGCGTCCGGCGATTCGCCCTCCTCCACGATGCCCGCGGGCACTTCCAGCAGCGTCTGACCGGCGGCGTAGCGGTATTGGCGCACCAGCAACACATCGCCATCAGAGTCCACCGGCACGATTACCACAGCGGGGGCGTGTTCCACCACCTCGCGCACCGACTGACCGCCGCTCGCAAGCAGGATGTCGTCAACGCGCACCTTGATTATCTTGCCGTCGTAGATTTCTCGGCTGGCTATCTGCTCTTCGGGCTGCATACAATTTCGCCTTTCCGGTAATTTGGCTCATCTTTGATTTAGGCGGGATAAGTCAGTGGAGGTTCACAAGTGTTACCGCACACATCATATCTTAAACCCACTCGGGGCGCTTAAAGATGCGAATCCAACCCCAGCCTGCGGGTCAGTGCGGCGTAGAAAGTGCTGGGAGCGTGCCGCCGCAGGAAGCGCGTAACATACGGGCTGCGACGAATGAAGACCCTGTCGTCCGGGGCGAGTTTGGCGTCGGCAAAGCCATCCACACTCAGCGCCGCCTCATGGTCGTCGCTCGCCCGCAACTCAAGCTCGGCGTAGTGGGGCAGGATCAGCCCGCTCCGCAAGCCGGTGTGCGCCGCAACAGGCTGTATCAGCATCGCCTTCGTCTCGGGATACATTATCGGGCCGGCGGCAGACAGGTTGTATCCCGTACTGCCGGTTGCAGTGGACACGATAACCGCATCAGCACGATAGCTGGTGAGCGAAACACCGTCTATCACAGCGTCTATGTCCAGCAGATGCGCTATGCCGCCCCTGCCCACGACCACATCGTTCAAGGCGTGCAGCGTCAGATGGGGTGACTCCTCGCCGGGGCGCAGAACGGACGCTTCCAGCATCATACGCTCTTCCACGCGCATACTCCCGCAGGTATCGGCGGAGAGGTAATCCGGCAGTGCAGCTATCGCCTCGTCTGGGTGAAGCTCCGCCATGAAGCCTATCCTGCCCATGTTGATGCCCACCAGGGGTGTACCGAACTCGGCGATGATGCGCACGATACGCAGAATCGTGCCGTCTCCACCCGCTACTACGATGAGCCGCGTGTTCGCCAACACATGGCGCATCGCCCCCAACTCGCCCGCCGAACTGACCCAGCAGCCATCGCCCAAATTCAGCCCGCGCATGATGCGCTTGGTTATCTGAAGAGCCGACGGGTGCTGTGCGTTGTGTACGAAGCCTACGAGGTTGCCTGATGTCATGTGTCATGGCTCTGCTTAGCGCGTAGGGTGGTGTCGTGTGTGGGGTTGGACGCCGCAAAACGGCGCATGCCGGGCAAGCGAAAGTCTATCAGCGCGCAACCGAGCGTGTCAACGAAACCAGCACCCGGGTGCTGTGCCGAATGCATAAAGGAACATCGAACCGATACAAGGCAAGCCTCTGCCTATGCTGTGAATTGACATATAGAGAACCATATCCTGTTCGCAGAGCGCATCATTACCATTGGCAGACGCACACCGACAGACGGCGTTAGCGCGCTAGTACAGCAGCGCTTCGGCGGCGATGCGCGCGCAATAGAGCAGCGGCGTTGGGTATATGCCGAAGAACAGCGTCCCCGCAAATCCTAGCCCCACCGCAATCCGCATCGGGAAGGGCGGCCCCACGCGCTCATCCGAGCTAGGCTCAGACAGGAACATCGCCTTGACCACGCGCAGGTAGTAGTATGCCGACACCACGCTGTTCACCACCCCGATGACCACCAGCCACTCGAGGTTGGCTTCCACGGCTGCGCCGAACAGGTATATCTTCGCCCAAAAGCCCACCGCCGGGGGGATGCCCGTCAGCGAAATCATCGCAAGTGTCAGCACAACGGCGAGCATAGGAGCGCGGCGCGCTATGCCGGCGTAGTCGTCTATGCGGTCGCTGCCGATGCGGTTGGAGATGGCGATGATGACAGAGAACGCCGCAAGGTTCGTCGCCGCAAACCCACCGAGGTAGAACAGCATGCCAGACGGCCCGATGGTGGTCTCTGCGCCGGGGATTCGCGCTGTAACCGCCGCCAAGCCCACAAGGAGGTATCCGGCGTGCGCTATCGTGCTGTATCCCATCATGCGCTTGATGTTGTCTTGCCGTATGGCGACGAGGTTGCCCAGCGTCATCGACAGCGCGCTCAGCACGGCAAAGGTTATGCTCCAATCAAGACTTAGCGTGTCCATCGGGAAGGCGATGTAGAACACGCGCAGCATCACGGCGAAGCCCGCCGCCTTGCTCGCCACTGACAGAAACGCCGTTATGGGCGTGGGTGCGCCCTCATACACATCCGGCGCCCACATCTGAAACGGCACGCTCGCTATCTTGAACCCGAAGCCCGCTATCATCAGCACAATGCCGAACAGCAGGGCGTTGTTACCAAATGGCGTGTCCCCGCTCAAGCCCATCTCGCCAATGCGGGCGGCGATGTCCGCAAGCGCAGTGCTCCCCGTGAACCCATACACGATGACCATCCCGTACAGCAGGATGGCTGAGCTTATAGCGCTGAGGATGAGGAACTTCATCCCCGACTCGATGGAGCGCGTGTCGCGCAGGAACGCCGCCAGTGCCGCCAAAGGCAACGCCGTCAGCTCCAGCGATATGTATATCGTGATAAGTTCGGTTGTGGACGCAAGCAGCATCATCCCGCAGGTGGAAAGCAGCAACAGCGCATAGTATTCCGCCTGAAAGCGCGCGAACTTTCGCACATACTCGGTCGATGCCAAGATGACCACGCCCGCAGCACCCGCCAGCACGAACTTGAAGAACAGGCTGAATCTGTCCACCGCAAGCATGTTAAACACGCCCTGCATTCGCGCGCCATCAGCGAGGTCGAACCATAGCATCAGGCTGAGCGCAAACGGCACGGCAAGCCCCAGCAGCGCAAGAACGGGCAACACCGCCTTGTTTCTGATGACCAGATCCACCAACACGAGCAGCCCCGCCAACGCGACGAGGCTCAGCTCAGGTGATAGCAAGTACAGGTCGTATATGGTCATATCCGCTCCGCCGGCTATGTACGCTGCCGCAGTGTGCTAATGCAGGCGCGCCTGCGCCAAGCGCTCTATTGACTGGGTGATAGGCTCTATGCCGCTTGCGAACACATCAGATATGAACGCTGGATACACGCCCACTGCAATGATAGCAATGACAAGCAGCGCAATTGGCGCATACTGCATACCTGATGCGTCTGTTACTTCGTTGAACCGCTCCCGTATCGGCCCGAACATTACGCGCTGCATCATCCACAGCATATAGCCCGCTGCCAGCACCACGCCGAACACCGCTATCGCCGTAGTTACCGGGAACACCTTGAATGCGCCCAAGAACACCATTATCTCCGCCACGAACCCGCTTGTGCCCGGCAAGCCCAGCGAGGCAAGCCCCGCAACCAGCAGCGCCGCCGCAAGCACAGGCATCCGCCGCGCAAGCCCGCCAAGGTCCGGTATGTAGCGCGTGTGCGCCTTGTCATAGACGAACCCGACCAGCAGGAACAGCAGCCCGGTTATCGTGCCGTGCGTGAACATCTGCATAGATGCGCCCGTAAGCCCAAGGTGCGACACCGTTCCCGCAGCACCAGCAACCGACGCTATGCCCAGCACCACGAATCCCATATGGCTGATGCTGCTAAACGCAATGAGCCGCTTGAGGTCGGTCTGTCGCATCACCACTATTGCGCCGTAGATGACATTTATGACGGCGGCGGCTTGCAGCAGAAAAGCGGCGTCCGCTATCACATGCGGAAACATCCCGACCGACACGCGTATCATACCGTAGCCGCCCATTTTTAGCAGCACGCCAGCGAGCATGACGCTGCCCGCAGTCGGGGCGTCGGTGTGTGCGTCGGGCAGCCATGTGTGCAGGGGCCACAGCGGCAGTTTCACCGCAAACCCCACGAACAGCAAAGCGAACACCACGCCCACCGGTAGCAACAGCTGAGTCCCTTGTACAGCGGTAGGCAATGCCGTCATGTCGAATGTGCCGGTCGAGAAGAACAGCGTCAGTATCCCAACCAGCATGAAGGCACTGCCCAATATAGTGAATATCAGGAACTTCATCGCCGAGTATTCGCGCTTGCTCTTTGGCTCGCTTCCCCATATGGATATGAGGAAGAACATCGGGATAAGTTCCAGCTCCCAAAACAGGAAGAACAGCAGGAAGTCCAGCGAGGTGAACACGCCCATGACGCCGGTTTGCAGGACAAGCAGCCATATGAAATATTCGCGGACGCGTATGTTGATGTGCCACGACGCCAGCGCCGCCACAAGCCCCAGCAGCCCGGTCAGCAGCACAAGCGGCGCACTCAGCCCGTCCACCGCAAGGAAGTACTGTACGGCGAATCCGTCGCCCCCGAGACCGGGTATCCAGTTCGGGATACGATCCACGAGCTGCATCCCACCCGCGACGGAGTCGTACAGGGCGAAGGCGAGTGCGGCGAGCACAAAGTCCGCAACCGCAATCGCAACCGCCGCGATGCGGACATGCGTATCTTTCCTCAGAATCAGCGCAATCAGCAGCGCTCCCGCTAAGGGGAGGAACACCGTTGCGCTAAGTAGTCCCGTGAATTCCAAACCGAACCCCTGCTACCGGATGAGTAAGAATATGCCGAATATCACCAAGATGCCGATAGATATGCCCATCGCATACGCCTGAAGCTGCCCCGTCTGAACCTGCCGCAGCGCTGTGCCGGTGTTTGCGCCCAGCCAGCCCACGAAGTTCGCCAGCTTGTCCACGATCGACTTGTCAATCCAGTCAAGCCCGTATGCCAGCCAGCCATAGAACGCCCGTCTGACGATAACATCCTCATAAAGCTCGTCCATATAGTATTTCCGCTGCAGCAGCGTGTAGGCGGGCTGCAGCGCGTTGCCGACCCTCTCGGGGAATATGACGCCCCGTACATACATCAGGTACGCCAACACTATGCCGCCCAGCGCAACAAGCGTGGACACGCCCGCAATAACGAAGTTGAACGAGACCGATTCCACATGCAGTGCCGGGTTCTGATCTAGGAAGTGCGTCAACCAGTGCACATCTATGACGCCAAGCCCGACGACCGGGTTCACGAAGAAGCCGGCGGCGACTGCCGGAACGGCAAGTATGACCAGCGGCAGCACCATCGTCTTGGGCGATTCAGCTAGATGAACATCACCGTGCGCCTGTGCGTCCGGGTCGCTGTCAGCCCCGCCGTTGAACTTGCCTTCGAAGGTCATGAACACGGCGCGGAACATATAAAACGCCGTCATGAACGCTGCCCCCAGCGCTAGTGCAAACACTATGAGGCTGACAAAGTCCCCGTCGCTGAACGAATGGCTCAGTATCTCATCCTTGCTCCAAAAGCCCGCCAGAGGGAATATACCCGACAGGCTCAAACTGCCAATCAAGAATGTGGCGTATGTCCACGGCATCACCTTGCGAAGCCCGCCCATATAGCGCATATCGAAGGTGCCGGTGGCGTGGTTCACACTGCCGGAGCCTAGGAAGAGCAACGCCTTGAAGAACGCATGCGTAAACAGGTGGAATATCGCAGCGCCGTATGCACCCACGCCCAGCGCAAGCATCATATACCCTAGCTGGCTCACGGTGGAGTACGCCAACACACGCTTGATGTCGTTCATCACCAAGCCCATCGAAGCCGCAAAGATGGCGGTTATGCCCCCGATAATCGCGACGGTGTTCATTGCCGCAAGCGACAACTCGAACACCGGGAAGAAGCGCGCCACCAAGAACACGCCGGCAGCCACCATCGTGGCGGCGTGTATCAGCGCGCTTACCGGCGTAGGGCCTTCCATCGCGTCGGGAAGCCATGTGTGCAACGGGAACTGCGCCGACTTGCCCATCGCACCTGCGAAGATGCCCAGCGCAACCCACTGCGCCGCACCAACCGCAAGCAGCCCCAGCTCTACGCCTTGGTAGATGTCCGTTACCACGAACACATTCAGCCCCTGTGCCGCAAAGCCATCTCCGTTGAAGTACAAGAACAGGATACCCAGCAGGAAGCCGAAGTCGGCGAAGCGAGTGATGATGAACGCCTTCTTGGCGGCAGCGGCAGCGGACGGACGATCGAACCAAAATCCGATGAGCAGGTATGAACCCAGCCCCACCAGCTCCCAGAACACGAACATCTGGATGAGGTTGTTCGCAAGCACCAGCCCCAACATGGCCGAGGTGAACAGCGACATATAAGCGAAGTAGCGAGTATACCCGTCGTCCCCATGCATGTAACCCACGGAGTATATCTGCACCATCAGGCTGACGCCGGTTACGACCACGAGCATTATAGCGGTCAGCGGGTCCATCAGGATGCCAACCGAGAATGTGAACGCCCCAGCGCTGATCCATTCGTGGACGGGATAAGCGATGTCGCCATGCGCCCCTATGGTGGCTGCGAGCGCCCACAGCGACAGCAGGAACGACGCGCCCACCGCCACAATCGTGATGACAGCAGCCGTCTGCGCCCGAGCGCCCATAAACGGGCGCACTATGAGCGCAGTGATGGCGAATGACGCCAGCGGTAGAAACAGGATTAGCCAAGCGGCTGCTTCGGGCATAGTGGTTACAGCTTCCTCAGTATCTCGTCGGCAACATGCTCGCGGCCCTTCGGCACAAGTATCCGAAAGCTAGTGCGCTCGCCCCAGCTCATTATTTCGCCATGCGGCAGGATTTTCGTGGGCAAGCCATCACCTTCAAGCACATCTTTCCACATCTGCGCCGCCATCAAGTTCGTTGTCCTCTTATAGTCTGTCCACATCTAAATGTCTCTGTCCTAATTGCGATTGCGTCTTCTAGAATACCCTACCGCCCGCACTGCTCTTGGCTGCCCTTGCGATGCAGAGAGAAAATTACGCTGAACCGCCTTCACTTGCTCAACTCGTTCGCCTCGGACACGAATATGCTGTGGCGCTGCCTGAATATAGACAGCACGATGGCAAGCCCAAGTGCAACCTCTGCCGCCGCAACGGTGATGATGAAAACGCTGAACACCTGCCCTGTTAGCAGGAACTGCACCACTTGGTCGCTCGTCGCCTGCGGGTTGTTGGCGATGCTCGCAGGCACGATGTAGCGCGACATCGCCACCGCCGTGATGTTCACCGCATTGAACATCAACTCTATGGACATCAGCACGGTAATAGCGTTCTGCTTCGTTACAGCGCCATACAGCCCGATGGCGAAGATTATCGCCGCTACTATCAGAAAGTTCTCGAGGCTCAATTATCGACCTTTTGAGTTCTTTGGCATTCGTGTCAGAGTTTCCTAGCGCTGTGATTTTAGCAAGACATTTCGTCGCATTCAGAGCAGGCTAGCGCTCGCGAATGAGTGCCAGCGCGCCTATGAGCGCAGCGAGCAGCACCACCGACGCCACCTCGAACGCAAGCACGAAGTCCCGCAGCAACATGCGCCCTATCCACGGGATGGTGTTGGAAAACACATCGCCAATGCTCTCTGCCGCAGCGCTAGATATAGCACCGCTTGCGATGGCGGCGTCAATCGTGTTCCAGTCGGTCGTCTGCAACACAAATATCGCCACGCCCGCAAACAGCACAGAGAACAGCGCCATAGGAAGCCGCAGACGATTTGCCGGGCTGCCTTCCTCTACATCGCGCGTCATCAGTATGGCGAAGATTATCAGCACCGATATTGCGCCCACATAGACAAGCACCTGCACAACGGCGAGAAACTCCGCACGCAGCAGCACGAACATCCCCGCCACGCCGAGGAACGATACTATCAGAAACAGCGCAGCGCGAAACAGGTCTCTCAGCAGGACGACCGCCAGCGCAGCGACGATGCTGGATATGGCGATGATCCAAAAGATGATGTCTGCAAGCAGGCTTGCTTCTGTGCCCTGACCCAGCATTAGCGCTTAGTCCACCTTTCTTGCTGCTCTTCTACGCTCGGCTTCTCGTGCCGACCCGCCTCGCTCCACGGCAGGGCATCATGCGAGTGCGGGTGGTAGCCCTTGCCCTCTATCTGCGGGCGGAACCATGCGCTGGGATGCTTGGGCGATTCGTTCAGCTGCTGCTTGGTGATGACGAGGTCTTTGCGGCTGTACTTACCCTCTTCAAAGCCGCTGCCCATGTGCAACGCATCGTAGGGGCAGGCCTCTACGCACAAGCCGCAGAACATGCACCTGCCGATGTCTATGTCGAACACATCGAGTGTGTACCAGTCGCCCTCCGGCACATGCTCACCGCTGGGATGCGTAACGATGCGGATGATGCCCAGCGGGCAGTACTTGGCGCAGCTGGCACAGCCGGTGCAGCGCTCTTCATACCAGCTGAACTCTTCGCCGCGAAAGCGTGAGTGCTGCGGCATACGGTCGGCTACGCTCTCCAGCCCCACGGCTGCGCGCAGTGCCGTAACCGGGTTTCGCACGGCGTATTTCAGCGGGTTGGTGTTCGCCTGCTTCGCCAAGCCAAACAGCCCTATCTTGCGGTCAGGATACTGGTGCAGCGTAAACATCCGCCCCGGCTTGACCATGTTCTTCATCGTGATGGTCAGACCCTTTATCAGCCCTCTTCCATACATGGCTAGTCTGCCTCCGCATACATATTTGCAAGGGGTGAGCGGCGTGGCGCTGGACGCTCGATGCGATTGCCGCCAAGCACGCGCGTCATCACGAACACGGCGACGATGGTGATGACCCAGTTCACGCCTGTCATTATCCACATATTTTGCATCGAAATGTTGCCCTCGCCATCTTGGAAGAGCATCACCTCAAGCGCCACCACGAATATGTTCAGCAGCGCAAGCGCAAACAGCCCTTTCCACGCAAAGCCCATTATCTGGTCAATGCGAAGACGCGGCCATGTGGAGCGTATCCATATCATCGCAAAGATCAGCAGCAGCACCTTGCCGGCGAACCACACCTGCCCGGGGATGGGGTCGAACCCGTTCGTGCCTCCCAGGAACAGCACGGTTGCGATTATAGCAACCACGATGGGCGCCATGAACTCCGCAAGCTGGAATATGGCGAACTTCATCCCGCTGTACTCAGTGTGATAGCCCGCACCTAGTTCGGATTCGGCTTCTATCTGGTCAAACGGCGTGCGGCTCATCTCAGCGGTCGCCGCCGCCATGAACACGAAGAACGCAAGCGGCTGCACCAGCAGGAACGGCAGGCTCTGCTTCGCCACCACATCATAGAGAGATAGCGAACCTGCCATCAGCACCACGCCAGTCATTGCGAGTGCCATAGGCACTTCGTAGCTGCACAGCATCGCCACGCCGCGCATCGACCCCAACATAGCGTACTTGTTGCGGGACGCCCAGCCCGCCGCAAGCACCGCCACGGTGTTGAGCGAAGTTACGCCCACGATAAACAGCACGCCCACATTGAGCCGTCCCAAGAATGTGTGCTCGCCAAAGGGAATCACCGCAATGACCAGCACGGTCGGGGCGAACAGCAGCACCGGCGCAATCGCGAACACCAGCTTGTCCGCCGTGTCAGGCGTGGTGTCTTCCTTGACGATGAGCTTCAGCACATCGGCTATGGGCTGCAGCAGTCCGAAGGGGCCCCAGCGGTTTGGCCCGAGCCGCGCTTGGAAGCGCCCGATGGCACGCCGCTCCAGCCAAGTGAAGAGCGCCGTGGACAGCACCATCGTGTTGATGACGATGAGTGCCAGCGTCAGGGCAGCCGCACCATACGCCATCCACTCCGGCAGGAACAGGTTGAACATGCCGTAGATGCCGCGGAAGTCGAGTATCCCAGTCTGCATGATGTCCATCAGCGGTCAACCTCGCCAAGCACGATGTCTATAGAGCCGAAGATGACGATGAGGTCGCTCATCTTCCAACCGATGAGCATATCGCGCAGCGGTGTGATGTTTATGAACGAGGGTGCTCGCACATGGCAGCGATACGGCGCTATGCCGCCATCGCTGACGATGTAGAAGCCGAGCTCCCCCTTGGGCGATTCCACTGCGGCATAGGTGTCGCCCGCAGCCGGGCGAATGAAGTACGGCGTTTCAGCGCGTATAGAACCCTGCGGGATGTCCCGCACACACTGCTCGATGATGCGGATGCTCTCACGCATCTCTCTTATGCGCACGATGTATCGGTCGAAAGTGTCGCCCATAGCGCCGATGGGTATGTCGAAGTCCAACCGGTCGTAAATCTCATACGGCGCAGCCTTGCGCAGGTCCCACTCTACGCCGGCAGCGCGCAGCATAGGCCCGCTGATGGAGAAATCCACAGCATCCACATCGTTCAAGATGCCCACGCCGCGCGTGCGGGTCAGCACGATTTCGTTGCCGCTGATGAGGGTCTCCAGCTCGTCGATGTAGCCGGGCATGTTCTGCATGAACGAATCCAGCGCCACCCAAAAGTCGGCCGGCGCATCTTGGAACACGCCGCCGGGGCGCATGTAGCTCAGCGTGATGCGCGCGCCGCACAGCATCTCGAACAGGTCTAGGATGCGCTCTCGCTCCCTAAAGCAGTACATCAACGGAGTAGCAAGCGCACCGAGGTCGTTCAGCAGGAAACCAGTCGCCATCAGATGGCTTGCGATGCGCTGCAGCTCAGCGCTGATGACGCGAATGTACTGGGCGCGCTCGGGCACTTCTACGCCTGCAAGCTGCTCCACCGCCCGCACATACGCCAAGTTGTTGGACATGCTGGCGATGTAGTCCATACGGTCGGTCAGCGTAACGATTTGCACATAGGTGCGCCCTTCGGCTAGCTTCTCAGAGCCGCGATGCAAATATCCCAGCACAGGCTCCACATCCACGATAACCTCGCCGTCGAAAGTTACGCGCAGCCTGAACACGCCGTGCGTGCTCGGATGCTGCGGCCCGAGGTTTATCGTAACTGGTTCTGTTCTAACAGCTGAGGTCATTTGTGAACTCTATGCCTCTTGCCCGAGATAGTCTTTTCTCAGCGGATGACCGGGGAAGCCTTCCCAGAGCAGGATGCGCTTCATATTCGGATGTGCGTCGAATCGGATGCCCAGCAAGTCCCATATTTCGCGCTCTTGGAAATCTGCGCCGCGCCAAACGCCGGTTACGGATGGCGCCACAAGTTCGTCGCGCCCGTAGCAGCGCGCCTTCACCACGATGCTGCGATTCAGCGTCAGCGAGGTCAGATGATACACCAACTCGAAGTATTCCACATAGTCCACGCCGGTTATGGAACTCAGGAAGGCGAATTCAAGTCCGGGCGTGTCCTTGAGGAACTGCATCACTTCGACGAGCGATTCGGGTTTGACCCACACATCGCCGCCCTCAGCGCGTACGACAGCGCCGGGAACGGACTCTTGGATGCTGCGGGCGATTTCTGCGCCAGCGAGTGCTCGTGTCATTAAGCGCTATCTCTTGCGGGCGATGGAGTATCGCTTGATTTTTTCGTGTAACTGCATGATGCCATAGAGCAGGGCGTCCGGGCGCGGTGGGCAGCCGGGCACATACACATCCACCGGGATAATGTGGTTGACGCCGGGCACTACGCTGTAGCTGCCATAGTAGGGGCCGCCGCTCGTGGCGCACACGCCCATGGAGATGACCCACTTCGGCTCTGCCATCTGCTCATAGACCCGCTGGATTGCGGGTGCCATCTTCCAAGTTACTGTGCCGGCGATGATTATCAAGTCGGCTTGACGGGGCGATGGGCGAAACGCCTCCATCCCGAAGCGCGATATGTCGAAGCGGGACATTGCGCTTGCCATCATCTCGAAAGCGCAGCACGCCAGCCCAAACGACAGCGGCCAAACCGCGGATTTGCGCCCCCAGTTTATCAGCGCATCCACCGATGTTACGGCGATGTTGCGCTGCAAGTCATCCGGCACCTCTATGAGAGGCTCGGCAATCGCCGCCGTGTGGGTGGCTTTCAGGTGATTGACCCACTGCCCCTCTTCCCTGTCTACATCCCAAGTCTGCTGGTGGAGCGGGATGGTGAGCGCCTGCGCCGCATCCACATCGGACATAGCGGCGCTCGTAATGTTCTCGTTCATGCTAACTCCACTCGAGCGAGCCTTTGCGCCACGCATACAACCACCCCACGACGAGGATGGCGATGAATATGAGCATTTCTAGGAATATGAATATGCCAAACTCCCGCGTGAGGTAGCCGTAACTAGCCGCCCACGGGAACAGGAATATGACCTCTACATCGAATATCACAAACAGCAGCGCAAAGCCATAGAAGCGGAAGTTGAACTGACTCCACCTGCCCGTGAGCGTCTCGAAACCGCACTCATAGATGCTCTGCTTTATAGCAGACGGGATTTGCGGGCGAATCTGCAGTAGCGAAAGCAGCCATGATGCGGCGAGCATACCGGTCGGCACAGCGACCGCCACCGCCGCAAAGATGGCTATGTAGCCGTATTGCCTGAAGTAATCGTCCAGCATCTCTTTCGCCCAGAGTTATTCGGTATATCCCGTGAAATCGCTGTGTCAGTAGCCGTTGCTGCGCCCCGTCCATCGGGCGCATGAGGCGCAAACTGCGCACTCGAACGACAGCCCTCAACGCCGTGAATATAGCATAGCGCAATCGCAAATTGCAAGTTAATCGCTGTTGAACCACAGCAGATTTTCCGATACTCGCAGGCATCGTCTCCGCACCATCCCCCTGTATCAAAGCCGTTCTTTCCATCCGCCCACTGCCCTACTCTGCACTCTGCAATTCCGATTCCTTGCGCATTCTACGCCCTATCGCCATGGCAACTAGCAATTCCCCTCAATGTCCGCTACCGAACCTTGACGATAGGTGTTAATATCAGGTGTTAACAGCATATTATGGAGGCGGTTAGTCCGGCACAAGCCTAATGGCTGCAATTTTCCTCAGGCAGGTTTGGCATTGACTCACACCCACACACATAAGGAACAGCATAAAGCAAGGCCGCACAGACGAGGTGCGCCCGAGCTACCCGCAATGTTTGCAGCGCACAGAGAAGGCATCAGCGCAGCGCTTCGGCAGAAGCTCACGGGCGAGCTACCTGTGTACGGCATGCTGCGCTACTACATGGGCTGGGAAGACACCGACGGCAACCCGACCGTAGGCACAGAAGGCAAGTACCTGCGCCCTACGCTGTGCCTGTTCGCATGCACCGCAACCGGTGGGACACAGCGCCAAGCCATGCCTGCGGCAGTGGCGCTGGAACTCATCCACAACTTCTCGCTCATACACGATGACATCCAAGACAAGGACGAAACTCGCCACCACCGCAAGACGCTGTGGCCCCTGTGGGGAATCCCCAAGGCGCTGGTAGCGGGCAATGTGCTGCGCATCGTGGCGGACACCGCGCTGGAAGACCTGCTGACGCAGGGGCTGCCGCAGCAGCGAGCCATATCCGTAGCCGGACAGCTCACCAACGCCTACTTGGGGATGATCGAGGGTCAATACCTAGACATGTCGTTTGAGGGCAAACACGATGTAGGGCTGCAGCAGTATGTGGACATGATAGCGCGCAAGACCGGGGTGCTGATTTGCTGCTCGTTCACCATAGGCGCGCTGATAGGCTCACCCTCCGTCGCCGGCGCCTTCCACAAATGCGGCGAGGCGCTGGGGTTCATATTTCAGGTGCGCGATGACATCCTCGGCGTATGGGGAGATGAGGCGAGCACCGGCAAGCCAGTCGGCGCAGACATTCGCCGCAAGAAGAACTCCTTCCCTGCCGTGTACGCAATGTCGCAAGCGACCGGGGCGAACAAGCAGCGCCTGCTCGAAATATACACCAAGCCCGAGCCAGACGACACGGATGTGGCTGACGCTCTGCAAATCATGGACAGCGTGAACACCCAGCAGCACGCCCACAGCCTAGCTGCCGAGCGCGCCGAACACGCCCTCAACGCCCTCGCAGCCGCTGAACTGGACAGGCAGGCTTTTTCCGAAGTAGAAGACCTCATCAAGTTCCTGCTAGTCAGAGAGCACTAGTGGACAGGGTACGGGACTGAGAGCAGCGGGATGCGCTGGGTAGATGGCTATCAGGGTTAAGTTAGGGACGCATTGCTATGGGCAGACCGATTGAGCTTGCGGCGCGCACAGCGTGGCACATCCTAAAGAACAAGGCGCGCGGGCGCAAACGCTTTCCGCTGGTTACGATGCTGGAGCCGCTGGAGAAATGCAACCTCGCCTGCGAGGGATGCGGGCGCATACGCGAGTACGAACGCGTGCTAGACCGCACGCTGTCGGTGGAGCAGTGCCTTGCCGCCGTGGACGAATCCAACGCACCCATCGTGTCCATCGCCGGCGGCGAACCCACCCTGCACCCACACATCGACCGCATCGTCAACGCCATCACCTCCCGCAAGAAGTTCGTATATATGTGCACGAATGCCCTGCTGATGGAGCGGGTTATGAAGCGCATCCCGCCATCCAAATACTTCTGCTTCGTAGTGCATATGGACGGCATGGAACAGGCGCACGACAAGTCAGTTTATCGCAAGGGTGTGTTCCGTATCGCCGTGCGGGGCATCGAGGCGGCGCTTGCAGCCGGATACCGCGTTACCACCAACACCACCGTCTTCAACGGCGCAGACGAAGACGACCTCATAGAGATGTTCACCATGCTGACAGACATGGGCGTAGAGGGCTGCATGGTATCGCCCGGCTACCAGTTCGACAGCGTTCCGAACCAGGACTTGTTCATATCACGGCAGAACGCCCGCAAGGTGTTTCGCAACATCCTCGACCCGACGCGCAACATCCGTTTCTACAACAACCCGCTGTACTTGGACTTCCTGCGGGGCGAGCGGGAGTATGACTGCACGGCTTGGTCCAACCCTACCTACACCGTGTTGGGCTGGCGTGAGCCGTGCTACCTGCTTGGAGACCGACACACGCAAGACATCACAGACCTGTACGACGCCAAGATTTGGGAGCGTTACGGTGTGGGCAAAGACCCCCGCTGCGCCAACTGCCTGATGCACTGCGGCTTTGAGTCGGCGTCCATATTCCGCACACTAGAACGCCCGGCGGACGCCATCCGCATGATACGCAAAGGCGCAGTCAGAAACAGCGGCATCGGCACAGCGTAGAGTAGACAAGTGAGCCTCACACAAGGGGCACAAAGAAGTACAAGAGCAGGCCGTAATGGAGAATTCGATACATAGCATTTGCGCGGCAGATATGAGTTTTCAGCCGCACCCGATATAGGGCATATACTTTTATAGGGCATATACTTTGGCGAGATTAGAGAACGAACATTGCTGATAGTCGTAGCCGCATTTCGAGCAGAGGTCGGCGCTTTCTTGCGCGCCGGCAACTTCCGGCGCGCTGAGCGCAGGCAAGGGCTATGCGTCCACCGTTCGCGGACGATGCCGGATGTGGCAGTCATAGAAGGCGCAATCGGCATACGGCGCGCGCGTACGGCGGCAAAATGGGCTGCCGACAGCCTGAACGCAGACGCTGTGGTGTCTGCAGGTTTCGCAGCCGCCGCGCAACCCGGAACACTGCCCGGCGATACCTTTCTGTGCGACAGGCTTATGTTTGCGGGGAGCACGGCTGAAAGTTGCGGGCGCATAGACCTGCCCGCCCTTCCCGGCGGACACGGAGCGTCGCCGAGCGCATCGTGCCTGACACTCCCGTATGTGGCAGCCGCTTCGGGCGAAAAACTGCGCTTGGGCACTGCTTGGGGAGTGGACTTGGTGGACATGGAATCGTTTGCGGTGGCGCAGGTGTGCAAGCGGCACGGGCTGCGCTGCGGCGTGGTTCGCAGCGTGTTTGACACAGCGGAGCAGACGCTGCCCCCATTCGTCTCTGAGTATGTGAACAGCGGCGGCACTTCGCAGGGCGGCATCAAGCTTACTGCATCGGCAGCAATGCACTCGATTGTTCACCCAGCGACAGCGGCGATGCTGTGGCGTCTGCGGGCGCAGCGGCGTATCGCCTCCGACAGCCTAGCCAACGCTCTGACCAAACTTGTGCATCAGATAACATCGCATCAGACAGAATCCCGCAGCTGGGAACATTCTGCGTCTGATACATTCGCCCCACTGAGAGCGAAATAGATCAACGCATATGGCAGATTCTCTACACTCGCATCAACCGAACGCTACCGCAGCCCCCTACCCTACTCTATCCGCATCTCCCACAAAAGCGGCGCTCGACGAAGCCATCGACAGATGCAGCCGATACCTGCTAGACATCCAATACAGCGATGGCTACTGGTGGGGCGAACTCGAGTCCAACGCCACGATGGAGGCAGAGTTCGTGCTTCTGCACCGCTTCTTGGGGATTGAGGATGATGTGAAAATTGGCAAGCTCGCCAAACACATCCTCAGCAAGCAAAACGACGAAGGCGCTTGGGGACAGTTTTACGGCGCACCCGGCGACCTCAGCACATCGACCGAGTGCTACTTCGCCCTGAAGCTGGCGGGCGTCCCCGCCGATGCGCCCGAAATGCGCAGGGCGCGCCAGTTCATCCTGTCCAAGGGGGGCGTGCCGAACACGCGCGTGTTCACCAAGATATGGCTTGCGCTGCTGGGTCAGTGGGACTGGCGCGGCATACCCATCATGCCTGCGGAGTTGATACTGCTGCCCGACTGGATGCCCGTCAACATCTATTCGTTCTCCAGCTGGGCGCGTGCCACCATCGTGCCACTGCTCGTGCTGCTCGACCGCAAGCCGGTGCGCCCCGTCCCAGATTATGCCCGCATAGACGAGATATACCCGCAACCGCGCAGCCAAACCGGCTACGCCGTGGAGCGCCCCAAGCGACTGATAGCGTGGGAAACTTTCTTCTATACCGGAGACGCCGTGCTGCGTCAGCTGGAACGACTGCCTTGGAAGCCAATGCGCGGTCAGGCGCTAAAACGCTGCGCCGATTGGATAGTAGCGCACCAAGAAGCCGACGGAAGCTGGGGCGGCATCCAACCGCCGTGGGTCTATTCGCTCATGGCGCTGCACGAACTCGGATACGGTATCGACCACCCAGTTATGGAAAAAGGCTTGTCCGGCTTCGACCGCTTCGTCATAGAAGAAGAAGACACGCTGCGAATCCAAGCGTGCGTATCCCCGCTGTGGGACACCTGCCTTGCGATTACCGCCCTGCTAGACGCCGGTCTGCAGCCCGACCATCCGGCGCTAACCACGGCGACGGACTATCTGCTGCGCCGCCAGAATCTGTGCGGCGGCGACTGGCAGGTCAAGGCGAAGGGCACCCCTCCGGGCGGATGGGCGTTTGAGTTCGATAACAGGCTCTATCCCGACATCGACGACACCGCCGAAATCGTGCTGGCGCTGAACAGGGTGCAACTGCCTAACGAACATACCTCAACAAACGGAACGGTGCGCGCAGTTGCACAGCATGCACATGACCTGAGCGCACCCAAAGGCTCTGACAGCGCGTCTTTCGCCACCGAACGCGACAAAGAGCGGGCGATGCGGCGCGCCGTGCATTGGCTGCTCGGTATGCAAAGCTCCAACGGCGGCTGGGGATCGTTCGACAAGAACAACTCGCTAAGTGTCCTTGCGAAAATCCCGTTTGCGGACTTCGGCGAAATCATAGACCCGCCGAGCGTGGATGTTACGGCGCATGTGCTCGAAATGCTCGCCGCGCTCGGCTACGATGCGGAGCATACGGCGGTGCGGCGCGCGCTACAATATGTGCTGTCAGAGCAGGAATCGGATGGGGCATGGTTCGGCAGGTGGGGCGTGAACTACATCTACGGCGTGGGGGCGGCACTTCCTGCGTTGAGCGCACTCGGCTTGGATATGGGCGCACCACACGCGCGCCGAGCCGTGCACTGGCTAGTGGAACGGCAGAACGACGACGGCGGTTGGGGCGAGGACTGCGCCTCATATGTGGACGCCGCATATCGCGGACGAGGCGCTAGCACCCCATCACAGACCGCATGGGCTATAATGGCGCTGCTTGCTGCGAACGAGGGCGCAAACCCCGCTGCCAGCAGGGGCGTATCGTTCCTCATCGACAGACAGAATGACGACGGCTCTTGGGACGAACCGCACTACACCGGCACGGGGTTCCCCGGCTATCGTGGTGGCGCACGCCTGCGCCGCTACCTGCGCCCCGACGACTTCGTGTATCAGAGCAGCGGACTCCCAGCCGGTTTCATGATTAACTACCACCTGTATCGGATATACTGGCCACTAATGGCTTTGGGACGCTATCGGCGCTTCGTTGAAAGCAGATAGACAAGGTTATCCCTACGAGGAATTGAGATTGTATGTCAAAAGCCGCTATATTGAATTGTAGGCATCTTTCAGGTCAATCCTGCCACAGACCCCAGAAATCCCATCAGCCTCATAATTGAAACTATCTTGAAGTAGATGTTATTATGAGGATTGGCTTGTCTTTACCTGCGTAGGCGCAACGAGGTTTCAATGAAACTAATGCAAGAGGCTTCCGTCAAAGCCTGTACATTCACGATAGAGGTCGATGTCCGGTCCGCAAGCATGCCGGAGTTCATCGATATTACAGACCGAGTTGAAGAGTGCATCTCCAAGTCCGGAGTTCGTAATGGATTCAGCGTCGTGTTCTCACAGCACACCACCGCTGGCATCGTCATACAGGAGAAAGAACCCCTTCTGATGCAGGATATGACGAGCGCGATAGAGCGTTTTGCGCCACGCAACACCCACTATCGGCACAACGACTTCGAAGTGCGAACCGTCCACATGCACGAAGACGAATGCCCCAACGGCCATTCGCACTGCCAGCATCTGTTGATTGGCACAAGCGAAAGCATACCGCTGGTTGATGGCAGACTCACGCTAGGCGAGTTTCAGCGCATCTTCATGGTGGAATTGGACGATCAAAAGGACTTTCGGCAGGTGCTCGTGCAGGTTATGGGCATCTAGCTATCCACGCTGGTGCTGCGTCCCGCCGAACAATCGCCGCCGCCAGAACGGAAACGGCACAGCCTCATGGGGGCGCTTGTGGCAATCGACACACAGCAAGCCTACGCCCATTGCCAGCGCATCACGAAGCGGCACGCCCGAAACTTCTACTACGCATTTCGTACGCTGCCACCTGCCAAGCGGCGCGCCATCTACGCCGTGTATGCGTTCTGCCGCATCTGCGACGACATCGCAGATGACGATATTCCGCTTGCCGAAAAAACGCAACTGCTCATCGCCCTCCGCGAGCAGCTGCATGCAAGCCGTAAATCGCCGCCCTCCGACCCCGTGTTCGCTGCACTGCGCCACGCCGCACAGTCATTTGCCATCCCGTACACCTACTTCGAGCAGGTCATCGACGGTGTGGAAATCGACCTGACGCAGAACCGCTTCGCCGATTGGGAGGAGCTGCGCTCGTATTGCTACAAAGTGGCGTCGGTGGTCGGGCTGATTTGCATCGAAGTGTTCGGATACGAGGACGAACGCGCGCATGATTACGCCGTGGATATGGGCATCGCAATGCAGCTGACGAACATCTTGCGCGATGTGAAAGAAGACGCCGAACGCGGGCGCATCTACATCCCGCAAGACGAAATGCGCCGCTTCGGATACACAGAGCGCGAGCTTAACGCCGGCGTCGTCAACGACGAGTTCCGCGCCCTGATGGCGCACCAAGCAGAGCGCGCCCGCCGACACTTTCACAGCAGCGAGCCGCTGTTCCCGCTCATATCACCCGACTCGCGCGCCTGCCCCAAGCTGATGCACGCCACATACGCCAGCCTGCTAGACAGGATAGAGCACGCAGATTACGATGTGTTCCAAAAGCGCATCGGGCTTAACCCAGCCGAGAAACTGCTGCTGCTCGGACGGCTGTGGATTGAGGGATTGAGCTTATCCCAAATGACAAGCGCCGACCGAAACCAACGCCCATGAACTCACCGATGCGCGCCCTCATCCTCGCTCCCTTCAGCGAACCTTGCATTACTGCCCTACGGCGCACGATGTGCGTTACACACGAAAGCTGGACCGACACTGAGCGGCTCTACGACCCGTTCGACCTTGCCCAACGCATATGTGCAGACAGCGTGTCCGTCTTGGTAGTAGAGGCGGATTTCGTGCTGGAAGAGACGCTGGAAAGAACGCCAGAACTGCGCTTCGTCGGAGTGTGCCGCAGCGCCGTCAACCATGTGGATGTGGACGCAGCCACAGAGCGCGGCGTAGTCGTGGTGAACACGCCCGCCCGCAACGCCAATGCCGTCGCCGAACACACTCTGGGGCTGATGCTCGCACTGGCGCGCAAGATACCAGCGGCGCACGAGTATGCGCGCGACGGCGAATGGCAAGCGCCAACAGCGGCGTACACTAGATTTCGCGGCGTGGAGCTATGCGGCAAGACGCTTGGCATCATTGGACTAGGCGCGATAGGAAGCCGCATCGCCAAGATGTGTGCGGCGCTCGGTATGAGCGTTCTTGCACACGACCCATACGCATCACCGTCGTCGGTCGCCAAATTAGTCCCGTTAGATAAGCTGATGGAATCGGCAGACTTCGTGTGCGTACACGCTCCCTCGACGCCCGATACGCAGTCGATTTTGGACGCACGCTTGCTATCGCCGATGAAGCCGAACGCCTACATCGTCAGCGCATCCGACCCGGCGGTGTTCGATATGGACGCCCTCATAGATGCGCTCCAAAGCCGCCGCATCGCCGGCGCAGCCTTCGATGTGTTCGAGTCGCACCCCATATCGCCGCAAAGCCCACTGCGTGCGCTAGACAATGTGCTTCTCAGCCCGCACATCGGCGGCGCAACCGAAGAGACCACCGAGCGCCATTCGCAGATGATGACAGAAGACATCCTCCGCTTCACCCAGTCCAAAGTGCCGCACAACATAGTGAATCCACAAGTGTTGGGCAACCAGTGAGCGAACACTGTATCCTTGTGATAGACGCAGGCATCAGCGCCCTCCGATGCCACCTGCTCGAAGCATTCGGGCTTATGAAACACACGGTGATTGCGTTATGATCATAGCTTGGTTGAAATATAGAGCCGCAGTAGTGCGCGCGGCACAGCGGTTGGCAAAGCAAGGGCTTGTGCACGGCACGAGCGGCAATGTCAGCGCTCGCCTGACGGACAGAGCGCTGATGGCGATAACACCCTCGTCCACGCCATACGATGTGCTGTGCCCGGAGCGCATCGTCGTAACCGACCTAGTGGACATCGAACCCGTGCACGGCGATGGCATACCCTCGACAGAGGCGCTGCTGCACGCCGCCATATACCGCCGTCGCCCCGATGTGGGTGCAATAGCACACACGCATTCGACATTTGCCACCGCTGTCGCTGTCGCAGGCATGGACATACCCCCGTTGATGGACGAAATGACGCTGACGACCGGCGGCAGCGTGCGCGTGTCTGAGTACGCATTCCCCGGCAGTGAACGGCTCGCCGACAATGTGTGTGCAGCACTTGGCGAACGCAACGCTGCGCTCATCCGAAACCACGGTGCGGTGGGCGTGGGCGCAAATCTTCAGCACGCCATGGATGTGTGTGCGCTCGTGGAACGCGCCGCTCAGGTGTTCCTGTACGCATCCCTGTTAGGCGGGGCGAATCCGCTGCCCCCGGATGTGGTCGACGCCGAAATCTCCCTGTACAAGATGCGCCGCCAAAGTTTCTTGTCCCACATGTCCCAATTGGACGACAAGTTTGGCGCCCAATCTCAAGAGTGAGCGCAGATGTCAAAGTGCATCCACACGATAGCCTGATAGCGGTTACACCAGAGAGCAGGGGAAATAACTTGAAGAGCGAACAGGTGAATGGAAGATGGTGAGCGTTCCGGGCTTTTTGCTCAGGCGGCTTTACAAGAAAGGCAGCCTCCGCAACATCAACGGCGGGTGCGAGTTCACGCTAGAAAACAGGCTAGGTTCAGGCTACGCCCATGCGATACTGCCGCTTGCGATAGATGGCGTCGAAGTGGGCAGGGAACGCACCGCATTCGTGCTAGACGGGGCGCGGACCCCGTTCAGCGCGGTGAGCCGAGACGCCACATTCACGCTCGCGATGAACAAGGCGATTTTGGTGCGGATAGACGGCGTAACGCTCACGCCGGGCGCGCACACGATTGCGATGGGCTTCGATGTGCCTGGGCTTGGCGCGCTTCGCTTCGACTTCACGGATGTGGTCGGGTAGGCGCATCGCCGTCAACGGGGCGGCAGGATACATCGGGCGTATGCTCGTCCGTCGGCTGCTGCAATGCGATGCGGTGGAGCATGTGCTCGCAATGGACATACGCCCGCTGCAATATGGCGCATCGAAGGGCTTGACCGCAGGGCTGCCGCCCAATTCCGTAGAAAAGCTGATGTTCGTGCGGCAAGACATCCGCGCACCGCTCTCCGACCTGCTTGCGGCACAGCACATCGACAGCGTGGCGCATCTAGCATTCGTGCTGCAGCCCAGCCACAGCGATGCGGACGATGTGAACATTCGCGGGATGAAATGCGTACTAGACGCCTGCGCCACTGTCAGCGTGCGGCATCTGCTCTACCTCAGCAGCGCCACAGTGTACGGGGCACACGCCGACAACCCGCCGCTGCTGAGCGAGGATGCGCCGCTGCGTCCACCAGATGGCTTCCCATACGCAAAGAGCAAAGCCATCGTAGAGTCGATGCTGAATGCATTTGCGGCAGAGCATAGCGATGTGAGCGTGTGCGTCTTGCGCTCCAGCCCTGTTTTAGGCGCAAACGCTGACAATTTCATAGCCAAATCGTTCTCCAAGCCGCTGCTTGTCGGAGTGCGGGGCTACGACCCACCGATGCAGTTCCTGCACGAAGACGATGCGGCGAACATCCTGTCAAACTGCATCCTGCAATGCGTAAGCGGCACATACAACATCGGCGGGCGAGACAGCATACGCTGGAGCGAGGCTGTCGCAATGTCAGGGCGGCGTATGGTGTGCCTGCCCGCCCCGCTGCTATACGCCGCTCTCGGTCTGACTTGGCGATTGCGGTTACAGCGCAGCTCGCCGGCGCGCGGGCTGGACTTCATCCGCTACAGCTGGCTGGTGGACGCAGGCAAGCTGGCGCGCAAACACGGCTTGGAAGCATCCCGCACATCGCGCGAGGCGTGGCAGGATTTTCTGTCCCGCCGTTAGCTTTCGTCTCCGAGCAGTCGCATCTTAATTTCAAATACCGTATCTATCGTCGCTGAAAGGTATTTTAAGACCTGTCGGGCTTGGTTTATGATCTGCCGAATGAATTATATTGAGAGCAAGTTTGTACGCAAACATCACTCAATTGGAGGCTCGCACAAGTGAAAGTGATAATAGACACCGACCCCGGCACGGACGATGTGCTGGCGCTGATTATGGCGCTGAACGCCCCACAGCTGGACATACTCGGGCTGACAACGGTGGAGGGCAACGCAACGCTGGCGCACACGACCACCAACGCACTAGCGCTGCTCGAATACATGGGGCGAACAGACATCCCAGTGTATGAGGGCTGCGACGAGCCGCTCTCCGGCGAGTTCGGGCATGCGTACCATGTGCATGGCCCCGGCGGGTTGACCGTGGACCTGCCCGCTCCGCAGACACTCCCGGCAGCGGCGCACGCCGTGGACTTCATCGTGGAGACAGGGATGGCGTTGGGCGACGATCTGACGCTGATTGCGCTCGGCCCGCTCACGAATGTGGCGCGCGCCCTGACACAGCAGCCAGCGCTTGCGGAGAGGCTGCGCCGCGTGCTGATAATGGGTGGCACGGGCGATGACGCCGGCAATGTTACGCCATACGCCGAGTTCAACATATGGGACGACCCGCACGCCGCAGAGGTGGTGTTTGCGTCCGGCGTCCCAGCAACGCTAATCGGGCTTGATGTGTGCCGCCAGACATCTATTGCGCGCGACGACGAAGCATGGTTCGAGGGCGATACGCCCGGTGAGCGGCTTGTGGCGCGCATACTCGCCAACTGGTTCGCCTCCGCACAGGTCGAGCAGCGCTTCAACATGCACGACCCGTTGACGATTGCAGCCACGCTGCGCCCCGAACTGCTCCGCACCCGTGCCGCATCCCTACGCGTGGACACCACTCCCACAGAGCGTGTCGGTGCTATCACCGCCGACTACGACGCTGGCGGCAGTGTGGATGTCGCAGTCGGTGTGGACAGCGCAGCAGCGATGGCGTTCATGCGGGAATTGCTGGCAGGCTGACGCCCATCACAACGCATTCCATTCGCAAGAAACTATTGACCGCCGCATCCGTACCTTGCTATATTATGAGTGCAATTGTTGACTGATTTAATCAACAAAGTGGCAGCAACCAAAGAGAGGCAGCAAGCATGACCACGCAACAGGTCATTTCGCGCGAAACTGGTGTGGAAGACCAAGGGTACAAGTGGGGGTTCGAGTTCGACATCGAGTCCGACATTGCGCCCAAAGGTCTCAGCGAGGACATTGTAAGGCTCATTTCCGCCAAGAAGGGCGAGCCGGAATGGATGCTGGAATGGCGGCTCAAGGCGTATCGGCACTGGCTTACACTGGGTAACGAAGAGCCGAAGTGGGCGAACATCCAGTACCCGCCCATAGACTTTCAGGACATCATCTACTACGCAGCGCCCAAGTCGCAGGCGGACGCACCCCAAAGCCTCGACGATGTTGACCCTGACATACGCGAGGCGTTCGACAAGCTCGGCATCCCGCTCGAAGAGCAGAAGCGGCTGACGGGTGTTGCCGTTGATGCTGTGCTGGACAGCGCATCTGTTGCCACCACCTACCGCAAGATGCTCGAAGACGCCGGCGTCATCTTCTGCTCGGTCAGCGAGGCAGTCAAGACACACCCAGACATCGTGCGGAAGTATCTCGGCTCGGTTGTGCCCTACACGGACAACTTCTACGCCGCACTCAACTCCGCCGTGTTCAGCGACGGCTCGTTCGTGTATGTGCCGCCCGGTGTGCGCTGCCCCATCGAGCTGATGACATACTTCCGCATCAACGAGCTGGACACCGGCCAGTTCGAGCGAACGCTCATCATCGCCGACAAGGGAAGCTATGTTAGCTACCTAGAAGGCTGCACCGCCCCCATACGCAAGACGCATCAGCTCCATGCCGCCGTTGTGGAACTGGTTACGCTAGACGATGCGGAGATAAAGTACTCCACGCTGCAAAACTGGTATCCGGGCGACAAGGACGGCAACGGCGGTGTGTACAACTTCGTAACCAAGCGCGGTGCTGCGCGCGGGCGAAACTCCAAGATTTCTTGGACACAGGTCGAGACCGGATCAGCAATCACTTGGAAGTATCCCAGCGTCCTGCTGCAAGGCGACAACTCCGTCGGCGAGTTCTACTCCGTGGCGCTCGTGAACAACTACCAGCAAGCGGACACAGGAACCAAGATGGTGCATATGGGCAAGAACACCAAGAGCACCATCATCGCCAAGGGCATATCGGCGGGCAAGGCGCAGAACACCTACCGCGGTCAGGTGAAGATAATGCCATCCGCGCAGAACGCCCGCAACTTCACCCAGTGCGACTCACTGCTCATCGGAGACGAGTGCGGCGCACACACCGTGCCGTACATCGAGGTGCGAAACCCCACCGCTCAGATGGGACACGAAGCCACCACATCAAAGGTGGACGATAGCCAGCTCTTCTACTTGCAGCAACGCGGAATCGGCTTGGAAGAGGCAAACTACATGATTATCAACGGCTTCTGCCGCGGCATATTCAAAGAGCTGCCCTTCGAGTTCGCCGCCGAAGCATCCCAGCTGCTGCGCGTGAACCTAGAAGGCACAGTGGGATAACAAGCGCCCTGCGCCGCACAACCGAACACGCATCCACTTTGCACAAACGCAACTTGACTCAGAGGTAATCCAAGGGAAAGATGACAGAGCCAACCAACAACGGCGTCCCGCTGCTGGAAGTGCGAGACCTGCGCGTGTCCATCGACGACACGCCCATACTTCAGGGCATAGACCTCACGGTGAACATCGGCGAAGTCCACGCCATCATGGGGCCGAACGGCTCCGGCAAAAGCACGCTTGCGAATGTGCTCGCCGGCCGGCCAGAGTACAGCATCGACAGCGGCGAGGTGCTGTTTCAGGGGCAAGACCTGCTAGCGATGGACCCAGAGTCGCGGGCGCGTGAGGGCGTGTTCCTTGCGTTCCAATACCCTGTGGAGCTGCCGGGCGTGCGCTCATGGCAGTTCCTCAAAACCGCTGTGGACGCCATACGCCAGCACCGCGGAGAGCGCGAGCTGCGAGTGCGCGAGTTCGACCGCATGCTAGAAGACAAGATGGCAGTGGTGGAGATAGACGCCGACCTCGTGCGCCGCTCGGTCAACGAAGGCTTCAGCGGCGGCGAGAAGAAGCGCAACGAAATCCTGCAGCTGGCGCTGCTCGAACCAACGCTCGCATTGCTGGACGAGACAGACTCCGGGCTGGACATAGACGCCCTGCGCATCGTGTCCAACGGCGTGAACATGTTCCGCTCAGACGAACGCGCCATCGTGATGGTAACGCACTACCAACGCATCCTGAACTACATCACGCCCGACTATGTGCATGTGCTGGTGGACGGCAGTATCGTCAAGTCCGGTGGGCGCGAGTTGGCGCTGGAGCTGGAAGAGAAAGGCTACGAATGGCTGCGGGAAGAAGCAGCGGTCGGAGGCAGTTAGCCGTCTGTCGGCTAGTTTTGCGGCGGCAATCCAATCACAGAATCTCGGGACAGTTCCATAGGCATCATCAGCAACGATTCGAGCGACAATGACACAAACGCTTACACGATACGACCAGTATGCTGCCGACTTCCATGCGCTCAATGAAGGCGACCAACCCGAATGGCTGCGCCGCCTGCGCTCTGATGCATGGGAGCGCTTCTGTGCCGTCGGCTTCCCCACGGCGCGGCGTGGCAATGAGCCATACAAGTACACGAATGTGGCGCCCATCGCCCGCGCAAACTTTAGCCTGCCGATGAACGCCAAGGTCGGCGTGGCGCCTGAGGATATGGTGCAACTCGCCCCGTGGAACACAGCGTGGACACAACTGGTGTTCGTGGACGGGCGCTACTCGGCGGCGCTGTCCAGCGTATCCGCCAACGGTTCGATTGGCGACAGCGGCGTCGCCATAGCGAACCTAGCCGATGCCATCGCTGACGGCGACGCAGCAGTAGAGGCGCACCTCGCACGATACGCAGACACGACCGACGATGCGTTCATCGCCCTGAACACGGCGTTCGTCAGCGACGGTACGGTGGTTCGTATCGCCGATGGCGCTGCGGTGGACGCGCCCTTGCACATAGTCTATATCACCACTGGCGCAGCGCAGACGGTCTCTCACCCGCGCACGCTCGTGGTCGCCGGCGCAGACAGCCGCGCGACGCTCATCGAGTCCTATGTCGGCGTGGACGGCAACCGCTGCTTCACCAACGCCGTTACGGAGATTGCGCTAGGGGACGGCGCATATCTCGACCACTATCGCCTGCTGATGGAGAGCGAAGACGCATTCCATGTGGGCGTAGCGCGCATCCACCAAGCCGCAAACAGCGCCTACAACTCCAAAGTGTTCGAGCGGCAGGTAGGCTTGGGGCGCTTCGACTTATACACAGCCATCGACGGCGAAAACGCTAGCTGCGACCTGAAGGGCTTGTACTTCACATCCGGCAGCCAGCATATGGACAACTACATCAACATCGACCACCAGCAGCCGCACGCCAGCAGCCGTCTGTACTACAAGGGCATCCTAGACGGGCGCTCGCGGGCGGTGTTCGGAGGGACGGTGTTCGTGCAGCCCGGCGCAATCAAGACCGACTCCCACCAAGAGGACAAGAACCTAGTGCTCTCCCCATACGCAGAGGTGGACAGCAAGCCCTCGCTGTTCATCTACGCTGACGATGTGAAGTGCGGACACGGCGCAACCGCCGGCAACATCGACTTGGACACCGTGTTCTACATGCGAAGTCGTGGCATCGACTTGGAGACTGCCAGCCGCCTGCTGATATACGGCTTCGCCAGCGAGATTATCGAGACGGTCGAAGACGACTACCTGAGAGAGTATCTCGAAAAGCAGTTCCTAGACTCCCTGCCGAGCTACAAGTTCGAGTTCTAGCATTTAGACCAGCAGCGCAAGAGCAGCATCGGAGACGACGAAAGACGCAAATGTACGACCTGCATGACCTATATCAAGAGGTGGTGATGGACCACAACCGCCGCCCGCGCAACTTCCACAGGCCGGCGACGACGAACCGACAGGCAGAGGGCTTCAACCCGCTCTGCGGCGACCAAATTACGCTGTATCTGTCAGTTCAAGACGACAAGATAAACGATGTGGGCTTCCAAGCGATCGGCTGCGCCATATCCAAGGCGTCGGCGTCTATTCTCACCGAGACCGTCAAGGGATTGTCTGTGGAGGATGCAGAGCGCACCTTCGAGGAGTTCCGCCGTATGATAACCCAAGAGGAATTCGATGCGGACATACTCGGCGACGCCGAACTGCTCACAGGCGTATCGCGCTATCCGGCCCGCATCAAGTGCGCCGCCCTGTCGTGGCACGCCCTAAAATCCGCTTTGCACTCATGTGACAGCAGCGTTACAACCGAATAGCCCCGCCAATCGACACTCGCAGCCCAACATCTTGCGGGACATATAATCAGGGTATATGGAAACAAAAACTCGCAATCAAATCGGCGTATGCAATTGAAGAGGATAATCGGATATGTATATTCCAATCAAGGTTGACTACGGCGTCCGCGCGCTAGTGGATTTAGCCCTTAATAGCACAGGCGCTCCTGTGCGTGCAAGCGACATAGCCGTTCGGACGGTGATACCGGAGCAGTATTTGGCACAGGTGTTACACTCGCTGAGCAAGGGCGGCTTCACACACAGCCGCCGTGGCCCGCAAGGCGGCCATCTGCTCGCAATGCACCCGTCGGACATCCGCCTCAGCGCGGTAATGAAGAGCCTCGGCGGTACCGAAGCCCCCGTCGCCTGCCTCGACGAAGACACCGCTTGCGTTCACCTGCAATGCTGTGCGCAGCGCGAAGTGTGGCGCAGCGTCGCCGAGTCGGTCTTCAACATCCTCGACTCCACAACCATCGAAGACCTTGTGAATCGCACGCTTGCGGCGCGTCAGAGGCTCCGCATCTACGAGCAGACGGACGATAGCACACTATCAGTCAACATGAAAACCGCAGTCTAAAAAGCCCCCGACATATGAATAGGCGCGATGTCGGGCGCTTTAAAGCAAGCCGAAACCTAAAGTAGTACGGGAGGACGAAAATGGCTTTTCGGAAAGTGGCTAATGTCAGCGATGTGCCGCCAGGGACATCGAAGGTCTTTGAGGTCGGCGACCGCGCAATCGCCGTGTGCAATGTGGACTGCGAACTGTTCGCAATCGACGATGTCTGCACACACGACGGCGCATCGCTCGAGCAGGGCGAAATGGACGGCTTCGAGATAGAGTGCCCCCGACACGGCGCGCGCTTCGATGTGCGCGACGGCTCGGCGACCGAGCTGCCGGCGGTGGTGCCGGTGGATACCTTCAAGGTGCGCATCGAGGGCGACGAAATCCAAGTCGATGCCTAGCACAGCGTAAGACGGCGTTGCAGCTATGTGTAGTTTCACCGAACGAAAGGTTCACGGCAGGTAACTTGATGCTAGATGTTCGCAAGATTCGCGAGGACTTTCCCGTTCTCGCCAAAAAGGTCTATGACGATAAGCCGCTAGTGTGGCTGGATTCGGCGGCGACATCGCAAAAGCCGCGCCAAGTCATCCAAGCGCTGGTAGACTACTATGAGGGCTACAACGCCAATGTCCATCGCGGCGTCCACGCCCTCAGCATGGAGTCCACCGAGCGGTACGAACAGGCGCGGGGTAAAGTGGCAGATTTCGTCAACGCCGAAAGCGCAGAGTGCCTCATCTGGACGCGCAACACCACCGAGGGCATCAACCTTGTGGCGAACTCGTGGGCAGAAGACAACATCGCGCCCGGCGACGAAATTGCGGTAACAGCAATGGAGCATCACAGCAACCTCGTGCCGTGGCAGCTCATCGCCCGCAGAAAAGACGCCAAACTCCGCATCATACCGCTCACAGACGACCACACATTGGATATGGACGCCGCCGAGCGCATCATCGGGCAGCGCACCAAGCTGCTGGCGGTGTCCCACGCATCAAATGCCGTGGGCACAATAAACCCGGTCAAGAAGCTTGCAGCGATGGCACGCGCAGTTGGTGCTGCCGTCCTCGTTGACGGCGCGCAAAGCGTGCCCCACATGCCGGTGGATGTGCGGGATATAGACTGCGACTTCCTCGCCTTCTCCGGGCATAAGATGCTCGGGCCCACAGGCATCGGTGGACTGTATGTCAAGCGCGATGTGCTCGAGCGGATGAACCCGTTCCTCACGGGCGGGGAAATGGTGCTCGCAGTGTCGTACGAGGAAGCATCTTGGAACGAACTGCCGATGCGCTTCGAGGCGGGCACACCCAACATCGCCGACGCCATCGCTCTGGGCACCGCGGTGGACTACCTGCAAGCGCTGGGCATGGACAATGTGCGTGAGCACGAGATAGAGCTGACCGCTTACGCCCTCAACGCCTTCAAGGAACTGGAAGAAGAGTTGGATGTGTACGGCCCGAAAGACGCGCAAATGCGCGGCGGCATCGTATCGTTTCATCATCCGGATGTGCATCCGCATGACCTTGGCACAGTACTCGACAGGCGCGGTATCGCCATCCGCACCGGGCACCACTGCGCCATGCCAATGGTGCAAGGTCTCGGTGTAGCGGCAACCGCTCGCGCGAGCCTGTATCTGTACAACACCGAAGAAGAGATCGATATGCTCGTGGACGCAATCAAGGAGGCGTTGAGGTACTTCGGAAATGGCGCTAGATAGGCTCGACGACCTCTATCGGGACGCCATCCTAGACCATCGCCGCAATCCGCGCAACCACGCTCGGCTGCCAAACCCGGACATCATCGGAAAGGCAATCAACCCATTTTGCGGCGACGAAATCCACCTGCAGCTTGCATTGGACGCACACGGGCGCATCGCCGATGTGGGCTTGCAGGGCGAAGGATGTTCCATCAACCTCGCCGCCGGATCCATGCTCACAGAAGTAATTAGCGGCAAGACCCTAGACGAAATCTCGGTTCTCGCTGACCGGTTTCGCAAGATGATGCGGGGAGACGCCGATGCTGAGATGATGCTGAGAAGCAACGGCGACCTGTACAACCTATCCGGTGTGCGCGACTACCCCGTGCGGATTAAGTGCGCATTGCTGCCGCTCTCCGCCCTCACCAAAGCCGTTACAGCCTACAGGCAATCCCGTTCCGACGAAGCTGATAATGCCCACTTGCCACCTACCGTCTATTCAGGCTAACAAGCCCAATCCGCAACACACGATTGAAGGCAACTCTCAGTGCAAGGGATGACGCCCGTATTGGTTCGGGACGGCTCCGGCGGATAGTCGGAGCCGTTTTGCTTCTGAGCACAAGCTGATGTTGGGACAAAGACCCGCCGCTTACAGCAGCTTCGCTGTATCCGTCAGTGCAGGGTGAGAAAAACCGTTTTCGCCCCGCATCAGCCGTTCTAGGTCGTCGTTGGTAAGCACAGCGCCGTTGTCAGCGCTACTTTCGTCAGCATTCTGCGCCTGTGTGGCTGTGCCCACGCCTGTACCTACCAGCGTGATACGCACACGCTTGCCCATACGCCTGTCCTGCACCACACCGAAAATGACATTCGCATCGGATTTCGTCGCCCTGCGAATTATGTCAGCTACCTCATGCACTTGCCCAAGCGTAAGGTTTCTGCCCCCGCTCACATTGAAGAGCACACCGCTTGCGCCCTCGATAGGTGCGTTGAACATCGGGTTGGCAAGAGCGGAGCGCGCCGCATCAATCGCCGCCCACTTGCCCTTGCCCTCACCGATTGCCATGAAAGCGGCGCCAGCGTCCGCCATCACCGAACGCACATCGGCAAAGTCCACATTTATTATCCCCGGCACCGTGATTATCTCGGATATGCCCCTGACACCCTGACGCAGCGCCTCGTCAGCCGCCGCAAAAGCCTTCTCCAACGACATCTTGCCCTTTAGCGACGGGAGCAAACGATCGTTCTCCACGGCAATGAGCGTGTCCACCTTCTGCCGAAGGTTGTGCAACCCTTGCTCTGCGATATTGCGACGGTGCGAGCCTTCAAATGAGAATGGCATAGTAACCACGCCCACGGTCAGCGCCCCCTTCTTGCGGGCGATGTCTGCGACCGTCGGGGATGCGCCCGTTCCGGTGCCCCCACCCATTCCTGCCGTTACGAACACCATGTCCGCACCATCCAGCAGTGCGGCGATGTCCCGTCGGCTCTCTCTGATGGCGCGCCTGCCCATCTCGGGGCGGCCCCCCGAACCCAAGCCGTTGACTGCCTGCGGTCCAATGGCGTACGACGCGACGCCCGTTATCCTGTCCAGCGCCTGCACATCGGTGTTGAGCGCAAGCAGTTCCACATGACGAATGCCGCGGCTGTGCATCCTTGCGACAGCGTTGCCGCCAGCGCCGCCTACCCCGACAACCTTGACGCAGATATTGTCGGCAGGCTTGCTGTCGGCTTGGGCGTCCGGCGCAATGAAACCATCGCCAAAGCCTTCCCTGCCCCCACTGTTAAACCCCAGACTAGATAGCAGACCTCTCAACATTTTCCCCTCGCTTGCTGTTCATTGATATTTGCCACGCAGATCGTCCAATCTCCCCCGCAACTCGCGGAGAGGAAGATTCGGCTCGCCCGCGCTATGCAGCAATCTTGCTCTTTGTCGGATGCAAAGTGAGGAAGTGGTAAGGGATGTTCCACACGCCTGCTGCCCCCATGTCCACCACCGCAAGACGGCGGCGCGCCTCTTTGACCACGCCAGCGCTGCCGAACCGCGGCCCTCCGCTAATGCTGCCGACATAAACCACCGGCTGACCCGGTGCAATGTTGCAGCAAGTAACAGGAGACATCGTCTTGCGCTCAACCGAAATCCCCGGCATCCGAAGCTGATGCGTGGCGAGTTGTGTCATCGTGTGCCGCATATCCGCTCGCTCCTGTGCTCTCACTGTGTCTTTGATGTCCTCGCAAATTTGATTTAGAACATATTAGAACAGAACGAAAGTACTTGTCAAGCCAATATTTCGGCAATTTTCAAAACACGCTAAAATATCTACCACGCATCGGCGGTGTGACTCACATAACACTTTGTGTTGAAACGCCATCAATGCTAAAATCAGCGTGTTCCTAGACTAGAGTATCTGTATCCCAATAAGGGGGAAAATCATGAGGCTTGCGGGCAAGGTGGCTCTGATAAGCGGCGGCGCGCGCGGACAGGGTGCTGCCGAGGCGAGGCTGTTCGCCCAAGAAGGCGCGGCCGTCGTCATCGGCGACATACTTCAAGACGAGGGCAGCAAGGTAGAAGCCGAAATCAACGAAGCCGGCGGCAAGGCGCTTTTTATAAACCTAGATGTTACTAATTCAGACGACTGGCAGGCGGCGATCGCTAAGGCTGTGGACGCCTTTGGCAAGCTCGACATCCTCATCAACAACGCCGCAATATACAGCCGCATCCCCATCGAGCACGCCACCGAAGAGGAGTGGGACAGCATCATAGACATCAATCTCAAGGGCGTGTTCCTTGGGACAAAGTACGCCATCCCCGCGCTGCGAGCGGCAGGCGGCGGAAGCATCGTGAACATATCGTCCACGGCTGGGCTTGTGGGCAGCCCGCGCGGCGGCGCATACTCCGCATCCAAGGGCGGCGTGCGGCTGTTCACCAAGAACACCGCCATCCAGCACGCTGCCGACGGCATACGCGCCAACTCCATCCATCCCGGCCCTATCGACACCGAGATGATTGCCGACAACATCGGCACGCCCGAGGGCTTGGCGGCATCGGTCGAGCGAGTTCCGCTCGGCAGGATAGGCACGGTGGACGATGTGGCTCTAGGCGCGCTGTTCCTCGCATCAGACGATTCGTCCTATATGACCGGCGCCGAGCTTGTCATAGACGGCGGCATCACCGCCCAATAAGGGGAGATTGTCGTGTCCGCCAGAACCACCCGCATTGACATCAGAGTCAACGGCAGCGTACACCAAGTCGATGTGCGTCACCATTGGACGCTGCTGCGCCTACTCCGAGACAAACTTCAGCTGACGGGCGCAAAGCGCGGCTGTGACCGAGCAGAGTGCGGCGCATGCACCATCCTGCTCGATGGCAAGCCCGTGTATGCGTGCCAGATGCTGGCGATGCAAGTCAGCGACCGCAGCGTTACCACCATCGAAGCGCTAGGCGATACCAACAACCTGCATCCCGTGCAGCAAGCATTCTTGGATAACGATGGTGGGCAATGCGGCTACTGCACTCCGGGGTTCGTGCTGAGCGCCAAGGCGCTGCTAGACGCCGTGCCGCAGCCCACCGAAGCGCAAATCCGACAGGCGCTGTCCGGCAACCTGTGCCGCTGCAACGCCTACGGGCGCATCATCCAATCGGTAAAGCAAGCCGCAGTCAACATATCTGGGGACAAATAATGGCACATGAAGTAATCGGCAAGCCTGTGCAGCGCTACGACCTGCCGCCCAAGCTCAGCGGTGAAGCCGAATACGCCGCCGACATCTACCTGCCCGGGATGCTACACGGCAAGATACTGCGCAGCCCGCATCCCCACGCCCGCATCATAAGCGTTGACACCAGCGCAGCCGAGCGGCTGACCGGTGTGCACGCTGTCCTGACGCCTTTCGACGCCCCCGGCGGGCGCATCGCCCCCGACCTACCCATATTGGACACCGAAGTGCGCTTCGTGGGCGACGAAGTCGCAGCGGTCGCAGCAGACGACGAGGATGTCGCAGCGCAAGCAGCCGACCTAATCGAAGTGCGCTACGAACTGCTGCCTTTCGTAACCGACGCTCGAGCAGCGCTTGCACCGGGTGCGCCACCCGTTCACCCCGGCGGCAACCTCGTCAGCGGCGAGCCGCTGACACTCACACGCGGCGATGTGGACGAGGGCTTCGCGCAAGCCGACCACATATTCGAGCAGCAGTTCAGCACACCCGCACACGCCGGCGCTGCCCTAGAACCGCGCGCCGCCCTCGCAACTTGGGACGGCGACCACCTGACAGTGTGGAAGTCTACGCGCGGCGCACATGCCGACCGCCTGAATCTTGCGCTTGCGCTCGGCATAGACCGTAGCAATGTCCGCGTCATCGGCGCTGTCATGGGCGCGGGCTACGGCACTAAGGACGAAACCCGCCTCTCCGTCATTGCCGCAATCCTATCGCATCGCGCCGGCAAGCCCGTGAAAATAGAAGCCACCCGCATAGAAGAATTCGTGGGCGGCAGAAAGCGCCACCGCACCGAGACATCCGTCAAGGTTGGCGTTACCAACGACGGTAGGATAACCGCCATCCACGCCACCACGATTATGGACACGGGAGCATACCTGTCGTCGGGACCGGGCGTGATTAGACGCGCAGGCCAGGCTGCACTGTACCTGTATCGCTGCGCTAATGTGCGCTACGACGGCTACCTCACATACACGAACCAGCCATCCGGCGGCTCGTACCGCGCACTCGGCGCTCCGCAGGGACATTTCGCCCTCGAGGTTACGATGAACCATGTGGCAGATGCGCTCGGCATAGACCCACTCGAGTTTCGCTTGATGAACCATGTGGGCATCGAAGGGCAGCAGGGCGAGCGCATCACGCCGCCCAACGAGATCATGGACACGCAGCCCGTAGAAGGCGGCGTCCCGTTCTCGTCCAACGGCTTGCGCCAATGCCTCGAGCAGGGAGCGGAGGCGTTCGGCTTGCATACTGCGATTCAGTCACCAGAAGACGACGATGTGAAGCGTGGCGTCGGAATGAGCATGTTCATCTATCGCGGCGGGCCCGGAGGCAGGTCATCCGCAAGTCTTGCGCTGAACCCCGACGGTAGTGTGCAGCTCATAGCCGGCTTGATGGATGTGGGCGAGGGCAGCGCCACCGTCATAGCGCAAATAGCCGCCGAAGCGCTGGGCATCCCTTACGACGATGTGCGCGTTACATTCGGGGACACCGCTCACACGCCCGAAGCGCCGCTCACCGCCGGCTCCACCGCCACATTCTCCACTGGCACAGCCGCCATCCAAGCCGCAGCTGAGCTGAAAGCGAAAATCCTGAGCGCCGCAGCCGAGCATCTGAACGCCGACTCCGCATCGTTGGACATCGCAGATGGGCGCATCGTGCGCCGTGATACGAGCGGCGCTACGCTCCTCACGCTGGGCGAACTTGCGGCGCACATTGACGGCACAGGCATCCCCACACTGCAAGCCAACGCATCCGTTACGCCGGGCAGCACAGACCACATCGTCAATTCATTCGGCGCACACTTCGCCGAAGTGGAGGTGGACACCCTCACCGGGCAGGTCAAGGTGCTGCGATACCTAGCGGCACACGACTCCGGGCGCATCCTGAACCCACAGCTGGCGATGAATCAGGTAGAAGGCGGCGTGTCGCAGATGCTGGGCTTCACTCTAATCGAGCAGATGCTGACCGACCCCGCAAGCGGCGTAACGCTCAACGCCAATTTCCTCGAACACAAAGCGCCCACCATAATGGAATACCCGCCCGTACAAACGCTCTTCGTAGATGTGGAAGACCCGGTGGGGCCTTTCGGCGCAAAAGCGCTAGGTGAGCCGCCTAGCATCGGCGTGGCGCCAGCGGTCGTCAACGCTATCCATGACGCCATAGGCGTCCGCATCCACGACCTGCCCGCCACGCCGGACAAGATACTGGATGCGTTGGATGCAGTGGAAATCGCACATGCAAACTCCGATGAACCCGACTAACTAACACACTGACCAGACGGGCGGATGGGCAGGCAGAGAGGTTTTATGCAAGATTTCGAGTTCATAGCCGCTGAAAGCGCGGGACAAGCGAGCGCTCTGCTAAGCGGGGACATCGCCCCAGCGCGCATCATCGCAGGCGGCACAGATCTGCTCGGCGAAATCAAGGAAGGCGTCATCGCCCCCGCAAGGCTCGTCAGCGTGCAACATGTCGCCGAGCTACACGGCGTCGCATTAGACGATGCGGGTGTTCGCATAGGCGCTATGACCACGCTCGCCGACATAGCGGCGCACCCCTACATCCGCAAAGACTATACGGCGTTGGCGCAGGCGGCGGATGCAGCAGCCACACCGCAAATTCGCAATGTCGGCACGCTCGGCGGCAACCTGTGTCAGCGCCCGCGCTGCTGGTACTATCGCAACCCTGCATTCGACGACTGCCTCAAAAAAGGTGGCTCGCACTGCTACGCCCACGACGGCGCAAACAAGTTCCACGCCATATTCGGCGGCGGCATATGCCCGTCCGTGCACCCGTCTGATACCGCCGTGGCGCTATCAGCACTCGATGCAAACCTCACGCTAGTCAGCCCACACGGCGAACGCCGCATCCCCGTGGATGAGTTTTTCGCCCCACCCGAAGTGAATGTTATCGCCGAAAATGTACTAGAACACGGCGAGTTCGTGGCATCCGTCGGCATACCTTCTCTGACCCCGGAACAGCGCAGCGTGTTCCTAAAGGCGAAGGAACGGCAGTCGATGGACTTCGCGCTGTCCGCCGTTGCGCTGTGCGTGGATGTTGCGGATGGCGTAATCGCTGATGCGCGTATGACGCTGGGCGGTGTTGCGCCCGTGCCGTTGCGAGCATATGCGGCAGAAGATGCCCTCGTTTCACGGCGCAGCGCCGATGTTGACGCATCAGCCATCGGGCGCTTGGCAGTGCGCGACGCCAAGCCGCTCAGCAGCAACCGATACAAGGTGCGGCTGACCGCCGGGCTTGTAACTCGTGCCATCCGCATGGCGCTTAACCCAGCCTCCGCATAGTGAGCGCAGCACTGCCACCTAACCTGCTGCTGCGCATCGAAGATGCGATGGCTACGCTCTGCCCCCGCCGAGCAGGCGCGCCGAACCCCGCTGAACGCATCGGATTAGTGCTGGACTTTGACGGCACAATATCTGAGCTAGTTCCGATACCGGCGAACGCCGTAATCGCTGCGGATGTGCTGCCGCCGTTGCAGCGACTATCCCGCAGCCTTGCGCTAACCGCCGTGATGTCCGGCAGAGCTGCGCAGGACATCCGCACACGCGTGGGCATCCCGTCCATCGCCTACATCGGCAATCACGGCGCAGAACGCATCATCCGTGGCGCACACCAACTCGCCCCCCAAGTACAGCCGTCATCAGTGGACATGCAGTCGCTTCTAAACGCCATACGCAAGCACGCCGATGACGCCGTATTCATCTGGGAAAACAAGGGCTTGAGCGCATCAATCCACTACCGCACAGCACCTGATGAAGCCAATGCCATAGCGAAACTGACTGCTGCGCTGAGCGCCGTCCCAGAACTCCAAACCGTGGATGTGTTTTGGGGGAACAAGGTGTTTGAACTGCGCTTAAAGAACGGCGTGAACAAGGGAACGGCGCTCGACGCTCTGATAAACGAATATCGGCTGACCGCCGTCGTGTTTCTGGGCGACGACACCACAGACGCAGACGCCCTGCGCCTGTTGCAGCGACGCAAGGCGAAGGGCACAGTGCGAGCGCTCGGCATTGCAGTGGTGCAGAGCGGCACGCCCGCATCGGTGCTAAACGCCGCCGACTACTCGCTCAACGGCGTCCCCGAAGTCGCACTGTTCCTAAACCGCTTTGCCGAGCACCTATGCGCCCACTGAACACGAGCCGCCACGAACAGCTAAAAGACCGCTATGGGATTCACGGGCGAGCCGGTGGTGTTGAATAGCCGCAGCGGGTTAATGGACAGAAGGAACTCCCAGCGGTTGCGCTCACGGCACGCAGCCGCAAGCTCCTCCAGATTAGGATTGTCCAGAATCCACAGCCCCATCGCCACGATACCGACTTGGTGAACGGGGTTGGACATGCTGGCATACTGGCTGGGCATGACATCGTTGCCGGTGTCGCTGCCCAGCACGGCGATACCGCGTTCGTGGAACAGGGGCAGGCAGGCGGCTTGGCACGCGGGCGACCCCGCCTCGCGCGGATTGACAGGCCCCTCGATGTTGCGGCGATGCAGGTTGCCAGTCCGAACCAGCAGCACATCGCCCTCTTCAATGCGGAAACCGCAGCGCGCCTCCGCAGCGAGTATGTCTTCAGGCATCACGCCCTCGCCTCGCTCTATCCAGTCCACGCCGCGAATCATCGGCGCATCCACAAGCACGCCGCGTGTTACGATGCCATCCTTTGCCAGCTCAATGGATTCCACCGTGGCGCCAAGCCCAGTGGAGACAAGATGCGGCGGACGCCCGTTGTACATCTTGCCTTGCCAAAAGAAGTGAGCAAGGCTGTCCATATGCGTGATGTGGTAACCGTGAAACGCCATCCCGAAGAAGTCGGTCGACGCTTGGCTCGGGCGGTTGGTTACCTTGTCGCCGCTCGCCCAGCCCTCGCCGCTCTCCAGCATGAAGTGCAGCGGAGTGGACATATGGTCCGGCTCGGGCGTCCATGTTACCGTGCGCGAGCAGGACACGGTAACGCCTTCCTGCACCAGTTCGGTCGCACGCTTGGTCTTCGCCGCTGACAGCAGATTCAGCGTTCCAAGCTCGTCGTCGCTGCCCCAGCGCCCCCAGTTGCTAAGGCTGTCAAAGTAGCTCAGCACCTCTTGCTCGGTCGGTATATTAGCCTGCATATTCCGTCCTTTCGCTTGATAACCCGTCCAATATCTGCCCGCAAGTATAGCCGCTCGCAGGTGTGATGTCATTTGCGCCCATCCTGTTCCTGTCCTAACCGAACCCATCCCCTTACACCGAGCCTACCTGCAAACACTTGCAATTACATAGATTACACACAAATTAGGCTTGTGCATTTGGATAACATAAGGTAAAGTAAGGGTAACGATGGCAGGTAACATTTTATGATACTCATTATTGGAGGCTGTGATGAACAGGTGCAAGTGTAGCAAGGCTGAGTTCGACAGGGCGATGAACGCCCCCCTGTGTACTCAGCCTGAACAAACGGCGCTCGTTACGATAGAGCAAGAGCCTATCATCGGCGAGACGCCGCAGGCCACATTGCAAAGCTGGCTTACCCCAAACCCACTATTCTACATTCGCAACCACTACGCAATCCCCTCTGCCGACGCTACATCCGGCTGGCAACTGGCTATCGATGGCAATGTGGACAATGAGTCTGTGTTCACAGTCGAGGACTTTCGCGCCCTGCCTAAGCAGACCCTGCCCATCACGATGGAGTGCGCCGGCAATAACCGCAGCGATCTTCAGCCTCAAGTCGTCGGCAATCCCTTTCAGAACGGCGCTGTGAGCAACGCAATATGGGCAGGCATTCCCCTGCACTTGCTCTTGAAGCGCACCGGCGTCAAGCGTGGTTCGCTCGAAGTCCTGTTCGAAGGGCTTGATGTCGGGCTGCCCGCGCCGGGAACACAGTCCCAACCCTACCTCCGCAGCCTGCCTCTCGATGTGGCGATGCACCCCCACACGCTCCTCGCCTACGAGATGAACGGCGAACCGCTGTCCCAAGAACACGGCCATCCCCTACGCCTCATCGTCCCCGGCTGGTACGGCATGGCGTCCGTGAAGTGGCTTCGCAGGATAAGCGTCTTGCAAGAAAAGTTCGAGGGTTTCTTTCAGAAAGACCGCTACATCATTGAGAACGACGACGGTGAGACGACCCCCGTCTCCACAATGCATGTCAAGTCTCTGATAAGCTGGCCTAACCCCAACACCACGCTCCCGATGCGCTCGCACAACATCAGCGGGATGGCGTGGTCTGGGTTTGCGCACATCGCCAGCGTGGAGATCAGCGATGACGGCGGCAAAACCTGGGGCGAGGCGCAGCTCGTCGGCCCGCGCTATCGCTACGCATGGCAGCAGTGGAACTTCACATGGATGCCGCCCGGCAAGGGGCACTACACCCTTATGGCGCGCGCCACTGACGAGAACGGCAACTCGCAGCCACTCGAGACGCGCTGGAACAGCCTCGGCTACATCATCAACGGCGTGCGCCCCGTCTGCGTCGAAGTACGATAAGATGTGATACGATTGCTGCCTATATGGACTACACAACATGACGCCGATGCCGCCTCAGCGCGCCGGGAGAATCGCTGAATGACAACCGAACCGCGGCGCGGACGCCCAGTAGCGAGCCGCTTCCTCGCCGCGCTCGCATACGGCGACTACCAGACGCTGTGGACCGCGAACTTCTTCGCTGGCGCCGCTGCATGGGCGCTCATCGTGGCGCGCGGTTGGGTGGTGTACGAACTCTCGGACTCATCCAGCTGGGTTGCAGTCGTAACCTTTGCGGCAATGATCCCGCGTGTGCTGGTATCGCCTTTTACGGGATACCTCTCCGATCGCTTCGACCGCCGCCGCGTGCTGACGGTGATGTTCGCCGTGAACCTCACGCACAACCTCGTGCTGGGCTTCCTGATGTGGAGCGGCAACGCAGAAATATGGCATCTAGTCGTGCTGTCGGTCGTGAACGGCTCGGCGCGTGCGGCACAGATGCCCGCAGGGCAGGCGCTCATCCCCAATCTTGTGCCGCGCGAACTCTTGCTCAACGCCATCTCCCTCAACCAAGCCACGATGCACGGCTCACGCCTGCTCGGGCCCCTCGCCATTGCGCCGCTGCTAGGCATTACAAGCTTCTTGGGCAACCCTAACAGCGGCGCCGCGGGCGCAGTGTTCCTCTGCTCGGCCTTCTACGCCGTCAGCCTCATCCAAACCCTGCGAATCCGCACTGCAACTACTGGGAAAATGGACTCGCGCCGTAGCTTCTTCAGCAACTTCGCAGCCGGCGCTGTCTATGTGTATCAGACGCCTATGCTGCGCGCTATCGTGGCTATGGCGTTTTTCCACTGTGGACTTACGATGTCCTTTGAGTCTCTGTTGCCAGTGCTTTCAGACCAGCAGCTAGGCGCACAAGGCAGCGGCTTTGCCTACCTCATGATGTTCGTAGGCGCAGGAGCGATGGTGTCCGCTATGGGGTTGGCAGGCATACGCAGCGAGATTACCAAGGGGCGGCTGTTCCTGTATGTGGGCATCCTGAGTGCGCTAGCGCCGTGTGTGCTTGCACTCGCGCCCAATGTCCCAGTGGCGCTGTTGGGTGCAGGGCTGATGGGACTGGGACAAGCGGCGTTCATGACGCTGACCCACACGATGATACAAAGCATCGTGCCTGACGGTGTGCGCGGCAGGGTAGCAGGCATATACTCTGTGCACATCGGCGGCATAATGGCGTCCGCAAACCTGTTCAACGGCTTCTTCGCCGACATAATCAACATCGGCGGCAACCTTGCAAACTACATGGGTGGGGCATCTGCGCTGCTCATCGGCGGTGGGCTGCTGTTCTTCGTCATCGTGCTGCTGAGCCGCTGGCACAGATCCACCCGCTCCATCTACAACGGAGAACTAGTCCAGCGCGCCTATGCTGCGGCTGACTAGCCTGACCAACAGCAGGATGCGGCGTTGCTGACGCAATCTTTCATACACCTCCCGCAAGTGGGCAGAGTCACAGAGGGCGAAATCTGGGACGCCGGCATTGCTGACTGGGACGACTTCCTCACTGCGCGGATGCTGCCATGGCGGATTCGGGGCAGAGACGCAGAGCTGCGCTCGCTAATAGACGAGTCCAAGGGGCGATACACCGACCGCAACGCCGCCTACTTCGACCGCAAACTCCCACGCGATCAGCGATGGCGGCTCTATGCCGACTTTCGCGAGCGCGCCGCATTCGTGGACATCGAGACCACCGGCTTATCATACGAGCACGCCATCATCACGCTCATAGGCGTGCTCGACGCCAACGGTTACACCGCATACCTGCACGGTGAGAATCTCGCCGACTTCCGCCAAGCGCTGGAACAATACGACCTCATCGTTACATACAACGGCACGAGCTTCGATCTGCCCTTCATCGAGTATCACTTCGGGGAGATGTTCAAGAATGTGGCGCACTTCGACCTGCGTTTTCCGCTGCGGCGCATCGGGTTCAGCGGCGGGCTGAAGTCCATAGAGACGCAGGCTGGCGTGGCGCGCCCATCCGAGCTTGGAACGCTAGACGGCTACGACGCCGTGCTGCTGTGGCGGCTGTGCCAGCAAGGCGTAGAGGGCGCGCGCGAGACGCTCATCCGCTACAACGCCGAGGATGTGGCTTCCCTGCCCGCGCTCGCTGAAATCGTGTACAATCGGCTCGTCGAACGACCGCCGATTGACACTCTCGGCGTAGATTGCCTGACCCCTACGCACCGACACGACATACACCTGCCATACGATACCGATGTCATAGCGCACACCAAGTCGATGAGGACAAGACGCTCTTGGACATGAGGCAAGCCACATGCAGCAGCTCATAGCGATTGTGGGCAGAGACCATCAGCTGCACGCCGTCAATATAGATGCGGACAACCCGCAACTGCTGCCGCTCACCCCGCCCGAGCAGCGCTGCGCTTGGCCCACATGGTCACCCAACGCGGCGCATCTGACCTACTCCGTCTATCCAGCGGCGGGCAGCAATGGACAGGGCGCTTTTCGCCTCATCCGCAAGCGAGTGGCGTGCGGCTTCGACATACAACAAAACGGCGAATCTCGCACGCTGTATGTCAACGAACCCGGCTCAAACCCCATCGCCCATGACACACCGCACTACACGATGTGGTCGCCGGACGGCAAGAAAGTGGCGTTCGTAGCGCAGCGACGAAACGCTGGACTGTGCCTCAGTGTATCCAACCCGGCGGACGGTTCTGCACAACCGCATCGGATACTCGACGGTGCGCCTATGTACTTCTGTTGGACGCGTGATTCGCAACAAATAGTGGCTCACACACACCAGCTGCACTATCTCATCAACCTGAATGACGACGACATTACGCCGGCGCAAGTGCCGGTGGTCTCGCTCGGCTACATGGCGCCTTCCGCAAGCCCGACCGACGACACAGTGGCTATCTGCGGCGCTATCTCTGACACACAGCAGGGCATCCTGCTTGCGAACACGAACGAGGGTGGCGCCGAGATAGCGGCAGAGATGTCCGGCGCAATCGGATTCTCTTGGAGTCCAAACGGCTCGCATCTAGCTGTGGCAAGCCGCCTCGACCGCGCCAGCGGCTGCTATGGTCAGCTCGGAATGCTCGATATCGAGGCTGGTGGCCATCCCAAAGCCGCGCTCCGCCCGCTCCTAGACGAGCCGCTCCTGTGCTTCTTTTGGTCGCCAGACGGCACAAAGATTGCGTACATCACGCCATCAGAGAACGCGAACGGCTCGGTGCGCTGGGGCGTGCTAGACATCGACAGCGGCGAACGGCGCTACCTCGCAGACTTCCGTCCCAGCCGCGAGCAGCTAACGATGTTCATGTTCTTCGACCAGTACGCCCAATCGCATCGGGTGTGGTCGTCCGACAGCCAACGGCTGCTGTTCGCCGGAGTCCCAGGGTGGCAGCAAACACGCGTTCCCCTGCCTGACGCCAATGTGTGCGGCGTCTATATGGCGGACACACTTGGCAGCGGCTCGGCGTCGCTCGTGGGCGAAGGCTCGCTCGGCGTCTGGTCGCCCTAATAACCGCCGCTCCCCAGTAGCCCTCACGATTCTAGGTTATAGACAACATACACCCGGCGACTTCGCCCCGAGACTCAAAAGATTTGACGCCCCGTCCCGTGATGGGTAGTATAGCCGCCAAACCCTTACGGAGGATGCGCTAACATGCTTGCCAAAGCGGTAACCTGTGCGGTAGACGGGCTAGACGGCGTCATCGTGCAAGTAGAGGTGGACATATCGCCCGGACTGCCGATGTTCAATGTGGTGGGGTTGCCCGACGCCGCGGTCAAAGAGGCGCGCGAGCGTGTCCGCGCCGCCGTCCGAAATTCGGGCTGCGAGTTCCCGATGCGCCGCATCACCACAAGCATGGCTCCCGGCGACCTGCGCAAGGAGGGCACCGGCTACGACCTGCCCATTGCCGTGGCGATACTGCTGTGCAGCGGCGACATTACTACCATCCCCGAATCTGCCCTGTTCTTGGGTGAGCTGTCGCTCGACGGGACGCTGCGCCATACCAACGGCGTGCTGTCGATGGTCGCCGTCGGGCGCGACGAGGGCTTTCGTTCCGTGTTCGTTCCCGCTTGCAACGCCGAAGAAGCCGCTCTCATAGAGGGCGTCGATGTCTACCCCGTCAAGACGCTGGGCGAACTGCTGAACCACCTGAACGGACACGCCGCAATTGCGCCCCTGACACAGACCGCCCTGAACAGATCCACAGCGAATGGCGCACACATCAACGCCGGTCGCTATGTGGACATCGCCGATGTGCGCGGGCAGGAACACGCCAAGCGCGCCCTTGAAGTGGCGGCTGCCGGCGGACACAACATCCTGATGACCGGACCACCGGGCAGCGGCAAGACGCTGTTAGCGCGCGCCCTGCCCTCCATCATGCCCACAATGACCCACGAAGAAGCCATCGATGTTACGAAGATATACAGCGTCAGCGGGCTGCTGCCAAACTCGTCGCCCCTCATCCAAGAGCGCCCATTTCGCGCGCCGCACTACACTATATCCAACAGCGGGCTAGTTGGCGGCGGCAGGATACCTCGCCCGGGCGAGGTAACCCTGAGCCATCGCGGAGTGCTGTTCTTGGACGAACTGCCGGAGTTCGGACGCAGCGTGTTGGAGGTGCTGAGACAGCCCATAGAAGACAACGCCGTTACAATCAGCCGCGCACAAGGCTCGACCACCTACCCCGCCAACTTCATGCTCATCGCCGCACGAAACCCCTGCCCCTGCGGCTATAACCACGACTTGGAGAAGCTATGCGTGTGCAGCCCATCGGAAATAGACCGATACAGCAAGCGCATCAGCGGCCCGCTAATGGACAGGATAGATGTGTTCGTTACCGTGCCGCGCGTGGATTATGATAAGCTGACCGGCGAGAACGCAGGCGAACCCTCCGAACAGGTGCGCAGCCGCGTCGAGAACGCAATCGCAATACAGCGCAAACGATTTGACGGCACACCCCTGCTGTTCAACTCCGAGATGGGGCCTAATGAGGTGTGGGAGTTCTGCCGCATGGACGATGCGGCGCAGGCGCTGATGAAGACGGCGATGAAGCGGTTTGGGCTGTCTGCGCGCGGCTACCATCGCATCCTGAAGCTGGCGCGCACGATAGCAGACCTAGGCGGCAGCCACGATGTCGTGCCTCCACATCTAGCAGAGGCACTGAACTACCGACTATCCGGCAGCGACCTAGAATGAGCGTAAGCGGCGGGGCTTGACGCACACATGGCTTTCGCAAGGCATGTCAACCTGCGGACATTCTTGCCGCAGCCCAGCACTAACTCACCGCACAAGCCGACAAGAATCTTATCCCCCCGACTCGCTTGATACCGGTTCGCTTGCGCCGCCCCGCCGCATCATCCGCATCACCAGCAGATACGCTGCGAACGCTGCCACCACCGCTACCGACGCCGCGATTATCACCACTTCCAAGCGCGTCTCTATGAACTCGTAGATGGATTCGCCAAACAGGAAGATAAGCCCACCGATGAGGAACATCCGCATTCCCCTGCCCACCAGTGAAGCGACGATAAACGGCGTCCGCTGCATGTCCATCACCCCCGCAGTAACAGCGAACACCTTGTACGGGATGGGCGTAATGGCGGCGATGAGGATTGCCCAAGCGCCGTAACGATTGAACAACGCCTCTACCCTGTCCACTTTGTCTGCTGATACGAAGCGGTCTAGGATGGGTCTCCCCAGACGCTTGCCGAGCCAGTGCCCCACAAGCGCCCCCGCCACTGATGCCAGCGTAGTGATTGCGGCGAACAGCAGTGCCGCTTTCGGCTGCAAGAACGACATCCCTATTAGCAGCGGGTCCGGCGGTATCGGGAAGAATATAGCCTCCGTGAATGCGGTGGCGGCAAGCACGGCAATCGCCCACTCGCTGTCCGCAAACCCAACCACCCAGTGCGAAAGTTCGCGCACAAGTTCAATCAGTTCGCTCATATACTAATACACACTCCACGCTGCGCTGCACCTCGCGCAAGGAATCCCTTCCAGATGACACCGGACAAGCCTGCCGAATACGGGCAAGCCATTACGCTAGCCCAGCCAGATCTAGCACACGCTCCACATTAGACGGAGACGGCACAATCTCGCCGTCGTCGATGCCCTGCATCACTTGCACAATGGCGGCGTTCACTGGTGTTGGCACGCCCACATCGCGCCCTCTGTCCACGATGTAGCCGTTCATGAACGCCGCTTCTGTGCGCCTGCCCTTCGCCACATCCTGCGCCATCGAGGACTTCCAGTCGGCAGCGCCCGACTTGGGCATAAGCCCAGCGTCCAAGTCCTCGAACACATCGCCTTGCTCCGCCTGCGCCCAAGTGCTTGCGGCTACCCCGCTTATCGGCTCTATGTCGTAGTTGAGCGCAAGTCCCACCTGCGCCGATTCCTTGGCAATCTGTATCTGCAAGAGGCGCGCACGGGGGTTCTCCGCATAGCCCTGCGACCCTAACCCAGTCATTGCGCCAACCGGGTTGCCGATGGAGTTGGTGGTGAGTTTAGACCACCGCTCGCCCCAGATGTTGGATGTGGCGCGCGAGCCGTCTATGCAGCTTAGCATATCGGCTATTTCCTGCACACGCGGCGTGATTCTGCCGTGCAGTTCCCCCACGCGGAACACATCGTGGCCGCGCTCGCGCCCGGGCGTACCGCCGCGTGTTACATGTCCCGGCTCCCACAGCGCAACCGTGATGCTAGACATCACGCAGCCCACCTGCCGCTCATATCCCACTATGGACGCCGTGAGTTGGTCGTTCATACAGTTTTGGCTATTGACCACCACGCCATCCGCAGCCAGCAGCCGCTTGACGAAGTGGCTCGACCACTCCGTGTCGTAGGACTTCATCGCAAGGAAGATGATGTCGAAACGGCGCTGGAGCTGCCATGCGTCCGCAAGGTGAACCGCATTCACAGGAACGGTGAAGTCGCCTTGGCTACCAGACGCTCGCAGTCCGTTGGCGCTCATAGCGTCCACATGCTCGCCCCACATGTCTATCAGCGTGATGTCGTGTCCATCACGCGTCAGAAACGCTCCGATGCAGCTCCCCGCAGCGCCTGCCCCGAATATCGCAATTTTCTTGTCCATAAGTTCTCCCTGCTTAATCTATCAGTTCGCCTGTCGGTCGGTGGGGAATCTGCAGTTAGCTAAAATCAAGGCTGCTGTTAATCGCGACGCCGCACTCTGATGTCGATATCGAAGGTCTGACCGCCTACGGTAACGCTGCCAGTCCGTGCGCTGTCTGCGGCGGACAGCAGCGTAACAGGAACGCCGTCAGCATCCGGTATGTCCACGACCTCCCCGTTCACGATTGCTGCGATGCGCGTCATAGCTGCGGGGTCTGTGGATTGGCGTATGGCGTCCAATAGCGCCTCTTGTTCGTGCAGCGCCGCCTGCGCCTCCTCGACAGGCACGGCACGGAACCGCAGTGTGTTGCCCGGCATCGCCTGCGCTATCTTGCTGATGTCCACTGTGGCGACGGTCGCAATCTTGGTATAGCCACCGGTTGTGCCTCGGTCGGCGAGCAGGATGATTGGTTGCCCGTCGCCCGGCACCTGCACTGCGCCCATTGGCGTGCCATCCGATATGACATCCGGTCCCGATATGTGCTCGACAGGCGGGCCCTCCAAGCGGCAGCCCATGCGGTCTGTGTGGATGGACACGGCGTACTCTGCGCTGAGGAATGTGCGTATCCCCGCATCCGTGAACGCCGAATCCTGCGGGCCCAGCACGACCCGAACCGTATGCTCGCGCCCATACTGCGGCACTGCATCCGAGGGCATTTGCCCGTGCAGAAGTGCATCCTGCTTGGTATGCGCGCCAGCGTGCAGCACATCGCCCGCTTTGAGCGCCCTGCCGTCCAGCCCGCCGATGCCCGCCTTCATATAAGTGGAGCGGCTGCCCATCACCAACGGCACATCCACCCCGCCTGCAATCGCAAGATACGCCCGTATGCCATCGCGCGGTGTCCCAAATGCGAGGATGTCGCCCGCCTTGCCATACACCGCCTGCCACATGGGGACGGGCAGCCCGTCTAGCATGGGCTGTACATCTGCGCCCGTTATCGCAAAGCAGGTGTCCGCAAGCAGCCGTATCTGCGGCCCCAGCACCGTCGCTTCCAAAGCAGCGTCGCCGTCTGCGTTACCCACAAGCAGGTTGGCACAGCGCAGTGCAAACGAGTCCATCGCCCCTGCTACCGGCATCCCAAAGCGCTGATAGCCAAAACGCCCCTTGTCCTGCACGCTCGTGAGCATCCCGGGGCGCAGGATTTCCAGCGTTGGTTTGCCGCGCGGTTCAGCCATTAGCCATTCCTTCGCTGATGGTGTAATCGCCGGCTTCTACCTGCTGCAGGATTGCGTCATACTCTGCTTGGCTGCCGAGCGGTGTGAAGCGCACGAAGTCGCCGGCGTTCAGCAGCACCAGCGGGTTACGCTTGGGGTCGAACAGACGCAGCGGTGTGCGCCCGATGAGTTGCCATCCACCCGGGCTTGCCACCGGGTACACCCCTGTTTGGCTTTCAGCGATGCCCACTGCGCCTGCAGGAATCACGGTTCGTGGCGATGTCAGGCGCGGCGTTGCCAGCCGCTCATCCAGCCCGCCGAGGTACGCAAACCCCGGGCTGAATCCCATCATGTAGACGAGGTAATCCACGCCCGAATGGATGGCGATGACCTCATCTTCTGATACGCCGGCGTGCTGTGCCACGAACCCGATGTCAGGCCCCATATCGCCGCCGTACAGCGTGGGAACATGCACCACACGCGCACCCGCTGCCGCATCGCCAGCTTGGTCGCTCAGTAAGCATTTCAACTTCGCCCGCAGCTCCGACGCCGTGAGCAGCATCGGGTCATAGTAGACCAGCGCAGAGCGGTAGGTTGGCAGGAAGTCGAACACTCCACGCAGTTCGCCACTTTGCGCAGCAGCGTCGATAGCGGCACAGAGATTATGCACTCGGTGGTTCAGCTGCGGGTCTATAGCATCGCCCAGCTCCACCACTAGGGCGCTGTCGCCGGCAGGCAGAAAGAGCGGCTCATCGTAAATCAAAGCATTTCACCAATCGGCAGTATCTCCACGCCGGCAGCAGTCAGCTCATGTTTCAGCGACTTCGCCATCTCCACGGCGCCGGGTGTGTCCCCGTGCAGACAAAGGCTGTCCGCCTGCACATCTATCGTTTCGCCGTTGATGGCGACGGCTTTCCCCTCAGTTACCATCTGCAAGCTGCGTTCCACCACCTCGCTTGTGTCATGTATGACGGAGCCGGGTTGGCTGCGGGCTACGAGCGTGCCGTCGGGGTTGAGCGCGCGGTCGGCGAATATCTCTCGCGCCACGCGCAGCCCCAAGTCTTCTGCGATGTCGACCCAGCGCGAGCCTGCAAGCGCAACCAGTATCATTCGCTCGTCCAATTCAAGAATAGCCTCGCAAATAGCATGGGCAAGCGGTTCGTCATTGACCGCCATGTTGTACATAGCGCCGTGCGGCTTGACATGCTGAAGGCGCTTGTCCGCAGTGAACGCCTGCAGCGCTCCCACCTGATAGGTGATGTCGTTCTTCGCTTCGTCCGCAGTTACTACCATGTTGCGCCTGCCGAAGCCGTTCAGGTCGGGGAAGCTGGGGTGTGCGCCGATGCCCACGCCGTGCTGCTGTGCCAAGTCCACCGTATGCCGCATCCACATCGGGTCGCCGGCATGAAAGCCACAAGCGATGTTGGCGGATGTGATGTGCTTTATTACCTCTTCGTCAAAGCCCATCTTGTACATCCCAAAGCTTTCGCCCATATCGCAGTTGAAGTCAATCCGTGCCGACATGTCGTCCCTCCCGTTTTTCAGCAACTCAGCATCAAGCGAGCACATCGCCCGTATCACGCACCCCAAATTATAATCCGTCAGCAAAACTCTTGCCACTGACTATTGTTCGAGTATCGAGAAAATCGCAGGCTTTGGTAAGTAACCGAGCCTTTGTAACTTTTTTTGTTAGAGTATCGCTAGCGTGCTTGGGCGCAGTCGCCATATTCTATATATGCTATTCTACATTCATTCCCATAACCTTGACGACATTTATGTATAATCAGATGAGCACAGGCATCGCATCGTCTGCCCACGCAGACAATTGGGTGATTGATGTCCGCATATTCAATTGCCATATAGTTGGCGCAATCGTAAGATTATGGATTAGATAGGCTGTCTTGCGTCAATGGCACGGCAGCGACTATGCATTCACCGATGACTCGGCGATAACCGCCGCAAGGAGTACAGTTTGAACAGAATAGTTGCGGGAATTATCGTAGTAGTTGTCATCGCTGCAATCGTGGTTGCAGGCGTGCTCTATTTTGTGCTGCGAGACGACGGCTCGGAGGAGGAAGCGGCAGCCGCACTACTCGCCGCTCAGCAGGCTGCTGAACCCATTGTACGCGCAGACGCCATAGTAGTGCCTATCGACAGCGTCGACCTTGCAATGCCCCGCTCCGGCGTCGTGGACGAAGTGTTGGTCAGCGAAAACGACACCGTTGAAGCCGGACAGACGCTCGTACGCATCGACGACAGCGCAGCCATCGTTACCGTCCAGCGTGCAGAGGCAAGTCTCGCTGCCGCCGCATCCGACCTAGAAACGCTGGAAGTGTCCATAGCAAAAGAGCGGGAATTGGACGACGAATCCCGCCCCGCCCGTCTGGAACAGGCGCGGCTAGCCGTCCGTGATGCGCGCGAACTGCACCTACACCTGTCTGGCGCAAACCGCCGACCCGGCGCAGCCGTCAGCGCAGAGGGCACGCTGCTCGAAGCGAACTTCGCCGACGCTATCGCAAAGGCGGACGCCGACATCCGACAAGCCGGAGAAGACCTGCTGAAAGCGCTCGGCGTAACAAGCACCGACGACATCCCAGCAACCGGCGCGAGCATCGCCAGCAAAGCCGCCCGCGACAGCGCAATCGCCGCCGCTCGCCTGAATGTGTTCAACGCCCAAATCGCCCTGCGCGACGCCGAGGAATTCGACAAAATCCGAAACGACGCCGAGAACGATGTTGCCAACGCTAACGCGTTGCTTCTCAACGCTATGAATCAGCAAAACATCGTGAGTCTAAAGGCAGAGGAAGACATCCGCGTGGCTCAAGAAGCCTACGACGATGCCGCCACACAATGGCAGCATGTGCATCAGCGCTACTTGGGCATCACACTCACCGAAGACGAGTTCCACATGTCGCCCGATGCGCTCTTCGACCTCTGGGGCGCCGACATCGACACGCTCTTCGACCGCAAGAACCTGACATTCGCCAACAATGTGTTGCAGGACGACCCATCTACGCGCTGGAACGAACTCAAACTCTTCGGCTGGCTCGCGCTATATCCCTTCCCAAGCATCTTGCTCACCGACTGCGAAGGCATTACGCCGCCCACAGGGGTGCTTTGCGTACGGAAGGATTACGACGACGCATGGTCGGCATTGAAAGCCGCTGAGGAAGACCTTGAGACCAAGAAAATCAGTGCGGATAACGCCGTTAGCGCCGCAGAAGTCGCCGTCGTGAAGGCACAGCAGCACTTGGACGATGCCAATACAGCGCTCCAAAATGTGAAAGACGGAAGCGCCGAAGCCAGCGCCGCAAACGCTCATGCCACCCTTGAAGCCGCAGACGCTGCACTTCAAGAGCTGCTAGACTTCCCGGACGAAACAGAAGTCGCACGGGCACGCACCAAACTCGCCGCCGCCAAAGCCGCACGCGATGCCCTGTTCCCAGAACCCGAGGACATCGCTGTGGCGAAGCAGCAGCTGGAAGACGCAATGCTAGAGGTCTCCAAACTAGAGCGCGGCCGCGACCCACTCGACGAAGCCCGCCGGGAAGCTCGGGTCTCCGCCGCCGAAGCCCGCATCGCCATAGCGGAGGCGAACCTTGACGCCGCCCGCATCGCACTTGCAGACTACGAACTGCTCGCCCCATTCGCCGGCACCGTCCTTGCGCTCGATGTGGACTCAGGCGAAGAGGTTGGCGCGCGGCAGAAAGTCATGGTGCTCGCCGACACATCCTCGTGGGAGCTGCGCACATCCGACCTCGACGAGCTGAGCGTGGTGCACCTGTCCGAGGGTGACGGCGTGGCGGTAACCTTCGACGCGCTGCCCGAACTCGAAATGACAGGCAGCGTCAAGCGCATCAGCCGCTTCGGAACGGACATACGCGGCTCAACCACCTATGTGGCGGAGATACTGCTCAGCGGCAGCGACCCGAACCTGCGTTGGGGCATGACAGCGTCCATCCGCCGCTAACCGCGCACGGCGGGGCGTCTTATGCGCCCCAAGCGAACACGGCTAGGGGGATTCTGTGAAACATCCCCTTAGTGCGGAAGTACAGATACGCCCTTCGTTTGCAGCGAAGGGCGTATCTGTATTCTGAGGACTCAGTATGGAGCCAACGAGTGGACTCGAACCACCGACCTGCTGTTTACGAAACAGCTGCTCTGCCGACTGAGCTACGTTGGCTCACATAAGATATTGTACTATGAAACCGCTGCCGCTGCTACTTTCTCACAGCGCCCTCGGTGTTCTGGATTTGCATTCGCACTACTGCACCGAGCTGAGCGGGTTCACCGTAACGCGGCTCATCGTTACATCGCCCGTGTTGCGAAACTGGTGCTCCACATTGGGCGGAACAAGCACAGCGTCGCCCTGCTTGATGGGATACTCTTTGCCTTCCACCCACAACACACCGGCGCCCTCGGTGATGAACGCCTGATGCTCCCAAGGGTGCGTATGTCCCGGGCTGGTGCCGCCCGGCGGGTGCTGCACATATAGCATCACATAGTTCGGAGCGCCGTCATCCGGTCCCAGTATCGGGTTGCTCAACCCTTCATAGCCCTTGATTACAGGTTCCACCACTTGCCTCCTTAATCCATTATTCATTGGTAATCAGTTTCCGTCGTCTGCGCTCTCAGCACTAGCAGGCGAGGTGTTTGGGTCAATGTCATATATGAATGTACCAATATATGTGCGACGGCGATAATTCTCTGCAACTGACCGTTCACCACGCACAAAACCTACTGTTCCGCTATCGCGAGAGGCGCTTCGCCGTTCCACACACGGTGCATGTTCGCATAGGCAAATTCTGCGCGCCGAAACCATGTGTTCCAAGTGGTGCCTGCTATGTGGGGCGTTACCACCACATTGTCCATCTGCAGCAGCGGGTTGTCTGGATCCACCGGCTCTTGCTCGAACACATCAAGCCCTGCGCCCGCTATCCGCCCGGATTGCAGCGCATCTATCAGCGCCGCTTCGTCCACGACAGGGCCGCGGCTGGTGTTTATCAGCACGGCAGTCGGCTTCATCAACGCAAACTGCTCTCGCCCAACGATGTGATGCGTCTGCAGCGTCAACGGCGTGTGGCAGGTTACAATGTCAGAGGTGCGAAACAGCTCGTCCAACGATACGCCGCGAGCACCCAACGCCGCTTCCTCTTGGGCCGGCAGCGGATACAGGTCGTAGTACTGCACATTGGCGTCGAAGCCTTGTACGCGCCGCGCCACTTTTCGCCCGATGTTGCCAATACCCAGCACGCCCACGAGCTTGTCCGCCATCTCAAATGTGTTCGTTCCCGTAATGGGCGCACTCCATCGTCCCGCTCGCGTCGCCGGGTCTGTGAGCATCTGCTGCTTGTAGAGCGCAAGCATCAGCAGGACGGCATGGTCTGCCACTGCCCACGAGTTTGCCCCGCCGTTATTGGCGCACGGCACTTCCAGATCGCGCATCAGCTGCAAGTTCATGCTGTCGTAGCCAGCGGCGAGCAGCTGCACGAGGCGCGCCTTGCCCGCCGCACGCAGAGCGTCGTCCGGCAGCGGTGCGCGATACACCATAATGAAGTCCGCGTCAGCCGCAAGAGCACACTGCCTCTCCAACGGCTCGTCGCGGTGTATCACCTCCGTCGTCCATCCACTCGGAGTGTACTCCGTGATGACATCCACTATTTCCGCCGGTAGCCCATGAAAAAATGCGACATTTGCGCCCGCCATAACAACATCCTTATATGTGGAGGCTAGCCTATCCATCAGGCGAAACGCCGATCTCCAATGCGTGCGTCTTTTCCAATTGGCATCATCTGATACGGTTCATTCCCGGCTTTTCATACCCACCGCTAGAACCACCAAGAGACTGATGGACTGACAAACTCTACTCTACCCGTCTACCCGCCGTACATCTTACGAAGCTGAGCCTTGAGCTTGTCCACGCTGAAGTCAGGAGCTTGGCACAGGCTAATCATCTCACGCTCGCGGTCTTCCACCGCCTTGACTGCGGCGGGAACATCGGCGGCGATGTCGTGCGGGATGTTGATGACGCCGTGTTGGTCTCCCATGATGATGTCGCCCATCTTCACATCAAGCCCGCCTATGGTAACGGGGACGCCCACATCTACCAGATGTACATAGGCGTGCGACACAAGCACATCGGAGGCGAAGGCGTTGAAGCCCAGCTCGCGCATCTCATCGAGGTCTCGGACGCCGCCGTCGGTTACAGTCCCTACGCAACCGAGTGCGCCATGTATGTTCGCCTGCACCTCTCCCCAGAACGAGCCGACGACATTCGGGTAATCTATGTCCTTCAGCACAAGCACCCGCGGCTCGGGCACTTGCAGAATGGCATCCACCCAGTCCAAGCGCGACACGCTCATGTGCTCGCTCGGTGGCATCTGCGCCGATATGACGCCCGTTACCGCATAGCCAATCATGTGCCCCATATCAGGGAAGATGGACTTGATGGCGGGCAGCATGAAGCCTTGCGTGCGCGGCAGCACATCGAAAGTCTCTATGGCATTGGCAATCGAGCAGGATGGTATCTGTCGCAGCGTCTCAAGCTGCTCTGCAGTCAAGTTTGGCACAGGAAAACCTCCAATAGGCTTATAAACATCAACGCTAGGCGCTCATCGGCGCACCGCAATGATAACACAAAGCGGCGCTAGCATACGAACAGAGGCACCCGCTCCCTGCTGCTAGAAGAGAAGGTTTCCAAGCACCGCATCGCAGCAAGCCGCAGAGCGCCCAATGGCGCAACATTCCGCAAGGTTTTAGCAAGCCCTAAGCCACTGCTCGTGCGCTATTCCTCCACGATGGTGTATTCGCTGCTTATCGCTGTGCGCCCGCCGATGGTCGCTCCGATGGAGCAATATCGCGTCTCCGAAAGTTCGATAGCGCGCCGCACTGCCGCATCGCTTATCCCGCGCCCTCGTATCGTGTATTCCAGCTTGACCGCAACCCATGTCCACGGCGCATCCGGCAGCTGCTCCCCGGTTACGCTGATGTCCAGCCCGCTCACATCCTGCCGCTGCCGTCTGAGGATGTTCACCACATCGATACCACTGCATCCTGCCAGACTCGTCAGCAGCAGGTCGCCGGGCATCATGCCGTCAAATGCATCCCCTTCGCTCTGTGGTGCGTCCACCGTTACACGGTGTCCGTACGCATCACGCGAGGCGAACTTGAATCCGCTCTCCCATTCCACCTGCACGCTGCTAGTGGGCTTTTCTGCCATCACCAAACCTCCCCTCTACCCGATGCTTACAATCGGGCTTCGCCGCCATCTACAATATTGAGCCGACACCAGTTTTAGCAGGCGCACTCACTCAGGCATCCCATTGTCAATCCAGTTCTCGATCTCTTGGATTTCAGCCTCACTGAGGAACGGCCCGCCCATCGGCATCTTGGGGATGCTGCCAAGCCCTCGCCGCAACGACACAACGAGTGCGGTGTCAGACGCCGGCACACCCGCCTCGATGAACTTCATCCCCATCGCCTCGTCATCCGCAAGCTCTTGGGGCGTCTCCCAGTAATAGCCGTGTATCCCCGGCAAACCGCGCCGCTTCTCGCGCCGTTCCCACCGCTGCATCACATCCGCTAATATCTCCCGCACCCGCTGCCAACGCACTACTTCGTCGCTCATCGCACAGCCTCCCGCTATTTCACCCGCCTACCACGCCCACCAACCCCATCGTCCACGCAATCTTACCACGCATCCTACAAGGGGCAAACCTGCCGCTCATCTGCCGCTGACAAACCCGTCCGCACTTGACCAAGCCTACATATTAGACTGATAATGATAACTGGCAAACGAACACATCTGCCGCCCACCCAGCCGGGCGCGCAGCGAAAGGAGTGAACATGGCAGACATTGGATTTATCGGGCTTGGCATTATGGGCAAGCCAATGGTCAGAAACCTCATGGAGGCAGGCAACACAGTAACTGTGTACGACATCATCGGCACGGCTGTGGAAGAGATGGCGACCGAAGGCGCAACTCCCGCATCGTCCTCGCGCGAGGTCGCCGAAAAGAATCCCCTCATCATAACCATGGTGCCCGACTCCGCCGACGCCGAAGCCGCCATCCTTGGCCCGAACGGCGTGCTCGAGGGCGCTGCGAGCGGTTCTGTGGTCATCGACATGAGTTCCATCGCCCCTGCATCGTCACAGAAGATAGCCGCAGGCTGCGAAGCGCAGGGTGTGGACTTCCTAGACGCCCCCGTCAGCGGAGGCGAAACGGGCGCAATCGCAGGCACACTTGCCATCATGGTCGGCGGCAAGCAGGATGTGTATGACAAGTATGTGGACACTTTCGCCCCAATGGGCAGCTCCACCTACTGCGGCGACTACGGCGCAGGCAACACCACCAAACTCGCCAACCAAATCATCGTCGCAATCAACATCGCCGCAGCGGGCGAAGCGTTGGTGCTCGCAAAGAAGGCGGGGCTTGACCCCAACATCGTCTTCGAAGCCATCAAGGGCGGCTTGGCAGGCAGCACCGTTCTCAACACTAAGGGGCCTATGATGATAGAGGGCAACTTCGACCCCGGCTTCCGCATACGCCTGCACCAGAAAGACCTCAACAACGCCCTGCAGACGGCGCGTGAACTCAGCGTTCCCCTGCCATTCACCGCGCTGGCGCAGCAGATTATCGGCTCGCTGATGAACGACGGCAAGGGCGACGCCGACCACTCCGCCATTGCCAACTTCATCGAAGATATGGCAAACACCACCATCAGCGGCAAGTAGAGTTTGTTCGACAAGATAGGGCGTTCTGCGGCTATGCGGATATGTTTCGCGTACAGAAAACCCGCACAGCCATAGAACGCCTGCAATATCCATTAGCATAGCGCGCCGCAGTCCCACGCACCTCACAGCAGAAGGCACAGATGGTTACCGCAACCCGCCTCACATACCAAGACTATCTGAACATACCCGACGACGAGCGCTGCGAGCTTATCGGCGGAGAATGCGTCACAGCGCCAGCACCCAGCACGCCGCATCAACGCATTCAGTCCAAAGTGGGATGGCGCGCAGCCGGGTTCGTAGAAGAACACGACTTGGGTATGGTCTTCTTCGCCCCCACCGATGTGGTGCTGTCCAACACCGATGTGGTGCAGCCCGACCTGCTGTTCATATCCAAAGAGCGCACTCACATCATCACCACTGCCAATATCCAAGCTGCGCCTGACCTCGTCGTAGAAATCCTGTCTCCGGCAACCGCGCGCCGCGACTGGCACCACAAGCGCCAACTCTACGCACGGCACGGCGTAAAGGAATACTGGCTTGTCGACCCATCCAATAAGATTGTTTGGCTTATGCTGCTGCGAAACGGCACGCTCGAATTAGAGACGACCTGCTATGAGGGCGACACGCTCACATCGCCCACGCTTTCAGGCTTTAGCCTCAGCGTAAACGACATCTTCTAGTCAGGCATCAGAGTGCAGAAAGCACGCTCACCGCTATGAAAATCCTAGTACTGAACGGCCCCAATCTGAACATGCTCGGCAAGCGCGAGCAGTCCTACTATGGCGCAAAGACGCTAGCGGACATAGAGGCGCTCATAGACGAACGCGCCCAATTGCTGGATGTAGAAGCCGAGTTCTATCAGTCCAACCACGAGGGCGCTCTTGTAGACTATCTGCAAGCCCTCACCCCCGATGTGGAGGGCATCATCATCAACGCCGGCGCAATCACACACTACGGACTGTCCTTGCGCGATGCTCTCATAGACTCACGCCTGCCCATCGTGGAGATACACCTCTCCAACATCCACGCCCGCGAGCAGTTCCGCCGCCACTCCGTCATCGCCGACATAGCACAGGGGCAGATTGCTGGGCTAGGCTGGCAGGGCTACATCTTCGCATTTGAATACCTCGCGGCGCATCTGAAATCGCCATAATACCAAGCGCCCCTGCTCTTAACCTTGCCTTTACTTTCAACCAAATTCGCACAATCTATTTGCACCTCTATGGAACAACTAGTCCACATTCCACATCAATAAAGGACAAGAGACAAGAAATGAGCATCAAACTGGACAAGATCCGCCAACGCCTCGCAGAGTACGGGCAGGATAAAGACGAACAAGATGCACCGATCGACGCCATACTCATATCGTCCGCCGAAAACCGCCGCTACATGTCCGGCTTCACCGGCTCTGCGGGATACCTGCTCATATCGCAGGATGACGCCACGCTCGTAACCGACTTTCGCTATGTGGAACAAGCCGGCAATCAAGCGCCGGACTATCGCATCCACCGCACCATGCCCAAGCAGACTTGGTTCACCGACTGGACCGCCGCACACGGCATCAAGCGCATCGGCTTCGAGAGCGATCAGATGGCGTTCTCAACCTACCAAGCCTTCAAGAAACAAGCCGATGAGGCGAAAGGCAGCAACAACCCCGAACTTGTGCCCACCGCAGGCATCGTCGAGAAACTACGCGTCTACAAAGACGCAGACGAACTCGCCCTGCTGACGAAGGCAATCGAAATTGCCGACTCCGCCATCGACGAGGTGTCCGAGCGGATATGTCCGGGCATCAGCGAGGAAGCGATTGCGTGGGAGCTGGAAAAGGCGATGCGCGAGCGCGGTGCAGAGATGATCTCGTTCGACACCATCGTCGCAACCGGGCCCAATGGCGCACTGCCACATCACCGCGCAGGCACAAGCGTCGTCAAGCCCAACGACGCCATAGTCATCGATATGGGAGCAAAATACGACGGCTATTGCAGCGACCTAACCCGCACCATATATATAGGCGCTGACGGCGCAGCCACGGATATGGCTGCAACCGAAGACGAAACTTTCCGCAAGATCTACGACATCGTGCTCCAAGCCCAGCTCGTCGCCGAAGAACAGGTCGAAGCCGGAATGACCGGCAAGCAGGCAGACGCCATCGCCCGTGACATCATCACCGACGCTGGCTACGGCGATAAATTCGGACACAGCCTCGGACACGGCGTAGGCTTAGCCGTCCACGAGTCCCCGCATGTGGGCCCCACTGCCGAAGACGAAACCCTCGAAGACGGCATGGTGTTCACCATAGAACCCGGAATCTACATCCCCGGATGGGGTGGCGTCCGCATCGAGGACATCGTAGTGCTGGAAAACGGGCGCGCCCGCGTCATCAGCAAAGCCCGCAAGCTCTAACCGCCCGCAGCGCTTTTGCAGACATCCGAACAACCGTAAATGAGCACAGGCGGTTCGCACCGTCCCGGGTTAAGGCTGGAACGCCCCATATCACAGAAACATCTTTTTGTCTGAGGAGCCTCATATGACCGTCAACTATGGCGAACTCCGCAAGGGCATGGCAATCGAAATGGACGATGCCCCATACCTTGTTGTGGAGTACGAACAGCAGAAGAAGCAGCAGCGCGCACCTGTAATGCGCATCAAGTTTCGCGAACTGACCACCGGACGCCTCATCGATCGCACATTCTCCGGCTACGATGTGGACTTCCGACTCGCCGATGTCGACCGCCGCAACGCCGAGTATATCTATCAAGATGACAACCTCTACTACTTCATGGACACCAGTTCATACGAGCAGTTCCCCCTGTCTGAGGATCAGGTGAGCGCCGCCATGAACTTCCTCGTAGAGCAAATCACTGTTGACCTCGTGCTGTACCGAGACATGCCCGTTGCCATAGAGCTGCCCACAAGCGTGGATTTGGAGGTTGCTGAAACCGTGCCCGGCGTGCGTGGCGACACCGCTCAGGGCGGCACAAAGCCCGCCACCCTGCAAACCGGCCTAGTCGTCCAAGTCCCTCTCTTCATCAGCCAAGGCGAAAAAATTAAGGTGGACACCCGCACGGGACAATACCTCTCTCGCGCCTAACAACCCACGCTATGCCAATCACATACTCGGTATCACAAATCTCATCGCACGCCAAGCAGATGCTCGAGCGCGACAACCTGCTCTGCGACTTCTGGGTCGAGGGCGAAATAGACAGGGTTGCGCGCCCAGGCTCCGGTCACGCCTACTTCAGCGTACGCGACAGCGGCGCAACCTTGCGCTGCGTGATGTTTCGTAATGCGCGCGGCATGGAGTACCTTCAAAATGGCGCAGCCATCATCCTGCACGGGCGCATATCCATCTACACGCAGCGCGGCGACCTGCAAGTAATCGCGGACATGGCGCAGCCTGAGGGCGTGGGAGAGCTTCAGATCCAACTCGAGCGCCTCAAGATGCAGCTCGAGCAAGAAGGCTTGTTTGACCCGTCCCGTAAGCGCAAACTGCCGCATTTCCCCAAAAAGATAGGCGTGGTAACCTCTCCCAGCGGCGCAGTGTGGCACGACATACAGAATGTCATACGCCGCCGCTACCCGCTAGTCGAGCTGGCGATTGCACCCGCCCCCGTGCAAGGCGCAGACGCAGCCCACCTCATCGCCGAAGCGCTTCACGCCGCAAGCGCCGAAGAGGGTGTGGATGTGATCATCGTGGCGCGCGGAGGCGGCTCGCTCGAAGACCTGTGGGCGTTCAATGAAGAGGCAGTGGCACGCGCCATACACGCCAGCTCCGTCCCGGTGGTCAGCGCCGTCGGACACGAAACCGACCATACCATCGCAGACCTCGTCGCCGACAGGCGCGCCCCCACGCCATCAGCCGCCGCCGAACTAGTGGTCCCCGACAGCGCCGAACTGAACCAATATCTAGTATCGTCCGCCCAATCCATGACCGCTGCCGCCATCCGCAAGATTTCAGACATGCGGACAACCGGAGCGCAGCTAGACCGCCGCCTGCAAAACGCCGCACCCGACCTAGACCGCCTGCGCCTGCACATAGACGACCGCCTGCGTGCCGCCGCAAGCTCCCTGCACCACAACTTGACGCTGAACTCCGAGCGTGTCAATGGGCTTACCCTGCGCCTAGAATCCCTAAGCCCAAAGGACACACTGCGGCGCGGTTATGCCATTGTGCAGCGCGCTGATGGCGGCGTAATCAGCGCTCACACCCAAGTCAACCCCGGCGAAGACATCCACATCACCATCACCGACGGCGCAATCGACGCCCAAGTACTAGCCACTAGGAACGACCATGCCTTCTGACGACAACATAGCGGATTTCAGCGACCTCTCGTTCGAGCAGGCACTCGAACGCCTAGATGCTACGGTGCAGGCGCTCGAATCGGGAGGGCTATCCATCGCCGACGCCACCAAACTGTACGAAGAGGGCATGGTGTTAGCGCAGATGTGCAGCGAAGCCCTTGCCGCAGCAGAGCTACGCATCACCCGCATCAGAACAGCGCACGGCGCACAGATGCGCTTCATCCCGGAAGAAGACGCCGCCTACGAACTAGACTCGTGCTGAACCCGCTGCTCAAAGGCGTCCGTATCGTGCGCCGCCGCATCCAAACGCAGGGCATCCGCACAACCGCGCTGTGGGCATACGCGCGCGGTATCCCCAAGCTAACAGGCGTCCCGATGCTAGCATACAGCCGCGTAACACCTGCGCTCTATGTCGGTCCCCAACACCGCGCGGCAGGTGTGCGCACACTGGCACGAACGGGTATAACGCACATCGTCAACATGCGCGCCGAATTCGACGACGCGGCGCACGGACTTACGCTCGATGATGCGCAGCCCATCCCGGCACAACACGAAACACCCCAACGCCATGCAGCGCATGCATCAAATCCACACGCCGTTCAGAACGAAAGATACTGCCACCTGCCCACGCCCGACGATGAAGCACCGTCCGCTGAACATATCGCCATCGGTGTGGAGTTCATCGCGGCTGCGATTGACGGCGGCGGCAAGGTGTATGTCCACTGCTCTGCGGGGGTCGGTCGCGCGCCCACAATGGCGGCGGCGTATCTGCTAGACCGCGGCTACGCCCTAGACGAAGCGCTCGCCCTCATCGCTGCAGCCCGCCCCTTCATCCACATCACCCCACCACAATTGGAATGCCTGCGCAATTTGGAAGCGATGGGAACAAACTCCCCCTAGCCTATCGCCTCTATTCCACTCCCCTTACAGGGATTCCGGCAAGAAGGAAAACCCATCACTCCCGTATAGCAGCTCTCCACAGAAAACCCTTCCACATCGTAGAGGAAGGGTTAGGATGGGCAAACCGCTGTCTCACAATAACGACTTACTCATACACCCAGATTAGCTTGCCCACCTGATACCCCACAACCACATCCTCGTCTGCACAGACGAACGATATGATGCCCGTAGATGTGTTTATCTCGTTCACAAGTATGGGCGTGCCCGGTATCACCTTGTTCTCTACCAGATGCTTCAGCAGCACTTCGTCATCGACCGGGATTTTGTCGATAGTTAGCGTTTGTCCCGTTTTCGCCTTGTTCAAGCGGAACGAAGCCTTACCGCGAGAATAGTTCGTCCCCGGTATTGGGTAGCCAAACGGCGAGATGGTCGGCATCCCCAGCTTCTGCATTATGCGCTTCTCGAGATAGGGCGATATGGCGTGCTCCAATAGGTGTGCCTCGATGTGTGCGCGATGCAGTTCCACATCGAACATGTCCACCACCATCCGCTCCGCAAGCCGATGCCGCCGCACGATGCTCTCAGCGTTCTTCGTCCCCTTGCGCGTCAGCGAAAGCTGCTTCTTGGAGTCCACCTCCACCAGCCCTTCGCGCTCCAGCCGCCGTATCATCCCCCCCACGGTGGGCAACGATGTGCCAAGCCCTTCGCCCTCCGGCAGCATCTTCAGATGCTCCGCAAGCTGCGTCAGCGTTACAATATTGTCTTCTTCGTGCAGCCTGTAAATGGACAGCAGGTAGTTCTCAGCCGTCATAGACAGACGCTGCCGAGACGGGCTTACCTTGTTATTCGATTTCCCCCTGCTTGCTCTAGCCATAGCAACCACACTACTCAAGTATGTATAGTTAGTTGAGAGTACCATCCTGCCGCCTTATAGTCAATTGCGCGGTGATTAGTCAGCGGTTATCAATCTCTGCTGCGGAAAGCCGCACGCACTATCATTCACTCCGCCGGGAACACTCTGAACACCTTGCCTTCTGACGGCGTCAATCGCACCCGCGCACCTGTGGTCAGCGGCGAATAGCCCGGCTGACGGCAGCGCACCGTCCCACCGCAAGGCATCTGTGCTGTCAGAACCGTGTCTGCTCCGTGAAACTCGTGTGCCGCCACCACGCAGGCGCTATCAGCATCGGCGTCTATACGCAAATCCTGTGGCCGCACCATCACTAGCGCGGCGCCCCCGTCGCGAATTCTTCCATCCGCGCATTCGGCTCGCAGCATCCCGATGCTCGTGTCCACAGCGCCCCCCCGCATCACGCCATCGATAAAGTCGCAATCGCCCACAAGCCTAGCGACATCGATGCCACACGGCGCGCTATAAAGCGCATCCGGGGCGTCGGTCTGCACCAGCCTGCCCTCAACCATCACGCCGATGCGGTCTGCTATGGCAAACGCCTCTTCCACATCGTGCGTAACGAACACCGCCGCTATCGATTTGGCGCGCAGTATGGCGACCACATCTTGCCGCACCGCCAAGCGCATCCCAGCGTCGAGATTGCTGAACGGCTCATCCAGCAGCACTGCCAACGGCGACGGTGCAAGTGTGCGCGCTAACGCTACGCGCTGCTGCTGCCCTCCCGACAATTCGTGCGGGAAGCGCTCCTCGAACCCGAGCAGTTCCACCAGCGACAGCGCATCCCAAATGCGCCGACGCCTATCGCGCGCCGACATCCCGCGCAGCCCGAATCCAACATTCTGAGCCACCGTCATATGTGGAAACAGGGCATACTCTTGGAACACCATCCCAATACCCCTGCGCTCCGGCGGTGCATGCTCCGACGCAGAGGACACTGTGTGCCCTCCGACCTCCACCTCGCCGCTGTCCAGTTCCTCATACCCAGCTATCAGCCGCAGCAGCGTAGTCTTTCCACAGCCGCTTTGCCCCAGTATGGCGACGATTTCCCCCGGATGCAGCGCAAGGCTCACGGAATCCACCGCTTTCACATCCCCAAACCGCTTGCTCACGCTGCGGCAGCGTATCAGTGCAGGCATCATGATGCCTGCTTGTCTCGCAGCGCAAACAGCGTCATCGGCACTGAGGACATCAGGATGAGCAGCAGTGCGGGCGCAGCCGCCTGTGCGAAGTAGGCTTCCGACGATGCCGACCACACCGCCGTAGCAAGGGTCTTGAACCCCAACGGCCCCAGTATCAGCGTCGCCGGCAGTTCCTTCATCGTGAGCAGGAACACCAGCGCCGCACCAGTCAGCACCCCTGCGCGCATCAGCGGCACGCTCACCCGCAGCAGCACGCTGAACGAGCCGTGCCCCAGCCCCCGCGCCGCATCCTCGAGACGCGGGCTTACCTGCAAAAACGACGCCCGCACCGCGCCCAACGCCACAGGAAAGAACAGCACCGCGTACGCAAATACCAGAATCCACAGCGTCTGATACAGCGGGCGAGCGAGGTTTGCGCCAAACGACACAAGCGCCAACGCAACCACCACGCCCGGCAAGGCATAGCCAATGTAGCCGATAGGCTCAAGGACTCGGTTCAGCACTGTGGGATAGCGCACCAGCAGCACAGCCATGACAATGGCAATCACCACCGTGAGCACCGCTGCAATCCCAGACACCATCATCGAGTTCCAAGTAGCAGTCCACAACAGCAACAGCGGTTCGCCTGCCGCAACCCCGCGCACTAGCCAAAACACTAGCATGCACACCGGCAGCGCAAGTGCCAATACCAACACGATGGCGAACATTCCCATCGCTGGCCAGCGCCAGCGCCCCAACCGCACAGGCTTAGGAACCCGTGCTGCGCCGGCGCCGCTGACATAGTAGCGCGCGCGCCCTCGCATGTAGCTCTCCGAAAGCAGGATGGCGACCGCCATCAGCACCAACACAAACGACAGCACGGCGGCGATGGAGCGGTCGATCGCCGATTCGTACTGCTGATATATCGCAAAGGTGAAGGTTTCGTATCGCATCAGAGACACAGCGCCGAAATCGCTCAGCGTGTAGAGCGCCACAAGCAGCGAGCCGGCGGCTATCGAAGGCTTGAGCTGCGGCAGCGTTACGCGAACGAACGCTTTCCACCCATTGCAGCCAAGCCCGCGTGCGCACTCTTCCAGCGCCGGGTCTAGCCGGTTTATTGCGCCCCGAACCGTCAAGAACATGTATGGGTAACTCAGAAGCGCAAGGGTCAGCGTTGCGCCCGTCAGACCATACATCGACGGCAGCCGCTCAATCCCGAACAGCCATTCCAGCCCCGACTGCAACAGCCCGCGCGGCCCAAGCGCCGATATATACAGGAACGCCCCAACGAAGCTCGGGATGACCAGCGGCAGCGCCGCGAGCGCTGTCCACAAGCGTCGGAGGGGTAAGTCAGAGCGAGCAGTCAGCCACGCAAACGGCACGGCGATGAGCGCCGACAGCCCCGTTACACAAACGATGAGCACGGCAGTCCGCCCCAGCGTTTCTAGGGTTCGCATGCGGAACAGAAGCTCCCATGCCTCGGCACTGGCGCTCCATCCGCGCACCACCAAGTACACCAGTGGCAGCAGCATCGCAGCCGCAACCAGCAGAGCGGGCGTCAGCGCCGCCAACGGGGGCATCCCCATTCGGCGGCGCCAACCAGAACTGCCGACCACACGGACCGCAATCCCCATGCTTCGTATGTGTCCGGATGCCACCATATGCGGTTACGCCGTGCCGTCCTCGCAGATTAGTTCAGTATGCCAATATCCCGCAGCAGCGCCTGCGTCCCAGACAAGTCGTCTAGCGCCGCCATATCCACATCGGGATTGTTGATGTTGTCCAGCGGCGTCAGGATGCGATTCGTCCGCACGCCTTCCACAAGCGGGTACTCGAAGGTCTGACCTGCAAAGTACTGCTGCGCCACTGTGGACAGCAAGAAGTTGAAGAAGCGCTCTGCGTTATCCTTGTTCTCAGCCGTCTCCAGCATCCCAGCGCCTGCCACCAGTATGATGCTGCCGGGCCCGCCGCCCGTGGGATGGTAGTTACGCGCCGCAAAGTCCTCGCCTTCCTCAGCGATGAAGCGATGCAAGTAGTAGTGGTTCACGAACCCCACATCTATCTCGCCTGCGCCTGCTGCTGCGACTGTCGGCGTGTTCTTGGGATACACATTAGGCTCATTCGCCTGAACGCCCAGCAGCCACTCCCGCGTCTTGTCTTCGCCCCATACCACGCGCATTGCGGTTACCATCGCTTGGAACGAGCCGTTCGTAGGCGCCCAGCCGATGCGTCCCTTCCACTCTGGCTTGGTGAAGTCTTCCATCGTCGCCGGCAGACCGTCCGGGCTGATGCTGTCTGTGTTATAGACCACTACGCGTGCTCGTCCCGATATGCCAACCCACTGGCTCTCCGGAGAGCGCGCCCACACCGGAACCTTGTTCGTTACGCCTGACGGCAGCGTCGCGAACATCCCAGCGTTTGCCACCTCGCCCAAACCACCCGGGTCTTGTGCAAAGAACACATCCGCAGGCGAATTCTCGCCCTCTTCCAGCAGCGTCGCCGCAATCTGCCCAGTGCCGCCGTACTTCACTGCCACATTGATGCCCGTTACATCCTCGAAGTGCTGGATTATCGGACCTACCAGCGATTCGCTTCTGCCCGAGTAGATGACAAGTGAGCCGGGATCACTCGGTACTGCAACCTCAACCTCTTTGACGACCTCAACCTCAACTACTCTCTCCACCGGCACTTCTTTGATGACCTCTTTCTCGACCGTCACCACATTCTCCACCGGCACCTCAACGACTTCAACGACCTCTTTCTCGACTGTTACCAGCCTCTCCACCGGCACCTCTTTGACGACCTCTCTCTCGACAACGACCTGTTTCTCCACCTCGATTATCTGAGGGGTGGGAACAACCGCCGCCGGCGCAGCGCCGCAGGCAAGTGCGCTTATCAACACGGCGAACAATGCCACCGCCGCCAATACTCTGCCTAATGTTATCACTTTAGTATCTCCTCCATCAACCTTATACTCACGCTGAACACGCCTGTGTATTCAGCTACGATAAACACCGTGATTAATCGCAAAAATTAGTCTATATTAAGTATTTTAAAGTGTCAACATATATTTTTGAAATTGCTGTAAACTGATTTATAATAATCATACCGTAATACAACACGGCTAAACCTATATCTTGTATGAAGCCCAGCCGATGGCATGCATCGCGAAATATCGCATCAAGCGCGCAAACCCGTCTCCGCTTGCAAAAGACGCAGATTCCCAGCGCAGACAGGCGTTACCCGAATGACAGTTGACGACAAAAAAGCCACACCCCCACTAGTCTGGGGGGTGTGGCTCTAACGGGCGGTGTGTGCCCGGCTCGGCAGAGCCGCTACACTTCCGCTGTGCGTTCGCCTAGCTTGGCATCCATCATCAGCAGCCCCGTGCCGTCGCCGTTGATTATCCGCAGGTGATCCACAATTTCCTCAGCCGTCTTCTCTTCCTCCACCTGCTCGTTGATAAGCTCGTGCAACATCACCTGCGCTGCGTAGTCGCTCTCCTCGATGGACAGCTGATACATCGTGTTGATGAGCGCCGTAACTTTGCGCTCGTGCTCCAGCGTGCGCTCCATCACATCCAGCGGGCTATCGAAGTCCGCCGGCGGCTTCGCTATCGCCGCCAGCGCCACGCGACCGCCACGGTCGTGCACATAGTCGTAAAAGCGCATGGCGTGCGCCGTCTCTTCCTCGTTTTGCAGGCGCATCCAGTGGGCAAACCCGGTTAGGTTCTTATCCTCGAAATACGCCGCCATCGACAAGTACAGGTACGCAGATGCCAGTTCCGCGTTCACCTGACTGTTAAAAGACTCTTCCAGTCTTGCGCTAAGTCGCATTTTCCATCCTTTCCTTGCTCATTCATGCTCACAGATTACAATTCTTGCTGCTCGCGTTCTCTATATAACCGCCAACCGCCCCACATTCCTGCCTCTCACTGATATATAATGAGGGCAAATTATCATCAAGTCCAGAGTTAATTTAAAAATAACATTGCGATTTGCGATATTCAATTGTCGCAATTGCCCCAGCACTTGTGCTGTGCTCATCCCTCGCATCGCATATAGCGTCCAGCACACTTACAATTGACAAGCAGGCATCTGTCAATATAATTAGCCTATGAGTTCGTATGGATTAACCGTTGCGATAAAGCAACCATAATCAGGCAGGGAGAAACGCATGACCACAGGAATGATAAGTAGCAACGAAGTGTCCGTCCCGCAGACGCAGACGAGCGTCTATGACGCCATATTTGGGCGACGCATGAGCAAGGAGTTCACAGATGCGCCCGTTCCCCAAGCCGTACTAGGGCGCATGTTCGACGCTGCGATATGGGCGCCCAACCACCGCCTCACCGAGCCGTGGCGCTTCTTCGTCCTGCAGCCCGGCAGCGAAGCCCGCTCACAGGTGGCGCAGCTCGCTTGGCAAGTCGCATACGACAAGGTAGCCAACCCCAACCCGCTGCAAAAGCAGGCGTCCGCCGACGCCGCCAAAGACCGTGTGATGAACGCCCCCGCTGTGGTGTATGCCTACAGCGTGCCGGGCAGGGACGACGAAACCACGCGCGAGAACTATGCATCCGTGTGCTGCGCCGTCCACAACATGGCGCTCGCCGCCGTAGCCGAAGGCTTCGTGCTAGACTGGAGCACCGGCTCCGTAACCCAGCATCCGCAGTTGGCACAAACGCTCGGCGCAGAGAACGACTGGGCTATGGTGGGCGCACTCTTCATCGGCAAGCCCGCCACAATGCCCGCATCCCGCCGCAGCGCATCCACGAATGTGGTGCAATGGCTGTAATGGCTCGACAGCAACACTAGCGCCTGATGTAAGTGCTGGAGGGAAGCCAAAGCAATGGCACCCCTGCCCGGACTCGAACCGGGGCACACGGTTTAGGAAACCGTTGCTCTATCCTCCTGAGCTACAGGGGCGCACCAACCCATTGTACTATGCCTTACGCGATCCTGCACACCACACCCATGCAAAGGGGCGGCATCACCTTCCCAAATGGACATCCACATATACCCTCACTTGCATGTGATGCATGTGAATGAAAGGACGAAAATGCAGCCCGAACTCATAGCCGACTACCAATGCGTTGTGGGCGAAGGCCCGATGTGGCATCCGACGGAGAAGGCTGTCTATTGGGTCGACATACCCCAAGGGCGCATCTTTCGCTATGACCACGCGACCGACGAGCACTCGCAGGTGTTCGAGGGCGCGCAATTAGGCGGCTTCACCATACAAGCCGACGGCAGCCTGCTGCTCTTCATGGAGCGCGGCGCAGTGGCAACACTCCGAGACGGCGAGTTGCAGTATCACATCGAAAGCATCCCCGCCGAGCGCGAGACTCGTTTCAACGATGTGTGCGCCGACCCCGCTGGGCGTGTCTTCTGTGGCACAATGCCCGCGCCCGACCATCTTGGCAGCCTCTATCGCCTCGACACCGACGGCAGCATACACCAAGTCCTGACCGGCATCGGCATATCCAACGGCATAGGCTTCACGCCCGACGCCAAGCACATGTACTACACCGATTCGCCCACACACAACATCTACATATTCGACTACGATGCGGATAGCGGCGAAATATCCAACCAGCGCATCTTCGTTAACACCGGCGAAAGCGACGGCATCCCCGACGGCATGACGGTGGACGCAGACGGCTATGTGTGGTCTGCGCGCTGGGACGGCTCATCCCTCGTCCGCTACACCCCTGACGGCGAACAAGAGCGTCGCATATGGTTTCCCGCCCGCAAGGTGTCCAGCGTTACCTTCGGCGGCGAGGACTACACCGATATGTACATCACCACAGCCGGCGGGCAAGACAAGCAAGCCGAAGGCCCCGGCGCCGGCTGCTTATACCGGCTCAACCTCGCCATCCCCGGCAAACCCGAGTTCCTGTCGAATATCAACCTTTAGCAGGTATGGCGTATATGGCATATGCTGCCTTTTTGACCGTCCATCAATCCCGTGATAACATAAATCGAGTATCAAACACAAGCCCGTATATGGCGTATATGGCATATGCTGCCTTTTTGACCGTCCATCAATCCCGTGATAACATAAATCGAGTATCTACCAATTAGCCTAATCCTAAAAATTAGGGGGTCCGCAAATGTCCGGTCACTCTAAATGGTCAACGATAAAGCACGCAAAGGCGGCTACGGACGCGCGGCGCGGCAAGCTCTTCACTAAGCTGACGCGTGAGATCATCATTGCGGCTCGGCAGGGCGGCGGCGACCCGGAAATGAACATTCGCCTGCGGATGGCTGTCCAAAAGGCAAAAGACAACAACATGCCCAACGACAACATCGACCGCGCCATCAAGCGCGGCACGGGCGAATCCGGCGAACAAGACCGCATGATGGAGTTCACATACGAGGGCTACGGCCCCGGCGGCATCGCCATAATGCTCCAAACCCTCACCGACAACCGCAACCGCACCGTCTCCGACATACGCTCCACGCTCACCAAAGCCGGCGGCAACCTCGCGCAGTCCGGCGCTGTGGCGTGGCAGTTCGAGCAGAAGGGCATTGTCGTCGTCAACGCCGAACCCGAGGACGCAGAAGAGTTCGCACTTGTCGCCATCGACGCCGGCGCTGAGGACTTCGAGACATTCGACTCCACCTTGCAGATCTTCTCGCCGCCCCAGAACCTCGAAGAAATTCGCCAAACCCTCAGCGAAACCGATGCGCCCATCGTGTCGTCCGAGCTATCCATGATACCCAGCAACACCATTATGTTGGACGCCAAGGCGGGCACGCAGACATTGCGCCTGCTAGACCAGCTGGAGGAGCTGGACGATGTGCAAAAGGTGTACTCCAACGCCGACTTCCCCGACGAGCTGCTAGAGCAGTATCGCGACGAGTAGGCTCGCTGTGCGCGTCTTGGGCGTTGACCCCGGCACCTACAACATGGGCGTCGGCGCAGTGGATTCCCACGGCGGCGAGATGACGCTGGCGCACCTCGCCGTGCTGACCGCACCACGCAAGCAGCCTCACGCCGAGCGCCTGCATCGCATCTACACAGGCTTGCTAAACTGCATCACCATATGCGAGCCTGATGTGATGGCAATCGAAGAGCCGTTCGTGTCCCGCAATGTGCGCTCCGCCATAGCCATAGGGCGCGCGCAGGCTATCGCTATGCTGGCTGCGGCGCATGCACAAATCCCGGTACACACCTACGCCCCGAGGCAGATTAAGCGTGCCGTAACAGACCACGGCGGCAGCAGCAAAGAGCAGGTGCAAGAGATGCTATGCCTGCATCTCCGCTTGGACACCCTGCCCACCCCGCTAGACGCATCAGACGCCCTCGCAGTCGCCATATGCCACATCAACGCCAGCCGCGCCCAAGAACTCACCTTCCTGTAAAGCCCAATTTCTCGATATACGGCGATCATTCAGCCGCTGGACCCGTCATTGCGTACTACACCCCATCGCCATCGTGAAACGGGACGCCTCACTGGTCAGCAGCAAAGCCATTTAGCACGGTGTTCACCGACGGCAGCAACAGAACTTCAGCCGGCTACATGAAACACTCGGAGTAGCGAAAGCGTGGTCTCGTCCCTCATCACATCGGTGCGCGGCAGCCTCGAGGATAGCGGCGCAAATTGGGTGGATGTCGCCGTGGGCGGCGTTACCCTTCGCGTGAGCGTCCCCGCCCAGTCAATCGAAACACTGGGACAGCACGGCAGCCAAGTCCGTCTGTTCACCACGCTTATAGTGCGTGAAGATAACCTCAGCCTGTACGGATTTGACACCCCGGACGCCCGTCTGACATTTGAAACGCTCATAGGAATCAGCGGTGTCGGGCCGCGCGTGGCTCTCAGCATCTTGTCCACATTCACGCCCCCCACACTAGCGGCACTCGTCGAATCCGCTGATGTCAAGAGCATCACAACCGTCCCCGGCGTCGGGCGCAGAACCGCAAGCCGCATCGTCTTGGAGCTGAAGGGCAAGCTAGACCACCTAGACTGGGCAGCCGACGCATCCGCTGCATCTCCGCCGGACGACGACGCCATAGACGCCTTGACCGCGCTCGGCTACACGCAGGCAGAGGCGCGCGATGCGCTGGCAGCACTCACCGATGCCGCCGACCTCACCGTCGAGGACAGGGTGCGTCTGGCACTGCAGCATCTAGCAGGCGCGTAGAGCCGATGAGCGCTTCAGACTATGATGCATGGTCGGACATTTACGATGCCGTGTACTCATATGTTGCGGCAGACATTCCGTTCTACATCACCGAAGCGCTGGCAGTCGGCGGCGATGTGCTCGAACTTGGCTGCGGCACTGGGCGCGTCGCCATTCCCGTCGCCAAAGCCATCCAAGACGCAGGCGGCACCGTTACCGGCATAGACTCTTCCCCCGCCATGCTAGAACGCGCCCATCGCAAAGCCGCCGGCACACGCACTTCCAACCTGTCGCTAATCCAAGCCGATATGCGCGACTTCACACTGAACCGCCGCTTCGACCTCATCACCATCCCCTTCCGCGGCTTCCAAGCGCTACTGTCAGTCGAAGACGAAATCCACGCCCTGCAAAACATCAAGCACCATCTCGCTCCTAGTGGCAGGCTGGTGTTCGACATATTCGTTCCCGACACCGACATGTTGGCGCAAGATTCTGATGTCCCGTTCCACTTTCACGATGTAGTAGACCCATCGACTGGCAGGCGCATGGTGATCTGGCTTCAGACAGCCTACGACCAATTCACGCAGACACTTGACACCCGCGCCATCATCGAGGAGCTAGACGAACACGGCGCAGTTCAGCGCAGGGTCTATCGCGACTTCCGCTTGCGCTGCATCCACCGCTGGGAGATGCAACATCTGCTGAGCGTCTGCGGCTATGAAACACTAGCGCTCTACGGCGACTTCGACCGCAGCGTATTCCAGCCCGACAGCAACGATATGATATGGGTAGAGGCGCCGACGCCCCATCCCGCAGTTGCCACATAAGCACATCGGCTTGTAGCGCAATAGCGCTTCTTATTGTTCGAGTTCTTCGGAAGTTGCAGAGCCATCTTTTGTGCGTTTGACGGTTACAAATGGCTTGCTCATCTTTTCCTGTGTGGCATTATCAATTTGTTCAGCAGTAACGCCTTGCTCTATGAGGGATTCTCGATCGATAATGCGCTGACGATTTCTTGAGACCCGTATCTGTAACCCATTATCTTTGATGCGACTCTTGCCAATGGCGCTCATTAGAGCCAAAAGTTCGCTTCGTTTCTCTTTGCTTAAATCACAGAGTTCTTTGATAGAAGCACGAATTTCCACTAACTCTTCCGCGATGTCCAACGCTCTTGTTTCGTCTACGAAATTTTGCGGCTTGCGTTCAGACGAATCTCCCGACGCCGTATCGGTCGCATCGTCCGGTTGCCGCAAGAATGCGCGCACAAGCCGTATCTCTTCATACGAGCAGCCGTCGCCAAGCAACTCTTTGACGGGTTTGAGAGGGCTGGTAGTGCCGCCGCACGCTTGGAACGCTGCCCTGATTTGCGCCACACGCTCCGCATCTGGCAGCAGTGGGGTGAGGTCGGGCAGCAAGTCATAGGCAGCCAAATGCTCTATGTGCACTATTATCGTGCTGGCTGACATCGCGCGCTGACGGGCTATCTCTGAGACGCTCATCCCCCGCTCCAACAGCCGCCTAGTGGCTTCGTAAGTAGATGTGTAGTTACTGTCCAACCTCAACTGAGGGGGATCGGTCGCATCGTCGGGCGAACCTGAAGCGCCCTGATGCCCTTTGATAACAGACAGGAACGCATCGCCATACTGCTGCAATTTCACCACGCCGACGCCGGATATTTGCATCATTGCGTCTGGGTCTTGCGGCTTGTGCGCAGCCATATCGCGCAATGTCTTGTCGCTAAACACCACATAGGGCGGCACGCCGTTCTCGGATGCGATTTCGCGGCGCAGTTCCCGAAGCTTGTCGAACAGCTCATCGTCCCAACTCCCGCTAGCCGTAGCATCTGCGCCCCTGTTCGATGTGCTGGGCTTGTTCGCCGCATCTGCGTCTTGTTTGCGGCGCATGAGCGTAATTGACTCGCGGCTGGTGAGGATGCGGCGGCCCTCAGCAGTTACGCTGAGTGTGGGGAACTTACCCGTCTCCCTATGCAGCAAGCCCTTATCGATGAGCAGGTCGGCGATTTCGCGCAGCTGCTTTGGGGTGAAATCCTTCTCTATACCGTACACGCTGAGGTTGTCATGTCCGAACTGGCGAATGCGTGCGGTGTTTGCGCCGCGCATCACCGCGCCGATGTGCTTTATGCCGAAGCGTTCGCCCGTGCGGATGATCGCGGACATCAGCTTCTGCGCTATGAGCGTGGCGTCGTATGGCTCTTTCGGCGCGAGGCAAACATCGCAGCCGCCGCAGTCGACGGCACCGGGCGAATCCGAGTCTGATTCCGAGCTTGGGGTGAAGCGCTCACCGAAGTAGCGCAGCAAATACTCCCTGCGGCAGGTTCGCAGCTCGCAGAACTCTATGAGGCGTTGGAGCTTGTACTCCGCCTGTTCGCGCTCGTCTGGGTCGTCCATTCTTCGAATGAAAAAGTCCTGTTTCAGCTTATCGCTGTAAGAATAGAACAGGACGCACTGGCTCGGCAGTCCGTCGCGTCCGGCGCGCCCTGTTTCTTGATAGTAGTTCTCCAATGTCTTGGGCAACTCATAGTGCACCACAAGGCGTATGTCGGGCTTGTCGATGCCCATGCCAAATGCGATGGTAGCGACGATGATGTCGGTTTCACTGCGGATGAAGCGCTCTTGGGTGCGCTGGCGGTCGTCGGCTGGCAGCCCGGCATGATACGGTAGCGCATCGAAGCCGAGGTCTCGAAGCTTGGTTGCCAGTTCCTCCGTGTCTTTGCGCGATATGCAGTAGATGATGGCAGACTCGCCTTCATGGCGGCGCAGCAAGCCGCATACGGCGTTGAAGGCGTTGCGCTTTTCGCGGACATCGTAGGTCAGGTTGGCGCGGTCGAAGCTCGCCACAAACTCTTGCGGGTGGCGTAAGCCGAGCTGCGCCACAATGTCCACACGGACGCGCTCCGTGGCGGTGGCAGTGAGCGCACAGAACGGCACACGCGGCAACAGCCGACGCAGGCGTATCAGGCTGCGGTAGTCAGGGCGAAAGTCGTGCCCCCAAGTGGAGATGCAGTGCGCCTCGTCCACGGCGACGAGGCTGATGTCTAGCCTGCTCAGCAGCGCTTGGAAACCTTCAGACGCTAGTCGTTCGGGCGCGAGGTAGAGTATCTTCAGTTCGCCTCGCAGGGCTTGGGATTGGATGCGCCGCCTGTCATCGTACTCTAGGGTGCTGTTTAGGAACTCGGCGGCGATGCCATTGGCTTTCAGTGCGTCCACTTGGTCTTTCATCAGAGCAATGAGCGGCGACACCACGAGCGTCAGCCCCGGCAACATCAGCGCTGGCAGCTGGTAGCAGATGGACTTGCCGCCGCCCGTGGGCATTATGACGAGCGTGTCTTCGCCCCGTAGGATGCTGCTGATAATCTCTTGCTGGAGCGGTCGGAACTCATCGTATCCGAAGTGGCGCTTCAGCATGCCTTCCATATGGCGCATACCACACCCCAATCTCAATTCCACTCAAACCTTACGCACGGGCTGATGATACTATACACCGTAGTATAATGTAGTATATTTATGAAAATAGCAAGATAACCTGCTTTCTCCGCAGGATCATTCGCTGGCATTGGGAAACCACAGCGCTTTTGGGTTACAATATCAGTATCGGGGTTTGCGCTGGCAAGCCTGTGATCCCCAACCCGATTAGATACCATACCGCTATGAATTAAGGGCTAACGCTGAAATGGGAGGCGAAAGATGAGCCTGCTTCTGAATCGAGACACAATCCAAGGGCTGCTCAGCATGAGCGACACGATGGCGATATTGGAGCGCGCATTCGGCGAGCTTGCGGCGGGCGACGCCGTAATGCCACAGCGAACAGCGGTCGCCGACTCCGACCACAACGGCTGGTATGCCTTCATGCCCGCGCAGCTCAAGGGGATGGGCGCGCTCGGCGTCAAGGCAGTTACCGTGTATAAGGACAACCCATCGAAGTTCAACCTACCCAGCACATTGGCGACCATCATCCTGCTGGATGGCGAGACAGGTAAGACCATATCTGTGATGGACGGCGGGTTCATCACGGCGATGCGAACCGGCGGCGTCTCCGGGCTTGCGACCAAGTATCTGGCGCGCAAGGACGCTAAGACCGCCGGCGTGCTGGGCATGGGCGTGCAGGCACGCGCGCAGTGCGAGGGAATGGCGGCGGCGCGCGACTTCGAGAGCATACTCTGCTTCTCTATGGACTCAGACGAGGCGAAGGCAGCGTTTGCGGCGGATATGTCTGCTCAGCTCGGCATCCCAGTGAACATCGCCGGCAGCGTCCGCGAAGTGGTGGAAAGCGTGGATGTGCTTGCACTGGCAACTACCGCCGCCACGCCCATCGTGGACGGCGATTGGCTGCCAGCCGGGCTGCACATCAACGGCATCGGCTCTCATGCGCCGGGCGTGCGGGAGCTGGACACTACCAGCATTGTCAAGTCCAAGATAGTGTGCGACCAAGTGGCAGCGTGCCTCGCCGAGGCGGGCGACATTATGACGCCGATAGAAGAGGGCGCACTCTCGGAGACGGACATCTACGGTGAACTTGGCGAGCTAATTACCGGCGCCAAGCCCGGCAGGGAGAACGACGAGGAGATTACTCTGTTCAAGAGCGTCGGCTTGTCCATTCAGGATATGTCCACCGCATACTATGTATATCAGCAAGCGGTGGAACAGGGCGTCGGAACAGAGTTCGAGTTCTAACCCCGTACCCGAATAAACCTCATACATCGACGATTACAGCATTGCCGACGATTGTGCGGGTTCCGGACGCACCCGCACAATCGACAACTAGCCATCCTGTACTCAGACGCTCCGTCGGCAATGCGATCATACAGGGCGAATAGCGCAGAATGCCTTACGCATTTAGGGGCGATTGAATATAATATAAAAAATAAGGGCGAACGATAGGCGGCTTGTATGCGAAATCGGGTTCGCCTATAGGCGTTCTCAATCTATGCGAATATATCTATGGCAGCCCGTCTGATAATACCGAATGTGGTTATGGGAGGTGATAGCGATGATAGGCTTTGACACGACACCAGCAATCATCATATCCACTCTCATAGCGTATCTGCTGGGGGCGCTGCCGATAGCGGCGTGGGTGAGCCGGCGGCGCGGCGTGGACATATTCACGGTGGGAACGGGCTTACCGGGGGCGTCCAATGTGCGGCGTCAGGTGGGCAACCTGTCCGGGGGCATCGTCCTCGTGGGCGATATGGCGAAGGGCGCGATCGCAATCGTATCTGCACGGCTGATGCAGGTGGACGAGCTATGGCTGGTGCTGCCAAGCTTTGCCCTCGTGCTGGGGCACTGGCGCTCTATATTCACGGGATTTCGTGGCGGCGACGGGCTTTCCCCGCTGGGCGGCGCGATACTTGTGATGTTCCCGCCATACACGGGGTTCATAGCCGTGGCAATTGGCTCACTGGTAACGCTGGGCGGTCAGCGCCTGCCATACACATCGCTGCTAGGTGTGGTTGCGGCAATCGTGGCGCTGCTGTGGTTCAGCTTCAACGGCACATTCAACAACAACATGCCAGACAAGCCCGAGCTTGCGGCAGCAATATCGGTGCTCGCGCTGATGGTGCTGGCGCACGCCCTCAGAGGCCACCGCCGCCGCAACACCCAAAGCGAGCACGACGATATGGGCGACGCAGAAGGGGCTGCAGGGTAGTTTTGTCCTCCGGGTAGTTTCTCCCCAGAAAATAAGCGGAGGAACGGTAGGGGGACTCATATTCGCCGGAGTACTGCGCTACCTATCGCCATACTCGCGGTGTTTACCCCCTAACTAGGGCTGCTGCGCGCTTCGCCAACCATTTCAGCCGCATAACCCCGACATTCCTCTGAAAGAAATATCGGGATTGCGTACCGCCCACCCGTAATTGCTAGCCCACAGACACACTCGTAGTGGTGCGCACCACGCCTGTGATGTGGTGGATCACCTGCGTGGTAAATTCGTGGACTAGGTTCAGGTCTTCTTCCTGCACCTCGGCTATAACATCGTATGGGCCGGTAACGCGAGATGCGTTCACCACTTTGGGGTTCTCCGCCAGCGTATTAACTACATCGCGCGAATGCCCTGTTGACACTTCAATTAGCACAAAAGCCTTGACCACTTCCGTCTCCTTGCTACGCTGTTACACTTTTCTGTACGCTCGGTTCATTTCTGCCAAATCAATCTGGCTGACCAGCAAATGAATTGTAAGATTACACCCTAATGACCGAGCGTACAAGTTGTGTAGAGTAGTTAGGTAGCGTTTCCATACACGCTGCAAGATGCGCTGATGCGCTACAAGCCAATGTGCCAAGTCTGCGAGCTAGCGATGGCGCGCCATCACAGGTATCGCCGCACACTCATCGCCAAGTATGGCGCAAGGAGTCTGGAAATGCCCGTGCTCAGATGTGGGAAGTGCGGAGATATAGAGACGGGTTCTATCCTCACCCGCCACTAATGGTATAATGCCGTTGTCCACATATTCCAACTTCGATGCATCACCCTGCATCAATGCCCAAATCGTTGTCGACTCATTGTGAATTCATAAGGAGCACGCTATGCACGCCATATTCGTTACCATCAAGATAAAGCCGGGGTACGCCGAGCAGTTCATGGAAGCAAGCCTAGGCGACAGCCAAGGCTCGGTGCGCGACGAGCCGGGTTGCTTCCGATTCGACATCCTCGCCGACAAGACCGACCCGAACACCTTCTACCTGTACGAGGTGTACGCCGACGAGGATGCGCATATGAACGCTCACCGCAACGCCCCGCACTACAAGAAGTGGCGCGAGACGGTGCAAGACTGGTTCGACGGCGACACGCAGGCAATCCCGATGAACACCGTGTTCCCGTCGGACGACGGCTGGCGCGCACAAAAGCCCGGTCTGCTCAACTGGTAGCTGAGCTGCGCCGTCTGCATCGTATCCGCAGTGGCAGGGCGGCTACTTTACGCTACTTCACTTTCGGGATAACCGCTTCGCCCATCAGCGCAATCTGCCGCAGAACCTGCTCTTGCGGCATACCGGGCCACTGCATCCGGAAGATGATGTAGTTTGCGCCGAGTTCGCGCTCATAGCGGCGGATTTGCGCCACGATGTCGTCGGGCGTGCCGAGCAGGAAGCGGTCGCGCGCCAATTCCTCGTATGGCACAGCGAAACTCTCATTTCCCGGGAGCGCCTTATCCTGCCCCCATGAGGCATAGGCGGCGTACTTGCTCTCGAGATACGGCTGGCTCTCGGCGTATGCGGTGGCGCGGTCTTCTGCCACATACATCTCGCGCATCATCGGCATTGCGGACGGCATCGGTATCCCTGCGGCGGCGGCTTCTCGGCGGTACAATTCGGTCTGCCGCGCAATCGTGGCAATCCGCGCGTGCGGGTTGATGAGCCAGGGCCAGCCCCAGTGCGCCGCCCGCCGTATAGCCGCATCGTTGTTGGCAGCGACCCATATGGGTGGGTGCGGTTTCTGTATCGGGCGCGTGGACGGCGCAACCCTCGGCACATGATAGTACTTGCCGTCGTGTTCCAGCTCATCCTCGGTCCAAAGGCGGCGCATCAGGCCCATCGCCTCGCGCATGCGCCCCACTCGCTCGCTCCGCTTGACGCCGAAAGCGGCGTACTCTTCGTCGCGATAGCCAAGCCCGATGCCGAATATGAACCGTCCATCGCATATGGCGTCCATCGTGGCGACTGTCTCTGCTAGGTCAACCGGATTGTGCAGCGGCACGAGTATGACAGCGGCGGCGATTTCCATTTCGCCCGCATCCGCCGCCATTCGCGCAAGGAACGGCAGTGTGGCGGGCTGCTGGTAGGGAGCGGACAGGTAGTGCTGCCCAGTGGCGATTATGTCGAAGCCGGCGTCGCGCGCCGCACGCACCTGCTCGGAGCTGTCCGCCATCTGCTGCGCAAGCGAATCCTGCGGAGAAATCTGCACACCTAAGAATATGCCTATCTTCATGTCTTGTCCTTGTGGGTAGTGTTGGCTGTAGTCGGTAATTACCGGCGCCCGAACTCGGTCTCGAGGTGGCTGCTGCTCATGTGAATTATCGTCGGGCGGCCGTGCGGGCAGGTATGCGGCTGTTCGCACTGCTCGAGTTGACGCGTGAGAGCCGTCATCTCGTCGGCGCTGAGTGTTTTGCCTGCGCGTATGGCGGCGTGGCACGCAAGCGAATAGGCTGCGCGGTCAAACCACGACTCCGCTGTGCGTGACTGCGCTAGTTCGTCCAGCATATCCGCAAGCGCTGCGGCAGGGTCGGTGTCCGCCAGTATGTTTGGCACGCCGCGTATCAGATACACGCTGCCTCCGAACGGCTCGATGAGCAGCCCAAGTTCGGCGAACATCGCCTGATGCGCTTCGAGTATCTCTTGGCGATGCGGGTCAAGTTCTATGGTGAGTGGCTCCATCAGCGTCTGCGACTGAGGGTGATTGGCGGCGGCGTCAGCCTTGATGCGCTCGAACATAACGCGCTCGTGCGCTGCATGCTGGTCTATCAGGTACAGCCCGTCCGGCCCCTCTGCCACGATGTAGGTTTGCTGGACTTGCCCAAGCACGCGCAGCATCGGCAGCGTCTGCTTGGGGGTCAGCGGCGTGTTGCCCACATCCGCGCTGCGCAGCGTCTCGTCCGGGCGTTCGCCCTGCTGCGTAAACGGCGGTTGGCGGTCGAACGGTTTCGCCGGCCAGAACGCTGACGAGCGGTGTCCATTCCCGGGTACGCCCGGATACGCCGTCCCGGTATTCGCCGGATCTCCCCTACCGCGTTGCAGCGGATGCACCGGCGAATGCGTGGTGAGCGTGTGCCGCACAGCCTGCTGTATCGCAGAGAAAACCCTATCCCCGTTGCGAAACCGCACCTCTGCCTTCGTGGGGTGTGCGTTCACATCCACCGCATCATAGGGCAGCGATATGTTCAGCACGGCAATGGGAAAGCGCCGCTCTTTGAGGAAGCCGTGATACGCTTGTTCCAGCGCAAAGCCTAGCATGCGGCTTTGCACCCAGCGGCGGTTCACGAAGAAGCTGATGTAGCCGCGATTGGCTCTGTCCAACGACGGCTGGCTTATCATGCCCTCCACAGATACGCCGCCAATTGCATCGCCGTCTGGCTCGACGGTGAGCATCTCGGACGCGACGCTGAGGCTGTACACCGCAGCTACGGCTTCTTGCAGGCTACCGCTGCCGGGGGTCGATATGGACGACCGCCCGGTGTTCAGCCGAAACGCCACTTCCGGATACGCCAGCGCATAGCGCGACACTAGCGACTGGATGTGCGAGGTTTCGGTGGCAGTGGTTCGCAAGAACTTGCGGCGCGCTGGCACATTGCGAAACAGCTGCTGCACGGTCATCACGGTGCCGAGCGATGCGCCGTATTGCCGCTTATCGACGATTTCGCCCTCGCGGACTTGCAGGCGCGTGCCGCTGTCCTCGCTCTCCGCGTGGGTCGTTACCAACATTCGCGACACGGACGCAATGCTTGGCAGCGCCTCGCCGCGAAATCCGAGCGTGGTGATGGCGTCCAAATCGTTGGCGTCGGTTATCTTGCTTGTGGCGAAGCGTTGAAACGCCAGTTCAAGCTCGTCGGACGGGATGCCGCAGCCGTTGTCGGCGATGCGTATCTGTTCCACTCCGCCGCCTCTGATGTCCACGCTGATTTCGGTTGCACCGGCGTCCAGCGCATTCTCAAGCAGCTCCTTGACCACTGACGCCGGGCGCTCTATCACCTCGCCGGCGGCAATCATAGAGGACACATTGTCTGAAAGCAGTCGAATCGGCATAGGCGCTCACCCTGCGGCGGTGTCGATGTCTGCTGCTCTGCGTCCGGGTCGGTAAGCCCTGTGCTCCGAGCGCCCGCAGCGCGCGACATCGCTGATAGCCTCATATATCTCATCCATCTCGGTGTCCTTGCGGCTGCGGAAGTAGTACGGGCGGCATATGAAGCCACCGAACACCCGCACAATCTCCGGATGGTCGTCGATGATGAAGTCCGGATGTGGCGACACGCCGAGTTCATCGAGCGCCGCCTCATAGTTTTCCAGCGGCTTCTGGAAGATGTCCGTCACATAGTCGGCAAGCCCGAAGCGGCGTACCTCCGCCGTGCGAATGCCCACGCCTGACCATATGAAAATCCTGTGCCCGTCCGCGATGAGCTTGCGAAAAGTGTCCTCAGTGTTATGCCGCAAGCTCCCATCAGCGCCCATAATCGTGTAATCCACATCGAAGAATATGTTCATACTGCTCCATCAGGCATATAGGCTCTCGCGCATATCGCCGTTCAAGTTCTGGTTAAGATATTATCACTGCTTTATGGTATCATCGCACGGGAAGTCATAATTTGGACTTCGGTCAATCTATCATAGCCTATAAGGAGTGCTCGATGAAAAGGATTTATGTGTACATAATGGCTTTGATTGCAGGCGCACTTTTGTTCGGGGGGGGGGGGGTAAAATCCTCAGCGCTTTCGACGCCGCTGCGCCTTGGAGCGGGGACGCGGAGGCGAATCAACACGCTGCGGACTGCGCCAACGGCATCGCCGTGCCGCAGCCGCAATCGAACCCCGGGCTGGTGTCAGACTGCGCAAACCTGCTAGCGGCGCTAGACTCATTCACCAACGGCAGCTCTGTGCTGAACTGGTCGGCTAACCTACCTATCCGTCAGTGGGACGACGTAAGTGTGTACAGCACAGTAGGGACTGAAGAGCGGGTGGAAGTGTTGTATCTCAGCAGAAACCAGTTGACGGGTGAGATACCAACAGAATTGGGTAGCCTCACTAATCTGACAGGGTTGTATCTCAGCAGAAACCAATTGACGGGCGAGATACCGCCAGAGTTAGGTAACCTCACTAATCTGACAGGGTTGTACCTCGATTTCAACCAGTTGACAGGCGAGATACCGTCAGAACTGGGTAGCATCACTAACCTGAACTCGTTGGACCTCGGCTTAAATGAACTGACAGGCGAGATACCGTCAGAACTGGGTAGCCTTACTAACCTGACTGAATTGTCCCTCAGCGTAAATGAACTGACAGGCGAGATACCGTCAGAACTGGGTAGCCTTACTAACCTGACTGAGTTGAACCTCTGGAGCAACCAGTTGAGGGGTGAGATACCGACAGAACTAGGCAGCCTCACTAACCTGAACTCGTTGGACCTCGGCTTAAATGAACTGACAGGCGACATACCGTCAGAACTGGGTAGCCTCACTAACCTGAACTCGTTGTCCCTCGGCGGAAATGAACTGACAGGTAAGATACCATCAGAACTAGGCAACCTCACTAACCTTGAACACTTGTACCTTGACAGAAACCAGTTGACGGGCGAGATACCGACAGAACTAGGCAGCCTTACCAACCTTGAATACTTGTTCATTAGTAACAACCAGCTAACGGGTGAGATACCGTCGGAATTAGGCAACCTCACTAATCTGATTGAGTTGTCCCTCAGCAACAACCGGCTGACGGGGTGCATACCGGCGGTGCTTTTCGATGTGGAAAGCAACGATTTGGCAGAGTTGGGGCTGCCGACCTGTGGCAGTGCGGCTAATCCTACACCAACTTCCACACCAAGACCCACGCTCACGCCCACGCCTCCGCCCGCGCTCACAGGCCAGTGCTCCAACGGCATCGCCGTGCCGCAACCGCAATCGAACCCCGGGCTGGTGTCGGACTGCGAGAACCTACTGGCAGCGTTAGACTCATTCACGAACGGCCGCTCTGTGCTGAACTGGTCGGCTAACCTACCTATCCGTCAGTGGGACGGCGTAACCGTAGACAGCGTAGGGTCTGCATCTCGGGTGGTATGGCTGTCCCTCACGGGCGCCCAGTTGACGGGTACGATACCTACAGAATTAGGCAACCTCACTAGCCTGACTGAGTTGTACCTCGACATCAACCAGTTGACGGGTGGGATACCCAGAGAACTAGGAAACCTCACTAACCTGAATGAGTTGTGGCTTGACCAAAACCAACTGACAGGCGCGATACCGTCGGAACTAGGCGATCTCACTAACCTCATAGAGCTGTCGCTTGACGAAAACCTGTTGACAGGTGAGATACCGCCGGAGTTAGGCAGCCTCAATAACCTTGTATGGTTGCTTCTCGACTACAACCAGCTGACGGGCGAGATACCGCCAGAGCTAGGCAGTCTTACTAATGTTGAACGGTTTTACCTTGATAACAACCAGTTGACGGGCGAAATACCGACGGAGTTGGGCAGTCTTACTAACCTTCAACGGTTGAGACTTCATACCAACCAGCTGACGGGCGAGATCCCGACGGAGTTGAGCAACCTATCTAACCTTGAACGGTTGCAGCTCAGTGACAACCAGTTATCGGGCGAGATACCAGCATGGTTAGGCAGCCTTACTAACCTGACTAGGTTGTGGATCAGTCGCAACGAACTGACGGGTGAGATACCAGCAGAACTGGGCAGCCTCACTAATCTGGATAGTTTGTCCCTCTGGGGCAACCAGTTGACGGGCGAGATCCCGTCGGAATTGGGCAGCCTCACTAACCTGACAGACTTGTGGATCAGTACCAACCAGCTGACAGGTGAGATACCGGCGGAGTTGGGCAATCTCACTAATCTGAATGACTTGTCCCTCTGGGGCAACCAGTTGACGGGTGAGATACCGCCGGAGTTAGGCAACCTCACTAACCTGTATGAATTGTCCCTCAGTAGCAACGAACTGACGGGCGAGATACCGACGGAGTTGGGCAGCCTCACTAACCTGACATTGTTGCACCTCTGGGGCAACGAGTTGACAGGCGAGATCCCGGCAGAACTGGGTATCCTTACTAATCTGACTGAGTTGTCTCTCAGCGACAACAAGTTGACGGGAAAGATCCCAGCGGAGTTGGGCAATCTCACTAACCTGACTGAATTGCACCTCTGGGGCAACCAGTTGACCGGTGAGATACCGGCATGGCTAGGCAGCCTCACTAACCTGACTGAATTGTCCCTTAGTAGCAACCAGTTAACGGGTGAGATACCAGCGGAACTAGGCAGCACTAACCTGCAACATTTGTCCCTCTGGGGCAACGAACTGACGGGCGAGATACCAGCAGAACTGGGTAGCCTTGATAATCTGACTGAGTTGTGGCTCGGTGAAAATCAGTTGGTGGGTGAGATACCGACGGAGTTGGGCAACCTTACTAACCTGACATGGTTGGATCTAATCAATAACCAGTTGACGGGTAGGATACCAGCAGAACTGGGCAGTCTCACTAACCTTGAACGATTGAGACTTAATACCAACCAGTTGATAGGTGAGATACCGATAGAACTAGGTAGCCTCACTAACCTTGAACACTTGGAACTCATCGAAAACCAGTTAACGGGCGAGATCCCTTCGGAGTTGGGCAGCCTCACTAACCTTGAGCAGCTGTACCTCCACACCAACCAGTTGACCGGAGAGATACCCACAGAACTAGGCAGCCTCACAAACCTGACTAATTTGTTTGTTGATGCCAACCAGTTGACGGGAGAGATACCAGCAGAGTTAGGTAACCTCACTAACCTAATTAGGTTAGGGGTCAGCTTCAACCAGTTGACAGGTGAGATACCAGCAGAGTTAGGTAACCTGACTAATCTGACTGAGTTGTTGCTAGACACCAATCAGTTGACGGGTGAAATACCGTCAGAGTTGGGCAACCTCACTAACCTTGAACGATTGCAACTCAGCAACAACCAGTTGACGGGGTGCATACCGGCGGCGCTGCTTAGTGTGGCTGAGAACGATTTGGCGCAGTTGGGGCTGCCGTCCTGCGATGGCACGGCTATCCCTACGCCTATTGCCACTCCGACACCCGTACCCGCTCTCACACCAGTTCCCACATCCGTACCGCCCACGCCCACGCCCACACCTGTATCCACGCGGGCACCGGCTCAACCGCAAACCATCGCGCATATCGAGCGCATCTCGCAGGCAGGGTTCACATACGACGGGAGGGAGCGATACGAAAAGGTGAACGAACTCTGCGCGAGCGCCCTTGCCGATGCACGCTCAGTCAGTTTCCTTGATGTGAGCGACACCGAGCGCGTCGCCATCCTGACCATTCAGTGGGTGTGTTACGACGCGGCGGACAAGCTAGGGTCGGGCGTTACGCCGCCCACACGCACGCCGACTGTGCCAGCCACATCGACGCCAACACCAACGCGCACTCCCGCTCCGGGAGAAACGCCCACATCGACGCCAACGCCGACACCGACGCCCGCTCCGGGCGAAACGCCCATATCCACGACCACACCAACACCGACCGCAACCGTCGTGCCGATTAGTACGCCTGAGAAGGTGTGCGAGTATCATGACGAACCCTCGGACACGCCGCTCATCAAGGGTCGCACGCTGTCAAACACAAAGTACTACTACACACCCGACCATCGGCTCTATGACCGCAGGTTCATAGTTGAGCGCTGGTTCTGCACGGTGGCAGAGGCAGAAGCCGCGGGCTACATACCGCATCCATAGCAGCTGGCGATAACCGCCGATGAAGAGAGAACCCGCCTGCCGGTGTTACTGGGGGCGGGTATTCTCAACATATAAGAACGCCCTAGCCCGCAGCCCATTCAAGTTGACAGTACGCCTGCGCAGTGATATATTGGACAGCGTTGGTAGTTAATGCCAAACTCTGACAAGTCGCCATCAGATTGGAGTGTCAAACTTGCCTGCATATGACTACAAGTGCAACGAGTGCGGTCATCGCTTTGAGGAGCGCCAAAGCTTCTACGCCGACCCCGTGGCAAACTGCCCAATCTGCCAAAGCCTATCCAGCCGCCAGTTCGTAGCCGTGCCCATCGTCTTCAAGGGCAGCGGCTTCTATGTCAATGACTATGGCAAGAGCAGCAGCTACACCAGCACCAACAGCAAGAACGGCGCATCCTCTGACGAAAAGCCTGCCACCAAGACCGAATCTACGGCGAAGTCCAAGCAGGCTGCCTCAAAGTCTGACGATTAGAGCGAGTAAGGCGGGCTTGAATCGTCAGCGCCAATTGGGGCAAAGTTCTTGCGCGCGCTAGTGCAGCGGGTATCCCAAGCGTCCGTCAGCGTTGATGGCAGCGTAACGGGCAGCATCGGACGCGGTCTAGTCATCCTGCTGGGCGTCAGCCGTACGGACGACGAACAAGACGCAGACTACATCGTCAACAAGACTGCCAATCTGCGCATCTTCCCTGACGATGATGGTAGATTTAATCGCTCGGCGCTTGACATAAGCGCAGATTTGCTAATCGTCAGCCAGTTCACTTTGTACGCCGACACCCGTCGCGGCCGACGCCCTAGTTTCAGCGCCGCCGCGCCGCCCAATGTCGCCGAAGCTCTCTTCGAAGACACGCTGCAACGCTTTCGCCAATCTGGGCTGCGCGCAGAAACCGGGCGTTTCCAAGCGCACATGTCCGTGTCCCTCTGCAACGACGGCCCCGTTACCATCCTCATCGACTCTGCGGACAGGCAGCGCAGCAGGCGAGGATAAGCGCAAAGCCATTCCCGGCAGGCTGCCTCAGCGCGGCGACCAGAACGCCATAATGCCCTCCGCTATCAGACTCGCAGAGGCGACAGGCGCAATATCCAACACGATGATGTGAGTGCCTTCGTGTCCCGGGTGAGCGCTCATCGACGCGGTAACCGATTCGCTTAGCAGATTGCCTGCGAACACCAGCGTCTTGCTGTCCGGCGACCAGACCGAATGAGAGTAGGCGTACTGGTCGAAGAACTGCAGCATCGTCAGTTGCTCCCGCGACGGAACGAAGTCCATCAAAGGCATCTGCTCGCCCGACCGCACATCCAGCAGCATCCACCTCAGCGCGCCCGACGACTCTGACGGAGTTACATACGCCAACCTGCTGCCATCCGGCGACCAGAAGAACGCAAGCGCATGCCCCTGCACATCTATGCTGCTGTCGGGCGCATTGTGTGACACGACTGTGAGCCTGCCGTATATTTGCATCGGCACGCCCCGATATATGAGGTATTGGGCAGCGTCTGCAGCCGCAAGATGCGCCCCATCCGGCGACCAAGTGAACGCAGTCATGCCTCGTATGTCGTGCAGCCAGCGTCCCTGTCCCAACGCATCGTCCGACAAGCCGACGGCGTATAGGCTGTGCTCCCCCGCGAATGGGCGTCTAGGCAATGTCAGCGCATGCTCTGTGTCATCAGGCACCCACGCTGGCACCCGATACCCCGCCGCAGCGATGTCCATCTGCTGCGGCACTAGTGTGCCCGCATCAACTAGGAAGTGGTCGTTCGCGCGATGCACCGCAAGTGTGGCTGCGTCCGGCGACCATGACATCCACAGCGGCCCATCGTCGAGTATATGCTGCGCCGATGGATTGCTACTGAGGTCGTCCATGAACAGGCTCAGCCCGCCGCCCACGCTTGCGATGAACGCTAGGCTATCGCTGTCCGGCGACCACAGCGGATAATGCGGCACACCGTTAGCGAGCAGCCCAACCTCACCCGACTCCCCGGCGTATAGCACTTGCGCATTCCCATACGCAGCCGGCACACCGCCCGCAAGTTGCGCTGCGTACAGGTTTAGCTGCCACTTGTTTCCGTTCTCCACCACGCCTGAATATGCCAGCATTTGCGCATCCGGCGACCATGTGGGCCATGTGAAAAACCCGTTCGAATCAGCGCTCACTCTCTGGGCATCCGACCCGTCAGGGCGCATCGTGTAGATAGCACCCTGGGCGTCCACGAATGCGATGCGGTCTACGGTGAGCGGCGCAGTCGGGCGCACTATCGCAATCACAACCGACGCACCGAGCAGCGCAATGAGCACGGCGATGCCTGCAATCAGCCGAATTTTGCCATCACCCCGTCGTTCCCGCTAGATATAGGCGAACTCGGCAGATTGAAGATTGCGAGGGTAAATCTATTCACTTACCACCACATCCAAGCTGATGTCCAGCGCCCTAGATGAGTGTGTCAGCGCGCCGACCGATATGATGTCCACGCCCGCCGCCGCCGCCGCGCGCACATTCTCCAGCGTGATGTTGCCCGACGCCTCGATGACCGCACGGCCTCTTGCCGCCTGCACCGCCGCCGCCATCTCTTCGGGGTGCATGTTGTCGAGCAGCAGGATTTTCGCACCTGCGTCGAGCGCCTCCTGCGCCTGCGCCAAGTCTTCCACCTCGACCTCCACATTGACGGTGTGCGACTTCTCGCGGTTCGCCTTCCGAACCACATCTCCCAAGTTCATCCCCAACCGGCGCAGCGCCTCGATGTGGTTGTCCTTGATGAGGATGCCGTCCCCGAGGTTTTGGCGATGATTATAGCCGCCACCCGCGCGGATGGCGTACTTCTCCAAGGCGCGCAGCCCGGGTGTGGTCTTGCGCGTGTCCACGATGCGCACTAGATAGCCTTCTACGGCGCGCGCATACGACGCTGTTTCGCTGGCAATCCCGGACAGCCGCCGCACGAAGTTCAGGGCGGTGCGCTCCGCCTTCAGGATGGAACGCATCCCGCCGCTCACAAACGCAAGCTGCTGACCTGCCGCAAGTTCGCTGCCATCCTCCACGAGCGTGTTGGCACACAACGAGTCGTCTATGCGCTTGAACACCGCCAGCGCCACATCCAGCCCCGCAAGCACGCCGGCTTCCTTCGCCACGAACGCCGCCTCACCCTGCATGTCGGCGGGTATGAGGATGTCGGTCGTCGGGTCGCCAATCAGCAGATCTTCGGAGATCGCGCGGTCAATCAGCGCCTCTGTGTCGGGCGTCATCTGGAACAATTCCTGCCTCCATTTCTGATTTCGTAGATGGATTGCGGTGCCAAGGTCAGATTAACAGAAATGCTTGTCTTTATGTGCGGCAGCATCACTTTTCGCGCATATGAGTAAGCCCATCTCTGCGCATTGAGTTGCAGTGAGATGGGCTTGTGTGCGTTCTACTCGGCGTTGAGATACTCGCTATACCACCGCTAGCATCCTGTCCAGCGACACCCGCGCTTGCTCTGCGGTGTCTTCGTCCACGCTAATGCGGTTCACGACCACGCCCTCGTTCAGCCCATCCAGCACCCAGCTCAGGTACGCCGGATGGATGCGGTACATCGTGGAGCAGGGGCAGACCACGGAGTCTAGGCAGAACACGCGCTTGTCTGGGTTTTCGGCGGCAAGGCGATTCACCATGCTGATTTCTGTGCCGACCGCGATGACACTGCCCGCCGCCGCATCATTGACCATAGCCTTGATGAACTCGGTTGAGCCGCTGCTGTCAGCCGCATCCACGACCTCCATGATGCACTCGGGGTGCACAACCACATGCACATCCGGATACAGCGCCCGCGCCTGCTCTATCTGCTGGACGGTGAAGCGCGTATGCACGGAGCAATGCCCCTGCCACAGGATAAGGCGCGCGTCGCGCAGCGCCTGTTCACTGTTGCCGCCCATCGGCTTGAATGGATTCCAGACCACCATTTCGTCCAACCCGATGCCCATCTTTAGTCCGGTGTTCCTGCCTAGATGTTGGTCGGGCAGGAACAGGATGCGCCGCCCGCGTTCCAGCGCCCACTCGAATGTTGCGGGTGCGTTGGACGATGTGCACACGATGCCGCCGTTGCGCCCGCAGTGCGCCTTGATTGCGGCGGTGGAGTTCATGTAGGTGATGGGGATGATGTCCCCGTCGTCCCCGATGGTGTCTTGCAAATCGTCCCAGCAATCGAGCACATCGTCGATGCGCGCCATATCCGCCATGGAACAGCCCGCTGTCAGGTTCGGCAGTATGACCTGCTGATGTGCGCCGCTGAGGATGTCCGCCGTCTCCGCCATAAAATGGACGCCGCAGAATATGATGTACTCTGCGGCCTCTTGCGTAGCGGCGAAGCGGGACAGGTTGAACGAATCCCCGCGATAGTCGGCGTACTTGATAACTTCGTCGCGCTGGTAGTGATGCCCAAGCACCACGGCGCGGCTGCCGAGTTTCGCCCGCGCCTCTCCAATGCGCGCATCCAATTCGTTTGGCGTCATACGCATGTAGCTCACTGGCAGCTTCTGCCAACGGACTCCAGCGTCGAACTCATCCGCAAGTGTGTGTGCGCTAAGATCATCGTCAGTTCGGCAAAACGCCGACTGCTCTATCTCCGTAATCGGTATAGTCGGTGTTCGCTGCTTGATAACCATAACGGCATTCCCTCCAATGCAGCTTAAACCTCAACTTGTTCCTGATCGGGCTGGCTGCTCGAAACATTAGGCGCTAGCCCGTCAGCGTGCCTTGCAGCGACCACGGCCCTGTCTTGTCCACCCTGACAGTAACGAGCCTGCCCGCCAGTTCCCCGTCTAATGTGCAATGTCCATTTGTGTGCGTCTCATCGGCTTCCGCGTTGTTGATGAACACGAGCTTATCGTTGCGGTTGCGTCCAAACCACTTCCCGTTCTTGCGCCCTTCGATCAGCACATCGAAGCTCTGTCCGAGCAGGTTGGCGTTAATTTCTGTGGCAATTCGCTCTTGCAGCGCATCTAGCGCCTTGAGCCGCTCTTTCTTTTCATGCTGCGGCACATCGTCCACTAGGCGGCGGTCTGCTATTGTCCCAGGACGGGTGGAGTATGCTGCCGAGTGCACCTTGTCAAAGCGGATGTCTTCTATCAGCGCCATCGTCTCTTGGAACTGGGCGTCGGTTTCGCCGCAGAACCCCACGATGACATCGGTGCTGAGCGACACATTCGGGATTTCGCACCTAATCTTGTCTATCAGCCGACGGTAGTCTTCGTTGGTATAGCCCCGCCGCATATCCGCAAGCACTTGGTCGTCGCCCGCCTGAAATGGCAGGTTGATATGCTCGCAGACCTTGTCCAGCTCTGCCACCGACTGGATGATGTGGTCGCTCATGTCGTTGGGGTGCGAAGTCAGGAAGCGCACACGCTCTATGCCGTTCACATCGTTCACAGCGCCCAGCAGGTCGCCCAAATCCGGAGCACCGTCTAGATCGTGTCCGTACGAGTCCACATTCTGCCCCAGCAGCGTAACCTCTTTCACGCCGCGCCGCACGAGCATTTCGGTTTCGCGCACTAGCTCTGCCACTGGGCGGCTAACCTCGCGCCCCCTGCGATATGGGATGATGCAGAATGTGCAGAACTTGTCGCAGCCGTGAATAATCGGGATGTATGTCGCGACATCAGCGCGCGCCGTCAGTGTGCCTATGCAACCGTCGGTGTCGACGCCCATTCTCTCGCCCAGCAGGTCGATCAGTGGGTCGTACTGCTGCGGGCGCATGAACACATCCACATATGGATAGCGCTTTTGCAGTGCGGCGCTGGCTGGTCCCACCATGCAGCCCATCAGCGCTAGCACCTTGTTCGGGTTGCGCTGCTTGAGCGGCTTCAGGCTGGTTACCATTCCCACCACGCGGTCTTCGGCGCTCTGGCGCACTACGCAGCTGTTCAGCACGATGACATCGGCGTCCTTGGGCGATGTGCGCGGTGCAAGCCCAAGCTGACCAAGTGCGCTTTCAAGGCGCTCGGAGTCGGCTTTGTTCATCTGACAGCCGACAGTCCAGACGAAATATCCGTCCATTTGTGAAACTTTTCCCAATGCTTATGTGAAAAAATAAAGTCGCTGGCGGAGGGAATGGGATTCGAACCCATGAGGGAGTTTTCGCCCCCTAACCGCTTAGCAGGCGGCCGCACTAGACCTCTATGCGATCCCTCCGCGCATCGGCGTAAGTGATAAGCTAATATAGCAGACTACAAATATGCTTGGCAACAAACTACTTTGTGATTTTCGGAACTATCGCAATTCCTTCTACGAACATCGCCATAGAAAACGGCTTTTGCAACGAATATCGCACATTATCGGCTGCAAAGCCAATCCATCGGAACATTTTACCGCTCATCAATGCGATAATCCGATTTCATAGCGCCCTGAGCCTACACGACTACCGCACTGCCTTGCTTGGCGCACTCATCCTCTTGGCTACCCACCCACACTTCGCCGCCCTCGAAGAACTCTTTCTTCCAAATCGGCACTATCTGCTTGATGCGGTCGATGGCGTAGGCGCAGGCTTCAAACGCCTCTTTGCGATGCGGAGACGCCACCGCCACGACCAAGCTTAGGTCGCCGATTTCGAGCCGCCCGAGCCGGTGTGCTATCGCCATATCGGTGATGCCCCAGCGCTCCGCAACTTCCTCAGTGATGCGCGCTAGCTGCTTATCCGCCATCGGGCGATACGCCTCGTACTCCAAGTGTAGCACCCGCCGCTCGCCTGTCGAATCGCGCGTTGCCCCGAGGAAGGTTACCACCGCGCCGTTGCTGTCCCCTCTCACCTTGTCGGTAATCGCCTCCGGGTGAAGCGGCTTGTTCGTTATCACTATCATTCTCGATCATTCCCTCTGATGGGTAAATCTACCTGTTCCAAATCAGCCATCTCAATGCGTCAAAGCCGCCAATACAGGTGCAGCGGCGTAGCGTAAAATCTGAGATGGGCAGAGCGCCATTAGGGCGAGGATCCGCCGCTCACCGGCGGGATAAGGGCAAGCTCGTCCCCGTCGGAAAGCGCATACTCGTGCGCCTGAAATTCTTCGTTGACCGCAATCAGCAGGCGGGACGCATCCTGCGGCAGCGATGGATACATGCGCAGCACTTCGTCTAGCGCACTCTCCACGCAAGCGCCCTCCGGCAGGCAAAGCTCAAGGGCAGCGCTACCCACCCTTTCCTTATAACTGGCAAACAGCCGCACTCGAATCCTCAGAGCAGTCCTCCCGCGCCGATGTTACCGCCTGCAACTCCCAATCCCACACAGTGGGCATCAGACGCCCGACAATCCCAATTATATCACGCCGACGCCGTCTAATACGCTAGCGCCCCGCCGTTGACATGTATCGTCTGCCCTGTGATGAAGCTGGCATCGTCCGAGGCGAGAAAAGCGCAGGTTGTGGCAATCTCTTGCGGCAAGCCCAGCCTGCCGAGCGGTATGCCGTCTGCGCGGCCGGGCGCACCCACCGGGGACTGCGCTGCTCCGCTGCTTGGGTCGCTTGGCGGCGGCGTGGTGTCAAACGCCCCCGGCACGATGTGGTTCACCAGCACCCCGTGCTCTGCCAGCTCTGCCGCCAGCGCACGCGTCAACCCCAGCGCCCCCATCTTGGATGCGCACACATGCGCCCAACCTGCCCTGCCCTTGAAGGCGTTCAGCCCAGACACATTGATGATACGCCCCCAGCCGCGTTCGACCATCCCGGGCACGACCGCTTGGGCGCAGTAGAACGGCCCGTCCAAGTTCACAGCCATCGCAGCGCGCCACTGGGCCGTTGTCATGTGGGCGATGGGCGCATCGGCACGCAGACCGGCGTTGTTCACCAGTATGTCCACCTTGCCGAACGCATCGAGCGCCTGCGCCACCATAGCATTCACCTGTGCTTGGTCGCCCACATCGGCAATCGCCGCAACTGCGCTGCCGCCCGCCGCCTCGATTTCAGCGACCACTGCGTCCGCCTCTTGACGGTTCGTGCGCGCGTTCACCACCACGCTTGCGCCTCTACGGGCGAGTTCGAGTGCGGTGGCGCGCCCGATGTTGCGCCCCGAGCCGGTAACGATTGCGACCCTGCCTTCAAGTGTCATTTTGAACCTCTCCGCTTTGCAACTTTTTTGCGACTTTATCTCGGATCCAACGATGTGGGCAGATGCTTCCCGATGTGTCCCACGAGCCATTTGGATTCGTCTTCTTCCCAAAACACATGAATCCGCATCTCGTTCCTAAACACCTTGAGGTGCTCTGTCATCAGTCGGTCTCGTCTGCCGACATCGTCGTAAAATGTGCGAACGGCAGAGTGCTGCTTCTTGGTGGATTCAGACTCGTCCGAAAAGTGAACTCGCCTGTCGCGCAGCCAGCCATGCACATCCTTCCCGTTCAACGAACCCTCTTGCGCACGCTGATTGGCACACTCGTCAAGTACGGTAAACACTCTGTAAATACCATCCGCTCGGTTGTCGAAAAACCCTGTGTAGTTTGACTTGGCGGTTTCAAACGCATTTCGCAAAAACCGCAATCCCGCTAGGTTCGCATCGGCATACTCGACCATTTCGCGCACAGACGAAAAGCGTGGCTTATGGGCGGCGTTAACTTTGTCCGTATGCTCATCAGCGGGCGACCCTCTGCCTGCGGTTAGCTGCTCTATCTTTTCCTGCAACCCTTGCTTCTCTTTGGAAAGCTTCTCCGCTTTGTTTCGCTGATGCCTATACAGAGCGGACGAGATCTTCTTCAGGGTTCTTATCTGCCCAATGTTATCATCTGTCCTGTCATTCAGAGCGCTTTCTTCATTGTCGCTGAGAAACACCTCCATCAGAGCGTCCAGCTCATCGTGGATGTTATCCAGATCAGATTGCTGCACAGACTCTGAGACGACTCCCGAACCACCATCCTCTTGCTGTTCCTCCAGTTGCTGTTGAAGCTTGGCTGTTAGGCTGCTGTTGGCGATTTCGAGTTTATGGACTTCCTCGCCGCGAATCCTGTCTTGCACCTGCATGAAGAGATTGCGCCAGCTGCCGGGGTACATATGGTTCATGCACTCGCCGCGCAGCTGCGCCCAGCGCGATACGCCTAGGTTTTGTATATCCTCCGGCAGCCAATACGGGTTGCGTTGGGGGATGTCGTCCTCTGAGCAGCCGGGGTAGTACAACCGGATTGCGCCATCGTAGCACCTGAGCGACTGCGGCAGATCCTTCGCAATGTGCCACGCAGCGTCATGTCCATACACATACACCCGAGCCAGCCCCAGAACATACGACTGCAGCTCATCCGCATCCACGCTGCTTATCCCGTTCCTGTCGGCAGACACTATTATCAGCGGTATCGTCCGTCTCGCGCCAAAAATCTCATCCCGCACGAACCACTCAGCGTCATTCGTAGCGATAGACTTCGCCCTAGTTTCTAGCGGCACTCCGTCGATACTGCAGCGGAAGCGGTCAAACAGGATCCCGAGGAAGGAGGGCATCTTGGCAGACCCTCTTATGCGCCGCCCATTCGCATCGCCGTGGGCGCTTTTCACCTCAAGGTCGGCTTCAACGCTCACGCCGTCTGTAGCCAAGCGCAAGATGAGTCGGCTGCGCGCATCCGGTCCGCCGCCATCGTCGCGCTCCCAAATTAGCCTCGATATGCTTAATGCGTCCATGCGGCGGTTGTACAAACTTAACCGACCCCTGTCGTTCTCCCACTCACCCCGCTCTTCACTTGCGCTGTATGGAACGCCAAACACATCCGCAACCCAACCGCGCACACATTCATTCACATCGTCTAGCAGGGCAACACCCTGCCTACTTGTATCGTCAATCACGAATATCGAACGGTAATACTCTGCCATATATCTCCCTCCCTATTCTTCTCTCTCCAGTCTCTATATCAGCACACCCAGTCCATTATTATCAGTTTATGATAAGCATTGTACTTACTCTGTCAATGCCGAAATCATCAACATCGTTACACGCAAAAAGCCGACCAAGCCCCGCTCGACCGGCTATCCGCGCATACGATGTCGCTTATGTTACAGCCGTCTCCCCTGCGTCAGCTCGCCGACAGCAGTTCCCGCACGCGCAGGATGTCGCGGCGTAGCTTATCGTCCACATTCTGGTTGTTCTCTATGGTCTTGCAGCCGTGCAGCACAGTGGAGTGGTCTTTGCGTCCCAGGGCGCGTGCTATTGCCGTTGCGGGCATTGCTGCGTCCTCTCTCAGGATGTACATCGCCACTTGACGCGCAAGCGCCGTCTTCTTGTCGCGCTTCGGGCCGCACAGAGTCGCCTTGTCCACGCCGAAATGCGCCGACACAGCGTCTATCGCCTCGTCTTCCGACGGCTGACGGCTCGCCGCATCGTGCTGCGTGTCCGACAGCACCTGCCGCACAAGCTCGGCGTCCAAGGGTCGCCCCATGAGCTGGGCGTACGCCACCACGCGGTTAAGGCTGCCCTCAAGCTCGCGTATGTTGCGAAATATCCGAGCGCCCAGCAGGTCTAGCACATCCTGGGACACATTCGCGCCCACCTGCTCCGCCTTCGCCCGCAAGATGGCGAGCCGAGTCTCCAGATCCGGCGACTGTATATCCGCCACAAGCCCCCAGTTCAGGCGCGAGCTTATTCGCTCTTCGAGCGCCTTCAACGCCGAAACCGGCCTGTCGCTCGTTATCACAATCTGTCGGTTGCTCATGTGCAGGGCGTTGAATGTGTGGAAGAACCCTTCCTGCGTCTGCTCTTTGCCGATGAGAAACTGAATGTCGTCCAGCAGCAGCACATCGGAGCTTCGGTAGCGCAGCCGAAACTCCTCGGTCTTCCCCTCTCGTATGGCGCGTATGTACTCGTTGGTGAACTCCTCGGTGGTGGCGTATATTAGGCTCATCCCCCGCGCCTGCACGCAATGGCCAATGGCGTGCAGCAGGTGTGTCTTGCCAAGCCCCACATCGGAGTACAGCACCAGCGGGTTGTACACCAGCCCCGGCTTGTCCGCCACCGCCAGCGCCGCCGCATGCGCCAGCTCGTTGGACTTTCCCACGATGAACCGATCGAATGTGTATTTGGCATTGAGCGTTGCGGTGTGTCCCATCAGACGCTTCACATCGGCGTCGGACAATGGCTGTGGTGTCGGCGGTTGTGCCGCCACATCAGGCTCGGACGAGTGCGCATCCGTGCGCGTTCCGTTCAGAGACATGACCTCGAACCGCACCGACGCCGGCTCGCCAACCACATGCAGCACGGCGCGCTCAATGAGATGATACATGCGCTGCTGCAGCATCTCCGACACGAAAGCGTTCACTGTACCCACCACAAGTTCACCATCAGCATACGCCAAGCCCTGCGTGCCCTGAAGCCATGTCTTGAAGCTCGGCGGCGGCAGCTGCATCTCCAGCTCGCCTAGTACGGCGTCCCATATCTGCTTTGGCTCCGGCGGCGCAATGTTCACGATTACTCCCTTCTGCAATCCGACGACTGCACGGCATTCGCACCCGGCACGGACCGAAATCCTCACAGCGCGGAATGAAAGCATCCAAAAGCGCTGCTAATCCTAAATGGTAGGGTATGCAATATCTCATATCAAGGCTACTAATGTTCCGAAATCTGCCCAAAAAGGGACGGCTCTGACGCACGCAGCCATGACGCAGATTGGTAGCGTTTCCTTATACATAATCGTAGGGTAATGTGATAGTTTCATTAGGGCAACGGCAACGGGCGGGATAGATATTGTTAGGGGAGTGCGGAATGAAAAGGTTTCTCGTGTACATGATGGCATTGGCTGCCAGCGCTGCGCTGTTTGCAGCGCTGGCAGGGCCGGACGGAGCGAGCGCCTTCGACGCGACCACATCCGGCGGCGAGGACTCCGCGGCGAACCAAGTCGGGCAGCAGCCCACGCCTACGCCTCCACTCGGAGAGCAGTGGCCCACACCTCCGCCCGGGGGCTGGCAGCTCCCGCAGCGCGGAGAGAAGGCCCCGCCGAAGTATACGAACATGGACTCCATACTCAACCGGGTAGCGGATGAGTATGAGCAGAACGAGCGCTCGTTTGCAGCAGAGAGAGCCGCAGCGGGCAAAGCGCCGGTGAGCCGACAGGCGTCGGTCGCCGTAACCTTCTACACCGATGCGGCGCAGACCCAAGCGATGGCGCAGTGGCTCACGGACGCAGGCGGCGACCCGCGCAACATAGGGGAAGACTACATCGAGGCGTATGTGCCCGTGTCGCTGCTAGGCGAAGCGTCCGAGCAACCGAGCGTGCTGAGCGTGGGCGCGATTATCCCGCCGCAGCGGGCGCAAGGAACACCGCCGCAGGGGGCACAAGTACACGGCTCGCCGGAATGGAATAATGCAGGCTACCGAGGACAGGGCATCAAAGTGGGCGTCATCGACACAGGCGGTCCGGGAGATGGCGGGTTCGCAAAAATAAGATCCCTTGTGGGAACAGAACTGCCGTCCATCGCCGGCGCTCGATGCTACACCGACATTGGAACATACTCCTCGAACATTGCGAGCTGCGAAGCGGGTACGGACACACACGGCACGGGAGTTGCTGAGGCGGTAGCTGACATCGCCCCCGAAGTGCAACTCTACATCGCCAACCCGCATTCTATGGGAGATGTTCGTGATACCGCCGACTGGATGGTTTCACAAGGCGTGCAAGTCATAGTCCATTCCGTCGTTTGGATTTGGAACGGTCCCGGAGACGGCACCTCCCCATACAGCAACAGCCCACTTAGGACGGTGGACAATGCAGTGAGAAGTGGGGCGGTCTGGGTCAATGGTGCTGGGAACCAGGCACTTGAGACTTATTTCGGTCAATTCAGAGACTCGGACGCCGACAACATCCACGAATTCCCATACACATCAGCCGAAGACAATGTGTGCAACTTCGTGCTTATCAATGCGGACGAGCGTTTGCTCGTTCATGTCCGGTGGGACGATGTTTGGCTCGGAGCATCCAAGGATCTGGACGTTTATCTATTTTCGATAGCCGCCGACGGCAGCATAACGCCCGTTGCTTTTAGCATAGACCCTCAAACAGGGGGAAGGTTTCATATCCCTCGAGAATGGTTTTCTTACACATCCCCAATAGACGGGGTATACTGCCTGAGCGTATTACAGGATAGTGGAACAGTTCCTAGATGGATTCAAATTACACATTTTGGCGGCTTAAGTTTAGCGTCGCCTACTTTGAGTGGTAGCATCGGCAATCCGGCAGAGAGCGCCAACCCCGGAATGCTGGCAGCGGGCGCAGCCGCATGGAGCAACACAAGATCTATTGAGGACTTCAGCAGCAGAGGTCCAACCCCCGACGGACGGAAGAAGCCCGACATAGTAGGGGCAGATGGGACACACTCGAGCGCCTATGGGCGTGGCTTCTATGGGACGAGTCAAGCCGCTCCGCATGTGGCGGGCATGGCAGCGCTTGTGCGTCAGCGCTTCCCAAACTACTCCCCACGACAGGTTGCCAACTACATCAAAGCCAACGCTGCGAGGCGCGGCAGTGTGCCGAACAATACATGGGGATACGGGTTCGCCAAACTTCCCCAGATAGCGGCGGCAACGCCCACACGCACACCACGACCCACGCCCACGCGCACACCAAGACCCACGCGGACACCGACATCCACGCCTACGCCTACACCAATTCCCACATCTACGCCTCCGCCCGCGCTCAGAGGTCAGTGCTCCAACGGCATCGCCGTGCCGCAGCCGCAATCGAACCCTGGGTTGGTGGCGGACTGCGCGAACCTGCTGGCAGCGCTAGACGCATTCACGAACGGCCGCTCTGTGCTGAACTGGTCGGCTAACCTACATATCCGCGAGTGGGACGGCGTAACCGTGGACAGCATAATAGGCTCTGAAGAGCGGGTGAGCCGGCTGTCCCTCTGGGGCAACGCGTTGACGGGCGAGATACCGACAGAACTGGGTAGCCTTACTAACCTGACTGAGTTGTCCCTCAGTAGAAACCATTTGACGGGGGAGATACCGACAGAGCTAGGCAACCTCACTAATCTGACTGAGTTGTACCTCTGGGATAACCTGTTGACGGGCGAGATACCGACAGAACTGGGTAGCCTCACTAACCTGACTAGTTTATCCCTCAGTAGCAACCATTTGATGGGCGAGATACCAGCAGAACTTGGCAGCCTCACTAGCCTTGAACTGTTGTCCCTCCACAGAAACCAGTTGACGGGCGAGATGCCGTCAGAATTAGGTAGCCTCACTAGCCTGACTAGGTTGTGGCTCGGCGGCAACGGATTGACGGGCGAGATACCGACAGAGCTAGGCAGACTCACTAACCTGACTGAGTTGTCCCTCTGGGGCAACGAGTTGACCGGTGAGATACCAGCAGAACTGGGTAGACTTACTAACTTGACTAGTTTGGCCCTCAGTAGCAACGAGTTGACCGGTGAGATACCAGCAGAGCTGGGCAGGCTCACTAACCTGCAACATTTGTCCCTCTGGGGCAACGAGTTGACCGGTGAGATACCAGCAGAACTGGGTAGACTTACTAACTTGACTAGTTTGGCCCTCAGTAGCAACGAGTTGACCGGTGAGATACCAGCAGAACTGGGCAGGCTCACTAACCTGCAACATTTGTCCCTCTGGGGCAACGGATTGACGGGAGGGATACCGACAGAGCTAGGCAGACTCACTAATCTGACTGAGTTGTGGCTCAGCACCAACAAGTTGACAGGAGAGGTACCAACAGAGTTGGGCAATCTCACTAATCTGAATGACTTGTCCCTCTGGGGCAATCAGTTGACCGGTGAGATACCAACAGAACTGGGTAGCCTCACTAATCTGACTGAGTTTTCGCTGAGCCAAAACGAACTGACGGGCGAGATACCAACGGAGTTAGGCAACCTCACTAACCTGACTGAGCTGTACCTCTGGGGCAACGAGTTGACCGGTGAGATACCAGCAGAACTGGACAGCCTAACTAACCTGACTGAGTTGCACCTCAGCGACAACCAGTTGACGGGGGAGATACCAGCATGGTTAGGCAGTCTCACTAATCTGACTAGGTTGGGTCTCTGGGGCAACGAGTTGACGGGAGAGATACCAGTGGAACTGGGCAGCCTCACCAACCTGACTGAGTTATACCTTTGGGGTAACCAGTTGACGGGAGAGATACCGGCAGAACTGGGTAGCCTTACTAATCTGACATTGTTGTCCCTCAGCAGAAACCATTTGACGGGAGAGATCCCGTCGGAGTTGGGCAGCCTCACCAACCTGACTGAGTTATACCTTTGGGGTAACCAGTTGACGGGAGAGATACCGGCAGAACTGGGTAGCCTTACTAATCTGACATTGTTGTCCCTCAGCAGAAACCAGTTGACGGGAGAGATCCCGTCGGAGTTGGGCAGCCTCACCAACCTGACTGAGTTGCACCTCAGCGACAACCAGTTGACGGGGGAGATACCAGCATGGTTAGGCAGTCTCACTAATCTGACATTGTTGTCCCTCAGCAGAAACCAGTTGACGGACGAGATACCAGCAGAACTGGGCAGCCTCACTAACCTGACAGGGTTAGGGGTCAGCTACAACCAGTTGACAGGTGAGATACCAGCAGAGTTAGGTAACCTTACTAACCTGACAGTGTTGTTGCTTCACACCAACCAGTTGACGGGTGAAATACCGTCAGAGTTGGGCAACCTTACTAACCTTGAACGGTTGCAGATCAGCAACAATCAGCTGACGGGATGCATACCAGCGGCGCTGCTTAGTGTGCCTACCCACGATTTTGCAGAGTTGGGGCTGCCGTCCTGTGATGGCGCGGCTATCCCTACACCAATTGCCACACCCCCACCCACGCTCACGCCAACTCCCACATCCGTACCGCCTACACCCACACCCGTACCCACGCAGACGCCGGTTCAGTCCCAAACCATCGTGCATATCGAGCGCCTTTCGCAGGCAGGGTTCACATACGATGGGAGACAGCGATACGAAAAGGTGAACGAGCTTTGCACCAACGCTCTTGCTGATGCACGCTCAGTCAGATTCCTCGATGTGAGCTACATAGAACGCATCGCCATCCTGACCATCCAGTGGATGTGCTACGACGCGGCGGACAAGCTGGGGTCGGGCGTTACGCCGCCTACACGCACGCCGATACCAGCGCCCACACAGACGCCAACGCCGACGCGCACTCCCGCTCCGGGCGAGCCACCCACATCTACGCCTACGCCGACACCGACGCCCGCTCCGGGTGAGCCACCCACATCCACGCCTGCTCCGGGCGAAACGCCCGTAGCAACCGTTACACCCACCGCAACCGTCGTGCCGACTAGTACGCCTGAGACGGTGTGCGAGTATCAGGAGTATGTACATGTACCGCCCGGCACACCGCCAGACACGCCGTTCATCAAAGGGCGCACCCTGTTCAACACAAAATACTACTACACGCCCGCACACCGTCTCTATGGCCGCAGGTTCGAAGTTGAGCGCTGGTTCTGCACGGTGGCGGAGGCAGAAGCCGCGGGATACATACCGGCACCATAGCAACCCACAAGAGAACCCGCCCCGGTAACACCGGCAGGCGGGTTCTCTTGCTTTATGATGGAATGGTGATTTAAGGTGTTAGGGGGCGATTGAAGCGCCTTGTGGTGTGGAGTTAGAGAGGCGTCTATGCATTTCAAGCACACACGCGGGGCATTGTGGTAACATAGCAAGACGGAATTCGGTTGCTCATCAGCAGCTGACAGGCCAGGTATTGATTAGGAGATCGCAGAATGAAGAGAGTTTTCGTGTACATTATGGCACTGGCAGCCAGCGCTGCGATGTTTGCGGCGATGGCGGGACCGGACGGAGTGAGCGCCTTCAACTCGACCACATCCGGCGGACCCGAACCCGAAGCGAACCAAGTGGGGCAGCAACCCACGCTCCCGCTCGGCGAGAAACTCCCGCCGAAGCACGGAAATATGGACTCCATACTCACCCAAATCTTGGGCGAGTATGAGCAGAGCGAGCGCTCATCTGCAGCAGCGAGCGCCGCAGCAAACCACGCACCGATGAGCCGACAGGCGTCGGTCGCCGCGACTTTCTACACCGACGCGGCGCAAACCCAAACGCTGGCGCAGTGGCTCACGGACGCAGGCGGCGACCCACGCAACATTGGGGAAGACTACATCGAGGCGTATGTGCCGGTATCGCTGCTAGGCGAAGCATCCGAGCAGTTGGGCGTGCTGAGCATGCGCGCGATTATCCCGCCGCAGCAAGCGCAACGAACACAGCCAAGCGTGGGTTCCGGAGTGCACGGCTCGCTGTCGTGGAACGCCGCCGGCTTCAACGGACAGGGCATCAAAGTGGGCATCATCGATGGGGGCAGACCCGGACAGGGCGGGTTTACCAACATCAGCGCCCTAGTGGGAACAGAACTGCCGGCCATCGCCGGCGTCCGCTGCTACACCGATATTGGAAGATTTTCATCGAACATCGAGGACTGCGAAGTGGGCACGGCTGTACAGGGCACGGGAGTCGCTGAGGCAGTCGCCGACATCGCCCCAGAAGTGTCGCTGTACATTGCCAACCCGTATTCGAGGGGAGACCTCCGAGCCAGCGATGCCTGGATGACTTCACAAGGCGTGCAGGTCATCGTACATTCCGGCTCTTGGATTTGGGACGGCCCCGGAGACGGCACATCCCCGTTCAGTGACAGCCCCCTCAAGGCTGTTGACAGGACAGTGAGCAACGGAGCGGTCTGGGTCAATTCCGCGGGAAACGAAGCGCTTGGTACATGGTTCGGTGAATTCAGCGACTCGGACGCCGACAACATTCACGAATTCCCATCAACCCAAGACAGCGAGTGCAACCGCGTGGAGCTTGATGCGGGACAGGCATTGGTAGCTCAGCTCCGCTGGGACGATGTTTGGAGGGGAGCCACCAAAGATATAGACCTACACCTGTACCAGATAGCCGACGATGGCAGCCTGAGCACAGTTGTATCTAGCACATCCCGACAAACGGGGGGAACCTCTGATGTCCCTCGGGAAGTGCTTTCCTACACCGGCGGCACAGAGGGGACTTACTGCCTGAGTGTAGTGCATGTCAGCGGAACAATTCCTGCATGGATTCAACTTCAATCTCGCGGCCCAAATTTGGAATCTGCCACTTTGAGCGGCAGTATCTCTAATCCGGGAGAGAGCGCCAACCCCGGGATGCTGGCTGTGGGAGGAGCGCCCTGGGACAACACAAGCAATATTGCAGAGCACAGCAGCAGAGGCCCAACCCCTGACGAGCGGACGAAGCCCGAAATAGTAGGGGCGGTGGGAGCATTGTCTAGCGCCTATGGGAAAAACCTGCGGGGGACGGGGCAAGCCACTTCACATGTGGCGGGGATGGCTGCGCTTGTGCGTCAGCGCTTCCCGGACTACTCTCCCTCAGAGGTTGTCAATTACCTCAAAACCAACGCTGAAGCCCGCGACAGTGTGCCGAACAACACATGGGGGCACGGGTTCGCCAAACTCCCTCAACTCGCTGCGGTAGTGTCAACACCCACGCCCGCACCTACTCAATCCCAATCCATCGCACACATCGAGCTCATCTCGCAGGCAGGGTTCACATACGAGGGAATGGAGCGATACGAAAAGGTGAACGATCTTTGCGCGAGCGCTCTTACTGATGCATACTCATCCAGCTTCCTCGATGTGAACAACACTGAGCGCGTCGCCATCGTTACCATCCAGTGGATATGCTACGACGCATCGGATAAGGTGGTGCCCGGCGCCACACAGACGCCGGCGCCAATATCAACGCCTGCTCCGGGCGAAACACCCACATCTACACCGACGCCTGCTCCGGGAGAAACACCCACATCTACGCCAACGCCTGCTCCGGGTGAAACACCCACATCTACGCCGACGCCTGCTCCGGGCGAAACACCCACATCTACACCGACACCTGCTCCGGGCGAAACACCCACATCCACGCCCATAGCAACCGCAACAGTCGTCGTGCCACCTAGCACGCCTGAGACGGTGTGCGAGTATCACGAACACGAATCTAACCTACCCCCAGACACGCCGCTCATCAAGGGGCGCACGCTGTCAAGCATAGACTACTACTACACGCCCGAGCACCGGCTCTATGACCGCAGGTTCATAGTTGAGCGCTGGTTCTGCACGGTGGCAGAGGCAGAAGCCGCAGGATACATACCGGCACCATAGCAACCGGCGATAACCGTCGATGAAGAGAACCCGTCCCCGGTAACACCCGCAGTCGGGTTCTCTCATGGATATTGTCAGGGGAGTACAGAATGAAAAGGATTTTCGTATACATAATGGCATTGGCTGTCAGCGCTGCTCTGTTTGCTGTGCTGGCAGGGCCGGACGGAGTGAGCGCCTTCGACTCGACCACTTTGGTGGGTAATGACGAAGCGAACCAAGTCGGGCAGACGCCCACGCCTGTACCCACGCAGGCACCGGTTCAGTCCCACATCATCGCACACCTCGAGGGCATCTCGCAGGCTGGGTTCACATACGATGGAATGGAGCGATACGAAAAGGTGAACGAGCTTTGCGCGAGCGCTCTTGTTGATGCACGCTCAGCGAGTTTCCTAGATGTGAGCGACATCGAGCGTATTGTCATCGTTACAATCCAGTGGATATGCTACGACGCAGCGTATAAGGTGTCGTCCGGCGTCACGCCGCCTACACAGACGCCGACTGTGCCACCCACATCCACGCCGGCGCCAATATCAACGCCTGTACCCACACCGACGCCTGCTCCGGGCGAGCCACCCACATCCACGCCCGTAGCAACCGTCGAGCCGATTAGTACGCCCACGAAGGTGTGCGAGTATCATCCGGAGAACGCGCCCTCGGACACGCCGATCATCAAGGGTCGCACGCTGTCAAGCACAAAGTACTACTACACGCCCGAGCATCGGCTCTATGACCGCAGGTTCATAGTTGAGCGCTGGTTCTGCACGGTGGCAGAGGCAGAAGCCGCAGGATACATACCGGCACCATAGCAGCTGGCGATAATCGCCAATGAAGAGAACCCGCTCACTGGTGTTACCGGGGGCGGGTTCTCTTGCGCTGTCATGGGTATGAGCATATGAGGCGATGAATAGGCTCATAGTGTAGGCAACATGCTATAATTGCGGGCGTGCCCGCGGTTAATCTGTGAAAATGGGATGGAAATTGTCAGGGGAGCGCAGGATGAAAAGGGTTTTCGTGTACATAATGGCATTGGCTGTCAGTGCGGCGATGTTTGCGGCGCTGATAGTGCCTTACGAGGCGAGCGCATTTGACTCGACTGCATCCGAGGGCGCCGAAGCCGAAGCCAACCAAGTTGGGCAGATACCCACGCCTACGCCGCCACTCCGTGATTGGCAACCCACACCTCCACCGGGTGGCTGGCAGTTCCCGCCGCGAGGGGAGAAGACCCCGCCAAAGTATGCGAATATGGACTCTATACTCAACCGTGTCGCGGATGATTATGAGCAGAACGAGCGATCAGTTGCAGCAGAGAGAGCCGCAGCGGGCAAAGCGCCCATAAGCCAGCAGGCGTCAGTCGCCGTAACCGTCTACACCGACGCGGCGCAGACCCAAACGCTAACGCAGTGGCTCACGGACGCGGGAGGCGACCCGCGCAACATTGGGGAAGACTACATCGAGGCGTATGTGCCTGTGTCGCTGCTGGGCGAAGCGTCCGAGCAGCCGGGCGTGCTGAGCATGCGCGCGATCATTCCGCCGCAGCGAGCGCAAGGAACACCGCCGCAGGGGGCACAGGTGCACGGCTCGCCGGAATGGAACGCTGCAGGTTATCGAGGTCAGGGCATCAAAGTGGGCGTCATGGACACAGGCGGTCCGGGAGATGGCGGGTTCGCAAGAGTAAGGTCACTTGTGGGAACAGAACTGCCGTCCATCTCTGGCGCTCGATGTTACACCGACATTGGAACATTCTCCTCGAATATTGCGAGCTGCGAAGCGGGTTCGGACCCACACGGCACGGGAGTTGCTGAGGCGGTTGCTGACCTCGCCCCCGAAGTGTCGCTCTATATAGCCAATCCGCATTCCAAGGGAGATGCCCTCGCCACCGCCGATTGGATGGTCTCGCAAGGCGTGCAAGTCATCGTACATTCCGTCGGGTGGGATTGGGACGGACCTGGAGACGGCACATCTCCATACAGCACTAGCCCTCTCAAGGCGGTGGATAGGGCTGTGAACGGAGGGGCTGTCTGGGTCAATTCTGGAGGAAACCGAGCGCTTAAAACTTGGTTCGGCGAATTCAGGGACTCGGACGGCGATGGTTCGCACGAATACCTATCAACCGGAGACACCGAATGCAGCAAAGTGACTCTCAATGCTGGCGAGAATCTGATAGCTCATCTCCGATGGGACGATGCTTGGAATGGATCGACCAAGGATTTAGATCTCTATCTGTATCGGATAGCCGCTGACAGCAGCTTGACGCTCGTTGATTCTAGTTCGGACGCGCAAGCAGGGAGAATTTCTGATGACCCTATGGAAAGGATTTCCTACACCGCTGAATCAGGCGGGTCGTACTGCCTGAGTGTAGCACAAGCGAGTGGAACAGATCCTGGATGGATTCAACTTAATTCTTTTTCCGGCCCAGATTTAGAATTTGCTACTTTAAGCGGCAGCATCGGCAATCCGGCAGAGAGCGCCAACTCCGGAATGTTGGCAGCGGGTGCAGCGCCATGGTTCGACACAAGATCTATTGAGGATTTCAGCAGCAGAGGTCCAACCCCTGATGGACGGACGAAGCCCGACATAGTAGGGGCAGACGGAGCAGACTCGAGTGCCTATGACGGTAGCTTTTGGGGGACGAGCCAAGCCGCTCCGCATGTGGCGGGTATGGCTGTGCTTGTGCGTCAGCGCTTCGCAAACTACTCCCCACGACAGGTTACCAACTACATCAAATCCAACGCCACAAGGCGCGGCAGTGTGCCGAACAATACATGGGGATACGGGTTCGCCAAACTTCCTCAGATAGCGACGGCAACGCCTACACGGACACCACGCCCCACGCCCACACGCACACCACGACCCACACGGACACCGACGCCGACATCCACACCCACGCCTACGCCAGTTCCCACTTCCGTACCGCCGACGCCGACACCCGCACCAGCGCTCACGCCAATTCCCACACCCACACTTGTACCCGCGCTCACGCCAATTCCCACGCCTATATCGCCGACACCGACACCCATACCCGTGCTCACGCCAATTGCCACACCCACACTTGTACCAGCGCTCACGCCAATTCCCACGCCTGTATCGCCGACACCCGTACCAGCGCTCACGCCAACTCCCACGCCTGTATCGCCTACGCCGACGCCCGTACCCACGCGGGCACCAGCTCAGTCCCAAACCATCGCACACATCGGGAGCATCTCCCAAGCCGGGTTCACATACGATGGGAGACAGCGATACGAAAAGGTGAACGAGCTTTGCACCAACGCTCTTGTTGATGCGCGCTCAGCGAGTTTCCTCGATGTGAGCCACATAGAGCGTCTCGCCATCCTGACCATCCAGTGGGTGTGCTACGACGCAGCAGACAAGCTAGGGACGGGTGTTACGCCGCCTACACGCACGCCGACTGTGCCAGCCACATCGACGCCAACACCGACGCCGACGCACACTCCCGCTCCGGGCGAAACACCCACATCTACGCCCGTAGCAACGCCGACACCTGCTCCGGGCGAGCCGCCCACATCTACGCCCGTAGCAACTGCAACCGTCGCGCCGATTAGTACGCCCACGAAGGTGTGCGAGTATCATGACGAACCCTCGGACACGCCTCTCATCAAGGGGCGTACGCTGTCAAGCACAAAGTACTACTACACGCCCGAGCACCGGCTCTATGACCGCAGATTCATAGTTGAGCGCTGGTTCTGCACGGTGGCGGAAGCAGAAGCCGCAGGCTACATACCGCATCCATAGCAACCCATAGCAACCGGCGATAACCGCCGATGAAGCGAGAACCCGCCCCCCGGTAACACCGGCAGGCGGGTTCTCTTGCTTGTTATGAATATGAGTCGACTGCATTGCCTTGTGGTGTGGATTGAGGACGCTCGGTCGCGTCTCCACGCACAAGCATCGTGTGCTACCATGATGCATCCAATCGTAACCAGCCGACGGTCAACCTGTCAGCAGGTAATAGGGCAAATATTGTTAGTGGAGTGAAATATGAAAAGAGTTTTCCCGTACATAATGGCATTGGCCGTCAGCGCTGTGATGTTTGTGGCGATGGCGGGACCGGATGGAGCAAACGCCTTCAACTCGGCTGCACCTGAAGGCACCAGTACCGAATCGAATCAAGTCGGGCAACAACCCACACCCCCACCCGATGGTTGGCAGACCCCGCCGCTTGGAGACAAGATCCCACCGAAATATGAGAATATGGACTCCATACTCAACCAGATCGTGGATGAGTATGAGCAGAACGGTCGATCAGTTGCAGCAGAGAGAAGCGCAGCGGGTCGGGCGCCGGTGAGCCATCAAGCGTCAGTCGCCCTAACCTTCTACCTGCACGACAAGGCACAGACACAGACGCTGGCGCAGTGGCTCACGGACGCGGGGGGCGACCCGCGCAATATTGGAGAGGACTACATCGAGGCGTATGTGCCTGTGTCGCTACTGGGCGAAGCATCTGAGCAAGCGTCAGTCCTGAACATGCGCGCGATTGTCTCGCCGCAGCGGGCGATTACCCTGCCGCAACGCACACAAAGAACACCTCCGAATAACAATGTCGCCGAAGCGCTCGGCTCACTGGCATGGAACACCGCAGGCTTCAGCGGACAGGGCCAGAAAGTGGGCGTCATTGAGTCGGGTAAGTCTGGAGCCGGCGCATTTGCAAACATCAGATCCCTAGTGGGAACAGAGTTGCCTGCCATAGCTGGCGCCCGATGCTACACTGACATTGGAACATACTCCGATAACCTTGACGATTGCGAAGTGGGTACGGTTGTGCACGGCACTATGATCGCTGAGGCGGTCGCCGACATCGCACCAGAAGCATCGCTCTACATCGCCAATCCACATTCCAGTGAAGACCTCCGCACCAGCGCCATATGGATGGCTTTGCAAGGCGTGGGAGTCATCGTCTATCCCATATCTTGGACTTGGGACGGCCCTGGACACGGCAGAGCTATGTATGGGAGCAGTCCCCTAGCCGCGGTGGACTGGGCCGTGGTGCACGGAGCAGCTTGGGTCAATTCCGCGGGGAACAACGCGCGTAACACTTGGTTCGGGGAATTCAGTGACACGAACGCCGACGGCTTTCACGAATTTCCATCGGATCGTGACGACAAGTGCAACCTCATAGATCTCAATGCGGGACAGGGTTTGCATGTTCAGCTCCGATGGGACGATCGTTGGCTCGGAGCAACCAAAGATCTAGACCTTTACCTATACCGGATAAAAGCCGATGGCAGCATGGAAGTCGCTAAGTCCAGCACATCCCTGCAAACAGGGAGAAGATCTCATAGACCTCTCGAAGGATTTCCCTACACATCTAGATCGGGAGGACAGTACTGCCTGAGCGTAGTGCGATCGAGCGGAACGGATCTTGGATGGATTCAAGTTCAAAATCTCATTGGCCCAGAGTTAGAGTCTCATACTTTGAGCGGTAGTATCACCAATCCAGCTGAGAGCGCCAACTCCGGAATGTTGGCAGTGGGCGCTGCGCCCTGGAACAACACAAGCCTTATTTACGAGCACAGCAGCAGAGGCCCAACCCCTGACGGACGGAAGAAGCCTAACATAGTAGGGGCGCACGGAGTATTCTCCAACGCCTACGGGAAGAACATTTTGGGAACGAGCCAAGCCGCTGCACATGTGGCAGGGATGGCTGTGCTCGTACGCCAGCGCTACCCAAACTACTCTGCATCACGAGTTACTTATTACCTCAAAGCCACCGCTGAAGGGCGTGGCAGTGTGCCAAACAACACATGGGGACACGGATTCGCTAGGCTTCCTGAACTCACGGCGCCACCGCCCACACCTAGACCTACATCCACACCTAGACCCACACGCACACCGACGCATACGCCCACGCCCGGCGGACCCACTTTTACGCCCACAGTCACTCCCACAGCCACTACAACGCCTACATTCACACCCGTAGCTACTGCTACTTACATACCCATAGCCTCCACCACCACGCCCACATTCACACCTACACGCATACCCGTAGCCACTGCCACGCACACACCCACAAGCGTGCCCGTAGTCACTGCCACGCCTGGGCCCACTTTTACACCCACATTAACGCCCACAGCTACTACCACACTCATAGCCACTGCCACGCCCGGACTCACATTAACGCCCATAGCCACTACCACACCTATACTCATAGCCACTGCCACACGCACGCCCTTAGCTACCATCACGCCCGCACCTGCGCTCACGCCAATTCCCACGCACACACCTGTATCCCCGCAGGCACCGGCTCAGTCCCAAACCGTCGCGCACATCGAGCGCATATTCCAAGCCGGGTTCACATACGATGGGAGGGAGCGATATGAGAAGGTGAACGAGCTTTGCGCCAACGCTCTTGCCGATGCACGCTCAGTCAGATTCCTCGATGTGAGCGACATAGAGCGTCTCGCCATCCTGTCCATCCAATGGGTGTGCTATTACGCGGCGGACAAGCTGGGGTCGGGCGTTACGCCACCTACACGCACGCCGACTGTGCCAGCCACATCCACGCCAACGCCGACGCTCGCTACGGACGAAACGCCTACACCAACCGCAACCGTCGCGCCGATTAGTACGCCCACGAAGGTGTGCGAGTATCACGAGTACGAATCTGACCTACTCGCAGACACGCCGCTCATCAAGGGGCGCACGCTGTCAAACACGAAGTACTACTACACGCCCGAGCACCGTCTCTATGACCGCCGGTTCATAGTTGAGCGCTGGTTCTGCACGGTGGCGGAAGCCGAAGCCGCAGGCTATATACCGCATCCATAGCAACCCATAGCAGCTGGCGATAACCGCCGATGAAGCGAGAACCCGTCCCCGGTAACACCGGGGCGGGTTCTCTTGCTTTGTGAAGGAATGAGCATGTGAGGCGGCTGAATCGCCTTATAGTGCGGGCGATATGGTATTGTTGCGGGAGCGACTGCGGTTAATCTGGCGGCAGTCAACGGGATAGATATTGCTGAAGGAGTGTTCGATGAAAAGGATTTTCGTATACATAATGGCATTGGCTGCTAGCGCTGCTCTGTTTACCGCGCTGGCAGGACCGGACGGAGTGAACGCCTTCGACGCTGCTGCGCCCTGGAGTGAGGACGCGGAAGCGAACCAATACGCTGCGAACTGCGCCAACGGCGTCGCAGTGCCACAGCCACAATCGAACTCCGGGCTGGTGTCGGACTGCGCGAATCTACTGGCAGCACGGGACGGATTCACGAACGGCAGCTCTGTGCTGAACTGGTCTGCTAACCTATCCATCCGCGAGTGGGACGGCGTAAGTGTGGACAGCACAGTAGGGGCTGAAGAACGGGTGGAGAGCTTGCATCTCAACCAAAAAGATCTGACGGGCGAGATACCGTCGGAGTTGGGCAGCCTCGCTAATCTGACATCATTGTGGCTCAGTTTCAACCAGTTGACAGACGAGATCCCGTCAGAACTGGGCAGCCTCACTAATCTGACATCGTTGTGGCTCAGCGCCAACCAGTTGACAGGTGAGATCCCGTCAGAATTGGGCAGCCTCGCTAGTCTGAAACAGTTGTACCTCGGAGGAAATGAACTGACGGGAGAGATACCGTCGGAATTGGGCAACCTCACTAAATTGACAGAGTTGAATCTCGATAACAACCAATTGACCGGTGAGATACCAGCAGATATAGGCAAACTCACTAGCCTTGAACTGTTGCGCCTCAGTTTCAACCAGTTGGCAGGTGAGATACCGCCAGAACTGGGCAACCTCACTAAATTGACAGAGTTGAAGATCGACTTCAACCAGTTGACGGGCGAGATACCGGCAGATCTAGGCAAACTCACCAACCTTAAACAATTGAATCTTGATAACAACCAGTTGACGGGCGAGATACCATCAGATCTAGGCAAACTCACTAACCTGACAGTGTTAGGGGCAAGTTTCAACCAGTTGACCGGTGAGATACCAGCAGATCTAGGCAAACTCACTAACCTGAAACAGTTGTTTCTCAACACCAACCAATTGACGGGAGAGATACCGTCAGAGTTGGGCGACCTAACTAACCTTGAACGATTGAGACTTAATAACAACCAGCTGACGGGGTGCATACCGTCGGCGCTGTTTAGTGTCTCTGACAACGATTTGGCGCAGTTGGGACTGCCGACCTGTGGCAGTGTGGTTGTCCCCACACCCACGCCAATCTCCACATCCGTACCGCCCATACTCACATCCACACCCGCACCTGTGCTCACGCCAATCTCCACATCCGTACCGCCCATACTCACATCCACACCCGCACCTGTGCTCACGCCAATCTCCACATCCGTACCGCCCATACCCACGCCCACACCCGTACCTGTGCTCACGCCAATCTCCACATCCGTACCGCCCATACTCACATCCACACCTGTACCTGCGCTCACGCCAATCTCCACATCCGTACCGCCCATACTCACATCCACACCCGCACCCGCACTTACGCCAATCTCCACATCCGTACCGCCCATACTCACATCCACACCCGCACCCGCGCTCACGCCAATTCCCACGCACACACCTGTATCCACGCAGGTACCGGCTCAGTCCCAAACTATCGCGCACATCGAGCGCATCTTCGAAGCCGGGTTCACATACGATGGGAGGGAGCGATATGAGAAGGTGAACGAGCTTTGCACCAACGCTCTTGCCGATGCACGCTCAGCCAGATTTCTCGATGTGAGCGACATAGAGCGTCTCGCCATCCTGTCCATCCAATGGGTATGCTATTACGCGGCGGACAAGCTGGAGTCAATAGACACCCCGCCTACACATACTCCGACTATACCCGTCACGCAGACGCCCACATCGACACCAACGCCGGCACACACACCGACAGGCACTCCTGTTCCGGGCGAAACACCCACATCCACGCCCGTAGCAACATCCACGCCTATAGCAACACCGACGCCCGCTCCGGGCGAACCGCCCACATCTACGCCCACACCAACCGCAACCGTCGCGCCGGTTAGTACGCCCACGAATGTGTGCGAGTATCATGAGTACGAACTTGATATACCCGCAGACACGCCGCTCATCAAGGGGCGCACGCTGTCAAACACAAAGTACTACTACACACCCGACCACCGGCTCTATGACCGCAGGTTCATAGTTGAGCGCTGGTTCTGCACGGTGGCTGAGGCAGAAGCCGCGGGATACATACCGCATCCATAGCAACCCATAGCAGCTGGCGGTAACCGCCGATGAAGCGAGAACCCGCCCCCCGGTAACACCGGGGGCGGGTTCTCTTGTTTTATGCTATGAGTATGACGCAACAGCTTTGTCATGTGGTGCGGGTTGAAGGAGCGCGGTAGGGTCTCCACGCACAAGCATCTGTGCTACCATTTGTTTATGCAATTAACCGTAACCAGCCGACGACCAACCTGTCAGCAGGTAATGGGACGAATATTGTTGGTGGAGTGAAGTATGAAAAGAGTTCTCGTGTACATAATGGCATTGGCTGCCAGCGCCGCGCTGTTTGTCGCGATGGCAGTGCCTGACGGAGCGAGCGCCTTAGACTCGGCTGCACATGTGAACGCCGAAGCGAACCCAATCGTGCAGCCGCCCACGCCTCCGCCCGCGCTCAGAGACCAGTGCTACAACGGCGGCGCAGTGCCACAGCCGCAATCCAACCCCGGGCTGGTGTCGGACTGCGCGAACCTGCTGGCAGCGCGGGACGCATTCACGAACGGCATCTCTGTGCTGAACTGGTCGGCTAACCTGCCTATCCGCGAGTGGGATGGCGTAAGCGTGGACAGCTTAGAAGGGTCGTCTGAAGAGCGGGTAGTTTTCTTGGACATCAGCGAGAAACAGTTGATGGGTGAGATCCCGTCAGAACTGGGCAGCCTCACTAACCTGACATGGTTGAGCCTTAACCACAACCAGTTGACGGGTGAGATACCAGCAACGCTGAGTAACCTCACTAACCTGGGAGTGTTGTGGCTCAACGACAACCAGTTAACAGGCAAGATACCGACAGAACTGGGCAACCTCACTAGCCTCTATACTCTGTCGCTTGGTAAGAACCAGTTGACGGGAGAGATACCGCCAGAACTGGGAAGCCTTACTAACCTTGTATACTTGGACCTCAATTTCAACCAGTTGACGGGAGAGATGCCGGTAACGCTGGGTAACCTCACTGACCTGCACTTGTTGTGGATCAGTGGCAACCAGCTCACGGGGTGCATACCGGCGGTGCTGTTTAGTGTGCCTGACAACGATTTGGCGCTGTTGGGGTTGCCGTCCTGTGAGAGTGTCGTTACTCCTACACCAACTCCCACGCCTCCAACCTCGCTCATAGACCAGTGCTCCAATGGCATCGTAGTGCCACAGCCGCAATGGATCCCCGGGCTGGTATCCGACTGCGTGAACCTGCTCACAGCGCGGGACGCATTCACGAACGGCAGCTCTGTGCTGAACTGGTCGGCTAACCTACCTATCCACGATTGGGATGGCGTAACCGTGCGCAGCTCAGCAGGTCCGTCTGAAGAGCGGGTAGTTTCCTTGAACATCAGCGACAACCAGTTGACGGGAGAGATACCGTCAGAGTTAGGCAGCCTTACTAGCCTTGAAACTTTGTTCCTCAGCGACAACCAGTTGACGGGTGAGATACCGTCGGAACTGGGTAACCTCACTAGCCTTGAAGGATTGTACCTCTGGGGCAACGGACTGACGGGCGAGATACCAACGGAGTTGGGCAGCCTCACTGACCTCAGAGAGTTGTGGCTCGGTGGCAATCAGTTGACGGGAGAGATACCGTCAGAGTTGGGCAACCTCACTAACCTGACAGTGTTGTCCCTCAGGGACAACCAGTTGACAGGTGAGATACCGTTAGAACTGGGAAGCCTTACTAACCTTGAAAAGTTGTATCTTGGTAACAACCAGTTGACGGGCGAAATCCCGCCGGAGTTGGGCAGCCTCACTAACCTTGTATATTTGTACCTTGACAATAACCAGTTGGTAGGTGGGATACGGTCGGAGCTGGGCAGCCTCACTAACCTTGAAGAGTTGTGGCTCGGTGGCAACCAGTTAGCGGGTAGGATACCGCCGGAGTTGGGCAGCCTCACTAACCTCAGAGAGTTGGAGTTGGGTGACAACCAGTTGACGGGTGAGATACCAGAAGAACTGATCAATCTCACTAACCTGACCGTTTTGTCCCTTGGCGGCAACGAACTGACGGGGTGCATACCGTCGGCGCTGTTTAGTGTGTCGGACAACGATTTGGCGCAGTTGGGGTTGTCGGACTGCGACAGCGTTGTTATTCCTACACCAACTCCCATGTCCATATCTGTGCCGCCCGCCCCCACGCCTCCGTCCGCATTCATAGACCAGTGCTCCAACGGCGTCGCCGTGCCACAGCCGCAATCCAATCCCGGGCTGGTGTCCGACTGCGCGAACCTGCTGGCGGCGCGGGGCATATTCACGAATCGCCGCTCTGGGCTGGCCTGGTCGGTAGGCCTACCTATCCGCGATTGGGATGGCGTAAGGGTGAACAGCACAGTAGGGACTGAAGAGCGAGTGGAAGAGTTGCGGCTCGGTGACAACCAGTTAACGGGAGAGATGCCGGCAGAGTTAGGCAACCTCACTAATCTGACACGGTTGCACCTCTGGTACAACGAACTGACGGGAGAGATACCGGCAGAATTGGGCAACCTCACTAATCTGACAGAGTTGGTGCTCTATCGCAACAAACTGACGGGAGAGATACCGTCAGAGTTAGGCAACCTCACTAACCTGACAGAGTTGGTGCTCTATCGCAACAAACTGACGGGAGAGATACCGTCAGAGTTAGGCAACCTCACTAACCTGAGTAAGTTGTCTCTCCACACTAACCAGTTAACGGGAGAGATACCGGCGGAGTTGGGCAACCTCACTAATCTGCAGTCTTTGATTCTCAGCAGTAACGAATTGACAGGCATACCGTCAGAGTTAGGCAACCTCACTAACCTGAGAGCGTTGTACCTCGGGCACAACAAACTGACGGGAGAGATACCGTCAGAGTTAGGCAACCTCATTAACATGAGATGGTTGCGGCTTGAGAACAACCAGTTGACGGGAGAGATACCGGCGGAGTTAGGCAACCTCGCTAATCTGACACATCTGTACCTCTATCGCAACGAACTGACAGGTATACCGGCGGAGTTAGGCAGTCTTACTAACCTGAGAGTGTTGCAGCTTACGGACAACCAGATCACGGGGTGCATACCGTCGGCGCTGTTTAGTAGTATAGGTAGCAACGATTGGGCGCACTTGGGGCTGTCGCCCTGTTGATAGTGTGGCTGTCCCCACGCCCACGCTCATAGGCTAGTGCTCCAAAGAGCTGGACAACCTCACTAACCTGATAGAAACACAGGCATCGCCATAGGTCAGGTGCTTGCCAGTGCCGTGCGCAGATGTTCCAGCGAGATGTTGCCGCCGCTCATCACTAGCACGACCTTCTTGCCGCGCAGCCTGTCTTTCATCTTCAGCGCTCCGGCTAATGATGCTGCGCCGGCGTGTTCGGTCAGGTTGTGCGTCTTTTCTAGATGCAGCACAATGGCGCGCTCCATCTCGGCGTCTGATACCAGCAGAAAATCGTCGAGCAGGTCGCGCAAGATGCTTTGGGACAGCTCATAGCCCCTGCCCGTTGCCAATCCCTCAGCTGCGGACTCCATTGGCGCTTCGACGAGTTCCCCAGAGCGCCATGACAGGTATGCCGCCGGTGCGCGCTCGGCTTGGATGGCGATGACCTTGACGGCAGGGTTGACGGCTTTGGCGACGATGCAGGCGCCGCAAGCACCGCTGCCGCCTCCGAGCGGCACGATGATGTAGTCCACATCGGGCAGGTCTTCCATAATCTCCAGCGTGTAAGTTCCCACGCCCGCAATCAGCATCGGCTCGTTGATGGCGTGGACATAGCGATAGCCCTCTTCCTTGGCGAGGCGCATGGCGTAGTCGTTGGTGATGTCGAAGTATTCGCCGTGGTGTATCACCTGTGCGCCGAGGTTCTCGATGGACTCCACCTTGCCCGGGTTAGCGCCCTCGGGGACGCATACGATGCAGGGAATGCCGAGTATGCCCGCAGCGTATGCGATAGATTGGCCGTGGTTGCCGGACGATGCGGTGATTACGCCGTGCCGCCGCTGGTCGTCCGTGAGCTGCGCTAGCAGGTTGATGCCGCCGCGCATCTTGAACGCGCCCAGACGCTGGTGGTTCTCGTGCTTCACCCAGACCTCCGCATCGAGCAGCTTATCCAGCGCGAGATAGTGGTGCAGCGGAGTGCGCCAGACATACGGCGCGATGCGCGCGCGCGCGGCTATGACATCTTGCAGGGTGGGTCTGTTCCACCTGTTACACAAAGTTCAGGCTCCTATCATCTCATTGCTCCAAACCCCTTGAAGCGGTGGTAAATTTCATCGTGCATAACAGCAGAGGAAGCATATCATGCTTGTAATTTTCAAATCCATCACAGAGCAAGAGAACCCGCCCACTGGTGTTACCGGGGGCGGGTTCTCTTCGTCAGCGGTTGTCGCCGTCAGCTATGGGTTGCTATGGTGCGGGTATGTATCCGGCGGCTTCTGCCTCTGCTACCGTGCAGAACCAGCGGTTGACTATGAACCTGCGGCCATAGAGCCGATGCTCGGGCGTGTAGTAGTAGTTTGCGTTTGACAGCGTGCGCCCCTTGATGAGCGGCGTGTCTGAGGGTGCGTCCGCCGGATGATACTCGCACACCTTCGTGGGTGTGCTGACCGGCACTACGGTTGCGGTCGGTGTTGGTGTGGATGTGGGCGGCTCGCCCGGAGCGGGCGTCGGTGTCGGCGTGGATGTGGGTGGCTCTCCCGGAGCGGGTGTTGGCGTTGGTGTAGGAGTCTGTGTGGGTGCTGGTATCGGCGTGGGTGTAGACGGCGTGTCGCTTGACCCTAGCTTATCCGCAGCGTCGTAGCACACCCACTGGATGGTCAGGATGGCAACGCGCTCGGTGTCGCTCACATCAAGATGGCTGGCTGAGAGTGCATCGGCAAGAGCGTTAGTACAAATCTCGTTCACCTTTTCGTATCGCTGTCTCCCATCGTATGTGGATCCAGCCTGTGAGAGGAGCTCGATATACACGATGATTTGCGGTTGAGCAGGCGCCCGCGTGGGGACGGGCGTGGGCGTAGGGGGTACGGATGTGGGAATTGGCGTGGGCGCAGGTGCGGGTGTCGGCGTTGGTATTGGTGTAGGATTAGCCACACCGGTACAGGTCGGCAGCCCCAACTGATCCAAATCGTTGTAGGTCACACTAAACAGCGCCGCTGGTATGCACCCCGTGAATTGGTTGTTACTAAGGGACAACCATTCAAGGTTAGCGAGATTGCCCAGTTCCGACGGTATTTCGCCCGTCAACTGGTTGATGCTCAAGTTCAACCGTTCAAGGTTAGTGAGGTTGCCCAGTTCCGACGGTATCTTACCCGTCAGCTCGTTGCCCCAGAGAGACAAAGACTGCAGGTTAGTGAGGTTGCCCAACTCCGCTGGTATCTCACCCGTCAGCTCGTTACTACTGAGAGACAAAGATTGTAGATTAGTGAGGTTGCCCAACTCCGCCGATATGCCTGTCAACTGGTTGTTATCAATGTCCAAACTTTCAAGATTAGTGAGGTTGCCCAGTTCCGACGGTATCTTACCCGTCAACTGGTTGATGCTCAAGGTCAACCGTTCAAGGTTAGTGAGATTGCCCAGTTCCGACGGTATTTCGCCTGTCAGTTCGTTGCCCCAGAGGGACAACTCAGTCAGATTAGTGAGGTTGCCCAGTTCCGACGGTATCTTGCCTGTCAGTTCGTTGCTACTGAGAGACAAAGACTGCAGATTACTGAGGTTGCCCAACTCTGCTGGCATGCCTGTCAACTGGTTGTTATCAATGTCCAACGATTCAAGGTTAGTGAGATTGCCCAGTTCTGACGGTATTTCGCCCGTCAACTGGTTGATGCTCAAGGTCAACCGTTTAAGGTTAGTGAGATTGCCCAGTTCCGACGGTATTTCGCCTGTCAGTTCGTTGCCCCAGAGGGACAACTCAGTCAGATTAGTGAGGTTGCCCAGTTCCGACGGTATCTTGCCTGTCAGTTCGTTGCTACTGAGAGACAAAGACTGCAGATTACTGAGGTTGCCCAACTCTGCTGGCATGCCTGTCAACTGGTTGTTATCAATGTCCAACGATTCAAGGTTAGTGAGATTGCCCAGTTCTGACGGTATTTCGCCCGTCAACTGGTTGATGCTCAAGGTCAACCGTTTAAGGTTAGTGAGATTGCCCAGTTCCGACGGTATTTCGCCTGTCAGTTCGTTGCCCCAGAGGGACAACGTTTCCACCCGAGCCGCAGTCCTGAATGAGCTGCTCATACTTACGCCGTCCCACTCGCGGATGGATAGGTTAGGCGACCAGTTCAGCACAGAGTTGCCGTTGGTGAATGCGTCTCGCGCTGCTAGCAGGTTCGCGCAGTCTGATACCAGCCCGGAGTTCGATTGCGGTTGCGGCACGGCAATGCCATTGGAGCACTGGCCTCTGAGCGCGGGCGGAGGCGTAGATATGGGAATTGGTGTAGGCGTGGGTGTGGATGTCGGCGTCGGTGTTCGCGTGGGTCTTGGTGTGCGTGTGGGCGTGGGTCTTGGCGTCCGCGTGGGCGTTGCCGCCGCTATCTGGGGTAGTTTGGCGAACCCATATCCCCATGTATTGTTCGGCACACTGCCGCGCCTTGCGGCGTTGGATTTGATGTAGTTGGCAACCTGTCGTGGGGAGTAGTTTGGGAAGCGCTGACGCACAAGCGCGGCCATACCTGCCACATGCGGAGCGGCTTGGCTCGTTCCATAGAAGCCATGCCCATATACGCTAGAGTGTGCTCCGTCTGCCCCTACTATGTCGGGCTTCTTCCGTCCGTCGGGGGTTGGACCTCTGCTGCTGAAATCTTCAATAACGTTTGTGTTGGACCAGGGTGCTGCGCCCACTGCCAACATTCCGGGGTTGGCGCTCTCTGCCGGATTGCCAATGCTGCCGCTTAAAGTAGCAAATTCTAAATCTTGACTAGTAAAAGATTGAAGTTGAATCCATCTAGGAACTGCTCCACTATGTTGTGCTACACTCAGGCAGTACGACCCGTCTGATTCAGCGAGGTATAAAACTATCTCCCAAGGTTCATCATATGTTCTCCCTATTTGCGGGTATAAGCTAGCATCAACGAGGATTAGACTGCCGTCGTAGGCTATCCGATACAGGTAAAGGTCTAGATCCCTTGTTGCTCCACCCCAAACATCGTCCCACCGGATCTGAGCAGTCAGCCCTTCGCCCGCATTGAGATGCACGCGGTTGCACTCGGTGTCTCCAGTTGATAGGTATTCGTGCCAACTGTCGTCATCCGAGTCTCTGAATTGACCGAACCAAGTAGCAAGAGCTTCGTTTCCCGCGGCATTGACCCAGATTGCTCCGCCACTCACAGCCCTATCCACCGCCTTGAGAGGGCTGTTGCTGTATGGGGAGGTGCCGTCTCCGGGACCGTTCCAAATCCAACCGACGGAATGTACGATAACTTGCACACCTTGTGAGACCATCCAGTCGGCGGTATCACGAACATCTCCCATAGAATGCGGGTTGGCGATGTAGAGTTGCACTTCGGGGGCGATGTCAGCGACCGCCTCAGCAACTCCCGTGCCGTGTACATCCTCACCCACTTCGCAGCTCGCAATGTTCGAGGAGTATGTTCCAATGTCGGTGTAGCATCGGGCACCGGCGATAGTTGGTAATTCTGTTCCTACTAATGAGCTTATATTTGCGAATCCTCCATCTATAACACCAACTTTAATACCCTGTCCACTGAAGCCGGCGGCGTTCCATGCCGGCGAGCCATGCACTCCAGCGCCTTCGCTTGGCGGTGTTCTTTGTGCTCGCTGCGGCGGGACTATCGCGCGTATGCTCAGTACGCCCGGCTGCTCGGACGCTTCGCCTAGCAGCGACACGGGCACATACGCTTCGATGTAGTCTTTCCCAATGTTGCGCGGGTCGCCGCCTGCACCCGTGAGCCACTGCGCTATCGCTTGGGTTTGCGCTGCGTCGGTGTAGAAGGTTACGGCGACCGATGCCTGTCGGCTTATCGGCGCTTTGCCCGCTGCATTTCTCTCTGCTGCAAATGAGCGCTCGCTTTGCTCATAGTCGTCTGCGATTTGGTTGAGTATCGAGTCCATGTTCTCGTACTTCGGCGGGGTCTTCTCCCCGAGCGGCGGGAGCTGCCATCCACCGGGTGGGGGTGTGGGCGTGGGCTGCTGCCCGACTTGGTTCGCGTCCGCGTTCTGACTCCAAGGCGCAGTAACTTCGAAGGCGCTGAGGACGCTGCCCCCCCCCCCCGAACAAAAGTACGCCTGCAACCAAGATCATTATGTACACAAAAATCCTTTTCACCGAACACTCCTTGTCCAAATTACGATTTACCTTGCTATGATACCACAAAGCGCTGTGTCCGCTCGCTGTAAAATGAACATATTCTTCAGAGGACCCGCCCCCGGTAACACCGGCAGGCGGGTTCTCTTCGTCAGCGGTTGTCGCCGGCTGCTATGGGCTGCTATGGTGCCGGTATGTATCCCGCGGCTTCTGCCTCTGCCACCGTGCAGAACCAGCGGTCGACTATGAACCTGCGGCCATAGAGCCGATGCTCGGGCGTGTAGTAGTAGTTTGCGTTTGACAGCGTGCGCCCCTTGATGAGCGGCGTGTCGGAGGGCGCGTCCGCCGGGTGATACTCGCACAGCTTCGTGGGCGTGCTGACCGGCACGACGGTTGCGGTTGCTATGGGTGTAGGCGTGGATGTAGGCGGCTCGCTCGGACCGGGCGTGGGTGTGGGTGTTGGCGTTTCGCCCGGAGTAGGCGTCGATGTGGGTGTGGGCGTGGATGTGGGCGTTTCGCCCGGAGCGGGTGTTGGCGTTGGTGTCGGCGTCTGCGTGGGTGCTGGTATCGGCGTGCGTGTAGGTGGTGTGCCGCCTGTTCCCAGCTTGTCCGCTGCGTCGTAGCACACCCACTGGATGGTCAGGATGGCGGTGCGCTCGGCGTCGCTCACATCAAGGGTTCTGGCTGAGAGTGCATCAGGAAGTGCGCTCACGCAGAGTTCGTTCACCTTCTCGTATCGCTCCCTGCCGTCGTATGTGGACGCAGCCTGTGAGAGGCTATCTACATGCGCGATGACCTGGGACTGAACAGGTGCGGGTGTGGGGGCAGATATGGGCGTGGGCGTTACCGCCTCTGTCTGTTCTTGTGGAAGCTTGGCGAACCCGTGCCCCCATGTGTTGTTTGGCACACTGCCGCGCGCTTCGGCGTTGGCTTTGAGGTAATCTGCAACTTGTTGTGGGGAGTATGTGGGGAAGCGCTGACGCACGAGCGCCGCCATCCCCGCCACATGTGGAGCGGCTTGGCTCGTCCCCCAGAAGCCGCCTCCATAGGCGCTCGAGTATGCTCTGTTGGCTCCTACTATGTCGGGTTTTGTCCGTCCGTCGGGGGATGGGCCTCTGCTGCTGAAATCCTCAATAACTCCCGTGTCTATCCAAGGTGCTGCGCCCACTGCCAACATTCCGGGGTTGGCGCTCTCTGCCGGATTGCCGATGCTGCTGCTTAAAGTAGCAAATTCTAATTCTTGGCCGATAAAAGAATTAAGTTGAATCCAACCAGGAACTGTCCCATTTACTTGTGCTACACTCAGGCAGTACGACCCGTCTGATTCAGCGAAGTAGAAAACTATCTCCCAAGGTTCATCAAATGTTCTCCCTATTTGCGGGTATAAGCTAGCATCAACGAGGATTAGACTGCCGTCGTGGGCTATCCGATACAGGTAGAGGTCTAAATCTTTGGTCGACCCATCCCAAACATCGTCCCATCGGAGCTGAGCTACCAACAGGTCGCCCCGTTCGAGAGATACTAAGTTGCACTCGGTGTCTGGATTTGATGGGAATGTGTGCCAACCGTCGCCATCCGAGTCTCTGAATTGACCGAACCAAGTAGCAAGCGCTTCGTTTCCTGCGGAACTAACCCAGACCGCCCCTCCGCTCACTGCCCTGTCCACCGTATTGAGGGGGCTGATGTTGTATGGAGATGTGCCGTCTCCGGGTCCATCCCAAGTCCAACCTATGGAATAGGCGATGACTTGCACGCCTTGTGAGACCATCCAGTCGACGGTGGCGCGGAGATCTCCCATAGAATATGGGTTGGCTATGTAGAGCGACACTTCGGGGGCGATGTCAGCCACCGCCTCTGCAACTGCTGTGCCGTGTACATACTCGCCCACTTCGCAGCTCGCAATATTCGAGGAGTGCCTTCCAAGGTCGGTGTAGCATCGGGCATCGGCGATGGGCGGCAGTTCTGTCCCCACTAGGGAGCTGATGCTTGTAAACCCACCCTCTCCGGCATCGATGACGCCCACCTTGACGCCCTGTCCACTGAAGCCGGCAGCGTTCCATGCCAGCGAACCGTGAGCTTCGGCGCCTTCGCTTGGCGGTGTTCCTTGCGCTCGCTGCGGCGGGATGACTGCGCGTATGCTCAGCACGCCCGGCTGCTCGGACGCTTCGCCCAGCAGCGACACGGGCACATACGCCTCGATGTAGTCTTCCCCGATGTTGCGCGGATCGCCGCCTGCGTCCGTGAGCCACTGCGCTATCGCTTGGGTTTGCGCCGCGTCGGTGTAGAAGGTTACGGCGACCGATGCCTGTCGGCTCACCGGCGCTTTGCCCGCTGCATTTCTCTCTGCTGCAAATGAGCGCTCGCTTTGCTCATAGTCGTCTGCGATTTGGTTGAGCATGTAGTCCATGTTTTCATACTTCGGCGGGGTCTTCTCCCCGCGCGGCGGGAGCTGCCATCCACCGGGCGGAGGCGTGGGCATGGTCGGCTGCCCGACTTGGTTCGCTTCGTCTCCGCCTCCGGATGCGGTCAGGTTGAAGGTGCTTACTACATCCGCGCCTGCCACCGCCGCAAACAGCGCAGCGCTGACAGCCAATACCATTATGTACACGAAAATCCTTTTCATTCTGCGCTCCACTGATAATATCTATACCGTTGACTGCTGACAGATTGACCGCAGCCTCGCCCGCAATGCTACCATGTGTACTGCGTCGGCGCGTGCGCTTGGGATGCGCAATATGGACATATTCTTCGAGAGAGAACCCGCCCACAGGTAACACCCGTGAGCGGGTTCTCTTTGTCGGCGATTATCGCCGTCAGCTATTGGCTGCTATGGTGCCGGTATGTATCCCGCGGCTTCTGCCTCTGCCACCGTGCAGAACCAGCGCTCAACTATGAACCTGCGGTCATAGAGCCGATGCTCGGGCGTGTAGTAGTACTTTGTGTTTGACAGCGTGCGCCCCTTGATGAGCGGCGTGTCCGAGGGTTCGTCATGATACTCGCACACCTTCGTGGGCGTACTAGTCGGCACGACGGTTGCGGTCGGTGTTGGTGTGGGCGTTTCGCCCGGAGCAGGCGTTGGCGTCGATGTGGCTGGCACAGTCGGCGTGCGTGTAGGTGGTGTAACACCCGACCCCAGCTTGTTTGCTGCGTCGTAGCACACCCACTGGATCGTAACGATGGCGACGCGCTCTGTGTGGCTCACATCAAGGAAACTGACTGAGCGTGCATCGGCAAGAGCGCTTGCGCAAAGCTCGTTCACCTTCTCGTATCGCTCCCTCCCGTCGTATGTGAACCCGGCCTGTGAGAGGCGCTCGATGTGCGCAATGGTTTGCGGTTGAGCCGGTGACCGCGTGGATACGGGCGTGGGCGTGGGAATTGGCGTGAGCGCGGGTACGGGTGTGGGCGTGGATGTGGCAATAGGCGTAGGGATAGCCGTGCCATCGCAGGACGGCAGCCCCAACTGCGCCAAATCGTGGTCATCCACATCGAACAGTGCCGCCGGTATACACCCCGTCAGCTGGTTGTTGCTGAGCCGCAACCGTTCAAGGTTAGTGAGGTTGCCCAACTCTGACGGTATCTCGCCCGTCAACTGATTGGTGTCGAGCAACAACAGTGTCAGGTTAGTGAAACTCCCTAACCATGTCGGTATCTCTCCCATCAACTGGTTTTCGCTGAGCTCCAACTTTACCATGTCAGTGAGGCTGCCCAGCTCTGCCGGTATCTCCCCGGTCAACTGGTTGGTGTGGAGGGACAAGTGTTCAAGGCTAGTGAGACTGCCTAACCATGCTGGCATCTCTCCCGTCAACTGGTTGCCGCTGAGGTCCAACTTTGTCAGGTTAGTGAGGTTGCCCAGCTCTGCCGGTATCTCCCCGGTCAACTGGTTTCTGTCGATGTCCAGAACTTTGAGGTTAGAGAGGTTGCCTAGCTCTGCCGGTATCTCCCCGGTCAACTGGTTATTAGGGAGCCACAAATTAGTCAGGTTAATAAGGTTACCCAGTTCTGCCGGGATCTCTCCCGCCAACTGGTTGTGGGCGAGCCACAACCCAGTCAGATTAGTGAGGTTGCCCAACTCTGCCGGGATCTCTCCTGTCAACTGGTTGCTCCAGAGGTGCAACTCAGTCAGGTTAGTGAGGTTGCCCAGTTCTGGCGGTATCTCACCCGTCAGTTCGTTGCTGCTGAGGGACAACTCATCAGTCAGATTAGTAAGTCTACCCAATCCTGGCGGTATCTCACCCGTCAACTGGTTGGTGCCGAGCAACAACCTAGTCAGGTTAGTAAGGTTACCTAACTCTGTTGGTATCTCACCTGTCAACTGGTTGAAGCTGACTCCTAACCCTGTCAGGTTAGTGAGGTTGCCTAACCATGACGGTACCTCTCCCGTCAACTGGTTGTCATCAAGCCACAAATTAGTCAGATTAGTAAGGCTGCCTAACTCTGCTGGGATCTCGCCCGTCAACTGGTTGCTCCAGAGATACAACCCTGTCAGATTAGTAAGTCTACCCAGTTCTGACGGTATCTCGCCCATCAGACCTTTTTGGTGGAGACCCAAGACCGCCACCCGCGATTCAGATCCTACGCTGCGAACGGCTACGCCGTCCCAATAGTGGATGGGTAGATTTGCCGACCAGTTCAGCACAGATCGGCCGTTCGTGAATGAGTCTAGCGCTGCCAGCAGGTTCGCGCAGTCCGACACCAGCCCGGGGTTCGATTGCGGCTCCGGCACGGCAATGCCGTTGGCGCAGTCCACAGCGTGTTGGTTCGCTTCGGCGTTCTCACTCCAAGGCGCAGCAGCGTCAAAGGCGCTGAGAGCGTTTACCCCCCCCCCCCCCCCCCCGAACAAAAGTACGCCTGCAACCAAGACGGCTATGTACACAAAAATCCTTTTCATTCTGCGCTCCCCCTGACAATATCCATCCCGTTAACAGACTAACCGCTGTCATGCGCGCAATAATACCATAATGTCTGCACTATAAGGCTATTCAGTCGCATGAATTCTCTATGCTTCAAAAGCATGGCTGCCGGGCTGGAGGCTTCTTGACACCCGCAACACGCAAAGTTAAAGTAGCCGTACTTATATGGCATCCGTCCGGCAGCTGCTCTCTGACAAAGGCTTTTTAACCACGCTGTTACTCTCCAAACCCACATCCACTACTCTTGCGAGGTGCAACTATGGCGCGACCTTACGGCTTGCTTCGATGCGGCTTCCCCTATGTCAAGGCGCTGGGGATGCGGCGGCTTACGAACTACCCCATCGATGTGGCGCTGGGCGCAGACGACCGCCTGTATGTGCTGTGCCGCGCTGACAACGCCGCCCTAGTCCGCAAGTATTCGTACGCCGACGAAGACCTCGGCGCTTTCGGCTCGATGGGCAAGGATGACGGGCAGTTCATGTGGCCCGCCGCTATCACTTCTGACGCCGAAGAGAACCTGTATGTGTCGGACGAGTTTCTGAACAAGATCTCGGTGTTCAACATGGACGGCGAGTTCCAAGCGCGCTGGGGTGAGAGCGGCAGTGAGACGGGGCAGCTGGACCATCCGTCTGGCATCGCCTTCGACACCGAAGAGAACCTGTATGTGTCGGACACGATGAACCACCGCATCCAAAAGTTCACGAAGGACGGCAAGTTCATCGCCGCATTCGGCGAACACGGCAGCGACAAGGGGCAGCTGAACATGCCCTGGGGCATCACGGTGGACGACGAGGACGCCGTGTATGTGGCGGACTGGCGCAACGACCGCGTGCAAAAGTTCAGCGCAGACGGCGAGTTCATCGCCGCATTCGGCGGCAGCGGCAACGGCAACGGCGAATTCAACCGCCCGGTCGATGTGGCGGTGGACACAGACGGCGACATATATGTGGCGGACTGGGGCAACGACCGCGTGCAGATGTTCAACCCCGAGCCACGCTATGTGCAGAAGTTCCTCGGCGACGCCACACTGTCGCAGATAGCGCGCGAATACATGCTCACGAACGCAGCGCCCAACCGCCTGCGGGATATGTCCAACCTCGAGCCACAGAAGTACCTGCGCCACCCCAAGTCGGTCATCGTGGACGCGCAGGGACGCATGTTCATATCGGACAACGGCTCATACCGCCTGCAGGTGTATCAGAAGGAAGTCATCCGCCTGACGCCGGAGCAGTTCGGGCCGCCAGTGCGCTCGCCCACGCTGAACCAAGAGTAGCGCACGAACAAGCCGCCCCAGCTACACCCGCATCCGTAGCGTTACGCGAAAGCGCCGCATAGCGCAGGTCGGCGCAAGCTCACGCACATCGGCGACCTCAGCATCCTGCCAGCCGTCGCCCGGGATGGGTGCGCCCACAACCGGCGGCGCTGCGTCCTCACCCGCATACAGCCTGCCAAGCGGTTTGCCATTCTCGCCGTACATGAACCATACGGCGGATATTGCATCAGTCTGCTGCATCACTGCGCCGTAACGCCGCCGTCTATGACAAGCTCCGAGCCGGTAACATAGGCGGAGTCGTCGGACGCTAGGTACAGCATCCCCTGCGCCAGTTCCTGCGGCTGCCCTACCCTGCCCATCGGTATGCGCTCCATCAGAGACCCGTAGCGCTGTTCGTCTTGGAAGCTTGCGCGCGTCATCGGTGTGGCACAGAAGCCGGGGTGTATGGAATTGACGCGAATGTTCTCAGCGGCATACTGCACAGCAGCGGACTTGGTCAAAATGCGTACTGCGCCCTTTGCCGCATGATAGGCAGTCGAGCCTTCGCTGCCAACCAGCCCATATATGGACGACACATTGATGATAGAGCCGCCACCGCCCTTTCGCATCTGCGGTATGGCGTACTTCATCCCGAGGAAAGCGCCCTTGGCGTGGACATCCATCTGTCCATCCCACATCTGCTCATCCGTATCCTCTACGCGCGGGCGGGAACTAGTGCCGGCGTTGTTGATGAGAATGTCCAAACTGCCGTAGGTGTCCATCGTGAGCTGCACCGCCGCCTGCCAGTCGGCTTCGCTGGTAACATCCAGCCGCGTGAACACAGCGCTGTGGCCGTGCTCTCGGAGCTGCGCCGCAGTGCGCTCGCCCATCTGCTCGTCGATATCGCCCAGCACAAGATTTGCGCCTTCGCCGGCGAACAGCCACGCCGCCGCCCCGCCAAAGCCCATCAGATCGCCCTGCACGCCTGCCGCCGCCCCAGTAATCAACGCAGTCTTACCCTCTAGCCTCATTTTCGCCCTCCTATCATCTTGTTCCATCATGTTTTCAGCGCCAATTCGCTAGTCGTGTCTCTCTATATATCTCGACCCGCATCTGTCTGACGCATAATATACCCCATACTGCGATATGGCGCACACACGAAAGCGCAGCCACGATGCAACGCAACGCCAATGGATTAGGGGTGCAGGCGCAATTCCCGTTCCACTGCCCCCTTATTCGTCCTCTTGGTCGCCAAGAAATGTGCGGCTGAATGTGGCAGCCATTATCCCATGTATCTTGAACGACACGCGCCACATCAGCCCTATCAACCCCAGCAGGAACACCACTGCGACGGGGGTGGAGAAGCTGCCCAGCACCACGAGGTTAGATATGAACGGCATACTCCATATGCCAAGCATCGCTATCATCAGTATCAGAATGCTGTATTGCAGCACATCGTGCAGATCCACCTTGCCCAGCAAGTAAGTCCGATGATGCTCCACACGGAGGATGAATGTAGAAATCTCGTCCGTCATCCGATTGAGCGCCCCCCATATTAACACCGACGGAGGCATGCACATCACCACAACCAGCGCGCTGACCACCAGCCCCAGCATCCCCGGACGCAGGTCGAAAGTCGTAACAAGAAGGTTTGCAAAGCGCAGAGCGACCGTTCCCACCCCGATGATAACCACCATCAGCCCGAAGTTCACGATTATGACGCGCACCGACCGCCGCACCCGGCGCGCGAATTCGTTCTGCAACCCAAACACCGCGCGCATGGATATGAGCGAGCGCGACAGGCTGCTGATGTACCGCCGCAGCAGACGCGGCGAGCGGCGCTCCAGCAAGTTGCTCACCGGTGCAGACGAGCGCATGAGCAGCGGATAGAACAGCGATGTTATCGCAGTCGCCGCCGCTACCACCGGATACATGAACGCACCCACTACCGAATGGTCTACGCCCGTCTTCACCATCGCAAGCGAAAACTCTCCCATCAGCGTCGTTCCCGTCCCCACGCCCAGCGATGTCCTGCCGTCATGTCCCACGAAGAATGTCCCCAGCGTAACGGCGACTGTCTTGCCCACCATAAACACCGCGGCGATTATCAGCGAGGGTATTATGTACTGCCCCAATACGGACGGGTCTATCAGCATGCCGATGGACACGAAGAACAGCGCGGCGAACACATCGCGCACCGGCGTCATCGTCGACGCCAGCGTCTCCGCGTGCTCGGTGTCGCCCAACACTGTGCCTATGATGAACGCTCCCGCAGCAGCAGATGTGCCGAGACTGACGCCCACCAGCGCAAGCCCGAAGCACATCGCAAGCCCGACGATGAGCAGCGCCTCCCGAGAGTTGAAACGCGCCACGAAGTTGATGATGCGCGGCGCAAGCAACGCCCCTCCAAACAGCGCGCACATCAAGAACAGCCCCAGCTTCGCCCCTAGATCCATTATGTCCGAGAGGTTCGCAGTGCCGCTAGTAGCCAAGCCAGACAGCACACTCAACAGCAGCACGGCAGCGAAATCCTCTACCACGAGCACGCCCACGATAAGGCGTCCGTGGCTTTGCATCAGCATCCCCGAGTCGCGCAGCACCTTTACGATGATGGCAGAGCTGCTGATGGAGATGGCGGCGCCAAGAAAGATCGCCTCCATGCCGCTCCATCCGAGCAGCGTCGCCAATTCGAAGCCCAGCGCAATCATGAACATGATTTCCACTGTGCCTATGAGGATTACGCGCAACCCCATCTGCCGTATGCGATTCCAGCCGAACTCCATCCCCAGCGCAAACAGCAGCAGCACCAGCCCGAGGTCTGCCACCAGCCGTATGGTGTGTGTGTCGGTGATGGGCGCAGCCAAACCAAAGAGCGGCAGCGTAAAGGGGCCTACGATAACCCCCGCAAGCAGATAGCCCAGCACCGGGGGCTGACGCAGCCACTGGAACACCACTATGGCGATGCTAGCGACCGCCATGATGATGGCGAACTCACCGACAAGAGCAGATTCTTCCACGAATGCTTCGTCCTTGAATAGGCTGGATACGCTTGCGGTGACCGGCGACACTGTAAGTGCTTTCTCGCCTACGCAAAAGGCATAACACGCCCAATTGTACAACAAAATAAGGCGAACATCGCCGAAGTCGAAAGGGACACTCGCCTTATAGCAACCGACGAACATTGAGACGCATTATCACCCACAATCCACAGGAATTATCTGGGGTACTCAAACGCCTTAAATGCCTGATAGCTCCGCCAACGAAGTGCTACAATAATACGCAGGCTTGCCCGCTTATCACCGTCGGGCGAAGCCTTTGCGTGTGTTGCATACGCCCCGCACAATCGGCACATCCGCGAATGAGCCATGCGATGAAATCGCCAAGTGCACGGTGCGAATGAACCCACCGACGACTGGGCTAACCATCTGAAATACTGAAAGACTTGATATGAGCATTGCGGCGCTGCGCGAGTTGTTGGACGATCTCCCCGAATATCGCAGGCTGCGAACTGCGCTGCTGAACGGGCGGCATAGAGCGGAGGCGTTCATGTTACGGAGCGCCGTGCCATTCGTTCTCGCTGCCCTGCGACAGCATCTTGCCGCGCCGGCGCTCGTGGTTGCGCCGCGCCCCGAGGACGCCCGCCGCCTTCACGAGCAGCTTGCTGCTTGGCACAGCTCGGACGCCGGACTGCTTCACTTCCCCGAATCCGAAATCCTGCCATTCGAGCGCCTCGACTCGGACGCCGAAACCCTGCATCGCCGCCTGCAAACCCTCGCCGCACTGGTCAACTATGAGAATGACGCCAGCCCCGCACAAGACGCCCTAATCGTCGTGGCGTCCGTCCCAGCGCTGATGCAGCGCACGATAGCCAAGAGCGCCTTCACAGCCGGAAGCCACACACTCCGCCGCAACCAACACTTAGACCTGACCGACACACTCGATCTGTGGCACAGACTTGGCTACCGATTCGAAGCCGCCGTTCACGGACCCGGGTTCGTCAGCAGGCGGGGCGGTATCTTGGACATCTTCCCAATTGGCGCCGACAATCCGGTGCGCATCGAACTTTGGGGCAGCGAAATAGACAGCATCCGTCTGTTCGACCCCACCACGCAGCGTTCCGCAGAAACCATAGACGCCGTATACATACCGCCGGCACAGGAAATCCTGCCCACATTCGCATCTTTCGACGACTTGGAACGCCTCACCCACAGCATCGACCCCGAAAACTGCACGCCCGAAGCCCAACAGCGCATCCAAGACGAACTCGATCTTCTGGCAGAGGGGCAAGATGTGGAGGAGCGCGGCTTCTACGCCGGCTTCTTCAACCGCGCCGGCCTGCTCGACTACTTTTCAAGCGAACAAGACGCCGAAGCAGACACTGGCAAACCGCTGCTCATCGCCTATAACCCGCCAGAAATTGCCGACGCCGCATGGGAAATCCAAGAACGCGCCCACCAACTGCGCCGCACGAAAGAGCAGCGCGGCGAACTACCCCGCAATTTCCCTTCGTCCTACATCAGTCTGAACGAAATTGAGAACCAACTCGCTCGGTTCTCCCACCGCTTCGATGTGCAAACATCAGCCCCACAAGTGCCCCCTTGGGAGGATGAGTACGGCTTGGCTGCGGCAGGCTCGCCTACCTTCGCAGGGTCATCAACCACCAACTCCGCAAGGTCGCAAAACGCCGTCGAGACAGGCAGCCCAAGACGCCGTCGATACGAACCCATCGCCATGCCCTTCCAGCCCTCGAGTATGTACTACGGCAACATCGAACGCTTCGTCGAGGACATATGGGAACTGAGCGAGGCTGACGGCGCAACGGTGGTCGCAGTTACCAATCACTCGCGCCGTCTGTCCGAAATCATCGGCGACGCCGACCTGTCCGCCCTTCTAGCCACCGACGCCGACGCCATCTCCGCGACCGGGCGCATCACTTTGGTTCAATCTGCGGCAGGCGGTCTGAGCGAGGGCTTTATGCTGCCGCTCGGCGAACGGAAACTCGCCATCTTCACAGACAGGGAGATATTCGGCGTGGCAAAGCAGCGCCGCACCCGCCGCCGTTCCGTTACCGCCGTCCGCGATGCCTTCCTGTCAGAGCTGTCGCCCGGCGACTATGTGGTGCATGTGGAACATGGCATCGGCAGGTTCACCGGCACGGTGCGCGGCATCAAGGGTGAAGACGACCAAGACGACCGCGAGTATCTCCGCATAGAGTACGCCGCCGATGACAAGCTCTATGTGCCGTTGGAACATCTAGACCGCGTAACGCCGTATGTGGCGCCGATGGAACGCCCGCCCAGCCTGACGCGGCTCGGCACACAGGAATGGCGGCGCGCCAAGCATCGAGCAGAGCAGTCAACCCGCGATATGGCAGCCGAACTGCTCTCTCTATATGCAGCACGCGAACTCGCAACCGGACATTCCTTCGTCCCGGACGCACGCTGGCAATCCGAACTCGAGGAGTCGTTCCCCTTCGAGGAAACGCCCGACCAGAGCGCCACGCTCAGCGATGTGAAAGCCGATATGGAGTCGCCCAAGCCGATGGACAGGCTGGTGTGCGGCGATGTGGGCTATGGCAAGACGGAGATTGCGCTGCGGGCGGCATTCAAGGCGGTGATGGACGGCAAGCAGGTCGCCATGCTCGTCCCCACAACCGTGCTAGCACAGCAACACTACACCACCTTCTCACAGCGGCTCAGCGCATTCCCCACGCGCGTTGAGGTGCTCAGCCGCTTCCGCACGCCGCAAGAGCAGCGCAGCGTGGTAAAACGCATCGCAGAAGGCAAGGTGGACATTTGCATCGGCACGCATCGTCTCATCCAAAACGATGTGCAATTCAAGGAACTCGGTCTGGTCATAGTGGACGAAGAACAGCGCTTCGGCGTGGCGCACAAGGAACGGCTCAAGCAGATGCGCAGCGAGGTGGATGTGCTCACGCTGTCGGCGACGCCCATCCCGCGCAGCCTGCACATGGCGCTCGCCGGCGTCCGTGATATGAGCACGATCGAGACGCCCCCCGAAGAGCGCCTGCCCATCAAGACATATGTGTCCGAGATAAGCGACGCCCTAGTGCGCGAAGCCATCCTGCGCGAAATAGACCGACAAGGGCAGGTCTATTTCCTGCACAACCGCGTGTACAACATAGAGCAGATGGCGCGCTATGTGGAACGGCTCGTCCCCGAGGCTCGCGTAGGTATCGCACACGGACAGATGCAGGAAGGCGAACTCGAAGATGTGATGCTGGAGTTTGCGGAGGGCAACCTCGATGTGCTGGTGTGCACCACCATCATCGAGTCCGGGCTGGACATTCCCCGCGTGAACACGCTGCTAGTCAACCGCGCGGACACGCTCGGGCTGTCCCAGCTCTACCAACTCCGGGGGCGGGTCGGACGCAGCGCCCGCCGCGCATACTGCTACCTAATGACACCGCAATCCGCAAGCCTCACGGAAGCCGCCGAAAAGCGATTGCGCGCCATGCTGGACGCCAACGAACTGGGCGCGGGTTTCCGCATCGCGATGAAAGACCTCGAAATTCGCGGCGCAGGCAACATCCTCGGATCAGAGCAGAGCGGGAACATCCAAGCCGTGGGCTTCGACCTGTACACACGGCTCTTGTCCAACGCCGTCGAGGAACTTCGCTCCCACTCGGCACAGAACGGCGCAGCGCCCGCCGACAACACAGCGGGTTCGGCAAGGGACAGCAGCCAGTCCGCCACCATAGAGCCGCCCCCAATGCCCGCCGTCGAAATCGGCATCCCCGCAAGCATCCCAGAAGACTACATCACCGACCTGCCGATGCGACTGGGCATCTACCAGCGCATCGTGATGCTCAAAGACGCCGCCGAAGTGGAAGACATAGAAGACGAACTGCGCGACCGCTTCGGGCCGCTGCCATGGCAAGCAGCGAACCTGCTATACATAGCGCGGCTCAAGCTGCAGGCGAAAACCGCCGGCGTGCGCTCCATCACCCGCGAGCGCACCCAAGTCGTGCTGCGATATGGGACGAACATCGGCGGTGCTCGCCGTCCACTGCAACGCATCCTCGGACGCCGCGTCCAAATCGGCAACACGCAGATACGCCTGCCGATGGACTTTCTGGAACGCGACCGCAATGCTCCCGACTGGGAAACCGCCCTCGCCGCCACAATCGACAGGCTTGCCGACTTCACTCGCCGCACGCTTGCCGCCGTCCCTAGCGCTTCAAGCATCGCGCCGTCGAAGATGCCCGTTCCCTAACCCTCGCCCCATTCCCCTTGCGTAAGAGAGGGCGGGCTGACGGCTGACCGGGCATTCCTCAGCGCGGGTTCACGCAAGAGGGCATCGGCTTGCCTTCCAGAGCGGCTACCACATTGTCGGCGACCATCTGCCCCATGCGGCGCAAGGTCTGGCGGCTTGCGCTGGATATGTGCGGCGTGAACACCACATTGTCCAATGTTAGCAACGGATGGTCGTGCGGAATCGGCTCAGGGTCGGTTACATCCAGCGCCGCACCCGCAATCACCCCGCCTGCGAGCGCATCGTACAGCGCCCCCGGATGCACCGTCCGCCCGCGCGTGGTGTTGATGAGATGTGCATCCTGCCGCATCAACGAAAGCTCGCGCGCACCTATCAGATGCTCGGTCTGCGGCGTCAGCGGCACATGCAGGGACACAAAGTCCGCATCTTGCAGCACCGAGTCAAGCCCAATGCGCCACTCCACGCCGAGCCGCCGTTCCACCTCCCGCTTGCGGGTTCGCGAATGGTATATGATGCGCATATCGAACGCTGCCGCACGCCGCGCCACCGCCTCCCCAATGTGCCCCATCCCCACGATGCCCAGCGTAGCGCCGTGCACATCAGTCCCAACATAGGGCATCTGGTCGAACACCTTCCATTCGCCCCCGCGGATGCGCCTGTCCCCATAGGCAATGTTGCGCGCCAGCGACAGGATTAGCCCCAGCGTAAAGTCGGCACAGGATTCGTGCAGCGTCCCCGGCGTGTTGCCCACCAGCACGCCGTTGCGCGTAGCAGCGGGGATGTCTATGTTGTCCACTCCCACGGCACGATTGGACACCACATTGAGCGCAACCGCCGCATCTAACACCTCGCTGTCAACGATGTCGGTTATCTCCGTAACCAGCGCCTCACACTGCTGCGCCTTCGCCTTCAGGATGCACTTGGACGGCGGCGCATCGTCGCGCCATATCTCCACATCGTACATCTCCGCCAGATACGCAAGCCCATCCGGGATGATGTGCCCACGCGTCGCAAAAACCTTCTTCTTACTAGCCATACCTGCCACAGATCCCTAACACTCTACAACTATGATTAACTTCCAACAGGGCGCAGTGTATCAGTTCAGCCGAAAATTTAGAATTGGAAGTCGGTCGAGACCCGATTGCAATCAATCCCATAGAAAGCAAGGAAAGTGCAACTATTCACCAATAACTGCTTCCAAGCCGCACGGCTATATCCTATGCTGAAAAACTCATAAACCAACTAGGGCGTGTTGACATTCAGAATTTCCGGACTGAAAATCGCCATTTCAGACACCAAAAGCGCCGATTTAGAGCCGATTTGCCTGTTTTGCATAAACTGTACCATATATCAGATGCGAGGAACTCAACTCCATTGAAGCGCAAATTACGCAGGCAACGTTACGATTTTCGTAATTAAAAATATCGTAACATATAGAAATGGACGAACAAAAGGTATTCTCAACATAAAGAGATAATGAGTTACAATAGGGTCATAACATCAAACATAGTGAAGTGTCTTATGGCCCCGTGAACGTACCTATCGCCACGATATTCGCTGCCCCGCCTGCGGCTCTAACTAGATGCGCAAAAACGGGCTGGCGCGCGGCAAGCAGTCGTACAGATGCGGAGACTGTGGTCGCCGATACTTCCCTGATGCTGCCTAGCACCGCCCTAGTGCTGCGCTCAAAGCACAGGCGGTCGAGATGTATTTGGTGCTGGGTTTATTCACTGGCGCTAGTGTGCTGGCATCGGTGGGTAAAATCCAATATCCCTGCATATTAATAATACCCGGTCGAGATGTATTTGGTGCTGGGTTTATTCACTGGCGCTAGTGTGCTGGCATCGGTGGATAAAATCCAACACCCCTACATGTTAAGAACACCGAAACGCTACCAAACGCTACCCACACTACCCAAAACATTTAATTGTGGTAAAATTGCATACTAAAATATGTGTGTTCCTTGGGATAGTTGACGAATACTAATTGCATTAGGGGAGTGAGATGGTTGCCACGATACTGGATGTAGTAAAGATCGATGTCGTGTTGGTCGGCTACCGCTTGCTACGCACACTAGAAGAAGTTAATGATTTCAGACTTGCTATTGAGACAGATGTTCAGATAGCCGGGGCTGGCCTCGTGACGAATGCACCTCTAGGCGTCACAGAACCAACATATACCCTCGTTCTAAACAGGGACCGAATTGCGCTAGAAATATCTTCATTAAGATCGACAATTAGCAGAGACTATCCTTCACGAGAAGATATAGCCAGACTTGCCGATGTTGCTGGTCAAGCGATTAGTAGCACCTCCGACTCGGACTATACGCCTCGGGCTTTCGGGTTTAACATTGAATTAGTCTTTGACCAAGACGACGGCATTTCAGCATTTCGCTATATAGGGGATAGGTTATTCAATATAGACATATGGAATGATGGATGGCAAATCTCCGGCGGAAGTGGCAGAATGATATTTGTGGACAGTAATGAAAAACGTTGGACAGTTGCTATTGAGCCGCGCTTTAACGACGAAAATTCCTCAAGGGTTTTTCTGAGCCTGAATCTGCATCAAGATAAGCAATGCGTACCTGCACAGGAAGAGATGGAAGATTCCTTACGAGAGATATGGGATCAGGCACACAAATTCGTGCGATGGTTAGACAAAGGTAGTTAGCCATGACCAAGAGTACTGCATCTCTACAGTCTAGTAATCTTTGGGATATTTGGGATAAAATTCATTCTGTAGTCCTGCCGACGCGAGAAGATGTATCTACCGACATAATCTCGTTGGGCCAATCTGTCCAAAAATCCTATAACTTGCTTGATAATCTTGCAGCATTTTCTGGTCACTACGCTCACAGCAACGGTTGGACTATTAATGATGATGTCTACTTGCAACAAAACCCGAATCACCGAGATACGATACGATACAACGCTACAAAGGAAATGATTGAGCATGTATCAGACTGGAGGTTAGAAAAAAACATTAGAATAGCACCTGCTGGACAGTCAGATGCTTCAACCGGTATTGGCATTGCTCAATCTACAATGCGTCCTGAAACGAACACTGAAGCCAATGGAGTAATTAACTCTCGTAATAGTCGAGAGGTATTTATTCTCAGTTTCATTCCTATTGACCATATGGCATTGGACAGACTTGTAGTGCTCGAAAGCGATAGAGTGTCCGACGACGATCATTTTGGCATAAATCGCCGACTCGAAGAACTAAAAGGTTTAAATGATGGATGGGCCGATGGAATGCAACCACCCAGACAATGGGGAGAAACTTATGGGAAAGCTCCTTCGGATCAAGGAATCGACTGGTTATCGGAGCAGTTATCAGTACGATACATCCAACATAACCTTCCTCGACTATATCTATATCCAACACCAGAGGGAAACATTCAGATAGAGTGGTCTATTGGCGCGAATGAAATCATCTTGGAGGTTGACCTGACTACTCATTACGCTGAATGGCATGCTACTGACATTGATACGGGGCAATCAGTTGAAAAGGACATCAGTTTAGACGCTCCTGATGCATGGAACTGGTTGGTGAATGAGTTGCTTCGCTTGAGGTCTGTTACAAAGTGAATGGTGCAACCCTGCTCTTAAGGCAAATCAACCCTGCTTGGGTACAAGACGGAAGAGTAACCTCTCAAGCATTTAAGCCTACCCCGAAAGATGAAGGAATGCTCTCTGTCTATAACGGAGACAAGATTACCCCATATGAAGCATGGGTTCATTTTAGATGTAAACTTAATAACAAATCGGTTGGCGTTATGGCTGTAACACAAGATGAGTGTCATACTCAAGGCACATCAGTCAAGCCTGACCCAACCCCTTTCCCTGAGCATGTTCTAATAGATTTTCACGCTCTGACAAAATCTAGGATGAAAGTTGTCGCCAAAATACTTGCACACCACGCCAATAAAAAGGGTTGGCAATACGGCCCAGTTTATATGACAGATAGGCTCCACTGAAGTTTATTTAGGATGTGTTTATAAATTGAGTAGGGTACTAGGAAGTGAAAAATTCATAGAATGCAGAGCAAGATGAATTTAACTGCAGCTATAGAATTCAGTGCATTTGTCCAAAGAAGGCGTCGTTTTGGCAGAGAACCCTAATAATCAGACTTATCTGAACCGTGCCCTGGCAGATGGCCACGCTGAGATAATCGGCGAAGGCCGCAATGAGCGTATCTGCTACGTAGTCGCCGACCACTCCGAACGTTGGAGCGATCCGGAAGAAAAGGTTCGCGCTGATCTTTGGGCCGAACTGCTTTATAAGTATGAATACCCGCCGGAGCGTGTCAGTTTTGAGGTCAACGTTCCTCGACGTACGCCTAACGACTACGCCGACCTAGTAATTTACAAGGACGACGAATTGAAGTCGCCCTACTTCGTTTTCGAGTGCAAGCGGTCCGATATTTCGGACGCCCAATTTGACCAATCCATCGAACAGGCTTGCGGTAACAGAGCTAGCTTGGGCGCGAACTACTGCGGAGCGGTGTCCGGTCTCACTCGCCGTATGTTGCGTTTTGACATATTCCCACCCGGCGAGCGCGACAGTAACCATCTAACCGATATTCCGGTGCGTTACGGTAATCCTCCAAAATGGCGCTTTTACAAGAAATCGCCGGGTAAAGACTTGGCCGCTGTTTCCAGAGAGGAATTGCGCGCCGCCATCCGCAAGTGCCATGAAACCCTCTGGGAAGGCGGACGCCGCAATACTGTCGCCGCTTTCGGCGAGTTTTCTAAAATTGTTTTCATCAAACACAGGGACGAAAAAGATTTAGAGCGGGCGGATGGTCAGCCATACGCCTTTCAGCGCAGCGCCGGGGAAACTGCTGCCAGACTCGCCCAGCGCATCTACAAACTCTACGAATATGAAAAGGCTCAGGAACCGGATGTTTTTACTGAAAGTATTAGCATCGAACCACCCATCCTAGCCCAATGTGTGGAGCATCTAGAGGGTATTTCCCTAGACCGCACCGAGCTTGACACTAAGGGCGTCGCTTTCGAGGAATTTATGGGCGGGTATTTCAAGGGTGATTTTGGTCAGTATTTTACTCCCCGTGAACTAGTTGCTTTCGTCGTGGCTATGCTTTCACCGTCTCGCACTGACCTCATTCTTGACCCGGCTTGCGGCTCCGGTGGTTTTCTGCTCTATGCCCTCGATCATGTACGCCGCGAAGCCGATAAAGTACAGACGCCCGGCACAGTGGAGCATTTTCAATACTGGCACGACTTCGCCCAGAACAACCTGTTTGGCATTGAGATCAACGACGAGCTAGCACGCGTCGCCAAGATGAATATGATTATTCACGACGATGGTCACACCAACATCACCGGCCATGACGCTCTGGACTTTCTAAAAAATCTTGAAGACAAAAACCGCTCTTTGGTAAAAGGCAAGTTCGACTTGATTCTGACCAATCCACCATTCGGGGCCAATATCCGGCGCAGTGTAAAAGGTGATGGCTATCTCGAACAGTTTGAGCTAATGCGTTATTTGGGCAAGAACTATCCGCTTCATACGGATATCATCGGAGAAGAGGATAACGGGGGGGGGGGGGGGGGGGGCGAATCGCAGCATAAATGCTGTGAAAACCCGCGCTAGCGTTAAAACGGAAATCGCTTTCCTTGAGCGAATCCACTCTTTCCTCAAGCCTGGAACCGGTCGTGCTGCCGTGGTATTACCCAACGGCGTTCTTGCTAACTCATCGCTCAAGGGCGTACGACACTGGTTATTAAATCACTTCCAACTATTGGCAGTGGTCAGCCTACCACCGTTCGCTTTTCAACACTACAACGCCGGCGTCAAGTCCAGCATCGTCTTTCTTCGCCGCCTCAATCCCGGTGAATCTATTTGCAACAAAACGCCCATATTTATGGCACTCACCGAGAACATCGGCTACGATGCCACCGGGGATAAGACATTTAAAGTGACTGTGGAGTCCGAAGAACATGGTAATGAAAAGGTAGAAATTCAAAGATGCGATCTGTTAGACTATCGAGTCTGGTACGATTGGAACCATGACGAACTCGGCTGGAGTGAGCGCCGCCGTGAGGTGATTTCTGGTACTGGTATCGTTGGTGAGTATCAGAAATTCAAGAAAGACCCCACACCTTTTTTAGTGTAGACCCCGCTACCGCGCAATGTTTCGCGGTGCGACGGGGTGATACCACAGACAGATTAGACGGCTGGTTTAATCATCCGCGCTATACGTTATTGAACGCAAACTTAGATGCGGCACCAATAGACATGCCTGAGATGAATAAGATTCTGCTGTCAATAGCAGGCGGTGCAACATCAAAGCGAAGTGATAACTCGCTTTATGCTGCTTCTGGTGTGAGATTTCTGCGAATACTGAATGTAGAGGACGGGGAGATTTTAGACCGGAATTTGAAATATATCACCGAAAAGGTGCATCAAAACAAACTGGCACGTTCGCAACTAGATGTCGGTGATGTGCTTATGACTATCACCGGACGAGTAGGCTCGGCAGCGGTTGTCCATAAAGAACATTTGCCCGCCAATATAAACCAGCATATCGCTCGCTTGCGGGTTGACACTACTCGTTACCGTCTAGAGTTTCTTAGTGAATGGCTAAACTGTCCCATCGGTCAAAATCTATCCAATCGTTTTGTTTCCGGAGGGACAAGGGCAGCTCTTAATTATGGAGCAATTCGAAGCATCCGAATTCCGTTGCCAGATTTGCTTGAACAAGATAGGTTGCTGAATGTAATGAACGCCGCTCGTGCTGACTGCAAGGCCAAAGTCGCTGAGGCTGATAGTCTGATGTCTGATGTGAACGATTTCGTGCTAGACACACTGGGGTTAACACTGCCGAAATCTGATTTGCGCAGAGCCTATGCGGTTATGCCCACACAAATACGCGGGCAATTTCGCATCGATTCGGACTACTATCACCCGGAACGGACTATGGTATTGCGTTCGCTAGATATTCCACCTGACGGATTGGGCATCGTTTCACTGTCGGATATAGTTTGCTTTGAGCGCAAGAAGTTAAAAGCGCCAACCGAACCTTACTTAGGCATGTCCCATATACAAAGCCACACTGGAGAACTTACCAACGCCACAGACACAGCGTCGGGGAGTTGTTTTGCTTATCAGCCCCACGATATTCTCTTTGCAGGTATGGCTCCCTATCTAAACAAAGTATACCGTGCGGAGACCGATGGTACTTGCTCTACTGAGTTCTATGTTCTGCGAATTAAAGACACCGAAACATTGCTGCCCGATTACCTTGCAGCTATACTGCGTAGTAATGTGGTTCTAGCGCAAACCGTCCATATGATGACCGGCAGCACACGTCCCCGCCTCACCAACTATGATGTAGCCAATCTTAAAGTTCCGATTCCAGCATTGTCGGTTCAACAAACCATCGCTGCCGAAGTTGGCCGGCGTCGTCAGAAAGCACGCTACCTGCGGGCTGAAGCGGAAATGAGGAACGAAGCGGCGAAGCATTGGTTCGAGAGGGAGTTGCTGGGAACACATCCTAGGATGTAGTGTGAGTGGAGAGCATACTGCCGCGCTTGTTCAATTCGGGTATCAAGAGTTACTCTCTTCAATGAGAATATCGCCCACAACGGTAGCATTTCCATTCGGGTACTCCAAGACAGAAGCCCCCGCCGTTGCAACAGTACCAGCAGGTTGTGGTGCGTCCACGCTGTACCCATTCACCCCCGGACTCCTTATCTCTCGCTGAAATCGCATAAGCGTAAAGGCGACCGGATTGATGAGCATTCCGAACTGATAGCGTTAAGGCGCAGATGAGGTCAGCTATGCCGCGCAAGAAAAATGAATGAGGATAGCCTATGCAGGACGAGACATTCTGTTAGATGACAACAATGTGAATGTCCCAGTGCTTAATTTTAGGATAACCGCATTTACAACACTGCTTGAGTTTCTTTCCCGAACCACAAGGGCATTTTTCGTTACATTTCACATCTCGATATGACGGGTGTTGCTTGAGGTCAGTTATCAATTCAGGGTACCATAGTGTGTACGGTGACAGTAGTTTCCCGGCCAACTCGGTAGCGTTTCCATTCAGGTGGTTGAGTTGTAGAATGAGGCATACATTACCAGAGGGGGGGGAAACGAATGGGTATGCTATACCGACTGGAAGAGCAAGCAGAAAAGACCGTTACACAGGAAATACAAGACACACTCCAAGATGCGCTGATGCTCTACAAGCCGATGTGCAAAGCCTGCGACCTAGCGATGGCACGCCATCACAGCTATCGCCGCACACTCATCACCAAGTATGGCGCAGTGAACTTGGCAATGCCCGTGTTCAGATGTGGGAAGTGCGGAGATATGCAGAGCGGTATGGAGCTAGTAGGCAATGTGGAACGCCGCAAGTCGTACTCAAAAAAACGCGCGAAGAGGCGGTGAGACTGGCGGCGATGGGGTTGAGTTACGCCAAGGTCGGCGAGATGTATGGGTTCGCCAAGAGCACCTTGTGCAAGTGGATCAAGCAGGAGAAGTTGGAGCGACCTGAGCTGAAAGGTGATGTGGCGGAGATGGATGGAGTGTGGGTGGGTGTTCGTCGTGGGAAGCAGGAGATGAAGGTGTTCCGGGATGACAAGGGCGGCGTAATGGCGTCGTTCGGGAGTTGGGAAGACACGCTGACCGAAGCCTATAAGCGAGGAGTAAGGCAGCCTGCCCACCTAGTGAGCGATGGAGACAGAGCGATAGCCTCTGCCATCGGAATGGTCTATGGCCGAGGCACAGCCCATCAGCTATGCCAGTTCCATCTGCTCAGGGAGTACAGGCGCAACATAGGCGAGGTGGGCTGGGACGAAGCCAAAGAGTTGCTGATGTCAGAAGACTTGGCTGAGGCGAGGAAGTTGGCTGCACAGATAGTGAAGTTGACGAGTGGTCGTGGGCTGATGTGGTGTAAGAAGGCGCTGACCAAGGGACTGGCGCATCTGGGTACTGGTCAGTTTAGATACAAGACCACATCTCGGTTGGAGCGGTTTCAGCGAGAGATACGGCGTCGTGAGCGAATGGGCACAGCGTGGACGCCTCACAACCTGCTGGTACTGCTGCAACGCAGGGGGCTTCTGTCTTCGACCACCTGAATGGAAACGCTACCGCCAACTCCTTAAACTTTTCGGCTCTATTGAGCATTCGTTGTGTATGGTTACTTAATATTAAAGACGCTGGTCGTTCGACAATAGAAACTTCAACTATCTCAAGTTCCTCTATAATTTGGCCACATAGTTCTCCACCGTATATCTCGCCTTTGATGTGGCCACATGTCCACCTTATTCCCACTTTCGTCTGGCAGATAGAACAATACGCTCTTTTTACTATTGAACCATGGCTAAACCCATAAGGTGGGTCGAGCAACATAACCCAGTTTTGTGCTATGTTGCGAATTAGGTCCAATCCCAATTTTCCGCTGGGGTCGTTTATGTGCCGACGGATATAATGTGTCGTATGTAGTATACGTTCTATCCTATGGAATGCGTCTACCACGTCGCCTAGTTTCATAGAGTTGTGAGCTAATGTGAACTCAGAATGCCCGGTTATCAAGCCCTCCATGCACCAAATAATCTTGCCTTGGAGTTCGTCTTCTTGTATTTTGACCGCACGCTTTTTCCACTCTGCGAGGTTGTCCAAGTGGTACAACATATCTGGGAATTCGCTAAATCTCGCGATGTCCTTGTACACCGGTCGTAAATGTGGATAGCTTTCTATATCCGATAGTTCTATTTGTCCCATAGGCATTTCGTTTTCTCGATTACAATGTGTAAGTCTTTGATGTGGCCATCGTATTTAAATTTTCGATTATCCATAACTATTTCCAAGTGTACTACATCATCCTGCTGATTTCCCTGCTTTAGTAGGTAGTGCCGTACCAATTCCACTACTATCGGTGTCAATATCGTGGCGGCAATACTGATGATGGGGAGCCAAGTGTCCATGCTCCTGCGCATAATTGTTGAATCATCGGACCAAGGTAAGATATCGGTGCTCAGTTCTTTCTCCGACTCGAGGAACCGGAGGAAACTGGAGGTGCTGTCCGGGTAATATTCTTTTATAGGTGCTCTGTCCGCAAGATTCAGTCGTTCTGGCAGAAGCAGTATATCCTTGGAAAGCAATTCTGCCGCTTCTTGGTCATTCTGACTAAACGCGGTTATGAGAGATTTCACATCGTAGTCATTGGGTACTTCACGAAACCCTGGTAGATCATGGTTCAGGTTAAACTTTCCATGTATATTTTGAATCATACTCAATTCTCCATCAGGGTCATTGCATATTTGTACCAAAGTTGTATAATTGATGTGATAAGTCACTCTTGGGTTAATACTCTAATTATCTGATTTCTAATGTTACCGATTTTACAATGAAATTGGTACTGACTTTGCGCAAACAACATTTGTAGAGTAGTAATTGTACTATGCTATATTCAATATTTTATACAACTTTGTTTTGAATTTTCACCCGCAATATAACAAGTATATAACACAGATTAGTGATTAATATAGAAGATAACGAAATCATCATGCGCCTGTAGAAAAAGACGAAGTCGTCGGAGTAGCAGCCCCGACGACTTCTGAAAACCAAAATACCTCCACAACATCAATATAAGGGAAGCTAATTGGCTCATATACATTTTACCTCATCAAGCACTGATGCGCAACAGTGCCATAGGTGTGGTATTCCCAATATACAGAGATAATGAATTATACTATGTCACAACATCAAACACAGTGAGGTGTCTTATGGCCCGTGAACGTACCTATCGCCACGATATTCGCTGCCCCGACTGCGGCTCCAACTGGATGCGCAAAAATGGCTTGGCGCGCGGCAAGCAGTCGTACAGATGCGGAGACTGCGGTCGCCGCTACTTTCCTGATGCTGCCTATCACCGCCCTAGCGCAGCCATCAAGGCGCAGGGGGTTGAGATGTATCTGGAAGGCAGCAGTCTGAGCGCCGTAGGCAGAGTGTTTGGGTACAGCGCCACAGCGGTTCACGGATGGGTGAAAAAAGGGGGCGTGAGGCATTAGAGCGCCTGAGGGAGCGTGGGCGTAGGCGGACTGAGGGAGCAGAGGCGCAGCGTGCTGCTGCGGTGGTGTCCTGTGATGAGATGTGGACATACAAGCGTGCTCGGCGTGCGGAGTTGCGTGAGGATGTGTGGATATGGACGGCGGTGGTAGAAGAGGCTGATGGGAGCAGGTGGGTGGACTTTGAGGTGGGCGACCGCAGCGAGGGCACATTCTTGCGCTTGTATGAGCGCTTACCGGATGCAAAGTTGTTTCGGAGTGATGCATATCCTGTGTATCGGTGGTTTCCTCGCAACAGGCATGTGGTGGGCAAGGGAGGTGCGGTGAACTGGAATGAGGGATTGCATTCGGTATGGCGAAGTAAGTTGAATAGGTTAGTGCGACGGACGAAGGGCTACACCAAGAGCATACAGATGCTGGTGTATTCGTTGGCGCTAGTGTGCTGGCATCGGTGGGCAAAACCCAATATCCCTACATGTTAAGAATACCATAGGTGTAGACACACGGTATCAGAGATTGACGCTCGCAATTTCAGACTTGCTGCGCAGAACTTTTTCTATCACACCCATTTCTATTGCAATCTTCCTTTCTGTATCCATAGCGGAAGGCGGACGCTATGAAGGGCGACCGCTCAATGTTAACGGACAAACAATGGAAGCGCGTTAAGCTGTTTCTGACGGGTAAGAAGGGAGACCCAGGTCGCACGGGCAACAATAACCGAAAAACTTTAGAAGGGATATTTTTCGTCCTCCGTACCGGCATTCCGTGGCGAGACCTTCAGAAGTACAGGTTCGGCAAATGGAACACCGTCTTCAAAAGGTTCTGCCGCTGGAATCGATATGGCGTCTTCCAAAAGTTAATGTTGGCGCTAGGAAAGGCTTTCGACCTCACGGTTGTAGCAGTTGATGGGACTATCTCCAGAGTTCATCAGCACGGCACTGGTGCAAGACGAAATGGACTCACCCCTCAAGAGTCAAGAAAAGTGCAGGGTATTGGCGTGAGTCGAGGAGGTTTGAGTACCAAAATTATGGTGCTTGTTGACAGAAATGGAAAAACCGTCCGCTCCATAGTACTGCCAGGGAGTCGAAGTGAGACACCCGAACTCGTCAATCTGCTGGAAGGCGTTCGACTCAAAAACATCGGTGAACTTCTGGGAGATAAAGCTTATGACTCTGATGAAATTCGTGGCATACTCGCTAATGCGGGAATCATGGCTACCATTCCGCCACGCTCAAATCGCACCAATCCCGCGGAGTACGATACGAAACATTATAAGGGCCGTCACCTTCCGGAGAACGTGTTCTCGGACATGAAGCAGTTTCGTGGTGTTGCCACTAGATACTCAAAGACCATCACAAACTTCGAAGCCTGCATTAACCTCGTCTGCTGGTATCTTGCCACTAAAGATAAACAGCGAGGACCTTCAAAGCACGTCTAATTACCCCGTACGATGGGTTCGCCATAAATCTTCGTCTGATAAAGCGTATCTTGTATGATGCGCTTTCTTCGTCTTGTCAATCTGGCACTGGCGGACACGTCTTTCTATCTTATCCTGTAAGTCGATTCTTGGCAAAACGAGACTTATTACCTTATCTTAATCTTTGCTTGTTATCTGGTTAGGGGGGAGGCTAGGTATACGCGATATACGATATTACGAAATAGGTAAACCAAAGCCTCATTTGTGACGAATTGCGTAAACACCTTGATACCTCATATTTATAAACTACCCTTTATATAAAGCGACTAAAAACCTGAGTGTCAACATGCCCTAGCCAAAACCCTCTGAAAATCCTATACCCGTCTGATATACTTCCCCCTACAACAACAGGCAGTCATCTGCCGCATCACACAACAACCGACACCCCGCAAGAAGTGCTGCAATGCGAATACACCACGAACTCGCCAACGCCTTCCCGCAATCTTCGGCTGTGCCCGGCGCAATGGCAGGCATGGCGCTGACCATCGGCGTGTTCGACGGAGTGCATCGGGGGCACCAGCGGCTCATCAGCAAGGTCGTGGACGAAGCAAAACAGCACGGCTGCTCTGCCGGCGTCCTCACATTCCGCAACCACCCGGACTCGGTCTTCAACCCGGATTTTTGCCCGCGGTACATAACGAGCGTGCCAGAGCGAATCCGGCTTATCAAGCAAATAGGCGTGGACTTCGTGGTGCCGATAACCTTCGATCGCGAAATTGCCGCCATCCGCGCGAAAGACTTCGCCGCAATGCTATGCGATACGCTCCGAATGCGCTCCCTCGTCGTCGGCCCGGACTTTGCAATGGGCTACAAGCGCGAGGGCACGGTGGACGCTCTGTCCGCAATCGGCGCGGATATGGGCTTCACGGTGAGCATCGTAGAGCTGCTCTCCGAGGACGCTGCGCCCGTCAGCAGCACGGGCATCCGCCACGCCCTAGTGCGCGGCGATGTGAGCGCAGCCGCCAAGATGCTGGGCAGAAACTTTACCCTAGACGGCACAGTCGTCAGCGGCGAAAAGCGCGGCCGCACACTCGGCTACCCCACGGCAAACCTCGCCGTCTCGCCGGGAATGGCAATCCCCGCAAACGGCATATACGCCTGCCGCGCATATGTGGACGGCGTGGCGCATATGGCGGCAACGAGCATCGGCGTCCGACCTACCTTCAACGGCGAAGGACGCACCATAGAAGCGTTTCTTCTACAATTTGACAAAGACCTGTATAATAAGGGATTATCATTAGAATTCGTTCAACGCCTGCGCGATGAACTCAAATTTGACAGCGTGGACGATCTGTTGGAACAGATGAGACAGGATGTAGAGCAGACGCAAGCGATACTACAGACAACCGCATAGCCCTAGCGCAGCCGTTCTTGATCCGTGCGAACTTGCTGCAAACAGTGTATAGTTCGCACACCTTGAGAATGCTTGGCACAGCATCAGATGACGGGGGGTCTCATGCAAGAACAAGCCGACAAGCAATCCCGAACTGCCACCGCCGAAACGGACATATCCCATATCTACCACAAAGACGCTATGGCAGAGGCGGCGCATCTTGCGTCCGAATACGCCATATTCGCCGAAATCGGACGCGTCATCAGCTCCTCGCCCAACATCCAAGAGGTCTACGAAGGCTTTGCGGCGCAAGTCCATAACCTCATCCCATTCGAGCGACTCGTCATCAACAGTGTCGACATCTCCGCCAAGACCATGTCGACGCTTTATCAGTCCGGGATGAATGTCCCCGAGTGGGAGCCGGGCAAGATTCGCCCCATCGCCGACTCGCCAACCGAATGGGTCGTGCAAAACCGAAAAGGCTTGTTCCTCTGCCCCGAGACCGATGGCGGTCAGCAAAAACGCTTCCCCAACCAAGACCCATCCAACGCCGCCGGGCTGCACTGGCTCGTCGCCGTGCCGCTCATATCCAACAACGAAGTTATCGGCACGCTGCACTTCCGCACCAGCCGCAAGAATGTATACACCGAAGACAGCATACAGATAGCGGAGCGCGTGGCATCCCAAATCGCCGGTGCAATCGCCAACTCCATCCTGTACGCCAAGCAACGCGACACCGCCGCAGCCCTAGAAGAAAGCGTGCAGCAAGAGCATCGCCTCGTCCTCGAAAACGCCCTCTTCGCCGAAATCGGCAGGATTATATCCTCATCGCTGGACATCAACGAAGTCTATGAGGATTTTGCGGCGCAGGTTGAGAAGCTCATCACCTTCGACAGAATCTCCATCAGCCTGCTGAACAGAGAGAGAAACACCCTCACCAACGCCTATGTGCTGGGTGTGGAAGCGCCCGGGCGTGAGATAGGTTCGGAGTTCTACTTGGAGGGCACACCAGCGGAAGCAGCAATTACCAGCGGCGAAACTATGCTCGTGCAGGGCAGCGCCGATGTGCTACACGCCCGCTACCCCTCTATCGTATTTCACGATATGCGCTCCATCCTGCTTGCACCACTCAAGAACAGGGACGAAGTGGTAGGGATGCTGGTCGTACGCTCGCTTAAAGAGAGCGCCTATACCCAGCGCGACGCGGATGTGCTCACGCAGGTCGCCGCACAGATCGCCCCCGCGGTGGTGAACTCCATCCTGTATGCGCAGGAAGTCCGCCTCGCCACTTTCCCGATGCACAACCCCAACCCCATCATCGAGACCGACCTGAACGGCAATGTAACCTACTGCAACCCAACGGCGAGCCAGCGCTTCCACAACCTCACGGGGATGGGCGCACAGCACCCCATCTTAATCGACATCGCGGACATCATCGACGAATTGGAGGGCGGCGGAGCGCCGTTCCACTCGCGCGAAGTAGATGTGGGAGACGAGACCTACCAGCAGCGCATCGTGTATATCTCGGCAATTCAGCAAATGCGGATATATTCGAACGACATCACTCCCCGCAAGCGCGCGCAAGAGAAGCTGGCACAGCAAGCCGCCGAACTCGCCCGCTCCAACACCGAGCTGCAAGATTTCGCCTATGCGGCGTCCCACGACCTGCAAGAGCCGCTGCGCATCATATCCGGCTTCGCGCAGATACTGTCAGACCGCTACAGCGGCCAGATGGGCAAGGAAGCAGACGAGTTCATAGGCTTTGTGGTGGACGGCGCAGACCGCATGAAGATACTCATCGAAGACCTGCTAGACTACTCCCGCGTGGGCACACAAGGACGCCCGCTCGAACCCGTGGAAATATCCAGCGTCTTGGAACAATCCCTGTCCAACCTGCGCGTGTCCATCGACGAGTCGAACGCCCGCATCACGCACGAGGCTATGCCCCGCATCAAAGGCGACTTCAACCAGCTGGTACAGCTGTTCCAAAACCTAATCAGCAATGCAATCAAGTTCCGCTCTAACGCTCCGCTGCAAGTCCATATATCCAGCATGCATGTGGGCGAATCGTGCGTCATATCCGTGTCCGACAACGGCATTGGCATGGAGCAACAGGACACAGAGCGCATATTCGGGATGTTCAAACGCCTGCACGGGCGAGACAAATACCCCGGTACCGGCATAGGACTTGCCATATGCAACAAGATCGTAGAACGCCACACAGGCAAGATATGGGTAGAATCGGAACTTGGCAAAGGCGCAACTTTCAGCTTCACGCTGCCCGTTGCAGAGGACTGAACCGGACGCAATCGCCCCGGTGAAGTAATGCGAAAGGAGACCACATCATGACTACCACAGGACAAGGCAGGGCTATCGAGATTCTGTTAGTGGAAGACAACCCGGCGGATGTGAGGCTGACCCAAGAGATTATCAAGCAGTCCGAGCACTCCACGAACATCACCGTTGCAGAAGACGGGATGGTGGCGATGGCGATGCTCAAGGGCGAGGGTGACCATGCCGGCACACCGCGCCCAGACCTCATCCTTCTCGACCTACGCCTTCCGCATAAAGACGGTCCCGAAGTGTTGGCAGACCTCAACTCAGACGAGAACCTCGTCAACATACCGGTAATGATCCTAACCGGAACAGAGGCGGAGCAAAGCCTGCTGAACGCCTACAACATCCCGCCCAGCCGCTTCTGCCGCAAGCCAATGGAACTGCAGCGCTTCAACAACGCCGTCAACCAGCTCGGCATGTTCAGCCGCCAGCCCATCAGCATGGGGCCGCCCTCCGCTCATCAGTCGGGCGGCGACACAGGTGGCGGCAAGCGCCGCTGGTGGTGGCCCTTCGGCGGCAGCTAAACACCAACCACAAGACACACTTAGCAGTCGGGAGGTCAGCAGTGAATGCTTACAGACGATCTGCCACCAGACCCATAGAGATCCTGCTGGTGGAAGACAACCCCGCTGATGTACGCCTAATACAACTTATCTTGGAAGACGCCGAGTTTCATGTGAACTTCACCGTAGCCTACGACGGCAGGCAGGCGATGTCCGTGCTCCGACGCGAACCCGGCTTCGAAGACGCCGTGCGCCCAGACATGATCCTGCTCGACCTGAACATGCCAGTGATGGACGGCAGAGAGGTGCTCGCCGCGCTCGCCGAAGACTCCAGATTCTCGCGCATCCCCGTCGTAGTGCTGACCACTTCCAACTCCCAGGAAGACCTAGAATACGCATACAGCAAGTGCATCTCCAGCTACATTACCAAACCCGTAGATGTCTATCAGTTCAACTCCAAAGTCCGCGACCTGCTGAACTACTGGACGAATGTGGCGCAGCTGCCGCGCTGACCTATTAGGACGGGCGCAGGCGACCGGGAAGCCCCTTGACACTGCGCCCGACCATTGTTAGGCTAAATCTACAGGAGCGGCAAACGCTCCCAAATCACACGCAAGGCGCTCGCACAGCGGGATGCCAAGCCGGTTAGGAGTTGGCTATGGTTCGCATAATTGTCTTGAACCATAACTGGAAGTTTCCGTGTCTAGTCCCTGCCGGTCTTGGCGGCGCAAGTCGGCACTCACAGCCGGCTCGCTGACACACCCTCACCCCAGAGGCAGAGGGTGCGTAGAAACAGATAAGGCTGGCAGGGAACACAAACCCAGCAGACCCGCATACCTCGGCGGGCGAACAAGCAAGCCGCAATTGCGGGGCTAATGGACATCATAGGGAAGGCGAACGCGATCTTTTGACTGCGTTCGCCTTCCCTTTCGCTTGCCCATCTGTCCGTCGCCCACCTCGCATGCTTGGAACGCCAACTCCCCCTCCATCCTAATCCGCAACGCCGACAGCGTTCACGAAAGAGGCTGTCGGGCAGATGCCATCGCGAATTGGGAGCACAGGTATCACTTCTCTACTCAAAGTTTGGGAATGCAAAGAAGCGGAAGCGGATACTAGAATGCGCTATAATACTACTTGAGGAATCGCTCTCACCTCTGAAAACAGCTCTTAATCGACTTGAGGTTCGTCATCTTGAACACCAAACTCGCCAACACCGATATAGACAGAGACTTGCACCACATCACACGGCGGGGCGTGTCCGAAATCATCGTCGAGTCGGAGTTCGTCGAGCGGATGCAAGAGGGCAAGCCCCTGCGCCTTAAGATGGGCTTCGACCCGAGCGCAACCGACATCCACCTCGGACACGCCGTAGGTCTCCGCAAACTCCGCCAGCTCCAAGACATTGGGCACAAGGTCATCCTCATCGTCGGGGATTGGACAGCACAAATCGGCGACCCCAGCGGACGCTCCGCAACCCGACCCATGCTCACCGCAGAAGAGGTGCAGAAAAATGCCGAAACCTATATGGCGCAGTTCTTCAAGATAGTGGATCGCGACAGAACCGAAACCCGCTGGCAGTCCGAATGGTTCGGCAAGTTCACGCTCACCGATGTCATCGGGTTGACAAGCCGCTTCACAGTAGCGCAGTTCCTTGCGCGCGAAGACTTCGCCAACCGCTTCAAAGCCAACCAGCCCATCGCCATCACCGAGCTGCTCTATCCCCTGCTGCAAGCATACGACTCCATCGCCATCGAGTCCGATGTGGAGTTTGGCGGCACGGACCAGATGTTCAACCTGCTCGTCGGGCGCGACCTACAGGGGATGCTCGGGCAGCGACCACAGCAGTGCTTCCTGATGCCGCTGCTACCCGGCACAGACGGCGTGCAAAAGATGAGCAAGAGCCTCGGCAACTACATCGGCATAGACGAGCCGCCCAATGACATCTACGGCAAGACAATGTCCCTCCCCGACTGGATGATAATCCCATACACGGAATATCTGACCGACATCCCGGACACAGAGATTGCGGAGATGCGCCGCACCCTAGACGCCAACGCCGTGAATCCGATGGAGTTGAAGAAGCGCCTCGCGCGGGAACTCGTAACGCAGTTCCACGACGCCAACGCCGCACAATCCGCAGAGCACCACTTCGAGCGCACGGTGCAGCGCAATGAGCTGCCCGACGATATTCCCACCTACACCCTGACGCCAGCGTTGAACAACGCGCGCCTGAGCCGTCTGATGGTGGACGCCGGCATTGCGAGCAGCGCAAGCGAAGCACGACGGCTCATCGAGCAAGGCGCAGTGCAACTAGACGGCAAGCGCATCACCGAGGACTCGGCTGCCGACCTTACGCCCGGCGCTATCCTGCGCGCAGGACGCCGCCGCTTTATTCGCCTCGTCTAACCCTCACCGCATCCATCAGATTCAAATGCAACCCTTATACTTCATCCCCGCTTTCCGGATTCATATATCGCTGCCGTGCCCCGCTTATCCGACACAATGCGCCCATCTTTCATTACCATCAGCAGCCTGCGGATGTTATGGATGTCGTCAAGTGGGTTGGCAGCGACCACGATGAGGTCAGCGAGCTTGCCCGCCTCCACGGTGCCCAGCGTATCGCCCACACCGCACAGCTCGGCTGCGTTCTTCGTGGAAGCCTGAATCGCCTGCAAAGGCGTAGCTCCGTCACGCACCCACAGCGCCATCTCCAGCAGTGCGGCCTCTCGCAATGGGCGTATGTCCGAGCCTAGCGCCATCTTCACTCCGGCATCCAATGCGCGTTTGAACCATTTCTTGTGTTCGTCTGCCGCTGCATCTGCGCGCGCCAGCAGGTCAGGAGCGATGTTTCGTCGCTCCAACCAGCGCCGTTCGAAGCCGCTGGTAGCCTGATTCGGTGTGAGGTGCGATATGGCAAGCGTCGGAACATACCACGCACCACTTTCCTTGAACATACGAATGCACTCATCGTCCATGATATAGCCATGTTCCAGGGTGTGCGCTCCCAATCGTATGGCAGCCTTCACCGCATCAGGATTTGCTGCGTGAGCCATCACTTTGAACTCGCGCTGGTGGCAGATGTCGAATGCGGCACGAAGCTCATCCTCCAGCAGAAATGAGTGCCAGTGCCTGTCCCACGACGGCCCCATTATGCCACCACTCATATTCAGCTTGATATGGTCAACGCCGTTCTTAATCTGCTCGCGAACTGCTTGCACGAAACCATACGGGCCGTCGCATTCTTGCGCCTGCCCCGATGTCAGGAAGTGCCCACCCGTAGTGGTGAGGAAGTATCCGCTCGCAAACACGCGCGGTCCCACGAACCTGCCGGAGTCGAAGGCGCGCTTCCATGCCACATCCATGAAGTTGGCTGCGCCGCCGCATCGCACAGCGGTTACACCGCCCTCTGTGAGCGCCTGCGACAGGGCGAAGCCGAAGTCCGTCATCTGCTCTGCGGGCGTGCTGCCCGGTGTGGGTGGATATTCCGGATGTATATGTACATCCCAGAGACCGGGCAGCAGGTATGCCTCATCGAGGTCTATAACCTGCGCATCGCGGGTACTGGGCGAGCTGCGCGCGTCCAAAACTTCGACGATACACCCATCTTCTATGACAACACTGCCTCCGTATATCGGCGTGGGATTAACTCCATCTATGACATTGGCGTTTGTAAGAACTAATCGCATTTTGAACCTCGTCGATTGAGGGATTGCTCAGATGCCGACCAGTCTATCACCTTTTCAATTGTATGCTATCATTACGGTATATTTCACTGAATCAAGTGGATGATGTGGGTATTCGACATCATCACAATCTTAATTTGTGGCATCTGTGGCAAATGCGATAACCGAACCGCGCGCACACCCAACAAAGCGCGGCTGCGCCGTAACCCTGCGCCGCCTAACCAAAGCATACGAGGAAGGCGGGCAAAAGCGTCCCGTTATCCGCAGGGCGGAGGCGTGTATATCCCCGGGCGAGTTCGTCGTCCTCGTTGGCCCCAGCGGCTGCGGCAAGACCACCCTGCTCAACCTCATCTGCGGCATCGACACGCCCACAGACGGCGAGGTTCTCATAGATGACACGCCCATAACTGCGCTATCAGAGACCGCGCGCACCCTATTTCGCCGCAAGCACATCGGCTTTGTGTTCCAATTTTTCAACCTGATTGACACTCTCAGCGTGGAAGAAAACCTGCTGCTGCCGTTGAGTCTGAACGGCTTCGGCGATGCAGCTGCACACGAGCGCATAACGACGCTGTTGAGCGAAGTCGGACTTGCGGAGCGCCGCAGCAGCTTCCCGGACAGCATGTCCGGCGGCGAACAGCAGCGCATCGCCATTGCCCGCGCATTAGCGCACGACCCACCCCTGCTGCTCGCCGACGAACCCACAGGCAACTTGGACGCCGCTACCGGCGAGGCAATCCTCGCCTTGCTCGAACGCTTGGTGCGGGGCAGCGGCAAGACGATGATTATCGTTACGCACGACGACAGCGTTATCCGCATAGCGGACCGCGTGCTTGCAATGCAAGACGGCTGCCTAATGGAGCATACCCCCCAATCGCAATGAGCCTGCTGCTGTGGCGTGCAAGCCTGCGCTTTATGATGCGACACCCCTTGCAGATGTGCCTGTCGGTGCTGGGCGTAACGCTAGGCGTTGCCACAGTGGTTGCGATAGATTTAGCCAATCAGAGCGCCAAGCGCGCCTTCAGCATCTCCGCAGACGCCATCGCCGGCAAGGCGACGCACCGCATCATCGGTGGGCCCCGCGGGCTGCCTGACGACACCTATCGCCTGCTGCGTGTGGAACTTGGCGTTAGGCAGTCCACCCCGGTTGTGGAGGGCTATGCCACGCTGCCGAACGGAAGTGTGCTGCGGCTGTTGGGCATAGACCCCTTCACAGAAGCGCCTTTCCGCTCATACGCCGACGGCGGGAACACAGCCGGGCACGGCAGCGCCCTGCTCATCACGCCCGGTGCGGCGCTGGTATCAGCAGACACGGCACAACTGCTAGGCGTGCAAACAGGCGGCACCCTTCAAGCCAGAATCGCCGGCTTCCAGCGCACATTGCACATAGTCGGCGTCATATCCCCGCAAGACCGCTTCACCCGCGAGGCGCTCAAAGACCTGCTGATAACCGACATATCCACGGCGCAGGAACTTGCGGGCTTCGAAGGCTATATCAGCCACATAGACCTCATCATCCCGGACGATGCGGCGGGAGAAACGCTCGCCGGGCGCATTCGCTCGGCGCTGCCAGAAGACGCCACTCTCATCCCTGTAAGCAGCAGCGCCGCTGCCATCCGCCAACTCACCGGCTCGTTCGATGACGACATCTTCATGCTGAGCCTGCTGGCAATGGTCGTGGGGACATTCCTCATCTACAACACGATGACATTCTCGGTGGTTCAGCGCCGTCCGGTCATCGGAACACTGCGCGCGGTCGGGGTTACGCGGCGGCAGGTGTTCGTGCTGGTGCTGAGCGAAGCGCTGCTCATCGGAATTGTCGGCGCAATGGCGGGCATCGTGTTGGGTATCTTGCTGGGACGCGGGCTGACAGGCATCGTAGCGCAGACAATAAGCGACCTGTTCTACGCCGTATCGGTGCGCGAACTTGCCATCCCTGCGTGGTCGCTGGCAAAAGGCGCACTGCTGGGCATAGGCGCAACCCTTACCGCCACCATCGCTCCCGCATTCGAGGCGAGCGGTGTTCCCGCAAGGGCTGGGCTGTCGCGCTCCCGGCTAGAAACCCGCATCAGAAGCGGCGCACCCATCATCGCCGTTGTGGGCATCGCAGTCTCCGCAGTCGGCGCAGGGCTTATGCTCATCCCGGCCGAAACGCTTACGCCCACATTCGTCGGCTTGTTGACGCTGATAGTGGGATACGCCATGCTGACGCCCGTCATTCTAATCGTGTACGCCCGCGCAGTAGCTCCGATGATGCGCAGAGCGTTTGGCATCACGGGACATATGGCGGCTCGCGGCATATCGGCATCATTGAGCCGCACCGCCGTCGCAATCGCAGCGCTCGCCGTCGCCGTGTCCATTACCATCGCCATAGACACGATGGTGAGCAGCTTTCGCGCCACATTGCAAGACTGGCTGGAGGTTTCCCTAGCGTCAGACATATACATAACGGCGCAAACATCGCTGTCCCACCGCATAGACGCCGGGCTTGACCCTGCGCTGTTGGAGCGCATTCGCAGTGTGGACGGCATCGCCGCCATAAGAACCGTCCGCACCGCAAGGGTACAATCACCGGATGGCGAAACGCAGGTGCTTGCGATAGATGCGCCACTCGAAGACTTCAACCGCCCGCGCCGCTTCAAAGCAGGCAACCCCGCAGAGATTTGGGACAGGTTTCAGAGCGGGGACGCCGTCGTGGTGTCCGAGCCGTATGCCTACCACAACAGCGTGGATGTGGGCGACACACTGCGGCTATACACGGCGCTGGGCGAGCAGGATTTCCGCATCGCCGGCATATACTACGACTACGGCAACTCCGGGCGCGGGGTCGTGCTGTTCAGCCGAAAGGCATACGACCGCTTTTGGGACGACGAGCGGTTCACATCCGTGGGTGTGGACGCCATCGAGGGTGTATCCGTCCCGCAGCTAGCAGACGCCATCCGCCAAGCAATCGGCGGGGCGCAAGAGGTGGAGGTGCGTTCCAATGCTGATATTCGAGCAGCGGCGCTGGAAGTGTTCGAACGCAGTTTCGCCATCACCTCCATAATGCGCCTTCTAGCCATCCTAGTGGCAGCGGTGGGAATCCTCAGCGCGCTGATGGCAATCCAACTGGAGCGCGCACGCGAGTTCGGCGTTCTCCGCACTCTTGGCTTCACGCCAAAGCAGATATGGGCGCTCATAACGGCGCAGACGGGGCTTATGGGCTTGGCGGCGGGCTTGCTCGGCGTGCCGCTCGGCATCGCGGAGGCGGCGGCGCTCATATTCATAGTCAACCGCCGCTCGTTCGGCTGGACTATGCCAATGGAGCTAGACCCGCTGATACTGGTGCAAGCGGCGGCATTGGCGATAGGCGCAGCTCTTGTTGCCGGCGCCTATCCTGCATTCAAGATGTGGCGCTCTCCCCCCGTCGCAGACCTGCGGGAAGAGTAGGAAAGCAGGCGGCACATTTATGGCGCAGTTCGCCAATTCGACGGTCTTTCAGTGCATCTATCGAGTAGCTATACGGACGAATGTGAGGGACAAAAATGCCCGTGTGCAAGTCTATTGTGCCATTAAGTGCGCCGCCTCTCAAATAAGCGGACGAAGAAATGTGAGGGACACAAAATATGATGCGGCTGCGTCCAGTGATTATGCTCGCTGTCTGTGTGGCGCTGGCGGTGGTTGCGCTTGGCGCTGCCGTCTATGCGCTGACACGCCCTGCCCCGCCTAACAACCCTGACGCAAGAACCCTCGCCGTCGCCCTTGCCGCACAAGCGCCCGGCTTCAGCCCGGTCTTGTCTCCCCGTCCGTTCGTCTTCCCGCAGGATCATGGGCCGCATCACGATTACGCACTCGAGTGGTGGTATTACACCGGAAACCTAGCTACGCAGTCCGGGCGACACTTCGGCTACCAACTCACCTTCTTCCGCATCGGATTAACACCGCAGCCCGCACAGCGCACATCCGACTGGGCAGCGGAGCATGTCTACCTGTCGCACTTCGCAGTTACGGACACACAGAACCACAGGTTTCACGCATCAGAGCGTTCAAGCCGCTCTGCGATGGGCTTGGCAGGCGCATCGAGCGAGCCGTTCAGAGTTTGGGTGGAGGACTGGTCGGCAGCAAGCGACACAAATGACACAAGCGACACGCTGCCGATACGCCTGCGCGCCGCCGCCGACGGCATCGCCATAGACCTGCTGCTATACAGCGCAAAGCCCATCGTGCTGCAAGGCGAGGACGGATTCAGCCGCAAGGGGAACGCTCCCGGCAGCGCATCGTACTACTACTCTTACACGCGCATGCCCACGAGCGGCACGATAAGCGTGGATGGCGGCGTGCATTCAGTCAGCGGCGCAAGCTGGATGGACCGCGAGTGGAGCACCGCACTGCTGTCTGACGAATATGTGGGCTGGGACTGGTTTGCGCTGCAGCTGGACGATGGGCGTGAGCTGCTCTACTTTCGCTTGCGCCCGCGCCAAAGCGGCGGCGAGCCGTTTGAGTACGCCAACCTAATCCACCCTGACGGGAGCGCAGCGCCCATAGATGCGGTGCACATTCAAGTGGATGAGCTTGCGCGGTGGGAAAGCCCGTTGGGCGGCAGCTACCCGTCGCGCTGGCGCATCCGCATCCCGTCGCAACGCATGGATTTGCGAGTCGTTCCATATATCGCAAACCAAGAACTGGACACATCGGTGCGCTACTGGGAAGGCGCTGTGCGGGTGGAGAGCGGCGGGCGCATCGTAGGCAACGGCTATGTGGAACTCACGGGCTACGGCGAAGACGCAGGCGGTCGCTCTTAAGCAACCCCATTGCACAGGCTATGCCCCCGGATGCCCCGGCGCACCATATAGCGGGCAGCCGTTGCAGGATGCAGCACCCGCCCCGCAATTTGACGGACCCAGCGCAGGCGCAGCGCTTGGCGCAGTTCGGTTCGCCGCTGACACTTTCAGCCGCCGCTTCTCGCGCGCACCCTCGCCGAACATGTCCAGCCGCAGTTGCTTCGTCCTAGGCGGACGGTGCCCGGGGAAGCGCAGGAATGGCCACGCCCGCTTGCGAACCACGCCCATCGCCTGCAAGTCGCGCCAGTTGTCAACCCGATGCGCGCTGCGATTCTTCACGATGCGCTCCGCCGAAGTGGGACCCACACCCGGCACTCTCAGCAAGTCCACCCGTGACGCCTCGTTCACATCCATCGGGAATTTGTCCAAGTTCTCGACTGCGATTGCCTGCTTCGGGTCTTCATCGTGCGCCAAGAAGCCGTTGGCGTCGTATGCAAGCCGAAGCTCATCGTTGTCATACTTGTAGATGCGCTTGAGCCAGTCCACCTGATACAGTCGGTGCTCGCGTATCATCGGCGTCGGAGGATGCTCCTCAAGTGGCGTATGGCGGATGGGCTGGAACGGCGCATAGTACACGCGCTTGAAGTTCCACTCGCCGTAGAGCTGCTCCATCCGCTTGAAAATGTCCCAGTCCGATTCGTTAGCAGCGCCGACGACCATCTGTGTCGCCTGTCCCACTGCCCCGCCGCTGCCGCCGTTGCGGATAAGCCCGGTTATCCACTCCATCGGGTCGAGGATGTCGCGCTGAAAATCTTTCATCGTGCTGAGGCGCTGCATCATCTGCTCCGTGGGCGTCTCTATGTTCACGGACAGGCGCGTGCCGAGACGATGCGCCGCCTCTACGAGGTGGATGTCTGTGCCGGGCATCACCTTCATATGTATGTAGCCACGAAAGCCGTGCTTGTTGCGAACGGCGTCCACGACTTTCAGCAGCCGTTCGGTCGTCTTGGAGCCGCTGCCCGCAATTCCCGAGCTGAGAAACAGCCCACTGACCGTATGCCGACGGTGCATCTCCATAAAGGCGTTGGCGAGTTCGTCCACCTTGAAGGCGTGGCGGCGGCGCGGCACCCAATGGCTGTTCGGGCAGTAGAAGCAGTCCATCTTGCAGAAGTCTGTGAACATCACGCGCATCAGGCTGATGGTCTTGCCGTTAGGCATCTTCGCCTTGTACACGCCCGGCACGGTGTTGCGCTGCACCGAGGTATACGGCGTCCGCATCTTGTCAGCCGGACCCGGTCTAGACAGCACATCATCGCTCGCCATCCCGCCGAGTACATGCAGTTTCTCAAATGTGTCCGGAGTGTGTTTGACAAGCATGCCGTCCTCCCGATTTCAGCCGTGCAAGAACATATATTCTAGTACGAGTGAAACGAGGTGTCAAGCCGCTTGGCGGCATTGAAAGATGAGAGAGCGAATAGACACAGCGTGGACGCCACACAACCTACGAATACTGCTGCAACGATGGGGGCTTCTGTTCTCTATCACCTCAATGGAAACGCTACCCCGAACTGACCATAATTGACGAACAGCAGGCATAATAATAAAATAGCGCCAATGTTCAGCATAGCATTCGGATTAGACATTAAGGTTGCGGAGGTCTATGGACTCAGTAGAAGTGCCTGAGGTGGTGGTTTTGAGGCTGCCGCTGTATGTGCGGGCGCTGTCGCAGTTTATATCGGATGGCACAGATGTTGTAAGCTCGCAGCAGTTGGGCAAGCTGCTGCAAATGACACCTGCACAGATTCGCAAAGACCTGAGCTACTTTGGGCGATTCGGCAAGCAGGGCAGGGGCTACAATGTGCGCTTCTTGATGCGTGAGCTGCAAGAGATACTGGGGCTTGACCGCGAGTGGCGGGCGTGCCTCGTGGGGGTGGGGCGGCTCGGCAGGGCGATTATCAACTACCCCGGCTTCTATCGCGAGAACTTCCGCATCGTGGCGGCGTTTGACGGCGACCTCTCGCAGGTGGGCAGTCAGATAGGCGAGTTCAATGTGCAGCCGATGTCAGAGCTTGCGAGCACGGTGTGCGAAAAGCAGATTAGCATCGGCATCGTGGCAGTACCGGCGGCACAGGCGCAGAGCGTCATAGACGATCTGGTCAAGAACAACATCAAGGGCATCCTGAACTATGCGCCTGTTGCGGCGCAGGTGCCGATAAACATCGTCATCCGCAATATAGACCCCGTGCTTTCACTGCAATCGATGACCTTCTACCTGCGGGCGTTGAAGTAATTCTTAGCCACTAGTGGTCGGTTATCAGTTTTTGCGGTTCGGCAACAATGAGCAATGCGCCGGCGTATAGCGTTCTATTTTGCGCCGTCTATCGATGTTTTCCTGAGAGACATACTAGCAAAGCAAGGCCGGGTGCTGCTGTGTGCGGCGGTCCGGTCTTGCTTTGCATAGATAGACAGCGTAGCGTATAGACGCTGGCTACTGGGACGAAGGTGGGGGAGGAGCGGCGGGCGCTTGTGGGCGGCGGCGCATGCCGGGGATGCGGCGTCCGGCGACGCTCAGGCGCGCCTGCGAGCGGCGAAGTGTTGCCGTAGCGCGCTCCAAGTCTATGTCAGCACCGATGGATTCGATGCGATCTCGTGCGCGCTGGACAGCCCGCTCTGCGCGCTCAACATCTATCTCTTCGGCGTGCTCGGCGGTGTCGGCGAGTATGGTTACCGTGTTCGCCATAACCTCCAAGAACCCCCCGCTGACCGCCATGTATGTGTCCTCGCCATCTTTGACAACACGCAGTTCGCCGGGTTGCAGCACGGTCATCAGAGGGGCATGGTTAGGCAAAATGCCCAGCTGCCCGTCTATGCCGGGCGCTACCAGCACATCCACATCCTCGGAGTACACCACGCGCTCGGCGGTTACTATTTCTAGTCGCATTGTGGCCATGGGCAAAATCTTTCTGTCGAGGTTTCTGTTAGCTGACGAGTCTACTAGCCAGCATCGGACGGCACGCCGGTAGAGGACAAAAATCTTCCCGTCGGGGTTTCTGTTAGCTGACGAGTCTACAGCTCGGCATCGGGCGGCACGCCGATAGAGGTTAGCCCACCGCCGCCATCTGCTCGGCGCGCTCTAAGGCTTCGTCGATAGTGCCGACCATGTAGAACGCCTGCTCCGGCAGGTTGTCGTGCTGCCCGTCTATGATTTCGCGGAAGCCGCGGATGGTTTCGCGGATGGGGACATAGCGTCCTTCCTGTCCGGTGAACACCTCTGCAACAGACATCGGCTGCGTCAAGAAACGCTGTATTCTGCGCGCCCGAGCCACGATTTGGCGGTCTTCATCCGAGAGTTCCTCTATGCCCAAGATGGCGATGATGTCTTGCAGGTCGGTGTAGCGTTGGAGGACTTGCTGCACACTGCGCGCCACATCGTAGTGCTCCTGCCCGACCACGGCGGGTTCGAGGATGCGAGAGAATGACGCCAGCGGGTCTACGGCGGGATACAGCCCCTGGGATGCAAGCGAGCGTTCCAGCGCTATCACTGCGTCCAAGTGTCCGAAGGTGGTTACGATGCCCGGGTCGGTGTAGTCGTCAGCGGGCACATAGATGGCTTGGAACGAGGTGATAGAGCCACTGCGCGAGGATGTGATGCGCTCTTGCAGGTCGCCCATTTCGGTCGCAAGCGTCGGCTGATAGCCCACCGCTGAAGGCATCCTGCCCAGCAGAGCCGACACTTCCATCCCCGCGAGGATGTAGCGATAGATGTTGTCGATGAACAGCAGCACATCTTGGGAGCGCTCTTCCTTGAAGTACTCCGCCATAGTCAAGCCCGTCAGTCCCACACGGGCGCGAATGCCGGGTGGCTCGTTCATCTGCCCGAACACCAGCACGGTGCTTGAGAGCACGCCCGATTCCTGCATTTCGTGCCAAAGGTCGTTCCCTTCGCGGGAGCGCTCGCCCACGCCGGCGAACACGGACACGCCTTGGTGGACTGTGCCGATGTTATGGATGAGTTCTTGGATGATGACCGTCTTGCCCACGCCTGCGCCGCCGTATGCGCCAACTTTGCCGCCTTTGGTGAACGGCGTGATGAGGTCCATCACCTTGATGCCGGTTTCTAGAACTTCCACCTGCGTGGCTTGGTCTTCGAATGTGGGCGGCTTGCGGTGGATAGGCCATGTGTCGCTGGACTCCACCTCTTCGAGGTTATCTAGGGTTTCGCCGAGTGCGTTGAAAAGCCTGCCGAGCGTGGGGTCGCCGACGGGAACGGCAATGGGGCGCCCGGTATCCACAGCGTCTACGCCGCGCACCAAACCCTCGGTCGCACCCAGCGCAAGGCAGCGAACCCAGTTGTTGCCTATGTGCTGCTCAACCTCGAGCACCAGCTGCTCGTCTCCGATGCGCGTCTCCAGCGCATTGTAGATAGCCGGCATATCGTCCGCCGGGAACTCCACATCCACCACAGTGCCGATGACTTGGGTTATCTTTCCCGTTGCCATTGTTCCTCCCAAAAACTTTTCAGCTATCAGTGAATCGTGCTTGCCGACAACTAGTTAGCGGCTGTTGATAACTGGCTTGGCTAATACCTGTCCTACGCTTCTACCGCTGCGACGCCGCCAACGATGTCCAGCAGCTCTGTGGTTATCGCCTCTTGGCGCGCCTTGTTCATCACGAGGGTGAGGTCGTCCACCATCACATTGGCGTTGTCGGTGGCATTGCGCATTGCGACCATGCGCGCCGACTGTTCGCTCGCGATGCCCTCTAGCAGGTAGTGGTAAAGCTCCATCTCCACAAAGCGGGGCAGCAGCGCAGTGAGAACGGGCGCTTCGTTCGGCTCGTAGATGTAGCCCACGGCTTGCCCCGGCTCAAGATCTGTCGGGACGACGGGCAAGAGCTGCGTTACCGTCGGGCGCTGGAGCGTGGTGTTCACGAAGTCGGCGTACGCGACATAGACCGCATCGACATCTTCGTTGGTGAACGCCTCTACGACGATGTGCGCCATAGGCGTTACCTCTTCCAGACCGGGACGGTCGTCTATGTCGGTGAACACGGCGTTGAGGTCTTGGCCCGTGCGCGCCATGAAGTCCCTGCCCTTTTTGCCCATAGCAAAGACCTTGATTTTGACGCCCTCAGCGTTTTGCGCCAGCACGAACTGTGCGGCGGCGCGGTTGATATTGGAGTTCAAGCCGCCGGTGAGGCCCCTGTCGGGCGTTATGATGACCAGTGCGACATTCTTGCGCGGGCGCTCCACCAGCAGCGGATGGTGGACTTCGTCATCCTGCGTCTGGGCGGCGAGGTGCGCCAGCATCGTCTGCATCAGGTTGGAGTACGGACGCCCCCGCATTGCAGCTTCCTGCGCACGCCGCATCTTCGACGCCGCAATCATGGACATCGCCTTGGTTATCTTCGCCGTGTTTTCGACGCTGCGGATGCGCCTTCGTATCTGTCTTACGCTTGCCATTTTGGATTCCTAGATTACAATCCCCGCGCTCTTTAAGCCCATTCTCTTAATTCCAAAGACCGTGCATCCAAACCCTATCCATAGTGAACTTCGCAGAATCCACATAGACCATAACCAAGCTCGGGGTGTGCTAGTATGGGACATTCGCCTTGAAGTCTTCGATGGCGGCTTTTAGATCGTCTTCGATAGCGGCGGAGACATCGCCCTCTTCAGCGATGCGGCTCAGCAGGTCGCGCTGGTTGGATGTGAAGTAGCTGTGGAACGCCGCTTCGAATGCGGCAACCCGCGGGATTTCCACATCATCCACATACCCGTTGGCGAGGGCGTACAAGATGGCGGTCTGCTGCTCCATCGGCAGGGGCGAGTTCTGCCCTTGCTTGAGGATTTCAGTAGCGCGCTGTCCGCGTTCTAGCTGCGCGCGGGTTGCGGCGTCGAGGTCTGCCGTGCCGAACTGCGCGAAGGTTACGAGTTCGCGATACTGCGCCAAGTCGATGCGAAGCCTGCCCGCCACGCCGCGCATGGCACGGGTCTGCGCTGCGCTGCCCACGCGCGACACCGACAGGCCGGCGTTCACTGCCGGGCGAATGCCGGAGTTGAAAAGCTCTGGCTCGAGGTATATCTGACCGTCCGTGATGGAGATGACATTCGTCGGCACATACGCCGACACATCGCCTGCCAGTGTCTCGATGATGGGCAGCGCCGTGACGGAGCCGCCGCCGTGTTCGTCGTCGAGTTTTGCGGCGCGCTCGAGCAGTCGGCTGTGCAGGTAGAACACATCGCCGGGGTAGGCTTCGCGACCGGGCGGGCGGCGCAGCAGCAGCGACATTTGGCGATACGCCCATGCGTGCTTGGAGAGGTCGTCGTAGATGATGAGGGCGTCCTTGCCCTGCCACATGAACTCTTCTGCCATAGCGCAGCCCGCATAGGGAGCTAGGTACTGCATCGGGGCGGGGTCGGATGCGTTTGCGGCGACAACGATGGTGTGTTCCATAGCGCCGTATTCTTCTAGCAGGGCGACTGTCTGTGCCACCTTGCCTACCTTCTGCCCAATGGCGACATAGATGCAGACGAGGTCGCCGCCGCGCTGGTTGATGATGCTATCTATGGCGATGGCGGACTTGCCGGTGGAGCGGTCGCCGATGATAAGCTCGCGCTGCCCGCGCCCAACCGGGATCATCGCATCGATGGCTTTGATGCCGGTCTGCACGGGGGTGTCCACCGAGCTTCGGATAGCCACATTGGGGGCGACGATTTCCACTTCGCGAGCGCTTGATGTGCTGATAGGCCCCTTGCCGTCGATGGGCTGACCGAGTGCGTCCACCACGCGCCCGACGAGTTCCTCGCCCACGGGGACGACGACCACGCGCCCAGTGCTGCGGACTTCGCTACCCTCTTTGATGGCAAGCGGGTCGCCGAGGATGACGGAGCCTACGCTGTCTTCTTCGAGGTTAAGCGCCATACCCATGACGCCGCCATCGAACTCCAGCAGCTCGCTATACGCCACGCCTGAAAGCCCGTGAATCTGAGCGATGCCATCCCCCACTTCCACCACAGTGCCCACATCCACCATTGTGAGGTCTCGCCCATATTCCTCGATTTGGCGTTTGATTACCGAAGCAATGTCTTGTCCTCTGACTGCCATGCAGCTCCTCCGTTGGGCAGAAATACCGCGCTTGCGGGTGTCGTGTATAAGTTCAGTTGTTCAAAGTGGCTTTGCGTACGGCGTTACACCAGCTCGCGGCGAAGCTCGTTGAATCGGGTTCGCGTGCTGCCGTCTATGACCTTGTCGCCGACGCGGGCGATGAAGCCACCGAGTATCTGCGGCTCTACCCGCGCGGTGGCGGTAACGCTGCCACCCACCATTGTGCCAAGCATCCCCACGATGCGGTCGCGCTGTACATCTGTGAGCGGCACGGCGGAGACGATTTCGGCGCGCTCTATGCCATTGTGGGCGTCTAGCATCTGCTGGTAACCCTCGGCTATGGCTGGGAGCAGCCGTGCGGCATTGCGCGACGCCAGCAGCGATACGAGGTTGAGCGCCAGCGCGCCTACGGAGTCGCCGAGCGATTCCAATATCAGAGCGCGCTTCTGTGCCGCCGTCAGCTGCGGAGCGTCTAGGAATGCGGCGAACTCCGGGTTCTCCATTGCGTTTGCAAGCAGCGCGAGGTCATCCAGCCACTTATCCGTCTCGGAGTGTTCCAAGGCTATCTCGAACACAGCCTGTGCATACCTGCGCGCGGAAGCACCTTTTGCCATTCTACTTTGTCCCTAAAGTTTTCGTCCGCAAGCCCTGTTGAGGCTTGTCTGTTTCGCGTCCCCATATTCCTCTTTGGGGAAATGTGAGGGGTTCGCATGATGTGCTCGGGGTATTGCGATTTAGTTGCGGCTGATACGCTCGCCGCTCTCTTCCAGCACTTGGTCGATGATCTCTTGATGCGCCCTCTGGTCTAGGGAGCGCTGCACCACGCGCTCGGCGGCGGTGATGGCAAGTCCGGCGAATTCGCTACGGAGCTGCTCAATGGCGGCGTCTCGTTCGCGCTGTATGTTCGCTTCCGCCCGAGCACGCTCTGCATCGATCTCTTGGCGCACCTTCGCCGTCTCTTCCTCGCGGAAGCGCTCCGCAACCTCGCGCGCCGATGCAACGAGTTGCTGCCCCTCGGCGCGTGCGGCTTCTAGCTGCGCCTGCACCTCTTGCTGTGCCGACGCGGATTCCTGTCGTGCGAGATCTGCCGCCTCTAGGCTCTCTCGGATGCGCTCCGAGCGCTGGTCTAGCATCCGCAGTATCGGCTTGTAGAGCAGCAGGCGCAGGATAATGAACAGGACCAGGAAGCTGACTATATGCGTAACCAGCCCGGGTAGATTTACTCCCAAAGCTTCCATAGCGTCTCCTAATTATTCACCATGTGCATCGGCCGGGATACGGATTACCGCTGCGCTAGGCGAACATGTTATTGGTAAAAACGCCGCATACAGCAACATACTGACGGCGAGCGCCGCACGCAGGGAAGGGATTGAGGGAGGCTAGGAAGATGTGGAGTGCCAGACGCAAAACGATGAACAGGTCTGTAAATCTGACCATATGCGCAATTCGCCCGGATAGATTTACCCGAAAGCCTCCATAGCGTCTCCCATGCCCGTCCTGAGCGTGTCCGCCCGTCCGACGGAGTTGCGGCGCTAGACGAACTTGATGATAATCGCCACGACTAGGGCGTAAATGGCTATCGCTTCGGTGAAGGCGATTGCCAGTATCATGTTCTGCTGGATTGTGCCGGCGGCTTCGGGGTTGCGCCCGAGCGACTCCATCGCCTTGGCAGCCAGCATCCCGATGCCGATGGCGGGGCCAACAGCGCCCAGCCCCATCGCCAGTCCTGCCCCCAAACTCTGGAATTCGTCCATCTCTATCTTACTCCTTCGAGTTGTTTCTGTTATTAGCGCACCCTGTACTTTTCAGGTCATACGCATTGAGCGACTAGTGATGCTCGCCGCCATGTGCAGTGGTCGCCATCACAGCGAACACCAGCGTCAGCATTGCGAATATAAAGGCTTGGATTGCACCCACGAAAAGCTCCAGCCCCAAGAACGGGATGATGCCAATGAGCGGCAGCAGAAACGCCATCGCAATCAGCAGCACCTCGCCAGCGAATATGTTGCCGAACAGACGGAAGGTGAAGCTGATGACGCGCGCGATTTCGCTGATACCCTCGAGGATGCCCACAAAGAAGCCTATCGGGCCTTCTTTGAAGTTGATGAACTTGCCCAAGTGCCCGCCGAAGCCCAGCGTCGAGAAACCCCAGTAGTGCACCATGAACATCGCCACGAGCGCAATCGCAAGGGTGGTATTGACATCGGTGTTGGCGCTGCGGAAGAACGGCACCAGCAAGCCAGCCTGTTTGCCCTCGCCTGCGCCGTGGTGCTCTTCCCACTCCGCCGCCGTGATGTCGTCGGCGAGCGAGCCGAAGCCAAGATAGCCGAAAGCGCCCTCGCCGGTGAACACCTGCATGTGGATGTCGTCTAGGTTGGCATGCCCGCCGGCTTTTTCCGCCTTCTCCTCTGCGTGATGGATAACCTCTTCGGGCGACTCGATCCTGCCGACGGTGCCGAAGCCGGGGAGGATGCCAATCCAGTTGGCGGTCATAATGAACAGGAATATCGTCATCACGAGGGGAAAGAAGCGGCGCGCGCGTTCTGCGCCGGCGACGCGTTCTGCTATGTCGAGGAAGTACTCAATGAACACTTCCACGAGGTTCTGCATGCCGCGCGGCACTTCGCTCATGCGGCGCGTGGCGAAGAAGGAGATAATGAGCAGCACGACGATGGTTATCCAAGAGGCTACCATCGTGTTGGTAAGTGTGAAGCCGGGGAAGAGTTCGCCTGCGATGACTGCTTCGGCAGGGATCTGGATGTGCGCCAATGGTGCGCTCAGGAAGCCCAGTCCAAACGCCTGCCCCAGTGCGCCGCCGGTAACGCTGACTATAAACGCGATAACGGCAATGATAATTATTGCCAGCGTCTTGGGATTGCCCAGCATTGACACTTCGTCTCGTTCCTCTTATGCAGTCGGTTTGTCAGCGGTGTCTGATGCGCCGTTGTCGTCGTCCGATGTGGTCAGCACTGCCATGAGCATCTTGACCATGCCGAAGCCTGCGACGGTGATGCCGAGCGCAAGCCCTAGCAGCGTGAACAGCGGGCTGATGTCGAACCTGCGATCTAGCAGCCATCCGCCGATTGCGCCCCCGCCAATACAGGTAGCCACATACCAGCCAATGCCTAGCAGTTGCAGCGCCATCGCCATCTTGTTGGCGTTCACCGCGTCAGCCTCCGGGTTTTGCGGATGCAACCTGTCGCACCCGCATCGCCTCAACGCTTGTGTAGTATATCACAAGCAATTTGCGTATGTAAATTTTTTGTAAAAATGGGTATTCCCAACATACAGAGATAACGAGGGATTGCATTCGGTATGGCGAAGTAAGTTGAATAGGTTAGTGCGTCGTACAAAAGGCTACACCAAGAGCATATAGATGCTGGTGTATTCACTGGCACTACTGTGCTGGTATCAGTGGGTAAAATCTATCATCCCTATCATGTCAAGGTCGTTCTTGGTTAGCAACTGCACACCTCCCCACAAACCGCCGCGCCATCGCAGGGCGGCTTGCCATGTGGAGGTGGATGTATGACGCCCACAGGTTGGGGGCGCGGTAGCCCTCTAGGCGCGCCGATTGGCTGCGGACTGCGTAGGCAGCTTGCAATTGCGATGGTGCTGCAGAGGGTGTGGACCAGTGGAACTCGTGCCCGCGCACGACATCGCCTTTTGCGAGCAGCGCCCCACCCGCCAGCGCCTCCACCTCGCGATAGCCCAGCGTCAAGCGCCCCTTGCTCATAGATGAGGACACAGGTATTAGCCCCGCCATCGGGTGGCGCTTGCCGTCGAAGTCGACCAAAGCTTGCGCAAGATACATCAGCCCCCCGCACTCGGCGTATATCTGCTTCCCGGCGGCGTGGGCGCTGCGGATAGCGCGCAGCATCGGCTCGTTGGCAGAGAGCTGCTCGGCGAATACCTCCGGGAAGCCGCCGCCGATGTATATACCGCCGATACCGTCCGGCAGCGTCGCGTCCTCCAGTGGGCTGAACGGCACGATGTCCGCGCCCCAAGCCTCCAACAAGTCCAGCGAGTCGGCGTAGTAGAAGCTGAACGCCTTATCCTGCGCCACGGCGATGCGCGCGCGCTTGGGCTGCGGCTGGGCGGGAAAGACGGACGGCTGCACCACGGGTGTGTCGGCGGCGCTCGCAATCCGCAGCAAGCCATCTAGATCGACGGTGCGCTCTACCTGCGTGATGAGACTATCCAGCCATTGGGCAGCGACAGGCCCCTCAACGGCGGGTATCAGCCCTAGATGGCGCTCGGGGGCGACAAGAGCAGGGTTACGGGGGATGTATCCCAGCACGGGGATACCGGTTGCATCCTCGATCGGGGGCTTGCAGAACGCCAAGTGGCGCTCGCTGCCGATGCCGTTGAGGATGACGCCGGCGATGTTCACCGTCGGGTCAAAGCGCTGGTAGCCGAGCACTTCGGCAGCGATGCTGCGGGCGACCTTTGCCGCATTAGCTATCAGGATTACGGGCGCGCGTAGCAGCTTGGCAACTTCGGCAGTAGAGCCGCTCTCGGTGAGGTCGGCGTGCCCATCGTACAACCCCATCACGCCCTCTACGACGGCGATGTCGCTGCGGTGTGCCGCCCTGCCGAAGCACTCCAAGACGGTCGCGTGTGGCAACAGCCATGTGTCTAAATTGCGGCTCGGCACGCCACAAGCCATCGTGTGATATGAGGGGTCGATATAGTCGGGGCCACACTTGAACGGCTGCACCGATAAGCCTCGCCGTGCCAGCGCGCCAATAATGCCGGTGGCGATGGTGGTCTTGCCCGTGCCGCTGCGCGTCCCCGCCAGCACGATGCACGCCGTCATCAGCCGTCGCCTTTGCGGGTGGTATAGCCGCGCGGGGTAATGATGCGACCGGCGTGAGCATATGAGGTGCTGTTGCCGATGATAAGCGTCGTGAACATGTCTATGCGATGGAAGTGCGCAGGCATGTCAGACACGGTGGTTAGCAGACTCGTTTCGTCGGAACGGGATGCGTTGCGGACGATGCCGACCGGCGTGTTCGGGCTGCGATGGCGCGATACGATGGCGTGCGCCTCCACAATGTGCTTGCGGCGCTTGCGGCTACGAGGGTTGTAGAGCGCGATAACGAAATCGGCTTGCGCCGCCGCTTCCAGCCGCTTGCGTATGGCGTCCCAAGGGGTGAGCAGGTCGCTCAGGCTGATAGCGCAGAAGTCTTGCATCAGTGGAGCGCCGAGCGCCGCCGCCGCCGCCTGCGCCGCCGTAACGCCGGGCAGCACGCACAGTTCGGGGTCTGTGCCGTCCCAGCCGATGGACGCCAGATACTCGAGTGCAGGGCCTGCCATGCCATACACGCCAGCGTCGCCGGAGGATACGAGCGCAACCGTAAGCCCGTCTGACGCAAGAGCGACGGCTTTGGCAGCACGCTCCATCTCCGCGCCAAGCGGCATGGCGATTACCCGCTGCGGATACGCTTCCTCGGCAGCTCGAGATGCGCCCCCCAGCAGCGCGCCTATCCGCTCAATGTAACCAGTGTAGCCGATGAGGACATCGCAGCGCACTAGGGCGTCTGCGGCAGCGGGCGTGCGGAGCGATGCATCGCCCGGGCCGATGCCAACGAGATACAGGATGCCGCTTGTCTTGTCCATTCGCTAGTCTATGCCGCCTTCATGCTCGTCGGATGCGTACTTGACAGTTAGCGCCTCAATCTCTTCGGGCGTGATTACGCCGCTCTCAATCAGCAGCGCCTCTAGTGAGGCGAGCCAATGCTGATAGTAGGAATCGGCGGCGTCCGTGTGCTCAGCAGCCGCGATTTCAGCGGCTAGTCTCTGTTGGAAATCGCGCCACTCATACGCACCGCTCTCGTTTAGCGCAACCGCCATGCCGAAGGCGCGCGCTTCCCAAGGCGCATTGAAGATGATCTCTCCATTGTCCCGGGGCAGCGCCAGACGCTCTTTCATATCGGACGCCCCGTCGTTCAGTGATGCGGTCATAGCGCAGTTTCGCTACACTTGCGGCGGCGCATCGGCTTTCGCCACGCCTATCATGCTGTCTCTGCTGACGAGCGCCGCCAGTTCGGTTTCGTCCATGCTGCCTGCACCCGCAGGACGCTCAGGCAGCACCATATAGCGGATGTCCGAGTTGCTGTCCCAGACGCGCACCTCCACCGAATCGTCCAGTTCCAAGCCGAACTCTTTCAGCACGGCGCGAGGCTCTATCACCGCCCTTGCCCTGTACGCATCGGACTTGTACCAGCGCGGCGGCAATCCAAGCACGGGCCATGGGTAGCACGAACACAGCGTGCAGACCACCATGTTATGAACCCGCGGCGTGTTCTCGAGCACCACCATCTCCGCGCCCTGCGAGCCTGTGAAACCCAGCTCGGCGATAGCAGATGTGCCGTCGGCAAGCAGCCGCCCCTTGTACTCGGGGTCGACCCATGCTCGGGCGACCACTTTCGCCCCGTTCATAGGCCCTATGTCTTGCTCATACGCCTGCACTTTGGCGTCTATCGCGTCGCTGGATATAAGCCCCTTTTGGATGAGCAGTGCCTCAATTGCCTTCGTTCGGATGGCAGGATACGGCTGCTGCGAACCGTGCCCGTGATGATGCTGTGCAGTCATGGTTTAGTCCTTTGGAATCGGCTGGTAAACCCCTCGGATACTATCGCGGGTGGGCGATTCCCTGCGCTTGCAGTCTGCTGCGAACATGCGGCGCTAAATCGGTTCTAGATAGTTCTCCCACATATCTATGTACAGGCTTTGGTTCGGCTCTGCGGCATCGCCCCAAAGTTCGGCGGCTTCAAACCGCACGCTGTACACGGGTTGGGCATGGGCGTCGGGCTGAGGCGGATGGTCTTGAAACACCTGTGGCTTGTAGATGTCGGCTATGACGCCCGTCTTGCCGCGTGTGTACCTCGGCAGGCGCGTGTGCCCACGCGGGTTAATGTTGCGCGCCCGAACGCGATCGCCCACTGCGAAACGCGGCTGCGCTTCGGGCAGGTGCGCTTGCGGCTGTGGGGTGTATATCGCCCGCCGCGCGCGTTCGGCAAGATCGGGATCTTCGCGGCGTGGCACAGCGGTGGACGGGTTATCCTCATAGAAACGGGTCGCCGCCGCCAGTTCGGTCTCGGTGAGCAGCCCGCTATGCACAAGAGCAGCCTCCAGCGCCAGCATCCACTTTTCATAGTAGCCAGCCGACAGATAGCGCGCGGGTGGGATGTTCTCTATGTAATGGCGCGAGCCGTACGGCGCATACACATCGTGTTCCTGTCGGATGGTGGTAACGATGCCATACACACGCCCCTCCCACGCATCGTGGAACACCGGCTCGTTCGGCTCGCGCTCGATAGCGCCAAAGCCGTGCATCCCGCCCATATCGTGCACGCCGTTCATATAGACACTCCCCCTTGATATAGCAAGCAGTATATTGGCTTGGCGTCAAATCGTCAAAGCGAATGCAGGCGCTATGACGGGCGCTATGATATTGAGAGAGCGCTTATATGGGAAGAAAACCCCAACGCAGCGGCTTGCTGACAGATTCGCCCAGAAAATCTTCTGTGAGTTCCTTACGCAACACTATCTGCCCCGTAACACTGGCAGTGTCATCCACAATCCAATCGGGAATATCGCTGAGTGTCGATCTAGACTGCATCGGTGCCACAGACAAGATGATGTTTCCACCAGATATATTCCAGCATCCCTCAGGAAGTTTGCGTTCACTGCTGTACTTGTCTCTGTGCAACAGCTGACTCAGGCGCAAACGGGGGCGATCGAACGCCCGCTTTTGGTACTCTTCTAGCGACATCTCCGCACACCATTGCGGGAGTTCCCTGCCCTGCGGCAGATTCTCTCGAAATATATCGCACAGCACACCAGACGAAATTTCCAGCACATCCACATCATCCCTCTCCGCCAGTAAGATATGTTCCAGTTCTGACGAGGCTCGCCTGAGATACTCCCGGTATAGAGATGTGGTCATCGCATCGCGGATGCGTGCCACCGAACGCTGCAGGCGACGGCGGGCGGCGATGTCGTCGCCGGGCAGCGATGTGCGGGTGTATATCATCAGACTGCGCTTGACAATTTCGCCAGCAAAACTACGCGCCTCTGCATTCATAGAGAGCGCAAAGCAGGGATATTCGTCGTATGGAATGGTTTCGTCTTTGATGATTTCGGGCGCATGACGATTGAATCGGTCTCTGACCACATCGTCGAACACGATGGGAAACCGCTTGTATGCGGCTTGGAGTCCACGAAGCTTGCTCGCAGTGAAATCGCTGGTGGCAACAATATGAGGATATGTGAACATCGACGCCATCAGCGTCTCCACGAGGCTAGTCTTGCCGCAGTTGCTTGAGCCGTAGAGCACTGCGAACATTGGCTGTTCGAAGCTGAAGGCGTTCCTGCGAAGAGCGCTGTTACGGAGGTCGCACATAAGCGCCGCAAAGTAAAACCAGCACATGAATGTGAAGTAGTCTTTTTGCAGGCGTGGGACATCGCCCTTGAAGCCGCGTTCGTAGTTGCCGAAAAACTCCAGCCAGCTAGCGACATCGCGCTGCACTTCGTCGGAGTCGACATCAAGGCTCATCGGGTTGCCGGATAGCGTAAAAGTGTCGTTTTGGCGCGTCAGATATGTCTGCGGGGTTTCGTCGGCTTGCCGTGATAGAGTAATCCGCGTTATTTGCTTAACAATGTCGGAGGTGATTTTGATGTTACCCTGCCTGTTTGGGCACAATCCGGCGAGACCCTTATTGAGCACAGGCTTTATCCGCTCAACACTCTTGAGTACAGTGCGTTGTGAATATCCGGCCTCATCTGCACTTTCCGCGGGTATGTAAAGCGTTACCGAGTTCTTGCTGTCTTTCGCATCGCGCAGAGCAGGGATGTCATCTATCGGCATCTGTTCCACGGGAAGCGGCTGCTTTCGCAGCGGCAGGCGGTTGGACGCAACATTTCTGACTGACTCATACTGGCTTGTGTAGTGTTCCCAAGCGCTGTTGTCATCGTCGAAAACCACGAGTGTTTCAGCCTGCCTGCCCGAGAACGCGATCTCAGACAGGTTCGCCGAACCGACTATGACGCGCCGTAGTGGCACACCCTCATCGCGCTCAAGCAGATATATCTTGGCGTGTGCAATGGCATCCTTAACCACAAAGAAACGGATCTTGTTCTCAGCCACACGGTCGTAGATGAGATCCAAGCGTTTCTGTGACACGCCCTTCAAACCCACAAATCCCTCATTGAGCTTGCCGTCCACGACCGCCTGAAAGCTCAGCACCTCCGCCGCCTCACGCGAGAGCACGCCGTTGTGCCCGAACACACACTCGAAGTCTTCATACTCGAAATCCCGCATCAGCCCAACTATCATAGGGATGCTGGATGTGTATGTGAGCGCGCGCATAGACGCAAAGCCCTCAAACAGGCTACGATCAAACGGTGCGACGGAGTTGACCTTGGCGTGAACCACATCCAGCACTCCGCTGCGAGTGCGGGAATCTGGATCATCGAACTGAAACCCTTGCTGACCAGCCATTTCTCACCGCCCGGCTAGCTGAAAACCGCGCTCCGCCGTCCATGCTTATGTTACACAGCAGGTTATTGCATTGCGCATCCCGATGCAACAAGATGCAACAATGCCCAATATTGCGTACAATGACACAGGCGGCTGCACGAACCGATGCGGATACTACGGGCGGGCAGGCATAAGCACAGCGACCGCCAATCTTTGCACACTCTCTCACTTCACACTCTTAACACTCTCACATTTTAAGGAGCACTTCTATGGCGAGCAGAAACCCCGCGCAGCCGAACATCTTGTTTATACTGAGCGACGACCAAGGGGCGTGGGCGATGAGCTGCGCCGGCAGCGAGGAACTGCCAACGCCAAATCTCGACCGCATCGCGCAGACCGGCATACGCTTCGACAACTTCTTCTGCGCCTCGCCGGTGTGCTCACCCGCAAGGGCGTCTATCCTCACCGGACGCATCCCGTCGCAGCACGGCGTCCAAGACTTCCTGCAAAAAGGAAACTCCACCTTCCTGCCAAACGACGGCGAGAATACGGACTACATCGCTGGACAGCCGACCTATGTGGAACTTCTGGCGGATGCGGGCTATGAGTGCGGGCTGAGCGGAAAGTGGCACCTGGGCTATGCGTCAATGCAGCGCGCGGGATTTTCATTCTGGAATGTGCATGCGGCGGGCGGCGGCGACTACTATCGCGCACCGATGATTGTAAACGGCGAGTTCTATCAGCCGGACGAGTATGTTACGGATGTCATTACCGACAACGCACTGGAGTTTCTGAACGGGCGGCTCGGTTCGAACGCCCCGTTCTCGCTGAATGTGCACTACACCGCGCCCCATGCGCCTTGGGGACGGGAGCATCATCCGGACGCTGCCTATGACGACTTCCACGACAATTGTGCCTTCGACAGCCTGCCGCAAGAGCCTGTGCATCGACTGCAGTTGAACAAGGTGCCTCAGGCTGCAACGGTGGGGAGCACGCCAGAACTACGCCACGCTGCGCTGAGCGGCTACTTCGCCGCCGTAACAGAGATGGACCGCAACATCGGGCGCCTGCTAGATAGCGTTTCCATTCAGGTGGTCGAGTTGTAGAATGAGGCATAAGCCATCATCAGAGGGGGTAACCGAATGGGTATGCTATACCGACTGGAAGAGCAAGCAGAAAAGACCGTTACACAGGAAATACAAGACACACTTCAAGATGCGCTGATGCTCTACAAGCCGATGTGCAAAGCCTGCGACCTAGCGATGGCACGCCATCACAGCTATCGTCGCACACTCATCACCAAGTATGGCGCAGTGAACTTGGCAATGCCCGTGTTCAGATGCGGGAAGTGCGGAGATATGCAGAGCGGTATGGAGCTAGTGGGCGATGTGGAGCGCCGCAAGTCGTACTCAAAAAAACGCGCGAAGAGGCGGTGAGACTGGCGGCGATGGGGTTGAGTTACGCCAAGGTTGGAGAGATGTATGGGTTCGCCAAGAGCACCCTATGCAAGTGGATCAAGCAGGAGAAGCTGGAGCGACCTGAGCTTGCTGGTGATGTGGCGGAGATGGACGGAGTGTGGGTGGGTGTTCGTGGCGGGAAGCAGGAGATGAAGGTGTTCCGGGACGACAAGGGCGGTGTGATGGCGTCGTTCGGGAGTTGGGAAGACACGCTGACCGAAGCCTATAAGCGAGGAGTAAGGCAGCCTGCTCATCTAGTGAGCGATGGGGACAGAGCGATAGCAGAGGCCATAGGAATGGTCTATGGCAGAGGCACAGCCCATCAGCTATGCCAGTTCCATCTGCTTCGGGAGTACAGGCGCAAGGTAGGCGAGGTAGGCTGGGACGAAGCCAAAGAGTTGCTGATGTCAGAAGACTTGTCTGAGGCAAGGAAATTGGCTTCTCGGATAGTGAAGTTGACGGGTGGTCGTGGGTTGATGTGGTGCAAGAAGGCGCTGGTTAAGGGATTGGCGCATCTGGGTACTGGTCAGTTTAGATACAAGACCACATCTCGGTTGGAGCGGTTTCAGCGAGAGATAAGGCGTCGGGAGCGAATGGGCACAGCGTGGACGCCTCACAACCTGTTGGTACTACTGCAACGCAGGGGGCTTCTGTCTTCGACCACCTGAATGGAAACGCTACCCGCCTGCTAGACTGGCTCGAAGCGAACGGATTGCGCCAGAACACACTAGTGATGTTCATGGCAGACAACGGGATGAACATGGGGCATCACGGCATTTGGGGAAAGGGAAACGGCACATATCCGCCCAATATGTACGACACATCGGTGAAGATACCGTCGCTGGCGTCTATGCCATCGCGCCTGCCGCAAGACCTCGTCTGCGACCACCTGCTCAGCCAGTACGATGTAATGCCCACGCTGCTGGGATATGTGGGCGTTGCGAACCCATATGCGGACGGGCTGCCGGGGAGAGACTTCTCGCCAGTGCTGCGAGGCGAGCCGCTGGGCGACGACACGCCCGTGTTCGTGTTCGACGAGTATGGGCCCACGCGGATGATCCGCACACGCAACTGGAAGTATGTGCACCGCTACCCGGATGGCCCGAATGAGCTTTACAACCTCGCCGCAGACCCGATGGAAACACACAACCTTGCGGGAGACGCAGCGTATGCGGACAGGATGAGCGCACTGCGGTCAGAGCTGCAGCGTTGGTTTGACCACTATGCGGATGAGGTGATGGACGGCTCTAAACAGAATGTAACGGGCAGGGGGCAGCAGGGCTTAATAGCGTCAGATGCGCACCCGAAGCCGTTCGCAGACGATGTGGTGTATTTCCACGAGCGTTAGCCATAGCGTTAGCCATTAGGAGAGCGCGTCTACCCCAACCTTCCCTGCGTCCCAATAATAATAAGGACGCAGGGAAGGAACTGACCGCTACATCTCGCCCACCTTCTCGAGATACTGTCGGATCATCAGCGCAGCGGCAGCGCCCTCGCCCACTGCGCTCGCAATCTGCTTCGTGCTGCCGGCGCGCGCATCCCCAGCGGCGAACACGCCTGCCATGCTCGTCTGCATATTGTCATAGGTGCGGATGAACCCCCACTCGTCGCGCTCTATCGCATCGCCGAGAAAGCCCGTATTGGGGTCAAGCCCGATGAACACAAACACAGCGCCCGGGTGCATCGCCTCTGTCGTGCCGCTTGCGCTATCCTGCACCAACACGCTCTCCAGCCTGCCATCGCCCCGAAACTCCCGCACACTCGTGTTATAGCGAATCCTCATGCTCGGATGCGAATTCACCTTGTCTCGCAGCGCCTGACTTGCGCGCAGCCTGTCCCCGCGCACCAGCAGCGTAACCGTGCTAGCGAAGCGCGTTAGGAACAGCCCTTCCTCCAACGCGCTGTTCCCGCCACCAATGACCAGCACATCCTCGCCCTTGTAAAAAGGCCCGTCGCATGTGGCGCAGAAGTGGACGCCAGCGCCGATAAAGTCCTCCTCGCCCAGCACACCCAGCCGCCGATAGGTGGTGCCGGGCGCAAGCAGCAGCGCCGTCGCCCCGTACTCGTCCCCGCTTTCGGTTGTAACCGTGCGGAAGTCGCCGTCGCTGCCGATGGCTGCCACCGTCTGCGCCGGCAGCATCTCAGCGCCGAAGCGCTCTGCGTGAGACCGCATATCGTCCGCAAGGCGCGCGCCTTCCACGCCCTCAGGGAAGCCGAGATAATTGTCTATGCGCTCGGTTACGCCCGCCTGCCCACCGATGGCGCTGCTTTCCACTACTAGCGCATCTACACCCTCGCGCGCAGCGTACAGCGCCGCCGACAGCCCTGCCGGCCCGCCGCCCACCACGATGAGATCGTAAAACGCGCGCTCCGCCTTTGGGCGAATCCCCAGCTTGGCAGCAAGCTCGGCGTTCGACGGCTCCACCAGCAGCGACCCATCCTCGAAGATGATAGTCGGGATTATCTGCTTGCCGTCATTCACTTGCTGCACATAGTCGCGCGCCGCCTCGTTCAAGTCGATGTCAATCCATTCGTACGCGATGCGCTGCTCGCCCAAGAACTGCTTCGCCCGCCTGCAGTCCGGGCACCAAGGCGCCCCGTACACCGTGATGTTCCCCGTGTTTTCCATCCCCATCGTCTCACTCCAAGTCAGCTATCAGCCATCAGTTTCTAGTCGCCAATCAAGAACCGTCAGCCACCCGTTAGCTGCCGAACAAATTCTTGAATCAGCCCGTTTCCTTCGTGCAATTTTACACTGCATAAAGCCTAAAAACGCATTGACCCTACATCGCCCCGTCTCTGATAATTTCGACACAATTCGTCAAAGTATAAAACTGCTGACAAAAATTGGCTTCTGAGACCGTTCGCATTGCGGATAAAGGCTTTTCACGGCAGCAATGACTTCACCCGTTACCACATTCCCCAACATCACAACAAAACTTCAGCCAGCATTTTAGGGAGCACCCATGAAACTGAAAGTATTACCCATTGTGGCACTAACCCTTCTGATGGCTCTGTTCCTATCAGCCTGCGGCGACTCGGGGCAAGACCCGCTCGCACAGGCACCGGAACTGCCCGGTACCCCTGCCCCGCCGCCAACGCCCGTGCCGCCTACCGCAACACCTGTGCCCACGGCAACTCCCGTACCGCCCACATCTACACCTGTGCCGCCTACGGCAACGCCCGTGCCGCCAACAGCAACACCCACTCCGACCGAAACACCAACACCCACCGAAACACCAACACCCACGGCGACGCCCGAACCTACGGCGACTCCCGAACCCACAGCGACGCCCACTCCCACCGAAACGCCCATACCGCCCACGGCAACACCCGTGCCGCCAACAGCAACGCCAGAACCCACGGCAACGCCAGAACCCACGGCAACACCTACTCTCACGCCCACTCCGATGCCGTGCCTCATAGACACCCCCGGATCAGACCTTACCCAATGCAACTTCCAGCGCAAAAACTTCAGCAACCAAGACCTGCGTGGATTGGACCTCTCTGGCGCAGTTCTAACGAACGCAAACCTAGAAGGTGCAAACCTAGAAGACACAAACCTCACCGCAGCAGACCTCAAAGACGCGAACCTAGCCTCCGCAAACCTCACACGCGCAAACCTCACACGCGCAGTATTCACGAACGCAAAGATGACTGACGCCAGACTAGACAGTGTTGATGCCACTGGCGCTGACTTCGCCAGAGCAGAGATGCGAAATGTCAGCATGGACGGCGCAATTGTGTCTCGCGCAAAGTTCCGCGCCGGCATCCGCGCCATCGACACCAAGATGTTCCGCAACGCAGCTCTCACCAACATCGTCTTCGATGAGGGGACTAACTTCATAAACATGGGTTTCATCAACGCAGACCTGACTGACTCTGTGATGATAAACGCCGACTTTGAAGGTGCTGACCTCAGGGATGCCCTAGTCATTCGCACCAACTTCACCGGAGCTAACTTCGAAGATGCCAGACTGAAGGGAGTCAACCTGTCCCGTGCCACACTCGACAGGCATAACGACTTCAGAGGCGCAGACCTTCGAGACACAAACCTGTCCAACATAGACCTGACTAACGGTAACTTCGAAGAAGCGGACTTCTCGGACGCAGATCTTTCGGGCGCAGAACTATCTAAGGGGGACTTCTCTAACGCAACCTTCGACGGCGCAGACCTTTCGGAGACGGACTTCACGGATGCAGACTTGACCGAAGCCAGCTTCAAGAAAGCTAATGTGGACGAGACGGATTTCTCGGATGCAGACTTAGAGGATGCTAAACACCTTCGTACCGCTGAAAACATCGACGACGCTGACTGGGACGACACCATCTGCCCCAATGGAAAGAAAAGCGACGACTGCTATAGGGAACAGAACCTCTAACCTCACAAACACCTAAACGGCAGCGGCGGCGTTGCTCTGACGATGTTACCGCCGACACTCAAGCAGAAGGGGCAGTCCATGTGGCTGCCCCTTCTGCTTGCCTTGTCGATATCTACACACTGCACCAAGCCAATGTGCTGTCGCTGGCGTTCCACCCTATATATAGTCGGGACGCGCGAAACAAGCCCTTCGTGCAGCGCTTAAAGTCGGAGCGTATACCCCCGTGGCAAGGATGTATGTCGAGCAACCCTCTTGCTGTCCTACCCGCCCATCGCCTCCGCGAAGGTGCTGCCGATTTCCCCGGGCCCCGGCACGATGGCAACCCCCGCAGCGGCGAGCGCCCGTTCTTTCTCTTCGGCGCGCGCTGCCCTGCCTGTGATGACGGCGCCGGCGTGCCCCATGCGCTTGCCCGGCGGTGCGCTGCGCCCTGCGATGAACGCCGCCATAGGCTTCGTGAACTCGGCGCGTATGTACTCTGCCGCCTCTTGCTCCCGCACGCCCCCTATCTCGCCTATCATCACCACGCCATCCGTGTCATCGTCATCATTAAACTTCTGCAAGATGTCCACGAAAGACGAGCCGTTCACCGGGTCGCCGCCTATGCCTACGCATGTGGACTGCCCAATGCCCAGCGCCGTGAGCTGGCTGACCGCTTCGTATGTGAGCGTGCCGCTGCGCGACACCACGCCGATGCGCCCGGGCGTGTGGATGTCCCCGGGCATAATGCCAACCTTTACGCGTGCGCCCGGCGTTATCATCCCCGGGCAGTTCGGCCCGATGAGCGTAACCGGCTTGTCGCGTATACAGCGCTTAACGCCGATGGTGTCCATCACGGGGATGCCCTCCGTGATGCAGGCGATGGTCGGTATGCCGGCATCCACCGCCTCCATAATGGCGTCAGCGGCAAACGGCGGCGGCACGAAGATGAGGGCGCAGTTCGCTGCTGTCTGCTCCACCGCCTGCTCCACCGTGTTGAACACCGGCACATCATCGTCGAACACCTGCCCGCCGCGCCCCGGCGTTACGCCTGCTACCAAGTTTGCGCCGTACTCACGGCAGCGCAGCGCGTGGAAGCTGCCCTCACGCCCCGTGATGCCCTGCACCATCAGCCGAGTGTTCTCATCAACCAGTATGCCCATAAGCCTGCGTCAGTCGTCCTTTCGCCGGAATTATCTCTTTTGAGCCTTATCCCTAGCCTGTGCCTTGATGTTCTTGTAATCGCCCACCATTGTGCATTGAGGGTTCGGGCGAGCCGGTGGTTTCAGCGCGCCCGAACCCACATCGTGTCGTATCCCGTATACCTACATATACTGGTCGATGCCCACGGTGGCGGCGCTTGGGCCGCTGGGCATCACCAGCGTCTTGGCGCGGTCTGCGCCCACCACGAGGATGTCGTAGCGGTCTGCATTCTCCAGCACCGGCACGGTCATGTCCAGCCGTTCCTGCTCAGTGAGCTGATTGAGATGACGCCAGTGCGCCCCCACACGCGCATCGTCCAGCGGCATGTACTGGATCATCTTGCCTAGGCTGGCGTTGGCGTGTTGATGGATGAACTCTTTCGCGCCCTGCTTGGTAAAGCCCTCGCCGCCCACCGGGCGCGCCACATCCGGCGGCATGAATATGAGCCGCTCGGCTGTATGGCGGTCGCCCAAGCCACGCGTCCCAAAGGTTACGCCGTAGGCAATCGTCTTGAGCAGCCCTTCGGCGCTCGTGTTGCCTTGGTCTTGCACATCCAACTCGCCGTCGGTGATGAAGATGCTTATGGCGCTCTCGTCGCGGCGGAAGCCCTTGTTCGTGTGATAAGGCTCCCACGGCGACATATCCTCGTTTTCGGCGACGCAGTGCACGAACTTGCGCGTCGTGCCGATGGTGTCCATATCCATCTGCCCGGGATACCAGTACCCAATGTTGCGGAGGCAGAGCGAAAACGCCCGCCCGATTGTGATGTTCACCTCATTATCGCGCCCCGGCCCGAGCGCAGAGCGTGGGTTGATGCCCAGCCGCTTGCCGATTGGCCCATTCACTACCAGTATGGGCGCATGCGGGCTTGTGGACATCAGCAGCGACTTGCCACCGTGTTCGCCCATCTCTGACAGCGCCTTCACTGCGGCGATTATCACCGGCATATGCTCCGGCTTTGCGCCCGCCATCGCAGCGTTTATCGCAATCTTCTCCACAGTAGCCAGCCCGAAGCCCGGCGGCATGTCGCAGACTAGATGGTCGGCGGGCAGCGCTGTCCCCGTCAGCAGATGCGCCACCGCTTCCTCCGTCGCCGGATACATCGGCAGCGCATCGCCCCAGTCGCGGGTCAGGAAGTCGGCGTTCATTCGCATCACCGCATCGTAGCGGTCGTCGCCCTCGAAGCGATGCACCCCGCCGGTGTCCGCTGCCGTGCGCGCCTCGTCTGCCCCGGATGTGAGGCAGTCCACGAGGTCGTCGATGGCAAGCTCTGTCTGGCGAATGCACTCGTCTATGGCGAGGTTGCGATAGATGCGCGGCACAATGACAAACCGTATGTCCGGCATCGCAAACGCGCGCGAGCTAGCGATTGCATCCAGTTCGAAGCGTCCCGAGACGATAGGCACTGCGGGCTTGCCCATCTTCTCGATTTCAATCATGTCGTGGACCATCCACGACGCGCATGTCCCTCAATCGGCTGTTGCGCCGATGACCACATCGCACTCCTCACCTGCCTGACGCACGATGTGCGGCGGCGCGGGGTAGTTCCCGCCGGTGTAGAAGTTGACGCTGACATCGCTGAATCGCTCTTGCAGCATCTCGCCTGCGCGCCTCAGCGCCACATCACCGCCGTGCGTCCCTGACCACAGCAGCCCCACCGTCTTGCCATCCAGCGATGCAGGTCGATCATTGATAGACATCGCAGTCAGCACGCCGCGCTGCTGCGCTATTGGGTTCATCACTTCTAACAGGTGCATCTTTGTCCTCCTGTCCCGTTTTTGTCCCGTTTCTCATCTATTAACTTGGTCAGATTTCGTAAATCTGTGCGCTCCCCATCAATGCATCGGAAGTCGGTTCATCAAACGACTCCACTTTCGGCTCTGATTCCATCCCATCCGCTGGGACGAGCAATTTCGTCTCAGGCGTTGTACTCACCCCGCATGACTGCACAGCAATTGCAACAACAGCCTCCCGCGATTATACGGCGTTTGCCTCGCGTATCGCTGTTGCCGCTCCGCCCAAGTCTTTCACCAGCGTTACATCCAACCCCGACTCGGAGAGGATGCGCCTGCCCTCATCAGCATTCGTGCCGAGCATGCGAACCACCATCGGGCGCATGGCGTCGGGCTGAGCATTTGCGGCTTGCACGAACCCGCGCGCCGCCACATCGCAGCGCAAAATGCCCCCGAATATGTTCACCAACACCAGTTCCACCGACCTATCCGCAAGCACAATGTTCAGCGCCTGTGCCACCTTGTCTTCATCCGCACCGCCGCCGATGTCCAAAAAGTTCGCCGGACTTGCGCCGCCCGCAAGCACCACATCCATCGTCGCCATCGCAAGCCCCGCGCCGTTCACGATGCAACCCACCGTGCCGTCCAACTTCACATAGTTGATGTCGTGGCGGCGGGCTTCCACTTCGCCAGCATCTTCTTGCTCAGGGTCTTGCAGTTCAGCAAGACCAGCGTGGCGGAACATAGCATCGTCATCGAAGTCCAGCTTGGCGTCAATCGCAAGCGCGCGTCCGTCCGTGGTGATAACCAGCGGGTTGATTTCGGCGAGCGAGCAGTCGTTCTCGCGGAACGCGCGGTACAGGTTCTCCACCAGCGCCGCAACCGGGCGCACCAGTGCCGCATCCACACCAAGCGCATACGCCAGCTTGCGCCCTTGGAACGCCTGCAAGCCCAACACCGGGTCAACCACCGCCCGCAGTATCAGCTCAGGGTTGCTCTCTGCGACCTCTTCTATCTCCATACCGCCCGACTGGCTGGCGATAGCCACCACGCCCTCCGCAGCGCCATCTATCACCATCGCCAAATACAGTTCCTTCGCCACATCGATAGTCTCTTCCACCAACACCTTGCGCACCGGCACGCCCTCAGGCCCCGTTTGGAATGTAACCAAATTCGTCCCAAGGATAGACTCGGCGAACTCCGCAGCCGCTTCCGGGGACGACACCAGCTTGACGCCGCCCGCCATACCGCGCCCGCCGGCGTGCACCTGCGCCTTTACCACGGCGCTGCCGCCCAAATCCGCCACCAACTTCGCCGCATCGTCCGGCGTTTCCGCCACGCCGCCCTGCGGCACAGGCACCCCGTAATCCGACAGCAGCCGCTTCGCCTGATACTCATGAATCTTCATTCGCTATCGTCCTGTTATTCGTATGTAATGCATCGTGATAGAACTTCACTACGGCGTATGGGTGCGCCATAGTGCGCCTGTTAAACAATTGGCGGAGGGGACAGGATTCGAACCTGCGGTGGCTTACGCCACGCCTGTTTTCAAGACAGGTGCCTTCAGCCTCTCGGCCACCCCTCCCAATTAGCACTGCCGCCAGTGCTCTCCGCATTATACCCCAATCGCCTCTAATGCACACAATTGCGCGCACTCAAACACACAATTGCGCGCACGATGCTTGGGGACAGAGCGCACTTGCTGCCATTTGCACAACATCTGCTCAAAAGGCATGGAGACATTGGGGACAAAAACCAACATTGTCGTACGCCGTAGTATGCGCCATCGTGCGAGATGTCATTTACGCAACGGGTTTGGGGACAAAAAACCAAAATATTAGTGCGGCTATATCAACCCCTTGGCGGTTTTGGAAGCGATAAGCTCCGGAAGGGACAGACCAGCGGCTGCGGCATGCTCGGAAAGACCGCCCGCGGGGAAATCTAGCGCCCAACGGTACATCTGCTCCACGGCGTCGGGGCTGCCCTGCCCGCCTTGCAGAATAGGAGCGTCGACGCGCACAGCGTCAAGCAGCTCTATGACCGCAGCCGCAATCCGCTGATGAAAACGGGCAGACACCTGCTCTGCACTGCCACCACGCTCAAACTCTTCCTGATACCAGCGCATGCCGTCCAGATGCAGCACGCGCGTGCGGGGGTAGAATGACGCCATCAAGTTCCACGGCTCGCCATCCTTATCTTGGTCGCCTGCGTGCCGAAAATCGGAGCGCAAAATCACGGCGGGGATGTCGAGCATCTTGGCGTACATATACTCCACGACTGCGCCAGAGCCTAGCTCTGTGCCGTCGAAGTTGAAGAGCGCAAGGTCGCACTCCATCACGGTCAGCAGGTCTTGGTTGCGTATGTCCACCGCCCTTGCGCCCGTCTGCTCCAAGTTCTGCGGCAAAATGCAGCGGTATCGCCCATCAGACACAGCGTCGATGTGCAACGCTAGCAAGGCGTTCCCCGAAAGATGCTTGTGATCGAACAGCTGCCCAGCAAAGTAAATGGTATATTGAGTGGACATGGGATTTAGAGCGCCCTTAATTGCTTGTCATTTACGCAAAGATTTGGGTACAAGAGCCAACATTGTCGTACGCGTAGTATGCGCCATCGCGTGAGCTGTCATTTACGCAAAGAGTTTGAGGGACAAAAAACCAAAATATTAGTGCGGCTATATCAACCCCTTGGCGGTTTTGGAAGCGATAAGATCCGGAAGGTACAGCCCAGCGGCTGCGGCATGCTCGGAAAGACCGCCCGCGGGGAAATCTAGCGCCCAACGATACATCCGCTCCACAGCATCGGGGCTGCCCTGCCCACCTTGCAGAACAGGAGCGTCGCCGCGCACATCATCGGGGCTGCCCTGCCCGCCTCGCAGGATAGGAGCGTCGCCGCGCACAGCGTCAAGCAGCTCTATGACCGCAGCCGCAATCCGCTGATGAAAACGGGCAGACACCTGCTCTGCACTGCCACCACGCTCAAACTCTTCCTGATACCAGCGCATGCCGTCCAGATGCAGCACGCGCGTGCGGGGATAGAATGACGCCATCAAGTTCCACGGCTCGCCATCCTTATCTTGGTCGCCTGCGTGCCGAAAATCGGAGCGCAAAATCACGGCGGGGATGTCGAGCAGCTTGGCGTACATATACTCCACGACCGTCCCTGAATCTAGCTCCGTGCCATCGAAGTTGAAGAGCGCAAGGTCGCACCCCATCACGGTCAGCAGGTCTTGGTTGCGTATAGACACCGCTCTTGCGTCCGTCTGCTCTAGGTTCTGCGGCAAAATGCAGCGGTATCGCCCGTCAGACACAGCCTCGATGTGCGATGCCAGCAGGGCGTTCCCCGCAAGATGCTTGTGATCGAACAGCTCCCCAGCAAAGTAAATGGTGTATTGAGTGGGCATGGGCAATGTGAGTAAAAGCCAGTTGCTAGTTGTACAAATATTGAAGTTAACGGTACTGCCGCAAGGGGCAATTTATTGCAGGATGGGAGGGTATGTCAAGTTAAATCCGCTGGTATTCTTAATATGTAGGGATATTGGATTTTACCCACCGATGCCAGCACACTAGCGCCAACGAATACACCAGCATCTGTATGCTCTTGGTGTAGCCCTTCGTCCGTCGCACTAATCGGTTCAACTTACTTCGCCATACCGAATGCAACCCCTCGTTCCAGTTCACCGCACCTCCCTTGCCCACCACATGCCTGTTGCGAGGTAACCACCCATACACAGGATATGCATCACTCCGATACAACTCCGCATCCGGTAAGCGCTCATACAAGCGCAAGAATGTCCTCTCGCTGCGGTCGCCCACCTCAAAGTCCACCCACCTGCTCCCATCAGCCTCTTCTACTACCGCCGTCCATATCCACACATCCTCACGCAACTCCGCACGCCGAGCACGCTTGTATGTCCACATCTCATCACACGACACCACCGCAGCAGCACGCTGCGCCTCTGCTCCCTCAGTCCGCCTACGCCCACGCTCCCGCAGACGCTCTAATGCCTCACGCCCCCTTTTTTCACCCACCCGTGAACCGCTGTGGCACTGTATCCGAACACTCTGCCTACGGCGCTCAGACTGCTGCCTTCCAGATACATCTCAACCCCCTGCGCCTTGATGGCTGCGCTAGGGCGGTGATATGCAGCATCAGGCAAGTAGCGGCGACCGCAGTCTCCGCATCTGTACGACTGCTTGCCGCGCGCCAAGCCATTTTTGCGCATCCAGTTGGAGCCGCAGTCGGGGCAGCGAATATCGTGGCGATAGGTACGTTCACGAGCCATAAGACACCTCACTGTGTTTTGATGTTGTGACATATTATAACTTATTATCTCTACACGTTGAGAATACCAATCCGCTTCCCCAGTTGACGCGTGCATATGGCGATGTTAGGGTTTGGGCGTCCAATAAGGACAGATAAGAGCAGAGCAAGATAAAGAGGACACTATGCGGCTTGAGGGTAAGGTTGCGATTATAAGCGGCGGCGCAAGGGGAATGGGCGCTGCGGAAGCGCGGCTGTTCGCACAAGAGGGCGCAAAAGTGGTCATCGGCGACCTGCTCGAAGACGAAGGCAGGCAGGTTGCCGCAGACATCAACGAAGCGGGCGGTGAAGCGCTGTTTGTCAGGCTGGATGTTACCAGCGAAGAGAGCTGGCAGAGAGCCGTAGATGCCACAGTCAGCCGCTTCGGACGATTGGATGTGCTGGTGAACAACGCCGCCATCTTGCGCGTTCAGGCGCTGATGGAAACCACAAACCAGATCTGGGACGAGGTTATGAATGTAAACGCCAAGGGCACATTCTTGGGCGTTAAGAGCGTCATCGCAGAGATGCGAAAAGTAGGCGGAGGCTCCATCATCAACATATCGTCGGGCGCAGGTATCACCGGCAGCAAGCGCAACACCGCATATCACGCATCCAAAGGCGCTGTGCGGATATTCACCAAAGCGGCGGCTATACAGTACGCCAGCGACAATATACGCGTAAACTCCGTGCATCCCGGTCCCATAGAGACCGATATGCTGGCGTCATCTATGTCAGTCGACGGCGGGCGCAAGCCGGCCGAGATCCCGCTCGGACGCTACGGCAGACCGGAAGAGGTCGCACACGGCGTGCTGTACTTGGCATCCGACGAATCATCGTTCGTTACCGGCAGCGAACTCATAATCGACGGCGGGCGCACAGCCGAATAGATCTTTGCAAACATATTAAGCCCATCGTTATCATCAAATAGTCGCAGCAAGTGTTGCGGGCAAGAACCTTTGGCTAATGGACACAAAACACAGAAAGCACAGAAACGGGGGGCAATAGCATGCAAGATGCCGTAATCGTTAGCGGGGCGCGGACACCGGTGGGCAGGTTCGGTGGGGCGTTCAAGGATGTGGCAGCGCCGGACTTGGGCGCTGAGGCCATCAAGGCGGCTCTGAAACGAGCCGACATCAGCCCAGAGCAGGTGGAGGAAGTGGTGCTGGGGAATGCGCTCCAAGCCACAGAAGCCGGCTATGCCGCACGACTCGCCACGCTGAAAGCAGGCATCCCACAGGAAACGCCGACGGTTGCGGTGAACCGCCAATGCTCATCAGGGCTAGAGGCAATTAACACCGCAGCGCAGCTAGTGCGAACGGGCGAGGCAGACATCGTGGTGGCAGGCGGGCTTGAAAACATGAGCCAGTCGCCGTACATGCTAGACTACCGAGCGCGCTTCGACGGGCTGCGGATGGGCGACGCCACCATGCGCGACGGGCTGACCGAAGGGCTGGGCTGTCCCGTCAACCGCTATCACATGGGCGTTACTGCAGAAAATGTGGCAGAGCGGTTCGAAATCAGCCGCGAAGACCAAGACGAACTAGCGCTGATGAGCCACCAGCGCGCGGTTGCCGCCATCGAAAACGGCAGGTTCAACGAGCAGCTAGTTCAGGTGAGCGTGCCACAGCGAAGGGGCGACCCCATCGTGGTATCGCAAGACGAAGGCCCCCGCGCAGACACCACGCTGGAGCGGCTCGCCTCGCTGCGCCCAGTGTTCAAGCGCGACGGCAGCGTAACGGCAGGAAACGCATCTAGCATCAACGACGGCGCAGCAGCCGTGGTCATCATGTCAGCAACCAAAGCAGCAGAGCTGGGGCTGCAGCCAAAGCTACGCTGGCATACGCGCGGCGCTGCGGGCGTAGAGCCGGCGATTATGGGCACAGGGCCTGTGCCCGCCGTTCGCAAGGCGCTGGACAGGTCAGGCATGTCCATCGGCGACATAGATCTCGTGGAACTAAACGAAGCGTTCGCATCGCAGGCGCTCTACTGCATGCGCCAACTGGACATGGACATAGACAAGACGAATGTCAACGGCAGCGGCATAAGCCTCGGGCATCCGATAGGCGCAACCGGCGCGATAATGACGGTGAAGTTGATGGAAGAGATAGCGCTGCGCGACGAAGAAGTGGGGCTAGTAACGATGTGCATCGGCGGCGGGCAAGGGCTGGCAACCATCTTCGAGCGGGTGGGGTAAGGCTATCGCCGACATCACACAGGCTATACAAGCACACAGCGAACCTGCGGCAGGGCTATCATAACCTTGTTAACCTTGTTCAAGAGAGCGGTTCGGCTGTTCTATGCTCTATGAGGGCGACGCACTTCCTAATATCTCTCATAGAACAGCCCGAAACCCTGCGGACTATATCGTCAGTGTGCCGTCGCGCTTGACCACGCTACCCTGCGCTACGATGGCGCTGACATCGTGCAGCGCAGTGATGTCGGCAGACGGGTCGCCGTTTATGATGACGATGTCGGCGGACTTACCCACCTCAATCGTACCTATTTCGTCCTCAAGCCCCAAGCACTCAGCAGATGTCTTCGTGCTGCACACTATCGCTTCCATCGGCGTTATGCCCATGTCCTCCACCATCACCTGCGGAATGTAAGCAAAGTCGTCGAAACGGGCGTTGGTCATTCCAGAGTCCATACCGGTTACGAACTTCACGCCCCGGTCCCACATGTCGCGCAGAATCTCGAAGCGCCGCTCCGGGTTGCTCATGGCAGAGCCACCAGTGCTTCTGCCTCGCAGCCGGTTGAGCCTGTGCAGCGCGAGGGTGGGATCAACCCACAAGCCCTTTTCAGCGATCTGGTCAGAGAGGGCAGGATCGTAGTCGTACATGTCGGCGGGGTCTTCGGCGAGCCAAGAGCAGTGGATGAGGTTGTGGACGCCGGCTTCTATGCAGTTGCGAACACCAGCGGTGGCGTGGCAGTGAGCAGCGACACGCAGCCCGAGCCGTTCAGCGTCCTCTACGGCGGCGCGCAGCGTCGACGCCGGATACTGCGGCGCGCGCGTATTCGTGCCCGGCGTGAACCCGCCGCCTGTGGACATTATCTTGATGTAGCCTGCGCCAAGCTTGAACTGCTGACGCACTGCCCGCAGCACCTCGTCAGTAGTGTTCGCCTCCGTGCCAAACATATTGCAATGCCCACCGGTCGTGGTGATTGGCGTGCCCGCAACGATGAGACGGGGTCCAGGGATGATGCCGTCGGCGATGGCTTGCATAACAGGAAAGGCGACCTGATTACGCGCGCCAAGATCGCGCATAGTGGTTACGCCCGAGCTGAGGGCGGCGCGCACCGCACCCACTGCGCGCATCAGAAACACCTCGTCGCTCTCCGTCATAATGTGGGCGTAGGCGTCCTCCTCCGCGCTACAATGGATGTGCGAATGCATCTCGATGAAACCGGGCATAATGCTGCCGCCGGGTGCGTCTATTATGTTGGCAGGGTCTATGGCAGCGAGTTGTGGAGCGTCTTGCGTCGTAATGTCGGCGATCCTGCCGTTCTCCACGATGACAGCGGCGTTCGGCATCGGGTCTGCGCCCGTGCCATCTATGAGTCGGTCTGCCTTCAGCGCCAGTTTCATATTTACAGCCACCTTTGCTTGCTATTGAGTTCCATTCGCATGACGAAGTTGCGCTATTATAGCACGGCACAGAAAAAAGAAAGTCAGCTAGGGAACATTCTCATTCACAGCAGCGAAAAATCCTGCAAAGTGGCATGCTAGACCTGCAATGCATTTCTGCTATAATCCGCACAGTAACCAGTAAACAGGATGCGCCGCAGTTCATATAGACTGGCGCATATGGGCGCATTGGCATGGCGGCTACGGTGTGCAGCGGCGCGGGAGCGTTTTTGAGAGAATAATCATTAACATACAAAATATCCAAAACTAAGGAGGCTCGCATATGACTACTTATTCCGAACTTGGCAGGGATTCGCTGCTGTGGATGTATGAGACGATGGTAACCATACGGCGTTTCGAAGAGCAGTCGCGGCGAGAGGCAGACGCAGGAAAACTGCGGGGCATGCACTCATCCATCGGGCAGGAAGCAGTACCGACCGGCATCTGCGCCCACCTGCGCGACGACGACTATGTGCTTGGGACGCACCGCAGCCATCACCACTGCATCGCCAAGGGCGTAGACCTGAACGAGATGATGGCGGAGCTGCTCGGCAAGTCCACCGGCACGAACAAGGGCAAGGGCGGCACGATGCACATCGCCGACATCAACAAGGGGATGCTCGGCGCAAACGGCGTTGTCGGCTCAAACATTCCCGTGGCAACCGGCGTTGCGCTCAGCGCCAAGGTGCGCGGCAGCGACCAAGTGAGCGTAGTGTTCTTCGGCGATGGCGCCTCCAGCCAAGGCAGCCTGCACGAAGCGATGAACATCGCCAGCATTTGGAAGCTTCCGGTGCTGTTCGTGTGCGAGAACAACCGCTACGCAGAATCCACGCCGTTCGAGTACGCAGTGGCAGGCGGCAGTGTGGCAAACCGCGCCGCAGGCTACGACATGCCGGGCGTGCTAGTAGACGGACAGTCGGCGCTAGATATGTTTGAGGTGGGACGCGAGGCAGTGGCACGCGCCCGCGCCGGCGAGGGCCCCACGCTCATCGAGGCGCAGACATACCGCTATCAGGGACATTTCGGCGCAGACGACCCGCTAGGCTATCGCACACAAGAAGAAGAGGACTACTACGAGGCGCGCGACTGCATCCACGGACTGCGGACGCACATCACAGACAGCGGCTACGCAACCGAAGCCGAGTTGAATGCGCTAGACGAGCAAGCGCTTGCGTCCGTGGCTGCTGCCACGCAGTTCGCCAACGACAGCCCGTTCCCCGAGCCAGACGAGCTTACGACAGATGTGTATGTGAGCTATCAGTGAGGCAATCCGTCCCCTCCCCCGCCCGCCGCTAACCTGCCCGCCGACGGTCGGTGGGCGGGTTCACAGGCGTAGGGCAGAGGGCGCCAAAGATGAACTTGAAACAACTTCAGGAACGCCTGGTTAATCTGAAAGAGCGCGGGTTCTTGCCGTCGATGCGTAGCGGAAATACCGGCATCGGCTACACACTAGAGACGCTACTTGGCGTGGATGAAAACAATCTTCGGCTGCCGGATCTGGGCGAAATAGAGCTTAAGGCGCAGAGAAGAAATGCGACGAACCGCATCACGCTGTTCACATTTAACCGCGGTGTATGGCAGATGCGCCAGGCGGATGTACTTAGGCAATACGGTTATCCGGACGCACCGCCCTGAAGTGTTCCGTGAACACCACTGCTAACAACCAAGGGCTGTACCTCCAAGTCAACAACGGTGGTTTCTGCCTTCACCACATAGATGGCGCATTGATCGCAGAGTGGCAGGGACAAGCGCTGATTAACAGGTTTCAACAGAAAATGCCCGCATTAGTTGAGGTTTATGCTGAAACACGGAGAGGTTCGAACGGGAAAGAAGAGTTTTGGTTCAACGAGGCATATTATCTGAAAAATCCCGATATAGAGAACTTCCTAAACCTTATCGGTGAGAACAAGGTGGTCGTGGATGTAAGGATGCACCTGAACCCCAACTCATCGGTGCGAAATCGTGGCACGGCATTCAGGATTGAAAGGCAGTATTTGGAACTCTGTTTCGCTAGCAGAGAAAGGCTGATATGATCGCCAGCATCACAAAATACAAAGATCCAACATGGGATTTCAGGCGGTCGCCTACTAAAGAGTTCACACACTGCTTTCATAACTACCCCGCGATGATGATACCGCAAGTCGCTCGCAAGCTCTTGGGACGATATGGAATGGAAGGCGGCTGGCTGCTTGACCCATATTGTGGCACAGGGACATCGCTAGTTGAGGCGTCTCTGTTTGGTATGAACGCCTTGGGCTGCGACATCAATCCACTGGTACGGATGATAGCGCAGACGAAAGTTACGCCGATACCTTTGGACTATCTTGACGATCACCTAGCGGTTCTGAGAAATATTTTGATTGATTTTGGAATGAACGGAGGAATGCCCAACCCAAACGCGCCCGATGTACTGAACAGAGAATACTGGTTCTCTCACAAAGTGTCGCACCATCTCGCAGTGCTGCGCCAGCAGATAGAGGCTGTACGAAACAAAGCAGTACGCAGATTCTTATGGGTTGCATTCTCAGAAACGGTTAGGGAGTGTTCGTACACGAAAAACGGCGAATTCAAACTCGTGCGGATGGCGGCGGACAAGATGGCGGGTTTCGACCCCGATGTGTTTTCGATTTTCTTGCTGAAACTGGCACGAAATCGTGCAGGTTTGGCAGACTATCTTAAGTCCAGGCAGGATGTGGAAGTCCAGATAGTGGACTGCAATACCGCAAACAAAGAATTGCCGGACAACCGCAAGTTCGACATTGTGATAACATCGCCGCCATATGGAGATTCTTCCACAACAGTTGCATATGGACAGTTCTCACGGCTGTCGGCACAGTGGATTGGCTTACCCGTCAGAAAAGTCGACAGGATGTCGATGGGCGGCAGGACAAAGAAGGGGACACTTGCCCCCTCTCCAGTAACGGACGCAATTCGGCGCATCAACGCAATTGACGGAAAGCGAGCACAGCAGGTAGTGGCATTCTACATAGACTTGGAGAGCAGCATACAAACCGTGGCGTCTATGATGGCTGCCGATGCAACCGTTTGCTATGTTGTAGGCAATAGGACAGTGAAAGGCGTTACTCTGCCCACAGATGATTTTGTAACGCACGCTTTCAAGTGCGCGGGCTTTCGGCATATTGAAACGATAGTGAGGAACATTCCCAACAAGCGGATGCCCTCCAAGAACAGCCCGTCTAATGTGCAAGGCAAGACAGCCGCTACGATGCGCAAAGAGTGCATCGTGGTGTGCCGGCAAGCCGCATGAATTTTATTACACAACACCACAGGAGAGAACGATGGTAGCGCAATCTACTAGGCAACTATCTTACATACAGGCGGTGAACGAGGCGCTTAGGCAAGAGCTTGAGCGCGACCCATCTGTGATTATTATGGGTGAGGACATCGCTGGCGGCGGCGACCGAGAGCAGTTCCAAGACGCATGGGGCGGACCAATGCGGCTGACAAAGGGCTTGATAAGCGACTTCGGGCCGACGCGAATCCGCGACACACCTATCGCAGAGTCAGGCTTCGTGGGTGCAGGCGTGGGCGCCGCCGCAACAGGCTTGCGTCCAGTGGTAGACCTGATGTATGTGGGTTTCTTGGGCGTATGCGGAGACCAGATTCTGAACAACGCCGCCAAGATTCACTACATGTTCGGCGGCAAGGTGAAAGTACCGCTGACAATTATGACCGGCACAGGAGCGGGAACAAACTCGGCGGCGCAGCACTCCGAAACCGTCTATTCCGTGTTCACGCACTATCCGGGGCTGAAGGTCGTGGCGCCATCAAACCCATACAACGCCAAGGGGCTGTTCGCAGCGTCCATCCGCGACGACGACCCGGTTATCATCTGCAACAACCGCCAGCTCATGGGCATACGCTTCGATGTGGATGTGCCCGAAGCATCTTACACCGTCCCGCTGGGCAAAGCGGATGTGGCGCGCGAAGGGAGCGATGTTACGCTGCTGGGGATAAGCTACATGACGCAGATTTGCCTGCAGGCGGCAGACGATCTTGCAGCGCAGGGATACTCAGCAGAGGTGATCGACCTGCTGTCGTTGTCGCCGATGGACGACGAGGCGATACTGGAGTCGGTGCGAAAGACGCGCAAGATAGTCATCGTGGACGAGGATTACCCGCGCTGCAGCATGGCGGCAGACATTGCGGCGCTGGTGGCAGAAGAGGCGTTCGACTACCTCGACGCTCCGCCCAAGCGGGTTACGCCGCCGCACACATCTGTGCCCTATAGCCGACCGCTGGAGGCGCTGTTCGTCCCAACGCGCGAGCAAGTGGTAGCGGCGGCGCTAGAAACGCTGGAATAGGATCGCAGCAAATCACCCTGCAGCAGGGGCGTTCCTTCCTAGTCATTCTCAGCGACTAGGGGGACTTGGAGTGCGTGCACCCTGCTTTATCAGGGTGAAGTGCGACATGCGTAACATGCTGGATTAGCCACAGGCGCAACAGACGCAAGAGCGAATATCGGGAACACCGGCGAATTAGGAGTTGAACGCAAAATGGCAGTGCAAATAGTGATGCCCCGTCTTGGCGACTTCATGACCGAGGGCGTGGTCGCAAAGTGGGCGAAGTCGCCGGGCGACGCCGTTGCCCAGGGCGAGTTGCTCGCCCAGATCGAGTCGGAGAAGCTGAACTACGAGCTGGAAGCGCCGTCGGCAGGGGTATTCCACGCTGCGGTGGACGAAGGCGCAACCGTAGCGGTGGACGGCGTTATCGGCTACCTGCTTGCGGAGGGAGAAGCGCCGCCAGCACCACCGCAGCCCGCAGCGTCAGCGCCTACCACGCCTACCCCCACACCCGCGCGTCAGCGCCCACGCCGTCCGGCAACCCGCAGAGCTGGCGATGTCGTGCCCTCCACCCCGGGCGCACGGCGGCTGGCAGCAAGGCTAGGCGTGGACATAGCGCAGATTACGCCGACCGGCCCCCGCGGGCGTGTGGTAGACGCCGATGTGCGCGCATACCACGAACAGCAGCAGGCAGCGCAGCGCCCACAGACGCCGCCGGGCTTGCCCGAACCATCCCAAGTAGTGCCCCTGCAAGGGATACGCCGCAGCATCGCACAGAACATGCGAAACAGCCTATCCGCAACAGCGCAACTCTCATACTTCCTCGAAGTAGACATTACGGATGCGCAGCGGTTGCGCCGAAATGCAGCAAGCGAAAGCGGCGCTCCCGTCAACATGGCAAGCGTGCTCATCAAGGCGTGTGCCGAGGCGCTGCAACGCGTGCCTGCGCTGAACTCCCTGCTGATAGACGGAAATGTGATGTACTTCGACGAAGTGAACATGGGCGTGGCAGTGGCGCTAGACGACGGCCTCATCGTTCCAGTGCTCAAGGGCGTGCAAGCGATGAGCATCCCGCAGATTGCGACAGGCGTGCAAGAACTGTCAGACAAGGCGCGAAATGGACAGCTATCGTCCGGCGACATCGGCGGCGGCACATTCACCATCAGCGTGCTCGGCAGCGTGGACGGGTTCACACCCATCCTGAACCCACCGCAGAATGCACTGCTAGGCGTGGGACGGAGCGTGCAGAAGCCGGTAGTGCGGCGCGGCGAAATCGTGGTGCGCGAGATGATGACGCTCAGCCTCACAGGCGACCATCAGGTCATCGACGGCGCTGTGGCAGCGAGCTTCTTCCGCCGCCTGCAACGGCTGGTGGAACGCCCTGCGGCGCTTTTTGGATAAGCCCCAAGCTATACGCTCATCCGTGCGATGTGCTCCCAAACGCAGAGCAAGAAAAGTCGCCACCGCGAATATAGAACGGCATTAGGAACGAAGGAATTAACCAATCCATGACCACTACGAGCGAATCGACGGACTTCATCCGACAGGCTGTCCGCGAGGATACGGCGAGCGGCAGGTTCAACGGGCGTGTGCACACGCGCTTTCCGCCAGAGCCGAACGGGTATCTGCACATAGGGCACGCCAAGTCCATCTGCCTGAACTTCGGCATCGCCGCCGACTTTGGCGGGATGTGCAACCTGCGCTTCGACGATACGAACCCCACAAAAGAGAACTTGGAGTATGTGGAATCGCAGATGCGCGATGTGCGCTGGCTGGGCTTCGAGTGGAACGGGAATCCGCTATACGCATCGGACTATTTTACCGAGCTTTTCGAACTGGCGAAGCGGATGGTTATCGACGGCAAGGCGTATGTGGACAGCCTGAGCCAAGCGCAAATGCGGGAGTATCGCGGAACGCTGACTAAGCCAGGGCGAGAAAGCCCGTATCGCGAGCGCTCGGTTGAGGATAACCTGTACTTGTTAGAGCAGATGAAGGCGGGCGAGTTTGCCGACGGGGAGCATGTGCTGCGCGCTAAACTGGACATGGCGTCGCCAAACCTGAACATGCGAGACCCCGTGATGTACCGCATCCTGCACGCAGAACACCATCGCACAGGCAGCGAATGGTGCATCTATCCGATGTACGACTTCGCACACGGGCAGTCCGACTCCATCGAGGGCATCACACATTCCATCTGCACGATGGAGTATGAAGACCATCGCCCGCTGTATGACTGGTTTCTGCAAGAGCTTGGGATGTACCACCCGCGACAGATAGAGTTTGCGCGCCTGAACCTGAGCCACACGGTGCTGAGCAAGCGGCGGCTGCTGAGGCTGGTGGAAGGCGGCTTCGTGGACGGATGGGACGACCCGCGCATGCCCACGCTGGCAGGGATGCGGCGACGCGGCTACACTCCCGCCGCCATACGCAACTTCTGCGACAGGATTGGCGTCTCCAAGAACGACTCAATCATAGACATTGCGCTGCTGGAGCACAGCCTGCGGGAAGACCTGAACCGCTCGGCAATGCGCGCAATGGCGGTGATGCGCCCGCTGAAGGTGGTCATCACGAACTTCCCGGAAGGCGAAACAGATTGGCTAGACGCCGTGAACAACCCGGAAGACGCATCCGCAGGCGTGCGCCAAGTGCCATTCAGCCGTATGCTGTACATAGAGCGCGACGACTTCATGGAAGACCCGCCGCGCCGTTTCTACCGCCTTGCGCCCGGACGCGAGGTGCGCTTGCGCTACGGCTACTTCATCCGCTGCGAGGATGTCGTGAAAGACGCCACAGGCGAGATCGTGGAGCTGCGCTGCACATACGACCCCGAGACGCGCGGCGGCGCAGCACCGGACGGGCGGCGCGTGCGAGCCACGCTGCACTGGGTATCGGAATCACACGCCATCAACGCCGAAGTGCGCCTCTACGACCACATGTTCACCCGCTGGAACCCGGACGATGACGCCGCCGACGGCGCAGACTGGCTATCCTACCTGAACGCCGAGTCGCTGGTCGTCATCGCCAATGCCAAGCTTGAGCCTAGCCTCGCGGATTCAGCACCGGGAGCACGCTACCAGTTCGAGCGGCTGGGCTACTTCTGCGCGGACAGCGAAGACTCCACGACGGGAAGACTGGTGTTCAACCGCACTGCAACACTCCGAGACAGCTGGGCGCGGGCGCAGCGAAGACAGAAGCGATAATCCCGCGCCCGCCAATGCGCTGCCCCATAGCCGCCAGCCACTCGACCAAGCCCCTACACACCCTAGCGCACAAACTCACAGGGCGGCTCGCACTTTTGAACCGCCCCCAATATGGTGCTAGGGTCTATGTGTGGCGCACAGAGGCACGCTACTCTTTCGGGTCCACTTCGCGGAACTCGCCCTCTACGGTGCCATCGTCGGGGGGAGGGGGAGGAGCGCCGGCATCTGGGGATGCGCCAGCCTGCTGACCGTACACAGCCTGCCCCACCTTCTGCATAGCTTCGGTAAGGTCGTTAGACGCAGATGTGATGCTGGTGATGATGCCGGCTTGGAGCGCAGAGCGCACGGCGGCTATCTTGCCCTCCGTCTCGGATTTGAGGTCTTCGGGAATCTTGTCCGCATTGTCGGCTATCATCCGCTCGGCGCTGTATGCCAAGTTTTCGGCGTTGTTGCGCGTGGCAGTCTCTTGACGGCGGCGCTGGTCTTCCTCGGCATGCTCCTCCGCATCACTGACCATGCGCTCTATGTCATCTTGGGAGATGCCGCTGCTCGCGGTGATGGTGATGCGCTGTTCCTTGCCAGTGCCCTTGTCTTGCGCAGACACATTGAGGATGCCGTTGGCGTCGATGTCGAAGGTAACCTCCACTTGGGGCACGCCCCTGGGCGCCGGGAGCAGCCCGTCTAGGATGAACCTGCCGATGCTCTTGTTTTCGGCTGCCATGCTGCGCTCACCTTGAACCACATGCACCTCCACGCTGGGCTGATTGTCGGCGGCAGTGGTGAAGGTTTCGCTCTTGGCGGTCGGGATGGTGGTGTTGCGCTCGATGAGGGTGGTCGCCACGCCGCCAAGCGTCTCGATGCCAAGGCTGAGCGGTGTAACATCAAGCAGCAGGATGTCCTGCACTTCGCCTTGCAGCACGCCCGCTTGGATGGCAGCGCCGACTGCCACCACTTCGTCGGGGTTCACGCCTTGGTGCGGCTCTTTGGCGAACAGGTCTTGCACAACCTTCTGCACGGCGGGCATGCGGGTCATCCCCCCAACGAGGATGACCTCATCCACATCGCTGACGCTAACGCCCGCATCTTCCATAGCCTTCTTGCAGGGTTCGACTGTCTGCTTGACAAGCCCATCCACGAGCTGTTCCAACTTCGAGCGGGAGAGGCTCATGACAAGGTGCTTGGGGCCGGACGCATCCGCAGTGATGAAGGGTAGGTTGATTTCGGACTGCATGAGCGTGGACAGCTCGATTTTGGCGCGCTCGGCGGCTTCGCGCAGACGCTGAAGCGCCATGTTATCCTGCTTGAGGTCGATGCCCTGCTCGCGGCGGAACTCGTCCACAATCCAGTCCACGATGCGCTCGTCGAAATCATCGCCGCCTAGGTGCGTGTTGCCGTTGGTCGCCTTAACCTCGAACACGCCGTCCCCGATTTGCAGCACGGTGATGTCGAATGTGCCGCCACCGAGGTCATAGACCGCGATGGTTTCGTCGGACTTCTTGTCCAGACCATATGCGAGGGATGCGGCGGTAGGCTCGTTGATGATGCGCAGCACCTCTAATCCCGCGATGCGCCCTGCGTCTTTGGTGGCGTTGCGCTGGCTGTCATTGAAGTAAGCGGGCACAGTGATGACGGCTTGGGAGATGGATTCGCCGAGCTTGGCTTCCGCATCCTGCTTGAGCTTCTGCAGCACCATTGCGGAAATCTCCGGCGGCGCGTGGTTCTTGCCGCCCATAGCCACATACGCATCACCGTTGGTGTGCTGAACCACCTTGTAGGGGAGCAAGTTTAGGTCTTCCCGCACGCTAGAGTCGCCGAAGCGCCGCCCCATAAGCCGCTTGACGGAGTACACCGTGTTTTCGGGGTTGGTAACGGCTTGGCGCTTGGCGGTTGCGCCGACATAGCGTTCGGATGAACGCGTGTTGACGCCGACGACTGAAGGTGTGGTGCGTCCGCCCTCAGCGTTTTCCACCACACGCGGCTCACCGTCTTCTATCACCGCCATGCAAGAGTTCGTTGTTCCGAGGTCAATTCCTAGTATCTTTGCCATATTTTTCGTCCTTTGCCTTACATATGCCTTGCTGAGCTCATATTGGCAATCGCTGTTGTATGGGCGAGGCAGCCGCTTTGCGGATTTGGCGAAAGCGGCGCTCCCGATAGGTTCTAGCTTGGGTGTGCGTCAAGTTCGTCCGGCTCGATGTCGGGCGCCTTCGCAACGATGACCTGCGACGCTCGGAGCACCCTGTCGCGCAGGCGGTATCCGTCCCGATAGACCTCTATCACCGAGTTATCCTCGGCGTCTGCGGTCTCTTGGTGCAGTATGGCTTCGTGCTCCCATGGGTCGAAGGGCTTGCCGAGCGCATCAATCTTGGTAACGCCTTGCGCTTGCAGAATGCTCATAAACTTGCGCCGTACTAGGGACAAGCCGTCTAGCCAACCGTGGGTGTCTGCATCGGGCGGGACCATGTCGAAGGCGCGGTCGAAGTCGTCCACAACGCCGAGCAGGTCTCGAATGAGGTTAGCGTTGGCGGTGCGCCGAATTTCGGCTTTCTCATCCTCCGCACGGCGCTTAAAGTTGTCTAGGTTCGCCTGCGCGCGCTGCGCCATATCCAAGTAGCGCAGGCGCTCACGCTCTATCTCTTCTATGTCAGATGGAGGCTGGTCGTCCATATCCGACTCTTTGGAAGGGATGATTTCGTCTTCGCCTTGTGTATGTTTGGTCATAGAAGCCGTTTGCTCCTTTAGGTGAGTTAATGAGGGTGGATTAGTGGTTTGATTACCGATGTAGGTCTACGGCTTGGTGTGCAGGATTGCTAGGAGTTCGTCAATGCTTTCGTCCATCGATTGGCGGAGGGTTTTGTCCTCGACAGAGCGAACCTTCGCCTTCATCTGGACAATCTTGTTGAACATGCGCAGCGCAAGCTGGACGCCCGCGAGGTTCAGACCGAGTTCACCCACGAGGTGCTTGATGAGGCGCAGGCGCACCACATCCTCGTCCGAGTATAGACGGAGCATGCCGTTGGTGCGGCTCGGTCGGACTAATCCGATGCGCTCATACTTGCGGAGCGTTTGGGGGTGCATCTGGAGGATGCGCGCCGCAACGCTGATGATGTACACGCCCTCTAGCTCGGGTGCGCTGCGCTGCTGCTGCGCCGCCTGCCGTCTGCTGCGGTCGGTTTGACGATTCTGATTCATGCTTACCTCTCGGCTGCCGCTAACCCGCGGCGATGTCTGTCGTTATATTATACGCAACCGCCATCGCTGACGGCACACTTTCTTCCGAAACTCGTGCCCGCCGACTCAGCGCCGCAAAGGCGGTCGGCCGGTCAACTAGTTTACTAATATGTATTCTATACCTTGACACAGAGCGTGTCAAGATTTATCATAAGAACCGAGAGTTAAGAGAGTTGGGTAACAGTCCCTAACTCTCACCCAGACCTCTCCACTTGGGAGGGGCTTGGGGATGGCTATCACAGAGAAAGGCAGGTGGACGGCTATGACACTGCAACTGAAGTCCTGCAGCAGGTGCGGCGGGGATATGCAGATGAACCGCGATGTGTATGGTGAGTACAAGCTGTGCTTGCACTGCGGCAACATGGTGGACATCCCGCGCGCATCCAACCCGTTCTTGCTAGAGGTCGGGAACGAACCGACCAAGACTAAGAAAAAGGCGGCGTAATCGCGGCACAGCGCATGCCGCTGCCATGTGCGATAGCGGCATGCGCTTACGGCACTAGCGACCTCCCTCGCTGAAATCAGCGAGAACAGCGCGCCTGTTCAGACAAGCAAATCCGTCTTAAACACACAGATGCCCGCCCCGTTCGTGGGGTGGGCATTTGCGTGTAGTTTTACAGGGGACTTAACCGTCTAGAACTGCAAAATATCGGCTGCCTGCCAAAGTATGCGAAATGCTAAACGCCTTTGTATCGCCTGTATCAGCGGCTCTCACCCTGACCTTCATCCGCTCCTTTTGAGGATGGATCATCGCAGTTTCTCAGCCTACATCAGCTCATCCCAGAAGCGCTGCTCTTTCCAAGGATCGCCCTCCATGTGGTAGCCGCGCACTTCCCAGAAGCCGGGGCGGTCTTCCGACATAAACTCCAAGCCGTTGACCCACTTGGCGCTCTTCCAGCCGTAGCGCTTGGGGACGACTAGCCGAAGCGGGCCACCATGCGCCGGAGATAGCAGCTCACCATCGTGCGCATAGGCGAACAGCACATCATCGTCGGTCGCCACATCTAGCGCCAAATTGGTGGAGTACCCGCCGTAGCAGTGCGCCATCACATGCGTGGCTTCAGGCTTGGGCGCGATGAGCTTCATCACATCGTTGAACAGCACGCCCTCCCAAGTGTTCTGCAGCTTGCTCCACTGTGTTACGCAGTGAAACTCGGCATCTAGCGTGATTTTGGGCAGGTCGTTGAACTGCTGCCAGTCCAGTGTAACCTCATCGTCCACCAACCCGAATATGCGGAACTGCCACTTGTCGAGGGCTATGCGCGGCGTTGCGCCGTATGTCAGCACGGGGAACTTCTCGGTTACGAACTGTCCCGGGGGAGCGTCCTCGCGCCCGTCATACCACCTGCGGTTTATCTGTCCGAGCTTTCTCAGCATTTTTTGTCCTTTGGGGCATTAATTGTCAGTCATCAGAAGGCGAAATCTGTGCGCCGGGCGAAACCGGATGAAAAAAGAAGTGAGCGTGGGTGTTACTTGGTAAGATGTAACTTGCGCGGGGTTGGGTTCAGGCTCGCTCCCCATCACGCAGCGTAGCTGATGCGCCTCCCAATTAGTGTACACTAGGCGCATCTATCAGGGCTATCAGCGCAGCCGAATAATTCGGGAACGGCGCAGGTGCGTCAGCATGCAAGCGCATGCGAGCGCAGAGTCTGACCGCTGCCACAAGCAAAACACCCAGCGCCGATTTTTGCAAGGTGGATTATGAACTCACAAATCGATGAGATAATGCACGGCAGCTACGACCTGCATGTGCACGCAGCGCCAGACGGCAGCGCCGAACGCCGTATGGATGCGCTAGAGGTGGCGCGCTGTGCATATGAAGCAGAGATGGGCGGGTTCGTGCTCAAGTCGCACGACTACAACACCGCACCGCTGGTGTATGCGCTCAATCAGATGTATCCGGGGCTGAATGTGTACTCGGCGATTGCGCTAAACCGCGCCGTGGGCGGCATCAACCCGGACGCCGTAGAGGTGGCAGCCGGGCTTGGTGTGCAGGTGGTGTGGATGCCAACATTCACAGCAGAGTTTTGGATGCACAACATAAACGGCGATGCGGCAGACGGCAAGGCAAGGGGCATACGGGTCGCCAACGACGACGGCAGCCTGTGCGAGGACGTGGGCGAGGTGCTGGAAATCATCGCCGCCAACGATATGACCCTAGCGTCGGGGCACATATCGCCCACAGAGGCGATTGCGCTGTTCGAGGCTGCGCGGGCGCAGTCGGTGCAGCGGATGATTGCAACGCACCCCGGAGGCATCGCCACGCTCGAGCAGCAGCAGCAGATGATTGCGTTGGGAGCGTATCCGGAGTACACATTCTTGGCGTGCATGCCCGCAAGGGGGCAGATGTCTCCGGCGCAGCTCGCCGACACGCTGCGGACACTCGGCACAGACAACTGCATCGTAACCACCGACTTTGGGCAATGGCAGAACCCGCCGCCGGCAGAGGGGATGCGAATGGCAATCGCCGCGCTGCTGGACGCGGGAATGACGACAGACGAGGTTACCGCGCTAGTAAAGCGCAACACAGCGGCGCTGCTAGGAGCGGATGGATAGTCGTTCTAGGCAGCTATGCTTATGTTAGAGAATAGATATAGATGATATATAGATGACAAGGAGACGGCAATGACCACCACCAACGGACACACCACATACACCTACATCGGCATCGCGGGCGATGCAGCACGCCGCATGGTCGCCCGACGTGTGGGCGAAGACCTTTGAGCTGGGATAAGGCAGTCGCCGGAAGTCAGCAACCGTCCGTTAACCCCAACCGCCAAGCGCGACGATGCCTACTGAGTGGAACCGCTGTTGCATTTTAGGGAGTGAGTGATAAAATAGCGAAATCTAAGGACAGTCCGTTGCCATAAAAGGTGATACTTAATGTCTCAAGTCGAGGCGTCGGATACAATCTTACGCGGCCTTGAAAGAAGAATGGACGCACAGGTTAACTTGCGTGACACTAAGCGGTCTCCATTGCGTTATCCCGGTGGCAAGTCTAGAGCGGTTGGTATTATCCGTCGATACATTCCGCAAGATACGACGGAATTATGTGCGCCGTTCCTAGGCGGTGCAAGTGTAGAGTTGAACTGCGCTGCCGACGGGATAGATGTGTATGGTTCTGACGCTTTTGAACCGCTTGCAAACTTTTGGCGCTTTGCATTAGAACACCCGGTGAAGTTAGCAGATAAAGTTTGCGAGTATCACCCATTGACCAAGCCCAAGTTCTACAGTCTACAGAAGGGGTTCCAATACCTGCGCGACGACTTGGATAGGGCCGCAGTATTATTTGTGCTAAATCGGAGTTCGTTTTCCGGCACTACACTGTCGGGGGGGATGTCGCCTGGGCATCCGCGCTTCACTGAAACTGCCATTGAACGGTTGCGGAATTTTCGCAGCCGGCTCTTGCGGGTAGCCAATTGTGATTATCGAGACGCATTGTACAAACATGAGGATAAGTTCTTGTACTTAGACCCGCCGTATGATATTCCACAGCGGTTGTACGGTGCGCGTGGGGATATGCACAATGGGTTTAATCACGAGGAATTGGCTAGCATGCTGCGTCAACGCAGCGGATGGGTGTTGAGCTACAATGATAGTCCACGAATACGACAGCTATATGATTGCTATCGCATAATCGAGCCGAATTGGACTTATGGCATGTCTAGCAACAAACGCTCGAAAGAGCTTCTCATTATAGATGCCTAGACAAACAGAGAGTGGCAAGGCTTGGGAGTATGGGCTTGCTCATCAGCTAAGGAATCTGACTAACTCCGAGTTAGTGATCAACCGCCCAAGTTACCAATCCCAAACATCGTACGACCTGCTCTCCGTCGACGAGCGATGTGCTATAGACCAAGCCGCCAATGAGGCCATAGTATTTCTGCGAGCGTACGATACACGCTTAAACGACGCTCGCCGTGTATTGATACAAAATGATGCCGTAGGACGACGTGGGGATGTGCGGGACATCCTAGTGGTAACCGACAAGGATGAGATCGGCATATCTGCTAAACATCGCCATGCTGCACTGAAACATTCACGCTTATCAGCCACGATAGATTTCGGCGACGAATGGTATGGTAGGCCTTGCTCGGATGAATACTGGGACGCAACTGCTCCGATATTCAACGACCTCCGCACCACTACGGTAGGTTATTGGCGGGACTTGCATAATAAGCATCAGCGATACTATCTCCCAATTTTGCATGCGTTTATAGATGAGATCAGGCGAAATGCCGACGTTACAAATATGCTGCTATATCTAGTGGGTCGCTTCGACTTTTATAAAATCATAAAAGTCAATGGCGTTATACAAATTCAGTCGTTCAATTTACGAGGTAAATTAGATTGGGGTAGGAAAGTCCCACTACCCAATCGGGTGGTAGAGTTTGCGATGCGGAACAATTCGAACACGACGGCAGATTTGTTTTTAGATAGAGGGTGGGCGCTTTCCTTTCGGATTCACAACGCTAGTTCCCGCATTGAGCCGTCATTGAAATTTGATGTGCAGCTGACGGGCAATCCGTCTAGCCTTGCTAATCACGAAATCCCGTATGGAGAGGTAAGATAGTACATTCTTTGTAAGTCTAAATGGAAAGAGGTGCCTCATGACCACCACCAACGGACACACCACATACACCTACATCGGCATCGCGGGCGAGGGCGACGCCATCGGCGCGGGCGGGATGCTGCGGCGCGCGGACAGCGAGGCAGAGTGGCACTCCATCGCCGAAGGGCTACCGCAGAACCCGCAGGTGCGCGCACTGCTCATCCATCCCGACGACCCCGCCGTGCTGTTCGCGGGCACACAGGTCGGCGTCTATCGCAGCGTAGACCGCGGCGAGTATTGGGACATGCTGGACACGCCGGCGGGCGATGTGTGGTCGTTGGCGTTTCGCCCAGACAACCCAGATGTGATATACGCCGGCTATGAGCCTTGCGGCGTGGTACGCTCTGAGGACGGCGGCAAGACATGGCGGCGGATGGACACGAGCCGCGTGCGCTACCCCAATGTTACGACCTACATGCCGCCGCTGGCAAAGCGCGTTATTGGCATCTGCGCCGACCCGTCTGACCCGAACGATGTGTACGGCGCTATTGAGGTGGGAGGGCTTATCGCTAGCAGAGATGGCGGCGAAAGCTGGCATTCGCTCACCGACGGGCTGTACCGCGACAACCACACGGTCGACCTGCACGGCGTACAGGTGAGCGCAGCGGCGGCGGGGACGGTGTTCATCATCGCGCAGGTGGCGATGTTCCGCAGCCGCAACAAGGGGCGCAACTGGGAGCACATACGGTTCGGCGAGATGTTCCCCGGCGGGTCATACTGCCGCGACCTGCTCGTTGCACCGGACGATGCGCGCACCATATACCTCGCAGCCGGCGCAGGTGGCGGGGGCGCGCCGACGGGAACTGCCGAAGAGGGCGCACTCTTTCGCAGCAGCGACGCAGGCGAATCGTGGGAGCGACTAGACATCGGCGATACGCCGCCGGGCAGGATGTTCAACATCGCCATAGACCGGCATGCAGCCCAGCGAATATCCTGCATCACGAACTATGGGCACCTATTCGCCAGCGCAGATGGCGGCGACACTTGGGCACAAGACAAACTGCCGCTAGACCTCAAGCGCGGCTACCATGTGTACGCAATGGCAACGGGGTAGCAGTGGCTATATGTGTGCCAGCCGCTCCCCAATTGCCTAATCAGCGGCTGGCAGGCTAGTCCATCTTGTCTGGCGTGAGCAGCTCTAGAAACTCAATGCGCTGGCTCACGATGTAGGGGCGGTAGGCGGCGCCAGCTTCCAGTGCTGCGGGCGGGATGTTGTTGCCGCCGCGCATCGGGGATTGGATGCTATCGTCTGTCCATTCCAGCACCACGATGTCCTGCTCGCCGGGCAATGTGTAGCCGTTGAACGCCACGCGGAACTCGCCGCGATGCCCCGCGTCGTGGTATATCTGCACCTGCTTGTGGACGAGGTTCGCCACTCGGCGCGCTTCGCCCGGCTTCGTGTAGTATGTTCTGCGGATTAGATACATTTTCGCCTCTCAGTATGGGTTTCTTGTGTTAAGGGGATTTGTTAGGCGATCAGCCATGGGGAACGGCGTCGGCATGTTTAGGCGGCGCGTCTCTCATAGCCAAAAACCGTGCCTGCACATCGGCGGCATCGGGCGTGGCTTGCATCTCGCCATTGGCGTCGGTGCCGAAGTTATCGGGCGTATGCAGCGCATCGGTGAGCGCTGCCACACACGCCTGCATGTCAGCGGGCGGCAGGGCTGCGGCGTGTTGACGCGCATCGGCGTCGGGACCACTTGCTAGCAACGCAGGAATCGCCTCTGCCAGCAGCTCCCGCTCCACCACGCTGCGCTGGATGTCCGCCAGCGCGCTCATATGCCGCCCGAGGTAGCAGCCGCCAAATGTGAGCACCTCAAAGTGCTCGTCCGCCAGCGTGGTGTCGTATTGGCGGCGCGGTTGCAACCCACGCTCGTCTAGGTAGCGCCGTATATCGGCATCCTCCGCGTGCGGCTCATCCTTCTTAAAGAACATGATAACCGAGTGCATGTTCCAGTCTTTCGGTTCGATGCGGATAATCACGGGCGTCCCCTCGTGGTGTGGCGGGCGGGTATGTTGCTGACGAGATGCGGCGGGTTATGCGTCGACCTGCGTGGGATGCGCCATCCGTACACGCAAGCAGCCGGTCAGGGGTGCGTGCTTCGGGTAGGTTAGCAGGTCGATGCGTGGTAGTCTATGGGAGTATTAGCATTCGGACTCCGTATAGCAAAACAGTCGCAGAGGAAGCAAGAACTTTCCTTGCCATCTCATCGTGAAGGACATAGGAATTGGATTGCCCCTAATGGTTGGGGATTGTCATTTTTGAATTCGGTTCACTTATCGTGCACCCATGGAACAGAGCCATATTTATCTGATGCTCGATCGTAGTAATCTTGCTTATATTCAAACATCCAAAGCAACATTAACTCAACATATACTTGGCTTAGTTTCCAAGCGTGAAAGTAATCTGATATATCCACTTGATAGCCTCGGGAATGGACTGATCGATTACGAAGTCGAGTTATAACAGTCGGCCCAGAATCATCATCACCGGGTTCCTTGTGTTTACTCTGCTGCCATAAACTCAACAGATAAGGATATTCACAGAGATCGTAGCTGACACCTATTTTTTTGAGGGCTTCTTTAATATATTCGCTAGCAGGTTCTCTCTTCCTCCGTTTGCGGATTAGTATCCAATGACACAATTCTTCTAATGCGCTCTGACTATGAGTTAAAGCATTTTTAGGCAACCCTAAGTGGGTGATCATTGAACTTTCGGCATAACTTTCAACTACGCTGCGTACTTTATTCGGATCTTCCTTGAAACGACGCCAAAATCCAGGGAAAAGTGCTGCTATTGCCTCTCTACTTTGAGGATAAAACCAATTGTCACTACGATATTTACTTTGATCGAAGTCCCCGATGCGTCCCCATGTAGGTATAGGTATAGAATGTATTTTTGAATTATATCCAATTACGATTCTTGGACTTCTATAAACACCCGTAATAAAGCTGAGAAAGTATATCAATCCATCAATTAATTCCTTGAGTTGCGCAATCGAAAACTCACTTTCATCTGTCTTACGAATACTACCTATATGAGTAACTCCTGACTCGCCCTTGTCCAGACACTCAGAAATTGTGACTTCCCATCCATCTTCCGTACTGAATTCTGAGTAACCTAAAGCACGCATTTTACTTCGGTAAGTATTATTTGAGACTGAAATATATGTATTCTCTTGGGCACCCTGTCCAAGAAATATAGGGAAATCGGCAATGGAGAAATGGGCAAATGAGATTGGACAGTCCCTCACCGTAAATTCGCGTTGTGTAACAATGAGGCGCCCTTTAATAATTCCCGGAAAGGTAATGGTAATCTTGAAGGTCGATAAATTTGCATCTATGCGACAGTCATTGCAAAACCGCACTATCACATCAGGGTAGTCTATATTGCCTGTTAGTATGGAGAAGCCATATTTATCATCTATCGAACCTTCATAAAAATCCAACACAAAACGCCCATGTGAGTCTATCTTAGGAATGACAATAACTGAAAACGGCCCTATCTTGCCGCGTGATTCCAAAATCTCCAGAGTAGCCTGAGTAGGCTCATCCAGCTTTACAGGTACGATCTTACCGAAGAAGGTGTCAGTCAAGTTCATATCGTCCCCCCCTGCAATATCCCCCGGTGCTGAAGCTGCGTCCTGAGGTACTCCATGCTGCGGTTGCCTTTGATGGCGTTGCAGGTGTGGCATAGCAGCTGCAGGTTGCCAATGGCGTCAAGCCCGCCCCTAGAGCGCGGCGTGATGTGGTCTATCGTCAGCACATGCAGCGGCAGTTCATACTCGCAGCCGATGCACCTGCCTCGCTGATTCGCATACAGCAATTCCTTGTCCGATTGCGGGTCGGTGGAGCTGCGCAGCTTCAGATTATCGCTTCGTTTGGGCTGCTCGGTCTGTATGAACGGCGTCCAATCTTCCCAGCCCTTACCCTCATCATCATCCAGTGGTATCTGCAATTCGCGCCTTGCCCTGTCGGACAACACCTTCGCAGCTTGGGGAAGTTTGTCAATGCCAATCCACTTGCGCCCAAGCTTCTCGGCAGCGATGCAGGCGGTGGCGCAGCCGCAGAACGGATCCAGCACAAGATCGTCCGGATTGGACGACGCCTTGATGATGCGCTCCAACAGCGCCAACGGCTTCTGCGTCTTCCAGCCCGTGTACTCCACACTTTTGGCAGAATAGTTGGTGAAGCCCATCGGTTCGGTGAAGAGATTTTGTGCCGGCTTTCCGGTGTCGGCATTAGCATATCTCTTTAGCCCCGGCCACTTCCCACCCTTCTTCGGGTGATGTATCAGCCCGGCTTCGTCTAATGCGTCTAGGCGATCATGGACGCCTTTGATGCTGCGGTATCCGGGAATGAACTTGCGCTCTATATACTCCGCATACTTGCCAGTCTTGGGCGCTGACCAAACGCGGTTCATGCTATAAACATCGTAGCCTCGCCAAGGCATCGTGCTAGGGCTGCCCCGCTTTGCGCTGTGTCGAGGTCCTGTCATGTTGTCGGCACGATAGCGCCCACGCTCATCTTTCGACGGATACGCTTTAAGCATCTCACCCGTGTCTTTTGGCGTAGCAACCGCATCGGCGTTCCACACAAACTTCGCCCCCTTTGAATAGAACAGCAGATGGTCGACGATACGCCCAAACCGCTTTGGATCGTTGTGTGATGTGGCGCGCTTCCAAACGATGTGGTTGCGATAGTTCGCAGCGCCAAACAGCGCATCCATGACCGCTTTCAGGTAGTGAACAGCCGTGTCGTCGCAGTGCAAGTAGATACTGCCGCTTGGCTTCAGCACGCGGTGCATCTCCAGCAGCCTAACGCTCATAAAGGTGAGGTAGCCCGCCATGCTCTCGCCGTTCGCCAGCTTCGCCCCGTTGATGAGGTGGAACAGCGACGGACGGCGGATTTCAATCTCCTCAATCCACTCTTCCTTCATGTCATCCAGCGTCCACACATCGTCGAACTCTGCGCCCCTTGCTTCGGTGTCCAGCGGTGCGGCGTATGTCTCGTTGGAGTTGAACGGCGGGTCGAGGTAGATGAGGTCCACACACTCTGAGTTAATGCCGCGCAGGATGTCCAAGTTGTCGCCCGTGAAGATGGTCCGGCTTCGCACATTGCATTCGTTAGCCATAAAGCGATTCCTCCCCCAAACACCGCCAGTATAGCACATACGCTCTGTTAATGTGCGTATCAGGCGCATCACAAGGGGGCATCCTTATGACGCCCCCTGTGTGTTGCGCTTATCAAGCCATCAGGCTGCTGCCCCCCTACGCCATCTGATACTCGCGCGTGCTTACGATGAGCTGGAGCATGCGGCCGATGTGCGTTGTGCTCTGCTGCCGGGCGTCGGCGTCATCGAAGCGCAACGACCCGGCGGCTTCGGCGTAGCGCAGTAGCCCGGCGCGGGTGTCGCCGCTCACCTCCACCTGCCCCGCAAGCTCCAGCGCCGTGTCCACGAACTGAGACGGAGACAGCGCATCGCCTTGCGCGCCGAACCGCTCTATCAGCTCGCTTATGCCGGGCTTGGAAAGATCGCCCACTTCGTTGACCGCAAAGTTCACGCGTTCGTTCAGCGTGCCTCCGTCTATCCACTCATGCCCCGTGTGCCAACCCTCTACGGTGGGCGGGTCGAAGAGCTGCTGCCCCATCAGCGCCGCCGTCCCGCTATACGCCAACAGGCCGGGCGCGGGCTTGCGGTATGTCCCCACAAGCTTTATAACGCCGCATATCAGCTCTACCGGGCTTTTGACCTTCTTGAAGCGCGCCTCTTTGAAGAAGTCGGAGTTAAACAGCGTGCTGAGCATGGTGCGGATGTCGCCGTCGGATTCGAGGTAGGCGGCGACGAGCGCGTCGATGGCGGACTGGTCTTGCGGCGGCACGGTGTTCCACGAGGGCACTTGCGGCTCATCCGCCACGAAGAAGTTGTACATGTGCCGGGCGATGAAGCGCGCGGTGGCAGGCTGCCTCACGATGATGTCGATTATGTCCCCGCCATTGAGGTCGCCCGATTCGCCGAGGAAGGTCTTTTCGCCGCCGTCGTGGTCATCGGCGTCGAAGATGAAGTTGGCGGGATAGTAGCCGTGCGGGTATAGCGGGATGGGCTGCGTGAATGTCCAGCCGGTGAAGGCGCGCGAGGCGTCCTTGATGTCCTGCTCGGTGTAGTTGCCCACGCCCATGGAGAACAGCTCCAACAGCTCCCTGCCCCAGTTCTCATTGGGTTCGCCGTCGTGATTTTCGTTGTTGTCCAGCCAGAATATCATCGCTGGGTCGCGCGCAAGCTCCAGCAAGATAGTGCGCATGTCAGACATCCCCACGCGGCGGAAGGTGTTTATCTGGTTGACGGCGGACATCACATGCTGGTTCTTGGAGATGCCAGTGGCGAACACATGGTGCCAAAACAGCGCCATCTTCTCTTGCAGCGGGCGCTGGGAATTGAGCATGCGGAACATCCAGATGCTGGCGTATATGGGGTAGCCCTCACCGCCGTAGTAGCGCTCGATGAGGTCTTCCTCGATTTCGGGCAGTCGCTCCGGGTGCACAAGGTCATCCACGGCGGCTTCGTAGCTCTTGGCGGCAAGCGCCTCCAGCTCGGAGCGTGTCGCTCCGAATCCCGCGCGCCGTATGAGGTGCGCCATCTGTGCGAGATCGGTTGTGGCTGCGGTGGTCATTGCGGTTGCCATTGGTTTCCTCTCCTGATGCGGTTTCCCCTGTATTAGATTAATGCCTAGTATACCAAGCGCGCGGGCTGAACATATCAACAAAAACTAGCGATTTCCTAATGCTTAATAGCCTCTTGGGCGCAAAGATTAGCGATTTTATTGACTTTGAGCACGAATACTTGCAGTTTAATGCACTTTTGTATACTTGAGACATGGTTGACGAAATTCTTAAGTGGGACGAACAAGCGCCGAGACTAGATGCTCTACTTAGTCAAACTTTCAGTCCGGCTGCTGCCATAGACCGAAAAGATTTCTTTCTTGGACGCAACGCACTTGTACGCCGTCTCATAGACACGGCTAATCAGAACGGACAACATGCCATTATCTACGGTGAGCGAGGCGTGGGGAAGACTTCGCTCGCTAATGTGCTTTCGGACTTCCTTGAACCCTATACTTCTGAGTCTATAGCCACTGCCAAATTCAACTGCCACAGGAGCGTCTCCTACAAGGAAATATGGAATTCTTTGTTTAAGCAAATCGATATTACAGTGAGCGAGAGCTAGGATGCTTTGAGGCTAGGCGAAGTTTTCGAAATCCTCAGGAAAGACGCTCGCAAGCTCATACTCATAATCGACGAGTTCGACCGTGTTGAGGACCCCGATATAGACGCTCTATTCGCAGACATCATAAAAGCATTGTCCGACTTCAGTGTGGATACTACATTGATTCTCGTTGGCGTAGCCGACGATGTGGACGACTTGATTACGGAACATGAATCCATAAACCGTTGCCTATCTCAGATTCATTTGCCGAGGATGTCGATTGAAGAGTTGATCGATATTGTGGCGTCCGGGATACAGCGAGTGGGCATGGAAATCTCGAAGGATGCGCTATCACAGATTGGTTCAATTTCGTTGGGATTGCCACATTACGCGCATGCTTTTGGATTGGCTTCAGGGCGTTCTGCCATAGAGCACCGAAGATTAAAGGTAGAAACGGATGATGTAACCACCGCCATAGACACGCTTGTCCACCAATCACAACAAACCATTTTGCAGCAATTCGATAAGGCGACTGCCAGTCCTAGAAAAAGGAACAACTATTTCACAGTCCTGTTAGCCTGCGCTCTGGCTTCCACCAACGAGCTTGGGTATTTCCGCGCAGCTGATGTGCGAGCGCCGTACTCTCGAATAATGGGACGCGACCAAAACATTCCCACATTTAATCGGCATCTGCATGAATTATGCGGCGACAACAGGGGCACAGTTCTCCAACGTTTCGGTAGCGCTCGCAACTATAGATTCAGATTCACTGACCCTGTGGCGGCAAGCAGTCTTACAGATGCGGAGACAGCCTACTTCCCTGAGGCTGCATATCACCGCTCCAGCGCTGCACTCAAAGCACAGGCGGTTGAGATGTATCAGGAAGGCAGCAGCTTGAGCGCCGTAGGCAGAGTGTTTGGGTACAGTGCCACAGCGGTTCACGGGTGGGTGAAAAAAGGGGTCGTGAGGTATTAGAGCGTCTGCGGGAGCGTGGACGTAGACGGGTTGAAGGGGCAGAGGCGCAGCATGTTGCTGCGGTGGTGTCCTGTGATGAGATGTGGACATACAAGCGTGCTCGGCGTGCGGAGTTGCGTGAAGATGTGTGGATATGGACAGCAGTGGTAGAAGAGGCTGACGGCAGCAGGTGGGTGGACTTTGAGGTGGGCGACCGCAGCGAGGGCACATTCTTGCGCTTGTATGAGCGCTTACCGGATGCAAAGTTGTATCGGAGTGATGCATATTCTGTGTATGGGTGGTTACCTCGCAACAGGCATGTGGTGGGGAAGGGAGGTGCGGTGAACTGGAACGAGGGGTTGCATTCGGTATGGCGAAGTAAGTTGAACCGATTAGTGCGTCGGACAAAGGGCTACACCAAGAGCATACAGATGCTGGTGTATTCGTTGGCACTAGTGTGCTGGCATCGGTGGGTAAAATCCAATATCCCTGCATATTAATAATACCATTTTATACAAAATATTGACATAGATTGAAACTATGGTAAGGTTTGCACGCGCTGTGGTGAGAAGCAGATACATTGCTGTGTAGATGGCGGGAATAGCGCGTCGAACCCTCGATGCCGTTGCAGGGCTGCTGTGAAAATCAATTTTACGAAGATGTGGTGGCTGCTGCTGCCCTGCTTAATCGCCCTGTATGCCGTTGTGAACTATGGTGCAGCGCAAAGCGTCTCGAACAACGATGATGTGCAATTACGGACGAAGCACACATCGCATCAGTATCCTCAGTCGGTGAAGTTCCTCGGGACGCTGCGGTTTTCGGGCGACCGATATGGTGCTGCAATCGAGAGCGTGCAGCTGCATGTGGTAGGGCCGCAGTCGTTTCGGGCGAAAGTGCCGCTGCTCGGTGGTCCGTTCGATGTGTCCGGTCTTCCGGGCGTTCCCGGCATACTCACGGGACACTCGGGGTTTGAGGGCGTCAGCCGCTCGCAGCAAGGCATTTACAAGGCATCGCGGCAATCGGCGACCATCGTGTTTGACTTGCTTTGGACGCCGGACAAGGAACGGCTGACGGCAGGGAGTTACACAGCGTATGTGAGTGTGCGCGAGGCTGAATTGGGCAGGACGCTGCGCAGTGAATATGTGAATTTCACGATAGCCGCTCCGACGCCCACAATCACGCCGACCGCAACGGCTACTGGGACGCCGACCGTAACCGCAACACCCACAGCAACGCTCACGCCGACCGTAACCGCAACACGCACGCCCACGCCTACTCCGACCATAACTGCAATACGCACGCCCACGCCTACTCCGACCGCAACGGTTACTGTGCCGCCGAGCCGAACTCCGTTGCCGACGATAACCGCAACCGTGACACTCACACCATCAGCAACACCTACGCCGAGTGTTGCACCAACGGAAACGCCCGCGCCGACAGCGTTTGCTGTGCCTGCGCCGGCATCTTTTGTGGCGGAGGCAACGCCCCTGTTGTCTGGGACACCGATGCTGACGGTAGATCCTGTTTCTCTCGCGCCCACAGGCGTCGCGTCGGATCAGCAGGCAGTGCCTGCTGATCCGACGCAGTTGCCACCCGAACCGTCTGCGTCCCTAGCATCGTCAGTGAATTCGCCGACACCGGGTACGCAGGCAGTGCGGGAAGCGCCGGTGGTTCGCATCGTGATAGCGTACACGCCTGATGCAGCAGCGCCGCCGACGCTGACGCCGACGCCAGCCACCTATGCCGATGGCGGAGAGTCGGGAGGCGGCGGCTTCCCGCTGACACCAGCGGTGATATTCGTAAGCATCGCAGCGTTTGCAGGGTTAGCGGCGTTTGCGTCTGGCGCTATGCTGCGGTCGTAGGCGGCAGGCTAATATATTCTTGATATAGATGAAAGACCGGTATAGCCTGCCGTTAAGTCATGCGTAAATGTGTAGAATATAGGATGGGTCACCAAGGCTGCATCTTCTATTCCGCATAAATACAGCATAAGTCGTTCAGCCGTTACCCAATCTCGGAGATGCCTGCACATGAGCAATCTGTCCTTACTTTTGAATGCCTGCCCACCACGCCCCATTGCCCACGCTGGTGACCAGTACGCCGCTGATATTATTCAGGGGCTGTCTGAAGAACTGTCTAATTCCACAAATGCTGCGGACTTTCTGGAAGCGACCCACTTGACGCAGGCGGCTCAAGGCTTCCTGCGCATGGCTATGGACCACGCCGCATTGCGGCGCAGCAGCACTAGCCCATCTGTGTACCAGCTCTACAGCCGCTATGGTGGGGGTAAGACCCACAGCCTCTTGCTGCTTGCTGCCGCAGCGAAATATCCCGACCTTCGCTACTGGGCGGAAACAGCGCAGATCGAGCCGGTCTCCGCCCGAGTGGTCGCGTTCGATTAATCTGAAAGGATTCTCATATGTCTCTGATTCTGAAGATACCCAAAGAATATGGGCTGCTGCTGGATCACGATCCCAGGGACAACCGCCGTGTGTCGGTTACGCTGGCGAGCAAGACGCCCCGCAAGAACGGGCGGCTGATGCAGTATGCCACCGGCACTTTGTATCAGCGGTGCTTTCAGCATATGTCCACCATACTGTGGAACTACCACGGAGATCGCCCGCATCCACAAGAGGGTACAGGCAGGCAGTATCACCCCATCACCGAGGAGGCGGCGGTGCAGATCCGCCTGCTGCTGGACGCCATACGCGGCACGGTGCGCGCAGACAAGGCGGAGCGCTTGGCTGGTAGCGTTTCCATTCAGGTGGTTGAGTTGTAGAATGAGGCATACATTACCAGAGGGGGGGGGAAACGAATGGGTATGCTATACCGACTGGAAGAGCAAGCAGAAAAGACCGTTACACAGGAAATACAAGACACACTCCAAGATGCGCTGATGCTCTACAAGCCGATGTGCAAAGCCTGCGACCTAGCGATGGCACGCCATCACAGCTATCGCCGCACACTCATCACCAAGTATGGCGCAGTGAACTTGGCAATGCCCGTGTTCAGATGTGGGAAGTGCGGAGATATGCAGAGCGGTATGGAGCTAGTAGGCAATGTGGAACGCCGCAAGTCGTACTCAAAAAAACGCGCGAAGAGGCGGTGAGACTGGCGGCGATGGGGTTGAGTTACGCCAAGGTCGGCGAGATGTATGGGTTCGCCAAGAGCACCTTGTGCAAGTGGATCAAGCAGGAGAAGTTGGAGCGACCTGAGCTGAAAGGTGATGTGGCGGAGATGGATGGAGTGTGGGTGGGTGTTCGTCGTGGGAAGCAGGAGATGAAGGTGTTCCGGGATGACAAGGGCGGCGTAATGGCGTCGTTCGGGAGTTGGGAAGACACGCTGACCGAAGCCTATAAGCGAGGAGTAAGGCAGCCTGCCCACCTAGTGAGCGATGGAGACAGAGCGATAGCCTCTGCCATCGGAATGGTCTATGGCCGAGGCACAGCCCATCAGCTATGCCAGTTCCATCTGCTCAGGGAGTACAGGCGCAACATAGGCGAGGTGGGCTGGGACGAAGCCAAAGAGTTGCTGATGTCAGAAGACTTGGCTGAGGCGAGGAAGTTGGCTGCACAGATAGTGAAGTTGACGAGTGGTCGTGGGCTGATGTGGTGTAAGAAGGCGCTGACCAAGGGACTGGCGCATCTGGGTACTGGTCAGTTTAGATACAAGACCACATCTCGGTTGGAGCGGTTTCAGCGAGAGATACGGCGTCGTGAGCGAATGGGCACAGCGTGGACGCCTCACAACCTGCTGGTACTGCTGCAACGCAGGGGGCTTCTGTCTTCGACCACCTGAATGGAAACGCTACCCGCTTGGCTCGCGCCATTGCAGACCTGCACCCATGCGAAAGCAGCTGGTGGTACGCCTGCCACAAGAACCGCAGCCGACCGCGCCGCGTGCTGGAAGCGCTGACCTTGATGTATGCGTAAACGGGAGGGCGACGGAGCGGCACTGCGATGTGGACTTGGAATGCTCGTAAGAACGCGGCGAATCAAGTTTTGCACTTAGTGTCGTTCCAAGAAGCACAAGAGGTTTTCGGCGATCCCCTTGCGGCAACACGCTTGGACTGCGAACATAGTGACTATGAACAGCGTTACCATACGATAGGAATGACCCGCTCGCACAGGCTGCTAGTGGTGCATACTAGGGATGAGGATGGCGAGTCCGGGAGGATAATTTCTGCGCGCGACGCTACAGCACACGAGAGAGACGCTTATGAACGCGGAAAATTCTGAATCCAGATCCTTGGAGTTCATCCCGGAAGTTACCGACTGGACTGGGGCGGTACGGGGGATGTTTGCCAACTGCCCTAACCCGCCTTATGTCGAGGAAGCTGTTCGCCTGTTTGATGACAAACCGCGGGACTATACCGACCCGGCTCGATACGCCGAGACTGAGTATTCGTTTTACGACCGATCGTCGTTAGACGAAGTCGAGCGCACGCGCCAAATGCTGCAGCGGTGGGTGGATCGGATGCCACTCAAAAAGCAGAAAGACATCGTAAGTCGGATGCGCCACGAAGGCTTCGGGTCGATAACAAAAGAGGATAAATTCGAGGGCGCTTTCTTCGAGTTGTTCCTGCACGAATTCCTGAACGGGACTGGCGGCTACACGGTGGTAGAGCCAAAGATTGGGCGTCGGACACCTGACTTCGGCGTAACCGAGACTGGTCGGGATGGGAACAAGATCAACTATGTGGTGGAAGCCACTAATCTCAATGTGCAATTTGCACAAGACCTAGAATGGAGCTGGAACGAAAATAAAGCCTTCGACATCTTGAATGAAATCAAGACTGCCGACTTTCGCTTATGGGTGAGAACCAAGGGAACTCTCGCCAGTATGCCAAGCAAGAAGGGCTTGAAGCGCCCGTTCGAGGAACTGGCGAGAGATGCGGACTATGACAAACTCACAGCCGTATACGACCTGTACGGTCCTGCACATATGCCTGAGGCGACATTCGCGCACGAGGGCTGGCGCATCACGGGACAGCTCATTCCTGTTACCCCAGAGCGTCGGCCTCGCAAGGGCAGGTTCATCGGTATGATTGGACCCGGGATATGGGGCACATTCAATGATATCGAAAAGACCCGAAAGGCGCTGTCTAAGAAAGCGGATCGCTACAAGAATATAGACAACCTCATAGTTGCTGTGCGCGGCGATCCGTTCTTGGAAAGAATGGGTGATGTGCTGTTCGGGCGGCAGGTGTATCAGGTTTATGTGCCTAAGCCAAACCATACGGGACCGATACCGCCGAGCCACTACGCTCAGAAGTATGACGGCTTCTGGTTCAATACTTACGGACCAAAGAACCAGAATGTAATGGGTGTGTTGGCGTTCTTTAAACTACACCCGGGGAGCGTTGATAAGGCTGGGGCTGTGTTCTACGCCAACCCTTACACTGAGAAGCCGCTGCCTGCTTGGGCGAGCAAAATCACTCACGCAGAATACAGAGAAGACGGCGTGGTAAGTGTCGTAGAAGGCGTCCCGCCCGGCTTCTTCGTGAAAGACCACGAGCCTTACCAGGATTACTGGGAAACGCCTAGATAGCAAGGTAGCAAGGAACACACCCAAATGCCAAACGCATCGCCCCGCCTCATCGAAAAGTGGCTGCCTATCAACGAAATTTCCACCGAGGCGATTCGTAAGCAGCCGAGCGGCGTCCTGATGTGCACAGAAACGGCGTCGGAGTCGCTCAACCTGCAATTCTGCACTGCTGTGGTCAACTACGACATCCCGTGGAATCCGATGACGCTGGAACAGCGCCCCGGGCGCATCGACCGCATTGGGCAGAAGCGCCGAACGGTTGATGTGGTGAACCTGTTCTATACGGGCACGGTAGAGCACGATGCGTACGAAGCGGCGACGCGCCGTTTCGAGAGTATTCGCGCTAATGTGGGCGAGTATCCGCCGATTATCGCTGCTAGCATCCAGCGCATCATCCGCGACGAAATGAACGCTGACGAAGAACTTGACCGACTAGCCGCCCGAAATGAGTTCGACATCAATAGGCTAAACGCTGAATGGCATGAGCGCAACGCTGAACCTAATCCGTGCATTACGATGGAGGATATGGAGAAGCCTCTTTGTGAGCCGAACTTGATGCCAGCGGGTTGGTCCGTGGTGTCAGCCGGCGGGAAACACTGGGATGTTATTTCCCCCAGTGGGTGTAAAGTTCCGTGTAACCACTGACGCTGACGCTTATCAGGATGAAGACGGCCGCCTGCAACGGTGGCAGGGGCCGCGCTTGTCGATATGTTAAGCCTACGCGCTTGGTATGCTAGGCATTGTCCGCACTATCGGGGAGACTGCCAGCGGGAAGGGAGCCAAATAGGCGCAGAGCTAGTGGTGGATGGCGGTTATACTACAGCGTAAGACACACCGTGCAAATATTGGTCATTGGCTTACTCTTCATTGCAGATGGTTATAGTGCATACTTCATCTATACTCAGTAACCCGCGCTCTATTGCGCGTATAAGTGCGTATGGCTGCATCACAGGATATTCTCAACATACAGAGATAATGAGTTACAATAGGGTCATAACATCAAGCACAGTCAGGAGTGCTCGGCGTGCGGAGTTGCGTGAGGATGTGTGGATATGGACGGCAGCGGTAGAGGTACGGGGCCATATCTTGAAATCAATCGCGGACGCCCACATCCACGCTGTCGATCGACGCTCCCAGCGTGGATGTGGGGCAGCACGGCTCTCACCTTCACGGCGCACCTGAGCCAACCGGCAGAGTTTGATGTTGTGGTCGCATACGACACCGAGGGTGGCACGGCAACTGCCGGCAATTTTACCTTCGCACGGTCAAGGTTGACGCTGGGAACGCAAGACGACAACACCGATGAACCTGCTTCCACGCTGACCCTGACGCTGACGGACGGCGCTAACTACGGTCTAGGCGCAGCGACTACGGCGACGGTTACGGTGGATGACAACGACGGCATGCAAGAGGGAATCTATGTCGTGCATGTCGTAACTGTGGCGGCCGACACGGATACGGTTATCGAGGGAGAGACAGCGGCGTTCACGCTGACGCGAACCAACACGGACATCGAAGAACCGCGCGTGGTGAACATCACGATAGAACACTTCGGTTCTGTGCTGGCTGAAGACGCACCGACCTAGGCGACCATCCTTGCCGACGAGACCACGGTTACTGTAACGCTGAGTACTGATGACAATGACACCGATGCCCCAATGCCACACTTACGCTGACGGTTGCCGCCTCCGATGCCTACGAGTTGGGCACGCCGTCCACCGCGACGCTAGCAGTGGAGGATAACGACGGCACGCCGGGGCTGAGAGTTGCCGACGCATATGCTGCGGAGGGTGAGGTTCTGGTGTTTGCGCTGACGCTGATGCACCCGAGTGCCACCAGAGGTGCCACAGTGCAGTACGAGATCACGCCGGACACGGCGCAAGCAGCGGACTACACCAGCACACCTCGGATACGGTTACCTTTGCGCCGGGAGAGATTTCCAAGAATGTTACACTTGAACTCGTGGATGACACGGTGTCTGAGCCTAACGAGACGGTTACGCTCACGCTGTCCGGTCTCACGGGTATGGTGAGTCTTGCAGATGACACAGCCACTGGGACGATCACGGACAATGATCCTCCAATTGTGACGGTCGTGTCGACAACGATGACGGAAAGCGGAGAGTTGGTGTTCACGCTGATGCGAACAGGGAGCTGTCCCATAGCCTGGCATCAGATACAAGACTGTGTATACGGGCAGGGCGTCGTCCGTAGGGAAGGGTATCGGTTCTTCCGGGATGGAAGCGCCACACTAGAAATGCGCGACCCAGAATTTCGGGATAAGACTGTCAGCGCCGCCGACAGAATTGCGAAGCTGACAGTCTTATCCCGACGATTATGCCTCTAAGTATGTGGTGGGGAATCCGTCTGAGGCAATCCTGTCGGTGGAAGGCTATCACCTGCCGGTGGTCACAGCTGCTGAGTCCGTGGCGGACTCAGCAACAGAGGAAGGCACGCTTGTGGTCTTCACCGTAACGCGGGCTGGAGATAGTTCAGAAGCCTTGGATGTGTTCTTCACGATCGAGGATAACAGCGGTGTGCTGGAATCACAAGCGCCGACCAGCGCGACCATCGATGCCGACGAATCCAGCGTGAGCCTTCCGATCTTGGACGACGAGGTTGATGAGCCGAATGCCGATGTGTCGACAGTGCTGCAAGACAGCGCGAACTACCCCTTGGGTACTCCGTCGCAGGCTGCGGTAACGGCTCGCGACAACGACGGAATACCCACGGTGTTCTTTGTAGAGACAGATGCCACCGTGACGGAAGGCGGCACGCTCGAGTTCCCGGTGATGCTGAGCAACCCGAGCGATTTGGAGATCCCCGTGCGCTACACCATACGCGGTACGGCGGAAGCGGAGGACTACAATGATTCTGGGAACGGCTGCACCGAGAGAGACGGAGCAGACGATTTCGCTGGCTACGGTGGATGACAGCACCGATGAGGCGACTGAGACGGTCGTTCTCACGCTGGAGGCGCCGGCATCGGATCTGGCGATATTGGGCATTGCACGCGCGAAGGGCATAATCGAAGACAACGACCTGCCAATCGTAACGGTCGTGTCTGCGATGATGACGGAAAACCGAGTTGGCGTGTTCACGCTGATGCGGGAAGGGGATCTGTCTGTCGATCTAACTATCAATTACAGGATCAAGTATTCGGGCACGGGTACCAGCGCAGAAGGCTATCTGGAATTCAATGACGGCAGTCCCACGCTGGAAATCCGTGCTGACAGGACGGCGCGTCTGACGCTTCTGCCCCTCGATGACTACACCTCCGAGTATGTAGTAGGGGATCCGCACAGGGCAACGGTAACGGTGGGGGACGATGTTCTGCCGACGGTAACCGTAGCACCGTCCGCCACGGACTCGGACATGGAGGGCGCGCCTGCGGTCTTCACCATAACGCGCGCTGGAGACCTTTCGGAAGCCTTGGATGTGTTCTTCACGCTCGAGGGTGGTGATGATGTGCCGGAATCGCAGGCGCCAACAAGTGCGACTATCGATGCCGGCGAGACCAGCGGGAGCGTAAGTCTGGCGACCGTAGACGACGATGTCGACGAGCCGGATGCCACGCTGACGCTGTCCGAGCACGCGAGTTATGAATTAGGTACGCCGTCGCAAGCCTCAAGAACAGTCGAGGATAATGATATGTCGTCAGCGGCCTACGCGAATACGGCTTCCTCGCCGGCGATGCACGCTGCGGTTCCCCGCGACATCGACGTTACCAGCGTAGCCGCCCCCGCCGAGCATCGCATCCTAGTGCGCGCCACAAATGCTTACGGCAGCAGCTGATGGACCCTCGACTAGGTTACATCTAGCAACTAGACAAAGCTAGTCGGCATTATCTGGCTCTGGGCGCACGAAGGGGGAGCGAACTTAAAAGCCTCGCTCCCCCCTTTCGCTGCACCGACATTGGCGAAACCCTGAAAGCAGATGCGCGTTTTCAGGGACAGCATAGCGTCAGGGTACGAGAATCCAGCGCCCGGCGAAAACGCTTCTGTCTACCATGCGATTGCGTAGCAGGAACGGCGTGGGGCATCGCCGGCGCTCATCACGCCGCTGTCTAGGTCGCGGCGCGCCACCGTTGCGCCCATCCCGCAGGTCGCCACCTCTATCAGTACGCCGTGCCCCAACGCGATCAGCGCATCCCAGTTGGCGGCGGGATACCCCGTTTCCAGTAACACACGATTCGGGTAGTACACATGCGGGTAGAACGAGTCTGGCACGCTCTCGCTAGCGAAGCGCGGGGCTTCCACCGCTGCGGGTTAATCCCAAACACCAGCGTGTTCAGCATGAGCTGCACATTCGCCTGCGCTTGGTCGCCGTCGGGGCAGCCCACGGTCATGAACGGCACGCCATCGCGGGACACGATGTAGTTGATGAGCGTGGTGCGAGGGCGCTTGCGCGGCTCGAGTTAGAACGGTTGCCCCTAGGATTGGAGAATACAACTCACGAGCCCAACCCATAAACAGGGATTTTCTCAAACGGGTCGATATAAGAGGCATCACTTAGATCTCTGTTATCAGAGCCACCATATAGATCTCTGTATTTCGGAGCAAGTTCGTAAGTAGCTGTTCTAGGTCCTTGTCCAAGCATGTGCAGAAACAGTGCCTCCGCCATCGTCTTGTTAGAATTGATCATTCTACCAGTATTAGGATTCCACACGACGTTTCGCCAAGGTATATCAGAAATCTCCATTGGCAGTTGGCATAAGCTCTTTACAGCCTGTTCCGTATCTATCTCTCTTCTTCTAAGCAATCCCAACGCACCTGCAAATGCTTGTAAGCCTATAGGTCTGAACAGGATATGTCCGCCACCCTCATTACGATACTTTGAGGCGCGCTCTTCGGTGGGGTCAGAGCCTAACACATCCCCAAGAGCTGAATCATATCGCCCCATTGCGTCCCAAATTTCAACGGTCTTTATGAATAAGGATTGAATTTCATCGTCGTCTGGGCGATTGCCTTTGTACTTGCTATCAAGTTGTTTCAATTCTTGCTGAAAGGCTCTTTTAATCATGCGATAGAGAGTTACTATGGTGGTTACGCTATGTCGGTTGTTCGGAGGTATTTCGGGACGTGTCCCCATTTGGATTAAATTTCTGTCAATACCGCCATTGTATGACGAAGTCTCTCTGAGTCCTTCGTATTCAACTGCTATCCGGCGTGTAACGATTGCAGCTGCGTCATCTTCGTCAAGAGCGATTATTTCGGGTTCACTAACCCTTTTCGCTTGCTTGTTCAGGGTTGTGAACAACCTGCGTACTCGTTCAAGATGGCCTTTCTGGTCAATGTCCGCCGAGACAAAGATTACGGAAAGGCTTTCATTTGCCAGATTTTGATAAGCATCGACATCTTGCGTTTCCAGGCGCTGAAGCGCTTCTCTGATACCAGCTACGCGATGCTGCCCGTCTATTGCATACAGCTTTTCAGTGCCGTCGAGTTGCAAAATTCCAAGACTGTACTCAAACCTAGGGTCAAGTCCAGGGGTGCCAAATATACTGGTCCCTTCGACTTCTATCTCGTACCAAGTCGGCTGGCCGAGGTAGACGCCCACGACGATGCTTGGGAAAAAGTGTTGCCTTTGGTTGATGAGGTAATCAGCGATTTGCCTCGCTCGGCTAGGAATAACCCTTCTTTGGATCCATTCATTCATGCTTGGAGGGGTTACTAGCTCGGTCGCAAGTCGCACTCTCCTAGCAACTTCAGCAAATGGCAGCGTAGTGATGTAATAGTACCAATCACCCATGTTTGCCCGAAGCGTTGGGAAGGATTTCAATTCCGTTTCCGGAGTCATTCCAGATTAGCCTCCACTCTCTCGCCTGAAAGCCATGATAGCACTCCCTGCCCTGCCTTTGAACCTGTCATTGTACGGTGGAATGCAAGTGTTCAGCAGAACATCTTCTATGTCATCAAGTAAAGTAACGTCTGCAACGGGAGCGTAGTAGAACGAGATGTGTCCATCCCACCTCTTCAACATACGAGAGATGACAACTCGCCTTCCGGTTTTCTGATAGTACAGATAATCTCCGTAACGTCTTCTAAAACCGCGGGTATCCCCGGTTTGGCCTATGTACAACAAATATGCTGACATGGGCGGACCAACAAAGTCGGGTTCTAGCATGAAAGCATACACACCGAACTGGTCAGAAGGGACAGAGGCTTGATTGTCCTCTGTGAACCGAACGGACATCCACAGTAAATCTGCAGAAAGTGTGCATTGACTCCATCTTTCGGGAGAATGAGTAAATACCACTCGTCCTTTTTGTAGCTGGTTAATAACCAAGTCAACGAAGTCTTGATCAGTCGTCATTAAAGGCTAAACCTTTGAATTGCTCGTATAGGTGATATTTATATGGCCGGCCTTTGTCAGATTCCACAAAGCCCTTCGCATTCCTCTATCATTAAGTCCTCATAAGATTGAACGCCACTGAAATCAACCTCGCTGAGTGGCTTCCTGGAAGCATGAAGATATGCATCACCTTTGATTAAGCTCTTGACAGCTGGTACATTCCGCAGCGCCATGTCTATGAAAACCGCATCATGGAATTCTGATGGGCTATTCTCTTTGATCGACTTCCACATGGAATCATCGTGGTACGGGCATCCGATACAGGAACTCTTTGGTAATGGATTGTCTGGATAGTGAGTCTGAAACCATTCATGGAGTTGCGCTCGAGACAAATTGTTCTCGATAAGTGGATAGCGCTTCGTTATCCACTCTTCCCGAGACGGCTTCTGGCGCGCCGCTTCGTCTATGCTGATTCCCAGCCACATCTCGACTTGCTTGCTCTTCGGAGCGCGCTTGCCGCCTTCGATATCTAGTCGCTCTCGGATGTACTTGTGAATCGGAGTCATCTTGTAATGTGCAGTGCATTGACGTCGCAGTATCCCCTTGGTTCCATCGGGATTCAAAATATACGCGGGGATGCCTATATGAGACGAGCCGTTCGGCAACACCCCATCTATGATATTTTCCCTGATGTTGCCGTTGCTCACCCTTACCACCTCGAATGACAGTTGCGTTTCTAGCCAATCGAGGTGTTCATATACTGCCTGCGGTTCCCAGCCCGTATCAGCGAAAATAGCGAAGTCAGGTTTGGGCAACCCAAACTCCCCGCGATCCGCCATCAGCGCAAGCGTTGTGGACTGCACACCTGCGCCTAGACTGAGCACTCGAGTAGGAGTCACATTGCGAAGTTTGGTGCGGTCGGTAACATGCGCTTCATCGGACATCAACTCTTCCACACGAACGCTCATGTGCTCGCGCAATGCTTCACGTGGCATGGCGTCGAGTAGCATCGTGCCCGCCGACAAATTTAGATGTTTCCATATCTCATCACTGCTTTGAACCCTTATGCCTCTGGCATCAGTTAGTAGTGAACGAACGACCTCTGAAAGTATTGTGTGATTACGAGTTATAATGCTGCTCAAACAGTTATGATAGAAACGTGGCGACTCGGCGAACAGATTGACAACATCCTCCGCGCGATACGCACCGCCGGATGCTTGCGCGGCGCACTTGGCGAGGTGGGCCAGCCACCATGTCCTGCCGGCGGCATTATTGCGGACCAGCCCATTGCGTTGATTTTCGACGAACCAGTGTGAATGGACAAACCTTGTCAAGTTTGATTGAGAACCTCTCGCCCAGCGGTGGATGCTGTACGAGTGCAATCGGAAGTGGTTCATCCAAGCCCAGATGTTCCCATCGGTAGCGAGGGCGGGTGTGATCCCCACGAAGGAGGCATAAAAGTCCAGAGCCTGTTTGTCTGCCCTGTGCTGGCGGTTTGCGGGTTCGCCAATTGCAGGCAACAATTGGAAGTCTGCATCACCGATAGCTCCCGTTTCTTCAGCGTAATCGGCGACACCTCGCTCCTTTAGCAGCGCCGCAAAGTCTGTGTCGTGGCCAAGCCACAACTCAGGATCGGTTGACGCCAATTCTTTCAGAACGTCGTAAGCTTTCTGTGTCAGTCTCATGACCGGATATTCAGCCATCTAATCCTCATCTTTCTGGAATGACTGAAGCATCGTGCCAATAGGATTGTCCATCAATGTCTGAGCGTACTTGACGGCGTTGTCCCGCAGTTCATCAGCATCTACCGATATACCTCGCTTTTCCAATGCATGGCTTATGGTGTCATGCCATAGTCTGTCTTCGTGGTCATAAAAGTTCCGCAGAGCTTCGACTACTGCATACATGTACAGAGAAGGAACAAGCGAGGCGCGCTCCGGGTCGATGGACGTCTTCCCACGTCTAAAGGCAGCAATCACTTCAAAATCTCTGTGACAGACATATATCTTGATGCGATTGTCGTTCAGGTCTATGTTGAAAGCGCCGTCCTTAACATTCGCGCTGCCCACGAGGTCAATAACCGAGTTCGGGTTGGTGTTGGCATCAAGATCGACGCGCTGATCAGCGCCACGAGCGAGCATAGACCATGCACCAATACGGAACCCCTGCGGATTGAGGTAGCGTATCTCCTCTGCATGCTCATCGGACAGAAATCCGTTCAAGCCGCAGGTTGCTACCACGTATGGCACTAGGGATAGTGAATCCGAGAAGTCGGCGGCGGGTTCAACGAATACATCCTCCCTCTCGCTTGCTGAAGGCGACAGAACGAGGCGCCTAAAAGTGCGCCCGCATTCGACGATTGTCATATACTTGGCCTTGCGGGCTGCAATGAGTTTTTTCAGATATTCGCTGCCAAGTTCGTAGCGAATGGTAAGATTGATGTTGTCTCGGTCGTCGCGGGTGCTGTGAGGTATACAGATGCCAAAGGCGATACCCTCGTTATAGTCATCTGTCCACGGGGCGAGAAGCGGGTAAGGGATATATCGATTGTTCCATCTGCTCATCTGACCACCCCCAGTTTGAAGGCGACATTTGCCACGCTGTATGATGTTTCTATTTCTACCACCATACGCTCAGTTTCCGGTATGGAAAGCGATATGATGTCTCCTGCCACACTAACCTTCTCTCCATGTCTCTTCTCATGTCGCAAGCTGACAGAGACGATGCCTATGCGCTCCACATTCAGATGTTCCTCGCCGGCGGCTTTCAATGAGAACTTCACTTCATGGGGACTTATCCCGATTGGAGTGAAGCAAACAAGGACGGTTCTTTCACCTGTAGTCAACACACGCACGCCTTTAACCGGCGAGTTGCGCCTTCTTGTGCCATAAGCGCCCTCACCCTTTACCATCCCTTTATTACCACCGCTTCTTCCGTTGCTGCTCCCATTGCCACCGCCTGTGCCGTTCCCTCCACCGTCTCCTCCTTCTGTGCCATCACCTTCCGTACCATCAGAGTCCCCGCTACTATTAAGATCTATGCTTTCGGTGTCGTCGTTGTCATCGACGTCGTTATCAGCTTCTACAAAGGAGTCCTGATTTCTAGTGAAATTTTGTGAAATGGCTTGCGTATTCAGAGATGTTACACCGCTTGACTTAGGATCAAGTTCAGGGAACATTTCTGCAAGCTCACGAAGGTTGGCTTGATGCCCTGACTGGTCAAGATGTGTCTTATTATCCATCATTTCACGAATTGCATCCCGCGCATTCTTGAACGCGTTCTTCATCTTGAGCTGCTCGTTAGGCTCGCGCAGTTGAGAAACGGATATGGCGTCGTGGCTTGGGTTTTCCATTTTGCGTATCAACTTGTCGACACTATCGGTCGATGGAAGGATAACTGCGGCGTAGTCTGGCCAGAGAGAACGATTGCGAGTGTAAATGGGGTTGGCTTTCTGCTCGCGGCTATCGCTTATAAGCATCCCGTTGCGGTTGACGAACGCCATGCGTTTGGGCCCGCCGTTAAGGTGAATGAACACGTCGAACTCGCCTAAGTTACGGATAGGTTTAGTAGTCTCCAATTCTGCATCTCTAATAGCACGGTAGTAAAAGTGGCTCTCGCTTATATCCTTATGATGCATCTCAAACAACGATTCTAGATTGTCGCGCTTGATCTCTACTGCGTTGTGTCCACCCTCTATACGCACGATGAGATGTTGATGGTGTATTGCATAAAAGAAGTTCTGCAAGACCGCCCGGACGATTTCTCCTACCCAATCGTCGGTCCTGGGGTTGAAACCCATAATGAATACACCGGCGCCGGGTTCGTTGAGCCGAAAGAACGGGTCAATATGCCGCGTTCCGCTGATAGGCTGCCCATTAGTATCCTGATAAAAACCAATGTGTTGAAGAGATTCTTCACTATTTTGTGGATTGGTGTGCGACATCAATGTCGCCTTACCTTGCAACTTGTCTACTCGTCCTTTACGATTCTTAATATCAATGTAATGTGTGGAATAAAAAACCGTCTGGATGTCTGAGACATTGAACACGGCGTTCTTGCCAATTCCAAAAGCGCCACCGGGCGCGCCCGTATCAGCCTTTTGAACGCTGCCTTCTTGCGTTACTAAAGCGTCCCATCTGGTGCCGGTCAAACCCGTAGTGTTGCCGTCTGTAATTCGAAGACAACGAATATGCGAGTCTTTTAGAGTATTGACGGCTCGCTCGTATAGTTCCTGTATGTCCGTATGCCCTTCATCTACAGCGCGGTTGAAGCAAGATGTAAGATGTCTGTATAGCTGCGCCGCTCCCAGCAATTTGCGCTTGATCCGAGCGTCAGTGAAGGTAACGCGCACAGGTTCTGCGATGTCGGGCTCACGCGCGTCTAGCGAGTTCTGTATAATTTCACGAACGAGTTTCGGTATAGGATTATCGTTGAAAAAGGCTGCGGAAGGGTCGTGAACGAAGTCGACGCCTCCGTTGCGAGGTGGAAAATACCATTTGTGTGTGGCGCTTGTATTCATCAGAAACCTCAAGATACATCAATCTTTGCGTTTACCAAAAGAAATATGCAGAAGTTCTGTGCCGCGCCCTATTTGTCATTTCGACGAAGACGAGATGCTAGGAATTGATTGGGAATTATATACCTGACTATCCGGTGAAGCAATGGAGATGATAGGAGGTAGCGTTTCCATTCAGGTGGTTGAGTTGTAGAATGAGGCATACATTACCAGAGGGGGGGGGGAAACGAATGGGTATGCTATACCGACTGGAAGAGCAAGCAGAAAAGACCGTTACACAGGAAATACAAGACACACTCCAAGATGCGCTGATGCTCTACAAGCCGATGTGCAAAGCCTGCGACCTAGCGATGGCACGCCATCACAGCTATCGCCGCACACTCATCACCAAGTATGGCGCAGTGAACTTGGCAATGCCCGTGTTCAGATGTGGGAAGTGCGGAGATATGCAGAGCGGTATGGAGCTAGTAGGCAATGTGGAACGCCGCAAGTCGTACTCAAAAAAACGCGCGAAGAGGCGGTGAGACTGGCGGCGATGGGGTTGAGTTACGCCAAGGTCGGCGAGATGTATGGGTTCGCCAAGAGCACCTTGTGCAAGTGGATCAAGCAGGAGAAGTTGGAGCGACCTGAGCTGAAAGGTGATGTGGCGGAGATGGATGGAGTGTGGGTGGGTGTTCGTCGTGGGAAGCAGGAGATGAAGGTGTTCCGGGATGACAAGGGCGGCGTAATGGCGTCGTTCGGGAGTTGGGAAGACACGCTGACCGAAGCCTATAAGCGAGGAGTAAGGCAGCCTGCCCACCTAGTGAGCGATGGAGACAGAGCGATAGCCTCTGCCATCGGAATGGTCTATGGCCGAGGCACAGCCCATCAGCTATGCCAGTTCCATCTGCTCAGGGAGTACAGGCGCAACATAGGCGAGGTGGGCTGGGACGAAGCCAAAGAGTTGCTGATGTCAGAAGACTTGGCTGAGGCGAGGAAGTTGGCTGCACAGATAGTGAAGTTGACGAGTGGTCGTGGGCTGATGTGGTGTAAGAAGGCGCTGACCAAGGGACTGGCGCATCTGGGTACTGGTCAGTTTAGATACAAGACCACATCTCGGTTGGAGCGGTTTCAGCGAGAGATACGGCGTCGGGAGCGAATGGGCACAGCCTGGACGCCTCACAACCTGCTGGTACTGCTGCAACGCAGGGGGCTTCTGTCTTCGACCACCTGAATGGAAACGCTACCGATAGGAAGGTATTATTGACATGCAGTGATATTGGATTTTACCCACCGATGCCAGCACACTAGCGCCAACGAATACACCAGCATCTGTAGGCTCTTGGTGTAGCCCTTTGTCCGACGCACTAACCGGTTCAGCTTACTTCGCCATACCGAATGCAACCCCTCGTTCCAGTTCACCGCACCTCCCTTGCCCACCACATGCCTGTTGTGAGGTAACCACCCATACACAGAATATGCATCACTCCGATACAACTTTGCATCCGGTAAGCGCTCATACAAGCGCAAGAATGTCCCCTCGCTGCGGTCGCCCACCTCAAAGTCCACCCACCTGCTGCCGTCAGCCTCTTCTACCACTGCTGTCCGTATCCACACATCTTCACGCAACTCCGCACGCCGAGCACGCTTGTATGTCCACATCTCATCACAGGACACCACCGCAGCAACACGCTGCGCCTCTGCCCCTTCAACCCGTCTACGTCCACGCTCCCGCAGACGCTCTAATGCCTCACGCTCCCTTTTTTTCTTTTTTCACCCACCCGTGAACCGCTGTGGCGCTGTACCCAAACACTCTGCCTACGGCGCTCAAGCTGCTGCCTTCCTGATACATCTTAACCGCCTGCGCCTTGAGTGCTGCGCTAGGGCGGCGATATGCAGCCTCAGGGAAGTAGGCTGTCTCCGCATCTGTAAGACTGCTTGCCGCGCGACAGCCCGTCCTTGCGCATCCAGTTGGAGCCGCAGTCGGGGCAGCGAATATCGTGGCGATAGGTACGTTCACGGGCCATAAGACACCTCACTGTGTTTGATGTTATGTCCCTATTATAACTCATTATCTATTTATGTTGAGAATACCTATAAAATAACCTTGAAACTAGTTGACATTCTGATATACCACAACAGGTCAATGTATGCTAACAAGGCGTGCAACAGGCTGTATGAAAATCAGGCTTGCCGAAACGGGTTCGCGCAGCAGACTATGGGCGCTAACAGACTGAGCAGACCGCTGCAAGTCACGGCTTACAAAAGGCAAAAAGGGTCGAGTCGAATAGGGAACGAAACAGACTTTGCTCGGATGCGGCAAGGGCTAGGGGATGGCGTCGAAGCCAGTGTATGGACGCAGCACCTCGGGGATAACCACCGAGCCGTCGGGCTGCTGGTAGTTTTCTAGGATGGCGATGATGACGCGGGGAAGCGCGAGACCGCTGCCATTGAGCGTGTGGACGAAGCGGGGGCGCTCCCCCACGGCGGGACGGTATCGTATGCTGGCGCGGCGCGCTTGGAAATCGCCGCAATCCGAGCATGAGCTTACTTCGAGCCATTCGCCGCAGCCGGGCGCCCACATCTCGATGTCATAGGTGCGAGTGGATTGGAAGCCCAGTTCGCCCGCGCAAAGCTCCAGCAGGCGATATGGGATGCCCAATTGTGCGCAAACCGACTCAGCATCCGAAAGCAGATCAGAGAGCGCGACGGCAGAAACATCCGGCTCAACGAAGCGATACATCTCCACCTTCTCGAACTGGTGGACGCGCTTGATGCCGCGCGTGTCGCGGCCGGCGGCTGCGCGCTCACGGCGAAAACAGGGAGTGTGCGCCACATAGCGCAGCGGCAGCAAACCCGGGGCGAGGATTTCGCCCCGATGCAAGTTCGTTATCGCCATCTCCGCTGTGGGCAGCAGCCACAAGTCATCCTCATCGTCCCGATACATCGTGTCGGCGAACTTGGGCAGGTTGCCGTTGGCAGTGGTGGACTCTGTGGTGAGCATATTCGGCAGGTAGAGTTCTTCGTAGCCGTGCGCCGTGTGCGTATCAAGCATCCAGTCTATAAGGGCGCGCTGGAGGCGTGCGCCTTTGCCCTTCAGCACGAAAAACCGCGAGCCTGACAGTTTTGCGCCGCGCTGAAAGTCTATGATGCCGAGCCGTTCGCCCAGTTCCCAATGTGGTAGCGGCTCAAAGTCGAACTCGGCGGCATCGCCTTCAGTTCGCACGATGCGATTATCGGTTTCATCCGTGCCATCGGGCGCATCGGCATGCGGGATGTTTGGCAATCCCAACAGCAAGCCGTTGAGTTCGGCTTCCACTGTGCGGACCGTATCCTCTAGCACCCTGATGCGTCCGCCGACAGCGCGCATCTCGGCGATGAGTTCGGGCGGGCGTTCGCGGGTCCTGCCCATCTGTCGGCTGGCTTCGTTGCGGCGCGCTCGGAGTTCATCCGCCTCGGCGACAGTGGCGCGGCGCTGTGCGTCCAAGTCGATGATGCGATCTATTGGGGCATTCTCGTTGCGGCGGCGCATCGCCTCGCGCACATCATCCGGGCTTCTGCGTATGAGTTCGATGCTAATCAAACGGCACCTCGTTCGGGATTTTATACCTAAACAAGTATATCAGAAAGGCAGAGCAGGTTTTGGATGCGGGACACCAACGCCATTCCCATTCAGCAGCAAGTGAGAATACCAGCCCTGCGTTTGTGCTGATTGAGCCGTGCGCTTACAATATACGATGTGAGACTAGCTGCATCCGTAGAAGGCTAGGTGGCGTAAGTCGCTGCCACAACGATGCAGCAGAAGGCTGATTAGCACGAGAGGATGCCAATGAGCGATACCCACATGGAGATTTCGGACTATGCGGACGAACTCATCAGCGTGCCGCGCGCCCGCCTGCGCTTGACGCTATCGCAGACGGAAGAGAGCGTCACGCTAGCACACGAGGGGCGCATGCTGGTGCGCTGCGAGATAAGCGCAGAGGGAATGATGGCGAGCGGCTTCATGGCGCAGGCGCTGGGCGTGGACATACCCGCGATTGACACGAGCGTAGAGGTACGGGTGTCCACGGGCGTACTGTTTCGGGCACTGGGCATCGTGTCGCTGGACTTCAGCAACGAGGCGTCGCTCGCCCTCCTAGAGCGGATGCTGGAAGAAGCACAGATGCAGCGCAGAGGATAGCTGTCAGATGCGCCATACCGCCGTCCTGATACACACCGCTGCTCCGGCAAGTCCCACGCTCCTTCTCGGGCCTCTATATATAAACTTGCACAACCCCAATCAAGCGAGTTGAACTGCGACACCGCCGCAAATCCCAACTGACAAACCGCCCGACTTGAATTATAATAAGCGTTGCGATTTTTAGTATGTTGTTTATTGCTGTTAAGGAGATTTTCGATGCCTGAAGCCCTTGCCTTCTTTCGCGGGAATGTCGTTCCACTATCGGAGGCGAAGGTAAGCGTTACCACGCACGCCCTCCACTATGGCACAGCCGTGTTCGAGGGTATCCGCGGCAATTGGAATGCCGAGCAGGATACGCTGTATGTGTTTCGCATGCGCGAACACTACGAGCGCTTCCTGCAGGGCTGCCGCATCATGATGCTGGACATACCCTACGATGTGGACGAACTTTGCGCCATCACCCTAGACCTGTTGCAGCGATGCGGCTACAAGGAAGACCTATACATCCGGCCGCTTGCGTACAAGAGCGAAGAGCGCGTCGCCAACCTGAAGCTGCAAGACTTGGGCAGCGACTTCACGCTGATGGTCGTGCCGTTCGGCGCATACATCGAGGCAGAGGGAGCGATACGCTGCTGCACATCGTCATGGCGGCGCGTGGACGACACCATAATACCCCCGCGCGTGAAGATTTCAGGCCACTATGTCAACAGCATCCTAGCCAAGACCGAAGCCACCCTGTCCGGGTTTGACGAAGCGATAATGCTAACGCAAGGCGGGAATGTGTCCGAGGGCAGCGGCGAAAACCTCTTCCTCGTGTCCAAAGGGGTTCTGCACACACCACCCGTCGCCGACAACAACCTGACGGGCATCACGCGCGATTCGGCGATGCGCATAGCCATCGATGAGATGGGGCTGGACATCGTGGAGAGGGAGATACGCAGAAGCGAACTCTACCTAGCGGATGAGATATTCCTGACCGGGACTGCGGCGCACATCACGCCCGTGGGCGAGCTGGATATGCGACCCATCGGCGCAGGCGGAATCGGCGACATCACCCACCGCATCAGCGACATGTACCTGAACATCATACGCGGCGACAACCCGAAATACTTGGACTGGTGCACCGCCGTGCCGCTGGAGTAACGCAGCGGCAGCGATGTTCAGTTTTGCAGTAGACTACTTCATACTGGTGTTCGTGGGCAGCCTCGGTGTCATCCAAGTCGCAGCGTCCATCGGCGGGCTGCGGGGCTTGCTACTGGTGAAGCGCCCGATAGTGGTGCGCTCCCTGGGAATTGCGCTAGTAATCGTTGCGCTGGCATGGTTTTTCAGCGTGGACCGCATCATAAACGACACAGCGGGCGGGCTGAACTCCAATCAGCAGGGGCTGCTGTTCTTCCTTGCGGTGGTGTGCAGCGGAGCGTTGACATTGCTGGTGTCCACGCTGGTGAATCGGTGCATGCAGAACGATGACACCGCGCCAGACGCAGGACTTGAGGCGCTGCGGAGCAGTTCATGGGCGCGTGCGATGCAGCGCAATTGGCTCTACTGGTTCTCAGATAAAAGATGTTGTCGGTTACGGATAAAGCGATATTTCTTTGGCTGAACGCACTCACAGGCAGAGTGCCTCTTCTAGACACCCTCATAACTTGGCTAGCGAGCGACTACCTTGTGCCGGTCAATTTTGGCTTTATCCTGCTTTCGTTGTGGTTCGTCGGCGGGAACGGCGCACAAAGAATGCGCTACCAGATAAGCGTGTTCACTGCGCTGACATCCATGGCGTTGGCGAACCTCGCCGTGCTGATAATAAACGCCATCTACTCGCGCCCGCGCCCGTTCGACGGCTTGGACGGCACGACCACCCTGTTCTACTATCCTGAAGACCCGTCGTTCCCCAGCAATGCGGCGGCAGCCACATTCGCCATCGCAATCTCGGTGTGGTGCGTGAATCGGCGACTAGGCGCTGTGATGTTCATCGCCGCCGCATCCTATGGATTTGCGCGGATGTACGTCGGCGTCCACTACATCACCGACATACTCGGCGGGCTTGTAGTAGCGTTCGTGGCGACAGCGCTGACTTTGCGGCTGCGCGACCTGCTGCGCCCAGTGCTCGTGGCAGTCATCAAGGCTGCGCGCCTGCTGGCGATAGCCTGACCGGAGTAACATTCTGTCAATTTGTAAGGACAATCTTTGGGGACTGGACAATGCCCTACTAGCTTGAAATAATATGCGTGGGAGGGACAGAATGAAGACTAAAAGCAAAATATCAAAGAAGGAAGTGAAGGCAATAAGGGAAGTATTCTGCGAGCTGGGGTTAGAAGATCCCAAGTCAAGGGAACACTTTTTACAGATGGCTAATCTGAGTGACTGGCACTCTTGGCAAGAGAACCGCCGTCTGCCCCAAGATACCCGAAACAATACATCCGGTAAGGGCGAGTACGACGATGCCTAATTGGAATCAGATTCTTGACGAAGTTCGTGCCGCCGGTAGCACGCATGACATCGTGAGAAGGCGTTACCTCACCGCGCTACACGAGACTACCGGCCGCAACATAATCGTCTATTACTCGGGATGGCTGCAAAAGGGGAGGATCTCAGGTGTAGAAATAAACGATGAGGATAAGAACGGCTTCATGACCGTAATCCACGAGTTGGACAGAGGTCGGGGGCTCGACTTATTGCTGCATACTCCGGGTGGGGATGCCGCTGCTACAGAATCTCTTGTTGACTACCTGAGATCTATGTTCGGCATGGACATCAGGGCGATAGTTCCACAGATTGCGATGTCGGGCGGTACAATGATTGCTTGCGCTTGCAAAGAGATAGTGATGGGCAAGCAATCCAGTCTTGGACCTATCGATCCGCAATTCGCAGGCATTCCTGCACATGGCGTTGTGGAAGAGTTCAACAGAGCAAAGAGAGAAGTCCGCGAGGATAATTCCACTATTCCTATATGGCAGCCAATCATTGCCAAATACAACCCGGCTTTTATTGGCGAATGTGAAAAAGCATTAGCTTGGTCCAATGAAATGACAAGGGAGTGGCTTCTAAACGGAATGTTCAGTGAAGATTCCGACCGAGATGAGAAAATAGCCAAAATTCTCGAAGAATTAGGCGACCATGCGCTTACGAAGTCTCACGCTCGTCATCTGTCCATTGAGCGATGCAGGGATATGGGGTTAAAAGTAGTTGACCTCGAAACGGACGACGAACTTCAGGATGCGGTATTGTCTTTACACCATGCCTGTATGCTCACTTTTTCGGCAACTTCAGCGTTGAAAATCATCGAGAACCACAATGGGGTTGCGTTTATCAAATCCGTGCAGCCTTTGCTAATACAAGGGGCCCAAACGCCTAATCCGCAGCAATTGAATGCCGGTGCCATAAGCCAATCGCTATGAATGCGACACGAATACGGACGGTCCTGCGATAGGTGTATGACTACGCAGGACCGTTTTGCTCGGGCTGAGTCAGAGTGTGCCTTCGCCTACCCCTCTATCAGCTCCACATCCGCGCTTAGGCGCTTGAAGTCGTATGGCGTGGTGTTCCGCAGATACGCCACCAGCCAGAACACGATTGCTATCACTGCCGACACGACCAGCGCACCGCCGAAGCTATACAGCAGATCGCCGGATGTGCCGGGCAGCGCCGCCGGCAGGTTGATCAGCGGCGAAAAATCCGGCTTGGGGAAATACAGCACCCCCGCTATTAGTCCCACCACGCTGCTTATTACCGCCCCCATCTGCGTGAAGTTGCTCACATACAGCCCCAGCAGTATGGGGAACACCACCGCGGCGCACACGAGATCGGCGATGAAGAATATGTACAGCACGCTGATGCCCTGCGACGCCACGATAATCGGGATTATGATGAGCGCCGCCGTTATCAGGCGCGAGTAGTTCAGCAGCGAGTCACCCGCACCGTGGCGCGCAAGCTCAGTGGTAAATGCGCTCGTGATGCCGTTCAGCAGCGTATCCATGCTGCTCATCACTAGCACTATCGCAAGCACCAGCACCACTATGATGCTCCACTGCGGCATCACATCCACGATGAACTTGAACATCGCAACCGACGGATCCTCCACCTCACCTGCACCCACAGCCAAGATGCCGAACATGCCGGTCAGGAATATCACCGGCAACACCACAAGCCCGGCAATGAGGAACCCCTTGCGGAGTGTGGATGTATCGCGCGCCGTGTACACACGCTGCCACGAACCTTGGTTGAACATATTTGCGGCGAAGATGGCGATTATCAGCACCACACCAAACTTGATGCCCGGAAAATGCGTCAGGCTGAAAAACTCCGGGTTGCTCTGCTGTGCCTGCGACAGCGAGCCGCCGCCGAACCCGGCTACACCCGCCACAATGACCACCACCAGCAGCGGTATGATGATGTAAAACTGTATCCTATCCGTGAACAGTGACGCCCGCATCCCGCCATATGCGGTGTACGCCACGGTCAACACGCCGACAATCAGCGCAGTCGCAAAAAGCGGCGTGCCGCCTATCAGCCCCACGGCTAGGGCGATGCCCGTCAGCTCCGCGGTCAGGAACACCAGCATGTATAAGATAACCGTCCCCAGCGTGAGATAGTACATCACAGGGCCAAAGCGGTGCAGCGCATACTCTGTGATGGAGTGCCCGTGTGGCATAAGGCTGCGCAGGCGTGGCCCCAGCAGGATGAACGCCACTATCGGCAGCATCGAGCCGATGCCATAGCCCGCTAGCGCCGACATCCCGAAAAGAGCGCCCGTCTCCGCGGGGCTAAACAGAATCCATGCGCCCAGCGCACCCGCTACCAGCGTGGCTGTCGCAAGCCCCGTACCCGCCGTGTTGCGGGACACGATGTAGTCCTCGACGCTTATGCGCCGCCGTCCCACATACCAAACGCCCAACGCCAAGAAAGCGCCAGCAATCCCGAGCGTAATCAGCACTGCCAATATATTCATATCGCCCTCCCTAATGAGCAGCTGCAGCACGCCCGGCCTGATGCACAAAAAAAGCCGCCCTTGCAATCTGGGCGGCTGATGGTCTAATGAGAGAAACCACATCCCTACGCTGGCATTACCCAGATCAGGTTATCGGGGTCGCTCCTCACGGAGCCTCTCAGCCTGATAACTCAAGCTCCCCCCGGGCGTTATTCGATTGTTAACGAGCGGAGTGTATCGCAAACTCCGCACAGGTGTCAACAGTGCCTATTCGCTTTGCTGTAAGTACGCCCAAAACGCTCCCCATCTCCGCATTATCCGTTATCCGTGCCAGTGGGTGGATAGGGCTGCTGCGACTCTTGCGAATCCGTGAAGTTGATCTCTATACCACCCGTCCACTTGGACACCATATTATAGACCCACAGCACCAGCGCGGTGCTAATATACACAAAGACACCCCCAATAACAGGCAAGAGCACAGCGAGTCCCAGTATCATCAACACGCCCCAGTTAATGCCGAAAAATGTTGGCGCAGACAAGGTAAGAAGAGATGACAAGATCGTCGGCACAATCATCAATATTACCAATGACACGAGCGCCACCAACACATATGTAAACGCTACCGTCAAACTTGTTTTGTGAATAGAAACGCTGCTTATTTGTCGTTTCACTACTGCGCTCCTTATATATTATCGTCGCGCCATTAAACTTTGCCGCCCGCTTCCGCTCTACCCCATATTCAGCAGCGCCACATTTGCCGCCGCAAACATAGCGTCGATAGGCGCTTCCTTGCCAGTCCACAACTCGAACGACGCAGCGCCCTGATAGACGAGCATGTGCATGCCCCCTTGCGTCCGAGCACCCGCATTGCGCGCCGCAATCAGAAACGGCGTCTGCTGCGGGTTATACACCATATCCACAGCAAGTGCATCGTGCGGAATCAACCCCCCGGCGATTGGCGTCTGCTCCTCACCCCCGCCGTCCCGCATCCCCAACGGCGTGCAGTTGACGATGAGGTCTGAACCAAGCGAGATCTCCTCCATATTCGGAGCATCCAACCCCACAGCAGACACATCCGTACCCGAACGACTCATATCGGCCGCAAGGGACTGCGCACGCCCCACGGTGCGGTTGGCTATGGTGATGGACGCTGCGCCGGCCTCGCATAATGCATACACTGCGGCGCGCGCCGCACCACCCGCTCCCAGCATCAGAACGCGCTTGCCAGACGGCTCGAAATCGCCATCCTCTTTGAGCGCGCGGATAAAGCCAACAGCGTCAGTGTTATGCCCAACCAGCCGCCCAGAAGACTTGACCACGGTGTTCACCGCACCAATTGCCTCAGCAAGGGGGTCCACCTCATCCATCAGCCCCATCGCAAGTTCCTTGTACGGAATCGTTACATTTGCGCCGACGAAATCGCCGCTGCGAAGCTTGGTAACCTCAGTCGCAAAATCCGACGACGGCGTCTCCCACGCTAAGTAGCGCACATCCATCGAGTAATGATTAAACGCAGCCTGCTGAAACGCCGGCGACAGCGAGTGTGCCAACGGATACCCGAATATCCCTGCCAATTGTGTCATTAAAAAGCCTCGAATGTATTCCCATTCATTCACCTTGATACAGCGTATTAAGTATACCAATAGCAGGGCGCATTGTCAGCATTAACCCCCAACCCAAAATCCCCATCCAGCAGTGAAATACCCTCCCACAGATACAACAGCGCCCGTATCTCACCATTTTTACGCCATCCCGCGCGTTGACCCCAGCGCAGCGCTTTACTTACGATTGGGGGTAGGGAACTCTATGCACAGCTCGGGATCTTCGAGCAATCGGGAGGCTTGCCATGTCCGAACACGCCGAAATCGTGCAACAAATCGCCAGCTGCACACTATGCAGCCTGTCCGAAGGGCGACGGCAAACCGTGCCGGGCGCAGGCTCCGTCACATCGGACATCATGTTCATCGGTGAAGCCCCCGGCTACAACGAAGACCAGCAAGGCTTGCCATTCGTCGGCGCCGCCGGGCGCGTGCTGTCAGACATGCTCGCAGGCATTCGCATGCGCCGCGCCGATGTGTTCATCACCAACATGGTCAAGTGCCGACCGCCCAACAACCGCGACCCGCAGCAAGCCGAACTCACCGCCTGCGGAGGCTACCTCGACCGCCAGATCGCCCTCATAGACCCGAAAGTTATCGTTACGCTAGGGCGCTTTTCGTTCGCCAAGTTCTTCCCCGGACGCACCCTGCGCAACGAGCGCGGCAAGCCGCACAGCTGGCAAGGACGCATAATCTACCCGATGTACCATCCCGCCGCCATACTCCACAACCCGCGCCTGCGCCCCGCGCTACAAAACGATTTCCACAACCTGCCGTCGCTAGTAGCAGAAGTAAAAGCAATGCCGCCATCACCCATGAAAGACGCAGTAGCCACGCACACCGCACCCCCTAATCAGCCGAACAAGCCCAACGAAACGCAGGCAAAGCTCTTCTAATGCGGCTCTACGCACTTGTGCTTGTGCTCATTGCGCTTGCAGCGGGATGCTCCACCCCCGAACCGCCGCTGCCCGATGCGCCGCTTACAATCCCGAGCACGCCAAACACCCCCTTGTCTGATGCGCCTGCGCTGCCTACCGCAGCACGCACGCCGTCCGAACCCGACATCTTGTTGACCATAAGCGTTGCGGCACGGCAAAGCCAACTGCCCTCATACGACCGCAGCGAATGGGGCGGATGGCAAGACGCCGACAAAGACTGCCAAAACACCCGCCACGAAGTCCTCATCGCAGAGTCGCTAGGCAATGTGCAGTTCAAGGACGACAGGCGCTGCCAAGTTACAACAGGACGCTGGAACGGCGCATACACCGGGCGCGAATACCACACCGCATCAGACCTAGACATAGACCACATGGTGCCCCTCGCCAACGCACACGCATCCGGCGGCTGGCGATGGCAACCACAGCGCAAAGCACAGTTCGGCAACGACCTATCCTATGACAACCACCTAATCGCAGTGCAGTCCGCAGCAAATCGCCAAAAAAGCGCCAAAGGCCCCGAAGAATGGCGTCCACCACTGCGCGCCTACTGGTGCCAATACGCCACCGACTGGGTGCACATCAAGCACCACTGGGGGCTAACCGCAACGCCCCAAGAAGCCCAAGCGCTCCAAGACATGCTCAACACCTGCGAACACAAGACGCTGCTACAAACCGTGCCCGCCAGCGAACTGCCGGCGCCGATACCCACACCCCCTGCGCCCGCAGAAAACCCGTCCCCAAACACAGAGTTGCGCCACGACCCAACAGGCCCAGACCGAGACTGCGCCGATTTCCACAGCTGGGACGAAGCACAGGCATTTTACATCGCCGCAGGCGGGCCGCAAACCGACCCCCATCGCTTGGACGCAGACCAAGACGGCATCGCCTGCTCCGGGCTGCGGTAAAACCATCCACATCCGCCGCAATGCCATAACATACACATGTGCGGTAAACCCGTTCGGCGGGGAATAGGTTTGCCGCATCGTATAAGCGGGCAAAAGATGCTCCGGTCGGCGCGGACGAAATCAACACAACGCCGTGCAGCCCGCCGCCCAAACCTGCTATGATTATGCCCTAACCCGCCAGCCAAACAGCGCTTGCGAGAACGCACCCCGCGGCACACGAACTCGCCACACACCGCAGCATCATCTCATCACCCTAAATCCTTAAGGAGAGCTACATGACCGGGGCAGACCTGATCGCACGAATACTCAAGCAAGAGGGCGTGGACTACATGGGCGTCATCCCGTTCAACTCGCTAGAAGAAGCAGCCGCACGCGCAGGAATCCGTCCGCTGATATTCCGACAAGAACGAGTCGGCGTGAACCTCGCAGACGCATACACGCGCGTAACCAACGGCAAGCGCACCGGCGTGTTCTCGATGCAAGCCGGCCCCGGCGCTGAAAACGCCTTCGCCGGCGTCGCACAGGCATACGCAGACTCCGTGCCCATACTGCTGCTCCCCGCATCTGCCCCGCGCAATCGCAACGGCGTCCATCCCACATTCAGCCCCAGCCGCACATACGAATCCGTGAGCAAATGGGCAGGACGCATAGAGCTGCACGAAGACATCCCCAGCGCCATACGCCGCGCATTCAGCCAACTTCGCATGGGACGCCCAAGCCCCGTGCTATTAGAACTGCCAAGCGACATCCTAAGAGGCGAAATCCCCGACACCGATTACGCCTACATGCCTGTTAGCAAGCACAAGAGCGCAGCCGACCCGCACGATGTACACGAAGCCGCGCGCCTGCTGCTCTCCGCAAAAAACCCCGTCATCCATGCCGGGCAGGGCGTGCTGTACGCAGAGGCTTGGGACGAACTGCAAGAACTCGCAGAACTGACGCAGACACCCGTGATGACATCCATGGCAGGAAAAAGCGCCTTCCGCGAAGACCACCCCCTCTCGCTAGGCACACGCTCCAGCACCACCACAGGCATGGTCGTACACTACCTCGAACAAGCCGATGTGATATTCGGCGTAGGCTGCAGCTTCACACGCATCCACTACGGCGCAGACCTCCTCGACAGCAAAGTGCTAGTCCACATCACCAACGATCCCAACGATGTGAACAAAGACTACTCCCCAGATGTCGCAGCCGTGGGAGACGCCAAACTCGTGCTCAAACAGGTCATCAGCGAAGTAAGGTCTGAGCTTGCGGCGCGCGGCGCTGACCGTGTGGACCGCGGCGATATTGCAGGCGAAATCAGCGCCGTGCGCGATGAGTGGATGAAGGAATGGCTGCCCAAAATGCACTCCGACGCCGTGCCCATAAACCCGTTCCGCGCACTCAACGACCTGTCCAACGCCATAGACCGCAAACAGGCGATAATGAACCACGACTCGGGCAGCCCGCGCGACCAGATGATACCCTTCTACCAGACAATCACCCCACGCGGGTTCATCGCTTGGGGCAAATCCACCCAACTCGGATACAGCCTCGGCGCTGCTATGGGGGCAAAGCTAGCCGCCCCAGACAAACTCTGCATCAATGTCATCGGCGACTACGGCTTGGGAATGGTCGGCACAGACATCGAAACCGCAGTGCGCGAAAACATCCCTATACTCACCATCGTGCTGAACAACTCGTCCATGGGCATCTACAGACCCGAACACTTCGCCACCGCACACGAACTATACGGAACAAAAACCACCGGCGGAGACTATGTGAAAATGGCAGACGCACTAGGCGCACACAGCGAGCGCGTAACACAACCGCAAGACATCACCCCAGCCATACAGCGCTGCGCCAGCGTAGTGGAATCCGGCAAAGCCGCACTGCTAGAAATCGTTACCGACGACAACGAAAAAGACATGCCATTCCGCATATTCTAAGGCAAGCAGCAAGGCGCACCGAGCAATCCCGCACCAACCAGCGCCCCCTCTTGCTGATAGAGAATTGCGTTGCGCTGCAGCCAAAGCCACCATATAATCGATGAACGAAAGGCAAGCAAATCCCACCCACACCGCACACCGCATCCAGCATGACCGTGTTGGCACAACGAGCGCAAGCATGCCGATAGACTATTCAGCGCTAACCATCGGACAAGAAATATCCGCCGAGCGCCTAACCATAGACGCAAACTCACTTGCGCGCTACACCGACGCAGTGGGCGATACCAGCGCGCCCGCCGCCCGCGACGGCACGCCGCTTGCACCACCAATGGCTATCGCGGCGTTGGCATTGAGCGCCGTCATCAACGCGCTCCAAATCCCCGGCGGCACAATCCACGCTGGGCAGGAGCTAGAGTTCACCGCCGCCGTCCCCGTGGGCGCATCCATCCACTGCGCCGCTACACTCGCACAAAACTCCGTCCGCCGCCAATGGCGCTTCCTAGTCGTCAACCTCATCGTCCAACCAACAGATGCCAACGGCGCTCCAGCGACAGACTCCCCGCAGATTATGAGCGGCAAAAGCACAATCATGCTGCCAGTGTGATTGGCAGGCGCAGCGGCTGACACACGGCGCACACCCGAGGGTAATTCTGACATGCAGCAGGGCGACAGACTGCCCACAATACAAAAACAGATCACGCAGGCGCAGATTGAGCGCTATGCCGCAGCCGCCGGCGACTTCAACCCCATCCACTTGGATGCCGAATTCGCTCGCGGCGTCCAGTTCGGCGGTGCGTCCCTCGATGGCACAATCGCACATGGTATGATGATACTCGCCGCCGTGTCCGAAATGCTCACCCTCGCATTCGGCGAAGCATGGCTAAACAACGGCAAGCTCAAAGTGCGCTTCCGTGGCCCCGTCTATCCCCGCGAAACAATCACCACCTACGGAGAAATCAAGACGGTAACCGAAAACGAAGGCATCCGCCAAGTGGCATGCAGCGTGGGCGTGCGCAGCAACAGCGGCGCTCCCGTCATCGTGGGCGACGCCGTGATAAGCGCCGTATCCGACCGCTAATTCCCCCCAAAGCATGTGTCTCCACCACAACAAAAACGCTATGTCGCAGCCAATCGCCCCCATAAGCCATAATCGGCTAAACCATCAGGAGTATGTATTTTGACCATCTCCCAAAAACCCGTCCGTATAGCAGTCGACGCTATGGGCGGCGACAATGCGCCCGGCGATGTTGTCGCAGGCGCTGTGGCGGCGGCGCGGCAAGACGGCGTGCAAATCATGCTCGTGGGCGACCCAGCACAAGTACAAGCCGAGCTTGAACGCCACGATGCCGCAAACCTCCCCATCGGCATCGTCCCATCCGAAGGCGTCATCTTCGATGGCGAACCGCCCGCACTCGCACTGCGCCAAAAGCCCCGCGCATCCATCCTAGTTGCGACCGGCATGCTCAAGCGCGGTCATGCAGACGCCGCCGTTACGATGGGTTCGACCGGCGCCGCTATGGCAGCCGCCACCGTCGTGCTCGGGCTGTCCAAAGGCGTCGAACGCCCCGCACTCGGCGGACCCGTGCTCGGCGTCGCCCCTCGCACATTCATCATAGACCTCGGCACAAATGTGGACTGCCGCCCCCAACAGCTACTCAGCTTCGCCGTCATCGGCGATGTCTTCGCCCGCCAATACTGGGGCATAGACACCCCACGCGTGGCGCTGCTCAGCGTAGGCGCAGAAGCAGGCAAGGGCAACCGCCAAGTGCGCGACACCACCGAACTGCTCCAACAAAGTGGGCTGAACTTCATCGGCAATGTCGAGGGCGATGACCTCGCCTCAGGCAGCGCAGAAGTTGTCGTATGTGACGGATTCGTGGGCAACATCGTCATGAAACTCACCGAAGGGCTTGGCAGCGCACTCGCAAGCCGTCTCCGCAGCTCGCTCGAAGGCAAGCTCCCTAGCGCCGACATCGACGCCACAGCACAAGACATCCACGAACTCAACAACATCGTCCAAACTCACGGCGGAGGGCCAATCTTCGGCGTCAACGGCATCACCGTCGTCGGACACGGCGCCGGCAACCAAACCGCCGTCCAACGCGCCATCGGCACCGCCAAATACACCCACAACATCGACTTCATCCCCCGCCTCAACGAGGAAATGGAACAAGTTCACGCACGCGTTCAAATCGAATCGCTTGCGTAACACCCAGCAGCCGAACAAGCTAAACAGATTGGACAAAACACAAGGACAAAGACGACATTGGGCATCTCGGACATTCAAGGAAAAACCGCCCTCGTAACCGGCGCTTCCAAGGGCATCGGTAAGGCAATCTGCCTCGAACTCGCCAGCATGGGCGTCAAGACGGCCGTCAACTACAACGCATCCGAAGCCGAAGCCGAACAGGTGGTCAAGGCAATCCACAAAGCCGGCGGCGAGGCGTTTAAGGTACATGCCGATGTGAGCGACATCGAGCAAGTCAACAACATGGTCAACGAGGTCGCCGACAAGTGGGGCAGCATCAACATCCTCGTCAACAACGCAGGCATCATCAGCGACAGCCTGCTGCTCCGAATGTCCGACGAAGCTTGGCATCGCGTCATCGGCGTTAACCTAAACGGCACATTCTTCTGCACCCGCGCAGCACTCCGCAGCATGGTGCGCGAGCGTTGGGGACGCATCATCAACATCGGCTCCGTCGTCGGCATCCGCGGCAACATCGGACAAACCAACTACTCATCCTCCAAAGCCGCAATCATCGGCTTCACCAAATCGCTCGCCAAAGAAGTCGCCACCCGCAACATCACCGTCAACGCCGTAACGCCCGGCTACATCAGCACCGAAACCGTCGCAGGCCTCACCCAAAAACAAAAAGACACCATCATGACTTGGATCCCGCAAGGCAAGTTCGGCAACACCGAAGACATCGCCCACATGGTCGCATACCTCGCCAGCGAAAAGGCGAGCTATGTTACCGGCCAGATAATCAGCGTAGACGGCGGCATGGCGATATAGCCCCTGCATCCCTCCGCAAAAACCACAGCCCGCCTCATCTCAACACAAAATCTCCGATGGAAAGGTATTAGCACGAATTGGCTGATGCGGCATCCGTCAACCACAACCCACCCCAACACAAAAAATTCGAGGGCAAAGTAGCCCTCGTAACAGGCGCATCGCGCGGCATCGGCAAGGCGATAGCGCTCCACCTCGCCCAGCACGGCGCACACATCGCCTTCAACTACATCCGAAGCCACGATGCAGCAGCGCAAACCCAAGCCGAAATCGAGGCGCTCGGCGTCCAATGCCTGCGGATGCGCGCCCACCTCGGAGACCCCGACAAGATACGCAGCCTATTCGCCACCGTTGACGAACGCTTCGACCACATCGACATCCTAGTAAACAACGCAGCGTCCGGCGTCCAGCGCACCGCATCCGACCTCGAACCAAAGCACTGGGACTGGACGATGGGCGTCAACGCCAAAGCCCCTTGGCTCTGCGCTATCGAAGCCGCCAAGCGCATGAAGCACGGCAGCAGCATCGTCAACATCACCAGTCAAGGCTCGCAAAAAGTGCTGCCCTACTACTTCTCTGTCGGCACATCCAAAGCAGCACTCGAGGCACTGACCCGCTACCTCGCTGTCGAGCTTGCGCCGCAAGGCATATCCGTCAACGCCGTCTCAGGCGGCTTCGTAGAAACCAGCGCGCTAGACCACTTCCCCAACCGCCGCAGCATGATTGACGCCGGGCAACACAACCCCACAGGCAGAATGGTAACAGCCCAAGACATCGCCCGCGTAGTAGCATTCCTATGCACCCCCGACGCCGACATGATACGCGGACAAGTCATCGTCGTCGACGGCGGCTACACCCTGCTAGCGTAACAAACCTGTGCAGAGACTCGCGGCACACACGCCTAGTTGTTGTACCTAAACAGGATCTCCCCCACGACCGCTTCCGCGCCGTTGTCCGCCGCCAGCCGCAAGCCCGGCTCCGCCTGCGCCTTCCGCACATAGCCCAACCCAACACCATCGCTAGAAGACGGCAAAACAGCAGCAGATGTAACCGTCCCCACGCTCTTGCCGTCAACGCTCAGGCTCATCCCCTCGCCCGGCGACTGCCCCGTCCACGAAAGCTTCACCAACCGCCGCTGCACCTTCTCATAGGTGTTCAAGCGCGCCACCACCTCTTGCCCGATGTAGCAGCCCTTGTTGAAGCTGATGCAGTCCATCAGATTCGCCTCGATCGGATTATAATCCTCGGTCAACTCGCGCCCGCTCGCCGTCGCCCCGTTGCGTATCCGCACAGCATCCAACGCCTGTTCATCCACCGCCGCCACTCCGCGCCCCATCAGCGCATCCCACAATGCCTGTCCCTGTTCCGCATCCGCTATCAGATCAAAGCCAGCAACGCCAGCAAAATCGGTGCGAATCGCCGTAACGCCCACGCCATCCACATCCAGCGAAACAGCGCCATATATCGGCAAGCCCCCCAGCGCAGGCAGCGCCTCTACCGAACCCGGCCCAGCAAGCGAAAACATCACCGTAGCACCAGTTGCGTCCGAAACCTCCACATCCTCCACGAAAGTGTAAAACTCAACCCAGTCCGCTATGCGCTCCCGAGTGTCCGCCCCCGTAAGCGCAAGCAGATGGTCTTCACAGCGCAGCACCACCAGTTTGTCTATGATGCGCCCCTTGTTCGTGGTAACCACCGTCCCAATCGCATCTCCCACCGCTAGGTCATCCAGCTTGTTGGTGGACAAGCGGTTCAGCAAATCGAGCGCATCATCGCCATCAATCCGCAGCCGTCCGGTATGCGAGCGGTCTGCGACGCCAGCGCCCGTCATCAGTGCCGCAACGCCATCCTCAGCCGACACACACACCGCCCGCTTATGCTCAAGAACTTGGCTCTGCATAACGCCGTCCCTCCGCGCAGATGCGCCACTTAACAAGACAGCCGCCCCAATCCGAGCGGCTGCCTACGCCATTAACCAGTTATCGCAACCCCACGCTGCCTACACGCTGAAAGAAGTGCCGCAGCCGCAGGTAGTCTTGGCATTCGGATTGTTGAACACAAACCCCTTGCCGTTCAGCCCGCCCGAGTAGTCCAACTGCGTGCCCGCGAGGAAGATGTACGACTTCTTGTCCACATACAGCTCCATCCCGTGCCCGCTGATTATCTTGTCATTATCGCCCGGGGCATCGACGAGGTCCAGGTCATATGTCAGCCCAGAGCAGCCGCCCCCCTTCACCGCAACGCGCAAGTTGCAGCCGGGCTTCCCCGCATCCGTCGCAAACTGACGCACATGCGCCGCCGCATCAGCCGTAATCGAAATCGTCAGCGGTTCAGGCCGCATCCTCGCCATAGCATCCCCCTTATAGCAAATCGATCATCAACCCGTCTCATACCAACAACCGCACGCTCAACACGCACTAAACACATTCTACAAGCCAAACCCACCCCCGTCAATGCGCACCTCCACACTTTCCATCGCCAAAAAACCGCACCAGCCTATACCCCCACACTTCCATCGCCAAAAACCGCACCAGCCCATACCCCCACACTTCCATCGCCAAAAACCGCACCAGCCCATACTCCCACACTTCCATCGCCAAAAAAACCCAAGAACGATTCACACCCCGCAGATTCCTGATAAAATGGAACTATGCAATCATACACCACACGCCCGACAGAACCGAACATGGCTCAAGCGCCCATCGACACCCCCGACCCGCGCGCCCAAACCCTCGATCTGCTCGAATTCGCACAGATACGCACCCAGTTGGCAGAGCGCACATCGTTCCTGCCTGCGCGCCGCCTCGCGCTAGAACTAACGCCCTCTTGGACCGACTACGAGGTCGCCCTGCTGCAAGACGAAACCGTCGACGCCCGCAAGGCACTAGACAACGGCGGAGATGTGAACCTCCACACCCGCAGCGACATATCCGAACCGGTAGCACGGGCAGCGCTCGGCAGCATCCTCACCGGCACCGAACTGCTAGCAATCGCCGAAACACTCGATGTGCACCAGACCGCCAAACGCAGCATCCTCAGCGTACAGCAGCACGCCCCCATCCTAGCCGACATCGCCAAAAGCATCCCCGACCTGCGCGAAATCCCCCGCCAAATCCGCCGCCGCATCGGCCCGCGCGGCGAAGTGATGGACGACGCCACGCACACCCTCCGCGCAATCCGCAGCCAAATGCGCCACGCATACCAACGCGTTACCCACTCCCTCAACTCCCTCATCCAAGCCACACAAGCCGACAACGCCCTGCAAGACGATGTAATATCCATCCGCAACGACCGCCTCGTGCTCCAAGTCAAGGCTGAAATGCGAAGCCGCATCCCCGGCATCGTACACGACGCCTCCAACACCGGCGCAACGCTCTTCGTAGAACCATTCAGCACCGTAGAAATGGGCAACGAATGGCGCGAACTCATACTCGCCGAAGAGCGCGAGATAAGGCAGGTGCTGCGCGACCTCTCCACCCTCGTAGGCGAACTCGCACCCGACATAACCATCGGCAACGAACTCACAGCCCAGCTAGACTTCATCCTCGCCCGCGCCCGCTACGGCTACGCCATAAAAGCCGTCGCACCCGCAGCGCCAGATGGGGACGACAAGACCGTGCGCCTCGTCAACGCCCGCCATCCCCTGCTCGGACAAAGCGCCGTCCCTGTGAACATCAGCATCGGGCCACAATGGTCTGCCCTCATCATCACCGGCCCCAACACCGGCGGCAAAACCGTCGCCATGAAAACCGTAGGCATCCTCGCCCTAATGCACCAAGCCGGCCTCCACATCCCCGCCGAAGAAGGCAGCATCCTGCCCGTGTTCGACGGCGTGTTCGCCGATGTCGGCGACCAACAAAGCATCCAGCAATCCGTATCCACCTTCAGCTCGCACATCCGCAATGTCATACACATCCTAAACCACGCCACACCCCAATCCCTCGTCCTGCTAGACGAACTAGGCACAAGCACCGACGCCGAAGAAGGCTCGGCGCTGGCAAAAGCAATCCTCGAGCACCTCGCATCCAACAGCGTATCCACCATAGCCACCACGCACCACCGCAGCGTAGCCGCACACGCCGAAACAACCGACCAGATGATGAACGCCAGCGTCCAGCTAGACCCCGACTCCCTCACGCCCACATATCGCCTCACGCTCGGCATCCCCGGCCGCAGCTACGCAATGGCAATCGCCGCAAGCCTAGGAATGCCTCCCGAAATCTTGCAAAACGCACAAACCGCCATAGAGCCGCAATACCTGCGCTTCGAAGACTGGCTAACCGAGCTGCAGCGAGAACGCAACCAACTGCAAACCATGCTCCAAGACACAGAGCAGGCGCGCGCAAACGCCGAAACCCTGCGCCAACGCCTCAACCAGCAGATGGAATACCTCGAGGCGCATCGCGCAGACATACTCGACAGCGTGCGGCGGCACATGATGGCAAAATACGAAGCCACCGAGCGCAAACTCAAGCGCGCCGAAGCCGCCCTGTCATGGACAGCGCCCAGCGCATCAGGCACACCCGCCGCACTTGCATCCCGCCCGCGCCGCGAAGACATCGCACACCTCCGCTCCGAACTCGCCACAGCCCGTGCCGCCGCACCCGCACCCGCGCCCATCCGCCCCGAACAGCGCGCCCTAGCCGTGGGCGACAAAGTCTTCGTGCGCGGACTAAACCTCAGCGGCGTAATCGCCTCCATCTCGCACGACCGCAAGGAAGCAGACATAGGCATCGGCAGCGTGCGAATTCAGGTGCAACTCTCCCGTCTGTCCCTAATCGAAGCCCAACCCGAACCTCCCGCCCCCGAAGTCCGCTTCGACCTCAGCCCCATGCTCGGCTCAAGCGAACTAGACATCCGCGGCATGCGCGCCGAAGAGTCGTTAGCACAATTGGAACAGTTCCTAGACAAAGCAGTACGCGACGGCTTCACTTCGGTTCGCATCATCCACGGCAAGGGCAAAGGCATCCTGCGAAATGTCGTCCGGGAGCATCTGCAGCGCCACCCATTGGCGCACTCATTCGAAGCCGAAGCGCGCGAACGCGGTGGCGACGGCGCAACACTGGTGCAGCTAGCATGAACAAACAGCGATGGGCAGCCACACTGACAACACTTGCAGCAGTAGCGGTGATCGTGTTCTCCGCCAACTGCGCCCAGCCACAGCAGCCCAGCGAACCAACACCCACTGCCCCAGCAGCAGCTGCCCCCAACACAGCAATCACAGCAGTTGCCACACCAAACACGCCCGCTGCAAACCCAACACCGCGCATCACACCCACACCAACGCCCACCATACAAGCGACAGCCGTCCCCCAAGCACCAACGCTCACACCCACACCAACACCCACTGCAAGCCCAACACCGTCGCCCAGCCCATCGCCAACCAGCACTCCCACACCCACCGCAAGCGCAACCCCAACACCCACACCCGACGGCCCCGTGGTCATCATCGACGGCGTCCACTTCGTCGCCGAGATTGCGGACACCCCGGCGCTGCGACAACTCGGGCTTGGCGAGCGCGACAGCCTGAAAGAACAGTCCGGGATGCTGTTCGTGTTCCCCGACGGCAAAGCATCCTCATTCTGGATGCACGGAATGCGCTTCCCCCTAGATTTCATCTGGATCAGCGCCGAATGCAGCGTCGCCGACCTCACACAAGATGTACAGCACGCCCCGCCAGACACTCCCCCCGCCGAGCTTGTCATATACGGCTCACGCGCACCCGCAGCATACAACTTCGAGGTAAACGCCGGGGAAGCCCAGCGTTTCGGCATAGATGTCGGCGACGAAGTGCGCTTCGTCAACATCCAATCCGAACAAGCCGGCTGCTGTGAAAACGAGGCGTGCGAATGAGCGCATCAGACCCACTGCGCATAGTGTTCATGGGGACGCCAGCATTCGCCGTCCCAACGCTCGACGCACTCGCCAACGCCGGCTACAACATCATAGGCGTGTACACCCAACCCGACAGACGCAGCGGACGCGGCAGGCGATACACGCCCTCGCCCGTAAAGCGCGCCGCACAAGCACGCAGCATCCCGGTGTTTCAACCCGCATCGCTCCGCCGCGACGCAGACGCACGCCGCCAACTCAGATTGCTTGCCCCCCAGCTCATCGTCGTAGCAGCCTACGGACTGTTCCTCCCCCCCGAAACACTCGCCGTCCCACCGCTCGGCGCGCTGAACATCCACCCGTCCCTACTCCCGCGCTACCGAGGCCCCTCCCCCGTAGCCGCCGCCATCCTCAACGGCGACACCACAACCGGCGTGTCCATCATGCAGATAGACGAAGGCATGGACTCCGGCCCTATACTAGCGCAGCGCCAAACCCCAATCCGCGATGATGAAGCAGCGGATGCGCTCACACACCGCCTGTTCGCAATGGGCGCAGCCCTGCTCGCCGACATCCTCCCGCGCTGGACAGCAGGCGAAATCACCCCCCAACCGCAGGACGAAAACGCCGTCGTCGTTACACACCTGCTCTCAAGGCAAGACGGCGCAATAGACTGGCAGCAGCCAGCATCGCACATCGCACGCCAAGTGCGCGCATACCACCCCTGGCCCAGCAGCTTCACCCGCTGGCGCAACAGGCAGCTCAAAATCCTGCAAGCCTCTGCCGACCACACATCGAGAGCACCATCCGTACCTGCGCCCCCCGGCAAAGTGGCACCCCTACCCGACGGCATCAGCGTCAGCTGCGGCGAGGGCATGCTGCGATTGCAGCGGGTACAGCTAGAAGGGCGGCAGGCACTCGACATCGCCGACTTCCTAAAAGGCTACCCCGATTTCGCCGAATCCCAACTCGGCTGACACTGCTATAATCCCAATAATCCCACATAATAAGAACATCACCGGCGCAACATCATCACTACTAAGGAGACAGAATATGGACAAGGCACTCGCCGGAGTCAAAATCTTGGATATGAGCAGGGTGCAGGCAGGTCCATCCTGCGCACAGCTGCTGGCATTCCTCGGAGCAGATGTCATCAAGCTGGAAGACACCGCCGGCGGCGACAACACCCGCTGGGAACTAGCGCACATCGACGGCATAGACAGCGTCTACTTCACCATATTCAACAACAACAAGCGCGCCATCACCCTAAACCTCAAACACCCGCGCGGCAAAGAGATCTTCGAGCGCATAGTACAGTGGGCAGATGTCTTGCTGGAAAACTTCTCAAAAGGCGTCATGGAACGGCTCGGCTTCCCCTACGAACGGCTGAACGAACTCAACCCCCGCATCATACACGCCAGCATAAAAGGCTTCGGCGAATACGGACCTTGGAGCGAATACCGCAGCTTCGAACTTTCCGCACAAGCCACCGGTGGCGCAACTGCCGCCAACGGCTACCCCGACCTGCCCCCCATAAACTCCCCCATCGGCGCAGGCGACTCCGGCACCGGCTTACACACCGCCATCGGCATCCTCGCCGCACTGCGCCAGCGCGACAACAGCGGCAAAGGCCAGCACATAGAAGTCTCCATGCAAGACGGCATCGTCAACCTCATGCGATACCGCCTCATCCGCAGCCTGTCCATCGGCGACCCAAATGTCCGCCCCGGATACCGCAGCGGCAGCAGCAACATCCCCACCATATTCCCCTGCGCCCCCGGCGGCTCCGACGACTATGTGATGATACACACCATGGGCGAACTATGGGAAACCGTCCTCGCCGTCATCGGGCGCGCCGACCTCATCGGCGACGAACGATACATAACCGTAGACAACCGCAGCGCACGCGCCGACGAAGTCCTAGAGATCATCAGCGACTGGACGATGGGACGCAGCAAGTACGACGCAATGGAAGCGCTCGCAGCCGCAGGCGTATGGTGCGGCGCAGTGCTCAGCCCCGAAGAAACCCTCACCAACGACCACCTCATCGCCCGCGAAATGGTAGTACAAGTGGACGACCCCTCACGCGGCAAATACAAGATGATCGGCTGCCCCGTCAAACTCACCAACTCCCCCGTCGAAATCACCCCAGCCCCCCTGTACAGCGAACACACCGACGAAATACTCACCAGCCTGCTGAATGTCCCTGCCAGCGAACTGCCAGACCTGCGCGCCAACGGCGTCATCGTGTAGAGGGCGTGTAAGAGCGCAAAACACAGTCTAAAACAGCCCATACCCAAAAATTTCGCTCACCCAAACCCCGTCAGCCGCAGCTGACGGATAGGCTCCGGCTGCGCCTCCAGCGGGTCAAAGCCAGACACGCCCACACCCACAAGCCGAAACGCACGCCCCCCGTGAAGCTCAGCAAGCAGCAACTCTGCCACAGGCTGCGACAAATCCTCCGCAGACTGAATCGTATAGGGCAATGTGCGCTGCCGCGTGAAAGTCGTAAAATCCGACAGCCTCAGCTTCAACTTAACCGTGCGCCCGTGCAAATCCTTGCGCATCAGCGAACCCGCCACCCGCCCGCTGAGGCGCTCCACCACCTCTAGCAGCACATCCCTGTCGCCAGTGTCCCGAGCAAATGTCGTCTCCGCACTCACAGATTTCGTCTCCCGCCGCACCACCACTGCGCTATCATCCTGACCCAGCGCAAGCCGCCGCATCTGTGCGCCGTGCCTGCCAAAGTTCTCCCGCAGCCAACCCTCTCGCTGCGCCGCAATCTCCCCGATGGTATGAACGCCTTCCGCCGCCAGCCGCTCAGCCGTCTTCGGCCCAACACCCCAGAGCCTGCCAGCAGGCAGCGGCGCAAGAAACCGCATCTCACCGCCCGGCGGCACAACCGTCAAACCATCCGGCTTGTTCATATCCGACGCTATCTTGGCGACCGATTTGCTAGTCGCCACCCCGACCGAGATAGTCAGCCCAAGCTCAACCCTAACACGCCGTTTCAGCGCCCTCGCAATCGCCGCCGGTCGCTGCCCCTGACGCACAAGCTCGCCAACATCGAGATACGCCTCATCCAGCGACAGCGGCTCCACCAAAGGCGTGATGTCTCGGAAAATGCCCATAACGCGCCGAGACACATCCCGGTAGCGGTCAAAGCGCGCCCCAACACGAACCGCCTGTGGGCACAACCGAAGGGCTGTCCGCATCGGCATCGCAGAGCGCACCCCAAACGCGCGCGCCTCGTACGACGCAGACGCCACAACGCCCCGTCCCTCAGGACTACCACCCACGACCACCGGCTTGCCGCGCAGCTCCGGAGCGTCCAACTGCTCCACAGCAGCATAGAACGCATCGAAATCTGCGTGAAGTATATGGCGCATAAGACATCCCCACCGCCATATTACAACAATTGTTCCAAAATGTCAGCCCGCTAACACGCCACCATGCCGCCTTTTCCGCCACGCAAATTCGTGAAAAAACCCCGCAGAACCAGACAGGCAACCCAACGCGAGACGCCGCTCACACCGCCCCGTCAATCGATATGTCCAACACAGCGGGCTTGCCCAGCGACAGCGCCTCGCCCAGCGCAGGCGCTATATCCGCCGGCTCGGTTACCCTGCGCCCATGCACACCCATCGCCTCCGCTATCGCAGCGATGTCGAACGGCGCAGGAAAATCCATCGCGATGTAATCACTCTCAGGCGCTTCCTGCCCCAGCAGTTCGGACTTGTACAAGTTCATATTGAGCTTGAGAATACGATAAGCGGCGTTGTTGCAGATGACATACACCACCGGAATGTTCTCATTCGCAGCCGTCCACAGCGCCTGCACCGTCATCATCGAACTGCCATCGCCCACAACCGCCACCACCGGGCGCTGCGGCTCGGCAAGCTTGACGCCCATAGCGCCCCCCATACCCCAGCCCAGCGCACCCCCGCTGATGCCCAGCATGCTCCCGGGCGCATCAAAATCCAGCGCCCCAAATATCGCATCCCTAGTCGTAACCGCATCATCCACGATAATCGTACCCGGTGGCATTGCCGCTGCGATTTCGCTCATCATCCGCTCGGCAGACATCGGCAGGATGTCCCCGCGCTCACGAACCCGCCGCTCCCACTCAGCCAACAGCGCAGCCTTCGCCTCCGCAGCAGATGCCCCTCTGAGTTTAGCCGCCTCGCGCTCCAAGCCAGACATACGCCGCTCCAGCGCATCAGAGAGCGCACCCATCCCCGTGCGCGGGTCGGCAACTACACCCACATCGGTTGGCTCGCTGCGCCCAATCTCCGACACAGCAGAGTCTATGTGAACCAGAGACGCCCCCTCCCCAAGCGCAGACCCGCTGAAATGGAAGTAGCCCGGGAACGCAGGGCTGCCAACCACAACCACAGCGTCGGCATCCGCTATCAGCGCCCTCCCCGACGGCAACGCCGGGCTTGCCAATCCCAAAAACTGCGGGTGGCTCGTGGGAAAGTTCACCTGCGAAAACTGCGCCGCATACACCCGCGCCCCGAGGGTTTCGGCGAGCCGCACCGCCTCAGCAGTGCCGCCAGACTGCCCCACACGATCCCCCACAAGCAGCACCGGATTCGCCGCACCCGCCAGCAACTCCGCCGCCGCCGAAACAGCATCTCCATCCGGCGCAATGCGCGTATACGCTGCGTGCGACCCCACAATCTCCACATCCCCTTCGTCATCCAGCGCATTGGCAGAAAACGCCACATAAACCGGCCCAGTCGGAGGCGTCTTGGCTTCGATGAACGCGCGCCGCATCACACCCGGAACCTGCTCCGGATGCGTAACCTCCGCGCTCCACTTGCAAAACTGACTCACCATAGCCACAAGATCAGTGCGACCCTCCACCAGCTTGCGAACATCCTTATTCGCCGATGTCAGCACCAGCGGGGTGTTCCCCTCCGCAGCGTTGGCAAGCAGACTAACGCCGTTGGCAAGCCCCGTCTCTATGTGCAAATTCACGAACGCTGGCTCACCACGATAGCGCGCATAAGCATCCGCCATCCCCATCGCCGCCCCCTCTTGCACGGCAAGAATGTAGCGAATCTCAGGATGCCGCTCCAGCTCATCCAGTATCGGCCCCTCGCTCGTGCCCGGATTGCCGAATATGTGCTCCACACCCTCAGCCTTCAACATCTCCATCAGCGCGCGCTTACCGCTCATTACCGCCATCAACAGCCTCCCTGTAACCAATGTCTCATTTACAAGAGCAGCGAAAATCCCAGTCCCGACGCTTATGCCACCATTAAATTCTGCTCAAAATTTCGTCCACAGCCTCCGCACGAAAACGCTCCAAATCATCAGCGTCCTTGATAATCGCCCCCAGCGTGCGCTCCACAGCCTCGCGATCCAGATGCTCGATGTGCAGCGCCACCATCGCGCGCGCCCAATCCAGCGTCTCCGAAATCCCCGGAACCTTGTCCAGCCCCGCGCGGCGAGCGTTGTCCACAAACCGCACCACTTGGCGCGCCAGCCCATCCTCTATGCCATTCACTTTGGAGCGCACAATCCGAAGCTCTTTCGCAAGATCCGGATAGTCTATCCACAAATACAGACAGCGCCGCCGCAGTGCATCCGACAAATCCCGCGTGCGGTTCGATGTGAGGATGACCAGCGGACGGTGTTTCGCCCGAATTGTCCCTATCTCAGGTATGGTAACTTGAAAGTCCGACAGCGCCTCCAGCAAGAACGCCTCGAATTCCTCATCCGCGCGATCCACCTCGTCTATCAGCAGCACCGGAGACCTGTGCGCCTCAGTCAGCGCAGCAAGCAGCGGACGCTTCAGCAAAAACGGCTCGCTGAATATCTCCCGCTCCCTATCCTCCACACTGCGCTCACTGCGCTCATCCAGCCGTATCCGCAGCATCTGCTTCGAATAGTTCCACTCATACAGCGCTGTGGACACATCCAAACCCTCATAGCACTGCAAACGGATGAGCCGAGTGTCAAGTAAACTCGCCATCACATTGGCAATCTCCGTCTTGCCCACACCCGGGCGCCCCTCAATCAGCAGCGGCCGCTCAAGCGTCTGCGCCATGTAAATGGAAGTAGCAATGGCAGCATCGCCAATATAGCTCTCGGATTCGAGCCTGTCCAAAATATCCCTAATCGGGTCGATGTCGGATTGTATCCGCAATGTCCATCCTAAAATCTAGGTCAATCAGCGCAATGCCAGCACACAAACCGCAAGAGCTAGCACCGCCATATCAACCCCATCGTGTCAAAAGAGGAATCCCGAGCGCGCCCCATCAGGGCACACACCCTAGGATTCCTCACTGCTGCACCTCATCGGAACAAACGCAGCCGTCAGCACGCACAAGCAGCCAACGCCCAGCCACAACCTAACCGCCGCGCGCCTCACTGATGATGCGCCACACCTTCTCAGACTTGGCAGGCATGTCGATGTGCCGCACCCCGAAAGGCGAAAGCGCATCCACCACCGCGTTGATGACCGCCGGCGATGCAGCAATCGTGCCGGTCTCCCCAGCACCCTTCACCCCAAGCGGATTGGTCGGCGAAGGCGTTACCGTGCGCGCCGTCTCGAACGACGGCAAGTTCTCCGCCTTGGGTATCGCATAGTCCAGCATGCTGCCGCTGATGAGCTGCCCATCCTCGTCATAGACGCCCTCTTCCAACAGCGCCTGCCCAATGCCTTGCGCCACACCTCCGTGAACCATCCCCTCCACAATCATCGGGTTGATGACATTGCCCACATCGTCCACCGCCACATACCGCAGCACCTGCGTATCGCCCGTGTCCGCATCCACCTCCACCACGCAGATGTGCGTGCCGAACGGCCAAGTGAAGTTCTGCGGGTCATAGATGCTCGTGGCTTCCAAGCCCGGCTCCAAACCCTCCGGCAGCCCGTCATACCAGTACGCCGCAAGCGCTATCTCCCCGAAAGACTTGGCTTCCTCCGCGGGCGCGCCCTGCACAAAGAGCTTGCCATCCTCATACACCACATCCTCAGGCGCCGCCTCAAGCATATGCGCCGCAATCCGCCGCGCCTTATCCTTAATCTTCTCCACGCTCATATGGATCGCCGTGCCGCCCACAACCGCACTGCGGCTGCCGAATGTGCCCGTGCCCTGCTGCACCTGCGCCGTGTCCGACTCCACAACCTCAACATCCTCCACAGCGATACCCAGCTCCGATGCCGCAAGCTGCGCAAAGGTCGTCTCATGCCCCTGCCCATGTCCAGACGCACCGCTATATACCGTAACTTTGCCAGTCGGATGCACCCGCACAAGCGAACTCTCCCACACCCCAGCACGCGCGCCAAGCGAGTACGCCACCGCAGATGGCGCCATCCCGCATATCTCCACATAAGTCGACAGCCCTACGCCCAAGTACCTGCCCTGCTCACGCGCCGCCGCCTGCTCAGCACGAAAATCGTCATACCCGACCATGCCAAGCGCAAGATCAAGCGCCTTCTCATACTCCCCGCTATCGTAACTAACACCCGTGGCAACCTCATACCCATCCTCAAACGACGGGATGAGGTTCTTGCGCCGCACCTCAGCCGGGTCCATCCCAACCTCTGCGGCGAATATGTCCAACAGCCGCTCCACGATGTAGGTCGCCTCAGGACGCCCCGCCCCGCGATAAGCATCGACAGGCGTGGTGTTCGTGAACACCCCAATAACCTTGCACCGCACATTCTCTATCTTGTACGGTCCCACCAGCATCAGCCCAAACAAGTATGTGGGAATAGCAGGCGCGAAAGTGGACAGGTATGCGCCCATGTTGGCATACACCGTCCCCTGTATCCCCGTGATAGTCCCATCGCTGTTGCCCACTATCTCCCAATCGCCGATGTGGTCGCGCCCGTGCGTTGTGGCAAGATAGTTCTCTTGACGCTCTTCCGTCCACTTCACCGGCCTGCCCAGCGCCTTCGCAATCACAAACGCAATGACCTCTTCAGCATACAAGTAAAGCTTGCACCCGAAACCGCCTCCCACATCCGGCGCAACCACTCGTATCTGATGCTCCGGATGCCCCGTAACCAGCGCCAGCAGCAAGCGCACCAAATGCGGTATCTGCGAAGATGTCCATACCGTCACATGGTTCGTGCCCGGATTGTAATCCGCAACAACCGCCCTGCCCTCCATCGAGTTCGGAATGAGCCGCTGATTCACCACCCGCTGGCTCACACGCACCTCCGCAGACGCAGACGCAGCATCCACATCCCCGCCAGCAACCTCCCACTCGAAGCCGATGTTATTCGGCGCATCATCATGAACTTGCGGCGCGCCGTCCCAAGTCGCTTCCTCCGCATTCACCGCCGCAGGAAGCACATCGTAATCCACCTCCACCAAAGCCGCGGCGTCCACAGCAGCCGTAGCATCAGTCGCAATCACAGCCACCACCGCATCTCCCACACAGCGCACCTTCCCGATGGCAAGCGGCGGATGCGGCACCTCCACAGTGTCCGGCACAACCCAACCGCACGGCAAAGACCCGAGCTGCTCAGCCAGATCCTCACCCGTAAACACAGTAACCACGCCGTCCATCGCCGCCGCCGCAGATGTGTCTATGCTAGTAATGTTGGCGTGGGCATAAGGGCTGCGAACCAGCGCCATATGCAGCATACCCACAAGCTTAATGTCATCAACATATGTGCCCCTGCCAGTGATAAGGCGCGGGTCTTCTCGACGCTTAATGCTTTGACCGAAAATCGGGGAAGTTGCAGTAGTCATTCATATCCTCCTTGCGTAAGCGGGCATCCCCGCAGAATCGCCGTAACCGCCGCCGCACAGGCAACGGATAGGCATCCGCATTGTGCGGTTACTTTACATTAACAACTAGGATATGGCAAGCATACGCAAACCCACAACCGCCCTCACGCATCAGCAGACGGCCGCCGCGCTCGCGGATGCGCCTTCATATAAACCTGCCTCGCGCGAGCATTGGTAACATGCGTGTATATCTGAGTCGTCGCAGGGCTAGCGTGCCCCATCAGATCCTGCACCACCCGCAAATCCGCGCCGCCCTCAAGCATATGTGTCGCATACGAATGCCTAAGCGTATGCGTATGTACACCCGCCGGCAGCGCCGCCTTCACACTATACCGCCGCACCCTCTCTTGTATGCTCCGCTGGCTAAGCCTCCCCCCGAATCGGTTCAGGAACAAGAACATTTCGCTGTTCCGCCCCGCTAGCTGAGGCCGTCCCCTCTTCAAGTACGCATCCAGCGCCGACCTCGCCGCCTCACCAAGCAGCACCACCCGCTCTTTAGCCCCCTTGCCCACAACCCGCGCCTCGCGAGTCTTCAAGTTCAAATCTATGACCTGCAGATTGCTCGCCTCGCTAACCCGCAGCCCGCCGCCATATATCACCTCCAACAGCGCAATATCCCGCAAGCCAATAGGCGTCGTCGCATCCGGCGCCTCCATCAGCCGCTTGGCTTGTTCCTGCGACAAAAAGCGCGGCAACCGCTTCTCCACTCGCATCACACCCCGCTTGGGCAGCGGGTCGCTGTCTATAACCCCCTTGCGCACCAACCACCGCAAAAACCCCCGCAGCGTGCTCAACTTGCGAGACACGCTGTGCCGCACATACCCTATCTGCGTCAGCCACGCCAAATACCCCCGCAGAATATGGCGGTCCAGCAACCGCAAATCCGCAATTTCCTTCAAGCACAAATAGTCATACAGCGGCATCAAATCCGCCCTATAATTACGGATAGTCAAGTCCGCAAGCGACCTCTCCGCCCGCAAATGCTCCGCAAACCCATCAACCAGCCCCTGCCACTCTTGCTCATCCATACAAAAAACCTCCACAATTCTGCCCCGTCAGCTCAACAGCACAAATCCCATCGCCCACATATCTCTTTTTGCTCCCTTATACAAAAAATACAAAAACCTAACCATTTGCTTCAAGCAGCGTTTCAACCCCTAATCAACCTATTCATCCCCAACGCTCCGCATCACCCCCAAAAAGCGCCCATACGCAAAAACAAAAACTGACGCCCGCAATCCCCGTACTGCTATAATGAATGCCCCTGAGCGCTTGCAGGCTTGCAAGTATAAAGCGCTACTATAACCACGATGGAGGAACCCCACCATGAGGCGGCTGCTAGACGCGCTGAAACACACTAAACGATGGCAAAAAGTGCTCATAGCAGCAGCAGCGCTAGTGCTAGTCGTCGCCGTGCTCATAATAGCCGGCGTAAACATCCCGTTCATCAGCAGCCAAAACGCAGAACAAGAACTCGCCGAAACCGACCGCATCATCCCCGTCAGGCGCGACAGCCTGCAAAACCAAGTCTCCATCAACGGCAGCATCGTGTTCTCCAACGACGAAACCCTCGTCTTCGGCTCAGAAGGCTTCGTGCACGAAGTCTTGGTCACCGAAGGCGAACTCGTAACCACAGGACAACCCCTCGTCAAACTAGACCCAGAAAGCGCCGGCAAACTACACCACGCCGTCGCACAAGCAGAAGTAGATTACCAAGACGCACTCACCACACTCGAAGAAGCCCGCACACAAACACTCGCCATCGCCGAAGCCGAACTCGCCGTCGCCAACGCCGCCGTGCAGCGCCGCGAAGCCCGCGAAACCCTCAACACACTGCTCAACCCCGAACCCAACACCATCGCCGAGCACGAAGCCACACTCGCCGACGCCGAACTCGCACTCCACGACGCCCAAGAGGCATACGACACACTGCTCAACCCCGAAGAACACACACTCACCGCCGCCGAAGAAGCCGTCGCACAAGCCGAAATCGCCCTGCGCGACAGCGAATACGCACTCGGCTTCTCACTCTCAGACGCCCAAACAGACCTTCACTCCGCCGAACAAGACTTCGCAGTCGCCACACTAAACCTAGCCGCCGCCGAAAACACCACCGAACTAGACGAACCCCAAGAAACACTCGAACAAGAACGCGCCGACTACCGCAACACAGTCAAAAAGTGGACAGGCGTCCACATCACCGACGACGAACTGCTCCCCCCAAACAAGCTTTTCGACAAACTGGAATTTGTGCCCGAAGAGGCGTACTCGCACCAACACCAACTCTTCCCCAACGGCGAACTCATCGACAACCCCGCAACCCGCTGGAACGAGCTGACCGTCTTCGCTTGGCGCAACCTATACCCGGGCTACACCACCATCGAAGTGCAATGCGAAAACAACACCCTGCTCCCAGACAAGGAATCCGACACCACAAACACCAACTCCGAACTCTGCATGCAGCGCGACATGAATAACGCATGGGACGAACTCACAGCCGCCCAAGACAAGTTCGACACCGCCCAAGACAACCACCAACAAGACATCGCCTCCGCCACCTCAAACCTCATTCGCGCCACCACAGCGCGCGACGAAGCACAACTCACACTCGACCGCCTCCGAGTCGGCGCACCCGACGACCAACTGCTGCTACACCGCTACTACACCGCCCGCGCCGACCTAGACAAAACACAGCGCGACTTGGAAGAGCTAGAAAACCCTCGCCCCGCCGAACTAAACAGCAAACGCCACCAAGTATCCCTCGCCACAGCCAACCGCAACAAAGCCAAACAAGACCTCGCAGACCTGCTAAACCCCGAACCCACAGCAATCTCACACGCGCGCAGCGACCTAGCACTCGCCAACGCCCGCCTCGCCGACGCACAGGCAGCACTGCAGCGCATCCACGACCAGCGCGACCTTAACATCACCCTCCACGAAGCCGCAGTAACCTCCGCACAAGCCAATGTCAGCGGCGCAACCCGCCGCTACGAAGACTCCACCCTCAAAGCACCCTTCAACGGCTTCATCGCCAAAATCGCCGTAGAAACCGGCCAAGAAGTAGAACGATTCGACGAAATCGTACAAGTCATCAACACAAACATCGTCCGCGTAGAAGGCAGCGTCGACGAAATAGACATCCTATCCCTGCAGCGCGGCGCAACCGCAACCGTCACAATGGACGCCGTTCCCGACGAAGTGTTCAACGGCGTAATCAGCAGCATAAGCTCCACCGCATCCAGCCAAGACGGCATCGTTACCTTCGATGTGAAAGTCGACCTGACCATCCCCGACGACATCACCCTCCAAGAAGGCTTGAGCGCCGTCGCATCCATCGAAGCCGGCGAAATCAGCGGACTAATCGTCCCCTATCAAGCCATCTTCTACAACGAAGACAACCGACCCTACATCCGCGTGATGGAGAACGGCATAATCGCAGAGCAACCGGTCGTGCTAGGCAACGGCGACGGCTTCTGGACCATCGTAGAAAGCGGCTTGGAAGAAGGCACACAGATAGTCATGCCCCTGCGCCCCGACGAAATACCCGCATTCGAAAACGAAAACACACGCGGCGGCATCATCATCCGAGGCGGCGGCAGACGCCCACCACGGCAATAACGCCGCACATCCCAAAGGCAACACCATGATAGAAGTCCGCAATGTAACAAAGATATACCAAATGGGAAGCGTGAAAGTCGCCGCGCTCGACGGCGTCAACCTATCCGTCAGCAACGGCGAAATGCTCGCAGTTATGGGAGCGTCCGGCTCCGGCAAATCCACCCTGATGAACATACTCGGCTGCCTAGATGTCCCCACATCCGGCAGCTACACACTAGACGGCGAAAACATCGGCTCCCTTTCCAGCAACCGCCTCGCCGAAATCCGCAGCCGCAAAATTGGCTTCGTGTTCCAAACCTACAACCTACTCCCACGCCTCACCGCACTCCAAAATGTAGAGCTAGGCTTGCAATACGGCTCAACACCCAACCGCCGCCGCACAGCAGAACATGCCCTCGAACGCGTTGGACTAATAGACAGGCTGCGCCACAAACCCACCGAACTCTCCGGCGGACAACAGCAACGAGTCGGCATCGCACGCGCGCTAGCAAAATCGCCCGAAATCATGCTCGCAGACGAACCCACAGGCAACCTCGACACCCGCTCCAGCGAAGAAATCATGCAGATACTCGTCGACCTAAACACCGAGGGCATGAGCATCCTAATCGTAACCCACGACCCCGAAATCGCCCAACACGCACACCGCACCGTCTCCATGCGCGACGGCCGCATCGTCTCCGACACCCAGAACAGCCCACAAACAGAAAACCCCACATACACAGCACACCAACCAGAGCAAGCGCAACCCCAATGAGTCCCATCAACATCATCAGAACCGCACTCAACGCACTCGGCAGCAACAAACTGCGCTCGAGCCTGACCCTGCTCGGCATCGTCATCGGCATCACCGCAGTAACAGTGCTCATGTCCATCGGCGCAAGCGTGCAATCCAGCATATCAGCGCAGATACAATCACAAGGCACCAACCTACTGTTCGTGCGCCCCGGCCCTTCCATATCAAACCCCTTCCCTAGCAGAAACAACACCCAATCCGCCTCATGGTCCTACTCAGCATTACCACCAGAAAACCTAACCATCTCCGACGCCGAAGCACTAATTGACCCTGCACTTGCCCCCTCCATCAAAGCCGTCGCGCCCGAAATCCGCAGCGGTGCCACACTCGTCGCCGGGCGAGCCTCCCAATCGGCATCCGTGCTAGGCATCACCCCTGACTACGCCATTGTTCGCGACGCGCGCGTGGCGCACGGACAGTTCATCACCCAAGCTCACATACGCAACCGTGCTGAAGTCGCCGTGCTATCTGCAGATGTTGCAGACGCACTCTTCTACGCACAAGACCCAATCGGCAAGACCGTTCGCGTAAATGGACGGCAGTTCCGCGTCGTAGGCGTGCTAGAAGACTCCGGCGCATCAACCTTCGGTTTCAGCAACGAGATGATATATGTGCCCATATCCACCGCATACTACCGAATGTCCTCCGAGCGCACCCTGCAAGGCGATGTGCCAGTAGGAACAATCAATGTGGAAGCCATAAGCGCAGAAGCCATCCACGACGCAGAGCTAGAAATAGCCACCATCCTGCGCCTACGCCACCGCAACACAGGCGCAGACGACTTCACCATCGACACGCTGCAAGATCTACTCAACACACTGAACCAAGTAACCGCTGTGATAGCGCTGTTCCTCGGCACAGTAGGGGGCATCTCCCTGCTAGTCGGCGGCATCGGCGTCATGAATGTAATGCTAGTATCCGTAACCGAGCGCACCCGCGAAATCGGCATCCGCAAGGCAATGGGCGCAAAGCAACGAGACATCCTAATGCAGTTCCTATCCGAAGCCGTGTTCCTCACACTAGGCGGCGGCGCTATCGGCTTGCTCTTCAGCATGATGATACTGCCGGTAATCGCCTTCGCCATAAACCAAGGGGGCGCCGCCCAATCACCATTAGGCGCAATCGCATTTCAAGGCGGCGTAGCCCTCCTCGCCCTAAGCGTAGCAATCGCCGTAGGACTCCTATCCGGCATCTACCCCGCCCTGCGCGCCGCCCGAATGCACCCCATCGACGCCCTCCGACACGAGTAACCCCCACATCTATCCCCATACCGAAGCCACCCACAATTGACAATTTCGTACGATTTCGTCAAACTTCCTCTAGGAGCATAGTTTGACAGACAAACACCCAAACGAAGACAAAGACGACGACGATGAAAGAGTCCCCCTGCTAAGCGTGCCCCGACATCTGCGCGCGCTGTACTCGATCCTGTTCACAGTGCAGATGGCAATAGGCATCGCCTACCTAGCGTGGCGCGAAAGCACCCAAGTAACACACGACACATTCCTGCAAACCGCAGAAGCCATCTTCCACGGCACACTAATCGTAGGTGGCATATCAGTATTCACAACCGGCTTCATCGCAGAGGTGAGAGACATGGTACTAGGAACAAGAGACTGGATACGAAAAAGAGAACGCGCCAAAGGCCGCGAAGAGGGCCGCGAAGAAGGCCGCACCGAAGGCGAGCAAAACATACTACAACGCCTAGACCCTGACACCCGTCGCCGCATCGAAGCCGAACTCAAAAACGAATCCCCAAAACAAGACTAACCACAACTGGCGTATCAGTATTCACAACCGGCTTCATCGCAGAGGTGAGAGACATGGTACTAGGAACAAGAGACTGGATACGAAAAAGAGAACGCGCCAAAGGCCGCACCGAAGGCCGCGAAGAGGGTCGCACCGAAGCCGAACAAAACATACTACAACGCCTAGACCCTGACACCCGCCGCCGCATCGAAACCGAACTCAAAAACGAAGCCCCAAATCAAAACTAACCACACAAAAGCGTTCGAAAGCAACCACACACCACCCACCCTCGAAGGGAAGACCAGCCTGCAAAACAAGAACCACAGAGCGAGCCACGGCACTGCTAGCACAACTCCATCAAACAACGGCCAACGACCGCCCAACAGCACCATGAAGACGCTGCTGATAGTCTATGTCGTGGGCGCAACCGGACTAGGTGCGCTGCTAGGATGGCTCGTAGTCCGAAACATCCACTGGGGCGAGCTAGCAAGCGCCCTCACAGCCGCCAACCCCATACTCATATCAGCGGCGCTCGGCGCAATCCTAACCGCAGGCTACCTACGCGGACTGCGCTGGCACCTGCTGCTCCAAAATCCCCCGCGCACCAGCCCAATGCGGCTCTTCATGATAGAACAAGCAGGCACCGCGCTCGACACCCTCAGCCCTCTGCGCGTACTAGACGAAATCGTGCAGACCGGCATCCTCATGTTCCGCGACCGCATCCAGCTAGGCACAATACTCGCCACACTCGCCCTGCAACGGGCATTCGAGTTCGCAACCACCGTCCTGCTGCTTGGCGGCGGTGCGCTCCTGCTCACACCCCTGCGCCCATTCTGGCCCTGGCTCGCCGGCGCAACCGCCTTTGGCTGCCTCTCACTTGTGCTGCTGTTCAGCGCAGGACCAGCACTCGCACGCCTGCGGATCCTATCCAAAATTCAGATAATCCCGCAATTCACATCAGCCATCCTGCTACTGCGCAGAAAAAAACGGCGCGCAATCGCCGCATTCACCCTGTCAGTAACACAAGCGCTGCTAGTCGGATTAGCAGGATGGCTAACCGCACTAGCAACTCACATCGAAATCAACCTGCCCTCGATGATAATCATATCGCTCGGCATACTCTTCTTCAGCAGCATGGTGCCCGGCTTGCCCATGGCAATCGGCAGCTTCGAGTTCGCCGCACTCTACCTCCTCGGGCTATGGGGCATCGGACGCGAACAAGCAATCGCATTCTCCATCGTGCTGCACATGGTGCTGTTCATCCCCCCCATAGCCTTTGCGATAGTGTTCCTCCCCCGCGAAGGGCTGCACTCCATACGCGAACTGCGACACTTAGCGCGCAACACCCGCGCACACATATCCACCGCACAGCAAACCGAACGCGCCAACGCCACCGACAACTAAAAACGCCTAGCCCCACCCAGCGCCGCTACACCAGCGACTCCAGCTCCTCCGCAGACGGCGCCGGCCCCGTGTACTTGCAATCATCATCTAGACAGCTCGCCTTCTTCCGCCCAGACGCAACCAGCATCTTCCCGCAAATAGGACACCCATGCGGCAGCGGGCGCCGGTTGACAGCAAATGTGCAATCCGGATACGCAGAACAGCCATAAAATGTAGCGCTGCCACGCCTGCGCCGCCCAGTCTGACCCGGCTGCCTGCTCCGCTTGCGCTCCAACAGATCGCTGCCACACTCCGGACAAGCCACACCAATGCGCTTGACAATAGGCTTAGAGTTCTTACACTCCGGAAAACCGCTGCACGACATAAATCGCCCAAACCGCCCAGACTTGATCACCATCGGACGCTCACACAGCTCGCAAAACTCGTCCGTTTCCTCATCAATCAACTCACGGGGAACGCGCGCCGCCTCTTTCATCGTCTTCTCAATCAGCTCGTCAAAGGGCACATAAAAATCCTTCAACATAGGCTCCCAAGCCCGCTGACCCTCAGCAATGTTGTCAAGCTCACGCTCCATCATCGCCGTGAAACCCACACTCATCACATCCGGGAAGTTAGCAGTCAGCAAATCCGTCACAGCCATACCAAGCTTAGTTGGAACCAGCCGACCCCTGTCCCGCAACACATAGTCCCGCCCCACAATGGTCGCCACAATCGGCGCATAAGTGCTCGGCCTGCCGATGCCCCGTTCCTCCAACGCACGGATAAGCGATGCCTCATTGAAATACGGCGGCGGCTGAGTGAAATGCTGATCCGCCTTCAGCGCAAGACAATCAAGCGCATCCCCAGCATCAAGCGCCGGCAGCAGCTTATCGTCTTTACCCGCAGCAGCAGCATCCATATACAACATCCGAAACCCCGGAAACTTCAGCACCGAGCCAGTCGCACGAAACACATACGCCCCGTCCGACTTCACACTCTTGGCATCTATGTCCACCCGCGTAGAATCAAACACCGCATCAGACATCTGGCTAGCAAGCATCCGCTTCCATATCAGATCGTACAGGCGGAACTGGTCGCTATCCAAGTGGCTACGCAACCCCTCCGGATCCCTAAGCACCGATGTCGGGCGAATCGCCTCATGCGCCTCTTGCGCACCCTTAACCTTCTTGGTATAAACCCGCGGCGACGCAGGCGCATAATCATCCCCATACCGCCGCTTAATGTAATCCGCAGCCTCCCCCAAAGCACTTGCTGCCACATTCGTGGAGTCCGTGCGCATATAAGTGATAAGACCCACCAAGCCCTCATCGCCAATGTTCAGCCCCTCATAGAGCTGCTGCGCCACACGCATCGTGCGAGTCGCCGCAAACCCAAGCCGGCTCGACGCCTGCTGCTGCAGCGTAGATGTGATGAACGGCGCATTCGGCCTAACCCTACGCTCCCGCCGGCGAACCTTACCCACGCTATACGATGCGCCCTCCAAATCAGCAACCAGCTCGCCTGCGTATTCCCCATTGGGAATCTCTATCTTCTTCCTCTTCCCCGCAAGCGAATGCAGCGCCGCCTTAAACTCTATCCGCTTCCCATCCGGCGCACCCCCGCCGTCCTCACTATCCCGCTTGGCGAGATTAGCATCAATGCTCCAAAACTCAACAGGCGTGAACGCCTCGATCTCACGATGCCGCTCCACAACCAACCGCAGCGCCACCGACTGCACCCGCCCAGCAGACAAACCGCGCCGCACCTTGCGCCACAGCACCGGGCTGAGCCGATAACCCACCAGCCGATCCAAAATACGCCGCGCCTGCTGAGCATCAATCAGGTTATAGTCCAAGCCGCGCGGGTGATCAAAGGCTTCATTTATCGCCTCTTTCGTGATCTCGTGAAACACCACACGCTTCACCTTAGACGGCGCTATCTTCGCAGCACTCAACAGATGCCACGATATAGCCTCACCCTCCCGGTCCGGGTCTGTCGCCAAATACACCGTGTCCGCTTCCTTAGACGCCTTCCGAAGCTCAGACACCACCTTCTTCTTGTCAGGCATCACCGTGTATGTCGGATGAAAACCCTTATCATCTATCTCAACACCCATGTTGCCCTTTGGCAAATCACGCACATGCCCCATCGACGCCAATGTCATGTACTTACTGCCAAGAAAACGTCCCACCGTGCGCGCCTTCGCAGGCGACTCTACTACCACTAACTCTTTTGCCATCTACCCTCACACCAGTTTTCGTCGTTGCCTATGCCGACCAACTTCTAACTTATCCCTAAAACACCTGCATCCCAATCCAAATCGAGAATGCCATACAACTCACTCCACCGCAACCCCTATCCATATCCTACCACCGAACACCCACACATATCACCACGCCTACAAAGCCGTAGCATACTCACCCGACAGCTCCCGCAGCCGAATGTAATTCATCCCCCCAATCTGCTGCACAAGACCCTTCAGCTCCATCATCGCCAGCGCACCGCCCACATCCGGAGCATCCATCCCCGAACTGCGACACACCTCATCAATATGCACCGGATCAAATGTAACATACCGCAGCAACTTCGCCTCCGTGTCATCCACATCAAACATCGCCGCCATCTCCATCTGCTGCGTCACCGCCACAAGATTAAGCTCCTCCAGCACATCCTCATATGTCGTAACCAGCTTCGCCCCCGAATCGCGGATGAGCCGATTAGTGCCCTCGCTATACGGCGAAAAAACACTCCCCGGCACAGCGAACACTTCCCTATTCTCCTCGAGCGCCTGCCGCGCCGTAATGAGCGCCCCGCTCTTTGCGCCAGCCTCAATCACAAGCGTCCCCAGCGTAATCCCCGCCATAATGCGATTGCGGCGCGGAAAATTACGCGAATTCGGCCTCGTCCCAAGCGGGTACTCAGATATAACCGCCCCATTTTCAGCCACCTGCTCCGCAAGCCTAGCGTGCGCACGCGGATACATCACATCCAAACCACTGCCCAACACCGCAATAGTCCGATGCCCCGCCTCCAACGCACACCTATGGGCTATCCCATCCACACCAAGCGCCAAACCACTCACAATAGTAACACCCGCACTCGCAATGTCATACGCCATCCGCTCCGCAACCCGCTTGCCATAAGCGGAAGGCTTGCGCGTACCCACCACAGCAACCGAGCGCGTGTCATCCCCAGTCAGCTCCCCCCTAACATACAACACCGGCGGCAAATCATATATCTCTTTCAGGCGCGGAGGATACCCCCCATCCTGCCAAGTCAGCGCATGCACACCGCTGCCATACAGCATCTCCAGCTCGGCATCAGGATCAACCTTACCCCTGCCCCGAACAATCGCATTGACGCTGCGTGCATCAAGCCCCGCAGCACGCAACTCCAAAGCGTCCGCAATCCACGCATCCGCAATCGACTCAAAGTGCGCCTCAATCTTCTTGAAACGCGCCCTGCCAATCCCGCGAATGCGGTTAAACGCCACCCAGTATTTCAATTCGTCCGGCTGCATGGCTAACCATTTTATCACATAGAACAAGCAAAACAGGTATTACTATAAGCCAGATATTCTCAACATAAACCCAGCACACACCCCGCAAAAAGACAAAACCTACACCACCGGCCACCGCGAAGAAAAACCGACCCCCGTCCGACGAAGCACACCCTCGCCCACTCGCTGAACCTCTTGAATGAGCGCCCACTCGTCCACAAACAACGGCTTATACTCCCGCACCACCAGCCTGCCATCCACCATAACCGTGTGCACACTTCTCCCATCAGCGCTATACACAAGGTTGTTAAGCGGATTAAACAGCGTGCGCCACTCAGCACGCCGCGTGTCAAACAACACCAAATCCGCACGCTTGCCCACCTCAACCGACCCTATCTCATCCCCCAAACCAAACGCCTCCGCACCCCCTATCGTCGCAAGCTCCAACGCCGTCTCAGGCGGAACCATGCCCTGGTTCTGCCGCGCATCCTTATATATAACCGCCGCCAAATACATCGCCCGCATCGTCTCCATCAGATTAGAGTTATTCGGAGCATCCGTCCCAAGCGCAACACATATGCCCCGCTCCAACATCTCAGGCAGCCTCCCGTGATGCACAATCCCGCTCCCCTGCTTAAGCGTCTGCGAAGGGCACATCACAACCTTCGTCCCCGTCCGAGCAATCGCATCAAGCTCAAAATCCTCCACCCAAATCACATGCGACAACAACACATTCTCCCCCAACACCCCGAGAGCCTCCAGCCGCTCTATCGGGCGCATCCCATGCAGCGCAACACTCGCCTCCACCGCCTCCGCATTGTTCGCCTGATGCAGCGTCAAGCTCGTGCCCTGCTCATCAGCAATCCGCTTCGCAGCACGAAGCAGCTCATCCGTGCAATATGCCGCATCAAACGGCATCACCCAAGCGCGAACCCTGCCTCCCAGCCTGCCATCATACCGCCGAACCGTATCCTCCATCAGCGCCACAGCATCCGCCGTCGAATACACCGGTAAGTTCATCGGATTCGCGCAATCCGTCACATGCGCCCCAACAATAATGCGACAGCCCGCCTGCTCATACGCCCCCATACACGCATCAAGATGCTTCGTGCTCCCCGGGTCCAAAAAACAGGTCGTCCCGCCCTTCAACATCTCCGTTATCGCAAGCAACGATGTCAGCCGCTCTTCCTCAGCCGTCATAGCACCCTGCAGCGCAAACACACTCGGCAGATAATCCTCCCCCAACTCATCCGGAAATATCCCCCGCGTAGCATGCGCATAGCTAACATGAGCATGCGCATTGCAAAAACCCGGCGTAACCACCATCTCGCTAGCATCTATCGTCTCCCGCGCCACAACATCCGCAAAATCAGCCGTCTTGCCCACAGCCGCAATGCGCCCATCGTCCACCAGAACAGCCCCATCCGAAATAATCCTGCGCTCCGCATCCACCGTCAAGATGAACCGCGCATTCTCTATCTTCAACATAAAATCAGCCATCTACACCTGCACCCAAATCACAAATCGGCTCAAACCGAACTCGCAAGGCTCATAAACTTGGCGCTCTTAATCTCCCGCTCCATGACATATCGAATGTAAGCCCGCATCAGACGCTCAGCATCCCCCATAGCCCGCACAGACACCCGCAAACCATCCATCGCATCAAACGAACGCTGCCGCTGAACAAAGCGCAACACCTTCATCGTGTTCACAGCCGCCGGCAGCAACGCAGCCTCCGACCCAGAGCGACACCCCGGGCAGAGCACACCGCCAGCGCTGCACGAAAAAAAGTGGTCGTCCGGCTCCAGCCTCGAGCGACACCCCACGCAATCCATCAACTCCGGCATATAACCCGAACAATCCAACAAATGCATCTCAAACCACCGCAGCAACAGATCCAAATTCGCAGTGCGCTCCATCCACCACAGCGTCTCCAACAGCAGCCCATACATGGAACGGCTGCCATTGTCCTCAGTCGCAAAGCCATCCACCAGCTCCGCCACATACACCCCCCGCGACAAGCGCCCCAAATCAGCGCGAACCCCCACATAGGCGCAAATCGTGTGCGCCTCCGTCACCACATCCAAATTCCTGCCGCGCGCAACCGACACCCTCACCCGAGTCAGCGGCTCCAAATGCCCACCAAGCCTGCTCTTCATGCGGCGCACACCCTTCGCCACAGCGCGCACCTTCCCCATATCCAGCGCACAAAGCGTATAAATGCGGTCAGCCTCGCCCAAAGGCATCTGCCGCAACACCACCGCCTCAGTCTGATATGTGCGTGGTCGCCCCAAACCCTCGCCCCCCAAACCAAATTACGCTCGCAACAATCCCACAGCAGCCCAGCCGCCCATAACCAGACGACTAAAACCCTCGCGATAGCGCCCCCAACAACGGACAAAATCTAAAAAAACTCTTGCCGACCCTCGATAGCGCGCCCCAAAGTCACCTCATCCGCATACTCCATGTCGCTGCCCACCGGAAGACCCCGCGCCGGGCGCGTTACCCGCACCCCAAGCGGCGATATGAGCCGCTGTATGTACATAGATGTCGCCTCGCCCTCAAGATTCGGATTCATCGCAAGAATGACCTCTTGTATCCCCGCATGCAGTCGCTGCAACAGCGGTTGAATGCGCAGATCATCCGGCCCAATCCCATTCATCGGCGATATAACCCCGTGCAGCACATGATACATCCCGCGATACATATTCGTGCGTTCCAACGCCAGCACATCCATCGCCTCCTCCACCACGCAAATGCGGCTCTGGTCGCGCGACGGGCTAGCACACACAACACACGGATCCGCCTCCGTAATGTTATAGCAAGTCGAGCACAGCACAATGCGCTCCTTCACCGCAACAATCGCCTCCGCGAGCGCACGCGCATCCTGCTCCGGCGCCCGCACAAGATAATAAGTCAGGCGCTGCGCCGTCTTAGGCCCTATGCCCGGCAGCCTATTAAGCTCCTCAGCCAGCCGTGCCACCGGCGCCGCTGCCGGCGCCCCATCCATAGTCATTTAGCGGCTCCGTGTACTGCTTGGGGCTGCGCTAAAACAGACCCGGGATGTTCATCCCACCAGTCAGCGCACCCATCCGCTGCGACGCCATCGCCTGTGCCTTGTCAAGCCCCTCATTCACCGCCGCAATCACCAGATCCTGCAGCATATCCACATCCTCCGGCGCAACCACATCCGGGTCAATCGTTATCGACTCCAACTTCATCTTGCCGCTAACCACAGCCTTCACAGCCCCACCGCCAACACTCGCCTCCACCGTCGCCTCTTCCAGCTCTTGCTGAAGCCGCATCATCTGCTTCTGCAACTGCTGCGCCTGCTTCATCATCCTACGGTTCATCGCCATCTGTACGCATCTCCTTGCATTGGCATTAAGCCCGCGTGCCCTGCCCACTCAAATCAGTTTTGGGATGTAAGCCCACCATCAGCGCAGAAACGGAGGGCTAGGATCAGTACGCTCGACGGTTTCGCAACAGACACATTCCTAGAGACTAGGAAGTATCTTCACGCTCCCCCACCACGCGCGCCCCCATAGCCTGCGCCGCCCGAACCAGCCCACTTCGCTGCGCCGCCGTCTGCATTCCCGCACCATTACCTCCACTCGCAAGAGCCGCCCTAACCTCATACTTGCCGCCCATCGCCCTCTCCACCGCATCATTCAGCGCACGATGGCTCTCCGGATTATCCAGCTCACTCTGCATCCGCTCCATATTCGAACGATAAGCGAACTTGAGTATAATAGCACCATCCGCAACCTCACGCTCTTTGCAGCTGTTCAACAGCGCCCCAAGCTTGAAACGGCTGCCCGCATGGCGCAACTCCCAAGTGATACTGCGCCACTGCTGCATCAGCCTCGCCGCCGGCTCTGACACCGGCGCATCCGCAGCATACGGCGACGCACCGCCTGCGTCCGGCTGCGCCACTGCGGGCGACGGCGGGCGGCGTCTAGGCGGCGGCTGTCGCACAGGCGCACCCGGCTGCGGCGACGGTTGCGGCGGATAGCCCTGCGGTGGCTGACGATAAGCCGCCGGCGCACGACCAACCGCCTCAGGCGCCGGCGCCGCAGCCCGCACCTGCGGAACATTCGCCGCCTCCACTATCGCAAGCTCCAGCGGCAGCGGCGACGCACTGTCCCGCCGCAAGTTCACAGCAGCAAACACCCTCAGCACATGCACCAACTGCTCCATCGAAACATCGGCAGCCAGCGCTCTCAACCGCTCCGTAACCTCATCCGAATACGCCAACTGCGCCCCAGCACCCGCCCTAACCAGCAGCAAAGCGCGCAAATACTCCAAAGCACCGCGCAGCAACTGACGCAGATCACTACCCTGCGCCGCCGCCTCATTCACAGCCGCTATGCCATCCCGCACCGACCCGCCCACAACATGCGCCGTAAGTGCCAGCGCCGCCTCATCGCTGCCAAGCCCCAGCAAATCCCGAACACTATCCTCACCCACCGGCGACCCATACGACACAACCGCCTGCTCCAGCAAATTCTCCGCATCCCGAAGCCCCCCATTCGACACGCGCGATATAAGCCGCAGCGCCTCCCCAGACGCCTCAATCCCTTCCTCAGCGCAAATATCCGCCAGCTTCCCAACCATCCGCTCCAACGGAATGCGGCGAAAATCAAACCGCTGACAGCGCGATATAATCGTCAACGGAACCTTGTGCGCCTCAGTCGTAGCAAGAATAAACATCGCATGCGACGGCGGCTCTTCCAGCGTCTTCAACAATGCGTTGAACGCCGGCTCCGTCAGCATATGCACCTCATCGATGATATACACCTTCAAGCGCGCCTCATTAGGCGAAAACCGAATCTTGTCGCTCAAATCGCGTATATCATCAATACCACGGTTGCTTGCCGCATCTATCTCAATGAGATCCAGCGCACGCCCCTCATTGATAGACACACACACCGCACACTCATTGTCCGGCTCACCATCGCGCGGCGCAAGGCAATTCACCGCCTTCGCAAGAATGCGCGCCGTGCTAGTCTTGCCCGTCCCCCGCGTCCCGCAAAACAAATACGCATGCGCCACCCGACCCTGCGACACCGCCTGCCTCAGCGTCTTCGTGATCGCTTCCTGCCCCACCACCTCACCCAAACTGCGCGGACGCCACTTGCGATAAAATACTTCTGCCATATTATCTTGCGTCTACCACTCGAAAAACCGCAAAACCCATCCGCACCATCAGCGCAGCAAACTCCCCGCCGCACAATCAATCTGCGCTATAACACTCCCCTCAGCATCCCGCATCACCGCCTCATCATCAAGCCGCACATGGTCATACCCCATCAGATGCAGCGTCCCATGCACAACCAGCAACGCAAGCTCACACCCCACCGAACGCCCCCCAGCCGCCGCCTGCCGCACCGCCTGAGGATAGCTCACTATAACCTCCCCAAGCACACCCGACTCCGTCGGCGGCAGCACAAACTCATCCCCAGCCGACCACTCCGACGGCGCAGCCCCCTCCCCATAATACTCGCCCGCATTGTCAAACCCAAACGATAGCACATCGGTCGTATCGTCTATGCCACGATACTTAGCATTCAGCGAACGCACCACCGCATCGTCCGCAATAACAACACTCACCGAGCGCCGCTCACCCCCGTGCCGCAGCGCAAAAACACACACCGACTCCACCCGCCGGGCACTAACATCACGCTGAAACTCTTCGAACACCAGCACCGACACATCATCTTCACAAGGCACAGGCGCTTCACAATCCGCAGCATCAGAGACTCGTTCGCACATCATACGCCCATTATAGCCGCACACACGCAGAAATGCGTTGCTCACAACAGCGTCTATTGCAGCGATTTAAGCACCCAAGCGAAGCCTCACACCCGCCAGCCGCTTGCGCCTAGTTGCACGCCGTCAGATTAGACGCATCCCCATTCGAGTGAACAGCATACGGCTTGCCCTCATGCCGGAATGTAATGCGATAACCCGGCGTAAGCACCTGCGCATACGCCACATCCGGCTGCGGGCAACCAAGACTAGCATCCGCCCAGTCCGTCGCCTCCGACTCCACAAGCGCCAAATCCGCGCTATTCACACCCAGCTTGGCGGCAAGAAACACACCCGCAAGCATCTCCCGCATCCCATTCTCACTCGGAGCAGCGCTCGCGCTTATAGCAGCGTCGCTCCCCCCGCCTACACCACCAATCGGCGTCTGCAAAAACTGAAACAGCGAGCTATCCGCAGGCAGCACCACCGTCGTGCTGTTCGTGCTCAGGAAATTCTTGTACGCCTCTAAACTCCGCTGGAACGCATAAAACTCCGGATCCTGACCCAGCGACTCAGCGAAAATACGCACCGCCTCCGCCTCACCGTCACCCCGTATAATGTTCGAATCCCGCTCGGCCTCCGCACGAATAATCGCCACCTGCTTGTCCACATTCGCACGCACTTCGGCATCGCGCTCCGCACCCTCCGCACGCTCCCGGTCCGCTATCCGCTTGCGCTCCGCCTGCATACGGGCGTACACGCTCTCCGCAATCGTCTCCGGAAAGTCCGCCCGCTTAATCCGAACATCTATCGTCTCAATTCCAAACTCCGCAAGCTTAGGCTTCACCGCATCACGCACCTTGTTCATAATCGACTCACGCGTCTCGCGGATAACCTCAGTCTGCGTATCCTGACCAATCTCCCGCCGCAACTCCGACGCCACAATGTCGATAGCACGCGAAGCCGCCTGCGACTCCGTCGTAACCGTCTCAAAAAACAGCAGCGGGTCCACAATGCGCGCACGCGCATACACATCAATCACCAGCCGCTTCTTATCCTCAGTCAACAGCGAATCCGGCGGCGCATCAAAAATAAGAATGCGCTTATCAAAATAACGCACCGTGTCTATAAACGGCGTCTTCGCATAAATCCCCGGCTGATGAATCGAACTCCGCGGCTCACCAAAGCGCGTAACCAGCGCCAACTGCGTCTCGTCCACGATGAACAGCGCCTGCGGACCCACAACGCCCGCCACCACAACCAATATGACCACTATCCCTGCAAGCAGTTTCATTTATCAGCGTCCCCGTCCCGCTACTGGCTAGGCGTCGGCGTCGGCACTGAGAACGGCGTCGCGCCAGACCCAGCCTCCGTCAAAGGCAAAAGCTGCAACAAATTGCCGCCATTATCCGAATCCACAATAAACTTCGTAACCCCAGGCAGAATCTCTTCCATAGCCTCAAGATACAGACGCTGACGAGTCACATCCGGCGCCTTGCGATACTCTTGCAGCACCGCGAGGAAACGCTCCGACTGACCCGTCGCCCCAGCCACACGCGTCTCCTTGAACGCCCTCGCAGCCTCCAGCAAACGCGCAGCATCACCACGCGCCAGCGGCAACTGCGACTCCCGATAAGCGTCCGCTAGATTAATTATCCTATCCTTATCCTCACGCGCACGCACAACATCATCAAACGCATCCTGAACCTGATCCGGCGGCCGCACATTCAGCAACTTCACCTCAGTAACATGAATGCCCGTATGATACAGATCCAAAAGCTCCTGCAGCTTGTGGCGCGTATCCTCTTGTACAGCTTCCTTCTCAGTCGTCAGCACATCGTCAATCGCACGCTGACCAACCACCTGCCGCAACGAAGTCTCCGCCGCATCCTTGATAGTAACACCCGCAGGATCCACCGCCTTGAAAATAAAATCACTCGAACTCTTAATGTTATACTGCACCAAAAGCTGCACATCCACGATGTTCTGATCACCCGTTATCATCGTAGACTCTATCGGCACAGGCGCAGCACCACGCACACCAATCTCCAACCGCCGCACCTCATCCACCTTTATCACATTCCGAACCCCAATAGGACGCGGCCAAAACCAGTGCAAACCCGGCCCCTCCGTCGCGCTGTACCTGCCAAACTGCCGCAGCACAGCCTCTTCCCCAGGCTGCACCGTATAAAAGCCCGACCCAACCCAAAACACAAACGCCACCAACAGCGCACCAAGCACAAAATACGCCACACCATTGCCGCCACCGCCGCCAAACGGGTTGAACGAGCGCAGCCGCTCCAATATCTGATCTAGATTGACTTCCGGTTCATCTTGGCGGTACATATCACCCCACCGACTAATCTAACGCGCTTACGCCCAATTCTAGCACATTTTGCGCCACCATGTATGACCAACCGACTCCCAACACCGTCCGCAAACCATCAGCTCCCCGCCTCAGCCTCCATCGCCTCCAACACATCCAAAAACTCAGCATAACTCGACACGCCCGACACACTCCGCACAAACTCCCCCACACCCGCATGCAAGCCGCGGAAGCGATGCACCTCCCCCCCAATAGGACTAACCGACGCCGGCAAATCCGCATATGTCCCATAAAACGCAAAATACGCCTGATTCAACTTGCGGATAGGGTAGCCGTTAGCAACAAACTCCCGCCGCCGCTCCTCCATATACGCCTCCGCCGCCTCCACCCGACCCTCAGCCAGCAGCGCATCCACCATCTCGCGCGTCCGCCGCATCTCCACCGCAAAATCAAACCGCTCGCCCAGATCCTCCCCATCATCCCCCCCACCAGCAGCCGCACTCACGCCCAAACTGCCATCATCCGGCAAATCATACCCCAACATCACATACGCCACATCCCCAAGCTCGCGCCCCGCAATATTCGCAACCGTCTCATTCAAGATCATCATATCCGCATCATCAAACAAATGCTGCCCAAGCGGACGAAAAAACAAATAATGATGCAGCCACTCATGCGCCGTCGTCTGAAGCGTCCACCGCAGCGAAAACCCCAACGGAATCGACGCCGGGTAAGTGGCTATGCCCCCAATGTCCTCCACAAGCGCAGACAAATCAGCATCCCGCAACACCGCATCCTCCATCGCCGCACGCTCCGCAAATGTAACATCCGACCGCAGCAGCACATCATACCTGCGCTCAATACGATCCCGCGGCGAAACCACCATCAACTTCGGCGGATCGCTCAACCGAATATCCGTCGGCGGTAAAGCCCACCCCCCAAACACACCCAGCCCCTCTTGCGCCACAGCATCAGCGACTGCACCCTCGATCACCGCCTCCGCATCGTCCACCATCGCCCGCAAACGCTCACCCTCCGCATCATAAGCAGCCTGCAGCCGCCCCAACCGCTCCAAATCTCCCTCTATCGCAGCATACCTCACCCCATAACGACTGCGCCCCAACTCTTCCGCCAACCCCCAATACCCAGCCAGCCAACGCCGCCGCTGAACCTCGCTCACACCATCGCCCCCCACAACCGACGCAGCAAGATGCACCCACTTGTCCGGCAGATTCGCAATCTCCCACCCCACCAAATCATACACATACGGCGCAGCCACCCGCTCCGCCACACTAAAATGCCGCACCCCAGACTGCAGCGACAACACCAACAGCCCAAGCACCGCCAACGCAAACCACCTGCGCCACCCACCCGAACGCCTACCCAAAACACCCCCTGTTCCCCCATCGCCGCACTTATCGTAAAATACACCCATACCACACAGCCATCACAACGCCTCAACTGAAAGGATCAACACAAATGAAACTCGGACTCTGCATCGTCGGATGCGGCAGCTACGCCCACACCGTCATGACCGAAATCCACCACATGACCGACCAATTCGACTTCTACTTCGCCAGCCGAGACCTCCAAAAAGCAAAATCCTACAGCCAACAATTCGGCGGCACAGACCACTTCGGAAACTACCAAGAAGCCCTCGCCGACGAACGCATACACGCAGCCTACTTCTTCACCCCACACCATGTTCACCCCGACAACGCCCAGCTCGCAGCACACCACCGCAAACACATCCTCATAGAAAAACCCATCGCCAACTCCATCCCAGAAGCACACTCAATGGCGCAAGTCGCCCGCGACGCCGGCATAACCCTCATGATCGCCGAAAACTACCGCTTCCTGCACACCGCCACACGCGCCAAATCCATGATAGACGCCGGAAACATCGGCAAACTCCGCCTCATAAACATCCAAGCCGAAGGCTTCCGCGCCCCACAATCTTGGCGCAACAACGCAACACTAACCGGCGGCGGCAGCTTCATAGACGCCGGCATCCACTATGTGGACATCCTGCTGAACCTAGCCGGCTTCCCCCAACAAGTCTATGCCGCACAACCGCCCAAAGTCCACACCAAATCACAAGGCGAAGACGGCATCGCAATGATAGCCAACCTCCCCAACAACGCCGTCGGCATCATCAACTTCTCCCGCGCCACATCCCGCAAACAAGAACACACATCCATCACCATAAGCGGCACCGAAGGCACCCTCACCTTCACCCCCTACGGCAGCCACATAACCTACGAAAACACCACCGTCAAACGCACCGTACACCTGCCAGCAGCACACCGCGGCGCGCGCGAAATGACACTAGAATTCAAAGCAAGCATCGACCAACAACGCAAACCCACAATGTCCGCACACGAAGCCACCAAAGACCTAGCCATCGTACTCGCCGCATACCAATCCGCCCACCAAGCCAAACCCATCAACCCCGCAACACTCCGCCCCTAACCACCAGCCAGCCTCGCCAACTACCCTCGCTTACCCCCTCATACACAAAAACGCCGCCACACCAGCAGCACAGCCGGCACAAGCAGCAGCGCAATCGCCGACATCTCCACCACAGCGCCCCTCTGACCACGCGGCGCACCACACCCGCCCGAAGCCACATCCTCCGACCGAGAAGCAGGCTGCTCCGATGTTGCCGTCGCCTGAACCTGTACCGCCGCAACCGACTGCGATGCATCCGCAGGCTGCTCCGCTGTTGCAGCCGGCTGTGCTGTTGGCGTCGGCTGCACTGTCGCCGTCGCCTGCACTTCCTGTGCCACCTGTGCCGGCTGCTCTTGGGCTGGCACCGGCGTCGCCGCAGAGCCACCGCGCCGCAGCGCATCCAGCGAATACAAGCCCAGCGCAGGCGTAGGAACAGCCGTAGGCAGCACCACATCGTCCAGCTCTTGACGATGCGAAACCCCCAACTCATCGCGCCACAGATTCTCCAACTCTATCGCCGTCAGACCATACACCTCCGGCAGCGCATTGCGAAGCGACACCCCCGACTTAAGCGTCGCCATCAGATCCCGCATCCTCCCCTCCCCAAACTCATCCACCATAAACCTCACAATGCTCCTCGCCTGCCCATAAAAAATAAGAATATCCTGCGAATCCCCCGGCGGCGAATCCATCGTGGTAATGGGCAGCAAGTTATCCGTCGCAATAGCAAACGCCAACGCGCGGTCGAACGACTCACCCGGGTCAAAGTTGCCATACTCCGCAAGCCCCTCATTCAGCCAGCTCGGAACAGCACCCAGCACACCCTCACCCGCGCGATGCACCAAAATATGCGTCGCCTCATGCGCCGCAACCCCGCGCGCCCGACGCGAACCACCAAGCACCAGCAACACCCCCTCCTCAGAATGCGCCTGCCCCTCCGTAATCAGCTCACGGCGCATCACCACACTCGACGGCGGCAGCGCCCCCCGCATCTCCGGCCAATTGTTATACATCGTAATCCGAATCGGCTCATCCACACCCGCACCCAACAACGGCCCCATCACACCCAGCGTCTGCACAACCGCATCCAACACATCCTCCGCCCGAAACCTCACCGGCCCATGATACGCCACCGTAACAATGCCATTGCTAACCTCATCCCACTCAAACCGCCCATCCTCATAGATGAACTCCCGCTGCTCCGTGTCCAAACGGTTTCCATCCACATCAGTTATCTCAAAGTTATACTTGATGATAGTCCCCGGCGGAATATACCGCGCAGAAGTGCCCGTGCGATAAAACAGCGACGCACTCACCAACTCACTCGGCGTCTGCGAATCCATATCGAAGTCAAGATACTCATAAGCACCCGCAACCCGCTGCCCAATCCGCAAACGCACCGCAACCTCCGCAATCTCCGCTTCCCCACGCACATCAGCCTCAAAACGAATCCCCCCCGGGAACTCCCCCCTCACATCAGACGACACCAACACAAGCCCCCCATCCTGCGCCCACACAGGCGCCGCCGCCAGCCACAGCGCACACACCGCCAACACCAACGCACCAACACCCAAATATCTCATTTTGCCAACCTCAAAATCCCGCTACTTCACACTACCCCATACAACGCACCAACCCCAATAAAGATAGCCTATCAGCCACCATCCCAGCATGCATATGTGCATTAGAGTAAATCAATCGACACAAAAACACTCAATCAAAAGGGAGCATAGCATCACACTATGCCCCCTCTCCGACGCGCTAACTCTTGTCGCTAAACGCTACTAATGTGGCAGGCTTGTCCATCAACCACAGGACCCCAACCCCAACTTCGCCACATCGTTGCGAGGCACATCAAACAACTCCACCGGTATGCACCCCGTCAGCTGATTTTTGCTGATGCGCAACACTTCAAGGTTGGTAAGGCTACCCAATTCCGCCGGTATTTCGCCCCTCAGCTCATTTCTGTTGAACCGCAACCTCTTTAGATTAGTAAGGCTACCCAACTCCGCCGGTATCCTACCCGTCAGACCGGCTCTTGGCAGATCCAAGGCTTCTACACGCTCTTCAGACCCCACCGTGCTGCCCACAGTTACGCCCCTCCACTTGCGGATAGCTAGGTTCGCCGACCAGTTCGCAACAGAACCGCCATTCGTGAGCGCGCCCTGCGCTGCCAACAGGTTCTCGCAATCTGCCACCAACCCAGGATTCGACCCCGGCTCCGGCACAGCGATGCCATTAGCACATTCGGCTGCCGGCATCGGCGTAGCGGTCGGTGCAGGTGTAGGCGTCGCACTTGGTGTCGGCGTAGGCATCGGCGTCGCGCTCGGCATCGGCGTGGCAGTCAGTGTTGGCGTAGGCGTCGCACTTGGCGTCGGTGTTGGCACAGGCGTAGCACTCGGCATCGGCGTGGCGGTCGGTGTCGGCATAGGCGTAGCACTTGGCGTCGGCGTCGGTATCGGCGTATGCGCGCAAGGCAGCAGTTCCAACTCATCGTCGCTATCTACACTAAACAGCCCCGCCGGTATGCATCCCGTCAGGTGGTTACCGCTCAACGACAACCACCATAGGCTAGTGAGTCCTTCCAACTGAACCGGGATCTCCCCCGTCAGCTGATTGTCATGCAGCGCCAACATTCCAAGATTAGTCAGACTTCCCAACTGAACCGGAATCTCCCCCGTCAGCTGATTCCCATAGAGCGCCAACCATTCCAGATTAGTCAGACTTCCCAACTGAACCGGAATCTCCCCCGTCAGCAGGTTGTCATGTAGCGCCAACATTTCAAGATTAGTGAGGCTGCCCAACTGAGCAGGGATCGCCCCCGTCAAACGATTGCCGGAAATCGACAACGACTGCAGGTTAGTGAGACTTCCCAACTGAACCGGGATCCCTCCCGTTAGCAGGTTGTCATTAAGCTCCAAATGTGTCAGGTTAGTGAGGCCGCCTAACTGAGTGGGGATCGTCCCCGTCAAACGATTGCCGGAAATCGACAACAACTGCAGGTTAGTGAGGCTGCCCAACTGAGCGGGTATCTCTCCCGTCAGCTGATTGTCGCTCAGTTGCAAATGTGTGAGAGCAGTGAGGCTTCCCAACTGAGTAGGTATCGCCCCCGTCAAACGATTGCCGCCAAATTGCAGCTTCGTGAGGTTAGCGAGGCTTCCCAACTCAGACGGGATCCCTCCCGCCAGCAGGTTGCGGTTCAACGACAATGACCGCAAGTTAGTGAGGCTTCCCAACTCAGCCGGGATCCTCCCCGTCAGACGAGGCCCCCGCCTCCCGACTCCCAGATCCAAAACCTCCACACGCTCTTCAGCCCCCACCGTGCTGCCCACAGTTACGCCGTCCCAATCGCGGATAGCCACATCATCCGACCAGTTCCTCACAGATCCCCCGTCCGCAAGCGTGTCCTCCGCTACCAACAGGTTCTCGCAGTCTGCCACCAGCCCAGGATTCGACTCCGGCTCTGGCACAACAACACCGTTGGCGCATCTGTCTGCCGGCGTCGCGCTAGGCGTAGGCACAGGCGTAGCGCTCGGTGTAGGTATAGGCGTGCGCGTTGGCGTCGCACTCGGCGTTGGTGTTGGTGTCGCACTCGGCGTCGGCACAAGTGTCGGCGTTGGCGTCGCGCTTGGTGTAGGCGTTGATGTCGACACAGGCGTAGCGCTCGGCGTCGCACTAGGTGTCGGCGTTGGCGTCGCACACGCCGGCAGCCCCAACTCTGCCACATCGTTGTAATCCACATCAAACAGATTCGCCGGTATGCATCCCGTCAACCGATTGCTCCCACCGAGATTCAACGCCTCCAACATAGTGAGGTTTCCCAACTGAACAGGAATATCTCCCGTTAGAAGGTTGTCGTCGATGTTCAATCCTTCCAGTTTAGTGAGACTTCCCAACTCAGCGGGTATCCCTCCCGTCAATCGGTTTTCGTAAATCGACAACCAACGCAGTTTAGTGAGGTCTCCCAACTCAGCGGGTATCCCTCCCGTCAGTCGGTTCTTGCTGAGGTTCAAATATGTCAAGCTAATGAGGTCTCCCAATTCTGATGGTATCGCACCCATCAGCCGATTTTCTCGGAGCGACAACGATTCCAGTTCAGTGAGTTTCCCCAACTCAGGTGGTATTGCACCCACCAACTGGTTTCTTTGGAGCGACAACCAATACAGATTAGTAAGTTTTCCCAACTCCGGCGGTATCGCACCCGTCAACTGGTTTCTTTGAAGCGACAACGACCGCAGCTTATCGAGATTTCCCAACTCCGGTGGTATCGCACCCGCCAGCCCGGAGTTACTCAGATCCAAGACCACCACCCGAGCCTCAAATCCTGCCCCTCTGCCCACAGTTACCCCGTCCCACTCGCGGATAGGTCGGTTCGCCGACCAGTTCTTCACAGAACCACCATTCGTGAGCGTGCCCTGCGCCGCCAGCAAGTTCGTGCAGTCCGCCGCCAGCCCATGATTCGACCACACATCCGGCACAACGATGCCGTTGGCACATTCACCTGTGGGTGTCGGAGCCGGCGTTAGCGTCGCCGTCGGCGTGGCAGTCGGCCTTGGCTTTCGCGCGGCAGTCGGCACTAGCACCGCCCACGGCGTTGGCGTGTAAGTCGGCGGCGGCGTAGCGGTCGGCGGCATTGGCGTCGCCCACGGCGTTGGTATTGCAGTCAGCGTAGCGGTTGGCGGCATTGGCGTCGCAGTCCAAGTTGGCATAGCAGTCCACGTTGGCGTCGCCCACGGCGTTGGCGTTAGTGTGGCAACCGGCGTTCGCGTAGCAGTCCACGTTGGCATAACAGTCGGCGCTAGCGTCGGCCACGGCGTTAGCGTAGCCGTCGGTGTCAGCGTAGTCGTCGGCGTTGGCGTGGCAGTCCACGTTGGCGTCGTCCACGGCGTTGGCGTTAGTGTGGCAGCCGGCGTTGGCGTGGCAGTCGGCGCTAGCGTAACCGCATCACACGACGGCAACCCCAACTTCGCCACATCGTTGCGAGCCACATCAAACAGCGCCGCCGGTATACACCCCGTCAGCTGATTTTTGCTGATGCGCAACACTTCGAGGTTGGTAAGGCTACCCAATTCCGTAGGTATATCCCCGGTCAATTGATTTTTGTTGAGGCGCAACAGCCTCAGATTAGTGAGGCCGCCCAACTCCACCGGTATCTGACCAGCCAGCCCGATGCCGTTGAGGTGCAACTCTTCCACCCGAGCTTCAGACCCCACCTTGCCGCGCACAGTTACGCCGCTCCACTCGTGGATAGATCGGTTCGCCGACCAGTTCGCCACAGAGCCACCGTTCGTGAGCGTGCCTTGCGCTGCTAGCAAATTCGCGCAGTCCGCCACCAGCCCGGGGTTCGACTCCGGCTCTGGCACAGCAATACCATTAGAGCAAGCATCAGTATATTGGTTCGCTGCTGCGCTCCCACTCCAAGCCACAGCAGCATTGAAGGCGCTTGCGATGTTAGCCCACCCCGCCAAAGCCGTGAACAGCAGTACACTAGCAACCAAAACCGTTACATATACAGAAACCCTTCCCATAATAGACATCCCCACTCTATGGTCGATAACCAGCCGACTGCGCCCGTATATTACCACTAATCCTAAAACCGCAACACTACGATGCCCCTAATTCTTTCGTCAAGTGTACTTGTCGAGGAATTTCAGCGCATCGTTCTTACGCGTCCCCTGCTGACTCGCCGACCTGATAGCCCGCCGCACACCTACCCCCCCATCGAGCGCCCCGTATGAAACAGCCGCTGCGCCGTAGTCAAAATAGTAAGCCCAGCAATAACACCCAGCACCACAGGAATAACAACAGGCACCCAGTGCCCCACAACAAGCCCAGCGCCAAGCACAGCCACCCGCTCCGGACGCGTCATCACCCCCACCTTGCACTCTATCCCAAGCCCCTCCGAGCGCGCACGCAAATAACTCACCATCACCGACCCACCCGCCGCAAGATACACCAGCAAGCTATACTCCCACTCCCCACTCCGCGCATAAAACACCAGCAATCCGAGCAGCACCACCAGCTCCGACACCCTATCCGCCACCGAATCCAGCAACGCCCCAAAATCCGAAGCCTTCCCCGTCGCACGCGCAAGCGCCCCATCAAACAAATCGAGCACACCCGCAAGCAACATCACCACTCCACCCGCCCACATAACACCCTCACTTATCAAGTATGCGCTCCCCGCAGCTCCGACCAGCCCAGCAAAAGTTATCGCATTCGGCGACACCCCCAAGCGCGCTAACACCCCCACCACCGGACGCTCCACATACACATTCAGCGCCTCACGAGCCGATGCCCTGCTTATCACTACTCCCCCTCTATATACCAAATACCAAAAACCGCAACCCCCATCGCCTCAGGAATTGCGGAAAAAATCATCATCAACAAACCCCAGCCAACACACCACCATCACTGCCCCTGCGCACCCTCACTCAGCAGCGGCACAGCCATCTCTCTCACACAAAAAAACTAGCACGCCGCCCGAGCAGCCACCCGCTCCGACGCCTCATAGCAGTCCAACACCTTCGCCGCCACCCGTTCCCAACGATACTCTTGCACCAACGCATTCCCCGCACGCGCCAAACGCCCCGCAAGCGCTCCATCACTCAACACCGTCGCAATCGCAGACGCCAGCGCATCATCATCCTTCGGCGGCACAAGCAAAGCCTCCCGCCCATCCGTCGCCACACTCGCATACCCCTCTATGTTCGTCGCCACAATCGGAACACCCGCCGCCATCGCCTCCAACAACACAATCCCAAAACTCTCCCGTCCCGTCGCCGGCGAGCAATATATATCCGCCGTCTTGTAATAGCGGAACTTATCCTCATCCGACACACTGCCCAAAAACACCACATCCTGCAAGTTGCGCTCGCTGATAATACGCAGCGAATCCGCATCCGGCTTCCCAGCACCCACCACCAGCAACCGAAGCTGCGGCAAATCCCACTTCAACCTACTGAACGCACCCAACAGATACTTCAGCCCCTTGCGCTTCTCCAACCTCCCCACAAACAGCAAATTAATCATCCCATCATCCACAAGGTGCTGAAACGGCGTCGCATTAGCGAAATCATCCACCTGTATCCCGTTCGGAATAATCTCATAATGCCCGGGAAAATGACGGCTAATAAACTCATGCGCAGGCTTCGACACCGCTATCCGCCCATGCAGCATCCGAAAATACGGCATCGCCAGCCGCTTAGCACCTATCTTGTACAGCTGCGTACCCTTATATGTGTGAAATGTCCCCACAGCCGTACACAACGCCGGATCTATCAGGCTCAACATATCCTTACTCACAAGCCCCGAAAACGGCTCATGAAAATGCACCACATCAAACCCCTCGCGCTCCAGCATCTGCTTCATCTGAGGCTTGAGCCACACCGAAAAAGACACCCGCGCTATAGACCCACCGCTCGGAACAGGAACCGGCTTACCCATCGGGATGAAATCCTCATCATCCACACCATCCGCAGACCCACACGGCGCTATAACCTTGACCCTATGCCCCCACTCCCGAAACTGCCACGCAAGACTATTGATGTGATCAACCACCCCCCCATGAACCGAGTAGTCATACGGCGACACAAGCGCTATTTTGCGAGCAGAGCGCATCTCCCTTGCCTCCCTGTTACTACAACAGCACCACCTGTCTACAAACCCGTCGCTCAATCCCCATCCAAACCAAACACCCCATCAGCGCACCAACAAACCACACCCCGCAAGGGCGCACAACACTACTCCTTCCCCACAATAAAATCCTCAAGCATCTGCCGCGCCTCATCATCCGTATACTGCACCGGCGGCGACTTCATAAAATACGAAGACGGCGCAAGCACAGGCCCACCAATACCCCTATCCTTCGCAATCTTCGCACAACGAATAGCGTCTATCACCACACCCGCCGAATTAGGACTATCATGAACCTCAAGCTTCAACTCCACATTCAGCGGCACATCCCCAAAACTCGTCCCCTCAAGACGAATATACGCCCACTTGCGGTCGCTCAACCACGGCACATAATCACTCGGCCCAATATGCACATTATCCCCCGGCAAATCATAATCCACCTGAGAAGTAACCGCACCCGTCTTGGAAATCTTCTTGCTATACAGCCGCTCCCGCTCCAGCATATTAAAGAAATCCGAATTACCGCCAAAGTTCAGCTGATAAGTATTATCCAAACGCACACCACGATCCATAAACAAGCGCGTCAACACCCGATGAAGAATAGTCGCACCCACCTGCGACTTAATATCATCGCCTATAATCGGAGCGCCCGCCTCCTTAAACCGCCGCTGCCAATAATTCCCCTCACCACTAGCAATAAACACCGGCACGCAGTTAATAAACCCGCACCCCGCCGCAAGCACCTGCTCCACATACCACTTCGTCGCCTGCTCCGAACCCACAGGCAAGTAATTTATCACCACATCCACCTCACGCTCCCGCAAAACCCCCGCAATATCATCCGTCGGACCAGACGCCTTGCGAATAATATCCGACATATACCTCCCCACACCATCATGAGTCATCCCACGCTGCACCGTAACTCCCGTATCCGCCACATCCTGAAACTTCACCGTGTTATTCGGCTTGGCGAAAATAGCCTCCGACAAATCCAACCCAACCTTGCCAGCATCTATGTCAAACGCAGCAACAAAGTTAATATCACCCACGCCATACTCGCCCAACACCGGATGCATCAGCCCCGGAATCTCCTCATTACTAGTGGCATCAGCGTACTTCGACACACCCTGAACCAACGACGACGCGCAGTTCCCCACGCCAATGATTGCAACATTAATGCTTGCCAATCCGACACAACTCCTTAGTACAGCATCCCAAACACGCCCAGCAGCGCGCATAACCACCCAAAATACAACATTCCAATGTTAGCGCATACCAACACCCACTGACAAGTTAACCACAACCCATTTTCAACTTTTCAACCCGCCGGGTAGCGTTTCCATTCAGGTGGCCGAAGACAGAAGCCCCCTGCGTTGCAGCAGTACCAGCAAGTTGTGAGGCGTCCACGCTGTACCCATTCGCTCCCGACGCCTTATCTCTCGCTGAAACCGCTCCAACCGAGATGTGGTCTTATATCTAGACTGACCAGTACCCAGATGCGCTAGTCCCTTAGCCAGCGCCTTCTTGCACCAGCATAACTCATTCCCATCGCCGCCAGTCTCATCGCCTCTTCGCGCGTTTTTTTGAGTACGACTTGCGGCGCTCTACATTGCCTACCAGTTCCATTCCGCTCTGCATATCCCCGCACTTCCCGCATCTGAATACGGGCATTGCCAAGTTCACTGCGCCATACTTGGTTATGAGTGTGCGGCGATAGTTGTGATGCCGCGTCATCGCTAGGTCGCAGGCTTTGCACATCGGCTTATAGAGCATCACGCATCTTGTATTTCCTGTGTAACAGTCTTTTCTGCTTGCTCATAACATACCCATTCGTTTATCCCCTCTGATGATGTCTTATGCCCATTTCTACAACTCTACCACCTAAAATGGAAATGCTACCGGCTTAAGAAGGGTTGATAGATTCCATACGCTGGCATCTCGTTAGCGAGCCATCGGTGACAGGAGAACACTATCGGGAGGGGCGGCAACTACCATTTACATCCCTGCTAGCCTGACAAAAGAAACTGTGCTGACGCTAAGACTATGATACTTCTCATCGATGCTGGGTGTTGCACTCCGGTTGCCAGTCCCGAATCAGAGCGGCTTCCAGTTCGCGTGTCTGCTCGTCGCTTGCGGTGAAGGCGAATGTAAAGCGAACCGCGTCGCGGTACATTTCAAACTGCCGTCGTAGCTTATCGTTGGTTTCGTTAGACAGATGGGATAGCAGCCGGCGACGCATGCAAGTTTCGGATATGCCAACATACAGGCATGCGTGGATTTCATCGTCTCCCGCGATGAGCCAGAAGGCATACACGCCAATTTTGTTTCTTGGCAACGGCCCAACTTCCTGTCGCGTGAACGGGCGAAAGTCTCTTTCGAGGCTGTATTTCAGAGCGAAGAGAGTCATGGCGCTAGGTTCAGAGAAGTCGATTGCTACTTGGCGTCTGCATCTGCTTCAGGATGTTCTGCCACGATGTTGCCAAAGCGTTGAATGCGACCGCGTTCGAGGAGTCATTCCTGCGGTCGAAGTAGTCGTACAGTATTCGAGCCAGGCGTTCAACCGAGTCTATACCCCCGTCCAGCCCGGACAGGTCGCGTGCAACATCGGCAGCTCCCTCAACGGTCTTGCCATATTCACTCTTGAAGTGATAAGCCATTCGCATGCAGCCCTCCCACGCGGTCATGCCGCCCGAAAGTGGACGGTCTGGGGCGAAGTCGTCCATTCCGACGAGCTTGACTGTGCCTCCGCGCGACGATAACAAGCCGCTTAGAGGCGGGGCTTCCACGGCGACATTCTTCGCCTGCGCCAACACCTCGGCCCTGCCGTATTCGCCTTCCGCGTAGCCGTATTCTTGAAGCCATTCGACGCAAAACTGGCTGGCGGAGTCCAGTTCGCCCTGCTCGCGGCGGTGGTATTCGACGATGACGCGGTTGATTTGAACGAGCGCGTCTCGAACGGACACAGGTTCGCCGCTTACCGTCTCCACGCGGCTGTACTTGGAATAGACTTGCATTCCGGGGCCAATGGCCGATTGTGCAAGGTCAACAGGGGTAATATGTCCTTCGCGTGTTAGATGATCAAGCGCGATGGGCAGGTTACGCTCAAGTTCGTTCAGGAATTGGCGGCGCGTGGCCACGGGCGCATCCTCGCCGCGTGGTCTGCAAACGAGGATAACTGAGGATGCGAGAGTGTTGGCGCTCATTGCATTTGCCCTAACTCCCATTTCCGTTCTCATCGGCCAGGTTCCGATTATCTGAAAACCTGCATCCACAAGGGCAGTCAGCATCGTCTCCCAGCCAGTAGAAGACACACCGCCTCGCTGTTCTTCCTGTTGCTTATAGGCGTAAAAAATGGACGAAGGAAACTCAGGCGAGCAGCGTTCGCGTATCAGTTTGAGCGTCTTACCCATCAAGTCCTCAAAACGTTCTCTGGGTTTCTCGAAGCGAGGTACAGCTATCATTTCATCCTGTATCGGCACCAGAATGCTGGCGAACAGGTCTGGATATATTTCGCGCAGCAACGGACGCAACCAGACATAAAAGAAATCGGAGATCTCGGCGTAACTGATGTTGTCATAATATGGTGGGTCAGTAACAATAACGGGACCTTGATTAGCGTGGATGGTCGTAGATGCGTCGGCTTGATACACTTTGCCAAAGTTTGTATCAAGCGAAAGTCTTTGGACGACTTTGGCTATCCATTCAATATGTGCTGTCCAATTCCCTGTCGAGCTAGAGAAAGTGTTGCCTTCGGCAAAATCCCAAATCATAGGAATCGCTTGACGAGCGAAAACGCCGGTGACTTTGTCACCGGCGTTATGCCATCTTGCGTAACTTGATCCCATATCTGCAACCCTACCAATAGCCAACGCAAGGTATGTGCAAACAGCGTCGGCGTACTCCGTAGTTCCGGCTCGCTTGACAATTTCATTGTGGACTATCGGAATGAGTTCGCTGAAGTGGGTGAGAGTGGTCAATTGGCGCTTCGTGAAGAGTTCCTTCCAGTGAGTGATGCCGTATCCACGACCACTTACAAGGTAAGTGGTCGTGGGCATTCGTTGTTGAGGAATAGAACGCATTATCGGTTTTGCGTTAAGCGCGGTATCTATGTGCTCGTCCGTCGGCGAAACGAACAGCCGCTTGCGATCGCCCTCTGCTACGATGGCGGTCATCTGCTCGCCCATATTGCCTGCTTTGGATTGCTCGCGGATGTATGCGTGGGTTACACTCCCATTGCAGGCGACGCATATTGCGCCCTTGCCCCCGCGGATAACCGTGCGTTCCATCGGAATGCCGCCATCATGGTTCTGCACCTCGAACGATATAGTGTTCGTCTCGCGGTTCACTACGGGCTTTCGCCAATGCCGATTGTTGGCTTTCTTTGAAAGTTGGAAGGTCGTCATCAACGGCATTTGCACGCCACACACAGGATTGGGACAAGGCACGGTGCGTGCCCAAAGCCAAGCGATGACGGTCGCCTCGCCGCCGCCGGGCAGTTTCGCCTTTGGGTAAAATTCGCCGATGCGTTTGAAAGCCTCATCGCGCATCCACTTGCCATAGTAGCGGATGTCGGCGGCAAGCCCGGCAGTGCCGCGCCAAGCCACTCGCTCCGGCTTCCTGTTCTTGCCCCTGCCAACATATTTGCCGGTCATCATGCCCATTGGGTCAGCATCGGGATTGACGGGCAGCTTGCCGCTGAACTTGGGCGGTAGCTCTATGAGAGCCTTGTTGATGAGCACGGCGACAGGGTTGAGATCGGAAGCAACGGCGCGCAGTCCAAGCCGCTGCGCTTCCAGCGGTATGGAGCCACCGCCCGCGAATGGGTCGTAGATGGGCAAGGCATTGTCGTTCAGATAGCGCAGCACGGCGGCAGGCTTGGCTCTGTCCGGCGCTGGCTCGTTTCGGTAGCGCGCCACTGAGCGAGCGATTTCGTAGCGAGCCTGAGCTATAAGTTGGCGGGCTTCGCTCTTGCGCTCATCTGTGCTTTCCCATATCACAAGCTGCTTGATGAGTTCGTGCAGGCGCTCGCGCTCCGTGCGCTGTTCCTCTGGCGTGGGGAACTCGTCCACGCAGTCGCCGGGGTCGTCCACTAAACTGGCGAAGATGACGGCACGGCAGGCAGCCAACGGCTTACGCGACCACCACAGGTGCAGCGTGCTGGGGTGCCCGTGCCGTATGGACTTTTCCCGCGCTGATTCAGCGTTTATCTCGTCGAGCGGTAGGTCAACTTCAATCAGTTTGCGACGGTATACAGGCTGCATTGGGCGGTTGCCTTTACTTTTAAGTGGGATAATACGATATTCGGATTCACTCGACATGTATCGTCATAATCGCTCACGCTTTTTGCCATATCTGTCGGTTTGGCTATCGGTGAATGCGTCGCATGTCAGTCTACTCTTCCACTGGCTCGAAGTTCAGTCCGAGTTGCTCGCTGTTTTCGCGTATGGAGCGGACGGTGTTTTCGGAGAAGCCATCCGGTTTGCTGGCTGATACGGTAACGCTGACGGTTATTTCGCCGCCGTCGTCGTTCAGATTGCGGATTATCTCCTCGCGCAACTGGCTGATGTCGTTCAGGTCTATGTCGCCCTGCACGACTTTGCCGACAATGATGCTCTTCGGCTTGAACGCTGTGTGCCTGCGTTGTGCCGCATCCTGCTGACTCTCTGCGGAATTAGAGTCGGTGGAAGTCCCTTCTCCATCCTGACCTTGTTGTGGCTGCTCTTGCTGCGCTTCAAGCTCAGATTTCAGGTCCTTCCATGTCTGAGCCGTTTCGGGGTTGACTAGCAGGCCGCTCCTTCTCTCTGCGATGAGACTTGAGTAACCCGTCAGCGGTTCGCCGAAACGCATGTCGGTGTACGGTATATCATCCGCATTCTGGTCGTGTCCGTCAGCGTATCCGAACTTGGCTTCAGGCACACCTCGCTCAATGCAACTCATCAGCACGGACTTATCGATTAGGCGGTGCATATAGACATTGCTGGTCAGCATGTTCCAAAGGTCGTCTATCTCGATGTGCTCGCGGCTGTCGCTCCAGATGTACTGTTTCAGAAGAGTATCGAGGGCGGCGGTAGAGATGCTAGGCACGAGCGCCTCTTGCTCATAGAACTTGGCGAAGGCGCTATCTGTTATCGTGGTCAGATTGGCGGTGCTGGGCGCATCGACTTGCCATCTGCTCAGGAAATACTCGGCATGTTGAGGGTCAGGCTGCGCCGGGTCTATCGCCCAGCGATATGCGTTCACCAATCTGGAGCGGACTTCGCGCTCCGCTTTATCGACGCTTGTGTGCGCTTGTCTGAAGCGATCCCCTTGTAAGTTTTCGATGCTACGACTGCCGCTGATTATAGAATGCCACGCAAGATACGACCTGATGGCGCGGTTTAGGCTCCTGATTTCGTCTCTGCGCGCACCTAGGAAGAGCAGCGTGTTCTTGCGAATTCTCACAGCATCACCCCGATTGCGAAGCATGTTCATGATGGTGGGAGTTGCTTCGTCGCTCTCTTGGGATCTACTGGGTAGCCACTTGTCCGGCGGCAGGACCACGAGCCGAACGAAATCCGCATCCGGAATATCACCGTGACTGATGGGAAATACGATAACATTCGGCCTGCGCCCAATAGCCTCCTCCATAAACTGCCGTATCTTGTCGAGCACCTCCCTTTCGTCAAAGTTGTCGGCGCGGTCAGCGACGACCTTGTTCAGATTCTCTTCGGCGTGGAAGTAATATCTGCCGTCGTTATTGTATAGATAGTACAGGTCGCCGGACATACGGTTTAGCGCATCGTTGTACACGGCTGTGCCTTGCCCCGGCATTACGACTCCCAAATTGATGCGACTCCGGTCTATGCCTCTTATGCTGCCACTTGGGGCGCTCCCCAAGAACACGCAACGAGCTATGCGCCGTGCCGCGCCGCCGACTCTGCCAAAGGGTTGCGAGCCTCCATCTATCGAGTCTGTCAATGAATTGTCGCTGTCCACTTCCGTGAGCACCGGTGACCAGTTTCCCGGCAAGAGGTTTGCGAACTCATTGGCAAAAGCAGGGTCGTCGAGTGTCAGATTGGCAGGCATGATGAGCGGGGACGAATTGCCGCTGATGTAAAGGCGGCTAATGCAGGTTGCGAGCATCCTCAGCACCGCGCGAGTTCGCTGAAAGCGAGGGATGGACGACCAGTCCGAATACAGCCTGTCGAAAATCTCCGGATGTATAGGGTAGCATTCCTTCATCCGCTCCAGATAGCGCTGCTCTGAAGCTTCCGAGGGGTAGTCGCTGCGCCCACCCCTGCCGTACATGCTTGAGAAGGCATCGCAGGTGCGGTCTCTTGCTACCTCGTTGATGGCACTGCCGAACAGCCTGCGGCGCACGACCTCGAAAGCTTCGTGGACTTCCAAAGGCTCCCATGTGGCTTCTATTCGTCCCAATAGATGATCGAGTCTGGCGAGAGCTTCGTGCCCCCCTTGACCGCCAGCTTCTATGGCGCTTTCCGGCAGGGTTACGACCAACGCCGTGCGGCTGTTTCTGCGAACGGCTTCTGTGAGTGTCTGAACGAATGTGTAGATGTTGTCCTGCGCCGCACCCGCGTTCCTCACATAAGCTACGAGTTCGTCAAAGAGTATGACGCAAGGGGCGGTGGACTTTAACAATTCATCGAGCTGTCTTCCGCCGGGCGCGGTGCCTTGGCGCGCGGCGTCGCCTATTATGTCGTATGCTTCCTGACCGCCCAACTGGTACGCCATCTCGCCCCAGAGTGTATTGAGCGGGGCGCCGTTTGCGGTCGTGCTGGGATCGGTCGGCGCGAGATGCGTACCAACCAACACGGCGACTTTGGCTTCCAGGCCGGCTTCAGGATCTATGCCGGCCTCTTCCATAATCGCCCTTATGTTGGCGACTGTTTGGGCGGACTCGCCTCTATCTCCGCTACGGGTCAGCGCGTCTGCGTTCTCCACTAGATGGTAAAGAGCGATTAGGCTGTGTGTCTTGCCGCCGCCGAATCCGGTCTTGGTCTGGATAACCGGATCACCACCGCTATCAGCAAGACGCTTTAGAGTATTGAGCAGCAATGTCCGAATACCGGGTGTGATATAAGTATGATTGAAGAAGCTGACAGGGTTGCCATATTGGGTGGCGCGGGCGCGACCATCATAGACCTGCTGGAGGTCCGCTGCGAACTCGGCCTGCTGAAAACTGCCCTGAGCGACATCCGGATTGGGGTGTATCACATCACGCCAAGGCGTAAGAGCATGGCTAGATGAGCGACGCGAAGCAGTTGCGCCCGCCGAGCCTTCTGATTGGGGTAATGTGTCTTGTTGAGTCGCTGCCGGTTGTGGGGTGAACAGAGCGTCGCGGATTCTCTCGACTTCGGCCTTCTGCTGCGGCGCGTTTATCCTGCCGAGTGTGTCTGCAATGTCAAACAGACGTGATCTTACAAATTCTGCGTCTAAATCCTGCGTTCCTGGATGCGACACGCTGTTACGCGCTTCGGTTATCTGCCACGCAGCATTCTGAACGGCTCTGTCCCCACTTGGAAACTCTCTCTGAAAGGCAATGCGCCAGCCTTTGGAAATTAAGACAGGAAAGTCGTTGATGTCTATCGCTGCCTCTATATTTGCCGGATTGCGACGCAGGTTGTCTTGAAACTGCATCCTCTGATAGTCGTTGAGTAATCTCGCTATGGTGTCTTCGACTTTGGCTCCCTGAACACGCCGAAGGCTTCGAACTATGAATGGGCGCATGGCGTCTCGATAGATGTCGAGCGCCTTGCTGAGTGCATTCTTGTTCGGTCTGTCAATAGTCGTAGTCAACGCGCATCTCCCGAAGTGTAACCTGTCCCAGCTTTCCCGCGAGGGTCATAAGAAGTACTTGATGAGTATATCAGACTTCGAATAGAGTAAATGTGAGCATATTGTTCGGGGCTGTTTGCTTTAGACAGTTGAAGTCTGTCCAAGAAGTGAGGTGAGGAACATCACAGTTTCTCTTAACTGCAATGACCACTCGTCTCAAACTGAATTGCGTTAATTTATACCATAAATATAAACGGTGTAGCGTACATTCCGAGGGTTCGTCGGTAGCGTTGAATTCTGTCTGATTACAAGCCTACACTGACTTGACTTATCTGTGAAATCGTCTCATTGGGACAGACTTCATGTGATGTGTCGAGAGAAAACTAGGATACGAGCTGATGAACCTTGACTGGCAATCCATCCGAGCGATAAATGGCTCCAAAAGGGACGGCTTTGAGGAGTTGGTTGCTCAACTAGCGCGGGAAAAAGCCCCGGCTGATGCCCAGTTCGAGCGAGTTGGAGCGCCCGATGCCGGTGTGGAGTGCTACTGTGTCTTTGATAACGGCAGCGAATGGGGATGGCAAACCAAGTATTTCACATCTTCCTTGACGAATAGCCAATGGGGACAACTCGATAATTCCGTGAAGACCGCGTTAACCAAACATCCTAAATTGGTTCGCTATTTCATCTGCATACCCTGGAATAAGTCGCATAACCCCAGCCCCGGTCAAACAACAGCCAAGCAGAAGTGGGAAGCGCGCGTTTCCAAATGGCAGGGGTGGGCGCAAGAGCGCGGCATGAATGTTGAATTCGTCTGGTGGGGCGAGTCAGAACTGCTTGAGCAATTATCTCAACCTCAGCAGATAGGGCGATGGTTCTTCTGGTTTAATGAGCGTTACTTCGACAGAGCATGGTACGAAAACCATCTTAAAGAGGTGGTAGGTGCAGCCGGCCCCCGCTACACGCCTCAAATACATGTTGATTTGCCCATAGCGCGTGATTTGGATCTGTTTGGTAGGACGGACGCAGCCGTGCACAGCGTAAAGGCGATAGCGCGCGATGTTCGGCACGATTTCCAAAATATCAGCCTTTCGAAGGAAGAAGCGGAAAAACTGCGCGAAAGAGTTGAACTGAGCGAACTGTTAAAGTCAAGAGTGGCTATCTTGGACGCGTTCTCATCTATCAGTCCTGGACTGATAGATGAATTTCCAGTTGTGGATATAGTCGAAAGAATTGAAGTGGCGTTAGCAGAATCCAAGAAAATAGAAGGGTTGCTCGAAAAATTTTCACTAGAGCATGATTCACAACAGATTGCGACCAATGACCGCTCACCATACCGAACAAATCTATACAGGGATGTACTGCATCTTGTTAGGCGCCTGAAGTATAGGCTTCGGGAAGCCCGAAACAAACTCAAGCACGCCGATGAAATTGCAAACGCCAACGTGATGATACTCAAGGGCCATGCGGGAGTCGGCAAGACACATCTACTCTGCGATGCGGCGAGTAATCGCATCAAGAAAGACTTGCCTACGATTTTGCTGATGGGACAACGATTCACCGACTCGGCAGAGCCATGGACACAGGCGCTTCAGCATCTTGACCTGCCCCGCGATGCGACTTCTGATCAGTTTGTAGGCGCATTGGAAGCAGCAGGTCAGGCAGCCAATCGGCGCGCGCTACTAATTATAGACGCGATTAACGAAGGACGCGGCCGTGAAATCTGGCCGCCTCACTTGTCATCGTTTCTATCTCGAATTGAGAAATCCCCTTGGATTGGCACGATACTCTCGGTGCGCTCTTCATACGAAGAAAGTGTAATCCCTGGCAATGTACGCGAACGAGCGGTGAATGTAACTCATATGGGGTTTGAGGGACACCAATACGATGCTGTGCAAAAATTCTCCGAGCATTACAAGATTGAGTTTCCCTCGACCCCAATCCTGAATCCTGAGTTCCAGAACCCGCTTTTCTTAAAAATAATCTTTGAAGGATTGAAAGACGCTGGTGAGCACATACTTCCGCGAGGGTTCTCCGGAGTTACGGAAACTTTCGACATCTACCTCAAGGCAGTGAATAACCGCCTTGCGAAAACTCTTGACTACAATCCGAATGACAACCTTGTTCGGTGTTCACTGGAAACAGTTGCAAGACGGATGCTTGAAATTGACCCGACCACGACACGGCTTCCAAGGCAACAGACTGAAAAGGTGGTGAACCAGTTGCTGCCGGGGCAGGGATTCAGCAATTCACTCTACCGCGGTTTGATAGTCGAAGACGTGCTTGACGAAGATATAGCTTGGCTAGACGGACAGTCTGATGAGATCGTCCGCTTCGCCTACGAGCGATTCTCAGATCACATAATAGTCGACTTTTTGATACAAAAGCACTTGGACCCGAACAATCCCAATGCTGCCTTTGTGGAAGGTGGCGGATTGGCGTTTATTTCTGATAAGTCCATCTATACGCCTGAAGGCATCCTAGAGGCTATGTGCGTTCAAGTTCCGGAACGCACAGGGCAGGAACTGATTAGGCTTGCACCCTCACTCTTGGACAATGCATGGTACATCGGAGATGCGTTCTTGCAGAGCATAGTATGGCGCAAGCCGGATGCGTTTACAGACGATACCCTTGCTGTTCTCAACGAATTCATCCAAATGGGTGCGGTTGAGGATGTAGTCGACACTATGCTAACCGTCGCAACAATCCCTGGACACTATTTCAATGCAGATACATTGGATAGGATACTTAGGAGCCACGCTATGCCGGACAGGGACGCTTGGTGGAGCATTTACTTGCATCACGCTTGGCAAAACTGTGAAGGTCCCGTACACAGGTTAGTTGATTGGGCGTCCGGCATAACTTCAAGCGATGATATAGTGGACGAAGTAGTTGAACTGGCGGCAACAACCCTCGCGTGGATGTTCTCAACCCCTAATCGCTTCCTACGCGACAAGTCGACGAAGGCCCTTGTCTCATTGCTGACAGGCAGAATTGATACAGCGGTTCGCATACTCCACCGATTTGACAGCGTCGACGATCCCTACATTCGAGAGCGTGTTTACGCCACGGCTTATGGCATGGCGATGCGAATCCAAGACGCAGGAGAGATTGAAAAGCTAGGACGCGCTGTCTATGAGAACATATTCGATTCCGGCAAGCCACCAGTGCATGTATTGCTCCGCGACTATGCCCGTGGAGTAGTTGAGCGCGCCCTCTATCTAAATAAGAATATGGCTATCGACGAGAAATTGCTTCGTCCTCCGTACGGGAGCGATTGGCCCCGCATTCCGGACGATACCGAAATAGATCGCCTGACGCCACATTGGAACGACAAAGCGGGTAAATGGGGAACTCCGGAATGGGCCAGAAACCGCATCCGATGGTCGGTGACGGCCGACGACTTCTCACATTATGTTATTGGAACCAATCTCAGCACTTGTAGCTATCGGTGGATGAGCTTGAGAATTGATGAAGATATGTGGCAGTCACCTGATGAACGGCTGCAAGCCCTGCTGCAGAATATGAACTACTATGAGCGGATGGCTTGGAAAAAGTTCAAAAAATCTGAAGAGGAAAGAGGCGCCGGTGGAATCACTATTGAGTTTGTGGAAACTAAGCAAAGACAAAAGGAAGAAGATAGTAGCATCGGTTTGACCTTTGATGAGAAGAACGCTCCCGAAATTGAAATAGGTCGTTCAAAGATGTTGTCCGCAATGACTGACCCCGGTCGTTCGGAGTTAGAAAACATTTGGCAGTCGCAATCCGAGAAATTCCCTGGATTTGATCTGAGAGAAATTCAGCGTTACATAGTATGGCGCGTCTTTGACTTGGGATGGACAGTCGAACGATTGGGAGCGTTTGACAGCATATCAATCGGATACAAAGGCAGGCAGGCCAATAAGGCTGAACGAATGGGCAAGAAGTATCAATGGATTGCCTATCATGAAATCCTCGCATACTTGGCTGACAATTATCAGTACAGTCCTGAATACAACGATAGTGGTCAGGTATTTCAGGGCACATGGCAGGACTCTCTTCGTGACATCGACCCATCATGCATGCTGGCGTCTAAACCCGGCGGCATGGGCTTTCATGGTCAGAGTCTATCGTGGTGGGCACAAACCGCTTATGAAGATTGGAACGAAGACATAAGTCATCAGACTTGGCTTGATACTGATAGTGACATACCGGAAATAAAGGAACTCCTGCAAGCTGTTCATAGTACCGAAGCAACTAAGTGGCTCATTGTGGACGGCTCTTTCATTTGGGAGCAGCCTAATTCCGCCAGTACTGAGCGGTACGATCAACCCCAGAGACGGATAGGAATTGCCTGCCAAGCTTACTTCATTCATGCCACAGACGTAAATGAGTTCTCGGAGTGGGCGAAAGGTGTGGACTTTTGGGGACGATGGATGCCTAATGCACCTGAGTGCTATAGCAGTGATGTATTCCTTGGTGAATATGCTTGGTCGCCTGCGTTCAAATACCTAACCGAGTTGTTTCATTCAGATGATGAGAGGCACGGGTGGAGCAATGCCGGGGGCAAATGTCCGATTCGCCTTTTACCAGCCTCTTTGCACTATGTCGCCGAAAGTGGCAGTTTTGACTGCTCAATCGATAATGGATACAGTTTATGCCTTCCTGATGCGACATTCACAGAGAAACTAGAACTCAGATGGACAGGCATGGGGTCCGATTTCAAAGACAATCAAGGTCGCATAGTAGCATTTGATCCTACATCTCACGAGGACGGTGCTAACGCCTTGTTGATGAGGGAGAGTGATTTGAAGCAGTTCTTGGCTGAAAATGACCTTGCCCTATGTTGGGCAGTCGTTGGCGAGAAAATGGTAGTTGGAGCGGATGATAAGGACTCAGAGTCGCTGAAGTTTCGCAAGCTGACAGGTGCTTACCTACTAACAGATAACGGTATTGAGAAGATTCATCAAAGGTCCAGTTACTGGTGATCCGGAGAAGTCAGTGACTTTAGTCTTTCACCCATGACACTCAATTCGACACATCACAAATCTGATCGGCAGATGGGTTGGTCTTTGGATAGATATATGCGTCTTATTGGGTGTAGGTATGCAGCTCTTTGCTCTTGCAACGTGACAGATTACGAAATCGTATCAGTATCTGCGTGATTCGTTCACTCAAATGTCCATTCGCTTCCATAGTCACTATATGGTGTGGCTTATGCGAAAGGGCGAACCTGACTCGTTTGGGTTTCTTTAGTGCCGAAAAAATGGCGATTTTTAGTCCGAGAAGCTTGAATATCAACACACATTAGACTTTTTCGCCGGGTCAGGTACCACAGGGCACGCGGTCATGTCTCGAAATGTAAAGGATGGTGGCAACCGTCGGTATATCCAAGTTCAATTGCCGGAGCGACTCGATCCCAAGAAAAAAAGAGCAAAGAATAGCAGTTGAATACTTAGAAGAGATTCACAAGCCTCTCAATATCGCTGAAATCACCAAAGATCGCTTGCGGTGCGCTGGCAAGGTAATCAAAGGGAATTATATATCTGACTAGCCAAGCATGGAATCGCCTTGCCCTGAGTCGTGAGACCTACCAGCATCGCTCGGAATCTTGCATATACCACCATTCTTTCTTTGTAGGCATGTTGAGCATCACTCTAGCGATATATCATCTGATGAAGCGTCAATACGAGGCAGCATTGGTTTTGGCGGATACCGGGGGCGCTGAGTATACCCATACAGAGTATCTCTGATTGTTTCTGCGTCAGCCGCGACATTATCGACAGTGACGAAAATGGAACGGTACTGCCAGCAGTTCATGAATCCCCCTGAGTAAAATAAGGAGCGCAAGGGTGTGAGGTACTGCGATTACGAGTTGTTGGAGAGGCCGGAGGAAAAACCTATGGATGATTGGTTTCGTGGCACATAGTAACCAAAAGTTGTGAAAGTTAGGGTCGTTCTGCCATGTCCAGCAATCCGGTGAACAATCATCCGCTGAACTCATCATCAGACAGCGCGTCGACCAACACATAAAATGCCGTTGGAAGTTTGCGCTGATACTGCACAACCTTTGGACGCGGTGGAGGGTATCAATCACTTCTATCACCGCTATCAGCTCACCGTTGTCATTAAGACACGCTATGTCGGCAACCATTCGAACTCTGTCCAGAACAGCATGATGTTCAGTTGTCACTGATTTGCAAGAGGATAGATTGTCCGCCGACTCGCAAAAGTGGCAAACTAAGGGTGGTAGATTGCGATACTCAGAGACTAATTCGGCCTCTTAATAGAACATTGTGTTTAGTCGCTATCACAGTATTGCTCTCACTATTTTTGACCATATGACTATCGGTAGAAACCGAGGTACATCTCAACTACCGGGTATGAAAATGTGCCTTACTTCCGGCAAAGGGTCTTCCTTGGCTATGTCCACCCATCGACATATTACGGATGACTCAGCATATCCCTTTTGCGCCATCGACTTTGCAAGTTGGGCGCACAGAAACCTTATCGTTGGAACATAGTCAACGTCTTCATCTTCACGATCGTATCGCAACTCTTCAATGAGGTAGGAGAGTCCCTGCAACACTAGCTGACTGATGGTTTCCCGTTGTGTTGTATCGCCGCTTTCAAACACCCAGTTGGCGACATCTAGTGCGTGTGGAAGCGCAACTCTCCGGCGTGTGGCTATCACAACGCCGATTTCTCGCACAAGGTCTTCATGGGGCGGGATGATGGCATTGGATTCAAATTCCGAAGCGGACATCCAAGACTGAAGCGTTGACATAGCAGGTTTGACTTGCAGGTCATCGTCGGAAGTAAGCCCCAGCCTTATCCAGACGGCGATTTCCTCAACACGGTCAGGCATTGCCTTAATCAGTCCAAGCATCACTGAGTAGACGAAATCTGCTTGCTGTTCGCGCATGCCTGACAACTCTAACAACGGGTGGTGCTTACCGGCGTTCGGTACCTCTCGCATTGCAGAGACCACTTCATACAACTGCTCCGCAATATCCTTGGGGATTTCAATCTCGACCAAAGTTGAGTCTATGCCCTGGATGATTGTAGGAGGTAAGGGTCCTTTGGATGCCCTGGCGCCTTTAGATAGATTTTCAGCAACCTTAAGAACACAGTCCATGAGATATTTTTGCTCTTCGGAGGATAGTGGCAGTGAATACTTATGCCTATCAGACATATCAAGCGCCTTGCCGACCTGTTCGAGCACACTTCCGGCTATAGTCATATCTTCCCCTAAGTCTTTGTCAGTGGCTAGCCATTTCTTTCTAAATGAGCATTCGGCCTGACCGGGATTCATTTCAGGCAGCGCAAAATAGACATAATGTAAAAGCGTCGTTGAGGTCGGACTGCCGGGAATAGGGTCGTCTTTTGCCCAGAGCGCATTTGCCGCATCATCAGTTTCATCTGCCGTCAGACATCCTGCGTTTACCAGAGTGAGTAACCTAATTGCCGCTTTCCCGTGTACTCGATTATCTTCGCTATTCAGGCTACTGAGGAGAAAATTGATGACATCTCGAAATTGGTTTTCATTGTCCAAAGAACGGACATTTGCAACTTCATACTCTGACACCAACGAGCCAGGATCTTGGTAAGTGAAATTCGCTGCGAGTCCATCCTCTCCTTCAAATGGCATAGCTAGAAGACTCAATGCATGGCGAGCGCGGTGTTCGTCACAGAGGGCGTCCCACGACCTACGCAACAGGTTAGAGACGGAATGACCAAACAAGACATTTCCCCTGATGACTGAGTTCTTCAAGCAATCAAGAGCCAACTCCAGAGTAGCGGCTACCGAATCGGACGGGAGGCGCAGAACAAGACGGGATAGTACCTCTAGGGCCACGCTTGCTCGTCGAACCCAAGGGTTGATGAGAGGCGGAGTATCTGCCGTATTCAAGCGAGGAAGCGCATAGTTGATTACACTTTCGCACATCTCGGAGAGTATCCTCGCGGAATCTTCCGGTAGACGAGCAACGCGAGTGCGCGCCAGAACGCGTTCGAGTGTTTTATCGGTGTCGCTATTGCACCATCGCAGCACAAGTCGAATAGCCAAGTCCGGGGCGGCGTCTGCCAATGCGTCCACAGCCTTGATTAGCAATCCTTGCGTTATTGATATGGGGTGAGGGGAACTGTCGCCAGGATTGTTAGTCAGTGGCAACCCCGCAACTTCCACTAGACGCACGCTCCCATAAGCGGCGACCTATCTATTGTATTTCTCGTTTGAAATGCGAATGCCCGTACTTCTACTAATTCCCAAGTCAAATGGAGGCGCTTCTCTTCGTTCTGCATCCCCTTCAATTCTGCGTAACAGGAGGTCTATGTCTTGCAAGGCATTGCATCTCTGCGAAGCGAGGTTATCCCACCTAGTGTGAAAATCGTGTCGATTTTCCAATGTCAATGCGGACGCCAATGCCCAACTTTCGCGCGAGGCGTTAGCGATGCTGCTGTTTCGGGCGTAATTCTCGCGGATTAGATTCAGTGCAGTTTGAACCAGTGGTCTTGATTCGTCTATCCGGCCTACCTCCGTGAGCAGAGCCGCCTTCCGAAGCATCCACATAGGATCGCAGTTGACGACTTCCCAGTTATCCAACCGTTGGTTTAGGGATTCAAAGTCCAGTGTGAAGATGTCCCAGAGACAGCCTTCATGCTTAATACGATGACTCACATCGATATAGTCGTTGGTGAATTGCTTCAATCTGTCGAGACGCTGTTCGAATAGCGCACGCTTGCAATCCATTCGTGCAACTGTAACGAGTGCAAGCCCTATAGCCCTCCATGCTTCTCGGATGTCGGTCCAATCACTACTCGCATCTGCAACGCCGTCTATTGTGCGCTTCTCGCAGTCTATGGAATTCAAGACTTCCTGTGCTTTTGCCTCAAGGTTCGGAGTGAGTGGCTCGAGCAGTATTTCTCGCTGCCAGATCAGTTCACGAACGGCGTATAGTCGCTCTACTGGGGTGAGTCTAGGCAAAGCATTTAGGATTGCCGGTTCCCAACTATAGATGTGCCGCCTGAGTCTTTCTCGCTCGTGCCCTGAAGGAAACGCCAACCAACCCGGATACAATAGCCTATTGTGCTTCCAAACTTTGATAGTTTCCCTGCCTCGCTCTGATTCTTCCTTTTCATCGAACAGGTTTGTACTGTTTCGATTCCATTCGGGTTGTTTTTGAGGGACGGCAGATACGAGTTCCTGAACAGGTTGAAGCAACTCGGGTACATCTCGCTTATCTTGGACAGGAGGCGAAGGCCAAGTCGTCTGGTCATAAGGCTTTCCATTTTCCAGTGTGTGTAGCACCCATATCGTTGCGTATTCATGACGCAAGTGTTCGGGCCACTGATGAGCCTGCGGATGACGAGCAAGGTCGATGGGAACGATGCCCCGATCTTCCATCATACGCCGTCTGTGAATGGATAGGTCGAGCCAGCCGGCTAAGTATATCTTCGGCGCGGCGGCACCTAGATTGTCGCGTACCCAGCCTGACCATTGCAGAAAGTTCGGGTCGTCGCCGGAGAAGCCTATGAGACAGAAAACGGTCTCCATCAGCGCCTGCTGCACGGTATTCACGAACGGAGCGTACTCCGTAGGATATGTTCTGTAGTCTTCCTGAGTGAATATGAGCGGGAATTGCGATGGAAGGGACCCGTGCAGCTTCACGATGCGCGGCTGACTCTTGAGTGGAAGTTCATAGGAGTTTTGAACTACACTGTACGCGCGCTCAGTTATCGCGGTTCGCTCCAATAGCGTGTCCCAGTTTGTCGTGAACACATCGCGCCAGGGAAGACGCAATAGGCGTCGATGCACATCACCGGGATTAAACTCATTATCTCTGACGAGTTCTTGCAAGAACTTGTGTAGGTCGTTGCGACCGAAGCCCGTCTCGTATTCTTGTGCCAGTCTCAGCGCATCGTAATCTGGTCTCGTGTCCAGAGATGTATTTTGCGACCCGTCGTTTGTGTACTGCGGATATAGCCTATGAAACATCTCTCTTGCGATGTCCCGCCATAGAGGAATACTGTTCCCATCCGGTTGTGTGGGTTTTGCACTCCTACTGAAGCCGGCTCCGACCATAATCGACGCCCTACCGTTAGGTTGCTCCCATAAGGCATCTCGCACCCGGTTGATATGGCTCTGGTCTGGGAAAGACGAGAATTGAGACAACAACCCGGCTCCTGTAATTCCACGATACATCGGATAGAGACGATTTCGGGGTGTGCTTCTAGCCCCGAACACTGGTCGGCCATCATTGCCCTCACCACCCCAATGCCCGCTAATCGAGCTTGAATGGCTCGTAGGTGAGATCAAAGACCCGACTGTTTAGCCAATCGCGAAAACCGGCGTTCTCGGTGTACTGCTTGTACAGTTCCGTGTTACAGCGCACCATGTCTGTGATCCGGCGGCATATGGCAGCGTCGTGCTCAATCCGCGCGTTCTGCCGGTCCGAGTTGAGCATGGCGTTGTGGTAGGCTGCGCTGGTAAGCAGTGGTCTTGCTTTGTAAAACTCGAAAGAGATAGACGCCGTTTAGCGTTGCCTGCAAGGGTCGCAGCAATGCTAGGTGGTAACCGCAAACCAAATCCTGTGCCGCATATTCGACAAATGCAGGCACTCCGATGTCAGTCCATACTTCGGAATCCTTTGTAATCAGGACATCGCCTGTTTCCAGCCTAAAGCGCTCTATTTCATTTAGGGTTGCAGTGGCGCGCATGAATCTGATGTTATGGGTAATACGGTCGTTGTTATAAACATCAACATAGTTACAAAGCTGGACTGGAATCTCGCCGTCTTTGGCGTGCTTGTCAACGTTGCTCACCCTTATATCTACTATACTTCGCATTCGCCGCACCTCCCAATGTGCCGGCACATCTCCCAGCCATGGGACGCTCGATGTCCTGTACTTTGGGTATGCAGGAATCATCTTTTTGATTTTCATGATGACCACCCGTATGAACAGTTACCGCTCCGGTTGCGGCTGTATTGCCGGCGGCTGTTGTTGGGCGGTGTTCCACCTCGCCTCTGAAATGCGGTGTGGATCCAATTTCTGATGGAGTTGCCATCTTGTGTCCAGTGGTATATCCGGGCGAAAGGATCGTTGCCGTTACAGTTGTCCGCTAGTCGTGGTGGGATAAGTCTTGGGTTATATGTCCTGTGCCGATAGTTGGCGTGGCTAGGCAGTAATATGCCGAGCAGTCCGCATCTTGAGTTCAATCGCGTGTCTCGCAAGCTGGAGCCGATTTCCCAATCAACGTGCTTGCGCTGCCAAGTGCAAGGGCCGATGAGCACCACCGTGACGGTTGCGTCTCTGATGAATCGGTCCCTGATGTACTGGCGGATTGTCTCTGTGGCGAGGTTTTCGTCGTCGATGTCGCCATCCTCTACTGATTGGTCAACCATGTCGTTGTCCATGAACTGCACAAACCGATCTTTGTAGGCTTGGTCAGCGTGATGGAAGCTGACGAAAACTTTATGCCTCGGTGCTTGTTGGTACAAGTGGTTCTCCTTTTGGGTCTTGTGGGTCAGGGAATCCAGTTACTCCAGCGATTTTCTGCAGTTGCTCGACGTAATTCAGCAAGTGTTTTTGTAGTTCTGCAAGCTCGGTTCGGAACTCCTGTTGTTTCAACTTGTCGTTGAAGGCACCAGATAGGGCTTCACGGTGCCATTTGGTAGTAAATGGGCGCACTCCCTGGTTCAGCATGGCGATGGCTACCTTACCGCACTCATTAGCCGGCTGTCCGTGTCGCCGGAGTATTTCACGAGTAGTCGGGAATAACGAGTACAAGCTATGTAGGGCTGTACTTTCGTCACCGCTTTCATCACCCATTGGTTGGGTGACTACAGTAGTAGCCATCTCGACATACAGCTCCCAAGCAGCAAGTTTATCAGCGTCCTTGAACGAAGCAGTCCAGGAAATTGAGGCCGTTCCGGGCAAGCTCAACCGCACTGTCATTGACTGCGAATGTACTCGCCTGAATAGATTTGGCATCTTCATGCTGGATTCCCTGAGATGATACTATTCAATAGCCCTTCGCTTTCCTGCTCCAATGCCAGAATATCGGCCCGTATCTCTTCCAGAGGACGCATGGGTTCTGGCTTGTAGAAGTGGCGGTTGAAGCTGATTTCGTAGCCGATTTTCACTTTGTTCGGGTTGTACCAAGCATCGGCGGCATAGGGCAGCACCTCACGGCGTAGGAAGGCTTCGATGCCGCTATCATACAGCAACGGTATCTGCTCGGTGTCCCGCAACTGCGGGTCCGGCTCGTACTCCACGACTGCGGGCTTGCCCTCGATGGTGGCGGAGAATAACCCGTTCAGCGGAGCGGCTTTGGCGCTCTTGCGGTGCGCTTTCTTTATGACCGGCGTTGCGTCCTTGTCCCGTGTTCCGGTGGAGCGAAGTTGCCTAATCTCGGCAGCTTTATAGACTTTTTCCGGGGCTGTGCCTTTGATTCGCAGTGGTCTATCGACGGTAACCTTCCAGTAGCCGAAGGCGGCGTTGGGAAAGATTTTGGACTCCGCCGTTTCCTCGAAAGCCAAGAAAGTGTCGGTGATGCGCTCAATGTCGGCTGGCGACAACTCGCAGTTCTTCTGCCCCAAGTTCTTGCGTAGCGGCGTGAACCATCCTGTGGCGTCAATCAGCTGTATGCTGCCCTGCCGATGGGACGGTTTGCGATTGGTGAGCACCCAGATGTAGGTGGCGATGCTGGTGTTGTAGAACATATTGAGAGGCAGTGCGACGATGGCTTCCAGCCAGTCGTTTTCGATAATCCAGCGGCGTACATTGCTTTCGCCCTGTCCGGCGTCGCCGGTGAACAGGGAACTGCCGTTATGGACTTCGGCGATGCGGCTGCCCAATGGGGTGTCAGGCTTCATCTTGCTGAGCATATTGGCGAGGAACATCATCTGCCCGTCGCTGACCCGAGTAGCCAGGGAATACTCAGGGTCATCGGCGTGCTGTATAACGAACCTGGGATCGTTCATCCTTGTCCTGCCGCCCATGCGGTCGCGGTCGGTCTTCCAGCTCTTGCCGTAAGGCGGGTTGCTGAGCATAAAGTCGAAAGTTTGGGTCTTAAAGGCGTCGTTGGACAAAGTGGAATGCTGGGGGCCGCCGATGATGTTGGCGTCCGCGCCCTGCTCGCCTTTGAGCAGCAGGTCAGCCTTGCAGATAGCGTAGGTCTCAGAGTTGACCTCCTGCCCATAGATGTGAGTTGACACGGATTTGCCGCGCTGCTCCGCCAAGCCCTGAAGCGTCTGCTCGGCGATGGTGAGCATTCCGCCGGTGCCCAAAGCGCCGTCGTAAAGCAGGTAGGTGCCTGATTGAATATGGTCGGCAACCGGACGGAAAACCAGTTGCGCCATTAGCTCAACGGCATCGCGCGGCGTCCAGTGCTCGCCGGCTTCCTCATTGTTTTCCTCGTTAAATCGGCGCACAAGGTCTTCAAATATGGTGCCCATGGCGTGGTTATCCAAACCGGGAAGCCGTACCGAGCCGTCTGCGTTCAACAACGGCTCTGGGCTGAGGTTGATATCCGGGGATAGGAACCGCTCGATGAGAGTAGCGAGAGCGTCGCCCTCCGACAGGCGGTTGAGCTGGTTGCGGAACTCGAACTTTTCCAAGATGTCTTGGACATTAGGAGAAAATCCGTCCAAGTATGCGGTGAAATCGGATTTGAGCTGCTGCTGCGACGCGCGGGACGATAAATCCCTCAGGGTGAATGGCGAGGTGTTGTAGAAGGCTTGTCCAGCAATCTGTTGCAACACGCTGTCTTGTTCCAAGATGACGGCATCGTCAAGCCACTGCTTTTCTGCCAAAACTTTCTGCTTGGTAGGCTCCAGCACGGCGTCGAGGCGGCGTAGAACGGTCATAGGCAGGATAACATCACGGTATTTGCCGCGCACATACAGATCTCGGAGTATGTCATCGGCGACGCCCCAGATGAAGTTGGAAATTCGGTTGAGTTGGGAGTCTTGCATGGATGCCCCGAATGAGCGTCTCTTAAGCACAACCGCCACTCATTCCGGCGGTGTCCACTGTTCCGCATCTGATGTCTCGGTTTTGGGACGCATTGTTATTGCCTCTATTGTAGCATCCTGACAGATTGTGCTTAAGTAAAATTTATGTCGGTGGTACAGTCGGAACCTAGGTAGCGTTTCCATTCAGGTGGTGTATGGCAGAAGCCCCCGGCGTTGCAGCAGTACCCGCAGGTTGTGATGCGTCCACGCCGTACCCATTCGCTCCAGACGCCTTATCTCGCGCTGAAACCGCTCCAACCGAGATGTGGTCCTGTATCTAAACTGCTAGTACCCAGATGCGCCAGTCCTTTACCCAGCGTCTTCTTGCACCAAATCAGCCCACGATTACCCGTCAACTTCATTATCCGAGCAACCAACTTCCTTGCCTCAGGCAAGTCTTAAAGCAGTCTAATGTGAGATAAAAAGCTCATTGGGATGTGTGTGCGTACGATGTTGGCACAGAAACCCTCCCGATTTGGTCAAATGGAGGCTCCAGAATGGCCCGATAGACATCAACTACTTCATCAGAGAATTCGTGGCGTCCAGTCATTGTATCCACCGTGACTTGCACAATTAAAGAAGCGCAAGCAAGCACCGCCGACGGAGGGGCGTTGTTCACAGGCGCAGAGCAACCCAATTGAGGAACCGCGAACTCCTCAGATTCGTCTCCAACAGGAATTTCCGGATACCGTGATAGATCCTCACGCTGGTGAATGAGAGTATCATCCGGCAGAGCCTGTCGTTGCACCCTACCGATAAATCCCCCGCGGTAGAGCGCCCCGGAAACCAAGGGCTTCTCTATAGCCCCAGCGACAACTGCCAGCGAGTAGGTCAGAGCTTCGTTTCCCGTAGTGTCAATAACGATGTCGGCGTCCGCTACGCGCTCGCGCAACTCCATTGGTGTGCGTGCTGGGGGCGACTTCTTGAAGACACTGACTGTTGTCCATGGCGCATGTGCTTCGATCGCGGCTTTTACCGCGTCCACCTTGGGTTTGCCTACTTGATCGTGTCCAGCGACATGTCTGACGACATTGCCCGGCAGCAGTACATCATAATCGACGATCTCTATGGAACCTATCCCGCTCTCGGCAAGTGTCAATGCTGTGTGTCCACCAAGTGCGCCCGCTCCAAAAACGACTGCTTTGCAACAGCGTAAAGTGGATGCGTCGGCACCTGCCCGAAGAATCAAGGTTTGCTCATCGTTCGGTCCGGGTTGCAACGCTATCATCTCCTCAGTGTCTCCTACGCCTTTACACGCCATGACCAGGAGGTCCGTCCTCCCACGCCATTCCCAGCAGAAGAGAATGATGTCAATTCCACCGCTGGCAACGAGTTCCTGAGAATTCCGCCGTTCTGCAAGCGCCTTCCGGAGTCCCCTGCGCTGCTTTCTCGGTAGGCTAGCTAAAACTTCCGAAAGTTGACGCGGTGGCGGCGACTTCAATTCGCCCACATGGAACCACATCCCGCGCAGTTCATTCCCCAACCGCTTGCGCCCGGGGAGAATATCCACTCGCATAGGATTAAGATTAACCAATCCTCGACAGTCCCCCCAGCCGCCTCTCCGAATACCGAGTGTTGGCAGGTTGAAAATCGCCGCGATGGCGGATTGCGCCTTGAAATTCAGAAGAGCGTCGAGTCCCAGATCCTGTCCCTCCCAGCCAAGCTTGGCATTCTCACACCATTCTTCAATTCTCGAAAACAGTCCCTCAGCCGTAGTCCATTCCGGGCTGAAGTCGCCATCCTGCCACAAGCATACGAACCCGTCTAGCGTAGAATGGTTGGTGTTGAGTCCCTGCACGAAAAGGGCGGGCGGTTGAAACGGCCATCCAGGCGCAATATAAATATCCATCGCCACCGCGTCCGTCAGCTCCTAAAGGCCGGGTGGATTGCCCCGCGCCATTTCCGGGCATTGTAGCCATCGATGGGCCTGAATCCCAACGTCTTCAGATCTGAGATAAATCCCTCAAGCGAGTCCTCGTAAAAGTGTTCCTGTCCAGCCATCTTCTACCCAAACCTGCGCGCTTCATTGCGTCGCGCTACCGGTATGCCCGAACCAGCAGTAGCGCTCACGCCGGACCTATTGGCTGTGCCGCTCCGAGAGTCGCTTGCGACACTGCGTTCGCTTCCACTGCTATCAGACGAACCTTATTGCGACAACAAACCGCCGCATCAGAAAAGGGGGCAGAGCGAAACGCTCTGCCCCCTTTTTTCCGGCGTGCTAGCCTTTGTCGCTAGACGCTACGGATGTTGCCGATACCCGTCAATCGCAGGACGACAGCCCTAACTCTGCCATGTCGTTGTCTTCCACATCGAACAGCGCCGCAGGTATGCACCCTGTTATGTCGTTGGAGTGGAGATGCAATACCCTCAGGTTAGCAAGGTTGCCCAACTCAGCGGGTATCGCGCCCGCCAGACGGTTGCGGTAGATAGACAAGAGATTCAGGTTAGCAAGGTTACCCAACTCTGGTGGTATTGCCCCACTTAATTGGTTGTCATTGAGACGCAACCGCGTCAGGTTTGTAAGGTCGCCTAGTTCTGCCGGTATCTCACCCGTTAGTCGGTTTTGCGAAAGTGTCAACTTCTTCAGGTTAGCAAGGTCGCCCAACTCAGCGGGTATCTCACCCGTCAGCCTCGTGTTAATCAGCTCCAACTCTTCCACCCGATCTTTAGCCTCTACCGTGCTTGCCACAGTTACGCCACGCCACTCGCGGATAGAGCGATCTGCCGACCAATTCAGCACTATGTTGCCATTCGTGAAGGATTCCAGCGCTGCCAGCAGGTTCGTGCAATCCGCCACTAGACCGGGGTTCGAAGCCGGCTCTGGTACAGCCGTGCCGCTGGAGCAGGTGGCTTCCGGTGCCGGCGTAGGCGTAGGCGTCGGCGTAAGTGTCGGTGTCGGCGTCAGTACTGGCGTAGGCGTAGGCGCAGGTGTTGGTGTCTGCGTAGGCGTGAGTACTGGCGTAGGCGTAGGTGTTGGTGTCTGCGTAGGCGTAGGTGTTGACATCGGCGCGCAGAACAACAGGCCCGTATCTGCCAAATCGTTGTTTCTCACACCAAACAGCGCCGCTGGTATGCACCCCGTCAGGCTGTTGTTGCTCAGCCACAACGATGTCAGGTTAGTCAAGTCGCCCAACTCAGACGGTAGCGTTTCCATTCAGGTGGTCGAAGACAGAAGCCCCCTGCGTTGCAGCAGTACCAGCAGGTTGTGATGCGTCCACGCTGTGCCCATTCGCTCACGACGCCTTATCTCTCGCTGAAACCGCTCCAACCGAGATGTGGTCTTGTATCTAGACTGACCAGTACTCAGATGAGCCAGTCCCTTAGTGCACCAAATCAACCCACGACCACCCGTCAACTTCACTATCCGTGCAACCAACTTCCTTGCCTCAGCCAAGTCTTCTGACATCAGCAACTCTTTGGCTTCGTCCCAGCCCACTTCGCCTATATTGCGCTTGTACTCCCGAAGCTGATGGGCTAGACCATTCCAATGGCCTCTGCTATCGCTCTGTCCCCATCGCTCACTAGGTGGGCAGGCTGTCTCATCCCACGCTCATAGGCTTCGGTCAGCGTGTCTTCCCAACTCCCGAACGACGCCATCACACCGCCCTTGTCGTCCCGGAACACCTTCATCTCCTGCTTCCCGCCACGAACACCCACCCACACTCCGTCCATCTCCGACACATCGCCAGTAAGCTCAGGTCGCTCCAACTTCTCCTGCTTGAGCCACTTGCACAGGGCGCTCTTGGCGAACCCATACAGATCACCGACCTTGGCATAACTCAACCCCATCGCCGCCAGTCTCACCGCCTCTTCACGCGTTTTTTTGAGTACGACTTGCGGCGCTCCACATCGCCCACTAGTTCCATACCACTCTGCATATCTCCGCACTTCCCACATCTGAACACGGGCATTGCCAAGTTCACTGCGCCATACTTGGTGATGAGTGTGCGTCGATAGCTGTGGTGGCGTGCCATCGCTAGGTCGCAGGCTTTGCACATCGGCTTGTAGAGCATCAGCGCATCTTGAAGCGTGTCTTGTATTTCCTGTGTAACCGTCTTTTCTGCTTGCTCTTCCAGTCGGTATAGCATACCCATTCGTTTCCCCCCTCTGGTAATGGCTTACGCCTCATTCTACAACTCAACCACCTGAATGGAAACGCTACCAACCCGCCAGGTATTCTCAACATACAGAGATAATGAGTTATAATATGTCATAACATCAAACACAGTGAGGTATCTTATGGCCCGTGAACGTACCTATCGCCACGATATTCGCTGCATCGACTGCGGCTCTAACTGGATGCGCAAAAACGGACTAGCGCGCGGCAAGCAGTCTTACAGATGCGGAGACTGTGGTCGCCGCTACTTCCCAGAGGCTGCATATCACCGCCCCAGCGCTGCCCTCAAGGCACAGGCGGTTAAGATGTATCTGGAAGGCAGCAGTTTGAGCGCCGTAGGCAGAGTGTTTGGGTACAGCGCCACAGCGGTTCACGGGTGGGTGAAAAAAGGGGGCGTGAGGCATTAGAGCGTCTGCGGGAGCGTGGTCGTAGACGGACTGAGGGGGCAGAGGCGCAGCGTGCTGCTGCGGTGGTGTCCTGTGATGAGATGTGGACATACAAGCGTGCTCGGCGTGCGGAGTTGCGTGAAGATGTGTGGATATGGACAGCAGTGGTAGAAGAGGCTGACGGCAGCAGGTGGGTGGACTTTGAGGTGGGCGACCGCAGCGAGAGGACATTCTTGCGCTTGTATGAGCGCTTACCGGATGCAGAGTTGTATCGCAGTGATGCATATCCTGTGTATCGGTGGTTTCCTCGCAACCGGCATGTGGTGGGGAAGGGAGGTGCGGTGAACTGGAATGAGGGGCTGCATTCGGTATGGCGAAGTAAGTTGAACCGATTAGTGCGTCGTACAAAGGGCTACACCAAGAGCATACAGATGCTGGTGTATTCGTTGGCGCTAGTGTGCTGGCATCGGTGGGTAAAATCCAATATCACTGCATGTTAAGAATACCAACCCGCCATCCTCACTTGACATCCCGCCCAACATACCCTACCATATCCTCATATACGAACATATGTACCTCAAAATCCAGCCACCCCTAACACAAACACCAACGCCATGCTCCAAACCGCCATCCAAAAACTCACCAACAACGGCGACCTCATCGCACACTTCCTAGTACAAACAATGCTAGGCACAACCCCGCACGCCAAAGTCTGCCACCAACTCCAAGCCACCAAACTACTCATCAAATTCGGCTTCACAGACCTAAACACCAACGACATCACACACACCACACCCCAACAACACCCGACAGCACTCCCAGACTCCTCCCAAGACCATCAGCAACCCACCACCATAACCCCAACCCACATCCTCAACTACGAAATCGCCCGATACATCCGCCAAGAAACCTCCAACGGCGAAAACCTCGCACGCTTCCTAGTCGAAATCATGCACAAAGACGAACCCCAATTCTCAACACAAACCATCAAGCCCCAACACCGCATCGCAGCCGCCAAAGAACTACTCAACCGCGGCTTCGGAAACCTCAACCCAAACAACACATCCCGCCAAACCACCCTCGACCAGCAAGACCACTCAGCACTACACACAGACCTAGCCAAACACATCCGCGCACAAACCGGACACGGCATAGACACCGCACGCTTCCTCATAGAAGTCGTGCAAGACGGAGCAAACAGCGGCTTCAAACCCCACCACAGGCTATCAGCCGCATCCGAACTGCTGCGCCGCGCCTACGACATCCCCTACGAACACATCAGCTGGCAGCACATCGAAGCCTACTACAAGACCCAAACCCCACCCGATGCACCCTCCATCGAAGAGCCGTCCCCCACTCTCGCCCCCATCCCCACAGACATCGACCCACTCCAAAAAGCCACAACACCGCTAAACACCAGCGCCAGCAAACCCAACTACCCCGACACCCCGTTCAATCCCAACGCCGAAACCATCCCCGAAGACACCGACACCCTCACACCCGAAGAACTAGACGCCCTAGCCGACGCCGACATCGAATACTACGACCCACCCACCGACGAAGAATACGCCCAATGGCTCAAAACCATAGACCTCGCCTACCCCCCAGACGACCAGCCCAACGAACTCAACGACCCCATCCGAACCGCACACTCACCCATCCAACCCAACGCCCGCAGCCCATAGCCCAACGCAACCAAACACAGCAAACCGCACAAAACCAAATAAGAAAAGTGACCCGCCTCGGACTCGAACCGAGAACCTACTGATTAAGAGTCAGTTGCTCTGCCAAATTGAGCTAGCGGGCCAAACACACACGCACAAAAAACAAGATCAGCGTCCACAAAACCAAACGCCAACCTAATTCTATCCCCACACCCCCATCCCGTCAACAATTCCACATCCAAAACTCGCAGCCACACCAACCCTATACACATAACTCACAAGCAACCACATCAGCTTGAATGCCCATGCCCCATACCCGCACGGACTAAAAATCAATCCCTAAGCAACCCCGGCAGCCGCCTCAACGCATCAACATCCCGCGCCGAAGCATGAAAATCCAAATACGGCAACACCGCCCGCAAACTCCGCGTCAGCGGCTCATAATCAGCGCCCCCCAACAGCGGATTAAGCCACACCAACCGATACACCCGTCGCCGCATCCGACGCGCCTCCCGCCCAAGACGCTCCGGCTCACCAGTATCCCAGCCATCGCTCAACACAAACACCGTCGTATCCCGACCCAGCACATACTCATACCGACCATTCACATACGCCAACGCCTCCCCGATGCGCGTCCCGCCCGACCACCCAGACACCACACCCCCAACACGCTCCATCGCCTCCACAAAAGACGGCGCACCCAACTCCCGAGTAACACGCCGAACCATCGTACTGAAAACGAAAGTCTCCACCCGCCTCGTATGCTGTGCCACCGCAAACACAAGCTGCAACAACAACCGCACATGCCGCTCCATAGAACCGCTCACATCCAACATCACCAGCAAGCGCGGCGTGCGCGGAACACGGCGCCTGCGCGGCAAAACCAACGGCTCACCCCCGCTGCTCATACTCAGCCGAAACGCAGCGCGCAAATCCGGACTACCCTTACGCCGATGCCGCCTCCGCCGCCGACCCGGACGCACCGACATCGCACGCGCCATCCGCGCCGCAATCCGCCCCAGCTCATCCAACTCATCCGCACGCAACACCGTAAGATCCCGTTTAGACCGCACATGCCGAGCACTCGCACCCCTCCGAACCATCTGCACAAGCGTATTCTCAGAACCCTCATCCTCATCCGGCAGCAACGCAGCGCTCGGCGTCCGCCGAAAATCCTTAGCGCCACCAACAAGCCCATCATCCCCCTCTATATGCGGACGCAACAGCAACGGCTCAAAGTTCCAAAACCGCTCAAACACCGCATCATATATCGGAATCTCATCCCGCCGAGACAACAGCAGCGACCGCAACGCCCAATACACCCGCCCCCTATCCATCACATCCACAGCACTCATAGCCCGCAGCGTATCCGCCGTCTCCGTAGGCCCCACCAGCAGCCCGTGCGAGCGCAGCACACGACAAAACCGCGTCAAATGCGCCACAAAATCATACCCGCCCGAAGCCTGCCCAAGTCCGTCGATGCCGTTAGTCAACTTACCCTTACAGCCACATCCTTAATCAGAATTATCGAAGACACGAGCATACCCGCCATCTCTCCGCCCCGGCCTAGAGTCACGGATTTTGACCATAAACCACACTCCACCCACTCACCCTACTATGTCACAACCCAAAAACTGCCGACCCATCATCTTCGCTGCACTCAACACAGAATAGCTCCCAGCCGCCGGATCCAGTACCACATCGCCCGGATCCGTTACCGCTTCAATCAACGCCGCTTGCAGTTCTACAGGCTTCGGGTGAGCATGACGGTCTCTAACAGCCAACTCACTCCACACATCCGGGATATTATGGCGTTGCCACACACCCTTTGCACGCTTAGGAGGTTTCTGAGCTATCACGAGGTATTCCGCTTGACGGCGTGTCCGATAACCCATACCCATGCGTCCCTTGTCCCATGTAACAAGGTCAACTATCTCCAATCCATGCATTTCCAGCCACCCGCGTACACCGGTACAAAAAAGATGAAACTTGTCCACCCAAAGCATCAGATGACCAGACGGAGTGAGCACCTTTGAGATGCCATCTATAAAACGCAGTATCGTGTCTTCATTCATCTGTGGCAACGCAGACCGCGCTCGCCCGCGGCTGACGCCTTCATTGCCATACTGCATCTTGTCCAGTATCCCTCGATACTGGGGATCAAAGAAGCACACCGGCACAGAGGCAGACTCCATTGCTCCAAGCAAGTCAAGCCCGTCGTGCCGGTTGCGTTGGTTTAGAGCCAGCGGCAACTTGCGCTGGCTCACCTCATCGAACCCAGTACCAACCGGGACATCCCTAGTCGTAGAGAAGACATTCATGGCTATTACGCTTAATTCCTCGCTACTCCATCCGCGAGCCGCCCCAAGCGCGAGACACACCCGCCGCCGTCGGCTCCACGATGACATTCACCACCGCCGGCTTGCCGCTAGCAAACGCCCGCTCCAGCGCAGGGCGAATCTCGTCCGGGTCGCTAACCTCTTCGCCGTGTGCGCCCAGTTCGCGCGCCATCCCATCGAAATTGGTGAACCCAAGCTCGCGCCCCGGCTTGCGCCGATCCGGTGTCCGCGCCGTCCAGCCAGCGTTATTGCTAATAACCGTAACCACCGGCAGATTGAAGCGCACGCAGGTATCGAGTTCCATCGCGTTCATCCCCATCGAGCCGTCGCCATGCAGCACCAGCACCTGCGTGCCCGGCTTGGCTATCTGCGCACCAATGCCATAGGGCAACCCCACGCCCATCGTGCCAGTTACACCACTATTCAGCCGATGCCCCGGCACATAGGTTGGCAGCGACTGCCGCCCGAAGTGCAAAATCTCATTGCCATCGACGCACAGGATAGCGTCCCGGTCAAGGAAGTCGCGTATCTCTTTGCACAGTCGCAGCGGGTGGATAGGCGTCTGGTCAGAGTTCAGCAGCTCCCCCTGTTGGTTAGCACGCCGGTCATTGTCCGACTGCAAACGGCTAATCCAAGGCGACTCCAGCCTGCCCCCGAAATCTTCAGGGCGCGCCTCCACCTCGCCGACCATCTGCCCAAGCACCGCCTTGGCATCACCCACGATACCCAGATCCACATCACGATTGTGGGCGATTTCACCCGCATCTATGTCTATCTGCACCACCTTCGCCGCACCGAATCGCTGCCCGTAGTTAATCATCCAGTTCATCCGTGTGCCGATGACCATAACCAGATCCGCCTCGCGCAGTGCGGTGCTGCGCGCCCCTTGGAACGAAACAGCGTGATCCTCGGGCACCAAGCCGCGCGACATCGGCGCAGTGTAGAACGGCGTGCTAGTCAAATCAACCAGCTGCTCCAACTCAGGCGCAGCACCGGCGAAGAACACCCCACCGCCAGCGAATATGACCGGACGCTCTGCGTCAGCCAGCATATCCACCGCCTCTTTGATTGCTGCCGCATCGCCCGCAGGCACCGACTTGCGAACAGCGCGGGTCGGCTTTACCGCCGAATCCTCCTCCACCTCTTCGTACAACACATCAGCCCCACAGTCGATGTACACAGGCCCCGGCCTGCCAGACAACGCCTGCCTATAAGCCGTGCTGACGATTTCAGGATAGCGCGCCGCCATCGTGGGCCTATGCCAGTACTTGACGATAGGCTCCATGATGCGCTCTTGATCCACCTCTTGGAAGGTGTCCCGCCCGATCTCATGGACTGCGCTTGCGCCGCCGAGTATCACCATCGGAGCGCAGTCGATAGACGCTGCATAAACGCCAGTGAGCAAGTTCAGCGTGCCAGGGCCGCTTGCCGCCGTGCACACGCCGGGCTTGCCCGTTACCCGCGCATAGGCATGCGCCGCAAACGCCGCAGCCTGCTCATGCCGGAAGTCTATGGTCTCTATGCCGAAATCCTGACACCCCATCACGATGTCGAAATCCGGCCCGCCCATCAGGTAGAAGAGCTTCTCCACGCCCTCTTCTTTCAGCGTCTTCGCAATGAGATAGCTTCCCGTTACCTTTGCCATTATGGATGCTCCTTAATAAATATCGATCGTCGGCTTCCAATGCCAGCAAGCCAGTCGCTCCTAGCCCGTGGCCAGCAGCCGTCAATGATTGCCTGTCGGTTATTAGCGGCTGTCCAACCCAAGACGCTGAAAGCCTATCACATTGCAGTTATTTAGCCAAACACCCAACTCACAGATGGAGCAGAATGAATATGCACAGCGCGGATGCCTCACAACCTGCTGATACTGCCGCAGCGGTGCGGGATGCTGCCCTCCACCACCTGCATGGAAACGCTACCATGCGGTGCATTGAAGTCCTTTTAGCTCGACATTCGGCAATCGCAGGCATGATGCTATGGAGCATCGCCTATGCGTCGGTGATTGCGCGGCGGGCGAGGCGGTCTTCCAGTGCGAGAGCGTCTCGCAGGGGCAAGTCGGAGCCGTCCCATATGGCGCGCTTGGCAGTTGCCACCACCGTCGGGGGCAGGGCGGCTAGCGCATCCGCCACGGCGTCGGCGGTTGGCATCAGGCGCTCTTGCGTGGTCGCGATGTGCACCAATCCGATGGCAAGCGCCTCGTCCGTCGCAATGCGGCGATTGGACAGAACCACATCCATCGTGCGGGATGCGCCTATTACGCGTCGGAGGGTTTGAGTGCCGCCTGCAGCCGGTATCATACCCAGCGCAACCTCCGGCATGCTGAACAGCGCGTCGTCCGCCGCGATGCGAATGTCGCAGAGGCAGGCGATTTCCACGCCAGAGCCGATGACATACCCGTGCATTGCGGCGACCATCGGCTTGGGCATTGTGGCGAACAAGCCCCATATGTCGCGTTCCCAGCGCACTTGGCGCGCGATGGCTTGCGATGGCGCGCTGCCAAACTCTGTCAAGTCCGCCCCCGCACAGAAGGCACGCTCGCCAGCGCCATTCAGCACGATTACGCGAACATCGGGGTCATCGCGCACGGCTTCAAGCAGCGTAACCAGCTCATCGCGCATCTGCACATCATAAGCGTTCAGCGCCTGCGGGCGGTTCAGCATCAGGTACGCCACCGCCCCGCGCTTGGAGTATAGAACAGGAGGGTCAGCCATTGCCATTCAGTGCATACTATTCGGGCGGCTTCCAGATGAAGCGGATCTTTCGCTTTCGCAATCCGGCGATGGTGATTTCGCGCTCGTTTATCAGGGCGTCCACGGTTTGGCGCAGGCGGCGGGATGTGAGCGCCGAAAGCGCAGTCATCACCTTGTATCCGAGCGTGGGATACATCTCGAACGCGCGCTGCAGCATCCGCCCGTCGATGCGTATGAGCTTGCTCGACTCCCAAGCGCGCCCAGACAATGTGTACTTGTACGGTTCAGCAAGCGCAGACCAGCCGATAGCCTCGCCCGGATAGCAGAGGGTAATGGTAGTGTGGCGGGACTTGGCGCGCGGCGCACGGATGCGCTTTTGCAGCGCCACTTTGCCCTCCGTCAGCACATACAGGTGTGTGGCTCGCTGCCCCTCACCGATGATCAAGCCGTTCTCGATGACCTCAAAATCGGCGCACATCGGCATCAACACCAGAAGTTCGTCCTCCGTCAGCGCGCCGAAAAGTTCGCTCTTTTGGAGCAGGTCCAGATGTCTAATCATACGCTCCCTACACACCCATCTTTGCGTCAATGTTCCTTCAAGCTGCACCGCACAAATGCACATACTGAACATTAGGAAACTTGGGCAAATAAGTCAACATTGTGCCTATATTCACGATAGCGCATGCAACGACAGGATGGGTGTAGAATATGTACAAGTTTCTCAGCAATTCGTTGCTTGGGCTGACACACTGATAAACTAACGAACTACTTCACGGAGTGGCGCTATGGACATCGGCTTCATCGGACTAGGCAATATGGGTGGCGGCATGGCGGCAAATGTGCTGCGAGCAGGACACTCGCTGAGGGTGCACGATTTGCAGCGGGAGGCTGCGACACCGCTGCTAGAGGCAGGCGCAGGCTGGGCAGACACGCCTGCAGAACTCGCCGCCGCAAGCGACATCGTGCTCACATCGCTGCCCGGGCCGCGCGAAGTGGAGGCCGTGGCGCTTGGCGAAGGCGGCGTGCTGGAGGGCATGCGCCCCGGCGGCGTGTACATAGATCTCAGCACCAGCTCGCCCACACTCATACGACGCATCGCAGCAGAGTTCGCCGACAAGGGCGTACAAGTGCTGGACGCGCCCGTCAGCGGCGGGCCGGTGGGTGCAAGCACGGGGCGGCTCGCCGTCATGGTCGGCGGCGACCGCGCAACCTATGAGCGCATCAAGCCCGCACTCGATGCCATCGGCGATAAGGTGAGCTATATCGGCGGCATCGGCTCCGGCTGCGTCGCCAAACTTATGCACAACTGCATCGGCTACGGACTACAGACCATCGTTGCAGAGTGTCTCACGCTCGGCGTCAAGGCGGGGGTAGATGCTGCGCCGCTGTTCGAGGCAATATCCAACGGCAGCGTGGGGCGTGGTAGCACATTCCAAAACACATACCCGAACACTTATCTCTCGGGCAACTTCGACCCGCCTAGTTTTGCGCTGCGATTAGCGCACAAGGATGTGAGCCTAGCGATGGAGCTTGCGCGCGAGTACGGCGTGCCCATGACCGTCGGCAGCATCGCCTACCAAGAGCTGACGGCTGCGCTCAACCGCGGCTGGGGAGACATCGATTCACGCGCAGCGATGCTATTACAAGAAGAGCGCGCCGGCGGCATAGAGGTGCGTCTGCCACAAGAGGACGGGGATGCCTAAACGCCGTAACCCAACATTCCGAGCCTTGACTACCCGTCAGCCCGCTCGTATCATCGCGCGCATGGACGATACCAATCTTAGCAGCGCAGAGGCTGTGAATGACGGAGCGACCGACCTCGACATCTCCGCACTCGAGCACGCGCTCGCTGGCCGGACTATCGGCAGTCGCATACACCACTACGACCGCATCGGCTCCACGATGGACAAGGCGCGGCGGCTTGCGGCTGGGGGTGCTGCTGAGGGTGTGGTGGTCATCGCAGAGGAGCAGACGGCTGGACGCGGGCGCTTCAACCGCGCTTGGGTCTCACCGCGTGGCGAGAATCTGTCGCTGTCAGTCATCCTGCGTCCCAACGCTGCTGCGCTGCCATATATGAACATGGCGGCGACGCTGGCGGTGGCAGGCACGGTGGCAGACATCTCATTGCTGCAGCCCACCATCAAGTGGCCCAACGATGTCCGAGTGAACGGACGCAAGATTAGCGGAATCCTAATCGAGACTGAGATAGAGACGGGCGGAGGCGTGTGCGCCATCGTGGGTATTGGGGTCAATGTGAACTTCAACCCGTCGCTATATCCGGAGATTGCCGACATCTCCACTAGCTTGTTTCGCGAGACGGGAGAGCGTCGCAACCGCACACTCGTATTGCAAACGCTGCTGGAGCGCTTCGATGCCGCATACGCCGTCGTGCGCGAGGACGGGTCGCTGACGGTAGAGTGGGCGGCGCTGCTAGACACGCTCGGACGCCAAGTACGGCTGCGGACGCCGGGGGGCGTGGTTGAGGGCGTCGCCGAGGGCGTGGACGCCGAGGGCAGTCTGCTAGTGCGCCGCTTGGACGGCTCGCTGTTCACGGCAGTTGCAGGAGAGGTTACCTCACAATTGTGAGCAAGGGAATCCGGTATGAACACGAAGTGCCCGATGAAGCGTTCATGGTGGAGCTTCGGTAAAGCGCATTGGCGTCTATGCACGGCGTCATGAGGTTTCAGCCCGAATTCAACAAGTATGCATAATGTTTAGGGGAGAAAATGCTGGAAAATCTCAGTTTGGACGGAAAGACGATTGTCATCACGGGGGGCGGCACAGGGCTTGGGCGCGAGATGTCGGTGACGATGGCGCGCGCCGGGGCAGATATGGTGATCGCATCGCGGCGGATGGCCCCCATAGAAGAGACAGCGGCAGCGGTTCGGGATGTGGGTAGGCGCGCCATCGCTGTATCCACCGATGTTACCGACTCGGCGCAGGTAGAGAGGTTGTTCGAGCGCGCGATAGACGAGTTTGGCAAGGTGGATGTGCTGTTCAACAATGCGGGCATCGTGCGGGGACAAGGGTCTATCCCAATATGGGACATCACGGACGAGGATTGGCGTATCGGCATCGACACGAACCTGACGGGGGCGTTCTACTGCACGCGGGCGGTAGCGAAGCATATGATTGAGCGCGGGGGCGGTCGGATTGTGAATGTGTCGTCCGGGTTCGGGTTTCGCGGTGGGCGCGATAACTATATGTACGCCTGCGGCAAAGGCGGCATCGCGCAGCTGACTCGCACCATCACCACGAGCATGAGCCGCTACGGGATTACCTGCGCCTGCATCGTTCCGGGTTACATCCCGACTGAGGGGACGGCTGAGTCGAATGAGACACTGCCGCGTGGAGGGTTCATCCCGATGGGGCGCGTGGGCAGGCCGGAAGAGATGGGGCCGCTGGCGGTGTACCTAGCGTCGGATGCATCCGAGTACATGAACGGGGAGATGTTCGTCATAGACGGGGGCGGCTTGGCAGGCGGGTATGCGCCGACCGGGTATGCGCCAAACATCCCGCTCGTGGTTTAGGCGGTGCAGCGAGACGATTGATATGCTTCATCTAGGGGCGATACGATAATGCTATATGTGTATCGCTCTTCATATCTCACAGGCAAGCCGGTGTATCCAAGAAACTAGTGAGGCTGGCATACTAACAAGCTGACCGAATGAGAAACTGATGAACCGGCCAGCTAATACTTAATCGGAGAACGAAAAATGCCAATTCTTGAGGAATGGGACCTGAGCGGGAAGGTTGCGATTGTAACTGCGGATAGACGGGGATGGACGCCATATCTGGCGGGGGCGCTGGCAGAGGCCGGCGCAGCAGTTGCAGTCGCAGGCTCGGAGCGTTCGGATGCGGCGGACGCTGCTGCTGCGGTGGAGCGGCAGGGAGGTCGGGCACAGGTCGTGCCCACGGACATTATGGACGCCGACTCGGTTGAGTCGATGGCGCAGAGCGTAGAGACCGAGCTCGGGCAAATAGACATCTTGGTGAACAACGCGCGGGCGGAATTCGGCAAGCCGTTTGCGGATGTGAGCGAATGGGAGTGGGAGACGCTGTTCGACTTCAATGTGAAGTCTATGTACTTGTGCTGTCAAGCAGTGGGCAGGCGGATGCAGGCTCGGGAGTATGGGCGCATCGTGAACATTGGCAGTGGGCTGATGGCGCGCGGGCTGTGGAACTCGGTGGCAGCGTGTGCGGCGCAGGGAGCAGTGCATCAGCTGACGGCAGCGCTGGCGCTGGAGTGGTCGCGGCAGGGGATCCGGGTGAACGGCATCGGCGCAGGCTGGGTTACGACCGAAGAGCCGACTGAAGAGACGCAGCGCGAGCTGCTAGTGCGCTACCTGCCGCAGCGCCGCAAGGGACATCCAACGGATATTTGCGGGCTGCTGGTCTATTTGGCATCCGACGCATGCGACTTCGTTACCGGGCAGACGATATTCGTCGATGGCGGGGCGCTAGCGCATGCATAGGGAATACCGGGTCAATCCTGTGCAGCACAAGCCCTGTGTACGTTCAGCGCTGGCGCACGCATAGGCAATGCGGAGTAAACAGAGGCGGTGTTTCAGTCCGTCAGCTAATCTCTATCGTTCACTAGGCGGTCTATCGGTGCGTCTGGCAGATACCGAGTTAAGTCGAAAGGCTTGGATGTGGGTATCATAGGGGTGGCGTCATTCTAGCCTTCGCCTGAGGGTAGATGCGTTCTGTGAGGCGTGTAGCTGTTGGATATTGCGGGAATTGGAACGCCCCAAAGACCCTTTCGCATTTTGGGTAGCAGGTATAGAATAGCCCGTGCCGTTGGGTAGTATGGTTGCCTGAGTGGTGGACTGACACACTGTTCCACAGAAGACTGCAACTGCATTGGTTAATCGCCGTCCGCGCGCCGTTCACACATTTGACGCATTTCTGAATGCGAACTACCGCCTGCTGTGGGTGAGCAACTTTTTCGCCTACATTTCGCGGTGGATGCAGATGACAATGCTGGGCTGGTTCGTGTACGAAGTTACGGACAGCGCGTTCTCGGTGGCGCTGGTGGGCTTTTCGGGAATGGGGCCGCTGGTAGTGCTGGGGGTGTTCGGCGGCGTGCTGGCAGAGCGCGTGGACAAACGGCGCTTGTTGCTTTGGACGCTGTCTGCCAATCTGATTGCGGCGCTGGCTCTGGCGAGTCTGATATTCACGGATCTTGCAACGGGCAGCTCGCTGCTGAAGTTTTGGCATGCTTACATCGTGATGCTGGTCGGCGGGATAGGCTGGGGATTGGATATGCCGTCGCGCCGTTCCATCGTTCTGGATGTGCTGGGCAGAGAGCGCGTGAACAATGCGGTTGCCTTGGATTCGGTGGGGATGCATTCTAGTCGCATGCTGGGGCCACTGCTGGGAGGCGGGCTAGTAACGGCGAGCCTCTTCGTGTTGTCGGATGGGTACGGGCTGGAGGTGGGATATGCGGTTACGCTGGTGTTCTATGTGGTGTCGGTGGTGATGATGAAGGGAGTTCGGACGCCGGCGCGCGTAATGTCGGAGACGGCGACGGCGACATGGCGCGACATTGCTCGCGACCTCGAAGAGGGCTTCCGATATGTGTGCACGCAGAGCACGCTGCTTGCGGTGGTGCTCATCACGGTGCTCATGAACCTGCTGCTGTTCCCGTATCAGCAGCTGATACCGGTGATGGCGGCGGAGGTGCTGGTGGTAGGGCCAACGCTGATGGGAATGCTGCTGGCGTTCGAGGGGCTGGGGGCGCTGTGTGGCGCTATCCTGATTGCGTCCGCCTCGAACATGACGCATCACGGGCGAGTGTATCTGGGCGGGTCTATGATAGGGCTGGTGATGATGCTGTTGTTCTCGTTTTCGGAGTGGTACGGCGTATCTCTGGGGCTGATGCTGCTGCTTGGGCTTGGGACAGCAGGATTCGGGACAATGCAGGCGACCATCATCTTGCTAGTGGCGCGTGACGATATGCGTGGACGGGGGCTTGGGATTATCACGCTGGCAATAGGCGCTGGGCCCATCGGCGCACTGATGATAGGGGCTGTCGCTGAAGCGACTAGCGCGCCGACGGCATTGACGGTGAATGCGGTGCTGGGGCTTATAACGGTCGGGCTGGTTGGACTGCTGATGCCGTCGCTGCGCGGCAGGATGGTGGCTGACGAGACGGCAGCGCCACACCCATCCTCTGCGCCTGCCGCATCGCCTTCGGTGAGCAAACGGCGTCTGTAGAGAATACGCTTTTCGTCGCGTTTCCAGACCTAGCGCACACGCCCGGAGCTTGTTGTACTCACATCTACCCGTGTAAGCGCACTGTAACATCGCACTGACCAGAGCCAATGATGTCAAGAACTACGGTGTCCGCAGAGCAGCCTGCAAGTTCTATGTATCCGCTTGCCTTTACGCTTGCTCGAATGTCTTGCGGAAGTTGTAGAGCGTCATTTCGGGTTCGACAGGGGCTACGGGCAGGTAGCCCTCTTCTTGTATCTTGGCGATGATGAGCCAAGGGCCGGGTTCGTCCAAGGCTTGGCGGAATGTGGTTACGAGCGCTTCTTCGTCGCTGACAGTGGCGGTGTTGCGTATGCCGCAGCTTCTGCCGACATCCTCGAGGTCTGTCGTGAATGCGGTGTGCGTGGGCTGACCGCCGGTCTGTCCCCACTGCTCGTTGTCCCAGACGATGACGATGAGGTTATCGGGCTGCTCTTTGCCGATTGTGCCGAGCGTTCCGAGGTTCATCAGAAGGCTGCCGTCGCCGTCTAGCGAGATGACCTTTTCGTCGGTGGAGAGGGCAACGCCCAGAGCGATGGACGAGCATAATCCCATAGAGCCGTAGTTGTAGAAGTTGCGCTGTCTGTCCGGGGATGCGTGCCAAAGCTCGTCCGATGTGGGGCCGAGGTTGGACACGATGGCTGCGTCGCCAGCGTTTTGGAGCAGCAGTTGCGTGGCGGGGTATCTATGCAATTTTACCTCCGTGTAGCATTGGCGTGAGGCACAGGGCGAGTGGCTGCCGAGACGCATAGCAGAGTGTGAGTGCGCCGCTGACGCGCATAAGCAGCCGATCTTCGCTCTCGAGCGTGTAGTGGGTGATGCCCAGCACATCGAGTATGGGGCGCGTGGCGCGTCCCATAGGGACTTGAGCGATGTTGAACTCGCCGACCTCGCCGCGCAGGTTGATGAACATCGGCAGTGGTATTCGGCAGGTAATGCAGAGGCTGGCGAGCGCATTGACGGTGTTACCGAATCCGCTGGACTGCATGAACACAGCGGCGCGGCGCCCTGCGGCGTATGCGCCGGATGCAACGCCTATTGCCTCCTCTTCGCGGCTCGCCGCGACTAGGTGGAAGAACGGGTCGTCTTCTATGAGTTTAGTTACTTGATGGATGCTGATGTCCGGCACATAGACGATGAGGGATACTTCGGCGTCTTTGAGCGCTTGGACGATTGTTTCTGCCCATGTCATAGGATGATTAGTCTTTCGGTTTGTTGGTTAGAATGCTTCGTCTCTGGGGATGGGAACTTGAGGGTATTCTATACTATTGGGTTGCACTTGGGTGCTGTTGTGGTGCAATTTCTAGCACGCTGCGCCTGCGGTTCCGCTTATGTCCGCCGGAATTTCTGACCATGCCCGCTCTCGGCTTCTATTTCTGTTGACACTGATAATCGACGGAGTATGCGATGCTATTTCTTCCCACTTTTCGCCATATCTCAAGATTGCCAGCGCCATCTCTTGAAAATCTTTGTAAGTTGAGGTTTTCCAACGCAGAAGCGCCACCGTTAAACCTTGCGAAGGGTACTGCGCCACGTACGCCTGCGATGGTATTCCTGTGTCCCGCGTGACCAAAACACGGCTATGTAAGAGTACATGCTCCATTAGCGCTTTATCAGGGCGGACAGGCGCTTCAATGTCATTATAGGTAACAATGGGGTATCGCAGAATCTTGAGGGCACTTATGACAGGCATAGGCACATCTGCATCCGACACTAGCATTAAGCCACCAACAGGAATGACTGCTCATAGTCTTTTACTTCTGCTATCTGGCTATCAGTCAGAGTGGGGTATGCTTCTTTGGGATTGCCACCGGATTCTAGGACGGACATCACTGCACGCGTAGATACACGAGTGCCTTTGATTACAGGCGCTCCGCCCAATACATCCGGGTCAACTTCTATATGCTTGAACCTTTCGCGTGGTACTAGGTCGTTCCGCAGCTCTTTAATCAACTCAGGGAAAAACACTTCAGCCATCTTCTGGCTGCCCCGCGATGCGGCAACAGGATTCCATTCTGTCATGCCTGGATCCTGCAAAATCACGGCGATAACCCCATCACTTACCAGAATCCGAGAGCGTTTCCATGCGTTGCGGTCATTGCCGCCCATATATGCGATGGTATCCAGTGCTTTTCTTATGTTTCGCGGCTTAGCGCCCTGTTCTTTCAGTCGGACAATTAGCCTCATCAACAGCAAGTCATCATAGGTATATGTGCGTTCGATCCGATTGCCCATGACGGGCTTGGAAGGTTGCAACAAGTCCGCCTTTATCCATGCTTGGAAACTTTGGGGGCGCACTCGAGTTACTCTTGCGGCAATCTTGGCAGAATATATGCCACTTGCTTTTTCCCTTACTTGGGTTGCCATTTTAAGTACCCCTGCAACGAGCCGTCGTCAAAGAGTTCTTGCCAAAATCAGCTCAGCCGAGTCAGATCCCCATGATATTGTAGCCGGTATCCACATGGAGGATTTCGCCGGTGATGCCGCTGGCTAGGTCGCTGGAAAGGAACAGCGCGGCTTTGGCGACTTCGTCGGCGGTGATATTGCGGCGCATCGGCGAGCGCTCGGCGTGGATGCGCTTCATGTCGCGGTAGTGGCTGATGACGCGCGACGAGAGCGTGTCGAGAGGGCCTGCAGAGACGGCGTTGACGCGAATGTTGTCCTCGCCGAGGTCGGATGCCAGCTGTTTGACCTCATTTTCGAGGGCGGCTTTTGCTGTCCCCATGATGTTGTAGCCGGGGAAGACGCGGTTGGCAGCTTGGAATGTGAGCGTCAGGATACTGCCACCGTCGGGCTGCATGAGCGGTGCGCCGAAGCGGGCGACGGAAAGCAGGGAGTATGCGCTGATGTCCAGTGCTAGGCGAAAGCCTTCGCGGTCGGTCTTGACGAATGCGCCGCCTAGGTCGTCGCGGTTGGCGAATGCGATGCTGTGGATGATTATGTCCAAGCCGCCGAATGCGTCCGCTGCCGCTGTGAACGCCGCCTCAACATTGGCGTCATCGCTCACATCGCACTCTATCAGCGGGGTGTCAGTTTGCCAGTCGGATACGAGGCGGGCGACGCTAGTGCGGACGCGCTCATTCTGGTATGCGATGGCGATTTGAGCGCCCGCTTGGTGCAGGATTTGGGCGATAGACCATGCGATGCTGCGGTGGTTGGCGATGCCGAACACCACGGCACGCTTGTCGGTGAGATCAATGGGATACATGGGCAGTCTCAATTGAGGATTGGGGATAGGTTTCCGTCTGAAAGCATGAAGGATTGTATCACTTTGTCAGTTAAGAGTTAAGCCAATCTTCGCGTGCAGCTTGAACTCGACCTGTCGTAAATCGATGAATATCGCAAAAGCCCATTCCCTTTCTAGGGGAAGGCTAACATTGGGAGCCGCTAATGGTCAGCGGCGGATTTCAGGACAAGCGAATGGGCTGCGTTGTTTCTAGCAGGGGATGGATGCCGTTGATACGCCGGTGTTCTTGAGGCTAGTGGATTTCGATGTTTGAGACGCCGGCATCTATGGTGATGTCTATGGTGTTCTCTGCCGTGCGGTAGTCGGGGGAGATGTGGACATTGTCGCCTTCTTTGGGGAAGCGGCGTCCGTCTATGGAGAAGGAGCTTACAGGGACGTCGGTTCGGATGCGCGCAGCAACCCCGTCGGGGATGATAACGACTAGGTTCGCTGCGCCGATGTCTATATCCACATGTGTGTGGCTTGCGGCTTCGGGCAGGGTGATTTCTAGGTCGGCTGCGCCACCGTCGATGGTAAGGTTGGCGACTTTGAGGTGACGCAAGTCTAGGTCGGCGGACGCTGCTCCGATATTAATGTCTATGCCGAGCGTGGCATCGCGGGATAGCGCTATGTCCCACTCGGTATCGACCGAGTTGGGGATGTGCCAATCATCATCATAGGCAGAAATGTCCATCTCAACAGCAGAACCGCTGCGCTTGACCGATGTACCGGCTTGGCGTCCCTGTGAGGTAACTTCTGTGAGGTTGTCAGAAGACGGCGGGAGGGACTTAAGCATGAGTTCCCCGGCGCCAAAGTCTATTTGGAGGACGGCGCTATCTGCATCAGCGAGGGGCGTCTGTTCTGAGACAACTTCGCCGCTAGAGCTGTGTGCTAGGGCAGGCGAGTCGGTGAACAGGATGATAGCTCCTCCGCCAGCGAGCAGCACCAGCGCTATAAGCCCGGCGGCAAGCCACATGGAACGCCTACCGACAATGATGTTGATGCCGATGGCGATGAGCAGCACGGGCCACATTCGCCATAGCGTGTTCCATATGCTCCATGGAATTATGCCGTTGTTTTGGAGCAGCAGCAGGACGCCCAGCGCTATGATGAGCAGGGGAATAAGTGGAAAGCCGCTCGTGTAGGCGCGCCGCCGAGCCATGCTCACCTCCGGGTGTAACTACCCACCAAGAAGGCGGCGCCTATGAGAATGAGTACGATGGGCCACATTGTTTCCCAGCGCCACCAACCGAGGAAGCCAAGACCGGAGAGCAGGAAGGGCAGCCCGATTGCGATGAGGATTACACCTGCGAAGACGCCGGGGTTTCTGAATCTGTTCGACCCGCGCTCGGTAGGGGCTTGGGGAACGGGCGCATCGCCGTCACTGGGTGCGTCTTCGGGCAAAACTTCGGCGGATTCGGCTTTGGGCATGATGATGGCAAGGGCGATGTAGGCGATGAGGGCTAATCCGCCGGATACCAATATGAGCACCACCCACGCTATTCGCATCAGGGTTGGGTCTATGTCGATGTACTCGGCTATCCCGGCGGCGACACCGGATACCATCGTATCGGTAGCGCTGCGGTAGAGGCGTTTGGGCTTGGTGGTCATTAGAGAACCCCCGCGAGCAATTGAGACTTACGATTAAGAGCCAGAGCGTAAAGAGCGGTGATTTGGACGCCTTGCCGAAAGGGCTTGAGGTGGTGTTCTTGCGGGTGAAGCTAGTTTTCGATTTGGAGGCTGCCCATCAGGACAGTACCTGTGATGATGAGGTCGGGTGCGCCGGCAGCGTCGGGCTTGTGGGTACGGGTGTCTTTGGTTTCGCCTGCGACGGTGGTGTTGTCGGCGCGGACTGCCCAGTCTTGTGGCAGGCGTAGCTTGGCTTCGCCCATGACAACGGTGATGTTCAGGGTAACGGGACGTTGGGTGAGTGTGGCGTTGCGGAGGTCGATGTGCGCACTGCCCATAACGACCGTCTTTTCGCCGCCGGAGTATCCTTCGGGCGGCGCAGTCTCGCGCGCCTCGCCCATAACGGTTACGGATTCTATAGTGCCCGTGCTTGAGCTTTCTGCGGCAATGCTGTGTCTGTGACTGCGACGGGCGCGCATAGAGCCGAAGAGTATCATTGTGCCGATGAGAATTAGGATTGCGGGCCAAAAGACGCCCCAACCTAGTTCGGGGATGATGCCGATGTTGGAGAGCGTGAGACCCACCCCCACGAGGATGAAGGCGAGCGGCAAAACTCGGCTGCGAAAGCCGCTCGACACGAACAGCCATGCACCCCATACCACCAGCGCAACGGGCCAGTAGTCGAAGATGATGCTGACGGCTTCCACTTCCAGTATGTTGTCGGCGAGGAACAGCGCACCGATCACCACGATAATGATACCCGCAATGATGCCAGAGCCGCGCTTGCGATTAGTGTCGGATGTCATTGAAACCACCTCAAATGGGAATTAGTGTCGATTGGAAAGAAGGAAGTTTCAGTTTAGACGTCGATGGTGCGGCGGCGGCGTTTGCGCTTGCGGCGAATGTCGCGGTGTGGGCTTTTAACGGCGCTGACAGCTACCACGATGCCGACGGCGATGAGGATGAGCGGCCAGTATGTGCCCAAGTCGAGGTCTATATGGATGAACTCGCGCAGCAGCAGGATAGAACCGATGACTATTAGCACTATGGGGAAGAACAGCCTGTGCAAGCGAGTTGCAGCAAGCCACCATACGCCAAGAGCTATTAATATGGCGGGCCAGAAGCGAAATAGGTCGCCTAGCCCGTCCACCAGCCCGAGGTTGTTGGACAGGAATATTGCACCTAGCACTACGATTATCAGGCCGGCGATGACTCCGGATGTGTTGCTGTGGTTCGATGGCATGGCAAACGAGGCTTTGCGAATTGATGGCTGGAATCGGAGTTGGCGCTGGATGTTGAACGGTTTGTGCGGTGTTTGCGATGTGGGCTACTGTATGAAGTCAGACACGCGGACGGTGAAGATTGAGACCACTATGAACACCACTACCATGGCGATGGTGAACTGGAAGAGGGCTTTTTCCAGCCCACGGCGGGTGCGGAACGAGCCTTCCGCCGCACCGAATAAGCCCGAGCCTTGCCCGCGCACCTGCATCAGGATTATGGTCACCAAAATGACGGATATGACGATTTGCACTATGTTGAAAACGAATTGTAGGTCCATCTGTTTCCTTTTCTTGCGGCGGTTGCTCTCACTCCTAGCGTCCCCTAGGATGGGATAGGGGTTTGATATGCTCTCTATCCAGTCCCCTCCAATTATAGGCAAGGGGTTCTAACAAGTCTCCCTCTATTATAGTTTTTGCCTCTCAATTTCCCAAGGATGCGCTGATGCATTGAATTAAGATAATTAAACCTGATTGACTTCATTATAATACACATTTATTATAGCGAGCGCTAGTTTTTCAGAGTCGTGGCGTATAGGGTGGGACAAGTCTACGAGATCTTCCGTATGCAGAAGCGCGTCTTTGAGGCGCCGCCCGTCGTGTCTGACTGCACTGCCAAAGAACTCGGGGCCAGGGTCGCGCTGACGGCTGTTCGCCATCACATGCTTCACCACGCTGCTGAAGGTGTGCTTCTTCAACGCCTCATGGTGGTCCCTGACCGAGTAGCCGGTGGTTTCGCCCTGCTCCGTGGCAATGTTCACCACATATACCTTCACGGCGGGCGATTTTTTGATGGCGTCGGCAATGCCGGATATGAGCAGATTGGGCAGGATGCTCGTGTAGAGACTACCGGGCCCGATGACGATGAGCTGAGCATCCTCTAGGGCTTTGAGCGCCATAGGGTGGGCTTCGGCGTCCGCAGGATGTATATATATCCGTTCAACATCAGAGGCGACTTCGGACAATTTGGATTCGCCGTGTACAGTAACGCCACCCGCTACTTTTGCGGACAGGCGCAGGTTCGCTCTTGTCGCGGGGATTACCTTGCCGTGTATGGACAGCACGCGGCTGGATTCGGTGAGAGCATCGTCGAAGCTGCCAGCCACATCGGTCATAGCGGTTATGAACAGGTTGCCGAAGCTATGCCCTTCCAACCCCTCGCCGCGCTCGAAGCGATACTGAAACAGCCGCGTTATGAGGGATTCATCGTCGGACATGGCGACGATGCAGTTGCGAACATCGCCGGGGGGCAGGATGTCGAACTCCTCGCGTAGTCTGCCAGAACTACCACCATCGTCGCCCACGGTTACGATGGCAGTCAGGTTGTCGGTGTGCGCCTTCAAGCCGCGCAGCAGCACGGACAATCCCGTGCCGCCGCCTATTGCCACGATGCGGGGGCCTCTGCTGAGCAGGCGTCGAGTGTACACTTCGTCCACGATACCACTTATGGCGGGCGAATCGAGTATCAGATGCCCGACCGAGCGGTGAAAGCCGTAGAGAGCCGCAAGCACTGCAGCGATGCCCAATGTGAGAAAGAGAACGGCGAGTATCACCACATCGGTGTTGCCGGGTAGCAAGTCGGGAAGGTTAAAGCCAAACTGCCGGAACAGCAGATACGCAATGCCCACCGAGCACATGCCGACACCTATTGCGCCGAGCAATGCCCAGCGTTTGACGCCCACGCCGGGCGTAGCAAGACGCATCAGAGAGTGCCACAGCGAGGATGGTTCGCGACGGTGGGCGTCCTTGCCGTTGCGGCTAAATCGGCTCATCATTCGCTGCGGCTCATCATTCGCTGCGGCTCATTGCGTCGAGTTCCGCGGTCAGAAGCTGGGAGACCAGCTGCGGGTTCGCCTTGCCGCGAGTGATTTTCATCACCTGCCCTACGAGAAAGCGCGCCGCTTGCTTCTTGCCTGCGAGGTATTCGGCGACGGGCTTGGGGTTTGCAGACAGGGCGTCGGAGATGGCGTCGGACAGGGCGTCGGCGTCGCTAATCTGCACCAGCCCCTGCTGCTGGGCGATTGACGCCGGGTCGTCGCCGCTGTTGAACATGCGCTCAAACACATCCTTAGCCATGTTGCCGCTAAGTGCGCCGTCGTTGACCATATCGAGCAGTTTGGTAAACTGCGTCGGTGCTATGCGAACGCCGTCGATGTAGCTGCCGCTCTCGTTGAGCAGCCGTCCCAGCTCGGTGAGCATCCAGTTGCTCACCTGCTTGGCGAATTGCACCTGCGCATCTCCGTCTGCCTGCTTGACACTCATCACCGCCTCGAAGTAGTCGGCGGTGGCTCGGGTCGCCGTCAGGTGCTCGGCGTCGTACTCCGGCAGCGTGTACTGGGACATAAAGCGCCGCTTGCGCGCGTCAGGCAGCTCGGGCAGCGCTGCTCGCACCTCGCATACCCAGTCATCGGCGATGACAAGCGGAGGCAAGTCGGGTTCGGGGAAGTAGCGGTAGTCATGGGCGTACTCTTTGGTGCGCTGAGAGAATGTGGTGGCGTGGGCTTCGTCCCAGCCGCGCGTCTCTTGCACGATGATTTCGCCCTCGCGAATGGCGCGCTCTTGTCGCTCAGCTTCATATGTCAGGGCGCGGTGCACAGCGCGGAAGCTGTTCATGTTCTTGATTTCGACCTTGCTGCCAAGCTTGGATGAGCCTGCAGGGCGAACGCTGATGTTAGCGTCGCAGCGGAAGTTGCCCTCTTCCATATTGGCGCTACTGACGCCGATGTAGCGCAGGATGGACTGCAAGGATGTGAGGTAACTGCGCGCTTCATCGGGCGTTCTCATATCGGGTTCGCTGACTATCTCCATGAGCGGAACGCCGGCGCGGTTGATGTCGAGCAGGCTGTAGCTTTCGCCGAACTCGTCGGTGCGATGGAAAAGCTTGGCGACATCCTCTTCTAAGTGTACGCGGGTTACACCGATGCGCTTTTCGCCGGCATCGGTGTCTATGGAGAGGCAGCCGCCGAGCGCAATCGGCAGGTCGTATTGGGAAATTTGATAGCCTTTCATCAGGTCGGGATATGGGTAGTTCTTGCGGTCGAATTTGGTGAATGTGGATATTTCGCATCCAAGCGCAATGCCGGTGCGGATGACGAACTCCACCGCCTTCTTGTTCATCACGGGCAGGACGCCGGGCATGCCCATGCACACGGGGCATACGGTGCTGTTTGGCGGGGCGTCTTGATATGCGGCACTGCACGAGCAGAACATCTTGCTCTCTGTGAGCAACTGCGAATGTACTTCCAACCCGATGACGACTTCGTACTCTGCGCTCATGTGCGACACTCTACTTGCTTGGTAATAGTTCGGCTGCGGCGGTCGGCGTTTCCAACTGACGCAACGCAACCCTGCTCTGCATAGACGCAGGAAAATCAGTTTAAGTATAAGAAATCGTAGGCGTTAACACAACCGAAACCCTACTCATCCGAACCACCCCAAGAGAATGCGGAGGTTATTTTGACCTTCACGCAAGTTTGCGCTAGAAGAATTTTCTTACATCTAGGCGAGCGAGATAGAGGTTCGCACATATGCATATGCACATGTTAAGGGAGAGGTTTGTTGTATGTTGTATATGGGACAAAAAAACCTCTGCTGCTATCAGCCCGTGTGCCGAAGAAGCTAGCTGCAGACCGTAGCTTACGACAACGGACAAAAAATCTCGCCGCTGACGATGCGCTGTAGGGTTTCCACCCAGAACCGTCTTTCGCGCTCTTTGACACGCTCTTCTAGGGTTTCCAGCGTGTCTCCGGGCAATATCGGAACTTCGCACTGCGCTACGGGCGCGCCGTGGTCGTATTGCTCGTCAACTTGGTGGATAGTGATACCGGTAACTTGCTCGCCGGCGTCTAGGACGGCTTGGTGGACGCGGCTGCCGTACATGCCCTTGCCGCCGAACTTGGGCAGCAGCGCCGGGTGGCTGTTCAGCACGCGCCCCTCGTACTGCGCCAGCGTGGCGTGCCCCAGCAGTCGCATGTATCCGGCAAGCAGCACAAGATCCACATCGTGGCGCATCAGGCAGTCGCGTATGGCGGCGTCCAGCGCAACAGGCTGCGGGTGCGTCTTCCCGCTCAGATGATACGCTGGTATGCCGGCATTGCGAGCGCGTTGCAGCGCCATCGAGCCGCCGTTGTTACTGACGACCACAACCACGCTTGCGTCCAATCGGCGCTGTTCGCAGGCGTCTATGAGTGCTTGCAGGTTTGTTCCGCCGTGCGACGCAAGCACACCTAGCCTCAGCGGGCAGACTTTGCGTCCAGCGTTTGGAGGGAGAATATGCGACGATGATGTGCAAGCCATCGGGGGGAGCGCCTACTCTTCGAGTCCCAGCTTGTCCATCATTTCCAACTGCACTGGGATGGGATACTTGCCGGTGAAGCAAGCCATACACATACTGTTGCGGGGAAGCCCGACGGCGCGTACGAGCGCGTCGTGGCTCAGGTAGCCCAGCGAGTCCGCGCCCACATAGCTGCAGATAGCCTCCACGCTCATATTGGCGGCGATGAGTTCGGGGCGGGTCGCCATATCCACGCCGAAGTGGCATGTGGACATGATGGGCGGTGCGCATATGCGGAGATGTATCTCTTGCGCGCCGCCGCGCCGCAGCAGATTGACCACATGCGGCGTAGTTGTCCCACGCACGATGCTATCATCAACGACCACAACGCGCCGGCCGCGTATTATCTCCGGCAAAACATTCAGCTTCAGACGCACGCCCAGGTCACGCAGCTGCTGGTCGGGCTGGATGAATGTGCGTCCCACATACCTGTTCTTCACCAGCGCTTCGGCGTATGGGATGCTAGACGCTTGGGAGTATCCGACGGCAGCGATGGTGGCTGAGTCCGGCACGCCGATGACCATATCGGCATCGACGGGGTATTCGCGGGCGAGTTCTGCCCCCATCGCTTTGCGCGCCGAATGCACCAGCCTGCTGCCTATGACGCTGTCGGGACGCGCAAAGTAGATGTACTCGAACACGCAGCCTGCTGCCTCTAATCCACCGTTGCTGTTGCCGTTGTCGGTGCGACGATAGACAGTCCGCAGCCCGTAGGCGTCTATCATCACCGCCTCGCCCGGCTCCACATCGCGCACGAAGCTCGCACCGATGTGATCTAGGGCGCACGACTCGGACGCTAGCACCCAGCCGTTGTTCAGCTTGCCGATGCAGAGCGGGCGCACACCCAGTGGATCGCGGATACCGAGGAGTTCAGTGGGCGTCATCACCGCCAACGAGTACGCGCCTTGAAGCCGCCTCATGCAGTAGGCGATGCGCTCTTCCCAGTTCAGGGCGGGGGCGTTAGCGATGAGATGTGCGATTATTTCGGAGTCGTTAGTGCCGCTGAATGTGCAGCCCCAGCGGGCGAGTTCGGCTTTCAGTTCGGCGGCGTTGATGACATTGCCGTTGTGTGCCAGCGCGAGGTTCACGGATTCGCTGACCGAGCATATCGGCTGTGCATTGTCGATGGCGCTGCGCCCAGTGGTGGAGTAGCGCGTATGACCGATGGCGATATGCCCCGGCAGGTTCGACAGGTCATCCTCTTGGAACGCCTGTCCCACAAGCCCCATCGACACCTTGCTGCGGATAACGCCGCCGTCGCTTGCGGCGATGCCGGCGCTCTCTTGCCCACGGTGCTGCAATGCGTACAGCCCGAAGAAGGCGTAGCGCGCCACATCCTCGCCCGGAGAGTACACACCGACGATGCCGCACGCCTCGCGCGGAGCGTCTCCGATGTGCCCATCTTCGTTTGGGGGGAAAGCCGCAGTATTGGGATGGCCGGAAGTATCGCTGTTCATAGTCCGTCCCATCGGGATGGTCGCTCCGTAGTCCGCCGTAAAGAGTGGCGTTCGCGGCGATGCAGACATATTCTCGCGTACAGACCCGTCCGCACAGCTCCAAACACCCATCCACAAACTCATTATACTTACAGACCGTCATCAAACGCAATGCGACGCAGGCGTTATTTGCAACGACCAGTTTCGCAAAGGGTATCGGGAGTGTGGGGATGGACGCAAATCCCTTGTTCTCGCCATTCCTGCATTTGCATCATCATGCACGATGGAAAGCTCACCGTGTGTCCTGTGCGCATCTCAGTATGTGCCGATGTGCGCTCATTGCGCCCAGCGCCATATGGCTATCCCATCTAGTCTGCCACGATGGGTTGGGCGATTATCCACAGGCTCACGGCGGTGTAGAACACCATCAGCGCCAGCATCGGGTATTGTCCTCGCAGCGCTAGGGCGTGGCTGCTAGTGCGCCTCAGCGCCACTTGGTGCGCTATGTACACCGATACGATGTGCCCCACAACGATTGTGCTCACTGACAGTGCCCACGCCGCCTTCGTGGTTATGATGCCGGGATCTATGCGATATGCGCTGCTACCGAACAGATCCCAGCCTACGCCAAACGGATCGGACGCCAGCGGTATGATGAGCTGCCCCTGCACCAGCAGCAGCGACAAGAAGTGTGCCATGTTGTACGCCAGCGCAATGGGGACGAGCGAGAACACATACGCCCGCGCAACCTCACCGAGTGGCGCTCGCTCGCCAGACAGCGCCCGTATCCCCCCGCAGAACGCCAAGTATATCGCCCCGAACAGCGCAGGGATGAGAACCACGCCGAGCGTGTCCACTGCGCTCGGGCCGCCAGCGCCCAGCAGCCGCAAGCCCGCCGCCTGCACGCTCACCCATGCGGGCGTTTCCTGCAACCCGTCGAAGGTTACGGCAGCCAGCGCAAGCATCACAAACGCCGCCGCCTGCCACGACACGCGTCCAACAGACACCAGCCCAACCGCCCACGGGCGTAGGTTCAGCCGACGCATCCCGCGCGGCGCAGCCTCGAAGCAGGCGTAGCAGTCCACGCAGCCGGATGCGCCGTCGGTATCATCAGCGCCATCGTCGCAGAGCGGGCATCGAGCGCACACGCCGCTGTCCACACACACTTCGGTCGGTGAAAACCGTGCGAATATGCCGAACAGTGCCGCAAACGGGTCGCCATATCGCAGCCAAGTGTGCTTGCCGAACAGAAGCATCCCGCCGAAGGTCGTCAGCGAATACACCACGATGATGATGCCCAGATGCAGCGGCACGACAGAGCCGATGTACACATTTTCCAGCCACACGAATGCGAGGAACCCCAGCAGCGCCGGCAGCATATCCCAACCGACGGGGTAGGTCAGAAGCCCGTTAGTAGCGCTGTCGAACTGCCGCCCACTTACTCGCTGCACAAGCCATTCGCCCCACTCGAACAGCGCCTTCCATGGGTTGATGAGCATCCATAGATTGCCGAGCAGCGCGGATATGTAGCCCATGCCCACCCACCAGATTATCCACACGAAGGTCGGGGACAGATTCTTGAGTGCATTGTCGCTGCCCGTGAACGCCGTTGCCACTACCAGCAGCAGTAGCAGAGCCGAGCACACGCGGAGCAGCGCAAGCAGCGGTCGGCTCGCTAGGATGCGCCCCACCACAGGCAGCGCAAACAGGTTCAGGCGCGGGTATCGCACGACACCCTCTCCGCCGCGCAGAAACGCCCCGATTACGGCGAACGAGAGCGCTACCGCCGCCGCCGCACCCACGAGAAAGTAGCTCAGCGGGATGGGCAGGTCGTATCGCTGCCCGAATGCGTGTGCGTATGCAGGGCTTGCGGCAATCGCCAAGGATCCGGCGACTAGCAGCGCAACCACTGCCCTCCGCAGGAACAGCCGCCATCCTATTCCGCAAGCGTGCGGATGTAGTTGACCACATGCCATATCTCTTCCTCGCTGAGTCGGTCTCCGAGAGGGGTCATAGCCGTGCCCTCTATGCCATCGTGGATGAAGTCGAACAGGGCAGCCTCAGGATGCAGCGGGACATGCACTGCGAGGTCGGCGGGTGGCGGGCTTAGGGTTGCCGCTGCAATACCATCGCCCCGCCCTTCGCCGCCGTGACAGCTTTGGCAGTATCTTTCGTACAGCACCTGTCCTGCGTTCACCGAATCCGATGTGAGCGGGATGGGGTTACGCCTCGCCGTTTGCGTGCCGTCTGTGGCGGGTGCATTCACCGCAAGCGCAACGCCCGCCACGAATGCCACAGCACCGCACGCCATCGCTGTTGCGCCCGCACGATTGTACCAGCCGCCCATTGGGATGCCAGCCGCAAGGAACACAAACCCCAGCAGCGCGAGCGCACCACCGAAATACAAGGGCGCTGCGGAGGGAGCAGGCGCTATGGATGCGCTGCCGCCGCTTGTTACCTCGAAACGGAACGCCGTCCGTGCGTCGAATGCGTCGTGACGCTGAATCAGCGCCTCCACCTGCCACGCCCCGGCAATGCTAATCAGAGCGTCCGCAAACACATACCGCCCACCGCCCATGTTCACTGCCGACAGCGATTCTTCGCCGAAGTCGGCATCCAAGTAGGACAGGCGTAGCCGCACATCGGTGGCGTCCGGGATGGGTTCGCCTAGTGCATCGGCAAGCGTAACGGTGAGCGTGTTGCTCCCGAGCGCAGCAGGCTCTATACGCAGGGCGATTTCTGCGCCGTCGACAGCGTCAGCAAACTCCAATGCGGATGGCTGCCCGATGCCAAGCCGAGACGCCACCTGACGCGCCGGCTCCAAGCTAGTGAGGAAGCCCACGACGAGGATTATCAGCACGGCTAATACTGCTTCTGCGACTACGATGCGCCGCAGCCAGCGTGCCGCTCCCGTGTTGTTTCGCAGGCGCGGACGCACCCATATGAGGTTGACCGCGCCCAGCAGCAGCAGCGGGACGATGAGCGCTATCTTCACACGCAGCGCCGTGCCGTATGGAACTACGATGGCGGCAAACTCCGTAACCTGCGCCCAAGCGGAGAATGCGCCTGTTACGAACAGCACGCACACGCTCAGGATGGCGGCGGCTGAGAAGCGGCGTATGATGCGGGACTGCGCTATGCGCCTCGTCGACTCCGGTATGCCGCTCACGAACATCGGTGTGCCCACTATGAGGGCAAACAGCCCGCCAACCCATACCGATGCGGCTATCAGGTGCAGCACATCGTTCGCCAACGCAAATTGGGCTATGCCCGGCGTTGCGGCAGCATGGCTTGTCAGGCTCAGCGTTATCAGGACGCCGACCGATGCCGCTAGCGTAAGCCAGTCCAATATGCCATCCAAGCGCAACCGAACCGGAGCACGAAGACGAATTGTCGGCAGACTCATTAGCACCAGCGCCACCAGCAACAAGCCGATACGCCACAGCCAGAGCCTGCCCCACGCCGTCTCCAGCAGTAGTTCCACGGGTGGAGCGCCGATTGCTGCAGCCTGCGTCAAAATCTGTGCGGCTGATGCCAGCAGCAGCACAATGGCGCTAAACCACAGCATCCGTCGCATTCGGGAGTCCAAACGCGCGCGCAGCCTGCCCAGCGGTGAGCGGCGCGCCGCCGGCGTCAGCACAGGTCTGCTCACCAGCAGATCAAACGCCAGTCCGCCGCTGAACGCGAGCGCTCCAAGCAAGACGACCCAGCGTATCCAAGGCTCGGACGGGGTCTGAAACAGCGGCGGTTCCGACACTGCATCCGCGGCGGCTGCCGAAATCGGCTCACCTACCGAGAACACGAATGCGCCGCGAATCCGATGACCGTCAACGGTGGACAGGTTACGCCACGCCACGGTGTAAGTGCCGTTGGGCAATAGCGGCAATCCTACGGACATCACCGTCGGGTCATTGCTGTCAACGCTGCTGTCTCCGGTATCTATGCGCACACCGCTGCTGTCCAGCACCTGCGCCTCGCTGTAGTTCGCCTCCATCGGCTCGGTGAACCACATGACGACACGCTGCGGCGATTCAGTTAGCACGCTGTTGGCGGCGGGCGTGGAGCGCACCAAGTTGGCGTGCGCCGACACACTCGGCAGCAGCAGCGCCGCCGCCAGCAAGGCGAGCATCAACGCCACCGCCAGCCGTTTCATGCGGACAGGCGAGACAAGCGGGACGCCTCCCGCTACCCTCTCGTTGCGCTTATCCAACAAATCCTGCCCGCCCATTTTATCAGTCCTCATTACAAGCAGGCGTTCCTGTCTATGAGACGCCCGCTGCGGGGGAACATTTCAATTAGCGACGGCGCAGGGCGAAGGTTGCGCTTGCTGCGGCTACGGCAATGCCGATTATGCCGAGCGCAATGCCGGTGATAGCAAGCGTGCGGGCTGCCGCAGCCGACGCATGAGCGTCTGCCGCGATGCCTTCGGACTGCTGTGCCGCACCCAACGCCCCACGCAATCCAGATTCCAGCTCACGCCCGCTTGCCACGCCCTCCGGGAACTGTATGGCGTCTGCAGGCTCTATGTCCGCAAATCGACCGGGCCCGGACTCGAAGGTCTCGTCCACAACGATGTCTTCTATGCTGCCCATGAAGCGGAATCTATACTGGCCGGCGCTTGTGGGGATGAAATCCGCCGTGTACACGCCGGGGCTGTCAGCGACGGAGCGCAAGTCCATCATGCGGCTTGCGGATGTCGGTATGTGCGTAACCTCGACACGCAGCGTGGTTTCCAATCCCGCAACACCGACCGCTGCGCCGCCGTGGTCATGCGCCTCCGCTTCCATGCCTTGGGCGTGAACGCTAAGGGTAGCCTCAATCGGCTCGCCGTGATGGTGATATGGCTTGTGGTCGTTGCTGAACAGGGCAACCTCAATGGCGTGCATCCCAGGGTCCAGCGCCGGCAGCTTCAGCCATTCGGAGTACAAGCGGGCGTGGCTTTCGCCATCGATGCTGACTAGTGCGTAGCCCTCGCCGGGGGTGTGCGCGCCGCCGATGTTTTGGGGTGTGAAGGTGAACTGCGTCGGAACAACCTGCAGGTTATAGCCGCCATCCGGGTCGGGGTGTGCCACCGCATCGAGAGACATTTCGCCGTGAGTGTCCACACTGCCGTGAGCATGCCCGTGGTGCATGCTCATAGATTGCGGCACGGTTATGGTGGTTGTCGCCTCGACGGGTTCGCCGTGCATGAGCAGGTCGGCGTGCGAGTTGGCGTTCAGGGTAACGCGGATATGGTGCTCGCCCTGCGGCAGGTCTTTTATGTAGTAGTACGGCGCATAGATGCGATTGATTTTTTCGCCATTCAGGTAGATGTGAGCGTGTCCCTCGCCGGGGATGTGTTCGCCGTTGACATTATCGGGCGACCATCGCCAGCCTTCGGTGTCGATGCGGACGGTTACACCGCCTTCGTCATCCGCTTCGGCGTGGATGTCCATACTGACGGGTGCGCCGGCTTCCATTGGGGCGTGGCTCATCGCTGCGCCGTGGTGGTCGTGGCCGCCATGGCTAGCGGCGGCTTCGTCTGTGGATTTGGTAACTTTCAGGTACACGCCGTTCAGCAGCCCCTCGTATGCGGGTTCGTGGAGGAAGCCCACATCCAATGTGTACACACCGACATCGCGATGTTCGTGTGCGTATGCGGCGGTGGCGGTCAGTGCCAGCAGGCATACCGCAATCGCCACAGGGATGAGTTTCTTGTGCAAGAGCGTTCTCCTGTGATTTTCCAAGATGGGCATTCCGTCCCGTTAGCCCCTGACTGTGCGGATAGGCGAAACGGATTCGTGCCCGAGTGTACGGTTATCTCTCAGAAAGCTTGCTCCTGCGGCGCTCCCGGATGTACACGCGGACTGCGAGAGCGATTACGGCTATGAACACGACCAGCGCCAACAGCGTAACGATGCCGGTAATCGGGTTCGGCGTGGATACCTCGACCGGGAACTCTGCCGTGCTCGGCTCTGCGCCGTCTGCTTCCACCTGTATGGTGAACTGCCACACGCCGGGCCTATCCACATTGACCGCCACATCGTAGTAGATGGGGTCGTTGGGATCAGGTTCGGCTGCAGTGGGCGATATGTCCATACTCGGGTCTGCGCCTTCTACCGAAGGCGGCCCGATAGCGGATACCAGCACCTTTGCGCCCATGACCGGTGTGCTCGCAGTGGTGTCCGTGATGGTCATCGTCAGATGCAGATTGCCCACAATAGGCGTGGCAGGTATCTTGCCCAGCGCAATCTCATACTTGCCAGCCAGCCGCCGCTCGAATTCCACTACGCGCCCGTTGGCGAATGCGGGAGGCGGCGATATGTGCGTCCATATGCACGCCAACAGGATTAGCGCGGAGGTAAGCGTCGGGGCGATTTGCGATCTATCGGGGAGCGTGCCCACGCTTGCGGGGCGAACTCCGAGCCGTAACAACTTATGCGACCTCACGAATGCGACTGCAATTCAGCGATGCCCCACAGGGCAAAAGAATGCCGGTAGTGCGAGTAATATGGGGAGCGTTTGCAGGAAGCACTCACAGGATGGAAGGCGGCTTATCGGGCGGTGGAACTAGCGCCGAGTTGGGGCGCTGCACGAGCGGCGCGGGCAGCACGAACACCGATGTGGGTTGGAACTGCCGCGACATTGCGGATTCCACATCCCTTGGCGATGCGGCAAGCATAACGAGCGCACCACCATCGCTCTTGTAAAGCGCAATCGGGGATGCGCCCCGTTCAGTGGGATGGTGGTGTGGGTGATGCCCGCGCTCGAAGGCGTGAAGATGGGCGTGAAGGTGGGGCAGTCCGACATGCAGGTGGTCGGGCTGACGCTCAGCGAAGTGGTGATCGAGCGCAGCGCCCGCAAGCGGCACAAGCAGCGCCGCCAACGCAATGAGCGCCGCCGCTGATGCGAACCCTCTGACAACCGTTTTCATCCTGAACATCGTCATAGCAATTATAACACGGGGACAGATTTTTCGTTCTGCGTACCACCTTGGGTCTAATTCTTGTGCTTCCCACTCCCCTCAAAAGGAACGGCTACTGCTCCATCCACGGCATAAACTGTCGCCATTCATCCATGATGTGGCGGTGGTGGAAAATGTAGTACGGATTTGGGCGCGGCGCAGTGGGCTTGGTCAGCAGGCGCATGTTCGCCTCGCGCGGTGTCCGTCCTGCCTTGCGGTGGTTGCAGGGGATGCAGGCGCTAACCACATTCTCCCACACATGCGGACCCTTGCGTGAGCGCGGCAGGATGTGGTCTAGTGTGAGGTCTTTGGCTTGCTTGCCGCAGTACTGGCAGCGAAACCCATCGCGGTAGAACACAGCACGGCGCGAAAGTCTGCGGCGCACGAGCGGGCGCTTTACCATATATATGAGCCGTATCACCGATGGGATTGGCACGCGCTTGGACACGGTGGATATGTGATATTCCCCGTCTATGAGCGTCTCTGCCTTGCCTCGCCCAAGCAGGATGATCGCCCGCCGCGCATTGCACACATTCAGCGGTTGATAATTCTGGTTCAGCACTAGCACCGGGTTGTTCGTCAGGGTTGGCATGGCACGCTCGCGCTCGGTCGGTGTTTGTCGTCTGTACTATAGCCTTCTTTTCAGAATGTCAATCGCCTCGGCGAAGTCCGACGGGATGAATCCGAGTGCGCCTGCGGACAGCAATTCCACGAGGCGAATGAACGCCTCCACTCCCTGTGAATCCGACAGTGCATTCTCCAGATATACGCGCACATTGCCGCTGATGGCGACAGCAGATATTATGCTGTGTTGCGTCGGAAGGTCGTAAGTCAATCTTATCAGCACAAGCGTCAGCACACCTGCCAACATTACGCCTATGAGCAGCCCCAGCACAAGCCCGCCCAGCTTGTCCACAACGCTGGAGAGACCCAGCGTCAGCGCGCCCAACGCCGGGCGTGCAAGACTCCACAGCTTGTGCGCCCCCGCCAACACCAGCGCCATCACGATGCAGTATATGCTTACGGTGAGCAGTGTGCTGATAATGCCAAAAGCGCCGAACAGCCACAAATTGCCGACGAAATTCGCAAGCTGGCTGGCTATCAGCCAGCTCACCAACAGCGCAACGACGGTTAGGATAGAGCCTATCAGCCCAACCCGCATTCCGTAGATGACGCTAAACACCACTAGTCCCAGCAGTACCAAATCGAGCCAGTTCAAATGCAGCCTCTCCGATACAGTGTCGACCGCCCACAAATGCTCGAGCATCTTGGGGATGGCCGCTCTCACATCGCATTAGAGCACATCGCTTCTAGTTTAGCACAGGCGGGAATGCGGGGTATGGTGTGGAGACGCTGCTCATATTCTTCATATGACACACCACCATGGTTCAGAGTGGGAAAACTTTGTGGGGACGGAGAAGATGCGCGAGAGCGTCGAGGCGGAGGATGGCGATGAAACGGCGGTCTTGGGTGTAGGCGCGGCAGAGTTGGGCGTGGTGTTCGGGCGCACCGGGCAGGTGAGCGTCTATCGGAGCGCCATTGCAGATGAGCGTTTCGGCGCGAGGGCTTACGATGACGGACGGCAGGTCTTGCAAGGCAGCATCGAGAGGTTGCAGGATGGCGTGAAAGTCATCGGCGGCAAACGCAGATTCAGCAGCGTCTACGGACACAGCAGCATCTATGGAGAATGCGCCGCTTTGCAGGCGCGAAAGAGTCTTCAGGTGCGCGCCGCAGCCGAGTTGCCCCCCTAGGTCGTGGGCGAGAGAGCGCACATAAAACCCCTTGCCGCAGGATATGTCGATACTGAGCAGGGGCGGTATCCAGTCGCGCACCGTAATGTCGTGGACGACGACAGGCCGGGCAGGGCGCTCCACTTCTATACCATCACGGGCGAGGTCGTAGAGCCGCTTGCCGCCGCGCTTGAGGGCGCTGTACATAGGCGGAACTTGCAGGATATCGCCAATGAAATGCGGGAGCGCGCTTTGGATACGGTCTAGGGTGATTGCAGAGGCGTCGATGCGGGCGGTTGTTTCGCCGAGGGCATCATAGGTGTCAGTTGATGCACCAAACTCTATGCCTGCGCGATAGATCTTTCCACTGCCGACGATGTGTTCCATTAAGCGGGTGGCTTGCCCGATGCAGATGGGAAGCACACCGGTTGCGATGGGATCCAGAGTACCGGCATGTCCGACGCGACGCTGTCGGCTTGCGCGCTTGATGCGGCGAACGACATCCATCGATGTAACGCCGTAGGGCTTGTTAATGTTGAGAATGCCGTGGAGATTCACTTCGCAGTTAAGAGGCGGGGTTTGTGGCACTTCAAGGCGTATCGTTGGGTGAGAGATGGGCGGTGTTTTGCTCTATGAGGGCTATCATTTCAGCCCCTTTCTCGATGGAGTCGTCGATGTGGAATGAGAGGACGGGTGCGTACTTGGTGCGAAGGTTTCGCTTGATGGAGCGGTGGATGAAGCCGCCTGCGGCGTTCATAGCGGCGAGAGAGTCTCGCTTGGCAGCGTCGTCGCCTAGCACGCTCACGAAGACTTTGGCACGGCGGAGGTCGCCGCTGGTTTGGACTTCGGTGATGGTGATGAGTGAGGCAAGGCGCGGATCGTTGAGCAGCGGGAGAACGCGGCTGATTTCGTCGCGGACGAGGGCGTTAGCACGCTCGGTTCGGCGGGACATTTCGATGCGGACCTCTCTGCGCGGTGCGGGTGCAAGACAAGACCTGTTGTCGCTTGATCAAGCGGGGACGACTGGAGATGCAGCGGTCAGTGGACGCGCTCGGAGCGGTGGGCCTCGAGCAGGTCGCCCTCTTCGAAGTCGTTAAAGCCTTCGAGCACTAGTCCGCCTTCGAAGCCGGTGTTGACAGAGCGCACATCGTCTTTAAAGTGCTTGAGGCTCGCGATCTCGCCTTGGTGGAGGCGCTGTCCGCCGCGGAGCACATGTATCGTGGAGCTGCGCTGTATCTGGCCATCGTTGACATAGAAGCCAGCGACACGGGTTCGCCTGCCCACGCCGAAGGTGGCTCTGACAGTGGCGTGCCCCTCGACCACATCGCGATAGACGGGTTCGAGCAGTCCGGTGAGGGCGCGTTCCACATCCTCGACGAGGTTGTAGATGATGTCATATTGGCGGATTTCGACGCCTTCTTGGTTGGCGAGGGCGGCTGCGCCTTGTCCGGGTTCGCTGTTGAAGCCCACGATAATGGCTTGGGAAGCAAGACCGAGGAGAACATCGCTTTCGGTAACAGCGCCGCTTGCGATGTGGACGATGTTCACGCGTGTGCGGTCGGTGTTGAGGCTGTTGAGAGCGCTCTTCACGGCATCGACACTGCCCTGCACATCGGTTTTGATGATGAGGTTGAGGGCTTTGACTTCGCCGGTGGCGATGCGTGTGTGGACATCCTCGAGGGTTGGGCCGGCGTTGCGGCGGATTTCGGAGTCGCGGAGGCGCTGTTCCACAAGTTGGCGTGCTGTACGCTCGTCCGGTGTGGATTCGAGGATGTCGCCGGCTTCGGGCACGCCGCTGATACCGAGGATTTCGACAGGCTGCGACGGCAGTGCGGTTCGGATGTTTTCGCCCCTGTCGGTGAGCATGGCTCGAACGCGCCCACGCAGGTTGCCCACCACGATGTTGTCACCGACGCTGAGAGCGCCCGACTGAATGAGCACCGTTGCAACGGTGCCGCGGCTGCGGTCTATCCGCGCTTCCACAACGACACCACGGGCTTCTTTATGTGGGTTTGCTTTGAGTTCGCTGAGGTCAGCAACAACAATCAGGTATTCAAGCAGGTCATCGACGCCTGCTCCAGTGAGAGCCGAGACCGGGAGCGCAATGACATCGCCGCCCCATTCTTCTATGAGGAGGTTTCGCTCGGCGAGCTGGCGTTTGACGCGCTCCGGGTCAGATTCGGGGCGGTCAATCTTATTGATGGCGACCATTATGGGGACGCCGGCGGCTTTCACATGGTCGATGGCTTCTTCGGTTTGGGGCATGATGCCATCGTCAGCCGCTATCACAAGCACGGCGATGTCCGTAACCTGTGCGCCGCGTGCGCGCATAGCGGTGAAGGCTTCATGGCCAGGGGTGTCGAGGAAGGTGATGACGCTGCTATTGTATTTGACCTGATATGCGCCGATATGCTGTGTGATGCCGCCGGCTTCGCCGCTGACAACATCGGTCTTGCGTATGGTGTCTAGCAGAGTGGTTTTGCCATGGTCCACATGGCCCAAGATGGTAACAACCGGCGGGCGATCAGATAGAAGTTCGGGGTCTTCGCCGCTGGTGGAGGGTACGATGGAGGCGCCGTCGGTGTCTTCCTCTAATGGTAGGACTTCAAAGCCGAACGAAGGGGCGATTTCAGCGACAACATCGTGCTGCACGACTTCATTGATGGAGAACATATAGCCGCTGCGCATGAACTCTTTGATGAGTTCAATGGGGGTGGTCTGCATCAGATCTGCTAAGTCATATAAGACAATAGCAGCAGGGACTTCGAGCAGTTCAAGCTCGTAGTCATCGTAATCGTCGTAGTCGTAATCTACTTGGCTTTGCTGGGCGATATGGTCAGTTCTGTTCGTCATTTAGACCCTCCGTGTGCATCTATGGGGTGGATGCCATAGGGCGATCCTCCTTTGTTTTGTCCTCAAAGTGGTTGTCAGTGATTCAGGTTCTGACGCCTAAAAATAGACTTGGTATAAACTAGTATGAACTTCGTCCGGGGGTGTCCTCCGAGTGGCTGCCAATGCTTCAGGATGGCAACTTGTGCTGTGCGATATGGGTGAGCAGGCTCTGCCAGCGGTTGGTATCGATAGTGGTGCGCAGGGAATGTTCTATGCGACCTTTGTGTATGGTGTGAGCGTTGGCGGCGCAGTCGGGGCAGAGGTATGTGCCTCTGCCATTGAGCTTGCCGCTCGGGTCGACTTCTATTGAATTGTCGGGCTGGGCGACTATACGAAGCAGCTGCCGCTTGGATGTCTTCGTGCGACAGGCGACGCAAGTCCGCAGCGGGATGTGCCGCCTTCTGGGGGACTGCTTCACGCCGCTCCGCACTGCCATAATTATCGCCGCCTTCTGCCGGATCTGCGCCGTCTGGGGGGTGCACTGCGATTGTTGGCGGGGGCGTCGTTGCGGCGGCGGCCGCGTCGTGATGCTGTAACACCGCCACGGAGTCCGACAATATCCTCGGCAAAGCGTATGCGGCCGGGTTTGCCATCTTCGGATGCTGCCCTGCGAGCGCGGGCGCGCCGAATAGACCATATGTCATCGGGCAGATCGCGCAAGGGGGTGGAGGGCGGCTCAGGCGCTTCGCGCGGCGGGGAGATGTCTGCGGCAGCGGGCGTCGCGAGCGGTTCGGGCGCTGCGGGAACGGGTTCAGATGCCGCTTGCTCCACGATGGGAATGTCAACAACATCCTCGACGACGGCTTCTTCGCTAGGTTCGGGCAAGTCTAGCGTATCTGCGATCGGGGTCGGAGCGGGTTCCGATTCTGAGGCTTCATCCACAGGCGCCTCATCCGGCTCGGGTTCTGTAGATTCCGCTACGAGTTCGACTTCGGCATCGGGGACAAGTTCTGACGCAGGTTTTTCGTCTAGCTCGTCCAATGCATCTTGCTCATCCTGCGAGGGAACGGGTTCAGTCTCGGTGGCTTGTTCTGCGAGCGTATCGACGGCGGGTTCTGCGTCGATGGCTTCGGGTTGCGCTGTGGCTGGGGTTTCGTCGACGAGCGCAACTTCTGCCGCCGGCTCGGGGGCGATCTCGGCGGCGGGGGCGAGTTCGGGCGCATCGGTATCATCCGCAACAGGCTCTTCTTCAGGCGCCGGTGCAGGATTGGCAAGTGCGGCTTCGATGGCTAATGCTTTAGCAAGGGCGCGCTCTTCTGCGGCACGGCGGGCGCGATCAGCTAGCTCCGCTTCGTATTCGACATTGCTCTTAATGTCGAGCCGCCAACCGGTTAGGCGTGCTGCGAGACGCACATTTTGCCCTTCCCTGCCGATGGCGAGGGACAGGTGCTTTTCGGGGACGACCGCCATCGCGCTGTCGTCATCCACATTGAGTTCAACATTGAGGACTTGTGCGGGGCTGAGCGCCTTTGCGATGAACACTCGCGCTTCGCGATGCCACTCGACCACATCTATCTTTTCGTTGCGGAGTTCGTTAACGATATTTTGGATGCGGATGCCGCGCAGACCGACACAAGAGCCTACGGGGTCGACCCCGTCTTGTCGCGCGCGTACGGCGACTTTGCTGCGGGAGCCGGCTTCGCGTGCGATGGCTTCTATTTCGACTGCGCCGCTGTATATTTCGGGAACTTCGGCTTCAAAAAGGCGTCTGAGTAGAAGCTCGTCAGAGCGAGAGACGATAAGCTCAGGTGCGCCGCTCTCGGTGCGTTCTACGGTCTTAAGCAGCACGCGCAGCTTTTCGTTGGGTCGGTAGGTCTCGGTAGGGACTTGCTCCCTAAACGGCATGAGGGCAGTAGAGCCGCCCGTAGCTGAGCCGCCGAGGTCCACGATGATGTTTCTGCCCTCAACGCGTGTGAGGGTTACATAGAGGATTTCGCCTTCGCGCCCTTCAAACTGGGCATAGACCATCTCGCGTTCGGCGTCGCGGAGGCGCTGCATGACAACCTGCTTAGCAGTCTGTGCAGCGATGCGCCCGGCGTTGTGAGACATGCTCTTGGTGGTGATGACTTCGCCGATTTGGGCGGTCGGGACGAGTTTGCGGGCGTCTTGGAGTGCGACTTCGGTCATGCCGTCTTGGACTTCTTGGACGACGGTTTTGAGGATGTTGACGGTGACTCCGCCCGAGGCGGGGTCTAGCTTGACGGTGATGTCGTGTCCTGCGGCGACACCGTCCTTCTTATATGCGGAGATAAGCGCATCTTCGACGGCGGAGAGTACAATTTCGCGCGGGAGACCTCGTTCAGCCGCAAGCTGCGTCAGGGCGACGAGAAAATCGCTCTTCATAACTCAGCCACCTCCTTAGATTGTGCTATTTCACTCTTGTCAAAAAAGAAAGTGGGACTAGCCCACTTCCATCAAACAAAGAAATGATGTGCACTTATGCGCCGAATGGTCCCGATGGCAAAGCACGGTTCATACGGCAGCTAGCACTTTCTAGTGGCTAGTATAGCATTAGGATTGGGAATGTACAAGCGAGCGAGGTTAGGGCGGTCAAGATGCTAACCGGATGGAAACGCCACCTACAACTCCCCTCTTTGCTATTGGGGATTGCCGTTTGTTAGAATGATGGCTGTTCTGGGCGGCGCATGGTTCTGCGTTGGTCTCCCTGGACGCCGATATGAACTACGGAGGATTTGACGCATATGGCGACTGACACGCTGGATAGAAAATCCGTATATAAGGTTGTCGGGACGCGCCCGATACGGCACGACGGATACGACAAGGTAACAGGTAAGGCGCTGTATGGCGCTGATGTGGACTTGCCGGGGATGGTGTTCGGCAAGGTTCTGCGCAGCCCGCATCCGCACGCCCGCATCCGCTCCATCGACACGAGCAAGGCAGAGGCGCATCCGCAGGTGCTGGCAGTCGCCACAGCTAACGACCTTGTCGCTGTGGAAGACAAGATTACCGAGGTGGGCGAGGATGTCTACACGAGCCTGAAGTATGTGCGCGACAACATACTGGCGTCGGATAAGGCGCTGTACAAGGGGCATCCCATCGCCGCAATCGCCGCCGCAAACGCTCATACGGCGGAAGAGGCGCTCGGTCTCATCGAGGTGGACTATGAGGTGTTGCCCGCCGTCAGCACCGTAGAGGATGCGATGAAACCCGACGCACCCATCTTGCACGAGCATATGACCACGGCGTCTATGGGGGACGATGTGCCGGTGGGGACGAACATCGCTGACCACCAGCAGTTTGCGCTTGGCGATGTGGAGCAGGGGTTCAGGCAAGCCGACCTCATCATTGAGCGTGAGTTCCGCACGCGCACCGTGCATCAGGGCTATATTGAGCCGCACAACGGCAGCGCTTGGTGGTCGCCAGACGGGCGCGTTACGATATGGTGCAGCAGCCAAGGACATTTTGGCATACGCGACAGGGTTTCCACCGTGTTGGGTGTGCCTGTGTCTAGGGTGAAAGTTGTGCCGATGGAGATAGGCGGCGGGTTTGGCGGCAAGCTTGCTGCGTATCTTGAGCCGATAGCCGCTGTGCTTTCGCGCAAATGCGGCTTGCCCGTGAAGATGTTCATGTCCCGCACCGAGGTGCTCGAAGCGAGCGGACCCACGAGCGGGAGCTATGTCAAGGCGAAGATTGGCGCTACAACCGACGGGCGCATCACGGCTGCGCAGGCGTATCTTGCGTTCGAGGCGGGGGCGTATCCCGGTTCACCCATCGGGGGCGCAACAGCATGTATGGTTTCACCGTACAACATACCCAATGTGCTGCTGGACGGCTACGATGTGGTGGACAACAAGCCCAAGACGACGGCGTATCGCGCACCCGGCGCACCCATCGGCGCACTAGCGATTGAGACGATTATGGACGAGATAGCCGAACGGCTGCGCATAGACCCGATGGAACTGCGCATACTCAACGGCGCAAAAGAGGGAACGCGCCGGGTGGATGGCGTTGTGAACGCCCGCATTGGCATGCTGGAAACAGCGGAGGCCGTCCGCAGCCACCCACACTACAACGCACCCATACCTCAGATTGAGGGCAAACTTACCGGCAGGGGCGTGGCGATGGGCTTTTGGCGCAACAACACAGGGCCATCCAGTGTGGTGGCATCCGTTGCGCCGGACGGCAAGGTGATGCTCGCAGAAGGCTCTGTGGACATCGGCGGCTCTCGGCCTGCTGTGGCACAGCAGTTCGCAGAGGTGCTCGGCATACCTGTGGAAGACATCAACCCGCAGGTGGCGGACACCGACTCCATTGGCTACACATCCAACACGGGCGGCAGCGGCGTGGCGTTCAAGACCGGCTGGGCGGCGTATGAGGCGGCGCAGGATGTCAAGCGCCAGCTCATCACGCGCGCATCGGCGATATGGGACACCAACCCTGACGACATCGAGTATGCCGACGCACAGGTGCGCCACAAGTCCGACTCCGAGCTTGCGATGGATTTCAGCGAGATTGCCGGGATGCTGAACGACACAGGCGGGCCTGTCGTAGGGCGCGCCGGCGTGAACCCACGCGGCGTGGGCGGTGCGTATGCAGCAGACATCGTAGACATCGCCATCGACCCGGAGACGGGCAAGGTGGATGTGCTGCGCGTTACTGCGTTCCAAGATGTGGGCACTGCCATTCACCCAAGCTATGTGGAAGGGCAGATACAAGGCGGCGTGGTGCAGGGCATCGGATGGGCGCTCAACGAAGAGTACTACATGAGCGACGACGGGCGGCTGCTCAACTCTAGCCTGCTAGACTATCGCATGCCCACCAGCTTGGATGTGCCGATGATTGACACAGAGCTAATAGAGGTGCCAAACCCGGGGCATCCCTTTGGTGTGCGCGGCGTTGGGGAAGCCTGCATCGTGCCGCCACTGGCAGCCATCGCCAACGCCGTCTACAACGCCACTAGTGTGCGTATGTGCGAACTGCCTATGTCCCCCGGCGCGGTAGTGAAAGCCCTTGCCGAATAGCCACAGCGGGAATGGATGCGCCCTAGCATGGCTCACGAAGCAGGCAGGCTTTGAAGAGCGTAATGCGCTAGGGCTTTGAGAATGTCAGTAGCCTCGATGCGATGACAGCGGATAATGGCAGCGGTTATCGCAATGCTGCTTCTGAATCTGATAAACTTGGTACAGAAGTAGCGTTGCGGTGAGCTGCAAACACCGCACAACGGCAAACACAAGTGATACACAGGGGTGTTATAGATGGCAAAGCAGTTCCAATTTCGTGAAGAGGCGTGGGGCCAGCTGTTGGACGGCATCGGCACGCTGGCAAAAGCAGTGGGGGCGACGCTCGGCCCGAGCGGGCGCAATGTGGTGCTAGACCAAGAATTCGGGCCGCCGCAGGTGTGCAGCGACGGCGTTACCATCGCCAAGGAGATAGAGCTTTCAGAGCCGTTTGAGAACATCGGCGCTCAGCTCGTCAAGGTGGCAGCGAGCAAGACCAACGATGTCGTGGGCGACGGCACGACCACCTCCACCATCCTCGCCCAAAGCATCGTGCAGCAGGGCTTCAAGAACATGGCGGCTGGCGCAAACCCGATGTCGCTCAAAACAGGCATCGACCTCGCCGTCAACGCAATGAAAGACGAAATCGCCAACCTGTCCATCCCCATCCACAGCAAGGAGCAGGTAACGCAGATTGCCGTGCTTGCCGCACACGAGGACGAGATGGGCGCACTCATATCAGATGTGCTAGACAAAGTGGGGCGCGATGGCACAATCACCGTCGAAGAGTCGCGCTCTATGAGCTACGAGACCGATTTCGTCGAGGGTATGGAGATAGATCGCGGCTACCTGTCGCCCTACTTCGTAACCAATCAAGACAAGATGACAACCGAGATAGAAAACCCCTACATCATCCTGACATCGGAGAAGATTTCGTCGCTCGCGGAGGTGCTGCCGCTGCTGGAGCAGCTGAACACTGTGAGCCGCGACATCGTTATCATCGCTGAGGATGTGGAGGGCGAGGCGCTTGCCACCCTTGTGGTGAACAAACTTCGGGGCAACCTGAATGTGCTGGCGGTCAAGGCGCCGGGCTTCGGTGAGCGGCGCAAGGCGATACTCGAGGACATGGCAATCCTGTTCGGCGCTAATGTCATCAGCAGCGAAGTGGGGCGCACGCTAGACTCCGCCACGCTGGACGACCTCGGGCGCTGCCGTAGGGTCATCGCCACGAAGGACGACACCACCTTCGTAGAGGGCGGCGGCAACCCGCAAGACATAGATGCGCGCATCCACCAGATCCGCTCCCAAGCGCAGGACACGGCGTCCGACTACGACCGCGAGAGGCTGGAGGAACGGGCAGCGAAACTGAGCGGCGGCGTTGCCATTCTGAAGGTGGGCGCAGCCACCGAGATTGAGCTGCGCGAAAAGCGCGACCGGCTGGAAGACGCACTCGCTGCCACACGCGCCGCTATGGAAGAGGGCATCGTGCCGGGCGGCGGCGTAACGCTGGTGCGGGCGGCAAGTGCGGCGCGGTCGGCAATCAGCGCCGAAGGCGATGTGCTAACAGGCGCGCAAATTGCGCTTGCGGCGACCGCCGAACCGCTGAAACTCATATCGGACAACGCCGGGTACAGCGGTGTGGTGGTGCTAGACGATGTGCAGCGAGGCGAGGGCGACTACGGCTTCGACGCAGAGGCGGGAGCGTTCGGCAGTATGTTCGCCATGGGCATCGTCGACCCCACGAAGGTCGTGCGCTCGGCGCTGGAGAACGCCGCAAGCGTCGGCGGCATGATACTCACCACAGAGTCGCTCATTACGGAGCTAGACCCGCCCAAACTCCCGGCTCCTTACGACGACTAATTCACACAACCCCAGCGAAGGTAACAAGCAAGAAAGAGGGCAGGTGCTTAACCTGCCCTCTTTCTTCGTTTCGTCCCAGTCGCATAACTTTCGTCTATCCGCTTTTCGCCGCCGGTAGAACTAACTCGCCATTGGCTTGCCGCAGGGTTTTCGATGGGCGGACATTGCCGCTGCGGGCATATGTGTAAGCGTTATGCGTAAGCTGTATCGATAGCCGCTTCGTAGGCTTGCCCGGGCGACGCTGTGTGCGACAGCGTCGCCGGTGTTACAGCCATACTAGCTAATTACAGCGAGGCAAACCCAACTCTGTCAAATCGTTTTCATCCACATCAAACAGACTATCTGCTACACAGCCCGTCAGTTGTGGGTTACCACTGAGTCGCACCTCTGTCAGGTTATTAAGGTTGCCCAACTCTGAGGGTACCGTACCCGACAGCTGGTTGTTGTCGAGCCACAGGCTTGTCAAAGTAGAGATGTCTCCCAACTGCGTGGGGATCGTACCTGTCAGCTGGTTTTCGCTGAGCCGCAGCCAGTCCAAGCTAGAAAGTCTGCCCAACTCCGAGGGTATCGCACCCGTCAACTGGTTTTCGTAGAGCGACAAATTTTCTAGCTTAGTAAGGTTGCCCAACTGCGAGGGTATCGCACCCGTCAACTGGTTTTCTCGGAGCGACAAAGTCAGCAGGTTAGTGAGCTTTCCAAACTCCGAGGGTATCTCACCCGTCAGGTTATTGCGATAGAGCCACAACCTTTGCAGGTTAGCAAGATCGCCCAACTCCGGTGGTATCTCACCCGTCAGTCGGTTTTGTCGGAGCGCCAACTTTTGCAGGTTAGCAAGGCTGCCCAACTCCGAGGGTATTTCACCCGTCAGTCGGTTTTGTCGGAGTGACAACTCTGTCAGGTGAGTAAGGCTGCCCAACTCCGAGGGTATCTCACCCGTCAGCTTGTTTTGTTGGAGCACCAACTCTTTCAGGTTAGTAAGGTTGCTCAACTCCACTGGTATCTCACCCGTCAAACCAGCGTTAATCAGATCTAAGATTTCCACCCTATCTTCAGACCCTACCGTGCTGCCCACAGTCACACCGTCCCAATCTCGGATAGATATATCTGCCGACCAGTTCTCCACAGAACCGCCGCTCATAAGCGTGAACCGCGCCACCATCAGGTTCTCGCAGTCCGACACCAGCCCGGGGTTCGACTGCGGCTGCGGTACAACGGTGCCGTTGTAGCAGTCGGGTGTGGGCGTGTTCACAGGCGTCGGGGCAGGCGTATGCGTTGCGGTTGGCACAGGTGTATGTGTTGCCGTTGGCGCAGGCGTGTTCGTTGCCGTCGGCACAGGTGTGTGCGTAGCCGTCGGAACGGGCGTATGCGTTGCCGTTGGCACAGGTGTGTGAGTAGCCGTCGGAACGGGCGTATGCGTTGCCGTTGGCGCAGGCGTGTTTGTTGCCGCCGGAACAGGCGTATGCGTTGCGGTTGGCTCAGGTGTGTGTGCTGCCGTCGGAACGGGCGTGTGCGTTGCCGTTGGCACAGGCGTATGCGTTGCGGTTGGCACAGGCGTCGGTGTCTCGGTCGGCGTCGGCGTGTGCGTTGCAGTTGGCGTGTATGTAGGTGTAGGCGTAGGCGTCTCGGTTGGCGTCGGCGTATGCGTTGCAGTTGGCACAGGTGTGTGCGTTGCAGTTGGCACAGGCGTCGGTGTCTCGGTCGGCGTCGGCGTGTGAGTTGCAGTTGGCGTGTATGTAGGTGTAGGCGTCTCGGTTGGCGTCGGCGTTGGAGTTGCGGTTGGCGTGTATGTAGGTGTAGGTGTAGGCGTCTCGGTTGGCGTAGGCGTCGGAGTAGCCGGCGGCCCGCCCACAGTCGTCGGAGTAGGCGTGGGGGTTACAGTTGGCGTGTATGTAGGTGTAGGCGTAGGCGTCTCGGTTGGCGTCGGCGTCGGGGTAGGCGTGTGAGTTGCCGTTGGCGTGTATGTAGGTGTAGGCGTCTCGGTTGGCGTTGGCGTCGGTGTCGGAGTTGCAATTGGTGTGTATGTAGGCGTCGGAGTTGAAGTTGCCGTGGGTGTAGGCAGCGGTGCGCGCCCAGGTGTCGGAGTAGGCGTGCGTGTCGAAGTTGCAGTCGGTGTAGCCGACGGCGCACCCCCTGGTGTCGGAGTAGGCGTGCGTGTCGAAGTTGCAGTCGGTGTAGCCGACGGTGCGCCCCCTGGTGTCGGAGTAGGCGACGGCGAAGCCCCAGGTGTCGGAGCAGGCGGCACTGGCGACGGCGAAGCCCCAGGTGTCGGAGCAGGCGGCACTGGCGACGGCGAAGCCCCGGGTGTCGGAGCGGGCGACGGCGAAGCCCCAGGTGTCGGAGCAGGCGGCACTGGCGACGGCGAACCCACAGGCGTCGGAATAGGCGGCACTGGCGACGGCGAACCCACAGGCGTCGGAGCAGGCGGCACTGGCGACGGCGAAGCCCCAGGTGTCGGAATAGGCGACGACACGCTCACAGGTGTTGGCGTGCGAACTGGTATTGGCGTCCGGGGGGACACTGCCCAAGGCGTCGGGGTGAAAGTTGGCCTAGGCGTGCGCGTCGGGTCATCGTCTTTGCTTCTGCGACGAGGCTTTTTCGTAGCCGTAGGCTCGGGTGCGGGAGGTATAGTTGCTGTCGCCGTGCTTGTGGGGGTCGGCGTGGCTGTCGGTGTTACTGTGACCGTCGGTGTAGGCGTCAGCGTAACGGTCGGCGTGAGCGTAGGTGTGATTGTAACGGTTACGGTCGGTGTGAGTGTCTGCGTTACGACCATCGAAACGGGCGTCCGCGTCGGATCATCGTCGTCGTTACGCCTTGAAGTGGGGGTTTCAGTCGCCACTACTGTAGGGGCAGGCGTGGGTGCAGCCGTGGGCGGCGGCACAGGCGTGTCAGTCGGTACAGGTGTGGGTGCAGCGGTAGGCGGCACGGGTGCGGCAGTCGGTACGGGCGCGGGTGCAGCAGTGGGCGACACGGGTGTGTCAGTCGATACAGGTACGGATGCACCCGTAGGCGTCGCGGATGTATCGGTTGGTAAGGGCGTAGGGATAGCAGTTGCTTCTGAATCATCAGGCATGTCGGTTGATGCAGAATCAGACGCATCGGCTTCCGATACCACCGCAGCCACGATGGGCGTGGGCGTGGATGGCGGTAGCATCGGTCCACTGAAAAGGCCCATAGCCGCAGCAGTGCTAACGACCGCGCCGCTGAAAATTGCCAGTATACCCGCCATGGGGGATTCAACGAATTGGTTCATTTATCAACAAGTCCATGTTGACGGCAAGCGGTAAAGATTCTGCGCCCGAGAGATTCTAAATTGCGAAGGTGCGGTCGCCTGCCCTACAACGCACCCACCAGAATCACAATCACCGCCATCGGCGGATAGAACACCGCTAAGGAGGATATGAACATCGACCGCACAAGCCCGTTGCGCGGGTTTTTCCTTTGTTCCGAAGTGTCCATAGAGTAGTTAATGTCATCTTCATCTACATGCCGCACCTGCTCGTGCAGTGCGCGGAACAGCCGCTCCTGCGATTGGAAGTGTGCGTCGAGCAGCCAGAACCCCAACACTGGCAAGCAGATGGCGAAAATCGGAAGCGATGCTATGGTGTCCGAGTTGCTCACAAACAAGCCCAGCAGCGTTGCTGCAAGGATTATCGTCCAGCCCTTCAGCAGGATGGAGTTGTTCTCCAAGCGGTCTATGCTGCGTTGGATGAACTCCAGATGCTTCGGCTTGTGTACATCCATAACCATATTGATGGTCTGTCCATTTACCGTATCGCGCCCTTCTCGCTCCGTTGTGGCTATCATGAAATCACCTCACGCTTTGAGACTTCTGAAACAGGTAATTTTCACTTGTGTGCGTCAGGGGAAAACTTCAGACTATAAGTCGAAAGCGCTCCCACCTTCCTAGCGTTAACATTATCACAACTTGAAGGCGTTGCGCATCTGATTTGACTATAATATATAGTGGATTTTGTGGTAATTTCCTATGCACTAAGCACACCCACTCAACATATAACACCTGCGAGCCTTCTATCTTGAATCGACCATCCATGCCGTCTAACCAAATATTGCGCTGCAGCGTTGTTGAAGATGATGCGGTTTTGCGCCTATAATTCTAGGTGTCGTGGGCATGCATCGTCGGGCGGGCGCACTGCATCTTAACATGGCGGAGGCATCCGGATATGGCAGCTAGCAAGAACACAGGCAAGGGCGTAGCCGAGCGCAGCGGGAACAACGACGCTCGCTCCTCGGATTTCAGCATTGAGGTCAACGGTGTGTCGAAGTTCTTCGGCGCGCTGACGGCGGTCAACAGCCTGAGCTTCAATGTCAAAAAGGGCGAGGTTGTCGGGTTCCTGGGGCCAAACGGCTCCGGCAAGACCACCACGATGCGCATGCTCACATCGTTCTATACGCCGGATGTGGGGAGCATCAACATCGATGGGATGGACACGAAGGAAAACGACATCTCCACCCGCAAGAGCATCGGCTACCTGCCGGAGAACAACCCCGTCTATGCCGACCTGCTGGTGAGCGAATACCTCGACTTCGTGTCCGACCTGCGCGGGCTGACCAAGCAGGGGCGCAAAGAGAACATAGCCACAACGGTGGAAGAGACGGGCTTGCAAGATGTGTACAGCCGTCCCATAGGGCAGCTCTCCAAGGGCTACAAGCAGCGCGTGGGGCTGGCGCAGGCTATTGTGCATCGCCCGTCGATCCTGATACTGGACGAACCCACTGAGGGGCTTGACCCCAACCAGCGCCTCACCATCCGCGACCTCATCCGCTCGCTAGGGCAAGACCGCACGGTGATGCTCAGCACGCATGTCATGCAGGAAGTGGAGAACACCTGCGAGCGCATCCTGCTCATCAGCAGGGGCAGGCTAGTTGCAGACAGCCCGGTGAACGAGCTTCTGCAGCGTGCGCGGGGCATCCGCAGCGTGCATATAGAGGTTGAGGGCAACGAGGTGGAGCGTGCGCTGGCGGGCATGCCGGGAGTGGGCGACATAGAGCGCGGCGAACCCAACGAGGGGCGGAAGCGCTACATCGTAACCGCGGACGACGAGGCGATAGACCTGCGCCCCGCTATCTTCGATCTCGCCAAGAGGCGCAATTGGACGCTCTGGGAACTTCACGAGGACAGGGCGCGGATGGAGGATGTGTTCTACTCGCTCACGGCAGACGGACAGCAAATTTCACTCGCAGATGAAACGGCAGCAAGCGACGAATAGCAGATGCGGTCATTCCTAGCGCTCATACGAAAAGACCTAAAGGGCTACTTCGACCAGCCTACTGGGTACATCCTCATCGTGGTGTTCCTCGTACTGCTGGCGTGGTCGTTCTTCCGCTCGGCGTTCCTAACATCGGAAGCGTCGCTGCGCCCGCTGTTCACGGTGGACTTTGCGGTGGAAAGCCCGTCCATCCCGTGGCTGTTGGCGCTGTTCGTTCCCGCCGCCACGATGCGGCTGCTTGCGGAAGAGCAGCGCGATGGCACGCTGGAGATCCTGCTGACGCAACCGATACAAGGCTGGATAATACTGCTGGCGAAGTTCACCGCCGGGCTAGTATTCGTAGTAGTGGCGATTGCGTCCACACTGGGCATCCCGATTTCGCTGACCACTGCGGGCAACCTCGACTGGGGCGCAATCGTGGCGCAGTACATAGGCAGCGTGTTCTTGGCGGCGGCGCTGGTGTCCATCGGGCTGTTCACATCGAGCCTGACGCGCAATCAGATAGTGTCATTCATACTGGGGCTGTTCGTAACGCTGATTCTGATGCTGGTGGGCTTGGACGCTGTGGGCGTAACGCTGCCGGCGCAGATTGCCACCCTGCTGCAATCGTTAAGCCCGGTTACGCACTTTTCCAGCATCGCGCGCGGCGTGATAGACCTGCGCGATGTGCTCTACTTCGTGGCGCTGGTGTCCACATTCTTGAGCGCAACCTTCCTGAGCGTGCGCGGCAGAACGCTGAGCCATCGCACCATCCAATACCGCAACCTGCAGCTCGGCACGGCAGCGCTCATCGTGCTGAGCGTGCTGGTGGGCTGGTTCGGAAACGCGGTGCAGGGGCGGCTAGACCTGACAGCAGACAAGATATTCACGCTGAGCAACGGCACGGAGCAGATACTCGGCGGGCTTGACGACCTGCTGACGATTGAGCTTTACGAATCGAGCGAGCCGCCCGTGCAAGTTGACCTCGTGGCGCGGGACATCAACGACTTTCTGGACGACCTCGCCGCAAACTCCGGCGGGAGTGTCGCGCTGGTGCATCGCTATCCGGACAGCGACCCGGACGATGCGCGCAAGGCGCAGCTAGCCGGCGTGCCGTCCGTGCAGTTCAATGTGCAGACGCCCAACGGCTTGGAAATCAAGAACGGCTTCCTAGGAATGGCAATGACCTACGCTGACAGGCGCGAGGTCATCCCCTACATCCGCTCCATCGACGGGTTCGAGTATCGCGTTGCCACGCTCGCCTACAACATGCTGCAGCAAGATGCTCAAAAGAAGACCATCGCCTTCCTCGGCGGGCACGGCGAACGGTCGCCGCAAGAGAACTTCAGCGGCTTGGCGGGACTGCTGGCGCAGCAGTACACCCTAGCAGAAGTGGTGTCCAACGCTGAACAGCCGCTCGACCTCACCGGTGTGGATGTGCTGATAGTGGCTGGCCCAACGCAGCGGATGACGACGGAAGAGTACGACACGCTGCACGCATTCTTGCAGCGCGGCGGCAAGATGTTGGCGCTGGTGGACCCGGTGGTGATTGACTTGCAGCGGTTCGCCGCCATCCCCAACCAGTTCCATTTTGGCGATTTCTTGGAGCGCTACGGCGTGCTAGTAGAGGACAATCTAGTGTTCGATGTGCGCTCCAATGAGACGGTGCCGTTCCCGTCTCAGAGTGGGGGCACGGTGATGCTGCCCTACCCATACTGGCCGCGCGTGCCTACGGTGGACCGCAAGGTAGCGGGCGATGTGGAGACGGCGCTGCTACCTTGGACAAGCTCGCTCGGCATCAGCGAATCCGCAGTAGGCAGGGTGGAAGTCATCCCGATTATGCGCACATCGCCCTACGCAGCGGCGGACTACGCATACGGGAATGTGCTGCCCAACTCACCCAACATCGATATTTCCGAGCGGCAGCTGTTCGAGAACGACATCGCCGTCGCTATCGAGTCTGCGGAGCAAGGAGCTAATGGCGCATCGGCGTTTCGCATCGTGGTCGTGGGCGACTCAGAGTGGCTGACCGACCCATTCGTGAACCGCGCGCAGGAGAACCTCGCCCTAGGCTTGAACCTCATTGACTGGCTGGCGCAGGAAGACACGCTGGCAGAGGTGCGCTCCAAGGTGATTACCACGCGCAACCTAACATTCGCATCGCCCACACATCGCAACGCCGTGCAGTTGGCGAACCTCGCCGGCATCCCCGCCGTGTTCATCGTCTTGGGCGTCGTCCGATACATTACGCGGCGGAGCAAGGGACTGAGGACTTACGCCCGTGAAGAGTAAGCAGGTCGGATATGTGCTGATAGCGCTCATCGTCATCGGCGTGGCGGGGATGCTCGTGCGCCTGATTTCCGCCGGCTCAAGCGAACTCACGCTTGAAGGCATCCTGCCGGTCTCTCCCGATGTCATCGACCGCGTTACGATAGCGTCAGCAGGGGGCAGCGAGTCCAAGCTGGAGAAGGTGAACGATGTGTGGTATGTGGGGCAGGAAGAGGCGTTTGTACCGAAGCTGAGCCAGCTGTGGACGGCGGTTGCGGACATAGACGGGGCGCAGCTCATCGCCCGCAACCCGACGAACCACGCCCGGATGGGGGTAGAAGAAGGTCAGGGCGCAAATGTGGCGTTCTGGCTAGGCGAGTTCAAGCAAGAAGAGTTCATCGTGGGCAAGTGGACGCAGGATGTGCGGTTGTGCTACCTACGAAAACCCGCCCGAGACGAGGTGTATGCTGTGCCGTGTCCGTTCGGCAACATCTTCGACCACAACGCCGACGGATGGCGCAACCCGGTCGTGGCAAGCATACCCGCCGCCGCCGTGGAGTCGGTGGAATTCGAGTACCCGGGCGAGGCGTTCACGATACGGCGGGTCGAGCGGGGCTGGGCGGCTGAGAGTGGCGACGGTGAGCCGCAGCCAGCGGATGTGTTCGCCGTGAACGCCATGCTGGGCACGCTGGAGGCGCTGGTCGCATCGGGTTTCGCCCCGCCGAACGAACGCGAGGGGCTGGACTTCGCAGGCGAAAATGGCATATCCCTGCGCATCATCCCGATAGAGGATTCGGGCTTCCCAACGACGCGGGTTCGGCTGCTGCCGCGCGACGACTTCTCGTTTTATGTGCGAACGCCGGTACAGCCGACTATCTACATCCTAGACGGGCGCACTGCATCCACGCTGCTGTTGACGCTGGCGGACTTCACTGGGACTAGTAATTAGGGCACACTTCCCTCTCCCAAAACCCCTCGCTGTCAGATAGCAAGTCTGCCCCAATTCCTTGAAAGCCCGTAGCGATGTAGCGGCAATGAAGTCCATTGCCCCCCTTGGGGGGAGAGCTAGGGGTGCGTTATCTATATCGCACACATCAGCCTGACGAATTTTCGCAACTACGAGCGGCTGGAGTTGGACTTGCAGCCGGGGATGACGCTGTTCGAGGGGGGTAATGGCGCTGGCAAATCCAACCTGATAGAGGCGATATATATGCTCGCCGTCGCCCGCTCGCCGCGCGCCGCAACCGACCGGGATCTGATGCGGCACAGCGCAATCGAAACCAGCGATGCGAGCGCATACACGCAGATTGAGGCGCATATCGAGCGCGAAGGCGACCCATTGCGGCTGCAAATCCACATTCGCCCAACGCCCAACGCCATGGGGGCAGCCGTACGCACGCTGCAAAAATACTTTCGCGTCAACGGCACACCGCGCAGGGCATCTGATCTGGTGGGCAACCTCAACGCCGTGATGTTCAGTGCGGACGACCTGCACATCGTGTTTGGCTCGCCCGGCGTGCGCCGCCGCTACCTGAACATCCTCATATCGCAGACCGACCGCTCATACCTGCGCGCATTGCAACGCTACGAACGCGTGGTGCGGCAACGCAACCACCTGCTGCGGCGCATCCGTGACGGTGAGGCGCGCGCCGATGAGACTGCATTCTGGGATGAGCAGCTCGTGGACGAAGGCGCGCGGATTACGCTGCTCCGCAGCCGCAGCGTCCACTATCTGGACGAGGCGGCGCGCCCCATCTATACCGAGTTGAGCAGCGCCGCCGAAACGATGGGGCTGGTATATGCGGCTAACGCAGGCTTGAACGACAGCTTGGACAACGACGCGAACGAGGATCCTGGGGACGCATTAGAGCGCATCGCCGAGCGGATGCGCCAAAGGCTGGCAGAGCGCCGTCAGCGAGAGCTGGCGCAAGGGGTCAGTGTGGTGGGACCGCACCGCGACGATCTACGGATGACGCTGGACGGCATGGATGTTGCGGCGTTTGCATCGCGCGGGCAGGCGCGCAGCGTGGTGTTGGCAATGAAGCTAGCGGAGGCGGCGTACCTGAGTCACCAGCGCCGCCAAGAGCCTGTCATCCTGCTAGACGATGTGCTGTCGGAGCTAGACACCGAGCGCCGCGCACAGGTGATCGAGCACGCAAGCCGCTACCGACAGGCGCTCGTTACCAGTGCGGATGCGCAAGCAGTGGATGAGCGCTTCCGCCAGCGGATGGAGCGGTTCGTGGTGAGCAGCGGCAGCGTGCGCCGCGCTTAAGCGCTCTTGCGTATAGGGCCGTTGGGGCGCAGGTCGTCGAGGATGGCGGTGGTCTCAGCAGCGAGGCTGTCGCCCGACTTACGCCGCTTCGCCAGCAGGTCGAGCGCATAGTCGGATATGCCGGGGCGGATGCGTATATCCTCGGGGCGGTAGCGCATGCACCGCCGCATCATCACCTGTGCGGGGCGCTGCGTCTTCTCGGCACAGCCGTAGGCGTAGGGGCACATGTAGGCGTAGCAGGTGGTCAGCTCGCGATAGATGGGCGGCACACGACTAGTGGATGGCTGCAAATGCGTGTTGACAAACTCATCCAACGGCTTGTCCACCGCATTCGGCGTGGGTCTTGTCCGCCGCATCCGCATTTGCCCCTCCAACATCTTATGCAACTGTGTTTAACAACTTGAACCAAATCTTAAACAAAAAATATGCATAAGTTCAATGTGTTACGGGCGTGTTTTTGGGTTTTTGTGTAAGATTTACATCCGCCGTTCCTAGTCGATACGGGTTAGCCGTCTCCAAAGCGCCTTGCCCTTTTAGATAACACCCCCCAAAATGGGCGCATCTGCGAGAAGCCTTTTCACGAACACTGCCGACATTGGGGTTAGGGAGCATTACATTCTCACGCAGAAAAACCCCGATGTTTGTGGGCGCTCATGCGTCCATACATCGGGGCTTTCGTGGGTTGTTGCGATTGCGGTTGGGATGCGGGGGGTTATGCGGACTTCTGCTCGAAAGCGGACATGGGGACTTCGTCGCCACTTCTGAGCCACAGGCGCACGGGGACTTTGCCGCGTATGGCGTCGTCGTCCACAACGCAAGTGCTCACATTGCTCATGCTGGGAAGCTCGTACATCACATCGAGCAGGGTTTGCTCCAAGATGGTACGAAGGCCGCGCGCGCCGGTCTTGTGGAGCAGCGCAAGTTCGGCGGCTGCTTCGAGCGCACCATCGGTGAATATGAGATCCACATTGTCCATCTTGAACAGCGAGGCGTACTGACGGGTGAGGGCGTTCTTAGGCTCGGAGAGCACTTTGATGAGCGCCGTCTTGTCTAGTGCGTCTAGGCTGGATATGACGGGCAGCCTGCCGACGAACTCGGGGATGAAGCCGTACTGCATCAGGTCGTCGGGGTTAACCTTGTGCATGACAGAGCCTGCCTGCTCTTTGGTGCGCCTGCCGGACGCCGAGCCTGTGAAGCCGATGGTGTGTTTATCCTTGTAGATGCGCTTGGTTACTATCTCTTCCATGCCCTCGAATGCGCCACCGCACATAAACAGAACATTGTCGGTCTTGATTTGCAGGAAGTCTTGGTGAGGATGTTTGCGCCCGCCCTGAGGCGGCACATTCGCTACGCAGCCCTCGATGATTTTCAGCAACGCCTGTTGCACGCCCTCGCCGGACACATCGCGGGTGATGGACGGGTTATGCGTCTTGCGGGCTATCTTGTCGATTTCGTCAATGTATATGATGCCATGTTCGGCGCGTCCAACATCGTAGTCGGCGGCTTGGATGAGGCGCAGCAAGATGTTCTCCACATCCTCGCCCACATAGCCGGCTTCGGTGAGAGATGTGGCGTCGGCTATGGCAAACGGCACATCCAAGATGCGGGCGAGCGTCTGCGCTATGTGGGTCTTGCCGGAGCCGGAGGGGCCGAGCATGAGGATGTTCGCCTTTTGGATCTCCACATCGCTCGAGTCCGGGGCAGCGCTGATGCGCTTGTAGTGGTTGTACACGGCGACGCTGAGTATCTTCTTGGCGCGCTCCTGCCCGATGACATACTCTTCGAGGTGCTGGTATATGAGCTTGGGGTTAAGCCCCTTCGCCATCGGGCTTTCGGTGGCGTGGGGCTTTTGGGCGCTGCTTTCTTCGGAGATGATCTGGTCGCAGAGCAGCACGCACTCATTGCAGATGAACACGCCTCTCTCTGGCCCCGCAATCAGGCGCTTGACCTGCACCTGCGGTTTGCCGCAAAAGGAGCATGTGTAGTCGGTACGGCTTGTCATAATTGCGGAGGCTGCTCCTCAGGGTTCTTAATAAGGGCGTACATGCCGCAGTTGTCGGCATACGCCTCGCGCTGTTCACACCAATGCAGGGCTGTGGGTTCTATCGGTTTTATGCTGTGCAGAGAGAATGGACGAGTCCGCCCCCCTGCCGCCGATTGCTATACGGGTTTCGCAGGTTTTCTGGAATCCCGAGTTAACTTGCTGAGTGTTCTCAGCGGCTATGACCCGCTTGAAGATACGAGCACTTCGTCCACCAAGCCGTACTCTTGCGCCTCTTCTGCGCTCATGTAGTGGTCGCGGTCGGTGTCTTGGGCGATTTTCTCATAGGTTTGGCCCGTGTTTTCTGAGAGGATGGTGCGTATCTTGTCCTGCAGGCGCAGGATTTCGCGAGCGGCGATTTCCACATCGGTGGCTTGTCCCTGTGCACCGCCCATGGCTTGGTGCATATGTATGGTGGCGTCGGGCAGAGCGAACCGCTTGCCGTGCGTGCCGGCACAGAGGAGGACAGTGCCCATGCTTGCCGCAAGCCCAACGCAGATAGTGGAGACATCGGGGCGGATGAGCCGCATCGTGTCGTAGATAGCGAGTCCGGCGTATATGACGCCGCCGGGGGAGTTGATGTACAGGCTCACATCGCGCTCGGGGTCTTCGCGGTCTAGGAAGAGGAGCTGAGCGATGATGGCGTTTGCCACCTGATCGTTGATGGGCGTGCCCAGATAGACGATGCGCTCTTTGAGCAGCATGGAGTAGATGTCGTAGGCGCGCTCACCACGGGGGCCAGATTCTACGACCATGGGGATGACGCTCTCAGGCCCTGCGGTCCCCTGCCGCAGATGGGGGTTCAAATCTTCAGGCCTGTATAGCATTGGGTTTTCTCCTTGTTTAAGAGGGTTATCCTAAATGTTAATGACGGCGATGCACCGTGCGTAAGGCGTTATGCGTTCTTGCTTTCATCATTTCCGTTGCTGTCGGGTGCGACTTGCTCGGGTGGTTCGGCGGATGCGTCGGGGGCATCGGCTGTGGGTGAGTCGTACACCTCGCCCTTGGCGATGGCAGATAGGTGTTCCATTGTCTTTTCAAAATGCAGCGATTGGCGAAGTTGGTTGCGAATATCGTCAATGTTCAGTTCGGGATTGCCGGCTTGTTTCATTCTATCGACTACGGCTTGTAATCTTTCTTCTTCCACATCTTCGTCGGTAACTTGGATGCCCTCGGCTTCACTGAATTCATTGAGGGTAACTTGGACTTTGACACGGTGCTCTGCCTCTTCACGGAGTTCTTCGCGCATACTGTCGATGTCTACCCCGTTCGCCATCATATAGTCTTCTATGCGGATGTTGTATTGGGCGAGCATTTGCGCCTGCTGGTCAAACATAAAGTCTATTTGGCTCTCGACGACGATGGGGGCGACCTGCGTAGATGCGCCGTCTAGCAGGCTTTCGACGGCTGCTCCGCGAATCTCTTCTTCGGCTGCTCTGTCTGCCTCTGCCTGTAGTTCGGTGGTAACCTGTTCGCGCAGGGCGTCGAGAGAGTCGTAGCCTTCACCGATGGTCTTGGCGAATTCATCGTCCAGCTCGGGCATAATGCGCTCTTTGACTTCGCTGACGGTAACGCTGATATGCACGGTTTCGCCGGCGATGGTGGTGTTGTCGAAGTCTTCTGGGATGGTTAGAGTGAAGTCTTTGGGAGTGCCGATTTCCATTCCGACGAGTTCTTGAGCGAAGCCGGGGAAGGGTCGCTCGGCGTCTTCGACCACGGGATAGGGAATATCGGTTTCGTCCATCACGGAGCTGCCGTTGACGGTGCCGGCGGCGGTTATCGTCGCCACATCGTCGAGCTGGACGGCGCGCTCCACAGGCTCCAATGAAGACACGCTCGCGCGCAGGCCTTGCAGGCGCTGCTCGACGTCCTCGTCGGTAACTTCGGCGGGTTCGAACTGGATGCGTATGGATTTGTAATCGCCAAGCGTTACTTCTGGGGGGAGTGGGACGGTTACAGAGAGTGTTAGTGGGTCTGAGGAGACAAGTTCCACAGTGGGCGTGCCACCGGTTTCTATCTCTTGGGCTTCCACTGCCTTGTCCGCAAGCTCGGGGAGCATGGTGTCCAGCACTTCGCCTAGCAGGGCAGAGCGCCCATAGCGCTGCAGGATGATGTGGCGCGGCGCTCTGCCTCTGCGAAAGCCCGGATGCGCCACATTTGGGCGCACCTTGCGAATGGCGATGTCCACATACGGCGCTGTGTCTTCGTCTTCCAGTTCCACCTGTAAAACCGTCTGTCGGCCCACAATTTCCTCTTGTGTTATATGCACAGAAGTCTCCCGAAAAACATTTGGCTCGCTGATATTTATTATAGCATGTGCGGCACATGATATAAAATAAGTGCATATACTGCCTTTTATGCGGTCTAAGATCGCCGCATTGGTGATGTTGACACGCCCTTAATTATTATTTAGGATTTGGGTAACATAGAGTATATTGCCGTGAGTGCGGTTGCGGTGTGCAATTTCTGAGCAGCGGGTAGCAGGAGTTGCTGATATGGCTGATAAGTATCAGAAGGAAATAGAGGACATTCTGAGGCAGGCGGAGGCTGATGCGCCAATGCCGCGCGCAAAGCAGCAGAGCCTGCCTAGCCTCGTGCGGCAGTATGTGCGGCAGACGCTGACCGCCAGCAGATGGTCTATGTCCGCAGGGCGGCTGATGCTGGCGGCGGGCGCAATACTGCTGGCAGCGCTGGTGCTGCGGTTCATGCTCCCAGCAGCATCTGCGCCGCTAATGTGGATAGCGCTAATCGTGTTCATCGTGGCGTATGCGATGTTCTTCGTCCGCCCACCGAAGCGTACAGAGCGCAGGATGTGGCGCGGACAATATATCGATGACGAGCAATCGGGCGGGTCGTGGCTGAACAGGCTGAAGCGGCGGTTTCGTAAGTGATTACGCCCTCATTCGCAGCCATCTAACAGTCACATTGCGGACATTGAGAGCACAGCCGCAAGGCGCACGAAGCAGATAGTCGCTGCTAATCGTGCTCGGCGAACCGACGCATTGAGATACAGAACGACCCCGCTAGATGGCGGGGTCGCTTGCGTTGACGGCTTACTGCCGCCGCCGATTGCTGCTGCATCCGCATATGATGCGAAAGCGCAACAACCGGCTGACGCGCCCAGCTAAACGGCGCACTCTCCTTCGCCGCGCTCAAGCACATACTTGACCGTCTTGTCCCAGTCGATGTACTGCTCCAGTGTTTCGCGGTTGAGTTCCGGAAGTTCCTTAAACTCACCCATGAGCGCCTCGAAGTGTGGCGTTCCCACGCGCAGCACATAGTCTTTGAACTGCTCGCCGTCGTTGCGCCCGGCTTGATAGTCGGAGACGACCTTCTTGATGGCTTCTGGGGCGCGCTTGGCGGGAATCTTAGCCTTGACGCGCTGTCCAAAGCGCGGGTCGTTTGCGGAGTAGCTCCCGCCGAGGAAGAGTTCGTATGCGGGGACTTGTCCGCCGGGGGCGCGCGCCGCTGCGCCGTGGAAGCCAATGTCTGCTATGTGATGCTGGCCGCAGCCGTTGGGGCAACCGCTCATCTTCACATGCATTTGGCGCACAAGCGGGTCGGACTTGTCTAGCGCGTCTACAGCTTGGGTAAGGGCGCGCCCAAGCCCCATAGAAGAGGTGATGCCGAGTTTGCAGCTGTCGGTGCCGGGGCAGGATACGATGTCGGTGATTTCGTGTGCGCCCGCTCCGCCGAAGCCAATGTCTTCGAGCCGCTGCCAAAGTTCGTAGAGTGCGCCCTGCGGGACCCAGCGGAATGTGAGGTTCTGCTGGTGTGTGATGCGCGCCCGACCGCCCGCGTACTGGCGTGAGAGCGCCGCAAGCCGATGGAACTGCTCGGCGTTGATGTCGCCAAGCGGCAACCGCACGGTTACGGCGTTGTAGCCGTCCTGTCGCTGCGCCTGCACATTGCTAGCAAGCCAGTGATCGAACTCTGGCTCATTGCCAAATGCGGCGTAACTACCATTGAGCGGCGGGGCGTCTTTGGACTCGTCCTCTATGAACAGAAGGTCGGAGGGGTCGAACGAGCGCTGCGCCCAAGACTGCTGTACCTCTTCCTCGATCTGCTGGCGAAACTCATCGATGCCGATGCGGTCTATGTAGAACTTGATGCGCGCCTTCATACGGCTGCGGCGGAGTTCGTTGGTGCGGTGGAATATGCGGAGCAGCGCCTCTGTAACCTTGAGGTATTCCTCGGCGGGGATGAACTCGTATAGCGTGGGGGCGATGCGTGGCATGATGGATGTGCCGCCGCCCACGACCATCTTGAAGCCTTTCCTGCCGTCTTGGACGCGCGGGATGAAGCCCACATCGTGGATGGGGGTGATGGCGCAGTCGTTGTCGCAACCGCTGAATGCGGACTTTACCTTGCGTGGGAGAGACTGGCTGAACGGGTGGCGGACGAAGTATCGCGCGTATGCAGCGGCGTACGGGGTAACATCGAAGGGTTCATTGGCGCACACGCCTGCGACAGCGCAGCCGGTTACATTGCGAACGGTGTTGCCGCACGCCTCGCGGGTGCTAAGCCCCACATCGCCTATGAGCCGCATGATGGCGGGGGCATCCTCTATCTTGATGTGGTGGAACTGGAAGTTCTCGCGCGTGGTGACATGGCCCTTTCGCAGGGGGGCGTAGTTTGCGGCGAGTTCGCCTAGTGCGTCTAGCTGGTCGGCGCTGACGCCGCCGAACGGGCACTTGATGCGAAACATGTGGACATCGGGCTGGCGCTGTCCGTACACGCCTTGCCGCAGCCGGAACGCCATGAAGTCGTTGACCGACCATTCGCCCGCCCGAAAGCGTGCCACTTGTGTTTCAAAGTCGTCTATCTCCTCGGGAAGTATCTCTATTACGCTCTGCGTGCGAGGCTTCCATTCGGTCTGGGTCATTCGGTGTCCCTCCCTGTTAAGCGGCTGGAGTTGGCAATGGGTTTGCTGGTTGTCAGTCGGGTGATTCGCAGGCAGCGTATCCTCTGTAAAGATGCGCCGAAAGTTCGCTGCCTCGCTGTGCGAATTACGCCTTAAACGCAAAAAAACCCGCCCTGTGCAGTGTGGACGAGCGGGTAGATGCCGTTAGAGGCAAAGCCTGACTGCACCGCCCCTAGCGGCGGCTCATACAGGCGCAGGCGTTGCTGAATGCATTCCTATACATGATGCTATCAAATGTAACAAGCAGCGGCAGGGTTGTCAACTTTTGGAGGCTGTCGAGGCGAACATGGTTTTCCGCAAAGAAATGCTAGCCGCACCCAATTGCCCGAGCCGGATTAGACCCCATGTGGGTTTTGGGCGAATGCGCCTACACGCCCAAAACCCACTGGCGCACTGCGCTTCCGGCATAGTGCCGGTAGTGCTGGTGCGCAGACGAATGCGTCCATTCGCCCCAAAACCCCTACTGGTGTACCGCGCCTCCGACGCCGCCGCCCGTGGCTATCGCCTCGCCGGTGATGGACCCCGCCTTGGGCGATGCGATGAACGCCACCACATACGCCACTTCCTGTGCGTCGATGATGCGGCGCACAGCGATGCCTGCAGCTGCACGCTCCTCTACCTCGCTCAGCGTGATGCCCTCTTGCGCTGCCTGCTCCTCATACATCGGCTTGGAGCGCTCAGTGCGCGTGGTGCCCGGGTGGACAGTGTTCACCGTAACGCCGAACTGCCCCAACTCAGATGAGAGTGTCTTCGTCATATGCACCACGGACAGGTTTCGCAGCCCGCTGTATGTGCCAGAATTACGCGCGGCAAGCCCGCCGATGTTGATGATGCGGCCCCATCCTGCCGCCTGCATTCCGGGCGCAGCCGCCTTGGCGCAACGCAGATAGCCCACGACCTTCGTGTTGATGTCGGCAAGCAGGTCGTCAGTGTCGGCATGCGCCAGCCCGCCGCCGACCAGCCCGCCCGGCGCTGCAGCGTTGTTCACGAGTATGTCTATGCCGCCCAGCTGACTCTTGGCAATATCCACTAGGTTCACGACCGACTCGTCGCTCGTGGTGTCGGCTTGCACTGCCACAAGCTGGCGACCGACATCCGTTAGGTCGTATCTACGCGCGACACGGCCGGGACCGAAAGCCCTTGCGCTCACCGGATTGACGCCCATCGCAGATGCCACATCGCGCGCCGCCCCGTCTAGCTCGTCTATATTGCGCGATGCGATGGCGATGTCCACGCCTTCTTTTGCAAGCTCCAACGCAATCGCCTTGCCGATGCCTCGGCTGCCGCCCGTTATCAGCGCCCTCTTACCGCTCAATTCCAAGTCCATCGCCATCTCCTTGCAACTATAAGTGCAACCATAAAAGTCGGTCGTCAGTGCGTGAAACAGTCAGATACGCATCCAAAGACGCCCCAATCATACCACAAGGCGCTTATCAATCCCGCCGCATGGCGCTCGGTCGGTATATCAGTGCTAGCCATCGGTCATTCGCTGCTGCTTGAGAATACTCCCTTCCGTCATTCATTGCAAAATATCCAAATAACGATATAATTCGCAATGCCCATCGATACGCCGCTGACCGATACGCTGACCATCATCGCCGCATTCGGCGCACCGCACACACAATATACAAGGAGGGGCATATGCCAAGCGCAGAGTTTCAAGAGCTGCTAGAAATGTTCGCACAGCAGGCGCAGGAAAGCGCAGGCAAGGCGCCCTCTATCCAAGAGCGGCGCGAGGGCATCGCCAAGCGCGGTGCGCAGTTCCAAAATCTGGACGGCATCACCACGCAGCCTGTGGATGCCGACGGCGTTCCCGCCGAGTGGGTAACGGCGTCCAACGCCGACGGCGGGCGCACGATGCTATACCTGCACGGCGGCGGCTATGTGGTCGGCGGCATCGAGAGCCATCGCGGGATGGCTGCGAACCTGTCCCGTTCCAGCGGCTGCCGTGTGCTGCTCATCGACTACCGCCTCGCGCCCGAGCATCCGCATCCCGCACAGGTGCAAGACGCTCACACCGCATATCGCTGGCTGCTCGCCAATGGCGCAGACCCGAACTCCCTGTTCGTGGCGGGCGATTCGGCAGGCGGCGGGCTGACCGTGGCAACCCTGCTATCGGCGCGCGACAACGGCGACCCGATGCCCGCAGGCGGCATCTGCATATCGCCTTGGGTGGACATGGAGGGCATAGGCGACTCCATGACCAGCAAGGCGGGCGTGGACCCGATGGTGTCCAAGGACGGGCTGCTGGACATGGCATCGCTGTTCCTTGCCAGCGCGGACCCGCGCGACCCGCTTGCCGCTCCGCTCTATGCTGACCTCACTGGGCTGCCGCCGCTGCTGATTATCGTGGGCACGGCAGAGGTGCTGCTAGACGATGCAACGCGCTTGCACGCAAGGGCGCAAGCCGCAGGCGTGAACAGCACCCTCGAAGAATGGGACGATATGGTGCACATATGGCCCTGGTTCGCCCCGTTCCTGCCCGAAGGACAGCAGGCTATCGAGCGCATGGGCGCATTCGTCCAAGACATCTTGGCTGTCCCCCAAAAAGCGTAGCATAGCATTTGGCAGGCGCGCGGAATGGAGTGTAATTGTGGGGGTTAAAGAGGTTATGGAAGAAATATCGATTGTAATCGGCGCGTGCATGACTTTTGTGTCCTTCCTTTTCGCGTTATGGCATTTCTTCTACTGGTTAATAGGCAAGTTTTCGAAAGACAACGACGGCTAAAACGCTCATAGATGCGCCTATATAAGGTCGCAGGAGTCTTATGTGAAAATGACAGGCATATCATCGGCGCGAATCCGCCACGCATCCTATAACGCCGCCCAAGAGCACTACTTCGCCGAGGGCATCGGAGACGGTCTGCCCGTCGTGCCGCCCACAGAGGCTAAGGTGCAAGCGATGCTGGACTACGCCGGACTTGCCCCGTCCGATGTGGTCGCGGTAGAGGGCGTGCGCGGCATAGATTTCAGCGCCGAAAAGGTGGCTGTCAACGCAGTTATGGCAGGCTGCAAACCTGAGTACATGCCCGTGGTCATCGCCGCCGTGCAAGCCGTCTCTGAAAGCCCGTTCAACTTCCACGCTAACAGCACATCCACCAACGGTGTGGGCATCCTCATCATCGTCAGCGGCCCCATCGCCACCCAACTCGGCATCAACGCATCCACCGGCGCCATGGGGCACGGCTTCCGCGCCAACGCCACCATCGGGCGCGCGCTAGGTCTGATAAAAATCAACCTATATGGGTCAGTTCCCCACCTGATGGACAAGAGCACCTTCGGACATCCCGGCAAATACTCGTTTTGCTTCGCCGAGCACGATGCCGTAATCCCTTGGGAGCCGCTGCGCGTGGAAAAGGGCTACGGCTACGATGATAGCACCGTAACTGTGTTCGCCGCCAACTCCCCGATACAGGTCAACACGCAGAACGAGAGCGCACCGGAGGACTTCCTCAGCATCGTGGGCGACGCCAGCGTGGTGCTGGGCGAGCGCCACTCCGAGTTCGTGGTGGTGCTCAGCCCCGAGCTGATGGGCTACATCCGCAGCGCCGGTTGGAGCAAGCAGCGCATCAAGCGCTTCGTACACGAGCGCGGCACTCGCACGGGCCGTGAGCTAAACGAAAAACATCGCCGCATCTATCTGTACGGCGGCACAGATTTGGACAAGCGCATTCCCGTAGTGGAAACCGTCGACGAGATAACCCTAGTCGGCGCAGGCGGCGACGCCGGCCCATTCGCCTACCTCATCGGCGCATGGGGAGATGTCATATCCATCACCAAGCCAATCCACACCCGATAGCGCTCATCGAAGACGCCCGACAATCCCCCGTTCCTAAATTTTCCCAGACACGCACCAGACACGCAGAGGTGAACTTATGGCAGTGCAGCGCACACCCCAATCCGAACTTGTTACCCTTGACCCGCGCAGAACAGCGACCCAAGCGTCCGCCGGCATAGCCGTTCGCCCCGCCACTCTCGACGGCAAGACCATCGGGCTGCTGTCCAACAACAAGCCCAACTCCGAGCTTCTGTTGCGAAATGTGGCAGAGCTGCTCGGCGAGCAGTACACCCCCGCCGGCGTGGTGGAGGCAAACAAAGGCTCGCACCGCATCCCTGCGCCCGCCGACATGATAGCCGACCTTGCCGAGCGCTGCGACGCGGTCATCACCGCCTCCGCCGAGTGAGGCAGTTGCACATCCTGCTGTATGCAGGACGCAGCCACCCTCGAGAAGCTTGGTGTTCCCTGTTCGGTGCTGGTAACGCGCCCATTCAACACACAAGCCCGCGCAATGACCAACCTGCTAGGCTTGCCCAACTACCGCTACGCCGTCATCGGTCATCCGATGGGCAGCCTGACTGCCGAGCAGGTGCTTGCGCGGGCGCAAGAGGCGCTGCCGCAAGTGGCGTCGCAGCTCACGGCGGGGTAGGCACAGCGGCAGATTCAGCCGTTCACATTGACGAATGCGATGTTGTCTGCGCCTGACCCGCGTGAAATTGAGCGCACAACACAGCCGTGAATGCGCCTATGCGCACTATGGGCAAAAATCACGATGCGGCGGCGGCAAACCTCTGCGCCTCGTCCGTTGTGGGCATCGCTGCTGTGTCCCCTTGCCGCGTGCAGGTGAGCGCCCCGCATGCGTTGGCGATTTCCAGCGCATATGCTAGCGTCGCCGCACGCTTATCGGTGTCCGCCGCAAGGAACGCCCGCATATCGGTGCGCTCCAAGATGCTGCCCAGCAGCCCTGCCACAAACGCATCTCCAGCGCCCACCGGATCCACCACATCTACGGCGTAGCCGTGGTGCGCCACTAGGCTATGCCCATCAAACGCCACTGCGCCCTCTGTCCCGCGTGTTACCATCACCACGCCGTCGCTCATGCGCTGAAAATGGAGCGCGTACTCGGCGGCGCTCCACTCCTTGCCCCACACGACCTCCGCCTCGTCGTGCCCGAGCTTGAATATCGAGGCTTCGCGCGCTATCCGCTCGAACACATCGCGCGCCTCCGCAGGCTGCCACAGCTGCTCTCGGTAGTTCAGGTCGAAGCTGACCGGTATGCTGTTGGCTGCGGCGTATTCCAGCGCGTCGAAAGTCGTTTGGCGGCAGGTGGCGCTCAGCGCCGGCGTAATGCCTGTTACATGCAGCAGGTCTGCGTCTTGCAGTGCTGGCAGCACATCATCGTGGAAGCTCAGGCGGCTTGCGGCGCTGCCGGCGCGAAAGTATGTCTTCACATGGGCGCCGTCGGCGTGATGGTTCAGGTATGATATGCCTGTGCGCTCGCCCGCATGCGTCTCCGCGCGCAGTGTCAGCCGTCCGACGAGTTCGGCGAGCACAAGCCGTCCCGCATCGTCTTCGCCCAGCCGGCTCACCCACACCGCCTCTACCCCCGGCGTTCCCAGCCGCATCAAGTCTGCCGCCATGTTGGACTCTGCGCCCGCGCAGTCCGGCATGTACGCCCCCGCTGCGCCGTACTCCCCCACGAACTCGGCGTTGTACTGCACCATCGTCTCGCCGAATGTTACTACCTTTGCCATGACACACTCCTAAATGCTTGCTGTCCCCCATCTATTGCCGCACCAATTTTTTGTCCTAGCCCCTATCATAAATTGGTTGATAAGGCAGTGGTACGGGCATATACTGCATGAGGATGCTTGAAATGCGTTCCAAATTGGGTGGTGCGGACGCGGACGCAAGCATAAGCTTATACGGTTTGGGCTGCATTTGCGGACGGTGCGCCTGCCCATGTGTGCGGCAGGGGCTGACCGAACCCACCGCACAAGTCCCCCCAGCCACACCCTCCGCAAGGACACCGCATTGGCGCTGAACATAAACCGACCGACCGCACTCAGGCGAAAGGTCGCAGCGCCTCCACGGCGTGCCACTGGTGAGCGTAAGCCGTTCTCCGTCGCTGCGCTGTTCGCATCCCCCATATTCGAGACGCTGCAAATTCGCGACTTTCGCTGGATATGGATAGGCTCGTTCATATCGTTCATGGCGATGAATATGCAGATGATAACGCGCGGGTGGCTCATCCTGCGCTTGGAGGACGATTCCCCACTTGCGCTCGTGCTTGTGATGGTTTCGTTCGCAGCGCCGATGACGCTCGTATCGCTCGTGGGCGGCGCATTCGCCGACCGCTTCCCCAAGAAGTACCTCATCATCATCAGCCAAAGCGCCAACGCCCTGATGACCTTCGTGCTGGCGATGATGGACGCAAGCGGCGTCATATGGTTCGGCGCAGTGCTAATCATCGGTGTCATCAACGGCTCTATGATGGCTATCAATATGCCCAGCCGTCAGGCTATCATCTCCGACATTGTGCCGGAGAACAAGTTGATGAACGCCGTTGCGCTCAACAACTCTGCGATGAACCTGACGCGCATCATCGGGCCTGCGATAGCCGGCTTCCTGATAGTGTTCATCGGCACATCCGGCGTGTTCTACCTCATATCCATCGTCTATGTGCTGTCGGCGCTATCGCTGCTGATGGTTCGCAGCGCAGTCGTGCAGTCCAAATCTGCGCGCAAGAGCGTCGGCAAAGACATCTTCGACGGGCTGCGCTATGTTGCCGCCGATGCGAACTTGCGCGGGCTGATAGTGATGGCGTTTCTGCCGTCCCTGTTCGGATTCACGCTGTTTGCGCTATTGCCTGTGTGGGGGCGTGAGGCGCTGGGTGTCAACTCTGCCGACCTCGGGCTGCTGATGACGATGATGGGCATAGGCGCGCTCATAGGCACTATCGGCTTGGCGTCGGTCCGCAACTTCAACCGACGCGGTGAACTGCTGCTCGGCTTGGGCATCGTTTGGGGCATCGCGCTTGCGCTGATGGCGAACTCGCAGATATACCCGGTCGCCATGCCCTTCCTCATCATCATAGGGCTAATCAGCGCCGTGTACATGTCGTTGAACATGACGCTCACCCAGCTGATTGCGGCGCCGGAGATGCGCGGCCGCGTGATGAGCATAATGATGATGACCTTCGGGCTAATGCCACTCGGCTCTATGCCCTTCGGCTGGGCGGCAGAGTACATCGGAACGGCAAACGCCCTCACCATCAGCGGCATAGCGCTTGCGCTGCTGACAGGCGCCTTCGCCTTCACAAACCCCGCTAGCAGACGCATCCGCTAGGAGGCGCAGCCTCGCATTGTCCCTAGACCCGCTCGTATTCGCCGTCCGGCGTGGTTCGCACCCTGCCCTCGTGCTCGAGTTTGATGATGTGGGCGCGTATTTGGCTACGGGCGGTGTCCATCAGCGCCGGGTGGATGTTGCCGGCGTATATGGCGTGCAGCAAGGCGTCTAGGTTACGGTTGCCCGCGGCTATCAGCGCCGCAATCTGCTCTTCGCGCGCGATGCGATGCTGAACGAGTTCGTCTAGTTTGGCTTGCGGGGTATCGATAATGGGACCGTGCCCCGGCGCAATCAGCTTGGCGTAGTAGTGCATGAGCTTGCGCATCGACGCGATGTACGCCGCCATGTCGCCATGTTCGGGGCTGATGACGGTTGTTCCCGTGCCAAGTATCATGTCGCCGCTGAACAGCACGCCCGCCTGTCGGTGGATGATGCACAGGCTGCCCAGCGTATGTCCCGGCGTGTGAACGAACTCCAGCGTTGTGCCGCCGAGTTCTAATGTATCGCCGTCTCTCACAACGGCATCCACTCTTGCATCGTCGGACAGGTCGGCATCGATGGCGGTGCGCTCATGTTCGTTGCATGTGATTGCGCCGCCTGTGGCATCGCGCAGCGCCACTGCCCCGCCGATGTGGTCGCCGTGCCTGTGCGTCAGGATGCTGGCGGCGATGGGCGGCTCGCCCTGCGCGCGCCAGAAGCTGAGCTGGGCGTCCACCTCATCCGGCTCCCCGTAAGCGCTGTCGATGAACACAGCGCGCTCGCTGCCCACAACTAGATACACATTCGGGGTGTACACGCCGACATGTGCGCCCTCTCCCGTGACTATCTGATGCACGCCGGGAGCTATTTCGCTGACGAGGGTCTTTCTTTGTTCCATAAGAAATAGCACAGAGTTTTGCGTGCTGATTCCGCACTTAAGACGCCACGCTACCATAAGCGCGCAAAAAAGTTCAAAATGACGCCACCACGAACACCAAAGCGGCACAGGGGAGTGAGGATACGAGAGTTTGGGGGATCCTGCCTACGGCACTCCGTAGGGGAGCATCTTCTTGATGCGCGGTGCGTCAGCGGGGCTGACATCTATCTTGCCAGTGTACTGACGCTTGACCTTGCTGGGCTTCTTGCGGCGGAGGTGGCTGCGATGCCCCTTCATCCGCACGAGCTTGCCCGTGGAGGTAACACGAAAGCGCGAGCGTGCGCCCTTGTGTGTCTTAAGTTTGGGCAACTTTCTGCTCCTGTGTGGATTTTTCGGCTTTATCTTTGTTCGGGTTCGGCACAAGCGTCATCGCCAAGAAGCGCCCCTCGAATGCTGGCGGGCGTTCCATCAGCGCATCATCCACGAGGTCGTTGGCGACGGTACGGAGCAGCTGCATGCCAAGCTCGGGATGGGCTATTTCGCGCCCGCGGAACATCACAGACACCTTGACCTTTGCGCCGCCGTCTAGCAGTCGCTTGGCTAGCCGCGTCTTGGCAGACAGATCGTGCTGTCCGATGCGCGTCTTCAAGCGCACCTCTCGCAGCTGCTGCATCGACTTTGCTTTGCGTGCCTTGCGGGCTTCGCGTTCTTTGCGCGTGTTGTCGTACTTGAACTTGCCGTAGTCCATTATGCGACACACAGGCGGCTGCGCCATAGGCGCTACCTCCACTAGGTCTAGCCCGCGATCGTCGGCGATTGCCATCGCTTGGCGCGTCGGCATAACGCCCAGCTGGTTGCCTTGGTCGTCCACAAGGCGCACCTCTGGCACGCGTATACGGTGATTGACTCGATACTCTCGTGGGGGGATGAGTTCACCTCTTGTAATGAAAACTGCTAATCATGTGATTGTAGCAGGAATATAGCACAAGTAAAAAAACTAGGCAATACCTGCACACGGGCAAAATTAGGCTGTGTCAGTTCCCCTGTGAGGGCTGTCTGCTCCCACGGGGGAACCGCCTTGCCTAACGCCGTTCCGCAGTGTCCCCGTCGATGCGTGCGATGATGTCGGCGACGGGCATTGCGCCCAGGTTCTCGCCGGAGCGCAGGCGCACGGCAGCGGCATCTGCGGTCGCCTCGCGGTCGCCCACCACCAGCATATAGGGTATCTTCTGAAGCTGCGCCTCGCGTATCTTGGCGTTCATTCGCTCGCTGCGGGCGTCGGATTGCGCGCGGATGCCAGCAGCCGCAAGCTGCGACCGCACACTCTCGGCGTACTCCACATGCCTGTCCGCAATGGGGATGACCATCGCCTGCACCGGCGCAAGCCACACCGGGAACGCCCCGCCGTGATGCTCTATGAGCACGCCGATGAAGCGCTCTAGCGACCCCAGCAGCGCACGATGCACCATGTATGGCTGGTGTTCCTGCCCGTCTTCGCCGATGTATGTCAGCCCAAACCGCTCCGGCAGGTTGAAGTCGAACTGCACCGTCGTGCATTGCCACATGCGCCCGATGGCGTCGCGGATGTGCACATCTATCTTGGGGCCATAGAATGCGCCGCCGCCCTCGTCGATGCCATAGGGCATCCCGCGCCGCTCCAGCGTGCTTCTCAACGATTCGGTAGCCAGTTCCCAGCGCTCTGCATCGCCCACCGCCTTCTCCGGGCGCGTGGACAGCATCACCTCAAAGTCGCTGAACCCGAACGCCGTGAGCAGCTTGAGGTCTAGATCCAAGACGCCGTTCACCTCATCTGCCACTTGGTCAGGGCGACAGAAGATGTGGGCATCATCCTGCGTCATCCCGCGCACGCGCATCAAGCCGTGCAGCACGCCGCCACGCTCGTAGCGATACACCGACCCCAGCTCGCCGATGCGCATCGGCAGTTCGCGATAGCTCCGCATCGCCGTGCGATAGTACATGATGTGGAACGGGCAGTTCATCGGCTTCAGATAGTAGTCTTGGCCGTCCGTTTCCATTGCGGCGTACATGTTCTCTTTGTAGAAGTCCAAGTGGCCGCTTGTCTCCCACAGCGTCGAGCGTCCGATGTGCGGCGTATAGGCGAGGTCGTAGCCAGCGGCGTAGTGTTCCTGCTTCCAGAAGTCTTCTATGACGCCGCGCAGCCGCGCTCCTTTTGGATGCCAGATGATTAAGCCCGGGCCGAGTTCGTCGTGAACCGAGAACAGGTCGAGTTGCCTGCCAAGCAAGCGATGGTCGCGCCGCTTGGCTTCTTCTAGGCGGTGGATGTGCTCGTCGAGCGCCGCCTTGGACTCGAACGCTGTGCCATAGATGCGCTGGAGCATAGGGCGCTTTTCGTCGCCGCGCCAGTATGCCCCCGCCACGCTCAGCAGCTTGAATGCGGGTATCTTGCCCGTGGACGGCACATGCGGTCCGGCGCAAAGATCTTCGAATGCGCCGTGCTTGTATGTGGATATGGGTTCGTCTGGCGGGATTTCGCCGATGATTTCCAGCTTCAGCGGCTCGTCAGCGTGCAGGTCGAGCGCCTCGTCGCGCGGGTATTCGCTGTACTCAAACGCAAGGTCTTTGGCGACCACAGCGCGCATGCGCCGCTCTATAGCCCGCAAGTCCTCTTCGCGTAGCGGCTCGGACATCAGGAAGTCGTAGTAGAAGCCGTCCTCTGTGGGCGGGCCGATGGCGAGCTTCGCCTCAGGGTACATCTGCGTAACCACATCCGCCATCACATGCGCCGCCGAGTGGCGGATGCGCTGCCGGAGGTCGGCAAGGTCAGGGTCTTGTCGCAAAACCATTTGATTTTATCCTCCCAGTTTGTGGCGCTATGCGCTGCGAGTGCGCCCGGGCATTCGGCTTGGCATAGCGCATCACATCGTAGTTCGTCAGCCGCGCATCCATATCTCATAATCTATGCGGATGCGCCTCTACGAAAAATCCGCGCGGGCGTTGTGCGTAACCCGTGCGGCAAACGGAAGCCTCCCACGCTGCAATGCGGCAGCGGGAGGCTGTGTAGTGAGGTACCGAATGCGTCGAAACGATACTGCGGGTGGATAATTCAGGCGGTCCCCAAAACGAAACATCCTCTCAAACATCATATACGCCAAGCGCAATTACATTATATCCATCCGCCGGCGGCACGGTCAAGATTTGCTGCGCCCGCCTGCATCAGGATGTGCATCAGCCCAGCAATGAAATAGCCCCGCTAGGGCAAGGTTTTTAGTGTACAGGCAGACTACACCGGGTGTCGGCGTTGCAGGTTGGCACAGCCGCACATTAAGGCGTATGCTTTGCGGGCGGCACGGCATAGACACGGCGCGCAGATATGGGGATACGACATGCGGCAGCAGACGAACCGCAGGCGCAGACGGCGCAGAAACCGCCGCCAACGCAAGCCTACGGGCGGCGTTCCTTGGTGGCTCATTGTCGCCGCAGTGGCGATAGCGCTCGCATTCGCCGCAAGCCGCATCATAGACTGACGCTAGCACGCCGCACAAGTGTCTGTGCTAGGTCATTCGGCAGTTTCGATGAGCGCTCCGCTTGCTACTGATGGCGGCGGCGAGTATCATTTACCCGTCAAGCGCCGCAGCAGTATGAGCGCTCACAACCACATCGACGCGCATAGTCAGGACGGCGGTCGCCGAATGCGAATATTACGGAAGAGCATGTTACAAAGGACGGAAATTACGCAGCCCGAAGCCTAGTGCAAACCCGCTATATCACCATAGTTTCAATCTCGGCTGCGTAAATCTTGGCAAGGACGAAAAACCACAGAAACAGAAGGGGATGGTGCAATGGCAGGAATGAAAATCGGGTTCATTGGCGTCGGGTTCATGGGGCGGCATATGGCACGCAACATCGCGCTAGGCGGCTACGATATGACCGTGTTCGACATACGCAAGGAAGCGGCAGACGAACTTCTGTCGCTGGGCGCATCGTGGGCGGACAGCCCGGCGGCGGTCGCAGCGGCGAGTGATGTCGTGTTCACATCACTGCCCCGACCGCAGGATGTGGAAGAGGTGGCGCTAGGCGAGGGCGGCATTCTCAGCGGCGCAGGCAGCGGCACGGTGTTCTTTGACCTGAGCACCACCGACCCCGACACCATGTATCGCATCAGCGCCGCATGCCGAGACGCGGGCATCACCGTGCTAGACGCACCGGTCAGCGGCGGCACAGCAGGCGCAGAGAACGCCACGCTATGCGTGATGGTGGGTGGCGACGAGAGCACATACCAGCGCTGCAAGCCCGTGCTCGACAAGATAGGCGACAAGGTGATGTACTGCGGCGAGCTTGGCGCAGGCGCGGTGTGCAAAATCGTCAACAACCTCATCGGTCTCAGCGTGGGTGTGCTGCTCTCCGAAGCCTTCAGCCTCGGCGTCAAGGCGGGCGTAGACCCGCAGACGCTCTTCACCGCTGTGTCTGGCAGCTCTGGCAACACCCAGAGCATGCAGGGCTTGCCCGAAGGCTTGTTCAAGGGCAACTTCGAGCCGGGCTTCCAGCTAGACCTTGCCGCCAAGGATGTCGGGCTTGCCACCGAAATGGGGCGGAGACTGCGCGTGCCTATGGAGGTGGCGAACACCGTCCAGCAACGATACATCGCCGGGCAGAACAAGGGCTGGGGCAGGCTCAGCGCAGGCGCAGTCGCCCGTGTGCAGGAAGAGCGCTCCGGCGTAGAAATCAGAACCGAGTGATCCGTGCACAAAAAGACAACACTAGACAACGGGCTTCGCATCGTTACCAGCGAGATGCCGCACACCCGCTCGGTTACAATCTGTGCGTTCATTGGCGTCGGCTCGCGCTACGAAGACGATCACGAAGCCGGTCTGTCCCACTTCCTCGAGCATATGGTCTTCAAGGGCACCGAGCGCCGCCCCGAGCCGCAGCAGATTACCGCTGCAATCGAAGGCGACGGCGGGATCATCAACGCCTTAACCGAGCACGAGTTCACGATGTACTGGTGCAAGGTGTCGCAGCCGCACTTCGAAACCAGCATAGAACTGCTCGTGGATATGCTCCGCAACTCCCTGCTCAAGCCCGACGACATCGAAAAAGAGCGGATGGTCATCTTCGAGGAGCTGGCAGTCTCCAATGACTACCCCGGATACAGGGTTGAAACGCTGATAGACGAACTCGTTTGGCACGGACATCCGCTCGGGCGCGACATCGGCGGCACGCGCGAATCCGTCGCCGACATCACGCGCGACATGATGCTCCGCTGGCTGTCCGACTACTATGCGCCGTCGAATATCGTCATCAGCGTCGCAGGCGCAGTGTCGCACGATGCGGTCGTGGCGCATGCGGCGGCGCTGTGCGACGGCTGGGACGCCGGCACGGGCGATGGCTGGCTGCCATTCGAGGGAACGCAATCTGCCCCAAAGGTGAGCTTGGAGTATCGCAAGACAGAGCAGACGCACATGTGCATTGCGCTCCCCGCCGTATCGCTGACACACCCGCACCGCTACCCACTAGACCTGCTGAGCGTTGCGCTCGGCGAGGGCATGAGCAGTCGCCTGTTCGTGGAAGTGCGCGAAAAGCGTGGGCTAGCATACGATGTGCACAGCGAGGCGATACACTTCTCGGACACCGGCTCGCTGGTGATTTCTGCGGGCGTTGACCCAAAACGCATCTACGATGCCACACAAACCATCTTGGAGCAGTTGGGCGAGCTGGGGGATGGCGTGCCGGAGGACGAGATTGAGCGTGCGAAGCGGTTGAGCTGCGGGCGGCTGCTGCTCAGCATGGAAGACACGCGCGCCGTAGCGACTCGGCTCGGGCAGAGCGAGCTGATGCTTGGCGAAGTCCCCGACCTAGACGACCTGACCGCAGCCATCGACGCCGTAACCTACGACGACACCCGCAGCGTCGCCAACGACCTGCTGCTGCCAGACAATCTCAGCATGGCCGTCGTGGGCCCCTGCCGCGGACAGCGCCGCCTAGAGCGTATGCTACGGTTCTAGCTGCTGTCAGTCCGCGGCTTCCCACCATCATGCCGCCACTCCCAACCTTATTTCTTGCATAGCCTAAATCGCCAATTGTTACTTCCTCGTATGCTATGCTAGATATATAGATTAGGACGGAAGACGCTCGATGCTTGGGGCATTTTATAGAGGGAGAGGTGAGCCATGACACAGAGCGGACTGCCCGAATCGCATATGCCGACTGTGCCGGCGCGCATCCTGCTAGGCCCCGGCCCGAGCAATGTCAGCCCGCGCGTGCTCCAATCCATGATGCAGCCGATGATAGGCTACATGGATCCCGACTTCCTGACCATCCTGGACGAGTTGCGCGACCTGCTTGCAAGTGTTTGGCAGAGCGGCGACGCTAACACGCTTGCAATATCTGGCACAGGCACAGCAGGAATGGAGGCAGGGCTTAACAGCCTGCTCGAACCGGGCGACACGGTGGTCATGTGCATCTACGGGTTCTTCTGCGAGCGCATGGTGGATATGGCGGAGCGCATCGGGGCGAATGTCGTGCCGCTGCGCGCCGACTGGGGCAAGCCCTTCCCCGAAGAGATGCTCGAAGCCGAACTACGGAAGCATTCGGATGTAAAGGTGGTAACCGCCATCCATGCCGAAACCTCTACCGGCGTCAGCCAACCGCTTGACGGCATCTCCGCGCTCGCCAAGGCGCACGATGCCATGTTCATGGTGGATGCCGTAACATCGCTGGGTGGGCAAGAGATGGCGTTCGACAAGTGGGGCATAGACTATGCCTATTCCGCCACGCAGAAGTGTCTCGGCTGCCCGCCGGGGCTGTCCCCTGCGGCTGTGAGCGCGCGTGCCCTTGACGCCGTTCGGCAGCGCACACGCAAGCCGTCATCTTGGTATCTTGACCTTGCGCTGCTGGGCAACTACTGGGGCTGGAATGGGCAGCGCACATACCATCACACTGCGCCGGTGAGCATGATATTGGCGCTGCGCGAGGGGCTGCGTCAGGCGCTTAGCGAGGGCTTGGAAGCGCGCTATGCCCGCCACGCCACAAACGCCGCTGCACTCGCCGCCGGGCTGGATGCGCTGGGGCTGGAATGCGTTGTTCCTGCCGAGCATCGCCTAGCGCAGATAACTTTGGTTCGCATCCCGGATGGGCTGGAAGATATGCCCGTCCGCCAGCGGCTGCTGCGCGGCTATGGCATCGAAATCGGCGGCGGATTGGGCGATTTCGCCGGCAAGGTGTGGCGCATCGGGCTGATGGGCGAATCCAGTAAAGCCGAGTATGTGCTGGCGCTGCTATCGGCAATGGAGCGCGTGCTCCCCGAGTTCGGCTACGAGGTCGCCAGCGGAGCGGGCGTCGCTGCGGCAAGCGACGCCCTTAACACAGGCTAGGCGCACCGCTTGACGCTACGCCACATCGTCGCGGCTGAGGCTGAGGGCGGAGCGCAACGCCGCGAACGGGTTGGGGCACTCTATGTCTGCGGTGTAACCGCACTGCAGGCAGTGGATATATCTGCCGTATTCGTCATGCGCGCTGTGGATGTCGCCCCCGCAGCGCGGGCATCGCTTCAGGTAGATGCTGCCATCTGCGCCAAACACGCGCAGGCCGTTTCCATTTTCCGTCATTCCATCCTCCGTATGCGGTCGTGCTTCCCAAGCGCAGGCTCACGCTTATCGAGCCTTGCATACGGATAATAGAACACCAGTACGGACACTTCAAGGCAAAATTGACCTATTTTTGATATTTTGTTCTAAACTATGTGCGGATAGTGCGGGAGAAAGCGCACTATCCCTAGAAATGACGACGCAGCATATCCCTCCCGCCAGCAACCGTCGCTAGGGCGAAATGTCGGCGTGCATCGCCCTCACTTTGCGAATGAGGTTGTTGAGTACACAAGAAACCCCGTGTGCAAGTTTATGAACAATGAATGACAAATAAATTGAGAGGAGTTGAAAACTAGGTTCACAGCAGTTCTAATTGGGTTAAGCACAAACTCAAGGAGGACGCCGTGAACCTAGATGACCTAATTATAACCGTTTTCTGCGTTGTTGACGATGCTCTCAATGACATACTTGGCACAAGCCGCCTCAGACAACGAAGTCCAACACCAATTCTGTCTGACAGTGAGGTTATCACTATGGAAATCGTGGGCGAATACCTCGAACTCGGGAAGGACAAATCTATCTACGACCACTTTTTCCCCGCTATGGCTAAGATACATCGCACCACATTTACCCGACAAGCAGCCAATTTGTGCCAAGTCAAAAAACGCATTTGGCAGCGGTTGCAAGTCCAACTCCCCAAGGACGAAGGGCTGCACATAGCCGACAGTGTTCCCGTACCTGTGTGTAAGTTCGCCCGCGCAAACAGACACAAGTTGTTTCGAGGGTGGGCAGATTATGGACATGACGCCACTGAAAAACACACTTTCTACGGCTTTCGGCTACACATCCTAGCCACATTGCCCGGCATAGTCGTAGGATTTGCGCTTGCGCCTGCAAATATCCACGAAACCCAAGTGTGATTGAAAGCATCGTTGACAGGCAACGGGGGCTGCTGCTAGGCGACCGCAGCTACTGGAGTCCACGCTTGCGACAAGCGTTTGAGAAACATGGATTGCGGCTACACACGCCCTTTAAGAAGAAGTCTTCTGGGCGGGATACCGAAGTGGGATGGAGTGTATTGTATGGGCAAGTGCGCTATCGGATAGAGACGATATTCAGTCAACTGGAAGGCCGATATAGTCTGAAACATGTGTGGGCGCGTGATATGTGGCATTTAAGTAACCGGCTCATCAGGAAGGTGCTTAGCCACACCCTTGCGGTTATGTTGAATCAGGCTATAGGCAATCCTCCTCTGCAAATCTCTAAACTACTCAACTGAAGTTATACTTGTACACGGGGTTTACTCCTTGCCATCTTCAACTCGCCGTACCGTACAAGTATGTGTTTGTTGTGTATTCTAACAGCGCCGGGAACTCTTGATAGATATGGAACGAAGTCCTCGCCACATAAAATCTCTCCGTGATATGGAACACTTGCGCTCTCTGTACATCTTGCCGGAAGACCCGCTTGCAGAGTTCGTCCTAATACCATGTTTTTCCGTTGCTGGCAATGTGGATTGTATGATGGGGTACTTCTCTAGCGCCTCACTTGCTTCTCTAGCACCAGGGCTAGCGACTTTCATTGACACTTCATCAGGCAACATACGACTTGTCATTAGCCCTATCCTTTCCCCATCCGACCAAGAGGCGATTGAGGCCGGCATTAACCCTACGCACGCTTCCTCCATAGCCACGTCTGTGCTAAGAGACACGCTTAAGACCGAAGATTTTATAGAACAGCATTCCTTAAAATGCTTAACTTGGTTGCTCCAAAATAATCGTCTGGAAATAAAAGTCGCCCTTATGAAAGATGCTCTTTTCCATCCCAAAGTTTGGTTGTTTCATCAGGATGGCGATACCATTGCTGTGCACGGTTCCAGTAATATGACAGAGCGTGGTATTGGAAGAAATATAGAGCAGGTAGCTGTTTCTTGCTCCTGGCACGATAGCGACAACGCATACGCTGTCCGGAGACTGACGAGGCAATTTAATTCTTATTGGGTAGATAACGACGAAAACTGCATCGTGGTTGATATGCCAGAAGCAATCAAATTCGATCTGATCAGAAGTTATTCATCAGACGCTCCCCCGAAGGAATCTGAATTAACTTTCCTCTATAAGCGGGCTGAAGAAAAGTGCACATCTACTTCAGAGGCGAACATGCCTAAGTTTGAAATACCGCCGTATCTTCGATACGAAGACGGCCCTTTCGCTCATCAGGGCGCGGCTGTGCAGGCGTGGATTGACAACGAATGTCGTGGCATCTTGGAGATGACGACCGGCTCCGGGAAAACCAACACATCTCTCATTGCCGCTAAGAAATTGTCGGAGCGCATTGGGGAATCGTTACTTATCGTGGTAGCCGCTCCATATGTTCCTCTCATTGAGCAGTGGTGCGGTGAGATTGAGCCGTTTGGATTGAAACCCATTAACCTAACTCGTGAAACAGGTCGCCGCGGGCGTGCTAGGACGCTCAGTCGCCTGCGGCGTCAAATGCGACTTGGCAGTGTTGAAGCGCAAGTCATAGTAGCCTCTCATGACACCCTTTGTGATGAGCGTTTTCAGGAACAACTCTCGGAATTTGATTGTGCGAAATTACTCATAGCTGATGAAGTTCATAACCTAGGTCGTCCCCAATTCATTAACAGCCCACCGCAAATTTTCGATTATCGTATAGGTTTATCAGCGACCCCAGAGCGCCAATACGATGAAGAGGGGACAGATAGGCTGTTTGAATATTTCGGCGAGGTGGTATTCCGCTTCACGCTTGAAGATGCTATCGGCAAATGCTTAGTGCCGTATGACTACTTCGTCCATCCCGTGGAACTGACTTCCGACGAACTCGACCAATGGGAAGCCTTATCTGAAAAAATTAGAGCGCAGGCTTGGCGTCAAGAAGACAGTTCGACCCACAGCGAGTATGTTGCCAAACTCTTGCGAGATAGGCGCGCAGTGCTTGAGAACGCGGCAAATAAGATTACTGAGTTGGAGAGGCTATTGGCGTCCGAAACGCACGATAGCCTACGCCACACACTCATCTACAACTCGGACAAGAATCCTACACAGTTGGAGGATGTGAACCAACTTCTCATTAAACACGGCGTTCTCTTCCGTCAACTGACCGCCGAAGAAACTGCCAACCGCACTCTCACGAACGAAATCTTGCGCGACTTCCAAGAAGGGGCATTACGGGTTCTGACTGCGAAGCGTGTCCTAGACGAAGGTGTGAATATTCCGCAAGTGCGTAAAGCGTACATATTGGCAAGCACGACAGTGCAGCGACAGTGGACTCAACGACGAGGAAGGTTGTTGCGAAGGTGCGACGCAATAGGTAAAATGCACAGTGAAATCCATGACTTCGTGGCTTTACCGCCAATTGAAGGCGCTAATTCATCAGACAATCGCGCCATATTTCGCGGGGAATTGCAGCGAGTACAGGAGTTTGCAACTCTCGCACGAAACGCGGGGAGTCCGGACGGACCGCTAAAAGTGATAACGGAACTCATTCGAGGCGCGGCTCTATAAGAAGAGGCAAGGAAATGCCAATCAACCATCAAAAGGTAATTCGCATCCTTTCAGAGGAAGTGGACAAAGTGCCAAACCGATGTGAAGGGTATCGCGATGAATTGAAAGAAACTATAGCGGATATAATGATGCTTGAACGCTCCAATCGGCAGCAGCGCATTTATAATATCCAACAAAAAATTTATGACCAATGCAACGCAACCGGCGCCTGGTTAGCTGACAAACAAGTCTAATCATATATCGAATTCACAGGAATTGTGTCTATGAAAATCCTACGAGCCAGGTTTCAGAACTTTCGGTTGCTTCGTGACATTGAAATAGACTTTTCAACTGATCCCGACAAACCTTTGACGGTGATACGAGCGGAAAATGAAAGTGGCAAAACTACACTCCTCGTTGGTTTACAGTGGGGACTGTACGGAGAGTCGGCTTTACCCGGCAGGGCGAGCGAATTTCGTCTTCACCCGATAAATTGGGGAAAGTCCGGCGAGCGGACGGTTATTTCAGTGGAGATAGACTTGAAATTGTCTAGATCACGCACCACCCGTCGAGGAGGCACTATCTATCAGACCGAAGTGTATCGCATCACCCGCACTGCCCAAGAGACGCTAAAAGGAACCGACTGGCAACGGAATGCTTCTTCTGTGAGTCTGCACCGCCGAACCGATAAAGGCTGGGATAAAATAGATTTCCCTGACCGCATAATATTCGACGAGATACCGGAAGAATTACGAGAAGTTTTCTTCACTGATGGTGACCGCGCCCTCACCTTTATAGAGGCGACAGAAACGTCCTCCAAGAGAGAGCGTGTTAAGAAATCAATTCGTTCATTGCTCGGACTAGACATCATCGATGCAGCTTTGAATCATGTCAAAGTGACTTCTCGCAAAGTAAATGCGAAAGCCAAGAGCGTCGGCGCTAACGAACCTGTTGAGGAAGTGGCGACTGAACTGGAAAATGCCGAATCAGAAATTGAGCAGCATGGCAAAATCATTTATGAGTCGCATAGCGCAGCGGACAGTATAGATCTTGAAATCAGAGACCTTGAGAAAGAACTCAGCAACGCTCTCATCAAGGGCGACAAAGTTGATTTGGAGCGTAGGCGTTCAAGGAACAACGCAGAGTACAAGAGCGTGAACGCAGACAATAAAGCGGCAGCCGAATCTCATTCAGAGTTATTCAGAAGCATGGCGTTTTCGCGCGATCTCATCGGAAGCCTTTGCAAGATTCAATGGCAAGGTTGGACACGCTTCGCACCGAAAAGCGATTCCCCAAGACTTCTATACCCGTGTTAGAGGACATTCTGAAAGCGCAGGTCTGCGTATGCGGCGCTTCTCTTGGCGACAAAAACTCTTCCTCTCAACACAGACGCAAGCACATCGAAAACTTAATTGAGGATAGTCGTCAAGCCGACGAATTGCAGGAGGTGTTAACCGCCCTCTATTACTCAATTAGAACGCTGAGCGAAATATCGGCAAGTGGACGCGGCAACTGGATTGAGCAGTTCGTTGATGTTGCAAATCGGCGCGACAGCTTAGATTCTCGAATCCAGGAACTAAGCAAGGAAGCCCGCGAGCTAGACATACAGATAAAGCAACTTGACGATGTTGATACCACTGTGCTGCGAGACAGCCTGAGCAGACTGCGTAAGATGCACGAGCAAAAGCTCGGAGAGAAAGCGCGAAGTGAAGCTCAACGCACCCACTGGTTGAACGAAGCCGAAAGACTCAGGCGGCAAAGGGACAGCTTGCTACGCGAACAGAAAAAAGGCGCGATAGTTCTAGCCAACTTAAATGTAGCCCAGGATGTCAAAGATGTCCTTAGCTATGCCTACGAGCGCATAACCCATGAAGAGATGGCGAAAGTCAGCAATCTGATGAACACATACTTCCTTGAAATGATAGGCTCCGACCCTGAGCAAGGGTCTATCATTAGGCGAGCGGCGATTAGCAAGCAGTTCGACATACTTGTTTATGGGACGGATAATCGGGAGTTGCGCCCGGACAGGGACATCAACGGCGCTGCACGGAGAGCGCTGACTTTGGCGTTCATTATGGCGCTCACAAAAGTGAGCGAAGTGATTGCGCCCAATGTAATCGATACGCCTCTTGGCATGATGAGCGGTTACATCAAGAGGGCGGTCTTGAGAGCTTCCTGCCGTGAAAGTTCGCAGTTGGTTCTCTTGCTAACCCGCTCGGAAATAGCTGGATGCGAGGACATAATCGACGCTGAAGCCGGCAGAATATTCACGCTGACGAATACAGGACATTACCCTAGGATGCTTGAATTCGAGCCGGATAGCGACATTTCTGAAGTTGTTCGCTGTGATTGCGACCACCGCAACGCTTGTCAGATATGCCAACGTCGCGTTTTGACAGAGGCATAGTCAGAAATGAAGAAATGAGTCACTATGAATCAGCGATACCACAATCCATTTTCAGCAAGTCGGCTTGAATACCCCATTGAACAAAGGGAGTTCTATCAGCGTTATGTGCCGCCAAGCAGTTCTGCGTCGTTGGACAACAGTCCGTTTCCACGCATGATTGACTTCTGGTGGGCGGGACTGTCTTTGGCTGTGAGGAATGGATTGAAACCCATTGATCTCAGTAACGCCAAGACAACGAGGTTTATTGAAGGTTCTATTTTTGATAGAGATCCTTGGCGCATACAGTTTCTAATGCTCATAGCATTGCATGTCAAAGGTCAACCGGAAATCCTAATCAACCCGCCGGAGATAATATCGATGGCCAACGGGCTGGCTGCCGCGGGCGTTCCCGGCATCGTGGACATGCTCACTGATGGCGACGAGCCGCCTATCTGGAATATCTCCAATGCAATGGAGAAACTCAATGCAGAAAGTTAGTTTCGGTCTTATAGACAGTATCAATCTTGAAGTTTCTATTTGGGAGTATTCCTGGCTATGTCAACTTTGGGTGGCAGTTCTCTGCTGCCATCTCCCGTATCTCTGCGGTAGCGTTCGAGTAAATCTATTTTAGATATATTAGTAGTCACTCCTAACATGTATAGCAGTATCTCTCGCAGAGTTACTCTATTGGCGTTGGTGACTCTCTTGGTATTCGCGTCCCACATAAGACCTTCATACGGCATATCACTTAGGGTACGAGGTAGTTTCGCAGACAGTCTAATGGCTTCCGGAACGTTAATTCCAGGTTGGGTCGTCAGTTTAGCCACGATTTGCGCGAATATGTCCAATCCTATCGGTCGAAACATAGCACTGTCATAAGCGGTCCCTCGATACCGTTTGACTATGATTTCTGGGTTTTCTGCCTCAAAGAATTCCCTTAACTCTGCAAAGTTGTCCGCCATTTCACGGAAGAAATCTGTCGCTAGCTGGAAGTACTGCTCAAGTTTCTCATCCGAAGGACGGATACGTTTTAACTCTACCCTTTTTTTCTTCAAATCAGTGTCTGCTTTAGAAAAGAGTATCCCAAGAACATCATAAAGATTGCCAATAGTAGTGAGACTAGTCGTGTTTCTGACAGGTAGATTGTTTCCTGCCACGAATGCAATTTTGTCACCTTTGAAGAATTGAGTCTCCTCAACAAGTCGGCGCGCACATATTGCCATCACATCGTCTTCATCTAGCGCAATGATGCCGCCTTTAGACACAGGCCGTGCAGTCTTATTTAGCGTAGTGAACAATCTCCTAGTTCGTTGAAGCCCGTCTGATGACTCTTCGTGGGCAACGAAGATGACAGATACTTCATCGCTGTGTTCGTCCTTGGGACGATTTTTCATAAATTGTTTGATGCCTGCAAGTCTGTGCTGCCCGTCAACGGCGAACAATTTCTCGTTGCCATCCAATGTCAGAAAGCCAACAGACTCGACCGTTTCATCAGTTATATCGTCGAGGGATTCATTGGTATTCTTGTTTCTTAAGTTAGAGAGCGAATGCCAGTTGGGATCTCCGCGGTAAGTTGCAACAACTAAAGAATTGAAGAAACGTTCAGGTTGATTCTCCAGGTACTCCGCAATTTCCCTGCTTCGCCGACCCTCTATTTGTCTCTGAATCATGTGGGACAGTGAATTGTGAGCGTGAACCTCGTCAGCGTAACTTACTCGACAAGCTATATCCTTAAAACTCATCAAGGTGGAATAGTACACTCTGTCGCCCATAATTCCGCGTAAAGCAGGCAGAATCAACTTTCCGCGACTTTCCTTTGTCATTAGAATGCTCTTTGCTGTCTTCTTGTTTCCGCCTCAATGTCTCCGACTGAAAAGGGTGGCATGAGAGCGGTGTTTAGTTTCCTTTCGGTTTGTATTAAATCCTCTGACGACACATCGTCTTCAACCGGAGCGTAGTAGAACTTGAGAACAGGCTGCCAATCAATGATCATCCGCATAATTCTCTCACGCTTCAATATTGCGGATTCCGTCAAGTAATCTCGGTAGCGATCTCTTAAGGAGCGGTTTGAATTCAGTCCGGCGATACCGATATACATAATGTATCCATGTGGCGGCAACGTGTCGCTCGGATGATGTACGCCAAAGGCATAGACACCTCGTTTATCATCGGGCACCTGGCTTATACCTTCATCGCCATATTTGATCGAATACCATGTCAATGTCGGTATCGCGTAATCGGTGAGAACGATTTTTTGAGGAGTTAGAGTCATTTTAATTCTATATCTCCCCACTTCTTCATGAGCTTTGTTAACGAAATCTCTTGCTCTTTTAAATTCCATTTTTATTCCATTTATCCGAATCACTTATGACAAGCCACACATACCTTCGCCTGCCCATAAAGGTCGTCGATGTCAACCGGTTCAGCGTCAGGACGCAGTGGATTGGGAACACGCTTCGCTCGCAAGCGCTCTAGGCGGCGTTGATGTTCTTCCTTTATTTGGGCGACCCTCTCGGGACGAGACAGTTCGGATAGGGATTCGCCGTGGCTCCATGTGAATGGAGAACTATTATCAACGGCGATTTTCTCATAAGCCTTGGCCTCTTCAAAGTAGTTGGGGTGTCGCTCCATCAAGCGAACCCATTCAATCTTTTGCTGGAAGAAGCAGAATGTGCAGCCGCTGCGTGTGCGCCATTCATAATATGCAGGCAGACCTATTCCCGCGCCATCTAATATTTCGAGCACGCCAGATTTGTCGATGCCCGCTTCCTTTAATGGTAATCTGATTTTCAAACTGTCGCGCTTAGATGAGTAACCTTCTCTATACTCTTCGTCTGCGCGAATGGCAACATAGCTGTACACTGTGCTGCCGTCCTCTAGCATCGGTCTTACCCAATCCTCGAAAGGTCGTAACTTCAATTTGCGAGTACACCATCGAGCCTGTGCCGAAGGCAAAAAATTGTTAAACTGCTTGAGCCAAAAGTCGAAGTCTCGGTCGGGGTTGAGACGCAAGATAGGCTTACCCAAGAACCCCTCTATCTTCACCAAAAACTCGTACACTTCTGGCAGTTCCTTGCCTGTATCTGTGAAGAAGTAGTCGATGTCAAGTTCGGGGCGGGTATCGCGCATGAAGACTGCGAGTGCCGCGCTGTCCCGTCCGCCTGACAATCCAAGCACATGCCGCTCAATTGCTGTCATTTGTCGCCCTTTCGCTTCGCCGCTGATAGCCATTAGATTTCATGTACCCGGCGGACACTTCCGCTAACGCAGCCAAGATTACATTTCTACTTGACCCGTTTGCGGATTGTAGTGTTCGACGCAATACTTTGACAAGCGTATCCACTTCCGAGCGTTCTGGCTCCGTAATTTCAATCCTCTCATGGAAGGGTGCGCCATCTAGCCCAACTGCGATTGCCTTAGTGTGTCGCCGGTCTTCGCGTCCTTTCACATGTGCAAAAGCTTCTAGGTCTATGAAATCCCGGGACATCTTCGCTATTTCAATCTTAGCGCGGTCTACATCGACATCCGTCCATTGAGTAAGTGGTTTGGTAATCGATAGGCTTGCCAACTCCTCGATTGTAGAGGCAGAGTCATCAAATCCTGCTATCCGCATGATGAATGCTTCCACGCGATAGTCGCCACTAACACCGCGTATATTCTCTGCGCGTGCGCGAAGGTCGGCAAAGGCTCGCTCTGAACAACCTATAACGCCTAATTCTGATAGTAGCGTGTTACGCAGGCGCTTCAGCATGCAGGGGTATACGCTTCGAAGTTCGCGTAAACCGTCTTCGATTATTTTGGGAGCGTCTTCTCGGCGTTCAGACAACATTGCAATTTCATCGAAGATGACCTTATTCGGGTCATGGGCGTCCTTGAGTATTCGTCGCACCCTCTTCGCGTTGTCAGAAACAAGACTAGTGCGTTCCGCCCATTTGGGCAATTTATCGTATGCGGCGACAAGCGCCCTAGCGACATCTATAGGTTTGGAGTGATCATTTATGTCCGTAGATGCGACTTCCTGTGCCACTCCAACTAGAGGTTTCCATAAGTCTACTTGCTCAATGCGATACTCTCCCATCCAGCGTACCGAAATATCTTGGGGTGTTCTACACAGAACTTCGGCGTCTATTTCATTCAGATTAGACTGAAAGACATCTTCACGATAGAACGCGACATTTCGTCTGTTCGATATTAGAAAAGCAGCTACCATCACCGGCATAATTCCGTCTTTGATGCCATAGGGCGGTTGACGCCAAATCTCATATATCTCCTTAACCGAAACTGCCCTATCGGAGTTGTTCCTGAGAAAATCCTCGGCGGAACGCCAAATATGGCAGAGGTTCTGTTCGTTATCTTCAGGGACCACGAACTCCCACGCACCATCGACATCACGATACAACTCTGTTCTCAATAGCAATGAATCGAAAAGCCCTCCCTCCGCCGGATAGCCTTCGATACCCAATCTATACAGCCCTTCATTGGCTATCATTCGCCGCAGGAGAATATTGCGCCCTGCCGCAGCGCTAGAAGATGGGTTGATGCGGTTGAGCAATTCATTAAAAACGCGAGGCGAATTGGAGAAGCGATTGTCCGCAACATTGGAAGCCTCCGAGTTCAGCTCCGAGAGTTTCAGGCGCTTATTGTTCCCGGAACCGAAATGCCACACGGCGGTATCCAAAGCTCGTTCCAATTCGCTTGCAATTCGCTCCTCGGTCGAAGCGATTCGGGAATGCACTTCGGCACGCGCCACGCGGTCGCCACGAAGTTCGGGCATGTTCTCCAAAATCCATTGCAACGCTTGAAACTCGCGTACAAGAGACACCAATAAGCGACTTGATTGGCTAGGGTTTCCTACGGCTATATCGACTGACGCACCAACAGCTTGCCTTAATGACGCACTTATTACTTCTTCCGCGCCTCTAGTTGCCGCACTTCTGTCCGCATAAATAGCCAAGATGAACGCGCCTGCCGAGCCTTTGCTCAACCGCGTTCCGTTCAGGCATTGGGTCACAGTAGTTTCTAGGTCTGAAAGAGTTGAGACTATGGTATCGTACCAACGCAGCGCGCCGAACTTGTGGTAGTGTCGTTTGGCGAATATAGGCTTCAACTCACCCAACTGCCCAATACTTTGAAAGTCGGGCGATATACTTCTGTACGCTGAATCTAGCGCGTCGTCCATATCAAAGTCGCTACCTTCGTATATGCCATAAGAGCCACTGAATTCGCGGTATATTACCATCGCCCAATTTTGCAAATCGGATAGCGCATAATTCACTGTGCCTGAGTCAAACTCACTACTTAACGCTAGACATATACCCTGTCTAGTGGCCGACACTCCAGAGCGTTCTCCGAATAAGTCCAACAATGCTATTGTCTGCAACAGGTGGATATGCAGGTCTTCTCCGCCTTTGGTGCGACATCGCTCTATTGCGTCCATCGCCATGCCCCAGCGGTGCCCATCAGAAGAAGCCATTATGGAAGGTTCCATGTTGAGGCGCAGATAGTCCCATAGACGAAGCGTCGAATAGAGGTTGTGGTGACCAGCGTTTCGCAGGAAATCTTGAAAGCCCGCCGGCTCCGCAGAGTTTAGAAAACCGAACAAACTGCGCTGATTCTGTCCGAACCTGCGACGCGAAATCGGACCCAACAGACAGGCGACAATCGGATGCAACGGCCAACAATTCTCAAGAGTCTCTGCCGGAGCGCGACTTCGCGTCAGTTCAGATACCTCATAGGCCAATTGGGACATGTCGCGCGCAGGCTCGTCGAATTCGATAGCCCGCGATAATAGAGAAAGTTGCTCATGAGAACTTACATCAATGGCAAGATCTATGAAGCGTCCCTGTATCTTTGCCCACTCGTCGCGGATTTCACGAGATAGCCTGTTGGTATATTCCTCGAAAGCCTGATGTAGTATGCCAACTACTATGAGACGGTTACCACTGCGCGAAGCGAGTTCAGCCAGTTGCTGAAAGAAGTAGATGTCCGTCCCATCGTAAGCCGCACTTTCAAGGAACTTACCCATTTCATCGATGATGACAAGCAGCCCTCCGCGCTTACCAGAATCTCTTCGGGCTATGGAGTCCAAGGCGTCCAGCGTGTCCTGCTCTTCCCAAATAGCATTTGCGGCAACGCGCTTCATTTTCGTTCGGGCAATGGCTTCGCCTATCGCCTGTGCAGGATGCGTTCGGCTGCCAACTACCGGCAAGACTCTCCAACCCTTGGACTTTATTGGCAAAGATTCCCATACAGCGGATATGGTCTCTTCGCCAAGTGTCTGCGCCGCATAATCTCTGATTTTCTCGTCGCCGTCCAGCGCAGCAGCCAAAGCCACAGCCAAACTAGATTTGCCTGAACCGTAAGGACCTGTCCATGTGAATGCCGCCTGTCCAGTCTCGGCGATATGCCGCGCCATAATTTGCAGAGCGGCCGCTGATGTCGGCGGACATACGAACCCTTTCAAAGATGAAGGGATGGATATGTCGGCGTCAATGCGGACTGAGCGTTGAAATGCCCGCGCGACACTAACCTTGTTTAACAATGGCATCGTGTTCCCGTTCAACCGATAGCCTACCTATAATCTGATGAAAGCAATTCTAATTCGAAGTCATGACTTTTGTCAGTGTGCTCAGTTCTAACTATCTGCCGCAGTCCTGCAGTTTCCGACCAGCGATAGATGCCACCACTAACTTCTTCCAGTTGCCCGCAGAGGTTGTATAGGCTATTTTCGTCCAACAAGAATACTCTGCCAGGGGAACCCGGTTGATGAGCGAGCGCATCGAACGCAAGCGTCGCACTCCCACAGAAGCGGTCACGCCAGAACTCGGCGAACGCATAGCCAAAAGCGCCTATCCCAAGAGACCGCTTTGGGCCTCGGACGAACCTGAACTTATCACGCCGGCCGATTTGATTTAACAGACCTAATTCGGTCAAAGGCGATTCAATCATGTCTTCGTATGTTGTCCTTTTGAATATCGGCTGAGCGGCGTAGGTTCGTATGAAACATGCCACATCGCGCTTGATTGTGGACTTCGCCACTCTCTTCCAATCTTGGTCTTCAGACAGTTTTTGTAAGCCTCGCTCCAAAACTTCGCGTTCGAAATCGATTTCATGAAAGTGGTTAAACGCCCAAAACCATGTTGTCTTTCGATCTGCGCGATGGCTAAGATTCCAATGGACTACCCATGAGGTAGTCGGGTTTTCCATGTACGGGTCGCGTCCGTTCTTGTTATCAAACAGAAAATTTCCTAATTTCGTAACGGAATCTTTCTTGTCGCCTGACTTCATCTCTTCTATGACCCCGGAGGCAGTTGCCCAATGTCGCATAGAAGAAACCATGTTCTTACCCACCCCAAAGCGAGCGATGGCATCGTCAGACCGGAACACGGAACTCTCGCCTTCGTTGGAGTCCTTAACGGCGTCGTATGCTTTTTTCAGCCATCCATAGCGAAGAGTGAAAGTTTCATGCCCTGAGAAGTGAGGTTCTATTTGAAATGATGACTTATCCATGTTCTATTACGCTCCTTTAGCAACTGGAACTATCTTCCAGTTGCAGTTATAATAACACAAACGAAATGTGCTGTACAAAATCTTGTAGGCGTGTTTAGGTGAAACTTTGAAGACGATTTACGCTGACTATCAAGCATCTACGCCAATAGACCCTCGGGTTCTTGAGTCGATGACAGACTATTGGCTCTGTGAGTTCGGTAACCCGCACTCCATCGACCACATTGTCGGTTGGAACGCGGCGCGAAAAGTCGGCGATGCCGCTGATTCGGTAGCACGCCTCATAGGCGCGGGTGCCGATGAAATCGTCTTCACCTCCGGCGCGACTGAATCGAACAACCTTGCGCTCACGGGATTGGCTCGCCGTGTGCCTCCCGACCGTAATCGCATTTTGGTCAGTGCAATAGAGCATAAGTGCGTACTTGATACTGCACGCATACTTTCCGAACGCGAAGGTTTCATCGTTGAACATATTCCTGTTGACCACGAAGGATTTGTCATATTGGACGCTCTTGAGGACATGCTAGACGAAAGAGTCCTATTGGCTTCCGTTATGGCTGTCAACAATGAAATCGGTACAATACAAGACATCGCTGCGGTTGCCGAAACACTCAAGCCCTATGGCATTTTACTGCATTGTGACGCAGCTCAGGCTCCCTCTGCGATGGATACGGGCGAATTGGTAAAACACGCCGACCTGATCAGTCTATCCGCTCACAAGTTTTATGGACCTCAAGGGGTTGGGGCGCTTTATGTCCGACGAGAGCTGCAATCTAAACTTGAACCTTTGTTGCTTGGCGGAGGACAGCAGAACGGATTACGATCCGGAACTGTTCCTGTCCCTCTATGCATTGGAATGGCGACAGCAGCGGACATAATAATGTCACCGGAGCAAGTCAAAGAACGAAGGCGCATAGCCTGCCTCCGGGATGAATTTGTGTCCCTATTGATGGAATTGGATACAAGATTTGAAGTTAATGGACACTGGGGCAATCTACGTCATCCTGGCAACGCAAACATTAGGTTCACAGGGCAGAGTGCCGCAGATATACTAGCTGCTGTTCAGCCTCGCTTATCCGCATCAGTCGGTTCGGCCTGTGCTAGCGGTATAACCGAGCCTTCGCATGTATTACGCTCTATTGGGCTTAGCACGGCGGAGGCAGACGCCTCCATAAGGTTCAGCTTCGGTCGCTTCAGTACAGATGAAGAAGCTGAAGATGCGACAAAAATTGTCGCGGATGCTCTGCTTCGGCTAAATGCCATCTGAATCTTAAAGAGCCAATGGTGCTAATTGTGATTAGAGAGTAAATCGTGCAATGGAAAGATGCACAATGCCATATTCATCCGGCACAAGCCCATCCCACTGTACCAAGATGTTGAACTCTATCATCAAGTAAGCAAGCCGAGTTTTGGAATACTTCCAGATCCTAATGGTGCATCTTCTTCATATGACACCCCACCGTCAGCCCAGCACAATCATACGCCCGACGAAACGCTCAATCAGATGGATGAAGTGGTTGTCGTGCCTCTTGGCAGTGAGGTGGTTCAGCACCAAGCAGAATTTGCCGCCCACTATCCACCGGTAGTTGGACTTGCCCTTCCTGCCCATCTACTTGGCGGTTCTGCCCCCACGCGCAGGATGTGTTAGTTCTATGCCGTAAGTGCCCGCCACACCCGGCAGGCTTAGGTTAGCGAGAAAGCGGCGTGTCCAGTCTTGATGTTTGCTAAGGTAGTGAAACAGCCTCCTGCGTTCAGGCAGACGGGGGAACATATATATGTGATTGCACATCAGGTCCAGCGATAGAAGGGTCTGTTTCTCTACTACATGGACAATTACGAAAATCGTAGCGTTATCTGCATGATTCGTACTTCAGCAGAGTAGAATTGCTTCTCGTCTAGTATATAGTACGATTTATGCAAACATGCAAATCGGCTCTAAAATCAGTGCTTTTGGTGCCTGAAATAGCGGTTTTCAGTCCGAAAATTCTGAATGTCAACACGCCCTAGTCATGGGGGGTGCTCCTCCTCTGCGAGTCTTGTTAACTCACAGAATGGAGCATCCCCGTGGCTTTTTCAACTACCCACTAAACTAGCACCATGGTATTCTCAACATACAGAGATAATGAGTTATAATATGTCATAACATCAAACACAGTGAGGTATCTTATGGCCCGTGAACGTACCTATCGCCACGATATTCGCTGCATCGACTGCGGCTCTAACTGGATGCGCAAAAACGGACTAGCGCGCGGCAAGCAGTCTTACAGATGCGGAGACTGTGGTCGCCGCTACTTCCCAGAGGCTGCATATCACCGCCCCAGCGCTGCCCTCAAGGCACAGGCGGTTAAGATGTATCTGGAAGGCAGCAGTTTGAGCGCCGTAGGCAGAGTGTTTGGGTACAGCGCCACAGCGGTTCACGGGTGGGTGAAAAAAGGGGGCGTGAGGCATTAGAGCGTCTGCGGGAGCGTGGTCGTAGACGGACTGAGGGGGCAGAGGCGCAGCGTGCTGCTGCGGTGGTGTCCTGTGATGAGATGTGGACATACAAGCGTGCTCGGCGTGCGGAGTTGCGTGAAGATGTGTGGATATGGACAGCAGTGGTAGAAGAGGCTGACGGCAGCAGGTGGGTGGACTTTGAGGTGGGCGACCGCAGCGAGAGGACATTCTTGCGCTTGTATGAGCGCTTACCGGATGCAGAGTTGTATCGCAGTGATGCATATCCTGTGTATCGGTGGTTTCCTCGCAACCGGCATGTGGTGGGGAAGGGAGGTGCGGTGAACTGGAATGAGGGGCTGCATTCGGTATGGCGAAGTAAGTTGAACCGATTAGTGCGTCGTACAAAGGGCTACACCAAGAGCATACAGATGCTGGTGTATTCGTTGGCGCTAGTGTGCTGGCATCGGTGGGTAAAATCCAATATCACTGCATGTTAAGAATACCAAACACCAGGGGGTAGCGTTTCCATTCAGGTGGTCGAAGACAGAAGCCCCCGGCGTTGCAGCAGTACCAACAGGTTGTGATGCGTCCACGCTGTGCCCATTCGCTCCCGACGCCTTATCTCTCGCTGAAACCGCTCCAACCGAGATGTGGTCTTGTATCTAAACTGACCAGTACCCAGATGCGCCAATCCCTTAACCAGCGCCTTCTTGCACCACATCAACCCACGACCACCCGTCAACTTCACTATCCGAGAAGCCAATTTCCTTGCCTCAGCCAAGTCTTCTGACATCAGCAACTCTTTGGCTTCATCCCAGCCCACCTCGCCTATGTTGCGCCTGTACTCCCTAAGCAGATGGAACTGGCATAGCTGATGGGCTGTGCCTTTGCCATAGACCATTCCAATGGCCTCTGCTATCGCTCTGTCCCCATCGCTCACTAGGTGGGCAGGCTGCCTTATCCCACGCTCATAGGCTTCGGTCAGCGTGTCTTCCCAACTCCCGAACGCCGCCATCACACCGCCCTTGTCGTCCCGGAACACCTTCAATTCCTGCTTCCCGCCACGAACACCCACCCACACTCCGTCCATCTCCGCCACATCACCAGTAAGCGCAGGTCGCTCCAACTTCTCCTGCTTGAGCCACTTGCACAGCGTGCTCTTGGCGAACCCATACAGATCACCGACCTTGGCATAACTCAACCCCATCGCCGCCAGTCTCACCGCCTCTTCACGCGTTTTTTTGAGTACGACTTGCGGCGCTCCACATCGCCCACTAGCTCCATACCACTCTGCATATCTCCGCACTTCCCACATCTGAACACGGGCATTGCCAAGTTTACTGCGCCATACTTGGTGATGAGTGTGCGTCGATAGCTGTGGTGGCGTGCCATCGCTAAGTCGCAGGCTTTGCACATCGGCTTGTAGAGCATCAGCGCATCTTGAAGTGTGTCTTGTATTTCCTGTGTAACAGTCTTTTCTGCTTGCTCTTCCAGTTGGTATAGCATACCCATTCGTTTACCCCCTCTGATTATGGCTTATGCCTCATTCTACAACTCTACCACCTGAATGGAAACGCTATCCATAGAGTAGAAAAAGGCAGCGCGCCACAAAAAAGACCCTCCCCCGCACTGGGGGAGGGTCGCGCTTCAGGTCGTCTTCCGTGATAGTAAAGTCGTGGTTCGTGATAGTGAGTCGATTTCGTGATTATGGTTGTGTGGCCGGGATTATGCGTCCGGGATTATGCGCTCGCCCCGCAGCGGTATAGGTCGGTGCGGGGCGAGCGTGTTGTCCCTTGCCTAGCGGAGTTCTCCGCCCGGCACCAGCGTGCCAGATGCCCGCAGGAAGATCCAGTACGCCGAACCTATCTGCAAGTCTCCGTCCTCGGGGCCGTCGCCCTCAGGCGCCAGCACCGTGTGCCACTGGTTCGTTATCGTGTCAAACCCTAGCACCCGCGCCAAGTCCAGCCCATCGTCTAGGCTCTGCAGGTAGTCCCGCGCGCCTAGCGCGTGGTCTGTGTCCAGCGCGTTGCCTGTGATGTCCAGCACTGGGATCAGGTTCCAGCCTGCGTACACCGGCACTGACGGCGGCGGCAACGGCGTGCCTGTGCCTGTCGCTCCACCTGCCAACCTCGGGATTATCACCTCTAGGTCTTGGATGGCATCTCCCAGTATCCAGTAGCCGCGCTTGGACGAGATCGCTGTCAGGTCGCCCTGCCACTCGCTCTCAAGCGTCTCGCGCACTGCCACCTGCCAGCCGCCCGGCACCACCGGGTCGTAGGTGTAGATTGTTCGCACTTCCATCTCCGTGCCGAACACCGCGCTTATGCTGTTGTCCAGTGGCTCGCCCGGCAGGCTCACCAAGTTCCAGCCCGGGTTCAGACGCCGTGTGAACGCGTCTCGCTCTTCAACCTCAAAGTCTATCTCTAGCGTGTCGTCCAGCTCGTTGCCGGCCATGTCCACCGCTTCTATCTTCAGCTCGTGCTCGCCTATGCTTATCTCCGCATCTGTCAGCGACACCAAGAAGGTCTCACCACCGTCTGTGGATTTCGCACGCTCGACCGGATCTAGTTCTATTCCGTCCAACTCTAACAGCGTGATGGTCACCTTGTCGAAGTTGTCCTCTGCGTACTCGCTCGTCTCTGCCGTGCAGTCGTCTGTGTTGTCTCCGCGCTTCTTGCCCGGCACACAGTCCGGCAGGAACGGGCTGCTGAAGTCTATCTCTATGAACAGCGGCGACTTCACCTCCACCGCGGGGTCGGTCTCACCGGCGTCCACGCCGCTTATCACCACCCGTGGCTTCGGCAGGTTCAGGTCTGCCTCGAAGAAGTGCGCATCGTCTGCGTTCACATCTCCATCGCGCTCGAAGAAGTTGGTCACGATGCTTCCAGGCTTAACGCCTTCGCTGCCCAAGTTTGCCTGCGGCGAGCGGTCTGTACCCGATATGTGGATGTTGTAGTAGCCCGTCTCGTCAGGCTTGTTCACCGTCACCGTCCACTGGTTCGTGGTGTCTTTCTTCACCACAGAACTTATCGTGTCGTCCGCTATGTCTCCGCTCTCTGCGCAGTCAGCATACGCTTCCTTGCCGCTGTCGCTGCTGCGGATATGTCCGCGTTCTCCGTCCACTCCGTTCGTGTTCACGCAACCTGCAGGCGCGTTCACATAGGTCACCGTTATCGTCGGACGCGTGGCACTCAACCGCTCGTCTGAACTCACCGTGAACACGACCTTGTCGTCCTCACCTGCCAGCACCTGCGACTGCGGCGTCTCTAGCGGCGATGCCAGATTTTCCACCGTGAATGCCGGCGCTATCCAGTCCTCCGCCTCTATCTCGTCGTCGTCCTGCTCGTTCGCTGCCTCGTCCTCTATCCCGTTCGGAACCACGCTCACATCCGGCGTCTCGTCCGGCTCTAGCTCGTCCTCCAGCTCTATGAACACCGTACGCGCTATGTTCCTGTAGTTGGAGTTCACCTTGCCCGCAAAACGACCCTGGGTTTCGTCCGTCTCAAAGTCGTCAGGCGTCTCGTACCACAGCACCCGTGCTATCGTGTGCCCTTCAACCACGAAGTCGTCCGCCTCTATCGTCTCTTCGTTCAGGTCTGACGCGTCCTCAAACACCACTTGCAGGAACTTGCGGTTGTCGTCGTACTCATCCCCTGATGCGTCCCACGCCACACCCGTCCGTGCCTCGTATATCTTCGGCGCTGTGGTGTCTACCGTTATCTCCAGCAGCGCTTCGTCCGACTCGTTCTCGTCCGGGTCGTACGCTACGCAGTTGCCTGCTGCATCGCACGCTATGAAGGTCACATAGTGTGTGCCCTCGCCGCCGAAGTCTATCTCCGTCAGCACATCAAACCCATCGTCTATCGAGTCAAAGTCGTTCGCATCGCTTATCAGGTTGTACCTTGAGCTGCCCGGCGGGCAGTAGATGCTCGCATCATCGTGCAAGGTCACCACTAGCGCTGTGCCATCTGGCAGGTCGTCAGCCGCTGTGCCCGATTCCACATTGTGGCACTGCTGGCTTGACACCAGCGCCACCACCGAGGTGTACTCATCGTCTCCATCTGTGTCAGGCAGATCCTCTGGCTCCGGCAACCCCGACAATGCGTCCGTTACCGTGAACGAGTACTCCACCTCTTCATCGTCTATCGACGCTTCGTGCTCCGGCGTGAAGTCACCAAACTCGGGCGCTTCGTTCTCTATCGACACCGTCTCGCTTATCGTCGACTGACCGCCAAACTCTATCGTCAGTGTGTCCTCTTCGTCCACATCTAGGCGCGCTATCCCGCCATCGCTGTGCTTGTACACCGCCGATGTGCCCTCTGTCGGGTTCTCCGACACCAGCAGCACTGCCGCTGCGAACTTGTTCGGCGTGTGCTCTAGACGGTACGCCTGAAGGTTCAGCGTGTCGTCTGAATCTGATGCCTCTAGGTTCACCACCACGCAGTTCCCGCCGTCGCAGCCCGGGTCTATCTGCTCTGCCGTTACCTCTATCCGCAGCACCGTGCCCCAGCTCGCGTGCTCGGTCTCCACGAACAGCTCTGGCGCTGTCTGGCCCTCGCTCGGCTCATCCGTCGCTGGCAGGTCGTCCGGACGACCGAAGCGGTCTGTGCGCGTGTCCCCCAACGCCGTGTTCGGGTCACCCACTATCAGCGGCGCCGGCACCGGGTTCGCCTTCGACACATCTATCGACTCTATCCCGTCTGCCTCGTTCGTTACCGTTATCGTTACCGGCAACGACGCGCTGTGCAGTCCGTCTGATGCCGTCACCGTCACCGGGTACGACACCCGCGACTCGTAGTCTAGCGGCGCTTCTGTGGACAGCACTCCGCTGCTACCGTCCATCGTGAAGTTGTCTTCATCGCTTATGCTGAACTCTATCTCGTCCCCGTCAGGGTCTGTCGCTGTGTAGGTGGACAGCGCTACGCCTGCAACCGTGTTCTCTGCCACGCTCAACGCCGCGGCACCATCTATCTCTGGCGCGTTGTCGTTCACATTGGTGATTGTCAGCAGCAGCAGCACTTCGTCTGTCGCTCCGCTGTCATCCTCCACCAACACCTCTATCCCGTACTCTGAGCGGATTTGGCGCACTCCGTTCACCACTGGCTCGTAGTCCAGCTCCGCTATCGTGGTTAGCACGCCCGTCTCTATGTGGATCTCGAAGAACCGCGTGTCGTCTGCATCGCGCAGCTTGTAGTCCAGCGTGTCGCCATCGTCCGCGTCTGACGCCTCAAAGTCGTACAGCTCTGTGCCTATTGGCGACACCACATCGCCGTCCGCATTTGTGTGCGTCTCTTCTATCGTCTTGCTCGTTATGAAGTCCGTGAACTCCGGCTTGTCGTTCGCGTTCAGCACCGTAACCGTTATTTCCAGCTCGGTCTGCACGCCCGTCTCGTCCGTCGCCACTATCGTCAGCGCGTAGTCGTTGTCTTCTTGCGCGTCTGCGTCCAGTGCCTCACCCGATGCCAAGCTCACTCTCAGCTGGCCCGCTGGGCTTATGGCGAACGGCGGGGCTTCCGTTCCTGCCTCCGGCTCTTTCAGCGTGAAGGTTACGTCCGTGCCCTCGGGGTCGGTCGCACTGTACGGCTCTCCGAACTCTGCTGTCTTGGACTCGTCAACCGTTACTATCAGCACTGGCTCTACAAACACCGGCGGCTCGTCCACCGCTATGATGTTTATGGTAACAATGCCCAGCGTCTCCCCCTCCGCATCCTCGTCCTTTATCGTCAGGATGTAGCGGTTCGCCGGGTTCCCCCCTGCGTCTTGGTCTAGTACATTCGCCTCTATCGCCGCTTCTAGGATGCTTATCTGTCCCTCGTCTGACACTGCGAACACTTCACTCGCATCGCCCGACAGGTCAGGATCCATGAAGTAGTCGTCCGTTATTATCTCTCCGTTAGAGTCTTCAAAGCGGATTTGCGCTCCAGGGATGTCTCCTGCGCCCTGCGTCTCGTCCACATCAAACACTACCTGCGCCTTTGGCGGCACTCCATCTACCGTTATCGTTATCTTGTGATGGTCCTCTTCGCCTACCGTCTCGTCTTTAATCGTTATCGTCAGCTCGTACTCGTCCAGGTCTGGGTCGTTGTGGAACCTCAATGCTTCTGTGGACTGCAGCAAGCCGCCTTCGCTTATCTGGAAGTTCACTGTGTCCGACACTTCGTACGACACTTCGTGAAGCACTGCGTCTACTGGGTCATCACGCTCAGTATCCGGATCGTCGCTGAGACCGGGAACCTGTATCGGGATGTCCACATACACCGTGCTTCCCCGAACCTCATCGTCCGAGCCGTCAAAGTCCACTATCACCATGGCTTCGGCGTCTTCTTCTGACCCGCTCGGCCCGCTCGGCTCTGCCTCTACCATCCCATCTTCCGGCGCGTCTTCCTCGAACTTCGCGCTCAGCTCGGTTACGGTCACCATGAACTCCAGCTCGTCCGGTTCTAGCCCGCCGAGGTTCTGGTCTGCAGCCGTCAGCTTCAGCTCGTAGATGTCCATATCGTCATCGTCGTGGAACCTCAACGCAGCTGTGGACATCAGCACGCCGTTATCGTCCGCGCTGAACTCGAACAGGTCCGTTGCCGTGTCGTCTGCGTTCATCACCTTGTAGGTAACATCGTGCCCGCCAGCATCGTCCACGAACTCGCTTATGTCTATCACCTTGCGCCCGACGGCTTCGCCGCTGAGGTCCGACGTCTTGCGCCTGTCCAGTTCGCCTTCGTCCTCGAAATCGAACGGGGTGTTTTCGTTGTTGAACTCTATCGGTGCTTCCACCGTGCCCCGCGTCGGCGCGCTATCCAAGAACATCGCCGCGGTCGGCGCATCCACCGCCGTTATCTGCACCTCTATGCTGCGCGGCGAACGGTATGCGCTGGTTGTATTGTCACGCAGCGCCACATCTACCACGATGGTGTAGACGCCCGGCGCCAGATCGTCAACCGCGATTCTTATCTCACCTTGCGGGTTGATGCTGAAGTTCCTTCCATCTGCCGTGTCCCGGATGGTGAAGATTACCGTAGATCCCGACCTTTCAACACGTTCCCATGTGGGGTTGGTCTCTATCGTGCCTATGACGCCCTTATCGTCAGTGAATTTCTGGACGCTGTATGAGTCGTCATCTTCTGCCGCTGCCGTGGGGTCGTCTTGGGTTGTTATGTCTATCGTTTCGAAGTGAGTGAAGACCACGATTACCACATCGACTTCGTCGGCAACACCCATGCTAGCAAGAGTGCCATCCGAGTTAACAACCTCAGCCTTCAATGTGATGTCGAAGGGGGAAGCGGTCTCCAGCAAAGGGGCAGCAAGGGGGTTAGCGACTGTTATCGCCCCGGTGTCAGCATCAATGTCGAAACTATCGTGGTCGTCTCCAGCCATTGGGTCATCGGCTGTGCTGACTATACTGTACTTCGCCTTCTGACCCATTGCCGCATTCACAATAGCGGCTCGCACAGTGCCAATCGACGCATCGGGAGTGGCATCATCCTCGTGTATATCGAATTCATAGTCGTCTTGCTCAAATTGAGCTTCCGGTACGAGAACACGGATTGCTACCTCGATGACGTCGGAAGTACTAGGGTCAACAAGCGTGTCACTCGAGTCATAAACCTCAGCTTCCAAACCGAAGATATAGCCGGTTTCAGTAAATGTAGATAAGTCATGAGGAGTAATTGTTATTACCCCACTTGCCGCATCAATGGCGAACTTATCCATGTCTATACCGGTTATCTTGTAGTTCGCTCTCTGACCTGATGACGGATTCACAAGAATGGCTGGCGGAATAGTGCCAAGCGTCGCACCAACAGTGGCATCACCCAAGATCATATCGAACGCGTACTTCTCGGGATCATTCGCGGGTGTGTCTGGGTCGTCATCTGCAGCCCGCACGCTGGGGTTGGCTTGGCTCGCGAAATGAACTTCCGGCGCGACACCAAAGATTGATACATCGATGGTGTCGGCTACGCCATTGGCAACAAGGGATCCACCCGAGTCATAAACCTCAGCCTTCAATGTGATGTTGTATTCTTGCGGCAATAAGATTCCAACAAAAATGCTGCTGATAGTTATCGCCCCGCTTGTATCATCAATGGCGAACGAAATGGCGTCAGATCCACCGTCTATGCTGTAGTGCGCTCTATGTCCTGCTTCCGCATTCACAAGAATGGCTGGCGGAATAGTACCCATCAACGCATTAGCAATACCATCGCGGTGAGGGATAGTGTAGGAGTACGACTCGCTATCAGCCGCGGCTACACTGGGGTTGGCTTGGCTTGCGAAACGAACCGTCGGTACGGGTCCCGGTGTCGGTACGGGTCCCGGTGTGGGTGTTGCTGCTGTCTGTTCGACAACCTCGATTGTTACATCGATGGTGTCAGAAGTAGAACCGGAAACAAAGGCATCAGCAGAGTCATAAACCTCAGCCTTCAATGTGATGTTGTAGGTTTGCACACTTAAGGCGTTGCCACCAACTGTTAGCGCCCCGCTTGTAGCATCAATGGCGAAACTAGCGTGGTCAGCCCCACCAGCTGTGTCTAGCGTGTAGTGCGCCCTCTGACCCGATTCCGTATTCACAAGAAGGGATTGCACAGTGCCAATCGCTGCATTAGCAACAGCATCAGCCTGCTGCACAGTGTAGGAGTACGAATCGGTATCAGCCGCCGCTACGCTGGGGTCGGCTTGGCTCGCGAATTGAACTTCCGGTACTGGTGTGGGCGTCGGTTCCGGTGTTGGTCCCCCCGGCGTGGCTGTCGCCGCCGTGTCGGAAATAACGATATCCACGTCGATGTAGTCATCAATAATGAGATCAACGAGTGCGTTAGTGCTGGTGTCCCAAATCTGAGCCCTCAATGTGATGTTGTAGGTGTTCGCAGTTAAGGTCTGACCAGCGTCGATTGTTATCTCCCCGCTTTCATTATCAATGTCGAACTTATCGTGGTCAGCTCCAGCACCTTGCCTCACTGATTCAATTTTGTAGTACGGTCTACGGTTTGCATGTACGCTTGGATTTGGACTCGCCGTAGAATCCCAAAGAAGGGCTGTCGGAATAGTGGCAACCAACGCATTACCAACAGCATCACCCGTGTTTACATTGTAGGTGTACGAATGGCTATTATCAGCCGCGTTAGCGGGGGTGTTTTGGTCTGCGAAGGCAACTGTCGTTGACGCCGATGGCGTTGGCACCTGTGCGAAAACGGTTTTAACCGCGCCGGGCCCGTTGCCGATGAGCAGGGCGGCAAACGCCGCAATTATCGCGACCGCAAACAGATAAGGTGCTAATCTTATGCTACTCATTTCTTCCTTTCCCTTCCTTAATGGATAGGCTATCGAGGCTTGATATTCGACGGTTTCCAATCAAAACGGGTTGACGATTTTTCGTTAGCCGAAAAATCGTCAACCCGTTTTATGCGTATGCATCGCCATGTTGTTGCCCATCGATGTGTTTCGAATGGCGAAGAGTGCGCAGCGCAAGCGACACACTCCGCGACACTGCAGCCTAGTATATCGCAAAAGTATTACGGAAGTATTACGGGAGGGGGGTTAAATTAGGAAATTACATGCCTGACTAGCCGGTAGCGTTTCCATTCAGGTGGTTGAGTTGTAGAATGAGGCGTAAGGCGTTACTAGAGGGGGTAAACGAATTGGGTATGCTATACCGACCGGAAGAGCAAGCAGAAAATACCGTTACACAGGAAATACAAGACACGCTGACCGAAGCATATGAGCGAGGGGTAAGGCAGCCTGCACACCTAGTGAGCGATGGGGACAGAGCGACAGCAGAGGCCATCGAAATGGTCTACGGCAGAGGCAGTGCGCATCAGCTATGCCAGTTCCATCTGCTTAGGGAGTACAAGCGCAAGGTAGGCGAGGTGGGCTGGAATGAATCCAAAGAGTTGCTGATGTCAGAAGACTTGTCTGCTGCGAGGATGCTTGCTGCTCGGATAGTGAAGTTGACGGGTGGTCGGGGGCTGATGTGGTGCAAGAAGGCGCTGGTTAAGGGACTGGCGCATCTGGGTACCGGTCAGTCTAGATACAAGACCACATCTCGGTTGGAGCGGTTTCAGCGAGAGATACGGCGTCGGGAGCGAATGGGCACAGCGTGGACGCATTACAACCTGTTGGTACTGCTGCAGCGGCGCGGGCTTCTGTCTTCGACCACCTGAATGGAAACGCTATCATCAAACTCTTGACACCCGCTCGTGTATCTATATATCATTAACCGTGATGTGTAACTCAACTAGCGCTTCTTGCGCATACGCCACCTACGCTTATTGCTTTATCGGCTCACATACCGCAGCCGGCGGAGGCTTGGCGTCTTAAAGACTATAGACACATCGCAGTCATTCCCAAGACACTCAAAAACCCCAGCCGGCGACGGACTGGGGCTTTTTCTTGGGCGCCGCACACAACCCCCAGCACCGAAAGCGCACCCCGAAACAAATCTATCAGACAACACAAAAGAATTTAGGCGCAGTCGCAGTAAGAAAGAGAGGAACGACCAACATGCAGCCATCACAGACCAGGGATGTGAATGTCGCAAGCACCGAGGCGTTGATAAGCCCAGTAGATCTTGTCAACGCGATTCCGCTGACGCCCACCGCAGAGGCAGTCGTAGTCGAGGGCAGACGGCAGATACAGGCGATCTTGCGAGGCGAGGACTCCCGCTTCCTCGTCATCACCGGCCCCTGCTCCATTCACGACGAAGAGGCGGGCGTCGAGTACGCTGAGCGGATCAAGCGTCTGCAGGACGAGCTGAGCGACCATATGCTCATCGTCATGCGGGTGTACTTCGAGAAGCCCCGCACCACCGTCGGCTGGAAGGGGATGATATACGACCCGTATCTGAACGACACATTCGACATCGATGAAGGGCTGCGACGCGCTCGCTCGCTCTTGCTCCGCGTTGCCGAAATGGGCGTGTATAGCGCAACCGAATTCCTAGACCCCATCGTGCCGCAGTACCTCGCCGGCCTAATATCCTGGGCTGCCATCGGGGCGCGCACCACCGAGAGCCAAACGCATCGGCAGTTGGCGAGCGGGTTGAGCATGCCCGTCGGCTTCAAGAACGGCACAGACGGCGACGCACAGATAGCGGTTGACGCTATGATTTCCGCGCGCTCGCAGCACGCTTTTCTCGGCATTGACCACTACGGTCAAACCTGCGTCGTCCACACTAACGGCAACCCGTATGGCCACCTCGTCTTGCGTGGCGGACGCAGCGGCCCCAACTTCGGCGCAGATGCCATCGTCGCCGCACAGGCACTGCTCAGCAAGGCGGGCGTCCCCTCGCAGCTGTTGGTGGACTGCAGCCACGGCAACTCCAACAAAGACCACACTCGGCAGAACATCGCGCTACACTCTATTATCGAACAGCGCGTCGCGGGCAACGCAGACATCATCGGCTGCATGCTCGAGAGCAACCTCAACCCCGGCAGCCAAGCCATTAACGGCTCGCTAGATGACCTCGAATACGGCGTATCTGTAACCGACGCCTGCATCGGCTGGGACGAAACCGAGGCACTGCTTCGTGAAGCCCATGCCGCTCTGGGGAGCGCAGTGGCACAGCCCGTGGCATAGCGCGACAGCACATACGGGCAGGGGGGTCCGCGTTTTGCACAATGGCGTACATCACGGCTGTCCCCCTGTCCTTATGTGAGCATCTGAGAGAGCAGCATCGCACGCCTTCAGACGCAATTGTCCCCCCGTAGGTATGACATCTCGCCTGCGGGGGCTTTGCGACTGGGAGCATCTTCGCATGGGGGCATATTTCGCAGCATGGGATTGCACAGGCGGAGTCGCTGCTAGACGCAGACAGCCTGCGGATACGCTCTTGCAGCTGCGGCGCCTTCTTCTCAGATGCCATAAACGGGAACGCCGTCTGAATGCAGTTTTTTACTAGACACAGGTATTTCCATTGCCTATAATGGCTCAAAAACAAGTTAGGGCTACCACAGCCTTCGCATATATATTATATATCAAGGACTCGAAATGAACCTGACCGAGCGGACACGCATCAGAAATCACCCCGAACGGGCAGTCCCGGACGAGGCGGCGGAGATACTGTCGCAGGGGCTTGTGGCCCATGTGGGCATCATCAAGGACGAGATGCCGTATGTCGTCCCGCTGTCTTACCACTACGATGCCGACAACCCCGGGACGCTCTACTTGCACGGCTCGGTACGCAGCCGCGCGCTGAAATTGCTCGCCGGTGGCGTCCCCGTGTGCGTAACCGTAACCCTCACCGATGGCTTGGTGTATTCGCGCAAGGCGATGAACCACTCGATGAACTATCGCAGCGTTACGCTGTTCGGGACAGCACACGAGATTGTGGACGGAGCCGCCAAGTTCGACCTGTTTGACGAGATGGTGCGCCGCTACTTCCCCGACCGCACCCTTGAGCGCGACTACAACCCGCCGCCGCCGGCAGACCTTTCTGTTACCACCCTCGTAGCCGTGGAGATAGAGGAATGGAACGCCAAGGCTAGGCGGGGAGGCCCCACCGGTCCTGACGACGATGACCCTGATGCGCTCGGCAGCGCTGGCGTAGTCCCTCTGCGTGAGGTCTAACCCGCTTTCGCAGATGCCGCCAACATTCCATATCTCCGTGAAAGATCCAATTTCCCGCCGCAAATTGTTGACATCCGTTCAATCTTGGATGTAACATATCTGTTTGCGGCGGTACTTTGTGTAAGCACGCAATGATGCGCGGCACATCGGTGCATTTTCGCGAGTAAAAGTGAGACGCCGTTGTGCTGATGTAACGCCTTTCGATGAGATTTTGGCGCATCAGCGAAGTCAGTTAACAGGTAAGGGGTATATGCTATGCCTACCGTGAATCAACTCGTCCGCAAGGGCAGGAAGCCCAAGCGCAAGAAGGATAAGGCGCCGGCGTTGCGCTATTCCTTCAACTCGCTGCGAAACAGGGGCAGGCGCGACTCCGGAGCGCCACAGAAGCGCGGCGTGTGCACACAGGTGCGGACACAGACACCCAAGAAGCCCAATTCCGCACTCCGCAAGGTGGCGCGCGTGCGGCTGACCAACGGCATGGAGGTTACGGCTTACATCCCGGGCGAGGGCCACAACCTGCAAGAGCACTCTGTGGTGCTTATTCGCGGCGGGCGCGTGAAAGACCTGCCCGGCGTCCGATACCATATCGTGCGCGGCGCACTGGACACCTCTGGCGTAGACGGGCGCAAGCGAGGGCGCAGTAAGTACGGCAGCAAGAACAACTAAATCCACACCGACGGTTCGCCTGTGTCGCACGACGCAGGCGAACCTATTGTTTGTGAGTTTATCCGACTTATAGATAGGACATTGTAAATGGCGCGTCGAAGAAGGGCGGAAGTCAGAATTCCGCCGCCAGATATTAAGTATGACAGCGTTCAGCTGAGCCAGTTCATCAACCGAGTTATGTGGAACGGCAAGAAGACTACAGCCCAGCGCATCGTGTACAACGCACTCGACCGGGTGGAGCAGCAAGCCAACCGCCCCGGGCTTGAGGTGTTCGAGCAGGCGATACGCAATGCGACGCCTATGCTCGAGGTGAAGTCTCGGCGCGTTGGCGGCGCCACCTACCAAGTCCCGACTGAAGTCCGGCCCACTCGCCGCACGGCTCTCGCTATGCGCTGGATTATCACGGCGGCGCGGGCACGCGGCGGACGCCCGATGCACGAGAGCTTGGCGTCCCAACTGCTGGAAGCCGCACGCAACCAAGGCCCTGCCGTCCAACGCCGTACCGAGGCGCACCGAATGGCAGAAGCCAACCGAGCCTTCGCACACTATCGCTGGTAAGACCACGCCCATCGCCGGGCGCATGGTCTAAAACCGTGCCCGCCGCAAAATCATAGCGGCAAGGATGATACGAATGCCTGCAACCATGCAAGCACTGAATAAAATTCGAAACATCGGCTTCATCGCACACATCGACGCCGGTAAAACGACAGTTACTGAGCGTGTGCTGTACTTCACTGGACGCATCCACAAGATTGGCGGCGTAGACGACGGCACGACTGCGATGGACTGGATGGCGCAGGAACGCGAGCGCGGCATCACCATCACCTCCGCAGCCACCACCACCGAATGGAACGATTACACCATCAACATCATAGACACCCCGGGTCATGTGGACTTCACCGCTGAGGTGGAGCGCAGCCTGCGTATCTTGGATGGTGGCGTGGTGGTGTTCGACGCAGTGGCGGGCGTGCAGCCACAGTCCGAAACGGTCTGGCGGCAGGCGGACAAGTACGATGTGCCGCGCATCTGCTTCGTAAACAAGATGGACCGCGTCGGCGCAGACTTCTACCGCACCATAGATTCCATATCGCACCGGCTGTCTGCCAACCCTGTCGCTATCCAAATTCCCATGGGGCAAGAGGACGCCTTCCTCGGCGTAATCGACCTCATCGAGGGTAAGGCGTGGACTTGGGAACAGGAAGGCGTGGAAACTCCTAAGGCAGGCCCAATTCCTGATGAGTTTATCGAGGACTTCACGAACTATCGCGATCAGATGATCGAACGCATCGCCGAAACCGATGACGATCTGATGAACAAGTATCTAGAAGATGAGCACATCACCAATCAGGAAATCAAGGACTCTCTGAGAAGGGCGACGATAGGCTACAAGACGGTTCCTGTGCTGTGTGGCACGGCGCTGCGAACCAAGGGCGTACAACCCCTTATCGACGCCGTATGCGCCTACCTCCCCTCGCCGATGGATGTGGACGCTGTTACGGGGCAGCACCCCACATCTGGCGAAGCACTGGTGCGCCGCCCCAACCCGGAAGAGCCATTCTCCGCCCTCGCCTTCAAGACGGTGTCTGACCCGTATATCGGTCGCCTCGTGTATTTCAGGGTGTACTCTGGCACGGCGGCAGCCGGTTCATCCGTGTACAACTCCACTAAACGCCGCCGAGAACGGCTTGGGCGCATCGTTCAGATGCATGCGCAGCATCGTGAGGATGTTCCCAAAGTGTACGCTGGGCAAATCGCCGCTGCTGTGGGTCTCAAGGATACCGCCACCGGCGACACCATCTGCATCCAACAGGAACCCATCTTGCTGGAGACCATATCGTTCCCCGAACCCGTCGTCTCGGTCGCTGTTGAGCCGCGCTCGCGCGCCGACCAAGATAAGCTCTCCGATGCGCTAATCAAGCTTTCGGACGAAGACCCCACCTTCAAGGTGAACTACGACGACGAAACGGGTCAGACGGTGATGTCTGGGATGGGCGAGCTTCACTTGGAGATACTTGTCGACAGGATGAAGCGCGAGTTCAATGTGGACGGCAATGTGGGCAAGCCGCGTGTGGCATACCGCGAAACCGTCCGCAACCCATCGACTGGCATTGGACGATTCGTTCGCCAAACGGGCGGGCGTGGGCAGTTTGGGCATGTGGTCGTGCAAGCCGAACCCGGCGAGCGTGGCTCCGGCGTCCAGATTGAGGACAAGATAGTCGGCGGCGCTATACCGCGCGAGTTCATCGGGCCAGCCCAAAACGGCATTCGCGAGGCGCTGAACACAGGGCCGCTGTCCGGCTTCCCCGTCATAGATGTCAAGATAACTTTGGTCGACGGCAGCTACCATGAGGTGGATTCGTCGCAGGTGTCGTTCCAGATAGCAGGCTCTATGGCAGCCAAAGACGCCATCGCCAGAGCCAAGCCTGTTTTGCTCGAACCTGTGATGAGCCTAGAAGTGGTAACGCCCGGCGAGTTCCTGGGCGAGGTGCTGGGAGACCTAGGTCGTCGTCGCGCCGCTATTCGAAACATAGAGGGGCAGGGCGACATCCAAGTGGTCAAGGCGAGCCTTCCGCTCGGCGAGAGTTTTGGCTACGCCAATGCCATACGCTCCCTCACGCAGGGCCGCGCATCCTACACTATGGAGTTCGACAACTACGAACCAGCGCCCGAAGGCATCCTAGCCGACGCATGAGCCGTGTGAACGGCAGCAGCATATGGGCTTTGCGGCGTAATAAACATTTGTACACACCCGCTGAAAACACTGCATACGGGAGCGGCACAAACGCCAATGGTAACAGTCAACAGCCAAAAAATACGCATCATCCTAAAAGCGTTTGACCACAAGATGCTCGACCAGTCTGCCGGGCAGATAGTCGATGCGGCAGAGCGCACCGGCGCACGCGTATCCGGCCCCATCCCGCTGCCGACCGCCATCAAGCGCTTCTGCGTCATACGCGGCCCGCACATCGATAAGAACTCGCGTGAACACTTTGAACTGCGCACGCACAACCGCCTCATCGACATCCTAGAACCCACATCCAAGACCATCGACACGCTCACTCGCCTGAATGTGCCCGCAGGCGTCCATATCTCCATAAAGCTCTAGTCCATCAAACTTTACCAATCTTACAAAAAGAGACTTTCCAATGCCCATCAACGGACTCATCGGCAAGAAAATAGGCACGACGCAGTTTTTCAATCAGGACGGAACGGCTGACTGCGTAACCGCAATTCGGCTCGGTCCCTGCACGGTTACGCAGATAAAGACGCGGGACACGGACGGCTATGACAGTGTGCAGATCGGATTCGAGCCGGTCAAGAGCCTCGACAAGCCCCGCACAGGTCATCTGAGTCGTGGCGGCGGCACGCTGTTCCGCCATCTGCGCGAGGTAGCCGCTGACGACATCGGCGAAGTTGATGTTGGTCAGTCTGTGGATGTGAGCCTGTTCCAAGCGGGGGATGCCATTCAGATTACCGGCAAGTCCAAGGGGCGCGGCTTTGCGGGCGGCGTTCGCCGATACAACTTCCGCGGCGGCCCGAAGACGCACGGTCAGTCCGACCGCCATCGCGCACCCGGCTCGGTGGGAGCAGGCAGCACGCCAGGCCGCGTCATCAAGGGGCTGAGGATGGCGGGGCATATGGGCGATGCCAAAGTTACGCAGCGCGGCCTGAAGGTGGTTCTCGCTGACCCCGACCGAAACCTGCTCTTGGTCAAGGGCAGCGTCCCGGGCGCCCGCAACTCTCTGCTCATCGTCAACAAAGCCTGATGTAATCCCCCATCCGATAGCATTTCTAGCACTTTTGCGAAAATACTATACCTATACCGCTCAAATGAGTATAATTCAAAAATGCGCTTGAAAAATATTCAAGCATGTGCGGCAAAATGGCTGGCGAACTAATCCAATCGCCAAGCCCCGCATTTCACGATTAAGGACGAGACATTGAAACTCGAAGTCCGAAACATACGAGGCGCAGTGCTGACCAGCATAGATGTGCGCGACGATGTGTTCGCTGCGCCGATGAATGTGGCGCTGCTGCACCAAGTGGTCGTGGGTCAGCTTGCCAACAAGCGGCAAGGCACGGCGAAGGTCAAGACGCGCTCCGAAGTGTCCGGTGGGGGCGCAAAGCCGCGCCCGCAGAAGTACACGGGCAGGGCGCGACAAGGCTCTATCCGGTCGCCGCAGTGGCGCGGCGGTGGCGTGGTCTTCGGTCCCACACCGCGGAGCTATCGGCAGCGCACGCCAAAGCGTATGAAGCGTCAAGCCATCCGCATGACCCTGTCCGACAAGGCGCGCGAAAATCGCCTCGTGGTCGTGGACAGCCTCGACATTCCCCAAGTCAAGACGCGTGCGATGGTGCAGGTGCTGCGTTCGCTCAACATAGACGGCTCTGCGCTGCTCGTGAGCGACGGCGCTGCGCCCGATACGATGCGCGCCGCCCGTAACATCCCCAAAATTCGCACGCTGCCGGTTGACCTGCTCAACCCGCTGGATGTTCTGAACGCAAACAAGGTAGTGATAACACTGGACGCCGTGCGAAAAGCCGAGCAGCTCTGGGGCGGGAAGTTCGCCCGCCAAAAGACCGAAGCCGAGCAGACAGCCGCCGTCCACAGCACGGAGACCGAATAATGGACCTGCATCCCTACGAAATTCTCCGAAGACCCGTCGTAACCGAGAAGAGCACCGACCTCCAAGACGAGGGGCGGTATGTGTTCGAGGTTGCGCGATCCGCAACCAAGCACCAGATTAAGTGGGCGGTCGAGCAGGCTTTCGATGTTCGAGTAACCAAAGTCAACACCATGAACAAGCCGGGCAAAGTGAAGCGCTACGGCCCGCGCCTTTCGCGCCAGAAGGCTATCAAGAAAGCCATCGTAACGCTTGCCCCCGGCGACAGCATTACCATATTCGAGGGCGTGTAATATGCCACTGCGAGCCTTGAACCCACGAACTCCCGGACAGCGCGGCGCAGTGTTGCCGACATCCGAAGAGATAACCACACGCAATCCGAAGAAGTCGCTTTTGCGCCCGATGAAAAAGCGCGCAGGCCGCAACTCTTCCGGTCGCATCACCGTGCGGCACCGTGGCGGCGGGCACAAGCGCCGCTACCGCGTCATCGACTTCAAGCGCGACAAGCACGGCATCCCGGGCGAAGTTACCTCTATCGAGTATGACCCGAACCGCTCGGCGCGCATCGCACTCATCAAGTACCCGGACGGCGAATGGCGCTACATCCTTGCCCCGGACGGGCTTGTGGTTGGCGACAAGATAGAGTCCGGCGACAGCGCAGAGCCGCGCGTAGGCAATGCGTTGCCGCTGCGCTCCATACGCGAGGGCACGCAGGTTCACAACATAGAAATGCAGGTCGGGCGCGGCGGTCAGCTGGTTCGCAGCGCCGGCGGCTCGGCTCAGCTTCTTGCGAAAGAGGGCAAGTACGCCCTGCTGCGCCTGCCCTCGGGCGAAATGCGGAATGTGCTCAGCGCTTGCATGGCGACCATCGGGCAGGTGAGCAACCTTGACCACAAGAATGTGAAGCTCGGCAAGGCGGGGCGCAGGCGCAACATGGGTTGGCGCCCGCAGGTGCGCGGCTCGGTGATGTCCCCGCGCGACCATCCGCACGGCGGCGGCGAAGGGCGCTCCCCCATCGGTATGCCCGGCCCCAAAACCCCTTGGGGCAAGCCTGCACTCGGATACCGCACCCGCAAGAAGAAGAAGCCGTCCGACAAGTTCATCGTCCGCCGTCGCTTCAAGAAGTAGGCGGAGAAGTCTGTCAGTCGGTTGTTTAGTGGCGTATTATTCAGGCGTAGAGGAAAAGGGAAATGTCTAGGTCTATCAAGAAGGGACCGTATGTGCATCCCAAGCTTGCGAAGAAGGTAACGGCGGTTCAGAACAGCCGCAGTCGCACTATCATTCGCACATGGTCGCGCGCATCCACGATTATGCCGGATATGCTGGGGCTGACCATCGCCGTCCACGATGGCAGGCGGCATGTGCCGCTGTTCATCACGGAGAACATGGTCGGGCACAAGCTGGGCGAATTCGCCCCAACGCGCACATTCCGCGGGCACATATCCCGCTCCGAGCGCACAACCCGAGCGCGCTAGCACACACCTGACGGGAAGTCGTCCTCTACATATAAACATATCAGCGAGTCAAACAATGCCGGTCAGAGCAGTAGCTTCGAACACAGGTTACTCAGTCAAAAAGGTAAAGCCCATCATCGACATGGTGCGTGGGATGAAGGTGGAGGAGGCGCTGGACGCCTTGCAGTTTCTGCCCTCTCCGATTGCTGCGCAAGTCGCCAAAGTGGTGCGCTCGGCAGCTGCGAATGCTGAAAACGAGCTTTTGGCGAGCAGCGATACCCTGCGTATCATCGAAATCTATGCCAACGAGGGGCCGCGCGTCAAACGCTTTCGGGCGCGGGCACGCGGGCGCATCGCTAGCATAATACGGCGCAGCAGCCATATAACCGTAGTAGTGGACGAGGAGGATGACGCCTAGTGGCACAGAAAACGCATCCCATCGGATTTCGGCTTGGCATCGTCAAGGACTGGCAGTCGCGCTGGTTCGCAGCGAGCGCCGAAGAGTATCGCGCACTCGTGAAAGAAGACCTAGAGGTACGCAACCTCATCATCAACCGATACCCCGATGCCGGCATCTCCAAGGTGGAGATAGAGCGAGGCAACGATGTCATCATTACCGTCCATACGGCGCGCCCGGGCATCGTCATTGGTCGCGGCGGGCAGCGTGTGGAGGAGCTTCGCAAACAGGTAGAAGCTAGGATGAGAAAGCGCGCACGCCTCAATGTGCAAGAAATCCGACAACCCGAACTTGACGCCTATCTCGTGGCGCGCAATGTTGCCGAGCAGCTGGAACGCCGCATCGCGTTCCGCCGCGCCATACGCCAAACGGTGATGCGGACGATGCAGGCAGGCGCAGAGGGCATCAAGATTCTTGTGTCAGGCAGGCTCGGCGGGGCAGACATCGCGCGCCGAGAAAAGGCTATGGAAGGGCGTGTCCCACTGCACACCCTGCGCGCGGACATAGACTACTCCATTGTCGAAGCCGCAACCGAATTCGGGCGCATCGGCGTCAAGGTGTGGATTTACAAGGGCGACATCGTGCCCGAACCGAAAGAGCGACCACAGGCAGAAGCCATACCCGAACACACCCCTCCCATAGAGGTAACGATACCCGCAAGCGCATCGTCCGAACCGACGCCCGACCCCAACCCTGCGCCTGCACCCGCAGCGCCGACAGCACCCCCGTCGGAGGCAAACAATGCTCCAACCCAAACGAGTTAAGTACCGCAACCACCATCGCGGCCGACGCAAAGGTCTTGCTGTGGCAGGCAGTACGATGAACTTTGGCGAATTCGGCATCAAGTCCACCGAAGCCGCTTGGGTAACATCGAATCAGATAGAAGCCGCACGCCGCGCAATGACTCGCTATGCCCGCAGGGGCGGCAAGATCTGGATTCGCATCTTCCCGGACAAGTCGGTAACTGCGCGCGCCGCCGAAACCCGCATGGGCAGCGGCAAGGGCGCCGTGGACCACTGGGTCGCCGTGGTCAAGCCCGGACGCGTGCTCTTCGAGATAGCCGGCATCCCCGAAGACACCGCCAAAGAAGCGCTGCGCCTAGCGGCGTCCAAGCTGCCGATGGGCACGACTATCGTTACCCGCCAAACCCTGTGATTAGGAACTAGGCTCTGAAATGGAAATAGACGACATCCGAACTTTCACCGACGACGAGCTTCTCAGCGAGCTTGACGACACGCACCGAGAACTGATGAACCTCAGGTTTCGCGCCGCCACGATGCAGCTCTCCAACATGAACGAAATCCGCAGGGCGCGCAAGCGAATAGCGCGCATCAACACCGTCATCCGAGAAAGGGAACTTGCCGCAGGCATACTATGAGCTACGAAAGGCGCAAAGTGCGCGTGGGCAAAGTCGTCAGCGACAAGATGGACAAGTCCGTCGTGGTCGTAGTCGAGTGGCGCCGCGCACATCGCATCTACACCAAACCCGTGAAACGGCAGACGCGATTCATCGCGCACGATCCCGACAACCGCTGTAGGCTCGGCGACCTCGTTCGCATCCGTGAGTGCCGCCCGCTCTCGAAGAACAAGCGCTGGCGCATCGACGCCATACTGCAAAGCGAAGACATCGCCGAAATCCAGCCGCAAGACATAGCGCTCGAAGACGAGTCCGTGCTCTCGGCGCAAGCCACATCTGAGGCGCAGGCGTCCGCCGCATCGGAGGCGAACTAACATGATCCAGATATACTCCCGCCTCAAGGTCGCCGACAACTCCGGCGCAAAGACGATAAGCTGCATCGGGATTCCCGGCGGCAGCGGCAGGCAGTACGCTTGGCTCGGCGACATCGTCGTGGCATCGGTCAAGGAAGCGGCGCCCGCTGCGAATGTCCGCAAGGGCGAGGTGGTCAAAGCCGTCATAGTGCGCACAAGCAAGAGCCACCGCAGGCCGGACGGCTCGCACATCCGCTTCGACGACAACGCCGCCGTGCTAGTCAACGATGACCAACTCCCGCGAGGCACGCGCATATTCGGCCCCGTCGCACGCGAACTGCGCGACAAGAACTTCATGCGCATCGTGTCCCTCGCCCCGGAGGTGCTGTAATGCGACTCCAACCCAACGACACCGTTATCGTCATCAAGGGGCGCGACCGCGGCAAAACAGGGCGCATCCAGCAGATATTTCCAAAGCAGAACACCGCCCTAGTGGAAGGCATCAACATCGTCATGCGGCACACCCAGCCGTCTCAAGGCGTCCGACAGGGCGGCATCATCCAGAAAGAGATGCCCATCCGCGCCTCGAACCTGATGCTCATCTGCCCCACGACGAACAAGCCGACGCGCATCGGCTACACCCGCCTCGCCGATGGCAGCAACGCCCGCGTGTCCAAGAAAAGCGGAGAGATAATAGAGTGACTACTGAGCAGAGGCAAGGCGGACGCCGCAGGCGCAACCGCAACCAAAAACCCGAGACGCCGCGACAGACGCCCCGTATGCTGGACAAGATACGCAATGAGGTCGCTCCCGTGATGATACAGGAGTTCGGCTACACCAGCCCGATGCAGGTGCCGCGCCTGAGCAAGGTAACGCTCAACATCGGACTGGGCGAAGCGCTCACCAATGCGCGCGCGCTTGAAGCCGCCACGCGCGACTTGACCGCCATAAGCGGGCAGAAGCCGATTACTACGCGCGCCAAGAAGTCCATTGCGGGCTTCAAGATACGCGAGGGCATGGCAATCGGCGTCAGTGTTACGCTCCGAAGCCGCCGCATGTATGAGTTCGTAGACCGTCTCATCAGCTCGTCGCTGCCGAGAATCCGAGACTTCCAAGGCGTCTCGCGCAACGCATTCGACGGGCGCGGCAACTACTCGCTCGGCATCCGCGAGCAGGTCATCTTTCCTGAAATAGACTACAATTCCATAGACCGTATGCGCGGCTTGCAGGTGGTCATAGTAACCACTGCGCCCACCGATGCTGAGGGGCTGCGCCTGCTAGAATTGATGGGCATGCCCTTCGCCCGCCCGAACGCAGACCGCCGTGCAGCCTAACTCTCCCACTAGGCTCTCCGCGAACTGCTGTACAGGGATGAGATGCAGAGAACGACAAGGAACGAAATATGGCAAGAGAATCTTCCAAAGCCAAGAATGAGCGACGCAAGCGCATCGTCGCCAAGTACGCCGCAAGGCGCAAGGAACTGAAGGCGCGCGCATCGGATATGAGCCTTTCCCGCGAAGTTCGGGCGCATGCCCGGGATGAACTCGCCCTGCTCCCGCGCGATTCCAACCCGAACCGCGTCCGGAACAGAGACCTCACCACGGGCAGACCGCGCGGCTACATCCGACACTTCGGGTTGTCGCGCATCACCTTCCGTGAGATGGCGCTCAAGGGCCTTCTCCCCGGCGTCCGCAAGGCAAGCTGGTAACCCCGCGCATTACCGAAGAAGGACATCATGCCAGTTACAGACCCCATAGCAGATATGCTGACCCGCATCCGCAACGCCGTCATGGTCGGACACAGCTCGGTAACCATCCCGTTGTCCAAGGGGAAGGTAGCCCTTGCCGACATCCTCAAGTCGGAGGGTTTCATCGAAGGCTACACCGTTCATCGGCGCGGCACGCCGCAGGCAGTCATCCGCATCTACTTGTACTATCGCGGGCGAAACCAACCCGCCATCAGCGGGCTGAAGCGCGTGTCCAAGCCCGGCTTGCGCGTCTATGTGAAAAAGGGCGAAATCCCACGCCCATACGGCGGGCTTGGCGTAGCCATCTTGTCCACATCGCAGGGCGTTATGACCGGCAAGCAGGCTTGGCGTCAGAAGATAGGCGGCGAACTTCTCTGCTATGTGTGGTAGGCCAGAGAACAGCCACTCTGCCCTTCTGCCTTGCTAAACGCTTAAACCCACAGAATGCGCATCGCTAAACCGATCGCTGAAACTTACGGAGTTTCGCAATGTCCCGAGTAGGCAATACGCCTGTCCAACTTCCGCCCGGCGTGGATGTGGACATCATAGACACGAAGGTAACCGTCAAGGGCGCTCAGGGCGTCCTGTCATACTCGTTCCATCCGGATATGCACATCGCCCGCGACAATGGCGCTGTGGTGGTAACGCGCGCATCCGACGAGCGCCACCATCGCGCGCTGCACGGGCTGACACGCAGCCTCATCGCCAACATGGTCGCCGGCGTCAGTCAAGGCTTCTCCAAAAGCCTAGAACTCGTGGGAGTTGGCTACCGCGTTCAACAGACGGGCAAGGGCATTACGCTCAATGTGATGTACAGCCACCCGGTGCAAATTCAGCCGCCGGACGGCATAACCATCCAAGTGGAGGGCAACAACCGCATCCATGTGCGCGGCATAGACAAGCAGAAGGTGGGACAGCTTGCGGCGCAGATTCGCAAGGTGCGCCCGCCCAACGCCTACACGGGCAAGGGCATCCGATACCTCGGCGAACAGGTGCGCCTCAAGCCCGGCAAGAGCGCCCGCAGAGTATAACCCGCATTCCACAAGACACGGAGCGATACCCCACAATGCCAAAGATAGTACGCACCAACAAGGGCAGACGCGTGATGCGGCATATCCGCGTTCGCCGCAAGGTCGGTGGCACGACCGAGCGGCCGCGCCTGTCCGTCTATCGCAGCCTCAACCATGTGTATGCGCAGGTCATAGACGACACCTGCGGGCACACGCTCGCCGCCGCATCCAGCCTAGAATCTTCAGTCAAGTCGCAGAGCGCCCAGCAGCCCAAGACCGACATCGCCAAGACCGTGGGCGAACTCATCGGTCAGCGCGCAAAGGCGCAGGGCGTAACGAAGGTGGTCTTCGACCGCGGTGGCTACAAGTTCCACGGGCGCATCAAAGCCCTAGCTGACGCAGCCCGCAAGGAGGGCTTGGTATTCTAATATGACAACCCAGCACAACCGCCAACAGCGCAACCGCCAGCAGCAGAACCGTCAACAGCAAGACGAAAACCAAGACGAATTCCCCCTCACTGAGCGGGTCGTCAAAATATCCCGTGTCGCCAAAGTGGTCAAGGGCGGGAGACATCTGAGCTTCAACGCCGTGGTCGTGGTGGGCGACCAAGATGGGCATGTGGGCATTGGCATGGGCAAAGCCGACGCCGTTCCCGACGCCGTTCGCAAGGGCGCTACCGAAGCCCGCAAGAACATCATCGAAGTCCCGCGACAGGGCAGCACCATCCCGCACGAAGTTGTCTCCAAGTACATCGGTTCGCTGGTGATGCTCAAGCCCGCGCAGCCGGGCACCGGTGTCATCGCTGGCGGAGCAGTTCGCGCTGTGGTGGAACTCGCCGGCATCCAAGACATAATGACGAAGGTGCGGCGCAGCACGAACCCCATCAATGTGGTCAAGGCGACATTCAAGGGCTTGCAGGAACTCAAAGACCCTGAGGAAGAGTTCGCGCGCCGCAAGCAGCTCATCGAGTACGGGAAGCAGCGCGACCGCGAGCGCATCGAACGCCTGCGCATGCGCCAAGCCCGACGCATAGCGCAGCGGCGAGCCGCTCAACAGCGCGCAGCCCAGCAAGCCGCAATCGACAACGCCGCCGAAGATGCTCCGGAGACGCCGGCAGCGCCGCAGGCAGCCCCGAACTAGCATCCCCCTGTGGTCATTAAGACATGACCGGACGGATGTGAAACTCGTCCCCGCATAGAAGGCAACGAAATGGCAAACAAACTGCAGGTAACTTGGAAAGTCAGCACCATCGGCTACAAGAAAGACCAGCGGCGCACAATTGAGGCGCTCGGCTTGCGGAAACTCAACCAGACGGTCGTCCACGACGATGTCCCGTCCATCAGAGGCATGGTCTTCAAGGTGCGCCACTTGGTGCAGGTAACCGAAATCCCGGCGGACGAGGCTTAACCCCGCCGTTCTCCCGCGCATATTTCCCAGTTGCGCAAGTTGCGCACAAGTTGTTCACACGAAATCAGCCATACTTACAGGTCGAAAGAGATGCAGCAGCACAACCTAAAACCCCCCAAGGGCGCAAGAAAGGCTAGGCGCAGGGTCGGACGCGGCGACAGCAGCGGTTACGGCAGCTACGCCGGCAGAGGCGTCAAGGGCCAAAATTCCCGCAGCGGCGGAGGCGTTCGGCTCGGCTTCGAGGGCGGGCAGCTTCCGCTTGCGAAGAAACTGCCGTCCATCCGCGGCTTCACGAACATATTCCGCACAGAGTACACGCCGGTCAACCTTCACGACCTTGAGGGCTTTGAAGCCAATGCGCAGATAGACCCTGCCGTGCTCGAAGATGCGGGCGTGGTGAAGAACCTGAAGCGCCCGATAAAGATACTGGCGCGCGGCGAAATCAGCGTTCCGCTAGACATCACGGCACACAAGTTTTCTGCTAGCGCAAAGCGGAAGATAGAAGCCGCCGGCGGCGCAGCACGGGAGATTCCATAATGCGCCAATCCCAAGCCGCAAGACAGCAGCAAGAGGTTACCCGCCCGCAACTCGTCCAGTCCATGATAGACGCGATGCGGATACCCGACCTGCGCGGCAAGATCCTGTTCACGCTAGCGATGCTGATAGTGTTCCGCTTCGTGGCGCATGTGCCGGTGCCGGGCGTGGACGCCCAAGCGCTGTCACAGGCGTTCCAGTCGCAGGCGCTGCTGGGCTTCCTAGACCTCTTCTCGGGCGGCGCACTGTCTAACCTCAGCGTGGCGGCGCTGGGCGTGTATCCCTACATCACATCGTCCATCGTGATGCAGATACTGGTGCCGGTCATCCCCAGCCTGAAGGCACTGTCGCAAGAGGGCGAATTTGGGCGCCAGCGCATCAACCAGTACACGCACTACCTCGCCGTGCCCATCGCCGCACTGCAAGCCTGGGGTCAGCTCAGCCTGCTCCAACAGGCGAATGTGCTGCCCGGCGTGGTCATCGGCTTCAACATGACCACGCTGTCAATGGTGGCGTCGCTCATAGCGGGGACGATGTTCCTCGTGTGGCTCGGCGAACTCATCACGGAGCGCGGGCTTGGCAACGGCATATCGCTCATCATCTTCGCTGGCATCGTGGCGCGCCTGCCTGTCATAATCGGGCAGGGGTTGCTGGAAAGCGACGAAGCAGCCGGGCTGCTGCTGCTGGGCATATTCGCATTCGTGGTCATCTTCTTCATCGTGATGTTCACGGAGGCGCAGCGCAGAGTGCCGGTGCAGTATGGGCGCAGCGTGTTTCGGGGCGGCAGGATGCAGCGGCAGTCGGGCTCCACATTCCTGCCCCTTCGCGTCAATTCCGCCGGCATGATACCGCTCATCTTTGCGTTCTCAATCGTCATCCTACCCGGCACCATAGCGAGCTACTTCCGCGACCCACTAAGCGACGGATGGGTGTCCCGCATAGCGCAGTTCCTCGCAGATGGATTAGACCCGACCGCATTCCCATACTGGGCGTTCGTCTTCGTGCTGGTGGTGATATTCACCTTCTTCTACACGCTTGTTACATTCCAACAGCAAGATTTAGCGGGCAACCTCCAGCGCAATGGCGGATTCATACCGGGCATTCGGCCGGGCCAGCCGACGCAGGACTACCTGACGCGCGTGCTCGTCCGCATCACCTGGGGCGGCGCAATCTTCCTCGGCATCGTGGCGATTCTCCCGTTCTTCATTACGCAGATAACCGATGTCCGCGCACTGACGCTGAGCAGCACCAGCCTGCTGATTATGGTCGGCGTTGCCTTGGACACCATGCGCCAGCTAGAAGCCCAGCTCCTGATGAGAAACTACGAAGGCTTCATCCGCTAATCGGCGCTTTCGACCGACATTAAGAAAGACTGACGAAATTGAAGGTAATCCTGCTGGGTCCGCCGGGGGCGGGTAAGGGTACTCAGACGGCGCGTATTGCCGAGACGCTCGGCGTAACACGCGCTGCATCGGGCGACCTGTTTCGCCACAACCTGCGCGAACAGACCGAGATTGGCTTGCTCGCCAAGTCCTATATGGACCGCGGCATGCTCGTCCCGGACGAAGTAACCATCCGCCTCATAATGTCGTGGCTCTCCGCCCCGGAGCAGGCGGACGGCTTCGTGCTCGACGGATTCCCGCGCACATTGCCGCAAGCCGAAGCGCTCACCGCCGAACTTGCGCCATCGGGCGGGTTGGACAGGGTTTTATACATCAATGTGCCCCAAGGCGAACTTGTGCGGCGGCTCTCCGGGCGGCTCGTGTGTCGCCTGTGCCAAGTGCCGTACCACGAGACCGCATCGCCGCCCAAGCAGGTGGGCAAGTGCGACCTCTGCGACGGCGAAGTCTATCAGCGCGACGACGATAAAGCCGAAGTCGTGCAAAACCGCCTGCAAGTCTATGAAACCGAAACCCAACCCCTCGTGGGATACTACCGCAACCTGTGCCTGCTACGCGAAATCGACGGCAGCGCCGACATCGCCTCTGTGGGCGACGCACTAGTAGCCGCTCTTGAATAGCCTGTTTCGTATAACCGATATGCGTTCCTAAATCTGCGTGATAATCAGCAAATCAGAGGCCCCATGATACTCTCGAGGCGGCGTGTAGACGCCATCACAATCAAATCGGCAGCAGAGATAGACGCTATGCGCGAAGCCGGCAAGGTCGTTGCCGAAGCCAAAGCGAGTGTCATAAATGCCGTGCGCCCCGGCGTAACCACCCTTGAACTCGACCAAATCGCAGAAGCAACCATCCGCAATCTCGGCGCCATACCCTCGTTCAAGGGGTATGCAGCGGGCGGCAGCATCCCGTTTCCCGGCACGATTTGCGCATCTGTGAACGCCGAGATAGTGCACGGCATCCCGAGCGACCGCCGACTCGAGGAGGGCGACATATTCAGCGTGGATGTGGGCGCAATCGTGAACGGCTTTCACGGAGACAGCGCATTCACGGTGGGCGTCGGCAACATATCGCCCCAAGCCCAGCGCTTAATCGACACCACCCGCGAAGCGCTTAAGCGCGGCATCCAACAGGCGGTTCATGGCAATCGCATAGGCGACATCGGTAACGCCGTCCAATCCTACGCCGAGCCGCAAGGCTACTCCGTGGTGCGCAAATATGTCGGACACGGCATTGGACGCAGCCTTCATGAGCCTCCGCAAGTGCCGAACTATGGCAGGCCCGGGCGCGGTGCGCGCATCAGAAACGGCATGACACTCGCCATAGAGCCTATGCTCATCATCGGCAGAAAAGAGACTTTGGAGCTGGACGACGGCTGGACGATTGTAACCGCAGACGGCACGCTGTCGGCGCATTTTGAGGATACCGTAGCAATCACAAAGAACGGGCCGGAAGTCTTGACCACCCCCAAGGGCTACTACTTCTAGCGGCATCAGCCTGTCAGATATACTAGGTAGCAGCGACCATTAGATATCTAACTCGCAGCACCCCAAACACCCCCAAAGGAGACTGAATGGCAAAAAGGGAAGCCATCGAAGTTGAAGGCACAGTTACTGAAGCGTTACCCAACGCAAGCTTCCGAGTGGAACTCGCTAATGGGCATCAGGTGCTGGCATATGTGTCGGGCAAGATACGGCTGAACTTCATCCGCGTCCTGCCCGGAGACAAGGTGCTCGTGGACCTTTCGCCCTACGACCTCTCGCGCGGCAGGATAACCTACAGGTTCAAATAGCCGATAACACCGCTCAGCAAGCGCCCGCTGTAATGCGGGACGTGCGGTGTGTGGATAAGTGCGCCCTTTCGCCATCCGCAACAGCCCACATTAGAGTGAGGACAGCACAATGAAAGTATCAGCATCCGTCAAGATACGATGCGCCAAATGCCGCGTCGTCCGCCGCCATCGCAAGGTGCGGATCATCTGCGAAAACCCCAAGCACAAGCAGCGGCAAGGCTGATCCCGCTCACATCCGCCGCCACACGGCAATTTCGTGGTGGCGATTCTTGGATGTTAGGGCGATTGTCTCTGACGGCGTTTGCCTGTGCTGGCAATAGCGAGAGGGTGCTGGTGCGGTTGCTCGAACGCCTTGCAAACAGCGTGTGGAATGCGAGCAAGGCGGAGACGCTGGGCAGCATCGCTAAAACTAGCATAAATCCGACCTATCCTATACAATAAAAGTTCATGGAAAAACTTGCTGCAAAAGGCTAATAACCCCCCTGATTGTGCAAGGAGAATCGCATGGCAATCATATCTGGCGTCAACATCCCCGATAACAAGCGCGTGGAAATATCGCTTCGGCGCATCTACGGCATCGGTCCCTACCAAGCGAAGGACATCGTTGACAAAGCGGGCATCGTGGGCAACCCACGCGTCCGCGATCTTGATGATCGAGACTTGACTCGCATCCGCGAAATCGTAGACCGTGAGAAGATGGTTGAGGGCGACCTTCGCCGCGAGGTCGACATGAACATTCGCCGTCTGATGGACATCGGGACATACCGAGGCTTGCGCCATCGGCGCGGCTTGCCTGTGCGCGGACAACGAACCCGCACCAATGCGCGCACCCGCCGGGGACGCCGCCAAACCGTCGCCGGGCGTGGACAACGCTCCAACACCAAGTAGCCCATTCAGCCGCTGCCTACCCCGCATCTACGGATGGCAGCAAGGCAGCGGGACGGAGCGGACGGGATGCTTCATCGCAGCCATATCCTGCCCGTTCGCTGAGGGCAACCCCAATACCGAGACCCCACAATCCCTAAGGACAAAAAATGCCGCGAAGACCACGCACACGCCGCCGAGAACGCAAATCCATCCCGGTCGGGCGCGCATACATCCAATCCACCTTCAACAACACCATAATCACGCTCACCGACCCGGAAGGCAATGTCATATCTTGGGGTAGCGCGGGCACCGCCGGCTTCAAAGGCTCGCGCAAATCCACCGCATTCGCAGCGCAGCGCGCCGCCGAAGACGCTGCACGCAAGGGTATGGAAAACGGCCTCAGGCAGATAGAGGTCTATGTGCGCGGGCCGGGCGCCGGGCGCGAAGCCGCTATCCGCACGCTGCAGGCGCAGGGCTTGTTCGTAACCAGCATCCGCGATGTTACGCCCATCCCGCATAACGGCACGCGCCCCCGCAAGCGCCGACGCATGTAACCCATATGCCCCGCCGAGACCATTAGCCGTGTATAGTCAAGCGCAGCCGCAGGATGCTTTTTTCAAGCGCAACGCGCGTGAAACCATGAGCGAATGCTTCGCCATCTATGGCAAGCACATCCTCAAAATTATCGTTATCGCTGCCATAGTCCAAGCGCCGGTGTCTGTCGTCGAAATCGCCATATCCGGCTTGATGCCGACAATAGAGGATCTACAAGAGTTGCAAGCCGGGCTAATAACCGAACCGAGCACGGAGCAAGCGTCTGACGCTCAGCCCGCACAATTACCGAGCGGTAGTTTCCTTAGGTTTGTGCCGCCGATATTGGGCTACTTCACAATAATCGTTACGGCGTACACATTCCTCAGCGGCGCAATCGCTTACGCCGTTGGCATTCAATACCTGACCGGAGGTATAAGCATACTAACAGTCTGTGTCCGCGCATGGTGGCGTGTGCTTTCCTTAGTAACGCTGAGCGTCGTGTTCGCTGCCATGTCCCTGCTCATGCTCACGGGTTTCGCATCCCTAATCATTCCCGGCATCCTAGTGATGGCGCTCATAACCTACTTTTCGATGGCGGTGCCAGCCGCTGTCATAGAGGGCTACAGACCCATAGCCGCCATCAAGCGCAGTTTCGCACTGGTGCAGAGCAACTGGTGGCTCACATTCAGGACATGGGTGCTGGCATTCATCGTGAGCCTCGGCATGTATGTCTTGATAGTGCTCATATTGAGCGTGCTGCCGTTGGGTACTCAGCCCTCGGATTCTTTTTTGAACATGGGGGCAGTGTTGACCAATTTCATCGTGGGCGCTCTCGTATCACCAATAATGGCGATAACGGGCGCTCTGGTGTATTTCAACCTTCGGCAGCGCAAGGACGACTATACGCTGCAATCCCTATCGCAAGAGCTGCGCATTCCAAGAGCCGACCATATCTAGTTCACACACTTCACAACCGTTACATTAGCCACCCAAAAGACACATTGAGGACCTGATGGCAAGATACACCGATGCAGTATGCCGCCAGTGCCGCCGTATAGGGGAGAAGCTCTTCCTGAAAGGCGATCGCTGCTACACGCCCCGATGCTCAGTAGAGCGCCGTCGCCGCCCGCCGGGGGACAGCATTCCGCGCCGCCGCCGCGCCTCCGACTGGGCGCTGCAGCTCCGCGAGAAGCAGAAGGCGCGCTTCACCTACGGCGTGCTGGAGAAGCAGTTCCGCAAGTACTTCGAGATGGCTCGCGACAACCCGGGCGTAACCGGCGACACGCTGCTACAGCTGCTGGAAACGCGCCTAGACAATGTGGTGTTTCGCTTCGCATGGGCGGAGTCGCGTCAGCATGCGCGCCAGCTCGTCAACCACAGCCACTTCACTGTCAACGGGAGGCGGATGAACATCCCATCCTACCTCGTCCAGCCGGGCGATGTGGTGGCGTGGAAGCACGGCGGCAACGGCAGCGTCCCCGAGTTCATACAAACCCTCACATCCGGCCCGCCCAAGCGCAGCGTTCCCATATGGCTGCGCCAAGACACCAATCGCCTCGGCGGTGAGATGGTCGCCTTGCCCGACCCGACCGAAATCGACACAGGCATAGATGTCCGCCTCGTTGTGGAGTTCTACTCCAAGTAGATCCTCGCAGCCGACGGCTGTTGCACATCCTCACCGGCTGATGCGTGGGCACATGCCTGCCCGCGCATAGCCGATCAGCCCCACAGGAGCCGACCCACACATGGTGCTAGACTACCAAACACCCTACGCCCTGTCCGACCCTGACGACGACGACTTGCAGATCGTCGTCAACCCCGAAATTCGCCCGATTGAGATTAACGGCAGCTACGGTAAGTTCGCCGTAGAGCCGCTAGAACCCGGCTTCGGCATGACGCTCGGCAACCCGCTGCGCCGCGTCCTGTATGGCTCGCTTACCGGCACCGCCATAACATGGATAAAAATCGAGGGCATCCTGCACGAGTACACGACCGTGCCGCACATGAAGGAAGAGGTGTCCGAGTTCCTCCTGAATGTCAAGGGCATACGCCTGCGCTCCGAATTCGACCGCCCCGGCAAGCTCCGCTTGGAGGTTGCCGGCGAAGGCGAGGTTTGCGCCGCGGACATAATGGCGTCCTCCAACTTCGAGGTGGTCAACCCAGAGCTGCATCTTGCTACGCTCGACTCCCCAAGCGCGCGCCTCTCCGTAGAGTTCAATGTGGAACAAGGCGTTGGCTATCGCGAAGCATCGACAGGCAACGACCAGTCGATAGGGACGCTGCCAGTGGACGCCGTGTTCACGCCCATACGCAAAGTTAGCTACAGGGTAGAACCCACGCGCGTGGGACAGCGCACCGACTATGAGCGCCTCATCATAGAGATATGGACGGACGGCTCTATAGAACCCATTGAAGCCCTGCGCCAAGCGGGCGACAAGCTGATGAACAAGTTCTTCATGTTCGCCAAGGTCCAAATTACCACATCGGCGGCGGGCAGCCCAGTTTCCGTTCCGAGCATATCGCCGGAGCAGTACAACATCGTGGTGGAGCGCCTAGACCTCTCTTCGCGCACCCTGAACTGCCTCAAGCGGGCGGGTATTGACAAGGTTGGCGAGGTGCTCGAAAAGTCCCGCGACGAACTTCTCGCCATCCGCAACTTCGGCGAAAAGTCCTACACCGAACTCTTCGAGCAGATTCGCAGCATGGACCTGCTTCCAGAGGACTTTGACCCATTCAAGGAAGAGACGGACGACGAAGAGAGCACGCCCGAAACCACAGCCTACACGCAAGACGAATAGAGAGCACCATAATGAGACATCGACTTTCCGGCAGGAAGTTGAACCGCCCGACCGCACATCGGATGCTGATGCTGCGCGGCATGGTAACGAACCTGCTCTTGAACGAGTCCATCTATACCACCGAAGCCAAGGCGCGAGAAGTTCGCCCGCTTGCCGAGAAGATTATCACGCGCGGCAAGAAGGGCACGCTGCACGAGCGCCGCAGAGCCGCCGCATTCCTCACCGACGGAGACGCTCTCCGCAAAGTGTTCGACGAACTGTCAGAGCGCTACGAGACCCGAGCCGGCGGCTATACCCGCCTCACGAAAGCCAACATCCGCAAGGGCGACGCTGCGCCTATGGCAGTCTTGGAACTGCTTCCCTGACGCCCGCTCGAACCGAGCCTGCCATCGCAGAAAGGGCAGGGCCGCCGCACCCAATATGCGCCTCGCAATGACAATCGAATACGAAGGCACGCGCTACGGCGGCTTCCAATACCAGCCACAAATCCCTACCATCCAGCATGAAATAGAAACCGCCATCACACGCCTAACATCCGAAACGATACGCGTTCACGCTGCAGGTCGCACTGACGCCGGCGTACACGCTACCGGGCAGGTCATCGCCTTCGACACTGCATCCAGCCATCCGCCTGAAACATTCATGAGCGCTCTGAACCATTATCTGCCGCCCGACATAGCCATCAAGGCTGCACGCATAGCGCCGCCCGACTTCGACCCGAGGCGCAATGCGGTCAGCCGCACATACCGCTACTCCATCCTGCACAGCCCAACCCCGTCCCCAATCCATCGCCGCTTCACATATCGCATCACCGATATGCCCGACATTAGCGCTATGCAACAAGCAGCGAACCTGCTTGTCGGCACGCACGACTTCCAGCGCTTTGCAGCGCCCCAGCCTCAGGGTAAGTCCACGATACGCCGTATCCATGACGCAACAGTCCGCACCCGCGACGACATCGTTGCGATTGAGGTAACCGCCAACGCATTTATGCGCCACCAAGTTCGCCGCATCGCAGGCGCACTGCTAGACATCGTTAGGCGCAGGCTCACCACTGCGGAGCTGCAATCGATGCTGAATGGCGCACCCACCGACGCCGTAGCCCATACGCTGCCGCCACAGGGTCTGTGCCTTGTCAGTGTGCAGTACCCCTGCGGATAACCTCGCATAACCCACACATACTATCGGCAAGCCAGAATCGGAGAACACAAATGCCCACCGCCAATAAGCCCTACCAGACGAAAGCAGCAGACCTGAAACCCGAATGGCATCTCGTCGATGCTGCCGGCAAGACGCTCGGCAGGCTGTCGTCTGAAATCGCCACCTTGCTTCAAGGCAAGCACAAGCCCATATATGTGCCGCACCTGAACACGGGCGACTATGTTATAGTTGTGAACGCTGAGAAGATTCGCGTTACCGGCAACAAGCTCGAGCAGAAGATGTACTACCGCCACAGCGGTTACCACGGCGGGCTGACCGAGCGCACCCTGGAGCAGATGCTCAACAGGAATCCGGACCGCGTTATCAAGCAGTCGGTCAAGGGAATGCTCCCAAAGAACGCACTGGGTCGGCATATGCTTGCACGAATGAAGGTGTACGCCGGCGCCGACCACCCGCACCAAGCACAGCTCACGGGCAGCCCTGCCGCCCCGAGGAACATATAGCAACACAGAGAGGAAATCGCATTGACTACACAGCGCGAGCAGCCCTATTACTACGCCACCGGCAGACGCAAGTCTGCTGTCGCCCGCGTCCGACTCTACATGGAGAGCGGCCCTATCATCGTCAACGGGAAACCCATAGAGGAAGCGTTCCCTTGGGACAACTGGCAGCGCGCGATAATGGAGCCGTTCCGCATCACGCATACGAACGGGCAGTTCCGCGTGGTGGCGAAGGTAACCGGCGGCGGGGTAACGGGTCAAGCCGGCGCTCTGCGACACGGCATATCGCGCGCCTTGCAGGTGGCAGACCCGGCGCTGCGGACGCCGCTTAAGCGCGCATCCATGCTCACGCGCGACTCTCGCGTCAAAGAGCGCCGTAAGTATGGCTTGAAGAAGGCGCGCAAGGCGCAGCAGTACACGAAGCGGTAATTTTCGTCCCACGCTGCCTTATGTGTGCCGCAAGCCCTATGAGGCAAGCCGGCGACAAGCGGTTTGGGTATGACGGGATGAAATTAAGATGGACGCCCTCAGCGTGTCGCCCAGGGCGTCTTTTCTATGGAACTATCCGGCGCATATCACAGACGCTGTGGAGGCTCCGCTCTGAGGCACACGCAGGGTTAGTGAGCGCATTACGATACGGCATCAGCGCGCTGCGTCTTTGCCTATGATGATGTTCGGAGCGGGTGGTGTATCGTCAGCCATCCAACCCATGGACCCGCCGCAGTTCTGCGCGCAACTGCGCAATTTCGGCTTGGCTCGCTTCGTATGCCGCCTGCGTTTCGGCGTGCGCCCGTTGCTCTGCCACTAGCGCCTCTTGTTCACTCACTAGCGCCGAAGTCATTTCATATGTGTCGCGCAGAAACTCGCCGATTACCGGGTCGTATATTCGCGCGCGCTGCTCATCCTCCAGCCAGTAAAAGTCTAGGTTAAGCACATCGCTGTGGATGTAGAACGCTGTGTCCGAAACGCGGTGCACTGTGAGCCGGCGGTACTCGCCATCTACCAGCGTTTCGCCCACCAGCGGCTCGCCGTACAGGTCGCCGCCTGTGGCGTCGACGCGCCAGTATTCCTGCACCTTGATAGCGGCGTACAGATCCCGTTTGCCCGAGATGTCGTTGCGCGCTGTGCTTTCGGATGCCACTTCCATCGCAAAGTCGGGCGGCTTGCCTGCCTCCCATATCAGATAGCCGTTGCGCTGCAGGATGGCGGCGGCGTCAACACCGAACGCTATGTAGCCGTCAGGCGCGATGCGCTTGTTGCGGTCAGAACGGTCGTAATAGACCAGTGTCCCTGCATCTATGAAGACCTCTTCGCGCCCCTCGTAGAGAGCGAAGAGTATGGTCATTAGGTAAAAGATGGTGCGGTTCTGTTGCATAGCGTCCTCTATGGGGCAGGGGTCGGGCAGCGCGCCAAGCCGCTCGCCATCTTCTAGCTGCAGATTGTATGGCAGCATCTTCGTTTGGGTTAAGGTCATATCGCCGCCTCCCGTTGTGGGCTTGTGATGTGTCTATTTTACCACACGCCCCGCCTACACCATCGCTTGCAGCGGCGACAGGTTCGCCTCGTCGGGGCTAGCGTCGCCGCGCTCCACTCGGCGCACGATGTCCACGATGCCGTCGCAGAACGGCGTGTCCACGCCCACGACATCGCCGCGCTGCGCCACATAACCGTTCAGGTAGTCTATCTCTGTTTTGCGCCCCTTCATCACATCTTGCAGCATCGAGGGACGCCCGGCGCCGAGGTTGGATGCGCCATCGGCGAGCCGAGTCTTCACATCCTCCATCGCCTCGACGCTGTCGGTGGGCAGGTAGTCTGCCGCCGGCACACCGCTGATAGGCTCCACTTCTATGCCCAGCGCTTGTGCCACGCGCACCACTTCGGCGGCGATGTTGATGGACACATCGTTCACACCAGGGGTGCTTCGCACGGCGGCAGACCCCAGCCCGGTGGACGCTGCTATTGGGTTCGCCATGCTGTTGACAGCGAGCTTCGCCCACCGCTCGCCCCATATGTTGCGGCTGACTTTGGTGGGGCCGATGTCGTTCATGATGGCTGCGAGGGCGTTGACGCGCTCGGTGGGCAGCCCGTTCAGTTCGCCCAGCGTGAACGACAGCTTCTGCGGGTCGCCTGTGTGGATAGCCTGCGCCGGCTCGTATAGCCCGGCACCCAGCGTGATGACACAGGCTATCTCGCGCGAGTACCCGACTATGGACGCAATCGTCTCGTCGTTGATGCCGTTCTGCGCAGAGATGATGACGCCGGTCGGCTTGAGGAGGCGCATCGCGAAGTGTGTCGCCCAAACGGTGTCGTAGGACTTGACGGCGAGGAATATGGCGTCGAACGGCTCCATCAGGCGATTGGCATCGCCGAGGTGCATGGCGTTCACCGGCGTCGTGAATTCGCCGTTCTCCGCGCTTACCGTCAGCCCCTGTGCTTTCATGGCGTCCACATGCTCTGCCCATGTGTCAATCAGGGTGATGTCGCGCCCGGCGCGTGAGAGGTAGCCGCCGATGACGCTGCCGATTGCGCCTGTCCCCAGGATCGCGAGTTTTTCAAACATTTTGCCCTCCATAGTATTCATAGCATTGGGTGTCGTTTCCATTCAGATGGTTGAGTCGTAGAGTGAGGTATTAAGACTTCATAGTAAGTGAGGCTGAAAATGCCCGTGTTCAGAATGCCGACGCCAGCAATGTCAGCCGTTCTGGGAGTCGGCGGAGTTTAGCTTCCAGCTCCCGTATGCGCGCTTCCGTTTCATCAAATCGCCAGTATTCTGGGATGCCTAATTCCGCATATGCTTCCCGCTTCTCCCTGGTGTCAATGTTCCCAGTTATGAGTAACTTCGTAATGCGGGTGTCGGCGGTGGTCATGAGGGACATCTGCGGCTTGGTATGACTGTACTGCGGAACTTCGTGGTGTCATTATAACAATGCTTGACCTCAAAATAAGCATATTGGATTTAGGGTTGGGCAAAAGCCACAAAGCACATGGATTTCGTGCGCTCTGGGCATGCCTAGTCAAGCAGGGCGGGGAGTTCGTTGACCACACTGGCTACGCTCGCCATAGTGGCTGGGATGTTTCGTAGGAACTCGTCCATGGCGCCGGGGCCTGCGGCGTCGGATATGCCGCGTATTTCTAGGAAGGGGAGGTTGGCAAACCGGGCGGCGCGCGCTCCGCCTGCGCCCTCCCACGCCACTGCGATGGCGTCGGTGGACGCGCGGAGTTCGTCCGCTCGGGCGCGGCTGTCTATGCCCTCGTCTCCGCTGGCGACGCCGCCGTAATGGACGGCAAAGCGCCAACTCTTGCGTTCCAGCGCGGCAGGCAGCCTGTCCAGCAATGCAGGGCTGCCGGGAAAGCGCGGCAGGTCTAGGTTTATCATGCCGTTCTTGTTGTTGAAGTCGTGCTCGACGGTTTCGGTAGCGACAACCACATCGCCGGACGACAGATTGGGCGCAAGACCGCCGGATGTGCCGGCGCACACCACCACGCCTACGCTGCCGACGCTGTGGATGTGGTGCAAGGTTTGGATGCCAAACTGCGTCTTGCCCAATCCGCCAGTGGCGACGAAGATGCTGCCGCCTGCGAGCGCTGCGGTGAGGGGACGAGGGTTTGATCGCCTTTCACCACGCCGGAGTTCTTCTAGCACCGATGCGGCGCGGGCGTTTAAGGCGTGCTGTGCGGGGTCGCCGTGGAGTTGGGCGAGCGCTGCCGTGAGCGCTGCGAATTCGGCTTCAAGCGGGACGACGATAAGTGCTGTCATTGGGTGGTCTGCTCCTGAGTAAGTCTGTCAGTTTGTCAGTATAGCAGTTTGTCATACCAATGGCGGCTCGGTTTGGTGAGATGGATTTTCCGTTGCTGATTGGAACGCAGCGGCGGTCGTTGCGCTTTGATGCGATAGTGGGTATTATGCGCTTGCGGCTGTGGGGGCTTCCTGCGGTGCGCCACGCCGAGAACTAACAGGAGGCTTTTCGTGAAAATCGCATACGCATTTCGGCGCAGCACATTCTACCCGTTCGTGGCGGGGGCGGCATGGTCGCTGCCGGATGAGCGAGCGCTGACAGACTATCTAGGTAAGGTGCGGGACACTGGCTTCGATGGCATAGAACTTGGGCTGGATGGATTCTTGTCTGGCTCAAACGGGTCGTTGAATGTGGACAGGCGGCTGGTGGACGAGCTGCGCAAGCGCTTGGACGATGCGGGTGCGCCGTGTGTGGCGATACGCGCGGGCGGGGCGCTGTGCTATCCGCAGACAGCGGCGCACAATCGCAAGCGGCTGGAGGTGGCGGTGGATGTCGCTGCGCGGCTGGGTGCGGGCATCGTGAACACGGCACTGAGCGGCCCTGCGCTCAACCGTATGCGGGATACGGGGCCATCGGGTGCGCCGGAGTCTCACGGCTCAAGCCAAATGGCGTCGGGAGAGGACTTCGTTCGCACGGCGCAGGCGCTGCGTGAAGTGGGCGAGCTTGCAGGCGACAACGGCGTGAACATCACGATTGAGGTTCACCAGCATTCCATTGCGGACAACAGCTGGTCAACGCTGCACCTGCTGGATCTTGCGGACAGCCCGTTCGTGCATGCGAATCCCGACCTCGGCAATGTGCTGTGGAACTACGATGTGCCAGAAGAGACGATGGAGCAGTGCATCACGGCGCTTGCCGCCAAGTCCAAGTACTGGCACTGCAAAAGCCTGAACCGCATCCACATCCCGGAGCTTGACCACTCGTACTATGTGCGCGTGCCGCTGCCAGACGGGGACATCGACTACCGATTCGCCATCAATGCGATGGTTGAGGCGGGCTACGATGGCTATCTCGCCATCGAGGGTGCGAACACGGGCGATCAGCTCTACAAGGACAGGCGCAGCGTGAACTATGTGCGTGGGATATTGGCGGAGCTGGAGGCATAGGTGGGGGGCACCCCCTAACCTGATTGATGGACTAATTTTGAAAATTGCTTTAAAAAAGTGTTGACAAGAGTTGTGATAGTCGTGTAGTCTTGAATTTACCGCAAGTCGGTAAGCACCTTAACAACTGGATAGTGGAAAGAAACATACACACGTTTAGAGTTTGATCCTGGCTCAGGACGAACGCTGGCGGTGCGCTTAATGCATGCAAGTCGAACGGGCAAAGGGGCTTCGGCCCCTGCGCTAGTGGCAGACGGCTGAGTAACACGTAAGTGATCTACCCCGGAGCGGGGGATAATCCGGAGAAATCCGGTCTAATACCCCGTAAGTTCAACGGGTTTCGGTTCGTTGAAGAAAGGCTTCGGTCGCTCTGGGAGGAGCTTGCGGCCTATCAGGTAGTTGGTGGGGTAATGGCCTACCAAGCCTAAGACGGGTAGCCGATGTGAGAGCATGATCGGTCAGAGGGGGACTGAGACACGGCCCCCACTCCTACGGGAGGCAGCAGCAGGGAATCTTGCGCAATGGGCGAAAGCCTGACGCAGCGACACCGCGTGGGGGATGAATGCCTTAGGGTTGTAAACCCCTTTTCTGGAGGAAGAGATAGGACGGTACTTCAGGAATAAGCACCGGCTAACTACGTGCCAGCAGCCGCGGTAATACGTAGGGTGCAAGCGTTGTCCGGATTTACTGGGCGTAAAGGGTGTGTAGGCGGCTTGTTAAGTCTCATGTGAAATCTCCCGGCTCAACTGGGAGGGGTCATGGGAAACTGGCAAGATCGAGGGCAGCAGAGGAAAGCGGAATTCCGGGAGTAGTGGTGAAATGCGTAGATACCCGGAGGAACACCAGAGGCGAAGGCGGCTTTCTGGGCTGTACCTGACGCTGAGACACGAAAGCGTGGGGAGCAAACCGGATTAGATACCCGGGTAGTCCACGCCCTAAACGATGGATACTAGATATGGGGGGTATCGACCCCTCCCGTGTCGGAGTTAACGCGATAAGTATCCCGCCTGGGGAGTACGGCCGCAAGGCTAAAACTCAAAGGAATTGACGGGTCCCCGCACAAGCGGCGGAGCGTGTGGTTTAATTCGATGATAAGCGAAGAACCTTACCTGGGCTTGACATGCGTCTGACAGCCCGCGAAAGCGGGTCTTCCTTCGGGACAGATGCACAGATGTTGCATGGCTGTCGTCAGCTCGTGCCGTGAGGTGTTGGGTTAAGTCCCGCAACGAGCGCAACCCTCGTCGTTAGTTACTATGTCTAGCGAGACTGCTCCTAAAAGGGGAGAGGAAGGTGGGGACGAGGTCAAGTCGGCACGGCTCTTACGCCCAGGGCTACACACACGCTACAATGGTCGGAACAGAGGGTCGCAAAGGCGCGAGCCCGAGCTAATCCCAAAAATCCGGCCCCAGTTGGAATTGCAGGCTGCAACCCGCCTGCATGAACGCGGAGTCGCTAGTAATCGCAGGTCAGCACACTGCGGTGAATACGTTCCCGGGGATTGTACACACCGCCCGTCACGTCATGGAAGTCGGTAACACTTGAAGTCGCTAGGCTAACCGCAAGGAGGCAGGCGCCGAGGGTGGGACTGGTGACTGGGACGAAGTCGTAACAAGGTAGCTGTACCGGAAGGTGCGGCTGGATCACCTCCTTTCTAGGGAGCGCCACAAGGGGCAGATGCGCACCGCGCGAAACCCCCAACGGCCATCCTAGGTCGGTCAGTAGGCGGGGTGACGATGGCAGCGAGTAGAGCCGGACCTCGGTTCGCCGAGGGGAGCTCCTCAAAACCAAACTTACCTCCCTAAGACAACCTACTGCTTTTTACTAAACAGTTTCTTTCCACTATCCAGCGGTTAAGGTGTTTTTGCGCCCGTTTCTATCCGCCAATCTACAGGATTTGGCTAGCACGAAACTGCAAGACACGCCCGCACAACGCATCCTGCACAAGTGATAGACTGCCAACAAGTGGGGCTGTAGCTCAGCTGGGAGAGCGCTTCCTTTGCAAGGAAGAAGTCAGGGGTTCGAGTCCCCTCAGCTCCACCAGTCTGGACAATAGAGGTTCAGACTGGCATTGTAGTTTCGCTATTGCTCTACTCGGCTGGCGACCACCGCTAGGTATTACTTTCCAAAGGTAGGCGGACAACACAGAAGCCCTTGCTGCTACGGCAAGGGCTTCTTTCTATCCCGACTTGACCCCGCCCCCTGCACGCCCCATATCCTAGATGGCATAGATTGTCACCGGATGTAGATACTGGGGCCGCTGACCCACAGGTTCGGCTTCCGTCCCACCGCGCAGGGGTTTCCCTTAGAAGCGTAGGTCTGCGCGCCTCGGCGGCGCTGGCTGGCGGCGCTGGCGGGCGGCGTTGTGATGGCGAGGGAGAAGGCGCCAGCGTGGCGCTGCCCGGATTTCAGCAGGGAGCGGTCTACCGTCGGATAGGGTGTTGAAGCTCGGCCATAGCCGCCGAGATGTCCGGCCTCAGTGTGCAGGTCAGCGTCCCTTCTCCGGAATCAGCCCCCCGCCACCCTAGGCAGGGTGATGGTAACAGTTTGGGTCGGTGGCGGGGGCACGGCTTCGAAGACGGGCAGCCGAAGAGCCGAAAGCATCGCCTGAAGCCATGCCTTCGGCTCTTCGCCGGAATGCCACTAGGTCGCTAGCGGCACGCGATCATCAGCCGCCTATGGTGCTACCGTGACTCGGTCGCGAGACCACTTGCTGCTGCCATACGAGTTGGTGGCACGCACCCGGATACGGTACTCGCCGGGGGCAAGGCCCGTGACTGTGACGCTGGTGGCATCGCCGTTATCCTGGGCCGTCACCCACCCGACGGCTGAGCTTGTAAGGTCGTAGTCGACGTCGTAACCGGAGGCCGTACCACCCGTGTCGGGGGCTTCCCAGGAGATAGTCAGACTGCCGGTGCCGACGGAGACGGACAGATTCCGAACCGTGCCGGGCTTCTCGTTGTCCGTCGGCGGGTTGTTGGATTGCTCTGCCGCCGCCCTGCTCACCGTGATGGTGTAATCCTGATGGGTGCTGCCGTCCTCCGCCGTCACGGTGATGGTGATAATGTTCTCGCCCTCCGCCAAGCCTGTGCCGCCGATGACGGCAACAGTGGCGTCTGGGTGGTTGGGCGTTGCCGTTACCGCTACGCTGGTCACCTCGTTGCCCACATCGGCGGCGTAGGCCGTGATGTCCGCGAAAGTCCCGATGTCGACCGGGTTGCCGTCTTGGTCGGACAGGGACAGCGCCTTCAGAGCGGCGTCGGTCTCTGCCGCGTCGGTTACCCTCACGGTAACGCTCTGGTCGGTGGCTAGTGAGCCGTCCGATGCCTGCACCACCACTTCGTAGATGTTGTCCCCGCCGGAGTCAGTGGGCTGCTCGTGGTCTGGCGCGGTTACGAAGGTCAGCGCCCCCGCCATGGTGATGGCGAAGACTCCCTCGTCGGCGCCGCCGTTGAGGGCGAAGTCCACGCTGTCCCCGTCGTCCGGGTCAGTGGCGGTAACCGTGCCCACCTCTATGGCGTTCTCTGCCACGGTGAAGGCGCTGGTTCCGGCGTCGAAGACGGGCGGGTTGTTGGGCAGCTCTGCCGCCGCCCTGCTCACGGTGATGGTGTAATCCTGATGGGTGTTGCCGTCTTCCGCCGTAACGGTGATGGCGATAGTGTTCTCCCCCTCTGCCAAGCCCGTGCCGCCGGTTACAGCAACAGTGGCGTCCGGGTGGTTGGGCGTTGCCGTTACCGCTACGCTGGTTACCTCGTTGCCCACGCTGATGGCAATGGCCGTGGTGGTGGCGAAGTCTCCGATGCTGACCGGGTTGCCATCTTGGTCGGCGAGGGACAGTGCCTTCACCGTGGTGTCGGTCTCGGCAGCGTCGGTTACCGTTACGGTAACGGTCTGGTCTGTGGTCAGTGAGCCGTCTGATGCGCGCACCACCACCTCGTAGTGGTTGTCCCCGTCGGAGTCGGCGGGCTGCTCGTGGTCTGGCGCGGTTACGAAGGTCAGCACGCCCGCCGAGGTGATGGCGAACTTTGCCTCGTCGGCGCCGCCGTTTAGGGCGAAGTCCACACTGTCCCCGTTCGGGTCGGTGGCAGTTACCGTGCCCACCGCTGTGGCGTTCTCAGCCACACTGAATGCGCTGGTTCCGGCGTCGAAGGCGGGCGGGCTGTCGGGCATGTCGGGCAGCTCTGCTGCCGCCCTGCTCACCGTGATGGTGTAATCCCGATGGCTGCTGCCATCCTCCGCCGTAACGGTGATGATAACCGTGTTCTCTCCCTCCGCGAGTCCTGTGCCGCCGCTGACGGCAGCAGTGGCGTCCGGGTGGTTGGGCGTTGTCGTTACCGCTACGCTGCTCACCTCGATGCCCACGCTGGCGGCGTATGCCGTGGTGGACGGGTCGAAGTTCCCGATGGCGACCGGGTTGCCGTCTTGGTCGGCGAGGAACAGCGCCTTCAGGGTGGCGTCAGTCTCTGCCGAGTCGGCTACCGTTACGATAACGAGCTGGTCGGTGGTCAGGGAGCCGTCCGATGCGCGCACCATCACCTCATAGCGGTTGTCCCCGTCGGAGTCGGCGGGCTGCTCGTGGTCTGGCGCGGTTACGAAGGTCAGCGCCCCTGACAGGGTGATGGCGAACTTTGCCTCGTCGGCGCCGCCGTTGAGGGCGAAGTCCACGCTGTCCCCGTTCGGGTCGGTGGCGGTTACCGTGCCCACCTCTGTGGCGTTCTCAGCCACGCTGAATGCGCTGGTTCCGGCGTCGAACACGGGCGGGCTGTTGGTTTTGGGCGCCGCGTCGTCGCTGGTTATGGTTACCGTAATCCGGTCATTGTTGGGGTCGATGGTAGCATTGGACGCTTTGGACAGGTCGATGTAGAAGGTTTCCGGGCTTGCCTCATGCTCGGTATCGTCCAGGATGGCGACGCTCACCTTCTGGGTAAGCGCCCCGCCCGGCGCGAAGGTTAGCCTGCCCGCGGCGTCGGTGTAGTCCTCGCCGGCATAGGCGGTTCCGTCGGTGGTCTGCCAGTCTACGGTAACGGTCTCGGCGCTGGGTACGCTGAGGCTGACGGTAGCGGATACCGCGCTGTCGGTGCCCTCGGCAACATTCGAATCTATGGCGCTAATGGACACCACGGGCGGCTCGCTACCCCTGGGCTGGCGTCCTTGTGAGCCTTGCCCCTTGACATTCGGCCCGACCACGCCCGTCTGGCCGCGCCTGAGGTTGCCATCGCCGTCATTGTAGTAGGCATAGGCGCGGAAGTGGCTGCCCTTTTCCTCGACGCTCGGCGTGTACTCGTTGGGACGCTCTTGCACGGCGAGGCAGCTGCCGTAGCGGGTTACATTGACCCAGGTGTCATTGCTGTCGTTCCCGTCATCGGTGTAGTCGGCGCTGCGCTCCCACTGCCAGCGGTGCACGATGTTAGCGCCGCTGATGTCGAGCTCCGCGACCATCGGCGCGCCCACCTGCCCCGTGCCGTGGAGGCTGACGGCGCCGGTTACGGACACGGCTGCCGGTGCAGCGCTTAGCACCGGGCCGAAAGCGGCGGTGGTGGCAGTTACCGGCGGCGTGCCGAAGGTCAGCCTCGCACGCAGGTGCTTGCCCACATCCCCTGCCACCGGGATATACACATAGCTTGCCCTGCCGTCGTTGGGAATGTCAGTCCAAGTGTCGTTGCTGTCGTTCCCGTCGTCGGTGTAGTCGCTACTGGACTGCCACACCCAGTCGGGGACGCTTGTGTCCGGACGCGGCACCCAGCCGATGCAGGGGTCTTGGCTCCGCGTGGAGGGCGTAGACCCGATACGGGCAAGGTAGTTGTTTTCGTCGGATAGATTTGCCCGCACCGGCTCGCCTTTCACCGGCGTATGGTAGACTGACCGGATGTTGGCACCGGGTGGGGTCGTCGCTTCCGGCACCATGTACGCCGCCACAATCGGCAGGGACGCGGTCGCCGCGTCGGACGATGCGCTCCGTTTCCCGGCGGTGTTCCACGCGGACACCCGATACTGCGGGCTGTGGCCAGACAAGCCAGTGAAGTGGAGGTACTCTGTTTCCAGTGTCTCCGTGCCTTCACGGTCTCCGCCGTCGTAGCTCTCGGTGTTGGCTACCAGCTTCGTCCACTGCGCACCGTCCTCGTCGGCGAGGTACTCGATCTCGTAGTGGGTGGTGTCCGACCCGAGAAACTCCGGCAATGCGTCCCACGCCAAGAGCACGGAGGTATGGCTCTGCGGCGTTACCGTCAGCCCGGTGGGCGCCGGCCGACTCCCAGCCGCTGCGCTGATGGTGCCCATGTTGTTTCTGCTGATGTGGTCCAGCACCGGGCCCGTGTGCGTGTCGTCGGTGTTCGGGTCGTCGTCTATGACCACCGAGTAGTTCTCGGTGTTGGCGATGGTGGCGGTAAGCTCGCTGCTGTTTGCAGCGTCGGTGATGATGACCAAGGTGGGGCCTGCCTGCCCCGTGTGAGGCGGGTATGAGTCCGTGTACAGCAACTCGCCTATGTCCCAGACGCCGGTGGCGGGGTCGAAGGTGCCATGGCTGGCGATGATGGAAGTGTAGTGGGATGCATCCAAGCCGGGAGTGTCGTAATCCTCAGGGCTTAACCCCGGGTTCTTATCCGGGTGATATACCATGACCTCGGCACCGGGAGATGCTTCGGGCCCATTGTTGACTGCCATGATGGTAAAAGCCGTCTGCCCGGGGCCCAACTGCGGGTTGGGCGCGCCGTCCCGCACCTCCAGATCCGCGACGGGACCCACATGGAAGGTGTAGGTTTTCGTATCACTGTATGCTGTACTAGTTGTTGTGTCGGTCGCTCCCAAAGTGATATCTACGACATAGGTGCCCAGCGCCCCGAATTCAAACAGCAAATCAAATTCTAATAAACTACTAGGCAAATCGATCGGGGGAAGAGACGGCTTGTTATCGATATCAAATACAGTGAAACTGGTACTGCGGGCGTTAGCCATTCTAAAGGTGCCAGGCTTCGCACCCGCATCGCTGACGGAAAAGGTGTGCTGATTCCAATTCGGCGCTCCCGGCACTGACCAACTGGTGGCCACCCCGGGGATAAGTCCCGCAGGTTTCTTGCCTTCAGTGGAGATGCTACCACTGCGCCACACGCCTTCATGCCGGGTAGCGGACTTATCCTGCACCTGTATCAAAACATCCTCAGGCTCAAGCCAAGGATCTGCGATACCACGACTGTTAATGAGCAATTCCAGGTTGCTGTCGTTGGCGCAGGAATAATCAGTCATAGTGGATTCGTTTACACAGTCGTACAAGCTGAGTAGGGCAATTTCGCCTTCTCGGAACAGCGTCGGCTCATTGTCCCCGAGGCAAATCTGTACCCGGTTGTCCGCCGGGTCATCATAGGCTTCGCCTACCCCGGTCGGCGGCAGTGCCGTTACCTCGGCAGTCAGACACTGCCCCTCCGCAGACGCCGCCGTGCTGCCCAATGTTGCCGGCAAGGTCAGTTCATAATAAGGCTTGCCATGATAACCGTTATCTATAAATTCTGGGCCGTCGTGTGTGCCGATGTTCCATGTTCCACCGCTAGTAGTGGCTGTATAGGTGGAGGTATCAGCAGCACCGTCGCTTCGCCTTGTGGAGGCTGCGCCGGGAGTCAACTCCGGGGTTAGAGTAACGGCCACCTGGACATCTGATAGAGTATTCCGATAACGACTGCCCGCATCCATAATAACGGTGAAAGTAACGGTGTCGCCGGGCTGTGGGGCACGATTGTCAACTGACCCAATAAGCGAATAATAAGGATTCACTGGCTCATATTTTGCGTAAATATCGTAGTATTTCACCATCCAAATTTCATCGCGATTATTCAACAACGATGGTCCCGACTCCGACAGGTCGCTGCTGACCGTTGCAATGTATTTAACCAAAACTGGTGGTGGGTCACCATCTAACGTTACCGATTCATCATCAACGCTGCCACGCACCCTATAATGGTGCTCTGATAATCCGGGAAGGATGGGAATACTCCAAAGGACTTTTCTACTGTCGCCACCAGGGGCTTTCGTTGCGCTCCCTATTGGTGGCGCTGCTACGACGCTTGTAAAATGGAAGCCAGGCGGTTCAGCAATCTCAATCACAACCTCCACATTGCTGACGGCACCCTCGTATAGGTTGCTTACAGTAACAACCGGAATATAGCCACCTCCAGTAAATTCAGTCCCCATGTCGACCGCTAAATCCATGCGTTCCTGCGCATTAGCGATGCCTTTACTGGCAAATGCTCCGGCAAAAACGGCGCAAATCATCGCCAAAATGAAGCCTATCAGAAGAAATGCGGGCCTACGGATATGCATGAGGGAAACCTACCTCTGCAGCGCGACGGGCTGCGGTTGTGAGAAAGTTGGGCCGGGAAGCTCTATCCCCGGCCCAGTAGTCGGACTGATGGGGGGGGAATAGTTGCTACGGGTTGGTCCAGACCCAGGTAATCACGACCGTGTTGGAATCTACATTCTCCACTATGTTGCCGTGCTCGTCGCGATACCAAGCCCTCAGGGTGTACTCCCGTGTCGCGGCTTGGTGGTAAGTGACCGTTCTAGTGAGAGGAGTGTATTGGTTTTCAGAGAAGCCGCCGCCGGGAGGATTGTTGACTTCTCCCCAACGATACTCCACTTCGTCGGAGTCTACGGGTGATTGGACCAATGTGCCTGTGAAGAGGACGGTATCTCCGACCATCCGTGTGTGGGGCCCTTCGGCTTCCAGCGAGACTCTGAGATTCTCCTCCGGGTCATCCCCCACATCGATTCGCAAAGCGATGCTGGCGTCAACAGATTCGTCAGTGTTGCCTTGGGAGTCTTTACCGTCACTCACCTGCAATACTAGGCGGTCGTAATGAGTATCCTCCTCGTAGTTCAGGCTGGCGCCCGGCGCCACGGCAATTTGGGCGCCGGCGTCGACGCTGCTGACGGCGAACTTTTTAGAGCCATGCCCGGTCAGCGTGAAAGTCAAGGTGTCGCCGTCGTCGTTCTCACGCACGGGCAGCGGGTCGCCTACCAGCGTTCCGGGAGCGGAGTTTTCCATCACTGACCGTTCCATGAGGAATAGCGGGTCGGTGTTGGGGTGTTCCGGTGGCGTTACCGAGACCGTAAACTCCTGGTCCTCGGTGTGGGGGTCCAGCTCGGTTACCTCGGAAGAGCCGATGGTTTCCGTGGCGGTGATGCGAGCCGTCGTGTCCAGCGCATTGCCGAGAAGCACATCGGCGCCCACGGTGGCGGTGATGGTGAGGGTGTGGGTGGTGGGGATGAGGTTACCGTCCTCGTCCTTTTCGGGCGCGGCAAACTCGCCTATTGCCCAAATGCCGGTGGCAGGGTCGTAGCTACCGACGGATGGGCTGGCAGCGGAGTGGGTCAATCCACTCGGCAATTCCACGGCTACTTCGGTGGCGGGCGCAGCGTCCGGCCCCTTGTTGCTAGCAGTGATGGTGAAGGTTACGGTGTCGCCGCGGGACGGCGTGTCGTCGCTGACGGTTATCCCCACGCCAATGTCGGCAAGCAGCCCCACATGGAAGGTATAGACGACCACCTCGCTGGTCACCGTATCGGTACGGACCAACGAGGACTGGGGATGCCCCTTGACCTGAACCCCGAACTGGTAGGTTCCCGGCTTGGTGAATGCCCAATGCCTGTGGACATACTCGCCGGGCGTTACCGGTATTGCCGTAACATGGGTATAGTCCGTGTCCCAGGTGATTTCGTCAGCAGTGTCGGGATCGGCGTCCGCGTCCTCGAACACGACCACCCTGCCCCGGTCATCCGGGTTCAAGCCCGGCTCGCGGATGGACTCGAACTCGTACTGGATCGGCCCCAGCGTATCCGGCCCTGATGCCTCCACCCAATCCTCCGCTCGCAGCAGGCCGGCGGAGAAGCCGATGTGCAGCAGGTCGGTGTTTTCGTCGCGCAAAATCCACAACTGGTCGCCCTCACTGCCCAGGAAACCATATTCGTCCGTGCCAAAGATGCGAGGCATGGCATTGGGGTCGGACATTTCCACCAGCGTCTGCATCGCCTTGTGCGGGACATGGAAGACGGTCTCTGAGATGTTCACATCAGAGGGGAAGCGAGTGGTTATTTCTTCTTCAAAAACTTCCACATGCGTCACCCTCGGAGGGCAGGGGTTGTTGACTAGGTTCTTGTCCGTCGCGTCCCAATAGACATCGAATAGGGCGAAGGTGCCGCCATCCGCGACGGCAACCGGGTTGTCGTCGCAGTCTTCGGGTTCGGTGCCCTCCTGGCCGTGGGCAGGGATGCCGCCGGCTGCAAGCAAGGCTATTACTAGGACGGCAATCATCGTTGCCGCCCGGGCGAGTCTCCACTGTGTGCTTGTTCTGGTGAGTGTGTTCATACCTGTGTCCGTGTATCCTCCTGATTTGGGGGGCAACTGCTTTGCCCCTGTGCTGTCGCCGCCATTATGATACTATGTATCACCATAACGGCGCAAGAGTTACTTTATCACACTCCAATCCAGCGTGTCAATTTCCAATTTACGAAGGGTAGCGTTTCCATTCAGGTGGTCGAAGACAGAAGCCCCCTGCGTTGCAGCAGTACCAGCAGGTTGTGAGGCGTCCACGCTGTGCCCATTCGCTCACGACGCCGTATCTCTCGCTGAAACCGCTCCAACCGAGATGTGGTCTTGTATCTAAACTGACCAGTACCCAGATGCGCCAGTCCCTTGGTCAGCGCCTTCTTACACCACATCAGCCCACGACCACTCGTCAACTTCACTATCTGTGCAGCCAACTTCCTCGCCTCAGCCAAGTCTTCTGACATCAGCAACTCTTTGGCTTCGTCCCAGCCCACCTCGCCTATGTTGCGCCTGTACTCCCTGAGCAGATGGAACTGGCATAGCTGATGGGCTGTGCCTCGGCCATAGACCATTCCGATGGCAGAGGCTATCGCTCTGTCTCCATCGCTCACTAGGTGGGCAGGCTGCCTTACTCCTCGCTTATAGGCTTCGGTCAGCGTGTCTTCCCAACTCCCGAACGACGCCATTACGCCGCCCTTGTCATCCCGGAACACCTTCATCTCCTGCTTCCCACGACGAACACCCACCCACACTCCATCCATCTCCGCCACATCACCTTTCAGCTCAGGTCGCTCCAACTTCTCCTGCTTGATCCACTTGCACAAGGTGCTCTTGGCGAACCCATACATCTCGCCGACCTTGGCGTAACTCAACCCCATCGCCGCCAGTCTCACCGCCTCTTCGCGCGTTTTTTTGAGTACGACTTGCGGCGTTCCACATTGCCTACTAGCTCCATACCGCTCTGCATATCTCCGCACTTCCCACATCTGAACACGGGCATTGCCAAGTTCACTGCGCCATACTTGGTGATGAGTGTGCGGCGATAGCTGTGATGGCGTGCCATCGCTAGGTCGCAGGCTTTGCACATCGGCTTGTAGAGCATCAGCGCATCTTGGAGTGTGTCTTGTATTTCCTGTGTAACGGTCTTTTCTGCTTGCTCTTCCAGTCGGTATAGCATACCCATTCGTTTCCCCCCCCCTCTGGTAATGTATGCCTCATTCTACAACTCAACCACCTGAATGGAAACGCTACCTTTACGAAGTGGGTGGCGTTTCCATTCAGGTGGTCGAAGGCAGAAGCCCGCGGCGTTGCAGCAGCATCGGCAGGCAGCGGTTCTGCGCACCCGTTATGTTGCCATGTCGCGTGGTGCGCGGGCGAAGCGGGCGGACTGCAGTTCCTCGGTGGTTACCGTCGGCTCTTGCGCAAGCTCGGCATAGAGCGATGCGGGCGGCGTGAGGTCGTGCAGCGCCGGGATGACCTCTTCCCCCATCAGCCTGATGGAGCGCATGAGCTTCTCGTGCTCGATGCCGCCGAACATCATCCAGTTGCTGATGTGCGTCGCCCCGACCGCTGCCGTGCGCCGAAACTTCTCGATGACCGTCTCCGGGCTGCCAAAGAACAGCCTGTCCAAAAAGGCATCGTCGCCTAGCTCGCCTTCGTATGGGGTTGCGTTCACATTGCCGTTGTGGACATCGTGGCGGTTTAGCCCGCGTTGGGCGCGGTTCTGCCAGCGAACATAGGGCAATGCCTCATGCGCCTCTTCGTCTGTCGGGGCGACATATGTCATGCACTGCAGCCCGAGTCGCAGCCCATCAGCGGGCTTGCCGAGCACGCGGCGCGCCTGAACCAGCGACGCCATCTGCTTGCGCACGCCGTCCAGCCCCATCATGCTCGATGACAGCGGCAGCATGTCCTTCGCCGCCGCCAGCCGCATGGACTCCACGCTCGTGCCGGTGAGCCACAAGGGTGGGTGTGGCTGCTGCAAGGGCTTGGGCAGCACTGTAACGGGATTGACTATGCGCACCTGCTTCCCTTGGTAGGTGAAGGCTTCGTCCGATGTCCACGCTTTGAGCAGCACATCGAGCGTTTCCTCAAACTTGACACGCGATTCCTCCAAGCCGCTGCCGAACCCCGCCATCTCATAGCCCTGATAGCCTCTGCCCACGCCGCACATCAGCCGCCCGTCGATGAGGTTGTCCAGCACCGCCAGCTCTTCCGCCAAGCGCAGCGGCTGCCACACGGGGAGGATGACCGATGCCGTGCCGATGCGGATGCGCTGCGTGCGCTGCCCGATGTACAGCGCCTGCATTAGCGGGGAGGGCGAGTTGCCGTAGTTCGTGAAGTGGTGCTCGGCAATGAGGCAGTAGTCGAACCCCATATGCTCCGAGTATTGCACCTGCTGCACGCCCTCTTCAAATAGGAGCTTCCAATTGCGCTGCGTGGGGTTGGGCCATTCTAGAAACAGGCCGAATTTCATGTTGCCATCCTAATGATGATGCGTTCAGGGTGAGTGGTTTGAGTCATCCGGCGTAGCGCTGGGCAGCAGCTCTGCGAACACCTCGTCGTTGTGCTGCCCGAGCAATGGCGCGGGGCTGAAGTCGACAGGCGAGTCGCTGAGCTTGACCGGGCAGCCGGGCAGCGTGAAGTGCCCGCGCGTGGGGTGGTCAATGCTAACTATCATCTCGCGCTGGCGCAGGTGTTCGTCGGCGTAAATGTCCACGGCGTTGAAGCAGGCGCTGGCGGGAACGCCGAGTTCGCCTAGGATGCGCATCACCTCGAACTTGCTGCGCTGCATCGTCCACGCCTTGATGGCGGCGTTGATTTCGTCGGCAAGTTCGGGGTGGCTCGCTGGGTCTTTCAGGCGCGGGTCGGCGGCGAGTTCGGGGCTGCCGATGGCGTCCGCCACTGCGCGCCACATCGCGGGGCGCAAGGGAAAGGCTATCATGTACACATAGTCGTCGGCGCCGCCGGGCGCGCAGGGGAAGATGCCCACGCCGGGGCGGTTGCCAAAGCTGCTGCCGGTGCGCGGCGGCGATACCCTGCCCTGCTCTGCGCGCGTCATCCATGTTCTGCCGAGGTTCACGATGGCGTCTTGCATAGACACCTCCACCACCTGCCCCTTGCCGGTGGACTGGCGCTGCCACAGCGCCGCTAGAATGCCGATTGCGGCGTGCATCCCGGTTGCGGAGTCGCCGGCGGTTATGCCGGGCTTCATCGGCGGGCCGTCGGGTTCGCCCGTCGAGCAGAAAGCGCCGCCCGCTGCCTGCGCCACAGGGTCGAAGCTCTTGTAGCTGCTGTATGGCCCATATGTGCCGAAGCCCTTGATGCGCGCCAAGATGATGCGCGGGTTCGCCGCCGCCAGCACATCGTAGTCCAGCCCGAGCCGTTCCAGCGCGCCGGGCGAGAGGTTCTCTGCGACGATGTCGCCCTGCTTGACCAGCCCCAGCAGCGCCTGCTTGCCGTCTTCGGACTTCAAGTCGAGCGTTACGCTGCGCTTGTTGCTGTTGTAGTGGAGGAAGTAGTTGGAGTCGCCGTCAGCGCCCATGATGTTGCGCCCGGGGTCGCCGTTGGCGGGGTTCTCCACCTTGATGACATCTGCGCCGAGCCACGCCAGCATCTGCGTGCAGGATGTGCCGGCTTCGTACTGGGTGAGGTCTATGACGCGCACGCCGAAGAGGGCTTTGTCCATTTCCATATCCTCGCTTTCTGATTAGCGTTGGCATGCAGAAACGGGCTTTGCCCATTTCAGAGTATCTCTCGCAGCCAATTTCTGACTTCGTCCGCCATATCCTCGCGCTTGAGGGCGGCGTACACAGACGCCTTCAGCATCCCGATGGGCGTTCCCACATCGAAGTGGTCGGCGGTGAAGCGATAGGCGAATGCGCCCTGCTCGGTGCGAACGGCTTCGATGGCGTCGGTCAGCTGGATTTCGCCGATGGCGCCGGGTGTGGCTCGTTCCAGCGCACCGAAGACTTCGGGCGTCAGCACATAGCGCCCCGCAATGGCGAGGTTGGACGGGGCGTCTTGCAGGCGGGGCTTTTCCACCATGCGCTTAACGGCGTACACGGTGTCGGTGATGGGTTCGGGGTCGATGATGCCGAGGCTGGGAATGGCTTCGTCCGGGACATGCCTGACGGCGATGACGGATGCGCCGCGCTCTGCGAACACATCCATCATAGCGCCGATTGTGGGCGCATCCGAATAGATGATGTCGTCGGGCAGGAACACGGCGAAAGGTTCGTCGCCGATGAGGGGCTTGGCTTGCAGCACGGCGTGCCCCAAGCCGCGCTGCTCGTCCTGATAGGCAACATCGGTGTGCACCATGGATGATATGCGACGCATAGACGCCAGCAGCTCGGTGCTGCCGCGCTCGGCTAGGGCGGCTTCCAGTGTCGGCGCGGGTTGGAAGTATTCGTTGGTGGCTTCTTGCCCGCGCGATATGACGAACACCACCTGCTCGATGCCGGCGTCTGCCGCCTCTTGCACGGAGAACTGGATGGCGGGTTCGCTGAGAACAGGCAGCATCACCTTCGGGACGGTGCGTGTTACGGGCAGGAAGCGCGTGCCGAATCCTGCGGCGGGTATGACTGCTTTGCGTATCTTCATGTCAGTGTTTCAGTCGGTCGGAAAGTCTTCACCTGCGATTATAGCAACATATCTGCGCGCGGTGTCAAATGCGGGCGAGGGCGGCATGTGCGCGAACCTTGTGCGCATAGGGTTTGTGCGGCATGTGCATTCGGGGGGTGATTGGGGTAAGATGGGCGCATTGCGGGCGGTGGTTGAGTGGCTGCGATGGGGTAGGTCAACGCGAATGTGTGAAAGGGGCGTGTGCGATGAATCCGTTGGATACGGCTGCGATTGGCAGGACGGAGCTGCGGGTAACGCGCTTGGGAATGGGCGGCGCTCCGTTCGGCAGCATGCCCGTTGACATCGCCGAGCGGCGCTCCATAGAGAGCATCCGCAAGGGCTTGGCTCTTGGCATCGGATACTATGACACCGCGCCCTTCTATGGGGCGGGCAGAAGCGAGCGCTACTACGCCGCAGGGTTGGCAGGCGCTGACCGCAGCGGCTATGTCCTGTCCACGAAGGTGGGGCGTGTGCTGAACCCGGTGGACGCTGCGCCCGGACAAGATGTGTTTCGCAACCTGCCGCAGATGGAAGTGGCGTTCGATTTCAGCCGCGATGGGACGCTGCGCTCATTCGAGGATAGCTTGCGGAGGCTGGAGCTTGACCGCATTGACATCGTGCTGATACACGACCCGGACGATTTTCACGAACAGGCAGTCAGCGAGGCGTTCCCGGCGCTGGCTGAGCTTCGGTCGCAGGGCGTCATCGGGGCGATTGGCGCGGGGATGAACTTCTGCGAGCCACTGGCGCAGTTCGCGCGCGAGGCGGACTTCGATTGCTTCCTGCTGGCAGGGCGATACACGCTGCTGGACCATTCGGGGTTGGACGACCTGCTGCCGTTGTGCGAAGAGCGTGGCATTAGCATCGTGCTTGGTGGGCCGTACAACAGCGGCGTGCTAGCGTCCGACCTAGGGCAGGACACCACATACTTCTACAAGGCAACGCCGCCTGATGTGCTGGAAATGGCGCAACGGGTGAAGGCGGTGTGCGACCGCCACGATGTGCCGCTGAAGGCTGCGGCGCTGCAGTTCGGGCTGCTACATCCGGCTGTGGCAGCGACTGTCCCCGGCGCGGTCTCTGCCGACGAGGTGCAAGAGAACTTCGACATGGTGGGGTATCCGATACCGGACGACCTGTGGGCAGAACTCAAGCACGAAGGGTTGCTGCCCGAGAATGCGCCGACGGGGCGGCCTTAACCCTGCATCAGCGGGGTAAGGCGCTTGCGGCTGAGGGCAAGCACAGCGCAAAGGTGTGCATCAGGGGCTAGACGGCTATGTTACGGACGAAGTTATCTGAAGCGGCGTGGCGTGAAGTGTTCGATGAGGTCGGGGTCTTTGTCGGTGATGTGTTCTGCCATCAGCTTACCGGTTACAGCGCTGAGCAGTATGCCGCTGCGGTAGTGCCCAGCCGCTACATGCAAGCCTCGCCAGCCCGGAACTGCGCCGAGTATCGGGGCGTCGTCGGGGGAGCCTGGGCGCAAGCCGGCTACCGACCAGTTGAGCCGAGCATCACGAAGCGATGGTATGATCTGGGTGGATATTTCCAGAATGTCCTGTACTGCGCCGCCCGTTACGCGGCAGTCGAAGCCCGCCTCATCGACGGTTGCGCCTGCGATTATGGTGCCGTCGTTGCGCGGCACAAGCAAGCCCCATCCGCCGTGGATGACGGATTTTATGCTGCGTCCCGCCGGTTGGAGGTTCAGGTTGACGCCGCGCACGGGGCGAACTGGGACATCGCCGCCCACCCATTCGGCGATGTGGGGACTCCACGCCCCTGCGGCGATGATGGTGTGGTCTGCGGCGAGTTCGTCGTTGTGCAAACGGACGCCGGTGATGCGCAAGCCGCTGCGGATTAACCCGATGACTTCGCTATGCTGGCGGATGTCTGCGCCTAGCTGTGCGGCTGCACGGGCGTAGGCGTCGCTGAGGCGCTGGTTGTTGACGCGGCACACATCTGGGACATACACCGCCCCCGCTGCGGTCTCGGTTATCTCAGGCTCCCTATCGCGAATGGCGCTGCTGCTCAGCCACAGGGCGTCCTCGCTCTGCCATTCGCCTTCGACAAACGCTGCGTAGAGCGTTTCGGCTTCAGCTTCGGTAAAGGCGAGGGTGAGTTCGCCGCATTGGGCGAATTCGATGTCTATGCCGGAGGCTTCGGCAAGCTCGGGTGCGAGGGTGTGGAACATCGCTAGGCTGTCGTTGACAAGGCGCATGTACGGCTCGTCTGTGTTGCCGAACATGGACGATAGGACGCCGGATGCGGCGTTTGACGCCTCCATGCCGATTCGCTCGCGCTCGAGCAGCGTTGTCTTAACTCCGGCTTTGGCGAGGTGGTAGGCAATAGAGCAGCCGATGACTCCTCCGCCTATGACGATTGCGTCGGGCGCTGCGTTCATCATTCTTCCCTCTGTGGCGGTGCGTCAGACAGCACGGGTTCCACGCCGTCTATCAGGTAGCTGGCGAGCTGGTCGAAATCGGCGGTAACGATGTCGGGCTGGTGCGGCGTCTCTTCCATCGGCAGCCCGTAGCGGTTCACATATGCGGCGCGATAGCCGCACGCACGCGCCCCCATGATGTCGAACGAGTGCGATGCAACCATCATCAGCTCGGCAGGCTCGGCTTGCAGCAGGCGCGCAGCCTTGCGATAGACGCCGGGATGCGGCTTGAATGCGCCCGCCTCTTCGACGGATATGACGGCGTCGAAGTCGAACTTGATGCGGTTGTCCGCTAGGTGGCGCAAGTAGTGGGGTTCGCCGTTGGACAAGCCGACGAGACGGTATCGGTCTTTGAGGCGATGCAGCCCGCGCACTGCGTCATCGAACGGGCTGAGCTGCTGCCAAACCTGCATGAACTCGTCCACTTCGGGGCGCTCGAACGGGATGCGGTTGGCGCGCAGCGTGTAGAGGAAGGCGTATTCGCACACGGTCAGATAGCCGCTGTGTCCCATCATCAGGATGGTGTCTTGGTACTGCTCGATGCGCTGTCGATGCCGCCACTGCGCCCAAAACTCGTTGGCGTCGACGGGGGATTGGCGGCGGCTGAGGAAGGCGTCTATGTGTGGAACGAGGCTTCCCGCAAGATCCAAGACCGTGCCGAACAGGTCGAATGTGAGGGTGTTGACCGACGATATGGGCGACTGGGGCATACAGGCGGCTCCTGCGGTTCATTAGTGGTAGTGGATGGTGTGGGCGCTGCGTCTCGCTGGCACTGGGCGACCCTGTGGTTTGCTACACCTCGTGGTATCGCAGCAAGCGGAAGCCGTAGTATATGCCGCTGAAGGCGGTGGACAGCACAGTCGCACAGCCGATGGCGAACACCCATATGGCGGAGGATGTGGCAGACCCGCGGGATATGAGCAGGTCGTTGCGCACCTCCACATCGAAGATGCCGGCGTAGATGTAGCCTCCAAGCGAGCCGAGAATCGCTACGCTGAACGCCAAAATGAAGCCGATGATGATGACGCGGTTTGACGCCTCGGGCTTGAACCACGCAATTGCCACCACGAAGCCTATGCACACGCCGACTATGAGGGCTATCAGCGTGAGCCGCTCGCTCCAGTATGGCGGGATTATGGAAGAGAACAGGGCGAGGCTGACAAAACCCACCGCCAGCCCTATCAAGAACGACAACCCGCCTCTTATAGACAATGCAAAGAAACTTTCCACTTTATCCTAAAACTCTCCCGCTTTTCGTTTATTGTCGGATGCGTTTGCTCCTGCACCCATTATAGAGGATATGGGGAACAATAGAAGAGACGGAATAAGATGGATGATAGATGAGGGAAGTGTGGCGGCTAGATACGCGGCTGTGTTTCCGATGTATAGATGTGTTGGGGCGATGAGGGCGAACCGCGCTTGGGAGCGGGACGGCAGTTCGCCGACCGACCCTGCAAGCCCAATTCGCCCCAGCTGTGCGGAAGCCTAGTCGGCAGCGGGTGTTGCCACCTTGCCGATGCCAATGCGCTCCATCGCGGCGAGCACATCGGCTTTCTGTGCGGATGTGAGGGGCAGACCGGGCGCACGCGGGTCGCCGCAGTCGATGCCGAGCCGCTCGGACAGGATGAACTTTGCGGTGGGATGCAAGCCGTAGGTGCGCGCCAGCAGGGTGGCGTCGCTCGCCCTGTCTTGCGCCGCCTCCGCCGCTTCCCAGTCGCCGGCTTGGTATGCGTTCCAGATGTCAACCCAAAGCTCGGGGGCGTAGTTCGGCGGGCCGTCCACGCAGCCAGATGCGCCGATGGTGAGCGCCGGGAGCATCAGCATGCTGTTGCCGATGAGGCAGTCTAGCCCCATCTTGGCAAAGGCGCGTACATTCGGGAATGTCATAGCCGAGTGCTTGAGTCCCTTGAGCTGCGGCACTTTGTCTTGGATTTTCAGCATCAGCTCGGGGGTAATCTCCACGCCTGTGGATTGTGGCAGGTTGTACACGAACAGAGGCAGGTCTGCGGCGTTGGCGACGATGCGATAATGCTCTACGATGGCATCGTCTGTTTGACGATAGAAGAATGGCGGGACGCAGCAGATGGCTTCGTTGCCCGCTTTGGCGGCGTGCTCGGCGAGCTTGGCAGCGCGCTCGGTGGTGGCAGCGCCCACATGCATGATGTTGTTGGTGCGGCCTCGGTTCTGGTCTGCGGCGATTTCGGCAATCCGCATGTTCTCTTCGTCGGAGAGCAGCACGCTTTCGCCCGTGCCGCCCGCCGTCCAAAAACCGTGCACGCCGGCTTGGATGTTGTGCTCCATAACCTCGCGGAATGCGGCTTCGTTCAGGTTGCCGTCAGCATCCATAGGGGTGATGATTGCCGGCAGTACGCCTTCAAAATCGGACATGGTCTCCCTCCTTGACTTCAGTTTCAATGCTTGATTTTACTAGATTGACGATTACCAAGCAGCATTTTATCAGATTCGAGCGCGCAAGTGGTCGACGGATTTGTGCGGGCGAAGTGGAGTTTTGACACCGTGTTGGATGTCTAAAATCCGTTAAGATGATAGCGCAGATGATAGCACAAAGGCGGCAGGCGAAACCTGAAAGCACCCTCACTGCTAGGGAAAATCGCCCTATTTTTCGGTATTTCGTGTTGAAAGCCTTGACTTGCCTTTGCAGATTGTGATAAATACTATCAAACTTGCTGCGGTAAACTTGTTGCAGCGAGACGGAGCGTTAAAGTTCAGACGCTTTTGTATTAGCAAGAGCATAAGTAAGGAGGGAGGACACACAGAAATGATGTCTAAGTGGTTAAAGAAGAAGTCCCTATTTGGGATTGTTACTGCGCTTGCGGTGATGGCGTTGGTGGCGGGAGCTTGCGCCGCTGAGCAGCCGGCAGCACCGGCGGCACAGCCGCAAGCACCAGCTGCGCAGGCGCCTGCAGCTCAGGCACCTGCACCGCAAGCACCCGCACCGCAGGCGCCAGCACCACCGGCACCTGCACCTCAGGCGCCAGCGCCAGCGCCCGCCCCAGCGGCGACCGCGGCACCGGCTACAGGGATGATGATGGAAGAGGGTCCCACGCCCGAGGGCAAGCTCACCATAGCAGTTACGCGCGTTGGCGCACCCAACGGTCTGCCGCGCTTCTGCTCCGCTTCGGCGGGTGGCTGCGCCGAAATCATCTACATGGCGGGCATGACCGAGACGCTGTTCAACTCCAAGCTGGATGCGAGCGGTTCTCCGACGACCGAGCCGATGCTGGCTACCGAGTTCACGCTAGACCCGTCGCTTGAGTATGGCGACTTCACCCTGCGTGAGGGCGTCCAGTTCCACAACGGTTGGGGCGAAATGACCTCCGAAGATGTGGCGTTCTCATACAACGACGCCAACTCGGTTACCAACCCTGAGAGCGTCCACGGGCAGGCAGGCGACTTTGCACCGCTGATTGCGAGCATGGAGCCTATAGACCCCTATACCGTGCGCCTCCACTACCGCAACTATGACAGTCGCGGCGTGCTGCACCGCTTCAGCCGCTTCTGGCAGACGGCGGGCATCGTAAGCAGCAAGGTATACGCGGAAAAGGGCGTTGAGGGTATGCAGGATGACTACTCCGGCGTTGGCGCATTCGTCGCCGACGAGTGGGTACAGCAGAAGGGCATATTCCTGTCCGCATTCCCCGACTACTACGCTCGCGGCGAGGGCAACATCGGCCCGTTCGTCGAGACGGTAGAGTGGATTGACATCCCCGCAGGCGAATCCCGCCGCGCAGCCCTAGAGGCAGGCGAGGCGCAGATCGCACAGGTGGCGCTGGCAGATGTTCCCGGCCTCATCGCCGATGGCTATGAAGCACAGCGCGGCTCTGCGTTCAACTCAATGTTCAACATCTCGCTCGGCTCCGGTAACTACTGGGAAGAGTTCGGTGCGCTGACGGGCGAAAAGCTTGAGCGCGACCGTGAGACCGACGGCTATCCATATATTGGCAACCCGTTCGAGGATGGCTCATACAGCGAAGACACGGCTTCTATGCAGAACGCTCGGCTCGTGCGCAACGGACTTGCGTGGAGCATCGACCGCGAATCGCTGCTTGAGAATGTCATCGCAGGTCTCGGCGTTGTTAACCACCAGCCGTATCTATCCGTCAACAACCCCAACTATCGCGACGAGTGGAGCTGGGGCCTCGACTACGACATGGGCAAGCAGCTTCTGTCCGAAGCGGGCTACCCCGACGGATTCGAGATGGATATGTGGATCGGCACGGGCGAGCTGAACTCTGATGTGGGTGAAGCGGTCGGCGCAGGCTGGCAGCAGAACCTCGGGGTGAAGGTGAACCTGATTAAGACCGAGTACGGTACATTCCGCCCGGGTCTCGTGGCACGGACGAACAAGACTCCGTTCACAGGCTGCGGAGACGAGAATAAGGCGAACTTCCCGTATGACTGGGCGCACGGCTTCGTGATGAGCTCCATCAGCGCGGGCGGTTATGGCGTGGCGATGGAAGTGCCCTTCGCTGCCCAGTCCTACCTCAGCATGGCGGGTGAGCCGGACAAGGCGAAGCGCGAAGAACTCGCCGCCGCCTTCTACGACAGCAACCGCCACTGGGCGCTCTGCGTGGGCGTGTTCGAGATACCGATTTGGCCCGCATACAACCCTGACGCCATCGAGGGCTGGGACCAGCGGCCTATCGCCAACGGCAACCTCGCAGGCATCAACAACATCCGGACCATCAAGCTGAAGTAGTTAAGTCTGCTCTACAATCGGCAGGCGCTACAGCCATAGATGCAAGCGCCCTCGCAGCACACTACGGGGGCGCTTGCAGGTTAATAATAGAGCTTTTTAGAGGAAGTAAACTAACGAATTGAGAAATGGAAAGAAAGCGTGGAGTGGGCGCTCCCCCCCTTACCATCTCCGTGTTTGGGTAGACATATTTTCATAGGAACGGACGGGGACTGAATGGCGGCGGGGGATGTTGGAGGAATCTGTTTAGGGCGGTTGTGGGGATGATGGGTGATATTGGAACAAAGTAGCCCGACGGCGGACGGGTTGGGATGTGTGGATAGAGGGGCGTTTCTGAATGTTGGGAGAAGTTTGAACAAATGTTGCGGTTTCTGATAAGACGCATCGCGTTTGCGGGATTTGCCATCGTCGGCGCTACGCTGTTGACATTCACGCTGTCTCGAATGGCAGGAGACCCGCGTTACCTATACGCCCAAGAGGGCGGCTACGGCATCACGCAGGAGCGGTGGGATGCGCTGGGCGAGGAGCTTGGCTTGGACAAGCCCATCGTCTGGCAGTACGCTGTTTGGCTGGGCAACATCCTGCGAGGGGACTGGCAGGACAGCCTGATAGACCGCAAGAGCGTGTTTGAGAAGGTTGTTACGAGCCTGCCGGTTACGCTGCGGCTTGCGTTCACTTCGTTTGCGTTCGCATCCATCATAGGCATACCGCTGGGTGTGCTGTCCGCCGTGAAACGCGGCTCGATGTTCGACTTATTGGGGCGCGGATTCGCTCTGTTTGGTCAAGCGCTCCCCGTGTTCTGGGTGGGCATAATGCTCATCCTGATATTCTCGGTGTACTTGGGCTGGCTGCCCACAGGCACGCTGGGCGAGCGCGGTCAGGGCATATTCCAGTGGGAGTACTATGTCTTGCCCACGATAACACTGGGCTGGATAGCCGCCGCTAGCTACCTGCGGCTGGTGCGCTCCGCAATGCTGGAGATATTCGACTCTGAGTTCATCAAACTGGCGCGTGCCAAGGGCGTGTCGAGCAACTCGGTCATATGGAAGCACGGGTTCAGGAATGCGTTGATAGCGCCGCTGACATTCTCGTCGCTGCTGCTGACCGGGTTCATCACCGGCGCAGTCGTAACCGAATCCATCTTCGCCATACCGGGGCTTGGCAGGCTCGCCTTCGGCAGCATACAAGACAACGACTTCCCCGTGATGGTGTCGGTGGTGATGGTGTTCACAACGATGTATGTTACGATGAACTTCCTAACCGACCTGCTCTACGCATACATAGACCCGCGCATACGCTACTCTTAAGTCTTATAGTCTTACACTCGAAGCGCTATCACAGCTTCCTGCTCAAGTTAGCCCATTCGGGTTGATTCATAAGGTGTAACAATGGCTCAAGCAGAACTCTCATCAGAACTGATAGCAAGTCAGGGCTATTCCAGCACGGGAATAGTGGGCTTCTGGAACACCATAAAGCGCTGGCCGCTCGTTTCCATTGTGGTGCTGACTTTGCTGATTCTCACCGCATTATTCGCAGATGTGCTGGCGCCGTACAGCCCGATTGAGTCCATACCGGATAACACCACGCTTGCACCGTTCTGGTATGACCCTGTGCTCGTGTCCGTATCCAACCTACCGCGCGTAGTCGCCATCGACGGCGAGAGCACGGACCTTGCAGTGGTTGAAGCAGCAGCGCAATACGGCGTGGAACTGCCGCTCGAAGCGCTGACCGAACCCACTGAAATCCGCAAGGCGTTCAATGAACAAGCGGGCGTGCGGGTAACTGCACAGACTGTCGATCTCATAACCCAAGTGAAGCATGTGGACAGCCCGGATGTGCCGGAGTCCTGGGTGCCCGTGGGTGGAGATGACGATGGTGACGGCATAGGCTCAGGGCTTAGTATCATTGAAGCAGCCAAAGCTTACAATGTGCAAATATCCCTAGAGCAGCTGGCAGACCCGCTCTACGGCAGCACCGTTGCAGAGACGGCGTTCAAGGCGCAAGCGAACCTCAGCATCGAGACCGAAGACGGTTCCATACCGCGCCCGGTACTGCGCGATGTGGGGAGCGCCGCAGCCCAGTTCGGCGTGGTCATCCCCGAAGCGCAGCAGACGGACGAAGCCGCTGTGGAGCGCGCCTTCTTGGAGCAAGCCAACTTGCAGGCGAAAGTGCGAGTGCCGGGCGATTACCTGCTCGGCGGCGACAACATCGGGCGCGACCTGCTGAGCCGCATGATACACGGCGCGCGCGTGTCGCTGGTGGTGGTGGCGATTGCACTGACGAGCGGACTGCTCATCGGCGTGTCCATGGGGCTTGTGGCAGGATGGTTCGGCGGCCTCATCGACGAAGTCATCATGCGTATTACCGACATATGGCTCGGGCTGCCGTTCATCCTCGTGGCAATCGTAGTGGTGATTGCGATAGGGCAAACCTTCCTCATCCTAATCGGGCTGCTTGCGCTGCTGTCGTGGACGCCGTTTGTGCGTAATGTGCGCGGTGAGGTGCTGTCGCTCAAGACCCGAGACTATGTGTCGCTGGCGCAGGTTGCAGGTGCTTCCACATTCAGAATAATGATTTGGCACCTGCTGCCGGGCGTGATAAACACGGTCATCGTCATCGCAACCTTGCGGGTGGGGCAGCTCATCCTGACCGAAGCCATCCTGAGCTTCCTCGGAGCTGGCATCCCGCCGCCGACGCCGGCTTGGGGCGCTATGGTGAACGACGGGCGCGCCTACATTAGCGACGCGTGGTGGATTTCGTTCTTCCCCGGCTTCTGCATCTTCTTGGTGGTGATGTCGCTGAACTTCTTGGGCGACTGGATGCGGGACAAGTTCGACCCACGCCTGCGTAACCTTTAGGCTGCGACTACGGCAATGCGTCAAGCGGCGCTCCGCACAGGCTTGACCTTATGCGGAGCGCCATTATAATTTATAGTGCGTTTTCGCTCGGTTGAGAATAGGCTTCGGAGTGCTGTCTTGACGACAGCATACACATGGATACAGCATCTCATAGTGTTGAGAGGGAGTGGAAAGTGTAATGCAGCACCAAACGATTTTCATACATCTAGCGCGCGTCAGGGCGATGCCTTATATCGTCTTGTCGCTGCTGGGGCTGGCGATAATGTTCGCGCTTGCTTGCGAAGTGGAGTCCGGGGACAGGCGTCCGGCGCGGCGCGACGATGATAAGACGGGCGAGTTCCACCGCTCTCCTGTTACCGCATTCGAGCAGTTCAGAATTGATGTGAGCAATACGGAAGAGGGCTGCAGCTCGGATCCCGCAGACATTACTGTGAGTAAAGGCACGCGTCTCAACTACGCCGTCCAACTCATAGCTGAAAACATCACCACCACTGGCACGGGTTCAGCCGCTATGACCGGCGACCGCGACAAGGTTGCCTATCAGATTAGCGGGCTAGCCATATCTGCCTCCGGCGGTGCATTTGGCCCCGGCGTAACAGAGGTCGACCTTGAGCTGGAATCGGGCACACGCCTTAGCTACAGCTTCAGCGTGGAACAGCCCGGCGCATTCGACATCCTCTGCGACGGCGAAAAGGTAGGCACATTCACCGTTACCGAATAAGCTCGCACATCGCCTGTAATGCGCTCCCCAATGTGCATTGACGGCTCGCCGTTTCTGCGCATTGCGCAATCGTGCATCTACAGGGGACAGCGGCATCTGTTCTGTGTCTCACACGCCATCAAGTTCACATACCGCATACAAAAGACTAGGGAACGAGCACATTGCAATGCTCGTTCCCTATCTTGCATTTGGGGTGGATGCGGTTGGAGGGGATTACTCCACGATAGTTGCGAGGTCGATGCCCTGCTCTTTGGCGCCGCCGATGGTGCTCCAAGGGGTGATGGTTACCCAGTGGTCGGGTTCGACTTCGGTGAGCGGCGGGCGGGCGTTAGCGTACTCGTGGCTGTGGTCGACTTCCAGCGGCGTGCGGGTGATGAACACATCGCCCGGGGGTGGGTCTACGGGTGATACCACTTCGCCCGGCAAGATGATCTCCTCGCGCTGGATGTCGGGGTGCGAGGGGAGCGCCGCAGACAGCAATGCGTTGGTGTACAGGTGGATGGGGTTGTTGAAGATGCTCTCGGTGTCGCCCATCTCTTGGACTACGCCGAGATACATGACCGCCATCCTGTCGCACATGTACCGCACAGTGGCGAGGTTGTGGGCGACCATGAGGTATGCGAGGCCGTGCTCTTGCTGTAGGTCGACGAGCAGGTTCATTATCTGCGCGCGGATGGACACATCGAGCGCGGACACTGGCTCGTCTAGCACGATTACCTTCGGGTTCAGCGACAGGGCGCGTGCTACGCCGATGCGCTGGCGCTGTCCGCCGCTGAACTCGTGCGGGAACAGCGACGCTTGATACGGCGGCAGCCCCACTTCTTGCAGCAGCTCTTGCACACGCGAGCGAATCTGGTTCTTGGTCATCGTGGTGTTGACCTCGAGGGGTTCGCCGATGATGCTGCCCACGCGCATGCGGGGGTTTAGCGATGCCCACGGGTCTTGGAAGACGGCTTGCACCGAGCTGCGCAGTTCGCGCTTGCCGGCTCGGCTCATGGTTGCGATGTCTTCGCCCTCGAAGTATATGGTCCCTTCGGTAGGCTCTTCCAAGCCGAGCAGCACCTTGAGCGTGGTGGTCTTGCCGCAGCCAGACTCACCCACAAGCCCCATGGTCTTGCCGCGCTCCACATCGAAGCTCACGTCGTCCACTGCCTTGAGCAGGCTCTTTTTTCGGCTGAAGAGGGCGCCGCCGACCGGGAACCACTTTCGGAGATGCCGGACGGATATGATTGCGTCGGAGTTAGGGTCGACGCCCGGAGCGTGTTCTACATTGTACTGATTGACGCCGGATACGCCGTTTTGTGTAGCCATAGTTTTCACCATCAGTTAGTCTGCTGTGGGTTTAGGCTGATGCCGCGCGATGCAGATTTGTGCACTGCGTCTGCAGGGCAGCAGCCTGTCGGTTTTTAGTTATAAGCATCGCCATATGAGACGAGATGCTTGTACTTGTCGAACTCTGCGACCGAGGAGTGGGAGAGCTGCACCCAGTGTTCAGGCTCGATTTCCACAAGCTCGGGGCGGATTTCGAAGTCCTGCTCCAAGGTGGGCAGAGGTGTGCGATCGGCGAATGCGTCGCCCTCCGGCAGGTTGTAGAGGAGCGGCGGCTGACCCTCGATTTGGGCGAGGCGACCGGTCTTTTCCTCGAGCTTGGGCACGGAGTTGATGAGCGCTTTGGTGTACTCGTGCTTGGGGTTGTTGAAGATGGTGCGCACATCGGCGTGCTCTACGATGCGCCCTGCGTACATCACCGCCACGCGGTCGCACATCTTCGCTACGATGCCGAAGTCGTGCGTGATGAACATAATCGCCACGCCCGTCTCTTCCTGCAGGTCTTTCAGCAGGCGGAGGTACTGCGCTTGGATGGTAACATCTAGCGAGGTGGTCGGCTCGTCTGCGATGAGCACTTCGGGGTCGCAGGATATGCCGATTGCGCCCACGACACGCTGTCGCATCCCGCCGCTGAGCTGGTGCGGGTAATCGCGGATGCGCACATCAGGCGCAGGGATACGCACCTTTCGAAGCATCTCGACGACCTGCTCTTTGAGCGCCGCCCCCTTCATATTCTTGTGAATCTTGAGGGCTTCGCTCACCTGATCCTCGATGTCAAAGACGGGGTTAAGCGCGGTCATCGGGTCTTGCAGCACCATTGCGATGCGGTCGCCTCGGATCTTCTCCATCTCCCTCTCATCGACGGCGAGAATGTCCTCGCCGCTGAGCAGCACCTGCCCGCCGACGATGTGTCCCGGTGGGGAGGGCACAAGCCGCATGATAGACAGCGAGGTTACGGATTTGCCGGAGCCGGATTCGCCGACAATGCCGAGCGTTTCGCCGCGCCGAAGTTGGAAGCTGACGCCGTCGACCGCCTTCACCACGCCCCAGCGGGTTACGAAGTATGTGCGGAGGTCTTGGACATCCAAGACTACATCATCTCTACGAGAGCCGTTTGCGGTGGTCATCCTCTGTTATCTCCTCATTTTCTGGTTTCAGTCGAACCGGGACTGATTTGCGCGGCACAGCGCTGTGTATGTTCGCAGTGCGATTCACAGCCATAAGCCTACCCTATGGCGCAATCATACAGCCTCTGCCGAGAGTATCCTAAAATTGTATGCAAACTATAGCGAATGAATATAAAAAACGCAAGTGTATAGGATAAAGAACCCGTTACTAATCGCTCGCATAACCGCACCTTTGGGCGATGTGGTATCGTGGGGAGGTGCCTTTGGATGCCCTAGGGCGCTCTGTGCAGCGGCGGATGAGCGGGTGAGCATAAGGCAGATATGGGCGAAGAACCTGATTGACGAGGGAGGTTTGTGGTATGAAGCGAGCGAATAGGGATGTGCTGTATTTCGAAACAGGGCCGGACAATGCGCCGACGCTGTTTGTGGATCCGGGCGAAGAGTTCGAGGTGGAGTCGCAGATGAACCGCGGGCCTTGGTTGGACGACCATCCGGACGGCGAACGGCTGCGCGAGCTGCTGCGGGCGGGCAACCCGTCCAGTGGCTGCATCTATGTGAACGGCGCAGAACCCCGGCAGGCGCTCATCGTGCATATCGGCGACATAGATGTGGACGACTTTGGGTTCACCAACTATCGTGGCAGCACGGCGGCGATGCCCGGATGGCTTGGAGACAGCGGCGTCGGCAGGCATCACAAGGTGGTGCGGATTGAGGACGGGCATATTCTGTGGTCAGACACGCTGCGGATACCAATTGCGCCGATGCTAGGTGTGGTGGGCGTTGCGCCCCGATATGATCGCCGCACCAATGCTTGGGCGGGCGAATGGGGCGGCAACTTCGACATACAAGAGGTTACCACGGGGGCGAGCGTGTGGCTGCCGGTGAATGTGCCGGGGGCGCTGCTGCATATCGGGGACATGCATGCTCGGCAGGGCGATGGCGAGATATGCGGCGCAGGCGGCATTGAGACGGGCGGGCGTGTGCGGCTGCGCTGTGAGCTTGCGCCGCTGCCGCCGAATATGACCTTCCCACGCATCACCGACGCCACGCACATTATGACCACGGCGATGGCGCGCCCCGCAGAAGACGCCTTCCGCTTGGCGCTGTCCGAGATGATCCTATGGTTGGAAGCCGACTATGGCTTCACGCGCGGCGAGGCATACCTGTTCTTGGGGCAGGTGTTGGAGGCGCGCTGCACGCAGTTCGTGAACCCGACCTTTAGCTATGTGGCAAAGGTGAACCGCAAGTATCTGCCGGGCTAGGGGCGGCGAAAACGGCGGCGTATGCGCACTGGGCTTTGGGTGTGGGTCGCAGATGCGCAGATATGCGGATATTAGGGCAGCCTTGTAACAGCCCGCCAGCCGAAGATTGGTTGGCTGACGCTAGCCGCCGCTGACCCGCCGCCGCTCCCCCCATATCCCGTTGGGGCGCAGCATTATCACCAGCACCAGTAGCAAGCCTATCATGAAGTAGCGCAGGTTGGGGTTGCTGAGAGCGCCGGGCAGGAACTGCGTGCCGCTCCAAATGCCCCATACCACGAATGCGCCTAGGATTGCGCCTAGGTTGTTGCCGCTGCCGCCTATCATCAGCATCACCCAGATGATGAATGTTGCCAGCAAGGGGTCGAAGACAAACGGATCGACGAAGCGAAGTCCGTGTGCGAAGAGCGCGCCGCCGATGCCCATTATGGCTGCGCCGAAGACGAACGCTTGGAGTTTGAAGGCGAACACATTCTTGCCGCTCGCCGTAGCCGTAACCTCATCCTCGCGAATGGCGCGCAGCACCCGTCCCCAAGGGGAGTGGATGGCCGTCTGTACGGCGAAATACAGTACGGCGAGCGTGGCTAACACTACCACGATGTAGATGTAGTCGTAGTTGGCGGGGGATACGATGTCCTCCAAGAACTTGGGGATGTTGTACAGCCCGCGCGAGCCGTTGGCGAGCCACTTTTCGTTCAGGAAGGCGAGGCGGACGCTCTCGGCGATGCCAAGCGTGGCTATCGCTAGGTAGTCGTCTTGCAGGCGTATTGTGATTGCGCCCACGACGAGTGCAATGATGGCGCTGACCGCCGCCGCCGCCGCCAATGCCACGAAGAACCAGAGGTCTATGCCCAGCTTGAGGGTTTGTGCGAGGTTGCCCCCGAACTTGAAGTCTTCGTACAGGTCGGGCGATGGGGGAGCGGTCGTGAGCAGGGCGGCGGTGTATGCGCCGAGCGCGAAGAAGCCGGCGATGCCGATGTTGAACAGCCCAGTATACCCCCAGTGGATGTTCAGCCCGAGCGTGAATATGGCGTAGATGCCGGCAAGGATGCCGAAGCCGGCTAGGTATGCCAAGTAAATCTCAATCCCCATATGCGTTCCTTATCGGCTGTTCTCGCCGAAGATGCCGCGCGGCAACATCAGCAGAACGAGCAGCATAATGGCGAAGGCGACGGTGGGCTTGTACGCCGGAGACAGCCACTCGGTGGAGGCTTCCATCGACACGCCTATGAGGATGCCGCCCACGAGCGCTCCCCACGGATTGCCGATGCCGCCCAGTGTTACGGCGGCGAACAGCGGGATGAGTATCTTCCAGCCGGTTATGGGCAGCAGCTGCGCCTGTGATACGGCGAGAAGCGTGCCGGCTATGGCGGCGTATGCGGCGGCGATTGCCCATGTCCAATAGACGATTCTGTCGGTGTTGATGCCCGTTACCCGCGCAAGATCCATGTTGTCGGATGTGGCGCGCATGGCTTTGCCCGTAAGCGTATGGTTCAGGAACAGATACAGGGCCACAGCAAACACCACGGCGGTTATCCCCAAGAAGATGTTGTCCGGCGGGATGCGTATGTCGAACGGGATGTTTACTGCTATGAGCGAGAGGTCGAATTCAATGTGGTAGAAGGGGCGCCCCTCGCGGGGATAGTGTTGCGGTTCGGTAGTCCATAGGAGCTGCACGATGCCGCGCACCGCGATGGCGATGCCGAGCGAGATCATAGCCAGCATCACAACACCTGTACGGCGGTCGCGCAACGGGCGATACACCAAGCGATCGAGCGCAGCCGCGACTGCAATCGTAGCAACGACAGTGATGGGCAGGGCAAGCAGAAGCGAGTAGCCGAATGTGAACGGCCCAAGCCCGATGTCTTCTATGCCGATTAGGGGGAAGACAGCGGTCAGCAGGAACAGGGTGATGTATGCGCCCAATGTCATATAGTCGCCGTGGGCAACATGTGCGAAGCCCAAGATGCTGTATATCAGGGTGATGCCGATTGCACCGAGCGCTATGGTGCTGCCTAGCAGCACCCCGTTGGTGACCTTGCCCGGCGCTAGTAGGAACAGGGGGAGAATGATGAGGACGACAGCGACCGTCCATACGAGGTGGCTGCGAGACGCTGTCTGTGCGCGGGCGGTGAGTGCTTGGATGGTCATTGGGAAGTGGTCATCGGAGATTTGTCAGGCTTCGTTTCGGTATTCTCCCGCAATTCCCCGCGCAATTCTCCAAGGTAAAGCCTGCGGACATCGGGGTTATGGAGAAGGTCTTGCGCTGTGCCGTGGAGTTGGTTTTCGCCCGATGCGAAGACATAGCCGCGGTCAGATATGGACAGGGCGGCGCGGGCGTTCTGCTCCACTACGAGGATGGCTACGCCGGATTGTCGGATTTGGACGAGGTGGTCGAAGATGAGCTGGCGCATTATGGGCGATAGACCTGCGGAGGGTTCGTCCAGCAGCAGCAGCTTGGGTTCTAGCATTAGGGCGCGCCCGAAGGCGAGCATCTGGCGCTGTCCGCCGGACAGGCTGTTTGCGCGCTGCTTGCGGCTGCGTCTCAGGTCGGGGAACATGTCGTAGATGTCGGCTATGCGCTGCTGGGTGTTGCGCGGCTGGACGAATGCGCCCATCTGGAGGTTTTCCTCGATGGTGAGCGATGGGAAGGTGTTATCGGTTTGCGGCACATAGGACATCCCCATTCGGATGAGGCGGTCGGTGGGCATGCCGGTGATGTCGCTGTCATTGAACGCGATGTGTCCGCTCGTGGGTGTGAGCAGCCCGAACACGGTCTTCATCAGGGTGGACTTGCCGCAGCCGTTGGGCCCGATGATGGTAACAAGCTCCCCCGCGTCTATGTCGATGCTGACGCCGTGGAGGATTTCGGTTTCGCCGTAGCCGGCGTATATGTCGTGTGCCGAGAGTATAGTCATGCGAAATTAATTCAGGGTTAGGGATTAGGCGTTGCCGTGCGGTTAGGTATTCGGTGCGGATATGTTGTCGCCGAGGTATGCGTCTAGCACCATACGGTTTTGCTGCACCTGCTCGGGCGTGCCTTCTGCGAGCCTTGCGCCTTCGTGCAAAACGATGACGGGGTTGCAGAGGCTCATTATGAGGTCCATATCATGCTCGATGATGAGGACGGTTACGCCGGTCTCCTGCTGCATACGGCGGATGTCTTCGGCAAGGTCGTTCATAAGCGTCGGGTTGACGCCTGCGCCGGGTTCGTCTAGAAGTATCATCTTCGGCTTCGCCATCATCGTTCTGCCTAGTTCGAGCAGCTTTTTTTGCCCGCCGGATAGGTTGCCGGCGTACTCGTCTTTGAGGTGTGCAAGGTTCAGGAACTCGAGCAACTCGATGGCTTGCTGTCGGATTTGGCGTTCTTGCGCGGGGATGCGCCAAGGCGTGAACCACGACACCCACAGGCGCTCGCCGCTTTGGTCTGTGGGGACGAGCATCAGGTTTTCCAGCACCGTCATGCGCTTTAGTTCGCGCGGGATTTGGAATGTGCGCACCAGCCCCTTGCGGAAGGTGCGATGTGGCGGCAGCCCCTCGATGCGCTCGCCGAGAAAGGTGATTGTGCCCGATGTGGGCTTGACGAAGCCGGTTACGAGGTTGAAGATGGTGGTCTTACCTGCGCCGTTCGGCCCGATTAGCCCGGTGATGGTGCCGGGCATGACCTCGAAAGTGCAGTGGTCGACGGCGTGAACGCCGCCGAAGTCCTTGGTCAGCTCGTGGATTTGGAGAATGGGAGGCATAGGAACTATGTGTCGCAGTGTGTTGCCGGCTGATTTGGGTTAGTTTATCAGGTTCAGGGCGGTCTTGTATCAGCTGTGGGGGTATTTTTGTGCTTGTGTGCGTTGCGCTTGATGCAGATGCAGCAGATGCAGAGGTTTGGGGTGGCACACGGCTGAATCTGCGAATCAGTCGCATTCCTAACGGAGAAAAGACCCAATCCGAGCGAATGACTTGCCGCCCCCATAAGACTGACATGACTGAAAACTTACGCAATATACTTGACATTTGGGTTTTGCTTGCATAACATTCCAAAAATCGCCACAAGTGTGTGCGAAAGTGCCTAGCGGATTATGACAAACTGGCGTAAAGCGTGTCCGCTGAACATCTATATTAAATTAGGGAGGTTAGAGAAATGAGAAGATCAGCATTGCTTTTGGTAGCAATGTTCGTGGTTGCTGCGGTTTTTGTGGCATGTGGAGCGCCACCAGCCGCTGAACCGGAAGTCGTCGAAAAAATCGTCGAAGTCGAAGTTCCGGTTGAAAAGGTTGTCGAAGTTGAAAAAGAGGTAGTCAAAGAAGTCGAGGTGGTGAAGGAGGTTGAGGTTGAGAAGATCGTAACGGAAGTCGAACGGGTTGAAGTTCCGGTCGAGAAGGTGGTGGAAGTTCAGAAGATTGTGGAGAAAGAGGTTGAGGTGGTTAAGTCCAACCTCGGCGAATCTCCCGACCTTGTGGCGCGCGTTGATTCCGGCGAGCTTCCTCCCGTGTGGGAGCGTATCCCATCCCAACCGATGATTATTCCCACATTCGGAGACACCGGTAAGTACGGCGGTGTTGTGCGGCGCTTCTATCTCGGCCCGGCGGACGGCTGCAACTTCTTCCGTCTGTCCCGTGCGTCGTTGGCGCGCTTCTCCAATGATGGCTTCTCCTTTATCCCATCCGTGGCTCGCGGTTGGGAAGTGTCGGATGACGGCAAGGAATGGACATTCTTCCTGCGCGAAGGGATGAAGTGGTCGGATGGCGACGACTTTAACGCCGACGACTTCGTGTACCAGTACGAAGATGTCATCCTAAACGAGGATCTGAACCCGCTTCCGCCGTTCTTCCTGAAGATTGGTTCTGAAGTTGGGCGCATGGAAAAGGTGGACGACACCACCGTCAAGTTTATCTTCCCCGTGCCGAACTTCCTGTTCTTGGAAATCGTGGCGCAGGCGGACGAGGCTTGCTATGGCTCTTCCAAGAATGTGCCATGGGCGCCTTCGCACTACATGAAGCAGTTCCATCCGAAGTACAACCCGGACGCTCAGGCTAACGCTGAGGCTGCCGAGTTTGAGTCATGGACGCAATACTATGACTCGCAGACCCAGTACAACCTAAATCCCGATAAGCCCACTATCGCCCCTTGGAAGTTCACGAACCCGCTAGGCGACCAAGTGGTGATGTCCGAGCGTAACCCATACTTCTGGGCGGTTGACCCTGCCGGCAACCAGCTCCCCTATCTGGACGGCATTCAGCTCTCGCTCGTGGAAAACACCGAGCTGGGTACGCTTAGGGCGGTGCAGGGCGAAATCGACATGCAAGGTCGGCACATCCAGCTCGACCAGTACACCACGCTCAAGAATGGCGAAGCGGACGGCGGCTATAGTGTGTTCACTTGGCCCACATTCGCCGGCTCTGATGTGGCGTTCTTCTTCAACATGAGCCTGCCCGGGCCTACTGGGGATGCTATCAGGACGAAGGAATTCCGTCAGGCGCTTTCGCTCGCCATAGACAGAAAGGCGATACAAGAGATCCAGTTCCTCGGGCTGGGACAGATACGGCAGGGCGTGCCCTCGCCGGGTCACCCGCACTATCCGGGCGACGACATCGCTAGCCTCCGCACTGAGTACGACCCCGATGCGGCAAACGCACTGCTGGACAGCGTATTCCCAGACAAGGACAGCGAAGGCTGGCGCACCAGTGCCGGCGAGCGCATAGAGATGACCATCACGGTTACGGACGCGTTCGGCACATGGCCAGACGCCGCTCAGGTAGTCGGGCGCGCATGGGAAGCCGTGGGCGTCAAGGCAAATGTGAACCAGACCACCCGCAGCCTGCACTTCACGCGTTGGCAGACGAATGAGTGGGCAGTGATGGTGTGGAATGAGGACACGGCAGGCTTCACCTTCAGCTCCATCAGCAAGCGTGCGCCCGAGGGCATCGGCACCTTCCACGGGCCGGGTTGCGCCAGTTGGCTAACAGACCCGGATGCGGAGACTGCGTTCCCCTGCACGGAGGAAACGCTTGCCCTGCTAGAGATGCATAAGCGCGGGCCCGGTCTACCCGAAGCCGAGCGCAACGAATTGGGCAAGGAAATCTACAAGACCATCGTCGAGAATCAGTACAACATCGGCATCGTCGGGCTTAGCCCCATGGTGCAGGGCGTGCTGATTGTCAACAACGACCTGCAGAATGTGCCCGCAACCGCCGGCAACGACTGGCCGCTCCGTACGCCAAACACGGCATTCCCGGAGCAGTGGTACTACAAGCAGTAGCATAGCATCCAGTAGATGGGTCGATACGCAAGATACTCGCGCCGACCCATCTATGGACAAGCAAGCAAGTCGGGTGTGGGACATATCCTCATCCCACACCCGTATCCCGCCCGACGCCTCGCGGATTTTCCGTCAAGAACGCGGGCGTTGGGTGGCAGATGAGGAACGCCGGCGATGATTGGGGAGGATGATGTGAGTGATGATGAGTGCAGTGGTGCCGGCGATTTAAGACAGCGATTTGATTGGTTCGGCGGTTGCGTCGGACAGACATACTGAAGACCGACAGACAAATACACTTCTAGGATTGAGCGGATATGCTCCAATTCATAATCAGGCGACTGCTGATATTCATCCCGATGCTGGTTCTGATGTCAGTGGTGGCGTTTGCGATTATACAGGCGCCGCCGGGGGACTTCCTGACCGACTACATCGCGCAGCTTCAGGCTACGGGCGAGCTTGCGGACGAGAGCGAAGTGGATGCGTTGCGCTCGCAGTATGGCTTGGACCAGCCCCTATATGTCCAGTATCTGAAGTGGGTTTGGGGCATCGTGCAGTGGGACTTGGGGCTTTCCATCGAGTGGAGGCGTCCGGTCGTCGAACTTGTGAACGAACGGCTAGCAATGACCATTGTGCTAGGCGTGTGTACCATCTTATTCACATGGACGCTGTCTGTTCCCATCGGAATTTTATCAGCCGTAAAGAAATACACTATCATCGACTACTTCTTCACTATTCTGTCTTACCTTGGGGTCGGCACGCCGAACTTCATGATAGCGCTTGTGGTCATGTGGTTTGCGTTTAGTTGGTTTGGCATCAAGGTAACGGGCCTGTTCTCCGAAGAGTATATAACTGCGCCTTGGAGCATAGGCAAGGTTGTGGACATGTTATCCAACCTGTGGGTGCCGATGCTGATACTGGGCACGGACGGCACTGCGCGCTTCACCCGCATCGTGCGCGCGAACCTGCTTGACGAGATGAGCAAGCCGTATGTGGAGACGGCGCGCGCCAAAGGGCTTCCTGAGTGGAAGGTGGTTCTCAAATACCCTGTGCGGATTGCGCTGAACCCGTTTGTCAGCACCGCCGGGCTTGAGCTGCCCCGCCTCATATCCGGCCAGCTCATCGTCGCGACGGTAATGAGCCTGCCCACGCTGGGCCCGCTGCTGCTTCGGTCGCTGCTTTCGCAGGATATGTTCATGGCAGGTTCAATCGTGCTCATCCTCACGACGCTGACGCTCATAGGCGTGCTAATATCCGACATCGTTTTGGCGATGATGGATCCGCGCATCCGAATTGGAGCTTAACTAGATGGCAGCACAGACAGAATCGCTCCCCATTCAGCGCCCGTCTGAAGAAGAGCAGATATTCATAGCCTCGCAGTGGAAGCTGATATGGTGGCGCTTCATCCGACACCGCATCGCCGTAATCTCCACGATAGTAGTGCTACTGTTCTATGTGGTGGCGCTGTTCCCGGAGTTCTTCGCCATACACGACCCGCGCGCTGAGTTCGCCTCGCGCACATTCATCCCGCCGCAGGGCATACACCTGTTCGACGGCTTCACGCCGCAGCTTCCGTATGTGTACGACCTCAAGGGCGAGCGCAACCCGGTCAATCTGGCGATGGAGTGGCGAACTGACGAAACCACACGTCACACCATCCAATACTTCGTGCGCGGCCACGAATACAAGATGTTCGGCTTGTTCGAGACCAACTGGCATCTGATGGGCTTGAATGTGGACACTAGCACAGAGCCGCAGCCGTTCTATCCGCTCGGCACGGACAGGATGGGACGCGACATGTTCTCGCGCCTGATGTACGCCACGCGTGTGTCCATGTCCATCGGGCTTGTGGGCGTGGCGCTGAACATATTCTTAGGTTCCATGCTCGGCGGGCTTTCGGGGCTGCGCGGCGGAATGACAGACGCCATCATCCAGCGCATCATCGAGTTCGTGCGCGCCATTCCGACCATACCGTTGTGGCTGGCGTTGTCCGCTGCTGTGCCGCGCGACTGGTCTATATTACGCGTGTACTTCGCCATCACCATAATCATATCGCTGATAGAGTGGACACGGCTTGCGCGCGAGGTGCGCGGGCGCTTCTTGGCGATGCGTGAAGAGGACTTCGTGCTGGCGGCGCGTCTGTACGGCACTAACGAAATCCGCATCGTCTTCCGGCACATGCTGCCCTCGTTCCTGAGCCACATCATCGCTGCCACCACACTCGCGATACCGGGCATCATCATCGCTGAAACCTCGCTGAGCTTCCTCGGGCTGGGCTTGCGCGAGCCGGCGATAAGCTGGGGCGTGCTGCTGTTCGAGGCGCAGACTCTGCAGGCGGTGGCAGAGGCGGCGTGGCTGCTGATACCGGGCATATTCGTGTTGATAGCGGTTATGGCGTTCAACTTCATGGGCGACGGCCTCCGCGACGCCGCTGACCCGTACGCCATTCGGACTTAGGAACCTATGCCCGCTTATCAGCAGTTCGTTCTCGGATAATCAATACGGGATGGCTGCGCCCCAATCTTGAAAGCCGACCGACTCACTAGCTAATAACTGATGAATTGACAGATTATGAGCAACACAACTCTTTTGGACATAAAAAACCTGCAGACCTACTTCTACCTCGATGAGGGCGAAGTGCGGGCAGTGGACGATGTGAGCTTGCGTATTGAGCGTGGCCGTGTGCTCGGCGTTGTGGGCGAAAGCGGCTGCGGCAAGAGTGTGTTGGCACGCTCCATCATGCGCATCGTGCGCCCGCCGGGGCGCACCATCAACGGGGAGATCATCTATCACCCGAACAGCGAGAGCGACGAGACCATCGACCTGCAGCAACTGCCGCAAGACGGGTCGCAGATGCGCCATATACGCGGCGCTGACATTACGATGGTCTTCCAAGAGCCGATGGTGTCTTTCAGCCCCGTCCACACCATAGGGTCGCAGATTATCGAAGGCATCATGCTGCACCAGAATGTGAGCAAGGAAGAGGCTCGCGCCATCGCTGCGGACATTCTGGGCAAGGTGGGCATCCCCGACCCGGACAGGCGTGTGGATGATTACCCGTTCAACCTCAGCGGCGGGATGCGGCAGCGCGCCATGATAGCCATGGCACTGTCATCCTCGCCCACACTTCTGATAGCCGACGAGCCGACTACCGCGCTCGATGTAACTACGCAGGCGCAGATACTGGAACTGATGGCGAGCCTGCAGCGTGAGTTGGGCATGGCGATGATACTCATCACGCACAACCTCGGTGTCGTGGCGCAGATGGCGGAAGAGATAATCGTGATGTACTTGGGCAAGATAGTGGAGCGCGCGCCTACTGACACGCTCTTCGCAGAGCCGAAGCATCCGTACACACAGGAGCTGCTGAAGTCCATTCCGCGCCTGCGCCGTCAGCGCCAAACCGACAGGCTGACCGCAATCAGCGGCACCGTGCCGCCGCCGTTCATACGACCGCCCGGCTGCCCGTTCCATCCACGCTGCCCGCAGGCAATCAGCGGCGTGTGCGATGTTACGCCGCCGCCGGAGGTGCACTTCAGCGATTCGCACACGGTTCGCTGCCTGCTGTATGCGGATGAACAAGGCGGCGTAGATGCCGCACCGTCCGCAGCTGCGGTTGCGGCGGGGGAGTAGCGAAACCGGTTTAGCCTTTCAGTTTGCGCTAATGAGTTGCGTGTGCGCTGCAAGGCTTTTTGAAATCGTAGTGGATCCCCGCTTTGGCGGAGATGACGGGTGTCTGAAATGACTGAGTTGACGATGACGGATGCCAACGGGGCGTCTGAGAGCATCCTAGATGTGGACGGCTTGCGAGTGTACTTCCCGATATACAAGGGGATGCTGCGGCGCGTGTCTGGGTATGTGAAAGCGGTGGACAGGGTGAGCTTCCAGTTGGGAGAGGGCGAGACCTTCGGGCTGGTGGGCGAGAGCGGCTGCGGCAAGACCACCACGGGGCGTGCCATCCTGCGGGCGGTCGAACCCACGGGGGGCGATGTTACCTTCTCGATGAAGAGCGGCGAGCAGGTGAACATCGCCTCCGCCGATCGCGAGACGATGAAGCTGCTTCGCCAAGAGATGCAGCTCATCTTCCAAGATCCGTTTGCGTCGCTCAATCCCCGCATGACGGTCTTCGATGTAGTGGCAGACCCGCTGCGTGTCAATCGGATTGCGAGCGGGCAGGAACTTGAAGACCGTGTCGCAGAGATGCTGATGCGCGTGGGGCTGTCGGTGGAGTATGCGCGGCGGTATCCGCATGCGTTCAGCGGCGGGCAACGGCAGCGCATCGGAATTGCGCGGGCGCTGGTGGTCAATCCCCGCCTCGTGATTGCGGACGAGCCGGTGTCAGCGCTGGATGTGTCGGTTCAGGCGCAGATATTGAACCTGATGCAGGACTTGCAGGATGAGTTCAAGCTCACATACCTGTTCATCAGCCACGACTTGAGCGTGGTGCAGTACATCTGCCATCGCGTAGCGGTGATGTATGTGGGCAAGATAGTGGAGGTCGCATCTACCGAAGACCTGTTCACGCGCCCGCATCACCCGTATACGCAGGCGCTACTCTCGTCTGTGCCAGTGCCTAATCCGGCGGTGAAGTCGCGCGGCATGGTGCTGGAAGGCGAAGTCGCCGACCCTGCGAACCCGCCGTCGGGGTGCTATTTCCACCCGCGCTGCCCGTTTGCACAAGAGATTTGCCGCACACAAGAGCCGCCGCTCAGAGAGGTTGCGCCCGGACGGTTGGCGAGCTGCCACTTCGCCGAGGAAATAGAGCTTCAGGGCGTGCCCGAGTAGTCCCCCGATACAAAGAGACACTACTTTCTTATAGCTTTGGGCGCGCGGTGTTAGGTGCTCGGCGTGGGGGTGCGCGCCTCCTGCGGGAGTGTTGCCTCCCAATCGTCGATGAGGATGCGCGATGTGGGTTCTAGGCTGATGGTAACCAGTGCGCCGCCCACGCTTGCGGCAACGGACAGCGCGAACACCGCATCATACGAGCCGGTCAGATCCACGATTAGCCCTGCTATCCAGCTGACGAAAGCGTGTCCGAGCAGCGCCCCAGACATCTGCCAACCGTACACCGACCCCATCGGACCGTTGCCGAAGTACTGGCGATTTATGACGAGATAGCCCGTCCATTCGCCGCCGAAGCCTATGGCGAACAGCACGGCGAAGGCGTAGAAGTGCCAGCTTGCGGTTGCGAAGAATAGGCATATCACGGTCAAGCCCTGCAGCATCAGGCAGGTAGTCATCACCGTCTTTGTGCCGTAGCGCTCTGCGAGCACGGGTGTTAGCAGGCGGCTGGGTATGCTGACCACCGATATGATGCCCAGTATCCATGCGGCTTCGGTGAAGCTCATGCCCTGCGCCACGGCGAAAGGGACGATGAAGACCAGCACAATGCCATGTCCGGCGCAGCCAAGCCCGTGGATGGCGGGCAAGTTCCAGAAGGCTTTGGTGCGGCGCACATGTTGGTTGAAGACCTTGGAGCGGATGCGTTCCATGTTGTTGGACGCACCGTTTCGTAAGGCTTCGATCTTGTCTGCGCCATAAGGGGCTACACCGATGTCCTCAGGGCGGCTGCGGAAGAGCAGGGAAAGCAGCAGGATGAACACCCCGGCGAAGATGCCTATGTACAGGAAGGTGCGCTGCCATTCCACTTCGATGATTAGCTCGCTCAGCAGTGGGGACATTATGGCAGGGCCGATGCCCGCTGCTGCCCATAGTATGCCCGTGCCAAGCCCGAGCCGACGGCGGAACCAGCCCGATACCGCCGCCATCAGGGGCACCATAAATATCGCTTGAACTGCGCCCCTAAGGATGCCGAATGCGAGGAATAGATGCCACGGAGCGCTGACGAATGCGACGAGGCAAAGTACGCCGCAGTAGGTAAACGCACCGAGCACCATCATATTGCGCGGGCCGTACCTGTCGCCCAGCCAGCCAGCGACCGGCGCCAACGCCGCAGCGCACAGGTAGTATAGACCGAATGCGAACCCGATGTCCCCGAAGCTGAAGTTGAACTCGCCGTCAGGGTCAGTGAGCGGCTCTACCAGCACACCGCCGGCGAAGTTGATGGACAGCGCAACCATCTGCACGAGGGCGAGTATCGCCACTATCACCCATGCGTAATGGATGTTCGTGCGGTTTAGCAGCAGGGAAGGTGCGTTTAGCAAATTAGTTGGTCAGACTTCAGCTATCAGTGCTCAGATCGTTATCGACCAGCCGTTCAATTTAGGGCAGTGTATCAGGTATTGAGGGCGGTATGTGTGGTGTGCGGCGTATTTTCGAGGCAGATATGCAAGCCCTATATTAACCTGCCACACCCTCATTGGGCAACGAACGGACTAACCTCAAAGCTGATTACTGGGGCGCTTGTGGTTCTGTGATTTCTAGGACTTGGTTGGTGGGGATGTCGGCGATGATTTGGCGGATGCCGCTGGGCCAAAAGATGGTGAGCTGGTCCACTGTGTCGGCATCGGCTGTACCGAAGTGCAGGTCGAGGCTGTTCATCGACAGGAAGCTAGAGCTTGCGGTGATTTCGCCAATCTGGGTGTGGGTTGTGCCGTCGGTGTGCCTAGTGGTAACGAAGGCGCGCGCGCCGATGGCGTCGGCGTTGCTGCCCGTGCCGTCTATCGCTTGGCGTCCGGTGAGGCGCAGCGTGAGCCAGCTGTTTTCGCCGCCGCCGTTCAGCCAGACGAATGTGGGGCCCGCCGCATAATCGAGGTCGGTCTGGTCGGCGTTGTAGACGGGGCCTGCGCTGTTGGTGCCAATGAGGTCGATGTAGCCGTCGCCGTTTAGGTCGCCCTTCGCCAAGCCCTTGCCGTTTTCGTGATACTGCGTGTGGATGCGCTGTGCATCGCGGTCGAACTGGGGGCTGTTGGCGTCTAGGATGCCGTAGTCCACGCCGCTGATGTTGAGCAGGTGCGCCTCCACAGTGATGTCTTGGAACTCGCCCTGTCCGTTGCTGCGGAGCATGCGCCCGGCGGATGGAAACCACTTGCCCTCTGGCGATTCGCCGCGCCCGAGCGCCGACCCCGTCCAATATAGGTCTTGGTCGCCATCGTTTTCGTAGTCGAAGAAGGCTGCGCCGAAGCCAAAATCGTACGCCGCTAGCCCTGTGGGGATGCGCCAGTCTAGGCGGATTTTCACCGGATCTAGCGACTCGGGCGGCATCAGCGGGCTGGGCGCGATGGGAAGTGCGCCTGCGACATCGGGGAAGAACCCGACCTGCCCGAGCCGCGGAACCCACATCGTGCCGCTGTTGGCAAGCAGATAGTGGGCGCAGGTGGCGGATTCGAACTGCTGGGCGATGCTGCAATCGCCGCTGCTGCCTTCGAGTGGCAGCGGGCGCGTCTTGGGATGGTAGCCGATGTTTGCGACGAACACATCCAAGTCTGCGTCCCCGTCGTAGTCGCCCAGTGCAAAGCCCATCCAGTTGCCGCTCTTGTCCAGCCCCATTGGGCGCTCCACCGCAGTGAAGCGTGGCTCATCGTCTTCGGTGTCGTTGCGATAGATTTTGACGGGCCCGCCATCGTCGGCAGTCCACAGATCTGGGTCGCCGTCGTCATCGTAGTCGAAGAACAGCGTCGCCCACGATACGACCTGCTCGCCGCTGACGCCGGCTTGTGCGCCCATCTCAGTGAAGGTGAGGTTGCGGTTGTTCAGGTAGAGTGCGTTTAGGTTGCCGCGTGTGGGCGTCCCGGGATGGATGTTGTCCAAGTCGGAGCGGTTGGACACGAAGATGTCCAGCCAGCCGTCGCGGTTGATGTCGGCGCAGGCGGGGCTGGTGCCAGTGCGGGTGTTTGCTGCGTCCCCGAATGCGGCGTCAGTGATGTCGATGAAGGTGCCGCTGCCGTCGTTAATGAGCAGACGATCGGTGATGGCTGCGCGCAGTGCAGGGTCGTCCGCGGCAGCCTCGAAGCCTTTCCCGTCGCCAACGATGCCCTGTGCGCTGATGTAGATGTCTTGGTAGCCATCGTTGTTCAGGTCGCAGGCTACGACGCCGGTGCTGTTGCTCTCTGTGGCGGCTGCGCCTGCCTGTTCGCCCACTTCGGTGAACTCGCCGTCGCCATCGTTGCGGAAGAGAAGGTTGGGATTGCCGGCGGACTGCGTGATGTAGAAGTCTTGGTCGCCGTCGCGGTCATAGTCGAAGATGGCGACGCCGGGCAGGTCGTTGTGCACGGCGGCGTGTTCACCCAGCGCCTCAGGCGCAATGTTCGTGAAGGGCGTTACATCACCCGTGTCTGTGCCGGGAGTGCGGTACTGGCGTGTGGTGATGCGCGGGGGTTCCGGGGTGGGTATAGGGGTTGGTTGAGACGCAAGAGGCGTGGGTTCAAGCGCGGGAGTGGGCGTCGGGGGAAGTGGTGTGGGTTGCGGGTCGGGTGTATCGCCGCACGCCGAAGCTAATAGAAGCATGAGCGTGCATAGCGCGAGCGCGCTCGACGCAGTCAGGATGCGGTTGAGGATGCCTGTGTGATGGTGCATATTTTGAGATGGTAGCGCTGAACTTTGAGAGCGTCTAACGGGTTGGTAGGTGATTTAGCCTAAGGCTAGCTTGGATATGATGTTCAGGGGGCCTAGCGCTGAAAACAGGAAGAGCGTTCCGCCTACGACTAGCGCAAAGGCGTAAGCGGCGTGGGCGTATATGCCGGGGTGGTCTTGGCGGTTGAGTATGTCTATAATCCAGCCGCCGACGGCGAACAGCGGCGCACTGATGAACAGCGTGTGGGAGAATGCGAGCACACCGTATATGAACGAGCTTAACGGCGCACGAAAGAACGAGTCGATGATCTGGTCAATGAGGTTTTCCAGCGGTATAACGCCATACCATGTGCCGATGAGAACATTGGTCAGAGGCCCGCTTGCGCCCGTGAGGAATGCGGATGTGATGGCGAACGCAAAGCCCACGAGTATCCACAAGAGGATGGAGCGGTGGTCATCGGCGTGGTTGCCTATCCAGTACATTACAGGCAGCAGGAATATGGAGGCGGAGATTGCCGCCCCCAGAGACACAAAGATTGCCACTGCGCCGGCGAGGTGTTCCGGCTGAACCTCTACGCCGCCGACTTGGGTCGGCGCGAGCGGTATGATGAGAGCCGACCCCATAGCAAGCAGAACGCCGTAGAGGGTTTCGGCTCCCGTGAAGCGCAAGCGAAGTCGGCGTGCCTTTTGGCGGCGCGCTTCCGCAGGATGCGAGTGGCTCTGAGAGTCTTGTGTCGTTGTTGTACGCAAGGCGATGGGGAAGCGGGAATGAGCACCGCGTGGGATAAAATCGTTGAGTAGCCTTCATTCAGTTTAGCGGCGGCGGCGGGCGTTATCAAGGTTTATTTGGGCAACAGGTATCCCCACTGGTAGAGCGCTGATAATCGTATGCACAGTCGGTTCTATGCTTAGCAGCATGCAAGTGCAGAAGAGGCTGTTCGAAAAGTCCGGCGACAGCCTACCCCCTGATGTAGCCCTCAGCCTTGAGGTGCGACAGGAGCGTTTGGTTGTTCGCTTGCACAGAGTTTGTAGCAGTGTCGAGCGTGATTTCGGGGTTTGTCGGCGGCTCATATGGGTCGTCGATGCCCGTGAAGCCGGTGATTAAGCCGGAGCGCGCCTTGGCGTATAGACCCTTGGCGTCGCGACTTTCACACACATCCAGCGGGGCGTCCACGAAGACCTCGATGAACTTGTCTGCGGGGAAGTGGCTGCGGATTTGGGCGCGCGTGCTGTGGTATGGGCTGATGGCGGCGCACAGGGCGATGCCTCCGTGCCGCACGACTTCTGCCGCCACGAAGGCGATGCGCAGCACATTCGTGTCGCGATCTTGCTTGCTGAAGCCCAGCCCTTTGGACAGGTTGGTGCGTACGATGTCGCCGTCCAAGACGGTTACGCGGCGGCCGTGTTCCATCAGAGCGGATGTGAGGGCGTCCACGGCTGTGGTCTTGCCTGCGCCGCTCAATCCCGTGAACCACAGGCACACGCCCTGTTCGTGCTTCGGCGGATACGCTTGGGCGAGGATGTGCGCCACCTCCGGGCGGGTGAACCATTCTGGCAGCGGTTTGCCTGCGTTGAGGTATTGTTCGCGCGCCTGTGTGCCGGATATGGACTGCGTTTGCGTGTTCGGGGTTATCTCCGTGGATTCTATGTAGCGCTTTTTGGATGGGGCATAGACCATTTCGGCGAACTTAACGGCTTTGACGCCGGTTTCGTGGGCATGTTCGTCCACGATTTCCTGCGCTGCAAACGGGTCGTAGAAGGGTTTGCCTTCGGAATCCGCGCCGGGGGCGGCGTGGGCACGCCCGATGATGATGTGGTTTGCGCCATAGTTGCGGCGGATGATGGCGTGCCAAAGCGCTTCACGCGGCCCCGCCATTCGCATGGCAAGCGGCAGCAGTGCGAGCAGCGTTCTCTCTTGCGGGTAGTGATTTTGCACGAGCGCCTTGTAGGTGCGGACGCGCGTGTAATGGTCTATGTCGTCTGGGCGCGTGATGCCCACCACAGGGTGCAGCAGCAGCGCAGCGTCTAGGCGAGACATCGCGCGCTTCGTGAGCTCCTCGTGGGCGCGGTGGAGCGGGTTGCGCGTTTGGAATGCCACGATGTTTGGCGTAGGGATGCGGGATAGGCGGGCGCGTGTCTGCGCTGGTGTGAGGCGGATGTCTTGGAAATCGAGAGGTGCGGGCAGGTTGAGCACTTGGACGGGGCCGGCGATGTTATACTTGCCCCAAGAGCGCATTTCGGCTACAAGCGGATGTGCGACATCCTGTGTGCCGAACACTGCAGCGGCGGTCTCTTGCTTGTCCCAAGCGTAGATTTCGGTAACGGTCATCACGGCGATGATGCTGCCATTTCGGTCGCGAAGGGCGACTTCGGTGTCGAGCGGTGGGGGTTCGTCCACCGGCAGCGTTATGGGTATGGGGAAGAGCGTCCCGTCGGCAAGTCGCATCGTTTGCAGAACGGATTCGAAGTCGGCTTGCGACATGAAGCCGCTCAGCGGCGAGAACCCCCCGGTGGCTAGCAGTTCTAGGTCGAAGAGCGCACGGTCGGTGAGCGCGACTGCGGGCATGCGCTTGGCGCGGTCGGCGAGCTGCGGGTCGTGTGCCACGAGGTTAACGAGCCTGCCGCCGTAGGGTGAGATGACGCTGGTCATTGGATTGCGTTGCCTCTAGATTGAGGTTGTTGTGATAATGATATTATCCGATATATGGTGGTATCCCTGTCAAGGTTAGGGAGCGCCAAACGGGACAGCAGTCGGTTCGGCAGGATTGCGGCGGGCTTGCGTTTCACCGCAATTATCCGAGCCAACTGGTGTAATATAATGGGGTGAGAGTTATCTGCGTGTGCGATTGGTTAGGGTGGCAGGTGCATCTATGAGTCAAGGACAATTGAGTTTGGGTCGTACTGGAAGCGAGGGGTTTAGGGACGCTGCCCAATGGCTGCTGTGGAGTGTGCGCGTTGGGCTGCTGCTCGTGATGCTGACGCCTATCGTGGTGACAGACTCCACGCTGTTCCCGTATGTGGTGGGCAAAGCGCTGTATGCGCGCGTGATGATAGAGGTGAGCTTTGGACTGTGGGTGCTGCTGCTGCTCATTTCGCCGCAGCATATGCCCCGTCGAAGCTGGGTATTGGCGGCGTTTGTGATATGGGTAATCGTGTCGGCGGCGGCTGCGCTGATGGGAGCGAGTTCGACTCGAAGCATGTGGTCAACCTACGAGCGCATGGGTGGGGTGGTGGATCTGCTGCATTGGCTGGCGTTCGTGGTGATGGCGGCGTCGGTGTTCCGCACATGGGCACATTGGCGCTGGGTGTTGACGATAAGCATCGGAGTGTGCCTGCTGATAGCGATGCTAGGGATAGGGCAGCGATACGGTCTTGTGGAATCCACTGTGCTGGCAAGCTCGTCGGGACGCTTGGAAGCGACGCTCGGCAACTCGGGGTACTTGGCGCAGTATATGTTGGTGAGTGTGCTGTTTGCGTGTGCGCTGCTGGTTTCGTCTCTGGGTGGAAACAGCAAGCAATCGCAAGATGATAGGGGCGGGACGAGGGCTTTGCGCCGCGGCCGACGCGCTCGCCGTCGTCGTGCCCGTGCCGAGTCCGGTGGGCAAACCTTTAACTCGCTGGTTTGGCTGCAGACACTTTGGATAGTGGCGATAATGCTGGGTTTGTGGGCGATGTGGCTGACGAACGCTCGCTCTGGGGTGCTTGCGTTGATAGTTGCGTTCGTTGTGTTCACCGTCGCAGCGTTGGTGTGGAGTAGGGCGAGATTTGCGCTATGGGTGATTGGCGTGGGTTTCACGGCTCTGTTGATACTCACTCTGTTAGTGCTCTTATTCGAACCGAGTGATGTGTCGCAGGATAGGTTGCGACAGCCGGGCACTATCGAGCGACTGGCGACAACAGGGCATGAGCAAGTGGACTACTCCCTGCAGGCTCGCGTAGCGGCGCATGTGGCGGGCTATCATATGTTTATGGAACGGCCGCTGTTGGGCTGGGGGCCGGAAAACTTCTTCGTGAGCTGGGGGCGTTACATAGATTGGGAGACGGCACAGCGCGAAACCTTTGACAATGCGCACAATAAGCTGCTGGGGGAGTTGACAGAGAAGGGGGCGCTAGGGTTAGCGACATACACGCTTGTGTGGTTGGCGATGTTGCGCGCCATTGTGATGCTGATTGTACGCCGCGAAGGCTGGGAGCAGCAGGGAGTCATCGTGTTCGGTGCTGCGATGGTGGCGTATATCTCGAACAATGTGTTTCTGTTTGACACTCCGGTCGCGCTGATGCAGTTTGGCATTATCGGAGGACTGGTGGTTGCGGCAGAGAGGTGGGCGCGGGCGCACGACAAGAAGGCGGAGCAGGGTTGGCTGCCAAACGGCGTCAGGGAGCGTCTGCGAGACCGGATTAGCGGGATAGGCGGGGGCGATGCTTGGCGCAAGGCGTTTGGCGCACTGCTTGGGACTGCGGTGGTTGCGGGCGTGGCGATGCTCGTGATGGTGAATGCGCGCATCTATGAGGGATCTGTGGAGACTGTGAAAATGCTCCGTGCAAGCGAATGGGATGAGCGGCTGGTGCACTACGAAGAGGCGGTGGCAGCGTTTCCCGGGCTGGCGAACCGTTCGAGATTGTATTTCATCACGGAAGGTGGATTGTCGCTCGAGCCAGACATGACGCATGAGGATGTGCAGCAACTTGCCGAAGTCGTGGAGGATGCAGCTACGGAAGCGCTAGCATTGGAGCCGAGTAACTGGCTCATCGCTGAGGCAACTGTGAATTTCTATCACGCAGCCGGGGCATGGGATAGGGCGTATTTGGAGCAGGCGAGGGGGTACATCGACCTGATGGCGATGCTTGCGCCCAACCTCGTCGACGGGAAGGAACTGTACCTGCGTCAAGATAGGTTAGAGCAAATCAGCGAATAGGCGGCTGCCTATCCTCTCTTGTTCAGACGCCGTCGGCAGTGCCCGACAGTTAGTTAGCGGTTCTTTTCCTGCCATTTGGCGCGGAAGGTGAGCCACACGGACATGAACAAGAGCTTGATGTCGAGCAGAGGGGACATGCGCTTGATGTAGAGCAGGTCATAGTAGAGCTTGTGTTTGGGATGGGTAGCGTAGTAGCCCCGCACTTGGGCTAGTCCCGTCATGCCGGGGCGGACGAGCAGGCGGCGATGGAAGTCGGGGTTGCGCTCGGCGAACTTGAACGACAGTGCAGGGCGCTCGGGGCGCGGCCCAACGAGGCTGATGTCGCCCTTCCACAGGTTGATGACTTGCGGCAGCTCGTCCATGGCGCGTTTACGCAGGAAGCGCCCTATGGGCGTGATGCGCGGGTCGTCCTTGTCCGCCCACACCATGCCTGTGCTCCGTTCTGCGTCCTGCACCATAGAGCGAAACTTGTATATCTTGAACACCCTGCCGTTCTTGCCCAGCCGCTGCTGGGTGTAGAAGACGGGGCCGCCATCGTACAGCCGGATTGCGAGAGGTATGGCAATCCAGAGCACGAGCCATATCGGGGCAAGCAAGATGTGGACAATACAGAGAATGGCAATGTCGAAAGGACGCTTCCACCAGTCTCTGACAGGCAGTTCGGCCGACGCTTCGTCAGGCAGGCTCACGAGTTTTTTCGGCGCTTGCATGGTGCAATAATTATACAATTATGAAAATGGGTTTGTTAAGACATATGACACCTAGATGCGCTGCGCTTGTGTCGATTGTGTGGAGAGGGTGCTAGTCTAGTCCCCGGCTGCACCGACGCGCTGCGCTCCGGGCGGTGCAGCCGGACGGCGTGGGGACGATGCGGCCTGCTCCACCTGCATCAGCAGTGCCCCGATGTTGCGGACTTGGCGGTTCAGCATGGCAGGCCCGGCGGCGAAGCCTATCACCGCAAGCCCGCCTATCATCACCGCAGTCGACGCACCGAGATAGTTGGCGATTGCGCCCGCCTGCATCCCGCCCAGCGGCATTATGCTCCAAGTCATCCCATAGAAGCCCATCACGCGCCCGCGCATCCGGTCTGGCACCATCATCTGCAGCGAACTCATTATGGAAATCATATACACCGAGTTGAAGATGCCGATGAACACCATTATGCCCATCACGAGGTAGTAGGACGGGTAGAACTGCGTGGTAAGCCCGAAAATGAGCAGCGCCGCACCGAACGCCACTGCGCCGCCTACGAGCAGCAACCCCTTCTGCCGGAAATTGCCCAGCGAGCCGAGCAGCATCGTGGTTGCGAGCGCGCCCACGCCGCTAACGCTCATTAGCACACCCTGCCCGTCCGCACCCACCTTGAGGATGTTCACGGCGAACACCGGCATCATGAAGATGTATGCCATCCCGAACAGGCTGTTGAAGAAGGTCATCCCTATGAGGAACGAAAAGACAGAGTTGCCCTTGATGAACTTCAGCCCATCCCACATATCGCCCAAGGGGTTTGCGCCGCCGCCGCGCTCGATGTGCGGTATCGTCAGTGCGGTGATGACGAGCGCCATCGTTACGAAGCCGGCGCCGGCTATGAACAGCGATGTGGATGTGCCGAGCGTGGCGATGATTACCCCTGCCACCGCCGGCGCGAATATCCGCGTCCCCTGCCATATGGCGGAGTTGAGCGATACGGCGCTCATTATCGCCGAGCGGTCTATCAGATGCGGGTACAGCGCTTGGCGCGCCGGTTGGTCGAACGCGTTCACCGCACCAGCGAAGAATGCGATGAGCAGCACATTATAGACATGCAGCATATCGAACGCCGCCATCAGCGCCAGAATGAATATGAGTGCGGCGGTGGTAATCTGGCAGACGATAATCAGCCGCCGCTTGTCAAACCGATCTGCAAACACGCCACCCACGAGGTTGAGGGCTATGGCGGGCAGGGCGTTCGCTGCCGCCACATAGCCCAGCCACAGCGGTGAGTTCGTCAGCTCGTGGACGATCCAGAGAATGCTGAAGGTGAGCATCTGAAAGCCGCAGACTGACGCAAGCGTGCCAAACCAGTAGGCGCGGTACGCCGGATAGCGCATCGCGGGCGGGATAGTGAGTATGCTCCGTCCAGCGTCCCTGTCAGCCCTCTCTTGCGTCAAATCCCTCTTCCCTCATAACTCATCATATCCCCCGTAAATCGCAAATACCCCGCCCCGTTGAGTGCGGGTGAATATAAAACCTCTAGACAGCCTTTCCCAATTTCCTAATATATTCCCTAGCAAGGTGTGTAAACGAAATCCCTAACCTAGCTTTGGGCGATGCAATGCAAAAATCCCTTCTCCCGTTTAAGGTAGAAAGGTTCGGAATTAGGGAAGAGCGCAGGCAGGTATCAGTCGCGCAGGGGTATCCGCCCCCATGTAACCGAGTTGGGGTTCGCCGCAAGATTCTTGTCTTCTACCATGCGGCGAATTGCCACCAGCGTGGCGTTCACTTCGTCGGTTACATACACCCAATCCGGCTCCTCCGGGAACCAGTAGGGCGATGTAATCCGCACGACTTTATGCTGCGCGGGGTTCAGGTAGATGCCGAATTTGGATATGTGCGGGAGCATGTTCCCTCGTTTGGATTTATCTCCATATAAGTTTGGCGTCAAAGTCATATAGCGATAAAGTAGCATATGAATGGGGGATGTTCAACCGCACTTTACCAGAGCTTCATTCTTCTTTCGTTTCCGCTACCTAGATAACAACTAAAAAACTTTACCGCTGATATAATGATGCGCGGGTGAGCGCTTGAATGCGCCGCCGTCCGTATGTTTACTATGCGATTCAGCACGGGGATGCGCCGAATGTCCGCACAGAATAGATCATCCGCTTACACATCCGACAGCCTGCATCGAGCGTATGGTGAGGGCTTGCCATCCGGCGGGACGCCCCCGCCGCATAAGCGCATCGTGGTCAAGGCGGGGACTACGCTGCTGACAGGTGGTGGCGAGCATATAGACATCGAGGTGATGTCCACGCTGGTGGGGCAGATTGCGCGCCTGTACGCACTCGACTGCGAGGTGTATCTGGTAACATCGGGCGCTGTGGCGGCGGGACGGCGCGTGTTGGGCGTGTCGCCGGACGAAAAGAACCTCCCATTGCGGCAGGCGCTGGCGGCAATCGGACAGAGCCACCTGATGCACGCCTATGAGCAGATGTTCAGCTGGAAGCATATCCCGATAGCGCAAGCGCTGCTGTCGCGCAGGGACATCACCGACAGGCTGGGCTACATCAACATCCGCAACACGCTCACCGAGCTTGCGGCACAGCGCGTTGTGCCCATCATCAACGAAAACGATGTGGTTGCGGTGGAGGAGCTTGCGGGCGAGGCGTTCGGGGACAACGACACGCTGTCTGCTCTCGTGGCAAATCTCGTGGATGCCGACCTGCTCATCATCCTCGGCAGCACGGATGGGCTGTTCACCGCCGACCCGCACATCTACCCGGATGCGCACCTTATCCCCATCGTGGAGCACATCACCGAGCGCGACATAGCGGTGCTGGGTGGCCCGTCGTGGGACAAGCGCGGGCGCGGCGGCATGACCGCCAAGCTCGAGGCTGTGAGTTTGGCGGCAGCGTCCGGCGTGGATGTGGTCATCGCAAACGGCAGGACGCCGGGCGTCATAGAGCGGCTCGTCGCCGGGGAGCGCATCGGCACATACTTCCCCGCTACGGGCAGCAATGTGGAGAGCCGCAAGCGTTGGATGATTAGCGGGCTGTCCAACAGGGGCGTGGTAAGCGTGGACGCAGGCGCCGCACGCGCGCTCATCAAAGACCATCGCAGCCTGCTGCCGGCGGGCGTTACATCGGCTAGCGGCTCATTCCGCCGCGGGGACATCGTCTCCATCGTGGACGACTCCAGTGTGCAGATAGCGTGCGGCATCACCAACTACAGCTCCGCAGATGTGAACGCCATCAAGGGCAAGCACTCTCACAGCATAGCCGATATACTGGGGCGTAGCTACGGCGACGATGTCGTGCATCGCAACAACATGGTGATATTGTGAAGAACCGTCGGCGGGCAGATATTGGTAACCGGGCGTCAGTTTTTCGGGCGGAACGCTCACGACGGTTTTCAGATAACGCATAGGGTTTAGGTTTGTTAGCAAGAGGTGCAACAATGACCACCATAGTGGTAGAAGAGGCGAGGGCGGTGGACGAGCTGGAGCGAAAGGGCGGGTTGGCGCGCAAAGCCGCCCGCAAGCTTGCCGCGACTGATGCGGCGGTCAAGAACCGCGCGCTGCTGAATGTGGCAGACAAGCTGGAGGCGCAGCAATCGGACATCCTTGCTGCAAATGCGAAGGACATCGCCAACGGCGAGGCACGCGGGCTTGCCGCATACTTCCTCGACCGCCTGCTGCTGACGCCGGAGCGCATCCAAGCGCTTGCGGACGATGTGCGTCGCATCGCAGCGCTGCCCGACCCCATAGGCGAGATGCTGGATATGCGCAATATGCCCAACGGACTAAAGGTCGGCAAGCGGCGCGTCCCGCTGGGCGTCATAGGCGCAATCTACGAGAGCCGCCCGAATGTTACCATAGACATCACGGCGCTATGCCTGAAGTCGGGCAACGCCGTCATCCTGCGCGGCGGCAGCGACGCCATACACTCCAACACCGCTTTGGCTGCGCTGGTCAAGCGCGCAATCGCTGAGGGGGGCGTGCCGCAGGATGCCGTGCAGGTGATGGAGTCCACCGACCGCGCCGTAGTGGGTCAGATGCTGAAGGCGAAGGGCGTGATAGACCTGCTGATACCCCGCGGCAGCCAAGCGCTCATCAACCGCGTGGCAGAAGAGGCGGCGATGCCCGCAATCACCGGCGGCGTGGGCGTCTGCCACACCTATGTGGACAGGCGAGCGGACATCGGTATGGCGCTGGACATCGTGGACAACGCCAAACGCTCGCGCCCGTCTGTGTGCAATGCGCTGGACACCGTTATCGTACACTCTGAGATAGCGCCCAAGTTCCTGCGGGCGCTCGCCGATAGGTGGCGGCATAGCGGCGTGGAGATGCGTTGCGACAGGCGCGCCGTTAGCATGTTGGGGCCGGCTGACGGCATGCGCATCGGGCTTGCAGACGAAGAGGATTGGCGCACCGAACACCTGTCGCTCGTCGCCGGGGTGCGGGTCGTGGATTCGACGGATGAGGCGATGGCGCACATAGAGACATACGGCTCTGGGCATTCGGAGGCGATAGTTACGGAGGACTACGGCGTTGCGATGCGCTTCCTAGACGAAGTAGACGCCGCTGCTGTGTTCGTGAACGCCTCCACGCGCTTCAACGACGGCGGCGAGTTTGGGCTTGGGGCTGAGGTCGCCATCAGCACGGACAAGATGCACGCGCGAGGCCCTATGGGGCTGTGCGAACTCACATCGTACAAGTGGGTTGTGCTTGGCAGCGGGCATGTTCGGGCGTGAACCTATGGGGCTGCGCGAACTCCGCACCCGCACTCATATCCCGCGGTTCTGAACATCGCGGGCGGGTCTATCGGTAACGGGGACGCCGGGTTGATTTAGCAAAGCATCAAGTGATAGCGATGGCAGAGTACGATTTCGAGCGGGAAGCACGCACACCCTATTCGGAGTGTTACACAGTGGTGGAGAACGACCGCAGCGTCGGCAGGCTGGATGTGCATTTCGCTGCCCCGATTATCCACGCCACGCTGAACATAAACGAAAGCCTAACTGGCGAAGACATCCAAAACCTTATCGACACCATCGACCGCGATCTGCTTGATGCGGCGGGTATTGTCCGCAGCGAGGTCATCATCCATGTGCATCAGGGGCGCGACCTCGGCGTGTACAGCACCCGCGACTACGATGACAGCAACGGCGGCTTCCAGCAGCTCAGCTAGGCAAAACTGCGCACAGAACGGGCGCAAGCGCCGGGTGTGGTCGCACATAGGGCATAGGGCAAGGAGAGAGACGATGTGTTCTAGTAGGATGCGCTGTTCAGATCTAGAAACCGGGACTCGGCGGCGCGTTTGCGGAATTATAGGCATTGACTCTAAAATACCTTCAAATGAGACGCAAAATGAAACATTAGGGGGACGCGAATATGGCAGATTCTAACTGGGCTGGGATATACAAGGAACTAGGCGCGACGCCGGTGATAAACGCCATCGGCAGCGTAACGATGCTTGGCGGCTCTACGCCGGCGCCGGAGGTGCGCGAGGCGATGGCGATGGCGGATGATGCATACATCCCGCTGATGAACTTGCAAGAGAACGCAGGCAGAGCAATCGCCGATATGGTGGATGTGCCGGCGGCGTACATCACCTCCGGGGCGGGGTCGGCGCTCACGCTGGCGACGGCGGCTCTGATGGCGGGCGATGACGACGACAAGATACAGCAGCTCCCCGACACCACCGGCATGAAGAACGAAATCCTGATACAGCGGCGACAGCGGTATACGCAGCATTACTGGTACGACCGCTGCCTAGAGCTTGCGGGGGCGAAACTGGTGGACTTCGGCTCGGACGAGCGCACCACGCGCCAAGACCTCGAGGACGCTATTGGTCCGAACACCGCCGGCGTGCATTACTACGCCGTGGAGCAGTCGCCCGACCCGGATGCGCTCTCGCTCGAAGACACGATAGAGATAGCGCACGCACACGGCGTCCCCGTGACGGTGGACGCAGCGGGGCAGATATACCCGCTGGATAACTTCGGGAAGTATGTGCGGATGGGCGCAGACTTTCAGTGCATCGCCGCCAAGTATATGGGTGCGCCGCAGTCTGTGGGGCTTGCGCTCGGCACGGAGGATATGATCCACAAGCTAGGGTTGCAAGCCTTCGCCTCATACGAGGGTAGGCGTGTGCGCGGCATCGGCAGGCCGCAGAAGATCGACCGCCAAGAGATGATAGGCGCTGTCGCCGCCACCCGCCGATGGATGACGATGAACCACGAAGAGCGACTCGCCGAAACCGAGCGCCGTACACAGATCATTATCAACGCAGTGCAGGGCATAGAGGGCGTCAGCGCCGTCATGCTGGACAACATCATCGGGCATCAGCCGTTTGGGCTAGACCTGCGCGTGGACGAGGCCGTAACCGGGCTGAGCGCCACCGATGTGGTGGAGCGGCTCAAGGCGGGCGACCCGCCCATCTGGACGCGCGTGCGGGACTGGGAAGACTGCATCACCATCCATGTGTTCGGGCTGAGCGAAGGCGAAGAGCACATCGTGGGTGAGCGGATAGCGGCGCTGTTCGGGTAGGCGATAGAGCGTCGATGAGTGGATTGTTTCGGCTAGGTTTAGCAGGCGGGAAGGCGCGGTTGAAAAACACCGCCCTTTCCGCGTTCATTGTACTCATCTCCATACTGGGTACTGCTCTCATACTGGCGCGCGAAGCAACCTATGGCGTGGGGCTGTGGGCAGATTACGCCACATACATAACCACTGCGCGCAGCCTGTTGGATGGGGACGGCTTCACACAGATATACGGGTGGTCATATCAACACTGGCCGCCTTTGTATCCAATGCTTCTGGCAGGCGCGACCCTCAGGGTGTTCGATCCGCTGGATGTGGCAGGTCCGCTCAATGCGGCATTGTTCGGGTTAACCATATTCGCTGCGGGCAAATACCTGCGCTCGCGCGTCCAACATGGCATCTTGGTCGTTTGGGCTTGCCTCGCCATTATGTTGGCAATCCCGTTGACGCGGGTTGCACAAATGGCGATGTCAGAGGCGCCTTTCATCTTGTTCACAACTCTCGCACTGATTTGGGCGTGCAAGGCGCTGGACAGCGGCAAGATGTGGGACTTGATTTGGGCTGCGGCATTCGCATCCCTCGCCTTTCTGACCCGCTACCCGGGCATTGTTGCGATAGGAACGGTCTTGTCTCTGTTGCTCTTTCAGCGCGGTGTTGTGCTTTCTGAGAGGGTAAAGCGTATTGCGCTGTACACGGCGATTACCGCGCTGCCGATGTGCCTGTGGTTTCTGCGGAACTACTTGAACTTTGGGGCGTTGGATACCCCTAGAAACCCCGCACCGTACACAATCGCGGAGGTTTTGAGCAAGTATGTCAGCGACATCGCCGGCTGGGTGTTCTTGGATCTGCGGTTGGATACCACTGGAACTGTTTCAGGTGTGTCGGATGGATCTGTGCCTTGGGCGCTGGTTGGACTTGTGCTTGCGGCGCTTGTGGTGGCAGTCGGCGATACATTCATCCGCGCGCATTGGATGCGCTGGTCGGCTGAGGAACGACACAGATGGGCGCCATTCTACCTGTTTGGTGGTTTCGCGTTGATGTATCTTATGTTCTTCACTTTGTATCAGTCCCACATTGACCTACAGCCTCTGGGTGATAGGTATCTGTCCCCGATGTATATCCCACTGTTGTTCGCTGCTGTGTTTGCGCTAGACAATCTCTTGATATGGGAGCAGAAGCGAAATCTCATTGGCAGCATAGGCAGGTTGCCCGCAATCCGAACAATAGTACGGGGGGGGGCAGAACGGACTCACCTGTTAGCCGTTACTGTTACTATAATCCTTCTATTCTGGCTCGGAATGGGTATAGTTATGAACTTGCGTGATGTCAGGCTGGCGAACGAGGGTGTAGGGTTGGGACTGAGAGGGCCTGCATGGGCTGATTCGGAACTTATGGAGTATGTCCGGGGGCTTCCTGCCGACAGCCAGATATTAAGCAATTCAGGGAGAGGCATATACATCTATACAGACCATACGAATTTGCTCTACCTAAATCCTGAGAGTTTGGATGTGGCAATACCCAAAAACCATATCGGAGATGCGGCCGAAGATGCATATTTAGTGTGGTTCTTCAATCGGCAGGGGCGCTATATTGTCAACTACGCCTACGATTGGTGGGAATTGCCGGGGTTGGAGCAGATAGCGGAGTTGGAGGACGGCATCATCTTAAAGATCAACTTGCGGAGTTGGAGGGCAGCATCATCTTAAGGATCAATTTAAGGAGCAACAAACAAGGGTTATGACACTACTACTACCCTGCCATACCCAGAGTGTCCGGCAATTGTGGTGGGAAGCCGATAATTCGCCCCTCGCCTTTTAGGTGTGCATATGCAGGAAGGGGCGTTTCCATTCAGATGGTTTAGTCGTACAATGAACGCGAAAGAGATATACGCACACCTGCGAGGATTTGCTTCGTGACAGAGTTTAACAGGCTTATTGTGGGCGATACGCTGGCAACGCTGCGCGCTATGCCCAACGATGTTGTGGATGTGGGCGTTACCTCGCCGCCGTACAACAAGCAAGAGAAACAGAAGGGCTGGCTCGTAAAAAATGTCGTGTACGACGCTTACAAGGATGCCGTCCCTGAGGCAGAGTACCAGCAAAATCAGATTGAGGTACTAGACGAGGTTTTTCGCGTAACCGCACCCGGGGGAGCGTTCTTTTACAACCACAAAATCCGCTGGGACAGAGGGAATATGTTCCACCCGATGGACTGGCTGCGAAAGACCAAGTGGACGGTGAAGCAGGAAATCATCTGGGACAGAGTGATAGCAGCCAACATTCGCGGCTGGCGGTTTTGGCAGGTGGAAGAGCGGATATACTGGCTGTACAAGCCAATCGGCGACTACCTGATTGGCAAAGAGCTGAAGTCGGCTGATGCCAAACTGACATCTATCTGGCGTGGCGTGCCGGAAAATGGGCGCAAGAACCCGCATCCTGCCCCGTTTCCGCTTTGGCTGCCAGCCCGAGTTATCATATCCATACTGGGTGTGGAATCGCCCGGAGTTGTGCTCGACCCCTATGTCGGGAGCGGCACCACCGCCGTCGCCGCCAAGCTGCTGGGGCATAAGTATCTGGGCATAGACCGAAGTGAGGCGTACATAGAACTCGCCGAAGAGCGACTGCGAAATGCTCAGAATGAGCTGCCCAAAATCCGCGATGAACTCGCATTGCGCGATGTGCAGTCAACCTTCAAGGAACGCAAGTCGAAGGGGATGAATGTGGGCAAGCATCGCCCCGCAAAGTTGCGCTCTTCCAATGCTGTGCAGGGTTATTTGTAGGAGGTAGGTGTAAAGCCATGACAGACTTGCTGCTCAAAGGCGGAGAGGTCATAGACCCGTCGCAGGGGCTGCGCGCCATGATGGATGTGGCGATAGCAGACGGCGTGGTATCGGAGCTTGCGCCCGACATAGACCCCAGCGGCGCAGCGCGCGTCATCGATGTGCGCGGTTGCGTGGTCATCCCCGGCATGATAGACCTCCACACGCATGTATATGAGGGCGTCAACCAGAACGGCATCAACCCCGACATCGCCGGCGTGCGGAGCGGCGTTACCACGCTCTTGGACGCCGGCAGCTCCGGCTGCTACACATTCGGCGGCTTCCCGCGATACATCGTCCCGAACGCAAAGACCCGCATATTCTGCATGCTCCACATCTCGCGCGTGGGGCTGAACTACCAGCCGGACACATCGCGCCGCGAAGACATCGACCTAGAAGAGACCGTCCGTGTCATCAGCGCCAACAAGCCGCTTATTCAGGGCGTCAAGATACGCGCCATCGGTCCCGGCGTGCGGCGTATGGGCATAGAGATGGTGCGGTTGGCGAAGCAGGCGGCGACTGAGGGCGGCGTGCGGCTTATGGTGCACATCGGCGACCGCACGCTTGCCGGCGGCGGCACAGGCGCAACCCTGACACAAGAGCTTCTCCCCCTGCTCGATGCCGGCGACATCATCACGCACCTGTTCAGCGGCAACCCGGGCCGCATCCTAGACGCCGATGGCAAGGTCATCCCCGAGATACTGGACGCACAGGAGCGGGGCGTGTTCTTAGACACGGCGCATGGGCGGCAAAACTTCAGCTTCAATGTGGCGCAGTCGGCGCTGGAACAGGGCGTCCGCCCGCTCAGCATTAGCACCGACATGACCCCGCCCGGCAGGATGAACACCGTCCACAGCATGACCGAAATGCTGTCCCGCTTCATGGCGCTCGGCTTTACGCTCGAGGATGTGGTGCGCATGGTCACGGCGAACCCTGCCCGCGCACTTGCGATGGAAGACATGCTCGGTTCGCTCGTCGTTGGGCGGCAAGCCGACATCAGCGTGCTGAAAGAAGAGACCGGCGATTGGCTGTTCCACGACACGGAGGGGGACACGATGCGCGGCGATAAGGCGCTCGTTCCGGTCGTTACCATCAAGGGCGGCGAGGCGTTCTCCCCCGATTGGGGCCCGCGCCCTTGGGGTTGGCTGCCTGATACGGCGTCATAAGCGTCTCGCTATGCGCTTCTCAGCATATGCACAGCGCGCACATCGCCCGCCCCATAGCGCCGACTAGCCGCAGCGCTAGCCCCTGCGCCGCTGGCGAATCCTGTGCACGGTGCGTCTGACCCGACGCGCAATGAGCGAGCGGTCTCGCAGGTTCTCTGCCACATATCGCACCACATCGCGGTTGCCCAGCAGCAGCGGTGCGCGCCACTCCCGCAGCTCCCGCATCGTGGTTTTGCCGCTGCGCCAAGACGGAATGAACGCATCCAGCGGCTCCCACGCCGTGCCTGCAAGCGCCGCCAGCCCCTTGCGCCGCTTGCCCACGAGCACCACTCCGCTCGCCTCCGATACTAGCAGCGCACCGCCCGCAGCGTCCCACAAGAACGGCGCCGTGGTCATCGTGTACTGCGTAACGCCCTTTGCCACCATCGCAAGTTCGTATGCGATGCTGCCGGTCATTCGCAGCTCACCCACCTTGCCGCGCAGGGGCTGTCGCACACCGAACATCGCCCCGAACCCGCCCGGCAGCGTTACCAGCCGGTTGCCGCTTGGCATCGGGGCGTTGGCGTCTGCGGGCGGCTGCACGCTGATAGGCATATCGTTGGCGTATGCGCCGCCGCCCTTGCGCGCATGCAGCACGATGCCGCCGTTGCTGCTCGGCCATGGCAGGAACACCGCCGCTGCTGCGGGTGCGCCCTTGTGCAGCACGCCGATGCTGCAGGCGTATATGGGCAGCCCGGACAAGAAGTTGCGCGTCCCGTCCAGCGGATCCAGCACCCAAACGAAGTCGGGTGCGGGCTGGTCGTCGACGCGCTTGCGCTTGTCCTCGTCGTCCTCCTCGCCGAGGATGCCGTGCGTCGGGAAGCGCGCGGCGATGGCGTCTTGCAGATGCCGTTGGCACTCGAAGTCGGCGTTGGTCACCGGGTCGGCTTGCTTGTCGTCCTTGTACTGCACATCCAGCGCATGCTCGAAGTGGCTGCGAAGTATCGCACCTGCCTGCCGCGCAATCTCCACAGCGTGCGCCTCTATCTCACGCAGCGGCGCATCGTCCAACGGCGGCGTGCTGCGCTCCCGGACAATGCTCGCAATCCCGCTCAACGCTCTCCGAAATGGATTTGGCAAGGTTCGCTCCTAATCAATCATCCTAAATGCATGTATAAACATGTATAAGTTGTAAGTCTGCCAGAAAGTCGGTATGCTAGGCTGCCACGCTGCTGTTGCAGACACCCCTTGCTGCGGGGAGTGCATCGCGTTCACAACGGGTATGTTTGGGGGCTGTCGAAGTGAGTATATGCACAAAGCGTGGCAAACATCCCATCATACAGCTGACCGACCGAACAGATAACGGGCGTATAAAGTATAATCCATACGGGCTTGGTTCGCAGTTTTACGAGGGAGTTTTACGATGACGACCTACCGTCCCACTGACGAAGTGAGAGCGGGCTTTGAGATATACGATGATCGGTTTGCGGCGATGATACCCGAGGGCGCACAGCTGCGCCGTCTGTTCACCGGAATGGAGTGGGCGGAAGGCCCAGCCTATTTCCCTGAGGATGGCGGGTATTTGCTGTGGAGCGACATACCCAACGACCGTATGCTGCGCTACTCCGAGTCGAGCGACAGCGTAACCGTGTTTCGCGCGCCGGCGGGCTATACCAACGGCCACACCCGCGACCGCGAGGGGCGGCTCGTGAGCTGCGAGCACGGCAACCGCCGCGTTAGCCGCACCGAACGCGACGGCACGATAATCGCGCTTGCCGACAACTACGAGGGCAGCCGCCTCAACTCGCCCAACGACATCGTGGTGCGCTCGGGCGGCTCAATATGGTTCACCGACCCGCCCTATGGCATCCTCAGCGACCGCGAGGGGCACAAGGCTGACAGCGAACTTGCGGGATGCTTCGTGTTTCGCATCGAGCCGGATGGCGGCGCCCCCGAGATAGTCGCCGACGACTTCGACCGCCCCAACGGCATATGCTTCTCGCCGGATGAGCGCATCCTGTATGTGTCGGACACCGGCGAGCCGGGGCACATACGCGCGCTGGATGTGCAGGATGGCGAGGGCGTAAGCGGCACGGCGCGCCTTGCGAACAGCCGCGTCTTCGCAGTCGTAACGCCCGGCAAGCCGGACGGCTTCCGCTCCGACTCCGACGGCAACATCTTCACCAGCGCTTGGGACGGCATCCAAGTCTATAGCCCGCAAGCCGAGCTGCTTGGCAAAATTCTCGTCCCTGAACAGCGTACCGCCAACTGCTGCTTCGGTGGACCGGAGCGCAATGTCCTCTACATCACCGCCGACAAGTCGCTGTATCGCATCGCGCTCAACGCCAAAGGCGCCTAGGGTGAGGGTCGGAGGATGGGTTCTACTGGCAAACAGCGCATCTTGCCTCCATGCCTCTCGCATCGCAGGTTGTGCTGCGCACGATGCCATTATTATGTACAATAGGGCGCGCACCGCACAGGTGCTGTGCGGCTGCCCGGTGAATTGTCCGGTAAACTTGCCGCTAGGAACGGGCATCGACGGTAATCAACCGAAAGGCTGACGCAGATGACAGACATATATGGAGAACCCACATGCTAGTACTCAGGGCTGCGCGCAGGATGCGAGACCGCATCGCTGTGGTGAATCTGTTCGGCGGCATCGGCTCGCAGGTAAAGTCGCAGGATTATGAGCCGCTGTTCACTGCGATTGAGCGCGATGACAAGATACGAGCGCTGGTGCTGGACATAGATTCGCCCGGCGGGGGCGTGTCGGCGTCGGACTACCTGTATCGCAGCGTGCTGAAGGTCGCCGCCAAGAAACCGGTCGTGGCAAGCATTCGCGGCGTGGGAGCGTCTGGCGCATACTACATCTGCTGCGCCGCACACACAGTGGTCGCAAGTCCCGCCGCCATCGTGGGCAGCATCGGTGTCATATCCATGCGTCCCGCACTGCAAGACCTGCTCGGGCGTATCGGCGTCGGCGTCAATGTGAACAAGAGCGGCCCCTACAAGGATATGGGCGCATTTTGGCGTCCGCCCACGCCCGAAGAGGAAGCCAAGATGCAGGCGCTCATAGACGATTCGTTCGACACATTCGTGGGCATCGTCGCCGCCGGGCGCAAGATGGATGAGGCAGAGGTGCGCCACATCGCCACGGGTGAGGTCTTTTGGGCGACGCGCGCGAAGGAACTGGGCTTGGTGGACGAGCTGGGCGACCTAGACCGCGCTGTGGACATCGCTGCCGAGTCTGCTGGCGCAGCCCGCAACCCCGTCCACATCCGCCCGCCCCGCACCCTGCGCCAGCTGCTGTTCAATCCCGCCGCAGACGCCGTTGTGGAATCGCTAGGTAGCGCCATAGAAAACCGCCTGCGCTCTGGCTGGCTGCGCTAGTGCTAGTCCACCGCTGCGTCAACCGCATCACTCGATTAACCGCATTCTCATCCCAATCCACTCCGCGGGAGGAGGGAGGACAACTTTACAAAAAGCCACGCTGCGACATGCCCCGTTCCCTAATTTGGAGGGCAAAAGCCGTTCTTTTATAGAGGGAAAAGGCGTAAGGTAAGGTATGTTTGTGAGTTCGTTCTGCTGGAAACTCTCGCGTCCTGTGCATCATCTGTATCACCCCAAATGGTTGCTTGATTTCACACCCACATCTGGCATCGGAGTTGAAGTCGGTTCAGTTCGCTTGCGCATTGTGGCTTGAACGCCTGAAAGACACACACATTTGGCAGTTAGATCTAGCGCGCCCCGGGAAAATACAGTCGACGCATCATCTGCGGATATGTTGGCGCGCTCTCCGAGTGCAAGCCGTCAGGCGCCGACCGAGCAGCAGAGCACGGACGCAGCCGCACCTGCCAGTGATACTGGCAGCAAGCAGGCGGGGCTGGAGAACTCCGACGCATCGCCAGTCCCAAAACGCAGACCTTTCGGGCGCTTGTTCCGTGCCCGAACTTCGCGCTTGCATTCGCCGCAACAAGCCACTTATCCGGGTATGTCGTCCCTGCGCCAAGTGTTGGTGCACACCTTCGACTCCCTCCACTACTATCCCAACTACCGCTTTCTGTGGGGGGCGACGATATTCTTCAGTGGGGCGTTCTGGCTGCAGCAGCTCATCATTGGCTGGCTGGCGTATGAGCTGACGCAATCAGCGTTACTCACTAGTTTGGCGATGGGCTTGGATGTGCTGCCCATTCTGATAGCGGGGCCTGTGGGCGGGCCAATAGTGGACAGGTTCGACAAGCGCAAGTTGCTGGCGAGCATGTCCATGTACAAGATGACGCTGGCGCTGATTTTCGGTGTGCTGATATTGACCGGCGTTGCAAACATTTGGTTCTTGTTCTGCTTCGTCTTCCTGATAGGTTCGTCTTGGGTGATAACGGATCCTGCGCGGATGGCGCTCATACCGGAAATCGTGCCGCGCCACAACTTCGTGAACGCCTTTGCGCTGCATGCGGTGGCGGTCAGCCTGACCCGGCTGATTATACCGGCAGTGGGTGGGCTTTTGCTTGCGACGGCGGGGGCGGGCCCAGCGATGCTGTTTGAGGGTATGTTAGTGGCGGGTGCGTCAATCATACTGTGGCTTGATGTAAAACCCATTGTGCGTAACACGCGCACGCACATCAGCGCCGTATTTGCAGACCTAGTATATGGCTTGCGTTATGTCCGCGAGACTCCGATAGTGCTGGGTCTGTTGTTGTTTGCGCTCGTGCCGCCAGTGCTGGTGATGCCCTTTTGGCACTGGCTAATACCTGTGTACGCTGCGGAAGTATATCGCGTCGGGCCTGCCATGCTGGGGCTGATGATGGCCGATGTGGGGATAGGCTTTCTTTCCGGCACGCTCTTGCTTGCGTTCATTGGTGAAACCGGGCGCAAGGGCTGGCTGATAATAGGCTGCATCTCTATCATTAGTATTTCTATGCTGGTGTTTGCGCTCAACACCTCGTTTGTGATGGCGTACCCAATACTGGCTGTTGGTAGCTCAGGCTTGATGGGATTCATGTCCATATCGAGCGCTGCGCTGCAAGATGTGTTGCCGGACAGGCTGCGCGGGCGCATAGCAGCAATATACGCCACGACATATGGTGCACTGCCACTGGGCAGCATCGTCTCCGGTATCATCTCAGAGTCCTTCAACGCAAACGCTGCAACGCTCATCGCAAGCGGGTGCGTGGCAGTGGTATCGACAATCCTAATCGTCAAGTTCCCTGAAATCAAAGATCTGGACTAGAAGTCGGTTATTCAGCCATGTGTTTCGCCAGTCTATTCACCGCACACTCTCCCCAATCTCCCCCTGATGACCGTTTCACTCCCCGCACTTGGCAGCCTGCCACAGCGCCTCTTTGTCGTCTAGCGGCAGTGCTTTGAAATCTAGCCCCTGCCGTCGTGCGCTGCGTTCCATCGTGGCGAAGCGGTGATAAAAGCGCCTGTTTGCGCCGCACAGGGCGTCGTGGGCGTCCACGCCCATGCGGTCTGCTGTGCCCGCAAGCGCTGCGATGGCGTGGCTCAGCGCAAGATCCACAGCATCGGCTGATATGCCGTTCGCATTGTGCAGCGCACGCAGGTATGCGCTGATACCGTCAGCCCCGTCGTCGAGTGGGGGCAGGCGTTCCAGCTCGGCTTGCAGGTACGGGTGCGTGTGCGCTGCGAGCTGTCCGCTCGTGTGCATCGCGCCCCTAGCATTCAGCGCCGCTTGGAATCGCTGTGCGAACCGCAGCGCCCCAAGCATGCCCGTCTGGTTGGCGCTGCTCAATTCCTCACTTACTTTCTCGCTCATTCTAGCGCTTATTTTCTCGATGGCGGCTGCGGTATCGCCGCTAGCATCGGGACATATTTCGAAAAAATTGCGGTATCGCTGGCGATTCCACCAGTCTAGGGCGGATTCGGCGTCTATGTGCAGCCAGCGTGCGGCATTGACTGCGGAGAACAGCAGGTCGCCGAACTCGGCGCTGCGCTCATGCGGCGTGTATGCGGCGTGCAGCTCGGCAAGTTCCTCGTCCACCTTGCCCACCACATCGTCATACGCTAGCCAGTCGAACCCGAGTCGTGCGGCGCGCCGCTGCACCGCTTGGGCGTATGCCAGCGGCGGGAGGCTGTGCGGCACGCCGTCCAGCACCGATGCGTCTGCGGGCTTTTCGCTGCGCTTGATGGCGTCCCAGTTCGTCAGCACCTCGTCTGTGCTGTCGGCGCGCACATCCCCGAACACATGCGGATGCCGCCGCGTGAGCTTGGACACCAGCGCCCCGAACACATCGGCTGCGGTGTGTTCGCCCGCGTGTTCGCCCGCCTGCATCATCATCGCAAGCGCCGCCAGCGCAGCGCCCGCCGCCCCACACACGCTGCGCTCAGAGCCGCCCACGACCGGATGCACCGCTTGCATCAGGGCGTAGCAGCCCCGCTGAACGATAGGCGCAAATGCGGCGGCGTCCATCGTCCGCAGCGCACCCGTTTCGCCGAACATGTCTGCGGCGAGGGATTGCAGATGCGTGAAATCCGTTATGTGCGATGTGGAGTATTGAGCATCCAGCCGCACATCGGATTCCAGCGCGGCGTAGATGCCCTCTCGCCGAGATGGGGCAGCGGCATTGGCGCAGCGCATCAGGTTAGCCGCCGCCGTCTGATACACATCCGCAAAAGTGAGCGCACTGACATCGCTGGCAAGCCGCATTTGGAACAGCACATTTATCAGCACATCGCCCGTCTCCTCGACGATTTTGCTGACATCGCGCTCTGCAAGGGCGTCCAGCAGTTCGTGGCACTCTTCGCGCAGCATCGCTTTCAGCGTGATGGGCGTCTGCTCCCTGTCCCATGGGCAGCCGTCCGATGCCAGCAGACGGTTTTGCACCTCCAACACAGCGGCGAATGTGGGCGGATACGGCGCACCGTCCGATATTGGTGTATTCTGCATCGTTCCCTCGCTCCAAACTTCCATCCCGTAATCCGATTTAGCGTACTTCGGCGTGCGTCAAGCACTCATAGATGTGGCTCTGCTGCACTTATGGCAGCTGTAAACAGAACGCCGAACCGCCAAAACACCGACGGTTGCACGCCATCTGTTTAAGGTCTTAAAACTTCCTGCGGCTAATGCTATCATTGATGCGCCACCGCTGGCACAGAGCCGTCTGGCGCCGACCTGCATTTCGTTTAGCGAGGCAAATATGAACATCGCAGTGTGCAAGGTAACGCTCAGAATACCCGGTAACCGCGACCTGAAGGGCAAGCGGCGGGTGCTGGCGTCGCTGTGCAAGCGCACTAGCGCCCGTTACGGTGTGTCCGTCGCCGAGGTTGACCACAACGATGCGTGGCAGCTTGCCACGCTTGGCATCGCTTGCGTCAGCCGCAGCGCCCGCCACGCCGATGAGGTGATGAACAATGCGATCACCTACATCGAATTCTCGCGCGAGGACATCGTTGTAGTGGATGTGCAGCAAGAGACCCTCATCGGCTTTTGAGCCTATGGGTCTCGCACCCTGCGCAACCGCGATCGCATTCACAATATCCCCTAGTCGGCTGCTTAAAGCTGGCGGCTGAAAATTAGCTGAAAGACTTGTTTCCCCGATGGATGTGGACGGATTTTTGGGCGACATACGGCGCGCGCCGTGGTATGTGGAGCAGATAGCGCACAGCGAACCTGTGCCACGCCGCGCTGCACAGTTTGGGGCGCTGGACAAGCCGCTGCCGCCCCCGTTGGCATCGGCGCTGGATGCCCTAAGCGTAACTGGTCTCTACACGCATCAGACCGACGCCGTCAACGCCTTGCGGCGAGGCAAGAATGTCATCGTGTCCACGGGCACAGCGAGCGGCAAGAGCCTGTGCTACAACCTCCCCGTCTTGGAGGCGCTGGCGCGGGATCGCGCTGCGAGCGCAATGTACATCTTCCCAACGAAAGCCCTCGCACAAGACCAGCGCAAGGCATTGGAGCGGCTCATCCCGCGCGGTACTCGATTGCGTTGCGACATCTTTGATGGCGACACGCCTGCCCGTGAACGCACCGCCATCCGCCGCAGCGCCCGGCTGCTCATCACCAATCCGGACATGCTGCACATCGGCATTCTGCCGCATCACAGAAGCTGGTATGCGCGCCTTCGCACCCTTCGCTATGTGGTCATAGATGAGGCGCATGTGTATCGCGGCGTATTCGGCTCGCATGTGGCGAACATCATCCGTCGGCTGCGCCGCCTGTGCGACCGCTTTGGCGCAAAGCCGCAGTTTGTGCTGTGCTCTGCCACCATTGCCAACCCCGCCGAGCACGCTGAGCGGCTGGTCGGCTTGCCCTTTGATGTGGTGGACAGTGACGGTTCGCCATACGGCGGCAAAGACTTCCTGTTTTGGAACCCGCCGATGATAGACTTGGCGAACGGCAGCCGCCGCAGCACGAACACTGAGGCTGCGCGCCTGACATCCGAGCTGCTGCGCCGCAGCGTCCGCACTATGACATTCGTCCGCAGTAGGCGCGCGGCAGAGCTGCTGTATGTCTACACGCGCGACAACTTGCAGCTGTCGCACCCCGCCATTGCCAAGCGGCTCATGCCTTATCGCGCAAGCTACCTGCCCGAAGACCGCCGCGCCATCGAGCGCGACCTCGCCGAAGGACGGCTGCTCGGCGTTACCACCACGAACGCAATGGAGCTGGGAATAGACATCGGCGACCTAGACGCCACCATCCTCACCGGCTACCCCGGGAGCATCGCAAGCGCATGGCAGCAGGCGGGGCGCAGTGGGCGTAGCGGCGAGCGTTCGCTCAGCGTGCTTGTGGCGCAGGGCAACCCGCTCGACCAGTACCTGATGCGCCATCCGGATGCCTTTTTCGGCAAGCCGCACGAAAGCGCCCGCGTGTCTCCCGCAAACCCATACATCCTCAAGCCGCACTTGCTCTGCGCCGCATACGAAGCACCGCTGGTTATGGATGACACCGCATACTTCGGCACGGAACTGCTGTGGCACGCCGACGAGCTTGTGGAAGACGAACTGCTGCATGCGCAGGGAAACCGCTGGCATATCACGCCCGAACTCGACTACCCCGCAGCAGAGGTCAACATACGCTCGGCGTCGGGACGCACATACGCCCTTGTGGAGCAGGACAGCGGCGTTATCCTAGAGAGCGTGGAGGAGATGTCCGCCTTCATGCAGCTCCACCCGGGCGGCGTCTACCTGCATCAGGGGCGGCAGTATCTGATAACCGACCTAGACATCGAGTCCGCAACCGCCTATGCGGTGGAGACCGATGTGCCGTACTACACGCAGGCGCGCGACTATACCGACACACGGATATTGCGGGAGTTCAAGCGCAAGCACGCCGCCGCAACGCAGGTGCACCTAGGCGAGGTGGATGTGTCCACCAGCGTGATAGGCTTTACTCGCCGGGCGCACATCACCGACGAATCGCTCGGCGAAGAGTATGTGGACCTGCCGCCGCAGCGATACGACACCATAGCCGTATGGTTCGATGTGCCGAAAGATACGCTGGACTACATCCGCAGGGAGCGTATGGACCTCATGGGCGGGCTGCACGCCGTAGAGCATGCGGCAATCGGCGTGCTGCCGCTGTTCGCAATGTGCGACCGTAACGACATCGGCGGCATATCCACGCCGCTGCACCCCGACACTGGCAGACCGCAGATATTCGTACACGATGGCATCCCCGGCGGCGTGGGCATCACCGAGCACGGCTACGACATCATCGAAGAGTGGTGGGCTGCAACCCTGCAGGTCGTCGCCGAGTGTCCGTGCGAAAGCGGCTGTCCCGGCTGCATCCAATCCCCCAAGTGCGGCAACAACAACGAGCCACTCGACAAGCAGGTGGCGGTGCTCATTCTGCGAAGCATGCTGGGCGAACCCGCTCATTAGCGCAAGCCCAACCCTGTGGCTTCGTGAGCAGGCATCGGGCATGCGCCGCTGCAACCCGAAGCGTTGCGCCACACCTGACAAATGCGCAGGAATTATGTATCATTCTGATTGGACGACGATTTCCACACCTGACCACTTCCAAAGGACGAGACGATGGCAAGACGGCGCGTTGGGCATCATGTAACTCGACCCGGCAGGCAACACGGTGATGATGACATCACCTTCCCGGTAGCCAAAGACTTGCAGAAGCCGCCCGAATCGCTGCGGCGCGAGCAAGAGATTACCTTTTACTCCCGCGAGTTCCCGCTCGAGAGCTTCGCGCTAGAGCAGAGCGCGTCGGCGGGGTGGGCAGATGACATACGCCGCAACTTCGCCCCGGATGTCGCCGAGGTGTACGATGAGTTCCAAGAGGATATGCAGCCCGTGTTGGAGTGGATTCGCTCCAGCGGCGACCTAGACCCCACGGCAGAGCCGACGGGCGAGAATGTGGGCGAGTCCATCAAGCAGAAGGCGCGCGAACTTGGCTACGGCGAAGTGGGCTTCACCCGCTTCGACCGCCGCTACCTCTATCAGATACGACGGCAGGGTGTGCGAACCGACCTGCCCCACGCCATATGCCTCGCCCTCGAGCAAGACCACGCCGCAACCCAAACCATCCCCTCGCTCGAAGCCGAGCGCGCACAGGGCGACGCCTACAAGCGCCAAGCCGACCTCGCAGCGAATCTCGTTGACCACATCCGCTCGCTTGGCTACCGCGCACAGGTTTCGGGCCCCACATGGCACTTCGGCCCGATGATACCGATGTTCGTTGAGGCGGGGCTTGGGCAGCTCGGGGTCAACGGACAGCTGCTGTCGCCTCACTTCGGCTCACGGGCGCGCCTGCAAATCATCATCACCAACGCTCGCATCACCTACGATAAGCCCGTGGACTATGGCATCCCCAAGTTCTGCGAGATATGCCAAGTGTGCTTCATGCGCTGCCCGGGACGCGCCATACAGGGGCAACGCCTGTGGTATCGTGGCGTGGACAAAGCCAAGCTCATCTACAAGCGCTGCCGCCCGGTGATGGCGCGCTACTCCGGATGCGGCGTGTGCATGAAGGTATGCCCCATCCAAAAGTATGGGATGAAGCCCGTCATGGAGCACTACATCGAGACCGGCGATGTGCTCGGTAAGGGCACGGACAACCTCGAGGGCTACGAGCTTCCGGACAAGGGCTACTTCAGCGTGGGCAAGCTGCCGCGCTTCGACACCGAGTTCTTCAACATGCCGCTGGGTCGCGCCGAGGAAAACCTCATCGCCGAGTTCCAGAGCAACCTAGAAGCCGCCCTAGATGATGACGAAAAAGACCGCCTCTGGCGCGACTATCGCGCGCGGCTCGAAGCCATTATGGACAACAAGACCACCGTCGTGGATATGGGGATGGATCTGGGCATCTAGGCGGGCGCAGCAGGGTGTGCCTTGCTCGCGCCTATGGCGTGCGGCAAGACCACCAGCGGCACGATGGAGAATATGAGCGGCAGCCACCAGTCTCCCTTGATGGCGCCCGACGCTATCGATGCTGCGGTCGCCACATCAGCGACTATGTTCAGCGCTATCAGCGCCGTCGCCGCCATTGCTACGCTCCGAGATGGTGTGAGCACCAGCACCAGCAGCAGAATCGCTGTTAGTGGATGCACCACAAATGCAGCCCGCCACCAGATCTCGCCGGCATCCGCAAAGAGCGAAGTCCCCAAGAATATGAACGATATTATCAGTTGCACTACTACAAGGGCTATCACGATTCCATGCCTTACGGATTGCATGACCAACCTCCTTGTCTGTATTCTTGCTCCGATAGCTCGTGTCTCCATCATAGCAAAAACCACAGTGCACTTGTATAGCTTGAGAGGTTAAAAACAAGCCATATTTTCCCCTTATGTACACGGCGTACGCGGCGCACCCAACCTTTTTTGCCTATGGGAGTGTTGACACTTGCGCTTGCGCCGTGATAAGGTGAGTGCAATTCGTTCGCGGCAACACCATAAGCACGGGTTTATTTACAGGCGTAAATGCTAGATGTAAACCACAGGTGATTTTACCGGTGTGCCGCTGAATCATAAGTAGTCATAATAGAGGAGGTTTGCGATGGCTGGTGAAGGCAAGATGGACATTGAGATTATATACTGTGTGCCTTGACAGTATCACGGAGTTGCGGCCTGGATGGTCAACGAGTTCGTGGCGGTAGGCGGAAACGCAGTATCTATCGAGGTTAGGCCCGGCGTCTCTGGCGTCTTGCAGGTCTATGTGGACGGCGACAAGATCTATGACAAGCAGGAAGAGGATGGGCAGACGCCTCACCTCAACCGCGTCAAGGAGCTGAAAGCAATCGTCAAGGATCGGCTAGACGCCGTCCTTGCGGCAGCCGCAGACTAGAACGCTAAGCGCCCTCAAAAGAAAGCCCCGAGGCTGTAACGGCTTCGGGGCTTTTGCTGTATAATGCGCCTGACATATACCCGACCCATGTGCACAACACTACCTTCTACCCACATCTAGCGACTACACGACGATGGGCAAGCGCCCAGCAGCGCACCGCCTATCACCCCTTCCTCGCCTTGCACAATGAGCCAGTCTGAAGTTTGGAGCCGTTTCGACAGCGTGATGAGCGCCCCCGATGAGGACATCGACCTCGCGCGGGCGGCGCTGCTGATTGCCGCCACCGAGTATGCCGATCTCGACATCGAGCGCGAGCTGAAGCGGCTGGACGAACTCGCCGACGGCATCGCCCCGCGTATGGATGACGACAGCCCTCTCTATCAGGCGAACACCCTCAGCGTGTATCTGTTCGACGATCTGAAGTTCCGAGGCAACCACTCCAGCTACCACGACCCGCGCAACAGCTTTCTGAACGAGGTGATGCGGCGCAGGCTGGGCATACCCATCACGCTGTCGCTGCTGTACATAGAAGTTGGCAAGCGGCTTGGCGTCCCGATGCTGGGCATAGGCATGCCCGCCCACTTCATCGTGCGCCATCGCGACGAGCCGGATGTGTTCATCGACCCATATCACGGCGGCATCCTGCTGTCCGAAGCCGAGTGCGCCCAGCGCCTCACTCAGGCGACGCAAGGCTCACTGGCGTGGAACCCGGCGTACTTGCAGCCCGTGAGCAGCCGCGCCTTCATCACGCGAATGCTCCGCAACCTCAAGATGGCGCACCTGCAGCGGCGCAACTATCGGCGCGTGCTTGCCACCATAGACCGCATCATCCTGTTGCAGCCTCAGGCGGAGGAACACCGCGACCGCGGCGTGGTGAACTATCGGCTCGGTAACTACGCAGCTGCCCTGCAAGACCTGCGCCAGTATATAGCCACTGCCACAGTCGTCCCCGACAACGAAACCGTGCGCCGGCTGATACGCCAAATAGAGGGCAAGCTCGGCGACTGAGGAAGCGCCGGGATGCGGTGATAAGCCCGCCGGTGTGATATTATTCGAGCGCGTAGCATATACGATGTGCGGCAGGCAAGGTATATGAGCATATGAGCAAAAGAGGTGCTTGAGAATGCCCAGAACCATCTCACCCGAGTATGAATGTAGCGTACGCAAGCCCAGCGACTTCGACGATTTTTGGGATGGTGTGCTGCGCGATGCGGCGCTAATCCCGCTGAACGCCGAGACCGTCGTCGACCCGCTGCGAACCTCTGATGAGCTTGAAACTTATCAGGTCTTCTACGACAGCTTGGACGGCGTGCGAGTTGCGGCGTGGTATTGCCTGCCGACAGAGCGTCAGGGACCGCTGCCGGTGGTGGTGTTCATGCCGGGCTATCAGAGCGACCCGGCAATTCCAAAGGATTGGGCGCGGCGTGGTTATGCGGCGCTCACCGCTGCCCCGCGCGGCAAGCTTCGCAGCAACGCCCAGTTCAACCCCGGATACCCCAACCTGCTCACCCACAACATCATCGACCGCAACACCTACTCCTATCGCGGCTTCTATGTGGATGCGTGGCGCACGATAGACTATCTGCTCACCCGACCCGAAGTGGACGCCGACCGCATCGGCGTGGCAGGGAGCAGCCAGGGCGGTGGGCTTGCCGTCACCACAGCGGCGATGCGGCAGGAAGTGAAAGTGGCATCTGCCGGCGCTCCGTATCTCTGCGGCTTTATGGACGCTATTGCGCTAACCAACACATACCCATATCAAGAGATAACCGACTATCTTCGCCTGCATCCGGATAGCACCTCCGCCGTAGAACGCACCCTAGCCTACTTCGACGGCATCAGCTTCGCCGACCGCATAGCCAGCCCCATTATGGTCAACATCGGCTTGCAGGATAATGTCTGCCCGCCGGAGACGGGATATGCGCTCTACAACGCCATCGCTAGCGAGCGCAAGAAACTCCATGTCTATGACGGGCACGGGCACGAGGCGGGGCGCTATCGACACACTGCCCGCATAACCGAATTTTTTGCCCAACACTTGCAGGCATAGCTCTATGTACAGAATACAGAGCGTGTGCTGACTCTATAAAAGAAAGCGCTTTTAGTTGGCACTGCCGACATATTCCTGCCCCACAAAGTGTGGCAAAGGATTCGCATAGATTTCCCGAAGCCGTGAACCCGTATGTCCCCTATGAACAGTAACGCAGAGGTGAGTTTCGTTATGAACCCAACGCCCGATGCACCACCGACGGATTTCGATGAATACTGGCGGCGCTGCATCGACGAATTGGCGCTCTGTCCCGCAAGCCCGGAGACGGAGTTGCTCCCGATTCGCTGCACCGATTTCGCCACGATGTACGCCGTCAAGCTTACGAGCATCGGCCCCCGCCGGCTGTTCGGGTACCTGAGCGTGCCGCTCGGCGATGGCCCCCATCCCGCCATATACTACCCGCCCAAGTATCAGAGCGTCCTTGAGCTGATACCGCAGGGCGCGCAAAACTACCTCCGCAGCCGCTTCGTAACCTTCGCCATTGCAGCGCGCGGGCAACGCCTCTCCGACTCCCCGCACGCCGCAATGTACCCGGGTCAGCTCACCGAGCGCATCGAGGATTCGGGAGCATATGCGTTTCGCGGCGTGGTCGCCGATGGCGTGCGCGGGCAGCAGTTCCTCGCCGCACTGCCGTATGTGGACGCAGCCCGCATCGTCTCCATTGGCAACGATGTTGCGCTCATAACCGCAGCGCTGCAAGACGGCGCAACGCATCTCGTCTGCACGCCGGCGCTGTTCGCCAACACCGCAGCCATAGCCCCGCGCACCGGCGACTATCCGTTGGAAGAGATAAACGACTATCTGAACCTGCATCCTGACCGCAAGGATGCGGTGCATCGCACGCTGGCGTACTTTGAGTTGGAGCACCATGCGCCTGCGGTCAAGGCGTCTACGCTGTTGATGGCGGGAGCGAGCGGCAGCCTGCTGGACAGCGAGGCGCTGTCGTCGGTGTCGTCAGCAATCGGCGGTGATGTGAGCGTGTTCGAGTCGCAGAGTTCTAGCTACAAAGACGGCATGCACGCCGAGCGGTGGATTGCGGAACAATTCGGGTTCGACGACATGATCCTGCCCGAGCATTGGCAATAGTAGTTGGATTTCCACAATTTTCTTGCGAGAGGGAGTGCGGCTATGCAGCGCGTAGGCTTTCTGCTCAAAGTGAGAGAGGGCAGGGTAGAGGAATACAAGGCGCATCACCGTGCGGTGTGGCAGGACATGCTGGATGCGCTGCGCCGCAACGGTTGGCGCAACTACTCCCTGTTCATGCGCCCGGACGGGCTGATGTTCGGCTACTTCGAGGCTGATGAGAGCTTCGCCGCATCTCTTGCCGGTATGTCCAAAGAGGACGCCAACCGCCGCTGGCAAGAGATGATGTCGCCCTTCTTCGAGATACCGCCCGGCGCTCATCCCGACGAGATGATGGTAGAACTGGAAGAGGTCTTTCACACGGACTAGCCGCCAATGGGTTAGTTTGTCAGTTCGTGTCGGTGTCTTTGCCGCAGATATTCTCGGGTAACACGAAAATGAGCGCTCTAATGTACGCCTTAAAGCGGCTGCACGGCTCGACATGGCTCGATAAAAACTTAAGATAACGCGAGGGTGAGATATGCGACTTCAGGGTAAGACCGCAATCGTAACCGGCGGGGCGTCTGGCATCGGGCGCGCCATATGCGAGCTGTTCGCCGAACACGGTGCGCGCGTTGCCATCGCAGACATCGACACCGGCGGCGGTGAAGAGACGCAGCGACGCATCACGGCGGCGAGCGGTGAAGCCCTGTTCGTTCGCACCGATGTGTCGGACGAAGCCGATGTGGAGCGGATGGTCGCAGCCGCAGTGGCCGCATACGGCGACGCCATACACATTCTGGTCAACGACGCGGCCGTGTTTGTGTTCGGCGAGGTGCAGGATGTCAGCGCCGCCGACTGGCAGCGCGTGTTGGGCGTCAATGTGCTTGGGCAGGCATACTGCGTCAAGTATGCGCTGCCGCACCTGAAGGCGGCGGGCGGTGGCGCAATCGTCAACATCGCATCCGTCAGCGGGTTTATCGCCCAACCGGCGTTCGTGCCCTACAATGCCTCCAAAGGCGCGATAATGCAGCTGACCCGCTGCTTGGCAATGGATCTTGCGCCGCACAACATCCGCGTCAACTGCGTCTGCCCCGGCTCCGTGCTGACGCCCGCAACCGAACGGCATCGGCGGTTTGTGGGCGCAGACCGCGACGAATTTATGCGGGAGGCGGGTGCGTCCAACTTCCAAAATCGCATAGCCGACCCGCGCGAAATCGCCTACGGCGCACTCTTCTTGGCGTCCGACGAAGCGTCGTTCGTAACCGGAGCGCCGCTCGTGATGGACGGCGGCTTGACGGCGCAATAGGCATGCCGACCCAATACGCCCCCTTTCCAACGCAGAGCATAGCCGCCGGAGTTTTCTTCCCCGCTGCTGTCCGAACCTGTTGTGCATTTGTCCATTCTCGCCAAATCTGTGTCGCTGTACAGAGCTGTTTTTGCCCTGTCTTCCGTTCTCATGCGTTGCCCTTATCGGTAGGCAGGGATTTTGCGGCGTTCGCAAGCGCGAGACAAGCATGAAATGCTTGGCGATGCCCGCCGTCTGTCCATTGGATAGACTAGCCCCAAATCGTGATATAATCGGGGCGCACTGCACTATACGCGCTGTGCAAGCAATGCAAGGCGGTCTCCGCAAAACCACAAGCGCATCTGGACGAAAAGGGACTAAAAATGTCAGACAAATACAGCAAGATGTTCGCCGAGTACTCGCACGGGCTGCGATATGAGGACCTGCCGCCTGAGACGGTGCACGAGGTCAAGCGTCGTATCCTAGACAGCATTGGCGTCAGCATGGCGGCGTTTTCGGAGGATGCGCCCAAAGCCGCCCGCACCTACGCCTACGACTTCGCCATGCCGAACGGCGCAACCGTTTGGGGCGCGCCTGTCCGCGTTACTCCGGAGGCGGCGACCTTCGCTAACGGGCTGATGACGCGCTACCTCGACTTCAACGACACCTACCTGTCGCTAGAGCCGCTGCATCCGAGCGACATGCTGCCGGGTCTGATTGCGCTGTGCGAGTGGAGCGGTGCGCCTGTGAGGGACATTTTCACCGCAGCAGCAGTTGCCTACGAAGTGTCCGTCAACCTGTGCGACGCCGCAAGCATCCGCGCCTACCAGTGGGACCATGTGGTCTATACGGGCATCGGCGCTGCGTGCGGAGCGGGCAGGCTGCTTGAGCAGTCCGCCGAACAGATTGAGCACACCATATCCATCGCCAGCGTGCCGCACGCATCCATGCGCCAAACCCGCGCCGGCGAACTCTCCATGTGGAAGGGCGCCGCCGCCGCCAACTCAGTGCGTAACGCTGTGTTCGCAAGCCTCGTGTCGCAGCGCGGGCTGACGGGGCCATACCAGCCGTTTGCGGGCGAAATGGGCTTTTTCGCCCAGCTGCTCGGCGGCAATGCGTTCGACGATGTGGCGTTAGGGTCTCTTGCGAACGGCACAGCCCCTACACGCATCCAAGACACCTACATCAAGAAGTGGCCCGTTGAGTACCACGCGCAAAGCGCCGTGGACGCCGCCGTGGAACTGCGCGACGAACTCGGAGGTGATGTTAACCTGATAGACTCCATCCACTTGGACACATTCAAGGTCTCGTATGAGATTATCGCCAAAGACCCGGAGAAGTGGGCGCCCAAGACGCGCGAAACCGCCGACCATTCGCTTATGTACATCGTTGCAGCGGCGCTGCTAGACGGCACGGTGACCAAGCATTCGTTCTCACAGCAGATGCTGGACAGCCCCCGCATCAAGATGCTGCTCGGCAAGACCACGCTGGAAGAGGACGACGCGCTCACCGCAGGCTACCCGGAGGGCATTCCGAACCGCATCACCATCCGCACGAAAGACGGCGGCACGCTCACGCGCGAGGTGAGTTTCCCGCGCGGACACGCCATGAACAAGATGGCCGACTTCGAGGTAGAAGGCAAGTTCCTGCTGAATGTGGAGGATGTGTGGACCGAGCCACAGGCGCGCAAAGTCATCGACCTAGTATGGCACATCGACGAACAGCCCGACCTGTCCGACCTGATGGAGGCGATGCGAATATGAGCTGGATGCTTCACCCTCCGCCGCAACGCAGCCACGCTGCGCGCCTGACCGAGCTGCTGGATGCCAGCGAACCGCTCGCTGTCCCCGGCGTGTTCAACCCGATGACGGCGATGATAGCCCGCAAGGTGGGCTTCGATGCGCTATACTTCTCTGGCGCCGCCTTCTCAGCGAGTTTGGGCATTCCCGACATAGGGCTGTTCACGCTAGCGGAGCTGACGGACGCCGTGCGCTGGATGGTGCGCGCATCTGGCTTGCCCTTCATCGTGGACGCCGATACAGGCTTCGGCGAGGCAATCAATGTCATCCGTACGGTGAAAGATCTGGAGGCTGCAGGCGCAGCCGCAATTCAAATCGAAGACCAAGTGCTGCCCAAGCGCTGCGGACACCTTGATGGCAAGACGGTCGTAACGGCGGATGCGTTCGCCGAAAAGATAGCCGCCGCCGCTCACGCCCGAGACGAGATGCTCATTATCGCACGCACCGATGTCCGCGCCATCGAGGGCATGGACGCCGCCATAGAGCGCGGGCTGCTCTGCAAGGAGGCGGGGGCAGACATCATCTTCCCGGAGGCGATGCAGTCGCTAGACGAGTTCAGGGCGTACGCCGACGCAGTGGGCGGCAACCTGCTCGCTAACATGACCGAGTTCGGCAAGTCGCCCTACTTGAGCGTGGACGAGTTCGCAGCGCTCGGCTACAACATCGTCATCTTTCCCGTAACCACACTGCGCGTCGCTGCCAAAGCCGCCGAAGATGTTCTCATCGACATCAAGCGCACGGGCACGCAGTCCGGCTGGCTAGAGAGGATGCAGACCCGCGCCGAGCTATATGACCTGATAGAGTATGATGCGTATGCGGAGCTGGACAGCGGGCTGTCGCTGGGCAATCGGGACTGACGGAGACGGAGATAGAAGAGACGATGCACCTGGCCACTGAAAACTATTAGCTGACACTTAACCTTGGGAGGGCACAAAATGACCACCCCCGCATACAGCCCCGGATTGGAGGGCGTCATCGCCACAGAGACCGCAGTGTCTTACCTCGATGTGGACATCGAGCAGATACTCGTGCGCGGCTACGACCTCATCGAACTGGCGCAGAACCTCTGCTACACCGATGTGGCATATCTCGTCATCTACGGCGAGCTGCCCACATCCGAACAGGCGCAGGCGTTCTGCGCTAGGCTAGCAGCCGAAGCCGAAATCCCCGAAGACCTGTACCGCCTCTTCGAACTGATGCCGAAATCCACCGTAGCGATGGACGCCCTCCGCACCGGGCTTTCCTTCCTTGCTGGCTACGAAGACCCTGCCGTGCTGCACGATAATTCGCACGAAGCCAACCTAGAAAAGGGCATCCGACTGCTCGCCAAGATGCCAAACTTGACCGCCAACTCATACCGCGCGCTCAACGATATGCCCTTCGTCCGCCCGAACCCAGACCTCGGCTATATGGAGAACTACCTGTACATGCTGCGTGGGGAGCGCCCGGATGCCGAATCTCTGGACGCATTCGACCGCATCCACATGTGCTACATAGAGCACGAGATGCCCAATTCCACCTTTGCGGCGCGGGTGATAGCGTCCACCTTGTCGGACATCTACGGAGCGATGGTTGGCGCGGTGGCGTCGCTGAAGGGGCCGCTGCATGGCGGTGCGAACGAGGCGGCGATAGAGTTTCTGTTGGACATCAACGGCGAGGGTGGCCCATCGCACGCCGAGCCTTACACGATGGCGAAGCTAGACCAGCGTGCCCGCATAATGGGCTTCGGACACCGCGTCTATATGCGAAAGTACGACCCCCGCGCGCGCTTCCTGATGGACTACATCCCGCGTCTAGCCGAACGCATCCCGAACGGCAAAGACCTTGCGTCCATCTACTCCACCGTGGAGCAGGTGATGTATCGCGAGAAGGGGTTGTATCCGAACACCGACTATCCCATAGGGCTGCTTTACTACCTGTTGGGCATACCGATACCGCTGTACACGCCGATATTCTTTGCGTCGCGCACGGCGGGCAACATCGCCCATGTGCTGGAGCAGCACGATGACAACCGTCTCTTCCGCCCGCGTGTCATCTACACCGGCGACCGCGGCCTCAAGCCGCCCGACAGCCCGATTTCGCCGCAGTAGGTTTTGTGTGAAGCGAACCCCGTTCCTGTATGCGCGCGCCATATACGCAGAGATGGGTATCCGACTCGCTAAAAGCCCGCAGGCGGCTGTATGTCCAGCGGCTTCCCGAAGTCGGTGTATCGCACTGTCATGGTGAACTCCACATCGCCGCCGATGTCGGCTGCGCCTAGCGCTCCGCCGCCCGCAAGCCCTGCGGTGTCTTGTGCGTCTGCGGATGTTTCGCCCGCCATCGTCATGCGGTGCACAAGCCCGTCGCTTTCGCTCACCCAAAGCTCGCACTCCAACCGCTCGAAGGCGCTGCCCAGCACGACGGCGTCTAGCTCGGCGCGTATGCGCTGCACAGGGATGCCGTCAACTGCCCGCTCGCCCGCAAACTGCGCCGCAGTGTAGCGCGATATGTCCGTTGGAGGGCGCACAAGCTCGTGCAGGTTGGGGAACACGCCGTCTGCGTCCAAGAACTTGTCCCATCCGATGGCGTCCGGGCTGCGGATGTAGGTGGCGTCCCCGATGGACACCACATCCAGCGCCGTGGTTGCGCCCGCTTGTGCCAGTGACACAGTGCCGCTCATGCGACCATCGGCTTGGAAATCCCCCGTTACCTCGAACGGGAACTCCGTTCCAAAGGTCTCTTCGTCCATGCGAAAGCTCGCCTCAGTCTGCACTGACTTGAAGGCTGCGTCGATTTCGGCGTGAAAGCTCGGGGCGATTTGCATCGCATCGATTGCGGTGGCGAGGGCGGCGACTGCAGCGGGGTCGCTCACTGCGGCGTCTGCCGAGCGGGCAGGCATGGGAACAGGCGTATGAGCGGGTGTCGGCGGTCTTGGCGTGCGTATCAGTGGGTGCGCTGGGGGCCGTCTCGGCGGCGTATCCTGTTGCGCCGGTAGTTCGCTGTGATCGTCGTCAGGTGGCACACATGCAAGCAACAGCAGCGCACAGGCGCACAGTCCGACAAGCAGGGCGTATCGCCTCAACGGCGGGGGCAGATGCTGCTGCAAGCCGAGATTACCTAGCATCAACTCTTATGCTGACAGCATATCCATAAATCGGTCGAAGATATATTCGTTGTCTAGCGGGCCGGGCGATGCCTCCGAGTGGTATTGGATGGTCATCACGGGTAGGGACTTGTGGCGCAAGCCCTCCACAGTGCCGTCGTTTAGGTTGATGTGGCTGACCTCCACATCTTGCGGCAGGCTGTCGGCGTCTACCGCATAGCCGTGGTTCTGCGCCGTGATGTGCACGAGTCCGGTCTGCAAGTCCTTGACGGGGTGATTTGCGCCGCGATGCCCGAACTTGAGCTTGAATGTGCTGCCGCCCACAGCGCGCCCGACGACCTGATTGCCGAGACAGATGCCGAATACTGGCAGCCTGCCCATCAGCCCGCGCGTGGTTTCCACGGCGTATTCCAGCAGTTCTGGGTCGCCCGGCCCCGGCGAAAGCATCACGCCGTCTGGGTTGCGCTCCAAGATGTCTTGCGCCGACGCCGTAGCGGGCATCGCCACCACCTCGCACCCGCGCGAGCGGAGCATGCGCAGGATGTTGTACTTCAAGCCGTAGTCGCTGACGAGGATGCGGCGCGTGGTTTCGGGCGCAGGCTGGCGCCATAGCGGGCTGTTCCAATCGTATGCGCTTTCGGTGGTAACCTGCCGCACGAGGTCTAGTTCGCCGTATGCTGGGATGCTTTGCAGCCGTTGTAGCGCATCTGCTGGCGACTCGTCCACGGCGATAGCGCCCATCATCACGCCCTGCGTCCGCAGCCTGCGGGTGATGGCGCGAGTGTCCACGCCGCTCACTCCGGGGATGCCCTCCGCACGCAGATACTCGTCCAGCGTCATCTCGCTCATAGCATGGCTTGGGCGCAGGCTGTGTTCGCGCACCACGAACCCTGACACCTGCACATGCTTGGACTCGTAGTCGCGCGCATTGATGCCGTAGTTGCCGATGAGCGGGTATGTCGGCACCACTATCTGCCCGGCAAACGACGGGTCGGTCAGCATCTCTTGATAGCCGGTCATAGAGGTGGCGAACACCACCTCGCCGTGCGCCGGTGTCCGTGCGCCGAAGGCATCGCCTTCATAAGCAGAGCCGTCTTCTAGTACGAGATACGCAGGTTGGGGTTGGGACATTGCTTGCCGCTGCTCCTAGCTGGGGTTGTTCATCGGATTTTGCCTGCCATATATGACACACAAGCCGGCTTGTGTATCACTTTTCGCTATTTGTGATACACAAGCTGATTTGTATATCATCGATGATACACAAGTTGCTTTGCCTGTCTTACTTTCTTAGAACATTGGGGTGTGATGCGATGTGCATAAATTGATACGCTTATCTATTGGTTTGGGAAGCTTTGACTTTCTACCTCTCTGAATAGCCTGTCAAACATAAATATCGTGGAAAACCGTCCTCTACCCTCTATTACGACCTGGAGTATGTCATCGTTAGCCAGCTTTGCAAGCACCCTAGCCGTAGTGGGCTTAGGAATGTTAGTTATGTCTGCAAATTGATTGCTTGTAAAGAACGGTTGGACGAAAAGCGCGTCTAGAATTTGGATAGCGTATCGGGAGCGTGTGCTCTCTGACACCTTTGTCTTCATCTCATCATACAGATTTAGGACGCGCTGTGCTTTCTGTGCATTTGCATTGGCTTGCTCTGCAACGGCTCTCAGGAAGAACTGAATCCACCCCAGCCAATCTCCGTTCTCCGTAATCGCAAGAAGCCTGTCCATGTATTCGGTGCGGTTTGTTTCTAGATACTCGCTTAGGTAAAAAGTGGGGCTGGACAGCAGCCGCTTTTCGTACAGGAACAGCGGTATCAGTATCCGCCCCACGCGCCCGTTGCCGTCTAGGAATGGGTGGATGATTTCAAACTGCGCGTGAATTATGGCGAGTTGGACGAGGCGGTCTTCCTCGTCATAGTGGATGTATCGCTCGAAGTTGTCCATGTGCTTCATCACACACATCGGCTCGGGCGGGACATATCGCGCAGTTTCAATGCTTGAGCCGGGCGCGCCGATGAAGTTCTGCTCCTTGCGAAGCTGTCCCCTTGCCTTGTTGTGCCCGCGCACGCTGTCTAGCAGCCTTGCATGGATGTTCAGGATGAGATTTAGCGACAGCGGTATCTTCTCGAGGCCTTGTACAGCCTCATCCATTGCCATCCGATAGTTTACAATCTCTTGGATGTCGTCCCTTTTGCGAACCGTTATGTTTGTCCGTGCGGGTGCCGCTTGGTATTCTAGCACCTCGCGCAGGTTCGCCTGTGTGCCCTCTATTTTGGATGAGAGAACGGCTTCTTGCGTGGTCATGGGTGAGAGCAGTATCGAGGGATTGGGAATGGTCCGGAGCACGCCATCGTACCTGCCGAGTTCGGTGTTGGCTTGCACGATGAGCCGCACCAATGCGCGCCAGTCTATGTTGGGCAAGGGCAGATTTGACGGCACAAAGGGCTTCATCCTGCATGCACCACCTTTCCCCCGAACAGCGTGGCGACTACCCGCCCCCGGAGCCTAGCGCCGGCAAGCGGTGTGTTCTTGCCTTTGGATGCGAATTTGGTGGTGTCCACCACCCACTCGGAGGTCGGGTCGATGATTGCCACATCGGCGGATGCGCCCGGCCTCAGCGTGCCGATGTCTGTGCGGCGCAGCAGGCGCGCTGGTGCAGCCGTCAGCCGGTCTACTAGGAGCGGCAGATCGATTGTGCCGCTGTGTACCAGCGACATCAGCTGTCCGAGCGCCGTCTCCAGCACGCTAATGCCGAATGCCGCCTCTTGGAAGGTGCATTCCTTGTCGGTTCGGTTGTGCGGTGCGTGGTCGGTGGCGATGATGTCTATTGTGCCGTCGCGCAGCCCCGCAGCCATCGCATCCATATCGGCGCGCGCTCGCAATGGCGGGTTCACCTTGGCGAATGTGTCGTATGCGGCGGGCGTCAGCGGAGAGTATGTGGCGTTGCCCCCGCGCCCCGCTGCTCCTAGCGCCGCCTCGTCCGTCAGCGTCAGGTGATGCGGCGTAACCTCTGCGGTTACATTGTCCAGCCCCCGAGCTTTGGCGCGCCGCACCGCATCCAGAGCGCGCGATGTGCTGAGATGCGCCACATGGTAACGCCCGCCCGTCAGCTCGGCGAGGGTTATGTCGCGCGCCACCATGATGTCCTCTGCCGAGTTTGGCACGCCCTTGATGCCGAGGCGGGTTGCCACCCAGCCCTCGTTCATTGCGCCGCCCTCGGACAGCGAAGGCTCTTCGCAGTGGTTGATGATGGGCAGCCCCAGCGCCGAGCTGTAGATGAGCGCCTGTCGCATGATGTTGGAGTCGGCTACGGGGTTGCCGTCGTCGCTGAACGCTACTGCGCCCGCCTGCGCCAACTCCCCCATCTCCGCTAGCTCGACGCCCTCGCTGCGCTTGGTGACGCAGCCGATTGGCAGCACACGCACCACGCCCTCGTCGCGCGCCTTCCGCAGCACATATTCCAGTGTGGCGGATGTGTCCATCGTTGGGTTGGTGTTTGGCATAGCGCAGACGGTGGTGAAGCCGCCGCGCGCCGCTGCCATAGTGCCGGTGGCGATGGTCTCTTTGTCCTCGAATCCCGGCTCGCGCAGGTGGCAGTGCAGGTCGACGAAGCCGGGACAGACCACAAGCCCGACGGCGTCTATCACCTCCGCATACTCCGGTGGGTCTATGTGCGGGGCTGTGCCGCTCACCACGCCATCCTCAATCAGCAGGTCCGACACTGCATCCAAACCTTGTGCGGGGTCTATGATGCGCCCGCCTTTTACCAGTGTTTTTTGTGCTTGTGCTGGCAATATCGCCTCTCTGTGTGAGTGTGTTATGTCGCGGATTTTCAGGATGCGGGTTGCTCATCTTTGCGTGATAGTAAGAGCGCTCGGAGTGGATGCATATTGGGCTAGGTGCAGCACATGCGGAACACTGTAGAGCAGCGGCAGCGCTGTCGTCCCGTTCCACCACACGAACTCGCAATGCTCGGCGCTCAGCCGCACATCGCCGTGGGCGGCAATACGGAATATGCTGTGCACCTGCCCCCAGTAGTCGCCCTTGCGCCAGTATGGCAAAGCCTTGCGTGCGGCTGTGTGAGGTGCGCTGTGAATCCCGCCGCCGTAGAATTCGCAGTAGTCTGATATGTATGCCGCCGCAGACGCTGCTAGGCTCGTTTCCTCGTGCAGCTCGCGCACCGCCGCCGATATGGGCAGCTCGCCCGCATCCACGCCCCCGCCGGGTAGGTGGAACTTGCTGTCTCCCGGCTCGCGCATCAGCAGCACCCGACCGCCGCGCACCACAATCGCCGTCGCCCGATGCCGTATCCTCTTGCCTGCATCGTCCTCAGATGGGCGGGATAGCCCTGCGATGCTGTACTCAGCCGATATTGTGTGCGGTGTTGTATCATAATCGCTACCCAAACTATGGGCTTTTTCTGAAATCCTGTCCCACGCCTGCCATTCGCACCTGTCCAAAATCTGCGACACATGCGGGTTCACGGGAACATTCGCCTTGCCGTCCCACCAGACGAATTCTTCCACCTGCGGGTCGGCTTCCACGCACACATCGCCTGCGGCGTCCACGCGAAAGACGCAATGCGTGTTGTACTTGCCGCTGTGCGTGAACATGTGGGCGATGTGTGCTGCGGCAAGGGTGGTCTCTTCTTGCAGCTCGCGCGCTACGGCAGACATAGGCAGTTCACTGGGGTCGATGCCGCCGCCCGGCAGCGCAAAGCTCCGCCTGCCCCTGTCGCGCACCAGCAGCACATGCCCGGCGCGCACGACGATTGCCGTCGCCCGCTGCCGCAGTGTGGCGCTCATTGCCCCGTCGTGTCCCTCACGCAAGATGCGGATTTGCCTCCCTGATGTGCCCTGCTGTGCATCAAGATATGCGTCATTTAGGTTTCCCGTTTATGTTGTGGTTTGACTCGAACATGCGCCCCGAAATATGCGCTTGCATATGCAAATATGCTCTACGCTCCGCCGTGCGCACCCATAGCCATGTAGAACAGCGCCATACGCACTGCCACGCCGTTGGTAACCTGCTCCTCGATGACGGACCTAGCGCCGTGCGCCACCTCAGAGTCGATTTCCACGCCCTCGTTCATCGGGCCGGGGTGCATCACCAGCACATCGGGCTTGGCGAGCTGTAGGCGCGCGGGCGTGATGCCGTAGAGTTTGGAATACTCGCGCAGTGTGGGCAGGTGCCCCGCCTGCTGCCGCTCGGTCTGCAGGCGCAGCGCCATCACCACATCAGCGTCCTCCATAGCGCGCTCCACATTCGTCTCGATACGCACATCGCTGAACGGATGCATTGCGGTATCGTCGATCGCTGCGTCTGAAACAGAGTATGGCGGCAAGCCATTCGGCGGCTTGGCTTGGGCTGCTGCCCTGCCGCTGCGCTTGAACGCAGAAGTGTTTTTCATAGCGAGGAAGTCCGAGGGTATCAGCGTTGGTGGGGCGCACAGCGTAACCTTTGCGCCCATGCGCGTCAGCCCCCACAGGTTGGAGCGCGCCACGCGGCTATATAGCAGGTCGCCCACGATGACGACCTTCAGCCCGGCGATGCGCCCCTTGTGCTGACGGATGGTGTATAGGTCGAGCAGCGCCTGCGTGGGGTGTGCGTGCATCCCGTCGCCTGCGTTGATGACCACTGCGTTCAGGAAGCGTGCGAGCAGGTGCGGTGCGCCGGAGTGTGGATGGCGCATCACGATGATGTCGGCGTTCATCGCTTGCAGCGTCAGCGCCGTGTTGTAGAGCGACTCGCCCTTTTCCACGCTGCTGCCGCTGCCGGACACATTGATGACATCGGCGCTGAGTATCTTGCCCGCCTGCTCAAACGACACCCTCGTGCGCGTGCTCGCTTCGTAGAACAGGGTGATGATGCTCTTGCCGCGCAATGTGGGCACCTTCTTGATGTCGCGCCGCAGCACCTCGCTCATGGCGTCGGCGTTCTGCAAGACGGCGTCTATCTCTGCCGCCGAAAAGTCGTCTAGGTCGAGGATGTGGCGGAGCGAGTTTCGTGCTGCCGCAGCGCCAAGCGCGCCGTTAGCATTCTGCGCAGGCATGCGCGGGGGTGTTTGTTCTGACGCCCTCCGGCTTGTCGTCATTAGTCGTCCTCCCGCAGCAGCGCAATTTCGTCGATACCGTCTAATTCGCGCAGCCGCACCTGCACCGGTTCGTTGCGCGCGGTCGGCACATTCTTTCCCACGAAGTCGGGTCTGATGGGCAGCTCGCGATGTCCTCTGTCTACGAGGATGGCGAGTTGGATGCGGCGTGGGCGTCCGAAGTCGTTGAGCGCATCCATAGCGGCACGGATGGTGCGCCCGGTGTATATCACATCGTCCACCAGCACCACACAGCGGTCATGTACGCCGCCGGGGATGCCTGTGCGCAACAAGGGGCGTGCGGCGGTGCGCAGGTCGTCGCGGTACAGCCCGATGTCCAGCGCACCCACGGGCACATCCACACCCTCGAACTCACGGATGAAGCCGGCGATGCGCTCGGCGAGCCACACGCCGCGCCGATGTATGCCCACTAGCACCAGCGTGTCCACGCCGCCGCCCGTCTCGCTGCGCTCCAAGATTTCGTGCGCTATGCGAACTAGCGCGCGCCGTATCTCGTTTGCGTCCAGTATCTTGCGCTCGCGAATCTTGTGCATCAAAAAAAGCCCCGCGCACATCAGGCAAGGGGCAAAGCCGCCGCCGCAACCGCACACAAATCCGTGTGCACCCACCGCCGCAAGCCTGCTTCTCCCTTGCCAGCCTCACCGGACCGACTTAAAGGGATGCGGACGCTCTCCGCGCCCATTTGGAGGTTCGCAACAAACCTTAATTTCTCAATTCTCAAAGGGATATTATACAGGATACAGGGCGCATTCGAAGGCTTCAAGGCGGCAACATGCGTTTTCAGGCGACTCTATGCGCTCGACATTCTTGCGGGCGGTTGCCTATTCCTCGTAGCGGGGATGCCAGCCGGGGCCTGCCCAGCTGGTTAGCTTGTGGGGGACGATGCGGATGTAAGCGCGCGGCATGTGCTTGGTGGCGTCATAGTATTGCCCGCCGGCGTCTTCGCCTAGATACCGCACCGCCCAATGCCGCCATTCGCCAAGCCATGCATCGTCCACGATGTGCGCTGCGGCAGTGGCGACCACGCGTGTGTAGGGTGCGTCCGGTGTGTCTATGCAGAACGACACGCGTTCGTCGCGGCGGATGTTCGCCACCCAGTCCGCCTTGCGCCGCCCGGCGAGGTAGAATGCGTCGCCATCGTAGTGATACCACACCGGCGTAACATACGGGTATCCGTCCGCCGTCAGCGTGGCGAGCTTCATCAGACGGCTGCCGCCCGTCAGAAACTCTGTCAGCTGCTGCGGGTTCAATTTTGCCATCGCACGCTCCTTGCTAGGATTACTTGGACGGGCAGGGGATTAGCCCGATTGTCATAGCTCCACCCAATGAGCTGACATTAGGCTAGCAGCGCACGGATTTGGCGTCAATCTTGTCAGTCAGATGATAGGTTGGTCGGGTGGTCAAAGGTTCGTATTCCCAAACATTCCGCTTTCTTGGCATCAGGGTAAAGCATCCTTTTCTCCCTCTAATGGAAAGCCGAGCAGGGAAGGCTAGCGGATCCTCGATTGATAGACTAATCCCCTGCAATCGAGTATGCTATCACCTCAATGGCTTATGTTACGAAGCCCGAGTTCGGGCGCTGTTTAGAATGTACGACACAACATGGAGGGTTTTCCCCAATGAATACGATGGAAGCGATTGCGCGGATATTGAAGGAAGAGGGTGTCGAGTGGGTAGGCTGCTTCCCCTCGAACAACCTCATTGAAGAGGTGGCGAAGGTTGGTATCCGCACGATAATGTTTCGCCAAGAGCGAGGCGCGCTGATGGCGGCGGACGGCTACAGCCGCCTGAACGACCGACAGAAGTTCGGCGTGGTCATCACGCAGGGCGGCCCCGGCTCCGAAAACAGCATGGGCGGCCTCGCGCAGGCGTTCGCAGACAACATCCCCATGCTGTACCTGCCCGGCGGCTCTGCGGTGGCGCAGACGCAGGTGCGCCCCAACTTCTCGCCCGCGCGCACATACGCATCCGTGTCCAAGCACAGCGAGGTCATCTACCAGCCCGATATGGTTGGCGCTGTGATGCGCCGCGCCTTCCACAACCTGCGGAACGGACGGGCAGGCCCCGTAGTGGTGGAGCTGCCCGCAGATGTGAGCACGATGGAAGTGTCTTCGCTGAACTATCAGCCGCCAAAGCGCCATCCGCAAGTGCCGTGCGCGTCGGACATCAGCGACGCTGTCAAGGCGCTGCTCGCCGCCAAGAAGCCGATGATATGGTCGGGAATGGGCGTGCTGCTGGGCGGCGCATCCGCCGAGCTGCAAGAGTTCGCCGAGCTGACCGAGATCCCCGTGTACTGCACGATGCCCGGCAAGTCCGGCTTCAACGAGCGCCATCCGCTCTCGCTCGGCTCGGGCAGCGGTGCAACCACACAGCAGGCGCGTAAGTGGCTCAACGAGTCCGATGTGCTGTTCGCTGTTGGTTCTAGCCTCTCTATCACGAGCTATGGTCAGTCTATCCCCGGCGGCAAGGTGATGATCCACAACACCGAGAGCATAGAAGACCTGAACAAGGACTTCACGGTGGACATCGGTGTGCCGGGCGATACGAAGCTCACGCTGCAAGCGATGATCGCCGAAGTCAAAGCGACGCTGGGCGAGAGCGGGCGCGCCGGCAAGACGGGCGTCGCCGCGGAAATCGCCGCCGTGCGCCAGTCATGGATGGCGGATTGGAATGGCCTGCTCGAGTCGGACGAGACGCCCATCAACACCTACCGCGTCATCGGCGAGCTGGAGCGAGTGCTCGACCACGACAACAGCATAGTAACGCACGACGCTGGTGCGCCGCGCGACTCTATCATGCCCTTCTACAATGCCACCACACCGCATAGCTACATCGGCTGGGGCAAGACCACGCATCTCGGATATGGCATCCCGCTGATGATAGGCGCAAAGCTCGCCCGCCCGGACAAGTTCTGCCTCAACCTGATGGGCGACGGCGCTTTCGGGATGTCGGGATTGGACATCGAGACTGCGGCGCGCGCCGGAGCACCCATCACAACCATAGTGCTGAACAACGGCGGCATGGCGACCTATCCCGGTGGCTATCCCACAGCGCGCGAACTTTTCGGCACAACGGAGATGACGGGCGATTATGCCAAGATAGCCGAGGGCATGGGCGCTGTGGGCATCGTGGTGAGCGACCCCGACGAGGTGGGCAACGCCCTGCGCCAAGCCCAAGAACATAACGCCGCTGGGCGCACCGTCCTGCTAGACATCCGCAGCAACATGGAGCCGCGCAAGTCGCGCCCCGAGTAGCATGACAGCCTAGTCGGCGTTTCAGTTGATAGCGGCGCAAAGCCCCCGATTTCGTACGGGAGGGTTGGGGGTTTTGATGCCGCTATGCTGTTCCTTCGTGCAGTCGCCTTGCGACATATGTGCGGCTGTTTTCCAGCTTGGATTTTCGCACGGAAGCGTTGTTACCGCAGCGGTCTGTATCCCTCGGGGTTCTGTGCCTCTGTGTCGCCGGTGGGAGCGGCGCCGGCGGCGAGTTCGTCTATCCAGTGCCGCAACTGCGCCTCGCGCACAGCGCCCACCCAGCGCCGCTCCACGACGCCTTCGCGGTTGACGAAGAAGGTAATCGGGATTCCGATGACGCCGTAGTCGATGGCGATGCTGCCGCCTGCGTCGGGGCCGTTGGGGTATGTGATGCCGAACTCGCTCAGATATGCGCGGGCGTCGCTTTCAGCGTCCTGAATGTTCACGCCGATGAACAGCGCATCTTGTGCGGCGTACTCGCGAGACAGCCGCTCCAACAGCGCCGCTTCCTGACGGCACGGCCCGCACCACGACGCCCAAAAGTTCACCACGAACGGCTTGCCTGCGTATTGCGCGGGTGTGATGCTGCCCCCGTCATATAGCGGCATGTGGATGGCGGGTGCGGGCTTGCCGATGCGAGTTTCGCCGCTGCGCGCGGTGGCAGTGCTGCGGTTCGCCAGCCCGTATGCTAGCAGCGCTGCCAGTGCGAGTGTGATGCTGCCCACCAGCGCAAACGCTAGCGCCCGCCGTCTGAGGCTGCGCCGTCGATCAGATGCACGCGCCGTCGCATCGTCTTGCAGCGCGCTCACGGCTGTGGCTGCGCCGATATGCGGCGAAGAGACTGCCCTATGTCCACCAGATCCTCGATGTTAATCCACCCGGATGGCGAAGGCAGCGCCTGCACTGCGACATCTATAGTTGCGCCGTCGTCCGTCTTGCACTTGAAGAACAGAGCCAGCGAGCGCTCATAGTCCCACTCTGCCTTGTCCGGGCTGATGCCGGGGCCTGCGAGTATGGTGGCGTCCGACCATCCGCCTGTGAGCACATGCGCCGTCTGGTCTGCGAGCGCAAGGCTGTCCACGGCTTCGGGCGGGCGCAGGATGCCCAAAGTCTGCATGGCAAAGGTGCCCTCTGGCTCAAACTCAAATGGGTATGCGATGCTGATGATGCGTCTGTCGTTCTCGTACAGCTGGTTGACGAACCTCAGCCCATCTGTTGTGCCAGCGAACTCGAAGCCTTCTGGCAGCGAGCTAGGGGCAAGCGCATATTCACGCCGCTCGAGTATGGTGCTGGTGTCGTGGATACCGCTTGCGTCGGGCAGGCTGTCGCTGCATTGCATACGCACATCGGTGTGCATCATCGGTATTGGCGTATGCGATACGGTGGGCGTGAATGACGGCGGCGGCATGGTGGGCGTGTACACTGGCGGCGGGGTGTTCTGCGGCGTGGCGACAACGGTCGGTGCGTCCGGTGGTGGCACCTCTGTGTCGCATCCTAGCACGAGCATCGCTGCCGCCAACAGCGCAATCAGTCTCAATGAGAGCACGCTTGTTCCGCTTTTCACTCACACCCCGTCGTTGCGCTAGCCAATTCTCGCATCCTTATCAGTTTCCCAGCCGCTCCCCTAAGCCCTGCATCCGATTGCTGTGCTTGAAAACGCTGTCCACTAATAAATTGACCTGCATTTCACAAGTAAGTATAATCGTTTATCAGACTTCATACAATTTAATATGTCCGCCCGCTTTGCATTGTAAGCGCACATGGCGAGATGCAAGCGGCGGCGACAGCGATACGGACCAGAAATGCCTAAGCGAACCTACCAGCCCAAAAACCGCCGCCGTATGCGTGTTCACGGCTTCCGCTCGCGGATGAGCAGCAAGAGCGGGCGCAATGTGATAAAGCGCCGAATGTTCAAGGGGCGACACAAACTCACCGTGTAAGGCGCAGCGGATGGCTTGTGTGAGCGGCTATGCATAAGCGGCATCGCTTACGAAAATCTAGGGACTTCTCTGCCGCAAGACGATATGGCAGAAGCTGGTCGGACAGGCTGTTGGTGCTGATAGCGCATCGCAGTGGAGCGAGTTACCCGCGCTTTGGGTTTTCTGTGAGCAAGCGCGTTGGCGGCGCTGTCGTTCGCAACCGCGTCAAGCGCAGGCTGCGCGAGGCTGTCCGCACGCAGATTGCGCCCCAAATGCAGGACGGCTGGGATTTCGTGATGATAGCGCGCAAAGACGCCGCAGATGCAGACTACCGTCGGCTGAATCGCTCGCTGATGCGGCTGTTCCGCAGGGCGAAGCTGCTGGACAGACCACGCCGCCCGAGCCGAGATGCAGACGGCGAAACGCCTAGAACACCAAGAGCGGCGGCACGAAGATGATGCAAAAGCTCGCACTAGCCGCCATCCGCTTCTACCAGAGCGCGATTTCGCAGTACATTGCCCCTGGGCTATGCCGATACCAGCCGAGCTGCTCGCAGTATACATATGAATCTATCAGCCGATACGGGGTCGCTCGGGGTGTGTGGTTCGGCGTCAAGCGCATCGCACGATGCAGACCCGGCGGCGCCAGCGGCTATGACCCCGTGCCGTAGCGCCTAGCACTGAAAGACTAATTCCCTGACACACTTACTAGACACACATAGACTTTGGCTCGTCTTGCCGATGGTGCTGCTGACGCTTGTTGCGTGCACTGGGCGCATCAACAACCCGGAGGGCTGGTCGGGCGGCGTGGTTCACGGCGATACGCTCTACATCCCCACGCGGGAGGGCGATGTGCGCGCCATAAACACGGCGACGGGTGAGACGCGCAGCCGCTTCACGCTGCTGGGCGAGGATGAGCAGTTCCGCGGCGTGTACGGCACACCCGTCTTCCACAACGACACGCTCTATGTCGGCGGGTATGACAGCGTGCTGTACGCCCTCAGTCCCAGCCTCGAAATCAGGTGGCAGGAGCCGGTCGGCGGGCATATCGTCGGCGGTCCCTCCGTGACGGACGACATCGTGCTGGTCGCTGCGGACGATGGCAAGGTGTATGCATTTGAGCACGGCGACCAGTCCCGGCGGTGGGTGTTCCAAACCGGCGACAAGGTATGGTCTTCGCCCGTGGCGGCGAACGGCGTGGTGTACGCATCGTCGCTGGACAAGACCCTCTATGCGCTCGACATAGAGGACGGTGGCATTCTTTGGCAGTTTTCCAGCAATGGCGCAATCGCATCCACACCGGTGGTTGACGAAGGTGTGCTGTATGTCGGTTCGTTCGACGGCATATTCTACGCCCTAGACGCCGCAAACGGGGCGGAGCTGTGGCGGTTTAGCGGCGCACAAAGCTGGTACTGGGGCACGCCGCTCGTGCATGGCGACGATGTGTTCGTCCCGTCTCTTGACGGCAACCTGTACGCCATCAACAAGCGCACAGGCAAGCTGCGCTGGACGCACCGCACCGAAGGGCCTATCGTAGGTTCGCCTGTGGTGGTGTCTGGTGATAAGATAGCCGTAGGTTCGGACGACGGCAGGTTGCACATCGTCCGCATCAGCGACGGCAACCCGCTGGACAACTGCAATGTGAAGACCGAAATCCGCTCCGATCTGGCGCATCAAGACGGCAATGTGTTTTTCGCCGCAAACGATAAGTCCATCCGCGCCCTGAGCGTCAAAACCGACGGCAACCCGGACGAGGAATGGGTGCATCAGCCCGACGAGGATGACCCTGTGGTCAGGGGGCGCGTAGAGGATTGCTAGTTGGGGCTGCGTGTGCCCGTGAAACCCATTTTCGCTTGGAAAAGTGTTAGGATGGGGGTGCAGAAATCGTCGATGGCGTGGCGATTCTCAAAGATGTTTCAGATTGACGCAGCTGCAGTCTGATGATAACGGAATATGAACCTCGCCATTAGATGTGGGGCGGGAATGCCGAGTAAGAATTGAGGGATAGGGCAGGTATTTGCAGGTACTCATAGACATTTGGAATCTCGTTATCATCCAGCCGATGATAAACAGCCTCGTGCTGCTTTACAGCGTGTTCTTCCTGAACTTTGGCTTGGCTATCATCGCCTTCACGCTGGTTGTGCGTGCCGTGCTCATCCCGCTGACGGTTCGGCAGAGCCGCCAGATGAAGAAGATGACCGATCTTCAGCCGCAGCTCAAGGGGATTCAAGAGAAGCACGCCAAAGACCGCCAGCGGCTCTCGCGCGAGACTATGGCGCTGTACAAGGCGAACGGCGTCAACCCCATCGGCTGCCTTGGGCCGCTGTTCATCCAGTTCCCCATATGGATAGGGCTGTTTCAAGCCGTCATTCAGACGCTGCCATCCACGCCGGAGCGCCTCGTGGGGCTGAGCGGGCATCTGTACTCGTGGCTGCCGTTCGTCAACGATGTGATTCCCATAGGCAACTCGTTCCTGTGGCTAGACTTGGCGCAGCCGGATCCGTTGCCCGTGATGCCCATTCTCGTGGGCATATCCATGTGGCTCATGCAAGCCACAACATCCATGCCGTCCGCCGACCCGCGCCAAGCGCAGACGAATCGGATGATGCTTTGGATGATGCCGATTATGTTCGGGTTCTTCACCACCACATTCCCCAGCGGTCTTGCGCTCTACTGGATAGTGTCCAACATCGTCGGGATGATAATACAGGGCTTCGTTACTGGCTGGAGGCCGCTGTTCGACAAGCTGAAGTTTAGCGGTTTCAGGCGCCAAGAACCCGTCCCCGCAATCGCCGGCGCCGCGACTGCATCCAACGCCATAGCAACCTCCACCGCAGAGGAGACCACCGATGCAAACGATAGAAACGACAGGCAAAACACCCGAAGAAGCAATCGAAGCCGCGCTAAACAGGCTCGGCGCAGATCGCGACGAGGTGCAAATCGTCGTCGTTAGCGCAGGCAGAAGCGGCGTGCTCGGCATTGGCAGCGAACCCGCCATCGTGCGCGTTACGCTGCTCGAAGAGGCTGAACCCGAAGACGATCTGGAAGACGAGCCTCAGCCGGCGTCCCTGCCCGTATATGATGACCATGACGACTTTTACGATGAGGACGAGGAACTTGACGAATATGATGACGAGGAAGAGGAAGAAGAAGAGGAGACATCCGAGGTCGTAAAGGTCGCTTACGAGATACTCAGCACCCTGCTGATAAACATGGAAGTGTCCGCCGATGTGTACCTCAAAGAGCCGTCCGGCGAAGACAGCGACGGCCCGGTGTTCGAGATAGAGGGCGAAGACTCGGGGCTGCTAATCGGCAAACGCGGCGAGACCCTGCATGCGCTCCAGTTCATCGTAGGCTCGATGGTCAACCGCAAGATGGGCGAGCGCACCAACCTGCTCATAGATGTGGAAGGCTACCAGCAGCGGCGCTACGACTCGGTCGTGAACCTAGCGCGCCGCGTGGCGCAGACTGTCGCTAGTCGCGGCCGCTCCATTGCGCTTGAGCCGATGCGCCCAAACGAGCGCCGCCAAGTGCATATGGCGCTCGCCGACAACCGCCGCGTGTACACCGAAAGCGAAGGCGTCGCCGACAACCGCCGCGTGGTCATCCACCCCAAGTAGGCGCACGCTCGCCCACACTCACATCCCACCGTCCAAACGCACGCAGGCTTGCCAATAGAGACGCACACGCTCTCGGGCGGCAGCGGCGCTTGGGAAGCCCTACTCTATTGGGGGAAAGGGAACTCGACTCTCCAGATTTGCCCATCGGTGTTGAACTGCCCGGTTCTAATCCTGTCGATAGCATACCCGGGAAGTTCAACCATCGCGATGCACACATCATCGAAGGTCATCGACTTCCTGTGAACTATTTTATTGAAACCGTGATGCTTTCTGCTTCTAAGCAGGTCTTCCTCATGAACGGGTATCAGATGCAAGAAGAACCTGTTCTCCGTATCAGATAAGATGCACGGCTGCTTGATGTAGATTAACTGGTTCTCTTCCAGATAGATGTCGAAGTTGGAGCGCGCCTCTGGCTCACCAGATATGAGCGATTGATATGTGGACTCGAAGCGGTTGCGGTCGCTTTTATTAATATCATACTGTAAGAGCGCCAACCCGATACTGGCAAAAATCAAAAGTGAAGATAATGCAAGAAAGAGGGAAAGTGTGAACCCGTCAGCCGAGTTCGCCTCCGGCGCACGGTCGATGCGGTGCGGCAACCAGCTCGGGCGAACGCTCGATCTTATGTTATCGAGTATCTTCCTGAGATCGCGGAGATCGCGCTTAGCCGCCTCCTGGTCCAGCAGTATTTCGAGAGAGTAGAAAAGGCAGCAGATGCTCAGCAGATACTCGCGCATCTCATAAGCTCTGTACCATTGAGCTCCTAACTGATCGATATACGAGTTGGCAAAGATAATTGCAGCGGCAACGGCGGACACAATGAACAACTTGTACTGTTCGCTAAACAGCGCGTATGCAAGAAGAAGCGTCAACAGCAATATCTCACCCTGGAAGATAGAGAACCCCTGATTAGGGATAGCGGACACCGTCACCAATATAAAGCTCAACACCAGCAGGATTGACGGCAGGGGAATCCTGAAGAGCGAGTCCTTACCGGAAAACAGAGCGGCGCAGGTTAAGACGCACAGTGCTAATGTCCCATTTTCCTGAATCTTATATAATCCATGAAAATCGATGTTGTGGACATTGAATTCGTTCTGATAGTTCACGCTCGCCAAGAAATCTGGTGTTGCAAACCCGAATATGCGCTGCCCCCAACTGATTTCCTCGCCCGTCACAAACACCATCAAAGCGCCGCCGAGAACATAGACACAGCGCAGGGCTAATTTCCGTTCTGCCGCAGCCGTGCCGAATAGAAGTATGCCGGACAGGAGAAACAGAATCGCGGTGGCATCTTCTACTATTTTGTCTTCCAGCGTCAATTCTTCGTAGAGAAGCGGGTCGACAGCGGCAAGGTAGCCGATGAGCAGCGTGTTCAAGCAGATGAAGAAGTAGCCTACAACGGAAACGCGTCGCCATGAGCTGCCCCCCCCCCCCCGTACTTATGTTCTTGATGCGAGTGGAAAATGCCCATCTAGCGCTATTCAACACCTGTCTATATTGTGTGTTCATGTTTTTCAGCATTGGATTATACCTTGGAAAGCCCTATTGCGGGAAAGGGAACTCGGCTTTCCAGATTTGCCCGTCGGCGTTGAACTGCCCGGTTCTGATCATGTCGATAGGGTATCCGGGAAGTTCAACCGTCGCGATGCACATCTTGTCGAACATTGCCCCATCGAATATTGTCCCCTTTCTCCTACTAATAGAAAAGTCTAGATTGTCGAAACCATACTGCTTTCTAAAGCTGGGCAGGTCGTCCGTATGGGCGGGTATCACATGCAAGAAGAACCGGTTCCTGTTTTCCGTATCAGATAAGACGCACTGCTTCTTGATGTAGATCAACCGGTTATCTTCCAGATATATGTCGAAGATGGAGCGCGCCTCTGGGTCGCGGGATATGAGCGATTGATATGTGGATTCGAAACGGCTGCGTTCGCTCTTATTTATGTTGTGCTGGAAGAGCGTCAACCCGATACTTGCCAGAATTAAGAGTGCGGATGCTGCAAGAAAGATGTAAGGCATGAAGCCGGTGACCGTACTCGCCTCTGGCGCGCGGTCATCGTGGCGTTGCAGCCAACTTGTACGAATGCTAAGGCTTATGCGGTCGAACATCTCCCCGAGCTTGCTCCTTGCTGCTTTCTGTGCAAGCAGCAGTTCGAGGGAGTAGAAAAGGCAACAGAGACTCAGCAGATACTCGCGTATCTCTATAGTAAAGCCGGCGTTGGCAAGCCCGTATCGGTCGGTATAGTTGATGTTGACATACCAGATGGCAGTGACAATTGCGGTAGCGCCAACGGTTGCAATGAGCACCTTATACTGTCCACTAATGAGCGCATACGCAAGAATAAGCGCCGACAGAATCATAACACGATCGGAGATATACTGGACAAAGTTGTGAATTGGTGGATAGGGCTTGTAGGACATCATCATTATGATGCCCAACACCAACAGGACTGACGGCAGAGGGATTCTGAAGAGCGACTTCTTATTGAGGAAAAACGCGGCGCAGGCTACGATGCACAGCTCTAATGCTCCACCTATGTAAATCTTATCTAAGTAGAGGGCCTTGATGTTGTGGACATTGAATTCGTTCTGGGAGTTCACGCTCGCCAAGAAATCGGGCGTTGCAAACCCGAATATGCGCTGCCCCCAACTGATTTCCTCGCCCGCGACAAACACCATCAAAACGCCGCCGAGAACATAGACACAGCGCAGGGCTAATTTCCGTTCTGCCAGCGCCGTGCCGAATAGAAGTACGCCTGACAGAAGAAACAGAACCGCACTGGCATCTTCTACCAGTTCGTCTTCTCGCGTCAAATCGCCGTAGAGAAGCGGGTCCACAGCGGCAAGGCAGCCGATGAGCAGTGTGTTCAAGCAGATGCAGAAGTAGCCTAGAACCGAAACTCGCCGCCATGAGCTGCTTCCACCCCCCCCCCGTACTTATGTTCTGCATGCGAGTGGAAAATGCCCATCTAGCGCTATTCAACACCTGTCTATATTGTGTGTTCATGTTTTTCAGCATTGGATTATACCTTGGAAAGCCCTATTGCGGGAAAGGGAACTCGGCTTTCCAGATTTGCCCGTCGCTGTTGAACTGCCCAGTTCTGATCCTGTCGATAGGGTATCCGGGAAGTTCAACCATCGTGATGCACATCTTGTCGAACATTGCCCCATCGAATATCGTCCCCTTTTCCCTGCTAATAGAAAAGTCCAGATTGTCGAAACCGTGTTGCTTTCTAAAGCTAGACAGGTCGTCCGTATGGGTGGGTATCACATGCAAGAAGAACATATTCTCCGTATCAGATAAGACGCATCGCTTCTTGATGTAGAACAACTGGCTATCTTCCAGATAGATGTTGAAGTTGGAGCGCGCCTCTGGGTCGCGGGATAAGAGCGATTGGTATGTGGATTTGAGATGGTTGCGTTCGCTCTTGTTTATGTTGTACTGGAGTACGGTTAATCCGATACTCGCCAGAATTACGAGTGCGGATGCTGCGGGAAAGATGTAAGGCATGAAGCCGGCGACCATACCCGTCTCCGGCGCGCGAGCGGCACGGCGCTGCAGCCAACTCGGACGAACACTTCGGATTATGCTGTCGAACATCTCCCCGAGCTTGTCCCTTGCTGCTTTCTGGGCAAGCAGCAGTTCGAGGGAGTAGAAAAGGCAGCAAAGGCTCAGCAGATACTCGCGTGTCTCTATAATATCGTTGGCGTTGGCAAGCCCGTACCGGTCGGTATAGTTGATGTTGACATACCAGATGGCAGCGACAATTGCGGTAGCGCCAGCTGTTGCAATAAGCAACTTGTACTGTTTGCTAAACAGTGCATACGCAAGAATAAGCGCCAACAGCAGCATAACACGGTCTGAGATATACGGGAGAAAGTTGTGAATAAGAAAGTTGTGAATAAGGCGAAAGTTGTGAATTGGTGTGTCGGGATGGTGGGACACCATTATTATCATGCCCAACACCAGCAGGATGGACGGTAGGGGGATCCTGAAGAGCGACTGCTTACTGCGGGATAATAATGCGGCGCAGGTTACGACGCATAGCATCAATGCTCCACTTATGTAAGCCTCATTGAATTTGGATAGGCTGTTTTTGATGTTGTGGACATTGAATTCGTTCTGGGAGTTCACGCTCGCCAAGAAATCGGGTGTTGCAAACCCGAATATGCGCTGCCCCCAACTGATTTCCTCGCCCGCGACAAACACCATCAAAACGCCGCCGAGAACATAGACGCAGCGCAGGGCTAATTTCCGTTCTGCCGCAGCCGTGCCGAATAGAACTATGCCGGACAGGAGAAACAGAACCGCACTGGCATCTTCTACCAGTTCGTCTTCTGGCGTCAAATCGCCGTAGAGAAGCGGGTCCACAGTGGCAAGGCAGCCGATGAGCAGCATGTTCAAGCAGATGCAGAAGTAGCCTACAACGGAAACTCGCTGCCATGAGCTGCTGCTGCCCCCCCCCGTACTTATGTTCTTTATGCGAGTAGAAAATGCCCATCTAGCGCTATTCAACACCTGTCTATACTTTGGGTTCATACTTTTCAGCATTGGGTTATACCGCTATACCGCAGCGGGTATTGCGTCTCGTGCATTGGGGTTGGAGCTTACCATCAAGCCGACATTAATGACAACGGAAATGCGCATCGCCATTGCCAAGCAGGTTGTCCAAGCGACGCTCGAACGCCTGTGGGCTTGCCTTGCGCACCGGCAATTCTGGCAGGCGTTTGTGTTCATTTGCAATCGCTGATGAATGCGTACATAATTGCGGATAACGAGCTTGCTGAATATGCACACCATGTGCGCCGCCTGCGGATTGCGCCCCGTGCGGCTCACAGGCGAGCTGCACATATCCAACCTTCTGACGCCTGAAAGTTTGGGATAGACCGATGACACCGCCGCCGCTAGTACGAATAAGCCGCTTTGTATGGCTGTTTGTGGGAATTGCGGTCGTTGTGTGGCTGATATATCTGCTGCGGAATGCGCTGCTGCCATTCCTCATTGGTGGGGCGCTGGCATACATCCTCGCCCCGATGGTGTCGTTGCTGGAGCGCCGCACGCCTTGGATGGGCGGGCGCCCTGAGATTAAGCGCATCATCCTGGTCTGGGTGGTGATGGCAGGCATGCTGCTGCTGATAGTTGGTGTGCTGCTGATGGTCATCCCGCCGCTGGTGGACGAGTTCGGGTATTTCATCGATGCGCTGCCGGACTTGCTGCGTCAAGCGAGCGACACACTCCAGAGCCTGAACCGGCGTATTATTGCCAACACGCCGCCCGAGATTCGCGCGTTTGAGCAAGAAATCATAAATAACCTAGGCGCTGCGTTGCGAGGGACGGCGAATGGCTTCGTGTCTAGGACACTTTCCGTGGTGTCGCAGACGGTGGGCACGCTGCTCGGCTTGGCAATTATACCGCTGTTTCTGTTCTATGTGCTCAAAGACGGGCGCAAGATAATCTATGCCTTACTGAGTCCGCTGCCCATCGGACCGCGAGCACACGCACACAACATCGTGGATCTGCTCAACAGCGCCTTCTCCACATATGTGCGGGCGCAGCTGCTGTTGGGGCTGGTTGTGGGCGTGATGGTGTTCATTGGGCTGACGCTGCTCGGCGTGCGCTTCGCCCCGATACTCGGGCTGGTAGCCGGCATCTTCGAGCTTGTGCCGATTATCGGGCCATGGCTGGGCGCAATCCCCGGAATCATCGTGGTGCTCGCCACTGCGCCGGATAAGTTCGTGTGGGTGGCGGCGCTCTACTTGGGCGTGCAGCTCTTGGAGAACTCGCTGCTCGTGCCGCGCATACAGAGCAGCGCGCTCAACATCCACCCGGTGATGATACTGGTGGTGCTAATCGTGGGCAACGAGCTGTTCGGGCTATGGGGCATCCTGCTTGGGCCGCCGCTCACCGCCGCCGGCAAAGAGGTCATCCTGTACTTCGTGCGTGTGTGGTCTGTCAACGAAGAGCCGGAGCCTGACCCATCCGAGCACCGTCTTGCTGAAGAGCCTCATATCCCGTGCGAGGGCGGCGCATCGCCCCCCGACCGCAGCGATTCAGCATAAGACCGCCGCTGCGCGCATTCTTCAAGCACTCAATTTCTAGCTCTTGGCTGACGGGCCCTGTGTCCGTAGTATTTGCGATAATTTATATCTGGTGTTTGCGTGAGATTATGCTGGCATGCTAATATAGCCGATATATTGCTTCCTGTTGTCTTGCGACTGCGAACCAACCCAACTGGTGAGCGGCAAGTATGGCAGACATTGGCAGGTATCAAGGATTTGTAGAGCGGACATTAGCATAAAGAGGATAAGACATTGGCAACATGGACACCCGACCCGACATTTTACCCCTCGCCCAAGATGGCGATGGAAGCGCCGCAAGAGGAACTTGCGTATGTGGCAATCATAAGTACGCCCGGGTCCGGTAAGCCCGATGCGCTAGGTGTCATCGATGTGAACCCGGCATCGGACGCTTACGGCGAACTCGTCGGGCGACTAGACCTGCCGTTTGTGGGCGACGAAATCCACCACTACGGCTGGAACGCATGCAGCTCGTCGCTCTGCCCGAACATGCCGCACCCGCATGTGGAGCGCCGCTACCTGCTGATATGCGGGCTGCGCTCGTCCCGCATCTATGTGGTGGACACCAAGCCTGACCCGCGCAATCCCGTGCTGGTCAAGACGATCGATGCGGAACAGCTGGCGGATAAGGCGGGATACAGCCGCCCCCATACCGTCCACTGCGGCCCCGACGCCATATACATCAACGCGCTGGGGCACCCCAACGGCGAGGGCCCGGGCGGCGTGTTCATGCTCGACCATGACACCTTCGATGTGCAGGGCGCATGGGAAGCAGACCGTGGCGAGCAGTACCTAGCATACGACTTCGTTTGGCACTTCAACCACGATGCGATGATAACCAGTGAATGGGGCACGCCCGAAATGGTGGAGAACGGCGTAGTCCCCGAGTTGCTGTTGGGCAGGCAGTATGGGCATCGCTTGCATGTGTGGGACTATCCCAAGCGCAAGATAAAGCAGACGCTGGACTTGGGCGACGAAAACCAGATGGTGCTGGAGCTGCGACAGGCGCGCGACCCGCGCAAGGCTTATGGCTTCGCCGGCGTGGTAACGAATGTGGAGAACCTCTCCGGCTCAGTCTGGCTGTGGCACAAGGAAGGCGACGACTGGAGCGCAAAGAAGGTAATCGAGATACCTGCGGTTCCGGCGGACGCCGACCAGCTCCCGCCACTGCTGCAAGGCTTCGGCGCTGTTCCTCCCGTCATCACGGACATCAACCTGTCGCTAGACGACAAGTTCCTGTATGTGGCGTGCTGGGGAACGGGCGAGTTCCACCAGTATGATGTGTCCGACCCGCACAACCCGGTTCTCACTGGCAAGCTGGACATCGGCGGCATCGTCAAAAATGCGGCGCACCCCAAGTCCGGGCCGCTCAACGGCGGGCCGCAGATGGTGGAAGTCAGCCGCGACGGGCGGCGCATCTACCTGACCAACTCGCTCTATGTCGCATGGGATGAGCAGTTCTACCCCGAAGGCATACGCGGCTGGACGGTGAAGGTGAACACCGACCCGAACGGCGGGATGTCTTTCGACGAAGACTTCTTCCTCGACTTCGGCGAAGAGCGTGTGCACCAGATACGGCTTCAGGGCGGCGACTCCTCGTCCGACACCTTCTGCTATTCGGACTAGCGCTGCCGTCCGCCTGAATCTACGGGCAGACTGGCAGCCACATTGCGAGGAATTGTGAACGGGGAGCATCTTCGGATGCCCCCGTTGTTATTGCGCTTGATAATCAAGAATTAGGGCTGGTGCAAGCGCATCCCAGTGCAAAGGCACACTTGGCGGCGGTATGGAACTGAAAGAGTTTGCGCCGTGGCTGGCACTTGCGGCGCTTGGTGCGTATCATGGCATCAACCCGGCTATGGGCTGGCTGTTCGCCGTGGCGCTCGGGCTGCAAGAGCGCAGCGGTGCGGCGGTGTGGCGGGCGCTAGCGCCTATTGCGCTTGGGCATGCAATATCGGTGTCGGTTGTGGTAACGGTGGTGATAGCTGTCGGCACTGCGTTGCCCCTCACCGTGCTCAAAATCATCGCCGCCGTGCTGGTCATCGGTTTCGGCGCGTTCAAGCTGCTGCGCCCGTTATCGCACCCGCGCTGGACGAGGATGCGCGTGGGTTTTCGCGCGCTCACGGCGTGGTCGTTCCTGATGGCGTCGGCGCATGGCGCTGGGCTGATGCTCGTCCCCATCCTGTTCAACCTGCCCATCTTCGAGCCGTCCGCCGCCGTGAACATACGCCAGATCGAGCACGCCGAGTATATGAGCATCGGCGCACAGCCGAGCGTGGCGACGCTGGTGTCGCAGCTCACCGCCGTGTCCATCCACACGATAGCGATGTTTTCCGTGATGGCGGGGACGGCGGTGGTGGTGTACGAAAAGGTGGGGTTGGCAATCCTGCGCCGCGCATGGTTCAATTTAGACCGCCTGTGGGCAGGCGCACTGATAGTGAGCGGCGTGCTGATACTGGTGTTGTAGCCGGATTAGTCCCGTCAGCCCAATGCGCCATCCGACTTACGGGGCGCACGAGCTGCACTGCGCACCGGAAGTCTGCCCGGCTATCTGCGGCGCGCCTTCGCCTTTTCCAGTTGGACGGCGGTGTTGATGATGGACAGGTGAGAGAACGCCTGTGGGAAGTTGCCCAGCTGCTCGCCGTTGTGTGGGTCTATCTCTTCGCTCATTAGCCCGAGGTCGTTGGTGTGGGCGAGGAGCTTTTGGAACAGGGCGGTGGCTTCGTCCAACTCACCGAGCAGGATGAGATTGTCGCACAGCCAGAACGAGCAGATGTTGAATGTGCCTTCGTCCCCATCAAGCCCGTCGTCGAAGCCACGATAGCGGTACACGAAGCCCTGCTCGGAGGTCAGGTCGCGCTGTGTGGCGCGGATGGTGGCGAGCATGCGCGGGTCATCTGCTCGGATGAAGCCGATGAGCGGCAGCATCAGGTTGGCGGCATCTAGCAGGTCGCTGCCGTATGCCTGCACAAACACGCCCCGCTCTTTGTTGAAGCCGCGCTCTAGGATTTCGTTGCGGATTTCGCTGCGCAAACTCCGCCAGAGTTCGACATCGCCGGGAAGCCCTAGTGCGCGCACCATCTTGATGGCGCGGTCGAGGGCTACCCAGCACCACGCTTTGGAGAACACATTGTGTTGGCGGCCAGCGCGGGCTTCCCACACGCCTTCGTCAGGGTCGCGCCAGTGGTCCAGCACGAAGTTGATTATGCGGCGCAGGTATGCCCAGTACTCTTCGTCCACAGGCTCTATGTAGCGGCGGTATAGATGCGCCGAGTCCATAAGCTCGCCGTAGGCGTCTAGCTGGAACTGGGAGTATGCGCCGTTGCCGATGCGGACTGGGTTGGAGTGTCGGTAGCCTTCCAGCTGGTGGAGGTCTACCTCGGTGAGGCGGCGCTCTCCGCCAAGCCCGTACATTATGTTCAGGTCGCGCGCCCTGCCCACGGTCGCCCACTCGAGCCAGTTCTTAAACGCCTTGGCTTCTTTGCGGTAGCCGATGATGTGCAAGCCGTATATAGCGAAGGAAGCGTCGCGTATCCAAGTGTAGCGGTAGTCCCAGTTGCGCTCGCCGCCTATCTCTTCGGGGAGGGATGTCGTGGGGGCGGCAACCATCCCGCCGGATGGGGCGTATGTGAGCGCCTTGAGCGTCAGCGCACTGCGCAGCACATGGTCTTTGTATTCACCCTCATAGGTGCATATTTCGCTCCAGTCGTGCCAGTAGTGGACGGCTTCTTGGAGGCTGCGCTCGATGGATTCGGGGTTGACGGCGTCCGCATCGTGCGAGAATCGGGATTCGTAGGTAACAGCGGTGTAGAGCTTCTCGCCCTTGTGCAGGGTGCGGCGAGATTTGAAGCCGCCCTCTTCCGGTGCGAAAGGCGCGGAGCAGTAGAATGATATGGCGCCAGAGCCGCCGTGCGCGAAGCCGAAGCCCGTACTGTCTATGCTGGCATGGGGGACGATTGAGCCGTACTCGAAGCGCGGGTGGCACTCAACGGAGATGTCGACGCTGCCGCTGGTGCACTCGAGGATGCGCATTATCTGGTGGGATTCGCCGACTTTGTACGGCTCTATCGGGGCGTCTTCGTCGTGGTGGACGGGCATGAAGTCGGTGAGCTGCGCCGTGCCGTAGTCTGTGGTGAAGACGGTGCGAAGCACATTGGTGCGGTCGATGTAGTGGCGAGTAACAGTGTAGGGAACGCTGGGGGCGATTTGGAAGTAGCCGCCTTTGTCCCAGTCGAGCATTCGGCAGAAGATGGCGTTGCTGTCGAAGCGCGGGAAGCAGCACCAGTCCACAGAGCCGGCGGTGGAGATGAGCGCACACGAGTGCATATCGCCGATTAGTCCGTAGTCGGAAATGGGTGGATAGGCTGATAGGTGTGCCATTTCTCACTGGTGTTGCTAGTTTTCAGCCGGTCAGCGTGTTCGTCGGTGGGGAATGTCCGCCTTTGGCAAGTTAAGCGCAAGTAAGGCGCAGGGGATTGTTGGAACAGGATATTCAGGATATTACCGGAACAGAGGCTAGCGAAAATTGTTAACAGGATATTAAATCGGAATTACGAGGTTGTCTAGTTGAAAACTGGCTATGCAATGGCGATTTTTGGGCTTGACGAACGGCATAGAATTGAGTTTTTGGGATATGCCTTTCCTTCTAGCCAACTTAAAATCCCCCCCACGCAGAAGAAATGCAAAGTGTGGCACAATATCTTGTGGGATAGCGGGCTAATGAGAATTATGTGGGGGGATTTATGCTGCGGCACTTTGGGCACTTGTACACGGACGCCGTGCGTTTGGAGGCGATGCGGCGGTTTGGGCTGAATGCGGACGATGCGGTTGTGGTTTCGGGGGCGAGCCACAGCTTCGTGTACGACTGCGGGCGCGTGGTGTTGAAGGTTACGCACACGAGCCATCGCAGCGCTGCGAATGTGCTGGGCGAGCTGGAGTTCGTGAACTACCTTGCGGACGGGGGGATTGCAGCGCCGCGTGCGGTGCGCTCCCGAAGCGGTAATTTCGTGGAGGTGATTGACGGAACGGAAACCCAAGAGGGCGACTCGGGTGAAGGCGATGCTGTCGGTGAACAAAAGTTCATTGCGGCGGCGTATGACAAGGCGGAGGGAGCGTTGATGGACTGGCGGTTTTGGTCGCCGGCGCTGTACGAAGAGTGGGGCGCGCTTATAGGCAGGATGCATGCACTCACGAAGGGGTTTGCGCCATCCGAGCCAACGCTGCGGCGACGCTCTTGGCATCAGGATCGCGACTGGGACTTGGACAACGCCGTGTATCGCCGCCATCCAGCGCTGGGGCGTAAGGCGAGGCGCATCAGGCAATGGTTGCAATCGCTGCCTATGGCCGCCGATTCGTACGGCTTAATCCACTCAGACTTGCACCAGTGGAACTTCTTTGTTCATCCCCTTCAGCATGCCCAAGCCGTATGCGAAAACGCTCCGAATAAGCCGCACATGTCCAGCAGTCCGACGGGTGGGCAAGGCAAGCCGGTCATAATGCCTTTTGACTTCGATAACACGCACTACGACTGGTTCTTGTCGGACTTTACGACGGTCATAGTGAATGTTACGGCGTGCCAACAGCACCATTACGCGCGTGGAGAGTACGACTATTGGGCATCAGGTAGGGCGATGGACGCCGCCGAATTCTTGGACTACTTCATGACGGCGTTTATGGCGGGATACCACCGCCACAATGCACTTGGAAGCGAGTGGATGCGGCGTCTGCCAGCGTTTCTGAACCGCCACTGGCTGACATTCTACACCGATGCGCTGTGGGATACGGGGTTTGTGGCGATGAGCGAGGAAGAACAGGCAGCCGAGTTCCCTTGGCGCACACTGAGGCAGCTTCGTGATGAGGTGATGGGGGACTACTGGAGTCGGTTCAGCTTCGACAAGTTTGTGTAGCGGTTCAGCCGCTCAAGCAGGCGCCTATTCGCCGCGGGCGATGAAGTCTGCGATGCGCTCGCCTATCATCATCGTGGTTACATTGGTGTTGGCGCGGGGGCAGTCGGGCATGATGGAGGCGTCGGCGATGCGCAACCCGTAGATGCCGTGCACGCGCCCGTGCTGGTCGGTAACGGCAAGAGGGTCGTCGGCTTGCCCCATCTTGGCGGTGCAGGATATGTGGTGCATCGTAGAGACGGTGCGGCGTATCCAATCGTCGATGGCGTCGGCAGAGTCGACCTGCGATGGGGCGGGTTCTTGCAGCGCATCGATTATCTGCGCCATTTCCGGGTGCTCGGCGATGCGCAGGGCGAGGTGTACGCCTTGCCGCAGACGCTGGATGTCGAACGGGGCGTCGAGGTAGTTGTAGTTGATGTACGGCTGTTCGTCCGGGTTGGAGGATACGATGCGGAGTTCGCCGGCGGAGCGCGCGAGGTATACGCCCACGGTCATTAGCAGCAGCCGCTCTTCGGTGTTGAAGCGCATCACCTTTATCATGTCGTTTCGCAAAGACGATCCTTCGGAAGTGTATCGGAGGGCGACCTTTTGCGCGCCCACGCCTTCGGGAGGGATGGGGAAGTCGGGCTTGCAATGCCAGCGCACATTGACGGCGGGGTGGTCGCGCAGATTCTTGCCGACGCCGGGCAGGGCGTGGCGGACTGGGATTCCCACGCTGCGCAATTCGTCCGCATGCCCAATGCCAGAGAGCATGAGCAGATGCGGAGAGCCGACGGCGCCGGCGCTCAGCACCACTTCGTTTGCGAATACGCTGAACGCCTCGCCGCCGCTGTGGACTTCGACGCCCACTGCGCGCCTTGCGTCGGCTGTGTGCGGCATATCGTCGGCGAATAGGATGCGGCGTACGGAGCAGTTGGAGCGTATGGTGAGGTTAAGGCGATGGCGCACAGGGTTGATGTAGCCCAGCGCCGTGCTCCAGCGGATGCCGTTGGGGTTGTTGAGGGCGTAGGGACCGACGCCCGTGGCATCGGGGTGGTTGTGGTCGGGGTTGGCAGGGAAGCCGGCGTCAATGCAGGCGTTGTAGAACGCTAGCTGGTCGGGAAGCAGGTCTTCGACCTTGTGGCGCTTGGCGATGATAGGGCCGTCGCTGCCATGGAAGTCGTCTTGGAAGTCTAGGTCGGTCTCTAGCTTGCGGTAGAAGGGGAGCACATCTTGGAAGCGCCATTCGTGGTTGCCCATAGACACCCAATAGTCGAAGTCATCGGGTATGGCGCGGAGGAAGACTTGACCGTTGATGGCGCTGGTGCCGCCCATTACCCTGCCGCGCGGGACATCCATAGGCGGAGCTTGCGGGGTCGCCGTGCCGCTGTATAGCCAATTGTGCTTATCGTCGATGTTGAAGAAGTCTGCGCCTGTGCCAAGCCCGAGCTTGATGTCATCAGGCATTGCGTCGAAGTCGGGATAGTCTGCGCCGGCCTCGAGTAGCAGCACGAAGCGGTCGGGCTGCTCTGACAGCCGCGCTGCGACCACAGCGCCTGCCGAACCACCGCCGACTACGATTGTGTCGTATCGCATATTTTGCTCTCCTGTGGGCGCGGGTGCGCTAGGGCATGTTGACATTTTGACAGTTGGCAAGAATCGACTCAAAGATAGCACTGCCGGGCCCAAACCAGATAGCTGTATCAGGATCGTATCTTGCTCCAATGGTTGTGGCTATAACATGCTTACTGTTAGGCATCGTAATCTTGTAGTGTTCTACTCCGAATGCTTCAGTTTTCCAGTCGTCAGGCATTACTGACTGGTTGGCTACAAGCCTGTGCAGATATTTCGAATCCACTTTCGGATGAGTTGTGATGTCCGTAACAGCGGTTTTGTGGTAGGCATCGATGTCAGGCGCGGGCATCCTACTGAGATGCTCGATCTTCTGAGCAAGATCGGCTTCGCTTAAATCGCCGTCAATGAGCGCTTTGATTATGCCGGACATATTGGATTCCAGAATGGGGCGGTAAGGCCCCACGCTGCTCTTGATTGCCTCAAGTCGGCGCTCTACGGCTTGATGAGCTTTCCACTGCGCCGTGTCTTCATAGTACAGGTTGACAATATCCACCTTCGCAGCCGCTTGTCCTATTCGGTCGATTCTCCCTATCCGTTGTTCAAGTCGCATGGGGTTCCAGGGTATATCGTAGTTTACGAGCGCCGAGCAGAATTGCAGGTTAAGCGACTCGGACGCACTCTCTGTGCATAGCAGCAGCCCTTTGCCCTGTTGCCGAAGCCATTCCAGCCGCTTTGCGCGACTCTCTTCGTATTCGTTCTTGTCGTCTCCGTGCAGACAGGTCAGATACCAGTTCTCGCGCAGTTTGGATTCTAGCCAAGCTTGCGTATCTCGGAACTGCGTGAAAATGATAATCAGCCGGTGCCCTTTGGATTGCAGGTCGTCAAGCGTACTGACAAGCTCGGCAAACTTACTGTCCGTATCTGCAAGCGACTGGGCTTTCTCTATGTTCTGCTGCAACTCATGAACTTGACGAGCGTCAAGTAACACAGGTAATGCGCCGTTCTCCGTATCCGGGCGATCGTCAGCCTCATCATCAGTTATATCGCTCAAGGCTTCCCATTCATACGCATCCTGCCCTGCCTTCGATGCCCGCTGCTCAAAATGCCTGTTCATTATGTTTTGCAGGCTGCATGCGTATGCGTGGGGCGACGATCCCAAGCGGGTGTGGAATATCGTGGTAATGAAGCCGAGCGCGGGGCGATTGACTTCGGGGCGATTGCCGTAGATGGACGCTACGAGCGGCTTTATTTCGTCGTATAGTTCCCGCTCCAAGTCGCTCATAGTTATGTTTCTGTCTTGGACAAGCCGTTCGGGAACTGCGGTGTCATATCCTCGCTTCTGATACTCTCGGAGCAGCGTTCTTGTGTGGCGGGACATCAGACTTGCCACCGGCCCGTTGCGACGCATGTAATTGACGGTGTCTCGCATCGTCTGGCTGTTCAGACGGCTGTTCACCCAAGCCTCGTTGTCTACCCAGACTATCCGTTCAGTCTCGCCGTCCAAATTTTTAGGGGGAGATTCGTATCTCCAATACGCCTGTCGTGCTAGACGCCAAGAGTCTCGATTCTCTGCCAATTGCGGATCGTACAGCCGCTCGAAGTCGGGCAACATCCATGTGTTCTGGTCAAGCAGGTTTAGCAGCGCCCATAGGTCAATCGCAGCCATTTGCATCGGCGTCGCCGTGAGCAGCAGCAGGTCTCGCGTGCATTCGGACAGGCTCGTGAGCAGTTTCAGGTATTGGTTCGGCTGACGACGCCTAGCGTTTTCAGGTTCGCTGTACCGAGCATGATGGGCTTCGTCAATGATGATGAAGTCGTAGCCTGCACGCTGTGCCGCTTCAAGCAAGGCTGCAGCATCTCGTCTTGCCCAATGGTACGACGCTATCGCGTGTGTCTGCTTCCAATGGTCATAAGGCGCAGATTCCTCGCTGCCATCAGGATATGTTAGCATCACGCGGTTCTGCCGACGCTCCATGATGGGCACACTGATATTCATCTTGTCGCGCAGCTCGTCTTGCCATTGATGTCTGCTGCTGGCGGGGGTGAGTATGAGAAACCGACTTGCCTTGCCCTGATTTATGCGCCATTTGAGCAGAGACGCCGCTTGCAGCGTCTTGCCGAGTCCCACCTCATCCGCTATGAGTTTTCTGACGGCACTATCGCTATCTTGGGCGTGCTTGTGGAAGAACGCCTGCTGGTGCGGCCAGAGCGAAGCAGGTACTGTGGCGACCGAAGTCGCGGGGTCGTGGCGCACTGCATTGTTCACATGGGTCCAGTATCGATGAGCGTCCGCGTTTGGTGGGCGCACCGGAGAACTGCGGGGCGCTATTTGCTTTAGCGCGTTGATATGCGTTTCGGATATTGGCGTAACAATGGCAGATTTGGACCTGTCATCCCATAGCACATCGAAGTCGCGCTGCGCATCGTCAACACGACCGGGTTCGTTCCAGTCCGTGAAGACCATAGTGCGCTCATAGTTCTCAAGCCACGCTGCGTGCGTCTCGTTGACGGAGCCGGAGAAGGCTATGCGGTTGCCCGCAGCGTCCGTTAGAATGCCTTCCTTTTCATGGAATATGCGACGACCTTCCTCTATGAAGGCGACCTTTATGTCTATGCGTCCTTGCGCCACTAGCCATGTCAGAAGTTCGAGTGCGCGACCAGCTTCCTCGTGCTGCAAATCCGAAGATTCAATCAACGATTCCGGTGGTGCGACTTCAACTAGAACATCCTGCGCTTTCTTCAGTCCTGTCTTAATCGCTTGATACACGGATGGTGAGATGTCGTAGTTGCATATCAAGCGGATATGCCCGTCGGCGAGCAGAAACGATTCAAGCCCACGCCCGACGGCAGCAAGGGCGTGCGGAGTGAACTTGTAGGTTGTGCGATCATAGCTGACGGCATGAGCGAGCGCGGGGCGGTAGAATTCCGCAATTATATCGTCGCAGTTGTCAGGATGGTATCGCGTCTTCAGAGTGAGATCGGTTAGAGGCATACTGCAATGTCTTTCTATTCTCGCCTTTAGTGCGGCTATCCATCTAGATCCAATCTTGGCTGGGACTCGATAGGCGGCTCGTGCTCTTCGCCATATAACTTGCGATAGAGGGCGTTCCCCCACTCATAGTCGTCGTGTCCGGGCTTCAGGACGGTGAGCAGCGATTCCAGCGTCCCCTTGAAGGCGGGTTCGCCAATGTTGATGCCTCGCCATTTGAGCCACTGCTCACCATTCTCGGAATTGCCAGCCCGTTCGGTGAGCGCGATTGCGGTGTGCACACGGTCAAGCGCAGTGTCGGTCGCTTTGTCTTCGCCTATGTCTCCCCGCGCTAATCGCTGCTTTGCGGACACCAGCGTGATCCTGCCGCTGCGCTTTGTATAGACGCGCTGGGCAGAACTTTGCCCCATGTCCATTCCAATGGCTTTGGCGAAGAGGTTCGCTTCGTCGAAGGGAACGACAGTCGCGCCCGCGCCATCCTGCGTGAGTATGTACCACGCGGTAACGGGGTCTGGATGCGAGTTCGCCCATTCATTCGAGATTTGCTCCGCACGCCAGCGAGTTACTTCGCGACGCGTTATTTCAAGAGCGTCCGTAGGCGTAACGCGGAACGGGTCTTCGTCATGTATCCTGTCAGGGTGCGGCGTGATGCGCCGCGCACCCCAGTTCTCGGAGATTACGCGCAGTGCCGGGCCGTAAGCGGCGTTGTAGATGTCCACCTGCTTGAAGTTGTAACCGGCGAGCGTGGGAATGTCCGCCTGCACCGCGCTTCTGATTTCAGCCTCCACCTCATGCCAAGGGCGCGGAGCGTTGCTAGTTGCGCCATCCACGCGCGGGCGGCAGACGATGAGCATCGTGGAGCGCGCAGCCGCCTTGTCCCGGATGTGCAGGCTGGATTCCGCTTCGGTCTTTATTGGCCAAACCCGCGTGATGTTGAACTTCGCCTCAATCAGTGCGGTGATGAGTGCGTCCCACGCCGACAAGTCTTTGTGTGTGAACATGATGGTCATTATGCCGCCATCATCAGCGGGCTTTATGACGCGGCGGCATTCGTCGAATATCTCGCGCATCTTGGCGAGGTAATCGCTGGTGGCGAGCTTTGACGCAGAGAGCTTGGATTTCCTGTCAGAAACCTTCGCTTTGGCTGCCTGTGCCCGAAAGCGTGCGGGCGAGGCGATTGCCTCGTTCGTCTTGTCGGCTAGATGCTCGGTGAAATATTCTGGAAAGACATATCCCGCGGTTCGCTTGAGCCAGACATAGAAAAAGTCGGACAACTCGGCATAATTCACATTATTGTGATAGGGCGGGTCAAACACGATGCAGTCAATCGAGGCATCGTCTATGTCCACGATGAACTGTGCTGGCCCAGTGATTACCTCTGTAGGCCGCGCGGTGGGTGCCGGGGCACTCTCACCAAAGTCCATTTCGCCGACAGGATCAGGGACATGTCCGCTCATCTTCACCAGCTCATCGATGCAATTGCCCACATCCTTCAGCGCCCATTCCAGCCCCAAGCCCTCGATAGCAACCGCCATTTCAGCGTATGCCCACTTCATACCGAAGTCATGGGTGTCGAATGTCTGCGCTACAACTTGTGATGCGGAGAGCCAAGTGCTTAATACGCTGTTCCGGTTGATCATCTTATCCAAACCCAGCGCGATATAGCCCCAGGCCGCTTGCCTTACATCGGTCAATACTTCGTTGGCGCGGTCTTCGTCCACGAGTTCACGAAACGCCTGCACGCACAGCCCGTGCGCTAACTGCTGGCGCGGGCTGAACATATCAATCCATCGTGGCATTCCATAATCTATCGGAGTAGATGTCTTGTCGCCTCTTTGCAGCGATTCCGTCGGCAGGATGTTTTTGCGTTCCCACTCCTTGGCTTTTTCTGCAAGCATTTGCAGAACCTTGTCGGTGTTGTCATCTTGTGGCTCTGCGATTCGGAAGCCACGCTTGGTTGTCAGGCGCTTCTTGGGCTTGCCCGCCTTGGTGAATTCATGCCACTGGTCGCGGAAGATGATGGCGTAAAGTTGCTGTCCAAGCCGTCCTGCCTGCGCTTCACGGGCGATGTAGCCTTTTTGGGTGGTCGCGCCGCAGTCCGGATATGGACAAGTGGCTATGGCGCGGTTTATGGTGCCGGGCGATTGCTCGGCGACTGTGCTCACTATCTCGAAGTCGCAGGTGCGGGTTTCGATGTTGGGGAGTAGACGAACACCATTGCCTTTGGAATCCATTCGCCAATGTACAGATAAAGGAATCCGTCCGTCGCATGAAGGGCATGAAATCGCGCGAGCGAAAAGATACGACCAAACGTATCTTTTCGCTCGCGCGATTTGGCCACTCTCGATTTCTGCCTTGTACTTTTCGTTCCAATCCGCCATCCACGCGGGCTGTCCGACATCGGGATAGACGCCTTTGAGCAGTTCGCGCACACGCTTCAAGTAGCGCCCCATTATGCCGTCGTACTTCCCAATTCCAAGCTCACGCCCGTACTGCTTGAGGAGTTCGTATCCGTAACGCTGGGCCCACTCGCAGGTAGTACGCAGAATGAACGCGGAGACCGGGTTCAACTCGTTAGCGATGGTCTTCAGCCCCAGCCTACCTGCCTCGAATGGGATGCTTCCGCCGCCCGCCGTTAAATCGAGCGTTATCGGGTCGGCGCTAGGCAGATGGTCATTGAACCAATCTCGTTGTTCAGCTGTGGGGTTGTGCGTGAACGCACGCCGATGTTTGCCATAGCCAATCTTGTCGCGCTCTCCCCGCTGCCTTGCCTCTGCCAACTGCAGTGCGATTTTGTACACACTCGGGCTTGTGCCGAGCAGGTCAAACACAGCATCCATGGTCTCTTGCGCATCCTCACGCTCTGGTATCAGCGACAGCAGCACCGACGCCCGTGACGGCGCTAATGGTTTTCTCGACCACCACACATGCATCTGATGCGGAGCAGGGTTAGGTATTGCGCCTGCACGCTCGCGTATCCCTTCGATGGAGATTTCGTTGATAGGAAACCATTTTTCGATGAGGCGCGCTGATGTGGTGGGCATTGGCACTTCCTTCGTTCCATACGAGATTAAATACTGGCGATATGCTCTGCAATATTGTCTCGTGAATGCAGTTCTCTGAGTAATAAGTAGGGCGTGTCCTACGCCCACACGAGCGCCATCGCCTTCACGATGTTCGCCGGTCGGTTGCGGTCGCGCAAGTGTGCGTGCCACCAACGCGCTTCGGCGTTGTCCATATCGGCGACTACCTTGCCGAGCTTGTGTGCCTGTTCTGTGTCAGCGGTTTTCCTGATGGCAAGCATCGCAAGCCGCACCTGCGCCGCCGTGGTCTCGTCTATCAGCCTGTACTGATGTCTGTCGCCGCTCAGGTCTATGTGTTCCTCGTTGCGAAGTATCGTGGCGATGTGGGGATATGCTATGTCCCGATGCAACCCTTTGAGCGTGATGACATGGCGACCCGGCTTGCGCCTGCTGCGCTTGCTCGCGTGCGTCAGGGTAACGCAGCGCTCGCCGTTCTTGTCGCTGTGGAGCAACAAGCCATGGTTCGGTGGTCTCGCGGCAGCTTTGGGACTCATTGATTCGTCCTTTCGGGATTTAGAGTGATGTTTCCGCGCGGAATCTCACTTTCAGGTCGATGATATGCTGCGCGTCCAACTGTCGCAATAGCGTATGAATCGTGTCGGCGATCTCTGGTGCGTTGGGGCGTGCCCGCATGGTGGCATCGCCCGCATCGTCGGTAATGCGGTGGAAGCGTGCCCAGTGGTTTCGGTCGCGTGTGTAGTCGGAGTCCGAAGCGGTAACTTGCAACTCATAGCCGTTTCCCGCCGAGCGGTAGGTGAACTCGGCATCGACCCCTGTGAACACTCCCGCAAGGTAGTTGAGCGTGGATTCTCCAATTGCGTTTATCGTGATGCTTTCAATATCGCTGGCAGTGTATTTGTGCATCTTCATAAAGCTGTCAAGGTTCATCACCGCTTGGTTAGCGCGGGCGCCTGTTTCAGCAAAGTCAGCTTCGCGGTCTGGTTCAGGAGGGTAAGGATCCGGATGCACATCAGGGATTTCGTCATCAGGGGGTAGCGGAGGTAAAGGCGGCGGCGGAATACTCGGTTCGTTGCCTGCGATGTAAATCACGGCGTCTTCCTTCATCAGCTTCGCATCTTCTATTAGCATTCCCAGCGCAGTGTGAATGACGAGTTCTCCGCGTTGTGCTGCTTTTCTAAGCATGCCTTTAAGCGCATTGTGGTTCAGCGCCATAAGCAGCCTTGGCGTTCGCGCGATTTCTTCCTGCACCTGTTCCAGCGTGGGCGGGTTGGAAGCGTCGCGTAGTACAGATATGCTTCTCCAATAGTCCGATGCTACTATGGGGTTAGCAGGATTTGGTATTTTGCTGCTTGTCGTCAGATGGTCAATTATATCTTGCTGTCCATCTCGGTTGACGGTGCCCGGTGGCATCGAAACATGTTGGAGCGGTAGCCCGTCCGTAAATTGCTCTTGCACACTCGGGTAGTAGAGTTCTGACCAGTGCGTGCGTATCTCTTGCGCTATGTGTGTCTCAGCACGGTCGATTATGGCGCGAACTTCGTCAAGGTTGGCATCGGATGTGCCCGGCGGTGGGTTATCCTGAATGGATTCAGCCGCAAGTCGCGTTACAACGCGGTCTTGAAGGTCTGGCCAGTTGTTGCTTTTCGCTAACAATATGACGATGTTGTTCCTGTACTGACGCGTAGAGCCGGGCACAAGGCTGTCGCTGCTGGTATAGAGACTGCGCAGGTCGTCTATGCGAGTGGGCGACTGCTGGTTGCAAAAGCTCGGGTTGATGACGGCAAGCTGGGCTTGATGAGCGGAGTCGGGAATATCGCCTGCGCTTGGGAATATAAGCACCCCCATGCGACTATCCGCGCTATTGAAACCAAAATGCGTCTGAAGGCGTTGCACCACGAACCCCTCAACTTGGTTACGGTCGCGTTGTATCTCGCGCTTCCTCTGCTCCACCTCATTGCGAATGTTAGGCACAGTGCTGAATTGGAGGTCGTTTGCGTCGGTGTTGATGTATATGGCACGGGAGTGAATGGATGTGATGGCGTCCCTTACCGCGCCGGGGTCGGAATGTTCCGGCGACAATATGGAGCGGGTAACGAAGTCTTCGGTTAATCCTCTGAGCGCACTGGGCGCAAGGCTGCCTAGTAGAATGGTTGTGGCTACATACTTGGGCATAGAATTTTGGACGCTGTCGCCAACAGTGGCGTTTTCGCCGGTTATGTCGGTTTCTATTGCCGCGGTGAAGTTGCCCTGCTGTAGGCGGCTGTTCAGTTCGTTTGTGAAGTAGTCCGCGTCGGGGTCTATATGATGCGGATGCAGCAGCAGCATTCCGCCTTCGGAGTTCGCATCTATCATCGATGCGAGCAGCCGGAGTGTACCCCGTACCTTCTGAAAGCTGTCGTTTTCCGCGAGTCTGGTGTTGATTAGGTCCAGCAAGAGCGGGTGGAATGGGTAAGACGCAGAAATGCGTTGAGTTAGCTCAAGCGCCTGAGCGGGATAGTGAAGCGCGTACAATTCGCGGTATGCGTGTGTGGTCTTTTGTCTCGCATCTTCGTCGCAGCTTTGGAACAGACGTTGACGAAGTATCGGAGCTAGGTCGCTGGGGGCAGTCGGTGTTATATCCGTCACGCTTCGTGCAACAATGTTCTGTACCTCGTCGATGATTGGCTTCACAATGCCTACAGCGTCCTTGAAGGCGTCTGCGTTAGGATCTGGCGATGTTAAGACAAGCACAGATTTCGGGCACGCTTTGACCGCCTCCAACAGGTCAAACAGCACGCTGCGGATATTATTTGCAGCGTCATTCCGAGCGGCGACGGCTTTTGCGACATAGTTAGCAAGCTCATCTATTAGTATCAGAACCGGCTTATCCCCAAGCATCTCCCTGTACGCCTGAGTGCCTGCACTGGATAGCAGTTCATCCTCTTCTTGGTAGCGTTCCAACAAGGCTGCACCACCAAGCCGATAGGCAAGCACGCCGGTTATAGAACGCGCGGTATGTGAGGTTCCCCGAAGATTCTGACCACTGACCGGGTTGGCTTCGTCTCCGTTGAAAGTTACCAGTTCTATGCCATGCGGCACACTTATGTTCCTGAAGGCGGACTCACTTATTTCCGCAGCTAGCGGATGCAGCGCCATTGCCGCCAACGCTATGAGGGTGTGCGTCTTACCGCCTCCGAACTGAGAGTTAAAGCGATATATGCTTGATTCTGGGGATGCGTTTCCACGAGTCAAGCGATCGAATATCCCATTTGCCGCTGCCAACATAGCCTTGGTCGGATAAGTCGTCTCAAGAAACTGCGCCGCGCCCTCCGGTGTGGATATTTCATTCTCTAGTGAATGGTGCAGATTTTCGGCGTAGCTTTCCGACTGCTGCTCCAGCGGTCGAGGCGGGCAGGCTTGGTCGAAGGGAATCAAATTGGACATGTGAATCTCCGATGCGTTCCATTATGGCAATCTCTCGCAGCAGAATGCCAGCTACAGAGCTGATGGGGCTGTTTCATCAATCAAGTATGCATTGCCCATATTATCATATTGATTGACCAAAACCGTGCAGAGTATTCCCACTCACCCAGTCATCGCGGCCTGGGCAATGCATCGCTGCACACGCTACTGACGGCGTTGTCATACGATCTGAAGCGCCTGTCGGTGAATCGGTGCTTTCGGTGTCTGAAATGGTGATTTTCAGCCCGAAAAACCGGATGTCAACACGCCTAGTTGAACTGGCTCATTGCGGCGTTGATGCCTTGCTCGAGCAGGCATGCGACGGCGTCTGCTGCGCGTGATGCGGCGGCAGCGATGACCTCGTGCTCGTCGGGCGGGAGAGTGCCGATGACATGCTCGACTTGCCCTGCACCGTTGGGGGGCTTTCCAACGCCGATGCGGATGCGGGGGAAGTCTTGCGAGCCTACGGCTTCTATGACGGACTTGACGCCATTGTGTCCGCCGGCGCTGCCCTTGGGGCGGATGCGTATCTTGCCGGGGGGGAGGTTGATGTCGTCGTAGATGAGCAGCAGCCGCTCAGTGGCGAGGGTGTAGCGCGCTTGCAGGTAGCGGATGGCAGCGCCGCTGCGGTTGACATAGGTGCGCGGCTTCACGAGGGACACGGCGTGCCCGTCTATGCCGCCGCTTCCGATGATGACGGTGCGGTTGTGGCGAGCAAGGGGGATGCCGTGCTTGCGCGCGATGATGTCGATGCACCAGAAGCCGGCGTTGTGGCGCGTGCGGTCATACTCAGGCCCAGGGTTGCCCAGCCCGACGATGGCAAGCTCCGGGGCGGCGGTTGGGCTATGTGCCCGAAGCGCCTTGTTTAGGGTTCTGCGAAAAGACATGCTTTTTGTAGATTTATCTGCACATGAGAGGCTTAAGCGTGTGCTCTATGATACACCATCCGTTGGGTGTGGGGGCGATGTAGCGGCAGCTGCTGGCGGGGCGAATTAGCCGCCGTACAGGACGGTGTCAGGCTTGAACACCGCCCATGCGAACCAGAAGTGCGTGCCGTGCACGACAGGAGTCAGGCGCTGCCCGGCAAGTTCGCCTTCGGTTGCCATGCCGAGTATGTTCCAAGTGCTGCCGGTCTGCTCGTCTATGATGCGGTCGGCTTGGCGGCTGAAGGTGAGGGTTTCGCCGTTCAGGTCGGCGTCGAATACGGCGCCGGCGCCTATATCGCGGGAGTCGGCTATGCTTATGGCGTCTAGCGCCGATGTGGTGCCGAATTTGTGGAACACCACGATGTTCCTATCGGCGACGGTGTGGTTGATGACGCCCTCATCTTGCAGATTGGAGAGGGGAAAGGCTATGTCCACTTCGTCAAGCGTAACTGCGATGACGCGCTCGGCTGGCAGCAGCCGACCGTCTAGGTCGCCGCTGAACAGGAAGGGCCTGTCTTCCGTGCTGTCGTAGCCAGCATATGGGTTCATCCCATACTGGCGGAAGAAGCCGGTTTCGCGCGAGAGTATCTTGCCGTCTGGATGCGATTTTGTGAAGTCGGCGAAGGACACGATGAAGGCGGGGATGTATTCAAGTTCGCGCCCGGCGTAGTGCCCAACGATGCCCTCGCCGGTGAACTGCTGCCACCACGAATGGGTCTGGCGATCGTACATGATGAGGTCGGAGTTGCGTAGGTTGCCGGACACACCAAACTCTAGGGTTTCGCCATCTATGCGGCGGTCGAACGCAATCGCCGAGTTGCAGAGTGGACAGAATGTTACCGCTACCGGCACGCCGTCGATTACATCGTTGACTATCTCGTGCCAAGTCAGGATTTGTAGGGGATATGCTCGCACATCGCCGTTGATGTCGAGCGCTACTACCGGCTCCATCTCGCGCAGCCACTCGCTCGCATCTGATGGGGATATGAATTCAGGTGCGTCTATGGAGGGGATTCTGTCGCGCGGGATGATGTATCGGATTTCGCTGTAAGGCACGGTATGCAGGCGAAAATCGGTTTCCCAGCTGCCGGGGGTGAGCCGCGCCGCCTGCATCGCGCGCTCATAGTCGGGGTCGGGTTGCACGATGCCGTCAGCGTCTATCTTTGCGACCCAAGGTATGGGAGTGGGTATCGGCGTCGGCGTGGCTTCGGGCGCTGCTGCAGGCGCGGAAGCCGCAGCAGCGGGAGACGGCGCGGTGGCAGTCGGCGCAGGCGTGGAAGCCGCAGCAGCGGGAGACGGCGCGGTGGCAGTCGGCGCAGGCGTGGAAGCCGCAGCAGCGGGAGATGGCGCAGTCGCAGTCGGCGCAGGCGTGGAAGCCGCAGCAGCGGGAGATGGCGCAGTCGCAGTCGGCGCAGGCGTGGAAGCCGCAGCAGCGGGAGATGGCGCGGTGGCAGTCGGCGCAGGCGTGGAAGCCGCAGCAACGGGAGTCGGCGCAGGTGCGGAAGCCGCAGCTGTGGGAGATGGCGCAGTCGGCGCAGTCGCAGTCGGCGCTTCCTGTCCACACGCAACAAGCAGCACGAGCAGCGCAAGCAGGACGCCCGTCGCAGTCGCGGTCGACTTCAATCGCCAAGGCCTTGTGAGATTTGTAAGCAAGAGAGACGCTCCGTTAGTCAGTTTCAGTCGGGCGGTTAGCGCCCTGGTCGGGTGAGTGCGCGAGTGGGTTTGGCGCTGCTATGCTGCCAAAGGGGACAGGCGTTTTGCCGTGATTGCGAATTTTGCCTGTACTGGTTTGGATGATGCCTTGTGTGAAACGATGCAGCGCCGCGTCGAGAATGTGCGCCCGGTGGGGTTTGGTATGGGCGCACAACGCTCCGGTCGGGCGAATTGCAGCATTCGCCGGGAATAAGCGTGTGGTTGAGGTAGAGGGAAGCAGCGGGAGAATGAAGAGCACGGGATAGCGGGATGCGGCGTTGACCCTATCGCTGCCATGTGCGGCCGTCGCGCTGCAGCAGGGCGTTGGCGGCGGAGGGCCCCCAAGAGCCGGGGGCGTATGTGTGCAGGGGCGGGTGGTGGGGGTTTTCCCACTCAGATATGAGCGGGTCAACTATCTTCCATGCCTCTTCGATGTGGTCGTTGCGGATGAACAGGCTCGGGTCGCCGGCGAGGGCGTCTTGTATCAGGCGCTCGTAGTCTTCGGGGATGGGCAGGTTCTTGAATGCGGATTTGTAGTGAAACTCAAGGTCGGTGGCTTCCATAGACGCCATGTCGGTGTTCGGGCTTTTCACCTGAAAGCCTAGATGGATGCTTTCGTCGGGCTGCAGGCGCATCGCGAGCACATTGGAGGGGATGTCGGCATTGTCGTGGATAGGGAACATAGAATGCGGGGGTTTTTGGAACTCTATGGCGATTTCGGACACCTTTTCTGCCATTGCCTTGCCTGTCCGCAGGTAGAATGGCACATCGCGCCACCGCCAGTTGTCCACATAGAGTTTCAGTGCGGCGTATGTGGGCGTGATGGATTCGGGCGGGACGCCGCTTTCGGCGCGATAACCGTCGTATTGGGCGCGCACGGCGTTTTGCGCCATGCGAGAGCCGTCATGCCGTCGTATCGCCTGCAAAACCTCCACCTTCTTGTTTCGCAGAGACTCGGGGTCGGCGATGTTGGGCGGCTCCATTGCAACGAGCGTGAGGAGCTGCAGCAGATGGTTTTGCACCATATCGCGCACTACGCCGGATGCGTCGTAGTAGCCGCCTCTGTCGCCGACGGGAATGGATTCGGCGACGGTTATTTGCACATTGTCGATGTAGTTGCGATTCCAAATCGGCTCGAAGATGGCATTGGCAAAGCGAAACACGAGCAAGTTTTGCACCATGTGCTTGCCTAGATAGTGGTCTATGCGGAACACCTGACGCTCTTGGAAAACCTCGTCGACGAGGTTGTCGAGGGCGGCGGCAGATGTAAGGTCATGACCGAACGGCTTTTCGATGACCACGCGCCGCCAGCCGTTGGTTTCGTCTGCCAAGCCGCTTGCGCTGAGGTTGCGGAGTGCGGGGGCGAAGAGCCAAGGCGCTACGGAGAGGTAGAAGAGGTAGTTGGCGTGGACGCCTGCGCCGCCGCTCAAGCGCTGCAGGCGGTCTTTCAGAGCGGCGAACGCATCGGAGCGCTGGATGTCGCCGCTAACATAGTGGATGCGACGCGCGAAGGCATCCCAATCGCTGCGACGAGCCGCAAGATCGCGAAACTCGCTCACCTTGTCCCACATAAACTTGCGATATTCCTCGTCGGAGTAAGTAGACCGCGCGAAGCAGACGATGCTCAAGTTAGTGGGGATACTGCCGCGATTGGCAAGATCGAAGAGGGCGGGCATGAGTTTTCGCTGTGTGAGGTCGCCGGTGCCGCCTAGTATCACCAGCGTTGCGTTGCGTTGGCTTGTCATCGGGGCATTACTCCGCGCGCCTGACGCTGTGTCCGCCGAACTGGTTGCGCATGGCGGCGAGCATCTTTGCGCCGAACGGTTCGTCTTGCCGAGACCGGAAGCGGGCTTGCAGCGACGCCGCAATCACAGGGATGGGCACGGCTAGGTCTATGGACTCCTCCACAGTCCAGCGTCCCTCGCCGGAGTCCTCCACATAGGCGGCGATGCTAGCTAGATCCGTATCCTCGTCGAGGGCGGCAGCGGTGAGGTCGAGCAGCCACGAACGGACGACGCTGCCATAGCGCCATATGTGGGCTATCTGCGCTAGGTCGAGACCCATGTCTTGCTTGGCTTGCATCAGTTCGAAGCCCTCTGCGAAGGCTTGCATCATGCCATACTCGATGCCGTTGTGCACCATCTTGACGAAGTGTCCCGCGCCGGATGGGCCGACATGGCCGTAGCCGCTGTCTGCGCTCGGTGCGAGGGTTTGGAATATCGGCTCTAGGCGCGCAAAGGTGGCATAGTCGCCCCCAACCATGAGGCTGTAGCCCTCGGCAAGTCCCCATACGCCGCCGCTGGTGCCGGCGTCTAGCATCGCTATGCCGCGTTCGTGTAGGGCTGCGGCGCGGCGTATGGTGTCCTTGTAGTTGGAGTTCCCGCCGTCTATGACCGCATCGCCCGTATCCAGCAGATCGGCAAGCGCGTCTATGGTGCTGTCGGTGATGTTGCCTGCGGGCACCATTACCCACACGGTGCGCGGAGCGCCCAGCATAGAGACAAGCTCGGGCACGGATGCTGCGGTTCGTGCGCCGACGGCGGCTTGGCGGGCGTCCTCATCCGGGTCGTATGCGACTACGCTATGACCGCCGCGCAACAGACGCTGGGTCATGTTCCCACCCATGCGCCCTAGCCCTATCATTCCGAGTTCCATAGGACACCTCTTAACTGGTAATTAGGGGCGGTAATTCAGGATAGCAATTATGAATTGAGGTTAAGGGATTTGGGGGAGGTTTCTTGCGATTGGGTTTAGGGGAGGCTAGCAGTTAGGGCGTTGATTGCGGCGGCGGGGGTGTTATGGTCGAGGGTGATGCGGCAGATGCGGCGTCCTAGGTCGGATAGCGCATCGAAGTCGCCTTTGGCTTGGGCGTCGGAGAGCGTTCCGAACGAGAACGGCTCGCCGGGTATGGGCATGTCGGCACTGCTGCTTAGCGTGAGCTGCAGGCAGAGCGCGGAGTTGGGGCCGCCTTTGTGTATCTGTCCGGTGGAATGCAGGTAGCGAGGCCCGTAGCCGATGGTGGTGGCGATGCCGAACTTGTCGCTGACGCTCTTTCGCAGCCGTTCGATGGCAGCGTCGACTTCCGGCGTGGGGTGTGCGAATGCGGTTATGGCGAGGTAGTCGCCGGGGTGTGTCTGCGCTATAAGGTCTGCAAACGAACCTTGCGGTTCTAGCGAGGGGGCTTTTCCTGTCGCCGTGTATTCGTGGAGCAGCTGCGCGGTGAAGTCTTTGGCTCGCTGGACATTGGGCTGGTCGAATGGGTGGATGCGCAAGACGGCTCCGGCGACTGCGGTTGCGAACTCCCAGCGGAAGAACTCTGCGCCGATGTCGGACGCGCGGCGCAGGCGCAGGCGGATTGTGGGAACGCCGGCGGCTTCCACTGCGTCTATGTAGGCGTCGTTGGCGTTCTCGTCGCCGTCCAAGCGCAGATAAACGAACAGCCTATCATCGCCGATGCGAGAGATGTCGAGTTGCGGCTCTGCGGTTACGGGGATGATGCCCGTGCCCTCTTTGCCGGTGCTCTCTGCGAGCATCTGCTCCACCCATGCGCCGAAGCTTTCGAGCGATGCGGATGTTACGATGGTCGCCTTGTCCCTGCCGTTGGCAGCGAGTGTGCCCAACGCAGCGCCGAGCCAAGCGCCCGGGTTGGCGCCCGCTGGCACAGATGCGCCGCAAGCGTCTGCCATCGTCTGCGCGCGTTCCAGCAGTGTTGCAATGTCCATGCCTGCGAGGGCGGCGGGCAGCATGCCAAAGTAGGAAAGGACGGAGTAGCGTCCGCCGATGTCGGGCGGATTGAGGAACGCCCGGCGGAAGCCGTCCGTCTTGGCGAGCGCTTCTAGCGGGGTGCCGGCATCACAGATGGCAACGAAACGGCTGCCAGCGGCGTCTGCCCCAACCGCCTGCTCGACCTGTGCCCTGAAATGCTTGTAGAAGGTGTTCGGCTCTATCGTTGTGCCGGACTTCGATGCGACTATGAACAGGGTCTTGGCAGGATGGACGGCTTCGGTAACGGCTCGCACGCCGTCGGGCATAGTGGAGTCGAGTATGCGCAGTGCGGGGAAGCCTTGGGCGCTGCCGAGCACCCGATGCAGGGTTTCAGCGCCGAGGCTGCTGCCGCCCATACCTAGCAGCACGATGTCTTCATAGCCTTCGGTACGCACTTCCTCTGCGAATGCCTGCAACTCGGCGATACGGGAGCGCATGTCCGCAGCGGCAATGAGCCAGCCTAGTCGGTCGGTGATTTCGGTCGGGTCGGGCTTCCAAACGGTGTGGTCGCGCTGCCATATGCGGCGGACGACGGCGGTGTCTTGCATCCGGGCGATGGTGGCGTCCACTTGTGTGGCGGCTGCAGATAGCGAGGCGCTGTGTGCGAATTGGTCTGCCACGAGATTGGCGCGCTTGTCCTCTATGTTGTCGATGAGCGCATTGTAGGAATCGGCGAACGCCTTCACGCCATCCGCTAGCAGTGTGTTGGTAACGACGCTCATGCTGATGCCAGCGTCTTCTAGCGCATCCATCGTGTGCACGGCGTCGGCTAGGTCGTGCTCGATGGTGTTGGGCGAGGGGTTGCCGTGTTCCAAGAACGCCGTCAGGGTAACATCGGGAAGTGTGTTGACGGTGTCTGTGCCTATGAGTTTGTCCACATACAGAACATCGCTGTATTCGGGGTTCTTGGTGCTGGTGCTCGCCCATAGGGGGCGCTGGACGCGCGCGCCTTGCCGCTGTAATGCGGCGAACCTGTCGGCGTCGAATGTGCGCTTGAAGTCGCTGTAGGCGATTTTGGCGTTGGCGATGGCTGCCTTGCCCATGAGCGGCTCAAGCTCGCTGCGCCCGTTCGCTATGAGATGTTCTAGCTGGGCGTCCACATTGCCGTCGACGCGGCTGACGAAGAAGGACGCAACGGACGATACACCGGAGGGGTCGCCGCCGGTATTGGCGAGGTCTTCGACGCCGGCGATGTATGCATCGCGCACCTGTGCGTAGGCGTCCAGCGAGAATATGAGCGTTACATTGACATTGATGCCCTCGCCGATGAGCGTGCGGATAGCGGGGATGCCTGCGGGTGTTGCGGGCACTTTTATCATCACATTGGGGCGGTCTATTGTGGCGAAGAGGCGGCGCGCTTCTGAGACTGTGGTGTCGGTGTCGTGTGCTAGGTGGGGGCTGACCTCTATGGAGGCGAAGCCGTCTGCGCCGTCGGTGCGCTCGTATGTGGGGTGCAATAGGTCGGCGACATCGCGGATGTCTTCTATGGCGAGGCTCTCGAATATGCCTGTCGCATCCTCGCCATCCAGCGCTAGCTCGAGTAGGGCAGCGTCGTAGTCTGCGCTGCCAGTGATCGCTTTTTCAAAAATGGATGGGTTGGATGTAAGCCCACTCACTCCGATGTCTATGAGCCGTTGTAGCTCGCCGGACTTGATGAAGCCCCTGCGAACATTGTCGAACCAGACGGATTGTCCGAGCTTCTGCAGCTCTTGCAGCGAGTTGGTCATGATGGATTACCTCAATCAAATCTGTTAGTGGGGCAGCCGCCGATTACCAGATGCCAGTCTGCTATAGGGGCGATTATCGGTTGTTGGTCTGACGCTGGGCAGTTTGCATATAGTCATTATCATCAATTTGCGATGCACTGGCAACTCTATCGGGTGAGGGTGCGAGAGTGGTTTTTGCCGAAAGGGGGTGCAGGGAGTATAATTTTCTGCGATGAGAGTAGCGAATGTTCCACATAATCTTGCGAGGCTGAGTTGGCGCTAGGCGGTGGAGGCAGGCAGCGGTCGGGTGAGCGCACGGCGCAGTCTCAGCCGGCGCGCAGCGGGCGCATCGCCCCTTGGGCTGCGCTGGCGTTCGCAGACTATCGGATGCTGTGGCTATCGGGCGTGGCGCAGATGGTTACGATGCAGATGCGGATGCTCGTAACCGGCGTGTGGCTGTACGAAGAGACCGGCTCGGGCGTGCAATTAGGGCTGCTGGGCGTGGTGCAGCTTGCAATGCAGCTCCCCGCCATCCTGTACGGCGGTGCGCTTGCGGACCAGATAGACCGCAAGAAGCTGATGTCGTACACGCAGATGGTCAGCCTGCTGCTCATCGGTGCGATGACGGCGATGACGGCGTTCGACAGCCTGCGCCCGTGGCACATCTACGCCGTAACCGCCATTCTCAGCGTGGCGAGCACGCTCGGTGGCCCGTCTCGCTCCGCGCTGACTGCGAATGTGGTGCCGCGCTCGCATCTGATGCACGCAGTGGCACTGAACACAGCGACCTTTCAGGTGGGCGCGGTGGCTGCGCCACTCGGGTTCGCCGCAGCAATCTCGTACTTCGATGATTATGTGTATGTCTTTGCGATAACCACGGCGATAGCGCTGCCGAGCGTGGTGCTGCCTCTGCTCATCAAGGTTTCAGGCGTGCCGAAAGACCGCCAGCAGGGGGTGTCGATGCTGCGGCGGATGTGGGACGGCTTCCTGTATGTGCGGACGCATCCCATCCTGCCGGGGCTGTACATAATGGACATCGGCGTTACCATCGTGAGCCATTACCGGCAGATACTGCCGTTGTTTGCGGACAAGCTGTTCAAGGGCGGGGCGGCGACAGTGGGCGTGCTGACAGCTGCGAACTCTGCCGGAGGGATACTCGGCACTTTTTCGGTGCTGTTCCTTACGCGCTACCGGGCGAAGGGGATGCTCGTCGTCTATGCGACATTCGTGTATGCGCTGCTGCTGCTGGCGTTCGGATTCACCACGGCGCTATGGCTGGGCGTGATCATCCTCGCTGGGCTGGGGGCGTCGGACGCCGTGGGCATGGCAACGCGCCAAACCACGGTGCAGCTGACCACATCAGACAACATGCGCGGCAGGGCGGTGAGCTTCTCGTCAGTGTCGGCTATGACCGCCAACAATCTGGGCACATTCGAGGTCGGGTTCATGGCGGACAAGATAGGGGCAGACAATACGCTCATACTGGGCGGGGCAATAGGGCTGGTGGTGGTGGTGGTGGTGTGGGCGACGGTTCGGGGCATCCGGGAGTATCGCTATCCGGATGACTGATTTTTGTTATCAAGTTAGTGGCTTGGTTCAGCGTATTACCCCGCCAAATCCTCCCCACTACGGAATGGTTTTTTTCGCGGCTCATTGAGAATTCCGTAACCCGCGTACATTTGCGCTTGCGGGCGGCATGTTGTAGGGTATGGCGACATTCTGGATGCGATTATGCCCATTATCCCCGAACTGAACTGCCTTTATTATGTGAAATACACGCATACACGAAACTATACGAAACACACAGAAGCGGAGTGAACGCTATGACCACGCAAGGCTACACCAACCCCGAGCTGCTAGTGGAGACTGATTGGCTGGAGGCGCATCTTAACGACCCGAATATCCGCATCGTGGATTGCGACCCGTTCGATGTTTACGCCCGCGCGCATATCCCTGGGGCGGTGGGCATCCGCGTCCACCATTACATCAAGGAAGAGGGCTACGACGACGACCCGCAGGCGAACCCGCTGGTAGCGCCACCGGACAGGATGCAGGCGCTGATGGAGAGCATGGGCATTGGCGACGACAGCCTCGTCGTGGCTTACGACAGCAACGGCTCTCTGTGGTCGGCGCGCTTTTGGTGGGTGCTGAACTACTACGGGCACACAAATGTGAAGGTGCTGAACGGCGGCTGGAACAAGTGGATGGATGAGGGCAGGCAGGTGTCGCGCGCCGTCCCGCAAGCGCAGCCTGCGTCGTTCACGCCGCGCGCTGTGGACGACCTCGTTTGCACACTAGATTACGGCGTTGCGAATGTGGGTAATGCGGATGTGGTGTATCTGGATGTGCGCTCGGACGGCGAATGGGACGGCAGCAACAGCAGGAGCAACGCCCGAGCGGGGCGCATCCCTGGCTCGGTACATTTGGAGTGGCTCAACTTCATCACGGACGATGACCACAAGACCATCAAGCCGGCGGAGGAGCTGCGGGCGATGCTGGCAGAAGTGGGGGCGACGCCGGAGCGCGAAGTCGTAACCTATTGACAGGGTGGCATCCGTGCGGCGCACGGAGTGTTCATCCTCAGGCTTTTGGGCTACGAGCGCACCCGCAACTATGACGGCTCTATGGGGGAGTGGGCTAATCGCGAAGATACGCCGCTAGTGATTTCGCCCTAAGTCGCCCACCCGCTGCCTAGTCTGATAGAGAGAAGGCGCACAAGTGCGGCAGGGCGTTGGGACGGAGGGCAAAGCTTGGCTCCGCAGGTAGGATTCGAACCTACGACCGATCGGTTAACAGCCGATTGCTCTACCACTGAGCTACTGCGGAGCGCATCATCCCGAATGTTTGGCTAGACGCCGAGCGCGCATCGGAACATGGGTAATCATAGCATCGGCGTTCGGCATTCGGCAAGGTTTTATCGCCGAGCATTCGCAGCTGTTGGCGTGTGCCAAGTGCAAGTGCGCGGGACGAGTTATCTTGCGGGCTGCACAAGTTCTATCAGCACATCATCGGGGCCTTCGATGTACGCTAGGCGAGTGCCGCCGGGGACTTCGGTGAGGGGCAGGACGATGCGAACGCCTGCGGATTCGAGGCGGTTTAGCTCGGCCTCGATGTCTTGCACATCGAAGCCGAAGTGCTCCAAGCCGAGCCGATTCAGCTCTGCGGCGGCGCGCTCATCCGATGACCCCGCCGCTTGGGACGATATGTTCAGGCGGGCATCGCCGCCGACCTGCATCCCGATGGTTATCGTGCCGGGCATCACCTCGCGCTCCGAGAGTTTCTTTGCGCCAAAGTGCTTTTCGTACCATTCCGCAGACGCCTGTGGGTTCGCCGATCGGATGTGCACATGGTTTATGGCATATGCCATTGGAAAGCTCCTTGTGTGGTTGTGTCGCTGTGCGCTAAATGGCGGTCATCTGGGCTTTGCCTAGTCTAGTCTGCCGGCATCAGTTTGGGCGCATCGTCAGGGTTGTCGCCGGGATTGGCAGATACTTCGGGGTCGGGGCTAGCGGCAGGCGAGGGGTCGGCGGTGATGCTAGGTGTCTTGTTGGGCGTCGCATCACCGTGAACGGATGCGAATAGGGCGTCTATTTCGTCGTCCTCGATGTTCTCGTGCTTGATGAGGTGCTGCGCTATCTGCTCCAGCTTGGTGCGGTTGGTTGTCAGCTCGTGCGTGGCTACGGTGTGGGCGTTCTCGATTAGCATATGCACTTCCGCGTCGATTTCCTCGGCGAAGTGGTCGCTGTAATCCTGCTGCTCGGAGATCTCCCTGCCGAGGAACACTAGTTCCTCGCGCTTGCCGAATGTGCGCGGCCCAAGCTTGGCGCTCATACCCAGCCGCGTAACCATTGCGCGGGCGATGCCGGTCGCTTGCTCGATGTCGTTGCTTGCGCCGGTGGTAACATCCTGAAACACTATCTCTTCGGCGGTGCGCCCGCCCATAGCGACGGCAAGCCGCGCCTCCAACTGCTTCTTCGTGATTAGGTTGTTTTCCTCATCGGGGGCGAAGCGCGTGTAGCCGCCCATCTGCCCGCGCGAAACGATGGATATTTTCGTAACCCTGTCGGCGTCTGGTAGCAGGTACCCCACAAGCGCATGCCCTGCTTCGTGATACGCGGTTATCTCTTTCTCGCGCTCGTTCACCACGCGGCTCTTGCGCGCAGGGCCCGCTATCACCCTGTCTATTGACTCCGCGAACTCGTCCTCTGTTATCGTGGTCTTGCTGCGGCGCGCCGCCAGTATCGCTGACTCGTTCACCAAGTTCGCCAAGTCCGCACCACTGAAGCCCATCGTCTGGCGCGCTATCCGTCCCATGTCTATGTCCTCTGACAAGGGCTTGCCCTTCGAGTGCACCTTCAGGATCTCTTCGCGACCGCGCACATCAGGATTGTCCAGTATCACACGGCGGTCAAACCGCCCCGGGCGCAGCAGCGCAGGGTCCAAGATGTCAGGCCGGTTCGTCGCTGCCACCACGATAATGTTCGTGTTCACATCGAACCCGTCCATCTCCACGAGTATCTGGTTGAGGGTCTGCTCGCGCTCGTCGTGGCCGCCGCCCAAGCCCGCACCGCGATGCCGTCCCACAGCGTCTATCTCGTCCACGAACACGATGCACGGAGAGTTACGCTTTGCCTGCTCAAACAGGTCGCGAACCCTGCTCGCCCCAACGCCCACGAACATCTCCACGAACTCCGACCCGCTGATGGAGAAGAAGGGCACACCCGCTTCGCCCGCAACCGCGCGCGCAAGCAGCGTCTTGCCCGTCCCTGGAGGCCCTACCAGCAGCACGCCCTTCGGTATCTTCGCCCCGAGGCTCACGAAGCGCTCTGGCACTTTCAGGAACTCCACAACCTCTTGAAGCTCTTCCTTCGCCTCTTCAACGCCCGCCACATCAGAGAAGCTCACAGCGGGACTGTTGCCCACGAACATCCGCGCACGGCTTTTGCCGAAGCTGAAGGTCTGGTTGCTGCTGCCCTGAGCCTGTCGCATCATGAACAGCAGGATTGCGCCGAAGAAGATGAGGGGGAGGAAGTTGATGAGGATGCCGAAGAGGCTGCCAAGCCCGCCCGCCCCCTTGACCTGCACATCAACGCCGCCGGTTGCGCTGTCCACGCCCGCTGCGCTGAGCATCTCCACCATGCTTGCGCCGGGTTCTTTGCGGGAAGTGAAGGTGTCGCCGGATGTGGTGATGACAGAGAGCTTGTCGCCGCTGACTTCGATGCGGTCTACTTCGCCGCGTGCGGCTCTGGAGACGACCTCGCTGACGGGGATTTCTTGGCTTCCACCGAGTGCGTCGGAGAAGAGGGTGAAGAAGACGGCGAGCACCGCCACGGTTATCAGCAGGTAGATGAAACTGTTTCGCAGCAGTCGAGGAGTCATTATGGTGAAAAGTCCTGGCTTTGGGTATGCCGCATATGCAGATTATGGATATGCAGCGGGTTCGCACATCTTTGGGGATGTTTTGTAGTGTCTGAGAGATTAGAGATTTAAGATGCCGTCGCAGTTTCGCTGTGCGCACAAATTAGCATCGGTGCAGGCTCATCGGTCATGGATGAGCAGCGTCAACATCGCAAGCGCACTCAATATAATTAGAGTATATCAAATTGCGGCGAGTTTGGTGCACACCCTCTAATTTGAGGGCGAGCAAGCCGAGCAGACAAGGGTTATCCACGCCGTTCCCGCAATGGCAAGGCGGGCGACGCTCATAGAGACCGCGCGGCGTGGATTCTGCTGTGCGCCCTCTAGCTGCTGAGCTGACGCAGGCGGGGGTCTAGCTTGTCGCGCAGCCAGTCGCCGAGGAAGTTCAGCGACATCACCGTGAGGAATATGGCGAAGCCGGGGAAGAACGAAATCCACCACGCATCGCGGAGGTAGTTGCGCCCGTCCGCTATCATTGCGCCCCAAGTGGGCGTAGGAGGCGGGATGCCTGCGCCGAGGAAGCTTAGGAACGATTCGGCGAGGATGAGCTGCCCCGAGCGCAGTGTGGCGATGACTAGCACGGTGTTGATGACGCCGGGCAGAATGTGCAGCACTAGGATGCGCGGCAGCGAAGCGCCTGCCACACGCGCCAGCGCCACATAGTCCCGTTCGCGCAGCGACAGCACCTCCCCGCGCACATTGCGGACATAGCCCGCCCATGTCAGCACGGCGAGCACGATTATCATCGTGTTCAAGCTCTGGCCCAGCACCACAGCCAGCACCATCGCCACAAGCACGAAGGGTAAGCCTAAGAATATGTCCACGAGACGCATCAGCACCTCGTCTAATATGCCGCCGAAGTAGCCGGCGACAAGCCCGATGGCGGTGCCTATGAGCGTGCCGGTTATGAGCGCTATCGCCATCACCATCAGCGATATGCGTGCGCCGTGCATAAGGCGACTGAGCATGTCGCGCCCGATGACATCCGCACCTAGCGGGTAAGTCCATGTGGGTGAGTTTGTACGATATTGCGTGAGGTCGTCCGCCGTCCAGATGTACCACACTGGGGGCGTGTTGCGGGCGCGTAGGTTGTTGTCGAGCGGGTCGTGCGGCGCAATCCAAGGCGCGAGTACCGCCACGAGCGTCATCACCACGAGGATTATCACGGGTAGAACAGGCCAGTTCCTCATGAACTGAATCGCAACCGACATCCGACCCGTGCCGCCTGTGGGCAAAAGGGTCTCAAAGTTCTGGCGTACCTCTGCCTGTGCCATACTCTCGCTCCTTACGAGTAGCGGATGCGCGGGTCTATGAAGGCGTATAGGATGTCCACTAGGAAGTTAATCAGGATGAACGCCGCTGTGAACATCAGTGTTACCACCGCCAGCACGGTGAAGTTGTTCGTCCAGACCGCCTCCACTGCGTAGCGGGCGATGCCCGGCCATGCGAACACCACCTCGATGGATATGGATCCGGTGATGAAGCCGGCGAACAGCACGCCAGAGTAGGTCAGTGGCGCTATGGCGGCGTTCTTGAAGGCGTGTTTCCATATGACCGAGTTGTAGCGCACTCCCTTGGCGCGGGCGAGCTTGATGAACTCCGAGTCCAGCACCTCCAGCATGGCGGAGCGCACGAGCCGCACATAGCCGGCGGCGGCGAACCACGCAAGCGTGGCGGTGGGTAAGATGTAGTATTGGATTTGGAACCCTTCGCCCATTGTGCCGCTCGGCAGCCAGTTTAGCCACACCGAGAATATCAGGATGGCGAGGATGGCTATCCAAAATAGGGGCAGCGTCTGACCCAGCAGGGCGAATGCGCGCCCTATGTAGTCGCCGGTGCTGCCGCGTTTGATGGCGGACAGCACGCCTATGGGGATGCCCACGATGGTGGCAAGCAGCCATGCGGATACAGCAAGCTCCAGCGTAGGCCCTAGCTTGTCAGGTATCTTGGGGGCGATGAGCTGGCGGTCGGCGAGGTCGCGTCCGAGGTCGCCTCGCAGCAAGTCCCACAGCCACAGGGCGTACTGGACTGGGATGGGCTTGTCCAAGTTGAGCTGGCGCGAGAGTTCTTCCCACACCTCTTCGGTGATGCCATATGCGTCTTCGGGCAGCAGCAGCACGCGTGGGTCACCGAGCAGCCGTGAGACGCTGAAAATGATAAGCGTTGCGCCTATGAGCGCTATTAGTGATGTGAAAAATCTGCGGATTATAAATTGAGCCATAGGGCTGTCCCGTGATGTGTATGCGGCGCAAAGTGTGGGTTTGGGCTGCGCCGCTTGTGGTTGGGCGCAGCCCAAAGGCTAGTTGCGGTGCGTTCTGTGTGCTACCTCAGCTTGATGTACTCGATTTCGCTGACGCCGGCGTTGCGGAACTGGAGCATGGGGCGCATGCCTTTCGCCCACTCGTCGCCGTCGATTAGCTCGATGTTGTATAGGGCGCTGGATGGCGCCTCCACGATGGCGGGCAGGAGCGCCCAGTCGTGGAAGTACTGCCGCATCTCCACGCTGACCTGCTTGAGCACCTCTTGGTCTGCGGTCTCGTTCTTGACCTTGTTCACGCGGGCGGCTTCGGGCAACTCTATCCCGTGGTTGTAGCCGTTGCGCCCGTAGCTAGACCATATCTGCTCCAGCGGCCATGTTGCTGGGCCTCCGCAGCAGGGGTGCATCCGCAGCACGGGGAATGTGCGCGTTACAAGCCCTGGTCGGATGGTGGTGTAAGTGCGGCGGTCTTGCTCTGCGCTGATGTTGAAGTTCTTGAGCCAGTCGGCTGCGATGGCGTCGGCAAGCTCCACATCTTCGTTGCTCAAGCCTGCCCAGAAGGTAACCTCGAACCCGTCGCCATAGCCCGCCTCATCGAGCAGCGCCTTGGCGGCTTCTACATCGTAGGGGATGGTCCACTTGTCGGCGTTCTCAGCCCATACCGGGTCTTTGAGCGTCTGCCCACCTAGATATGCCGGCGTGCCAAGCCCGCCAAGGATGACATCGTTGAGCGCCTCGCGGTCGATGGACATGCGGAGCGCTTGGCGTACCTTAAGAGACCTCTGCATAGATGGGGTATCGGGGTTGAACTCTGTGCCGCCATCCTCGAACGGGTCGCCCACCCAAGGGAGGTTCGTCTCACGGACGGTCTCTAGCATATCGCCGGTTGCAGCGTGGTTATACTCCCAGAAGTTGCCTGCGAAGGGGAAGCCGTGCGGGTTTGCGATGCCCTCGGGGGCGAGTGCGAACCGGCCAGTTTCCAGCAGGGCGTTCCAGTCTTTGAGCGCAAGCTCGCCTGCCTGCGCCTGCCCGTTTTCTAGCATGGCGCGGCGGGTGGACGGCTCTGGGACTTCCAGCGCGCGCACATTCGCCACGAAGGGGGTCTTTTCCCAGTGGTCGGGGACGGCGCTCATGAACATAGCGTTCTGCGCCACCCACTCGTCCATAACGAAGGGGCCGCTGCCGACGATGTTCGTCCGCATCCATTCGCCGGCCTCTTCCTCAGTGGCGAAGCCGTTGACTTCCATGATGGTCTCTATGTGCGGGAACATGCCCGTGCCCTCACTGATGTCGGTCATGATTTGGGCAAGGGTGTGTCCTGCGAACGAGTCCCATGTTATGCGGAGGTTGTGGTCGTCCAGCGGCTCGAGGTCGCCGATGGCGATGTCGATGCTGCCGGAGGTGTCGTGCCGTGCTTCGGGCGTGAACGACGGCAGCAGCGCCTTGTATGTCCACTCGATGTCGCGCGCTGTGAGTTCGCCGTGCCCATAGTGGAACTGCACGCCATCTTGGATTTGGAAGTCGGTGTACGACAGGTCGGGCGCTGTCTCCCACGCCCTAGCGAGCCACGGAGCGGCGGTCAGCGCGCCGCCTTCTGTGCGGACTGCTTTGAGCAGCGACTCTTGGTTGTTGACATATGTGAGCGTGGAGCACCAGAGGCAGTCTGTGGGGAAGCCGCTGGGCGTGTGCACACTGACGGTGGCGATGACGAGCGTGCCGCTGGGTTCGACGGTTTCATCTTCTGCTGCGCGCCTGACGGGTGCTGCGGTAGCCGCTGTTACTGCGGTAGCCGCTGCGATGGCGGGCCTGTCGGCTGCCTGTGCTGCCGGAGCAGCGGGTGCTGCCTGTTGCGGTGCTGCGGGCGCTTGTGGCGCCGCCACCTGGCCTTGCGCCGCCGCTGCCGGTGCGGGTTGTTGCGGTGCTGCGGGCGCCTGTGGTGCTGCCGCTCCGCCGCACGCAGCGGCAAGCAGCGCTATCGCCGCTATCGCGCTCAAAATCAGAATCGGTTTTAAGTTCATTCTGTCCTCCCTCTGGTGACTAATCCGCTTTTTGGTGTAATAACACGCCGTTAATCGACTTCTTAAAATGCCGCTTATGCTCGGGCTGCGATTGTACTCGCCTGCACAAGGCAACATTGCATCAGCAACTTGCCGCATACTTATAATCTAAATGCGTGGTTAAGTCAAGTCTAATGCTGCGATTGGGAGATGATTTCCGCAATTATTCAAGCCTGCGCTTCGTTTTGAAATGCGAGTTCGTAGATATAGACCTTTGCAGTGCGCTATTGGGGCGGTCTAGTCAAATCGGGCGGCAGAACGCGATGGGCAGAATTATGTTTTTCGCTTTATCAAGGCACTAAACATTATTCCGAAAATTGTTCAATATTGTTACAATATCGCCTTGAACTATTGAAACTATCAAATCCTCCGGCGGCTAACGCAGGATGCGAACGGAGGAAGCCCCCCAAATTACGGAGGTCTTACGATGGAAGCATATTGCCTGAAGTGCCGTGCATCGCGCGAAATCAGCAGCCCCGAGCAGGTTACACTGAAGAACGGCAGACCAGCCACGCGCGGCAAGTGCTCCAAGTGTGAAGCCACCGTGTTCAGGATTGGCAAGGCATCAGACGCATAGGGAGCGCAGCCGTATGCCGTATCAGGCTCTGGCGGTCTGCTTTAGGTTGCGGTCTGCTTAGGTTTTGGGGGATAAGTCGTCGGCGGGAGTTGTTGTGTGCTGTGAAGGCGGCGCTACTTGTCAGGGTACGCCTATGGAACTCGGTTTGGCGTTTGTGATATATTACACATATGGTTGATGGATCGGACGCGACAGAGACTTCCCGCCCATCTTGGGTGCGCAACACGCTGCTGGGTGTGAGCGCCGTATCCATGGCGGTTACGCTCTACATGGTGTTCCTGTGGGTGCCCACTGAGATTAACCTCGGGGTGTCGCAGCGCATATTCTACTTCCATGTGCCGCTTGGATGGCTGGGAATGCTGTCCATCGTTGTTGTGGCGGTGGCGAGCATCGTTCACCTGATAACGGGGAGCGAGCGATGGGACGCCCTCGCATACAGCGCAGCCGAGCTGGGCGTGGTGTTCGCAAGCCTGATACTCATCACGGGCGTCATATGGGCGCGCGGGGACCTGGGCTGGTGGTGGACTTGGGACGCCAAGCTGACCACCACGCTGGTGCTGTGGTTCATCTATGTGGGCTATCTGATGGTGCGCGCATATGCGCCCAAAGGCTCGCAGGGCGCTCGCTTCGGCTCGGTCGTGGCGCTGTTTGGCGCAATCGACGCCCCCATCATCTATATGGCAACGGTCTGGTGGAGCACGGCGCACCCGGAGCTGAATGTGGGGCCCGTAGCGAGCGATAGCGACTCCATCGACTCCAGAGAGATATACATCACCCTGCTGGTTGCCACGCTGGCGTTCACCGTGCTGTACGCATACCTGCTCGTGGAGCGTTACGCACTGCGCCGCACGGAATCGGAGTTGGACGGACTGCACCATGCTATGGCGGCGCGCGTCTGACGGCAGGTTTGGACATCATGAATATGGGCGAGGTTTAATCGCAATGCTCGGATCAGGTGCGCTTATGCGCATAGTTGCGGCGGTGGTGCTAGCGTTGGCGATGGGAATCGCAGCGCCTGCGGGCTATGCGACAGCATACGACGGCGTGCCGTCAATCGCCGCTCAGGACGCACAGCCGGATCAGCAGCAGCGCGGCGAATCCGAACTGCCGTGGCTGTTCGCCGTGTACATCATCACTTGGGCGGCGTTCTTCGGCTATGTGTTCGTGGTGTCCCGCCGTCAGCGCGAGATGCGCCGCGAGATAGAGGCGCTGCGCCGCACACTGGACGAGCGCGAGGACTAGTGAATGAGCGCCTATTGAATACTAGGCGCGTGAAACACGGGGCAAAAATGCGCAAAGCGTATGAGCTAGGACAAGAGCCGCCGCAGCTGGGCGAACTGCTCGCAGCCGAGCAGTCGGGCGGGACATTCACGCGTAAGGCGCTGTTCATCGTTGCCGCCGCCGTAATGCTGGCTGCGCTGGGCTACTTCGCAGTGATGGTGTTTATGAGCGCCACGGTGTATTCGTACAGCGTGAGCGAGATGGCAGAGCTAGGCCCGACGCCGCAGGGCGAACTCGTGCGCGTGAACGGCAGCCTCGTGGCAGAGAGTTTCAGGCGTGCAGACGGCTCTACGCTGGCGCAATTCACGCTAACCGACGATGCAGCGCACATCGACGCCAAGTACGACGGCGTGCTGCCCGACCTGTTCTTCAATGAGCATTCGGAGATAATCCTCGAGGGACATTATGGAGAAGACGGCGTGTTCGCCAGCCAAAATGTGCTGGTGAAGTGCCCCTCCAAGTATGTGGCGCTGGAAGACGATGCTTCAGCGTATGAGGTTGAGTGAAGGCAGCGCGATATGTCGGCGGCTTACGCCCAATATTCAGGGGCAGCCCCTAGTCTCTGACTGAGAACTGCCCCTAGTTAGGCAAGTTTGGCTGACGGTGAGCCTTACGCCTTGAAGTCGCTGGCGCGGTGCGTGCCGTCGCAGAAGGGCTTGTTGGACGAGTCGCCGCAGCGGCAGAGGAACACCATGTCCCCATCGGCGGCGATTTCGTTGCCATCCGCATCCACTATCTTGATGTCGCCCTGCACCATGTACGGGCCATTCCTGCGGGTCGTTACGGTTGTGTCTGCCATTTTTTTCCTCCCGGTTTAGGTTGCTGTGCCTTCGGATAGATAGGTTGTCGGTGGCATTAGAGGGCCGCGCCAGCCCACGAACGCCTGTCTAGTGAGCGCCTAGTTGCGCCTGCGCTCTCCCTGTGCTTTCAGAGTACCGACTAGTTCTGGCAATATCTCGGCATAGTCGGCGACGATACCGAAGTCTGCGGCTTGGAATATGGGCGCTCGCGCGCTGTTGTTGATAGCCACTATCGTGCCTGCGCGCTGGATGCCCACCGTGTGGTTGAACACGCCCGACAGCGCCACAGCGATGTACAGGCTCGGGGCAACCGATTTGCCAGACAACCCTATCTGGTGCTGGCGCGGCAGCCACCCAAGCTCCGTAACATCGCGGGTTGCGCCTATCGGTGCGCCTAGCGTGTCGGCAAGCTCGCGCACGGCGGGCAGATTCTCCGGCCCGCCTATGCCCTTGCCCACGCTCACGATTATACCTGCGCTGTCAATATCTGTTCCGCCGTCCGTTTTGTTCGCCACTCGCTCGATGGTATGCGTGCGCGCTTTGGGCAGCCCGTCTAGCGGCAGAGCCTGCAAGACCGGCTGCACGGTGGTGTCGGGCTGCACGGGCGTGAGTATGCCGGGGCGCACGGTCGCCATGTAGGGCTGTGTGGTAGACAGGATGGGCGCTACGATGTTGCTGCCGAAAGCGGGCTTGAGCTGCACTAGGCGTCCATCGGCGTCCACCTCCAGCCCGATGCAGTCGCCGGTGAGTCCCAGCGACAGCCTGCCCGCAAGCCGCGCCGCAAGTTCCCTGCCGTTGAGCGTGGAGGGTAGCAGCACCGCATATGGTGAGTTTGCGGCGATTGCGTCCGCAAGAACCTGCGTGTACAGAGCGTTTTCATAGTGGGCGAGGCGCGGGGCGTCCGCTGTGTGCACAACATCAGCGCCGTATGCGGTGAGGGTTTTGGCGTGGCACACCGCATCTGCGCCGAACAGGATGGCTTCCACATTGGTGTTGAGAGTGGCGGCGATTGCCACGGCGCTGCCTAGCAGTTCCAGCGTAACAGGGCGCAGTTCGCCGTTCAGCGTCTCCGCAACGACCCACACGGGGCCGGCTTCGCTGCGCTGCCGCCGTGCGCCGCGACTTGGTGCGTTTGCGTCGTGCTTGGCGGGGGCGATTGTGCCATCGTCGGCGAACACGCCGCGATCTCGCAGATACGCCATCAGCTCGGCTACGGCGTCTGCGGGCGGCTTGTCGCGCACGAGGATGCGGTCGCGCTGCGGCTCAATGGTGTATATCTCGCTGACAGATGTGGGCGAACCCGCTGCGCCAAACAGCGATGCGTCGTCGCTGATGTCTGCGGCGGTGAGTGTTTGGATGGGCTTCTCCTGCGCCGCTTGGCGGTCGGTGCGGCGCGGATAGATTTCGGGTGCGACATCCTCGGTTACGGTTATCAGTGCGGGCAATTGGCATCGCACCACATCGTAGCCCGCGTCGGTGATGCGTTCTGCGGTCAGATGAGCGCTCCCGTCGTCCGCATCACTCGCATCGTTGGAGTGCAGTTCTAGTTGGCGTACGGCGCTGACGATGGGTAAGTCGAGCATTTCGGCGAGTTCTGCGCCGACCTGTGATGTTTCAGCATCAACGCTGTTGCGTCCGCAGATAATCAGGTCGCAGGCGTCTGTGTCGCGCGCTATGGCGAGCGCCAGCGTGCGCGCTGTGGCGAGGGTGTCGCTGCCGGCGAATGCGATGTCGTTCAGGTGAACGGCGCGGTCGGCGCCCATAGCGAGGCACTGCACGAGCGCATCGCGCGCCTGCGGCGGCCCCATGGTGTACACCACCACTTCAGCGTTGTGTTCGCGCTTGAGGTTCGCCGCAAGCGACATCGCCAGCACATCGAACGGGTTCACTTCGTTTGGCACGCCTTCGCGCACCACCCGCCGCGCCTCATTGTCGAACTTCAGCAGCGATACCACCGGCACTTGCTTGATACATACAGCGATTTTCATACAGGTTATCACAGGGGATTAGGGTGTTACTTGATTGGCGAAAAAATCTGTTTCGCCAATTATGTCCATTATGCGGAATGCGGATGTGTGGGACGCCATCTATGCTGGATTGCGGGCGTCGTGATGTAACAGGCGTAATAGAAGGGCGAGTTGGGTGCGGCTAGGTGTTCGTATGGATATGATTGGAGACACGCTTGGCGAAGCCGTCCGGGGCAGCCTGCACGGGCATATTGCGCAGGATGTTTATCGTCGCCCGCAGTGTGTCGACGAACGCCGTGCACTGCTCACAGCCGCTCAGATGCTCGCGTATGCGCTGCGCTAGCGAGGGGTCTATGTCGTTGTCGATGTAGTCGGACGAGTGGCTGCGTACCTCTTCGCACGGCATTGGCATCCCACTGCGCCTGAATAATCTGCGTATGCGTTCTAGCATCACCGTATCCTAGCCGATTTTACTAACTTCGGCGATAGTCCCTGCCAGCATTTCAACCCGTATAATACCACACGATGCAATACCATACCCCGCTGTTTCAAACAGAAAATTTTGTCGGTATTATTCAGTATTATGAGGATAACTCTTTTACTTATATGATGCGCTGATTTACAATAAGGTGCGGTTTCGTGGTTCTGAGTGAACCCAATGTCCTGTGGTTGAGGCGATTCCCCGCCGCCGAGCGTAGTATGAGCGAAGTATGGAGTGTTATCACAGCAGTCTGGGGGTTGGCATGGGGCGGATTGGTGGAAATCACGCCAACGGCTTGGGCGTATCTGCCTCTTTGGCTGCAGAATGCGGTTATAATTGCGGGGACACTAGCGGCGCTTGCGGCGCATCGCGTACTCGGAAGGGTTAGGATTGCGCCGAGCAGAACGAAGTGGAAGAGGGTGCCATTCACGAGATCGCAGCGCACTGCCATAAAAGACAGGCTGTACGCAGAGCAGCGCGGGAAATGCGTGCTGTGCAGCCGCCGGTTCCCAAAGGACATTTTCGAGATAGACCACATAATGCCCGTGGCGCGCGGTGGCGGCAACGACATCCGCAACCTGCAGATCTTGTGTCCCCCATGCAACAGGCGCAAAGGGGCACGCTAGCCGTTATCGCCCAGTTATGCCAGTTATAAGAGGCGCTTACTCTATGGCAAACAGGAAGGCAGACAGGAACGAACAGACGCACGGCGAGCCGATGCCGTCAAGTTTCGATGACATCGTGATGGAAAACTCGGACTTCGTGTACAATGTGGCGTACAAGATGATGGGCAACGCACACGATGCCGAAGAGGTGGCGCAGGATGCGTTCTTGTCGGCGTACCGCTCTTACGGGCGCTTTCGCGGGGAGTCACGGGTTACCACTTGGCTGTACCGCATCACCGTGAACGCCGCGCTGATGCGCCTGCGCCGTGAAAAGCGCACACGCGCGCTCAATCGGGTGGGCGTGGAGAACCTCGAAGTGCCGAGCTGGATGGATGAGCCTGAATCGTCTGCGTTGCGATCCGAACTCGGTGAGAAGATACAAGAGGGCATCTCCCAACTGCAACCTGAACTGCGCGCCGCCGTCGTGCTGCGGGATGTGTCGGGGCTGTCCAACGCCGAAGCCGCCGAAGCGCTGGACATCACAGTGTCGTCGCTAAAATCCCGCTTGCACCGCGGGCGTGTTTTGCTCCGCCAATACCTCGCTGAGTACGCCCCAAAGTCGACAAAGTAAGGCAAGTGGAGGCTCGCGGGCTGACCGAACTAGAAAATTGTGATTGCGGCGTATAGCGATGTAGGATAAACTTGCCTGCGGGCAGAACGATGCGGCAATATTAGCGCAAAGGGGACAGGCGCTATGGCGAATGTGGTGCTGGTAACAGATATGCTGGTTGGCTTCCTTGTGGATGGCAACAACCTCTATTGCGGCGATGCGGCGCGCGAAATCATCCCCCGCGTGCGGCGGCTCATCGAGGCCGAACAGGCGCGTGGCTCGAGCGTAATCTTCATCTGCGACACGCACGACCCCGACGACTTGGAGTTCGAGATGTTCCCCGTACACTGTGTGCGCGGCACTGAAGAAGCCGAGCTTATCCCGGAGCTGCGCGGCTATGATGGGATACGCTTGCCGAAACGCCGTTACAGCGCATTCTTCGACACCACGCTCGAAGCCACGCTCGCTGAACTTTCGCCGGACAAGCTCATCATCTGCGGCGTATGCACCGACATCTGCGTGCTGCACACCGCCGCCGACGCCCGCAACCGCGACTACAAGGTGGACATTCCCACCGACTGCGTGGCATCGTTTGACCCGCAGGCGCATGACAACGCCCTAGCGCATATGGAGAAGATACTAGGCGCAACGCTAGTGCCCGCCACTGCCACGACATAATGCCACCCGATTTGCGAACTTCCACACACCCGCTCGGCGGAGGCTGAACGGTCTTGTTGCCGTAAGATGCTGCTGACGGCACGCCAATTCCTTTCCATATATGCCGCATATACCGCAAACTATGGTTGACTGAACCTATGACTACGCCAATTCTCGCCCCCGAGTTTGAAGTTCGCCCATCCATGCTGGTGGGCGACCGCGCCGATGTGCAGTCACAGCGCATCCTGACTATCTTGCGTAACGAAGGGATGAACCCCTTTGTGACCATCGACTTTTCGGCGGTGCGCGGCGGACTGCTGTGCGGGATAAGCGAGATGCGGCGGCTGCTGGAGAAGGTGCTGCCCGATACCGGCACCGAAGTGTGGGCATACGGAGACGGTCAAGTCATATCTGCCGGCGATGTGGCGCTGCGAATCAAAGCCCCGTACAGCACATTCGGCTTGTACGAGGGGACGATATGCGGCACGCTGGCAGCGTGTAGTGGCTGGGCGACGGCGGCGCGCGAGTGTGTGGATGCAGCGGGAAACGCCATCGTGTTGGCGGCGCCTGTGCCCTACGCCCATCCGGAAGTGGTGCCGCTCATAGAGTACGCCGCTGTGGTGGGCGGCTGCGTATCGGCATCCACAACGCGCGGCGGACGCCTCGCCAGCGTTACCCCCGCGGGGTATATGCCGCACACGCTCCCGATGCTGATGGGCGACACCGTGCGCGCGCTTCAATCCTACGACCGCCATATGGCACGCGAAATCCCGCGCGTGGTCATCATAGACACATTCAAGGACGAGGCAGAGGAAGCAGTGAATGTGGCGCGCGCGCTGCAAGACAGGCTGCGCGGCGTGAACATCAGCACCCCCCCAGAGCGCGGCGGCGTTACGCCCGAGCTGGTCAAGGAGGTGCGCGCGCATCTAGATTTGCATGGCTTCCAGCATGTGGACATCTATGTAACGCACGGGATGACGCGCAAGAAGATACAGCGGTTCACTGATGCAAATGCGCCTGTGAATGGGTTCAGCATCGGGGAGGCGCTGGTGAACGCTCCACCGATAGCGTTCAACGCCGACATACAAGAGGTTGACGGCAGACCAGTTGCACGGCGTGGGCGCACCCCCGGCGCCCCAGCCGCCCCCCGCTTAGACCGCGTCCTGTAAGACGCCGCCGCCCTGCCTGCCTTAGACGGACTAGGTAATATGCGTCCCCGTGCTGGCGGCAAGCCCTCTATATTGGGTATTTTCTATACTCAATGTCGCTTAAAGCGTATCCGCAGCAGCCGTTTCGTGGCAGGGGTGATGCGCGCCCAGTGCGCTATGCGCCATCCCGCCACGCAGGCGATACCGCGCCCGCTTTCCAGCAGCGGTGTTCCGTTTCGCCATTCGCGCGGAATGCGTTCGTCCGACATGAAGGCTTTCAGCTTCTTGCTGCGGCTCATGCCAAGCGGCTGAAACCTGTCGCCCGGCAGCCGACCTCGCACCCACAGCGCCTTGTCGGTGTCGTCGGCGTTCCAGAGGGAGTCGTAGTCGAGCACCTCGCTCATTGCGAGCGGAGCGTTATAGGCAGCGTGTCCGCGCGCTATCGCCTTTTCTGCTGGCAGCGTGTCCGCATTGGCGGCATCGTGGATGCTCGCGCTTACCAGCCAGACGCCGACCCGTGTTTCGCTGGGGATCTCTATGTGGTGCTTACCGCATAGAGCGGGCAGGGGCGATTGCGCCGCACCTGCGTCCGCAAGTCTAACCTGCGCCGTGTCGTATCCCACGCTGAACACCACACCGCCGGGCATGTTCAGCATCTTGCCTGCGCCGCCGTCCAACAGGCGCAGCATGCCCTGCAAGTGCGCCTGCGTGATGTCTTGCCTATCGCCCTTGACGGCTTGGATGGCGTACAGCAGCAAGCGGCTGCGGATGGCAGGATGGCAGCGTCGAACGCCGGGTATGTCCAGCGTGACGGCGTCGCTGTGTACGCTTGCGACATGCTCCCACGCCAATGCCGCCTGCTCTTGGATGTATGCATCGTCTTCGTCGGCTCTGTGGGACAGGCGCACGAGCGCATCGCGCACGGATGGGTTGAACTGCTCCATCAGTGGCAGCAGCTCCAAGCGGATGCGGTTGCGCGTGTAGTGCGGGGACAGGTTGGACTCATCCTCGCGGGGCTGCAAGCCGTGCAGGGCGCAATATGCCTCTGTGTCAGCGCGGCTCACACCCAGCAGCGGACGAAACAGCGTTACGCGGGCTTGCCCGATGCGCTGTTCGGACAGTTGCCGCATAGCGCGCAAGCCTGCAAGCCCGCTGCCGCGTATGATGCGCATAAGCGCGGTTTCGGCTTGGTCGTCGGATGTGTGCCCGAGCACGATGGCGTTCGCGCCATACAGGGCTGCGGTATCCGCTAGAAAGGCGTATCGTACGCGCCGCGCCGCATCCTCTGGGGACAGCCGTCGCTCCCAGCGATACGCCGCCGCATCCGCTTCGCCTAGGGCGCACTCTATGCCAAGTCGGGCGCACTCCGCCGCAACGAATTTGGCATCAGCGTTCGCCGCATCGCCGCGCAGCTTGTGGTTCAGGTGCGCCGCCGTTATTCGCAGGCTGAACGCCGAGCGCAGTGAGCATAGGGCGTGTACCAGCGCCAGCGAATCTGTGCCGCCGCTCACCGCTGCGAGCAAAGTCTTGCCTTGCATGCGGTGCGCTTTTAGGGCTTCGGCGAGGCGATGTTCCAGCATCGGGCGGGCTATCAGGCTATCGGAGCAGGGCATCGGCGTTGGCGTCGTTCTCCGTCGCCTGCGCCCGGAAGACCTTTAGCGTCTCAATCTTCAGCGCCCTCATTTCGACGACCTCTATCTTGAGGTTCTCGTGCTCCAGCGTTTCGCCCTCTTCGGGGATATGCCCGAGCCTGTCGAGGACAAAGCCCGCCAGCGTGTCGAAATCGCCATCCGGCAGGTTGATGCCAAGCTCTTCGTTCGCCTCGTCTATGCTCATCCCGGCTTCTACTTGATAGGTGTTTTCGCCTAGGCTTTCGTACTCCTCCTCAGGAGCTTCGCCCTCTTCGCCATGCGCGCCCACGACCTCCTCCGACAGCCGCTTGAGCGTAACGATGCCGGCAAGCCCGCCGTATTCGTCCACGATGATTGCCATCTGGTGGCCGTCGCTTCGCATCTCTTTGAATAGCTCCGCGGTGCGCTTGGTCTCCGGCACGAACATCACACTGCGGACAACATCGGTTACATTGTCGTCGTAGGATATGCCGTTGACAGCCATAGACTTCAGCACATCTTTGGCGGACAGGATGCCGACGATGTCTTCGTCATGGTCTTTGTACACAGGAAAGCGCGTGTGCGAGTGCTCGCAATACACTTTGAGGAACTCGGCGAGCGTGGCGTTGCGGCGGATGCCCACGATTTCGGGGCGCGGCGTCATCACCTCGCGCACCTGACGGTCGCCGAAGCGGAACACATTTTGCAGCAGCTCGGCTTCGGACGGCTCGAATGTGCCCTCTGCCTCGCCGATGTCGATGAGCGTTAGCAGCTCGCTTTCGGTGATGGAGTCGCGGTTGTTGGGGCTGACTCCGAGCATCCGCGTAGTGCCGTTGGTGATGCTTTGCAGGATGAACACGATGGGCCACATCAGCTTTTCGATGAGCAGCAGCGGCCCTGCGTACCAGAAGGTTACGCGCTCTGAGCGGTGGACTGCGATGGTCTTGGGGATGATTTCGCCGAAGATGAGCAGCAGCACAGTTCCGACGACTGTGGCGACGACTGTGGCGATGGCTTCGTTCTCTTCGCCGAGCAGGTGCAGCGACGCGATGGTTATGAGCGCGGTGAAGGCGACATTGACGAGGTTGTTGCCCAGCAGGATGGTGGACAGCAGGCGCTCGGGCTTTTCCAGCATTGCTGCTACGCGTCGGGCGCCGGGGGTGTTGGTGCTGACCAGATGTGCTAGCCGCACGCGCTCGAGGGCGAGGAACGCCGCCTCAGATGAGGAAAAGAACGCCGATAACAGGATGCAGATGCCAATGAGGATGAAGCTGAATAACTGTCCGTCCGCCATGGTTTGTACCTCCAGCGCGCGGCGTTAGGGGTGAGCGTGACGCCGCTGTGCCTCGGGGTGTGTGGCGGCGTCGGTTGCGGGTGGGGCGTCATCGGCGTAGCCTTGCCCGTCCACAGCGGCGTCGGCAGTGGAGGTGGGGCGGCTGCGCCATAGTTCGGAGATGATACGACGGCTTGTGGATGCGCCGAAACCCCGACGGCGCATATAGCCGAACAGCCGCCGTGTGAAAGTGTCATGGTCGGTGTTTGCGAGGCGGCGTGCATATGCGGCGGCGGCGCGGCGGGCGTTTTCTTCGTCGTCGAAGTCGCTGAGAGCAGCGTCAGCGATATGCGATGCGATGCCCTTGTTTAGCAGCTCGCGCTTGATCATCCAAGCGCTGCGGGGCTTGCTGTTTTGGCGGCTGTGCACCCATAGTTCGGCGAAAGTGGCATCGTCTATGAGGCGGTCGGCGGCGAGCCGTCGGATTACGCCATCAACCACATCCGGAGGATAGTCGCGGCGCAAGCGCATCCTGACCTCTGATTCGGTTCTAGGTCTGCGCGACAAGTATCTTATGGCGACGGCGCTTGCGCGCCTGCTCTGCTCGCTCTCTTCTTCTATCATGTCAGGCTATTGGAAGTGTTGGGAACTCCCGTACGCTGCTGCTCGTGAGGTGTGTCTGCCAGTTCTCGCATGTTAGCGGGGTAGGTTAGCAAGGTAGACCGAGTGTGCGAGCATGCGGCGCGGCAACTATGGGTTGCGTCTCCAAATCATCGCGGAATGGCGTAATGTATTCTCCCACCCGTCAGGCATTAGTTTAGCAGGGGATGGCATATCCGTAAAGCGCAGGGCGGGTCTGTGCAGGGCGTTTCTGCTAAACAAAGCCTGCGTAGTTGCGAGAGCATCGGCAGGCTGTGCACAGCCTGTACAGCGCACATTTATGCCACCCTTCCTGTCAACATTGCAGGCTGTTTCGCGATAGCATACACTATCCGCATATCCGTTTTGTGTATTTGAACACAATCATAATGACGATTTTAGTTTAATCACTACCCCGCCTAACATTGCGCGAGCATAGAAAATCGAGCATGGAGAAGTGCGAATTGCAGCAGGACACGAGCCAAGCGGCGCAAGGTGGTGCGCTCGACGATGTGCGCGTGCTGGACTTCACGCACTACATCGCTGGGCCGTATGCCACCAAGCTGTTGGCGGACTACGGCGCACATGTGCTGAAGGTGGAACGCCCGGACGGCGGGGACGGCGCGCGCCGCATGGGGCCGTTCCCCAACGATGAGCCACACCCGGAAAAGAGCGGCATGTTCTTGCATCTCAACACGAACAAGCGCAGCATCACCCTGAACCTGCGCAAGCCCCAAGCCAGAGACATCGTGCTGCAGCTCGCGGAGAGCGTGGATGTGGTGGCAGAGAGCTTCCGTCCTGGGGTTATGGCGTCGTTCGGGCTGGGCTACGATGCGCTGCGCTCCGTGAACCCGAACCTCGTCGTCGTATCGGTGTCCAACTTCGGGCAGACGGGGCCGTACCGAGATTTTCGCGCATCCGACCTGACCCTGTACGGCATGGGAGGCGAGATGTACTCCACCGGGCTTGAAGATCGTGAGCCGCTGAAGATGGGCGAGAACCTAATCCTGTATCAGGCGGGCGCAATCGCCGCCACCGCCACGATGGGTGCGCTGTTCGCTGACACGGGGCAGTATGTGGATGTGTCTATCATGGAGACACAGGTCGGCTCGATCGACCGTCGCATGAGCATGCTGCTTGCGTATCAGTACAATGACGAAATATCCAAGCGCAGCGCAACGGCGACGGCGGGCGGCTACCCGAACGGCGTGTACATATGCCTCGATGGGTATGTGCAAATATCCGGTGGGCGCAACTACTTCGACCGCGTGGTGGCGATGATGGGGGCGCCCGAGCCGCTGCTGGACGAGCGTTGGCACACGCCCGAGGCGCAGTACAACCCCGAGTTTGAGGATGAGTTCAACGCCTACTTCATCCCATGGTGCTTGGAGCGCACGAAGCAAGAGGTGTGGGAGACGGCACAGGCGGCAGGCGTGCTCAGCGCGCCCATCAACACCACCGAAGACCTAGTTGCCGACGCCAACTTCCGCGCGCGTGGCGCATTCGCAGAGATAGACCATCCTGCTGCGGGCAATCTCTTATACCCGGGCAGGCCGTTCATAATGAGCGAGTCCCCGTGGCGTGTCCGCCGCCCTGCACCGCTGCTTGGTCAGCACACGGATGAGACGCTGGCTGCACTGGGGCGCACGGCTTCGGACATAGCGCAGCTGTGGCGCGACGGCGTGATATGACCGTTCAGCATATCTATCTACTTATCTACACAGCACCTACACATGGGCTTTGCTAGCAGGCTTCGTAAAAGATGAAGAAACTCCCGCTTGAAGGCATCCGCATCCTAGACATGACCGTGGTGTGGGCAGGGACTTACTGTGCCACGCTGCTTGCGGATATGGGCGCTGAGGTAATCCGGCTGGAATCCATCGTGCGCCTGCCCCCGATTACGCGCGGCTACATGCCCTATCCGCCCAAAGAGGTGATAGAGGGGCTGCCCGCATTCGTGGCAGGGATGCCCGGCCGTGAGCCGGGACATCGCCCATGGAACCGATACCCCCTGTTCAACGCGCATGGGCGCAACAAGCTTGGCATCACAGTGGATCTGTTGCAGCCATCTGGGATGGACATATTCAAGCGGCTTGTGGCGGTCAGCGATGCGTTTGTGGAGAACAATGTAACCGAGACGATGGACAAGCTGGGCATCTCATATGAGCTGATGCGGGAGGTCAACCCGCGCATCATAATGCTGCGGATGCCAGCGTATGGCAATAGCGGGGCATATCGCAACTACCGCTCGCTCGGCGTGCATATGGAGGGCGTCATAGGGCATACCATCGTGCGCGGCTATGCGGATATGGACCCGTCGTCCAGCACCAATGTGTTCGCCGCAGACGCCGCCGGCGGCGCACAGGGCGCGTTCGCTATGCTCGCAGCCCTGCGATACCGCAGGCGCACCGGCAAGGGACAGCTCATAGAGTTGGCGCAGGCAGAGAACATGATGTCTTACACGGGGCGCTTTTTCATGGACTATGCGATGAATGGGCGCACCGCACGCACGCTCGGCAACCGCCACACATCCGCAGTGCAAGGCTGCTACCCCTGTGCTGGCGACGACCGCTGGGTGAACATCACGCTGAACGACGATGCGGATTGGCAGGCGTTCTGTGCCGCCATCGGCAGCCCCTGCTGGTGCGACGATGCCCGCTTCGCCACGCATTCCAGCCGCCGCAAGCATCAAGACGCCCTGGATGCGCTCATCGCCGGCTGGACACGCACGCTGGATAACTACGAGGTGATGCGCCTGCTGCAAGCGGCGGGCGTGGCGGCAGGCACTGTGATGGACCAGCGCGACGCATTCGCAGACCCGCATCTGCAAGAGCGCGACATCTTCGAGAGCGTGTATCACGAGGATGTGGGCGGCGAGCATCTGTATGTGGGTGCGCCGTACAAGATGTCCGAGACGCCGATACGCATCCGCAGCGGCCCAGTGCGGCTGGGTGCGGATAACGAGTATGTGTACAAGCAGATCCTTGGTGTCAGCGACGACGAGTACGCCGAGCTTGAGGCTGCGGGACACATCGGGATGGACTTCCCCGACCGCCCCGTCGCATAAATCGACGGGGTGAGTAGGTCGGGGGTGTGTCAGCATTACGGCTTACTCTGCTGATGCTTTCCCACTAGTCTACTGGCATATGCGTCCGAACTGCTCGAAGTAGTCGGGGAAGGTCTTGGACACGGTGTCCGGGTGGTTGATGGTGATGGGGGCGTCTCCGAGCGCCGCAAGCGAAAAGCACATCGCCATACGATGGTCGTCGTAGGTGTCTATGGCGGCGGAGCGCAGCTGCGGTGGCGGCGTAATTCGGATGTAGTCCGTTCCCTCGACCACATCGGCGCCCACTTTGCGGAGTTCGGTCGCCATCGCCGCCAAGCGGTCGGTCTCTTTGACGCGCCAGTTGCCCACATTGCGGATGGTGGTTGCGCCCTCTGCGAACAGGGCAGTAACGGCGACCGTCATTGCGGCGTCGGGCATATGGTTCAGGTCGGCGTCGATGCCGTGCAATCGGGCTTGTGAGACCTCTATCCAGTCGGGTCCCGATGCGACGCGCGCACCCATCTGTTGCAGCACATCGGCGTGCGCTATGTCGCCTTGTATGCTGTCGCTACCCACGCCGTTCACCCGCACGCTGCCCCCAATCGCCGCCGCCGACAGGAAGTAGCTCGCAGACGATGCATCGCCCTCGACTAGGATGCTGCCGGGCGATGTGTATGTTTCATTGCCGGGCAGCCGAAATCGCTCATAGCCGCTGCGCTCCACATCCACGCCGAAGCGCCGCATCACATCTATGGTCATGTCGATGTACGGCTTGGACACAAGCTCGCCCTCCACCTCAATCGTCAGCGGTGTGCGGGACATGGGCGCAGCCATCAGCATACCCGTCAGGTACTGGCTGGATATGCTGCCGCGAATGTGTGCCGTGCCGCCGCCAAGCCCGTGCGCCGCAACCCGCAGCGGAGGGTAGCCCGCATTGCCGGCGTACTCTATCTGTGCGCCCAGCTGTCGCAGCGCATCCACGAGGTCGCCAATGGGACGCTCCAGCATGCGCGGCTCGCCCGTTAGCGTGTAGTTGCCCTCGCCTAAGCATATGGCGGCGCAGAGGGAGCGCATAGTCGTGCCGGAGTTGCCCAAGAACAGCTCGGCATCCCCGCCTGTAAACGGCCCGCCAAGCCCGGTTACGCTGCAGCGCGTCCTATCGTTTGACAGCGCGATGCCCGCTCCCAGCGTCTCGAGCGCACGCAGCATATGGTTCGTATCGTCCGACTCCAGCAGGTTGCGAACCTCCGTGGTCCCGATTGCAAGCGCCGCCAGCAGCAGGACGCGGTTGGACATGCTCTTGGAGCCGGGCAAGTTTATCTCCCCGTCCACTCGGCGTATCGGCTGCAGCGTTAGTTGCTTCATCTGTTACCTCGCTTCCCGGTGCGTGCTGTCTGTCTTGTATCTGTCTCATAGAAGTATAATCCACATAGTGTAGTGGGGTGTAGCCTTTGTTGTTACCGTCGGTTTTCCCGCCGTTCCGGTGGATGTTGCGGCTGCCCTCTAATCCTAGCCCCTTTTTTTCCTTAGATGGGATTTTTCAGGTTTTATTGATTCCTCGCTGGCGATAACCCAAAAGTCATATCTGATATAATCACTTCCACGATTTTATACTACCTGTATCGCTAACCAATCGTTGCGCCGATGCGTTTCAACAGGCAAGTCGGCAGCGGTGCAGCAGTTCCGATGACAAAGACACAATCAGAAAGGGCCGTCGCTGATATGCAGGACATCAAGGGTCGACTCGCCACCATGAGGGGCAGGATTGCCGAGCTTATGGTGCGTCTTTGACCTACCCGCAGATGAAAAGCGCATAGCCGAGCTAGAAGAGCAGGCGTCGGCACTCGGCTTTTGGGACGCCCCTACGCAGGCGCAGCGCAAGATGCGGCAACTCGCCCGCCTCAAGGCGAAGCTGGAAGACTGGCGGACGCTGGATGAAAACGCTGCATCGCTGGATGACCTGCTCGCAATGGCGCTGGATGAGGGCGACGAGTCGCTGATGGACACATTCACTGACGAGCTGGCGCAGATTCAAGACACATTTGCTGGATTGGAGTTCGACCTCACGCTGTCGGGCCCATACGACGACCGCAACGCCATCGTTGCGCTGCACGCCGGCGCCGGCGGTGTGGAATCCCAAGATTGGGCGAGTATGCTGATGCGTATGTACCTGCGATGGGCTGACCAGCGCAACTTCAAGCCCGATGTGCTGGATGTGTCCGCCGGGGACGAGGCAGGCGTGAAGAGCGCCGTGTTCCAAGTCTCCGGCGATTTTGCATACGGTTACTTGCAGGCAGAGCGCGGCGTGCATCGGCTTGTGCGCCTTTCGCCGTTCGACTCCGACCACGCCCGCCACACATCATTTGCGCTGATGGAGGTGATGCCCGAAGTGGAAGAGGGCGTGGATGTTACCATAAACCCGGACGATCTAAGGATAGATGTGTTTCGCGCAGGCGGACACGGCGGTCAGAATGTGCAGAAGAACTCCACGGCCGTCCGCATCACACACCTGCCCACAGGCATACGCGTTGCGTGCCAAAACGAACGCTCGCAGCATCAGAACCGCGAAATCGCCATGCGCATCCTGATGTCCCGCCTCGTGGAGCGCGAAATGGCGGAGAAGGCAGCGGAACTGGCGAAAATCAAGGGTGAGCACATTTCGCCCGAGTGGGGCAACCAGATTCGGAGCTATGTGCTGCATCCGTACAAGATGGTGAAAGACCATCGCACAGGCTACGACACATCTGACGCAGAGGGCGTTCTAGATGGCGACATAGACGGCTTCATCCGCTCTTGGCTCACAAGCAAAATCGGTAGCGAAGATTTTTCATCTTAAACATATGAAACGCCATGCAGTTTTAGGCAACTCAGGCAAGCGCACAACACACACAGAGGTTAAATATGCGTTGTCCCAAAGACTATCGAAGGCTCTGACGCTAAGCCGAGCTTGGTAGGATAGCCAAGCGTAATTACAGTTAGTCGAAAATAGAGATATTAGGAGAGAGATAAGCAGGTGAATGAGAGATGAAATACCTGTTCGTGATACCCGTGCTGATAGCGACGATGCTTGCGGCTGTGGCGTGCGGCTCTACGCCGCCAGAGGCGGAGGAACCGGCGCCTGTGCCGACCGAAGCGCCGACTGCGACGGCACAAGCCACAACAGAGACGGCAGCACCCACATCCGCACCAGCGGCTAGTGCGCCCACACCCGCCACGGTGCCGACACCGTCGAGCAGCGTTCCCGTTGTCGCAACCGCAGAACGCACGGACGATAAGCCTGTTGGCGGCGTGTTCAACCGCCTATGGGCAGACCCGCCCACGCTGGATCCGCATAAGTCATCGGACACGACTTCCGCAGGCTTGGTGATAGAGATATTCAGCGGGCTTGTAACCCTGGACACAGACCTTCGCATCGTCCCAGACATCGCCGAGAGCTGGGAAGTAAGCGATGACGGGCTAGTTTACACATTCACGCTGCTGCCGAACGCCGTGTTCCACGACGGCACGCCCATAACGGCGCAAGACTTCGTGTATTCCATCAACCGCGCCGCAGACCCAGACCTAGCTTCCCCCGTTGCCAGCACCTACCTGAACGACATCGTGGGCATCAGCGAGGTGCTCAGCGGCGAGGTGGAGACCGCAAGCGGCGTTAGGGCGATAGACGACCGCACCTTGCAAATCACCATAGATGGCCCCAAAGCCTACTTCCTCGCCAAACTGACATATCCCACTGCATTCGTGGTTGACAAGAAGAATGTGGAAGAGGGCGGCGTCACATGGACGGATATGCCCAATGGCAGCGGCCCGTTCAAGCTTGTGGAGTATCAGATAGGCGAGCGTATCATCTTGGAGCGCAACGCTCTATTCTACCGCGACCCCGCATACCTCGACCGCGTGGTGATGAACCTCGCCGGCGGTCAGGCGATGGCGATGTACGAAAATGACGAGATAGACATCACCGGCGTGAGCATCTTCGACCTAGATAGGCTGAAAGACCCCGAAGAGCCGCTGTCTAAGGAGCTTCAGGTTGCGCCGCCCGGATTCTCCGTGTTCTATGTCGGCTTCAACACCAGCGAGCCGCCGTTTGACGATGTGCACTTCCGCCGCGCACTCAATTTGGCAGTAGACAAGGAACTCATCGCGACCGAAGTGCTCGGCGACCGTGTGAATCCCGCATACGGCGTCTTGCCGCCGGGATTCCCGGGATTCAATGACAACCTGCAAGGGCTGACATTCGACGAAGCCGCCGCTAAGGAAGAGCTGGCTAACTCCAAGTACGCAGACCCCGCAGCGCGCCCGCGCATCGTACTTTCAGTGTCTGGAACTGGCGGCGACATCAACATCGACACGCAGGTCGTCTTGCAAATGTGGCAAGAGGTACTTGGCGTGCAGGTGGAAATCCAGCAAGTGGAGTGGGCGACATACCTGCAAGACCTCAACCGCCGCCGCTTCCAAGTGTTCTCGCTGGGATGGCAGGCAGACTATCCCGACCCGCAGGACTTCCTAGACATACTGTTCCACACTGAGAGCGAGACAAACCATGGCGGCTACTCTAACGCCGAGGTGGACGACCTGTTAGAGAAGGCACGAGTGGAGCAGGATAACAGCGAGCGCGTAAGGCTGTATAATCAGGCAGAGCAGCTCATCGTGGACGATGCTGCATGGGTGCCGCTGTGGTACACCAGTGAACGCCACCTGCTGCTCAAGCCGTACATCAAGGGCTACTCGCTGCTACCGATGAGCGTGCCGAAGCTTCGGTTTGTGTATATCGACGACAGCGACATCTAATCGGCGCACAGCCCGTCCCGGTGGCGCGCGCTTGTTCCCAGTACAGGCGCGCACCGCCGATGTGTGCCAGCGCATCCCCGGATGCGCGCGATACGGCGTACTGCAAGCGTGAACTAACCCGACACCTAACCTGACGAGGAGGCTTAATGTGAGACTTATCATTGCAGGCTGCGAGTACAGCGGCACATCCACGCTGGCATTCGCCATAGACGACTGGCTGTATGCCAACATGGGTGCACGCTTTCCGCTCATACACGACCACTGGAAAATCCCGCACACATCGGGGCATCCGCAGCCGGATATGTCCGAAGACGAGCGGCAACAGGTGCTTGCGCTCAGCCCCGAACTCAAAGAGATGACGCAGCGCCACAGCCTCTACTATCACATACAGCCCAACTCGTGGAGCGGCGAAGATTGGCTGTCCATCGGCTTGCACATCGACGACGGCATCTACAGCCCGATGTATCACGGCTACGGCGGCGACGGAATGCCACACGACCGCAAGGTTGTGGGTCGGCAGGTGGAGGCGGCGATACTGCGGTTTGCGCCGGACATCGTGCTCGTGCATGTCAAAGCCGACGCTGATGTCATAGCGCGCCGCATGCAAGCCGAGCCGCGCAAACACAGCCCCATGAGCGAGCAAGACATCCCCAAACTGCTGCGCCTATATGAGGCGGCTTGCGCAGCATCCACAATTCGCCATAAGATTGCGCTCGACACCAGCGGCGGCGGTGTTGAAGACACAATGGCAGACTTCACCCGCAAGATAGAGTCGCACCTGAGCGATGTGGACAGGTCGCGCATCCTGCTGCACAGGGCGTGGTAAGATTTGTGTGTGTACGCTTGCGGCGTTGTCCGGACGGCTGTTGCACACCGCAAACCCGTCTCGTCGAGCCGCATACAAGTTATACAATACAAAAATGCCTAACCGCTTGAAAGACTGATCCATGTGGGTGTACATACTTAGGCGGCTGATGTGGCTGCCCGTGCTGCTGTTTGCGACTAGCATCGTAACCTTCACGCTAGTGCGCTTCGGGCCGGGCGACCCTGTGGAGGTCATATTAGGGCATCGCTATGACGAGCAGGCGGCGGCGAACATACGGCGTCAGCTGGGGTTGGACAGGCCGTTCTTCGTGCAGTATGCGACCTACATGTGGGGCGTGATGCGCGGCGACTTCGGGGAGAGCTACCGCTTCCGTGGGCGGCCTGTGTCCGAGCTGCTGTTCCCCAAGATGTGGGTGTCGTTTCAGGTGAACGCTGCGGCGATAATCGTCAGTCTTGGGATTGGGCTGCCGCTGGGGTTCTTCATTGCGCACCGTCAGGGCAGCTGGCACGACCCCACCGTGGTTGCGATTGCGCTGGTGCTGATGTCCATCCCCATCATGATAAGCATTCCGTTCACGCTTTGGGGGTTGTGCCTAAAGCTGAAGGTTTTGCCATGCTCGGGATGGGGCGGATTTTGGGACTTGCGCATCATCGTGCCCGCCATCACGCTGGGGATACCGGGCGTTGCGGGGTTTGCGCGCTTCATGCGTGCGAGCACGCTCGATGTGTTGGGGCAGGATTTCGTTCGCACCGCAAAGGCGAAGGGGCTGTCGGAACTGGTTGTGGACGGGCGGCATGTGCTCAAAAACGCCCTCATTCCCATCGTAACGCTGCTCAGCTTCGTGCTGGCGGGGATGTTCGTTACCAGCTTCATCGTAGAGTTCATTCTAGGCATCCCCGGCGTGGGGCACTTCACAATAGACTCCGTGTTCAACCGAGACTATCCGATAATAATGGCAATGGGCATAATCGGCTCGGGGCTGTTCGTGATTGCGAACCTGATTGCGGATATTACCTACGCCATCGTGGACCCGCGGATTCGTTATCAGTAGGGTGCGCGCCGCAAATAGAGCGGCGACAGAACGGTGCGGCATATGGCGCTGACCGAACAACTTACCGAAGCAACCGAACTCGAACTGGGGCAGCGCAAAGGGCATCTGCGCCGCGCCGTAGAGCGGCTGGCGCGCAAGAAGATCGCCGTCATATGCATGGTGACACTCGTGGTCGTCTACAGCGCCGGCATATTCGCACCGCTCATCGCGCCGTATGACTACGACACCCCGCACTACACCGCTATACGCAAGCCGCCGAGCCTCGAGCATTGGGCAGGCACTGACCTAGCCGGGCGTGATGTGTTCACGCGGGTGTTATGGGGAATACAGAACACCGTTATCATCACCCTGGTGTCGATGGCGACAGGCGGGCTGCTCATCGGCGTGAGCATGGGGCTTATAGCCGGCTATTTCAGCAGCAAGGTGGACTCGGTCATAATGCGGACGGGCGAGCTGTTCGCATCGTTCCCCGACATCTTGCTGGTGATAATCCTCGCATATGCGCTTAGGCCGCGCTTCTTGGAGTGGGTGCGCTGGGTGGAGGACAACACCGCCATAGACGGCATCGTGCGCTCCGGCGTGGTCGACTATGTGGTGGTGTCGCTGGCGCTGGTGGCGTTCGGATGGGTTGGGATGGCGAGACTGGTGCGCGGGCAGGTGCTGACGCTCAAGAACACGCCCTACATCGAGGCGGCGCGGGCGAGCGGCGCAAGCACAGCGCGCATAATGTTCGTGCACCTGCTGCCCAACGCCATCAGCCCCATCGTGGTTAGCGTGTCTATGGGCATGGGGGCGCTGATAGGCACGGAGATAATCCTGAGCTGGCTGGGGCTGGGCATACAGCCGCCGCGTCCTAGTCTCGGGGCGATGCTGCTGCAGGCGGGCAGCCTGAGTGCGCTGCGCGAAGTGCCGTGGATGCTGATTGCGCCGGGCATCGTGGCGTGGACACTGGTGCTTTCTTGGAACCTGCTCGGCGATGCCCTCAGCGATGTGCTGAACCCGCATACCCGATGAGAACTGGGAACTATGGGCTGATAGAAAACTGATCCGACCGAATTACACGAATGATTGAGAGCGTATAGACACACTGCTTATAGAAAACGAAACGGACGCTGGCGCCTCGCCTGAGGGCAGGTTGCGGCGCGCTGCCGATGCGGCGTTGCCGTACTTCGTGGTGTTCAGCGCCAGTGCTTGCGGGCTTATCATAGAGATAGTGGCGTCGCGGATACTTGCGCCCACGATAGGCGTGTCGCTGTTCACATGGACAAGCATCATCGGCGTGGTGCTTGCGGGCATCAGCGTGGGCAACTATGTCGGTGGGCTTACAGCGGACAAGCTGCCCCGCCAGACAACGCTGGGCGTCATCCTGATGGGTGCAGCATTGACGAGCCTCGCCGTGCTGCCGCTCGTGGATGTGGTGGCGCTCGCCTACAACGATCTGCACATCATCCCCCGCATCTTGCTGATGACCACCACGCTGTTCTTCGTGCCGAGCGTGATACTGGGAATGGTTACGCCTGTGGTCATCAAGCTTCGGCTACGAAACCTCGAGCACGCCGGCAATGTGGTGGGCAAGATATACGCTGTGTCCACCGCTGGCAGCATATTTGGGGTGTTCGTTACCGGATTCGTGCTTATCCAGTGGATAGGCACGCGCCCGATACTGCTCGGCGTGGCGGTATATCTGGCGCTGATGGCGCTGGCATTCGGTGGGCTGTGGCGGCTGCGCCTGACGGGCGCATGGATGCTCTTGGCGTTCGGGCTTGTCGCTATCGTCGGCATCATCGGCGGCTCTCTGAAATCCCAGTGCGATGTGGAGAGCAACTACTTCTGCATCAAAGTGCGGGAGCGGACGATAGACGGCAGGGAAGTGCGGACGCTCCGCCTCGACCAGCTCATACACAGCTATGTGGACTTGGACGACCCTGCGTTCTTCGTATACGGCTACGAAAAGATATTCGCCGACATCACCGTTTTGGCGGCTGAGCGCAACCCGCAGCTCAATGTGCTGTTCATCGGCGGGGGTGGCTATACGATGCCGCGCTTCTTGGAATCGGAGTACCCGCAGAGCCGCATTGAAGTGATAGAGATAGACCCCGCCGTTACGCAGGTTACGCACGACCTGTTGGGAATGCCGCGCGACACGCGCATCATCACGCACAATGCCGATGCGCGGATGATTGTGCCGCAACTGCCGCCCGCATCATACGACCTCGTGATAGGCGATGCGTTCAACGATGTGTCCGTGCCGTATCACTTAACCACACTGGAGTTCAATGAGCAGGTGAAGGCGTTGCTGAAGCCCGGTGGCGCATACGCCGTGAATGTGGTGGACAAGCAGCACAGTGGCGGCTTTTTGGGCGCTGTGGTGGCTACGCTGCGCATGAGCTTCCCCTATGTGTATGTGCTGCGCGAGGATGGCGATTGGGACACCGACAATCAGTACACATTCGTGGTTGCTGCGTCGGCGCAGCCGCTGGAGTATTCCGACCTGTACTTCGCCAGCCACAAAGCGCAGCGTGGCGAACCCGAGACCAACTTCATGCCGCAAGATAGGTTGAGCGCATGGTTTGATGCCAAGCCGCGCATCGCATTGACCGACGATTTCGTGCCGGTGGACAACCTGCTAATCCCGGTGTACCTAGACAGTCGCTAGGCGCTGTTGGACAGCAGGTCGCCACAGAACGAATCGCTCCATGTCTTGTACGAATGGCGCTCGACTGCGGACATCAGCGCGCTCTGTCTGCGGCGGCGTTCGTCCAGCGGCATCCGCAGCGCTTGGTACATCGCCTCTGCCGTGCCGTCGATGTCGTATGGGTTCACGATGACGGCTTCGTGCATCGTGTCCACCGCACCGGTGAAGCGCGAAAGTACAAGCACGCCGGGCGAGTCCTCGCTTTGCGCCGCCACGAACTCTTTCGCCACGAGGTTCATCCCATCGCGCAGTGGCGTTACCAAGCACACATCCGCATCGCGATAGAACCCCGCCAGCGTCCGCTGGGAATAAGAGCGATACAGGTAGCGCAGCGGCACCCACCCCGCCTCAGAGAAGCGCCCGTTTATGCTGCCAACTAGCTGCTCCACGCGGTCTTTCTCTTGGATGTACTCGGGCACGCGCGTGCGTGATGGGGACGAAATCTGCACATATGTTATTTTCCCCGCAAGGTTGGGGTGCCGCTCCAGCATGCGCTCGAAGATGCGCAGCCGGTGGGGGATGCCCTTGGTATAGTCCAGTCTGTCCACGCCCAGCACGAGGCGGTGGTTGGGCATAGTTGCAAGCGAAAGCTCATCGGTGAGGCTCTGGTACTCCTCACCCTCGCGCAGCTTGAACATAGACGAATCGATGCCGATGGGGTAGACGCCTATCCGCGCCGTATTGCCCTCGTGAGAGTAGTGCACATCCGTATCTGCGTTCTTGGTGAAGTGGTTATCAGCGCGGTCGGGTTCGCCGCTGTAGTCGCCGCTGCTTGCCCTGCCGCCCAACTCGGAGTCCAGCGAATCCACGAGGTTGTGCAGATACCGTTTGGTGTGCAGCCCAATGAGGTCGTAGTGCAGCAGTGCGCGCAGCGTGGTATATGCCCATGGCAGGATGGCGAACACATCGGCGGACGGGAAGGGGACATGCAGGAAGAAGCCTATCTTACCCTGCCATCCGAGCTGCCGAAGCTCAAACCCGAGATGGAACAGGTGGAAGTCTTGCACCCAGATGATGTCGTCGGAATCGAGCATGGGCAGCAGCGTTTCTGCGAAGCGGCGGTTGATGCGGCGATATGCGCGGTAGGTGTCGTGGCGGATGACCACTCGCGTGGGGAAGCTGTGCAGCAGGGGCCATAAGGTGCGGTTGGAATAGCCGGAGTAGTAGAGGCTGACCTCATCCTCGGAGAGGTCTATTGTGGCGAGCTTGGTCTTGCCAAAGTTGGTGATGTGTGGCACATCGTCTGCACGGGCGCGGCGGCGTGTGCTCCTACCGCTCCAGCCCAGCCATATCCCGCCGTTACTGTCCATTGCGGAGCGGATGGCGGTTACGAGACCGCCAGCAGACGCTTCGCCCTTGCCCTCGCTGTAGAAATCGGAGGCGGGCGGCACACGGTTGGATACCACGATGAGCCGCCGCTCGCCGTTATCCACAATATGCGTCGCTGCCATTACACACCCCCTCACACCATCGCCGAACTACTATTCAACATAGCCATCATCGCTGCTGATGTCAAACGACGGAGGCGTTAGGGGGTAAGGGGGTTTAGATACGCCGCTATCGTTCAGCCGCAGCCGATGGTTACGGCATATCGGGAATACGCGCCATGCTTTTTGTATGGCGTGAGTTGTGCAGGTGCTTTATGGAGAGGGTGTATGAGATTACACAACACCTTGTTGTTGCAGCGCCGCAATATCAGCGGTGTGTATGCCGAGCAGTTCGCCGTACACCTCGGCGTTGTGCTGCCCGAGTCGCGGCGCAGGCGTAGCGTCAGCGGCGCTTGGTGTTTCTGACAGGCGGAATGGCGCGCCGGTGTATGTGAGGCTACCGGCGTCGGGGTGCTGAATGTCGATGAAGTAGTTACGCTCTTGGAACTGCTCATTGTGCAGCGATTCGCTCACATCCAAGATGGGGGCGCACGGCAGCCCCTCGCGCTGTCCCGCTGCGAATATCTCGGCGCGGGTGTGGTCGTCGAACCACGCTTGGAATATGCCCTCAAGCTCCAAGCGGCGTGTGGTGCGATCGTCGGAGGTGCGAAAGCGTGGGTCGTCTATGAGGTCGGGGCGGTCTATCATGCGGGCGAGCTGGGGCCACATCCGCGAACCGAGCGGCAAGAAGCTGACGAAGCCGTCCTTGCATCGGAAGCTGCCCACGGCGTAAGGCTCGCGCATGCCTGCGGCTGCAAGGCGTGGCGGCTGGCGCAGGTCGGGTTCGTTGCCGTACACATATGGCGCGCGCCGCCCAATCTGATGCGGATGACCTGCCATGCACTCTTGCATAGATATGTCAATCCACTCGCCTTCGCCGCACATCGTCGCGCCAAACAGGGCGGTCATCGTGGCGGCGGCGGCGGTCGTGCCACTGAAGTACTGCGCCACATCAGCGCCGTAGCGCAGGGGTTCGCGCTCCGGCAGCCCCTCGCGGTGCATCCCGCCGCCTGTGGCGAACAGGGTCAGCTCCGTGAACTCATAGTCCTTGTGCGGGCCGGACTGTCCGAACGGGGTAACCGATGTCATCACGAGCGAGGGACGATGCGGGCGCAGGTCGTGATAGCCGATATTCCAAGCCGCCATTTGGCCGGGCTTGAAGCTCTCTAACAGCACATCGCATTTGCGCGCAAGCTCAGCGAACATACGCTGCCCCTGCTTCGTGGACAGATTGAGCGTGATGCCCTTCTTTGACCTGTTGAGATGCAGGAAGAGGGCGCTCTTTTCAGGATGGGGCGCATCGCTGGGGAACGCCCCCACGCTGCGCGTCGAATCCCCGCCGGAGGGATGCTCAACCTTGATGACATCAGCGCCGTAATCGGCGAGCATCTTGCCGCAGTACGGGCCGGCGATGCCACTTGTGGTGTCTAGGACGCGAATGCCGTCAAGCGCAAAGTATGTCACAGGCAAGCCCTCATATCGCTGCCGATTTCCGGCGCACAGGATAAGCGCAATTGTCTATGGACGGCGCATCGATGTCAACGGGGAGAGTGGTTGATAGCCGTCAGTTACCAGTGTTCGGCGGTCAGTATGGTGGCTGGGGCTGTCGGAGAGGCTTGCAAGTTGACCGACTATGCGGCTGGGGGCGCTCATCCGGAATTGCGCTAGTGTGCTAAAATGCCGAGAATTCGTTGTGATGACACGACTACGAACGCCGATAACGGTATAACGCCGATTGGCGGACTGAAATTGAAACACAGACAGCTACACTCAGGAGCTTGCAATGAAAATCACCGATGCGACGATGGAGATATACCGCTGGGATAGGCCCGTGCCGATTCGCAACGGGCGATACACTTATCCCACGGTGGCGCTGAACCTCATCAGGCTGGAGACGGACGAGGGTATCACGGGCTACGGGTATATGGGCGGGGAGCATGTGTCCGATGAGCTTAACATGGGCGTGTTCGGCAACATGAAGCAGTTCGTCATCGGGCAAGATCCGTTCGACAACGAACGCCTGTGGGAAGAGATGTGGCAGCCCAAGCTCGTGGGACGGCGCGGCTTGTCCACCCGTGCGATTAGCGGCATAGACATCGCCCTGTGGGACATCAAGGGCAAGGCGGCGGGCGTGTCCGTCCACAAGCTGCTCGGCGCTTTCACCGACAAGATACCCGTGTACATCGCCGGCGGCTATTACGAAGAGGGCAAGGGGCTGCGTGAGCTTGCGGCTGAGATGGAGACCGCTGTGGAGATGGGGTCGCGCGCTGTGAAGATGAAGATAGGCGGTGCGCCCATCAACGAGGATGTGGAGCGCATCCGCGCGGTTCGCGATGCCATAGGCTCGGATGTGAAGCTGCTGATGGACGCCAATTGCGCTTACCGCTACTATGAAGCCATTGAGCTTGCGCGCAAGGCGGAGCGCTACGATGTCTACTGGTTCGAAGAGCCGGTGAACCCCGACGACTACGAAGGGCATCGCCTCATCAGCCGTGCCACCAGCATCCCCATAGCCACGGGCGAAAACGAGTACACGCGCTACGGCTTTCGCGACCTAATAAACAACCGCTGCGCCGCCATCATCCAGCCTGATGCGCTCATCATGGGCGGCGTAACGGAGTTCGTGAAGGTTGCGGCGATGGCGTCCGCCCACGACCTGCCCATAGCGCCGCACGGCAAGCAAGAGGTGCACATCCACCTTGCGGCGGCAATCCCCAATGGTCTGATATTGGAGTACTACGCCGCCGCATTCGACCCGATGTACGGCAAAGTATTCGACGAGCCGCTAGAGGTGTCGGGTGGGTATGTGCATGCGCCCGCCCGTCCCGGCTTCGGTTTCACGCCGAACTTTGCAGCGCTTGCGCCGCACCGGGTTGCGTAGCTTCGCAGGAATGGCGCTGCCGCCTATTGAGAACAGCGCCATTCCCGCAAAAATCGGGAATACGGGGTTTGAGGACAGGGGCGAATCCGAGCCGACGCTACTCTTCGGTCGGCTCCTCCGCATCCTCTGCCCCTTCCTCGAGATCTTCGTCCAATTCTTCTTCGAAGTCCTCTAGATCCACGCGCGGCGGGATGACTCGGGCGATGAGTTCTTCACTGTCTGTGAGAACGGTTACATTCGCGCCCACGCTGATGTCTCTGACGATGACGGACTTCTCAAAGTCGTCCAAGTCGGACACATCGGTCTCGATGGCGGCGGGGATGTTCATCGGCAGGGCTTCCACGAGCAGCGTAGTAAGCGATTGGAGCAGCGTTCCGCCCTGCTGTGTTGCGGGCGCCATGCCCACCAGCGTTATTGGCACTTCGGCGCTGATGGTCTGGGACACATCCACGCGGATGAAGTCTATGTGCAGCACATCTTCGCTTACGGGATGGCGCTGCACCTCGCGCACGAAGCAGATGTTCTCATCGTCGCTGCCGTCTATGTTCACCTGCAGCGGGATGTTCGTTCCCACACGCAGCAGGATCTGCCGCAGTGTGCCGGCATCGCCTTGCAGGCTCTGAGATGCTATCCCGCTGCCATACATATGCGCAGGCACGATGCCCATACGCCGAAGCTGCTTGACCTTCTTGCCTGTTACACTGCGCTGCGACAGGCTAACGCTGACCACATCCATCACTTTTGCCCTCTTAAATCCTGATATGCTTCTCGTAAGTATGCTCTGGGACGCCCCTGCGCCTCTAGTATCGCTAGCGTGTGTGCTCTGACGATTGCGGGTGCGGCGCAAACTGCAACGATGCCGCACAAGGCGCAATTATAGCATAAACTTCATGTGAACTGGTTGAACTTCGTTTGGCGGCTGACTGATAATAGCGGCGATGCGAGATGCCACTATGCTGCATCATAGGTATGCGAGAACCACACGCATATGCGATTGACGCAGGGACACTAGATACACTAGGGGACACGAATGGAATGGCGACGAATGTGCGGCACACAAGCGAATTTCAACTGCATCTGAACGGCAGTTCCGAAAAAGCGGAATCGTCGGATTACCTCTCGCGCCAGCTGATAACATACATCGGTAACAAGCGTGCGCTGCTGGGGCATATTGGGTCGGTCGTAGAGCAGGTCAAGCGGCGGCTTGGAAAATCAAAGCTCAAGACACTTGACGCATTTAGCGGATCTGGCGTGGTGTCTAGATACTTCAAGGCGCACTCATCGCTGCTCATAAGCAACGACTTCGAGGGCTATACTGCGCTCATAGGCAGATGCTACCTGACCAATCGCAGCGAAGTGGACTTGTTCGAGTTATCCGAAGTTGTCGCCGAATTGAACCACCGGGCTGAAAGCGAACGCTTTGAGACGGGCTTTATCGAAGAACTCTACTCGCCGAAAGACGAGGCAAATATACTGAAAACCGACCGTGTTTTCTACACTAAGGAAAACGCCCGTCTGATTGATAATTACAGGCGGCTGATTGACGAATATCCAGTGGAATACAAAGACCTCCTGCTAGGACCGCTTCTTAGCGAGGCGTCTGTGCATTCCAACACGGCGGGCGTGTTCAAGGGCTTTTACAAAAACCGCAAAACCGGCATCGGTCAGTATGGCGGCACTGGCAAGGATGCGTTGACCCGCATAAGGGGTCGGGTAAAACTCGAAATGCCCGAGTTAAGCATGTTCGAGTGCGAATATCGAGTAATGCAGCGCGACGCTAACGCGATGGCGGGTGTGGTAGAACCCGTGGATTTGGCGTACATCGACCCGCCGTATAACCAACATCCCTACGGCTCTAACTACTTTATGCTTAATCTAATCGCCAACTACCACCGTCCAAGCGAAGTCAGTCCGGTATCTGGCATACCCAAAGATTGGAAGCGTTCAGGCTACAATGTGCGTGCACGCTCGTTCCCGCTGCTGATGGACTTGCTGCGCCGCATAGATGCCCGATTCCTGTTGGTGTCGTTCAACGATGAGGGTTTCATAGAGCATCGCGAGTTGGTATCAGCCTTGAACGAGCTTGGTTCCGTCGAGTCCTGCGCAATACGCTACAATACATTTCGTGGTTCAAGGAATCTGCGAAAACGGGACATACATGTTACCGAGCGTATGTTTTTGGTTGAAAGGAAGTGAGCGACTTGGCGGACCGGGATAGGTTGAGACATCAGCGGGCTGGCACGGTTATCAATGTAACCTCAAGGCGTCAGGAAACCGAGGTCATCAAGGCGCTGGGTCTGGTCGTCAATCACCTGAGCGACACATTCGGCAAGCGCATTGTGCTTTCGCATAGAACCCGTTGGCGGCTTGCGGACATAGTTGGCGAACTCCACATAACATACCCCGATATGGAGTTCCACCACCATTTGGACAACACCTTCATTCTGCCTGATGGCGGCATTCTGTTTATAGAGAGCAAGAAAGCAAACGACTTCGTTTTCCCCATACTAATCTCGGAGGTGAAGCACCAAGGGACGAATGACTTGCGACAGAGAGAAGGGCTGCCCCGTCAGTCGAGAGGTAACGCCATAGAGCGACTGGGCAAGAACCTCATCGGGCTTCGTGTCGCCCTGATGCGAGAAAGCATATTCCCATTCGTGTGCTTTGGCTACGGCGTTGACTTCGAGGACGGCTCATCCATTCTGGACCGTGTTTCGACGATGGCGATGTTTGGGAAACTGAACAAGACATATCTGCATAACGAACACGATGGATTGTTCAATAGGGGCAGTTTCTACTTCCGCGAGGAGCGGTGGACGGTCGATGAGATGGCGGAAGTGATGAAAGACATTGCGGAGCGGTCTGTGCTGTATTACTTCTCTAAGTACCGTGAGGATTACTTTTTACCGCAGTAGAAGACAGCAGTACATAAAAGGCAGGCGAGGATCTGATGACCACGATTGAGGATGTGAGAGCAAGGGAAGTTTTGGACTCGCGGGGCAACCCCACGGTGGAGGTTGACGCTCGCTTGTCTGACGGCACAACCGGCAGGGCGATAGTGCCATCCGGCGCAAGCACGGGCAGCTTCGAGGCGTTGGAGCTGCGGGATGGCGACGCCAAGCGTTTTCGTGGGCGCGGCGTGCAAACGCCCATCGACAACATCGCCAAGCACATCAAGCCCGCAATCGTAGGCAAGTCCGCCCTCGACCAGCAGGCTTTGGATGAGCTGCTCATAGAGATTGACGGCACGCCACTCAAGACGCGGCTAGGCGCTAACGCCATCCTCGGCGTGTCTATGGCGGTGGCGCGTGCGACAGCGCAGAGCGCAGGCAAGCCGCTTTACGCCCACATTAGCGGCGACACAGCGTTCACGCTGCCAGTGCCGTTGTTGAACATCATCAACGGCGGACGCCACGCCGAAAATTCCACCGACTTCCAAGAGTTCATGGTCGTCCCCGTTGGGTTCGATCGCTTCAAGTATGCGCTGCAAGCCGGCGTAGAGATATACCATGCCCTGTCCGATTCGCTGCGCGACCGCGCGCTTGGCACTGCCGTGGGCGATGAGGGCGGGTTCGCCCCGCCGCTGCAGTCCAACCGCCAAGCGCTAGACCTCGTCATGGAAGCCATCGAGCGTGCCGGCTACCGACCCGGCGTGCAGGTGTTCATTGCGCTGGATGTTGCAGCGTCTGAACTGCGCCTCCGCAACAACCCCCGACGATACGGGCTGCGCCGCGAAGAGACGAACTACTCCGCCGGCAGCCTCATCGACATCTACAAGAGCTGGATACAAGACTACCCCATCATCAGTATCGAGGATGGCATTGCCGAAGACGATTGGGAAAACTGGTGCCTGCTCATGGACTCTATCGGAGACCGTGTGCAGATTGTGGGCGACGACCTGTACACCACCAACACCGAGCGCATTCGCGAGGGCATGCGGCTCAATGCTGCCAACGCTGTGCTCATCAAGCTCAACCAGATTGGCACGGTTACCGAAACGCTGAACGCCGTGCGGATGACGCAAGACGCCGATTGGGGCGTGGTCATCAGCCACCGCAGTGGCGAAACCGAGGACACCACCATCGCAGACCTCGCCGTGGGCACCAACGCCGGGCAGATAAAGGCGGGCGCTCCCGCACGCGGCGAACGCACCGCCAAGTACAACCGCCTCCTCCGCATCGAAGAGGAACTCGGCGACAACGCGCGTTACGCCGGCCGCAGCGTATATCAGCGGCTTTTGGGCAACAGGTGAGCAGCCGGCGACACTCATCTCGCTCACTCATCGCGCATTCGTCGCTCATATCCTGCTTCCCGCCCTGAACCGCCCGCATACGCGGTTCAGCAGATTCATCACAGCGGCGCTCAACACGAACTGCCGCAGTCAGCGCAACCTCACCCGCCGAACGGGATAGCGACGCGGTAGGGACGCTCGCAGCCCGCACGCTGCCACAACTTTTGGGCGTATTCAGGCACGGCGCTCGGAGTCGTGTCCGCTGTCCACCCGGCGGCGCAAAGCCCAACGCCATCGACTTTGGGGCGTCTTTCGGAATTCCCGTTTACAATGTTTGAGTCAGCGTTTGAGTCAGCATCAAACAGAAATCAGGCAAACGCAAGCAATCCCCCAACCACTCGGAGTAACCATGACGCCTACGAAACTAGTCAGCCCAATCATCAACCGTCCCTATGCCCCGCCAGAGTGGCACTGGCAGCGCCATACCGATGGCCGCATCGCCGACGCTCCGCAGCAATCGGGGCGTTACCCAGCCACAGGCGAATTACCCACCGCCGTGAAGGGGCTAGACCTGCAGGCACGCAACCCTAGGCAACCAATGGGCGACATGACCGACATGCTGCCCCATCTGGCGCTGGTGAACGACATCCGCGCGGAAGTCTCCGTATGGCAGAGCCAAGCCTACCCCGGCGCAACTCGCGTTTCCCGCGAACTCATAGGGCATTGGCTCAACCCCGACAGGGGCGGCCTCTACTTTGCCCAGAAGGAAGCCATATTGACCGCCATTTGGCTGGGCGAAATTGCCCCACGAACACAGGCAGGCAATGGCATCCTCAGAGAGCTGGACGAGATTAACGGTGTCATCAACGACGGCATCCCCCGCATCTGCCATCAGATGGCAACCGGAACCGGCAAAACCGCCGTCATCGCCGCCATCATCCTTTGGCAGACCTGCAACCATCGGGAATACCCGGAAGACCGGCGCTTCACCAACCGCTTCCTCGCCATTACGCCGGGCATCACGGTGCAGGAACGGCTGGAAGCCGGCCTCCAGTACATGAAACACGGCAAGCCCGACCAGACCACCGAATACCTCAACCCCCACCTGCACTTGGTGCCGCCGCAGTACGAATCCACCCTGCGCCACATTCGGCTCAAGGTGGTCAACTATCACAAGTTCATTCCGAAAGACCCAGACGGGCAGATGCCGACACGAGCCAAAACCCTTGCCCGCAAAGCCGATAACATCGAGACAGAACAGCAGGTGCTTGACCGCGTGCTCGGGCAGGACGCCAAGCCTATGGTGGTTTTCAACGATGAAGCGCACCACTGCCACCAAGGGGCGCCCGGCGCCAAGCGCAGCGCTAAGGCAAGCAAAAGCAAGTTCGTCTGGTTCAGCGCCTTGCGGATGCTCAGAGACCACGCCCTGATACACGGCACAGTGCGCGACCTGTCCGCCACGCCGTCGTTCATCGATGTGCGCGGCGCGCCCCTTTTCCCGTGGATAGTCTCTCAGTACGGCTTGCAGGAAGCAGAAGAAGCCGGCATCGTCAAGATCATGCGTCTGCCCGACACCGAGAACCGACCCGACGAATGGGACGACGACCTGACCCGCAGCATCTATGCCCATACCAAAGACGGCAAGAACCTGACCCGCGAAGACGACGCCAGCAGCAACAAAGACCTGAAAATCGCCTTGAAGATGATGTTTCTGAACTGGCAGGCGGTGCGGCAAAACGACAATTGGCAGCAGCGAAATGTTCCGCCCGTGTTGGCAATCATCGTCAACAACATCAAGAATGCCAACCGTGCATTCGACTACATCGCCGGCTGGGAGCACGACGAAACCCTCTACCCCGGTCGGCTCGGCAACGAACTGTCCAACATCGATGTGAACGCCAACGAATACCATCAGCACCCGCGCACCATCTTGGTGCACTCTCGGTTGGAAAACCCCGACGCCAGCGAAACTGGCGAATCGCAGCAATACCTGAAACGGCAAGCCGCAACATATCGCAGCCTGTATCCCAACGCCGTAACTGCTGGCAATGTGTCGTTTCCGCAAGCGTCGGACAAGGATGTGCTCCGTACGGTGCTGAACACCGTGGGCAAAGCCGGACAGCCCGGCGAGCGAGTTCGCTGCGTGGTGTCCGTGGGGATGCTCACCGAAGGCTGGGACGCCCGCACCGTTACCCATGTCTTGGGCTTCCGCAGGTTCGGCACTCAGCTAATCTGCGAGCAAGTATCCGGGCGCGCCCTGCGCCGCGTCGCATATGATACCGACGAAGAGGGATACCTGTATCCCGAGTACGCCGACATACTCGGCATTCCCTTCGACAGCCTTGGGCGGCGTGGGCGAGCCGCTCCACCAATCACACCGCCACCACCGCCGCCGCACTACGATGTGCACATCGTGGACGAGCGCTCAGACTTGAAAATCCGCTGGCCCAATGTTACGAACTATCGCCGGCCGCAAGGCAAGAACCCGCTGTCGCTGCAGCCGCCGCGCGACTGGGCTGGCGTGCCAGCATACGAAGCGCCCGACCACGAACGGGCTGAGCGCGTCCGCACTGCACCCGGCGCACCTGCCGGCGAGCAAAACCCGCTTTACGAACATCCCGCCACTCGGCAGGAGTTCCAGTACCTAGTCACCAAGTTCGCCGTCGACAAACTCACACAAGTCGACCGCGATGATGCCACGCTCAGTCGGGGACGCCTGTTCCAGCAGGCGCTTGCCATAATCCAAGAGGCCATCAGGCAAGGCAAGCTAACGGGCCCAGACCGCGATGACCGCTGGCCCAACCGCCACACCCACGAACCCACCCGCGCCGCACAATGGCTGCTACAATACGCCGATGTTACCGTCGAAGGCGATGCAGCCAACACGGTGGTTGCCGAGAATGGCGAACCCGTATGGCTAGATTCCCGTCGGCTGCAGCCATACCAGAGCAACCGCGCCTACAAGCACGAAACCCGCAAGTCGGAGACCAACATCGCCGTTTGCGACTCCGACTGGGAGGTCGCCGTCGCCGAAACGCTCGACCGCCACCCGTCCGTCAAACGCTGGATTCGGAATGAGCGGCTGGGCTGGACAATCCCTTACCGCCACGACGGGATGCCCCGCAACTACGAACCCGATTTCATCGCCGTGGCAGCGCTGCCGTCAGGGGGCGACCTTAACATCGTCATCGAGGTCAAAGGGCTGACGCGCGAAACCGACGCAAGCAAGCAAATCTGGACGACGCAATACTGGCTGCCAGCGGTGAATGCGCATCCCGAGTACGCCCACGCAGGCACATGGGCGTACCTGTATGTTGACCAAATGCCGACCGAAAACTATGTTATTGATGCCCTTACCAACATCATCCTGCAACACGATCCGGAGCGGGAGTAAAGCGCGGGAACAAAGACCACGAACACAGAGGCACCACAGATGGCACACTCGGAAAACCGACCACTAGACCAGTACAGCTACGACAGCGCCTCACGCGTCTCGCTAGCGACGCAAGAAACTGGGTTGAACTTGCCTGACGAGCAGCTGGCCGAAACAGAGTATCAGATGCCCAAAGTGCAATCCAACTATCCCATTCTGCAATGGCGCCGCAGCCCGGACGCAGATGCGGGACGCTACGGCAGGCTGTTCATCCACGACAAGGTGTCTCCGGCAGAGTTCATGTCCAGCCTGCTCAAAGACCGCGAGGCTGCGCAGGCGAACTGGTTTCAGGATTTCAACAACCTGCCAGAGGGCGCACACTACGAACCCTACCTGCACGATAGCGGCAACTGGTCAAACCGTCTCATCAAGAGCACCGGACAGCGTGGCATGGCGTCCTTGCTGAACGACGAAGCCATGGCCGGGCAGGTCGACCTCATCTACATGGACCCGCCCTACAACATCAACTTCCGCTCCAACTTCCAAGGGATGATTGGCGACACCAACACCGGAGAGCGCTGGCAAGACATCCCCGCCGATGTGCGGCAGGTCAAGGCGTTCCGCGATTCCTACCGCGACGGAGTGCACTCTTACCTTGACCAGCTGCGCGTGCAACTGACGCACGGCAGAGAATTGCTCAAAGACAGCGGCAGTTTCGTAATGCAAATCGGGCCCGACAACCTGCACTACATCGCCGTGATGATGAGCGAGATATTTGGACACGAAAACCATGTGGCAACAATCCCGTACCGAACCGCAACCAACCCGAGCACTCGCCTGCTGCCTGAAATCGGAAACTGGCTGATATGGTACGCCAAAGACAAGGGAAGCATCAAATACCGCCAACTGTACACCCCTACTAGCAGCCGACAAGACATCATGGATCTGTGGAGAGACCGTGTAAGGTATGAAGCACCATCCGGAGAAATCCGAACCCTCACCAGCGACGAGAAACGCAACCCGATGAATATACCTGAGGCGGGCAAGTTGCTTATGACCTACCCGTGCCACTCAAGCCATGTGAGCAACACCGGACGCAGCGACGACTTCTACCATCATCCAAACGGGAAGCCGTGTCCCGAGCATGCCGAAGACTGGGAAAAGCACACATGCAGCAGCCAGTGCCATGCCGCTGAAAGAGAGAATTTGTCCAAACCGAACGGCACTCGTGCCTGCCCAAGGGGCCGCAGGTGCGGGTCCTTGTGTCGCGCCAATGGCTACCCGTGCCCGGCGGGTAGCCATTGGCGTGTAAGCCTGAAAGGCTTACACGCCATTGGAATGCAGGGAAGGCTGAGCATAGGCAGAAACGGGGGCATCCAATGGAAACAGTACGAAGATGAGGTCCCCGGCAGAACACTGAGCGCCGTCTGGGAAGGTGGCGGGAGAATAGTCGACAAGCGCTACATCGTGGAGACGCCGCCGACGGTGCTCCAACGCGTCTTGCTGATGACCACGGATCCGGGAGATCTGGTGCTCGACCCCACTGCGGGTTCTGGGGCGATGCCGCTGATGGCAGAGCGCTGGGGCAGACGCTGGATAGCCATTGACTCGTCCGCAGTCTCCGTTGCCATCGCCCGCGAGCGCATCGCCACCGCAATCCACCCGTATCACATGCTGAAAGACTCGCCGACCGGACACCGCCGCGACCATGAGCTATACCAAGATCTGCTGCCGTCTGAGCAGCGCACCAAGTTCACGCCAAAGTCAGCGTATAGCCACGACCCGGCGCAAGGCTTCGTGCTGCAAAGGCAGCGGCGCGTATCAGCCGCTACGCTGGCATACGGCTTCGACAACGAACCGCTAATCTACCATCCCGACCGCGCCGAGCCGGAATCTAGCAAGCGGCGCGTTAGCTCAGCCTTCACGGTGGAATCAGACCTGCCATTCAGCGCGATGCAGCCCAACTACGCCGATGCGCGCAACGGCATCGACGCAGACGGTCTGATAACGCTGCGCAACATGGAAGAGGCTCTGCTGACCAGCGGCATCAAGATATACAGCGACGATGGGAAGTCCGCCAAAACTTACCGCGTGTCTGACTTGGAATCCACAGTGGAGATCCCCGATGTCACCCACACCGGGCGTATCATCGGCGAAGACGGCGACGCCAAAGAGGCGGTGTTCTACATCTGCCGCGAAGATGAGGTGGCGGGGCAATTCCAGACGCGCAACCTAGCGGCAGCGGCGCGCAATCGGCGCACACCCTACGCCTGCGTCGTGGGCTTCGGGCACGAGGGCGACACCGGCTCAATGGAACGGTCGCAAGGCACAGTAACCATCCTGAAAGTGCGGGCGAACCGCGACCTGATGATCCCCGGGCTTGAGCACAAGAGGGACGATGATGCGTTCGTGGTAATCAGCGAACCTGACTTGATCATCCACGACGAACCCGACGACAAAATGAGCATCGAGGTTCGTGGGCTGACCACCTACAACCCTGCCACCGGTCAGGTGGAGCCTACGGGCGATCGGCGCATCGCGGCAATCATGACCGACACCTCATACGACCAAGAATCCTTCAAGGTTTGCCTGCTGAACTTGACATTGCAGGGGCAGAAGTCAGAGCGGCGTCTGAAGCAAATCCGCGACACTTTCCGCAGAGAGATTGACGATGCCAAGTGGAAGCGAATGCGCAGCAAGCGCACCCTAGCGTTTGACCCACCATCTGCGGGCGGCAAGATAGCCGTAAAGGTCATCGACCATACCGGCGTGGAGCACATGAAAGTGCTGGACATGCGGTAGGCGAAACGCCTCGACAGGCTTGACGGGGAGGGCGAACGCCTCGCCTGTGCGCTTCAGGCATAGGCAAAGCGACACAGTCGGTGTCAGAACAGGCTCATCAGGTCAGCGATACCGGGTCAACATCCACGCTCCAGCCCTGTGGCAAGGTTACCCTGTCCAGCAGCGTGCGCGGATTTGCGCCCCGCAGCACGATGTGCCAGCGATAGCGCCCGCGTAGGCGCGCCGGGAACGCCGGCATCGCCCCCAGCACATCGGTATCCGCATCGCCCCACGCTTGCTGCTGAAACCGAAGTTCTGCCGCAAGCCCTTGCGCCTCTTCCTCGCACAGGGCGCGGTTGGTGTGCGCAAACAGCAGCCGAATCAGCCTGCTGAACGGCGGGTTGCGATGCTGTCGCCGCTGCGCTATCTCTTGCGCATAGAACGCTTGGTAATCCTGCGCCGCCGCCGCTTGTATGGCATAGTGGTCGGGCTGGAAGGTCTGCACGATTACTTTGCCCTTCGCCTCGCCGCGCCCGGCGCGCCCTGCCACTTGGTACAGCAGTTGAAACGCCCGCTCGCTCGCCCGGTAATCCGGGATGCTCAAGCCCACATCGGCGGACACAACGCCCACCAGCGTTACCGACGGGAAGTGTAGCCCCTTCGCTATCATCTGCGTGCCGACAAGCAGCTTCGCCTCGCCGGAGCGGAACCGATGCAGCAAAGCTTCGTGCGCCTTCGGGCTTGACGCCATATCCCTGTCCCAGCGCAGCACGCCCGCGTCTGGATACTGGTTCGCCAGCTCATGCGCCACTGACTCGGTGCCTATGCCGAAGTAGCGCAAGCGGTAGGTGCCGCAGCGCTGGCACATCTCGGGCGGACGCCGCCGCCTGCCGCAGTAGTGGCAGATGAAGCGCCTAGATTCCTGATGGAATGTCATATTGACATCGCAACTGCCGCACTTCAGCCCGTATCCGCAATGGGCGCACAGTAGCAACGATGCAGTGCCGCGTCGGTTGATGAACAGCATCGCCTGTTCGCCCGCCGCTACGCACTCATCCAGAGACGAGCGCAGCGCGCGGCTGAACATGTGGCTGCCCCCCTCTATCAGCTCAAGGCGCATATCCACCACATCCACACCGGGCAGCCCACTGCCGCCGCTCCCGCTATCGCCGTGATGTTCGGCGTATCTGCGGCGCAGTCGGCGCAGCCGATGCCGCTTGCTCAGCCCGTTGGCGTATGTCCCCACATCCGGCGATGCGCTGCCCAGCACGAGGACTGCGCCCGTTCGCTCCGATATGCGCAGCGCCACGCTGCGGGCGTGGTATCGCGGCGTGGCGTCATTCTGCTTGTATGTCCATTCGTGTTCCTCGTCCATCACGATTAGCCCTAGCTCGGGTTGGGGAGCGAACACCGCGCTGCGCGAGCCGATGACCACGCCGTATTCGCCGCGCCGTATCTTCCACCACTGGTCGAACCGCTCTCCGTCCGACAGCCCGCTGTGAAGCACGCCCACCTGCCCGGGGAAGCGCGCCGCAAACCGCTCGATAGTCTGATATGTGAGGGCGATTTCGGGGACGAGGATGATGGCGCGCCTGCCTATGCGCAGGCAGTGCTGCACGGCATCGAGGTAAAGCTCGGTCTTGCCGCTGCCGGTTACGCCCTGTATCACGAATGCGCGGCGGGGCGTGCTTGACGCATCTAGCGCGGAACGGATGTCAGCGGCGGCGGATGCCTGTTCGTGGGTGAGGGTCGGCGGCTCGGCATGGTCGAACGCCCGTCCGTCCAGCGGGTCGCGCTCTATGCGTGTGGTGTGCATAACGAGCCAGCCCTTGTCTAGCAGCGCCTTCACTGCGCCCGCCCCGAACTGCTTGCGCGCATGGGCAGCGTCCATTGCGTCGACACACCGCATATGCTCCAGCAGAGCGTACTGTTTGGGTGCGCGCTTTTCGACTGATTGCAACCACTCGTCCACCGCATCCGTTGCGTCCGTTGACACGCTCACCATAGCGCGGTACTTGTGCCGCACGGACGGGGCGTCCAGCGTATACTCCCGCCGGACGATGCCCTTATTCACGAGCGCCGATATGGATGCGCCGATGTTCCCGCCGACCGCACGGGTCAGCCGTTCCTGACGCGCCACGCCGCGCTTCGCGATGTACTCTGCTACCCGTTGCTGTAAGGGAGTCAGCGTTTCGGGGTCAAAGGAATCGTCGGCAAGCGCTAGGTAGGTCTTGGGTCGGACGCGCCCGCCGGGTGGCAGCATAGGTGCGGCGGCTTCGAACAGCGAGCAGATGTAGCGCTCACCAATCCACTCTGCTAGTTCGAGTTGTGCGGCGTCCAGCAGCGGCTCGTCGAACACGGCGGCGTCTATGTCCCGTGTGCGCTCCACTTGCGGCGTATCTGCTAGCCGCATCACCAGCCCCTGCATCTTGCGTCGCCCAAACGGAACGGCAACCAGCTGCCCGGCTCGTATGCGCAGCGTATCGGGGATGGCGTAGCTAAAAGTCTGCCCAACGCCCGTTGGCACATCCACCGCAACTTCTGCGTATCTCATACTCTGTCCTGACGAACTGGTCTAGCAAGCCGCACACCCTAGTCAGAACATTTTATCAAAGAATCCCGATGCAATCGGGGTTATGCAGCTGAAGAATGCCCCTGTGCAGGCGGGATATATGCGGGATGTATAAAGAGAGGCGCATCAAATGACCGATGCGCCTCTTGTGAGAATACGGGGAGCGAATGAAATGGCGAATCTGCTAGCGGCGCTCTTTGATGCGCGCGGCACGCCCGGACAGCCCGCGTAGGTAGTACAGGCGTGCGCGGCGAACCTTGCCGCGTCGCATTACTTTGACCGCCTCCACATTGGGGGAGTGGATTAGGAATGTGCGCTCCACGCCGACTTCGTGGCTGACGCGGCGCACGGTGAACGATGAGCCGGGGCCGCCGCCTCGCTTCCGGATGACCACGCCTTGAAACGCCTGCGTCCGCGTGCGCTCACCCTCAGTAACCTTGATCTCCACGCGCACCGTATCGCCGGGCTGAAACTCTTCGATGTTCGGGTTTGCCTCAAACTGGACCAGTTCGTGGGCTTCCATATCCATCCTACCTTGCGTGCATCACTTTCCAAAATAACCTATCTATAATACCGCCAACGCCGCCACACACGCAAGTGTTAGTGTGCCAGAAAGTTCCCAATGGGCAAGTGGGTTAAGAAAGCCCTTGCAGCCAGCAAGAGTATCGGGGAGCATGAGCAGGCTGTGCAGCGCCCATTCGCTCCCGCCGATGGCCTTTCGGCATTGAACCATAGGGCAATGCTTGTTAGACTTATGACCTGATTTGTAGGAGTTGCCGATATGCGAATGGCGATTGACGGACGCATCTGGGTTACGGCGGTATGAGCGCGCAGAAGAAGCGATGGCTTGCGCTTGCCGGCGGCGTCGGTGGGGCGAAGCTGGCGCTGGGGCTGACGCACATTCTTGCCCCAGACGAGCTGACCGTGGTGGTTAACACGGGCGACGACGAGGTGTTTCACGGCTTGCATGTGTCGCCGGATGTGGACACAGTGATGTACACGCTCGCCGGGCTTGCCAACCCTGACACGGGCTGGGGCATAGCGGGCGAGACCTTCCACGCCTTGGAATGGCTGCGAACCTATGGCGCCGATGCATGGTTCAACCTCGGCGACCGCGACTTTGCGACGCACATACGGCGCACAGACTTGCTGCGGCAGGGGCACACATTGAGCGAAGTTACGGATATGCTGCGGACGGCGCTCGGCGTGCGCCATCCCATCGTCCCGATGAGCGACGACAGCGTTCGGACGATGCTCTGCACCGACATAGGGACGCTCCCGATGCAGACCTACTTCGTGAAGCATCGCTGCGAGCCGGCAGTGAGCGCTGTCCGCTTTGAGGGCGCTGAATCTGCACGCCCGTCCCCGGCGTTCTCGGCTGCGCTTGCGGACTGCGATGTCATCGTGTTCTGCCCGTCCAACCCGTTCGTGAGCGTTGCGCCAATTCTCGCCGTGCCGGGCGTGCGCCGCGCCATAGCCGAATTCAAGGGCACGCGGATTGCAGTAAGTCCAATCATTGGCGGACAGGCGGTTAAGGGGCCGGCAGCGGATATGCTGCGCGATCTTGGGTGCGAGGTGTCCTGCGTGGGTGTGGCGCAGCAGTATGTCGGGCTGTGCGATATTTTCGTGCTAGACGAGCTTGATCGCGCGCTTGCGCCCGAAATAGAGGCGCTGGGAATGCGCCCCGCAGTTGCGAACACGATGATGCTCGACAATGCCGACAAGGTGCGGCTTGCCGAGTATGTGCTCGGGCTGGCGTGATGTGCGCAGCGGGGATTGTGGCAATCGTGCCGATGAAGCCGCTGCACTCGGCGAAGATGCGGCTCGCCGGTGTGTTGTCGCCGTCTGACCGCGCCGCACTCAGCCTCGGGATGATGCGGAATGTGGTAACGGCGGCGCAATCGGTATTGGGCGAGGTGTGGGTCGTGGGTGGCGATGACGCCGTGCGCTGCGCCGCCGAACCACTCGGCGCACGATGGCACGAAGACCCCGCCACAAACCTGAACGATACGCTGTCCATCGCGATGCAATGGGCGTTTGCGGCGGGCAAGGCTGCGCTGTATCTGCCATCCGACCTGCCGCTGCTGACCGCTGCCGATGTGCGGGCGCTGGTGCGAGCGTCTGCCGACGGTACAACGCTCACGCTTGCGGCTGCAAAGCGCGACGGCGGTACGAACGCCATCCTGACGCCATGCGGCTCTCACTTCCGACCCGCGCTAGGGTATCAGAGCTTCCAACGGCACAAAGAGTTAGCGCAGATGTTGGGCATCCCATTCTTGGTGTGCGATACGGCAGGGCTTGCCCTAGATTTGGATACGCCATCAGACCTTGCAGCGTGTGTTGAAGTGGAGGTTGGGTTTGTACGGCGGCTGACGGGGGATGAGTTGGTCAGCCTGACTATTGATAAGCCTGTCAGCGAGTCGACCGAGTAGTCGATAGTCGGTCTTTATTAGGGGAGAGTATGAAACCATGAGTTTGAAGATCGGGGTGCTGCTGCCAACGCGAGGACTGGTGATGGCGGACGATGCGCCGCCTGATGTGGAGCCGCTGCTGCAAATGGCAGAGGCGGTGGAAGCCGCTGGCTTGGATTCGGTGTGGGTGGGCGACAGCCTGACGGCAAAGCCGCGCCTCGAGCCGTTGACCACGCTCACGGCAGTGGCGATGCGGACGCGCCGAGTGCGTCTCGGTACGGCGGTGTTGCTTGCAGGGCTGCGGCATCCGCTGCTGCTGGCGCAATCCGCCGCCACTGTGGATGCCGTGTCGCGCGGGCGAGTCGTGCTGGGCGCAGGCGTTGGTGGCGCATTCAACGAAGCTCAGCGACAGGAATGGCACAGTGTCGGCGTAGACCCGTCTCGGCGCGCAAGGCGCTTCGAGGAAGTGCTGGAAATAGCAAGCCGCCTGACACGCGGCGAGCGAGTCGAGTTTGTAGGGCAGCACTTCAGCTTGGATGGTGTGGGTGTGCGTCCAAGAGCCGTGCAGGCTGGGGGCGTGCCGTTCATCGTGGCATGCCACTGGCGCGCTGGACGCGAGCGGCAGTTCAAGCGCGCCGCAAGGCTTGGGGCAGGCTTCATCTCCATCTCCGACTATCCGCACGAGTATGCGCGCGTCGTGGAGCGAGTGCGCGAGTATGCGGCGCAATACGCAGCCGATGGGCAGCGCCCCGATGCGCCTCCTATAGAAGCCACCTTTTACATGACTGTGAACCTTGACCGTAATGAGCGGCGCGCGGCTGATGAAGCTGACGCATTCCTGAGAATGTACTATGGCGCTAACATATGGGGCGACAGGTGGGGGCCGTTCGGCGCGCCGGAGCGCGTATCAGAGCGCATTGCCAATTATGCCGCAGCGGGCGCACAGACCATCATCGTCCGCTTCGCATCACCCTCGCAAGAGGCGCAGCTAGACACTTTCCTGAGCGAGATTGCGCCGAACTTTGAGGGTTGAAAATTGGGAACAGCTGGAATATTCCAATGCCCATGTCCCTGTATTACCTGTATCAAGAGTATCGCGGCAGCAACAGGCATGGCCATCATGCGCAAGACAGCGTGAAAGGCTGGGCTAGAAGTGATACGATTGGCTAGGTGAACCGAGTAACGGGTTTCGGGTCTTATATAAGGGAGAGCGGGGACGGCTCAGGAGATATAAGGTTAAGTTGGCAGGACGGCGGTTTGTGAATGGATAGCGATATTTATGTGGAGCGGGATGGTGCGGTTGCGACGATTGTGTTCAACCGGCCGGCGCAACGCAACGCCATCGACTACGCCGGCTGGCTTGAGCTGCGGCGCATTGCGCTTGAGCTGGACGCAGACGATGCGGTCCGCGTAGTGGTGCTGACGGGGGCTGGCGAGCGCGCCTTCTCTGCGGGCGCAGACATCAAGGACTTCGAGCAGTATCGCATCAACTCGCGCGTTGCCAAGCTGTATGCGGACGCATTCGACGGTGCGATGGATGCGGTAGAGGCGATGTCCAAGCCGACCATATCCATGATACGGGGCTTTTGCGTGGGCGGAGGCTGCGAGCTTTCGATGGCAACCGACATTCGCATCGCCGCAGCAGGCAGTCGGTTCGGCATCCCGATTGCGCGGCTGGGCATACTCGTGGGCTATGGCGAGATGCGGCGGCTGGTGAACCTCGTTGGGCCGGGCAACGCATCGTACATCCTGCTCAGCGCACGGCTGATTGACGCTCAGGAAGCGCACCGCATCGGGCTGATAACAACGCTGGTTGGAGCAGACGATTTGCGTGAACACACCTACACGCTCGCCCGCGAGGTGGCGGAACTTGCGCCGCTCAGCCACGCCCGCAACAAGCGCATCCGCGACATCACCCTGCGAAACCCGTCCGGCGAAGGGCTGACGCAGGAAGAGCGCGACCTGCCGTTCACCAACTTCGACAGCGCTGATTTTCTCGAGGGCAGGGCAGCATTCATCGAGCGACGAAAGCCCAATTTCAAGGGGATGTGAAGTCAATGGCGTCAGTTACCCGCTTGCAGCTCGGTATTTGAAATGGAGTCGCTCTTTCGCAAGCACTGCACAAACGCCGCACAAGACTGGGAACGGCGGGTCTGGGGAGCAAGTCGGTTTAGGCAGCACAGGGGTTAGGAATGCAAGGTAATCGGGACAACAAAAACAGAAAACTGCCTCTTGCGGGCATCAATGTGCTTGACTTCAGCCAGATACTGGCGGGGCCGTTCTGCACGATGCTGCTGGCGGATATGGGCGCTGAGGTGATAAAAATCGAAAAGCCCAACGGCGGCGACGACACCCGTCGCTACGGCCCGCCGTTCATCGAGGGCGAATCCGCAGCGTTTCTCACGCTGAACCGCAACAAGCGCAGCATCGTGCTCGATCTCAAGACCGAACAGGGCTTGGATGTGGTGCGCCGTATGCTTGCTGACGCCGATGTGATGATCCACAACTTCCGACCCGGCGCGATAGAGCGTATCGGGCTTGGATACGACGATGTGTGCCAGCTCAACCCCGCCATCGTCTATTGCAGCGTGTCCGGGTTCGGCAGCACTGGGCCTTACAGCAAGCGCGCAGGCTTCGACCTCGTGGCGCAGGGCATGAGCGGGCTGATGAGCATCAACGGCTTCCCCGATTTGCCGCCTGCGAAGGTGGGCGTTCCCGTGGCAGACCTAAACACGGGGATGTTCTGCGCCTACGGCATCCTGACGGCGTACATCCACAGGCTTGCCACTGGGCAGGGGCAGTATGTGGACGCGTCGCTGATAGAGTCCGGCATCGCCTACACGCTCTACGAATCGGCGTCATACTTCGCCACCGGGGATGTTGCAGGCCCCTTGGGGTCGGCGCATCGGATGATAGCGCCATATCAGGCGTTCGCCACGCAGGATGGGTACATCAACATCGGGGCGGCGAACCAGAACAACTGGGAGCGGATGTGCCGCGCCATCGGGCGGGAAGACCTGCTCGAGGATGAGCGGTTTGCGTCCAACCCGAAGCGAATGGTAAGCATATCGGCGCTGACACCCGTGATGGAAGACACATTCCGCACACAGACGACTGCTCATTGGATCGAGTTGCTAGAAAAAGCGGGTGTGCCGTGCGGTCCTATTTACGACATCGAGCAGGTGTACGCTGATGAGCATGTGCAGTCCCGCAATATGGCGGTGGAGCTTGAGCACCCCAAGGCAGGCGCAATCCGCAACATCGGGGTGGCTGTGAAGCTCAGCGACACGCCCGGGTCGGTTCGCACGCCTGCGCCCCTGCTCGGCGAGCACACGGAAGAAGTGCTGGCGCAGTTCGGCTATTCGCCTGAGGATATTGCATCGCTGCGGGAATGCGGCGCGCTGGCATCGCTGGCATAAGCTCGGTCGGTCGGGAAGTCCTAACCCGCTCCGTAAGATAGACTTGGAGGACGATATGCCGTTCGTAAGCGCGGACAATGCGGAGATTTACTACGAGGTTCATGGTGAGGGGACGCCGGTTGTGTTGCTGCACGGCGCTGGCGGGAACACATTGGTGTGGTATCAGCAGGTGGCGCACTTTGCGCGCTGGCACACCGTGCTCGCGCTAGACCATCGCGGCTGGGGGCGCTCGAAATGCGAGCCGCAGCACAAGCACGCCCGCTACTTCGCAGACGATTTGCGTTCCGTGCTGGACGCCGCAGGCATCGGGCGCGCCGCAGTGGTCTGCCAGTCTATGGGCGGCTGGACAGGAATGCACTTCACGCTGCAAAACCCGGAGCGAGTGCGCTGCCTCGTGTTGTCCGGCACGCCGGGCGGGGTTCAGACGCCGGCAGTAGCAGCGGCGCGCCAAGTGCGGGCACGGAGCAATCCCCTAGATAGCCCCATCGCTTGGAACGAGCCACACCTTGCGCTTGCGCCGGATGCGTTCGAGCGCGACCCGTCTATGGCGCTCTTGTATCGCCAGCTCTCCGGGCTGAATGCGCCGATAGGCGACACGGGTATGGGCGACATGGGCATCGCCCCTTCGGCGCTGGCAGAATATGACACGCCAACGCTGATGGTCGCCGGGGCGCAAGACCGCATCTTCCCGCTCGCCGCCCTCAAAGAGGTGTCGCGCATAATCCCAGGCGCTCGGCTGCACACCATCGGGCACGCAGGACATTCGCCATACTTCGAGGCGGCGGACGAGTTCAACAGCGTTGTGGGCGCTTTCATCGCCGAACATAGCGGCTAACGCTGCATGTGCAACCTACACTGCAACGGATGGAGTTTGCTGGCACATAACGCAGAGCGCCCGACAGCCGATTATATCCACCACATCGCACAATCGCGTATATCGCATATGAGGAGGCAGCGCAAATGACAGCGAATAAGTTCGATGGCGAGGTGCGCCAGTTCGTGGCAAGCACACCCCGCTCCAAGGCGCTGCAAGGCGAGTCAGCGCAGTATCTACCGGGCGGCAGCTCGCGCGGCACGGCGTTTTTCGCCCCTTACCCGATGTTCGTCGACCATGCTGAGGGGCGCTATGTACAGGATGTGGACGGCAACCGCTACCTCGACTTCATGATAAACGCCACTAGCCACATTCTCGGACATGCGCATCCCGATGTCGTGGCGGCACTGCAAGAGCAGGCCGCGCGGGGCAACTCGTTCAGCGGCCCGACGGAGGCGCAGGTGCGCTTGGCGCGCGTGCTGTGCGAGCGTGTGCCGTCCTTGGACACCGTGCGGTTCACCAACTCTGGCACCGAAGGCACGATGATGGCGATACGCGGCGCACGCGCCTACACCGGCAGGCACAAGATTGCCAAGTTCGAGGGCGGCTACCATGGTTCGCACGAGTATGTGTCGGTCAGTGTGCGTCCGCCCGCCGATGCGCTCGACCCGAACGGCACATCGCCAATCCCCGAGCATCCGGGACAGCCGCCTAGCGTCATCGAAGATGTGATAACCCTGCCATATAACGACCTGCCCGCCTGCGAGCGTATCATCAGCGCTCATGCCGACGAACTCGCCTGCGTCATCATGGAGGCGGTGTCCTCTAACTTCGGCTATCTGCCGGCGGATCCTGCATTTCTGGCTGGTATGCGCGAACTGACTCAGAAGCACGGCATACTGCTGATATTCGACGAGGTGCAGAGCTTCCGCGTAGCGCCGGGTGGGGCGCAAGAGATGCTCGGTGTTACGCCCGACATCACCACTTTCGGCAAGATAATCGGCGGTGGGATGCCGGTCGGCGCTTGGGGTGGCAGGCGCGATGTGATGGCGCTGTTCGACCCGACAGCCGACGCCCCGATAGCCCACGCTGGCACATTCAACGCCAACCCGATGACGATGGTTGCCGGCGAAGTTGTGATGTCGCACTTGACGCCGGATGTGTACGCGCGAATGAATGCGCTGGGCGAGACGCTGCGCGCGAAGCTCCGTGCCGTGTTCGACGAGTTGGAAGTGCCGGTGCAGGTAACGGGCATCGCATCACTCTTCGGCATCCACTTCACCACAGAACCCATCACCGACTATCGCTCTGCGCTCACCGGCGACGCCGAGATGACGCGTGCGCTCTTCACCGGCTTGCTGAACGAAGGCGTGCTAATCCAAGCTGGCGGCGCAGGCGCTCTTAACACGCAGACCACCGAAGCCGATGTGGACTCCCTCGTGGATGCCACACGCCGAGTCGTGCAGCGCGTGCGCTAATGAGGGCGATGGCGTCCACGCAAATCGCCTGAAGGCGGGGAACCGGGCGCGCTTGTCTAGGTTGCGGTGAAGCCGCCGTCGATGACAAGCTCGCTCCCCGTCATGTAAGACGCCTCGTCCGATGCAAGGAACAGCACGCCCTTCGCCACATCGTCCGGCATGCCCATCCGTCCCATCGGGATGTTGACCGTGCGTTGCTCGCGCATGCCCTCTTCGGGAAACACCAAGTCCAGCATATCGGTCTCTATGGGGCCGGGATGGACGGAGTTGATGCGGATGTTGTCTGCGGCATATTGGACGGCGGTGGACTTGGTGAGCAGCCGCACAGCGCCCTTGGATGCGTTGTAGGCAGTGGACATTGCGCTGCCAATAATGCCTGCCACGGACGATATGTTGACGATTGAGCCGCCCCCGGACGCCCGCATCGCCGGAATCGCCGCCTTCGTCCCCAAGAACACGCCGCGCCCGTTGATGCCAAGCATTCTGTCCCAGTCGTCGTCGGTGGTCTGCTCAACATTGGCGCGCTGATAGATGCCGGCGTTGTTGACGAGGATGTCCAGCCTGCCGTAGGCGGTCATCACGGCGTCCACGGCGCTCTCCCACTGCGCTTCGCTTGTAACATCCAGCGGGACGAACATCGCATCGCCGCCCTGCGCCCTGATTTCGGCTGCGAGCGTCTGCCCGGCTTCTTCGCGGATGTCTGCGACAGCGACCTTAGCGCCCTCTTGCGCAAACAGCTGCGCCTCCACTGCGCCCATGCCGCGCGCACCACCGCTTATAATCGCAACCTTTCCTGCAAGCCTCATCGCACACCTCGCTCGTTATCTATCGTCCTGCGCCCGCTGCCATATCGGCAGTGCGATTATACACTTGCGGGTGCGGATATGCGATACGATTCGGAATAAGCAGCGCCGCTCCGCATCCCGAAGATGCTGGTGCAGACATTAAGAGTGCAAGGGAGTGAGTGTTTTATTTGCAGGCAGGGTTGGGTCAACTTCCAAATCCTAGTCCGCAGCGGCGTGTGCTGGCGTCCGCAATTCGGCTTGCCTCGCCGCAAGGGCGGCGTTCAGGATGCGGCGCTCGGATGCCTCCGTCTCTGGGGAGAAGCGCACGACGAACACTAGCGCGGCGGATAGGATGACCGCTGCGCCTATGAACAGCAGTCCCTCTTGGTAGCTGATGCTCTCGGCGCGGAAGAGGAAGCCGAACGCCACAGCGCCTGCGTTCCCGCCCGCTCCCACGATGCCCGCCACCGAGCCGAGCACGCGCCGATTGATGAACGGCACTACTGAGTAGGTTGCGCCCTCGGACATCTGCACGAACAGGCTGAATGCTATCATCGCGCCCACGGCGAGCCACAAGACTGCCATCTGCGAAAACACGATGAGCGCTATCCCCTCGATGAACAGCACCACGCCGAGAAACATCACGCGCCCCTTCAAGCCGAACTTGATGCCGAACTTGTCGCTGAGGATGCCACCCATCGTGCGGGCGAATATGTTCATCACACCGAACAGCCCTGCTATCAGCCCTGCTGTGGCGAGGCTTAGATCGAAGCGGTCGAAGTAGTAGAGCGCCGCGATGTTGTTGATGGTCAGTTCCACGCCGAAGCATGCGCCGTAGATGATGAACAGCGCCCACACGCGATAGTCTCTGACGGCTGTGAGGAACGCGCCGCGTACCTGTGGTGCGGGCGGCATCAGTCCCTTCGCGCGCAGGTCTTTGTAGTTGCCGTCGGGCGCGTCCTGTGTCAGGAAGAAGTATGCGATGCCCACGAGGAAGAGCGCAACGCCCGGCACAACCATCGCTAGGCGCCACCCGACGACCTCGCTGACACCGAGCATCAGCACCCCAGCGAACACCAGCGGCATCGCCATCTGCGTTACGCCGCCGCCTAGGTTGCCCCAGCCTGCGGTTGTGGCGTTTGCTGTGCCTATCACATTGGGTGCGAACATTACAGAGGTGTGGTACTGCGTGATGACGAACGATGCCCCGATGACGCCAATGGCGAGACGGAACAGCAGGAATGTCTCGTAGGATTGCGCCAAGCCGATGCACATAACCGGAATGGAGCCTAACATCAGCAGGGCGCTGTATGCGATGCGTGGGCCTACTCGGTCGCAAAGCCAGCCGATGACGATGCGCGCGACGATGGTTATCGCCACCGACGCTATGATGGTGTTGCCGACTTGCGCCTTAGTGAGCAGCAGGTCTTCGCGCACTACTGCCATGAGCGGAGCTATCCCGAACCAGCCGAAGAACGCGAGGAAGAAGGCGAACCATGTGAGATGGAACGCTCGCATCTGCGGTGTCCTGAAACTGAACAGGCTAATGCGAGTAGCCTTGCTGCTCTCTTTGCCGTTGACCGCTGCGCTCATGTCTTTTCCTTCCACGCTAACAACTCGTCAATTCGGGGCGGGCGGTGCATCGTGTGAACACGCCATGCCGTGCCTTATGACACGCAGAAATCCTATGAGCGAACTTTTACAGCGGCGTTACAAGGGCGTTAAACTAATGTGAAAATCTGGTTAATTCGGTGTTACATAGTGAAGGGGTAAGATAAAGACACGCCGACTTTCACGCGTTCGTCTGCGGATTCACGAATGGAGAAACTTCTGATGCGTGGCAACGCCGTCTATATGCTCACAACTAGTGGAAATGACGGCGTGTCATTTGCCTATTGCGAGTTGCGAAATAGAGGCGCTGTGCAAATGCTATGCAAAGCGAAGGCGTGAAAAAGAGAGAGCAGGCAAAATAAGAGGACAGACAGGAAAATCAGCAGCGACGAGGCATTGCAAGGCGCTGCGCCGGCGCGCTTATACGGTCGGCGCAGCGTTCTAGTGCAAGCGTATAATCGGACGCTCAGGCGCGAGCGGTTGAGAGCAGGATTTCGCCGTTTTCGGTGAGCGACACAGGGTATGTCTTGAGGGCGTCGCACTCGTTGTCGACGGGGTTGCCGGTGGCTAGGTCGAACTTGTAGGCGTGCAGCGGGCACACCAATACGCCGCCGCCAATGATGCCATCGCACAGCGGCCCGTCCCTGTGCGGGCAGGACGCCTGTGTTGCGAACACCTCGCCCCGCCGCGAGCGAAACACGGCGATGCTCACTCCGTCCACAACAAAGAGCCGTCCCTCTCCCATGGGTATCTGCGCTGCGTTTCCCAGTGTTCTGCGCTGGCTGTCCCTGCCGTTCATGCCATTTGGCATATTTGCTCCGTACACAGCCTGTTCTCCTAACTTGTTACGCCGGCGGCGATGCTGACGAACTGGTTGGGGTGTACTGGCAGTTCCGATTCCTGCCACGGGTCTTGATAGGCGTCCACGGCGGCTTGTATGTCGGCGTCTAGGCGTTCGCAGATGCCCTCGCTGTCATCTACGACGACACTTCTGATGTGTTCCAGCCCCACGCGTTCCACAAAGCCGTATGTGCGCTCAAGGTACTTGGCGTTTTCGCGGTAATACTGCATGAAGCGCCCCATGTACTTCAGCACATCGTCGTGGCTGTCCACTATGCAGAGTATGTCGCCCTTGCGGACGCGCGAACCCGCCGCCCCGCCGATATAGATCTCCCACTTGCCGCCCTCGATTGCCACGACACCGAGGTCTTTGGTGGTGGATTCGGCGCAGTTGCGCGGGCAGCCAGATGCCGCAAGCTTCATCTTGTGGGGCGACTCCACGCCTTGGAAGCGCTTCTCTATCTTGACACCGAGCGCAACGCTGTCGCCCACGCCGTAGCGGCAGAAGTCGGTTCCCACGCAGGTCTTGCAGGTGCGAAACGCCTTGCTGTAGGCGTGCCCCGATGGCATCTTGAGGTCGCGCCACACATCGGGCAAGTGCGCTTTTGGGATGCCGAGCAGGTCTATGCGCTGCCCGCCGGTAATCTTGACCATCTTGGCTTCGTACTTATCGGCTGCGTCGGCGATGCGGCGCAGCTCATCCGGCGATGTGATGCCGCCATAGATGCGCGGTACGACGCTGAAAGTGCCGTCACGCTGTATGTTGGCGTGTACGCGGTCGTTGATGAAGCGGGCGTCGCGCTCGTCTTCGTACTCGTCTGCCCACAGAGTTTTCAGCAGCGACGCAAGTCCCATCTTGCTTGCAGCGTCCTCTTTGCCGCCGGCGAGTGCATCGAATACTGCGGACACGCTCTTGAGCCGCATTCGCTTGATGGCGTCCACGAGTTCGGGTTTGGTCATAGGAATGGACGGCACATAGTAGTGGTCCGCTGGGTCGTCGGCGATGAGGCCGTCCGCCGCTATCTCAAGCAGGGCTTGCACTTGCGGGACGCATGAGCCGCAGCCGGTGCCGGCTTTGGTGGCGCCGCAGACCGCCTTAAGGCTGCGATGACCGGCGTCCACAGCGGCAATGATCTTCGCTTTGGATACGCCGTTGCAGTTACATATCTGGGCATCGTCGGGCAGGCTGGCGAGGTCAGGTGCGGCGGTTTCAGCGGACAGCGGAAAGAGCAGCTCGGCACGGTTTTGGGGCAGTGTCTCGCCGCGGTCGAAGGCTTGCAGCAGGCGTGGTGCGGTGAAGCCGTCCCCCAGCAGGATAGCGCCCGCAACTTTGCCATCTCGGATGATGACCTTCTTGTACACGCCGCGGTTCGGCTCTACATACGACACCACTTCGTCGTCTTCGCTGGCGGGTTCTTTGTCGCCCGCCACGGCAAGTTCCACGCCCATCACCTTGAGCTTGGTTGACACCTTGGAGCCGTAGTATGAGGATGTGGAGTTTTCGGAAGTGAGGCGCTCGGCGAGGGTGCGCGCCTGTTCCCAGAGCGGCGCTACTAGTCCGTAGGTCTTGCTGCGATGCTCGGCACATTCGCCGATGGCGTAGATGTGGCGGTCGTTGCGACAGGACAGGTCGTCGTTGACGAGGATGCCGCGCCGCAGGTTCAGCCCTGTCATGCGCGCAAGGTCGATGTTCGGGCGAATTCCGGCGGATACTACTAGCATATCGCACTTTATCGAGCCGCCGTCCCTAAATGTTACGCCGCTGACCTTGCCGCCGTTAGTCTGCACCGCTGTGGTGAGCTTCTCCAAGTGAAAGCGCACGCCCATATCTTCCAAAAGCTGCTTGAGCATATCGCCGGAAGATGCGTCTAGCTGTGTGTCCATTATGTACTCGGTCAGGTGAATGACATCCACCTCAAGCCCGCGGTTCATCAGCCCGCGCGCCGCCTCAAGTCCGAGCAGCCCGCCGCCGATGACCGCTGCCTTGCGCACACCGTCGGCGTACTCCACCATCTCTGAGCAATCGTCCAATGAGCGGAACTGGAACACACCTTCAGTGAAACTTCCGTCTTCCCGGTACAGCCCGTCTATGGGCGGGATGAAGGGCGAGCTTCCGGTTGCCATCACCAACTTATCGTATGGGACGAGCAAACCGCCTGCGCCGTATGCGGTCTTGGAGGTGCGGTCGATGCCGATGACCCGAACGCCGGCGTGCAGCGTGACGCCGTTCTCTTCGTACCATGCCAACGGGTTGATGAAGATGTCTTTGGCATCGTGGCTGCCCGCTAGCACGCCTGATAGCAGTATGCGGTTGTAGTTGCCATATGGCTCTTCGCCGAACACGGTTATGTCGTACTTGTCGCGCCCGCCGAGTTCCAGAAGTTCCTCTACGAACCGCGCACCCGCCATCCCATTGCCCACAACTACTAGCTTCTCTTTGTCTGGCATTTCAGAGTTCCTCAGTTTTTAGTCTTTCAGCGGATCAATCGGTTGGGTTTTTGCTTCGACGAATGGGTTGGATGCTGGCGGCGCAGACCTTGAACTCGGGCATGCGGCTTGTGGGGTCGAGCGCCGGGTTGGTGAGGCGGTTGGCTGAGCCTGCGCCGCCCCAGTGGAACGGGGTGAACAGGGTATCCTCGCGGATGCTAGCGGTTACCTTGACCTTGAACTTGGCGCTGCCGCGGCGCGTGCTGATTTGCGCCATGTCGCCATCCACCAGTCCATACTGCCGCGCCGTGCTGGGATGCACCTCGGCGATGGGCAGCGGCGCGCGTTCGAGCAGGTCAGCGATGCGCCGCGTCTGTGTGCCGGACTGGTACTGCGACAGGATGCGGCCGGTGGTGAGATACAGCGGGTATTCGGCGTCGGGTGTCTCCGCCGGTGGTTGGTGGCGCACGGGATGGAATATCGCCCTTCCGTCCGGCGTGGCGAAGCGGCGAGTGAACATCCGCGGTGTGCCGTTGGACGATGTCGGGGAATCCGTATCGTTGGTGGCGTCTGTGCAGGGCCAGAACACGCCGTCGTTGGTGTCTATCTTGGCGTAGGTGATGCCGGAGTAGTCGGCTGCGCCGCCCGCGCTTGCGCGCCCAAGCTCGGCGAACACATCGGCAGGGCTTGTGTAGTCGAAGTACTCGCCCTTGCCCAGCCGGTGTGCCAGTTCGCATATCACATCCACATCGTCGCGGACGCCGTGTGGCGGTTTAATAGCGCGGCGGCGCAGTATGACGCGCCCCTCGAGGTTGGTCAGCGTCCCCTCTTCCTCTGCCCACTGCGCCGCTGGCAGCACCACATCTGCAAACGCCGTCGTCTCCGACAGGAAGAAGTCAGACACGGCGAGAAAGTCCAGCGACCGCAGGCGGCGCTCCACATGCAGCGCATTAGGCGCAGACACCACCACATTAGAGCCAAGCACGAACAGGCATCGCACGCCGCCCTCTGTGCCGAGCGTATCCAGCAGTTCGTATGCCGACTTGCCGGGCATCGGCAGCGTATCGGGGTCGATGCCCCAAACGGATGCGACATGACGGCGTGCGGCGGGGTCGTCTATCTTGCGATAGCCGGGGAGTTGGTCTGCCTTTTGCCCGTGTTCGCGCCCGCCCTGTCCGTTGCCCTGTCCAGTGAGGCAGCCGTAGCCGCTATTAGGGCGTCCGACCAGCCCTAGCGCAAGCGCAATGTTTATGAACGACAGGGTGTTGTTGACACCTTGTGCGTGCTGCTCCACTCCGCGCGCAGTGAGCACCATAGCGGTGTCTGCCTCGCCGAGCATATGCGCCGCACGGGTTAGCGCCGCCTCTGACACGCCTGTGATGCGCTCCACTCGCTCCGGCCAGTAGGTGGATACCAGCCCGCGCAGGGCAGAGAACCCGGTGGTGCGCTCTGTGATGTAGTCTGCGTCTATAAGCCCGTCTCGCACGAGGATGTGTAGGATGCCGTTGGCTAGGGCGGCGTCGCTGCCGGGTGTGAGCCGCAAGTGCAGGTCGGCTCGCTGCGCTGTGGGCGTGAGGCGGGGGTCAGCCACGATGAGGTTGCCACCGGCGGTGCGCTGCGCCTCGAAGTACTGCATGATGGGCGGCATCGTCTCGGCGGCGTTGCTGCCCACCAGCAGGACGGTGTCTGCGTCGGCGATGTCCGACACCGGGAAGGGCAAGCCGCGGTCTATCCCGAACGCCTTGATGCTCGCCGCCGCCGCAGACGACATGCAGAAGCGCCCATTGTAGTCTATGTTGGATGTGCCAAGCGCGACGCGTGCGAACTTGCCGAGAAGGTACGCCTTTTCGTTGGTGAGCGAGCCGCCGCCGAACACGCCGACCGCATCGGCACCGTGGGCGACTTGGGCACGGCGAAACTCGGCAGTGATACGGTCTAGTGCGGCGTCCCAGCTCACGGGGGACAGCACGCCATTCGCATCGCGTATTAGCGGGGAGCGCAGGCGCTCCGGGTGGTTGAGCGCCGCTGCTGCCGTCCAGCCCTTGATGCAGAGCGCCCCCTTATTCACTGGGAACTCGGTGTTGCCTTCGATGTCCACGCCCGCATCGCTGTTTGCGGAGGCAGTGATGCTCATCCCGCATTGAAAGGCGCAGTATGGGCAGTGCGTGAGTGTGGCAGTCTGCCGCTCGGTAATGGGAATCTGCTTCAACTGGGGGAGTCGCCTTTCATTCAGCGGTTATCCGAATGCGCCAAAGGCTATATGGCAACTTTTGCCGTTGTATTGCAATGGTGTTAAATGTGTGTAACATCGAAATGGCAGGATGACGAGTCGGAGGCAGCGCCTGCTGCCCCAAGTGGGGCATTCCCACTCCGCAGAACGGCTTCTCTTTCGCCTCTGATTGGGAGTAATTTGGGAGTTTTCGGAAACCCATTCCATTGCCATATGAGCGTAAAACTGACACAATTAAGTATGAACATTTCGCTTTGTGGCAAGTACACTAGGTGAGATAACAGGCGCATCTACGCAGAGCATAGTGCGGGAGGGATTATGGCTGCAACGACATCGCACACGGCCGGGCAGTCCGCTGCTGGTATGGACCTGACCGACCGCAATATCTTGAACATCATACAGACGCGTTTCCCGCTCGTGGAGCGCCCCTATGCCGACATCGGGGCAGAGACGGGGCTGGATGAAGACGAGGTTATCGCGCGCATTGGGGCGCTGAAAGATCGCAATGTGGTGCGCCAAATCAGCGCCATATTCGACACGCGCAGGCTCGGTTACAAGACCACGCTCGTGGCAATGCGCTTTCCGGCAGAGCGCTTGGATGCTGCGGCGCAGATCATCAATGAGCATCCCGGCGTCAGCCACAACTACGCCCGCAACGGGAATTTTAACCTGTGGTTCACGCTCGCCGTGCCGCCATACGAAGACCTAGCCGAATCCGTGGAACAGATGGCAGTGCGCACGCAAGCCGAAACCTACCGCCTGATGCCCACTATCAAGTTCTTCAAGATAGGCGTGAACTTCGATATGGTCAAGGAAGAGGGGGCGGCGAGCAAATACTACAGCCCCGACGGATACGGCGACAGGAACGGCACGCAATGGAACAAGGCAGAGGCGCTGACAGATTTCGACATCGCCGTCATCCGCGAACTGCAAGAGGATGTGCCGCTGACGCCTCAGCCCTTCACGCCAATGGCAGAGCGGCTTGGCATCGCACTCGATGCGCTGTTCGATGCGGCAGATGCGCTCCGACAGCGCGGGCTAATGCGCCGTTTCAGCGCTGTGCTGCACCACCGCCGCGCCGGTTTTCGCTCTAACGCCATGGCGGTGTGGAAAGTGCCGTCCGAGCGCGCAGTGGAAGTGGGCAACCTCATGGCGCAGTCGCGCTGGGTTACACACTGCTACGAGCGTCCGACATTCCCGGACTGGCAGTACACGCACTTCACGATGATACACGCCACATCGCAAGATCAGTGCGAAGCCGTGGCGCAGGAACTCTCGGAGGCGACCGGCATAGACGAATACATGCTCTTGTACAGCACCCGCGAGTATAAGAAGACGCGCGTGCGGTATTTCGTGTAGCCGCCTGCACAAATCTGCACAAAGAGGAAGTGAAGGTTGCGTGTGTTGACGCAAAATCTCAGCATGCGCCACTTACCCTGACATACAAGCAAAACGAAAAGGATTCCCATCGTGCCTGCATACTACCCTGCGTTCATAGATGTGAAGGGCCGTTGCTGCGTGGTCATAGGCGGCGGCGGCATCGGCGAAGAGAAGGTGGTGAAGCTGCTGGACTGTTACGCCGATGTGGTGGTGATAAGCCCTGAGGTGAACGAAGGTGTGCAGCAGCTGGCGGAGGCGGGCAAGGTCATCTGGCACCAGCGCGCATATCGCAGCGGAGACCTTGCGGATGCGTTCATCGCCATCGCCGCAACGGACGACAACACCGTCAACCGCGCCATCGCTGCCGAAGCACATGAGCGCAATGTGCTGCTGAATGTGGTGGATGTTACGCACCTGTGCACATTCATCGCGCCGTCGGTGGCAGTACGGGGCGATGTAACGGTTGCGGCATCCACAGGCGGGGCAAGCCCGGCACTGGCGCGCAAGTTCCGCGAACTGCTGGACGGCAGCCCGATAGACTCATCGCACCCGCTGATGGACTACGCCGAGCTGACGCCGCTGCTCGCCGATGTTCGCGCTGAAATCCGCGGCAAGGGCATCACGCTGTTCACCGACCACTGGCAGGCGTGCATCACCGACAGCCTGCTGGACACCGTGCTTGCAGGGCGCTACGAAGAAGCGCGCGCAACGCTGCTGGACGACCTGATGGCGGGCGTGGGCTGCGACTGCGTAGCCGGCGTCTGTAAAATGTGGGAAGAGAAGAAAGCCCTCGCCGCCAAAGCGGTGGGAACGCCCTCGTGACCTCACTGAACGCCCGCAAGAAGGTTGTCATCGGCTCACGCGCTAGCACTCTATCTCTGGCACAGACCGATGAGGTGGCACGCCGCCTGCGCCAAGCACACCCGGGGATTGTCGTCCACACAGTAACCCTATCCACGCGCGGCGACCGCAACAAGAGCGCCCCGCTGCTCAGCATGGAGCGCGGGATGTTCGTGAAAGAGATAGAGGCGGCGCTGTTGAACGGCGAGATTGACATTGCGGTTCACAGCGCTAAGGATATGCCGACGGCAATGCCTAATGGGCTTGTTGTCGCAGCTTACACGGAGCGCGAGGACGCCCGCGATGTGCTGGTGAACCGATGGGAGCTTAATCTACATGAGCTGCCGCAGGGCGCACGGCTCGGCACTAGCAGCCCGCGCCGCATAGCGCAGCTCAAAGCCGTGCGACCGGATCTCCAGTACCCGCCCGTGCGCGGCAATGTAGACACGCGCATCCGCAAGGCGCACGGCGCAGACTACGACGGGGTGGTTCTTGCGGCAGCGGGCATCATCCGACTGGGCAGAGCTGCGGAAATCAGCGCATTCATATCGCCCCAGCTGTGCGTGCCGGATGTGGGGCAAGGTGCGCTCGCCGTTCAAGTGCGCGCATCGGACGAGGCTATGCGGGAACTTGTCGGCGCAATAGACCATCAAATTACCGCCGATGCCGTCCGTGCAGAACGCGCCTTCCTCACGGCGATGGGCGGCGGCTGCACAGTGCCAACCGCCGCATATGCCACCATTCAAGGCGATGAGCTTCACCTGACGGCGATGGTCGCAAACCCTGACGGCAGCCGTCTCATTCGCATCGTGCGAGACTGCGAGCGGTCGCAGCCCGAAGCCGCAGGGCGCGCCGTTGCAAGGGCGATGATGCGGCAAGGGGCGGGCGAAATCCTGTCGGACAAGGGCGTGCGGCACGGCAACTCGGACGATGCGGAGTAGTTTCCAATGGACGAAACAGCAATGACCGCCGGCGTTGTGGCGCTGGTGGGGGCGGGGCCGGGCGATCCGGAGCTTATCAGCGTCAAGGCGCTGCGGCTGCTAGCCGACGCCGACGCCGTGGTGTACGACCGTCTCGTGGACGAACGGCTGCTGCGACATGCCCGCGCGGATGCTGAACTCATAGATGTGGGCAAGATGCCCGGCAGCACGCGCAACCGACAAGAGGACATCAACCGCCTGCTGATAGACCTCGCCCGCGCTGGCAAGCAGGTTGTGCGGCTCAAGGGCGGAGACCCGTTCGTGTTCGGGCGCGGCGGTGAGGAAGCCGAAGCACTGGCATCCGAAGGGCTGGGATTCGAGGTAGTCCCGGGCGTTACATCGGCGATTGCGGCACCTGCGTACGCCGGCATCCCCCTCACACATCGCAGGGCAGCGTCATCGTTCAGCGTGATTACGGGCAGCGAAGACCCGTCCAAGCCTGAAACCGCTGTGCGCTGGGATGCGCTGGCGCAGAGCGAAGGCACGCTGGTTGTGCTGATGGGACAGGCGAACCTGCGCGCCATCGTGGACAGGCTGATGCTCGAAGGGCGCGCACCTGACACGCCCGCCGCCATTGTGCAGTGGGGCACGGAGCCGTATCAGCGCACAGTCAGCGGCAGGCTCGACAACATCGCTGACATCGCATCGAACAGCGGCATATCCGCCCCCGCCGTAACCGTGATAGGCGAGGTGGCGGCGATGAGAGAGCGCATTCGCTGGTTCGACAACCGACCGCTGTTCGGCAAGCGAATACTGGTAACGCGCACGAGGGCGCAGGCGAGCGTCTTGTGCGATATGCTGGCGCAGCGCGGTGCTCAACCCGTCGAACTGCCCACTATACAAATCCAGCCTATGGACGATTACACCGAGCTGGACAGGGAACTCAGCGCCATCCGAGGCTATGACTGGCTCATACTGACGAGCGCCAACGCCGTGGATGTGGTGTTCGAACGGCTGTCGGCGCTCGGGGCAGACGCCCGCACATTGCATGGCGTATCCGTCGGCGCAATTGGGCCTGCCACGGCTGCGCGCCTGCGACGCTACGGCATCAGCGCCGACTTTCTGCCGCAGGCGTTTGTGGCAGAGGCAGTGGTTGAGGGAATGCAGGCGTATAACCTGCGTGGCAAGCGGGTGCTGCTGCCGCGCGCTGACATCGCCCGCAGCGCCTTGGATGAGGGCTTGGCGGCACAGGGCGCATCGGTCAAGTGCATCGCCGCATATCGCACAATCACACCGCCCGATGCCGCAGCGCGCGCCCGCTCCATCCTCGCAGAGGGCATAGACATCGCCACATTCACAAGCTCCTCCACCGTCCGCAACCTGATTTCGCTGCTCAACGATGCGGATTTCGGGGATAGCGCAGCGCCTGCTCTGCTCAAAAATGTTACGATAGCGTGCATAGGCCCCATCACAGCGCAGACCGCCGCCGAACTCGGTATCGCTCCGCACATCGTGGCGTCCGAATACACCGTGGCTGCGCTTGTGGATGCTGTGGAAGCCTATTTTTCGCGCTAGAACATGACGGCGTATACATCGCAATACCCGAGCAGACCCCGATTAGGAGAGAGCAGCCTTATGAGCAGATTTCCGCAGATGCGCCTCCGCAGAATGAGGGAAGCCGCCGCGCTGAGAAGCCTCGCGCAAGAGACCCGCATCTCTGTGAGCGACTTCATATATCCTATCTTCGTTACGCACGGGCGCAATGTCCAAAACCCCATCGACCCGATGCCGGGAATGTACCAACTCTCGCTGGACAACCTCATATCGGAAGTGGGCGAAGTGGACGCACTGGGCATCGGCGCTGTGCTGCTGTTCGGATTGCCGGCGCACAAGGACGCTGAGGGCACGGAAGCATATCACCCCAACGGGATTGTGCAGGAAGCCATCCGCACCATCAAGCAGACAGCGCCTGATATGCTGGTTATTGCAGATGTGTGTCTAGACGAATTCACAGACCACGGGCATTGCGGGATAATCCGCAACGGGACGGTGGACAACGACGCCACGCTGGAACTGCTGGCGCGAATGGCGGTGTGCCAAGCTGAGGCGGGCGTGGACATGGTGGCTCCGTCGGCGATGATGGATGGGCAGGTGGCTGCGATACGCAGCGCATTGGACAGCGCCGACTTCGAGCATCTGCCGATTATGGCGTACTCGGCGAAGTATGCGTCTTCGTTCTACGGGCCGTTTCGGGTGGCAGCGGATTCAGCCCCGCAGTTTGGCGACAGGCGCGGCTATCAGATGGACATCGCCAACTCGCGCGAGGCGATGCGCGAAATCCGCATGGACATAGACGAGGGCGCAGACATCATCATGGTCAAGCCGGCGCTGTCGTACTTGGATGTGATAGCGGCTGCGCGCAAAGAGTTTGGCTATCCTATGGCGGCGTACAATGTCAGCGGAGAGTACTCCATGGTCAAGGCGGCGGCGGAGAACGAGTGGATAGACGGCCAGCGCATCACGCTCGAGATACTCACATCCATCAAGCGCGCCGGCGCAGACATGATAATCAGCTACCACGCCAAAGAAGCCGCACGCTGGCTCGCATGACGCATCAATTGGGGATTAGGAGTTGAGGGTCGGCGCTCGGTGGCGGCGTCTCATTCCTAAACGCCCAAGCAGCGGCTGAGAACCGTCGGCTGTCAGCGTCTCAAAAACCCCCATCGCAGGGGCGGCCATATGCGGCATACCGCCCTGCCTGTTATCTGCTCGCGCCGCAGGGGGCCATATGCGCGGCTGTCCGTGCTATGGGCGCGGTTGTCGCCCATGACGAAGTACTCGCCGTCGCCCAGCGCCCAGGATGCGGCGTCCGAGCCGATGTGTGCGGGCAAGCCGCGCAGGTATCGTTCGCGCAGCCGTTCGCCGTCTATGAGAAGCATGCCGTCGCGCAGGTCAATGCGCTCTCCCGGCAGCGCCACGATGCGCTTCATCGCCTCGTGCTCGGCTTGCTCCGTCTGCTCGCCCCGATGATTCACTACGACCACATCGCCCCGCGACGGCACACGCTTGGATGTGGCTGCAGTCCGCACTAGCACAAGGTCGCCCGACCTCAGCGTCGGCAGCATGCTCTCGCCCCGCACGCCGTAGAGCAGAAATCTGGGGTGTCGTTCGGTTTCGATGCTCATTTTAGGAACTAGAAATCGCAATCTGTCGGGCTAGACAAGGCTAGCTCGCTGACAATACTGAGCCACAAAGGTGTAGGGTATTCTATCAGCTATGCGCTTTTGGTGGTGCACCTTCCAGAAACTGCGTCCGAACGAACGGGTCTTTGGCAGGAAACATCCCGATAATCACGGCAGGGCTGTCCCCAATCGCCGTGAACCCGTGCGGCACATTCGGGGGCACGACGATGGTGTGGTCTGCGCCCACTTCATGGGTCTCATCTCCGTAGCGGACGCTCAGTGTGCCGCTCAGCACGACTATCAGCTCATCGTCTTCGTGCGTGTGCAGCGGCGCTCCCGTACCGACCCCAACTTCGCTGATAGATGCGTCCGTCGATGTTGTGCCGTCCCCATCCTGCGTGATTAGCCACTTGCGGTAGTTTGGTCTCCAAGGGACTTCCGGGGCGTTGTTGTGATTGACGATTGGCATGTTCATCTCCTGTGCGTTAGATGCTGGGAAGGCGGTGAACACTCAGATTCGCCGCAAGTTCATCGCTGGTTGGCGGGTCGGCGCCGGTGCGAGTGCATGTGAGTGCCGCAGCGCGATTGGCGTAAGCAAGCGCATGGGCGAGTGTGTCGGCGCTCAGGGTGCGTATGGATTGGGTTTGGAGCGCTCCCATGCGGTCGAGATATGCCAGCAGCGCCGACATAAACGCATCGCCCGCGCCCACGGTGTCGGCGACGCTGACCGCTTCGCCTGATATGCGAACCGCGGCCCCGTCTGCAAACGCCATTGCGCCGTCTGCACCGAGCGTAATCACGACTAACAGCGGCTTCTTGCCCTCCGTTTCTGCTGTTTCCGCTGCGCCAATGCCGCCCAGCCAGCGCAGCGCCACATCCTGTGGGCTATACCCCGGATACAACCAAGCCAAGTCTTCTGCGCTCGCCTTGACTATATGCGTGAAGGGTAGCAGCGTCTCTATGCGGCGGGCGTATGCCTCGCGCTGCGGGAAGAGCATCGGGCGCACATTCGGGTCCATCGTGATGAGCCGTCGTGTGTGTTCGCGGCGTATCAGCGTCTCGTAGGTTTGGGCGCTGCTGCCTAATACGAGCGAGCACGAGCCGAAATGCAGTGCCGCATCGTCGGGTAAGGTGTCGGGCAGGTCTTCGGGGCGCATGCTTTGGTCTGCCGTGTTTGCGCCGTAGAATGCGAAGTCATGTGTTCCGTCGGTGTTGGGGACGACGAATGCGAGCGCCGTGGGTTCGCTGCCGCGCACCGCCCATTGCAGACGAACGCCCTCGTCCGCAATCTTGTCGTACAGGGCGTCTCCGAATGCGTCGCGGGACAGCTTGCCCACGAACGCCGTGCAGACGCCGAGCCGCGCCAGCCCAATGGCGACATTGCAGGGTGAGCCACCGAACCGCTGCACGAACGCAGGTGCTCCGTCAACGGTTGTTGGCGTGAAGTCGATTAGTGCCTCTCCGCATACTACAATCACGGCGCATACCGCCTTTCGGCGTGGGCATTAGGCGGACGGGGCGTTTATATCTGCCGCAAGCGCGGGTCGAAGTAGTCGCGCAGCCAGTCGCCCAGGAAGTTGAGCGACACCACGATGAGCGCGATAGCAACGCCCGGAATGACCGCGATCCACCATGCGGAGTCGATGTAGTTTCTGCCGAACGCTACCATGCTACCCCACGCTGGCCTAGGCGGTGGTATGCCGACGCCCAGGAAACTGAGTGTGGCTTCGGTCAGAATAATCTGGCCTGTGCCCAGCGTGGCGACGACGATGAGCGTGTTGGTTACGCCCGGGAGCAGGTGCAGAAATATGATGCGCCGGGATGATGCGCCTGCAACCCTAGCAAGCGCCACATAGTCCATCTCCTTGAGCTGGAGCACCTCGCCCCTGATTTGGCGCGCAGTGGTTCCCCAAGAGAACAGCGCGATGATAATCAGAAGTGTGGTGAAGCTTGCACCGAACACGCCTACCACCACAAGCGCCGCTAGAATGAAGGGAAGGGCGTTCTGCAAGTCAACGAGGCGCATTAACATCTCGTCGATGTGCCCCCCGAAATAGCCCGATATTGCGCCTATGACAGCGCCCAGCGCCACGCTGAGCAGCATCGTTACGGCAGCGAAACTTATGGAAACCCGCGCGCCGTGAATTATGCGGCTGAATATGTCCCGCCCTTGGTTGTCCGTCCCGAAGAGGTGCTCGGTTGTTCCGCCGAAACCTAGCGGCGGTTTGCTGCGCGCCCTCAAGTCACCCTTAACCGGATCGTATGGCGAAATGACAGGCGCTGCAATGGCCGCAAACACAAGCACGAACAGTATCAGCGCAGGGATATACGGCCATCTGCGAAATTTCGTATAAGCCCTCGATATGAGCGAGGGCTTAACATCTTGCAGCAGTAGTTCACCGCGGTCGAGTTGCATAATCGGTCTATGTGTATCGGTCTATGTGTATCTTATGCGTGGGTCAACAAGCGCGTAAATCATATCAAGAATGAATGCGAAAACCACATACATTGCGGCGAAGAACAGCACCGAGCCTTGCAGAACGGGGAAATCGTTGGCATACACCGCTTGCAGGGCGAGCCGTCCGAGGCCGGGCAGTGCGTAGATGGTCTCCGTGAGCACGGTGCCGGTGGCGAAGCCGGCAAGCAGCAGCCCGCCGTATGTCAGCGGCGCTATCAGGGCGTTGCGGAAGGCGTGTTTCCACACGAGTGTGAACTTGTCCACGCCTTTGGCTCTTGCGAGCTTCACAAACTCCGAGTCCATCACATCTAGCATTGCGGAGCGCGTCAGGCGCAAGAACCCCGCAGAGCCGAACCAGCCCAAGATGACGCTAGGCATAATGTAGTGGGAGAAGCCGCCCTGTCCCGCCGCAGGGAGCAGCTCAAGCCTAACCGAAAAGATGAGGATGAGGACGATTGCCAGCCAAAATGCGGGCACAGACTGCCCTAGCACCGCCATCGTTCTGCCCATGTAGTCCCAGAAGCTGCTCCTGTACACGCCAGACAGCACGCCCAAGGGGATGCCGAGCAGCACGGCGAACACGAACCCGCCGCCTGTGAGTTTAAGCGTAAGGGGCAGCCTGTCGGTTACGGCTGTCCACACGGGGATGCCGGTGTCGATGGACTCGCCCCAGTCGCCAAGCAGAACATCTCGAAGCCAGTAAAGGTACTGCAATGGCAGCGGCTTGTCCAGCCCCAGCTTTCTTCCCCAAGCCTCCCATACCTCTGGACCGACATGCGAGAAGGCGTTCAAATACAGGAGGCGCGGGTCTCCCGACATTCGCGACAGGGCGAACACGATAATCGTAGCGAGGATAATCGTAACTAGTGAATAAGCGACTCTTCGCAGCAGAAATCGCGCCATAGCCTCTCGCATTCACAGCGGGTTCAGGTGGTCGGTCTCAATAGTATCCCCCGACAGGATGGGGGGAGCAGGTGTGTGGTTTCGCGATTGGGGGATGGGCGCTATCGCGAAACAGCGCCCATCCGGTAAGTGGGTTACTGCTTGATGGTTATGGTCTCTAGGTTGTTGAACAGGCCGGTTATTTCCATCTGCCAGCCTTCCACGAAGTTAGGGTTCACCCAGACGGGGTTGTCGGCGTGGACGACGCCTGTGGAGAGCATCCAGTGATACAGGAACTCGCCCTCTTCGAGGTTTGCTTCAACGCGCGCTGTTCTGTCGAGTGGATTCGCTTCAACTTTGTTCACGCCTTCCATGACCTCTATGACCTCGAAGCCGGGGTTCCAGTCGCCTTCACCGATGGTGGAGCCTTCGCGAGCGGCTAGGCGCGGCTGGTCCATCAGCAGTAGCGGGCCGCCGCAGCCGGGCCAAGCGCAGCACGATGTCAGCCCGTTCCACTCGCGGTCAACGAGGCGCGGTCTGAACGCCTGATAAGCGGTGCTGTCAACTGTTACATCCAGCCCCAAGTTAATCCACATCGTGGCTACTGCGTCGAACACCTCGAAGTTCACATTCGGAAGCTGCTGCACATAGATTTGGAACGCGGGGAAGGATTCCACCGGGTTGCCGCTCTGTTCCAGCATCGCTACCGCGCCGTCCGGGTCATATGGGATTACCCAGTGGTCGGGATGCTCTGGCAGCGAGCTGGAGTAGAAGTTGACATACTCGGGGAAGCCGTTGCCTAGTAGCACCTCTTCCACGATGAGGTCGCGGTCAATCGCCATCGAGAGGGCGTGGCGCACTAGGCGCGCCGACTCCATGCGCTCCGGGTCTTTGGGGTCGCCAATCCATGGGTGATCTTCGTCCGGCTCGAAGCCCGGGCGTGGTGTAACAGCCTGACCGTCCCTGCCCTTGTTGTCGTTGGGCGGGTACTCGAACATCCAGAAATTGCCGCTGTAAGTAACAGCCTGCGTTGCGCCGCCCAAATTGTCGCTATTAGGCTCCATCCCTGACTCGAGCAAGTCCGGCAGGAAGCTGAATGGCACCGGGTCTATGATGTGCACAGCGTCGGTCTTGATGAGCGCAACGCGCGTGGAGTCTTCGGGAATCTCTTTGACGCTGAGCATGTCGAACGATGCGGGCTGATCCCAGTAGTCTTGGAAAGTGCTGCCAACAAACTCATCGTTGGGCGTCCAGCTTTCCATCTGGAATGGGCCAGTGCCTATGGGGTTCTGGAACGCATGGTCGCGCCCCATTTCGTTGATGTACTTGCTGCTGTACACGAAGACCAGCCCGATTATGGCGCCCTCGTATTCGGAGGTGAAGCTCTTGAGCGGGAACTCCACTGTGTGGGAGTCGACGATCACATGAGGCTCTTGGTATTCGTGCAGGTATCCCACATTCCCGAACACAGATTCTTGGTTCTCCACGCCTGCATCGCCGAAGCTCCACTTGACATCTTCGGCGGTCATCTCACCCCAATCGTGGTGGAACTGGACGCCCTCGCGCAGGTTCACGGTTATCTTGGAGAGGTCGGGAGCGACATCGTAGGATTCTGCTAGATGCGGGTAGAAAAGCAGGTCTTTTGCCTTGCGCTCGGTGAGGTTCTCCATCAAGCCGATGAGGCCGGGGATGGTGTCGCCGGTGCCGCCCGATGCTTGGCTTGGCAAGCCCTGAGCGTTGCCTAGCGTTCGCATTGCGACTTTGAGAGTGCCGCCGCCTGAGGGCGCGGCTGCTGGTGGCGAAGTGGGTGCTGGGGCTGAGGTTGCGGCGGCTGATGCAGGTTGGCTCGCCGGCTGCGCAGGTGCGGTCGTGGGCGCAGCTTGCTCTGGGGTTTGCTCCGGTTCTGCCGCTCCGCATGCGGCTACAAGCAGTGCCAAAATCGCCATTGCACTCAAGAGCATAAGCATATGTGGGACGCGTTTCATCCATTCACCTCTCTTTTTAATGCCGTCTCAGCTAGCCTGTAGTCGAATATTCACATAAATATCGTCTATTTCTAGTACTAGGCGCTATTAAATCATTAGTTTGTACGATAGTCAATATTGAGATTGTTAATTTTTATGAACAGACAGCGAGCAGTTACCGTCCGTCCGGATGGCGGTGGGGGATAAGCCTTTGGCTTTTGCGATGTCGGCGCGTTTGGACAGAGCGCAGGCTCGTTTAGTGCGCCTAGTGCGCCACACGAAAGATGTGCGACTGACGGTAGCCGGTGACCACGCTGATGTAGCCGCTGAGGGCGGCGTCGAGGGACGGGTCGCCGGTGTCCACGAGCAGAGGCTTGCCGTGCAGTTGGCGAAGCTTGTGCGGTGTGGCAGCGACGATGATGTTGTCCTGCCCGACTTGGCGAATCAGTCGGGGGCTGAGCTGCTGGTTGCCGCGCCCGAGTATGCAGCCTTGCCCGCCGATGGCGGTTACGATTATCTTGGCGGGCGTGTCTGCGGTGAGACGCAGCAGTTCGCGTTCGGCGGCGTCAGCGGCGACTATGCGCCCCCCGCGCACCACATCCACGCCGAGCAGCGTCTTGGGCAACCCGAGCGCATCGGTTATCGCCTTCATGGTGGTGCCGGGCCCGATGATGTAGAGCGTCTCGTCGTCCATACTCTCGACTATTTGCTGGGCGATGGAACGCAGCGCCTCATCCCCGCTGTCTACGCTGCCCGATTTGGTGGACTGAACGGATTGGGCAGCGTGCGGTATGCGCAAGTAGCCGTGCAGCGCAGCGGACACGACGCCTTGCCGGAATGCGGCTTCGTCGATGTCCATCACCTCGCCGCAGGTGGTGTCAAGTTCGCCACGCATAAAGCGTAGAACGATTTCGCCGGCGCGACGGGGGTTGACGGCGAACACGCCGGAGTGCATCTTGACGCCTGCCGGGATGCCGAGCACCGGGATTGGCGGACTGTCATCGTCTTGGGCAAGGGTGAGAGCGTCGCATATGTCGCGGGCGGTGCCGTCGCCGCCTGCGAACAGCAGCAGGTCAATGCGGCGGCGCATCATAGAGACGACGGCGCGGCGCGTGTGCTCCGGAGTGGAATCGCTAGCAGGATCTAGGTCGCCCATGTCGATCACCAACGGATCCATGCCTGCCTGCCTGCCGGCGCGTTCGCCCATTGCGCCGAGCGGCGTGAGCAGCGTGAGATGCGGCGCTGCGTCGGTGATGACGGCGAGCGCTTCGGCTGCGCGCCGCTCGGAGGACGGCTGTGCTCCGCGTGCACGAGCTTGGCGCAGGGCGGCAGCGCCGTCCGTTCCCTTCAAGCCCACGCTGCCGCCCATGCCTGCAATAGGGTTCACTATCAAGCCGAGTTTGAACATAGCGGCTCTCGTTCGTTCTGTGAATGCTAGCAGCGCCCGCAACTGCTTAATGCCATTATAACAACGCATAGCGGTTGGGTAGGCTTTCAGCTGTTCAGCCTGATTGCTGGCAGCTGATAACTAGCGCCGCATTGACACAACGGGCGGTTGGGGCTAACCTGCATTTTGTTCAGCAGAAGTGTGCGTGCATCGGACAAAGTTTGCGGGCGTGGGGGAGCGCAATGAACTACTACCGGTTGACCGACGAGCAGCTGGAATGGAAGCGGCGTGTTGCGGATGTCGCAGAGCGCGTGATTGCGCCGAGAGCAGAGGATTGCGACCGCAAGGCAGAGTTCCCGGAGGAGTCGCTGGCGGCGCTGGGGGATATGGGGCTGTGGGCGCTGCGCGTGGACAAGGCGCACGGCGGGCTGGGCGAGGGCATGGTTACCACCTGCGTCATCGTGGAGGAGATAGCGAAGAAGTGCCCGTCCACGGCGATGTGCTACAAGATGCACCTAGAGTCGGTGGAGGCGGTGAGCCGCATCCCCACGGCGCTGCAACTAGAGCGGTTCGTGAAGCCACTTGCGCGCGGCGAGGTGTTCGCTGCTGCGGCGGGTGGCGAATCGCGCGGACAGACCGGGCGAGATTGGCGGCCCGTGTCCACTCCCGATGTCCCGCTGATGCGCGTCGATGGTGGGCTGCGCTTGGAGAATGTGCGCAAGTCGTATGTAACATCCGCCGGGCACGCCACGCACTACATCATGTTCTGCCGCGTCGAGGGTGGACGAACAGAGGGGCCGCCGGATCTGCTGATGGTTGAGGCAGACAAGATAGACTGGCGCACCGTTTCGCAGTGGGACGGACTTGGAATGCGGGGCAACTGCAGCGCCGCTATGGTGTTCGACGGCGTGGTGCCGGAAGAGAACTTGCTCGGCATCGAACTTGTCGGCGAAAAAGAGCCTGTCATGGCGAAGTATATGATGCCGGTGCTCATTTTGACATACGGCGCAGCGTATCTCGGCATAGCATCGGGGGCGTATGAACTGGCGTGCAAAGAGGGCAGCCGACGCTTCCCGAGCGGGGCAAGGCGGCTGGACAACCCCATCAACATGCGGCGGATGGCAGAGATGAGCGCGCAGATAGAGGCGGCGCGGGCACTACTGCATGTGGCAGCGGCAATGGCGGACGATGGCCGCGCGCCGTCCCTGCTGCCATACATACAGGCGAAGGTGGTCTGCTCCGAGGTGGCGGTGCGGGTAACGCAAGAGCTGATGACCATGTTCGGGGGAACGGCGTTCGCGCGAGATCTACCGTTCGAGCGCTACTTCCGAGATGCACGCGCGGGCGTGGTGATGGGTCTAGCGAACGACCAAGCCTATGAGACCATCGGGGATCTGCTGTTCCCGTCGGACGCTCCCTAGTAGGGGCAGCGCCCACCCTGGCCTTATATCGCAATATCGCATAGTGAGGAAGGGCTTTCGTACGCCCGTCCCTGTGCCCTGTACGAGGCTTGAACACTGGGGCATTCTCAGTAAGAGTCGCTATTCCCCTAGCGTGAGGACAAAACCCTTTTCGCCGGTGATGCGGCGGTCGTTGGGGCGGGCTATGACCACGCCGGCGAGCGAGTCGTCTAGCAGGCTGCTGTTGAACTTCCAAGTTACCTCGATGCCGGCTTGGGGCAAGCCGGTGGTGAAGAACATCGCCTCGTCGTACTTGAGGCGGCTTGCCACCATGAGGTCTTGCGCCTCGAACTCGGTTTCACCCTCTATGGGTTCGTCGAATCGGATGCTGACGGATGGGGTATCTGGGTCAAATGAGACAGACACGCTGCGCTCATCCTGCTCACCCGGCAGCGCCATCATGCCCTTGTATTCACGCACTTGTTCGTTGCTCATAGGTTCGTTGCCGCTCCCTTTAAGTCTAGCGCCGATTGCGCCGAAAATTACCACATGTTCGCGTGCAACAAGCATAGCGCAGAGTGCGCCGCAGCACAACGCTTAACAGGATAAAGGGACTTGCTGAGCAGCCTCCATCGCTCGCGGCATTTGACTTATCGAGGCTGGGCGTTAAACTAGGGCGATGCAAGAGGGGATATAGCAGAACAAAGCCTGGAGGTTTTGCGCTTGACGGATGCGGGCGGCGGCGCTCACTACACGACGATGATACGGGACTTGCCCGAAGGTGAGCGCCCGCGCGAGCGGCTGCAGCGGCACGGCCCCGGCGCGCTCAGCAACGCCGAGCTGATAGCCATTCTGCTGAGGGTCGGATCTGCGGGTGAGAGCGTGCTGAACCTGTCGGCGCGCGTGCTGTCCACATACGGCGGGCTTGGCGGCGTGGCGCGTGCCACACATGGCGAACTCTGCGGGCTGCACGGCATCAGCGACGCCAAGGCGTGCCAACTGCTTGCCGCCCTTGAGCTAGGCAGGCGGCTCAGCTCGCTGCATCCGGATGACAGACCCGTTATCCATTCTCCGCAGGATGTGTTCCATCTGCTGGTCGCTGAAATGAGCTTCTTGGAGCAGGAACACCTGCGCGTTATGCTGCTCAACACCAAGAACGAGGTGCTGGGGACGCACGAAATCTACAAGGGGACGGTGAACTCTGCGGCAGTGCGGGTTGCGGAGGTCATCCGACCCGCCATACGCGACAACTGCCCCAACATCGTCATCGTGCATAATCATCCGTCCGGCGACCCTACGCCAAGCCCGGAGGATGTGCTCGTTACGCGCCGCATCCGCTCTTGCGCAGAGATGATGGACATCACGCTGTTGGACCACATCATCATAGGCAGGAGCCGATATGTCAGCCTGAAAGAGCGGGGCTTGGGCTTCGAAGACACATGGGCAGAGGCAGACATCGGCAGAGCCGCCGAAAGTCGCCGCTGATAACCTGCATCGGATTCGCCGAAGCAGGACAAATCCGACAATATGCATCACGGCGACGCCAAAATGATAACCTGATACTAACGCCTGAAATTTTCTTACCTCGTTTTCTTGTTTCTTTTAAGGAGGATGCTATGAGCGAAGAGAGACACATGGGTGATATAGGGACGGAGTTTCAGTTCGAGGATGCGGATGTGCGGGTGTGGGACTTGGCGCTTGCGCCGGGGCAGTCGAGCGATTGGCATCGGCACGAGCGAAGCTATGTGTTCATCGTAACGCGCGCAGGCACGCTCAGAACCGAGCATGACGACGGCAGCGTTACCACGACCGAATTGGCACTCGGACAGGTGGTCAAGGGGCGCAAGGGCGCAGTCCATCGCGTTACCAATGTTGGTAGCGCCCCGTACAGCAACGCCATTATCGAGCTGCAGGAATAGACGAAAGCCGCTAGCTGTCGGATGTCAGTGCAGGTTAGTCTGGCGAGGGTGAGACAGATGAAGATATTGGTGATGGGCGCAGGCGCTGTGGGCTGCTGCTACGGCGGGCTGCTGGCGCGGGCGGGCGCGGATGTGGTGTTCGCAGCACGGGGCGACAACCTGTCCGCCATACGGGAGAGCGGACTGCGCGTAGAGACGGCGACCTACGGGGATTTCACCGTCCGTCCGCAGGCCGTGGAGCGGCTCGACGGCGCTTGGACGGCAGACCTCATCCTGTACTGCGTCAAGGGCTACCATAACGAACAGGCGATAGCGGACATGGCGCCGGCGGTGGGCGATGATACGGCAATCCTGACGCTGCAGAACGGCATCGGTAGCGGCGAGCAGATTGCGGCGGCGTTTGGAGCGGACAAGGTTCTGCTGGGTGCCGCTTATATAGATGCGATGCGGCGCGCACCCGGCGTCGTGGCGCAGCGCGGCAGCCCGCCACGAATCGTGTTCGGCGAGGAATCCGGGGCGCTCACGCCGCGCGCCAACGCCATCGCCGCCCTGCTGTCCAACGCTGGCATAGACACCGAGCTTTCGCCCAATGTGCTGACTGCTCTATGGGGCAAGCTCATCTACATATGCGCTCTGAGCGGGATGATGTGCATCACGCGGGCGTCGTTTGCCGAGGTGCTGGACACGCCCGAAACCTGCGCCCTCACGCGTCAGGTGATGGACGAGGCGTTCGCAGTGGCGCGGGCAAGCGGCGTTGCGCTGGACGACGGCATCGTGGAAGCCGTGATGGCTGGCTTCCGCGAGGAAAAGGGCGACCTGCTGTCGTCCATGTACTTGGACTTGCAGGCTGGCAATCCGCTGGAGGTTGCGCTGCTGAACGGCGCGGTTGCGCGCATCGGTGAGCAGCACGGCGTACCCACGCCCGCCAACGCCTTCATCAGCGCCTGCCTGACGATTGCGGACAATCGCGGGCGCACGCCCACAGCCGAATAACTGACTATCCATAACTGGAAGCTAGCAACTTTTTAGGAGTCGTGCCTTGAACTACTTCATAGACCCGTCCGAGGTGAAGCGGCGGGAGCTTGCGCCGGGCGTTACGCTGCGAACGATGTGGGGCGATAAGATAATGATGAGCATGGTGGAGATAGCGCCGCACGCCGTCGTGCCCACACACACGCACCCCAACGAGCAGGCTGGCATCGTGCTACAAGGCGAGTTTGCGTTCACCATCGGCGGCGAAACGAAGACGCTGCGGCAGGGCGACGCATATGTCATTCCCGGCGGAGTGGAGCACGGCGTCAAGGGGTCGGCAGGCTGGTCGATGGCGCTGGACATATTCAGCCCGCCGCGCGAGGACTACAAGCATTAGCGCATCAGCCGGTCGGCGCGAGAGCGGGCACGCCATGCGCAATCTATGAGCGGCAGGGCGCTGACACTCGCAGTCAGGGATTGCGAGCGGGCATAGGAAAGCGCCGCAGGCTATCGGGCGAACCCGAACCTGCGGCGCTTTTGTCCAGCCCGTATGCTTATGCTAGAGACTGGCGGGTAAGTATGAGTATCGGCGTTTAGGTGCCGTAGCGGACTGCGGCGTTGGGGTCGCTGTACTCGACGCCCTTGGTGCCCCAGAATATGGTGGCGATGTCATCAACTGCCGCCACCAGCGACTCGGCGTTTTCCATGCTGACGGTTTGCTTGCACTGACCGGCGAGTTTGAGGGCGGCGTTGAACTTGGCGGCGATTTCGTTGGCGTCGACGCCGGGCCAAGTGTAGTCTGCCCACAGCACACGAAGCTCGTGCTTGCAAAGCTCGGCGTGCTCTTCCTTGACGGTGATGTAGCGGGACAGGGTGTTCGCCGCAGCAATGTCACTGGCGTCGCCCAGCGATTCTATGCGAAGCACCATCTTTTGCACGGTTTGCGCCGCAATCTTGGCAGAGATAGGATCGTAGATGCCGCAGGGGATGTCGCAGTGCGCATCTGCATATCGCACCGACAGGATACGCTCCATAGTTGACCTTATGCTCATAGAGAACCTTCCTTTCAAAGCGTCCGGTGTTTCGCTAAAAGATACAATAAACCCGATTAGCGCGCAAGTATTTGCCGCTCGGAGGGGCAGCGGGCATTCGCAATTTGCTGCGGCATTCACTTGAACCTTCGCTTTAATGAAGCCATCGTGCGTGCGTCGGTGATGCTGCTCGGCGGAGTGTCGCGCGACTCTGGGGGATTGGGGTGGCGATTCCTCTGACGCTCCCGCTTTACATACTATTTGCGTTTAAGTTAGACTATGTTACCTAGCATCGCCGTAGGCAGACCGACCTAAGCAAAAGCACAAATAGCGATGCATGGATGAGCGCATCGGTCTAGCGCAAATCCCACTTAGTAATCCACATATGTCGCCGCGTTAGATGCGGCTTACGCTTCGTTTACTCTACTTGCTCTTTATGAACCCGATAAAGAGCAAGACTTAACTCATTTGCATTTAGGAGATTTCAAGCAGTGACAACACTCAGAAAGAGCGATATATCTGCTCGGGTTTCAGCCAAGCTGGGAGTCCCGAGGGCTGAAGGCGAGGCGGCACTCAACGCCGTGCTAGAGAGTATTCAGGATGCACTGCAAGAAGGAGACAAGGTTGTACTCACGCGCTTCGGGTCGTTCGATGTGCGTAGTGTCAAGGCACGCAAGGTGAGGGCTATCCGAGGCTCTAATGCGGGCGAACTGACTGAAATACCGGCGCACAAGCGGGTCGGCTTCAGGCCGGGCAGCGAACTGAACAAGATAGTGAACGGCGGTGAGTAGCGATGCGCTTCCATATTTAACCAATGGTGCTGGTATTCTTAACATGCAGTGATATTGGATTTTACCCACCGATGCCAGCACACTAGCGCCAACGAATACACCAGCATCTGTATGCTCTTGGTGTAGCCCTTTGTACGACGCACTAATCGGTTCAACTTACTTCGCCATACCGAATGCAGCCCCTCATTCCAGTTCACCGCACCTCCCTTCCCCACCACATGCCGGTTGCGAGGAAACCACCGATACACAGGATATGCATCACTGCGATACAACTCTGCATCCGGTAAGCGCTCATACAAGCGCAAGAATGTCCTCTCGCTGCGGTCGCCCACCTCAAAGTCCACCCACCTGCTGCCGTCAGCCTCTTCTACCACTGCTGTCCATATCCACACATCTTCACGCAACTCCGCACGCCGAGCACGCTTGTATGTCCACATCTCATCACAGGACACCACCGCAGCAGCACGCTGCGCCTCTGCCCCCTCAGTCCGTCTACGACCACGCTCCCGCAGACGCTCTAATGCCTCACGCCCCCTTTTTTCACCCACCCGTGAACCGCTGTGGCGCTGTACCCAAACACTCTGCCTACGGCGCTCAAACTGCTGCCTTCCAGATACATCTTAACCGCCTGTGCCTTGAGGGCAGCGCTGGGGCGGTGATATGCAGCCTCTGGGAAGTAGCGGCGACCACAGTCTCCGCATCTGTAAGACTGCTTGCCGCGCGCTAGTCCGTTTTTGCGCATCCAGTTAGAGCCGCAGTCGATGCAGCGAATATCGTGGCGATAGGTACGTTCACGGGCCATAAGATACCTCACTGTGTTTGATGTTATGACATATTATAACTCATTATCTCTGTATGTTGAGAATACCTGGTGTTTGAATAACTAGACATTTGCCCCAACATTGGCTATACTTATTTGGCATTGTCGGTCGGCGGCGCAGCGTCCGATTGTGGAACATTAGCATACGCCCAGCCGAGGTGGTGGAATCGGTAGACACGCAGCGTTGAGGGCGCTGTGGCCGCAAGGCTGTAAGAGTTCGAATCTCTTCCTCGGCACCAGTTCAATTAGCGCTATATCTGCGCTTCGTATAAAGGCGACGTAGCCAAGTGGTTAAGGCGGGGGTCTGCAAAACCCCTATTCGGCGGTTCGAATCCGCCCGTCGCCTCCAAGATCTCATCCCCCCAAAAAGCCCGCAGCCCCCCATACACTGCGGGCTTTGCCTTGCCCGATGCAAAAGGCGTCCCCCCAAAGTGCCCACCACAATTGCACGCCGTACAAGACATCCTCACCTTGCTACCGTATCTCGCCACCGTCATTTTGGGATCACTGATAACCAATCGCTAGCGGTTGAAAACGCCCAGACAACGCTGGCTTTGATATAATTGAACGCACACATTTGCATAGGCTTGCGGCTGCATCGGCGTAGGTGCAGTAGGTAGTCTGCGTAATGCCCGGATTGGGGCTGTACATTCACGACGATAAACCTTGCACACTGCATACACACTGTGAGAGTAGGATATGGCAGAAAGCACTGCATCATCGGTTGATATAGAGGCGCTTGCGTCTCTCGCTAAGCGGCGCGGCTTTGCGTTTCAAGGCAGCGAAATCTACGGCGGCGTGGCGAGCACATGGGACTACGGCCCGCTCGGCGTGGAGATGAAGCGCAACATCAAGGATGCATGGTGGCGCACCTTCGTGTGGGAGCGCGACGATATGGTGGGGCTGGATTCGTCCATACTGATGCATCCGGAGGTGTGGCGCGCAAGCGGTCATGTGGACAGCTTCACCGACCCGCTGGTGGACTGCAAAGAGTGTCGCCAGCGCTGGCGCGAAGACCAGCTAGCCGAGCGCAAATGCCCCGACTGCGGCGGCGAACTCACCGTCGCCCGCAACTTCAACCTGATGTTCAAGACGTTCGTCGGGCCTGTCGAAGACGACACATCGGTGGCGTTCTTGCGCCCGGAGACGGCGCAGGGCATCTTCGTCAACTTTGAAAATGTGCTCAACGCATCGCGCAAGCGGCTGCCATTTGGCATTGCGCAGATAGGCAAGGCTTTCCGCAACGAAATCACTACGGGCGGGTTCATCTTCCGCACCCGCGAGTTCGAGATGATGGAGATAGAGTACTTCGTCGAGCCGGGTGAGGACGAGCAATCTCACGAGCGCTGGATTGCGGACTGTATCGAGTGGTACACATCGCTTGGTGTGCGCCGCGACCGTCTGCGCGTGCGCGCCCACGACGCAGACGAGCTTTCGCACTACTCCAAGGGCACTTTCGACATCGAGTACATGTTCCCGTGGGGCTGGGGCGAGATACAGGGCATCGCCAACCGCACCGACTTCGACTTGAAGGCGCACTCTGAACGCAGCGGCAACGCCCTGACCTACTTCGACCAAGTTGCGAACAGGCGCTTTACGCCGTATGTGATAGAGCCGTCTGCCGGTGTGGACCGCGCCATGATGACCTTCCTCATCGACGCTTACACAGAGGAAGAGGCGCCCACAGCGGGCGGCAAGACGGCGCTGCGCACGCTGTTGAAGTTGCATCCTAGGATTGCGCCGGTCAAAGTGGCGGTGCTGCCGCTCAGCCGCAACCAACGGCTCGTGCCGCTGGCGCGTGAGGTGTACGACCGTGTGCGGCGCAGTGGCGCAGTGGATGGCTTCGTGCAGTATGACGATACGCAGAGCATCGGCAGGCGATACCGCCGACAAGACGAAATCGGCACGCCGCTGTGCATCACCGTGGACTTCGACTCGCTTGATGATAACGCCGTTACGCTGCGCGACCGCGACACTATGGCGCAGACGCGCAGCCCGATTGCCGAGCTTGCGCCCGAGATTGGCGAACGGCTCAATGCGTAGGCGTGTGGGCGGGGCTTTGCATCTGGCGTTTAGCCCGCTGTGCGAAAGCCCTAGCCGCTATGCCCCAAAGCCAATTATCTTGCCTGCCTGTCCACCCATTCATTCGCCTATAGTTACATCGCCAAGCTTAAGCGCAGCATTAGATGTGTGCATTTCGTATTCGGGTAACACAAATGCAAGACGCAAGGATTTAGCCCCAAGATGCGAATACTGCACTTCGCCGACCTGCACATAGGCGTTGAGAATCACGGGCGCACCGACCCGAACACCGGGCTGTCCACGCGGCTTGGCGACTTCCTGCGCTCCTATGACCATCTTGTGGATTACGCCATAGATAGGCAGGTTGACCTTGTGCTCTTCTGCGGAGACGCCTACAAGAGCCGCAACCCCACGCAGACGCACCAGCGCGAGTTCGCCCGCCGCATCGCCCGTCTGTCCGCCGCTAACATCCCCGTATTCTTGCTAGTCGGAAACCACGATTCGCCAAATGTGAATGTGCAGGCGACAGCGCTGGAAATCTTCCCCACGCTCGATGTGGCGAATGTGCACATCGGCGACCGCCCGGACATATACCTCGTGCAAACCGGCGACGGCCCGTTGCAGATAGTGGCGCTCCCGTGGATTAAGCGCAGCGAGTTTATGGCGAGCGACGGCGCGCGCGGTATGGACCACGAGCAGATTAACACGGCTATCGAAGAGAGCCTCACACGCCTCATACGCGAGCGCGCCGAGGCGTTGGACGCCGGCATACCCGCTGTGTTTGCCGGGCATGTTACCATCACGCAATCTAGGCTGGCGTCGGAGCAGTCCATGATGTTGGGACACGACCATAAGCTTATGGGCAGCAGCGTAGCCTTGCCGCAGTTTGACTATGTTGCGCTGGGGCACATCCACCGCCATCAGGTGTTGGGGCACACTCCGGACGGCAAGCCGAATGTGGTCTATGCCGGCAGCCTCGAGCGCGTGGATTTCGGCGAAGAAAAGGACGAAAAGGGCTTTTGCATCGTGGAACTGGACACTGCGTCGCCTCCCGGCAAGCGGCTGCGCGCTTTCGAGTTTGTGAAGAACAATGCACGGCGGTTCGTAACCGTGAATGTGCGGCTTGCTGCCGACAACCCCGACCCCACGGCAACCGTGCTCGACGCGATACGGGCGCACGACATCGCAGACGCAATCGTTCGCCTGCAAATCACGCTGCCGTCCGAGCTGGAGGCGCACCTGCAAGAGGCTGCTATTCACGACGCACTGTCTCCGGCGCACCACATCGCACACATAACCAAAGATGTCGTTGATAGGCGGCGCACGCGGCTCGGCGACGCTGATGCGCGCGGGCTTACTCCGCTCGATGCTTTGACGCTCTACATACAGACGCGTGATATTCCCGAGCAGCGCGCCGAAACGCTCAGACGCTATGCCGAAACGCTCATCGCCGAGCAAGACGAATAGCGGCGTCCGACCGCTCTGTCTGGGGGCATTCGGCTTTTTCAGAATGCTACGGGCAGAACGCCGTCATTCGGATATGCGACTGACTATGCGATTATGGGGCGGGGCGGGAAATCCTATCGCCCACTCTGTTCATCTTATCTGATATGGAGCATACCAATAAGTGGGAGGTAATGGGCTTGGAATCGGTCTTGTCAACGACCATGTGGGCGACGGCACGAGGGGTGCAGAGGATACGGTCGATATGCGTAGCATTGGGGCTGCTCGGCTTTGCGCTGCTGCTTGCTGCGGCGTGCGGCAGCACAGATGCGGACGGCGCGCCTGCTACTAACCCTGCCCCCGACTTTACCTTGACGCTGTTCGAAACCGAAACGCGCCAGAAGGGCGAAACGCTGCGGCTCTCCGACCTCAAGGGCAAGCCGGTGGTGGTGAACTTCTGGTTTCCGTCATGCCCGCCCTGCGTCGCAGAGATGCCCGACCTCGAGCGCGTCTATCAGAACCACAAGGCGGACGGCGTGGAGTTCGTCGGTGTGCAGCAGCTCGGCTTGGACACGGCAGAGACCGGGCAGCAGTTCATCACGGACATCGGCGTTACTTATGCGGTGGGCCCCGATGAAGACGGCATCGTAGAGAAGTATGAGCTGCTCGGCTTTCCCGCAACGGCGTTCATCGACAGCGACCAAAACCTAGTGCGCTTGTGGCAAGGTGTGCTGAATGAAGAGAAACTCGAGGAGCTTGTGCAAGAGATCAAGGGCTAGGAAAGCGTCGGTGGACGAAGGCGCTGTGATTACGCGATGAGCCTGACCGATGTTTTTCTGCTGGTGGTGCGCTGGCTGCATCTCATATCGGCGACGGCATGGGTGGGCGGCGGCATCTTCTACCTCATCGTATTGCGCCCGGCGCTGCGGCGCTCACCCGGCGCCTCCCGCATCATCAATGCCGCCGCCGCAACCGAGTTTCGTGTGTTGGTGGACACCTGCATGTTCGTGCTGCTCGTTACCGGCGTCATCCTGACGATGAACCGTCTGACGCCGGGCGTGGTGGGAGCGCCGTATGTGGCTGCGCTGGGCGTGAAGATAGCGCTGTCGGTGTGGATGTTTGCGCTGGCGTGGGCGCGCCGCAAGCGCCCCTCCGTGATGGACGCCGCATCGCCGCCAAAGGAAGCGCCGCCATCCGGACGGGTAAGCCTCGTGTTGCGCGCCATCAGCGGCTACAACGCCCTGGTCATACTTGGACTTATCGTGTTCCTCATATCAGATCTGCTCAAAACGCTGTATGAGCTTGCGTTGCAATAGGTTCGCCGTAAGCGGAATCCCTGCGGCGGTTCTGACAAGTGTGCGTTGAATTGTTAGATTTGTTTTGACGCTATGGTTAGACGGATGCCAAGTACATCGAGCACCTCCATCACAGTGCCGATGCTCGGGTTGCGGTTACCGGACAGCGCCTTGTACAGACTAGGTCGACCTAGTTGTGCCTCTTGGGCGACATTGGTAATTCCCTTGGCGCGCGCCACATTGCCAACGGCCTTCATGAAAAATGCAGGGTCGTTCTCTTCAAGGGCCGCCTGCAGATACTCGATGATTACCTCGTCGTCGGTGAGAAACTCGGCGCTGTCCCAAGGGGTGTAGTGTTCTTCGTATCTCATGCAAGTATTGTACCCTACTCTATGGGAGATAGTATCAGAGAACTTATCCTTCGGCATCATTGAGGACGAAGAATACCGGTAGGCAACTCTTGGCGTTCGGCTTGCGTCATAACCCTGCGGATTTGCATGCGGATGCGCCAAGTCGTATTCTTGTTCACAGGCAAGCCGCCGGAGATTTGGGGAGAGGATAACCCCCTGTTGCGAATGACGCAGATTTACAGACTATCCCACAGAAAAGATTAAAACCTTAAGCTAGGAAGTTCCGAAGAAATATGCGGCGTCAACTTCTGGACATACTTGTATGCCCCCTGTGCCGAGCCGATCTGAGCCTGTCGGTCAGCGAAGAGAACGACGGCGAAATCGTAACGGGCATTCTCACCTGCAAGGAATGCGGCGAAGTGTATCCCATTGAGGATACGATACCCAACATGCTGCCGCCAGCGTTGCGGGATTGACCAAGCGCGGGAATGCTCAGCGGTGTGCTGTCTAGTCCCACGCAACCCGCTCTACGGATTCGGACTGAGACGTCAGGCGATTGAGCATTTCGCCGACGGTCAGTCCGTTGACGGGGTGTGTCAATCGGGGCGCAATGTCCGCAAGGGGCAGCAGCACGAACCGCCGCAAGTGCATCTGCGGATGCGGGAGCGTGAGCGAGGGCGACCACAGCGCCCGGCGGTCATAGAGCAAGATGTCGATGTCAAGGATGCGCGGGGCGTTTAGGAATGCGCGCTGCCTCCCGACTGCCGCCTCTATGCCGAGCATCCGTTCCATCAGCTCATACGGGCTGATGTGCGTCCAAATGCGGCAGGCGGCGTTGTAGAAGGCGGGCTGGCTGCGAAAGCCCACAGGCGATGTGCGATACAGCCCGGACACCCGTATTTCTTGTGCGAATGGGCGCATCATGTCTATGGCAGTGCGCAGGTTTGCGGCGCAGTTCCCGATGTTCGCTCCAAGCCCGATATACGCCTCATGGCGCATTTGGGGTTCTTTCGGCTATATGGTTAGTGGTTGGGGCGCTTTTGCTTCGTGGCGCACTCGGCGCATGCCAGCCGCGCACAACAGCATCGCTCATACGCGCCACCCGCGCCATATACTTGACATCGTGGACGCGCACGATGTCTGCTCCGTATGCCACGCTCAGCGCGACGGTCGCCGCCGTTCCCTCGATGCGCTCATCCACGGGCAAGTCCAGCACATAGCCTATCGTGGACTTGCGGGACATCCCCACTAGCAGCGGCGCACCCAGCGAGCGCAGTTCGCCAAGCCGCCGAAGCAAGGCTAGGTTCTGTTCGGCGTTCTTGCCAAATCCGAACCCCGGGTCGAGGATGATGTTCTTCGGCTCTATGCCGGCGGATATGGCATGGTCGCGCATCTGCCGCAGCCGGTCTATCACCCCCGGCAGCAGGTCAGTGTAGCGGGTGTGGGATTGGTTGTGCATCAGCACCACCGGGACGCCGGTATCGGCGATGATGCCTGCCATCGCATCGTCGCGCCGCAAGCCCCATATGTCGTTGACCATGCCTGCGCCGGCGGCAAGCGCCTCGCGTGCGACCTCTACCTTGTGGGTGTCCACGCTGATGGGGATGGAGAGCACATCCTCAAGTGCCTCTATCACGGGGATGATGCGGCGCAGCTCCTCCGCCACGGGGACGGGTTCTGCGCCGGTGTACAGGCTCGGCGGGCGGGTGGATTCGCCGCCGATGTCGATGATGTCTGCGCCCTCTGCCTGAAAGCGCAGCGCCTGCGCCACCGCCGCATCCACATCGCCGCCAACCCCATCGCCGCTGAACGAATCGGGCGTGGCGTTCACGATTCCCATGACGAAGGTGCGCTCGCCCCAGCGGAAACATCTGCCCCCGATTGTGGTGGGCTGCGGGCTAACCGCAGTAGGCGCAAGTGGAGCGCCGTGTCTAGAAGCCATTCAAGTTTTTCTGTCCCAGAGATTCAGTGGTTGCGACGCTGTCCCGTACCAACGAGTATATCACGGCGGTGGTTGTGATTCTCTGTGCGGTTTGCGTAGCAGGCAGCGCTTCTTGAAACACAAGGGGATGCGCTAGCCTGCCGTAAGCAGCCCTTGGATGGGTGGATTAGTATTAGGCGGAACGGCTCTCTCCCAAGCCGCTTTACCTTGTCAAATGGCGACGCAATCTGATACCTTCATCATTAGGATACACATCGGCTGGGATGATGCTTGACGGGCAGTGTCGGCGAGGTGAGTGCACAGCGTATGGTGGTTCGCAGGAAAGTTGACGATGCGGTTGAGGCGCTGAACGAGCGGCGTTCGCAAGCCATGCTCGGCGGTGGCGCAGCACGCATCGCTGGGCAGCATCGGCGCGGCAAGCTCACCGCCCGCGAGCGCATAGACCTGCTCTTCGACGAGGGCGCTTTCACTGAACTAGACCCGTTCGCCCTGCATCGCTCCACCGAGTTCGGCTTGGAAAGCCAAAAAGTGCCCGGCGATGCGGTTGTTACCGGCTATGGCAAGGTCAACGGGCGGCTGACATTCGTCTATTCGCAGGACTTTACCGTGCTCGGCGGTTCGCTCTCGGAGGTCGTCGGGCAGAAGATATGCAAGGTGATGGACCTTGCACTGAACGCCGGCGCTCCGATGGTGGGGCTAATCGACTCTGGCGGCGCGCGAATCCAAGAGGGTGTGCTCAGCCTTGCAGGTTACGCTGACATCTTCATGCGGAATGTGCGGGCGTCCGGCGTCATCCCTCAGATTTCAGTGGTGCTGGGGCCAGCCGCCGGCGGCGCAACCTACTCCCCTGCGCTCACCGACTTCATCGTCATGGTCAAGGGTGTAGGGCAGATGTACATCACCGGGCCGGATGTCATCAAGGCGGTTACGCGTGAGGATGTGACGCATGAGCAGCTTGGGGGTGCTGATGCCCACTCTCAGCGCAGCGGCGTGGCGCACTTCGCCGTAGAATCCGAACAGGATTGCTTTGAGCAGGTGCGCAGGCTGCTCGGCTTCTTGCCGCAGAACAACATGGAAGACCCGCCACGCATCGACTCGCTCGACTCACCCGACCGCACCGACGACTCGCTGCTGCACATCATCCCGGACAACTCGAACTCGCCTTACGACATGCTCGATGTCATAGGGCGCGTGGTGGACGATGGCGATCTTATGCAGGTACACGAGGCTTACGCGCAGAACATCATCGTGGGGTTTGCGCGGATGGACGGCGCAAGTGTGGGCATCGTGGCGCAGCAGCCGCGCCAAATGGCGGGTGTGCTGGACATAGACGCATCGGACAAGGCGGCGCGCTTTGTCAGGTTCTGCGATGCGTTCAACATCCCAATCGTAACATTCGTGGATGTGCCCGGCTTCATGCCCGGCACCGACCAAGAGTACGGCGGCATCATACGGCACGGGGCGAAGCTCATCTACGCCTACGCCGAGGCGACCGTGCCCAAGGTCAGCGTGATGACGCGCAAGGCTTATGGCGGCGCTTACATCGTGATGAGCAGCAAGGGACTCGGCGGGGACATCAACTTCGCTTGGCCCACCGCCGAGATTGCGGTGATGGGGCCGGAAGGCGCAGTCAACATCATCCATCGCGAAGAGATACGGGCGGCGCAAGACCCCGACGCGATGCGCACCAAACTCATCGACGACTACCGCGATGGGCTGGTGAACCCATACATAGCGGCGGCGCACGGGCTGATAGACGATGTGATAGACCCGTCCGAGACGCGGGTGAAAGTCATAGATGCGCTGGATATGCTCGCCACCAAGCGGCAGCCGCAGCCGCAGCGCAAGCATGGCATCATCCCGCTGTGACGGCGCAGAACGATGGCGCGGACGCAAGGCGCATCGCAACCGTAGTCGCAGCGGTGCAGGCGTGGCTCGTAGAAGAAGCCGCCGTTGGGCACATCGGTCGCATTGTGCAGCCAAGCCCGGCGGGGCGCATCCCTGCTTGGCGGCGGACGCTGACCGACGCCGATCCATTCTCAGCGCGAACCCGCAGCTGGACGGGAAGGGACTAGACGGAGGCAGCACTTGGCTGATAAACGCCAAGCGTTAGGCATTATAGGTCTATATGGCAAAATTTGAAGAACCTATTCCTGTATATCGGAGGCGGGATTTGACGGCGAATCCGCTGAAAATAACGGACACCACGCTACGCGACGGGCATCAGAGCTTGATGGCGACACGGCTGCGTATGGAAGATATGACGCCCATCGCCGCCGACATGGACGCTGTGGGCTTCGACGCGATGGAGGTGTGGGGCGGTGCCACATTCGACACGGCGACACGATTTTTGGGCGAAGACCCATGGGAGCGGCTGCGAACCTTCAAGGCGCTGATGCCCAACACGCCGCTGTCGATGCTTTTGCGCGGGCAGTCCCTCGTGGGCTACCGCACCTATGCCGACGATGTGGTGGACGCATTCGTGGCGCACGCCGCCGATGTGGGGATAGACATATTCCGCGTGTTCGACGCCCTGAACGACAGCGTGAACCTCGAACGTGCCTGCGAAGCGGTCAAGAACAGCGGCAAGCATCTGCAAATCGCTATCTGCTATTCCGTAACCGAAGAGGGCAGGCTTGGCGGACGCTATTTCAACCTAGATTACTATCTGCGCAAAGCGAAGCAGTTCCAAGCAATGGGTGCTGACAGCATCTGCATCAAGGACATGGGTGGGCTGCTTGCGCCATATGATTCGTATGACCTCGTATCGGCGCTGAAGGATGCGCTGGATGTGCCATTGCAGTTGCATTCGCACTACACCAGCGGCATGGCATCTATGACGGCGCTGAAGGCAATCGAGGCGGGCATCGACGGTGTAGACACATGTATCGCGCCGCTCGCGCTCCGAACCGCACAGCCCGCCATCGAGCCGCTGTTGGTTACGCTGCGCGGAGGCACGCGCGACCCCGGCCTTGACATTACCAAGATACTTGCCATCGGCGATTACTTAGAAGGCGTGTTACCGAAGTATCGGCGTTATCTGGACACGCCACGAACTGCGGTCATAGACGCCCGCGTGCTGGAGCATCAGATACCCGGCGGGATGATGAGCAATCTGGTGTCGCAGTTGCGCGAGGCTGGTGCGCTCGACCGACTTGACGAGGTGCTGGCGGAAATCCCGCGCACACGCAAGGATATGGGCTACCCGCCGCTGGTAACGCCGATGAGCCAGATGACGGGCGCTCAAGCCGTGAACAATGTGCTGTTCGGGCGCTATCAGATGGTAACCGGCCCCGTGAAGGATTATGTAGCCGGGATGTATGGCGACCCACCGGGCGAAATCGCTCCCGAGCTGATAGACAAGGCGATGGCGGGTGGGCGTGAGCGCATCACGGGCAGGCCTGCGGCGGGGATAGCGCCGGAGATGGACGCCGCACGGGATACAGTCAAGCACATCAGCGCAGACATGGACGATGCGCTCACCTTTGCCCTGTATCCAGCTACTGGCATGCGCTTCTTGCGCATCAAGCACGGATTGGAGGCAATGCCTCCAGAGATGCTGCCCCCTAATGATACGGATTCCCACACTGAGCCAGCCCCCAGTACGGAGCAGCCCGCTGCGCTCCAGCCGCCGCGCAGCCCGAATGCGCGCCGCTTCAATGTGTTCATAGGCGGCGAGCATTACGAAGTGGAGGTGGACCCGGTTGCGCCCAGCAGCAGCATAAGCGTAGCGCCGCCAGCTGCCACCCGCACCGCGGAGCCGCCGTCGCCCGCCGCCGTAGATGAGCCGTCCGAACCTGCAGTTCCGTCTGTGTCCACAGATGGCACGCCCGTAACTGTACCCATCCCCGGCGTCGTGCTGCGCTACGAGGTTGAGGTGGGGCAATCCGTAGCCGCCGGCGACCCCATCGTCGTGGTGGAGGCGATGAAGATGGAAAACACGCTCCCCGCGCCGGTGGGCGGCACTGTCAAGGCGCTCGTCGCCGATGTGGGTGCAACGGTTGCGAAAGACGCCATACTCGCTATAATTTCATCATAAGATGTGTAGGCAGGGACGCCCACAATGGTTCCCTGCCCTTGCGGGAACGAGAGAGATGGACAAGCAAGGCTAGACAGAGAGCGTCTTTATAGCGCTCACAAAATTATTCGCCCAAGAATCCGAGATTCGGAAAGGAAACTATGGTGGACAACACACAGAGTATCGATGCGGCAAAGGAACATTTTGGCACGGTTCTGCAACAGCAGCTGGAGCGAGTAGAACGGCTGAAAGAGGAAGGCGACTGGGTGGATTATGCCGGCGTCAGCCCGATAATCATCGGGATGCTCGGCGGCGACGGCATAGGCCCCACCATCAGCGACGAGACGCAAAAGGTGTTGGAGTACCTGCTGCGCGACGAGGTGGCGTCCGGCAAAGTGGAGTTCAGGGTGATCGACGGGCTGACCATAGAGAATCGCGCCGCCAAGATGCAGTCTATACCCGATGATGTGTTAGAGGAAATTCGGCAGTGCCATGTGACGCTGAAGGGCCCCACGCACACGCCAGAGCGGGGCGACGGCTGGCCTAACATAGAGAGCGCCAATGTGTCTATGCGGAAGGCGCTCGATCTGTTCGCTAATGTGCGTCCCGTGCGCGTGCCGAGCCAAGGCATAGATTGGACATTCTTCCGCGAGAACACGGAGGACATGTACGCCGTGGGCAGTCAGGGCATCAATGTGTCCGACGACCTTGCTATCGACTTTCGCGTAATCACTACGCAGGGTTCGGAGCGCATCATAGACGCCGCATTCGCACACGCCCAGCGCACAGGCAGGGAGCGCGTTACCATCGTTACCAAGGCGAACATCGTCAAGACCACCGATGGCAAGTTCCTCGACATCGCTCGCGAGGTGAGTGAGCGCTATCCCGGTATCGAGTGGGATGGCTGGTACATCGACATAATGACGGCGGCGCTCATCAACCCGGCTCGCCAAAAAGACTTCCAAGTGCTCGCCCTGCCGAACCTGTACGGCGACATCCTGACCGACGAGGCGGCGCAGATACAGGGCGGCGTAGGCACGGCGGGCAGCGCCAACATAGGCAAGCGATACGGGATGTTCGAGGCGATACACGGCAGCGCCCCACGAATGGTGGCTACTGGCAGGGCGCAGTTCGCCGACCCTAGCTCGCTCGTGCGCGCAGGTGCGATGATGCTGGAACACATCGGATTCGAGGCGCTTGGTGGCAAGCTACACAAGGCGCTGGACATCTGCGGCCAGTATGAGCGCAAGATGGTGATGACCGGGCGCGACACTGGTGTAACCAGCGCCGAGTTCGGCGAGTACATAATGCAGACGGTCGAAGACCCGAATGTGGAAGCGCGCTGGGACGAGTATGTGAGCGCAGAGTAGCGCCGCTGCACAACGCAAGTGTGCGCCCCCCGCTAGCTGATGATGCGATGCGCCGCCTATTCCATATAGCCCTCATATCCATCGTTCCTGCGAAAGTGGGCTTTGCTTGGGCAACTGCGGGAGCGTAGGGAATGGCGGCGGCTCGCCTATATGAGCCGGCTGCTGGGGGCGCTTTTCAGACGGCACGGCGCTTATGCGGGGATGCCCGTATGCGCGCTGGGCATACAAAAACATACAGGAGCAGAAACGCTAATGCGAAGCAAAGTAACGGTCGTCGGAGCGGGCAATGTGGGCGCAACTGCGGCACAGCGCATATTCGACAAGGGTTATGCCGATGTGGTCTTGGTGGACATCGTGGAGGGCTTGCCGCAGGGCAAAGCGCTCGACATGCAGGAAGCGGGGCCGGTGCTAGGCTCGGACGCCGCGATATTGGGCACCAACGGCTATGAGGAGACCGCCGGCTCCGACATCGTGGTCATCACATCCGGCATAGCACGCCGCCCGGGGATGAGCCGCGACGACCTGCTGCTGACGAATATGAACATCGTAACGAGCGTGGTAAACGAAGTGGTGGCACACTCCCCCGACTGCGTTCTCTTGCCCGTAACGAATCCGCTCGACGCCATGGCGCAGCGTGCCCATCAGGTGAGCGGCTTCCCCAAGAGCCGCGTCGTGGGAATGGCAGGCATACTGGACACGGCGCGCTTTCGCACATTCCTCGCTGCGGAGCTGAATGTGTCCGTCAACTCCGTAGAGGCGTATGTGCTTGGCGGGCACGGCGATACGATGGTGCCGGTGGTCGGCAGCACCACCGTTGGTGGCATCCCGGTGGCGAACCTCATAGAGGCTGACCGACTAGAGCAGATTGTGCAGCGCACGCGCGACGGCGGCGCAGAAATCATCAACTATCTGAAGACCGGCAGCGCATACTACGCTCCGTCCGCTTCCATCGTGCAGATGGTGGAGGCAATCCTGTTTGACAAGAACGAAATCCTGCCCTGTACTGCGCTGCTCGAGGGCGAATACGGCATCAATGACCTGTTCGTGGGCGTGCCGGTAAAGTTGGGCGTAAGCGGCGTCTCAGAAATCGTCGAGTTTGACTTGAACGATGACGAATTGGCTGCACTGCGCAACTCCGCCGATGCCGTGCAGGAACTAGTGGATGTGATGGCGAACGCCGGCTAGCCTGCTTGCGCGCAGTACAGGTCCCTGCCGCGAAGGCAGTGCGAAGCCGAGGGTGCGTCGCACTGCTGCGCTCAAGTCGCCTGACGCTATCGACCATGACAGGGTGAGTGGGAGCATTGTGCGCGCGGTGTCGCGCAGGCACATTGTAATGGCGGCTGCGAGGCGCACGAATGAGATTCTCATGGGCGAACACGCTGCTTCTCGTGCTGATAGCCATCGAATTGGTGAGCGGCTTCTTCGGACTGGTGTCCAACTCGCCCGACGAAGCGGTGTTCATTCTGTCGCACCGAATAGCGGGCTGGGGCATCGTCGCCGTGCTGATATGGAAGCTCCGCAACATCCGTGCTTCGCTGCGTTGGGCGCGCCAAGCAGCGCCGCGTGCGGCATCGTTGGCGCTGCTCGTGGTGCTGCTTGCAACGCTGTTGTTGGGATTCGTGTGGTCGTTTGCGGGGCCGGTGTCGTTCTGGCTGTTCAGCGGCGTCAGCTGGCACATCTACATCGGTGCGCTAATGCTGCTCATACTCGTCTGGCACGCCATCTACCACACGCGGGGCTTTCCGCTCAAGTTTTGGGCAGACAGGCGCACCTTCCTGCGATTCGCGGGCTTGGCTGTGGCGGGCGCTGTGCTGTGGCGGCTGACAGAGACTGCGTCGGCTGCGGGCGGGCTGCCGGGGGCAAAGCGGCGATTCACCGGCTCATACGAAGCGCGGAGCTACTCCGGCAACGCATTCCCGCTAACATCTTGGCTGAACGACAACCCGCAGCCCATCGCCGTCCGAGACTGGCGGCTGCGCATTAGCGGCGCAGTGGCGCAGCCTGTAAGTCTGCGATACGACGACCTCATCGAGCGCATCGAGAGTGTTTCAGCCGAAGCAACCCTAGACTGCACCGGCGGCTGGCACTCCACGCAGATATGGAGCGGCGTATCGCTATCTGATTTGCTGAGGCAGGCGCAACCTACCGATGCTGCGGCAAGCGTTACGGTGCGCTCGATTACCGGCTACTACCGCAAATTCTCGATGGCAGAGGCGGACGAGTACATCGTGGCAACGCATGTGGGCGGTGAGACGCTGTCGCACGGGCACGGCTTTCCGCTACGGCTGGTGGCGCACGATAAGCGCGGCTTCGAGTGGGTGAAGTGGGTTACCGATATTGAGGTGAACCGCAGCGGGAAATGGCTGCAACCGCCGCTGCCGCTGCAATAACATCCCATCCCACGCGGGGATACTGATTTACGAATGTGTGTGAGGCGCATATGGCGACAGACGAACAGATACAGAAGGTGATGAATCGGCTCGGGGATTTGCCGGGCTGCCCGAGCTGCGGCGTGCGCGTACGGTTCGGCGACCTAGAATGCCCTCGCTGCGGCGAAGATCTCTACGATGACCTGTGTGCATGGGCGGAGCGCCTTATAGACGACATCTGCGGAGACGCCGCCCGACGCGACAGCCCTGATTATAGCGCAGGCGACATGGCGGTGCGTTAGGGGTGCATTCCGCCGCTGATTAGGATAGCGACGGGAGAGCCACTCGGTTTTGCGGGATGCTTATGGGGATACGCCGATGGTGGAGAGCATCGCCTTTGTGGAGACGATGTGCTTGTTGAGGCGCATCGCTGCTGGCTCTATGCCGAGCGCAAGCCCTATGAGTTGGGGCAAGTGCAGGATTGGCAGGTCGATGGGCTGGTGCGCCTGCTTTGCGGCTTGGGGCTGGTAGCCGTCTAGGTTCAGGTGGCACAGCGGGCACGGCGTTACCATAGCGTCTGCGCCGCGGTCTTTGGCGTCTAGGGTGTGGTTGGACACCATCTTCATCGAGTTCGTCTGGTTGATGGTGAGGATTGGGAAGCCACAGCAGAGCGTCTTGCCGGGGAAGTCCACCACTGTTGCGCCCACGGCCTCGATGACCTGCTCAAGCGCATCCTGACGCTGGGGGTTCTCAGCGAACCCAAGCGCGGATGTGGGGCGCACGAGGTAGCAGCCGTAGAACGGGGCGGCTTTGAAGCCGGTCATCGGGCGCACTACCATAGACTTCAGCTTGTCGATGCCGACTTCCTCAACGATGATCCAGAGCAGGTGTTTGGGGTCGGCGCTGCCATCGTATTGCAAGCCCTCTTCGGCGAGGTCGGCGTTGACTTGCGCCAAGTAGTCGGCGTCGGCGTTGAGGCGCGCGTTCGCTTGCGACATCACGCCTTGGCAGGTGCTGCAAATGGTGAGCAGCGGCAAGCCGGAGCGCTCCGCTAGGGCGAAGTTGCGCGCGTTGAGCGTGTCGCCGAGCCGTTGGTTCTTCTCTTGCAGGACGCCTGCGCCCGTGCAGGAAGCGCCGCGCATTGGCTCTGCGTCTAATTCGATGCCAAGCTTGCGGCACACTTCTATGGTGGAGTTGTAAAGCTCAGGCGCTGCGCCCTGCGCCACGCAGCCGGGGTAAAAGGCGTACTTCATAGGAAAGTGGGTCAGTCTTTCAGGTTTCAGTCGGTCAGTCTTTAGTAATGAGTGTCGGCTATTCGTTATCCACTTTTTCGAATATGCGGCGCACCTTGTCGGCGTCCGGGCGCGCCTTGTGGAACATAGGCGGCACTTTGCCAGCCCTCAGAGAGCGCAAGCCCACAGGGATGAGCTTTATCAGCTCGGGGAAGTTGGTCTTGCCGTAGGTGTTGATTACCAAGGCGGTTTCGTCCAGCCAACCGCTGTGTTCCACGGATTTGGCGAACGCCTCGGCGTGGCGCGCGCCGTATGAGTTTGTGTAGCCGGCTTGTATCGCCTTGTCCCGCAGCGCCATTATGCGTTCCATAGGGGCGACGCCCTTGGGGCAGACTTCCACGCACTGCATGCAGCGGGTGCAGTCCCACATGCCGCCGTATTCGTTGAGGTCGCCCAATCGGGCGTTGTCGGCATCGTCGCGCGGGTCGGCAACGAAGCGGTACGCCTTAGCGAGAGCAGCGGGTCCGACGAAACTCTTGTCCACTTCCAACGAGGTGCAGTCGGACACGCATGCGCCGCACATTATGCAGCTCATCACGCCAGCGAGATGCACCATGTCTTCATTGGGGGCGATGTACTCTGCCTCGGGTTCGGGGCCGTCGTGCTGCATCCAAGGTTGGACGGCGCGCACTTTGTCCCAGTGAATCGCCATATCGGTTACGAGGTCTTTGACCACGGGCATGTTGCCCATCGGCTCGACAGTGATGGGGGCATCGCCGCGCATTGCGTCCGTAACCTTGGTGTTGCAGGCAAGCCCCGCCTGCCCGTTGATGCGCATCCCGCAAGAGCCGCAGATGGCGCTGCGGCAGGAGCATCTGAGGGTGAGGCTGCCGTCCATCTCTTCACGGATTCGTATTAGCCCGTCAAGCACGGTGGACGATTCGTCTAGTTCCAGCGTGTAGGTTTGAAAGCGTGTGGCGTTGCTCTCTTCCGGGTTGAAGCGCTTGACGCTGAAGGTTACTTGCATCTAGTCTGTCCTAATGTACGGGGCGTGATTGTGGATGTGGCTGTGCGGTTGCGGCGCAGGCGTTAGTAGCTTCGTATCTCCGGCTCCCAGTCGGTGATGACCACGGGCATGTACTCTATCTGAGGCCCATCGTCGGTTTGCTTGACTAGGATGTGTCGCAGCCAGTTTTCGTCATCGCGGTCGGGAGCATCGGTGCGCGTGTGTGCACCACGGCTCTCTTTGCGCTCAATGGCTGACAGCGCAATGGCTTCGGAGCATTCGAGCATAAAGCCGAGTTCCAGCGTGAACAGCAGGTTGGTGTTGAATGTCTTGGACTTGTCGGGGACGGCGACCCTGTTGTATCGCTCGCGCAGCCCGCGCAGCTCGGACAGGGCGGTTTCCATCCCGGCTTGGTCGCGGAACACGGCGAGGTGCTGGTTCATCGTGTCGCCCATATCGCGGCGAATCTTGCCGAACATTTCGCCGTCGCTGTCGTTGTCCAGCAGGCGTTGGATGTTGCGGCGGTCGCCGTCGGCAGATGCGTCGGACACGCTGTTGCTGTGGGGTTTCGTCTTGGACATTTCGGCGGCATGCAGCCCGCTGCGTCTGCCGAACACGAGTGTGTCTAGCAGCGAGTTTGCGCCGAGCCTGTTGCCGCCGTGTACGCTGACGCAAGCGGCTTCGCCTGCGGCGTAAAGCCCCGGGACTTCGGTTTGTCCGTCCACATCGGTCTTAACGCCGCCCATCTGATAGTGCATACCCGGGCGTATGGGGATGGGTTCGTGCAGGATGTCCACATTGGCGAAGTCGCGCCCGATTTCGCGAATTTGGCTGAGGCGCTCGTTGATGACCGCTTCACCGAGGTGGCGCACATCCAGCAGCACGCAGCTGTCGATGCCTCTGCCCTCGTTGATTTCGGTCTGCTCGGCGCGGGACACCACATCGCGCGATGCGAGTTCCATCATGTTCGGGGCGTATCGCTTCATAAAGCGCTCGCCCTCAGAGTTGAGCAGGTAAGCGCCCTCGCCACGCGCGCCCTCTGTGATGAGCACGCCGCTGCCCTTGAGCGTGGTGGGATGGTACTGCACCATCTCCATGTCCATCAGCGATGCGCCTACGCGATAGGCTGCGGACATTCCGTCGCCGGTGCAGATGAGGGCGTTGGTGCTTGGCTCGAACACGCGCCCAAGCCCACCGGAGGCGATGATGACGGACTTCGCGCGTATCACATGGATGTCGCCGCTGCGAATCTCCATTATGACTGCGCCGACGCACTCGCCATCCTCCACAATCACCGACAGCAGGAACCATTCTTCGTAGATGCGAACGCCGGCTTTCATCACCTGTTCGTAGAGCACATGCAGCAGCGCTTGTCCCGTGAAGTCGGATACGAAGAATGTGCGTGCCTGACGCTGACCGCCGAAAGCGCGCGTGCCGAGCCTGCCCTCGTCGTCGCGGTTGAAGATGACGCCCATGTGCTCCATAGCTATAACCTCTCCGCCCGCCTCTTGGCACATGACGGAGATGGCGTCTTGGTCGCCTAGGTAGTCGCTGCCCTTGATGGTGTCGAAGGCGTGCTCACGCCAGTCGTCGCCCCTGTCGGTGAGAGCGGCGTTGATGCCGCCCTGAGCGGCGTTAGAATGGCTGCGCACCGGGTGGACTTTGGTAACGACTGCGACATCTGCGCCGGCTTGCACCGCCGCAAGTGCAGCGCGCATTCCCGCAAGCCCAGCGCCTATTATCAGCACATCGTGGTCGAACATAGGCTGAAACCTCATAAGAACAATATGGGTAAAAGTTACCACATTACGGCGGCATCTACAAGATAAACAGGTGGCGGGGCAGGGTAGGGCGTTCCTGTTCCCAACTTGGATTTGGAATGGGACAGAACTCTAAAATGCGTCCGGCTCATTGGCGATGCGGTCGAAGTCTGCGTGGGTGTATGTGGCTAGGCTGCGAAAGTCGAGTTCAGTGTAGTTCTTAATCCAGCGCAGCGACACCTTGTACGCCTTGTGGTAGCGCGCCGCCTGCTCATCGTACACAGCGCCGGATGCGGCTTCGGCTTTGCGGTGGGCGAGGATGTCCGCCACTTCGCTTTGCAGCATGCGTTTGGCGAGCGCAAGGTTGTGGTGCTGCTCGGTGTCTTCGGTAACTGCGCTGTGTATGATGCGCTGCGCCATCTGCGCCACGGATATGCGTCCGGTGGCGAGGTCTTCCATCAGCGCGGGATGAGCGCCGGGCTTACCCTCGAGGCTGTCTATGCCCTTCGCACCGCGCCCTGTGAGCCAGCCTTCAACATACTCGATTATCATGCGGGCGTTTCGGCGCGTGCCCTCTGCGGTGATTGCGCCTTCGGGGCGCTCGATGTTGACGGGATAGTTGTCGGGCTGCGTCATCGTATCTGAGGGCGTCCAGTTGGGCGTGATGTACTCTTTGAACGGGTCGCCTGCGGTCTTCATGTGAAAGATGTGCGCCACCCATCCGCGCAAGAAGCCTTGCTGCGCCTCCCATACCTTGTCGGAGCGGATGGAGTCTGCGGCGATGCGGTTGATTTCTTCGTCGCGGCTGGGCAGTGCGGTCGCCATGCCGCCGATTGGCACTGCGCCGTGCTTGAGGCACACGGCGACCAGCCGGCGGAATATGTTCGCCATGAACGGGGTGGTCTTGATGTCCACGCCGAACCTGTCGGGCCACACTAGGCTTGCGTCGTTCATGATGTATTCGAGGATGCTAGCTTTCAGGTCCCAGCGTGCGGCGTTCAGCCCGGCGGCGTAGGGGCCAAGTTCGTAGAGAAGCTCCTCCATTATGTACACGGCGGGCAGCGATTCTACGAGGAAGATGCCGCGTATCACAGCATCATCCGGGTAGCCGAGCTGCTTGCGGGCGAAGTCGAAGAAGTCGCGGTAGAACGCCGCCTCCTCCACGACCTCACACTTGGGCAGGTAGAAGTACAGCCCCTGTCCGCGCTCCACCTGCGCCTTGCCGCCGTATGCGAATGTCAGCGCCAAGCCGAGTATGGTCGCAGGGACGGGCTTGCCGTCTATGGTGAAGTCGGCTTCGTCCAGATGCAGGGAACGCTCGCGGTGCATGAAGAACGGGGTGTCGCCGTCGGCGATGGTGTAGGTGCGATTGCGCGCAGGGTTGTGGAAGGAGAGCGTGCGTTTGGTGATGCCCAATCGGTTGCGCGCTGCGTTGAGGGTGTCGACTAGTCGGTGTCCACCTGAATCCTCGTCGTCGTCGAGGTAGCCTACGGCGCGCTCGCCTTCGGGGCCGGGGTTAACGGCGTTGATAGCCATGTTCGTGATGGACACGGGGCCTGAAATCTCGATGCCGGGCTGCCGCAGGTCTGCGGGGACTTCGGGCACTTGCCAATCGCCGCGTGCGGCAGAGTCCGCAGGGAAGTCGGGCATGACGCCTTCGTGCAGCGCTCTGTTCAGCATCGCCAAGCGCTTGTCTCGGACATCCTGCACGCGGTGGGCGAACTTGTCATATGCCGCCGTTACGAAGCCCAAGAACTCCGGCGTGAGCAAGTCCTCCGCTCCATCCACATTGCGGTAGCTAACCCGCGCGGTTACGGTGGTCATCGCTGTCTCCTTGTCATGAAAATCGTGGGAACTGGGATTATCGGGCGTGGGCGTCCGCAATTTCTTCGCAGCGTTGCAGATGGTCAGATCTGGGTATCTGCGCTAGGGACGCAGCAGACGCTTCGTCCGAGAAGTAAGTTTATTCTGCGATGGCGATGTTAGTCAAATGAAAAGCGTCAGTCGCACCACGCAAGCGCCGATGCGTGATGATGGGCGCGGCGGCAGTTTGCAGGCATAGGTTTTGATGCCATATTGCGTGCCCCAAGTCCGTAAATCCATCTCGTCGGTTCTGTCTGCATTAAACATCTGCATTAAACAAGATTGGAATGAGGAAATTCTCGATCGAGCCAATCGGTGCGCGGCTTATAAGTATGAAGGTGCGGCTATTCGCAGCCCCAAAAGGCTTGTGGTGGGTTACAGCGACAGCCTGTCGATGAACTGCGCACCGGGTATTTTGGCGATGTCTTGCGGGGCGATCTTTATCTTGGATGAGCGGCTGCCCGAACCGAGGATGATGTGTTCTTGCGACAGGATCTTGTCGTCGGCGAAGATGGGCAGGTCTGGGGGGAGTGCGAATGCGGTAACGCCGCCAATCATCATTCCGGTGAGCGCCTTCGTTTCGTCTGCGCTTGCGAACGATGCGCGGGACACGCCCATCAGCCCTTTCACGCGCTTGTTCACATCCAAGCGGGCAGAGCCTTGCACGATGCAGGCGCAGTACTTCTTTGCGCCGCGCTTGGACGCCACGATAATCGTGTTGCCGCTGCCGTCGAGCGTGTAGCCGTACTTCTCGCAGAACTCTGCTGTGTCCGCAAAGTCGGGGTCGATGCGGATAAGTTCGTGTGCGATGCCGAGCCTGTCCAGCGCAGCGACTACCTGCGCCTCTATGTCCTGCGCTTCGGGTGATGCGGTGTCGGTCGATGCCATAAGCGTCTGTCCTCCGTAAGGTTGAAATGGTTGAATGTGCGGCTTGGCTGGCGTGCTATTCGTCTTTGTCGTCGCTGAGAAGTGTGAGCTGTTTCGCTGGGTTGCCGTTTGTTCCGTGCATATTCCATATGCTCAGCCCCACTGCGCCGTTTGCGTTCAGCGTGAAGCGCCCCGCCTTGTCCTGCACTATGGACATTGGGATGGAGCTTCGTTTGATTTTGAAGCGGTTGATGATGTGTTCTTCGATCGTCTTGAGGTGCATGGGGCGGCCGGATTCGGCGAGCATGAGCGCAATTTCGTCGCCGATGCCTGTGCGTCGCGCCGACCGCAGGTTGTCGGCGATATTCCTGTCGCGCACGCCGATGTCCCAAGACGCTAGCCCGTAGGTACCCGGCCCCACCCACTTGAAGCGCGTCTTGTATCGGTCTAGCCAAGCGTGGACATTGCGGGGGGACATTGCGCGTTCATTAGAGAGCAGCGGCTTGATGCGCCTTGCGATTTCGCGAAAATGCAGCGATGTGCCCTCTTCTAACAGCACTCGGTTGATGACTGCAAGTCGGTGTTGCTTGGTGCTGATGCCTGCATAAGTTCGTTCCGTGGGTATGAGGCGCTCAGAACTGTCCATTTCGATGCCGAATACGATGTTGAGCCGCAGGCTGATGTCTAGTTTCTGCCAGTCTTGCAGAATGCGGCGCGCATCGGCGTCGGCATCGAGGGCCGCTTGCAGGGCGTTCAAGGACAGGGTGTTGCCGCGCTCTATGATGGTGCTAACGGCTAGGGTGTCCACCGGCTCGAGCCGCCGCCGGGACTGGTGAGGCGATTCGAAGATTGCTAGCAGAAGGCGCATATAGCCGCTGATGGCGCATGCGTCTGATGGATGTGAGCCGGATGCTCTTGCGAATGCTGGGGCAAATCTGGGGTCGTCTGGTGCGCTGCCCAGCCGCTCGGAGAAGTTCAGTGTCTCGTTGTAAGCGCGCTGGAACGGTGCTATGGCTACCACATCGCGCCGCAGCGCTGCGATTGCGCGGTTCTTGATCTGTCGGATGCGCTCTCGGGTAACCTCTAGGTCTTGCCCCACTTTGTCCAGCGTACGCCGCTGCCCATCGTCTAGCCCGTGCAGCCGCACCAGAATATACGCTTCCTTGTCGTTCACGCCCTTCAGCCCCTCGTGGATAAGAGCCTTGAGCCTGACGAATGTGAATTCGATTAGGGGGCTTGAACATTCCTGCGAACCGAACGGTCTGTCTTTCGACGATTTATAGTCAAGCAAACGGACGCCCCCTCGGTTAGCGTATGGAAAATTGTACCATGTGTACCTTTAAAGTCAAACTATTGTGGCGCATATCAGCGTCAAGCGCCTATGCGGATGACCCGCCGCATACGCTGCGAAAATCGGACACGCATTCGCCATATATCGCTGCTCACATACCGCTTGCTTGAGTGTGTATAATTAGGCGAGCACCGACCCGATACGCATACTACGCATACATGGAGGTTCAGATGATTAACCGCGACCGTCTCGTAAAGACATTCACCGACCTTGTGCAGATAGACAGCCCTTCGGGCGAAGAGGAGGCGATGGCGCAGGATTTGACGCTCCGTTTGGAACGATTGGGTTTCACGGTGAAGCGCGATTCCTACGGCAACCTCATTGCGAGCGACGGCGGGCCGGATCCCCTGCTTCTCTCGGCGCATATGGACACGGTGGAGCCTGGGCGCGGCGTGAAGCCCTCGATTGACGGCGACCGCATCGTATCCGACGGCACGACCATACTCGGCGGCGATTGCAAGTGTGGCGTTGCGGCAATAATGGAGGCGCTGGAATCGGTGCACGAGGATGGCATCGCCCATCACGGCATCGAGGTTGCGTTTACGCGCGAGGAGGAGATTGGGCTTGTTGGCGCACGCAATTTGGACTTTTCCATGCTCAGTGCCAAAGAAGCCATTGTGTTCGACGGTGAGGGGCCTGTGTCGCAGATCACATCCGCAAGCCCGACATACATCGGCGTGGACATAGAGATTACGGGGCGCGCTGCCCACGCAGGCGTCGAACCCGAAAAGGGCATATCCGCAATCCGCATCGCCGCCGAGCTTATCACGCGCCTGCCGCAAGGGCGGCTGGATGAAGAGACCACTTTCAACATCGGCACGATTGAGGGCGGCACTGTGCGGAACGCCGTCGCCGAAAGCGTAACCATTCAGGGCGAGTTCCGAAGCCGCAACATCGAGACGCTGGATGACATTCGCTTCCAACTGTCGGGAGCGCTAGACGAGGTTCGCGAGATGTTCCCGGAGGCTGTTCTGTCTGAACATCTGCACACCGAATTCGAGACATACACGCTCAACCCCGGCGATGCGGCGACGATGCGCGTTACGCGGGCGCTCCACTCGCTAGGGCTTGAACCCGATATGCGACCGTCTGGCGGCGGCACGGACGGCAATGTGTTCAGGTTGAGGGGCATTAGCTCCGTGGTGGTGGGAATGGCAGACCACGGGATGCACACTGTGCGCGAGTATGTGGTCATTCCGGAGTTGGTGGACACGGCGCATTTGTGCGAAACGCTGCTGCGGCTGGAAGATTAGCCCTAGCGGTACGGATGGAGCGGCAATGCAAGTTAGGTTGGCATATGGACGCACGGGGCTGTGTGTGGAGTTGCCGGATGAACGCACCACATCCATAGAGCCTACTTATGTGCCGGGTCTGCCGGATGCGGAGGGCGCAATCACAGCGGCGCTGCGTAACCCCCTCAATGCGCCGCCGCTGCGCCGCATCGTGAAGCCGCACCACACCGTCGCTATTTCGGTGTGCGACATCACGCGCCCGATGCCGAGCAAGACGCTGCTGCCCCTGCTGCTCGGCGAACTGCGCCATGTCCCTGCCGAGAACATCGTCATCCTAGTCGCCACCGGCACGCACCGCCCGAACACCCCCGCTGAGCTTGACGAGATGCTGGGCGGCGATGTGGTCGCCAAGTATGAGGTGGCGAACCACGATGCCTTTGACGCCGACTCGCTCGTGCATATGGGGAGCGCCGATGGCATCCCGATATACCTGAACCGCCGTTGGGTGGAGAGCGACATCCGCATTACGACCGGGTTCGTCGAGCCGCATTTCTTCGCCGGCTTCAGCGGAGGCCCCAAGATGGTGGCGCCCGGGCTAGCCGGCTTCGACACCATCATGCCGCTGCATAATGCGGCGATGATAGAGCATCCCAACGCCCGCTGGGGCGTAACGCGCGGCAACCCGATTCACGATGCGATACGGCAGATTGCACGGCTGACGGGCGTTCACTTCTCGGTGGATGTAACGATAAACCGCGAGCAGCGCATCACCAGCGTGTATGCGGGCGAACTCTTCGCCGTGCATAGCGCTGCGTGTGCGGTGGCTTCGCGGTTGGCGATGCAGCCTGTCAGTGAGCCGTTCGATGTGGTCGTTACCAGCAACAGCGGCTATCCCCTCGACCAAAACCTGTATCAGGCGGTCAAGGGGATGTCTGCGGCGGCGCAGGTGGTGCGTCAGGGAGGGACTATCATATGCGCCGCGGAGTGCTCGGAGGGTGTACCAGAGCACGGCGAATACGGGCGCATTTTGGCGTCCCGCAGCACGCCGTCCGAGCTGCTCGAGATGATTCATAGCGCGCAGTTTGAGCGGCGCGACCAGTGGCAGGCGCAAATTCAGGCGCAGATTCAGATGAAGGCGCAGGTGTATCTGAAGTCAGAGTGTCTGACAGAGCGGCAGGTGTATGCGGCGCATCTGACGCCTGTGGATGACATCGCGGGCTTGATTGCGGACATCGGTACGGGGGCACGCATATGCGTGTTGCCGGAGGGGCCGCAGACCATCCCCTACATCGCTGCGAACGCTGCCGGGCGGGGCTAGACAGCGGCTGCTTGGTAGCCGGGTGCGTGTTTTGCGCCCGTGTTTCGAGGATGCCCGAAATTAGGTTAATGGGCTGGCGTCTTAATCTGAACGACAAGATGCCCCGCTCCGGGTATTGCTGCTTTAGCGCATCGACTCGGAGGGGGCGATAGTTGCGTTTGGCTGTGGCGTGCGGCTTCTAGCTAACCTGCACCACTGCGCCGGCGCCCTCTAGCTTGGTCTTGACCTCTTCGGCGTCTTCCTTGGAGATGGCTTCCTTGACGGCGACGGGGGCGCTCTCTACGAGTTCCTTCGCCTCCTTCAGCCCGAGCGTGGTAACCTCGCGGACAGCCTTGATGACCTGTATCTTGGTCGGGCCGATCTCGCGTATGGTCACATCGAACTCGGTCTTCTCCTCTTCGGCGGCGGCTTCGGCGGTAGCGGCTACGCCCTGCACCGTTGCCATCGCCACCGGTGCGGCGGCGCTCACGCCGAACGCATCCTCGAGGTCTTTCACCAGCTCGGAGAGTTCCAAGATGGACAAGCCTTTGATGGACTCCAAAATCTCGTCTTTCGTTGCCATTCCTATGCCTCCTGTGAGTATGAAATAGGGTAGGGTGGTGTGTAGAACTATGCTTCGGCTTCGGCGGGTGAGTTGACGGCGTCGATGTGCCCTTGGAGCACGCGTGCCAGTCCTGCGACGGGTGCGTTCAGCACATAAACGAGGCTGGACAGCGGCGCGTTCATCTGCCCGAGCAGTCGCGCTACCATCTCGTCCTTGCTTGGCAGGGTGGCAAGATGCTGCACCTCTTCGCTGCTGAGCACCTTGCCGTCGAGTGCTCCACCCGTAATCTTCAGCTCCGAGCGGTTCTCGCGGATGAAGCCGGATATTATCCGAGCGGGGTCGGTGGGTTCGCCGTATCCAAGGGCTAATGCGCTCGGGCCTTGGATGATTTCCTTGAGTTCGGACTTGCCTGCGGCGTCTGCGGCAAGGTATGCCAGCGTGTTCTTGATGACCTTGTAACGGATGTCGTTCTCACGCAGCGAGCGCCGCAGATTGGTTACCTCTGACACCGGCATTCCCGAATAGTCGGTGGATATGACTATCGTTGCGCCTTCCAGCCAATCCTTTATGTCTTGCACCGCTTTGATTTTTCTGTCGGTAGGCACGCTTAACCTCAATGCTGTTATTGCCGCCGTGTGCGCTCGTCGAGCAAAAGCCCCGAGGCATGCAGACTCGGGGCATCCCGCATTGCGCGGGGATGAGCGGACGCTAGGGGGTGCTCATCGCATATGCCTAGACGGGCTGGCTAGATTAACTCCGCGCTCGGAGACCCGTTGTCTGCGGCGGTATTTGGTTGTCGTTTTGTGTTTCCTCTATTCTACATTAAGGGCTGACACGCCGGCAACATCCATTTTGATGCTGGGGCCCATTGTGGTGGTGAGGTATGCGGTCTTGATGTACTGACCCTTGATAGCGCTGGGGCGGGCGCGAATGATGTTGTCCATCAGCACCGAGAGGTTGTCTATCAGCTGCTTGTTCTCGAAGCTGGCTTTGCCTATGGGTGCGTGTATGATAGCGGTGCGGTCGACGCGGTACTCGACTCTGCCGAGCTTGGATTCGCGGATAACGCGCGGGAGGTCTTCGGGTTGGACGACGGTGCCGTTGCGAGGGTTGGGCATCAGCCCGCGGCGCCCTAGGAATCGCCCCAGCCTACCTATGCGGGGCATCATATCCCGAGTGGCGATGGACACATCGAAATCCACCCAGCCGCCTTCGACATCTCTGATGAGTTCATCGCTGCCCACGAAGTCGGCGCCCGCTTCTTCTGCGATGGAGACCGCTTCGCCCTGCGTGAACACGGTAACGCGCACATTCTTGCCCACCCCGTGCGGTAGAAGGGCGACTCCGCGTATCATCTGGTCGGCGTGGCGAGGGTCTGCGCCCGTCCGCAGATGCAGTTCCACCGTTTCATCGAATTTGGCTTTGGCAGCGCCTTTCGCGAGTGCTATCGCTTCCTCAGGCTGATACTCGAAATCCTTCTCTATTGTGGTAGTGGCGGTGGTATATCGTTTTCCTCGTTTAGCCATCTGAAAATCCTAGTGTGTTCAAGCGGTAGCGGCGGTTATCAGCCCACGGGTGTGTTAGCGTACCTCGATGCCCATGCTGCGCGCTGTGCCTTCGATGATGCGCATAGCGCCCTCCACATCGGCGGCGTTGAGGTCGTTCATCTTCATCTCTGCGATTTCACGCACCTTGTCGCGGGGGATGCGCGCCACTTTTTCGGCGAGGGGGTTGCTGCTGCCGCGCTCTATGCCGGCGGCTTTGCGGAGCAGGTCGGACGCAGGCGGGCTTTTGGTAACGAAGTTGAACGAGCGGTCTTCGAAGACGGTAATCTCCACGGGGATGATGTTGCCGGCTTGGGATGCGGTGCGCTCGTTGTACTCTTTGACGAAGCCCATGATGTTGACGCCGTGCTGACCGAGTGCAGGCCCGACTGGCGGCGCAGGCGTGGCTTTGCCGGCGTCAATTTGGAGCTTGATTATCGTCATTACTTTCTTTGCCAATTATCCGTCCTTTGGGTTAGCCGCTTCGGGGCGGCTTGATGGATTATGTTCTGAGGATAGCGCAGCGATGGGTTTCAGGCGGAAGGGGCAGATGCGACGCCTAGATGCGTTCCACATGCAGGAAGTCCAACTCTACTGGCGTTTCGCGCCCGAAGAAGGACATCAGCACCCGGAGTTTCTGACGGTCGGAATACACTTCGTCCACCACGCCCATGAACTCGGAGAACGGGCCGTCGGTGATGCGGACACTCTGCCCCTTGGTGAAGCCCACATATGTGCGCGGGCGGTCTGCCGTCTTGAAGCCGAGGATGGTCTGTTCTTCGTGGGTGTCCAACGGAACGGGATGCTGTCTCTCCCCGCGATCGTCTTCGGACGATATGAAGCCGGTAACGCCCGGGGTTTCGCGCACCACGCGCCATGCTAGCAGGCTCTTTTCGTCCCATTCGGTGTCTTCCGTGCCCATCAGCATTCTGACGAACACATAGCCGGGGAAGACGCGATGCAAGACCGTCTTGCGCTGGCCGGACTGGATCTCGACCTCTTCCTCTTCGGGAACGAAGACCTCGAGGATGCGGTCTTCCATATCCATGTTGATGACGCGCTGCTCGAGGTTGGACTTCACGCGGTTCTCATGCCCGGAGTAGGAGTGCAGGACATACCAGCGCGGGACGAGTTTCTCTTCCGGCTCTTGGAGTTTGTTCGTCATTATGCGTCAGTTCCCGAGGATGAGTTCAAACAGGCGTGAGAAGCCGAGGTCAATCACGCCCAAGATAGCGCCGATGGCGGCGGACACGGCGATGACCATAATGGACAGGCGAAGCGTCTCATCCATCGTGGGCCAAGTTACCCGACGAAGTTCGGATATGATGTCGCCGACGGCAGCGAAGCGAAGTGCTCGGCGACCGGTGCGGCCTAGGCGTCTTTGTGCGCCGGGGTTCGTAGCCATCTTGTCCTACCTGCCCTCTCTGTGTAGCGTGTGTACGCGGCAGCGCGGACAGAACTTCTTAAGTTCGAGGCGCTTTGGGTCGTTGCGGCGGTTCTTGGAAGAGTGGTAAGTGCGCTCGCGGCAATCCATGCAAGCGAGGTTGATGATGATGCGGTTTTCCGCTCGTCTAGCCATGTTTGTGTCCCAAAACGGCGGGGCTGTGATGAGCGACCACAGCCCCGAATGCTAATTGCGTGTGCTAGTCGTTGATCTTGGTGATGACGCCGGAGCCGACGGTGCGCCCGCCCTCGCGCACTGCGAAGCGGAGTTGCTCGTCTGCGGCAACAGGCGTGATGAGCTTGACATTCATCTCGATGTTGTCGCCGGGCATGACCATCTCCGTGCCGCTCGGGAGCTGGATCTCCCCGGTCACATCCGTGGTCCGGATGAAGAACTGCGGCTTGTAGCCGTTGAAGAACGGGGTGTGTCGCCCGCCTTCGTCTTTGCTCAACACATACACCTGCGCCTCGTAGTCCTTGTGCGGCAGTATGCTGCCGGGGGCTGCGAGCACCTGTCCGCGCTCGACTTCGGTGCGGTCTATGCCGCGCAGCAGCACGCCGACCGCATCGCCCGGCTCGGCTTCGTCCATCAGCTTGTGGAACATCTCCACGCCGGTAACGGTGGTGGTGGTGGTGTCTTTGATGCCCACGATTTCCACTTGGTCGCCGACTTTGACCAAGCCCTTCTCTACGCGCCCGGTTACGACCGTGCCGCGCCCCTTGATGCTGAACACATCTTCGATGGGCATCAAGAACGGCTGGTCTCTGGGCCTGTCGGGAACCGGGATGTACTCATCTACGGCGTCCATAAGCTCCCAGATGCCCTTGCCCCACTCGGAGTCGCGGCTGTTGTCATCGGATTCGAGTGCGTTGAGTGCGCTCACCTGAACGATGGGGATGTTGTCGCCATCGAAGCCGTACTCGGACAGCAGCTCGCGGAGTTCAAGCTCCACCAGTTCTAGCAGCTCTTCGTCGTCCATCATGTCCACCTTGTTAAGGGCGACGACGATGGCGGGGACTTCCACCTGACGAGCGAGCAGGATATGTTCGCGGGTCTGCGGCATTGCGCCGTCGGGTGCGCTGACCACGAGGATAGCGCCGTCCATCTGCGCTGCGCCGGTAATCATATTCTTGATGTAGTCGGCGTGGCCTGGGCAGTCCACATGGGCGTAGTGCCGGCCGTCGGTCTCGTATTCCACATGCTGGATCGCTATGGTAACGCCCCGTTCCTTCTCTTCGGGGGCGTTGTCGATGCTGTCGAATGCCCTGAAGTCGGCAAGCCCGGCATCGCTCAGCACCTTGGTGATGGCAGCAGTTAGCGTGGTTTTGCCGTGGTCAACATGCCCAATCGTTCCAACATTGACATGGGGTTTTGTTCGCTCGAACCTCTGTTTAGCCATTCCTGCTTTCTTCCTCCAGATGTGGAGCCCTCAAGCAGACTCGAACTGCTGACCTCGTTCTTACCAAGAACGCGCTCTACCTTCTGAGCTATGAGGGCCGGCTTGAATGTGTTGGTTTCCTGAAATTAAACGATGGTTTAGTGTTGCAGTGAATGCGATGATGGTGGAGGGAGCAGGATTCGAACCTGCGTAGCCCTGTGGGCGCCAGATTTACAGTCTGGTGGATTTAGCCACTCTCCCATCCCTCCGGGCGTTGCGCATATCCGTTTCAGTGTATCACAGCACAGGCTGTCAGTCATCTGAATGCGACACAGCGGCGCACTGCCTACACGATGGCGCCGCAAGCATCTGCAACGGACGAATCGGACAGCCCCAGAGGGGACTCGAACCCACTAACCTGCCGATTACAAATCGGCTGCGCTGCCTGTTGCGCCACTGGGGCACGCTGCGCTTGCGACCCTTATGACAATTCGGCTCGCAGACATCTGAATGACGCTAACCAAACGCTTCCTATATTGTAACTAATGCGATATTTTCGGTCAATATAATTTTCCACAGCATTAGCCCCGCGCACTGTACCTGTATCAGGCGCTAATCGGCGCTTGCGACGGAATGGCAGGGCCGCTGCGGGAACTGGTCAGCAAGTCTTTTGGAGCGTATATATGGCGTATATGTATTGTATAAGGTGGTGGGTTAGCGCTCCATTAGCTGGCGCTGCGCCTCGCTGCGGATGATGTCGTACACATCTTGCAGGGGCAAGTTGCGTTCCAGCGCTGCGCTGCGTGCATCCTCGTACTCCGGGGACACGCTGACGACCACGCCGTCCAAGCGCTTGAGTTTCACTGCCACATTGCCCACGGGCGTATCGATGCGCTGCACTTGGCGCTGCGCCTCTATGCGTTCGAGCGGGCGCACCCGCACGCCCAGCGTAGTGGTCTCCCGCATTATCAGTGCGACGGCGTCTGCCTCGTCGCCCGCAGACACGATGACGCTCAGCATCGTTGCCGGGCGGTTCTTCTTCATCTGTATTGGCGTGAACCACACATCGCGCGCGCCGGCGGCGAACAGCCTCTCTTGCACATAGCCAAGCAGCTCGCCGTTCATATCGTCTATGTTCGTTTCGATGAGTTTCACGCCACTGGCATAGGGCGCTTGCTGGGTTTCGCCCAGCCACAGCGCCAGCGCATTGGGGTACTGCTGCGGGTTGCGCGTGCCCAGCCCGTAGCCGATGCGCCTCACGCTCAGTGTGGGCTGCGTGAACTCGGCGAGCGTGGTCAGGATGGCGGCGCCGGTTGGGGTTACCATTTCGCCGGTGTTGTGGGCGTTGTTGGGCGCGGGCGCTACGGGCGCATTGGCTATCTCAAAGAGCGCCGCCGTAGCGGGAGCGGGAACCGGGAGCAGCCCATGCTCGGAGCGCACCACGCCAGACCCCGCCGGGAACGGCGAGCAGTGCACGGCGTCCACACTGAGCATGTGCAAGCCCGCTACGCTGCCCACAACATCCACGAGCGTGTCGAGCGTGCCGAGTTCGTGCAGGTGCGTTTCGTCCGGGGTAGTGCCGTGCACCTTCGCCTCTGCCTCAGCCAGCCTGCGAAAGATGGCGCAGCTGCGTTCAACTACGCTATCAGGCAACCCGGAGGCTTGGGTGATGTCCACGAAGTCCCGAATGGCGTGGGATCTGCGGGCGCGCTCGTCCAGCTGCACCACGAGATGCGTGCCATCGAGGCCGCCGCGCTGCGCCCGCTGTGCGGCAAGCGTATAGCCTTCTGCTCGCAGGCTTGCAAGCGCTCTCCGCAGGTCGTCCAAGGGCAAGCCGGCGTCTAGCAGCGCGCTCAATATCATGTCCCCGCTTGCGCCGCCGATGCACTGAAAATATGCGCTCGTCAATGTCGTTCCTTATATACCTACTTTATCCCAATATACTCCGCACACATCGAGCAGAGAAATCGCCCGCACAGGCATTTTGCTACGCTCAAATGATAGAGATTTCGCTGATATGCGTCAATTCAGGTTGACGCAGAGAACCTGTTCCACGAAAATACAGCCCATCCAAGCCGAACCCAACGCTGTGCGCTTGCGGGACGAACTTGCAGTGCTATCCCATCGAAAGCAATGGCGTTATCCCAAAAAGTCGAGACCCCGATGACCATAGCGAATCTTCAAGACCGCCGTAAGCTTGCCCAAGACCTGCTGGAGGCAATGGCTTCGCAGCCGAGCGCAGAGCACCCCGACACATTGCGAACGCTCGCCGCTCGCGTGCTGGGGTTTACGCCCAGTATCAGCGGCTCTGTCATCGCTGTTGACGATAAGCAGCAACTGCCGACCACTGCTGCCGTCATTGGAAGATTGACCGACAAGTTCGGGCCAGACTATGTGGCTGTCAGTTTCGACCTATCCTCACGCCAAGATGCCGGTTCGCGCGACTACATCACCTTGTTTCAGGTGCAGGCTGCCAACGAGGTTGTGCAGCGTTATGTTATGCAGCGTTACGCGGGCGGCGAGTGTTTGCCGTTGCTGATTTTCACCTTACCCAACGGGAGCGGCGTGCAGTTCGTTACCGGGCAGCCATCTCCGAGCGACCACTACCGACTCCAAGACATCACCCGAGTTACCGCCTACTGGAACAGCGCCAATCGCACGGCGCTGGGCTGCTTGGACCAAGTGGGCAGCGCTATCGCCGCCGGCGATGTCCCTAATCAAGCCTTTCGAGACGGGTTCAACATCCAGCCCATCACGGATGAGTTCTTCAAGGACTACAAGGCTGCTTACGACAGCGCTTTGGCTCGCCTGTCCCTCGAAATGGAGCAGACCGATGCGGGGCAGTTTACGCAGACGCTGTTCAACCGCTTGCTGTTCATCCACTTCGTCAGCCGCAAGGGCTGGCTAGAGTTCAACGGCGACACCGATTACCTCAACGCCCTGTGGCGGGATTACAAAGCAGACGCCGACCAGACCAATTTCTACATCAGCCGTTTGGCTATCCTGTTCACCTCCGGTCTCAACAACCCCCAATCATTAGATCTGACACGCGACAACCCGGCGATGCGCGCCACCATCGGCAAAGTGCCTTTCCTCAATGGCGGCTTGTTCGAAGAGACCGAGCTGGACATCCGCGCCCGCAAAGGCGAGTTCACCGTTCCTGACGACATCATCGAGCCGCTGCTCACCGACCTGTTCCAGCGCTACAATTTCACCGTGATGGAGTCCACGCCGCTGGACACCGAGGTGGCGGTTGACCCCGAGATGCTGGGCAAGCTGTTCGAGGAGACGGTCAACGAGCGGCACAGCAATGGCGCATACTACACCCCGCGCCCGGTGGTGGCGTTCATGTGCCGCGAGGCAATCAAGGGATACATTAGCGACAAGCGCATCGACGGACTGGACAGCGGCAAAATCTCGGCTCTAATTGACCAGCGCAACCTGCGCGACCTCACGGCGCAGCAGGCGCTGGAAATCGCCATGGCAGTGGCGAACATGAAGGCTATGGACCCAGCCTGTGGCTCGGGCGCATTCCTGCTGGGGATGCTGCAGGAAATCCTCGCCCTCAATGACAGCCTGTTCAAAGTGGGGAACACGCCGGATACGCTGTATCAGCAGAAGCTGAACATCATCACCAACAACCTCTATGGCGCAGACAGGGACGCTCTTGCCGTCAGCACCGCCATGCTCAGGCTGTGGCTCAGCCTCGCCGTGGATTACGAGGGCGAGGATGCGCCGGAGCCTCTGCCCAACCTAGACTTGAAGCTGGTGGTCGGAGACGCCATCGCAGGGCCCGACCCGCAGCAGCTCGACCTAACGCTGGCAAGCATCGTCAACAGCGGCTTGCAACAGGACATCGCTGCCTACACCACCGCCTACGGACAGCAAAAGGCGACGCTGAAATCGCGCGTGAACCACACCAAGTCGCAGCTCCGCAATAACCTGCAAGGCGCAGCGCCGGAGGGCGTGGTGGAATGGCGCATCGACTTCGCCGATGTGATGCTGAACGGCGGCTTCGACATCGTCATCGCTAACCCGCCGTATGTGCGGCAAGAGAAAATCACGTCGAAAGCCTACAAGACTGCGCTCGTCAAGCAGTACGCCACTGCGGCATCGGCACGCTCTGACCTGTACTGCTATTTCTATTCGCGTGGGCTGCAGCTGCTTCGAGACGGCGGGATGCATGTGTTCGTCTGTTCCAACAGCTGGCTGGATGTGGGCTATGGAGCGAAATTGCAGGAACACTTGCTCCGAAACGCCCATGTGCAGGTCATCTACGAAAGCGCATTGGAGCGGCAGTTCGCCACCGCCGACATCAACACCGTCATCAGCGTCATCCAAAAAACCAGCGACCCTGCTGACGACGATGCCACGCGGTTCGTGTCCCTGCGGGCGAAGTTTGACGATGCCCTGTCCGACGCAAGCAAGCGGCGAGAGATCGTCCGCACCCGTGAGAGCCTGCGCGCTGCGGGAATGAGCGGGCGCAAGTTCGTTGGCGACAAGTGGGGCGGCAAGTACCTGCGCGCGCCGAACATATACCACACCATCATCAACAACTACGGCGACCGGCTGGTACGGCTAGGCGATGTGGCAACGGTACGGTTTGGTATCAAGACAGGCGCCAACGCCTTCTTTTACCTGACACCGGAGCGCATCGCAGAGTTCGGCATCGAGGCGGAGTACTGCTTGCCGGTGATGGCATCGCCGCAAGAGTCGCGCCGTCTCACCCCCCCCCCCGAACGCAAGTTCTAGGCGCATCTTCATGTGCCATGCTGAGAAGAGCGCCCTGACTGGCACAGGCGCACTGGCGTACATAGAATGGGGCGAAGAGCAGGGCTACCACACGCGGAGCAGCACCGCCGCACGCCGCCGCTGGTATGACCTCGGAAAGCGAGATGCCACGCAGTTGGTAACGAACTATGTCATAAACACAACTGCTAGAACATACTACTTCCCTAATGGCTGTCTAGTCCCCAATGTGTTTCATACAACACAGAGTAATGACAACCTGCCGCTTCAACTTTGCAGCGTCTTGAACTCAACACTAGCTCAACTCATCATAAACATGTCAGGTCGCGCTAACTATGGGGGCGGCGCTTTGGGACTGGCGGCTTTCGAGTTTAAAACCTTGCAGATAGTGAACCCGCAGTTGCTGCCCGAGCCGGACGCCGCTCTGTTCGCTAGCGAAGATTGGGATGTGCTGACGCCGTCGGCTGAGCGGCGGCAGATAGACGCGGCGGTGTTCGACGCTCTGGGGCTGACTGCCGGCGAGCGCGATGCGGTGTACGCTGGCGTTACCGAGCTGGTGGAGAACCGACGGCGGCGTGCGCGGAGCGTGTGAGGGGCTTACAGCCACCACGCTTGCGCCATAACCAACCATATACCCCAATCAGTGACAGGACGCACCCATGACCATCCTCCACGCCCACAGCGACCCGCAGTTCACAGCGCATGTGCGCTCCGTGCTCGCTGATGCGCACGGACAACCCCACAGTGTGGACATCGCGGTGGGCTACTTCTACCTGTCGGGGTTTACGCAGGTCGCCGACCTGTTGGCGACGCGCCCGGGCAAGGTTCGCATCCTGATTGGGCGCACCGACACGCCCACCCAGCAGGAAATCGCCTCCGGTTACAGCGCCAGTGAGCCTCCTGTCGGTTATCACGATAACCAGAACCGCCGACAGGAAACCGACGCCCGCAACAAGACGCTGGACAATGTGAGCCGCAACGCCGCCGCACAGCCTCAGGATGACGCCAGCGAAGTTGGCATCAAGCGCTTGGCACGGCTGATTGTCGACGGCAAGGTCGAGGTGCGTGCCTACCTCATGGAGCGGATGCACGCCAAAGCCTATATCGGCTACACAGGCATGGCGTCCGCCCCGGGCACTGCCATCATCGGCTCGACCAACTTCTCGCGGGCGGGTTTCACTGGCAACACCGAGCTGAACTACCCCGTAACTCACGGCGGCGACATCGGCGAAATCCGCCAGTGGTTCGAGCGGCTGTGGAACGAGAGCGAGCCGGTGAGCGACTGCGTGATTGATAAGCTCAAGAACAGCTGGCCATTGGCAACGCCAGAGCCGTACATGGTTTACCTGAAAGTGCTCTATGAGCTATACGGCGACACTTTGGGCGACGAACCCATCGCGCCCGACACGCAGCCGGTGGAACTGACCGACTATCAGCAGGATGCGGTAGATGCGGGGCTTGCGATGCTGCAAAGGCACAACGGCTGCTACATCGCCGATGTGGTGGGCATGGGCAAGACCTATGTGGGCGCGGAAATCCTGCGGCGCTTTTACACCGCCGAGCGGGACGCCGGAGACCCGCTGATTATCTGCCCCGCCAGCCTACGGCAGATGTGGGAACGCACCTGCACCCGTTTTGGTCTCCACGATGCGGATGTGCTGAGCCGCGGTCGCCTCACTGAGGCTAACTTCCGTAACGACCGCAGTCTGCAGAAGATGTTGCGCAACGCCGGCCCGGTGCTGATAGATGAGGCGCATGGGTTTCGCAACAACAGCCAGCGCCGCCGTGTTCTGCTGAGCTTTCTGAGAGGCGCCAAGCCGCACAAGGTCATCCTGCTGTCGGCAACACCGCAGAACATGGCGCCCGTCGACATCCTGCGCCAATTGGAACTTTTCCTCGACCCCAACGACCATAATCTGCCCGGAGTGTCCGAAAATCTGCACCAGTACTTTCCCCAAGACATCGGTAGAGCCGACCCATCACAGGTCGCCAGCGTGCTCCAACATGTGCTCATCCGTCGGCGCAGGCAGGACATCCGCCACAATTACCCGTCAAGCACCCTACACGGCGAACCCATCAGCTTCCCGTCAGTCAACCTGTCCAACCGCGAGTATAGCCTGAACCATGTATACAAGAAAGCCGGCGGCATCAAGCGCATCGCCGACTTGCTGAACCAGTACCAAGCGGCGCGCTATCAGCCGGCGAAATACCTGAAGGAAGCGGCGAGAGCGCTGCCAGAGTACAACAACATTGCGCGCAGCAATCGTGGCAATCTGGCCGGCATCATGACCACCAACCTGTGGAAACGGCTGGAATCATCGATCCCTGCGTTCCGCAGCACATTGGCAGTGCTGATTGACAGCAACCGAACATTCCGCGACCACATCCTCAGCGGCGGCGTTAGCAAGGATGAGGGCATTGTAGACAGCGAGGAAGCCCCGCCTATCAGCCCGCCCAAAGATGAGGAACAAGACACAGACGAGCTAGACCGAGACGAAGAGAGCATCACCATCCGGGAACAGTCCTACCGCGCCAACGACTTTGACTGCCGCGAATGGCTGGGAGACTTGGAAGCCGACAGCCGTGTGCTGAACGCAATCGCTAACTCTCTGAGAACCATCAATGCCGACCCTAACGGAGACGCTAGCGACGATGCCAAACTTCACGAAATCAAGAGCTTCGTGAAGTCCCCCGGAGTTGCAGGCGAAAAGCTGCTGATTTTCACCGAATCCAAAGTAACCGCCAATTATCTGTTCCACCAACTCAAAGCCGACAACCCCGATGCCAATGTTGACCTGCTGATGGGCGGCGACCGCCACAGCGCTGACAAGGTAACCAAGTTCTCCCCGCAGAGCAACGATTGCGCTGACATGGCGGAAAGCGAGCAGACCCAGATCCTAGTCGCCACTGATGTGATTGCGGAGGGGCAAAACCTGCAAGACTGCAACCGTGTGGTCAGCTACGATTTGCACTGGAATCCAGTAACGCTCATCCAGCGGCACGGGCGAGTTGACCGCATCACAAGCGAACACGAGGAGATCTATCTGCACAACATGATGCCTGACCCCGCCGTGGAAGGCGCTATTGGCATTCGGGGCACTCTGGGCAACCGAGTGCAGGCGTTCCATGACTTGATTGGGCTTGACAATGTGGTGCTGGAAAACGCGGAGCAGGTCAACCCCGAATCGATCTACGCCATATACGATGGCGAAATGCCAGAAGAGCAAGACGCCGTTACTGACAGTCTGGCAGTGGCACAGCAAGCCAACGCGCTGCTGAACCGCATTCGTCGGGAACAGCCGGAGTTGTGGCAGCGACTACAGCGAATGCCCAACGGCTTGCGCGCCGCAATGGCGGCGGATGACCATCCCCGCCCAGGGTCGACCATCACCCTTGTCGCCAGCGGAGACAGAAGACAAGGCTACGCCACCAACGCCGTCGGCGATGTCCTGCAGCTCACTCACGGCGAACTGGTGCGGCAGGTGGAGTGCGAACCCGACACGCCGGGGGTTCCATTGCCGCCGGACATTAATGCACGCGTCGGCGCAGCGGTGGCGGCTTTGGCTAGGGAACTGTCGCCTAAACCAGCAAGTTTGGAGCAGCGCCGCCGCGATAATCGGACAGCCCGATACATCAGCCGACACCTGCGCCAGCTACGGATGGATGACACACACGATGCGGATTTCCTGCAGAAAATCGAGGAATTGCGAGCAGCATTCACCGCCGAACTGCCACACAGCGTGGACGAGCGCATTAGGGGCATGATGCGAGCCAACATCACAGGCAACCAGCTGGTGAGCGCCCTCAATGCGATGCTGCCTGACTTGCCCAAGCCAAACCGCTGCGACAAGCCCATACCGCCAATGGGCATCCCACCGCAGATAGCCTGCTCAATGAGCATCATCGCAAGATGACCTGCGCAAAAGCCTGATGCGCCCCGCCGAGTGCGGGTATCAGCAAAATCCCAATCTTGCAGGATAGCAGCATTGGGGAACTTCGTGATATAATGCCCCACACACCGATTGGACTTGAAGCGAGTGGCGCGCCGACACTCATCCGTATGCGCCTGCTTGCCGCACACATCTTTGCCCGCTAAACGCTGCGGGCAGCCGACACACAGGAGCAGAGCTTGGTAGCGCAGCGACTACGCGATTACGAAATTGTACTGATCATCACGCCTGAGGCTAACGAAGGCGAAGTGGATGCCATCGTAGAGCGAATGGGAGCGCTCATCGCCGACCATGGCGGCAGCGTTACTGCTCGCGACACATGGGGACTGCGTCGCCTCGCATACCCCATCGCCAAGTTCATGGAGGGCATCTATGTGGTCGTCCAATTCACGCTAGACGCCAAGGATGTGCTTGCCCTAGACCGCAGCCTCGACACATCCGAAGATGTCATCCGCCACCTCATCACGAAGATATAGACCGGGGCAACTCCGTCGGCTTGTCAGATGACTAGTGCGCTTATCGCATCCACAAATGTGTCGACGGCTCGGAAATTTCATTACCCACTAGCACACCCACAAGATGGATTATGTATAACAAAATTACCATCATCGGCAATCTAGGCAGCGACCCCGAGATGCGATACATGCCCAACGGCGATGCCGTAACCTCGTTCAGCGTCGCCACGAACCGTAGATACAACACTCGCGACGGTGAGCAACGGGATGAGACCGAATGGTTCAGAGTGAGTGTCTTCGGACGGTTCGCTGAGATATGCAACCAGTACCTTACCAAGGGCAGACAGGTATATGTAGAGGGCAGACTGCAGAGCAGAACTTGGGTTGATCAGCAGGGGCAAACCCGCTTCTCCCTTGATGTGAGAGCTCAAGAAGTGAAATTCATCGGCGGGAGAGACACCGGAGGCTACGGTGGTGGTGGCGGTGAGCGGCGCGGCGGTTATGGCAGCGGCGGCGGCTACTACGGCGGCGACACAGGTCAGGGCGGCGGCGCTCCCCCCGACGGCCCAAGCGACGCCGACGACCTGCCTTGGTAGATGCACGACATAGCGCACACAACAGCGACTACGGAACAACAACAGAGGTAACAGAATGACGACCCAGCAGACCGCGACCCCTAGCAGTCCAGCGCCTAGTGCGCCCGCAGCGCCTAGACCCGCAGCACCAAGGCCAGCGGGGCCAAGGCCGGGTGCACCCAGACCGGGCGCACCGAGGCAGGGCGGCGCGCCTGCCGGCGGCAGACCCCCGTTCCGCAGCGGCGGCTTCCAGCGTAGGCGTGGCAGGCCACGGTACTACGCCCGCCGCAAGATATGCAGCTTCTGCGTGGACAAGATAACCCACATCGACTACAAGGATGTGGCACGGCTGCGGCGGTTCATATCCGACCGCTACAAGCTGGAGGCGCGCCGCAAGACGGGCGTGTGCGCCAAGCATCAGCGCGCTCTGTCCCGCGCCGTCAAGCGCGCCCGCGCAATTGCGCTCATCCCGTACAGCCCCGACCACAAGATGCCCGGCGGAGGATACGCATCCTAGCCCGCAGGCGCAGCAGCACACGCCTGCAATCCTAGCGACGAGATCTGACAAGTGGCTAACGAACCGAACCAACCCACTATGCCATCTTCGGGCGCTCCGATGCCGCGTACCGACCGCCGCCGCGAATCCACGCGCATCCGCGAGGTGCAGCGGCGCCGCCGGCTCGCATTTAGCGTCATCGGCGTCATGCTCATCATCATAGTCGGCATACTCTTCGCCGGCTATGTGCTCATATTCGTGCGCCCGCCTCAAGAGCGCGTTGTCAGCGTCAACGAGGTTACCTACACGCGCGGCGATATGGTCAAGATGCTCCGCATACGCCAACGCTTGCTAGAAGACGCGGGGCAGCGCATCGACTCCAGCACCGACATCTTAAAGGCGCTGCAGCTCATCGTCGAGAATGAGATCATCTCGCAGACCGCCCCAAGCATAGGTATCACCGTGTCCGATGAGGAAGTCGACCGCCACATACAGGCGACCATCATCTTTCAGGCGGGTGCAACCCTCGCCGGCAAGTCCGATGAGCAGCTAGACCGCGAGTTCAAGGAACTCTACTCCGGCTTTCTGAACTCGTCCCAAATAGACGAACAGGAACACCGGAACATAGTGCGCCGCACGCTGCTGCGCGAAAAAGTGCGGCAGTATGTCGGCGAATCCGTCCCGACGGTAACGAAGCAATACCATGTGTATCGGCTCGCCATGAACCCCGACGACGAGATAGACATATTGCAGACGAAGTACAGGGACGCCGTGCGCCAAAGCACCGACCCTTTGCTGCTGCACGGGGCGTTTAGGGCTGCCACACGGGAGTTTTCGCGCGATGACCCTGAACTCATTCGGCGCGGCGGCGAACTTGGTTGGCTGCCACTCGGCGTGCTCGAAGACTACAACGATGTCATCGCGAGCTTGGAAGTGGGTAAGCTCAGCGACCCCATCCCAAACCGCGACCAGCGCCAGCAGGCGTATATATTCATGGTGTCGGAGATTGACGAACTCCGCGAACTCAGCCCCGCCAACTTGGATACGCTCAAAACTCGCGCGCTGGAACGCTGGATAAACGAACAGCGCCGCGAACACGAAGTATATGCTGTGTTCAATTCCGACATATACGCTTGGATGATAGACCAGCTCGGCGCATCCACGACCATCACACCGTCCCCGCAGCCTGAAAACCCGTTCCAGCAATTCATCAGCGGCGGCTAGTTCCCGCGCTTGGGCGCTAGTTCCAGCTGCGTGCGAAGGGGTTACTGCAAGAAAGAGGCTATATGGCGCTGTACCTAACCGAAGCCGATGTGAACGAAGTCCTGACGATGGACATAGCGCTCGAGAGCGTGGAGCAGGCGTTTGCGCTGCTTGCGGACGGCGATGCAACCAACCCTCCGCGCTCCCGCATCCGGCTGCCCGACGGCGGTTTGTTCAACTTCATGTGCGCCGCCGCTCCGGGCGCGGGTGTCATTGGGCTGAAAGCATACGCCGTCGTGCCGGGCAACGCCGTCAAGTTCTATGTGCAGCTCATCAGTGCGGAGAGCGGCGAACTGCTAGCGCTAATGGAGGCGTCAGACCTCGGGCAGGTGCGAACCGGCGCTGCCAGCGGCGTCGCCACCAAGCACATGGCGGCTCCGGACGCATCGTCGGTGGGCATCATCGGCTCCGGCTATCAGGCGCGCACACAGTTGGAGGCGGTGTGCAGGGTGCGCCCCATCACGAACGCAAAGGTGTACAGCCGCCGACCGGAACGCCGCGAGCGCTTCGCCGAGCGTATGAGCGCCCAACTCGGCATCGACATAACGCCCGTGCAGAGCGGCGAAGAGTGCGTCGCTGACGCCGATGTGGTCATCACGATGACAAGCGCATCACGCCCGGTGCTCAACGGCGAATGGCTTGCGCCCGGGACACACATCAACGCCGCCGGCGCAAACCACTGGATGCGCCGCGAACTCGACGGTGAAGCCATACGCCGTTCAGACATCATCGCAGCCGACGACATAGAGCAAGCGAAGCTGGAGTGCGGCGACCTCATATATCCGGCGGAAGTAGGCGCTATACGCTGGGAGCAGGTTCGCAGCCTAGCCGACATCGTCTCAGGCAATGCGCCGGGGCGCACATCCGCAGAGCAGATAACGCTCTTTGAATCACAAGGGCTTGCGGTGCAAGACATCACCACCGGCATACGATTGTACGAGCTTGCGCTCGAGCGGGGCATCGGGAAGCAGATTTAAAGCGGGCTAATCCCTTCTCTTCCTGCCGTACTCTGCCCGCATTCTACTCGCGCAGCTCCTGCCGCTCTTCTAGCAGCGCCTCTGTTCGCAGATAGATGCGGCGCAGTTCGGTCAGCATCTCTTGCGGGGCGTCTTGCCACATGTCGCGGTCGGCGGCTTCCATCAGGCGCTCGGCGATTGCGCGCAACGCCCAGGGGTTGCTCTCCTCGAAGAACTGCTGCATATCCGTGTCGAGCGCATACCGTTCCGTTACCTCTTGGTACATCCAATCGTCGATTATCTGCGCCGTGGCGTCGTATCCGAAGATGTAGTCTACAGTTGCGGCAAGCTCGAATGCGCCCTTGTAGCCGTGCCGCTTCATCCCGTCCATCCACTTGGGGTTGACCACGCGACTGCGAAACACACGGCGCGCCTCGTCCTTTAGGTCGCGCGTCCGTAGCAGCGATGGGTCGGACGAATCGCCGAAGAACTGGCGCGGGTTTTCGCCTGCGAGCACCCGCACCGTGGCAATCATCCCGCCGTGGAACTGCATATAGTCGTCCGAGTCGAATATGTCATGCTCGCGGTTGTCTTGATTCTTGGTAGCCACATCTATGCCAGCGAAGCGACGGCGGAACTCACGGACGGCGCTGACGCCGTGCTGACGCCTGCCATATGCGTATGACCCCCATGCTGTATAGACTTGAGCCAAATCCTCGTCCGACTCCCAGCCTCCGTCGTCTATGGACTGCAAGATGCCCGCACCATAGCTGCCCGGCTTGCTGCCGAAGATTCTGTATAGCGACTCGGATTTGGCTTGCGCTGCGTCGGTGCCATTGGCGATCTTGTCGCTCAACTCGGAGGCGTAGTGCTTGCGGATGAAGTTTTGCTCCGGCGATTCGTCCAACGCTGCCACCTTGTGGAATGCGTCGTCCATCATCACGATGAGGTTTTGGAAGGCATCGCGAAAGAAGCCGCTAATCCGCACGGTAACATCTATGCGTGGGCGTCCGAGTTCAGCGAGCGGGATGATCTCCAGCCCACTGATGCGTCGGCTCTCTTCCTGCCAGCGCGGGCGGACGCCGAGCAGCGCCAGTATCTGTGCGATGTCGTCGCCGTGCGTCCGCATCGCCGAAGTCCCCCAAACGCTGATACCCACCGATTCCGGGTATTCGCCCTCGTCAGTGTAGTAGCGTTTCACCAGCGAGTCGGCGAGTTCCATCCCTATCTGCCACGATGTTTCGGACGGGATGCTGCGCGGGTCCATAGAATAGAAGTTGCGCCCCGTAGGCAGCACGCCCGCCATGCCGCGTGTGGGTGCGCCTGCCGGACCCGGCGGTATGAACCGTCCGTCGAACCCACGCAGCAGGGCGTCGATTTCGTCAGTGGTTCGCACCAGTGCGGGATAGATACGCTCGCACACATAGGTCAATGCGGCGCACACGCCGTCTAGATCGGCTTGCCGCCCCAGCGTGTCGGCGGCGATTCTGTCGGCATGGGATGCGTCGAAGCCAGCCGCATCGAGCCGCTCGTACAGCGTCCGTGCCAGCGCATCGAGCCGCTCGATGACATCGCCGGCGCTGCGGATGGGCGTATGCGTATCATCGAGGACTGCGCCGTTTTGCGCCCCAGACAAGGCGGCGGGGAGCGAGGCTGCGTCTACCGATGCGCCCCTGTCTTGCAGCAGCGCAGGGTAGTCGATGCCCAGTGCGTCGCCGATTGCGTGGCGTATCCCGGGAACAGCGCCGTTGTTCAGGCGTGTCAGCGCAAGCAGCAGCCCTACAAGCAGACCCGATTGCGGGGCTTCTCCGAGCGTGTGCAGCCCGTCGCGGATTTGTGCGTCTTTCAGCTCGCAGATGTATCCGTCTATATGCAGGATGAAGTCGTCGAAATCGTCCGGTATCTCATCCACACCCAAGTCTTCGTTCAGGCGCGCCTTCTGCACAACCTCCCATATCTGCGCGCGCAGCATGGGCAGCTTCTGCGGATCCATCCCTTGGGCGCGGGCGTACTCGTCCATCAGCTGCTCGCAGCGGGTTATGTCGCCGTAGCTGTCTGCGGTGGTCATCGCCGGGACGAGGTGGTCTATGATGACGGCGTGGGAGCGGCGCTTGGCTTGCGTGCCCTCGCCGGGGTTGTTGATGATGAACGGGTAGAAGTGCGGCATATCCGGCAGGCACACCTGTGGCAGGCAGGATTGGGACAGCCCGACGCCCTTGCCGGGCAGCCACTCCAGCGTGCCGTGCTTGCCTAGATGGACAACAGCGTTAGCGCCGAAACCGTCCCGCAGCCAGCGATAGAATGCGATGTAGTGGTGCGTGGGCATCAGCTCGGGGCTGTGGTAGATGGCGATAGGGTTTTCGCCGAAGCCGCGCGGCGGTTGTATCCCTACAAACACATTGCCCAACCGCAACCCCGCCATAAACAGCGTGCCGTCATCGGTGTACACGCTGCCGGGTGGCTCGCCCCAGTCGGTGAGCATCGCTTGGCGCGTGTCGTCGGGTATCGTGGCGAACTGCCGCCGATACTCGGATGCGCTCATCCTGCCCTCGGCGTTGTGCGCTTGCTCAGGCGTCAGGAAATCGGCGTCATATGAGCAGCGCTCGATGAGGCGGCGCATCAGTGCGTCGCCATCGTCGGGGATGTCCTCGACCGTGTAGCCCGCGCTCCGCATCGCTTTCAGCAGTCTGATAGCGGACGCCGGCGTGTCTAGCCCCACGGCGTTGCCCAAACGGGCTGCCTTCGTGGGGTAGTTGCTCAGCACGATGGCTACCTTGCGCTCCGACACGGGCGTATGCCTGAGGGCGGCATAGCGCGCGGCTAGCGCCGCCACAGAGTCCACCTGCTGCATGTCCGGAGCGTATCGCATTAGTGCACCGCCGCCGTTTGCCGCATCTCCATCGGACGCCGCCCGTTCCTTGAACGACACTGGCAGCGTGATTATGCGCCCGTCCAGCTCTGGCAGCGCCACATTCATTGCGATGTCCAAAGGACTAAGCCCGATGTCGCGCTCGTCCCAGCTGGCACGCGGCTCCGTGGACACGACAGCCTGCAAGACGGGCACATCCAATCGCTGCAAGATGCGGATGTCCCAGCTGTCGGCTGTATCGTCATTCTGTGCGCCAAGCCCAGGATGGTGGCTCATGGCAAAGCTCTGTGTGCAGACCACTGCGTCCACCATCGCATCGCCGCCGCTGTTCATCAGATACTTGCGAAACACTGCGCCGTCGTCCTCGCGCAGGCTGGAGCAGAACACAGGCATGGCGTTGCAGCCATGCCGCTCTATCGCATCCGCCAACGCATCCACAAACTCGAGGTTGCGGCTGACCCAGTGTGCGCGATAGAACAGCACCGCCGCCGTGGGCTTGTCCGCGTTCCAATGTCGCTTGCGATACTCGGCAGCGCTAACGGCGTCGGTTAGCTCGGGGAGATACACGCCATCTTGCGCCAGCGGTGTAGGTGCGTCGTAGCCATAGTCGCTGCCAAGCAGCGTATCGCTGAGAAAGCGCAACAGGCTGGCGATATTGGCAACACCGCCGTGGTTCAGATACTCGTATGCGGTCTGCGCCACGATAGCGGGCGTGGTGGAGCGCCGCTCGAACACGGCGTCGCGCTGCGGCTCGCCCGAGCACGCCACCAGCGGGATACCCAACCGCCTGCACGCCGCATCTAGCGCCCCCCAATGCTCGCCCATCGCCTTTTCGCCGCCGAGCAGCCGCGCCAACACGAGCCTTGCGCTTGGCAGCGTCCCGGATACGAAATCGTCGAACGAAGCGGCATCTTGCGACAGCACGAACGGGTTCAGCGCAAGCGTGTTGGCAAGCGCATCCGGCAGATCCGCCCGTGCGCCATCTAATGTCAGAATATCGGTGTCCGATGTGGTCAGAAATACAATCATCTGCGAGAGAAAGCCCTCTCTTTCGGTTGGAACGGGCTGTTGGCATGGGCAATTAGCATGGGCGCAAAAAAGCCCCGACTTATGTCGCGCAAGTCGGAGCGACAGACCGCAAAGCGCGCAGCCCGATCAGTGTGCGGCGAAACGGACAAGGTGTTGTGAGGAACGCATCACCGTCGAGCAGCCGATTCCTAAGCACAGCCCAGTATCATGACTTGCGGTTCAGTGCGCCTCCGCAGCACATGATGTGCGATTTCCACCCACAGTGGCGCTGTTGGGGATTCGCCCCTTTCCCAATGCCCCGTATGCCCCGTGCGTTTAGGCAGCAACGGTATTAAAGTGCGGTAAGATTGCGGATAAATCTATCATTCGCCTGCGTAAGTGTCAATCAGACCGCCAATCGGGCCGCAATGCTCACTTGGGAAGCGCAACTAGGTGGTTTGTCGCACTTGAACGCTTATCATAAAAAGGGTATGCTTCAAGGGTATCGGGAACTGACGGCTTGCTCTCGTCTGCGTTCAGTGCAAACGCCATAGCATTTCGGGCGCAATGTGTCTGGATTTAACGCTTTCATGTGATACGCTCCAACACCTTTACACAACCATATGATGTGAATATAATGTAGGCAACGCACTATGAAGAAAGGCCCACTAGAGCCGTGACAACTAATCACCCTTCCCAAGACGACCCCGCCATTATGCCCGACGCTTCCACCGTACAGAATGCGGACACTCCCGCAGCGGAGGCAGCCGCTCCCCAGCAGGCAGCTGATCCCGTCCAAGAGGCGCCCCCAGCGGCGGAGGCAACCTCCGCACTGCCTGACGCACCGGCTGTAGAGCCGCCAGTCGAACCCTTGCCAAGTGCAGAGGACATCGACTTGGCGGATCTAGAAGACCTTGATGACGACGACTTTGACCTCGACGATGAGGAAGAAGGCGCTAGCGACCTGCCAAATATGGGCGATCTGCTCGACGCAATGGATCCCATCAAGCCGTTGCGCCGCGGCGAAGTGGTCGAAGGCGTAGTGATGCGCATCGACGGCGACGGCATCCTAGTGAACATCGGGCACAAGTCCGAAGGCATTGTGCAACAGCGCGAAATGCGCTCGCTCAGCCACGAAGAAGCGCAGAACATATCGGTGGGCGACAAGGTCATCACCTATGTGCTTCGCCCTGAGTCTGCCGACAACGCTGCAATTCTCTCCATAGACCGAGCGCTCGGCGAAACCGGCTGGCGCGAGCTGGAGAAATCGCTGGAAGCCAACGAAACGGTGGAAGGCCGGATACTTGGCTTCAACAAGGGCGGCTCTATCGTGGATGTGCAAAAAGTGCAGGGCTTCGTGCCGATGTCCCAGCTTGTCAGCGTGTCCCGCGAGATTTTCCGCGAGCCACCGGACGGAGAGCAGGAAGACCCGGAGACATCAGCGCGTCGCAGCCAGCTCGCCGCAGACGCTACGGGCAAGGTGATCAGCCTCAAGATATTGGAGATAAACCGCAACCGCAACCGCGCCATCTTCTCCGAGCGCCAAGCCGTGCAGGAATGGCGCGATGCTCAGAAGGCGCGCCTAGTGCAGGAATTGAATGTAGGCGACATCCGCGACGGCGAGGTTACCGGCATCAGCAGCTTCGGCGCTTTCGTCGACCTCGGCGGCGCAGACGGGCTTGTCCACATATCGGAGATGTCGTGGGGACCCGTCGCCCGGCCAGAGGATGTGGTATCCATCGGCGATAAGCTGCGCGTGTATGTGCTGCGCGTGGATGTGGAAAACCGCAAGATTGCGCTCAGCCTGCGTCGCCTAGAGCCGGAACCGTGGGAGACCATCCACGAGAGGCTTCATGTGGACGACATTGTGGACGCACAGATAACAAAGCTCACCAACTTCGGCGCTTTCGCCCGTGTGGAAGGCAACATAGAAGGACTGATACACATATCCGAGCTGTCCGACAGAGTGATAGGCCACCCGCGCGAGGTTGTTCAGGAAGGCGAAACCGTCCGTCTGAAGGTGTTGCGCATAGAGCCGGAACGGCGACGGCTAGGGCTTAGCCTGAAGCAGACAATCAACCCCCAATTTCTGAACTTCTAGTAGTAAGCTCCATCGATTTTTCGTTGAACACGAACTCCGTCAAGGAGAGATGAAATGGCAAGCAGATTTGAAAAGTTCACCGAAAGAGCGCGCAGAGTGCTCTCACTCGCACAAGAGGAAGCACAGCGCTTCAACCACAACTACATCGGCACGGAGCATATCCTCTTGGGGCTTGTGCGCGAGACCGACGGTGTCGCTGCGCGAGTGCTGTCGAACCTGAATGTGGAACTGCACAAAGTGCGCTCTGCGGTGGAGTTCATCATTGGACGGGGTGAACGCACCACGCCCAGCGAAATCGGGCTTACGCCCCGCGCCAAGAAGGTCATAGAGCTTGCCGTGGATGAGGCGCGCCGCCTCAATCACCACTACATCGGCACGGAGCATATCCTCATCGGGCTAATGCGCGAAGGCGAAGGCGTCGCCGCCGGCGTGCTGGAAAGCCTCGGCATCAGCCTCGACAAGATACGCGGCGAAACCAGCAACATCCTCCAGCAATCCTCCCAAAGCTCCCAGCGCAGCGGACGGCGCTCCAAGAACACCAGCAAAACACCAATGCTGGATGAACTAGGCATCGACCTCACCGAGCAGGCGAAGAACAATAAGCTCGACCCCACCGTTGGGCGCACCAAAGAGATACAGCGCGTAACCCAGATACTCAGCCGTCGCACCAAGAACAACCCCGTGCTGGTGGGCGAACCCGGTGTCGGCAAAACCGCCATCGTCGAGGGTCTCGCTCAGCTCATAGCCGAGAACAAAGTCCCGTCCACCCTGCGCGGCAAGCGGCTCGTTACATTAGACATGGGTTCGCTGGTCGCCGGCACCAAGTATCGCGGCGAATTTGAAGAGCGCCTCAAGAAGGTGGTCAAGGAAATTACCGAATCCGGCAAGTGCATCCTGTTCATAGATGAGGTGCACACGATGGTTGGCGCAGGTGCAGCAGAGGGTGCTGTGGACGCCGCCAACATCCTCAAGCCCTCGCTCTCCCGCGGCGAACTGCAAACCATCGGCGCAACCACGCCCAACGAGTATCGCAAGTATTTAGAGCGCGACACTGCGCTCGAACGCCGCTTCCAGCCCGTGCGTGTAGAAGAACCCACTGTGGACGAATCTGTGGAAATCCTCAGGGGCATCAAGGGTGAGTACGAAAAGCATCATAATCTGACCATATCCGAAGATGCGCTGGAGGCAGCTGCAAGTATGGCGGCTCGTTTCATCTCCGAGCGTTCACTGCCCGACAAAGCCATCGACCTCATAGATGAGGCGGCATCGCGTGTCCGCATCAACAACTCCGAGCAGCCGCTTTCACTGACCGAAGTTACCAAGATGCTGGACCGCGTCCGCAAGGAGAAGAACGAAGCCATATCTGCCCGCCAATACGACCAAGCTGCCGAACTGCGCGAGCGCGAGACGAATCTCGAGCAGAAGATGGAGATGCTGCAGTCCGACTGGGAGAACAAGCAGGGCAACGACAGCCCCATGGTAACCGATGAGCACATCGCCGAAGTGGTCAATATGTGGACTGGGATCCCGGTTGCACGGCTGGCAGCCACCGAATCCGAGCGCCTAGTGCATATGGAAGAGACGCTGCACGACCAAGTCTCGGGGCAAGATGAGGCAATCGGCACCATATCCAAGGCAGTGCGTCGTGCACGCGCAGGGTTGAAAAACCCCAAGCGTCCCACCGGCGTGTTCATGTTCCTTGGCCCCACCGGCGTGGGCAAGACCTACCTCGTGCAGAAGCTCGCCGAGTTCATGTTCGGCAGCGAAGACTCGATGATACGCATCGACATGTCCGAGTTCATGGACAGGCACACAGTTGCGCGGCTGGTTGGTGCGCCTCCGGGCTATGTGGGCTACGACGAAGGCGGCCAGCTCACCGAAGCCGTGCGCCGCCGCTCCTACAGCGTCATCCTGCTAGACGAAATCGAAAAGGCGCATCCGGAAGTGTTCAACATCCTGCTGCAAGTGTTCGATGACGGGCATTTGACCGACGCCAAGGGCAGACGCGTGGACTTCCGCAACACCGTTATAGTGATGACCAGCAACATTGGGTCAGACCTCATCCGGCAAGACCGCTCAATAGGCTTCTCTGCGAGGGGCGCGTCTGGCAGGTCGGATGAACAGGCGTATCAACGCATGAAGGACAATGTGATGGAAAAGGTCAAAAGCTTCTTCCGTCCCGAGTTTCTAAACCGCATCGACGGCACAGTGGTGTTCCACTCGCTCAGCCGCGAGAATATGCGTGAAATCGTGAAAATGCAGCTAAATGATGTGGCAGACGAGCTGCGTGAGCAGGGCAGGTTCATGGAAGTGTCTGACGCAGCGCGCGACTGGTTGTCCGAAAAGGGCTACGACCCGCACTTCGGCGCAAGGCCCATGCGTCGCCTGATTCAAGACCATCTGGAGGATAAACTCTCCGATGCCATCATCTCCGGCGAACTCAGAATAGGCGATACAGCGATGGTGGACTTGAACGATGAGGAAGACGGGCTTGCCGTAACATCCAAGGAAGCTGTCCCCGTCTAGCGCGCCTCAACACACGAGTTTATCCTCAAGAAGCCCAGCTGATGTAAATGCGGCTGGGCTTTTCCGTGCCGCTGAAGATGATGCCCATCATCCTATCAGCGCAATAATAACGCCGCCGCCGTTCGCCAAAGTGCAAAAAGGTTCGAAAAAGTGTTGCACTTTGCATAGAACATATGTTAGAGTAGGGCAATCAGCCGATAATATGTTCTGTGGCATATGTAATCTATGTGGGAGCGACTCAAATGGCAAAGTCAAAGACCTCGTTCGTCTGCACATCCTGCGAAAACGAAACGCTGAAGTGGGAGGGACAGTGCCGCGTATGCAGTGCTTGGAACACCATAATAGAGAAGGTAGACGCAGCCCGCTTCGGCTGGGTGAGCAGTGATGCGCAGGATGCGGTGCACCTTGCCGATGCATCAACCGAGGATCTGCCGCGCCGCGCCGTTGCGTCCGCGGAGACAAACCGTGTATTGGGCGGTGGCATCGTGCCCGGTTCGCTGACGCTGCTCGCCGGCGACCCCGGTATTGGCAAGTCCACTCTACTCTTGCAGCTCGCCGACGAGGTGGCTCAGCACACTGCGGGCGTGATGTATGTAACGGGCGAAGAATCGGTTTCGCAGATTAAGATGCGCGCCGACAGGCTGAGCATCACAGGCGATAACCTGTACATCCTGCCGCAAACCGATGTGCAAGAGGTGCTGGCGCATCTGGACAGGCGGCTGCCTGCGCTCGCAGTGGTGGACTCTATCCAAACGATACACGACAGCTCTGTGGCGTCCCAGCCGGGCAGTGTGGCGCAGATACGCGAGTGTGCGCGCCGACTGCTAGCATGGGGCAAAGCGCATAATGTCCCGATAATTCTGACAGGGCATGTTACCAAAGGCGGGGACATCGCCGGCCCGCGGGTGCTCGAGCACATGGTGGATGTGGCGCTGCAGATGGAGGGCGACCCCGTGAGTTCGTGGCGGTTGCTGCGCGGTGTGAAGAACCGCTTCGGCTCCACCAACGAAGTGGGCGTATTCGAGATGACCGGGCAGGGGCTACGCGATGTCGCCGACCCGTCCCAAAGCTTCCTGCTGGACAGGCCGAAAGACGCCGTGGGTTCAGTGGTCGTTCCCGTCTTGGAGGGCAACCGCGCGCTGCTGGTGGAAATACAGGCACTCGCCTCGCCATCCACCATCCCTACGCCGCGCCGCGTGGCAACCGGCATAGACAACCACCGCCTACTGCTGATATGTTCGGTGTTGATGCGCAGAGTGGGTATCCCGCTGTCGGACTACGATGTGTTCGTCAATGTAACCGGCGGTCTGAAAATCGTAGAACCTGCCGCAGACCTAGGCGTTGCACTTGCGATAGCGTCTGGCTTCAGCAACAGGGCGCTGAGCGCAGACCTAGCGGCAGTGGGCGAAATCGGGCTGAGCGGCGAAATACGACGCGCTCCCCAAACGGAGCGAAGAATCCGAGAGGCGGCTAGGCTGGGCTTCAAACGCTGTGTCGTTCCTGCCAACACCGACGCGTGGACTTGCGATATACGCTCGGGGCACACCACAAGGGTTGACAGCCTGCGCCAAGCGATTAGCATATGCTTGCCAAAGGTTTCGCAAAAAGTGCAAGCCGTCGCTTGATTGTCTCATATCCCGCGACGGTGGAATGCAGTTTTTCGTTAGAGGTCGACGGACAGGTTGGGTTCGATTATTGGCGACAAAATCACACCCATCAAGCACGGGCGTACCGGTTAGATGTGCATCGGCGTAGAATTCGTAGACTTGGCTTTGTCCATATATAAGCAACTGCTCGGAGTGGTTATCCAAGCCAAGCCCGAGTTGTGGGACATATGATGTGAGGTGATATAGCATAGTTACGGACACTAGCGGTGAGTAGGTGGCTTGCGCTGGTTGCAGCGTCAATGGGCATGTTCCTTGGCGCGCTAGACTTGACGGTCAATGTGGCGCTGCCGGACATCGCCGCAAATCTCGACACCGACTTTAGCACGGTGCAGTGGATTATCGTGCTGTATGTGGGTGGTAGCACGAGCTTGCAGCTTGCATTGGGCAGCGCCGCTGATGTGTACGGGCTGAAGCGGCTCTACATCATCGGGCTTGCGGCGTACACGCTGGCGGTCTTGCTCATCGGGCTTGCGCCCACGCTACCGGTCGTGCTTGGGCTGCGGCTGCTGCAAGCAGTGGGCAATGTGCTCATAGTAGCATCCGTGCCGGCGCTGGTAACGGCAATATTCCCGTCGGAGCAGCGCGGCACAGCGCTGGGGGTGATGTCCGGCATATCCACGCTGGGGATGATAATCGCCACACTGGGCGGCGGCGTACTGGTGGATGCGTTCGGATGGCGCTCTATATTCCTTGCGCGCGTGCCTCTTGCACTCATTACCATATGGCTTGCGTTCACGCTAATAAGAGAACCGAGCGTATTCGGGGGCGGAACTTCACAGCGGTTCGACTTGCACGGCGGGATGCTTTCGTTCTTGGGCATGGGAACACTCGTGATGTTCATGATGCTGGGCGGGCGCATCGGCTGGTTGTCGCCTGCGACTGTGGCATTGGGCGCTGTGGCAGCTCTATCCGTAACGCTGCTGTTGCGCTGGGAACGCGAGGCGGCGCATCCGGTCATAGACGACCCGTCCCTGCTTCGCCACCGACTGATAGCCCCGGTCTCTGCAGCGTTGTTCCTGCTGTTCATGGCGACATTCGTCAGCCTGTTCATCCTGCCGTTTTATGTGTCCGATGTGATGGGCGTGAACGCCAAGACGCTCGGTTTTCTGCTGATGCTATCGCCCGGAGTGTCTGCGATTATCGCCGTGATAGGCGGCTGGCTGTCCGACCGTATGCCGGCGGCGTATCTGACGACCGCAGCACTGGCGCTGGCTGCTGCTGCGCTGTTTTCGTTCAGCACGCTGGGCGCATCGTCGAGTGTGGCAGATGTGGCGTGGCGGATGGCGCTGTCCGGTGTTGGGATAGGCTTGTTTCAGGCAGCGAGCGCCACGCTGATAATGGGCGCGATGCCAGCGGACAGGCTCGGCAGCGGCGGTTCGCTGCTCGCCATCGCCAAGAGCCTTGGCACTGTGAGCAGCGTCGCGCTGATAAGCCCGCTCTTCGACGCCCGCCTAGAAGCACACGCCACCGCCGTAGATCCCACGACTGCGTTCGTCCAAGCATTCGGTGAAACCTACATCCTAGCCGGCGTGCTGGCAGCACTCGGAATCGCCATATCGCTCACATACTGGCCACAATTGTTGCGACGGACTAGGCACCACCCCGACCAACAGCGTCCCTAGTCGGGAGAGGCAGTCAATCGGTTGGAGGCATGGGCGCACGCTTCGGCGCAGTAGACCTTCTTCCAACTCATCGCAGCCATCTGCCCTGAAAGTTTCCTGTGGTTCGTATGGAGGGGGTGCTGCCGGATCGGGAAGCCTATTCGGAGCCTCTGACCTCTATGCCTAGGGTCTCTTCGGCTACTTTGACGGTCGCAGTCTGGTCTTCGTTGCCCAGCCCCTTCCCCATGGCAAGCGTTTGCACCTGATAGGCGGCAGACCCCACCATGTTAGACGCCCCGAGTGAAGCGGCGAGCTGTGCCGCCAACCCCAAGTCCTTGTGAGACAGAGCCAGTTTGAAGCCCGGCTCGAAGTTGCGCGCAAAGGTCTTCGCCTTCAGTGAAGTGCGTCCGTGCAGCGTGCCGGCGGCGGTGTTGTTCATAACATCGCGCAGAATCTCTGCGTCTAATCCCGCAGCGACGCCCATCGCAACGGCCTCACCCAGCAGGGTGGAGACTGTGCACGAGACGAGATTGTTGACAATCTTGGTTGTAACGCCAGTCCCGGGCCCACCGCAGTAGAACTGCTGGCTGCCCAGTGTATCCAGCACATCTTTGCACGCCTCCACATGGTTGGCGTCTCCGCCAATCATCAGCGTGAGTTCGCCGCTGGCAGCTTGCGCCGGCCCCATGCCAACCGGAACATCCAGCATACTTGCGCCGGTGCGCCTGACCGCATCGCCGACTCTGCGCGTGGTGTCGGGGTCGATGGTGCTCATGTCGATGTATATCTTGCCTGCGCTCAGCCCCTCCACGATGCCATTCTCACCGGTGGCAGCATCCTCCACGCTGCGTGGTGTTGGCAGCGAAGATATGATGATTTCGCACTGCTCCGCCACCTCTTTGGGCGAAGCGGCGGCGCTTGCACCCTTGTCCACTAGCGCCTGCACCGCATCTGCGCGCAAGTCGTACACCACCACATCATACCCACTGGACACCAGATGAGACGCCATGCCTCCGCCCATATTCCCCAAGCCTATGTAGCCAATCCTGCGGTCTGACATTGCCATTCCCCCAAACTTCTGATACTGCCAGCGTCAACGCCTTGTGGGGCGAATTATAGGAAAGCCGTGCTGGGGCGTCAACCTAAATAACCGGAAATTGCCTTGCTCACCTCGCGCACAAGCGCAGCGGCACTGGTCGTCAGCACGATGACCACTACGGCGTGCCGCCATATGGCGTCGCTGAGATATTGCGCGATGCGGTCTCCTATGAGCGCACCCAATGTCGCCGCCACTAGGCACACGCCTATGAGAGGCATCCGCGCCTCAGTGATAAGCCCGTTCACAGCATAGCCCGATAGCACTGCCATCATCATGAACACGAAGAACACCGCCATCGATATGCGAACCGCCTGTCGGTTCATCTTTTGCGACAGGAAGAACATCACGAGCAGCGGCCCGCCCACTGCAAGCGCGGTGATGAACAGTCCCACGAGGAAGCCGGACACAGGCCCTAGTACGCGCGGACCCGGCATTAGCAGGGACCAGCGGGATATGCTGTCTGCGGCGGTGTTAGGCGGAACGACCGCAGCGCCCCCGTCGGATGCATGGTCTATGGTGCGCTGCCCCCGAGCCGATGCACTTGCGGAGGCAGCCCTGGACGCACGGAATGATATGGCACGGCGGCGCAAAAATGGCATGTTCAGCACATCCCGCGCGCTGACAGCAATGATGAGCACCAACACCGCAATCCCGAACACCTCTTTTGGCAGGGCGATGTCGATGCGGCTGAGCACCCACGCCCCCAAGAACGCACCGAGCGCCCCGGCAATGCCAATGTACACAATGAACATACCGGGCAGATGCGCTCTATTTCGCAGGACTATCAGCACGACCACAGGGGCGGCACAGCAGTTGATGACCACCACTGATGTCGTCGGGTCGAGCACGAACAGCATCAGCGGTATGCCCACGATGCCGATGCCAAACCCCATTGCGCTGAACACGGTGCAGGCGAAGAGTATCACCAGCACCGCACCCGCGATTTCCACTGCGCCGAAATTTTCTAGCATTTAAGACTTGAGGGCTATCAGGCGAACTGATGCCGGAAACTGACAGCTAGCGCGGCATGCCGCCAAAGATGTTGCCTTGCTCGCGCATCAGGCGGCGCATGCGCTTGTTGCTGCGCCTGCTCGCCCTGCCGCTCTTGCCGACGGGTGCGCCGAGCATCTGCCGCATCATCTTTTGCATCTGCCCAAACTGGTTGAGGAGCTGGTTGACATCCTGGGGTGTCGTGCCGCTGCCGCGAGAGATGCGCCGCCGTCTGCTGCCCCCAATTAGCTCGGGGCGGCGTCGCTCCTCTGGGGTCATGGAGCGGATTATCGCCTCCGTCTTGGTTAGATGGCTGCTGTCTAGCTCGTCCATCGACACCCTGCCTTTGAGCGCAGACATCCCCGGTACCATGTCCAGCACTTGGCTTATCGGCCCCATCTGTTTGAGCTGCTGAAGTTGGGTAAGGAAGTCTTCGAGATCGAAGGTCTGCTGGCGGATTTTGCGCTGCATCTCGACGGCTTCCTGCTGGTCGTACTGGGCTTGTGCCTTGTCGATGAAGGTCAAGATGTCGCCCATGCCGAGGATGCGGGACGCTAGTCTGTCGGGGTGGAACTGTTCCAGGGCGTCGAAGCGCTCGCCCGTGCCGATAAACTTGATTGGCACGCCGGTTACAGATGTGATAGACAGCGCCGCTCCACCGCGTGCGTCGCCATCCATCTTGGTCATCACAAGCCCGGTCAATCCGATGCGCTTGTGAAACTGCTGCGCCGCATCGACGGCTTCTTGTCCCGTCATTGCGTCCACTACGAGCAGCGTTTCGTCCGGCTTCACAGCGTCGCGCACAGCCTCGAGTTCGCCCATCAGCGCATCGTCTATCTGGAATCGACCCGCCGTGTCCACGATAGCCCACGCTGCGTTCATATCGGCGGCGCGCTTGACGCCCGCTTTGGCGACCTGCGGCGTGTTCTTGGACTTCGAGTCGGCGTGAACCTGCACACCCACCTGTGCGCCAAGCGTCTGTAACTGCTTGATAGCCGCCGGACGCTGCAGGTCGGCAGCCACCATCAGGGGCGTCTGGCCGGAACCCTTCAGATGCCACGCAAGCTTGGCGGATGCGGTGGTCTTGCCTGCGCCGTTCAGCCCGACCATCAGGATGACGGACGGCGGTTTGGGGCCGGGTTCTAGGCGCTGCCCGCTGCCGCCAAGCAGCTCTATCAGCGCATCGTTGGTAATCTTGACCACTTGCTGGCCTGGGGAGAGGCTCTTGAGCAGGTCGGACTCGAGCGCCTGCGTGCGGATGCGCCCGACGAATTGGCGCGCCACGCGGAAGTTGACATCGGCTTCTAGCAGCGCCATCCGCACCTCGCGCAGTGCGGCGTCAATGTCGCGCTCGGTCAGACGCCCCTTGTCTCCCAAGCGTCCAAACACACCGTTCAGCTTCTCAGACAGCGCCTCAAACATTTTTTCTCCAGTCGGTCAGGATACTTCTACAAACCTTATCTTCCCTTCCTTATAGAGGGAGGGAACGATAACGATTAGGATAAGGGCGAGTTGGGCGAAGATTTTTTAGGGCTGCGGGACAGGACTGAAAGACTGGCGACCTAACAGAATTCACCCCATGTACACGCTTTCCAGCAGGTCGTTCATTGCGGATGACATAAACTTGACGCTCGCCATCGTCTTGGGGTACTCCATGCGAGTGGGGCCGACGACGCCGACGGCGCCAACCGCACTGTGCGGCACGCCGTACTGGCAGACGACCACGCTCAGCGGGGAGAGCGTGTCGTCGGGGTTTTCCTGCCCAATGATGACGCGGACGACGCCATCGTCCGGCGTTTCGGCGAGGATGGTCTGCACGAGGCTGCCGTCTTCGACGCCCTCAACGATGGCGCGGGCGCGCTCGTTCTCGGCGAACTCAGGCTGAGAGAGCAGGTTGCGGATGCCGTCCACATAGTGGTCGCGATAGACCATCTTGCACTCCTCCTCCAATGCGGACACGGTGGCTTCCACAAGCTCCTCTTCCAGCGGCGTGAGGCTCATCTCTTGCGCCTTTATCTCCTGCTGGTTGTGCCCCATCATATAGTAGCGCAGCCGTGCGGTGGACTCTTCCAACTCGCCCGTCTCTATGGGATGGGGCAGGCGGATGAGCTGGCGCCTCAGGCGCGCCTGTTCTAGCACGACGATGAGCATCACGAGCACATCTTGCAGGTGCACGAGGTCTATATGACGGACGCGCGACTCGCGTGCCTTTGGCAGCGTGGCAATCGCTAAGTTGCCCACCAGCCCAGAAAGCACCGCCGCCGATATGTTCGCCCACTCATCAGGGTTGCGGGCGATGTATTGCAGGCGGCGCAGCGCCGACTCTTGGACGCTTTGCGGTATGGTGCGGTCAACCTCCGGCTCGAGCGACTCCACATACAGGCGATACGCCTTGTCTAGCGGCACGCTGCCAGCAGATGAGTGCGGGCGCGCGATGTAGCCGTTGTCTTCCAGCACGGCGACATCGTTGCGGATAGTGGCGGCGCTGACGCCCAGGTCGTGGTTGCGCGCCACGCTTTCGGACCCGATGGGCAACACCGTGCGTGTATAATCGTCGACGATGATTCGCAGTATAAGCTCTTGGCGTGGAGTAAGCATAGCGTTCACGCAACTTTACGCAGTTTCAGCCGCTGTTAGTATATTGTATATTCGCACAGGCGTCTAAACAAGACTGCACACATACCCAATAATTCGCAAAGTCTAGCACACGCAAGACGCACTTGCTACTTGAAACTGAGATTTTACGGATTAAAAAAACAAGGTTCAGGCAAGAGCCGAGCTTGCGCGGGATGAGGCGAACATCTGATTATCATTTAGGAGTCGGCTGACGGCACAATTTATTTGACACCCCATCGGCTAATGGGGCAAAATCCGAGTTGCGCTGTGAAAATGTGGCGATTGAAAATATGACGATTCAAGGATGTGCAGATGGCAGTATCGCAGAAAATCCGAGTCTTTATGGAGCAAGGCTCTTGGATACGCAAGATGTTCGAGGATGGCATTGCGCTCAAGCAGCAGTTCGGCGAGGCGAATGTGTTCGACCTGTCGCTAGGCAACCCGGTTATGCAGCCGCCGCCAGAGTTCTTCGCCGAACTCAAACGCATCGCCAACGCCCCCCCGCCGGGCATCCATCGCTACATGCCCAACGCCGGCTATCCGGAGACACGCAGCGCAGTCGCAAGCCAGCTCGCCGATGAGACGGGCATCGACTTCCATGCTGACGACATCGTGATGACTTGCGGCGCAGGCGGTGCGCTGAATGTGGTGCTCAAGACGCTGCTCGACCCCGGCGACGAGGTGATTATCTTCGCACCGTACTTCGTGGAGTATCATTTCTACGCCGATAATCACGGCGGTTCGTGCCGCGTCGTCCCGCCGGATGAGAACTTCCTGCCCGATATGCAGGCGTTCGCAGAGGCGTTCAACCCCAAGACAAAAGCCGTGCTCATCAACTCGCCGAACAACCCGTCGGGTGTGCTGTACAGCGCACAAATTCTGGACGAAATGTGCGCCGTCATCCGTCAGAAAGAGGCGGAACTGGGGCGCGAAATCTTCCTCATCAGCGACGAACCGTACCGACGGCTGCTGTTCGACGGGCTGGAGTATCCGCACATATTCCACCACCATGAGCGCAGCATCGTCGCCACATCGCACTCCAAAGACCTCGCACTGCCGGGCGAGCGCATCGGCTATATAGCCGCGCACCCGCACTACGCCGACAAAGCCGAGCTTATGGACGGGCTTGTGTTCTGCAACCGCACGCTGGGGTTCGTGAACGCACCTGCGCTGATGCAGCACATCGTCCGCGCACTTCAGTCCGCCAGCGTTGACATCGCAGAGTACCAAGCCAAGCGCGACTTCATGTACGAAAGCCTGACGCAGATGGGCTACACACTCGTCAAGCCGCAGGGGGCGTTTTACATGTTCCCGGAGGCGCCCATTGCGGACGATGTGGCGTTCGCAGCCGAGCTGCAGCGGCACAATGTGCTGGTCGTGCCCGGCTCGGGCTTCGGACTGCCCGGCTACTTCCGCATATCGTACTGCGTGGACGACCGCACGCTAGAGGGTTCGCTGCAAGGCTTCGAGAAGGCGTTGGATGCAGCAATCGGCAATAGAATAGGCGAGCAGTAACTAACCTCTGGGTGATGCGTTACTCCGCCGGGAAGGCGTCTTTGAGACCGAAGCCGGTGATTGGGGCGAGCACGGTGTCCGTCCCGCCGATGGCGCCGGAGGCAGCGAGCGCCTCTATGCCCGCAAACGCTGCCGCCGATGTAGGCTCTGCGAATATGCCCTCGCGCTCGGCAAGCAGCGTCTGCCAGCGCAAGATGTCCGCATCGTCCACGGCGACCGCCGTCCCGCCAACATCCTGAAGCGCGGCAAGCACCTGTCGTAGGCGCGGCGGCTTGGCGACGGCTATCCCGCCCGCAGCAGTTCTGCCCGCGCTTGGCGGCTCGGATTTCCCGGCAAACGCCGCCGCTATCGGCATCACGGCGCGCGCCTGAATTGCGTGCAGGCGGGGTATAGCGTCCACCACACCGGCGCGCCGCAGCTCCGTGAACCCTTTGTGCGCGCCCAGCAGCAGCGAGCCGTTGCCCACCGGCACCACGATGTGCGCGGGCAGTGCGCCGCTGAATTGCCGCTGCACCTCATATGCAAACGCCTTCGTGCCCTCGATGAAATATGGGCTGAGGTTGTGCGATGCGTACACGATGCCGTGTTCTGCGGCGAACCGAACGGCGGCATCCGCCACAGCCTGCCGACCGCCTTCGATGAGATGCGCCTTCGCTCCGTACACGCGTATCTGCCCGAGTTTGGCGGCGGGGGCGTCCGCCGGAGCGAACACATGCGCCCGAATGCCGGCGCGCGCCGCATACGCCGCCACCGACGCCCCGGCGTTGCCGGACGAGTCCTCCACCACTGCGGAAACGCCCCACTCTTGGGCGGCAGACATCATCACCGCCGTTCCCCTGTCTTTGAACGAGCCGGTGGGGTTCATCATCTCCAGCTTGGCGTACAGCGCACCTACGCCCGCTAGTCTAGCGGCAGCAAGCAGCGGCACGACGGGCGTACTGCCCTCGCCCAGCGTAACGGCGTCGGCGGGCGAATGCAGCGGGCTTGGCATATCGCTGTCGGTCGGCGCATCGGCGTAAGCCACATCCAGCGGGGCGGCGCACTCCGCACACCCCAGCGCCGACATGTCTGCCTGCCGCCGCGCGCCGCATTCCACGCACTCAAAGCATATGTGAGCCACTTCTTTGTCCTTTGTTTTCAACCGCTTTCAGCCGCTCAATTTACAACATCTGCTTACGCCCAAACCACTTGAATGGAAACGCTGCCTAGCTCTGTTCATCAGCCTTTCGCAATCAACTTTGGCATGGGGAGCGTATCAGGCGACGAAGTAGGGCAGGAGCCAGCCGAAAATGCCGATGAACACCAGCGCCAGCGCCAACACGCCAAGCAGCGCATCCCGCCGCAGTATCACGAGCGGCAGCGCCGTCAACACCGCTGCGGCAGCGACCGATAGGGTGTAGAACAGGTTCGGGCTGCCGAAACCGGCGCCCGGCATCTGTGCTGCGCTGATGCCATACAGCACGCCCAAGACGCCGCCCACAAATGCCCATGCGGGGTAGGACATCGCTACGATGGTCAGCGCTACTGCCATAGGCGAGCGCCGCTGTTCCGTTGGTTCGCCCGCAAGCGCCCGCCGCTTCAGCAGCAGGAACAGCGTTATCATCGCAACGGTGATGAACACCGAAGCGTACATCATTCCCAGCATCGCGCCCTCGAAAAATACGAGCATCTTGCCTCTTGCGGTTGTGATGTGCAGGTTCGTGTGGATGCGTTCCCGCTCACTTTGGCAGCATAGCGGATGTGGCTACGGAGCGTGCGGGTCGATTGTGGACGCGAGGCGCGCGTCCCAGCCGTGCTTGTGGCGCAGCAGCAGGCTGATGGCGCTACCCACCTCGCGACTCGACACGAGGGCGTACATAGTGGGGCCGCTGCCGGTTAGGTGTATCTCACGCGCTCCCACTGCACCAAAGGCGTTCCAGCATCGCTTTATGCCCGGATAGGCATCGAACGCGACGGAGTCAAATGCGTTAAACAGCAGCTGCGCCGGCACATCCCCGCCCCCGCGAATGCGCGCCTCTAGCTTACGCGTCAGCAAGCCCTTGGTGTAGTGAGCGCTGTCGAGCATGGCGTACATCGCCGCCGTCTTACTTCGCGGTGTGTCGGGAGAATCACCCAGCGATTTGGGCTGCACATCGGGCGTCAGCAGCACGAGCCAGTGCGTGCCGGCGTTTGGCAGATGGCGCACACGCTCCCCCCTGCCAAGCGCGATTGCGGCTCCGCCATTCAGCAGGAACGGCACATCCGAGCCGAGTTTGGCGGCGATGGTGTGGAGCTTCGTGAGCGTCATCCCAAGCCCCCACAGCTCATTCAGCCCGCGCAGAGTTGCGGCGGCGTCGCTGCTGCCCCCACCAAGCCCAGCAGACACAGGAATGGACTTGTGTATTGAGATGTGCGCCCCGTTCGTGTAGCCGCTCTCTTTGCGGAGCAGTTCCGCAGCCCTGTATGCTAGGTTGTTCGGCGTGGCAAGCGCGGCATCGTTGCAGTCGATGCTGATTGCATCGGCGTGCGAAAGCCGCAGCGTGTCGTGGAGGTCGAGCGTCTGCATGATGCTCGCTGTCTCGTGATAGCCGTCGCTGCGCCGTCCTAGCACCTCGAGCGTGAGGTTAAGCTTGGCGTGCGCCTTAAGCGTCAGCATCGGCGCGCTCGGCGGCAGGGTTTTGGCGGTATGCGGCGTACAGCCTGCCCCACTCGTCTATGCTCAGCGTCTGTGGACGGCGGCGGAAGTCTATGTCGGCAGCGTCTAACAGCGCTCGGGCTTGTTCCCGCTCTATCCCCAAGCCGAGCTGCAGGCAGTTGCGCAACTGCTTCCTAGGCGCTGAAAACCCGCCGCGCACCAGTGTGAAGAATGCGTCCACCGAGTCGAGGTCGAGCGCAGGGCGCGGCAGCGTGTCGATGCGAACTACCGCTGATGTAACCTTCGGGGCGGGGCGAAACGCGCGCGGGGGCACTGTGGCAACGATGCGCGCCTTGCCGTAAATCTGCGTGGCGACTGAGAGCAGCGACATATCGCCGGGGAGAGCGGTCATACTGCGGGCGACTTCGCGCTGCACCATTACCACCAATCGGCTCGGCTTCTGTGCCAGTTCTAGGAAGCGCCGCACGATGGGCATCGCCGCATAGTATGGCAGGTTCGCCACGAGCTTGTACGGCTTACCCTCCACGCCGAGCGCATCTATGCCAACGGTGCGCGCGTCAGAGTGCAGTATGCGCACCGTGGGATGCGCCGCAAACTCGGCTGACAGAGCAGAAGCGAGGGCGGCATCTAGCTCCACGGCGACAAGGCTGCCGGCTGCGGCGGCAAGCGGGCGGGTGAGGATGCCGCGCCCGGGCCCTATCTCCACAACGGCGTCTGCGGGATCGATCTCAGCGGCGGCGATGATGCGCCCGACGATGCGGCGGTCTATCAGGAAGTTTTGCGCCAGCGATTTCTTTGCGCGCGGGTGTCGCAATGTTGGCGCTGCGGGGGTTGCGGTGAGCATCCGTGTTCGCCTTGCCGCGGGCTGTGGTATGAAGGGGTCGTGCACCTCTTGTTCGATCCGCATCCAAAAGCATACCAGAGGCGTCGGCTCAAGTCAGGCACACCTGCGGCACCCGGAAGATACCACTTACCGCTGCTTCCTTCCGGACCTGACGGGGTTCATGGCTTTCCGCCGCGCAGGACCCAACTATCTGCACCGACCACCACAGGCAGAGGCTCCGAATGCAAAACCTCGCACGAGGGATTCAGCCTCGCTAGAGCGGATTGCGAGTACAGGGCACCGCTATCTCCCCGCTTAGCACGACCTTGCACTTATATTAGGCGAGCCGCTCACACCTGTCAACGGAAACATAGCGCCCACATCCGCAATCCCTCCAAGCCCGCAGCAAGATGTTGGAACTGCCATTATTTGGCTTATGCTATGTTTTGGCTTATGCTATGGAGACAATGCCAGCGACTAGCGCCAAGAAAGGCGACACGCCCATGAACGCAGCCAGCCCCGCCTACCGCCGCAAGCTCATAGAGGTAGACCTGCCGCTAGACGCCATAAACAGGCATTCAGCGCGGGAAAAGTCCATACGGCACGGGCACCCTTCCACGCTGCACCTGTGGTGGTCGCGTAAGCCGTTGGCTGCCTGCCGTGCCGTCATCTTCGCCAGCCTAGTGGACGACCCCGGGGACTGCGTGGACGAGTTCCCCACGCCAGAGCAGCAGCGCACGGAGCGCCAGCGTCTGCACAAACTCATTGAGCAGCTTGTGGTGTGGGAAAACAGCAACGATGCCAAACTGCTGGCAGCCGCCCGCCGTGAGATAGCGCGATCAGTGGCACGCTCCAAGGGCGAAACCGCGCCCACCGAACCCGCTGAGGTGCTGGCATACCTGAACGAGCAGGCGCAACCCATATACGACCCGTTCTGCGGCGGCGGCTCCATCCCGCTAGAGGCGCAGCGGCTGGGGCTGCGCGCCGTAGGCTCAGACCTAAACCCGGTGGCGGCGCTGATAACGAAGGCGCTGATAGAGTTGCCGCCCAAGTTCGCCAACCGCCCGCCGGTGAACCCGGACGCCGACCCGATGGGGATGATGGTGGGCAAGGGCAGGCGTGCGCAACGCTTGCCATGGCAGGGCGCTGCCGGCTTGGCGGACGACATCCGCTACTACGGTCGCAAGATGCGAGAGATGGCGTGGGAGCGCGTGGGGCATCTGTACCCCACGGTCAAGCTGCCCGATGGGGAAGAGGCGACGGTGATAGCGTGGCTGTGGGCGCGCACCGTGCCCTGCCCCAACCCCGCCTGCGGCGTGGCGATGCCGCTTATGCGTAACTGGCGACTATCCACCAAGAAAACGAACCTACATTGGATGAGACCTGTTGTTGACCAGAGCGCCAAAAGCATCACATTCGTTGTGCAAAATCACCCAGAAGGTGTTCCCCAAAGCGGGACAGTGAGCCGCAACGGCGCAACCTGCATCGCCTGCAAGGGCGCTGTGAAGCTGGAGTATGTGCGACAGCAGGCGCGCGCCGGCAACATGGGCGAGGTGATGACTAGCGTGGTCGCGAAGGGAGACCGCAGGCGTTTGTTTTTCTCGCCGACCGCTGAAATGCAAAAAATCGCTTCCGGCGCTAAAGCTCAATGGCGTCCACAACAACGCATGCCCACGACCGCTTACAAGGTAAGCGGTCGTGGTTACGGTATCACTCACTGGCATCAGCTCTTCACAGAACGCCAGCTAGCAGCTCTAACCACACTCAGCGATTTGCTGTAAGACAGCAAATCGCTGATGCTGGAAGATGGAGCAACTGAGGAATACTCAAATGCAATCATTACTTACCTTGCATTGGCTGTCTCAAAGTTGGCTGACTCAAACAGCAGTTATGCGACTTACCTCTTGGCGTACGAAAACGTGAGAAACGTTTTCGTACGCCAAGCAATCCCAATGATCTGGGATTTCGCCGAAGGAAATCCGTTTGCTGATGCGGCAGGAACTTGGAACTTGATACTGGATAAAATACCCAAGGTATTGGAATATATGCCGACTTCTAGTAACCAAGGGCAGGTTCACCAAGCAGACGCTACCACCACGATTCATGCTAGCAATGGTCCTGTTATAGTTACTGACCCGCCGTACTATAACAACATCAGTTATGCTGAACTATCAGATTTCTTTTATGTCTGGCTGCGTCCGATGCTGCGAGACCTGCACCCCAACCTGTTCGCCAGCATGATGGTACCCACACAGGAGGAGATGATAGCGGCACCACGGTTTGATGATGCAGACTTGCGATTCGAGGTACTGATGGGCAAAACACTGAAACTAATCCGACAGCATTGCAGCCCGGAGTTTCCCTCGTCTATCTTCTATGCCTATAAGCAGCAGGAAAAAAAGCGAAACGGCGTGGCATCAACAGGCTGGGAAACCATGCTAACCGCATTAGTCAACGCCGGTTTCCAGATTGTGGGCACTTGGCCTATGCGAACGGAAGCTTCCGGACGTTCTAACGCACTGTCTGCTAACGCCCTCGCATCTTCGGTCGTTCTGGTGTGTCGCCCGCGCCCTGAGGACGCGCCGATGGCAAGTCGCCGCGACTTCATCAACGCCTTGCGGCGGGAAATGCCTCCGCGCTTGGAGCAGCTGACCACGGAGGGGCACATTGCGCCAGTGGACTTGCGGCAGGCTGCTATCGGGCTGGGCATGTCGGTGTACTCGCGATACAGCAGCGTGGCAACGCTTGCCGGGGAGGTGGTAACCGTGCGCCAAGCGCTGATGGCAATCAACGATGCGGTGGACATCTATCATCAGGAGCAAGAGGGCGCTCTGGACGCCGAGAGCCGCTTCTGCATGGGATGGCTGCGGCAGTTCCCCAGCGGGCAGGGCGATTTCGGCATGGCGGAAGATCTGGCGCGTGGCTACGATCTGGTCATAGGGCGGTTGGCGCAGACGCATCAGCTGCTTGACGCCAATCAGGGGCAGGTAACCCTGCGCGACATCGACGCGTACGACAATGAGCGCGCTTACTCCACGCAGGAAGCGCCATCTGCGTGGGAAACCTGCATGCGGATGGCGTACCACATGCAGCCGGGCGAAGACCGCCTTGGCGTGGCGGGCTGCGTGGCTGCCGCCCGACGCGCGGACGGCAAGCTAGACAGCGTGGAGCGACTGGCGCGCAGCCTGTACGATTTCTACAATGGGCGCAACGACTCCGCGCGGGCGGTGGCGTTCAACAGCGTGGTAACGGCGTGGCAAGACATTGAGCGGGGACTGCTCGAACCGGAGACAATGCGGCTGCACGATTAGGCGTCCGCGTCTATCCACAGAAGGGGCGCGTAACCCCATGCTAGGCGAACCCACATATCACACCGCTCGGAGTCGACTCGAAAGCGAGCGGCAGCGCTACAACCAAGACAGCGTGAACGCTCTCCCCAACGACGGCTGGGGCGTGTACGCCATTTGGAGCGACGCCTACACCTGCCTGTACATCGGGAAGTCGGCAGAGGGCAAGAGCATCAAGTCCCGCTTGCTGGCGCACCTGTCGCCGCGAGAAAGACGCCGCAACCGCCGCCTGCACGATGCGGTGTACTTGAACCGCGACCGAGTCGAGTTCGCCGTATGCCTGACCGACAGCCCAAGTTGGGCAACCGCGCTGGAAGAGCGGCTGATACGGCACTATCAGCCCGAATGCAACACCCGTCTGAAGTAGCGGCTGTCCCAAGCACAGCGCTTGTTATGCAAGCCGTGCTAGCCCAAACATCCCGATGTCGTGGGCGGTTTTGCGGGTGAGCGCCAAGTCTGCGAGTATCTCGCCGATGACGCTGGCGAACTTGAAGCCGTGCCCGGAGAAGCCTGCGCCCACCACCACTTGCGGCGCGTCGGGCAGCGTGTCCACGATGAAATGCTCGTCCGGCGTGTTGGTGAACATGCACACTTTCAGCGATGAGGTTGCGCCCGCGCCGTCGGGGAAGTACTTCTCGGCGAACTGCCGCAGCACGGCTTCGTCGCGGGCGTTGGGCTGGCGGTCGACGCAATCGGGGTCCACATCTTCCTCCAAATGGTGGAACTTGCCGAACTTGAAGCCGGGTATGTCGAACTGCGGGAAGCCGTAGTATTTCCCCTCGTCCACGATTAGGTTGAACACGGGAAAGCGGTCGGGCGCAAAAAGTTCAGGGCGGTTGGGATGCAGCCACGCAAGCACCTGCCGCTCTGGCACGGCGGCTTGGCGCAGGTCGGGCAGCAGCTTGGACGCCCACGCTCCGGCAGTGATGATAAGCGAATCCGCTTCATAGGAAGCGCGGTCGGTGCGGATGCGAACGCCGCCATCGGGCGTTGGCTGCCATTCCAATGTGCACTCGCCAGTGTGGACAGCCGCGCCGTGCTGTTGCGCCTGCTCTGTGAACAGGGCGATGCAGCGCTCCGGAAGCAGGAAGCCCCCGTCCGGTTGGAACACCGCCATCGTCTCTGCGGGTAGGCGATAGGCGGGGAAACGCTGGGTGATTTCTGCGCTCGTGAGCGTCTCGTGCGGCAGGGCGTGTTCGTAGCAGGAACGCAGCGAGCCTTTGAATGTGAAGCTATCGGGCGGACCGGCGTCCAAAGAGCCTGTGATATGCAGCACCTGCTCGCCTACGCAGGATTCGAGGTCGCGCCACAGCTCATACGCGCGGCGCAGCAGCGGCACATAAGACGGATCCTCGTAGTATGCGAGACGGATGATGCGCGTTACGCCGTGCGACGAACCCATATCGTGAGCGATGCCAAAGCGCTCTATGCCCAGCGCCCGCTTGCCGCGCAGCGCCAGCTGATGCAGTGTTGCGCTGCCCATTGCGCCAAGCCCGACCACTATGGCGTCGTATCTTTCGTGCGAGGTCATTTGCTGCCTCCTAATGGGGTGTGAACAAAATCTTGCCGTGAGTTTGGCATTCAGTTTATCAGACACAGAGGTGATTTATGTGCGTCGGCTGCCAATATTAGGGCATGCGAGGCGGTTTTAGAATATAATACCCTGTGCGCTTGTGGGCGCTTATCTTGTGAGAATAATGTGGAGAGAAAACTACGATGAACTTTTCCATTACAGTACTGCCGGGCGACGGCATAGGGCCTGAAGTGGTGGCGGAGGCGGTGAAGGTGATGAATGCGGTTGGCGCGCGATACGGGCATCGGTTTGATGCGGCGTATGGGCGTGTGGGCGGGAACGCTATTGACGAATTCGGGACGCCGCTGCCGGATGACACGGTGGAGATGTGCCGCGACACCGACGGCGTGCTCTTCGGGGCGGTGGGCGGCCCCAAGTGGGACGACCCCCGCGCCGAGACCCACCCTGAGGATGGCATCCTCGCCATCCGCAAGAACCTAGGGCTGTTCGCCAACCTTCGCCCCGTGAAAGTCTATCCCCAGCTGATAAACTCCAGCCCCGTCAAGCCGCATCTGCTCGAGGGCGTGGATATGATAATCGTGCGCGAGCTGACGGGCGGACTGTACTTCGCCAAGCCGAAGCGGCGTTGGACTAACTCACGCGGGCGGCGCGGCGTGGACACGCTCCGATACACTGAGCAGGAGATAGAGCGCATCGTGCGCGTGGGGTTCGAGTTGGCGCAGGGGCGGCGCAAGCGCCTGACATCCGTGGACAAGGCGAATGTGCTTGAAACAGGGCGGCTCTGGCGCGAAATCGCAAGCGAGGTCAGCGCCGATTATCCCGATGTGGAGTTGGAGCATGTGCTTGTGGACGCTGCGTCAATGCAGCTCATCAGCAACCCGGCTCACTTCGATGTGATAGTCGCTGAGAACACATTCGGCGATATACTGACGGACGAGGCGTCTGTGCTGTCCGGGTCGATGGGGATGCTGCCGTCGGCTAGCCTGTCCGGGCTGCCCAAGCCGGGCGGACGCGGGCGTCGCCCCGTGAGCCTCTATGAGCCGATACATGGCAGTGCTCCGGACATCGCAGGGCAGGGCATCGCGAATCCCATCGGCACGATACTGAGCATGGCGTCTATGCTGCGCTACTCCCTCAACTTGGAGGCTGAGGCGCAGGCGGTGGAGCAGTCGGTTGAGGGCGTACTCGCCGAAGGCTATCGCACGCCAGACATTGCGGCGGACGGTGGCGAGCTTGTCAAGACGACCGAACTCGGCGATGTGATAGCCGGGCGAGTGTAGCTATAAGCCGCTCTCACAGCACCTAGTGGTGGTGGTCAGCTGCTGGCGGCTTGGACTTCGGCGTCGGCACGAACACCAGTATGATTGCGCCCAGCGCGAACAGCCCCGCTACATAGGCGAACGCTGCGTCAGCGCCGTATGAATCGTAGAGCGCTCCCGCAATCAGTGGGGACGCCGCGCTGAGCAGAAACCGCTCGAGCGAGAGTATGCCCAGAACCGTGGTGGGCACTTCGTCTCCCACCACATCCAACGCCATCGCCGTCAGGATTGGCTGGTCGCTGAACAGGAATGTCCCCATCAGAGCGATGATGACAATGAGCGCAATGCCCGCGCTCGAGTTCCCCAGCAGGAATGAGAGCACCGCCAGCAGCAACATCCCGGGGATGAGCACCGTTTTCCTTCCCAACCTGTCGGATATGTAGCCTACTATTGGCGAGGAGACTATTCCCACCAACATGAGCAGCCCGAAGTGAAAGTTTCTCACTAGCGGAGTCATCCCCAGGCCGTCCAAGAAAATGGTGAAGAATGTTATGAGCGCGATGAACGCCATGCCCCGTATTCCACCCACGAATGCCACAACCCAAAGGACGGGGTTGCGAAGCACGCGCTTCGTGGTCTGAAACTGCGCTCCAAACCCACCTGTTGCACCCGATTGCGTGTCGCTTGTTCTCCCGATGTTCCTGAAAGCCCAGTACACAATGAAAGCAAGAAACAGCGGAAGCGCGGCGTAGATGCTGATTATCCCACGCCACGCTAGAAACCCCAGCAGAATCCCCGTAACCGGAGGCGCCAGCGCATCCCCAATCTGACCGCCGACGCCGTGGAACGACAGCGCAGTTCCCTTGCGATGCGAAAAGTGGTGCGACAGCGATGCCATAGCGGGCAGATGCCATATAGACGCCGCCATCGCAACCACTGCCATGCCGAAAAGCAGTATGTAGTAGTGGTTGGAGAGACCGATAATCAGCCAGCCGCCGCCGAACAGAGCCATGCACACAGCGAGCACCAGCCCCCAGTACTTTCGCAGCGCATCGGCGATTACGCCGCCCGGCAGCGTTACCAAGCCGGACACCAGCTCCCTGATTGAGGTTATGCCGCCGACGCCCACATTTCCTAGTGCAAAAGCGGCTTGCACTTCCGGCAGCATCGCAAGGAAGCTCTGCGTGAACCAGTGGAACACCCCATGCCCGCTGGTCAGCCCCGATATGATGAACCCGCCTCTTTGCCGAATGTCGTGCTTATGCTCTGTCGGTGCTCCTGTCGTTGACATATTATCGCCAGCCATCCTTCATTGCTGTCTCGCTTAATAAGCGGGCATATTATTGAATCTTTACGACATAGATTGTCAAGCCCGACGGGGAAAGTGGGTTCTTGGATGTTCTAGGGCGTTGAGAAAGCCGATATATCAGCCGTTCATCCCTATGTTCACGACTATCTCCCACTGCTCTGGGGTAACGGGCTGCACCGACAGGCGAGAGTTTTTCACGAGCGCCATGTCCTCCAAGCCGGGCGTGGCTTTAATTTCGCGCAGGGTAACGGGGCGATTGAGTGGGGCAATCGCTTTGATGTCCACCATGTACCATATGGGCTTGTCGGGCGTGCTGCGCGGGTCGGGGTGCTCGGAGTCGGGATCCCAAGCCGTGTGGTCGGGATAACCTTCGCGCACGATTACCGCCGTCCCCACCACGGCGGTGGGCTTGGCGTTGGAATGATAGAACAGCACGCCGTCGCCGACTTGCATGTCGTCCCGCATGGTGTTGCGCGCCTGATAGTTGCGCACACCGTCCCACTCGGCGGTGGCGTCCTCTTCGCCCTGCAAGTCCGCAAACGAGTATGCGCTCGGTTCGGATTTCATCAGCCAGTAGCGTTTATCTGCCATAGTTCGTATATCCTCATTGTATTGTATGCTATATGTCGGTTCGTGCAACTGGTTGCCGCTTTCCAATTAATCTTACAACAAAGTCTACCGCAATACGCTAGGAAGCGGGGTTCTTGTATGACTGACGATGCACAACACTACAAGCCTTTCTGCTCGGATGCAGGAGGGCAAATCCCCACGCCGGCAGAGTGGCTGGGCTTCGAAGTGGGGGCTGACCGCAAGCTCGCAGGGTGGGAACAGATCGCTGGCTACTTTCGGCGTCTAGAAGCGATGTCCGAGCGTGTGCGAACGCTTGAAATAGGCAGCAGCACAGAGGGCAACCCATTTCTGATGGCGATAATTTCGTCGCCACAGAACCTAGCGAATTTGGACGAGTTCAAGCACATACAAGAGCGCCTCGCAGACCCGCGCACCATCGTCGACGATGCGGAGGCAGAACGGCTCATCGCGGCGGGAAGGGCAGTCGTGGCGATAGGGTGCAGCATCCACGCCACAGAGGTCGGGGCGACGCAGATGTCCACGCTGTTGGTGCATCACATGGCGACGGCGAACGACTCCGACACACAGCGCATCTTGGACGAAGTGATTCTGCTGCTGATCCCATGCCTCAATCCCGACGGGCTGGTGAAAGTCAAGAACTGGTATGAGAGCACGCTCGGCGAACCCCACGAGGGGATGATGCCGCCGTTTCTGTATCAGAAATACACCGGACACGACAATAACCGAGACTGGTATATGTTCACGCAGCAAGAGACGAAGGTAGTGTTGGAACACTGCCTCAATGCGTGGCATCCGCACATATTCTTCGATATGCACCAGACGCGCTCGAACGGTGTGCGCATGATACTGCCGCCGTTTGTGGACCCGGTAGGACCGAATGTGAACCCGGTTCTGCAAGCGCAGACCGCGATGCTTGGAACCGCAATCGCCGCCGACCTGACCGCTGCCGGCAAAGCGGGTGTCGCAGTGAATGTGGTGTACGATTCGTACAGCCCCAACCGCACCTACTTGCATTATCACGGCGGTGTACGGCTGCTGTCGGAGTTGGCAGGCGTCAAGATAGCGTCTCCGGTCAAACTAAACGCATCGGATTTGCGGACTGACAGGGGAGAGACGCCCACTGAACGCACATGGAGACACCCGCTGCCTTGGGATGGCGGGACTTGGCGGCTGCGGGACATCGTGGAATACGACTTCGATGCGGCGCTGTCTTGCCTGCGGCATGCGGCGCGGCTGCGCGGGTCGCTGGTTCGCAACTTCTTTGGCGTGGGACGCGACGCCGTTGCTGCGGCTGGAAAGCCGTATGCCTATGTGGTTCCGACCGCACAGCACGATGGGTACGCCGCCGCCGAAATGCTGGGTGCGCTGAGTAACGGTCTTGTGGAAATACATGAAGCGAAGGCATCATTCAGCGCTGATGGGCATCACTTTGCCGCCGGGTCGCGTGTCATTCTGCGTGGGCAGCCTTACTGGGCTTACGCCAAGACGCTGATGGAGCAGCTCAAATACCCCGAGATGAAAACGCAGCCCAACGGCATGCCCAAGCAGCCTTACGATGTTACGGCGCACTGTATGCCCATTCAGATGGGCGTCAACGCATACGCCATAGAGCGCCCGTTTGCGGCGAACCTGCGCCTGCTCGCGGATGATGAGGCGAAGTCGGCTGCGTTCGCTATCCGCAGGCGCGCAGGGCGTAAGGCGAAGATGCCTGAATTGGGTGCGTGCATCATACCCGCAGAGTCGAACGCTGCGGCACGGGTTGTGAATCGGCTGCAGGCGGCGGATGTGTCGGTGGCGCGCACTACGCAGCCCTTCACTGCGGGCGGTGTGTCTTACGGCAGAGGGGCATTTGTGGCGCTAGATGGCAACGCCGCCTTTGACGCAATCGACAGCGCGAGCGAGGATGCGTTGCAAGTGAACACACTCGGCGGTGAGCCTAGCGTGCCGCTGCGCCCGATGCGTGAGCCACGCGTGGGCGTCTATAAGAGCCACATCCCTGCGATGGAAGAGGGCTGGACGCGCTTTGTGCTCGACGAGTACGGGTTCGAGTACGAATCGCTGTCGGACGCTGATGTGCGTGCGGGTGAGTTACGCCGACGGTTCGATGCTGTTGTGCTGCCGCATCAGCCCGTGCGGCATATCCACAGGGGGCACGGCACATACTACCACCCGGCGTACACGGGCGGGCTTGGGGATGGCGGCGCTGCTGAGCTACGGCGGTTCGTTGATGATGGGGGAACGCTGGTTACATGGGATGGCTCATCGAGGTATGCGATACGGCATTTGGAACTGCCTGTCCGCAATGTTCTCGCTGATTTGAAGCGCATAGACTTCTATGCGCCGGGCAGCTTGCTTGCGATGCTGTTGGACACAAGCCACCCCATAGCCTACGGCATGCCGAGCCTCGCCGCTGTGATGTTCTACGACAGCCCGGCATTCGACATACGGGAAGGCTGGGTCGTGGGTAAGTATCCGCTGCGCAATCCGCTGTTCAGCGGGCTACTCGTGGGCGCAGAAAACCTCTTCGGCAGGACTGCGCTCGCAAGCGTGCCGCTGGGCAAGGGCGAAGTTGTGCTAATGGGCTTTCGCCCTAACTTCCGAGCGCAAGCGCGCGGGACTTACAAGCTTCTGTTCAACGCCCTGTACGCTAGCGCATACGATGCCGAGTGAATGTGTGCGACAAGTCGTACTAGGCTTGCTTAATCCATCCCTAGTTCTTGAGCCATGCCGTATTCGTCAGCCAGTGTCTTCAGAGCGTTCCAAGTAGAATCCTCGATGCTTATTCCATCCCGCAGCAGCGCCTGCTCTTTCAGATGCTCAAGTTCGCCGGGATAGAACACCTCGTTGAAGCCCTTCGCCGTGGGAGTGCTCTTCAGGTACTGGGCGAACTCGGTTACCTCTTGCTTGAACTCGTGCAAGGGACGGAAGGCGTCCACATTGAACGCCGCCATGAAGCAGCCGTCGTTGTGTCGCCCAGAAGGGTCGTGTCCGAAGCCCAACCCGGTGAGGATGCCGGACAAGATTTCCACCATTACGGACAGCCCATAGCCCTTGTGCCCCTCCGGGCCGCCTAGGGGCAGCACCGCTCCGCCGCTGCGGAGGTCGTTCGGGTCGGTAGATGGGTTGCCATCCTTGTCGATAATCCATCCCTCAGGCACAGATGCGCCGCGCGCTACCGCAACTCCGAGCTTGCCGGCGGCTACGGCGCTAGTCGCCATGTCGATGAACATAGTGCCGTCAAGGTTGCTCGGCATTGCGATGCAGATGGGGTTGGTACCTAGTCGCGGTTCGCGTCCGCCGAACGGGACGACTCCCTTGGATGAGCGGCCGGAGTCGGCGGTCATGATGCCTATCATACCCTCGCTTGCAGCCATAATCGGGTAATCCGCCACACGCCCCACATGGCTTTGGCGAAATACGGTCGCTGCGCCCACGCCGTGCTGCTTCGCCTTGTCAATCGTGATTTCCATAGCGCGCTCGGACACCACATATCCGAAGCCCCAGTTGCCGTCGATCACCGTAGTTGTGGGCGCTTCTCGCACGATTTCGAACGGCGCGCCGGGGACGATGTGCCCGCGCTTGACGCGGTCGATGTAGGTGGGAATCTGGATGATGCCATGCGAATCGTGGCCTGCGAGATTTGCACCTACCGAGTGCTTGGATATGATGGTGGCTTCGGCTTCGCTTGCGCCTGCGCCCACTAACAGGGCGGCTGCGATGCGCTGGAGATTATCGGCTTGTATGGTCGGCATTTTGCGTGCTCCTTAAATTTTTTGGAACTCTTGGATATTGGTGGCGATGTTTTGGTGTTTCTGTTAGAAAAATCTGTCATCAAGGAACGGCTTTACGACTTCTCTACCTTATAACAAGGGCGGGGAATAACACAGGCGGGACGAAAGGGCTGCAGTTGCGGTTAGTGTGCGGAAATATGCCCGTCGAGATTGAGGTGTATGAAGTATATAAGGTACAGGTACATGCAACCGATGTAGGCTAGGGTGTTGCCCAGCCTTTGGAGCGCTGCACGGCGCGCTGCCAGTCGGCATACAGCCTGCGATGGCGGCGTTGGGATGCGGCGTCGATTGACGGGGTGAAGCGTCTGTCGGACGCCCACTGCGCTGCAATCTCATCGGTGTCGCGCCAAAAGCCGATAGCGATGCCCGCTAGATACGCTGCGCCCAGGGCGGTGGTCTCTGCGACGGCGCTGCGCTCGATGGGAACGTCGAGTATGTCGGATTGGAACTGCATCAGCAGCTCATTTGCTGCCCCGCCGCCATCGACTCGCAGGCTCGTGAGTTGCAGCCCAGTGTCGCGCATCATGGCGTCCACCACTTCTTTCGTCTGGTAAGCGGTGGATTCCAGAGCAGCGCGCGCCAAATGCCCGCGGTTGACGCCCCGCGTGATGCCCACGATGGCGCCTCGCGCATACATGTCCCAGTGCGGCGCACCCAAGCCGGTGAACGCCGGCACAAGATACATGCCACCGTTGTCGGCGACCGCCGCCGCCAGTTCCTCCACATCCGCAGATGTGCTGATAAGCCCAAGCCCGTCGCGCAGCCACTGCACCGTTGCGCCTGTGGAGAATATGCTGCCTTCCAGCGCATAGGTTACATCCTCACCGATGCTCCACGCCACTGTGGAGATCATCCCGTGCGCCGAGTGAACTCGCTCGCTGCCGGTGTTTATCAGCACGAAGCTGCCTGTGCCATAGGTGTTTTTCGCCATCCCGGGTGCGAAGCACGCTTGCCCGAACAGCGCAGCTTGTTGGTCGCCGGCAACGCCCGCTATCGGCACAGCCTGCGCTCCGAAGTAGTTCCCGCCCGTGTAGCCGAACACACCGCTAGACGGCAGAACTTGTGGGAGTACGGCAGGCGGGATGTTCAGCTCCGCAAGCAGGTCGTCGTCCCATTCCATGCTGTTGATGTTGTACAGCATCGTGGCGGCGGCGTTTGTGGTGTCAGTGGCGTGGACCACGCCGTTGGTGAGATTCGCCAGCAGCCATGTGTCCACAGTGCCGAACGCCAACTCGCCTGATTCAGCCCTGCGCTGTCCGTCGGGGATGTGGTCGAGCAGCCAGCGTAGCTTCGTTGCTGAAAAGTATGCGTCGATGGGCAGCCCCGTCTTGGTGCGCACAGTGTCTTGCAGCCCCTTGGCGTGGAGGGCGTCGCATAGCGGCGCAGTGCGGCGGCATTGCCAGACGATGGCGTTGTGCAGCGCCCTGCCTGTGCTGCGTTCCCAGACCAGCGTCGTCTCGCGCTGGTTCGTGATGCCTATGGCGGCGATTTGGCGCGGGCTGACCTCAGTCTCTTCCAGCAGTTCGTCTATGGCGTCGATGCAGGATGCGAAAAGCTCATCGGGGTCGTGCTCAACCCAGCCGGGCTGCGGGTAATGCTGGGTGATTTCGTTGTACGCCTGCCATACCATGCCGCCGCTGCCGTCCACGAGCAAGGCGGTCGTGCCGGTCGTACCTTGGTCTATCGCCAGAATGTAGCCGGATACGGTCATGTGCAAGCCCTCCCTGAGCCATATTTAGGCAGGGTTCGCAGGCGCTTGTCAAGTATGAGCCAAAAAGCCCTGCCCATTGGGCGGCGTCTTAACTTGGAGAGTTAGGCTCTACTGCCCTGCAATGGGCGGGATATGTTCCGGCGCCTCACGCTGTGTCAGTATCACATGGTCAAGCATTATGTGACCCCAACCACCGAGTTCATTGTCGAAAAGCTCCAGTTGCAGGAGCTTCCCGGCGTGGTCGGTCAGCTCGTGAACTACCAACCGGAAATGCTCGCTGTCCTGGCCGCGCCAGACCGCGGCTTCCTCGCTGTCGGCCAGCAGGCGCACCCCGACGCCCTCACCCGCACCCCCGGCAATCCGGAAGGCGAGGACTTGATTGTCTTGCGCGATGAACTCTGGCGACAATGCCCGCCCAGTAGCCTTATTTCCCTCACTCGGGTGGTAACTAGTAAGAAAGCCCGTGCCGACATTGCCCGAAATGCGCGACTGACCTCCGTAAACGATGTGCCGCGCGTGATTGGTGACTGCTTTGCCCTCCACTAGCCAGCCGTCAAAACCGTCCTCAAAACTCTCAACAAACTGCTCTACAACATAGCCCTGCTCAATGTAGTGGAAGCTACTGTCGACAGTGTTGGTTGAAAAGGTTTTCCTCACTCGCAAGTCGTGCCCGACGAAACTTGCGGCGACCCAATGTTGGTCGTCAGAGTCAAAGGGCATCCACAGGCTGGGGCCGACCCACACGGCGTACATCCCGCGCTCAAGGGCTTGGTCGGCGCTGGAAGCCGCCGGGTATACCGTAAAGTTGACGCCACGCTGCTCCAAGTAGTCGGGCGGCGGGTGGCGGTCGTGAGCGATTACGCGCCAGTGATTGGGCTTAGTGACCGGGTTGCGCGCCACCGTTTTGTCGGTCAATCCAAATCTGTCTATGACTTTGAGGTCCGGCAGATAATAAAACTGGATGCCTAGTACACTGCCGGCCATCAGCGCATCACCAGGAATAACCCCTCGCTCCATATTCTCGTATGGTTTCCAGTTACGCAATCGTTGGTTAGCGAACTCGCGGTGTTCAGTGAAGGGCGATGCGACGGACTGCGTAGCAGCCAAGCGTCGCATATCATTGGAGACGGCGGCCAGTACCGACATCCCCGGCGCCGCCAGCAGCCACCCAGCGTTTTCATCATTGAGTTCTATGTGCAACCTCAGAAACCTCTCGTCAATCTTGTCTCCCTCGAGCAGCAAGGCTGCCTGCATCGCGCTGGCGTAGAAAATGACCGGGATGAATAAGATTACCGCCCAAACCCGTGCTCCAGCAGTAAACTTGGGGGGATGGGGGTAAATTGGCGCAGCCAAGCCGCAAGCCGCGCTGCCAGATGGACAATGCCAGTAGCCACAGGGGGCGCCAACAGGGGCCAATAGAAGTCCAGTGGACGGTACTCGAAATGGTCGCCGCCAATCCGCATTACATATGCCATATGAGCGGCGACCAAAAGCAGGACAAGGGCATAGCTCCCATCCCGGTACTGCCGCCAGCGTTGCCGCAACGCAATCCACGCCAGCGGTATCAGCAGGTACAGTCCGGTCTCCAGCGCCGCTGCCACCATGTAGCGGAAACCCGATTCGTACCACGGGCGGATGTGCTTGGCGTAGTAAGTGTTGGGCAGCCACTCGCCATAGTAGGCATAGCGGAACAGGAAATGCGCCCCCACCAGCACAACAAAAGGCGCAATCAGGTACGCCAGCTCCCGCCAGTTCAGCCGTAGCCGTCCGGCGTCGGCACAGCGCTGTGCCGCGAACCAGCCGAAGCAGAGGACGGCAATCAACGGCCCCTCCGGGCGAGTCAATGCCGCCGCTGCTAGGCTCAACGACGCGGCCAGCAACCCCCAACGGTTGCTGCGATAGAGGCTCAGGCAGACTACCGCCAAGACGATGAAGAATGTAAACTGCCGCGTTTCCAGCCCGCCGCCCGAAGTCCATACGGCGAAAGTCGCGCTGCTACACACCAGCCCCAGCGCCATCCAGACGGTCAGCTCTCGGTGGGGCAGTGAGGGGAATCGCGCCACCCACCACACCATCACACCGATAGTCAAGACGGTAAATCCCACCGACAGCCACTGCGCGGCGTGCTCCGGCGCCACGCCCAGCGCCCACCAGATGGCGGAGAGTTCCAGCACCCACAGGAAGTTGGAGTAGCCCTCGACGCGCTCGCCCACATTGAACACCAGCCCATGCCCTTCCAGCAGATTGCGGGCGTAACGGAAGCTGATGAAGGCGTCGTCGGTTATAAACCAAGACACGGATGCCATCCAGCCTAGCAGCACCAGCCAAGGCAAACAGGGCAGGCATGCCCCGAAGACTCCCAAGTCGAGTTTCGACCTTCCGGCTATATCCGCCATCCGCATACGGGAACTGCTACTCATCAAGGTGGATTCCCACCTCCCAAGGGTGATGAAAGCCGTCATCCGTCCGTATGTGCTGGCCGGTGCGGATGGCGGTAATGCCGTATTCTGGCAGGGGGACTATCACGCAGGCACATTCCTCCGAAGCTCGCGCCATAACGGTCAAAGCTGAAGTACATGTTATCATGGAGAATGCGCGCTTGGGGTAGGCGCATTTAGTAATTGAAGTCGAGGATAGGGTATAATTCACCCGTTGTTTAGCCGAGTATTAGTGAGCATCGAGGCGAACATGAGCGAGCGAAGAATCAGCGTGAAGTGCGGCGATGTGCAGGTTACGGCGCTGCTGAACGACGGCGATACGGCGAGCATGATTTGGGACGCCCTGCCCATAGCGGCGCAGGCGAACACTTGGGGCGACGAGATCTACTTTCGCATTCCTGTGGATGCGCCGCTAGATGCGGACGCATCAGATGTGGTGGACATGGGTGCGGTGGCGTACTGGCCGCCGGGGGGTGCGCTATGCCTGTTCTTCGGGCGGACGCCGGTAAGCGTCGGCGACGAATGCCGCGCCGCAAGCGCCGTCAATGTGGTCGGCGCTATCGAGGGCAATGTGGATGCGCTCAAGCGGGTTCGCTCCGGCGCGCGTATCGATGTGGACAGAATATAGCGGGTATGTGTGAGTTTGTTGGGGAGGGTCGTATGAGTTTTTCGGACGAACTGCGGCGCATGTGTGCTGACATATGGGACAAGGAACACGCCCATCCGTTTGTGAGCGGCATCGGCGATGGCACGCTCGATTTGGCAAAGTTCCAATACTACATGCGGCAAGACTATCTGTTTCTCATAGACTACTGCCGAGTGATTTCGCTCGCTGCGGCAAAGGCGGAACGGCTGGATGATATGGGCTGGTTTGCGCGGCTGTTGCACGAAACGCTGAACACCGAAATGGCGCTACATGTGAGCTTCTGCGCCGATTTTGGCATCAGCGAGGATGCCTTACTGAGCACGAACCCATCTCCCACGACCGTGGCGTACACGCGGCACATGCTGCGGGCGGCGTTTGGCGGCGACATCGGCGAAGTGGCGGCGGTCATTCTGCCGTGCGCTTGGGGCTACAGCGAGATAGGGCGCATGCTGCATGGCAAGGGCCTCCCCGCGGGTCAGCCGCTCTATGCGCGTTGGATAGAGATGTACAGCGGGGACGATTTTGCGGCGCTTGCGGACTGGCTGCGCGAATTCGTGGACCGCACAGCAGCCCAATGCGGTGCGGATGAGCGCGAGCGCATGGCTGAGGCGTTCACCATCAGCAGCAGATACGAGTACATGTTTTGGGATGCGGCTTGGCGGCAAGAGGGATGGCTCGTGTGAGCCGACGCTCTTGCGTGTCCGGGGTTAGGGGCTAGCGGAAGAGGTCGCGGGAGCGCTGCCTCACAAGGGCGTCTACGGCGGCGGCGTCCTTTGGCGTGTATTGGTAGCCGCGCACGATAGCCACGGGCACCTGTATGGACTTTGCGGTAACAAGCTCGGCGGCGGCGGCGAGTTCGTCTGCGGTGGCGATGGTGGTTACTTTCAGCACCATGCCGTGAGCGTCGAGTGTGCCGCGATAGTCGTTCATCGGGTCCATGCCGGCGACGCCCACAGCCACATTCGCATGGCCTTCCCGCCAAGCGCGCCCGAATGTGTCGGACACCACCACAGCCACATCTGCGCCGCTGCTGGCGATTTCTGCTCGGATGCGGCGCGCCGCTGCGTCGCAGTCGCGGGGCAGCAAGCAGACGATGTCCTCGCCCGGCACATTGGATGCGTCTATGCCGGCGTTGGCGCACACGAAACCGTGATGCGTTTCGGTGATGATAATGCCGCGCTCGGTGTCCATCCGCACGATAGAGCGGCTCTCTTGGAGGATAAGCTCCACTAGGCGCGGGTCTTTGTGCGTCTGTTCGGCGAAGTTGACCGCAACGGCAGACGGCTGCACATCGTTCAGGTTCACGAGCCGATGCTCGGCTTTGGACACGATCTTTTGCGTAACGATGAGCACATCACCCGATTGGAGGGGCGTTCCCTGCGCTTGGGCGGCGTGTGTGATTATGCCCCCTAGTGCCTCCCCGCCGCGTATCTCTGGTATCCCTGTGATGCCGATGATCTCCATGCGCGGTATGTGGTTCATAGGTCTCTCCGATTATGCGTATATGCCTTATGCCTTATGCCTTATGCCTTGTGAGATGGTGTGTTAGAGCGTGTGCATAGTATAAGGCTTGTCGGCGGCGGGTGCATTTGGGGGATGGACGGCATCGTGCTATAATTCGCCCGAGTTTGGCGAGCGCCCGTATCCAAACGATAGCGATGCTAGCAGGCGGATTTGCGGCGAAACCGCATGGATATAATATGGATATGACCAAGAATATGCCCGATTGCCCCACTTGCTGCCCTATATAGCTGCCTTACAAGTAGGGACACCAACCCACTTTGGAGCCTTCGATGATTGTACTCAGAAGCCTGATGTTCGTGCCGGGGAATCAGCCCCGAATGCTGGCAGGCGCTACCCGCGTCAAGCCGGATGCGTTCATCCCCGACCTTGAGGATTCGGTGCCGGATGATGAAAAGGCGAATGCGCGCATGATTACAGCGGAGCATCTCGCTTCGCTTGCGGCAAGCGGGGTGACGGTCATCCCGCGCCTGAACTCGCTCGATACGGGGCTGCTCGAGGACGATGTGGCGGCGATTGTGGGCGCTCATACCTACGGCGTTTCGGTCGGCAAGATAGACACGCCTGAGGATATTGCGCAGATAAGCGATATGCTCGGCGCACAGGAACGGCGGCTCGGGGAACAGGCGGGAAGAACCAAGCTGATACCGTGGATTGAGACGGCGAAGGCTATCGTGAATGTGTATGAGATATGCGTGGCGTCCCCGCGCATCGTGGGCGTGGCGTTCGGCGCAGAGGATTACACCAACGATATGGGCATAGAGCGCACGGATGACGAGTCGGAGACACTCTTTGCGCGCAGTGCAATCAGCGTGGCGGCGCGTGCGGCGGATGTGCTGGCGCTCGACACGCCATACTTCAGCTTCCGCGACCCGGACGGGCTTCGGCAGAACGCACAAGCCGCGCGGCAATTAGGCTTCAAGGGCAAGTTCGCCATCCACCCAGCGCAGGTGGACATCATCACCGAGGCGTTCTCGCCGTCGGCTGCGGAGCTGGCTTATGCGCGGCGGGTCATCGCGGCGTTCGACGATGCGGCGGCGAAAGGGCGCGGCTCTACATCGCTCGACGGCAAGGTGATCGATGTGCCGGTGGTCAAGCGAGCGCAAGCCCTCTTGGAGCTTGCCGATGCACTGCCGGGCGGCGCAAGTCGGTAGGTGTGGCGGAGGCTCAGATTGTCAGCCGATAAGATACTGCTCAACGGCATGGTGTTCTACGGCTATCACGGCGTCAACGCTGAGGAGAAGGCGCTGGGGCAGCGGTTCGTTGTCGATCTTGCTCTGGAACGCGATTTGCGGGCGGCGAGTGTGTCCGACAATATTAGGGACACCGTGAACTACGCAGCCGTGTATCACACCGTGCGGCGCATTATGGAAGATGACAGCCGCAACCTGCTGGAAGCGCTGGCGCAGGATATAGCCGATGCGTTGCTATGCGAGTTCGCTTTGAGCGCGGTGGGGGTTAGGTTAAAGAAGCCGGGTGTGGCAATCAGGGGCAGCGTCTTGTCCTACGCTGGCGTGGAAATTCGCAGAGAGCGCCGTGAGCCTTGCGACGGGGGCTAATCGCACCGGCTGGGATGCGTGCGCAGCCGATGCGAGGCGACACGCACCGGCTCACGGCGGGATTGGCGCTATGGGGCGATGTGTTCGATGTAGCGCTGCGCAGACTGTCTCACCGCCGGCTTTGCGTCTTGCGTGATGTTGCGTTCCCACCAGCCGCCGTAGATGCGCTCGAACTCATACGGCTCTATCGCTGCCACGATGCGCCGCACTTGGGCTGCGGACATGGGTATCAGGTTCGGGTAGCTCGTCATGAAGCTCACATAGCGGCGGTCGGGGACGACGGTGAGCGTATCGCCCACGAACAGCGCGCCCTTGCCGCCTGCGCCCTCCGCCCAGTGCAGCACGGCGCTGCCATCGAAGTGTCCTCCGCACTGAATCAGCGTTACGCCGGGCGCAAGTTCCAGCGGCGCGCCGTCCCAATAGCGGATGTTCGCATCTGGGCGCATCACATGCTCGCGGTCGGCTTGGGGGATGTATATAGGGGCGTCGTCGAATGTGCGACTCCAAGTTACCATGCTGTCATAAAAGTGCGGATGCGAGAAGCACATCGCCTGAACACCCCCAAGCGCGCGAATGGCAGCCACAGCGGCATCGTCCAGCAGGCTGACGCAATCGTACAGCACATTGGCTTGCGGCGTCTGCACGAGCAGGGCGCGCTGCCCGATGGAGAACGGCGGGGTTATGCCGATGCCTGTCAGGTTAGGCGCCTCTTGGCGGATGTCGTTGCGATAGCCGTCCGCTGCGAGCGCCGCCATAGTGGTCCACTGCTGCCCCTGCCAGCCCACATACTGGCGCGGGTCTTCGCATATGGGGCAGTTTGGCGGTGGTGTGGCGCTCTCTGCGAACTCTACGCCGCAAGTTTTGCAGATATAGTTGAGCATAGCGAAGTTCATCAATCCTTTCCGTAAAGTCAGTCCGGCGGTTGTTCATCGCGTCAGGCTATCAGCAGGCTATCAGCATCACATTTGCCCCGCTGGCAGAAGTGAGCGTTTCTATTATGACCATCGTAGATTTTATCACCGAACTGCTCTGCTTCTGTGCCGTCCATCGCTTAAATTACCCTCCATAACTCATTAACTCATTAATTTAACCCCTTTCCCGTAATACTCTTGATGGTATACTAATGCGTAGCGTCGCGAGGTATGCCGCTTGCGCTGTGCGTGTGTCCGCTATCCGAGTCGCCACAGGGCGACAAATGTGGCTATATACACACACAAAACAGGCTGATGATATTTCGTAAACCGAAATATCATCAGCCTGTTTTATTGGAAACCCTACGAAGATCAAACCCTAATAACTGAGAGCAGAGAACGAAATGAATGGAAGATTAGCACCTATCCTGTTTGCCGTCGCGATAATTGCGGCGTTTAGTGCCATGCTTATCGGCAATGGGCACGGCACACTTAAATACGCTTTCGCACAGATACCTACGCCAACGGCGTCAACGACAATTGTCTTCGCAAGCCAAGACAACCCCAGTGACCCGGCTGCTGATACCGATTCGTACGCCTTCACTATAGCCAAAGGCGACGCTGTTGCTAGTGCGCCGGTTGGCACTATTCCGGAAGCCATTCTTTGGAATTCGAACCCAGTTAATAGACCCCACTACAGGATAGGCACGGACTCAGGTCATGGAGTTGACCACGATAAGTTCAACATTGATAATGAAAGCGGGGAGATAACAATCGCCGCTAGTCAGACGACCTTATCTGCTAACACCTACAACATCACATTGATAGGTGAAATTTATAGCACGAGTTCTGGCGTCGTTATTACCGGAACTATTAACGACGAAATCGATGTAGAAATCACTGTTTTCTCAAAGCCACCGACGCCCACACCCACACCGACAGACACGCCCACACCAACCGCCACACCAATACCAACAGACACGCCCACGCCAACACCAACAGACACACCGGCACCAACAGACACACCGGCACCAACAGACACACCGGCACCAACAGACACACCGGCACCAACCGCCACACCAATACCAACCGCCACGCCCACGCCAACACCGACAGACACACCGGCACCAACCGCCACACCAACGCCAACGCCGACAGACACGCCCACACCAACACCGACAGACACGCCCACAGCGACGCCGACAGACACGCCCACACCAACACCGACAGACACACCGGCACCAACCGCCACACCAACGCCAACACCGGCAGCGACAGCCACACCGGAACCGACAGCGACACCGACAGCGACACCGACACCGGACCCGTCCGCACCGACGGTTCGATTCGCAAGCCAAGCCGACCCTAGCGTAGCGGCGGCTGATGACGAGTCGTACACATTCACTCTGCAGCATGCTGATGCTGTTGCTAATGCGTCGATTGACACTATTCCGCCAGCCATTCTTGTGAATGCGGAAACAGGTCAGAGAGCGAACTACAGGCTACTCAGGGTAGGAAACCGTATCCTTTTCGACATTGATGCTAGAAGCGGGGCGATAACCGTCAATAACGGTGTTGTTGGGAACTTATTGGTGCAAACCTACAGCATCACATTGAAGGCTGAGGTCTATGACTCGGGTGGATCCCTTGTCCCCAATACCGTAGCCGACGAAATCGATGTAGCAATCGAGGTTGTCGCTCCGACGGTTCATTTTGCGAGCCAAGCCGACCCCAGCGTAGCGGCGGCTGATGACGACCCAGGTACATCCGAGGATGAAACCGAGAGCTACGAGTTCGATATACTCGCGGGTGATGCTACTTCTAATGCGGCGGTTGGCACTATTCCGCCAGCCATTCTTGTGAATGCGGCATCGGGTCAGAGGGCGAACTACACGCTAGACACAACTGGTGGAGCTGACCACGGTAGTTTCGCCATTGATGCTACAAGCGGGGCGCTAACAGTTGGTGGCAACGCCTTAAGTGTGCAAACCTACAACATCACATTGAAGGCTGAGGTTTATGACCCGGCGACTAGCAGCTTTGTTAGCCCTAGTGTTTCCGACGAAATCGACGTTGAAATCACTGTATCTGCCACCCCGACAATTGCCATTGCAGCCCAAAATAACTGCAATACGCCCGCTGCTGAGGGCGAGAAGTACACACTCAATACTCGGGTAGGCCAATTTCCGCAACATAATGACATTTTCTATATATGCACCATTCCCAACACGCTTGAGAGTGGGCAGTCAAGGGAATGGACCCTCACGGGGGATAGTACAGATAAGTTCGCCATTAGCGTCGATAGGACAGGTGGGACACTGTACACCACTACGACTGTAGATATGGGCACTTACAATCTAACTGCAAGAGTGGCGTTGGTTGTGAATAACATTGAGGTTGCTAGCGACGAAATAGACATAGAAATTAATATTGAACTACCGATAGTTCGATTTGCAAGCCAAGACGATCCCAGTGTAGCGGCGGCTGATAGCGAGTCGTACACTTTCGCTATACTCGAGGGAGATGCTGTTGCTAGTGCGTCGGTTGGCACTATTCCGGAAGCCCTTCGTTGGGTTGGGAATACAGCTTATAGAGCGAACTACTCGATAGGCACGGATCAAGGTCATGGAGCTGACCACGATAAGTTCGACATTCATGATAGAAACGGGATGATAACAATCGCCGCTGGTCAGACAACCTTATCTGCGAACACCTACAACATCACATTGAAGGCGGATCTTTACAACTCGAGTAACGTCCCTGTTGAACACCCTAGTGTTTCCGACGAAATCGATGTAGCAATCGAGGTTGTCCCACCGCCGGAAGTTCATTTTGCAGACCAAGATGCCCCCAGCGTAGCGGCGGCTGATGGCGAGTCGTACAGGTTCACTGTGCCCCAAGGCGATGCTCCTTCTGGTGCGACGATTGGCACTATTCCGCCAGCCATTCTTGTGAATGCGGCATCAAGTCATAGAGCGAACTTGAGGATAGGCACGGAGTCAGGTCATGGATCTCATCACGCTCTTTTGGCCATTGATGCTGTAAGCGGGGAGATAACAGTTGGTAGTCGGACCTTAAATAAGAGCACCTACAACATCACATTGGTGGCTGAGGTTTATGACTCTAGTAACGCCCTTGTTGCCCATACTGAAGCCGACGAAATCGACGTAGTAATAGAGGTTGTCCTACCGACAGTTCATTTTGCAGACCTAGACAACCCTAGTGAAGTACAGGATGGTGACTACAAATTCACTATACTCGAGGATGATGCTGTTAATGGTGCGTCGGTTGGCACTGCGCAAACCATTGTTGTGAATTTGCCATCAACACATAGTTACGGAGTGCACTTCAGAATAGGCAGGCACTCAAGTCAAGGAGCTGATCACGATAAGTTCGCCATTGGTAATACAAGCGGGGAGATAACAATCACTCAGGCGACCTTACCTGAAGCCACCTACAACATCACATTAGTAGCTGAAGTTTATGACTCGTTTAGCAACACTGGTACTCCCGACACCATCGATGTAGCAATCGAGGTTCTCGCATATGTAGAAGAGATAAAGGTAGCGAGCCAAGACGACCCCGATACAGCTGCTAAGGATGACGAAACCTATTCGTACCAGATCTTCACGGACGCTGAGGGCGACATAGGCAGGATAGTGACCGACCCCATTCCGGACGACGTTGAACCTACTGGATCGACGGCGATATTCACCATCCGAGACAGCGCAGATGGAAGGAACTTCGCCATCAACCCGCAGGGCGAGCTATCAATCGCCGTTGACGACGAAGACGGCTTGCCAGCGGGCGTCTACACCTTCACCGTAGATGTGTCCTTGCGAGAGAACGAAAGTGGCACCTACCGTTCGCCGGACAGCATAGAGGTGCAGATAACGGCGGTGGAGCCGCCGCGTGAGGCGATGTTCTTGGAGGGCGCGCCGAAGCGGGGCACGGTGGAGGCGCCGATAGAGTTCACGGCGGAAAACACCTCGCTTGATGAGAGTGTCTTCGCCATAGACCCTGACACTGGCCTTAATCGTGTGATGGAGCCCTTGAGTGGTAAAGCCGTCGGTCGCGAGGTGCTGGACATAAGCGAGTTCGTGGACGATGCTGGCGGGCACGATGTTACCTACGAGGTACTGAACGCGGACGACACGGCAACAGACCTGTTCGAGTTCAGCGATGCGGGCGTGCTGATGTCCACAGAGCTGCTGAGGTTCCACGACGATGACGAGATGGACATCTACGAGCTGAAGCTGAAGCTTAGAGACGACAACCTGGGCGGGATAGACCCAGACGAGTTGGAGTTCACGGTAACGGTGACCGAGCTGAGCGCGAAGTTCGCGGAAGATGCGCCAGAAGAGGGAATGGTAGAGGCAGAGCCGAGCGGGTCAGAAGAAGACGCCGAAGCGATGGAAATACTGGACTTCGGGGAGCATGTGGACATCCCGATAGAGGTGCCCGCGCTCCGTAACGACCCTGACACCGTAGCAGATGACCCAGAAGAGTCAGTGCTTCACGAAGTGTCGTACGAAGTGTCAGACCCTGTGAACTTCCAGATAAGCGAAGGCGGTTTGCTGCAGTCCACGGATGCGTTGAGGTTCTACGATGACCCCGACCGTGACGAGCACGAGCTGACGATAACGATTAGAGACGAGACGGTAGGCGAAGAGGACGAGCACACAATCACGGTAACGGTAGATGGCGTGCCTCCGAAAGCGCAGGCAGAGTTTGATGTGCTAGAGACGCAGGGCGCAGGAGACATCCCGGGAGCGCTAGTTCGTTTTGAGGACTCTAACGGAGACCTAATAACGGACGACTACTTCCTGGATCCTGACCTGTCTGGAGATGCGAGCGAAGTGTTCGCAGTGTCGGACGAGGGACAGATAAGCATCCTAGAAGCGGCGATAGAGGCGAATGTACTAGACCAAGACGCAGGGGGGAACCCGGCGAACCGCTACATCCTGACGATAAAGGACGAGGATGCGGACGGTGAGACGCTGGGGATAGTTACGCTGGACATCATAGCGGTGGACGAGCCGCCGGTGTTTGACGAGCCAGTGCTGATAGTAACGGTTGACGAGTCCAAGACGGCAGAGTTCGGCGAGCCGTACAGTGCGACCGATCCTGAGGGCACGGACGTAACCTTCACGCTGAAAGAGCCGGAGGCAGATACGGCAGCCCCGCCGTTCGTGATAAGCGCTGCAGGTCAGCTGAGCGTGGCACCGGGCGAGACGCTGGACGCAGACGCGCAAGAAGACAACGACTACCCGTTGACGATAGTGGCGACGGACGAGACGGGCGTGGAGACCGAGCTGGAAATAACGGTTACGGTGCTGAACGCGAACGACAAGCCGGAGTTCACGGACTTCATAACGAGCAAGACGATAGAAGAGACGCACACAAATGCGGACGGCGATGTGGTGTCGCCAATAGGCACAGAGCTGTACGACTTTGAGGCGTCAGACGCGGACGATGGCGACACGCTGGACTACAAGCTGCGCGATGCAGACGACACGCGGTTCTTCGAGATCCACATAGAGACGGGCGTGCTAACCACGATAGCGGAGCTGGACTACGAGCCAGTGGTGAACGGAGTGCGCCAAATCCGCTCAGAGTACGGGATAGAGGTGTTGGTGGAGGATGACAGCGGAGCGACAGACGAAGTGCTGCTGCTGCTGACAATCACCAATGTGAACGACAACGCGCCAGAGATAGATGGTGCCGCGGCGTTGAGCGTGGCAGAGAACACGGTTGCAGGCGTAGCGCTGTCCACCTACACAGCGACAGACCCTGACGGGGACGAGATAGAGTTCAGCATAAGCGATGAAGACAACTTCACGATGGACGGTAGCAGCGGAGTGCTGTCCACAGAAGCGCCGCTAGACTACGAGTCGCGGGTGTCGTACCCGGTGACGGTGACGGCATCAGACGGACTGCACAGCGCGTCGTTGCCGGTAACGATAACGGTAACGAACGAGGCAGACGGGATAGAGTCGATAGATGTGTCGAAGGCGAACCCGGTGCCGGCGCCGCTGATAGTGGGTGACCCGAACACGGCGTTGGGGGACACGCGCACAGACCGCTTCGGTCGTCCGGACGACCTGCCAGCGACGGATGAGCCGAGCGAGGGCCAGACAGCGCCAGAGCTGTTCGTGGAGACCGAGCACGCGAGCTGGGGCACGGTGCTGCGGATAGAGGTAACGGCAGAGCAGATAGACCCGGGCTGCGACGGCGGGAACTGCGTGGTGGTGAACCTAGAGGCATCAGATTCAGACGACACGCTGAACCTTCAGGCGTACCGTCTAGAGCACACGCCGAACAAGTTCGCAGCGGCAGTGCTGCTGGTGTCGGAGAACCCGACAGAGGGCACATCGGCGGTGTACAAGCACAGCGATGGCGGGATAGCGCGCCTAGATGTGGACGAAGAGGACACACTGACGATAGAGTTTGGCGGTCAGTCGACGATAAGCGAGACGGTGTCGATAGAGAACGAAGCGCCCGAGTTTGGTGACTTCACGCCGGAGCACGAAGCGTCGATAGACGATGAAGAGGTGGAGTACTCGTTCACGGTAACGGACGCATTGTCGGGGTTGCCGGAGCCAGAGGATCTGCCTGACACAGATGGAGACGATGAGTACACCTCGGTGGTGGCGCTGGTGTCAAGCCAGCAGTGCCACAATGTGGAATCGGGCACAGCGGCTGACGACCTGCCAGATGGCACAGCGCTAGTGGTGACCTTGCACGATGATGCGAGCATCTACTGCCCGCCGGGCAGCTCAAGGTACAACCTGATAAGCGATGCGAACGACTTTGACTCGATAGACGATGGGTTTGATGTGCTGACGGAGATAGACTTCGGCGGCGAGGGCACACACTATGTGACCTTCATAGCGTGCGATGCAGCAGGCAACTGCGTAGCGTACGACCCGGACGAGAACGAGTCGGACGAAGCGCTGCTGGAGATAACGGTAGACACCACAGCGCCGAAGATATACGAGGCACGGACGGGTGTGGCGTGGGACGCATCAGGGGATGAGTACGACGACAACCGCAAGTTCCTGCAAGTGGTGTTTGAGGACGCGTCAGACCTGAACGAAGAGACGATAGAGGCGGACGACTTCGTGGTTGAAGGGCACACGATAGCGCGCGTGCTGTGGTACGATACGCCCGACGACTTTGAGACGGACGAGACGCAGAACCGGTTCGCAGGCAAAGTGAACTCTAACTATCGGAACATAGCGCGTACGGTGTTCATAGAGCTGGAGGACGAGCTAGAGCCAGACGAGACTCCAGATGTGAGCGTGGTGCCGAACGGGATAGAGGACGAGGCAGCGAACGAGCAGGACGACGACGAGATAGAGGCGGAGGACTGGATAGCGCCGAAGTTCACGGTGGAAAATCTGGCATCGCCGCTAGAGACGCCGCAGTCTCAGGAGCTGGCAGGTGAGGACGACAAGGTCGTGTTCACGGTGAGTTCAGACGAGCGATTGAGTGCGACGCGTCCGACGATAACGGTGACCTATGTGAACGCGCCTGCAGGGTGTGTGAACACGAACGGAGTGGACGGAGAACGCGGGCACATCCGCAGCAGCGACAGCGGCAAGGAAGCGTATGCTGACTGCGCAGAGAGCGGAGACATAGCGGACGACACGATAAGTTCTGTGGTGAAGAAAGACACCACGAACCAGTGGACGGTGACGGTGAACAAGCCTGACGAGACGGGCTACTACAACATCCACATATCGGGTACAGACCGCTCGCCGCAGGCAAACTTGGGCAGCGAAGGCGTTAAGCCTGGAAGCATCGTGACCAACTTCTTCGAGCGCGATGGAGATGTGAACGCAGACGATGCGCACTTCTTCGAGGCAGACCTGAACCTGCCGAAGCCACGGGTGGTGATAAGCGGCGTGGACGCCGGTGAGACCGACCCCGCGGTGGAGGTGAAGTCGCCGCTGTTCATAGAGATAGACTTCAGCAGCCCGTTCCTGCCGGACTGTGCGCCGGGCAAGAAGCGCGGAGACAACACAGACGACTGCACGGCAGAGACGAGCGAGTACGCAGAGGACAACTTTGACAAGGTGACCATCACGCTGTTAGAGTTGGACGGAATAGAACTAGATCCGGTCGAGCGTGCGAAATCCACAGACGGTGGTGAGACCTTCTTGGTGTCGCTGACAGATGCGGAGATAAGCATAGGCGAGCACGAGCTGAAGATAGAAGCGGTGGACATGGCCGGCAACGAGCTGGACGACACGCTAGAGATAGACTTTGAGGTTGAAGAGCGAGACGCGTTCACGCGGCGTCTGAACCCGGGCTGGAACTTGGTGAGCCTGCCGGGCGAGCCACTGGACAACAGCATAAGCGCGGTGTTCGGCACGGAGATGGAAGTGCGAACAATCTACACCTACGACCCGGTGGTGCCGGGCGGCTGGCAGGTGGCAGTGCGCGAGACGCTTGAGAGCGAGTGGCAGGGCGACCTGACAGCAATCTCATCCAAGCGCGGCTACTGGATACTGGGCGATGCCATCCAAGACCTAGAGGTGATAATCCCGAGGTTGGCAGGTGGAGCATCTGGCACAGGCACGCCGTTGCCGCCGCCGTCAGTGCCGGTGTACGCAGGCTGGAACCTGATCCCAGTGCTGGACATCACAGGCAACGCGCTGGACACAGACCACGCGCTAGGCGCGCGGGACTACCTGCAGAGCCTAGACGATGGGCTGGACTTGGCGCGGGTGCTAGGGTTTGACACGATAACGAACCAGTGGCACACGGTGCTGGCGCCTGAGGGCGACGGCCCCGAGGACGGAGACTTGCAGATAGGTTCGGCGTACTGGATCTTCCTGCGGGCATCTGGCACGCTGGTGCCGGGCGGAGAACTGCGCTAGGGCTGCTGCGCAAGCCCTGCTCTGGCGGCACAGCCGGGGCGGGGCGAGCCACCCACAACTGTAATCACGAAGACGACTCACTATCGCGAAAGACGACTTTCACTATTACTAAGACGACCTGAAGCACGAACCTCCCCCGGTGCGGGGGAGGTTCTTTTTATGCCCGTCCATGTGATGGGTGCTGCTTATCGGCAGTGGCCGTTGGTGGGTTTGATGGTGTATCGTAACCCTTTGTCAAGATGGGTTTTTGGGCTGCTGAATGAGAACTCCCGCTACCCTCATGTAAGGCACAGATGCAAAATCTCTAATGCTGTCTTGCCTTATTTCAGCCCTTGTCTACTCGACACCTTATATAATATAACGCTGTTTTTAACCAACGCCTTGTCTGCACTGCTGACGCAATATCTCCGATGTTCGATGAATGAAACTTGACTTGTATCATATCAACTCTATTGCTATAATCGTATTATCACGCATATGGATTTTGTGCGTAATGCAATACACGAAAGGCAATTAAGATGGTTCTGAGACCAGACGAATTCACCGACACCGCAAGAGAGATATTGCAAACATCGCAGCAGGTCGCCCAGCGCTACCGCCACACGCAGTGGGACGCCGAGCATGTGCTGATGGCGCTGCTGGAGCACCAAAATGGCGCGCCGGCGGATGTGCTACGGGAGATTGGCGCTGATACGCAAGCCTTGCGCCAGCAGCTGCACACCCTGCTCGAGAGCGCCCCCAAAGTTGCCGGGCAGACGGCGCAGATATACCAAACGCCGCGCATCAGCCAGCTGCTCTACGGCGCTAAGGCAGAGGCCGAACGCCTGCAAGACGACTACATCAGCGCCGAACACCTGCTCATCGCGCTGACGCAAGACACGCAGGACGCCGCTGCGCGCCTGCTCGCCACACACGGCGTTACGCAAGAGAGCGTCTATCAGGCGCTGCAAAAAGTGCGCGGCTCACATCGCGTAACCGACCCGCGTGCGGAAAACCGCTATCGTTCGCTAGAGCGCTTCGCCGTAGACCTTACTCAGCTCGCATACGAAGGCAAGCTCGACCCAATTGTGGGGCGTGACAGCGAGGTGGCGCGCGTGATGCAGACGCTCATACGCCGCACCAAGAACAACCCTGCGCTCATAGGCGGCGCGGGCGTGGGCAAGACCGCCATCGCCGAAGGGCTGGCGCAGCGCATCGTCAGCGGCGATGTCCCCGCCGAACTCAAAGACCGCCGCGTGCTCGCCCTAGATATGGGCGCACTTGTAGCCGGTTCCAAGTTTCGCGGCGAGTTCGAAGAGCGCCTCAAGGCGGTGCTCGATGAGGTGAAAGATGCGCAGGGCGAGATAATTCTCTTCATAGACGAAATCCACACCGTCGTGGGCGCAGGTGCGGGTGAAGGCTCGGTGGACGCCAGCAACATGATGAAGCCGGCGCTCGCACGCGGCGAACTCCAAGCACTCGGCGCTACCACCGAAGAGGAATATCGCAAGCACATTGAGCGCGATGCGGCGCTGGAACGCCGCTTCCAACCCGTGCTAGTGGAAGAGCCAGACGAAGACACAGCGGTAGATATGCTCAAGGCGCTGCGCCCGCGCTACGAAGCGCATCACAAGGTGCGCGTCGAGGACGATGCGCTGGCGGCGGCGGTGCGCCTGAGCGCCCGCTACATATCCGACAGGCTGCTTCCCGACAAAGCCGTAGACCTCATAGACGAGGCGGCGAGCAAGCTCCGCATAGACGCCCAAATGTTGCCCCCAAACCTCAAAGAGATGGAGCATCGTCTGCGCCGTCTCGAAGAGGAGGAGCAGGCAGCTGCCGAAAAGACCGAGTATGAGCATGCCGCCGCACTGCGCTCCGAGCGGCTGCGGCTGCAAGCCGAGTTCGATAGCGAGCGTGCCGCAAGTGAACACGCCCCCAATGGCGAACAAAGCATGGTCATCACAGCCGAACACATCGGCAGGCTCGTGGCGATATGGACAGGCATCCCCGTCGACCGCCTGCTCGAGAGCGAAGCCGACAAGCTTCTGCATATGGAAGAGCGGCTGCACGAGCGCGTCATCGGGCAGGACGCTGCCATCACCGCCGTCTCGGACGCCGTGCGCCGCGCTCGCGCCGGACTGAAAGACCCCAATCGCCCCATCGGGAGCTTCATCTTCCTTGGACCTACGGGCGTGGGCAAGACCGAGCTAGTGCGCGCACTTGCCGAATACCTCTTCGACGATGAGCAGAACATGGTGCGCATAGACATGTCCGAGTACATGGAGAAGCACACCGTGTCGCGCCTCATCGGCGCACCGCCCGGATATGTGGGCTATGACGAGGGCGGGCAGCTCACCGAAGCCGTGCGCCGCCGCCCGTTCCGCGTCATCCTGTTCGACGAGATCGAAAAGGCGCACCCCGATGTGTTCAATGCCCTGTTACAGATACTTGAAGACGGGCGGCTCACCGACGGGCACGGGCGCACTGTGGACTTTCGCAACACACTGGTGATTATGACCAGCAACCTCGGCACATCGGTCGGAAGCCAGAACACCTTCGGTTTCGGAGAGCGTAGGGCGCAGAAGGACTCGGCACAGCTCCACGCATCGGTGAACGACGCTCTGCGCCGCACCTTCCGCCCAGAGTTCCTGAACCGGCTAGACGACACCATCGTCTTCGAGGCGCTAACGCCGGAGCATATCCGCCGCATTGTGGAACTGCTGCTGCTGCGCAATGTGGAAGCGCGCCTAGCTGAGCACGAAGTGTCTGTTACGCTGACCGACGCAGCAAAGGACTATCTCAGCGACATCGGATTCAGCCCCACCTACGGCGCCCGCCCGTTGCGCCGCGCCATAGAGCAGCACATAGACAACCCACTCGCCAAGGGTATCATCCGCGGCGAGTACATAGCAGGCGACCATGTGCGTGTGGACACCGGCGCAGACGGGCTGGTGTTCTCCAAGTCAAATGCCGCTGAGAGTGTCAGCGCCGCCGCATAAGTACGTACCCGCTGTCTCCAAGACAATCTTGCCGTCGCTATCGACCAATAAAGTCGACAGCGGCGGCACTGTTCATATGCGATGTTCTGGCTAATGCCGCCATTGCCGACTAGGCGGCATTCCCGTGCGCTGCTACGCTTCTGCTTCGGAGAACATGGCGGCGATGTGCCGTCGCTGTATCTTGCCGGTTGCGGCGCGCGGCAGCGAATCCACGATGTAGATACGGTCTGGCACTTTGAAGCCGGTCAGATGCTCGGCGCAATAGGCGCGGATTGCCGCTTCATCTGCGTCGCCCGATACCACAGCAGCGGCTTCCACCGCCTCGCCGTACATAGCGTGGGGAACGCCAAAGCACACCGCTTCCACGACTGACGGATGTTGCAGCAGGGCGGCGTCTATCTCCAGTGGCGAAATCTTCTCCCCGCCTCGGTTGATAAGCTCCTTGAGCCGTCCGGTCAGCGTCAGTGTGCCGTCCGCATCCAAGAACCCTTGGTCGCCCGTGCGAAACCAGCCGTCCGTGAACGCCTCTGCGTTCGCCTGTGGGTTGTTGAGATAGCCGTGCGTAACATTTGCGCCCCTGATGACCACCTCAGCGCGCTCGCCCTGCGCCACAAGGCTGCCAACTTCGTCCATCACTGCGATTTGGACGCCAGTGCCGACACCGACCGTCCCCGGTGCGCGCTTGCCCGGCGGCAACAGGTTGGACGCCATCTGATGCGACGCCTCTGTCATGCCGTAAGCCTCGAGCACCGGAGCGCCGAAGCGCGCCTCCATCTGCTCGAACACCGCCGGCGCAAGCGCTGACGAGCATGAGCGGATGAAGCGGAAGCTGCTGTGCGGCGCATCGTCGTCGTCCGCGCGCGTCAGCAGTATCTGGTGAATCGTGGGCACGGCAGAATACCAAGTGGCGTTCGTCGCAGCCTGCTGTTCCCAGAAACGGCTGGCGCTGAAGCGCGGCGGGACTACTAGCGCGCCGCCGCTCGCCAGCGTGGACAGCGCCACACCGATAAGCCCGTGTACATGGAATAGCGGCATCACCACCATCGCCGTATCCTCAGGTGTGAGCCTGTATGTGTCCCCGATGTTCTTCATCGATGCGACTAGGTTGCCGTGCGTCAGAGGCACCGCCTTGGGGCGGCTGGTCGTGCCCGATGTGTGCAGGAACAGCGCTGTGTCCTGCTCAGACGGCGGCGGGGCATCGCGCCTGACGCTCAGCAGTGCGCCGTCTCGGTAGAGCGCAAGCCGTCCCTCATGCGTGCCAGTCTCCAGCGTGGGTATGCCCAGATCCGCCGCCGCATCGTGTGCCGCCTGTTCGTCCTGTGGCAGTATGGCGAACCGAGCGTCCGCATCCTCCATGTAGAACTTGAACTCGTCCGTGGTGTACGCCGGGTTCAACGGCGCAGCGATGGCGCCTGTCCTCGCCACGGCAAGGAACACCACGAGGAAGTCCAACCCATTGGGTAGCGCTATCGACACCACTTCGCCCGGCTGCACGCCTGCGCCGGCGAGCAGTTCGGCTGCCCGTTCCACCTCTGCACTCATATCGGCGTAACTAACCGGCTGCGCACCCGGCACGATAACCGCTGTGTCGCTCCCGCTTTGCGGATTCATTATGTTGGCAAGTGTACTCACCAGTCTGCTCTCCCTTACCTTATTCTTAATGCCCAACTCTCATAGAATCTACCCGGTTTGGCATGTAAGCAGGCTTACAGATTCCAATTTCTTCAGCTGCGTAAACGCTGTTCCAGATCGATGTCTGACATAGAACCACATCCCCATCCATCAACCCTTTGACCCACGCACAAATATAACCCCATAGCGTTCTAACTGCAACGCCGTCGAGCGCGGGAAGTAAGGGTTAGATGAGATGCCACAATTCACAAAGGCTTGCTATACACACAGGCATTCCTAGTCGCTGTGCAAGAAGACTCGGACATCAAGGTCTGACGCCAAACGCCTATCTTCGTCGCGTATGCGATAGCCGTAAACTATCGCTGCTGCATCCTGACTGAATGCCTTCTGCAAAGCGTTCGCAGAATGGCGCGCCCGCTCTATATCGTCTGAATTGATGACACCTGATGCTTCCACAGCAAACCACAGAATAGTGCGGTCGGAAGTACGCTGCGAGCGAACCACCAAATCAGTCGCTCTTAACCGAACCTCATCGGCGTCGCTGATTTCGCCGGCGTCAACTGCCGCTTCCACTTGCTGCTCAAAGGGCTGGATGCGATACGATTGCGCATAACCGCGAGCGCTCCAAGTGATGAAGACGCGTCTTACGGCAAAAGTCCGCGCTAGCAGCGGCGGTACCACACCGGTGAGTTTACCCTCCAACGAATCGCCTCGTAGTCGGTCCACATCGATCTCGAGATTGGTAAGCCGCCTATCGGTCGTTTCGGCGTGCTCCTCGAGGTTGGTAAGCCGTCTATCGGTCGTTTCGGCGTGCTCCTCGAGATTGGTAAGCCGCCTATTCGTCTCTGCGACAAACGAGCGCATCTCTGCGACAAACGCGTTCATCTCTGCAACGAACGCGTTCATCTCCGCAACGAACGAGTTCATCTCTGCAACGAACGAGCGCATCTCCGTAACAAACTCGGCGTGGCGTTCCGGCAATGTCAGCAGTTCGTCGGTGAGTAGCAGACGGCGTATCCTGTTCCGCCAATCCTCGTTTTCACTCAGGATGCGCTCAAGGTCTTCGATGGTATTGAATGTCGTCATATCGTTCCCTTCTCCCTCTGCTCATCATAGCCGACATTCTTACGGTTTGCCATACATTCACCGCTCGGAATTGCTCGTCGTAACCGACACGGTATTGCTAGACTAACACTACACGCCTTTAAAGATACTTGCGACGAACGGGTTGTCTTTTGGGATTGGAGAGTGAATGTTGGGTTTGAGGGAAATAGCGATGATTCTAGTGATAGGGTAACACCCGTCATCATTCCCTCGCCTTTGACGGAGAATGCTAGGACAGGGACGCTGACACTCACATACAACGCCGCTGAACCTATCGCTCGCAGCGCGAAAGTGCGGCGCAGCGCCCGTTATGCTAACATCTTTGCGTACAATGTGCTTGCGGTTGTCGTCGCCGATACATCTACGGCAGGCGCAGATGAGGAATCGGCGCACAGGGACGCTGTACACAGACGGGCAACTTGGAGGCGGAAAATCGCAGGCATTTCGGTTAGCGGGGTCAGCCACCGTTACGAAGGGAGTGGCGCAAACGGTCGCACCGAGGCGCTGCGGAATGTGAGCATAGAGGTGGCGCAGTCCGAGTTCGTGTCGCTCATCGGGCCGAGCGGCTGTGGCAAGACCACGCTGCTGCGTGCCATCGGCGGACTGCTGCGGCCGAGCGAGGGGTGCGTGCAGTTCGACGGTGCACCACCCGCCGAGCTGCAGCGACAGGGGCGCATCGGGTTCGTGTTCCAAGACGCAGCCCTGCTGCCGTGGCGCACCGCGCTTGGCAATGTGTGCCTGCCCTTGCAGCTGAACCGCCTTCCCGGCGCTTACGCCGACGATGTGGCAGAGCGCGCGCTCAAATCCGTGGGCTTGGCGCAGTTCGCTGCATACTATCCGCATCAGCTGTCCGGCGGGATGCGCCAGCGTGTTGCCTTGGCGAGGGCGCTGGCGCTGCAGCCAGATGTCTTGCTGATGGACGAACCCTTCGGCGCGCTTGACGAGATGACCCGCCAAGATATGCGCTACGAACTCGTGCGGCTGTGGGAGCGCCGCCGCGCAACGGTGCTGTTCGTTACCCACAGCATCGCAGAGGCGGCGCTGCTCTCCAACCGGGTGCTGGTGCTGTCTGACCACCCCGGTGAGGTCGTGGCAGACATTGCGATTGAGCTTGAGCGTCCGCGCCACGAAGCCATCGAGCGCACCGCCCGCTTCTTGGAATACACCTACCGCATCCGAGACGCCCTGTCCTTAGGCCGCAACAAGCCCTGACTTTAAGCTGTGCCCTAAGCTAATCTCTGCTAATCCTTATAGATAGCATCGCGAATGTATCGGCGCTGCAAACACGGCCAATCCCCTGACTTTCATGATTGTGAATTAACATTGACTCGGAGCGCATCGGAGGCATTTAGGATGGCGCGGGACAAGGCTGCCACATCGCCGCAATCGACAGCGCCGGCTGCGCAGCAGCACGGGCACGGGCGCAGCACCCGGAGCAAGATGGTGTTCGTGCTGCCGCCGGTGCTGGTGCTCGCAATAGGCGTGGGCGCGTGGGAAGTGTGGGCGCGTGTGGCGGCGGTGCCGGTCTATATTGCGCCTGCGCCGTCGGTGGTGTTCGCGCGGCTGTTCGGGGACATAGGCTTCTTTGCGGTGCACGGCGCAATCACGCTTGCGGAGGCGCTAGCTGGGTTTGCGCTTGGCGCAGTGGTGGCGTTCGCCGCCGCAACATTGATGGCACATTCACGGCTGATAGAACGAACCTTGCTGCCCATCGCCATACTCGTGAAGGTAACGCCCATCGTGGCGGTTGCGCCGCTGTTCGTCATATGGTTCGGCTTCGGCTCGCTGCCAAAGGTGCTAATCGCAAGCCTGATAACCTTCTTCCCCGTGCTGGTGAATGCGATGGTTGGCTTGCGTGCGGTGAACCCCGGCGCGATGGACTTTTTTCGCTCACTCGCCGTGTCGCCGGCGCAGATATACTTTCGGCTGCGGCTGCCCGGCTCGCTGCCCTACCTATTTGCGGCGTTTCGCATATCCATACCGCTCGCCGTCATAGGCGCGGTCATCGCCGAATGGTTCAGTGGCAACAGGGGCTTAGGCAGCGTCATCATCGTGGCGCACAACAACTTGGACATGCCCACACTCTTCGCCGCCATCTTCGTGCTGGCGGTCATCGGCATTGCGCTCACAGCGCTCACGGCTGTGGTAGAGCGACGGGTGCTGTTCTGGCACGAGGCGAGCCTAGCGGTGTAAGGCTATTCTCGTATACTCGTTATGCCTACAAGGAGAATGCGGTGCAGGCATCAGATACACCCCCACCACAGAGGGTGTTAAGATGCTTAACTCATCGCCTAGCGTGGGGGTTACGGATGCGGGCGTCTAGGGGATGTGCGCTTACGCTGCGGTTTCCAGATGCTCTTGTGCGCGTGCGGCGATGCGGCTGAACGCCTGCGGATCTTGGATGGCGAGGTCAGCGAGCATCTTGCGGTTGATGTCCACTCCGGCGAGCCGCAAGCCGTATATCAGACGGCTGTACGACAGCCCATTGGCGCGCGCAGCTGCGTTGATGCGGATGTTCCACAGCTTGCGCATATCGCCCTTCTTCTCTTTGCGGTGCGCGTATGAGTAGGCGAGGGCGTGGATGACCGATTCGTGTGCGCGGCGATAGAGCGTGTGGCGCACGCCCTGGTGTCCCTTGGTCGCCTTGAGCAGCTTCTTGTGACGGCGGCGCTTGTTTGTACCGCGCTTGATTCTAGTCATTGGGATCCGGCTCCTTGTGAACATACGCACTGGCGTGAACATACACACTGAGCGCAGCAAGAGTGCGCCCAGACACCTAATTATAGCGCGCCCAGCAGAGAATTGCAGCCATTTCCTATCGACCAAAAGCAAGGGGCAGCGTTTCCATCCAGTTCCGTCGATGGGATACTTTCCCTTCGACAGGCGCTGAAATTATGCCCAACTTGCTCGACGACTGAAATACCGACAGACAGACTCGCTTGACGCGCTATCGCTGTCCCAAAAACTCGGCGAACCGCCCTGCGCGCGCAGCGCCGAACAGATAGGTGGTTACATAGCTCCGATAGGGCGACCAGCGTTCGGAGTATGCCAGTGCGTCCGCCGGCGTCATCGGCGTGCCGTCGCCTGCTAGCGCGCCCATCATCCGTTGCAGCGCAAGGTCGCCTACGGGGAATCCGTCCGGATGCCCTAGCGCGCGTATGAGCATCCAATGTGCGGTCCACGGACCCACGCCGCGCAGTGCGGTCAGCCGCGCTATCACCTCATCGTCCGGCAGCCCGCGCAATCCCTCGAGCTGCAGCGACCCATCCGCCACCTGCGCCGATATGTCCACTATGTACTCCGCCTTGCGACGGCTGAACTTGATGGAGCGCAAACGCTCTACGCCCGCAGTCGCTATCGCAGCCGGCTGTGGGAAAGCGTAAAGCGTGTCATCCCCACGCGGCATCTGCTCGCCGTAGGTCTCTATGAGCAGGTTGCGGAGCATCCGCGCCACATGCGTGCTGACCTGCTGCCCCAAGATGGCGAGGACGAGCGCCTCGTATGCGGTGGGCGTTCGCATCGGGCGCAAGCCGCGCATCGCACCCACCAGCGGCGCAAGCTGCGGGTCTGACTGCGCCATATCGTAGAACGGCACAATATCATCGTCCACGCCCAGCATCCAGCGCAGTTGCCGATGCGCCTCTGCGAGTGCGTCCGACGCCAGTGAGACATGCTCCGGCGACGGCGTCAGACACACTTCGATTTGCGGGGCGTCTATGCTGCCCGTCGAGCGCACACATGCCAGCACAAGCTTGCCGCACGGCGACAACACCCGCCGCAGCACTCCATCTGCAAACTCGTCTGCGGCGTGGCGGGTGTGAAAGTAGGTCATGCAGCCCACGCTCAGACCGAAGTCGAACGGCGGCTGCGGCGCTATGTGGAGCTTGTACACAGATGCGCTCACGGGTCCAAGCGGAATGGCGGGTAGTCGTCATAGAACAGCGCCATATACCCGCCTACCCGCATGGAATAGCGATGCAAGCCCATCTGCAGGTCAAACATGTCGCGCGGGTAAAAGCCCTTGAACAGGTGCGTAACCGCCGCTATCAGCGCGAGTGCCCCGGTCATGCCTACCGCCAAAGCGACGCCGAAAATGATGTTGACGCCGTTGTTTGCTATCAGGTCTATGCCTATAGCCGCCAATCGCGTATTGCCCCAATTCACCAGTTCCCACCCGATGCGAACATCGGCAATCATGTTCGACAGTGGCGCCGATACGCCCCCGACAAGCAGCAGCAGCGGGATATGCGGCAGCGCAAGCAGCCAAACCTTGAACAGCACCTTGATGCGCGACAGCCGTTCCTGGTACTGCACATACACATCTGCGGGATAGTCGTCCATAGGCGCAAGGCTGAACGGCGGATAGCGGTCTGTCCCCAGAGGCCTAAGTGCGTAGAACGACACGCGCCACCACCATCGCGCCACGCCCACATTGTAATAGAACATGGTCTTAGGATAGCGCCCGATGAAGAGTATTGCCCAAAATGATATATACCACACCGCCAAAGCCCCTATCGACAGCCCAATCAGCACTATGATGTGCGGTATCGCCAAAATCCACTTTACCAGCCACAGCCAGCGGCTCAGATTCGGCGAAAGCTCGCCGCGTATGTTTAGCGGATAATCCGCCCTGTCCGCGTCTATTCTGAATTCAGATAATGTCATAGCCGTCTCCTCTCCTTATCGGTAACCAGCACCCGCCATCATCTGTATCCGCGCTGCTATTCCTGCCTGCCGCCTCAGCCCGTCCGCATGCGCCTATCCTAGCATACCTTCAACCGAATGCAAGGTCGTCGGCTTGCCCTGCGACATTGCGCCCCGAATGCGCTATAATCGCCCCGTCAATCCCGCCACAAACAAGTCTGTGTTCTCCCCTGAAACCGAGCGCACCACACACACGATAGGAGGCGAGCTGCTATGACCCTAACCCGAAGCATACCCACGAAAGCCGAAGTGCTGGCATACCTCAGCGAGCGCCGCAACTGGGGGCGGTGGGGCGACAAAGGCTCCGCTGGCGCAATCAACCTCATCGACGAGCAGAAGCGACTGCAAGCCGTCGGGCTGGTCGAAAAGGGGCGCGCCGTGTCGCTCAGCCGCCCGTTCCCGGTAACCCCCACCGCCGAGAATCCCCGTCCGGCGCAGCACTACATGCAAGTCTGGGACAGGCCCGGCAACTCCGGCGCCGCCGTGGATTACTACGGTCTGATATACCACGGCACCGCTGCCACACACATAGACGCCCTCTGCCATGTGTGGGACGAAAACGGCATGTGGGACGGGCGCAAGCCCGCAGATACGCTCACATTCGCGGGCGCTAACTACGGCAGCGTGGACGCATGGAGCGACGGTATCCTCACGCGCGGCGTTCTGCTAGATGTCCCGGCGCATCGCGGCAAGCCCTATGTAACCGTCGACGAACCCGTTCACGGCTGGGAGCTGGAAGACATCGTAAAGGCGCAGGGCGTAACCCTCGAACCCGGCGACGCAGTGATGGTCTATAGCGGGCGCGAAGCGTTCAGCGCCAAGCACGATGTTTGGGCGAACTCTGTCTCAGGCGAGCCGCGCCCCGGTTTGCACGCATCTTGCCTGCCCTTCGTGCGCGACAATGACATCGCCATCCTCGGGTGGGACATGATGGACGCCTCGCCCAACGAATACGACATCGGCTGGAGCGTCCACGGCGTCATCTTCGCCTATGGCGTAGCGCTGCTGGACAACGCCCTGCTCGAGCCTCTGTCGGACGCCTGCGCCGAAGAGGGCAGGTATGAGTTCATGCTCACAATCAACCCTCTCAATGTCATCGGCGGCACCGGCTCCCCTGTCAACCCGATAGCCGTGTTCTAATCATCATCCCACATAGTCATCCTAGCGGGGGAGCGTCATACAAGTTCCTTCGTATCTTAATGTGGGAAGGGCACGAGGGCACGGAGAAAGGGCATAGGACACAGGACGAGGGAATTGTGCAGCCATATATGCGCAAAGAGAGCCTTTCTTCCGCCTCAGGAAGCCCACCCAACGCCGACAGGTCTTGCGTCCAGCCCACCGAGGTAAGACTAGACTCGCCTAGCCCGCCGCGCGCAGCAGGGCTTCGCTGGCGTGCTGGATGGCGCTCATCAGCGGCGCAGGATATACGCCGAGCAGCACCATGCCAGCGAACAGCGCGCCTAGCAGGCCTTGCGTCAGGCGTGGCGCGCGGATGGGCGACGCATCCCCCGCTGGCTCGATGTACAACTGCCGCACCACCATCAGGTAGTAGTACAGCGAAATCAGGCTTGCGAATATCGCCACGCCTGCCACCCACAACAGCCCTTGTGCCGCTGCAGCGTTGAACAGGTAGAACTTGCTCGTGAACCCCACGAACACGGGCAGCCCTGCAAGCGAAAACAGCGATGCGGCGAGCACAAGCCCCACCAACGGCGCACGGCGCGCCACGCCCGCCATCCCCGCGATGTCGTCGCTGCCCGTGGCGTTGTACACCACCGCGATGCACAAGAACGCCGCCATGTTCGTTACCGCATATGCTGCCAGATGCAGCATCACGCCGTTGGACGCCAGATGCGCTATGTCGCCCGCTGCGCCGCCGCTCGGTCCCCCGAATGCGTCTGTGTGCGCCAGCGCCGCAATCCCCATCAGCAGGTATCCCACCTGCCCCACGCTGCTGTACGCCAGCAGCCGCTTGAGATTGCGCTGCGCCAACGCCACAAAGTTGCCCAGCAGCATCGTTACTACCGCCAAGATGACTAGCAGCAGCTGCCACGATTCCACGATGGGCATCAGCGCTTCACCGAACAACCGCAGCGCCAGCGCAAACGCCGCTGCCTTCGACCCCACCGCAAGGTGCGCCGTGATGGGTATGGGCGCGCCCTCGTATGCGTCCGGCGCCCACATATGGAACGGTACGGCGGCGACCTTGAAGCCTAGCCCCGCCACTAGCAGCCCCAAGCCCAGCAGCAGCGCCGGGCTGAGCGCATCTGCCGCCATAAGCGCCGCCGACATCTCGTCGAAGCGCGTCGTCCCCAGCGTCCCGTATATCTGGCTGATGCCATACAGCAGCAGCGCCGAAGAGAACGCCCCCAGCAGGATGTACTTCGTCGCTCCCTCGTTGGACTTGGCGGCGTAGCGGTCATACGCCACCAGCACATACAGGGCGAAGCTCAGCAGCTCCAGCGATATGTATGCCGTCAGCAGCTCGCCCGACGCCGCCAACAGCATCATCGCCACCACGCTGAACAGCAGGATGCCGTAGTACTCGCCCGGATGCTCCAGATGCTGTCGCACATAGTCCACCGACAGCATCACGACTGCGATGCCTATCAGGATGAACAGCGCCTTGAAGAATAGCGCATATCCGTCGATGCGGATAGCCCCGCCGTAGAGCGAATCGTCCACGCCCCAAAGGAACGCTAGCGTGAAGACAAGTATCGCCGCAAGCCCGCCCAGCGCCACAAAGGGCAGCACACGCTTGCGCCGCTCGGGCAAGAACAAGTCCAGCCCCAGCACCACAAACGCGAGGCCGGTTACAAGGAACTCCGGGGTGAGAAGGAGGAAGTTGTTGATCATACTCTGTACGATACGACAATCGCAGGATATATTGCAATTTTTGGTATTCTCAACATACAGAGATAATGAGTTATAATATGTCATAACATCAAACACAGTGAGGTATCTTATGGCCCGTGAACGTACCTATCGCCACGATATTCGCTGCATCGACTGCGGCTCTAACTGGATGCGCAAAAACGGACTAGCGCGCGGCAAGCAGTCTTACAGATGCGGAGACTGTGGTCGCCGCTACTTCCCAGAGGCTGCATATCACCGCCCCAGCGCTGCCCTCAAGGCACAGGCGGTTAAGATGTATCTGGAAGGCAGCAGTTTGAGCGCCGTAGGCAGAGTGTTTGGGTACAGCGCCACAGCGGTTCACGGGTGGGTGAAAAAAGGGGGCGTGAGGCATTAGAGCGTCTGCGGGAGCGTGGTCGTAGACGGACTGAGGGGGCAGAGGCGCAGCGTGCTGCTGCGGTGGTGTCCTGTGATGAGATGTGGACATACAAGCGTGCTCGGCGTGCGGAGTTGCGTGAAGATGTGTGGATATGGACAGCAGTGGTAGAAGAGGCTGACGGCAGCAGGTGGGTGGACTTTGAGGTGGGCGACCGCAGCGAGAGGACATTCTTGCGCTTGTATGAGCGCTTACCGGATGCAGAGTTGTATCGCAGTGATGCATATCCTGTGTATCGGTGGTTTCCTCGCAACCGGCATGTGGTGGGGAAGGGAGGTGCGGTGAACTGGAATGAGGGGCTGCATTCGGTATGGCGAAGTAAGTTGAACCGATTAGTGCGTCGTACAAAGGGCTACACCAAGAGCATACAGATGCTGGTGTATTCGTTGGCGCTAGTGTGCTGGCATCGGTGGGTAAAATCCAATATCACTGCATGTTAAGAATACCCAATTTTTTGCTTTACAGCATCAAAGGATTAGTGTAATATTAAATGTGACCACCCCTACTAATTCGTTGGTAGGGCCGAGGCTATCTCTCCGGAGGTAGCCTCTGTTTTATGCCCAACTCATTTCGTGGGTCTGCAGATGATTACTAATGTCTATATTGACGGCTTCAATTTGTACTATCGCGCCTTGAAGCGGTTTCCTCAGTACAAATGGCTTGACCTAGCCAAATTAAGCCAAGCGCTATTGCCACGCCACGAAATAAACTACATACGATACTTCACTGCTATCGTTGACCAACGCCCCGACGACCCGCAACAGCAGTTTCGCCAGCTGATATATCACCGCGCGCTGCAAACCATACCCAATTTGGAGATTCATTACGGGCAATTCAAGACCCGACACATATGGCGGCCGTTAGTGAATCCTACTCATGGGTTAGCGCGAAATGTTAAAGTTGTTCAAGTAAGGAATACTGAAGAGAAAGGCACCGATGTCAACCTCGCAACATATCTCATAATGGACGGATATGAAGATGAGTATGAGCAAGCGGTGGTCATTTCCAACGATTCAGACTTGGCACTCCCGATTAAAATGGTGCGAGATAGGTTGCAGTATCCGGTTGGAGTGGTGAACCCTAATCCGGTTAACACGAAAACGAACCCGAACGCTACGGCAGGCGAATTGCAAAAATCGGCAACTTTCCTCAGGCGCATAAGATATAAAACGCTGGCGAACAGCCAGTTCCCCAACACTTTAACAGACAGCAACGGCACATTCTCCAAGCCTCCGGCATGGATGTGAGTTACACATAAGCCCTACGGGTACATCGGTATGAAATCTGCTGCTGTCGCACATAGTCCACCAACAGCATCACGACTACGATACCTATCAGGAAGAACAGCGCCTTGAAGAACCGCACATATCCGTCGATGCGGATAGCCCTGCCGTAAAGCGAATCGTTCACGCCCCACAGGAACACCGGCGTGAAGGCAAATATCATTGCAAGCCTGCCTAGCGCCACAAAGGGCAGCACACGCTTGCGCCGCTACTAAATTGGGGACGCCTATTGATTCCAATCGGTTCTGAAATCGAGTTTCTTCACGAGTTCGAACGTGTTGCAATGGCGAATTTGTAAGTCGTCGCATACATCCGGGATATGACGGTTTACCCCTTGTCTACTTGGTTTTGACACTTCATTTGTAACAACGCAACGATGCTTTATATCAGCAAGGGCATGTGCAATGAGAAACGGGTCAGCCCGTAGATTCTCAATCTCATCATCCGTTAAGTCGCTCGCATAGCCGCGCTCTAATACATGGTTAACCAATCCTCTATCAACATCTTCTCTAAGTAACATCGTATCCTTGTTGCTTTTCAGCCAATCAGAAAGGTTGTCATCGCCATCTGTAACTTCATCATAGACTTCTTGAGGGACTTTCACCTGATCAAGTTTACCGAAGTGAAGTATCCAATCCCAAAACTCGGGGACTCTTTCAATAGCGTAGTAATCTCTATTGGCGTCTATCAGCACATTAGCATCTAGGAGATAGAGCAGATTCGTTCTCATTTGCATCTGCATCTATCGGCTGTCCTGTAGAATTTCCTGAATACGATCGGGTTTGACCTCCAATATCCGTGCGGCTTTCGTTGTCGATAGTGCACCGGCGGACATCATGCGTTCGACCAGAGCAACAAGCGCATCACCGGCTCTGTGTCGGTGCATGACATAGTAGCTTGGACCACCTTTGGATCTTCGCTCACGCCGGCTTTTACGCTGCTCCAACCAAGTCTGTCTGAATAACTCGGATAAACTTTGATAACGCTCCCTTGTAATGTCGCCGACCCGATACGCTTTATAAGCGATCATCGTGCGGCTCAAATTGTGCTTGTCGGCAAATTTTTCTACGAGTTCAATCTCGGATTCATCGGCTGCTATATTCTTGAGTCCGATGTTCTTAACTTCAGAATCGGGCAGCAAGAACTCCCCAGCAACATCGTTGCAGAAGCGTTCAACATCGCTATCTGCATACGAATTGCCGACACCAGTTTGACCGAGTATCAGATGTACGAGTTCGTGCAAAAGCGTGAAAGACCAAGCAGGGATAGCGTCTCTAGGGTTAATCACTACAAAGGGCGCTATTTCGTCAGCAATAGTGAAACCTCGAAAGACATCCACATCAATTGCGGTGTGATGACTCCCTAAATCGCCTATAAGCAGCACGAACACGCCTGATTTTTCAGCAGCGTTTCGCAAAAGGTTGAAGGAAGCCCTTGCGTTTTGTTTAGAGCGGTAATCCCTTAAAGTTACATCCAGTAACGATTGAATCTCTTGCAGTAGAGTGGACTTACCGTCTTTGATTCTGCGAGAGTTGACGAAGGGCAAAGGCGTTGCTTCGTCCTCATCCTCCAATACGGCGCGCACCATGCTTTGCCGCGCCTGTACACCTCGGATCAGCACATCCAAATTAGCCGCGTCAATTGCTGATGGTGCGTCTGACAATGTGCGGAAATCTGCGCCCCTATCACCCTTTAGCGGCGGAGTGTCTAAATAGAATGTTAGGAGCGAACGGTGGTAATGCTTCGCCATTTTTACGAGAACACTACGGCTTGGGAAATCCTGACCTGTTTCGTAGGCGACTAGCCGCTCAACAGCTGTCCTTTTTTTCGCATCCTTGAAACCGAGCTTCTTGGATGCTTCTTCTTGTGTGAGACCGGCGGTCTCGCGCGCCCACGATAACACCTGTGGGTTGACTTCGACTTTTTGCATATTCCGTCTCTGCTCACACAACAGCGGTATGCCGATTTAGATAGTCATTCTATATGCTATCGAAATCTCTTGCATCCCCGATGCCTCACCCGAACCGCGCCAGCACCTCCGCTACGCCCCCGTTGATGACGCGCATGAATGGCCACGGCCACAGCCCCACTAACACGATGAACACCGTCAGCACAGCCGCGGCGAACGCCTCTATGCGTGTCGCGTCTGTCGGCTCGTCCGGCGCGGCATGTGCTGCAGCAGGGGTAGTTCCGGCATCGGCGCCGATGCGTTCGGGGGCAATTGGGCTGTCCGCATCAGGGGCGGGGTGAGCAGCCGCGTCGCTTGCGGTTGATGAGGGCGTGCCAGCGGGCGTTGAAGTGCCACTCATGGCGCGTGCCGCATCCGCACTGTGTGTGCCGCGCTCGTTGTCCACAGTGCCTGCGTGTGCCCCCATTGGCAACGGCGACATAGTGTCATGCGTGGCAGTCTGCCATTGTTCCGTCGACGGGCCAAAAAACACCTTCGCAAGCAAGCGCAGGATGTACACCGCTGTTATCGCTGCACCTATGATGCCCAGCACGCCCAGCGCCGGATATGTCTGGAACAGTCCCAAGAATACCAGCAGCTCCGCCACGAACCCGCTTAGCCCGGGCAAGCCCAACGATGTCAGGCCGGCGATGGTGAAGAACACTGCGGTTACGCCCATCCGCTTCGCAAGCCCGTCCAGAACCAGCATGTCCCGCGTATGTGTGCGGTCATAGACCACGCCCACCACAGCGAAGAACAGCGCCGTCATCACGCCGTGCGAGAACATCTGCAGCACGGCGCCGCCCAATCCCAGTGGGTGCAGGGTGGCGATGCCCATCATCACATACCCCATGTGGCTCACACTGGAGTAGCCGATGACATACTTTAGGTCGGACTGCCCCAGCGCCGATATTGCGCCGTATATGACATTCACCGTTCCCAGCGCCACCAGTGCTGGCATCCAAAACGCCGCTCCCTCCGGCAAGATGTACATCCCGATTCGGATGATGCCGAATGCCCCCAGCTTCATCAGCACGCCGGCGTGAACCATGCTGACCGCGGTCGGCGCAGCCACATGCCCGTCCGGCGACCATGTGTGAAACGGCCACAGCCCAGCGAGTATGCCGAATCCTATCGCCAAGAATGGGAAGAACACTTTTTGGAATGTGGGCGAGTAGGATACGGTGGCGAGACGCTCTATGTCGAATGTGCCAAGCCCTGCCTCAACGAAAATCGCCATCAGCGCAACCCATATCAGCACACTGCCAGCCACCAGATACAGCGTCAGCTTCATCGCGCTGTACTCCTTCGTGCGGCTAAAGCGCGGGAATCGGCTGCTGCTGCCCCACACACCGATGAGCAGATACATCGGCAGCACAGAAAGCTCGAAGAAGAAGAAGAAGAAGAACAGGTCTAGTGCCACGAACACGCCAAACACGCCCGCAAGCAGCAGGAAGTACAGGATGAAGAAGTCCTTGCTCCACGCCCTGATTGACCACGACACCAGCACGCCGGTGAACATCACGATGCCGGTCAGCAGCACCATCGGGGCGGCAACACCATCCACGCCGAGCGTCAGCGATATGCCCTGCTCGCCGAATTGCCACGGACCCGGGATGCTCAGCCAGCGCCAGCTTGCGGCGAAGCGCGCCCCGTCCCCGTCGAAGTAAAAACGCACGAACACATACAGCGACAACGCTAGCACGACGAGCGCAAACGCCGTCGCCGTCCGCCGTATCGCCGCTAAGCGCGCGCCGGGCGTAGCCATCATCACCGCTGCGCCAGCGAGCGGCAGCGCAATGAGCGCTAGGAGCATGTAACTGTCAATCGACTGCATCAAAACATAGTCAAATATAACACGCCCCTAGCCACCAATTCCAATGCACGCACCGATATGCCCTTGCACTAACGCCAAGTCCGTCGCACTGCTGCGGATATGTAGGTATGTGTCCCGCTCGCCGGTGTGGTTGTCGGTACAGAAGCTTTGTCGTCTATCAGATTCAAAATGGACGGGCATAAAAAGACCCTCCCCCGCACTGGGGGAGGGTCGCGCTTCAGGTCGTCTTCCGTGATAGTAAAGTCGTGGTTCGTGATAGTGAGTCGATTTCGTGATTATGGTTGTGTGGCCGGGATTATGCGTCCGGGATTATGCGCTCGCCCCGCAGCGGTATAGGTCGGTGCGGGGCGAGCGTGTTGTCCCTTGCCTAGCGGAGTTCTCCGCCCGGCACCAGCGTGCCAGATGCCCGCAGGAAGATCCAGTACGCCGAACCTATCTGCAAGTCTCCGTCCTCGGGGCCGTCGCCCTCAGGCGCCAGCACCGTGTGCCACTGGTTCGTTATCGTGTCAAACCCTAGCACCCGCGCCAAGTCCAGCCCATCGTCTAGGCTCTGCAGGTAGTCCCGCGCGCCTAGCGCGTGGTCTGTGTCCAGCGCGTTGCCTGTGATGTCCAGCACTGGGATCAGGTTCCAGCCTGCGTACACCGGCACTGACGGCGGCGGCAACGGCGTGCCTGTGCCAGATGCTCCACCTGCCAACCTCGGGATTATCACCTCTAGGTCTTGGATGGCATCGCCCAGTATCCAGTAGCCGCGCTTGGATGAGATTGCTGTCAGGTCGCCCTGCCACTCGCTCTCAAGCGTCTCGCGCACTGCCACCTGCCAGCCGCCCGGCACCACCGGGTCGTAGGTGTAGATTGTTCGCACTTCCATCTCCGTGCCGAACACCGCGCTTATGCTGTTGTCCAGTGGCTCGCCCGGCAGGCTCACCAAGTTCCAGCCCGGGTTCAGACGCCGCGTGAACGCGTCTCGCTCTTCAACCTCAAAGTCTATCTCTAGCGTGTCGTCCAGCTCGTTGCCGGCCATGTCCACCGCTTCTATCTTCAGCTCGTGCTCGCCTATGCTTATCTCCGCATCTGTCAGCGACACCAAGAAGGTCTCACCACCGTCTGTGGATTTCGCACGCTCGACCGGATCTAGTTCTATTCCGTCCAACTCTAACAGCGTGATGGTCACCTTGTCAAAGTTGTCCTCTGCGTACTCGCTCGTCTCTGCCGTGCAGTCGTCTGTGTTGTCTCCGCGCTTCTTGCCCGGCGCACAGTCCGGCAGGAACGGGCTGCTGAAGTCTATCTCTATGAACAGCGGCGACTTCACCTCCACCGCGGGGTCGGTCTCACCGGCGTCCACGCCGCTTATCACCACCCGTGGCTTCGGCAGGTTCAGGTCTGCCTCGAAGAAGTGCGCATCGTCTGCGTTCACATCTCCATCGCGCTCGAAGAAGTTGGTCACGATGCTTCCAGGCTTAACGCCTTCGCTGCCCAAGTTTGCCTGCGGCGAGCGGTCTGTACCCGATATGTGGATGTTGTAGTAGCCCGTCTCGTCAGGCTTGTTCACCGTCACCGTCCACTGGTTCGTGGTGTCTTTCTTCACCACAGAACTTATCGTGTCGTCCGCTATGTCTCCGCTCTCTGCGCAGTCAGCATACGCTTCCTTGCCGCTGTCGCTGCTGCGGATGTGCCCGCGTTCTCCGTCCACTCCGTTCGTGTTCACACACCCTGCAGGCGCGTTCACATAGGTCACCGTTATCGTCGGACGCGTCGCACTCAATCGCTCGTCTGAACTCACCGTGAACACGACCTTGTCGTCCTCACCTGCCAGCTCCTGAGACTGCGGCGTCTCTAGCGGCGATGCCAGATTTTCCACCGTGAACTTCGGCGCTATCCAGTCCTCCGCCTCTATCTCGTCGTCGTCCTGCTCGTTCGCTGCCTCGTCCTCTATCCCGTTCGGCACCACGCTCACATCTGGAGTCTCGTCTGGCTCTAGCTCGTCCTCCAGCTCTATGAACACCGTACGCGCTATGTTCCGATAGTTAGAGTTCACTTTGCCTGCGAACCGGTTCTGCGTCTCGTCCGTCTCAAAGTCGTCGGGCGTATCGTACCACAGCACGCGCGCTATCGTGTGCCCTTCAACCACGAAGTCGTCCGCCTCTATTGTCTCTTCGTTCAGGTCTGACGCGTCCTCAAACACCACTTGCAGGAACTTGCGGTTGTCGTCGTACTCATCCCCTGATGCGTCCCACGCCACACCCGTCCGTGCCTCGTATATCTTCGGCGCTGTGGTGTCTACCGTTATCTCCAGCAGCGCTTCGTCCGACTCGTTCTCGTCCGGGTCGTACGCTACGCAGTTGCCTGCTGCATCGCACGCTATGAAGGTCACATAGTGTGTGCCCTCGCCGCCGAAGTCTATCTCCGTCAGCACATCAAACCCATCGTCTATCGAGTCAAAGTCGTTCGCATCGCTTATCAGGTTGTACCTTGAGCTGCCCGGCGGGCAGTAGATGCTCGCATCATCGTGCAAGGTCACCACTAGCGCTGTGCCATCTGGCAGGTCGTCAGCCGCTGTGCCCGATTCCACATTGTGGCACTGCTGGCTTGACACCAGCGCCACCACCGAGGTGTACTCATCGTCTCCATCTGTGTCAGGCAGATCCTCTGGCTCCGGCAACCCCGACAATGCGTCCGTTACCGTGAACGAGTACTCCACCTCTTCATCGTCTATCGACGCTTCGTGCTCCGGCGTGAAGTCACCAAACTCGGGCGCTTCGTTCTCTATCGACACCGTCTCGCTTATCGTCGACTGACCGCCAAACTCTATCGTCAGTGTGTCCTCTTCGTCCACATCTAGGCGCGCTATCCCGCCATCGCTGTGCTTGTACACCGCCGATGTGCCCTCTGTCGGGTTCTCCGACACCAGCAGCACTGCCGCTGCGAACTTGTTCGGCGTGTGCTCTAGACGGTACGCCTGAAGGTTCAGCGTGTCGTCTGAATCTGATGCCTCTAGGTTCACCACCACGCAGTTCCCGCCGTCGCAGCCCGGGTCTATCTGCTCTGCCGTTACCTCTATCCGCAGCACCGTGCCCCAGCTCGCGTGCTCGGTCTCCACGAACAGCTCTGGCGCTGTCTGGCCCTCGCTCGGCTCATCCGTCGCTGGCAGGTCGTCCGGACGACCGAAGCGGTCTGTGCGCGTGTCCCCCAACGCCGTGTTCGGGTCACCCACTATCAGCGGCGCCGGCACCGGGTTCGCCTTCGACACATCTATCGACTCTATCCCGTCTGCCTCGTTCGTTACCGTTATCGTTACCGGCAACGACGCGCTGTGCAGTCCGTCTGATGCCGTCACCGTCACCGGGTACGACACCCGCGACTCGTAGTCTAGCGGCGCTTCTGTGGACAGCACTCCGCTGCTACCGTCCATCGTGAAGTTGTCTTCATCGTCTATGCTGAAGGTTATCTCGTCCCCGTCAGGGTCTGTCGCTGTGTAGGTGGACAGCGCTACGCCTGCAACCGTGTTCTCTGCCACGCTCAACGCCGCTGCGCCATCTATCTCCGGCGCGTTGTCGTTCACATTCGTGATTGTCAGCAGCAGCAGCACTTCGTCTGTCGCTCCGCTGTCATCCTCCACCAACACCTCTATACCGTACTCTGAGCGGATTTGCCGCACTCCGTTCACCACTGGCTCGTAGTCCAGCTCCGCAATTGTGGTCAGCACGCCCGTCTCTATGTGGATCGCAAAGAACTGCGTGTCGTCTGCATCGCGCAACTTGTAGTCCAGCGTGTCTCCGTCGTCTGCGTCTGACGCATCAAAGTTGTACAGCTCTGTCCCTATTGGCGATACCACATTCCCGTCCGCATCTGTGTGCGTCTCGGGGATCTCTAGGCTCGTTATGGTACCTTCGGCGAACTCAGGCTTGTCGTTCGCGTTCAGCACCGTAACCGTTATTTCCAGCTCGGTCTCCACGCCCGTCTCGTCCGTCGCCACTATCGTCAGCGCATAGTCGTTGTCTTCTTGCGCGTCTGCGTCCAGCGTCTCGCCCGGTGCCACACTCAGCTGACCTGCAGCGCTTATCACGAACGGCGGGGCTGCCGTGTCTGCCTCCGGCTCTTTCAGCGTGAAGGTTACGTCCGTGCCCTCAGGATCAGTCGCACTGTACGGCACGCCGAACGCTGCCGTCTTGGACTCGTCAACCGTTACCGTCAACGCTGGCTCGTCAAACACCGGCGGCTCGTCCACCGCTATGATGTCCAGCGTAACTATACCCAGCGTCTCGCCGTCCGCATCCTCATCCTTTATCGTCAGGATGTAGCGGTTCGCATTCCCGCCTGCGTCCAAGTCCAGTACATTCGCCTCTATCGCCGCTTCCAAGACGCTTATCTGTCCCTCGTCAGACACTGCGAACACTTCACTCGCATCGCCCGACAGGTCAGGATCCAGGAAGTAGTCGTCCGTTATTAGGTCTCCGTTAGAGTCCTCAAAACGGACTAGCGCTCCTGGGATGTCTCCCGCGCCTTGCGTCTCTAGCACATCAAACTCTGCCTGTGCTTTCGGCGGCACTCCATCTACCGTTACCGTGATTGTGTGCTCGTCCTCTTCGCCTACCGTCTCGTCTCTAATCGTTATCGTCAGCTCGTGCTCGTCACGGTCGGGGTCGTCGTAGAACCTCAACGCATCCGTGGACTGCAGCAAACCGCCTTCGCTTATCTGGAAGTTCACCGTGTCTGACACTTCGTACGACACTTCGTGAAGCACTGACTCTTCTGGGTCATCTGCTACGGTGTCAGGGTCGTTACGGAGCGCGGGCACCTCTATCGGGATGTCCACATGCTCCCCGAAGTCCAGTATTTCCATCGCTTCGGCGTCTTCTTCTGACCCGCTCGGCTCTGCCTCTACCATTCCCTCTTCTGGCGCATCTTCCGCGAACTTCGCGCTCAGCTCGGTCACCGTTACCGTGAACTCCAACTCGTCTGGGTCTATCCCGCCCAGGTTGTCGTCTCTAAGCTTCAGCTTCAGCTCGTAGATGTCCATCTCGTCATCGTCGTGGAACCTCAGCAGCTCTGTGGACATCAGCACGCCCGCATCGCTGAACTCGAACAGGTCTGTTGTCGAGTCGTCTGCGTTCACTACCTCGTAGCTAACATCGTGCCCGCCAGCATCGTCCACGAAGTCGCTTATGTCCAGCACCTCGCGACCGACGGCTTTACCACTCAAGGGCTCCATCACACGATTAAGGCCAGTGTCAGGGTCTATGGCGAAGACACTCTCATCAAGCGAGGTGTTTTCCGCCGTGAACTCTATCGGCGCCTCCACCGTGCCCCGCTTCGGCGCGCCCTCCAAGAACATCGCCTCGGTCGGCGCATCCACCGCCGTTATCTGCACCTCTATGCTGTCCGGCGAACGGTAGGCTCCGTCTGCATCATCGCGCAAGGACACATCTACCACGATGTTGTAGACGCCTGCTGGCAGATCATCAACCGCGATTGATAGCTCACCCAACCGGCTGATGGCGAAGTTCCTTCCGTCTGCGCTGTCCCGGATGGTGAACACCGTCTTCGATTCCGTACGGTTAACTTTGTCTGCCGGGGGGTCGGTTCTTATCGTGCCGATGACATCTGTGTCCGGGAAGATCTGGAAAGCGTAGGTCTCGTCATCTTCTGCCGCTGTATCGGGGTCGTCTTGATTCGCCACCTTTAGCTCTTCGACATATGTGACAACCTCGATTGCTACATCGATTTCGTCAGAAATACTGTCGGCAAAATGGGCGTCATCCGAGTCATAAACTTCAGCCACCAATGTGATGTTGTAGAATCTGTCCCCAATTAAGTCCTGACCAGCAACTGTTATCGCTCCACTTACAGCATCAATGACTAAACTAGCGTGGTCAGCTCCATGACCTGACTCCGTGCCTATCCTGAAGTTGAGTCTATGACTTGATGCCGCTTTCACAAGAAAGGCTTGCGCAGTGCCAATCAACTCACCGGCAACAGCAACACTATCGAGTACAATGAAGTCGTAGACATCGGCATTGCCAGCCGCTACGCCGGGGTTGGATTGTTTCGCAAAATGAGCTTCCGGTGCGATAACTTCGATTGCTACATCGATTTCGTCGGAAGTACTGTTGGCATAATGGGCATCATTAGAGTCATAAACTTCAGCCACCAATGTGATGTCATAGACGGTGCCCGCAGTTAAGTCCTGGCCAGCAACTGTTAGCGCACCACTTACAGCATCAATGGCTAAACTAGCGTGGTCAGCTCCATGACCTGACTCCGTGCCTATACTGAAGTTGGGTCTATGAGAAGATGCTGCTTTCACAAGAATGGCTTGCACAGTGCCAACTGACCCACCAGCAACAGTGTTCCTCTCTAGTACAGTGAAGAGGTAGGACTCATTATCTGCAATCGCTACACTGGGGTCGTCTTGGTCTGCGAAATGAACTTCCGGTGAGATAACATCGATTTCTACATCGATGGTGTCGGCTACGGAACTGCTAACAAGAGCGCCACCGGAGTCATGAACTTCAGCCTTCAATGTGATTTCGTAGGGGGAATCATCCACCAGTAAGTGAAGTGTGGAAGCGATTGTTATCGTCCCGCTTGTAGCATCAATGGCGAAACTATCGTGGTCATCCCCAGCATTTGGATCATCGGTTGTGCTGACTATGCTGAACCTCGGGTCCAGATTCTGACTCGATGCCTCATTCACAATAACGGCTTGCACAGTGCCAATAACTGCATTGGGAATGGCATCATCCTCGTGTATATGAAATTCGTAGTTACCGGTAGCCTCAGTGCCGTCTTGCTCCGTAAATTGAGCTTCCGGTGGGATAACATCGATTTCTACATCGATGGTGTCAGCTACGGAACCGTTAACAAGGGAGCCGCCGGAGTCATAAACCTCACCCACCAGGGTGATGTTGTAAGTTTGCACACTTAAGGCGGTTCCACCAATTGTTAGCGCCCCACTTACAGCATCAATGGCGAAACTAGCGTGGTCAGCTCCATGATCTGACTCCGTGCCTATACTGAAGTTCGCCCTCTGACCTGATGCCGCATTCACAAGAATGACTTGCGCAGTGTGAACCGCCGCATTAGCAGTAGCATCAGCGTGAAGGAAAGTGAAGGTGTACGACTCGTTATCAGGAGCCGCTACGCTGGGGTCGTCTTGGCTCGCGAATTGAGCTTCCGGTGGGATAACATCGATTTCTACATCGATGGTGTCGGTTACGGAGCCGTTAACAAAGGAGCCACCGGAGTCATAAACCTCAGCCACCAAGGTGATATTGTAAGTTCCCCCAGTTAAGTCGGTTCCACCAATTGTTAGCGCCCCACTTACAGAATCATTGGCCTCAATGGCGAAACTAGCGTGGTCAGCTCCATGACCTGACTCCGTGCCTATACTGAAATTCGCTCTCTGATCTGATGCCGCATTCACAAGAATGACATGCACAGTGGCAAACGCCGCATTAGCAGTAGCATCAGCCTGAGGCACAGTGTAGGAGTACGACGCGTTATCAGCCGCCGCTACGCTGGGGTCGTCTTGGCTCGCGAATTGAGCTTCCGGTACCGTTGAGGAAACAGTGATTGCTACGTTGATTTTGTCGGAATTAGCGGCAACATTGCTGCCAGTAGATGTGTCACGGACCCGACCTAGCAATGTGATGTTGTAGGTGTTCGCAGATAAGGATGTCTGACCAGAGGCGATTGTTATCGCCCCGCTTCTGTCATTAATGTCGAACTTATCGTGGTCAGCTCCATCACCTGCGTCCGTGCTTATCGTGTAGAGCGCTCGATACTGTGATTGCGTATTCCAAATAATGGCTGGCGGAATAGTGCCAATCGACGCATTAGCAGTAGCAGCGGCCGTGGTTATAGTGAAGATATAATCCTCGGTTTCATCAACGTTGGATGTAGCCGGGTCGTCATCAGCAGCCGGTACACTGGTGTCAGATTGGCTTACGAAGGCAACTGTTGGTAACGCTGATGGCGGCGGTGGCGTTGGCACAATCTGTGCGAAAACAGATTTAATCGGCAACGCGCCGTTGCCGATGAGCACGGCGCCGAAAGCCGCAATTATCGCGATGGCAAACAGATAAGGTGCTAATCTACTACTACTCATTTGTTCTCCTTAAAGGGATGGGCTACTGAGGCTTGATATTCGTAGAGTTTCCAATAAAACGGGTTGACGATTTTTCGTTAGCCGAAAAATCGTCAACCCGTTTTATGCGTACGCATCACCATTTTGTTGCCCATCAGCGTGTTCCAGACGGCGAAAATCTCACACCACAAGTGGCATACCTCGCGACACCGCAGTCTAATATATCACAAATAGAGTGTTACGCAAATATTACGATTATGTAGATTATGAGGATAAAATGTGCACATCGCCGTGTTCATCGCGGTGAGAGCGAGTGGGCAACGGCGTGGACGCACCACAACCTGATAATGCTGCAGCTGCAATGGTGTCCCAGAACCTAATCGCAATTTCCGCAACATCCTGCTTTGTGACTTTTGTCCAGCCCTAAATCCAATAGCGCTTATCTTTTGGGGTCGAGCATTGCTATAATGACACCACGAAACTCCGCAGCACAGTCATACCAAGCCTCGGAGGTCTCCCCATGACCACCGCCGACACCCGCATCACGAAATTACGCGTAGCAGCAGATGACTTCCGTCTGCCCGACCCACCATGGCGGCCCGACAATATGACACTCTTCAAGCATCTAGCAGCCACCGGCAGTGCCCATTACCTCGCCCTATTCCTAGGTTACCCAAAAACCACATTAGTAACCGGCGACCACTATCTGGTCGAATATCTCACCCAGAACATGGCCGGTAGCCACTACCCCGACCTGATGATAGCCTTTAATGCGGACATAGCGGCATTCCACCGACGCAATGGCTATGTCATCTCAGAGCAGGGTAAGCCCCCAGACTTCGTGCTGGAGATAGCCTCACCCAGCACCGGACACATTGACACGGGAGCGAAGCGGGATGCATATGCAGAATTAGGCATCCCGGAGTATTGGCGATTTGATGAAACCGGTCTGTCCCACGGGACGAGGCTGGCTGGCGACCGACTGGTGAACGGCAGGTACGAACCCATCCCCATTACCGAATTGGAGGATGGCTCGCTGCAAGGATACAGTGCCGTGCTGAACCTGTACCTGCGCTGGGAGAACGGCGAGCTAGGGTGGTACGACCCAGCGACGGGACAGCACATCCCCACCTTTCACAGCGAGCAAGCAGAGCGCTTGCAGGAACGGGCAGAGCGCCTACAGGAACGGGACGCCCGCCTCCAAGCCGAAGCGCGCGCCGAGCGGGAACAGGCAGAGCGCTTGCAGGAACGGGCAGAGCGCTTGCAGGAACGGGCAGAGCGCTTACGGGAACAGGACGCTCGCATCCAAGCCGAAGCGCGCGCCGAGCGGGAACAGGCAGAGCGCTTACGGGAACGGGCAGAGCGCTTACGGGAACAGGACGCCCGTCTCCAAGCTGAAGCGCGCATACGGGAGATGGAAGCCGAACTCCGCCGCCGCCAGAACGGCTGACTTATGATGGCTATGCCTCATCCTACGAATCAGCCACCTGAATAGAGGAAGCGCTACGCGCGCAAAAGCCCCGCCGGACAGATGGACAGGCCGGCGGGGAAAGGTGTCTGGCCGTTGGGCACTTTGCTGAGACGCGTAAATGTGTGCTGCTCGTCCAGAGCCGTCTTACGCCGTATCCTCGTAAAGCGCCTCGCCCCTGTGTAGGCGCAGGGCTATGCTGTAGGTCTGGCCTATGGCGCGCGTTGTGGGGGCGTGTGCCGCGAGGAAGCGCGACAGCGCCACTAGCACGATGCGCGCTGCGTCCGTGCCACGCCGCCCCTCGTGCTGCTTTATGGCTGCGTCCACGATTTGGAACATGTGGAAGCCCGACTCTTCGCGCAGCATCGCATGTCCCAGCGTGGCGATGATGCCGTCCGGCGCTGCGCCGCCGCTGATGTAGTCGGACACGATTTTTGCTGACGGCTCCACCTGCTGCTGCACATTCATCCCTTCGAGGAGTTCCACTCGCAGCCCATCGCCATCTGCCGCCGCCGCACCATTGGTCAGCGGCGTGGGAATGCGCTGGGCGGGCGTGTTCAAGAACCTGTCTAGGTAGATGCTCATTGCGGTGTCCAGCGCCGCACGCAAAAGCTTCACAGACGGGGCACGCTTTAGCGCCTGATGCAGGGCGTTGGCTGCCGTCAGTGTGTTGTGCAGCGTGTCCCAGTCGTTGAATTCGTTGGAGGTGTGGAAGCGCGCCATTCGCAAGAAAGCGGCATACGCCACCGCCGAGCCAATCTGTTCTTCGCTCGCGCCTTGCCGCACGGCGTCAACGATGGTAACCAGCGTGAGGGCGGGTTCGTCCTCCAGTATGCGGTTTGCCAGCTCATCCTCATCATCCCATTCGCCTTCGCCGCGGCGGGCTGCGCCATCATCGTATGCTATGGTGAGCATACCCCTTGCTTTCCAGACCATAGATGCGATGTCAATTGGGTTGCGCCATGAGCTGAGTTCCTCGCTGCGGCGCGCGCCTGCCATGCCATGCACAAGGCTCGTGAGGATGTGTCCCGCGTGTTCCCAGCCCAGATGGTCGAGCATCTCGAAGGCTTTGTTGGCGAAGTCTAGCGTGTGCCCGGCGTCAACATAGATGTGGTCGGTGATGGCGGTGAATATGATGTCAGCGATGGTCTTTTGGGGAAGTCCTACCTCTATGGCAGTGCGCAGGCACCGCTCTGCTCCGTCAGCATCGCGAACATCGATGAAATTGCGAAACCAGAGGCTGAACACCTCCGGGCGCGTCTCGCCTGTGGGCAGCGGGTCTAGGGGAAAGCGCGGTGCCCGTCCGGCGTTGTCCCTTGCCACATGCAGCAGCCCTTGATACATAGCCAAGGGGCGATCTTCTGGGTGCAGATAGGGCAGAATGTTGGCGCTGCATGTCAGGATGGTCATCGCCTGCTCCCAGCCAGCGGCAGAGTAGGTCGTTCCGAACTCTGCGCCAATCCCCAGCGGGATGCGATAGTCTGCCTTCTCTGACTCCAACCCGAGCACCGACTTGGCGATGACCAGCCGTATGTTGTCCTCGAGGGCATCTCGCAGACGCTTGGACCAGCGAGCCGTCTGGTCGGTTTCGGGCGGCGACGGGTTCACCCATACCTCACCGTCAACCACCGACGCCGGGAATGATCGCACATCGTCAGCGAAGGGGTCGAATGTGCCGCCGCTGGAAAGGTCGAAGCGCGCGTGATGCCAGTGGCAGGTTAGGATGCCATCCTTGACCGAACCTCTGTTCAGCGGGAAGCCCATGTGCGGGCAGCGGTTGTCCACGGCATACACCTTGTCGTTGTAGAAAAAGACGGCGATGGTATGCCCCCCACCCGTAACCACTATGCGGCCGTGCTTCCTCAAATCCTCCATCGAACCCACCCGAATATGTTCCTGAGTTATAGTCGCCATAATAAAACTCCTTCATCCTGATTCACCCTACTTCATCCGCCAGATTGCTATATGTAATCCAGTGTAGCCGATGATATAGGGGCTGTCATCCCAACACAGCCACGGGCATCTTCGCAGCACGCCGGAACGGCTCATGCAGGGATGTGGGAGCATCGCATCTTTAACCTAGATGGGGCATCTAACAGAGTATATGCAGCACGCAGTTTGTTGGGGGAGTATGAGGGAAGTGGTATTGCGGTTCATGCGGTCTTATATAAGGGGAACTGCGGCGGTGAGCACTGCCGTTTTTGTGATGGCAATGTGCTTGGCGCTGGCGGCATGCGGCACGGATGCGAACCCAGCAGCAGGGGGCAATGCGTCATCTCCGACGGCTGCCGTACAGCCTTTGCACATTGCAGACACGCCCACTGCGATTGCTGTGCCTAGCATTGTGCCGAGCGACACTCCGCCGCCCGTTCCCGTGAGCACGCCCACGCCTGTCGCTGAGCCAGAACCTGCGTCATACGACTCCAACGCCGCAATGTACAAGGTGTTCGGGGGATTTGGCAGAACGAGCAATCGCACATATGACGCCCTAGAAGAGGTGCGACAAGCCGGGGACAAGTCTATGGTGGCGGTGCTAGTGAAGTCCATGCGCTTCCAATCGTCCGCCAATGCGCGCGCGGCGGTAGCGTCCGTGCTGCAAGACCTGACGGGTCAAGCATACGACGGCGAAGACTGGAAGGGCTGGATGGAGTGGCTCGGCAAGCACCGAGACGAATACCCGCCGCCGAGCGAGTACCTGCGCTGGAAGTTGAACCTGATGCGAGAGCTGGACCCGCGCTTTGTGTCGTTCCTAAGCCCTGCGCTGGACGGCGCAATCGATGTGGACCCGACCGAAATCGTGTGGGGTGGCGTCTTGCCCGACGGCATACCGGACATTCGCAATCCGCAGATGCTCACTCCAAACGAGGCGGACTTCCTCGATTCGGACGAGCGCGTGTTCGGCTTGGACATTAACGGAGAGGCTCGCGCATACCCGCTGCGCATTGCCAACGCCCACGAAATGGTGAACGATGTGGTCGGCGGCGAGCACATCGCCTTATCGTGGTGAACGCTGTGCAACGGCGGGATAGTGTATTCCGCGCAAATACGGGGCGAACCGACCACATTCGGCACTTCGGGCATGCTATATCGCAGCAACAAGGTCATGTACGACAGGCTGACTGGCACGCTTTGGAGTCAACTGCGCGGCGAACCCATCGTGGGCGAGCTGGTGGGCAGCGGCATTGCGCTTGAAGTGCTGCCCGTCGCGCTAACCACATGGGGCGAATGGCTTGCGGAGCACCCGGGCACGCTGGTGATGTCGCCGCAAACAGGGCTTTACCCGTCGCGCACCTATCGCCGCGAGGATGACAACCGAGCCATCTACTACGCATATCGTCAGGATGCGGACACGATGTTCCCCGTGTGGAATCGAGACGATCGGCTGCCGCCCAAGCAGCTCGTGCTGGGCGTGTCCATCGGCTCGGAGCACAAGGCATACCCTGTCCCAGTTCTTCGTCAGACGCAGATCGTTCACGACAATGTGGATGGCGCAGACATCGTGGTGGTGGCGTCGGCGTTATCATCGGATGCGCTGGTGTTTCTCAGCGACGGGATGCGGTTCGCGCTGCCGGATGACCCTCTCGACGGCTTGCCGCACACGCTGATAGATGCGGACGGAGGCGAATGGCAGGTGCGCCGAGACGCCATCGTGAACGCTGCCGACCCATCGCAATCGCTGCCTGCGCACCAAGCCAATGTGGTCTTTTGGTTCGGCTGGTACGCCACGCATCCCGATACGCTGCTATACGAAGCGCCATAGCCGTTGTTACAGCGCCTGCAGAGGCACACACGCCCGAGATAGCGTTTCCATTCAGGTGGTCGAGTTGTAGAATGAGGCATAAGCCATCATCAGAGGGGGGAAACGAATGGGTATGCTATACCGACTGGAAGAGCAAGCAGAAAAGACGGTTACACAGGAAATACAAGACACACTCCAAGATGCGCTGATGCTCTACAAGCCGATGTGCAAAGCCTGCGACCTAGCGATGGCACGCCATCACAGCTATCGTCGCACACTCATCACCAAGTATGGCGCAGTGAACTTGGCAATGCCCGTGTTCAGATGTGGGAAGTGCGGAGATATGCAGAGCGGTATGGAGCTAGTAGGCAATGTGGAGCGCCGCAAGTCGTACTCAAAAAAACGCGCGAAGAGGCGGTGAGACTGGCGGCGATGGGGTTGAGTTACGCCAAGGTCGGCGAGATGTATGGGTTCGCCAAGAGCACCTTGTGCAAGTGGATCAAGCAGGAGAAGTTGGAGCGACCTGAGCTGAAAGGTGATGTAGCGGAGATGGATGGAGTGTGGGTGGGTGTTCGTCGTGGGAAGCAGGAATTGAAGGTGTTCCGGGATGACAAAGGCGGTGTAATGGCGTCGTTCGGGAGTTGGGAAGACACGCTGACCGAAGCCTATAAGCGAGGAGTAAGGCAGCCTGCCCACCTAGTGAGCGATGGGGACAGAGCGATAGCAGAGGCCATAGGAATGGTCTATGGCAGAGGCACAGCCCATCAGCTATGCCAGTTCCATCTGCTCAGGGAATACAGGCGCAACATAGGCGAGGTGGGCTGGGACGAAGCCAAAGAGTTGCTGATGTCAGAAGACTTGTCTGAGGCAAGAAAGTTGGCTGCACAGATAGTGAAGTTGACGGGTGGTCGTGGGCTGATGTGGTGTAAGAAGGCGCTGACCAAGGGACTGGCGCATCTGGGTACTGGTCAGTCTAGGTACAAGACCACATCTCGGTTGGAGCGGTTTCAGCGAGAGATAAGGCGTCGTGAGCGAATGGGCACAGCGTGGACGCCTCACAACCTGTTGGTACTGCTGCAACGCAGGGGGCTTCTGTCTTCGACCACCTGAATGGAAACGCTACCACACGCCCGACCGGTCTGGACATACGCCGCAGTTCTGCTACCATATCGGAAGGCGCATCAACACACGCACGAGGGAATGGGTATGAACGAAAACAGCGAACGGAACGACCGAGCGGACGGGTTGATGGACTTTCTGTTGCATCGCTACGGTGAGCGGATCGGTGCACAGCAGCAGGGCGAGGTGCGCGAGGCTGTGGAGGCGATAGCCGATGCATCTGAGGCTATGCGCGCTGTCCCGTTGGACAACGGCGACATCCCATTTGTCGTGCCGCCATATCGCAGCGACGGACAGAACGATGCGTGAAGCATCCGCATAATCGGCGCACACAGAGCGCCCTTAACTCTCAATTCTTACTGGTGCTGATATGACAAACAATGCGTTCACAAGTCCGGTGTTCATGCCGATACGGGAGTTGGGTGAGCTTGTGCGGACGCGCGAGGTATCGCCCGTCGAGTTGGCAGAAGGCTTTCTTGCCCGCGTGGAAACGCTCGGGCAGCGCTACAACGCCGTGGTTACCGCAACGGGCGAGCGTGCGATGGAACAGGCGCGCACCGCTGAACAGGAAATCTCGCGCGGCGAGTATCGTGGCGTCCTGCATGGGATACCCTATGGCGCAAAAGACTTGCTCGCCACATCCGACGGCATACCTACTACTTGGGGCGCAGCGCCGTTCCGCAATCAACGCTTCGACTACGATGCGGGAGTGATAGGCAAACTCGATGCAGCTGGCGCGACGCTTTGCGCCAAGCTTGCGATGGTGGAGCTTGCCGGGGGGATGGGCTATCGCCAGCCCAATGCATCGTTCACTGGCCCATGCCGCACGCCTTGGAGCACGGATGCGTGGGCGGGTGGTTCGTCCAGCGGCTCGGGGGCAGCGGTCGCCGCTGGGATGCTGCCGTTCGCGATAGGCTCGGAGACTTGGGGCAGCATCTTGTCGCCCGCAAACAACTGCGGCGTGAGCGGGTTGCGTCCCACATACGGGCGCGTGAGCCGCTACGGGGCTATGGCGCTTTCGTGGACACTGGACAAGCTGGGGCCGCTCTGCCTCACAGCCGACGACTGTGGCATCGTGCTCGAGGCTATCGCCGGGCATGACCCGAACGACCCCACCACATTTGATGCGCCATTTCGCTATGACGCCGAAGTGAACGCGGAGCGCCGTTTCAAGCTGGGCGTCATACGCGACATCGGTGAGCAGGCGCAAGATGAGGTGCGGCACAACTTCGAGGCTACGCTTCAAGCGCTGGCAAGCATTGCAGACATCGACGAGGTGGTGTTCCCGGATATGCCGTATGAGGCGATAACGCGCACCATCTTGAACGCTGAGTCTGCGAGTGCGTTCGAGGATTTCATAGACAGCGACGGCGTGTCTGAGCTGACGGCGCCGGAGGACAGGCATCCGTATGCGCGGACGGTGATACCGGCGCAGGATTACATCCGCGCACTGCGGCTGCGGCGCAAAGTGGCGCTCATTGCCGACGATCTGATGACACCCTACGATGCGCTAGTAGGCCCATCGCGCGCTGTTCCCGCAACGCCCATAGGGCAAGACTTTAGAGGCGTGGTAGCAGGCAGCGGGCGCGACACGATGGGGGCAGTGGGCAACAGCGCGGGGCTGCCGTCCATCGGCGTGCCGAACGGCTTCACCAGTGAGGGCTTACCCACGGGCGTGCAGTTCATGGGGCGCGCTTATGATGAGAACCGCATCATCGCCGTAGCCCGCGCCTACCAGTCCATTACCGATTGGCATGCCCAGCACCCGCCTGCGGTGATGCCGTAGACAAGTGCGATGATGCGGCATGTCCGCCCATATCTGTTTGGCAGACAGTCGAGCAAAAACGAGACTGCCCTATCCACATAACGAGAAGTCGGCGGCGTGTCTGCCCGCTTTCCCCTCCCTAGTTTTGGCGACATGCTGCCGGCAGCGCCTTGCCGCCCCTGCGCTGTGGTGCTATATTTGAATCATGCCCCCGTAGCTCAGTGGATAGAGCGCTGGCCTCCGGAGCCAGGCGCGTGGGTTCGAGTCCCGCCGGGGGTACTCCCCTCCTTATTAGTTGCCTGATTATCTGCAACATCGCATACAGATAGTGCGTGCTGCGCCCGTTACGCATCCCCGATGCGTGCGATGCGTGTCTCATATACAGACCACCGCAATCAGAGTGCGCCGATGCCTGTCCAGCGCCCTGATCAGCGTCTAGATCGCCCACTTATGCGGCAGAGTGGCAAGGTTCGCAAACCCCATATTGGTGCACAGCGCTTCGTACTCGGAGCGGAGTGCGCCCTGCCAGCATAGGTCGTCCGGCGTTTCGGCGAGCGGCACATCCAGCCGCAGCGTGGCGAGCCGCTTGTAGAGTTCAGCGTCTTGTCGCCTGTCGGCAAGGTTCTGAGCCAGTGCCTTTGCACCCCGCACATTGACATCCCACAGGTTGATGCTGTCCGGTATCGCCTCTATATGCGCGTAGCGCGCCAGCACTGTCGCTGCTGACTTTGCGCCCCAGCGTGGGATGCCCGGGATGCCGTCCGCAGCGTCGCCCACTAGCGCAAGGTAGTCGGGTATGGACGCGGGCGACACTCCGAACTTGGTATGCACCCCGTCAGCGTCCAGCATAACCTTTCGCCGCCGGTCCAAGCAGACCACTCTGTCGCCGCTCACAACCTGCGCCAAATCCTTGTCCGGCGAGCATACAACCACCTGCTCTACGCCCGGATAGTCCGACCACATTGTTGCTGCCGTGGCGATGGCGTCGTCTGCCTCGAATTCCACCATGTGCCAGACAACGATGCCGAGCGCAGACACCGCCTGCTCCGCAAGACCGAATTGCGCCAGCAGCTCCGGCGGCGTGCCCTCGCCCGTCTTGTAGCCGTCGAACATGTCGTTGCGAAACGATGTGATAACGCTGTCGAAAGCGCAGGCGATGTGCGTAACATCGTCTTGGCGCAGAAGCGAAAGCAGTGTTTGCACAAGCCCTCGCACCGCGCCCGCAGGCTGCGCCGCCATCGACTTGGGCAGCCCATAGTAGGCGCGGAAAAGCTCATAAGTCCCGTCAACCAAGTGTATCTTCATCTCCCATCCCTCGCTTTCATCTCGAACCGCATACGCCCCCTCACCCAATTTTGCGTATTACTATACAATACGCTCTGACAACCATCGCTAGGTCAAATCGGAGGCAATCACAATGGCTCGAATAACGCAGATAACGGAACGCAGTCAGGTGGATGCGGCACACTACGAAATCTTTGACAGCATAGCGGCGAGCCGTGGACGCGTGAGCGGCCCATTCTCCGTGCTGCTGAACAGCCCGGAGGTTGCGGGGCGTGCTGCGCACCTTGGGGCATACATCCGCTTCGAGTCCACGCTGACGGCGGCGCAGCGCGAGCTTGCCATCATCACCACTGCGCGCGAGTTCGACTGCGGCTTCGAGTGGGCGGCGCACGCAACCCTTGCACGCAACGCAGGCGTCCGTGATGCTGCAATCCAAGTCGTGGCTGACGGCGGCGACTTGAGCGAGCTGACCGATGATGAGGCGCTTATCGTCGGGTATGGGCGCGAGTTGCTGAGGGACAAGCGCGTCTCATCACGCATGTTCGACGCCGCAAAGACCACATTCGGCGAGCAAGGCGTTACTGAACTCACCGCCACATTCGGCTACTACGCTATGCTCGCCTGCGCCCTAAACGCCTTTGAGGTACAGCCCCCGTCAGACGCTCCACAGCTGCCATAGCCGTCAACATTCAGACGGGGTTGCCGCTCCCATATCGGCGCACAAGCACGCCGGCGATAGCCATCGCCACGATGGTAAGCAGCGCTTCGTTGGCGGCTGGTACCGGCGTGGGCGTAGGTGCGGGCGTAGGCATGGCTGTTGGGGATGGCATTAGCAAGTCCAAAGCGACCGAATGCCTGCCAAGCTCGGTTTCGCCGTCGGCATCGTAGTAGCGGGCGCTCAGGCGGCTGGATTTCCGCACGAACACGATGCCATCGCCAACAACCGCTCGGATGGCTTCGTCTGTGCCAATAGCCACTTTCCCGCGATACAGGTATGAGGACGCGGACGGTGCACGATTCTTCCTGCTCACGACCTCGCTTATCGCAACCCACTCGCCAGCCCTGTCCGAGCTGCTGTACACCTTAGCCCGATGTGTTTTTGCAGCGTATGCATCCACGACTTCGTAATGGAAGTTCACCTCTACATTCTGCCCAGCGTTCACCTCAAACAGCGAGTGTATGGTGTGAGATGTCGCATCGGGGCTGGTCTGATGCTCTAATCCGTCCACTAGCATAGTTGGGCGCGGGTATAGCGCCAGTGGCGTTTCGCCGTCATATTCGCAGCCCTCCAGATTGAACACGCTGGCTTGCGGAGCGCCGCTTACAAGATTCCAAGCGGTATCGGCAGGAATATCCTCAGACACGCTCGACCACACCGCACGGCATTCCACCGTGCTGCCAAGATAGTTGTCCGCAATGTGAATCACCGCCGCATCCCCACTTCGCGTTGGCGTGTCCATAAATCTGACATCAATGTGGCGCTGTGGCGGCATCGGCGTGGATGTTGGCGTTGGTGTCGGCGTGGGCAGCGCCAGAGCGACGGAATGCTTGTCAAGCTCGGTTTCGCCGTCAGCGTCGTAGTAACGGACGCTCATGCGGCTGGATTTCCGCACAAACACGATGCCATCGCCGACCACGGCTCGGATGGCTTCGTCCGTGCCAATAGCCACTTCCCCTCGATACAATGACGACGCAGCAGACGGAGCATCATCGTCCATGCTTGCCACTTCGCTTATCGCAGCCCACTCGCCAGCCCTGTCCGAGCTGCTGTACACCTTAGCCCGATGTGTTTCTGCGGCGTATGCATCCACCACTTCGTAATGGAAGTTCACCTCTACATTCTGCCCAGCGTTTACCTCAAACAGCGAGTGTACGGTGTGGGATTCCGCATCGGGGCTGACCTGATGGTCTAATCCGTCCACGAGCATAGTCGGACTCGGGTACAGTGCCAGTGGCGTTTCGCCTTCATATTCGCAGTCTTCTAGTTGGAACACATCGGCTTGCGGAGCGCCGGTTACAAGGTTCCAAGCGGTGTTGAGAGGAATATCCTCAGACACGCTCGACCACACCGCACGGCATTCTATGGTGCTGCCAAGATAGTTGTCCGCAATGTGGAACGCCATCACATCGCCGGCTTGTGTTGGAGTATTCGCAAACTTGACATCTATGTGGCGTTCTGGCGGTATCGGCGTGGCCGTGGATGTTGGAGCAGGGAACGGTGTTGGCGTTGTCGTGGATGTGGGAGTAGGCGTTGCGGTTGGTGTTCCTGCTGGCGTGGATGTCGGTGTCGGGAACGGTGTTGTCGTGGGCGTGGGCGTCGCGGTTGGCGTTTCTGCTGGCGTGGATGTTGGTGTTGGGAACGGTGTCGGTATTGGCGTGGGCGTGGGCGTCGCGGTTAGTGTTCCTGCTGGCGTGGATGTCGGTGTCGGCGTTGTCGTGAGCGTAGGCGTCGCGGTTGGCGTTTCTGCTGGCGTGGATGTTGGTGTTGGGAACGGTGTTGGCGTTGTCGTGGGCGTTGGCGTGGGAATAGGCGTCGCGGTTGGTGTTCCTGTGGGCGTGGGAACAGCATCGACTTCCGCTATGGTCGATGCTGCCACACTGCCGTCTGTGTTGAAGTAGGTCAAAGTCAGCGTCTCATCGCTGCTGGGCACATACACCCTGCCGTCCCCAGCAGCAAGGCTGTTTGTGTTCATGGTGAGCGCCACCTCGCCGCGATACAACGACGACGCAGCATTCGGGGCGTTATCATCCTTGCTCAACACCTCGCTTATCGCAACCCATTCGCCTTGGGGGTCAGCATCGCTGCTGACCTTAGCCCGCCGGGATGCCGCAGGGTATGCGTCCACCACCTCATAATGGAAACTCACCTCAACACGCTGTCCGGCATACACCTCATACACCAAGCTGACGGTAGGCGTTTCCGTATCGGGGGCTATCTGATGATCTAATCCGTCCACGAGGGCAGTCGGGCGTGGGTCTAATGCCAGTGGCGTTTCGCCATCATATTCGCAGTCTTCTAGTTGGAACACATCGGCTTGCGGCGCACCGGTTGCAACATTCCAATCGGTATTGGCAGGAATATCCTCAGACATGTTCGACCACACCGCACGGCAAGGTACTGTTGTGCTGAGTCGGGTGTCAGCGATGTAGAATGACGCCGTATCCTCAATGACGATTGGCTCATCCGCGAACCCTATCTCTATCGGTGGAGCAGGTGTGGGTACTGGAGTAGGGGTGAGGGTTGGTGTTGGCGTGGGCGTGTCGTCCGTGTCGGTGCTAACCGATGCCACGACATTCCCGTCCGCTCCAAAGTATGCAAGGGTCAGCGGTTCGCCGCTATGCTGTATGTGCACCTTGCCATCGCCGGCAACTCCATCGGGTTCGCCTACGACGACAGACACTTCGCCGTGGAACAGCCCGGATGCGGCGGATGGCGCAGAATCCGTATCGCTCGCCACTTCCGATACGCCGACCCATTCGCCTGTCGCATCGGATTCGCTCGTAATAAGCACGCGCTTGGCTGCAGCAGGATAGGCATCCACGCCGTCAAAGTAGAAGCGAACCTGCAAATCGCCTCCGCCTCCCACCTCATATATGAGATAGACCACCTCCGTATCTGCGAAGTCGATGTCATCCACGCCAATTTGCATGTCCAACCCGTTGGCGTAAGCGTCGGGACGCGGGTCGTGGACCAGCCGCGAGTGCTCGTCATACTCGCAGCCCGCGTTGAGTGAAAACGATTGTGGCGCAGGCTCACCGTTGATGAGATTCATCGCGGTATCGCTCAACAAGACAGGCTCAATACGCTCCCAGCGCGACACGCACGAACGCAGCACACCTAGCCCGCTGTCCTGAATGTAGAAGCCAAGCTTGCCGTCATCCAAGCTTGCGGGCAGATCAAACTGCATCTGAACGCCCCCGCTGGGACGGCTGCTAATCGGCGGATGCGGCCGCAACGGCGTAGGCGTCGGTGTGGGTGTTACGACAGGCGTAGGCGTGTTCGTGGGTATCGGCGTGTAGGTTGCGGTCGGCGTAGGTGTGGGTATGGGCGTGTGAGTCGCGGTTGCAGTCGGTGTGGGGCGTGTCGGCGTGGGTGTGGGCGTCGGCGTGTGAGTCGCGGTTGGTATAGGCGTGGGTGTCGGTATAGGCGTAGGTGTTGCAGTCCGCGTGGGAGACGGTGTCAGAGTAGGCGTGGGCGTAGGTATAGGCGTGTGCGTTGCGGTAGGCGTAGGTGTAGGCGTGTAAGTTGCGGTTGGCGTGAGCGTTGGTGTTGGCGTAGGTGTGCGTGTTGGTGTCGGCGGTATAGGCGTGTGAGTTGCGGTAGGCGTGAGCGTGGGCGTTGGCGTAGGTGTGCGTGTTGGTGTCGGCGGTATAGGCGTGTGAGTTGCGGTAGGCGTGTGAGTTGGTGTCGGCGTCGGCGTGGATGTTGGTGTCAGAGTGGGCGTAGGTGTCAGCGTGTGAGTTGGTGTCGGCGTGAGCGTGGGCGTTGGCGTAGGTGTGGGTGTTGGTGTAGGCGGTATAGGCGTGTGAGTTGCGGTAGGCGTGTGAGTTGGGGTCGGCGTCGGCGTGGATGTTGGTGTCAGAGTGGGCGTTGGTGTCGGCGTGTGAGTTGCGGTCGGCGTGAGCGTTGGTGTCGGCGTGTGAGTTGCAGTCGGCGTGGGTGTAGGTGTCGGTATAGGCGTGTGAGTTGGTGTCGGCGTCGGCGTGGGTGTGGGCGTCAGAGTGGGCGTAGGCGTCGGTATAGGCGTGTAGGTTGCAGTCGGCGTCGGCGTGGATGTTGGTGTCAGAGTGGGCGTTGGTGTCGGCGTGTGAGTTGCGGTCGGCGTGAGCGTTGGTGTCGGCGTGTGAGTTGCAGTCGGCGTGGGTGTAGGTGTCGGTATAGGCGTGTGAGTTGGTGTCGGCGTCGGCGTGGGTGTGGGCGTCAGAGTGGGCGTAGGCGTCGGTATAGGCGTGTAGGTTGCAGTCGGCGTGGGTGTAGGTGTCAGCGTGTGAGTTGCGGTCGGTGTAAGCGTAGGTGTGGGTGTCGGTATGGGCGTGTAGGTTGCGGTCGGTATGGGCGTGTGCGTTGCAGTCGGCGTGAGCGTAGGTGTGGGTGTCGGTATAGGCGTGTGAGTCGCAGTCGGCGTGGGCGTTGGGGTCGGCGTGGATGTTGGTGTCAGCGTGTGAGTCGGCGTGGGCGTTGGTGTCGGTATAGGCGTGTGAGTTGCGGTCGGCGTGGGCGTTGGCGTAGGTGTGCGTGTTGGTGTAGGCGGTATAGGCGTATGAGTTGGGGTCGGCGTGGATGTTGGTGTCAGCGTGTGAGTCGCAGTCGGCGTGGGCGTTGGTGTCGGTATAGGCGTGTAAGTCGCAGTTGGCGTGGGCGTTGGTGTGGGTATGGGCGTCGGCGTGTGAGTTGCGGTAGGCGTGAGCGTTGGTGTCGGCGTGTGAGTTGGGGTCGGCGTGGATGTTGGTGTCGGTATAGGCGTGTGAGTTGCGGTAGGCGTGAGCGTTGGTGTAGGCGTGTGAGTTGGTGTCGGCGTCGGCGTGGATGTTGGTGTCAGAGTGGGCGTAGGTGTCGGCGGTATAGGCGTGTGAGTTGCGGTAGGCGTGGGCGTTGGCGTAGGTGTGCGTGTTGGTGTAGGCGGTATAGGCGTGTGAGTTGCAGTAGGCGTGAGCGTTGGCGTTGGCGTAGGTGTGCGTGTTGGTGTCGGCGGTATAGGCGTGTGAGTTGCGGTAGGCGTTGGCGTGGGCGTTGGTGTGGGTATGGGCGTCGGCGTGTGAGTTGCGGTCGGCGTGGGCGTAGGTGTGCGTGTTGGTGTCAGAGTGGGTGTTGGTGTCGGCGGTATAGGCGTGTGAGTTGCGGTTGGCGTTGGCGTGGGCGTAGGTGTGCGTGTTGGTGTCAGAGTGGGTGTTGGTGTCGGCGGTATAGGCGTGTGAGTTGCGGTAGGCGTGAGCGTCAGTGTTGGCGTGTGAGTTGGGGTCGGCGTCAGAGTGGGCGTAGGTGTCAGCGTGTAAGTTGCGGTAGGCGTGGGCGTCAGTGTCGGCGTGTGAGTTGGGGTCGGCGTCGGCGTGGATGTTGGTGTCAGAGTGGGCGTAGGTGTCAGCGTGTGAGTTGGGGTCGGCGTGAGCGTGGGCGTTGGCGTAGGTGTGCGTGTTGGTGTCGGCGGTATAGGCGTGTGAGTTGGGGTCGGCGTGGGTGTGGGTGTCGGTATAGGCGTGTGAGTTGGGGTCGGCGTGGGTGTGGGTGTCGGTATAGGCGTGTAAGTCGCGGTCGGCGTGGGTGTAGGTGTCAGAGTGGGCGTAGGCGTCGGTATAGGCGTGTAGGTTGCGGTCGGCGTGAGTGTGGGCGTGAGTGTAGGCGTCAGCGTGTGAGTTGGGGTCGGCGTGGGCGTTGGTGTCGGTATAGGCGTGTGAGTTGCGGTAGGCGTGGGCGTCAGTGTCGGCGTGTGAGTTGGTGTCGGCGTCGGCGTGGATGTTGGTGTCAGAGTGGGCGTTGGTGTCGGCGTGTGAGTTGCGGTTGGCGTGAGCGTTGGTGTCGGCGTGTGAGTTGGTGTCGGTATAGGCGTGTGAGTTGCGGTTGGCGTGGGCGTTGGTGTCGGCGTGTGAGTTGCGGTCGGCGTGTGAGTTGGTGTCGGCGTGAGCGTAGGTGTGCTTGTTGGTGTAGGCGTGGGTATCGGAGTGTAAGTTGCAGTAGGTGTCGGCGTGGGTGTAGGCGTCGGTATAGGCGTGTGGGTTGCAGTCGGCGTGAGCGTGGGCGTTGGTGTGGGTATGGGCGTGTAAGTTGCGGTAGGCGTTGGTATGGGTGTCCGCGTGGGTGTGGGCATCGGCGTGTGGGTTGCGGTTGCCGATGGCGTGGGCGTTTGCGAAGGCACCGGCGAAGGGTTGGCTCGATGGAAGTAGAAGGTTACTTCAATGACAGCGCCTTCGGGCACATCAGCAGTCAACGCTATCGTGCCGCCGTAGCTTCCCTCGTCTTTGTTGTCGTAATGCTGAACTCTATAGCCCCCCAACCCGTTCACGAGTGCATGGGGTAGGAATTGCACCCCCGTGAGGTAAACTAGAGGCGTGTTGAAGGGTGCGTCGCTATCGTAGGCGCAGCCCGCGTTCAGCGAGAAAATGTCAGGCTCAGGCTCACCTGTGGATATGGTCCACTCAGCCAGCGCGGAATAGGCTGCGGATATCCCCGCCCAGGTCGCAACGCATTCGTCAATATCTACGAACGGACTGCTGGTGGGCAACGGCGTTTCTGTCGGCGTGGGACCGAATTCCGAGTGATAGTAAATCACTAATTGAATAGTCGACAGCTTGGATACAGCGTCGAACAAGTACAGATCACCGAAATCCGGCTCGATGTAGTACTTGCCTTCATCTAGTTCGCTGCCATTCACGAACACTTGCGGAGGAGCGTTTTCATCCAAGTCTATATCGCCGACGGACGGGCAACCGGCGCTGTAGAACACATCAGGGAAAGGTTCACCATTGATAAAATTCAGCGTCGAGTAGGGGATCAGGTCGCTCGGGGTGTCTCTCCACTCAGCCGCGCATTCCGCAGTAACGGTGGATTGAGCGGACACAGGTTGGTCCACAAGCAAGGCATAATACGCAAATAGTGCCGCACCGATTGAAATGCCAATCGCAATGGACGGGTGCAGGGACTTCCGCACAGGTAGTTTCACAAAATGCTTCACAAATCAAGGTATTTTCAGGCATATTTTTAGCAATTTTGTATAGCAAGTTACGCCTTGCCTATGAGATTTGTCAAATGCACTCGTGTTTAGATGGAGAGTATTCGTCAAAATTATGGGAACTATATATCAGGCGTACCCAAAATGCTTAACAGACCCAGTAGCGCTGGGCACAATAACTCCATAAACTAAAAAATCCGATGTTATGACCTATCATAAACTCACTATCTCTGTATGTTGAGAATACCTTATCACCCGGCAAAGCCACTAGTCGACAATAATCGACGAGATTGCAGCCGTTGCCCGAAAAAGAGGGTATACTGAACAAGCATAATCGGTATGCGCTCGGCTGACGCATCGTTGAGCGGCAGTTGTCGCAGCGGAAATGGATGTATCGGGCAGGCTAGACAAGCAGAGCAGACAGAGAGGGTGGAGCGAATTGGACAAAAACCCGTTGAGCGGCGTCCGAGTGATAGACCTGTGCATCATACTTGCAGGGCCTACCTGTGGCAGGACGCTGGCAGAGTACGGCGCAGAGGTCATCAAGGTGGATAGCTGGTACAGACCACCCACGGACCGCCAGCTGCACGATGTGGGGCGGGGCAAGCGCAGCGTATGCCTCGAGCTTACCAAGCCCGCTGGCATAGAGGCGTTCTATCGGCTGGTGGATACGGCAGATGTGGTGCTTGGCGGCTTTCGGCGCGGCGTGGCAGAGCGGCTGGGCATCGGCTATGAACAGCTGCGCCAACGCAAGCCCGACATCATCTACCTTGCGATAAACGCCTTCGGGCAGGATGGCGAGTGGGCAAATCGCCCCGGTTATGAGCAGAACGCACAGGCGGCAACGGGCGTGCAGGTTCGCAACGGCGGGCGCGGAGCGAAGCCCATACATTCGCCGTACACTTTCAACGACTACGGCACAGGGATGATGGGCGCTTACGCCGTGATGCTGGCATTGCTGCACCGCCGACGCACTGGGAAGGGGCAGTTCGTGCACACATCGCTGGCGCAAACCGGCTCCACATTCTCGTCGCCATACTTGGTGGACTACGAAGGCTACCATCGCAATGAGGTCGAGGGGCTAGACGCCCGTCGAATGAGTCCATTCGACGGGTTGTACGAAGCGTCAGACGGGTGGTTCGCCATCGCTGGCGCAGATTGGGATGCGCTCATGGGCATGGCGGAGTTCGCCCATCTGTCGGAGGATGAGCGGTTCGCGGACGCCGCAACGCACGCGCAGCACGACGATGCGCTCGCCGACGCCATGAGCGCCGTGTTCGCCCGCAAGCCTATGACGCATTGGCTTGATGCGCTTGCCGGCGTGGGCATCCACGCCGTCCGCAACGCGGAACTGCCCAACATCTTGGAGGCGGACTATCCGCGGGAACAGCAGCTCATCATAGAAGAGGATGTGCCCGGATACGGCACGGTTACACACGCGGGAATCGCGCCGCGCTTTAGCAGAACGCCGCCGCTGCCCGGTAGTGCGCCCGTCTTTGGAGAGGACACCGAGGCCGTGCTGCTGGAACTGGGCTATGGCGTAGAGGAGCTGGACGCACTGCGCGCAGATGGCGTCATCCCTCCGCTGGAATAGGCGCCGCAGCCACATAGCATAGCAGTGAAACTGCGGCGCATCCAAGCATTACGCCCTGTTCGCCTCGTCAAGCAAGTTGCCGGAGTTTAGGTGCGACGGTGTTTCCGTTGGGCTTGCGTGCGATGCCGTCTACACGATGGAGACGATGTCTGAGAGCGAGTCCTCCTCGTCGTCCTTCGTCTCGGGGATGATGATTCGGGGCGACAGGCTGTCGCGAACTAGTTCCTCTATCTCGAAGGCGATGTCTGGATTGTCCATCAAGAACCGCTTGGAGTTTTCGCGCCCCTGCCCTAGTCGGGTGTCGCCGAACGAGTAGAACGATCCGCTCTTGCGGACGACTTCTTGGTCGACGCCGATGTCGATGAGTTCGCCGAACTTGCTGATGCCTTCGCTGTACATGATGTCGAACTCTGCCACGCGGAACGGAGGCGCAACCTTGTTCTTGACGATGCGGGCGCGCACGCGGTTGCCCAGCACATTCGTGCCCTGCTTGATGGATTCCAGCCGCCGCAAGTCTATCCGCACCGAGCTATAGAACTTCAGCGCCCTGCCACCCGGCGTAACCTCTGGGTTGCCGAAGAACACGCCCACCTTCTCGCGAAGCTGGTTGATGAAGATGACGCAGGTGTTGGAGCGGCTAATGGCGGAGGTGAGCTTTCGCAGCGCCTGCGACATCAGCCGCGCTTGCAAGCCCACATGCGTGTCGCCCATATCGCCCTCGATCTCGGCGCGCGGGACGAGTGCGGCGACGCTGTCCACCACCACGATGTCTAGTGCGCGGCTGCGGACGAGGTACTCGCAGATCTCCAAGCCCTGCTCGGCGGTGTCCGGCTGCGACACGAGCAGCTCTTCAATGTCCACGCCGCACTTTGCAGCATAAGCTGGATCGAGGGCGTGCTCGGCGTCGATGTAGGCGGCGTTGCCACCGGAGGCTTGGGCGTTCGCCATCACATGGTAGGCGAGGGTGGTCTTGCCAGACGACTCTGCGCCATATACCTCCACGACGCGCCCGCGCGGAACGCCGCCCACGCCCAGCGCCACATCCAGCGCTATGGAGCCGGTGGATATTGCGCCAGGGATGTCGTCTTGGACGGCATCGCCCAGCCGCATAACCGCGCCCTGCCCAAAGTGGCGCTCGATCTGCCCTACCGCAAGCTCTAGCGCCTTCTCTTTATTGTTCGTAATCGGGACTTTCGATGCGCTGCTTCGTTTTCTTGGCATATTCGCCTACCTTCCTATGTTCTGTGTTTGCGGCCGGTGTCGCACGCTGCAATGGCAGCCATTTCAGTATCGCGGGGTTGCCCATGTTAGCAGCCATAGACGGCGTTCCGAACAGCCATATGCACCCCCATCTAGCCACAGACTAGCATAGGCTTTGACACATGTCAATACATTTGTTCGCAAAAACAACGCAATCTTAAATCTTGCCCAAGCCTGCGACGATGCCTCGCCCTTTTGTGTCTGTGATGTCCGCATCCTGCCCTGCTTATTATGAAGACGGCGTAGAAATGCATTAGCGCCAGAGCCTTGCTGGTATAATACCATTGCGCGCGCAAGCCGCCGCTTATCATGAAACCGTTACGAAGCCATTGTGGGGAGTGTCTGTGCAGCAGGTCAATTCCATATCCAAACCGTCCGTCGACGAGTTGCGGCACAAGCCGCGCAAGGTGCTGGTAATCGGCTCCGGGCCTATCGTCATAGGGCAGGCGGCAGAGTTCGACTACGCCGGCACGCAGGCTTGCAAGGCGCTGCGCGAAGAGGGCGTAACCACCGTGCTGGTCAACTCCAACCCCGCCACCATCATGACCGACGAGGGCATCGCCGATGTGGTGTACATCGAGCCGCTCACGGTGGAGGTGCTGCGCCGCATCATCGACGCGGAGCGCCCGGACGGTATCCTGCCCACGCTCGGCGGACAGACCGGGCTGAATCTGGCGGTAGAACTCGGCGACGCCGGCATACTCGAAGAGTTCAATGTGCGGCTGCTCGGCACGCCCTTGCAGACCATTCGCAACGCCGAGGATCGCGAGCTATTCCGTCAGCTGCTGTCCGACATCGGCGAACCCGTGCTGCCATCCGCAATTGTGGAGTCTATGGACGAAGCCCACGATGTGATGGAGACGATGGGCTTGCCGCTCGTGGTGCGCCCGGCGTACACGCTCGGCGGCACGGGCGGCGGTATCGCCAACACGCCCGAAGAGTTCCAAGCGATAGTGTCGGGCGGGCTTGCCGCAAGCCCTATCAGTCAGGTGCTGCTGGAACGCTCCCTCGTGGGCTGGAAAGAGATAGAGTACGAGGTGATGCGCGATTCCGCCGACAACTGCATCACCATTTGCAACATGGAAAACATAGACCCGATGGGCGTCCACACCGGGGACAGCATCGTGGTCGCTCCGAGTCAGACGCTGTCTGATAAGGAATACCAACTCTTGCGCTCGTCTAGCCTCAAGATTATCCGCGCGCTGGGGATAGAGGGCGGCTGCAACATACAGATGGCGCTTGCGCCCGGCGATGTGGTGGGCGCTACCATGCCCCCCGCCAAAGACAGCGAATACTACATCATAGAAGTCAACCCCCGCGTCAGCCGCAGCTCGGCGCTGGCGAGTAAGGCGACGGGCTACCCCATCGCACGCGTCGCCGCCAAGATTGCCGTGGGCAAGCGCCTCGACGAAATCCCCAACGCCGTTACGCAGCAGACGCTCGCCGCATTCGAGCCGGCGCTAGACTACTGTGTGGTGAAGATTCCGCGCTGGCCGTTCGACAAGTTCCCTGCCGGCGACCGCACCATCAGCACGCAGATGAAAGCCACCGGCGAGGTGATGGCGATAGACCGCTCATTCGAGGCGGCGTTTCAGAAAGCGATACGCTCGCTCGAAATCACCAACCGCGACATCCTGTGGGAGGACTCCGCTTGGCGGCTCAATCGCGAGTCCGCTCCCACGCCAGAAGACCTAGAAGCGGCAATACGGAATAACGCCCGCCTGCCGCTGCACCCCCATGATGAGCGGCTATGGGCGCTTCTGTTCTCGCTCCGACGCAGCGTAACGCCGGAGGCGCTGTCGCGCACCACTGGCATCGACCCGTGGTTCACCCGAGCCTTCCAGAACATAGCGCTGATGGAAGCGGAACTGCTGTCCGAGCGCCTAGACGCCGCTCGCCTAAGGCGCGCCAAGCGGCTCGGCTTCCCCGACGCCAAGATAGGCGAACTCACAGACCGCACCTCCCGTCAGGTTCGCGACCTGCGCCGCCAGTGGAATCTGCGCCCTGTATATAAGATGGTAGACACCTGCGCCGCCGAGTTCGAGGCGTACACGCCCTACTTTTACAGCACATACGAGCAGGAGAACGAAGCGCCTCCGCTGTCCCACGCCAAGGCGCTCGTTGTGGGCAGCGGGCCTATCCGCATCGGGCAGGGCATAGAGTTCGACTACTGCTCGGTGCACGCCGCTTGGGCGCTCAGCGAAGAGGGCGTGCTCAGCATCATGGCGAACTCCAACCCCGAGACCGTGTCAACCGACTTCGACACCAGCGACCGCCTATACTTCGATCCGCTGGACGATGAGAGCGTGTTGGACATACTGGAAAACGAAACCCGGATGGACGCCGACGAGGTCTCATTCCCCCCGTCCATCGTTCAGTTCGGCGGACAAACGGCTATCAACCTGTCGCAGACCCTCGACAGCGTGGAGATGCCCATCCTTGGCTCTACCGCGCGCTCCATCGACATCGCATCCGACCGCCACCTGTTCGAAGAATTTCTCGCGCGCACAGGCATCCCCAATCCACCCGGCGCAGCCGTGTCCAACTTGGAGCAGGCGCTCAATGTGGCGCAGCAGGTGGGATACCCGGTGCTCGTCCGCCCGAGCTATGTGCTTGGGGGCAGGGCGATGGAAATCGTGCAGAACGCAACCGAGCTAGTGCGCTATATGACGCACGCCTTTGAGGTGGGCATGGGACGGCGCGTGCTAATCGACAAGTACTTTGAGGGGCGCGAGGTGGAAGTCGACGCCGTATGCGATGGCGAAAATGTGCTCATCCCCGGCATCATGGAACATGTGGAGCGCGCCGGCGTCCATAGCGGCGACTCTATGGCGATATACCCGGGGCTAACGCTCACGGACGATGAGGTGAACACCATCGTCGACTACACCACTCGCATCGGGCGCGAGCTGCAGGTCAAGGGGCTGATGAACATCCAGTATGTGGTTGTGGGCGGCGCGCCCTATCGCAGCCCTTCGGCGTCCGCAGGGCTGCCCGCTTCCAACGGCAACACCCAAGTGTTCGTCATAGAGGTCAACCCCCGCGCGAGCCGCACAATCCCGTTCATCAGCAAGGTAACCGGCGTGCCGATGATACGGCTCGCAATCAAGGCGATGCTGGGCAAGCGCATCACCGATGAGGGCTTCCCGCCCGGCTTGTGGCGGCGGCAAGACCTCGTCGCCGTCAAAGCGCCCGTGTTCTCCATGTCCAAGCTCATCGGCGTGGACACATATCTAGGGCCTGAGATGAAGTCCACCGGCGAGGTGATGGGCATAGACAAGGACTTTTCGGCAGCGGTGGCGAAGGCGCTGATGGCGTCGGGGATGATGCTGCCGGCGAAAGGCTCTATCCTGCTGACGATAGCCGACCGCGACAAGGCGGACGCCGTGCCCATGATACGCCAATTGGCGGCGGCGGGATACGGGCTGTTCGCCACCGCCGGCACCGCCGGCATGATACGCGGACTTGGCATAGACGCCATGGAGATCCCTAAGGCGCAGACCGGTGAGCATCCCAACACCGTGGACATCATCGCCGACGGGAGCGTATCCGCCGTGGTCAACACCATAGAGGGCGACCGGGAGTCGCTAGAAGACGGCTTCGAGATACGGCGCGCCGCAGTGGACAGGCGCATCCCGTGCTTCACATCGCTGGACACCGCGCGCGTCGCAGTGGAAAGCCTGTTGGACGGCGCTGCGCGCTACAACATCCGCCCGATGGCGGCATACTTGGGGAAAACCGACTAACATCCTTAAAAAATCCTGTCGATTTCCCTAAATTAGCCGTTCCCCGTAATACTCCCGTAATACTTCTGCGATATACTATGTCGCAGTGTCGTGAGATGTGCCGCTTGTGCTATGTCTTGCCCGTCATGCAGGACACGCCGAGAAGCAACAAAATGGCGATGCGTACGCTTAAAAATAGATTGACCCTAATTCGGAAGCAGTAATATCATCTTAAAAAGGGACGCTATCTTGGAGGTATAGCAGTGTTCGCATCTCTTGCGTGCCAAACGGCTCGCATCCAAGAAGATGCTATTTCGTTTGGAAAACCCGAAGCCTAAACCCCAAATCAATACTTCAAGGAAAGGAAAAATGAATAGCAGATTACTACCACTTCTAATTGCCGTCGCAGTAGTTGCTGCGTTTGGCGCCTCTGTGCTCATCGGCAATGGGCCGGGCGTGAAAGTCGCATTCGCACAGTCGCCAATGGCGACATCAACAGTTGTCTTCGCAAAACAAGATGACTCCACCACAGAGGCTGCTGACGACGAGTCGTATTCCTTCCGCGTACTCGTGAGTGAAGCCACTGCTAATACGGTGATTGCGAATTCGGCTGACGATGTGCATGCCATTGTTGGTGATCCTACGAATGCAGGACATGTAGCGCACTACACGATAGACACAAATGGTGGAGCTGACCACGCTAGTTTCACTGTTGATAATGGAACCGGGGAAATAACAATTGGTGCCAACGCCTTAAGTGCGCAAACCTACGACATCACACTGAAGGCTGAGGTTCATGACTCGAATGGCGCGCTTGTTGACCCTAGCACTTCCGACACCATCGATGTAGCAATCGAGGTTCTTGCGCCGGAAGCTCAATTTGCAAGCCAAGATGACCCCAGTGTAGCGGCTAAAGATGACGATCCAGATACAGCCAACGAGGATGAAACCGAGGGGTACGCATTCACTGTACTTGTGACTGATGCTACTGCTGGTGCTGCCGGTGGTACGGTAGTTCCGGATTCGGCTGACGAAGTGCACGCCATTCTGGTAAATACGGTATCAGGTCAGAAAGCGAAGTTCAGCAAAGACACAACCGGTGGAGCAGACCACCCTAGTTTCACTGTTGATAGTGGAACCGGGGAAATAACAGTTGCTACTGGTCAGGCCTTAACTGTGGACACCGTCTACAACATCACATTGATGGCTGAGGTTGTTAACGACGATGACTCCGATGTTGCCAATGATATTACCGACACAATCGATGTGGTAATCAGCGTCGTCCTACACTACGACACGATAGAGATAGTAAGTGAAGATGGCGACGCTTTTGGCGAGGACGAGGACGAGACCTACTCGTACCAGATCTTCACGGACGCTGAGGGCGACATAGGCAGGATAGTGACCGACCCCATTCCGGACGACGTTGAACCTACTGGATCGACGGCGATATTCACCATCCGAGACAGCGCAGATGGAAGGAACTTCGCCATCAACCCGCAGGGCGAGCTATCAATCGCCGTTGACGACGAAGACGGCTTGCCAGCGGGCGTCTACACCTTCACCGTAGATGTGTCCTTGCGAGAGAACGAAAGTGGCACCTACCGTTCGCCGGACAGCATAGAGGTGCAGATAACGGCGGTGGAGCCGCCGCGTGAGGCGATGTTCTTGGAGGGCGCGCCGAAGCGGGGCACGGTGGAGGCGCCGATAGAGTTCACGGCGGAAAACACCTCGCTTGATGAGAGTGTCTTCGCCATAGACCCTGACACTGGCCTTAATCGTGTGATGGAGCCCTTGAGTGGTAAAGCCGTCGGTCGCGAGGTGCTGGACATAAGCGAGTTCGTGGACGATGCTGGCGGGCACGATGTTACCTACGAGGTACTGAACGCGGACGACACGGCAACAGACCTGTTCGAGTTCAGCGATGCGGGCGTGCTGATGTCCACAGAGCTGCTGAGGTTCCACGACGATGACGAGATGGACATCTACGAGCTGAAGCTGAAGCTTAGAGACGACAACCTGGGCGGGATAGACCCAGACGAGTTGGAGTTCACGGTAACGGTGACCGAGCTGAGCGCGAAGTTCGCGGAAGATGCGCCAGAAGAGGGAATGGTAGAGGCAGAGCCGAGCGGGTCAGAAGAAGACGCCGAAGCGATGGAAATACTGGACTTCGGGGAGCATGTGGACATCCCGATAGAGGTGCCCGCGCTCCGTAACGACCCTGACACCGTAGCAGATGACCCAGAAGAGTCAGTGCTTCACGAAGTGTCGTACGAAGTGTCAGACCCTGTGAACTTCCAGATAAGCGAAGGCGGTTTGCTGCAGTCCACGGATGCGTTGAGGTTCTACGATGACCCCGACCGTGACGAGCACGAGCTGACGATAACGATTAGAGACGAGACGGTAGGCGAAGAGGACGAGCACACAATCACGGTAACGGTAGATGGCGTGCCTCCGAAAGCGCAGGCAGAGTTTGATGTGCTAGAGACGCAGGGCGCAGGAGACATCCCGGGAGCGCTAGTTCGTTTTGAGGACTCTAACGGAGACCTAATAACGGACGACTACTTCCTGGATCCTGACCTGTCTGGAGATGCGAGCGAAGTGTTCGCAGTGTCGGACGAGGGACAGATAAGCGTACTTGAAGCGGCGATAGAGGCGAATGTACTAGACTTGGACGCAGGCGGAAACGCGAACCGCTACATCCTGACGATAAAGGACGAGGATGCGGACGGTGAGACGCTGGGGATAGTTACGCTGGACATCATAGCGGTGGACGAGCCGCCGGTGTTTGACGAGCCAGTGCTGATAGTAACGGTTGACGAGTCCAAGACGGCAGAGTTCGGCGAGCCGTACAGTGCGACCGATCCTGAGGGCACGGACGTAACCTTCACGCTGAAAGAGCCGGAGGCAGATACGGCAGCCCCGCCGTTCGTGATAAGCGCTGCAGGTCAGCTGAGCGTGGCACCGGGCGAGACGCTGGACGCAGACGCGCAAGAAGACAACGACTACCCGTTGACGATAGTGGCGACGGACGAGACGGGCGTGGAGACCGAGCTGGAAATAACGGTTACGGTGCTGAACGCGAACGACAAGCCGGAGTTCACGGACTTCATAACGAGCAAGACGATAGAAGAGACGCACACAAATGCGGACGGCGATGTGGTGTCGCCAATAGGCACAGAGCTGTACGACTTTGAGGCGTCAGACGCGGACGATGGCGACACGCTGGACTACAAGCTGCGCGATGCAGACGACACGCGGTTCTTCGAGATCCACATAGAGACGGGCGTGCTAACCACGATAGCGGAGCTGGACTACGAGCCAGTGGTGAACGGAGTGCGCCAAATCCGCTCAGAGTACGGGATAGAGGTGTTGGTGGAGGATGACAGCGGAGCGACAGACGAAGTGCTGCTGCTGCTGACAATCACCAATGTGAACGACAACGCGCCAGAGATAGATGGTGCCGCGGCGTTGAGCGTGGCAGAGAACACGGTTGCAGGCGTAGCGCTGTCCACCTACACAGCGACAGACCCTGACGGGGACGAGATAGAGTTCAGCATAAGCGATGAAGACAACTTCACGATGGACGGTAGCAGCGGAGTGCTGTCCACAGAAGCGCCGCTAGACTACGAGTCGCGGGTGTCGTACCCGGTGACGGTGACGGCATCAGACGGACTGCACAGCGCGTCGTTGCCGGTAACGATAACGGTAACGAACGAGGCAGACGGGATAGAGTCGATAGATGTGTCGAAGGCGAACCCGGTGCCGGCGCCGCTGATAGTGGGTGACCCGAACACGGCGTTGGGGGACACGCGCACAGACCGCTTCGGTCGTCCGGACGACCTGCCAGCGACGGATGAGCCGAGCGAGGGCCAGACAGCGCCAGAGCTGTTCGTGGAGACCGAGCACGCGAGCTGGGGCACGGTGCTGCGGATAGAGGTAACGGCAGAGCAGATAGACCCGGGCTGCGACGGCGGGAACTGCGTGGTGGTGAACCTAGAGGCATCAGATTCAGACGACACGCTGAACCTTCAGGCGTACCGTCTAGAGCACACGCCGAACAAGTTCGCAGCGGCAGTGCTGCTGGTGTCGGAGAACCCGACAGAGGGCACATCGGCGGTGTACAAGCACAGCGATGGCGGGATAGCGCGCCTAGATGTGGACGAAGAGGACACACTGACGATAGAGTTTGGCGGTCAGTCGACGATAAGCGAGACGGTGTCGATAGAGAACGAAGCGCCCGAGTTTGGTGACTTCACGCCGGAGCACGAAGCGTCGATAGACGATGAAGAGGTGGAGTACTCGTTCACGGTAACGGACGCATTGTCGGGGTTGCCGGAGCCAGAGGATCTGCCTGACACAGATGGAGACGATGAGTACACCTCGGTGGTGGCGCTGGTGTCAAGCCAGCAGTGCCACAATGTGGAATCGGGCACAGCGGCTGACGACCTGCCAGATGGCACAGCGCTAGTGGTGACCTTGCACGATGATGCGAGCATCTACTGCCCGCCGGGCAGCTCAAGGTACAACCTGATAAGCGATGCGAACGACTTTGACTCGATAGACGATGGGTTTGATGTGCTGACGGAGATAGACTTCGGCGGCGAGGGCACACACTATGTGACCTTCATAGCGTGCGATGCAGCAGGCAACTGCGTAGCGTACGACCCGGACGAGAACGAGTCGGACGAAGCGCTGCTGGAGATAACGGTAGACACCACAGCGCCGAAGATATACGAGGCACGGACGGGTGTGGCGTGGGACGCATCAGGGGATGAGTACGACGACAACCGCAAGTTCCTGCAAGTGGTGTTTGAGGACGCGTCAGACCTGAACGAAGAGACGATAGAGGCGGACGACTTCGTGGTTGAAGGGCACACGATAGCGCGCGTGCTGTGGTACGATACGCCCGACGACTTTGAGACGGACGAGACGCAGAACCGGTTCGCAGGCAAAGTGAACTCTAACTATCGGAACATAGCGCGTACGGTGTTCATAGAGCTGGAGGACGAGCTAGAGCCAGACGAGACTCCAGATGTGAGCGTGGTGCCGAACGGGATAGAGGACGAGGCAGCGAACGAGCAGGACGACGACGAGATAGAGGCGGAGGACTGGATAGCGCCGAAGTTCACGGTGGAAAATCTGGCATCGCCGCTAGAGACGCCGCAGTCTCAGGAGCTGGCAGGTGAGGACGACAAGGTCGTGTTCACGGTGAGTTCAGACGAGCGATTGAGTGCGACGCGTCCGACGATAACGGTGACCTATGTGAACGCGCCTGCAGGGTGTGTGAACACGAACGGAGTGGACGGAGAACGCGGGCACATCCGCAGCAGCGACAGCGGCAAGGAAGCGTATGCTGACTGCGCAGAGAGCGGAGACATAGCGGACGACACGATAAGTTCTGTGGTGAAGAAAGACACCACGAACCAGTGGACGGTGACGGTGAACAAGCCTGACGAGACGGGCTACTACAACATCCACATATCGGGTACAGACCGCTCGCCGCAGGCAAACTTGGGCAGCGAAGGCGTTAAGCCTGGAAGCATCGTGACCAACTTCTTCGAGCGCGATGGAGATGTGAACGCAGACGATGCGCACTTCTTCGAGGCAGACCTGAACCTGCCGAAGCCACGGGTGGTGATAAGCGGCGTGGACGCCGGTGAGACCGACCCCGCGGTGGAGGTGAAGTCGCCGCTGTTCATAGAGATAGACTTCAGCAGCCCGTTCCTGCCGGACTGTGCGCCGGGCAAGAAGCGCGGAGACAACACAGACGACTGCACGGCAGAGACGAGCGAGTACGCAGAGGACAACTTTGACAAGGTGACCATCACGCTGTTAGAGTTGGACGGAATAGAACTAGATCCGGTCGAGCGTGCGAAATCCACAGACGGTGGTGAGACCTTCTTGGTGTCGCTGACAGATGCGGAGATAAGCATAGGCGAGCACGAGCTGAAGATAGAAGCGGTGGACATGGCCGGCAACGAGCTGGACGACACGCTAGAGATAGACTTTGAGGTTGAAGAGCGAGACGCGTTCACGCGGCGTCTGAACCCGGGCTGGAACTTGGTGAGCCTGCCGGGCGAGCCACTGGACAACAGCATAAGCGCGGTGTTCGGCACGGAGATGGAAGTGCGAACAATCTACACCTACGACCCGGTGGTGCCGGGCGGCTGGCAGGTGGCAGTGCGCGAGACGCTTGAGAGCGAGTGGCAGGGCGACCTGACAGCAATCTCATCCAAGCGCGGCTACTGGATACTGGGCGATGCCATCCAAGACCTAGAGGTGATAATCCCGAGGTTGGCAGGTGGAGCATCTGGCACAGGCACGCCGTTGCCGCCGCCGTCAGTGCCGGTGTACGCAGGCTGGAACCTGATCCCAGTGCTGGACATCACAGGCAACGCGCTGGACACAGACCACGCGCTAGGCGCGCGGGACTACCTGCAGAGCCTAGACGATGGGCTGGACTTGGCGCGGGTGCTAGGGTTTGACACGATAACGAACCAGTGGCACACGGTGCTGGCGCCTGAGGGCGACGGCCCCGAGGACGGAGACTTGCAGATAGGTTCGGCGTACTGGATCTTCCTGCGGGCATCTGGCACGCTGGTGCCGGGCGGAGAACTCCGCTAGGCAAGGGACAACACGCTCGCCCCGCACCGACCTATACCGCTGCGGGGCGAGCGCATAATCCCGGACGCATAATCCCGGCCACACAACCATAATCACGAAATCGACTCACTATCACGAACCACGACTTTACTATCACGGAAGACGACCTGAAGCGCGACCCTCCCCCAGTGCGGGGGAGGGTCTTTTTTGTGGCGCGCTGCCTTTTTCTACTCTATGGATAGCGTTTCCATTGAGGTGGTTGAGTTGTAGAATGAGGCATAAGCCATAATCGGAGGGGGGAAACGAATGGGTATGCTATACCGACTGGAAGAGCAAGCAGAAAAGACCGTTACACAGGAAATACAAGACACACTCCAAGATGCGCTGATGCTCTACAAGCCGATGTGCTAAGCCTGCGACCTAGCGATGGCACGCCATCACAACTATCGCCGCACACTCATCACCAAGTATGGCGTAGTGAGCCTGGCAATGCCCGCGTTCAGATGTGGGAAGTGTGGAGATATGCAGAATGGTATGGAACTAGTGGGCGATGTGGAGCGCCGCAAGTCGTACTCAAAAAAACGCGTGAAGAGGTGGTGAGACTGGCGGCGATGGGATTGAGTTATGCTAAGGTTGGCGAGCTGTATGGGTTCGCCAAGAGCACTCTGTGCAAGTGGATCAAGCAGGAGAAGTTGGAGCGACCCGAGCTCACTGGCGATATGGCGGAGATGGACGGAGTATGGGTGGGTGTTCGTGGCGGGAAGCAGGAGATGAAGGTGTTCCGGGACGACAAGGGCGGCGTAATGGCGTCGTTCGGGAGCTGGGAAGACACGCTGACCGAAGCCTATGAGCGTGGGATAAGGCAGCCTGCTCATCTAGTGAGCGATGGGGACAGAGCGATAGCAGAAGCCATCGGAATGGTCTATGGCAGAGGCAGTGCCCATCAGCTATGTCAGTCGATGCCAGCACACTAGCGCCAACGAATACACCAGCATCTCCATCTACTCAGGGAGTACAGGCGCAACATAGGCGAAGTAGGCTGGGACGAAGCCAAAGAGTTGCTGATGTCAGAAGACTTGACTGAGGCAAGGAAGTTAGCGGCACAGTATAGTGAAGTTGACGGGTGGTCGGGGTTTGATGTGGTGCAAGAAGGCGCTGGTTAAGGGACTGGCGCATCTGGGTACTGGTCAGTCTAGATACAAGACCACATCTCGGTTGGAGCGGTTTCAGCGAGAGATACGGCGTCGGGAGCGAATGGGTACAGCGTGGACGCCTCACAACCTGCTGGTACTGCTGCAACGGCCGGGGCTTCTGTCTTCGACCACCTGAATGGAAACGCTACCCCGCATCACAGGCAGGTTGTCGCCTTGTATGAGCCTGTTCTTTGCCCCCGTGCCACGAATGGATCGCAGTGTTGGCTTGGGCGTTGCGGCGAGTATGTCGGCGGCGTTGCGCTTGTTGGGATAGTGGATCTGGATGGTCATAGCTGATATAGGTCTGATGCGGGCGACATCTCTGCTGATGGTTCATCTCCGCACTCATTTCATGGAGCGATTCGCTCCATAGCAGGGCGATTATAGCATAATGTAGCGCATACATTCTGTTTGCCTGCCGCCGTATTCTTACAAGGGCATTCGTCGCCACTAGGCGCTGCCCATTTCCCTTAACGCTTCGATGCGAGTATAATGCGCCCCAAGCCCTGCGGCTGCACGATGATGTGCGGTATGACTATGGGCAATCGACGCTTTGACCATTGCCCATATAGATGTAGGTATAACCTGTTGTTATGGACAAATAGAGATCTGGACAGAAATTCTCGTAGAGATGAAAGGGGAAAACGATGCAGTTCGGCTTGCTATATGAGATGCAGCGCCCGTTTGAGGGCAAAGATATAGACTGGAACACGCTGTATAAGGAGACGCTGGCGCAGTGCGAACTCGCTGACCAAGTGGGGTTCGATGCGCTGTGGTTCGTGGAGCACCACTTCCTGACCGGCTTCTCCGGCTCGCCCTGCCCGGAGGTGATGTTTGGGGCGTTGAGCCAAATTACCAAGCGAATTCGCATCGGCTACGGCGTGTCCATCCTGCCGCATGCCCACCCCGTCCGTATCGCCGAGCGCGTGGCGATGGTGGACCAGCTCACCGACGGGCGTGTGGAGTTCGGCACCGGGCGCTCCAACGCCTATGAGCAGCTGGGGCTTGGCGTAGACCCGCGCGACACCCGCGCTATGTGGAACGAGTCCATCTCTATGCTGCCCAAAATATGGCAGTCTGAGGATTTCGAGTATGAGGGCGAGTTTTGGAGCGTGCCGTCGCGCCATGTGCTGCCCAAGACCCACCAGAAGCCGCACCCACGGATGTATCTCGCCTGCACATCGGAGGACAGCTTCCGCTTGGCGGCGGAGAAGGGCATCGGAGTGCTGTCGTCGGCGTCTTATGCGGTGAATGTGCTGACGGACAAGGTGAAGATATACCGCGACTCGCTGAAGAACGCCAAGCCCGCGGGCGCATTCGTTACCGACTTTTGGGGCAACAATGTACACGGCTTCTGCGACCAAGACGACCAGTACGCCAAGGAACTCGCCGCTGAGTCGATGAAGACCTTCTTCGGGCCGGACAAGCCCTACATCGCCGGGCGCATCGGGGCGTATGAGCAGCTGCTGCAAGACTGGGGCGGCGTCCCCGACCACCTGCAGGCGGACTTCGGGCGCTGGCTGCGGCAGTCGGACGATGAACATCGCGAACTCGCCCGTGATGTGGGCATATCGCTGGACAGCGGCCCCGGCGCAGCGCGCGCCGCCATCGCCGAACTCGACGCCAATATCCTCGCCGACCGCGGCGTCATCATCGCCGGCAACCCCGACAGCTGCCTGCGTGCCATCAAGATGTACGAAGACATCGGCGTGGATCAGGTGCTGATGATTATGCAGACCGAGACCATCCCCCACGACAAGGTGATGAGTTCTATCGAGATGTTCGGCAAGCATGTCATCCCTAGGGCGCAGGCGGGGGACTGGCCAGACGCTGCGAGCACAAACGGGACGCAGGCGGCATCAGCGGCGTCCGAGAAGGCTGCTGCACAGCCGGGGGACTAAGCTGCTATGCGATAGCGGGTTTTGTACGCATTAAGACGCAAGTTTCGGGCGTGATGCGTTGCGCGTTTAAAGCCCGCCAACGCTTTCGCAAGTTGTTGTATGATTAGGACAAACACTCAAAAGCCCTAATCTAATTCAGAGAGGATGACGCAATGCCCAAGATGGTGTTTATGCCCCCGCAGGATGCTTTGCGCCGCTCATTCGCCGCGCGGCTGTCCGACACGCTTGCGGAGTACGATGTGGTATCGCCCGAAACCGACGCGGAAGCGCTGGAAGAGATACGCGATGCGGATGCCGCATTTGGGTGGGTGCCGCCGGATGCGCTCGCCGTCGCAGAGAAACTCCAGTGGCTGCAAAACCCGGACGCCGGCCCCTTCTACGGCTACTACTATCCGGAGCTGATGGAAAGCTCAATCACCATCGCCAACCCGCGCGGCATCTACTTCGACCACATATCGCACCACATAATGATGTTCGTGTTTGCACTGGCGCGCGGGCTGCCGTGGTACATGGACGCCCAGCGCCGCCGCGTATGGGACAAGGATGCCCGCAAGTCGGAGTACATAGACATTGCGGGCGCAACCGCGCTCATCAACGGGGTGGGTGGCATAGGGCACGAGACGGCGCGCATCTGCCACCAGCTGGGAATGGAGGTCGTCGGGCTGGAGCCGCGCCCGGAGTACGACCTGCCGTATGTGGAGTTCCACACTCCGGACAAGGTAGACGCCGTGCTGCCGCGCGCGGACTTCGTGATAACCACAGTGCCGCATACGCCTGAGACGGAGGGGATGTTCGATGCGCGCCGATTCGCCCTGATGAAGCCCACGGCGTACTTCATCAACATCGGGCGCGGTAAAGTCTGCCGCATAGACGATCTCGCCGACGCCATAGAGAACGGCATCATCGCCGGCGCTGGGCTGGATGTGTTTGAGGAAGAGCCGTTGCCTTCCGACCACAAGCTTTGGGGCTTGCCCAATGTGCTGATGACGCCGCATGTGGCGGTCAAGGACGCTGGCAATGTGGACGAGCGGCGCTTCGATGTGCTGATAGGCAACGCACGGCGCTTCTTGGCAGGCGAGCCGCTGGCGAATGTGGTGGACAAGGCGCGCTGGTATTAGCGGACAGCGCCGAGGCCGAAAAGCCTGTGCTATGGGGATGTGCCCCAGCTAGAAGTCTAGGGTAAAGTGAGTTTGGCTAGACTTCTAGCTCAATGGCGTAAGCAGCCCTGTTCGCTGCTATCGCAGCAGCTCCTCGCTGAGGCGTTGTATCACGATGCCCAGCTCCTCGTCGTCTAGGTTGAACGGGTCCACCGCCAGATCGTCGGGGTTGAAGATGTCGTGCAAGTACACGGGCGGGTCGCCTGCGGTCATCGCCCTGTACACGGCGTCGCGGTCGGGTCCGCGCCAGTGCTTGGTGAAGTTGATGACGGCGTGCGGCACGAGGTAGTTGTAGTCGTCGTGTTCCAGCGTAACGCGCAGGTCGGGTATCTCTGCCAAGGCGTCCACCACCTGCTGCGCCATGCTGTGATAGCGAGCCATCTCTGCGTCTTCGTCCTCGTTCGCAAAGATTTGGACTGCTGCAAGCAAGCCCACGATCTCTTCCTTGGCGACCTTCATCCCGCGCCCGATGAACTGGTGCGGCGATGCGTTGGCGAATGCGGCGTCGATGAGGTCTTCGCGCCCGCAAAGTATGCCGGTTCCCTGCGGGCCGCGCACCGCCTTGCCGCCGCTGTATATCACCATGTCTGCGCCCTCGTCGGTGAAGCGGCGCAGGTTGGCTCTGGGCGGCAGCATGGATGCGGCGTCCACGATGACCGGCACGCCGTGAGCGTGGGCTATTTCGCACACCTGCGGGAACGGGATGGCGCGCCGCGATATGAACGGCGAAAACAGGTACGCCACTGCTGCCGTGCGCTCGGTGAATGCCGCCTCTAGCTGCCACGCTTGCGCGCGCCGCCCGTCGCCCACCTCCACTAGCTTCGCCCCCACCGATGTGTAGCACTGGTCGTAGGGGAAGCGGTGGCAGCGGTGGATGATGATTTCGTTCTTCATCCCGGTCGTGTCGGGCAGACGGCTCATCAGCGCCGGGTCGGATCCGGCGACGACCGCCGCTGCCTGCAGCACCAGCCCGCCCGCAGCGCCGCTCGCCACGAACCCTGCCTCAGCGCCGGTGATGTCCGCAATAGTGCGGCTCGCTGCGCGGTTAAGCTCGTCGATGTTCACCATCATCCTAGCCGCGCGGTTCATCGTTTCCAGTATCTCTGGGCGTGTCTTGCTGCCGCCATATGCGGTGGTGCTGCCCGACGCCGTGATTATGCGCTTGACGCCCAGCGCCTCGTAGATACCGTGGGGGTCGCCGCTCCAATCCATCATCGCCTCCTGAAATCCTTATCTCTTATCCCTAATAATTCGCAATATAATCGCTATGCGCCAGCAAAATGCGTAGCGTTCTTCCCAGATGCGCCAATTATACCACTGACGCATCGATTATCCTGTACATTTGCATTAAGACGAAAATCGTCCTCACCGCTTGGTGCGCACCCATAGCGTCTTGCCGTCGGTGAGCAGCTCTACGCTGCCATGTTCGGCGGTGGTGAAGAGCATCCCCGGTGGCAGCGTTTCCCGCAGCGCCGCCACGACAGCATCGTCCGGATGCCCGTAGCGGTTGTCTGCGCCCACGGATATGACCGCCGTGATGGGGCTTACCGCATCGAGAAACGCTTGCGTGGTGCTGCCGGCGCTGCCGTGATGCGCCACCTTCAGCGCATCGCTGTCCAGCGGGACGCCTGTGGCGAGCAGCGCCCGTTCCGTCTCCGCTTCGATGTCGCTCGTCAGCAGTATGCTCACATCGCCGTACACCACCCTCAGCACAATTGCGGCGTTGTTGGCGTCGAGTGCAGCGCCGGTGGGCAGCGTTTCCGGCGGCCACAGCGTCTCGATTCGCACGCCGTCGTCCAGCAGGATTTGCTGCTGCGACTGTGCGTCGATGTGCTCGGCATCCTCGCTGTCCACGGCGCGCCGCCACGCCGCATACGCTGGGCTGTCGTGTGCAATACGCCGCTCCAGTATGCGGTGCACATCATAGCGCGCAAGCACCTGTGGCAGCCCGCCGATGTGGTCTTCGTGCGGGTGAGTCGCCGCCACGATGTCGATGCGACGGTCTGCGAACCGCATCCGCTCGCCTAGGAACTGCACCATGCGCTCCGGGCGTCTACCGCCGTCCACCACTATTTGAACGCCGCTGGGCGTCTCTATGAACATGCCGTCGCCCTGTCCCACATCCACGAATGTGAGGCTCAAGCGATCGTCTTGCGTGAGTGCGCCCGTGAACACCAAGCCGGCGGCGAATGCGGCGGGCACTAACAGCCATATCGCTATATCGCCGCGAACGGTGCGATGCGCCGTCGGGCTGGGATTGTCGGCGTGTGAGCTTGTCCGCTGCCACAGCCGCCGTATTCGCTGTGGGAACAGGCGCGATGGCACGAACGCCAGCATCAGCGCCGCGTAGCAAGCCACCACAAGCGTCGGCGTGAGTTTCCCCGTGTTAAGGGCGGCGATGGGCAGTTTAGCCAGCAGCGTAACCACTGCGCTGATGTATGCGCCTGCTCCCCATACCACCCACCCGAATGGCATCGCCAGCGCCTCATGTATCAGACCCAGCAGCCCAACGATGGCGCTGCCCACGACCACGATGGGCACGGCGGGCAGTGTCAGCAGCGTTGCCGGCACACCCAGTGTGGACACGCGCTCGAAGTGGTATGCAATCAGCGGCAGTGTGGCAGCAGTGGCGGCGAGCGATACGCCTAGCATGTCGGCGGTAACGGCGAGCACACCCCGCAGCGAGGGATGCTGAACGCTCTGCCGCAGCATCAGCGCCCGCATTACGCCGCTAAACGCCGGGGATAACGCCGCTATCCCCGCCACCGCTGTGAAACTGAGCTGGAACGATATGCTGTGCAGCACATTGGGCGTTATCGCCACCATCACGGCGGCGGCTAGACCGAGCGGCGCGAGCGCACCTCGCTGCCGACCGAACGCCATCGTCGCCAAGAGTACGCTGCCCATGATGCACGCCCGTACTGCGGACGGCGACATTCCCGAAAGCAGCCCGTATCCCCATATGACCAGCAGCGGCGCTATCAGATGAAGATGATGTCGCCGTCCGAGCAGCGCAGCGCTCACCGCTAGGCTCGACGCCAACAGGATGCCCACATGCAGCCCGGATATGGCGAGCAGGTGCGATGTGCCGGTGCGCCTAAACGCCTCCGTCAGCTCCGTGGGTATGTTGCGGCGCATTCCCAGCAGCGTGGCTTGCCCCAGCGCCGCCTGCGGCTCCGGCACGCTCGCTGCGATGCTCGACGCCAAGCGTTGCCGCAGTTCGTGCAGCCGGTGGTAAAATGTGCTGCCCTCGCTCTCGCCCGCCAGCGATATATGCTCGGCGTGCATCACCTCTGATATGCCTTGTCGCGCAAGATACGCCACATAATCGAAGTCGTCGAAGTTGGCGGGTTCGCTGATTTGCCCCTGCGCTTGTACCCTGTCGCCGTATCGCACATAGGGCGGGCGGCGCTGCGCAGCGAGTTCCGCCGGGATGCGCGCACTGACGAGCAGCGTGGCTTGCGTGCTGCGCCATTGCCCGCCGTCAATGCGCATCTGCTCCATCCGCATCCGAAAGCGCCCGAAATTACCGTCAGAGTCCAAATCGTTCTGCGCCACGCCGATTGCCTCGACGGGTGCGCTGCTTGCGAGATTGGGCGGCGGCGTATCGTCTCTGTCGATTGCCAAGCGCACCATTCCCAGCGTAAGCGCCAACATCGCGAGGGCGGGCAGCGCCGACATGCCTGCCAACCGCAGTAGCAGCGCCGCCGCTAATGCCGCCGCCCCGAACAGCGCAAGCGACACCAGCGGCAGCCCGCCCCCGACGCCAAACGCCAGCGCAACCCCGCCCACAAACGCTGCCGCAAGCGTCAAAAGCTTCATCGCAAGCGCCTTGTCCCGTTCGTATCGCGTCCAATCATCCGCATCATTCCCGCAACAACAGCCCTGTCGCCGTCTTGCAAGTCCATCCATCCTTTCGTCCGCATCTAGCCGCCACCGCACAACCTATTGCCCATCGTCTGTGGGCGTCCCCGGCGCATGGGACTTATTCCCACAGCAGCGCATAGCCTCTGCACAAGCTAGGAAAGTCCCTACCCATTGAGGGTGATAGGGAGATTTCGCACTGCTGATTGAAAATGCAAGCAGGTCAACCGCTTGCGGCTGAGGTCTGTTCCTATTAAAGTGTGAACTGATTGTTCAGCAGATTGCGGGGACGCCTGTGTCAAGCGGGGTGGGGTTGGGGTGGAGTATAAGACCGCTCTGCACAGGGCGCAAACGCAATCTAACATTCGCATCACATTGGGAGGGACGCCGTATAAATGCTGATTGAGATGATACGCCAATCCGCGTTTGGGGGGCCAGCGAGCGCCGCAACGGTCTTTGTGCTGTTCTTGGTGGCGGCGGGCGTGACGAACTTCGTCTTTCGCCTGATAATACGCCAATGGCGGCGCGGCACCACTCGCACGCTCGGCATCGAGGTGTTGGAGACGCTGCGCGGTCCGGCGGTGCTGTTCCTTGCGCTTTCGGGGATGTTCGTCGCGCTGCTAATTCTCACAAGCCTCGAAGGCGAGATATATGCGCTACTCGCCGTCTGGGAAGAGTGGATTCTCAGGGCGTGGCTAGTTGTGATCATCGTAGAGGTGGCGTATGTCATCTACAGGGTGCTGGACACGCTGCTGAGCTGGTATATCCAGAGCGTAGCGGCGCTGACCGACACCGAGCTTGACGATAGGCTGTTGCCTCCGCTGCGGCGTGTTCTGCCGCTGCTGGTGTATTCGCTTGCGGGGTTGACGGTGCTGGCGACGCTGAACATCCCAATAAGCCCGCTGCTTGCCGGCTTGGGCATTGGAGGGCTTGCGGTTGCGCTTGCGGTGCAGCCCACGCTCGCCAACTTCTTCGCCGGCACTTATGTGGTAACAGAGGGTGAGCTTAATGTGGGCGACTATATCGAGCTGCAGGGCGGGCCGTCTGGCTATGTGGTGGAAGTGGGCTGGCGCAGCACCAAGATACGCTCGATGTTCAACAACCTCGTCATCATCCCCAACTCGCGAATGGCGGACAGCATCGTTACGAACTACTACAGCCCGTCGCCGGCGATGAATGTGCTGGTCTATTGCGGCGTTAGCTACGATGCGGATTTGGTGAGGGTGGAGCAGGTCGTGCGGGAAGAGGCGCAGCAGCTGGTGAACGATTCGCCTTACGCCGTCAAGGATGACGAGCCATGGTTCGGGTTCGAGGAGTTCGGCGATTCCAACATAACCTTTTGGGTGTTCATACAAGCTACCGATAGACTCGGCACATTTTACCTGACGAGCGAGCTGGTGAAGGTGATACACTCGCGCCTAGTCGCAGAGGACATAGAGATAAACTACCCGGTGCGGAAGCTGATATACCCGCCCGAGAACGGGGCTGTGTCGCCTATCCCGCCCATAGTTCCCTATGAGCGATAGTGAGAGAGGACGCAGCGAGTGAGGCTACCCGATCTAGTTTCGGCATAGACGGCGCCTATCCCGCTCCACGAACCGTGCCATCGGGATACGCACCCTACTCATATGACAAGACGCGCATCCCATCGCCGTCGGGGATGAGCAGGGCGCGGCTGCCCGTCGCTGTGCCCACACGCTGCGCTATCTCCGCACAGGCGGCGTCCGTGAGCGTCGGCATTGCGGCGTCTGCGTCTGCCCAGCGCAGCACGACGATGCTGTAGCCCAGCGCCGATTCCAGCCTAGCCGCAAGCGTGCTGTCGCCTGCATCAGCGAGCAGTGTTACCGTCTTGCGCTGCGCTGTGTCGTCCGGAACATCGTCCGGCGCAGCGTCCCGGTCGGCGCGCATCGTTGACCAGTAGTACGGCAGGAACGCCAAGATGCCCACGGTGGTGGACAGGAATGGGGACAGCTTGTCCAGCGTTTCAATGGATAGGGACAAGTCCAGCAGGTCGCTCAGGAGTATGAACAACAGGCCACTCACACTGACCAAGAGCGTCAGTGCGCCTAACCCCAGCAAGCCGTATACGAAGATGCGGCGCGAGATGGCGAACCTTTCGTCGTCGGTCGCATCATCGGAGATGCGATGCTGCGGCGAGCGCCAATAGAAGCCCCACAGCGGCCCGCCGACAACTGCCAGTGCTATCATCTGTGCGGTGAGCGTCTGCCAATTGCCGTCGCTGATGGAGTTAAGCGTCAGTATTGTGATCTGCCGTATCAGCGTGTGGACCAGTAGTGCGATGGCGGATGCGAGTAGCACCGTGCCGATGGCGGCGAGGATGTAAGTATAGACGCGCCGTGCGGACACTGCCGCGCTTGCTGATGTTTCGGCTTCGCGCTGCACAACCTGCCAGTGATACACCCACAGCGCAATGCCCACACCCAGCCCCGCCACCGCGCCCGGCAGCATGTCGAAATGCCTCCCAAGTTCGCCGGAGTCCACACCGCCGAACACCCACACGAATACCTCTTGCAGGATGATTATAAGCGCAGACAGCGCCGTTATTACGCCGCCGAATATGGCGAACAGGTACAAGTACACCCAGCGTATCGGAACGGCTAGGTCAGGGCGCGCTATTAGCAGCCAGTGCAGCCACCACACGCCGCCGCCGGCTATCGCCACCGCCAACTCCTTGCGAAGTGTCTCGCCAATCAGCTCGGTTTGCGACACCAAGAAATAGGTTGCGGTCAGGGCGTCGTAGCCGTCCGACAGCAGCAGGTACACTATGCGCCCTACGCCGTATGCCAGCATCACCAGCCCGACAAGAGATGCGATGTAGATGTACAAGCCGCGTATCGCCTGCGTTGCTGCCGTGGGCTGCCCTTCTTGCTCTTCGATGCGCCAATGGAACATCCACACCACGCCCCAGCAGAGCACTGCGGCGAACGGATAGCCGCTGAACTCGTCGGCGAACATCGCCCATTGTAGGATGTTGACCGCCGTAACGATAACCACGCCCAGTGCCACACCTAGCGTCAGGTACAGGTATATCTTGCGGATGACGGAGCGGTCTTTGACGGGCTGCTCGGCTGCGCTGCGCTCTATGTGGCGCCAGTGGAACACCCATAGCGGCAGCCCCACGATGATGAGCGCCAAGCCACCAGCTACCCACAGGGTGGATTCCATCAGCACTGTGCCGACGAATATGCTGTCCAGCACGAAATGCCCCAGTATCGTAATGCCGTTCACCCACATCATCAGCGATGCGAATGCCACCACATAGAAGTACACGCGGCGCACGGTGCCCATACCTTCGTCCGCATCGAACTCTGCGACCTGTGTGCCGGAGCGCTGCCGCCAAATCATAAAGCCATACACCACCGCCCCTATCAAGACAAACGGAAATATCGTGCTCCCAATGACGAGTATCGCGTAAAAAACTTCTATGAATGTTATATCCATACTTGCCTTGTACCCCTTCTATGTGCTCCGTTCATTTCCGCTCCGTCACCCAGTTCGTTACGCAAGCCGCACCTGCACCCGTATAAATGGACGGCGGCACTACGCCAGCGGCATCGGATTGATGCAGCAGACTTGGTTACTCGCAATACCCGCTGTGTGGCCATGGGTAGTCGACGAACTTCCACTCGCCGCCTTCCTGACGGAGCTTGTATGTGTGGCTCATCTCGTAGTCCGAGTTGAAGAACAAGCCATCATAACTGAAATGACGCACCTGTACACTGACCAGCGTGGTGTCGTTAATCTCTGTAACCTCTGTGAGCGTTATCTGCCTGTCGTTTTCGCGGTCGTGGGTGAATGAGTAGATGAGGTTGTTTGCGAAATCCTCGGGGGCGCACTCATCGCGCAGCTCTTGCGAGAGCATGGCGTACATCTTCTCGCTATCTTCGTCTTCTGCGGCGCGCAGCAGATCTTGCACGGTGAATTCGGGCGTGCCGGGCGCAAAGACGGCGTCGCGGTTTATGAGCGCAAGCACGATGCTAGCGATGATCAGCACACCTAGCAGCCCGCTCCCACCGACTAGCCACCACTTCGTCATATCGGTCATGAGTTTCCTCCCCTTGCCCGCAGTCTGTGCCAGTTCGGCTGCCTATGCTGCACACTTACCCCACGCGCTTGCGGCGGCTGCGGAGATAGTCCACCATCACATACCGCCCGAGCTTGCTGGAGTCAGTATAGAACGCCCGCCCCTTGTTGATGCGCGTCATCTTGTCTATGAAGTCCATCAGGTAGTAGTTCGCCTCGAGCATGAAGGCGTTAATGGTGATGCCCTCTTGCGTGCAGCGTTTCACTTCCTTCAGCGTCTCTTCGATGGTGTGCCAGCTGGGTGGGTAGCTGAAGTAGGCGCGCCCGTGTTCCAAGTGCGCTGTAGGCTCGCCGTCGGTAATCATCAGAACCTGCTTGGTGGCGACCTTTTGTCGGGAGAGCGCCTTGCGCGCCAGCATCAGAGCGTGCTGCATGTTCGTGCCGGACACCCATGCGTTCCAAGTCAGGTCTGCGAGGTCGTCGGGGCGATGTCCATTGCGTAGTCTGAGAAGCCGATGATGTACAGGTAGTCGCGCGGGTATTGGCTGTGGATGAGCCAGTAGAGTGCTAGGGCGATGCGCTTTGCGGCGGCGAAGCTCCCGAACATTCCCATAGAGCGGCTCTGGTCTATGAGCAGCGCAGTCGCGGTCTGTGTCAGGTGCTCGGTGTGGTGTACCTCGAAGTCTGCGGGTGCGATGCGGACGGGTGAGCCGGGGCCGGCGCGCAACACGCTGTTGAACAGCGTCCGGTGCAAGTCTATGTCGAACGGGTCGCCGAACTCGTAGGGCTTGATTTCGCCGGTGCGTTCGCCGCCGTCGCCGCGCAGATAGACTTCGTGCCGCCCAAGCCGGTCCTTTTTGAGTTCGGAGAACACCTCGCGCAGCGCCTGCTGTGCCAGCTTGCGGATGCCGCGCGGTGTCAGTTCCAGCCTGCTCCCCTTGCGCCGCAGGTAGCCAGCTTCTTCCAGCTGCTTCATCATTCGCTGGATTTGCTCCAATTGGCGACGGGCGTCCTCGCCCATTACCTGCTCCACCTCGCCCGGGTCTAGATCTTCTATGCTGCCGCTGCGCATAACCTGCTGTATCTGCTGCTCCAGCTTGTCCATACCTTGCAGCTCGCCCATCATCTCCATCGCAGCGTCCAGTGTCAGCGATTCTTCGCCCATGAACGGGTACTCGTTCGCCATGTCATCGAACGGGAACATGTCGTACATCATCCCTGCGAGTTCGGCGAGTTCCTCTCTGAGCTGCGGGTCTACGGAAGCGCCGAGCATGCCTTCTAGCTCGTTTCGCATCTCGGGGGACATGCTGTCCATGAGCGACTGCATCGACGCCATCTGCTGTTGCAGGCGCTCGATGAGTTCGTCTAGGCTGGCGGGTCTGTCCGGGTCGAAGTATTCGCCGTACTGCTCCATGAAGCCCTCGAAGTCGGGGTCTTCGCCCATGGCGCGGTCGCGCAGCATCTGATTGAGCGCTTGGATCATGTTGCGGATGCCCTCCATATCCTCGGGGGACATCTGCTCAAGCTGCTGCTTGATGTCTTGGAAGAAGTTCTGCATCATCTGCTGCTTGAGTGTGTCTAGCAGTTCGTTGAACTTCTGGCGGGCTTCGTTGTCCATGAAGTCGTAGTCTTGGAGTTGGCGGATTTGTGCCGGTGCGCCATTGGGCAAGTTGTCCAGCGTTTCGGTGTTGCGCTGGGCGCGCTCTTCGAGCATTTGCATCGGGGCTTGGAGGTGGTCGGCGTCTGCCCCGGCGTTGGCTAGCTGCTGCTGCGCTTCGTCTAGGCGGCGGTCGATGCCCTTACGCTCCGTGTCTATCACATCCTGCAGGCGCTCTTTGATGTCGTCCATAACGGAGTCTAGGTTATAGCGCTCAAGTTGCTGCTGGCGCTGTTGGCGGAGGCGTTCCATCAGGTCGCGCAGGTTGGGCGTCTGCTGCCCCTGCTGGTCTTGTGCGCCGCGTTGGAACAGGCTTCGCATGGCGCGGTTCGGGTCGCCGTGTTCCATGATGTCGTCGGCGATGGAGTTGAACAGGTCGTCCGCGTCCATGTCGAACACATTCTGGCTGCCGTCCCATCGGTAGTAGGTGTGAGTGGTCATAATCCATCCTCGCAGAAGGGCTTATTCATAGGGCTGCCACAGGTCTTGCCGCATATGTGCCAACAGCCTGCGCCTTGACTTTCTTTGCCACCGCTCTCATCTATATCAAATCTTATCAGCGAATGTGTTACTCAAGTGCGATATAAAGTCTGGCGGCATTCGGGATAGCGCACATGTGAAGTGCCTGTACGCACTCTTTTGGGGGCTGCTCTGCGCCCGCAAGCCCATATCTCAAGCCCATCATACATTACTTTGAGCGCAGACGGGTGCAGAGGGATTGAGAATTAAAAGCCGAGAGACCCCACACCGTTGGGGGTGCAGGGTCTCGGCTTCACCAGACTTGTTCTTCGCCTTTGCGCTAGGGCGCTTGGCTCACGGGGTGTTGGCTACTCTTCGGGTTCGTTGCGGCTGCGACGGCGCATCCAGCGTGCTCCGCCAAGCAGCGCTAGCGGCGCAATGAAGAGCATCATGTTGGCGGCTGATTCGCCGAATGGCATATTCGGGCGCGGCGCGCTGCACGGCCCTCCTCCATTATCCTCTTCCCCTTCGTCATCCGGCTCAGCCGTTGGAGCGGCGGGCACAGGGGTGGGCGGCACGGGCGTAGCAGTGGGCGGCACGGGCGTTGCCGTAGGCGGCACGGGTGTAGCTGTCGGCGGCACAGGCGTGCTTGTCGGCGGTACGGGCGTGCTTGTCGGCGGTACGGGCGTGCTTGTCGGCGGCACGGGTGTAGCCGTAGGCGGTTCAGGCGTCGGCGTCTCGGTGGGTGGTAGAGGCGTGCTTGTGGGCGGCACGGGTGTTTCAGTGGGCGGCACCTCTGCAAACACGAGGTCTAGGAAAACCTTGCTGTTTGGCTCGAATGTGCCGTGCGCCCGCGGAGTGGATGGCGATCCGTTCAGGAAGAATTCCACAGGTTGGTTCACCAGCCGCTCATCGGTGGTTATTATCACGAGGTTCTTAAATTCGTTGCCCTCTACGAATGCGGGACGACTTTCGTAGTCGCCCACCCGCGCCACTAGGGTGGCGTTGTCCGGCACAGCTGCGCCCGCTATGGTGATAGTGCCCTCGTATATGGCGGGCAGCACAGGCACGGGCGTGGGCGTAAGCGTGGCTTCGGGAATATACGGGAATGTGAGGTTGTGGTGGAAGTGATTGACGGCGGAAGTATAGGGTATCTGCTCGTTGGCTTCAACGCCCTCGAGGAAGACGCTCACGAGTTCGTTGGAGTAGGACAGGGATGGCGGTGCAATGGTCAGCTGGTATTTGCCGTCCCGGACAGGTCGTGGAGGGCTTTCGTAGAAATTGCCGATGCGCCCTATAACATTGAAGCCATCCGGCGCACCTTCCGCCGTTCCCGCCAGTATCATGGGGATGGGCGGCACGGATTCCAGCGGTGCGGCAGGAGGTGTGGCCGGCGTCTGCGCCTGCACCGGGACGCTTTGGATAGCGAGCGCTCCGCCTATCAGCAGCGCAAGCCCTATCGCCATCACTAGCAAGTTTCTCTTTAACATAGTCTCCCTTATCCTTCAGTCGGTTCGCATTTGTTATGCCTTGACTTTTCCTGCCAAGGGCGTGTCAGGGATGTGCTGTGTTACATGGTCTTAAAACCTAGTTATTATAGGCAATGGAATATGCCTGTGTCTAGTAAAATCATCCTACCGCCGGCGGTTCTATTGAGGCAGCATGGCAGCATAAGAGCGCATCCGCAAGAGAGAGACATATCAGCAACCCAACCGCTCGAATGGCAGTGCTGCCGTCTTTATATGGGGAATGTGCGATGCGTGGGCAGTTTGCTCGGTCTGTGTACGCAGGCGTTCTTGAACGGCGTGAGCCGCAGTTGCTATACTCGCGCATCACAGAGCCTATAAGCTTATAGTAGAGGGAGGGAAGCACGAAGAATGGAAATCACTTGGCTTGGGCATTGCGCCCTGCGTATCCAGTCGGCGCAGGCGGTGGTCGCCGACCCGTATGATGATGGCGTGGGCTATGAGCTTCCGGATGTGAGTGCGGACATCGTTACGATGAGCAACGACCATCCGCATCACGCCAACGCAGCGGGCGTGGAGGGCAATCCGCGCCTGCTACGGACGCCCGGCGAGTACGAAATCGGCGGCTTCTACATCAGTGGGATGGGGACGCCGCTCACTGCGCCGGACGCCGAGCAGCGCCGGACGAACACGGTGTTCACCTTTCGCTGCGAGGGCGTGGTGGTGTGTCATCTGGGCGCTATCACGCAGACATTGACGCCGCGCCAGTTGGAGGATTTGAACCAGACCGATGTGCTTGTCATCCCTGCTGGCGGCGGCGACACGATACCCGTTGGCAGGGCGGCGCAGCTGATAAACCAGATAAGCCCACGCATCGTCGTCCCTGTGCGCTATCGCACGCCCAACTTGGAGGTGGCGGCGTCCGCCCAGCTTGAGCCGCTGGAACGGCTGCTCGGCGAACTCGGCGTCGCAGAAGCGCAGCCACAGCCGCGTCTCAATGTAACATCCACGAACCTGCCGCGCGACACGACGGTCGCTGCCCTACGCCCGGTCAGATAGGGATTCAATCGAGAATTGAGATTTAGGGAGCGTTGGTGTGGATGTACTTGGCAAGAACCGGCGCAGCGCTACTTGCTGGCGCTGAGGGTGGCGAGGAACTCTTTGTTGTTGCGGGTGCGGCGCAGGCGTTCCACGATGTTCTCCATCACCTCCACATGCCCCTTTTCGCCGTTGCTGGTAACGAGGCTGATCATACGGCGCAGCAACCACACCTGTTGCAGCGTCTCTTCGCCGAGCAGCAGCTCCTCGCGGCGGGTGCCGCTGCGCTCGATGTCGATGGCAGGGAAGAAGCGGCGCTCTGCGAGGCGGCGGTCTAGGTGCGCCTCCATGTTGCCCGTTCCCTTGAACTCTTCGTACACGAGGTCATCTAGGCGGCTGCCCGTGTCTACGAGGCAGGCGGCGATGATGGTGAGGCTGCCGCCCTCTTCGGTGTTGCGCGCTGCGCCGAAGAAGCGCTTCGGCGGGTAGAGCGCCACCGGGTCCATACCGCCGCTGAGCGTGCGCCCGCTGCTGGGCACGCTCAGGTTGTAGGCGCGCGTCAAACGGGTGATGCTGTCTAGCAGGATGACCACATCGCGCTGGCTCTCCACTAGCCGCTTGGCGCGCTCGAGCACAAGCTCTGCCACGCGGCAATGGTCTTCCACCGGCTCGTCGAATGTGGAGCTGTACACCTCACCCTTAACCGAGCGGGTAACATCTGTAACCTCTTCGGGGCGTTCGCCGATGAGCGCCACCATGATGTGTATGTCGGGGGCGTTTGCTGCGATACCGCTCGCTATCTGCTTGAGCAGGGTCGTCTTGCCCGCCTTGGGCGGCGACACTATCAGCCCGCGCTGCCCCCTGCCGATGGGCGCGAGCATGTCTATCAGGCGCGTCGACACGAGGTTTTTCGTGGTTTCGAGTTTAATTTGCTCGGTGGGGAATATGGCGGTCAGGCTCTCGAATGGGCGGCGGCGGCGCGAGCGATCCGGCGGCGTGCCGTTCACCTCTTCCACGCGCACCATCCCGAAGTAGCGTTCACCGTCCTTGGGCGGGCGCACCTGCCCCTGCACTTCGTCGCCCTGCCGCAGCCCGAAGCGGCGTATCTGCGACTGCGACACATACACATCGTCGCTGCTGCCGGTGCTGTTGCCCATCTGCCGCAGGAAGCCGTAGCCTTCGCTGAGGATGTTCAGGATGCCGGACGCCTTCAGGTTGTTGCCGTTATTGCCCGACAGGCTCGTGAGGATCCGGGTCATCAGCTCGTTGCGGCGCGGCATGTTGCCGTTTTCCACCACGCCAAGTTCCTTCGCCAGACTGTGGATCTCTTCGTTGCTCAGTCGCCTAAGCTCCGTTATGTTCATGGCACACTCCGCGCCCGCAGGCGCTCGCTATGGCTTGCTGCACTGTATCGGCATCCGCTATGTGGTTCGGGGTTGGCGAGGGTTGAGACGCACAATCGCCGTCTGCAATGCGGAGCATCAGATTACATGGCGCTCGAATGGCTGTATAGCGCGCCCGTTACGGCTTGCCGAAATCGACGCTCTTGAGGATGCAACACAATCTGCCAGCCAACCCGCTGATAGGTGAAAAGGGCTGCGTGGTGAGTAAGGCACATCGCCCACCCACGCAATGAACCTATTGGGGAAGTCAATCAAGATTATAGCGCAACACCAACCGCCCGTCTATAACAATCGGAGGTTACATTCATGCGCTTCCATAATCTTATCACGAACGATATTACTGCCACCCAGCAGAATACCAGAGCGACTTCGCAGGAAAACTCTATATAATTCTTCATAATTCCTGCACAAGAAAACCCGCCGCCTACTCGTTGTGGCAGGCGACGGGCGGTTTGTGCCGTGTATGGCGGACGCCGCAGTTAGAGGTTGAACTGCGGGTCCATGTAGTCCTTTTCCTTGGCATATACCTGCAGGCGGCCGCGCGTGCTGTCGGTAACGATGAGGCGGTCATCCTCGTCTATGGCTATCCCGCACGGGCGCTCGAAAAGCCCGAGCGACCTCGTGTCCTTGACGCGACGATACGCCTTGACCACATCGGGGTTGGACTCGACCACCTCTTTCGCCCACTTGGAGAACTCGATTGCATCGCCTTCTATCTGGGTTAGCACCGAGCCGTCGCTCTCGTATATCTTGACTAGCTTGTTGCCCCAATCGGACACATACACATCGCCCTCGCTGTCCACGTCGACATCACACGGGTGGTTGAGTGCGCCCGCAGCGCCGCTCGTTTCGTCTCCGAATGTAACGAGATGCTCGCCTTCGGGGGAGAGTTTCTGTGCGCGGTTGTTGCCCCAGTCGGCGACATAGATGCAGCCGTCAGCGCCCACATTCACGCCCCAAGGCTGGTTGAACTGCCCCGGGCCGTTGCCTGCGCTGCCAAAAGAAGCGACGAACTTGCCGTCTTTCGTGAACTTTTGCACTGTGCCGCTGCCGGCGTCAGTAATGTAAATGTTGTCGCTGGAGTCGCAGGCGATGCCGGACGGCCTGTCCAATTTCCCTTCGCCGTCCCATTCACCGACACGCTGCCCATCGGAGTCGTAGATTTTGACCTGCTTCTCGAACTCATCGGTGCAGTAGATGTTGCCGCCAGAGTCCACAGCGATGCCCATAGGCCACACGAGTTCCTCGCGTGCGAAGTCGCCGATGAACTCTTGGTCGATGGTTACCTTGCCGATGCGCTTGTTCGGGGCTTGAACGCCGCCAGCGCCTTCTTGCCCTCGGCTGAGGACATAAATGTCGCCGCTCGGGGCGATTGCCACATCAGTAGGCTGGGTGAAGCCGTTGCCAGCGGCGGCGTTGCGCCCAATGGCGTGGCTGAAGTTCCAAGTGCGGCCAGATACGGTTGTCGTTAGCATAGTTCCACCTCCCGGGTGCTTGTAGTCGCAGAGCGGGATGCGCCGCGCCGTCTCTCGGATGGCGGGACGGGATTGGCATACCCGCAGCCGCCCGTCGCACAGGCAAGCGAGAGGCTGAGGGTATGTTGTCTGCGAAACGCTGAAGTTTGCAGGGCTGGTTTAGTGGCCGTTTGTGCGGACGAAGCCGGGCGACTCGAACTGCCCGTTGACGATGGTCGGAGCGTCCAAGCCCATCCAGTCGTTCAGGATGTTGGAATAGACGCCGCGGAAGTCTTGGTTGGGAACGAGGTCGCCCTGCTGAAGCGCCTCCGCACGGGTTTCGGGGTATTCGCTGTAGAAGCCGCCCTTGACGCGCGGGCCTATGGCGAACGCCACGCCTGCAGCGCCGTGGTCGGTGCCAGAGCCGTTGTCCCGCACACGCCTGCCGAACTCCGAGAACAAGAACATGACCACATTCTCATCGGCGTCGTGTTCGCGCAGGTCGTCCCAGAAGTCTGCGATGGCTTCGGACACATCGGTCCAAAGCTGGGCATGCGTGGTGGCTTGCGCTGCGTGGGTGTCGAAGCTGCCGTGGTCGGTGTAGAACACGCGCGTCCCCACATCGGCGGTGTGAATCATCGCCACATCGCGGAGTTTGCTCGCAATCGGGCTTGCGCCGTACTCGATCGAGGACTCGTACTTCTCAGGCGCAACCTTCAGGATGTCTGCGCCCTTGAGGGCGTCTAGACCGGTCTGCCCGAGGTATTCCATAACCTGACCCGAGCCGACGGCAGGGGTGTACATGTTGGCAAAGCGCTCCAAGACCTGCTCGCGCTGCTGTTGCTGTTCTATGTTCGTGAGCAGCCCATATGTGGACACATCGGCGACCGATGCCACAGACACGCCCGGAGCGACGAGTGCGCGCGGTAGCGCCTGCCCCACATTCACGCCAGTAACAGGATTCTCGGACTTGGGGTCAAGTTCCTTGATGGCTCGCCCGAGCCAGCCTTCGGTGCCAACCTTGTCCGGCTCGCAGGTGTGCCAGATGTCCATCGAGCGGAAGTGCGAGCGCGGCGAGTTCTCGTAGCCCACGCCGTGGATGACCGCCATGTCTCCCGCCTCGAAAATCTCGCGCATCGGGGACATCGCCGGGTGCAGCCCCAACTCGTCGTCCAGTTTCAGTACGCGGTTTTCGGGTATCTGCAGAGAGCGGCGGCTGTCGAAGTAGTTAGCGTCCGTGTAGGGGATGACGGTGTTGAAGTAGTCGTTGCCGCCCGTGAGCTGGAGCACAACAAGGACCGGCGGCTTGTTAGAGTTTGCCATTACTTCCTCCTGTGTGGGGTTTGGCAGTGTAAGTTTGGCGTAGTGGTTCTTGGTGGTAAGGAGCGCCGAATGGGGTGCGTCGGCGCTCCCGCCACGAACTGGTGTTTAGCCGAACTGGTACTCGCGGGTTGCGCCGATGAGGGCGAGCATTTCGCCAGTGCGCCGTGCCGAGTCTTCGTATGCACCTTTCCAGTCCACGCTGCCTTCGGACTGCGCTTGCGTGAGAAGCTCCTGTCGCGTCCTGTTGGACACGGGCAGTGGCCCCATCTGGTCGAGGCAGTTGTCCACGAACTCTTCGGGAGACATCGAGTGGCCGTTGGTGGAGGCGATGCGCTCTATGATGCGCTGCACGCCGGGCAGGTTGGTGTCGCTCACGCGGTCGGCGACGAAGTTGACGCGCTTGACCAGCGAACCGCTGTTAATCCACTCGTGCCCCGTGTGCCAGCCTTCCACGCTGGGCGGGTCGAGGATGTCCTGTCCCATGTAGCCGGGTTCGCGCGCCACGGCTTCTAGGCGCGGGTCCGGCCCCTGCAAGTCCCCCGTCAGGCGCAGCGTGCTGACGACGACCTCGGTCGGGTTCTTCACCTTCTTGTACATAGCGTCCTTGAAGAAGTCGGAGTTGAACAGGGCGCGCAGTACGGGCTTGATGTCGTAGTCGTTCTCAACGAATGTGTCCGCCAGCATGCGAATGGCTTCCGGGTCACGCGGCGGCTCTATGTTCCACGCCGGCACCTGTGGCTCATCCTCCACGAAGAAGTTGTAGAGGTGGCGGCAGATGAAGCGCGAGCATGCCGGCTGCTTGAGGATGATGTCGATGATGTCTTCGCCGTTGAAGTTGCCGCTGTAGCCGAGGAACGACTTGTCGGTCTCGTCGTGGTCTTCGGCGCGATACTCGAAGCGCCACGGGTGCCTGCCGTAGGGATAGCGCGGCATCTTGGCGGATATGGTCCAGCCGGTGAAGGCGCGGGAGCACTCATACACATCCTGTTCGGTGTAGTTGCCCACGCCGAGCGAGAAGAGTTCCAGCAGTTCGCGACCCCAGTTTTCGTTGGGAGCAATCTTGTGGTTCTCGTTGTTGTCCAGCCAGTAGATCATGGCTGGGTTGCTGGCGAGTTTCACGAGCAGGTCGCGGTAGTTTTCCATACCCACATCGCGGAACATCTGGATCTGTTCCAACAGGTGGTTGCAGTTGTCCACTTTGGCGTTGCCAGTGGCGAACACATGGTGCCAGAATAGCGCCATCTTCTCGTTGAGGGGGCGCTGCGTGTTGACCATGAAGTAGAGCCAGTTGGCTTGCCCCGGAGCGGCGGCTCCGCCGGGAACCTCGGTGATGGGGTGATAGCGATAGAGGGTGTATTCGTCCACTGGGGGCTGGCTGTCGTAGTCGAGCAGCTGCTCGACGGTGGCTTCGTAGCCCTGCTCTGCCATCGCCTCCAGCTCATCGCGGGTTGCGCCGAACCCAGCGCGCCGCATCAGGTGCGCCATCAGCGCAATGTCTTCTCTGTTGGACATATGCATTACTCCTTTCATGTCCGCAGCGTTTTCTTGCTATGTTCAAATATCATTACGGTTGTGTGGTAATGACAGATGTCCATCTCTTCCTATGTATGTATTGGTATGTATTAGATGTGTATGAGGCATATATTGAGTGTGAAATCAGGCTGTCCCTTTGCGCTATGGGGAAAGGGGCTTTGCCGCATCGGCGTCGGATGTCTGTGATGCGTTCAGGCAGTCGGGACAAGTGCCGTAGTAGTCGGTGCGCAGGCGAACGATGTCGTAGCCGGTGGCTTCGGACATCTGCTGCAGCGGGGCGTGAGGCACTGCAGCGTCCATATCCTCCACCTTTTCGCATTGCAGGCAGACTAGATGCGGGTGCGACACCGGTATCCTGCCATCGTAGCGGTTGGCAGACGCACTGAATTCGATTTCCAGCACCTGCCCAGCCTCTTTGAGGATGTCGATGGTGTTGTATATGGTGGCGAGGCTCGTACCGGGGTATGCTGCCTTGACGCCCGCGTGGATTTCGGATGCGGACGGGTGGCGGTCGCTTGCGAGCAGCACCTCGAGCAGCTTGGCGCGCTTGCGCGTGATAACGATGCCCTTGTCGCGCAGGGCGGATTTCATCTCATCCAGACGGGCTTGCAGCAGAGCGTCATCCGCTGCGCGACTGCCGTCGCCAGATGCGCTTGTGTGGGATGCGCCCGATTCGGTTCGCAACAGCTCTACCATCCGCCACTATGTGAAAAACATAACGAATTAGAATGATTCTAAATGCTACGGATGTAAGTTAAACCAGTTTTGGTAAGTTGTCAAGCAGGATTTTCATAGCCTACAAGCAGCCGGCAGACGGGTTTGCCATACGGGCAAGGCGATTTCTAGCGCAAAGGATAGTGCCAAGCGGACTTTTGCGCTGGCGTATGAATCTGGATAAAGATAAGGATAGCGTTTCCAGAGAAGCTAGGCTGAAGGAGCTGGCGTGTCAGTAGGCTCGGGCGTAGCGGTAGGTGGTGTAGGCGTGTCAGTGGGCGCGGGGGTAACCGTAGGCTCAGGTGTGTCAGTGGGTGCGGGAGTAACGGTCATTTCAGGCGTAGGCTCAGGTGTGTCAGTGGGCACGGGAGTAACGGTCATTTCAGGCGTAGCAGTGGGCGTGTCAGTAGGCGCGGGTGTAGCGGTAGGTGGTGTAGGCGTATCAGTAGGCTCGGGCGTAGCGGCAGATGGTGTAGGCGTGGCAATGGGCGCGGGAGTAACGGTCATTTCAGGCGTAGCGGTAGGTGGTGTAGGCGTATCAGTGGGTGCGGGTGTAACCGTAGGCTCAGGCGTGTCAGTGGGCGCGGGAGTAACGGTCATTTCAGGCGTAGCGGTAGGTAGTGTAGGCGTATCAGTGGGTGCGGGTGTAACCGTAGGCTCAGGCGTGTCAGTGGGCGCGGGAGTAACGGTCATTTCAGGCGTAGAGGTAGGTGGTGTAGGCGTATCAGTGGGTGCGGATGTAGCCGTAGGCTCAGGTGTGTCAGTGGGTGCGGGAGTAACGGTCATTTCAGGCGTAGCGGTAGGTGGTGTAGGCGTGTCAGTGGGTGCGGATGTAGCCGTAGGTTCAGGCGTGTCAGTGAGCGCGGGAGTAATGGTCGTTTCAGGCGTAGCAACAGGTGGTGTAGGCGTGTCAGTGGGTTCGGGTGTAGCAATCAATTCGGGCGTAGATGTAGCGGTAGGCGCGGGAGTAATGGTCATTTCAGGCGTAGCGGTAGGTAGTGTAGGCGTGTCAGTAGGCTCGGGTGTAGCAATCAGTTCAGGTGTAGGTGTAGCAGTGGGTTCGGGCGTGGCAGTCAGACACTCTGGGGTTGCTTGTGGCTTCGGTGTCGTAATCGGAACTGCTCTCTGCTATCCGCAGCATCAGCAGGTCGCCGGCCTGCCACGGCTGCTCGCACACGCCCCAGACGAAGGTTACGACATCGTCTTCGTCCACCGTCTCAACAGCGTCATCGAAGTCGAGGCGCAGGACAACCGAGCCGTCGAGAGCGATGAAGTCTATGTGGTTGCCGCTGAAGCTACTGAATGCACCAAATGCGTTGAATCCGGGGAAGTCATCTTCAAATTCGACCGCTAGTTCGACCTGCCCGTCCTGCCAGCGCAGATCTTCTATGCTCGCCTCTAGGTCGTCATACTCGAACCCCTCGGGTTCTAGTGTGCCGTTTTCGCCATCCGCACCCACTGCCTCATCAATATCCACAGGGTCGAAGAGCGCTTCATGGAGTACGCCTTCAGCGAACTCGAATGTGAACCTCCATGTGGAGTGTGGCGGAATATAGTTACAAGGAATGTAATTCGGCCATTGGCTATGGTAGTCTATCTCATATAGACCTGCAGGAAGCGGACGAGTCGTTCTAAATTCAACATCATAATGGGTTATCTGGTTACGCGTTGCCCAATGGTCGTCGGGTGTGATGACTTGCCCGCCTTCCACTATTACGATTTGGAAGAAGCTAGCGTCATCTCCCATCGGCCACATTCTAGCATATCCATTGCCTCCCAAACGGTCTGAAGAATGTAGAGTGAAGCCTGCTAGTTGTCCGGAAGAGATAGGTTCTTTCTCAATTAGCCTATGAGGACCTTCTCCATATATCGACATGTGTTTACGCAGTCGATTCTCAAGAGAATATTTATTCCTGATACATTCCTTCCAGCCCTCGATGCCTTCACCTTCTCTGAGCAAAGCATCCTTTGCCTCTATGTGCTCGTGCAGTTCATCAATTGAAAATGTCTCGAGTCGCTCAACTTCCGTAGCGTCCGCGGAGATTATGCGGAAAGCCGTGGATGGCTCGCCGTCTTCTCTGCCAGTGGAAAACAGTCCATGTTCGTAGTTATGCTTCCTCCACTCAGTTTCACTTGCTTTTAGGCTAAAGTCTTTAACATCCGACGGATATTCCGCGGTTCTAAGAAAGATCACCACATCGCCGTTGTCTGTACTAGCGGTTTGTGATGCCACATAACCCTCTGCTATCTGCATGGCTCGCGTATATGGTTCTTCCTGAAGGAGGTGCCCAAAGTCCCTCAGAAAAGCAGCAAGATTTGTGGGGAGACCCCAATAGGGGTTCCATGAATTCTCGAGAGTCCATGAATCAACAACGATTTCGCGGTCACCATCTCCCATGATGTACTCAATTACTTCAAAGTGGTACTGTACCATGGGTATATAGCGGTTCACCATTGGCGGCCCGTCTTTCGGCGGCAGATTACTGGGACGATGTACGGTAAGAAAGCCCGGTTTAATGGAGATTGGGCGGACAATTGCGATCACTTCGGAAAAGAATATACGCTCCTCCAGCGTAGGTGGGCCAAAAGGACTAGCTGGTATAGACGCCGCCGCAACCCGAGGAAAGGCAGCCACTGGCGTCGGGGTTGGCGCAACCGTCGGGGTTGGCGCAACCGTCGGGGTTGGTGCAACTGTCGGGGTTGGCGCGACCGCCGGAATGTCGGATTGTGAAGAGTTGCTGCAAGACACTAAAATGAGGATAGCCGAGAGCAGTGTGAGGGCGCACATCCCAAAGCGGAGTCTCATTAGGATGCCGTTAAGAGTAAATATGTCATAGAGCATCGTTCTGTTCCTTAATGAATGCGATTGTTAAGCAATATTATAGACAATATAAGCAAGTTAGCGTAATCGTGGGCTAGCGGTTATGTGGCGCGCGTATCGTATAATGTGTGGCTAGCGCAGATTCGAGGTGCGAAAAGCGGTTGGTAGTATTATAGGGGAGCGGAGGAAAGCATGTTGTTGCAGCCGGTTGTGCTTGCGGGAGGGTCGGGGAGTCGGCTTTGGCCGCTTTCCCGCGAGCTTCACCCGAAGCAGTTCTTGGCGCTGCTGAGCGAAGCGTCGCTGTTCCAGAGCACGCTAAGTCGGCTGGACGGCATAGACGGCATGCGTCCCCCGCTGGTGGTGTGCAACGAGGCGCATCGCTTTTTGGCGGCAGAGCACATGCGGCGGCAGAAACGGGATGCAAAGGCAATAGTGCTCGAGCCTGCGGGCAGGAACACAGCGCCGGCACTTACTCTTGCAGCGCTTATGCTCTCGGACGCCGATGCTGCGGACGCCGTCATGCTCGTGATGCCCGCCGACCATGTGGTGCGCGATGTGTCGGCATTTCAAGCGGCGGTGCGGCATGGAGCGGCACTCGCACAGGGCAACCACATCGTTACATTCGGCATAACGCCAAACACGCCGCATACCGGATACGGCTACATCCGCAAGGGCACAGCACTTACGGACGACAGCGCAGCGTTCAGGGTGGCGGAGTTCGTGGAAAAGCCGTCGCTGGACGCCGCCAAGCAGATGATCCAGTCTGGGGACTACCTGTGGAACAGCGGGTTGTTCATGATGCGTCCCGCCGTTTGGCTGCGCGAGCTGCGCCGACACAGACCAGACATTGCGGAAGCATGCGCAGTCGCTGCGGCGGGGCTGCGGCGCGACGGCGATTTCTACAGACCCGACGCCGATGCCTTTGCCTCATGCCCTGCCGAGTCCATCGACTACGCCGTGATGGAGCGCATGGGCGATGCACAACACGCGCCCGGCGCCGCCGAGTGTGCCGCACTGCCTATCGACATCGGCTGGTCAGACCTCGGGTCGTGGGCGTCGCTGTGGGATGAAGGCGAGCGTGACGCACAGGGTAACTTTGTCCAAGGCGATGTGTACGAGCGAGCTATGACAAACTCACTTGTGATAAGCCGTCAACGGCTGGTGGCAGCGGTTGGCTTGAGCGACGCCATCATCGTCGAGACGGCAGACGCCGTGCTTGTGGCGCACAGGGGTCATGTGCAGGAAGTCAAGGAACTAGTCGCCCAACTGCGAGACGAATGCCGTCCCGAACAGGCAGTGCACCGACGCGTCAGCAGGCCCTGGGGCACCTACGAAACCGTGGATGCCGCAGAGCGGTTTCGCGTGAAGCGCCTGACCATCAAGCCCGGTGCGACGCTTTCGCTGCAGCGCCATCACCATCGCGCCGAGCATTGGGTTGTGGTCAAGGGCATCGCCAAGGTTACGCGCGCAAACGAAGAGTTTCTGCTGACAGAAAACCAGTCGGCGTTCGTGCCAATCGGCGTCGACCACCGCTTGGGGAACCCGGGCGTGATACCGCTCGAGGTCATCGAAGTGCAGACGGGGGACTATCTGGAAGAGGATGACATCGTGCGGTTCAACGAGGGCTTTGACGAGCTAGGACATAGCTAGGCGCTGGCCTGCTTGCCGCCGCATTAGCGCTGCTTGTGCGCCAACCGCCGACATACCCACCGCCCCATCTACAAATTCATCTCTTGCAGCGCAGGCGATACGATGAGCTGCGCATCGGTCTCGGCTTGCACATCGTCTGCGCTCCAGCCGGGGGCGGCCTCTAGCAGCAGCAGCCCGTCGGGGGTAACCTCCATCACGGCGATGTCGGTTACGATGAGGTCTACACAGCCCTTGCCCGTCAGCGGATAGCTGCACCGCTGTACCACCTTGGAATTGCCGCTGCGGTCGGTATGCTCCATTGCGACTATGACGCGCCGCGCACCGACGGCGAGGTCCATCGCGCCGCCCACATTGCCCACGCCGCGCTCCGGCAGCATCCAGTTGGCGAGGTCGCCCGTCGCTGACACTTGCATCGCCCCCAGCACCGCAACATCCACATGCCCGCCGCGTATCATCGCAAACGCATCCGCCGAATGGAAGAACGACATTCCCGGATACCACGCCAGAAAATGCCCGCTCGCATTCGTCAAGTCAACATCCTCTTCGCCCTCGTCTGCCATAGGCCCAAAGTTCAGCACGCCGCTCTCGCTGTGATACAGCACATCGCGCCCCTCCGGCACGAACTGCGAGCACAGCGACGGTATGCCGATGCCCAAGTTCACCACATCCCCATCCTGAAGCTCCTTCGCCACACGCATGGCGATGATTTCCCTGTCCAGCCTGTCTTTTCCATCCATTGCGCCATCCTAATCCCGCAAATGCCAAGTCCCATGCTCTTGCGCTCTTGCGCTCTTTCAAAAGCCGCTCCGCAAGCCCGCTGCGTATTCTGCCACTCGATCCTACATTGCCGTCAACCCTTTCAGGTTCAGCGCGGCAATTAGTGTATCAGAACCGTCTAGTCTTACAGCAGCCGTTCGTCTTACTGGTTGCGGCGATGCGCAGGTCGTTCATATTCGTTCGATATAAGTATAAAAAACTTCTTGAACTCGCTCACACCCGTATGATTTGCTGGATATGCTGGGAAGTGTCCCAAAAAGATGTGGTTTCTATTGGTTGAGCAGCGGATTGCGAATGATGAGCTTGTACTGCAGTATGAAACCCGGCGCAGACGCCTCGCTATCTGCGCTGGCGGCGATACGGAGTTTTCAGATGCGATTTCTCATGATAGCGACAATGGTCTTGGCACTAGCGTTTCTGGGGTGTTCGTCGATTGGCAGCGGGCAGCCCATTGTGTTCAATTCTGACCGCGAGGGCAACTTGGAGATATTCTCGGTTGACCCGCAGAACGCCGACCTCGTGAACCTAACGCAGAGCAACGACAGCGAGTTCGGGCCTGCGGTCTCGCCCGACGGCAAGTCGCTGGCGTTCATAGTGGGCAGCACCGACAATAACGCCATGCATGTCATATCCCTAGACAGCGGCAAGTCGATAGAGCGCAACTCGCTAAGCATCTATCACGGCGGCCACCGCGACCACCGCTGGTCGCCGTCTAGCGAGCGCATCGCGTACCTCGTGCAAAACGGCAGCGACCCGGAAGCATACATCGTAACGGCTGACGGCGAATCGACTATGGAACTGACCAGCATCAAGGCGGACGAAATCGGCGGCTGGTCTTATGACGGCAGCACAGTCGCATTCGTTATACGCCACGACCCTGACGCACAGGGTATCTATCTCCGCAACCCGGACGGTGTCAACCAAGTGCGCCTCACCAACACCTCCGACTATAGCCCGGTTTGGTCGCCCAACGCACACAAGCTGGCGTTTTTGTCCGATAGGGACGGCAACCCCGAGGTGTATGTGATGAACACCGACGCCACCGAACAGCAGCGCCTCACGCAGACCCAAAGCTCGGAGTACGACATAGCGTGGGCGCCGGACGGGCGCAAGATAGCCTATGTGTCCGAGCGCGATGGGAATGCGGAGATATATGTGGTGGACATCCGCAGCGGCGAAACCAGCCGCCTCACCCGCAACAATGTGCGCGACGACCAGCCTGTTTGGTCGCGCGACAGCAAGCAGATAGCCTTCGTGTCCTACCTAGACGGCGACGGCGAAATCGTGGTCATGGACGCCAACGGCAGAAACCAGAAGCGCCTCACCAACAATAGCTACGACGATTTCAGCCCGAGCTGGTAGCGCCCAAAAGCGAACCCGTTCTGCTTCACGCCCCCTTCATTCCTGTGTTGGATCCCGGCTGGTATATGGCCGGAATGAAGGGGGCATTCGCATGGCAGTTCCCCCACATTGCGAGACAAGCGATTGAGATGTACGGCGTGTGCTTGCTATCCCTCGAACAACGCCGTCTGCGGATTCCAGTCCGTCCATGCGAACCAGAACGACAGGTGCGACGGGATGCGCTGCATCGTCTTGCCCGATAGTTCGCCGGCAGTGGCGCGCCCGGTGAACGCCGACCAGCGGCTTCCCGTCTGCTCATCTACTAACAGGGTGTGTATACCTGCGGGTTCGCCCTCCACCCGAAACTCTAGCTCCGTTCCGTCCACATTGCGGTCGAACACCAGCGCCGTCTCCGTGGTCGCATCGAAGAACACCAGCACGGGTTCGCCGCCGATGCGGTCGTTCACTACGCCTCGCTGTCGCAGCGCCTCAAACGGGTATGCCTTCGGTTCGCCGTTCGCCTCCACACCGACGACGAGCTGCTTTGCGTCCAGCCTGTCGTCCGGGTTGCTCTCGCCCAGCACGCCCCTTCTGTCGTCGTTGTAATAGCCGGTATACGGATCGTCTGCGGTGTGTCGACCGCCCTTGTCCAGCGCTAGCGTGTCCGGGTGCAGCGCAGCCCACGCCGCCCATGTGGTCTGCGTTGCGGGGACAGCATCCAGTTCCACACCCGCAAGCTGACCCTCCACGCCTCTGCTCAGGAACTGGCTCCAAAGCGTGTTCGTCTGATGGTCATACATCACCAGCGCATTCATAATCAGCTTGCCGCTGACGCCGAATGTGTGAGTGCTGCCGTCTATCTGCCTGCCATACACGATGGCGGAGTAGCAAAGCGGTCACCAAGTGATGGCGATGGGTTCGCCACCGACCGTATCGTTCACGATTTCGTGTCGGCTCAGCAACGGGATGGAGTAGGCGCGGTGGTCGCCATTGATGGACACGCCCACGACCGGCTCATTGGGCGCCATCCACTCTTGAGCCTCGTCAGCGCTTAGAAATGTCGGGTTCAGGATTGCGGGAATGGCATCGAAGCCCAGCAGCGTGATGATTTCGTAATCCTCGCCAGTCGCAGCGCCTGCATCCGGCTCTGGCATAGCGCCGTTCACGGCGGGCGGCGGCGCCTGCTGCCCCTCTAACAGCGGGAGCAGCAGGGGCACCATCAGGCTTGCCACCATCAACAAAACCGCAAGCGCAATCCCAATTTTGACTAGAACGGACATTAGCAGCCCCTATACCACCCTTCTGTCTGAGTAGCCCCAACGCTCTTCATGCTCACGGACTAGCGCATCGAACCGTCCGGCGAACGGCTGCTGCTGAATGCCGTGTAGGGTCATTATCAGGGCATCCTCGTGGTTATCGGTGTAGTATGCCTTGCGGACGCCCACATTGCGAAAGCCGTACTTGGCGTATAGGTTCTGGGCGATGTGGTTGGATGTACGAACCTCGAGAGTAACGGACTTCATCCGCCGTTTCCTTGCCTGCTCGATTGCACCGATGAGCAGCAGCTCGCCGATGCCACGGCTGCGGAAGTCGGTTCGCACGCCCACCGACACGATGTGCGCCTCATCCACCATATACCAAGTGCCAACGAAGCCAATCAGGTACTGTTGCCCCGGCTGCCACATCGTCTGTCGTCTGTTCCAGAAGTTACGCGCGCCGTTCAAGATGCGTCCGAAGCCAGCGGCGTGCGGCTGCGGATTTTGCACGGCGGTGGGGTGCGGAAGCTCAGCAACGCTCTCGACGACATCCTCACGCTGCCAAGCCACGAGATAGCGCGCCAAGCGGTTCTTCAGTTCGCGCCGGAACGATGTGGGCGGGAACAGCGTGGGGAATGCGTCGCGCTCCATCTCAGCCGCTTGCCACAGGTCGCCCTCTTCCATCGGGCGCAGCGCATACGGCATTAGCCGCTTGCCCGCCGTCTGTGGCAACTCGTGAACCGCACTCATCGCTATAATTCCACCTTCCGCTAACACCCACCGTCCGCATTCTAGCACATCGCACAAGGCAGTTCACGGAGGCGTGAATGCGCCCTTGGGTGCTAGGTGTGTTGGCGAATTGGATAGGATTAGCTTCGCCGCCTTTGGAGACCGTTTTAACAACAAGAGATGCAATCGCCCTCCCAAACAACCGTTGCTTTTCGATGACATATCACCGCAGCCTCAGCGCCATAAATTCGTCGTCTAGGTAACGGCCGTTTACGATGACGGCGCGGCGTTCCAGCCCGTAAACCTCGAAGCCCAGTGATAGGTACAAGCTGCGGGCGACATCGTTGCCTTGAACCACAGCCAAGTTCACCTGCTCCAAGCCGGGCATGGCCTTTGCGCGGCGCAGCGCCTCTTGCATCAGCAGCCTGCCATAGCCGCGTCCCTGCGCCTCCGCAGCCACATACATCCCCCATATGCTGCCCTTGTGCCGCACCTTCTCGCCGCGCCGTCGGCTGAAGCCCACCATCCCCACGAGCACTCCGTCTGCAAAGAATCCCAGCACGAATGCGTCATCCGACTCCGCCGTGGCACGCAGCCGTGCCACAACCTCACCCTGCGGCGTGGCGAGCTGCGACTCGTAAGACTGCTCGAACGCCTCAGGATGCTCTTTGAGGGCGTTCAGGCGCAGGCGGTGAAAGGCGTCAGCGTCGGCTTCGGTCAAGGGTCTTATGACATCGTTCATAGCCTGTCCCTATCGTTGGTTAGTCTTGGCTTATCAGCGGTTTGGCAAGCCAATCGGGTAGGCTTTTCAGTCTATCAGAAACCGCATGTGCGAGTATCCCGCAGCGCCGCCTCCCAGTCTGTGCATAGCCCGTGCCTTTATTGACCGCTAGATAGCGTGTTGATATACTTCAGGCAATTGCTAAATGCGTTTATTATGGTGGCACAAGCGTCCAGCAAGCGCGCATCGCACGGGCATGGCGGTTGTGCAAAACAAGAGCAGATGAGGGAGAGTATACATGGCACAATATGCACATCCGGAATCTTTGGTAAGCACAGATTGGGTGGCAGAACACGGCGACAGCGTGCGGCTCGTGGAGGTAGATGTGGACGCAGCCGCATACGACATGGGGCACATCGCCGGCGCAGTCGGCTGGGACTGGTCGTCCCAGCTGCAAGACACCCTCACCCGAGACATTATCTCCAAAGAGGACATGGAGACGCTGCTAGGCAGCTCTGGCATATCCAACGACACCACCGTCGTCCTGTACGGCGACAACAACAACTGGTTTGCGGCGTGGGCGTTCTGGCAGCTCAAGATGTATGGGCACGAAAGCGTCAAGCTGATGGACGGCGGGCGCGTCAAGTGGGAAGCCGAAGGCAGACCCATGACCACCGATGTCCCGACGCACGAAGCCGTCAGCTACACCGCATCCGATCCCGACAACAGCATCCGCGCATTCCGCGACGATGTGCTCGCTGCCGTTGCCACCGACAGCTCGTATCTCATAGATGTGCGTTCGCCCGAAGAGTATAGCGGCGAGCTTCTTGCGCCGCCCGCCTTGCCGCAAGAGGGTTCGCAGCGCGGCGGGCACATCCCCGGCGCAGCCAATGTGCCGTGGGCAACCGCTGTCGCCGAAGACGGCACATTCAAGTCCGCCGACGAACTGCTAGACATATACGGCGGCAAGGTGGATGCGTCCAAACCCACCATCGCATACTGCCGCATCGGAGAGCGCTCGTCCCACACTTGGTTTGTCCTCACACAGCTCATCGGGCTGGAAGATGTTACGAACTACGACGGCTCGTGGACTGAGTACGGCAGCATCGTCCGAGCGCCAATAGAAAGGTAGCGCAGAACCTGTTCCGTCGGCGCTTGGGAACACGGGCGCATTCAGTGTAACTGCGCTGCGTGCAGAACGAAACTTGGGGGCGGCATGGTTGATAGCCGTGCCGCCCTTTCACATCATGATGACATTCTCAATTTAGGCTTGCAACGCAACACCACCGCAAATTGCGAATACCCACATCAGACGCAATCAGAAGGATAAGAGCAGGTAAAGAATGAGCGGCGAACAAGACCTGACAACACTCCTGCGCACCGTCGGGGACGGCAGCGGGCTGCAGCAGGACAACACCTACTACGAAGAGGAACTGGCGCTGGCGTTTCGCAATCGTGGGATGCCGCTCGAAGGGCTACGCTATGACATCACCCCGACTGGGATGCACTACCTGCTCATCCACTTCGACATACCCGCTGCCGACGCTGCGGACTGGAGTCTGGATGTGAGCGGGCTGGTGAGCAGTCCCCTCAGCCTCAGCATGGACGACATCCGCCGCCGCCCCGCCGTTACGATGCCTGTTACAATGGAGTGTGCTGGCAATGGCAGGGCGCGCCTAAATCCCCGTCCCATCAGCCAGCCGTGGCTGCTTGAAGCCATCGGCACTGCGGAATGGACCGGAACGCCATTGCGCGGCGTGCTCGAGGATGCGGGCATAGACCCCGCTGCTGTGGACATCGTTTTCACCGGGCGCGATGAGGGCATTCAAGGCGGCGAAGTCCAGCTTTACCAGCGCAGCCTCTCTCCCAGCGATGCGATGCGAGAGGAAGTCCTGCTCGCATACGCAATGAACGGCGCACCATTGGAGCCGCAGCACGGTTACCCCCTGCGCCTCATCGTGCCCGGCTGGTACGGCATGACCAGCGTCAAATGGCTCGACCGCATCGAAGCTGTCTCCGAGCCGTTCACCGGCTATCAGATGGAGCAGACATACCGCTACAAGCATTCGCCAGACGACCCCGGCGAACCCGTCAGCACCATGAGAGTGCGCGCCCTTATGCTGCCCCCCGGCATACCCGACTTCCTCACCCGCACCCGGCTGGTGGACACGGCGGGCGGCGATGTGATAACGCTCAGCGGCAAGGCGTGGGCAGGACGACTGCGCGTGACCAAAGTGGAGGTCAGCGACGACGATGGCTTAAGCTGGCAGCCCGCCGAACTAGGCGCACAGGTGGGGCGCTATGCGTGGCGCAACTGGTCGTTCCAGTGGCAAACCAAGCCCGGCAGACGCTTCCTCTCTGTTCGCGCCACCGACGAGCAGGGCAACGCACAGCCCACTGCCCAGCCGTGGACACTGCAAGGCATGGGCAACAACATGGTGCAGCGGGTAGAGGTCATCGTGCGGTAAGCCTAGCGGCAACCCTAACCTCTAGAAGGGGACACTGGCTAATGAACCAAGCCTATGAGCGTGCAGTAATGCGAGGTAAGCAGTGCATCAGTACCCCCGGAACAGCGCCCCCCATTCCGTTGCCATTGCGGCTTGGATGCGCTTGCGTCCCTTGGCGGGCAGCCAGTAGGCGTTGTGGTAGGCATTGGATGCGGCGATGGCGAGGTTGATGAGTGGCGAGCGGGCGATTGCGTTCTCCAGAGGCTTGAAGGGGCCCCAGTACACCGACTTCTGCCCGCGGCTGAACAGCGTGTTCTCTGCGCCTGTGAAGCCCCAGTCCACAGCGGATATGTCTGCGCCGACAACCTCTATGTGGCGCACATCGCCGCAGCCCAAGCCAAGTTCGTGCGCCATCCAGATGAACTTGATGCTCATCGGGTCAAAGCCCATCATCTTGGCGGCGACGGCGTCGATAGCCACTTGGTCGGCGCTCGCTAGCACGACATTCTTGGCGTGCCAGCGCATAGCGCGAGGGCCCGGCCCGTCCCCAGCGAATGTCCCATCCGTTACGGCAAATATCCCAGGGTGAATTTCCCGCTGGATTTGCAGCAGGTCGACCAGCGTTTCGTGGATGGCGGAGTGCGTCCAGTGGCGGTTGTGGTTGAGCAAGCCGCCAAATGCGTTCTTCATTGCGCCCGTGATGGTCGTGAACACATGCGTCTTCATCGTGGGCAGGTGCAGGATGTTCCTGCCGATGAGCGCTTCGGGTATCTGGAAGCCGTCGGGGTAGATGGCGTCGAGCGCGAGCATCCGCGCTTTGGGGCGAAAGTCTATCCACTTGGCATCCTCGAGATGCAGGGGCGTCAAGCCGTGCATGTCCTCCACTGGCTTGTGCTTGTTATTGACCACGCCGACTTTGGCGTCCACGACGACCGTGCCGTTGTGCGTTGGGACGATGTCGGCGTAGCCGTCGGCTTTGAGCGCGCAGATTACGCCGTCCAGCTGCCAAGGCGATGTGGAGCAGGCGGGATAGTAGTGCTGCCAAGATGTGTTGACCTTCAGCAGCGTAGGGACGGACGGCGGCAGAGCGTCTTGGTAGCCCGCCATCCGCATCGCCTTGCCAATGTCTTCCAGCACGGTTTCGGGTGTGGTGTATACGACGGCGACCTTGGATGCGGTGCGGGCGAGCGTAGTTGTGGGTGTGGTTGTGTGTGGCTGCGTTATGGTTGCCATATTAACCTGTCGGTTTCCCTTATGCGGTTTTTTCGATGGGGACGAACGGGCTAGCTTTGCGCCTACTCCAAGAAGTCGCGCAGTTTCTTTGAGCGGTTGGGCTGGCGCAGCTTGCGCAGCGCCTTGGCTTCTATCTGTCGGATGCGCTCGCGGGTTACGCCGAAGTCGCGCCCGACCTCTTCTAGGGTGCGGCTGCGCCCATCCTCTAGCCCGAAGCGCAGCTGAAGCACACGCGCCTCGCGCTCGCTCAGCGTTTCCAGCACATCCTCCACCTGCTCTTTGAGGAGCTGGTAGGATGCGGCGTCTGCCGGCGCCAGTGCGCTGCGGTCTTCGATGAAATCGCCGAGATGGCTGTCTTCCTCTTCACCTATGGGCGTCTCAAGCGACACTGGCTCTTGGGAGATTTTCAGGATTTCGCGGACGCGCTCGGGGGTAACATCCATCCCGGAGCCTATCTCCTCGCTGGTGGGTTCGCGCCCGTACTCTTGCACTAGGCGGCGGCTGACGCGCAAGAGCTTGTTGATGGTCTCTACCATGTGGACGGGGATGCGGATGGTGCGGGCTTGGTCGGCGATGGCGCGGGTGATGGCTTGGCGTATCCACCATGTGGCGTAGGTGCTGAACTTGTAGCCCTTGCGGTAGTCGAACTTCTCCACGGCGCGGATTAAGCCGATGTTGCCCTCTTGGATGAGGTCTAGCAGGGACATCCCCCTGCCGATGTACTTCTTGGCTACGCTGACCACGAGGCGCAGATTCGCCTCAGCGAGGGTTCGCTTTGCCTTGCGCCCGACTATCTTGACTCGCTGGAAGTGGCGGGTGAACGCCAGCTCGTAGGATTGGAGCATCTCCGTAAATCCGGGAGTGCTCTCTAGGGTGTTCAGCTGGCTGATACGGGGGGACACCTTGAATATGTCCGAGACTTCGTGGGGCATCAGGCGGTTGCAGAGCGAGAGTTCTTGGATTTCGGCTTTGATGTCGTCCGGCTCGCGGTTGAGAATTTCGGCGATGAACAGGAGCAGCTCTTCGGGCAGTTCGCCGTCTACTCGCTCGATGAAGGTCTCGTCCGTCATCATATCGTGCAAGGTTTCAGGCTTTTGGATGGGAACGAAGCGCTTGGATTTTTTGGTTGGAGTTTCGTTGGGCGTGTCCACGCTCATATAGCGGCACAGCGCGTCCATAACCGGCATGTGTGTGTGGATTTGGGATAGCATATGCTGGACGCAAACCGAAGCGCGGGGGCGTTTGCCGTTCAGCTCAATGAAGTGTTCCTCAACGGAGATGAGATACTTGGATTCCTCCATTTGTCGGGCGAACCTGCGCTCGTCGGCGGCTTTGAGAAGCTGCACCCTGCCGATTTCGCGCAAATACATTCGCACAGGGTCGTCTATGATGTCCACATTGTCGATCTTCTTGATCCACTCGTTGTCAATATCCGGCTCGTCGGATTCCTTCCGGTCGGGATAATATCTACCGTTGCGGCGGTCGTCGGATGCGCCGTTGCGGTCAGCAAGAATAACTTCTGGTTCGCCGGGATTGTACCCGTCCTCCTTAGATTTGCTGGTGTACATCAGGTCTCGCACGGACGAGCCGCTCCCTACCAAATTCTCAGCTCCGAAGCCTTCCATTGTTGTGCTCATATCGCCCTCCGTTTGTGGTGTGCAATTGGTTTAAGGTTCTTGGGGTATGGTGAACTACGATGAATTAAGACGGGTTTGACTTATTTTTAATCTATATGGTGTAAGCACCCGCGCTATGAAGCGCTGTTGCTGTGTCAATCTGTGTGAAAGGATGTATGTGCGTAATGCCATAGGCTTGCGTGTGTTAGGGTGTGTGCCGCCGGTGGTGTTGGCGGGCTTCGGTAGCCCTGATGCGGGCGTTTAGCTGAGCCACTTGTGGCGCGAGTTCGCGGGCAGGTGGGGTAGCCGCATCGTCCGTGGACAGCAGCTCTTGCTCTTGCTCTACCAGATGGCGGTATTCGAGGATTCGGATGCACTCGTCCAACGCCCATTCGCTCTCGATCGTGTCCATAGGAACGAGGGGCTTGGATGCGAGCGATTGCAGATGCGCGTTCAGCGGCTCGTCTATGGATGCTTCCAGATCGTCTATAGCGGTGCAAGCCATCCAGCGGTTGAACACCTCGCGGTTGGCGGAGTTACGGAAGCATTCTGGGGAAAAATCTGTGATGCGCTGGCGCAGCTGTGGGCGGTTCAGCAGCAGGGTGAGCAGGTAGTTCTCGCGCACATCGTCGCGGTTGCCAGTGAATGCGGTTGCGGCGGGGTCATCCCGGCGTGCGGCGGGACGGGGCGCCTGCGCACGCTGCCGGCGGGTGCGTGTGCGGCGTGGCAAGCCCGCTTTTAGCTCATCCAGCGTGATGCCCAGCGCATTGGCGAGGTCTTGGGTGTATCGCTGCTGGTCGAAGGGGTTTTGCGTCGCTGCGATGAGCGGGAACACGGCGTCCACCACCTGCGACTTGCCCTGCCCTGTGGTGATGTCGAAGCGCGCTGCGATGGCGGGGATGATGTAGCTCATCAGCGGTTGGGCGTTCTGCGTGAGCCGTTCCCACTCTGCGGCGTCATGGCGTATGAGTTCGTCCGGGTCTTTGCCCTGCGGCAGTGTGGCAATGTTCAGCGTGATGCTGTCGCGGCGGTGCAGCACGCCTAGCGAGCGTCCCCTTGTCGACTGCTCGCCGATGACCTTCCACGAGGCTTCTAAGCTGCGGAGCGTGGCTTCTTGCCCCGCCGTGTCCGGGTCTAGCGCGAGGACGAACTTGTTGGCGAGGGACTTGAGCAGGGCGACTTGGTTTTCGGTGAGCGCCGTCCCCATAGACGCCACCACATTTCGATAGCCATACTGGTGTGCGGCGATGACATCCATGTAGCCCTCCACCACGATGCCAGTGTTGGCGTCGCGGATGGAAGAGTGGGCGAGATGCAAGCCATAGAGCACGCTGCGCTTGTCAAATATGGGGGTGCTTGCGGTGTTGATATACTTGGGGTTATAGACTTCTGGGTTAGGTTGGGCATCGTCCAGCTGCCTGCCGCCGAAGCCGATGACATCGCCCTTGCGGTCGTGTATTGGGAACATCAGCCTGCCGCGGAAGAAGTCCCAAGTTCTGCCATTATCGTTGCGATGTATCAGCCCGGATGCCACGGCGTCTGCGGCGGGGAGGTCTATACCGACGAAATAGTTTCGCAGCCCATCCCAACGATTGGGGGAGTAGCCCAGCTGAAACGCTTGGATTGCGGCATCATCCACGCCACGCCGCCGGAGGTATTGCAGTGCGGCAGCGCCCTCAGGCGACTTGAGATTCTCGTGGTAGAAGTCGGCAGCGAGGCGGTTTGCAGTGAGCAGAGCGGCGTTTTGGTCGCGCTGCTGTTGGCTCTGCGGCGATAGTTCGATGCCGGCTTTCTGCGCTAGCAGGCGCATAGCCTCGCCGAACTCCATGTTCTCTTGGCGCATCACGAAGGCGAAGGCATCGCCGCCAGTGGCACAAGCGCCGAAGCAGCGCCAACTCTGCCTATCAGGGCTAACCACGAAAGACGGGGTCTTCTCCGTGTGGAACGGGCACAGCGCCTTGAACCGCTGCCCGGATTTTTGCAGCGGCACATACGAGGACACCACATCCACGATGTCCAAGCGCGCCCTTATGTCGTCGAGTACACTCATAAGCGATTAAGCATAGGCGATTCAGGCGATTAGCGCTGCGGTCGGAGCGGGTGTAGTCATTCGTCGGCGGGGGCGTTTGGAGCGGATCGGGAGTAGGCGTGCTTGGCGATTATGGTCAGCGGTTCGCGAACGCCGTCGATGTGCCAAGCGATGTGGTCGATGGCGGCGCGCAGGTCCACGAGCGAGTCGCCGATTGTCTCCCAGTCGTGCGCCGATTTTAGCATAGCGTGCAGGGAGTCGGTGAACTCTTTTTGCGCCCCCCATATATCGCCTAGGTCGGTGCCGAGCCGCGCCAGTTCGGCGTCTAGGGTGGCGGGCAAGCCGCATTGGCGCAGGTGAACCACGACGCTATGCGCCATAACCGCCGTGCGCCGCGCCTGATCGAGGTTGGCGTCCATCTCCACTGCCACTATGTCGGGGTCGCTTTCCATTTTGCCCCCATCCTACCCTTCCCGCACAACAGGGGGAAGGGATGTTTTGTTCGTTGTTGCCGTGTTTTTCCGTTCGTCCCTGCCGTCTTTCTGCACGGGTATAGAGCCATCTGCGGCGGGGTCGGACGGGCTTAAAAATCTGGCTTGCGGCGCTACTCTTGCTTGCTCATAACGGCGTAGTGTGACAGGTAGAGCGTCCAAAGTTCGCGTATCATCTCGAGTGCGCTCCGCTGTGGGGCGGCGCTCATCTCATTTATCTGCTCGAAGATGGTCTTCCACAGGTAGTCCACTTCTGCCTTCCATGGCTCGTACTCTGCGCCGTGAGCGTCCCGCTGCATGGCTTCCAAGTGCTCGCGCACGCGCCTGACTTGATGCGTTACGCTTCGCAGCCTTATCCTGTCATCCGGGCTTATGTGCGCCATTATAGCAATCTTTCGGCAAATGTCTTAGCGATTCCGGGTTCAATCTTTTCCGCCATTCGGATGGCGTACAGGTCGGTCATGCCGGACACATAGTCCACGACCGCATCTTCGGGCGTTGGGCTGCGCAGCGCATACTCGGGCGGAATTTCGCTGTGATGGCTGTGGTAATGATGATACAGCAGGCGCATGATGCGGCGGGCGGCGCAGCCTTCAGGTTGGGCGTCCTGCGGCAGATACACATTGACAAACATGAACTCGCGCAGAGCCATGAACGCCTGTCGGACATCGGCGCTCATGGTGATTTGCGGGCGGTTGGTGCCGTTCGATGCGCTGCTGACCATCGACTGCAGCGAATGGTCGATGATGTCGCAAACGATGGTGTCGATGCGCTGCGAGTGTCGGCTGCCCAGCGTGCGGACGATGTCGGACGGCAGGTCTGCGCTGCATAGGATGCCGGCGCGAAATGCGTCTGCGAGATCGTGGTTGAGGTATGCCACGGCGTCGGATATGCGGACTATCTGGCCTTCTAGGGTGAGGTCTTCGGCGATGCCTATTCCCAAGAAATCCCCGCGCGGCTTGGAGTGCAGCAAGATGCCCTGCCGCACCTCCCAAGTGAGGTTAAGCCCGCGCCCGTTCTTCTCGATGCGCTCCACGATGCGCAGGCTTTGGCGGCTGTGCTTGAAGCCGTCAGGATGAAGCTTGTCCAGCTCATTTTCGCCGATGTGTCCGAACGGGGTGTGCCCTAGGTCGTGCCCTGTGGCGATGGCTTCGGCGAGGTCTTCGTTCAGGTTGAGGGCGCGGGCGATGGTGCGCGCTATCTGCGCCACTACGAGCGTGTGGGTCAGGCGCGTTACATAGTGGTCGCCGCGTGGGGCGATGAACACCTGCGTCTTGTGCTTGAGGCGACGAAACGCCTTGCTGTGGACGATGCGGTCGCGGTCGCGCTGAAACTCGGTGCGCACATCGGAGGGTGGTTCGGGGATGGTGCGCCCCCTGCTCAGCGCAGACTTGGCAGCAAGCGGGGACAGACTGCGCTCGCGTGCCTCAAGCCGCAGCCGTATGGAGGCGCGGCGGTTTGGCGGCGCATCAGAGGGTTTCGCAGGATCGCTAACAAGAGTGTCCATATTCAATTTTTAAGTATAGCATAAAAATTGCAAATGTTAGGCGGGAATTTGCGGAGTTAGGGGCGGTATATAACGGCACGGACCGCGTTCAGGGCGTCGCCTTCCATGCCTAATGCCTCCACATCGATGATGTTGGGCCCCGGGTCTAGCGTGAGCACAGTCGTGAACACGCCGGCAGCGTCCACCGGCACGGTAACGCCGTTGACCTTGACCACTGTGCCGGGCGTGGTGCGTCCCACAATCGGTATGTCCGGATGTGTGTATACGCTCTGATTTTCGGGCTGCGTAACCAGCAGGAACAGCGGCTGCGGGGGCAGCAGCAGCGATATGACATTCAGCGCCTTGCTGACGCGACGGCCGCTTGCGGTTTCTGCCACGACCAGAATGGTGTTCACGCCGGGCGAAAGCTCCACCTCTTGGCTGAAGCGTCCGTTTTCGCCCAGTTGCACGGGCTGGCTGTTCACTTGCACATCCGCATCTGCCGCCGCAAAGCCGTGTACCACCACGCCGTTAGCCTGAACCTGATCTCCATCCATAGGGCTGAGGATGTCCAGCAGGTCTGCGGCGGTGGGTGTGGGCGATGGCGTGGGTAGCGGTGCTCCCGTCGGCGTCAAAGGGGGGAATGTTGGGACGAGCGGGGGCAGCGTAGAGATGGGAGTTACGGGAATGCCGTTCGGGCGCTGCACAGGCGTTACGCAGCCGACACACAGCAGCAGCGTTATGCACACATAAGCCGCCAGCACATTCAAGCGCAGGGGGTGCGGCGGGCTATTCGATATGCGTGTCCATAGCAAATTCAGCATAGAAGCATGGGACAGGTGGCAGGGTGTTCGCTGCGCTGCATGTTTGCGCCCCAGCGGGCGGGGCAGAGCAATTTGGAGCGTCCATTATACCAAGTGGAACGGCGGGCATAGCGCGCTAGGCTTCGGACGCAGCGGATGTGTCGTTGATTGGCAGGTTAAGTTCGAACGCCGTGCGCCCGTCTTGGTCGGCGGGAGCGGTTCGCATGATGGACAGGCTGCCGCCGTAGCGCGTTGCCAGCGTGTGGGCGATGTACAAGCCCAGTCCGGAGCTTGTCTTTTCCTCGCGGCGGGCGACGGCGGGTGTCCAGCCGCGGTCGAATATGTGCCGCTCGTAGAGTTTGCCAACGCCGGGGCCGTCGTCCCACACCCGCACGGTGAAGCGTTCATCATCGCGCGAAAGCCCGACCTCCACCTGCGTCTTGGCGAACCGAATGGCGTTGTCAATCAGGTTGGTAACGATGTGCTCTATGGCGGCGCTGTCTGAATAGACGATGCCAAAGTCGGACGGCTCTGCCCACCAAGTGATGTTCTTGCGGGCTTCAGACGCTACGGGGATATAGCGGTCGACGATACGGCGCACCACTGCCGAGAGTTCGACAGGCTGCGGTTCGTAGGATGGGTCGGGCGCTTCTATCTGGATGAGGACGCGGATGTTGGAGAGCATCAGGCGAAAGTTGGGGGCTTGCATCTCTATTTCGTCTAGCAGCTCGGCTATCTCGCTGTCGTTTTCGCCATTCCCATTGGATGCTCGCAGGAAGGCGCGCACTTCGCGCTCTTTGCCGAGTATGCGGCGCAGCGGCCTGCCGAGATCGTGGTCAAATAGCTCGAAATATTGCTGCGTTACGCTGCTCCATTCCTGCACGCTCAACCCGTTCTGCTCATTGGCGGGCAGGGTGGGGCTTTCTGTGCGGCGAGACAGGGCGTATGAGAGCGTCAGCGCCGCCAAGCCGACAATGAGCAGCGTAGCGCCGATGTATGTCAGCGGCTCTACGCCCCACAGCGTCTCGAACATCATCTCGCCCACTAGCGGCGCAAGCAGCAGGCACAGAACGGCAGCGACCATCACGGCGAACGCAGCGGCGTGCGCTATGCGCCACAGCCCAAGTCGCCTGCGCTCGGCATCGGCAGGAGGAGCGGGCGTCAGCATGGCAACCACCGATTGCGGCGCAGAAGAAGCGGTATCGTGGGCAGCGCGCCCAGCGTATTGGGCAACACTGCATCGCCGTTATCCGGCGGCGCAAGGGGGCAGGCGGCGTATCCCCAGAAGGTCGGTTCAGTCGAGCGGCGCAAGGCGGTATCCCCTGTCGCGGATGTTGATTATAAGGTCGCCAGCGCCCAGCCGTCTGCCAATTGCCTTGCCGACGGCGACCTTGATTTCGCGGATGCGGACGCGCAGCGATGCGCGCGGGTCTTCGCCCTCGCAGTAGCGCATCAGCCTGCCATACGGCACGAGTTCGCTCGGGCTACGATACCAGTTTGCCGCAAGCTCTTGCAGGATTTCAAAGCGGATGCCATGCAGCTCGGATACCATCTTTTCGCTGCCGCCCGATTTCACATACACGAGCTTGTTGGCGGTGTCTAGCGTGAGGCGGCTGCCCACGGCGAGCATATCCGGAGGCGTTCCCATGAGCCGTCGCAGCCGTAGCACGACCTCTTCCGGGCTAGCGAGCTTGTCGATGAAGTCCACCTGCGCATCCCATTTCAGCGTGCCGCGCACGGCGGTTTCGCGGTCCGGCCCCTGCACATACTGGGTGAACATCAGCACCGGAAGCTGTGGATAGCGCTGCACTATCTTTTGCAGGATGCCAAGCCCTTTGAAGCGATCCTTGCGATGCTCGCCGAAGCGCACATCCAGCACCACGCCGTCCGGTTTTTCGTTCTCGATGGTGTAGAGCGTTTCCATCTCAAAGTCTTCGCCGCTGTTCGCCCACGCAAAGGGCGCTACAACGCTGGTGCGCCAGCCCTCATCGTCTAGGCGTTGCCGCACACTCCGCACTATTGGGGAGTTCCACTCGTCGTCCACAATCAGGATGCTGCGCTGAAACTTCGGTTCGGTCATTCTTAATCTCGTCTCTGCACATGCGCTCAATGCAACGCCAGCGTATCCACGCCATATTATAGCCCCTAGATGCAAGTGCATACAGGGGACATGCGGTCATATTTTTGAGTTTGTCAACCCTTCGATATGTCAGTTCAGCGGCCGTTGGCAATCGGTCCGTAGGTTTAGTTGCGCCTTGGGGAATTGATATAAAGACTAACATATTATTCGAAAAAGTATTAAAACATCCTTTAAGTCTGTTTGGGTAGTGGGTAGCCTTATTTTGCATCATTAGAGTTGTTGGGACGGTATGGATGAGGAAATGCGGTTTGCAAAGGGCTTACATTCCATATGGAGCGTTCGGGGCATAGAGCGGCACATTTGGCGGCGCATGGGCGCGGGCTTCGCCGTGCTAATTCCTGCGCTCGTAACCTATTTGGCGCTGCGGTTCCTCACAGACCGCATAGACGGGCTGATGGCGCCGCTGTTAAACGCACTGCCGTTCACATTCCCCGGATTGGGGCTGCTGCTAGTGGGCACTGCGCTGTATCTGCTGGGGTTTGCGGTGTCTGTCAAGTTCGGCAAGGCGGTTATGAACGCTCAGCACGCCATATTCTCCCGAATCCCGATTATCGGCAGCATCTACGGCTTGACGAAAGAGGCGACCGATAACCTCGCTGCATCTTCGGACAAGCGCAACTTCCGGCGCGTGGTGCTGCTGGAATGGCCACGCCGCGATGTGTATGCGGTGGGCTTCGTAACGGGGAACTGCAGCCTGCAGGGAGAATCGGACGATCGGGTTGCGGTGTACATCCCGACCGTGCCCAATCCCACATCGGGGATGTTCGCCCTTGTGCTGTCCAGCGAGGTCATCGACACCGACATAAGCGTGGAAGAGGCGGTGCGGCTGGTGTTGTCAGGCGGTATCGTCTTGCCGGATATAAATGGCGGCATGCGTCCGGCGAAGCCCAATACAGATGCGCTGCGTCCGTCCGAAGTTGCGCGCAGGCGTAAGCGTCGCCCCAAGCGCATATGGACGCACAGCGCACCCGCCAGCGAAATCTACCAGATGCGGTTTGTGGATGCGGTCGGCGAGCCGATTGGCACTGCCGTATCTGCCGCCACAGCGAACCGTGCCGACCGCGAAAGGCATGTTCACCCGAAGTAGGGATGTGAACAGAGATGTGAACTCTGAGAAGCACGGGTTGCGCCATCACACAGCCTCTCTATCACGGCATCGGGACGCCTAAATTAGGGTACAATGGAGGCTGCTCGCATTTGCCTTTGTTATGGAGGGTCGGTTGGTGGAACTGGGGGATGTGCTTCGCAATCAATGGGTGGATTGTGCTCAGGATTGGATAGAGACAGACCAGTCCGTCCGCACCGGGATGCTCGATTCGTGGATGCTCAACGCCTTGGGCGATGTGTCGGGCAAGACGGTCATAGACATCGGCTGTGGCGAAGGGCGTTTCTGCCGTCTGCTGACGAAGCTGGGCGCAATCGTTACCGGTGTGGACATCACCGCAGCATTCATCGAAAGGTCTCTTGCGCTGAGGCTCGGCGACGAAAAGTACATCGTGGGCGATGCCGAGAACCTCGATGGGTTTGGGGACGGCGAATTCGACTTGGCGGTGTCGTACATCGTGCTTGTGGATATTCTGGACTATCGCCGCTCCGTGAAAGAAGCATATCGTGTGCTGCGCCCCGGTGGTCGGTTCATCGTGTGCAACATACATCCGATGCGAAGTTCGCAGGTCGATGGCTGGATAAGACAGGGCAATCGGAAACTCTTCTATCCGCTGGACGATTACACTCATGAGGGCGCGCGCGAGTGGATGTGGTGGGGCAAGAACTTCGTCAACATGCACAGAACGCTGTCGAGTTACATCGCCGCATTTCTTGATGCCGGTTTCGTGCTGCAAGGGCTTTACGAACCGACGCCCTCTGATGAGCAGCTCGCTGCAAATCCGACCTTCGACGACGAGTTTCGTGCGCCCAATTTCATCATATACATCCTGCAAAAACCATTGTGAGAGGGCTACTTATGAGCTACGAATTCATCGAGTACGACGCATCTGGGGGCATTGGACGCGTCAGGCTGAACCGTCCGGCGAAGCTGAATGCACTCAGCCGCGAACTGCAGCTGGAGTTGGTGGAGTGTCTGCAGCGTGCGGACGATGACGACGATGTTCGCGTGATGACGCTGATGGGCAACGGGCGGGCGTTCTGCGCGGGCTATGACATCACGCCGCCGTCCACGCCGGAAGAAGAGCGCGCCGCACAGCAGCGCCGCGATAACATCCGCGCCGACATCCACAGGATGAAGCAGACGCCCAACACAATGGCGCAAATCCTCAACCTCAGCAAGCCTGTGGTAGTTGGTATTCACGGCTACTGCATCGCGGGCGGCACTGACCTCGCTATGCACTGCGACATATCCATCGCCGCAGATGACGCGCAGATAGGCTTCCCGCCTGTGCGCTCGATGGGAACGCCGCCGACGCATATGTGGACATACATGGTCGGGCCGCAATGGGCGAAGTGGTTCTTGCTCACGGGTGAGTCGGTGTCTGGGGAGCGCGCAGCGGAGATTGGGCTTGTGTGGAAGTCTGTGCCGCGCGATAACCTCGCCGACGAAGTTGAGGCGCTGGCGAGCACGATGGCGCGCATCCCTTGGGAACTGCTAGCCGCCAACAAGAGCATCGTCAACCGCGCGCTAGAGCTGATGGGGCGCAACACATTGCAGCACATCGCCGCCGAGACGGACGCCGTAGCGCATCAGGCGCCCATCGTGAAGGAGTTCGCCCGCCGCTCCAAGGCGGACGGACTAAAGGCGGCGCTGGAATGGCGCGACGGCCCCTTCCGCGACTATCGCGGCAGGCAGTAACAGCAGCGGAATGTCAGCCCGTTGGGCGAACGATTGCCGGTCAGGTTAGGCTGCAAAAATCCCTTTTCCATCGAGGCAAAGGCTAGTTCGCAAAGTGCGGCATTACCTCGTTGGCGAACAGCTCCAAATCCGCTATGGCGATGGGTTCGGGGAACAGCAGGAAGAAGCAGCCGATGTTGGCGCTGATGTATCGCTGAATCTGCGCTGCGCATTGGGTGGGCGTCCCGACTATGGCGTTCCCGAGAGACGCTTGGAACTGCGTCTTGGACACGCCTTGCCGCGCCGCCTGCGCCGTCAGCAGCGCCTGCACCGCCGACCCGTCCTTGCCGATGAACACCCGTGCGTTGTGGCTGGCGACGACTTCTGCCGCATTCCTGCCAGCGGTTCGGCAGTGCGCCTCCACGACGGAGCGCTTGGCGGCGTGTTCGGCGATGCTCATATCCGCGCCCATGTTGGTGATGTCAGCGTGTGCCGCCGCCACTCTCAGCAGATGCCGCTCGCCGTGCCCGCCTATCAGGATGGGCGGGTGCGGGTTCTGTATGGGAGCAGGCTCGCAAAGCGCATCGTCTAGCCGATAGTATCGCCCGCGAAAGCTGACCCGCTCGCCCGTCCACAGCAGTTTGATGACCTGCACCGCCTCTGCCAGCATATCCGCGCGATCTCGCATCGGCGGGTATGCGACGCCATATGCGCGATGGTCGCGCTCGCCGCCGCCTGCGCCTATGCCCAGTGTCAGCCTGCCGCCGCTAATCACATCCAGCGTCGCTGCCATCTTTGCCAGCGTTGCGGGATGTCGATACAGGTTCGCCAGCGTCAGCGGCATCAGGCGTATGCGCTGCGTCTCCATTGCGAGTGCAGTGAGCGTAGTCCAGCATTCTAGTGTGGGAATGCTCATCAGGTCGTACAGCGACGCCGCATAGTAACCGAGCCGATCCGCAGCTTGGAACACGGCTCGCAGATATGCGTAATCGTGCCCGCCTTGGTGCACCCGAACGACGAATTTTTTGTCCATAAGATGGCGTCTGTCAGTTGGTTGGGCTGCCTGCCGCGCTATTCCTGTTCTGCTCCGCGCTGCCCTGTTATGCAGGATATGCTTGCCGTTGAGACAAACCCTACTGGGGCGGTTCGGTGATTTCCAGCGTCTGGTTGGGTTGGATGTCGGTCAGGGTTTGGAGGACGCCGCTGGGCCAGCGAATCTCGATGGTGTCTATGGTGGGCGCTTGGGCGATGCCAAACTCAAGCTCTACGCTGTCCATAGACAGGTAGCTTGAGCCGGCGCGCACCTCTTGCACCTGCGTTTTGCCGCCGGAGGTGAGGTAGACGCGTGCGCCGATACCGTCTGCGTTGGAGCCTGTGCCGTCGATTGACATGCGCCCTTTGAGGCGCAGGGTGATCCAGTTGTTTTCGCCGCCGGGGTTCAGCCACACGAACAGCGGTCCGCCGGCTTCGCCGAAGCTAACCTTGCTTGCGTCCTCCCACAGGCTGCCCTTGCTGTTTGTGGCGATGAGGTCGGGGTAGCCGTCGCCGTTGACGTCGCCGTGCGCCACGCCCTTGCCGTTTTCGTGGTACTCGGGGCTGATGCGGGTTATGCCGAGATCGCGCTGCGGGTCGCTAGGGTCTATCCTGTCGTAGCGGGTGCGCTGGATGTCCAGCAGCTGTGCGCGGACGGTGATGTCTTCTAGCACACCCGGGGATATGTTGCGGAGCATCCTGCCGGCGGATTGGAAGACCTCGCCCCCGGGCGCCTCGCCGCGGTCCACGGTAGAGCCTAGCCAGTAGAGGTCTTGGTCGCCGTCATTGTCGTAGTCGAAGAATGTGCTCCCGAAGCCGAATTCATAGGCGCTCAAGCCGGTGGGGACGGACTGCATCGGGTGGATGTTGGCGGCGTCCAAAGACGGCGGCGGCATAAGCGGGCTTGGGGTTACGACCACAGACGGCGCGGTGTTGTGATATACCCCGACTGTGCCGGCGGATTCGGATTCTCGGACGCCTTCGTTTCGCAACAAGTAGTGCAAGCAAGTGCCATATGAGAACTGCTCGTGGTAGGCGCAGTATGGGCGCGGCGATGTGAGCGGGGCGTCTAGGCGTGGGTGATAGCCCACATTCGCCACGAAGATGTCTAAGTCGGCGTCCGAGTCGTAGTCGCCGATGGCGAAGCCCATCCATGCGCCCACTTGGTCTATCCCCACATGCCGCGCTATGTTGGTGAACCGCACATCGCCGGGCGTGGAGTCGTTGCGGAACAGGTGCAGCCGGTCGCCGTCGTTTGCGACCCACAAGTCTTGGTCGCCGTCGCTGTCATAGTCGAAGAACACCACCGCTTGGGTCTGCCCGCTCGGGTCGCCGACGGCGTTGCCGCGCTCATCGCGCAGGTTGGGGTCATAGGCTTCGTAGGCTTCGCCGCTTTCGGCGTCGGTGTATGTTACGGGTTTGCCGTCGGGGAAGCGCATCCAGACCTGCGGGCCTTGGACACCGGCGCTTTCGGCGATGTCCGTGAAGGTGAGGTCGCCGTTGTTGCGGTATAAGATGTTGAACTGACCGTTCAGGAACGGCTTATGCATCGCGCGAAAATCGTCCTCGGCGAGGTTGCCCACATACAGGTCTAGCCAGCCGTCGTTGTCCACATCGGCACAGGCGATGCTCATAGCAGAACGGGCGTTGAGCTGCGCGCCGAATGCGGCGTTCGTGATGTCGGTGAAGGTGCCGTCGCCGTTGTTCAGCAGCAGCCGATCGATGTTCTGTGCACCCTCAGCGGGGGAACGAAAGTCTAACCTGTCGGTGAGGTTGCCCTGTGCGCCCACATAGAGGTCTTGGTAGCCGTCGTTGTTTATGTCGCAGGCGACTACGCCAGTGCCGTGCGATTGGCGCAGCGCAGCGCCCGTTTCATTCGCAACATTGTTGAAAGTGCCATCGCCGTTGTTGCGGTACAGCCAGTTGCTGTGCTCGTAGGCGTTGGTTACATAGAAGTCCATATCGCCGTCACGGTCATAGTCGAAGACGGCGACGCCGGGGCGGGTGTTCCACGATTCCTTCAGCCCGTCCAGAGCCGACTGCGTGATGTTGATGAAGGGCTTGACCGGCAGCGGCTCGGCGCTCTGAGGCTCGGAGGCGGGCGGCGGCGTGGGCGTAATCTGCTGGCATGCGGCGCACAGGATTGCAGCCGAGAGCATGATCGCAATGGCGATGAGCCTCGGCTGCATATGAGCGCTTGTCAGTGCGGCTATCACGCGCAAAACAGATGAGCGGGGGTTAGTCTGCGCCACGAAGGCGGGGGTCGAGCATGTCGCGCAGCGCATCGCCGAAGATGTTGGAGCAGAGCACCACGATGGTTATCATCAGCCCCGGCGCATAGACGAGATGCGGGTTATCCGAGAAGTAGTTCGCTGCGCCGACGAGCAGGTTGCCCCAAGACGATGTGGGCGGGTCGATGCCGACGCCGAGGAAGCTCAGCGACGCCTCAATGACGATGGCGTTGCCCACATTGACGGCGAGCATCACAATCCAAGGCGCCCATGAGTTGGGGACGAGGTGTCGCAGGATGATGCGCGGGCTTGTTGCTCCGATTGCGCGCGCCGCCTCGATGTACTGCATGTTTCGCAGCACGAGCGCATGGGAGCGCAACAGGCGCGATGCGTATGGCGATATGGCGATTGCTAGCGCCACTATCACCATAGACAAGTTGGATTCGTCCCACGGCACTGCGCCATCAAACGGAAGGATGATTGCCATGGCAAGCACGATGCTGGGAATCGCCATCAGCGTGTCGGTCAGGCGTTGGATGATGATGTCGGTTAGCCCGCCGAAATATGCCCCCGTGATGCCCGCTAGCGCGCCGAAGGTGATGCCTATTGTGGGCGCGAGCAGCCCCACCACGAGCGAAATACGCCCGCCGTGCATGAGGCGACTGAACAGATCCCGCGTCAGCCTATCCGTGCCCAAAAAGTGGATCCTGCCCTCTACACCCGCTTTCGAGCTTGTAGAGAATGGCTCGGCGAAGCGTGTACCCGCCTGTGCGTTCGGGTCAAACGGGGAGACTAGCTCCGCACCGAGCGTGGCGAACAGCACGACGAGCAGCACTACCACCGCCACGGACGCTGATGGGTATCGACTCCAGAAGCGTTTGAGGTATGTCCCGGTGCGTCTCGCTATACTCTCGGCGGGCGCTCCGGCAGGCGCAAAAGTCAATCCGGCTTGGCTCATTCTGTGCGCTCCTTTTTGAACGATAGAACGGGGATTCTGATGCGCATTGATCAGTGCCCCGCTCGCCTGCGGTTATGCGTATCGGATGCGCGGGTCAACCACAGAGTAGAGCAGGTCGACCACGAGTATCCACGCTGCGAGTATGAGGGCGAGTATGACGACTATGCCCACGACCATATCGTAGTCGCGCGCTAGAATGGACAGCAGCACTTGCTGTCCCAATCCTGGGATAGAGAACACGAACTCGATGACAACCACGCCCGACAGAATAAATCCGAAGTGGTAGCCCGCCATCGTCAGCACCGGGATGCTGGCGTTGCGAACCGTGTGCCGCGCCACCACGATGAGTTCCCGCAGTCCCTTGGCGCGCGCCGTGCGCACATAGTCTTCCCTCAGCACCTCGAGCATCATGGAGCGCACGAGGCGGCTCAGCACAGCGGCGCTGGTCAAGCCGGTGGCTATTACCGGCAGGAAGAGCTGGGCGATGTTCGTGCCCGGGTTCTCCAAGAACGATGTGTAGTTGAGCGGCGGACTCCAGTTGAAAGTGCGCGATGCGAAGATAATCAGCAGGATGCCGAGCCAGAAAGACGGCACGGCGAGCGACAACGCCGTGAATATCCGTATTCCTTGGTCCCACCAGCCGCCGCGTCTGATTGCGGATATGATGCCCAGCGGGAACGCCAGCAGCAGCGAAAACGCCATAGCGAATATCGCCATGGTCAGCGTCGCCTCCATCTTGTCGCTCACAATCTGGGTTACAAACCTGTCTTGATAGTGCGAATAGCCGAAGTTACCGCCGAGAATGCCGCCCATAAGCGGCACACCTTCGTCGTCGCTCCGAACGCCGGGGCGAGGCGCTTCGTATCCTAGGCTGGGCAAAACTACGCAGTTTCCGCAGAGCCAGTGCAAGTACTGCACCACAATGGGGTTGTTCAAGCCGAGGTCTTCGCGGAGCTTCTCTTTGGTTTCCGGCGTTGCACCGCCCTCGGATGTGAGCGTAGCCACGATGTCCCCCGGTAGCACGCGCAGCATCAGGAACACCAGCGTGCCAGCGAGAAACACCGTCGGGATAATCAGCATCAAACGGCGGATGACATATTTCCACATATCTTGTCCTCGGCGGGTCAGTTATATGAACAATCAGGGTGTATAGGGCAGGTCGCGATGAATGATAAGTTGATGAATTAAGGATGTATGCGTGGGAACGAAATATGTGCGGCTATGAGGGTGAAAGATATAACGGAATGTTATGCGGGAGTTAGCCCGCATCCCGACCGGATGGGATGCCCGGTCGGGATGCTTGTTGCTGCTAATGGGCTAGTTTAGGGGCAGGCGCTGCTCGCATTGGGAGCGTTGCAGTCCAGCCACACATCCTCGAACTTGTTGTTGCTGAAGATTTCCTGCACAACCAAGTCCCAGTTGTGGACATAGTTCCAATGGAACTTGTTCTGGTTTGCAGCCATGTATGGGACGCTGGGCACCCACTCTTCCACCATGATGCGGTGCATTTCGCCGAAGAGGCTATCCCTCTCAGCACCTGATGGCAGGGTGCGCGCGGAGTTCCACGCATCAAGGTAGTTCGCAGGCGGATCCCAGCCGCCGTTGCGGCCGCCGCCCGGGCTGTACATGATGTCTGCGACTGGCACCACGCCGCCATAGCTAGGAGCAGTACCGCCCGTAGCCGCCTCGTAGTTTCTGCCCTCGACGGACGCGATCATTGCAGTCCAGTCTTGCAAGCGTATCTCCACATCCACGCCTATCTCCGCCATATCCAGCTGGAGCAGCTCGCCGTGGTGGGAGCGTGCGGTAACGGCGATGACTTCGAACTCCGTCAAGCCGCCCTTCTCGGCGAACTCTCTCGCCATCTCTAACTCTTCGGCGCGCTTTTCGGGCTTATACCCCGGTATGGTGTCCAGGATTTCCTGCTGCGGCGGGAAGACATAGCTGAACCAGCTTATGGGGAACACTGGGTTCTCGGAGCCTTCGGCGTCGATGACACCCTGCTTGTAGAAGCCGTAGAACACGGCGCGGCGGGCGTCTATGTTGTCGAACGGGGGCTTCTGATTGTTCAGCTGAATGGCTGCCACATCCACGAATGGTTCAACCTTGAAAGTCGCCTCGCCGGGGAAGTCGTCTAGCAGCTTTTGGTATTCCACATGGCTCAGCGAGAAAGTCGGCTTTGTGGCATCCGCATTCTTGGCACGCATCGCCGCAATCTGCGCCTGTGGCTCCACGATGACGATGGAGGTAACCCTGTCCAAGTATGGGTACGGGCTGCCGTCTGGGGCGTCACGGAAGTAGTCCGGATTCTTCTCCGAGTCCACGGAGATGCCGTCCTCGGCGTCTATAATCTTGTACGGACCCGTACCGATGACATCCTGCCAGCGCGGGATTGTGCTTTCGTTGGCTTCTAGGACATGCTGCGGAATGATGCTGTGCCACTGGTTCGCGGACTCTGCGATGAAGTCGCCGAACGATTCTTGCAGGTTAATTTCCAGCGTGTGGTCGTCCACCTTACGCATATTGTCAATCAGTGCGAATGCGCCAACGCGCGGCTGGATGATGCCCTCGGGCGGGTTGCGCCAACGGTCTATGGCGTAGATGATGTGGTCCACATCAAACGGCGTGCCATCGTTCCACTGCGTTAGGTTTTCGTTAATCTTGAAGGTGAAGGTCTTGGAGTCGTTGGTAACCTCCCAAGACTCTGCCATATCAGGCCAGATTTCGATGCCGTCGCGCGGGGAGAACTGCAGCAAGCCGCTGTACATCCTGCCGCCATAGTGGAACAGCGAAATCCAAGTGCTAGTCTGCGAGAAGTCCCACTTTGGCGGGAATGTGGCGTTGATGACGCGCAGATGTCCGCCGCGCACGATTTCGCCATCCGCCATGGCAACAGGCGCTGCGGGCGTTGCCTGCTGCTGTGGAATAGACGGGGGCACTACGGTCGGCGGGAATGTCGCCGTAGCCTGTATTTGTGATGGCGCTGCAGGTTCGTCGGTGGGTGTGGGTGCACCTCCACAAGCGAACGCCGCCAACATCAGCGCAATCGCCAAGCTAGCTATGAGCAGCCGACTAGATAGCCTTATACACATTCTTGTTTTCCCTCCTCCTCAAAATACGAACAGCCAATATATGCGCGCCTGATACATACCACAGGGTTGCAAAACACCATCGCCTGCAAGGCTCGGAAGCGGGCGATGTTTATCGAACGCTTATCTTATAAATGATGTTTGCGGCTTTGTCAATACGCATTTGAGCCTAATGCATTTCTGCAAGGTGAATCAAAGATTCGGTCGGCTAATTCACCGGTTTTGGCAGAGCACCGCAGATTTTTTTCCTGTCCCAAATCCCCGTACGCCTATGCCTGTGTCGCAGGCTGTGTATCACACTTGTTGCCTGCATCAAGAATACAGGTGTTGGGGGTTAGATCTGGCGGAGGCGGGGATCCCAGCGGTCGCGAAGCCAGTCGCCGATGAAGTTGAACGCCAGCACGGTCAGGAATATCGCCATGCCGGGGAAGAAGGCGACCCACCATGCGGAGTTCAGGTAGTCGCGGCCGTCGCTGACCATGGATCCCCACGATGGTGTTGGCGGCGGGACGCCTGCGCCCAAGAAGCTGAGGATGGCTTCGGCGAGGATGATGCTGCCGACCTGCAGGGTGGTGGCAACCACGATGGTGTTGGCGACGCCGGGCAGGATGTGGCGGAACAGCACGCGCGGCGTGGATGCGCCCGCCACTTTCGCCAGCGACACATAGTCAAGCTCGCGCAGCTGGAGTGTCTGCCCGCGCACGAGGCGCACGATGCCGGGCCAACTTGCCCACGCAAGCACGAAGATGATGATAATCTCGCTTTGGTGGAACACGATGACCACGATCAGGGCGAACAGCAGATATGGGATGGCGGTTACGATGTCTGTGAGGCGCATGATCATCTCGTCGACCATGCCGCCGAAGTAGCCGGCGACCATGCCGATGCTCGTGCCGACGAGGGTGCCGACGAGGATGGCGACGGCTGCGAAGCGCAGCGATACGCGCGTGCCGTAGATGATGCGCGTCAGTATGCCGCGCCCCAGCGCATCTGCGCCGAGCGGGTAGAAGTTTTCGCCTGTTTGCCGACAGCTGTCCAGCCACGGCACCTCGCTCACCGTCTGGTTGCCGACGGGCGCCTGCTTTTCGCCGCACTCAGGATACCAGAATGGGGCGTCTGTTTTGGCGCGTAGGTCTTGCTTGACGGGTTCATTCGGGGCGAATATCGGGGCGAATATGGCGCACAGCACCAGCATGACGATGATGAATATCGGGAACACAGGCCAGCGGCGCAAGACATATGCGGTCTTGCCCAATAAGTTTTGGTTGCCGCTTTGCCGTTCTAGGCTTTCTATCGTTACCGATGCTGATCGCGCCATTTGCGGTCGCTCTCCTCAATGCCTGTGTAGCCTGTGCACAATGCCGATGCTGCTGACGCCGCCGGGTGCGGCTTGCCGGATGCGCTCTTGCACTAACCGTAGCGGATGCGTGGGTCGATAAATGCGTACAGGATGTCCACGATGAAGACGACTACCACATACAGGATGGTGAACACCATCACGGCGGTGGTCATAACCGGGAAGTCGTTGTTGATGATAGATTGGACGGTCATATAGCCAAGCCCGGGCCACGCATAGACGGTTTCGGTTACCACCGTCCCCGCGATGAACCCCGCCATTATCAGGGCGCCGAAGGTCAGGGGTGGGATGAGCGCGTTCTTGAGGGCGTGCTTCCAGATGAGCTTTGTGTTGCTGACGCCCTTAGCGCGGGCGAGCTTGACGAACTCGGAGTCTAGCACCTCGAGCATGGATGATCGAATGAGCCGCATCATACCGGCGGCGGCGAGCCAGCCGAGCGTTGTGGCGGGCAGGACGAAGTAGGATAGGCGTGTGAGGATGCTGTCACTGTCGTCGCCTCGCGTGCCGGACGGCAGCCAGTCTAGCTGCACGGAGAATATCAGGATGAGCATTATGCCCAGCCAAAACGGGGGCAGCGCCTGCCCGAACACGGCGAATGTCCTGCCTATGAGATCCCAGAGGCTGCCGCGTTTGACGGCAGACAGCACGCCAAGTGGCACGCCGACTATCAGCACGAACACCCACGCCGCAAGCCCGAGCTGCAGGCTGGCAGGTGCGTGAATTTGCAGCATCCGCAGCGATGTGTAGCCCGACTTGAGCGACTTTCCGAAGTCGCCGGTCATCGCCTTGCCAAGCCATATGAAGTACTGGATAGGCAACGGCTTGTCCAAGCCGAACTCCTCGCCCCAAGCGTCCCACTGCTCTTGTGTGGCGTAGCCGGACGACAGGAAGAGGTAGCGCGGATCACCCTGCAAGCGGGACATGCTGAACACTATCATCGTCGCCGCAATGACGGAGAGTACCATAAAGACGAGTCTTCGGATGACGAAGGTTCGCATGTCATAAATCTTTCGGTGTATGGGGTGGTTGGTTTGTCAGTGGGCTAGGCAGCTGTTATAGAGCGTCCCACTTGTAGATATACAAAAATAGCGCCCACCCGGATGTGTCGGGCGGGCGCATGTGTGCTCGTTTAGTTGTTGATTAGTACGACTGTGTCGAAGCTGTTGGTCAAGCGCCAAGGCTTGAGATCCCAGGTCTCCACTCTGTCGGGGTTCATCCCTATGAGGGTGGGAACTTCGACGATGCCGCCGGCTACCTTCCGGCTGAACCACCTGTCCATCATCTCCTCGCGGGTGGCGAGGTTCTCAGACGATGCCTTCTCTTGCACGCGGGTCATGTCAAAGTCGTTGTAGTAGGAGTTGTCCTCGATGCCAGCGTTGTAGCCGCCCGCCGATGCGATGGGCCATAGGCAGCAGACAGGAAGCGTGCCGCCGGCGTCAAGCTTGGCGTGGTTGCTGTTGGGGCCCCAGCTCGTCTGCCACACCACATTTATCTCGCGCCCGACCATCGTGGGGCGGCGGGACGAGTAGGCGGTGTTGTCGATGTAGGGCTTCAAGCCGAGGTGCTCTTCCCACATGCCCACCACAGCTTGGCAGACCTCGATGGAAGTGCCGTTACCAGCAGGGCAGAAGTACTCGAACTCGAATCCCGCTTGCACGCCGGAGTCGGCTAGGCGCTGCTTGGCGAACTCAGGGTCAAAGGGTATGGACCAGCGGTCGTGCCACTCGGGGTGGGTCTGGTGCCATGCGACGCCCGGGTGTCCGCCGCCATAGACGGGGCCGCCGTAGCCGCTGACGATGGTCTCGCCGATAAGGTCGCGGTCTATGGCGTACAACAGCGCCTCACGGAAGGCGAGCGCATTCTGCATGGACTCGGTCTCGTAGGAGAACTTGTCGGTGTCGGTGTAGTCGAAGCCCACGGCGTCGCAGCCTGCGCCAAGAGAAGTGTTGGTGCGGTCGGCATCGGCGCACTCTATGCGCGGGTCGCCAATCCACGGGTGGTCAACATCGGGGTTGAAGCCGTCGCGCAGCGGCACAGCCTCGCCGGTCTGCGGATCCTTGAATGACCAGTAGTTGCCTGCCATGTACATGAACTGCCCCAGAATCTGGTTCAGCCCGTCGTGGAACTTGTAGCCCTCATTCTGCAGGCTGGCGACATCTTGGATGGACACCATAGAGATGTCCGCCCTGTCGGTTTGCAGGAGCGCTGTGCGCTGTGCCGCTTCGCTCGCCTGAATGAGCGTCAAGAACTGGAAGTTGGGGTTGATGTTCCAGTGGTCTACACGGGATGTGGCTTCTATGCGCTCGTTGGGACTCCATGTCTGCACATAGAAGGGGCCTGTGCCGTGCGGCGTGGTGAGTATGTCGTCGCCTACCTCATCGTAGAGCGCCTTGGACACTACGCCGATAGCGTCGCCGCACATGCTGCTGATGCCTGCGCCGCCGCCGTTAAGCCAGTCGGAGATGTAGTTGCGGAAGTGCCCCTTGAGGGTGTACTTGTCGGTGGCTTCCCAAAGCTTGAACCAGTCGCCAGCCTCGCCCGCGTTGGAGTGGGTTGCGGCGGGGTTGTTGGAGCCAGCGTCGTTGAACGACCATGCAGCATCCTCAGCGGTGAACTCCGAGTGCCTGCCATCAGCCACATAGAAGTCCACGCCTTGCCTCAGATTGACCGTAACCGTGCCTTGCTGCTCGGGGTCGTCGAAGTCGCCCTCGCCGCCTTTCTCGCCGTCGCCGTTGATGTCGGGCAGGTCGTATTCCCAGCTGACCGCCAGCATCGGCGCTTCGCAGGTGGCATCAGACACTGTGCCATCGTCATTGGGTTCCCAAGTTACCAGCAGTTCTTGGAAGCCGTAGTAGTAGTTCATCATGTTGTCGGGCCAAGTCGCCTTCTCGTTGCGATAGAGAGGCGAGCCGACATTGTCCAGCACGACTGTGAGGGTGCCGGATGGCCCCTCTTCGGCTGCGGGCTGCTGGGCTTGTGCGGCGGGCGCTGCCGTGGCTTGCGCTGCGGGCTGGGATTGCGCTGATGTCGGCGCAGTCGAGCCGGTGTCTGTGCCGGCATCCTCAGCGGGTGCGCCTCCACAGGCGACCGCTGCCATTGTGAGCGCCGCCAGCGCGACTATCGCCATCATAGGCAGTAGCCTCAGGGCTTTGCCCTTCTTCATGTCTCCCCCCATCATTTCTTTGAACCTCCTGTTTCAGTCCTTCGTCCTAAAAACTCTGCGCGGGATTTCGTACTGCGTTCCGATTTGTATCGCTGTTGTCCTAATCTTGTCCCGAGTTCGTATTGCGTTTCGCCGCCGTCGAAATTCATTTCAATATGATGTGCAACGGCGTTGGAGTGTAAGTATCTCAATATATGTGGCTGCAGCATGCATAAACGAAGCGGTATTGCGGTGATTAACATTGTGATATATGTTGCAATCAAGGCATTTTAGACGATGAGTTTGTGTAAAGTCAAGTTTGCCGCACAAATTTTTGGAGTGTCCTCTATGCAGGTAGAGGAGTGCCCCAGCCTGTTTCTCACCCTGCCAACCTTGACGCAAACACATGTCGGAGAATAGCATATAGTATGACGGAATTGCCCCTGTGCCCGCTCTTGTATCAGGAAACCGCTGTGTGAGACCCGTATGACGCCCAAGCCCACATCTGTTCGCTACAACGACTGGCGCAGTGTGGCTGTTGAGCCGCTTGACACATTCACGCCCACGATGCCCGTCAGCGTCATCATCCCGTACTACCAGACGCCTGCTGATATACTGGAGCGAACCCTCGCCGGGCTGGAATGCCAGACCTACCCGCGCAGCCTCTTTGAGGTGATAATAGTGGACGATGGCTCAGATCCGCCGTTGTCTACGCCCCCCAATACCCCGCTAGATGTCAAGGTGGTGCGACAAGAGCGGCGCGGGCGCGGAGCCGCCCGAGCACGAAACACCGGCGCCGACGCTGCTGCCCACGACATCCTGCTCTTCCTTGACAGCGACATTATCACCGATGCAGACTGGGTGGCGTCCCACGCTAGGTGGCATCATGCCGTCTCAGATGCGCTGACCATTGGACGCCCCTTTTATGTGTCGGTGAACGACATAGACGCAGAGACCATCAGACGCTGCAATGGCGACTTGCGGGAACTGTTCTCAGACCTGCCGGCGCACAATTGGATTTTATCCCATCTGGTCAGAACCGACTATCTGACTTCAAAATCTGATGATATGTTTAGGGTAACAATCAGCGGCGACCTCGGGGTCAGCAGGGATTTCTACTGGTCGGTGGGCGGGTTCGACGAATCGTTCACCCGCTGGGGGTGGGAGGACATTGAGTTTGGCTACCGGGCTTATACCCGAGGTGGGCTGATGATACCCTCATCCGACGCCATCACATGTCACCAGGGTCTATGGAGGGAAGACAATCCAGACGCCAAAGCCGCGTCTCATCGGCTCCAGAGCGGAAAAGCGTCTAATCTGATTGCCCATCCCACATTCCGTGCCAAGCACTTGGGGCGTGCATTCAATGTGCCGCAGTATGTGGTTACCATAGATGCTGGGCGCGCCGCTGTTGACCAGATCATCGCGACCGTTGTGAACATCCTGTCCGACCCCGTGTACGATCTTGTGGTGAGAATCGAATTGCCCCCCAATGGTGATGCCGAACGGCTAGCGCTGCTTGAAGACGATTTCGGCGCAGACTCGCGGGTGCGCATCGCTCCCACTTGCTCTGCTCTGGACGAATTCCCCGCGTCGCCGTTCCACATCACGCTTCCCGCCGGCGCAGCGTTTAGCAAAGGCTTGGTGCGCCGGCTGCGCGCTAAGCTGGGAGATGCTGCCATCGCTTATGGCACATTCCGGGAAGGAAACACGGTGTCAATCACGCGCGCATGGGCGCTGCATCGGGCGCACCGCGTGGGCGGAAGCGCATCTGATTTCGGTGTGGTGCGGAAGATACCCGCCCGAGCGCTGAAACGCAAGCGCGCCAAGCCAGTGAAATACCCATCGAGAAGGGACACCTTGCGTTACTGGATGGTAAACATCCACAGCCTCAAAGATGCTTGGGCGCTCTTGAAGGCCCTAGTGGTGGTGGCACGCGGGGGGGGGGGGGGGTAAATCAATAGTGAAGCCTGAAGTCTGCATGACCCCCAAGCCCGCATCTGTCCGCTACAACGACTGGCGCAGTGTGGCAGTTGAGCCGCTTGACGCATTCACGCCCACGATGCCCGTCAGCGTCATCATCCCGTACTACCAGACGCCTGCGGAGACACTGGCGCGAACCCTCGCCGGGCTGGAACGCCAGACCTACCCGCGCGACCTCTTTGAGGTGATAATAGTGGACGACGGCTCAGAGCCGCCTCTGTCTACGCTCCCCGCCACCTCGCTGGATGTGAAGGTGGTGCGACAAGAGCGGCGCGGGTTCGGACTCGCGCGCGCGCGAAACACCGGCGCCCGAGCGGCTGCCCACGACATCCTGCTCTTCCTTGACAGCGACCTCATTACCGATGCAGACTGGGTGGCGTCCCACGCTAGGTGGCATCATGCCGTCTCCGATGCGTTGACATTGGGACCGCGTACCTTTGTGTCGATGGATGGTGTCGAGCCGGAGACTATCAAGTATCACACAGGGTCCTTGGAGGATCTATTTTCGGACAGTCCGGCGGACCCGCCGTGGCTTGAAAACATCTTACAGGACCCGAGTTATCTAGATTCCAGGGCTGACAATATATTCCGATGGATTCTCGGCGGCAACTTCGGGGTCAGCAGGGATTTCTACTGGTCGGTGGGCGGGCATGACGAATCGTTCAATCGCTGGGGAGCGGAGGACACCGAGTTCTGTTACCGCGCTTATACCCACGGCGCTCTGCTTGTGCCGGTTCTCGAGGCTTGGAGTTTACACCAAGGCCGATGGGACAAAGAAAGAGCCGCCAAGTCCCAGAGTTTAGGGACACAGAGTGGGAAAATAGCCCATCTGATTGCGCACCCCGCCTTTCGTGGCAGCAGCCCGGGCCGCATCTTCAAAGTGCCGCAGTATGTGGTAACCTTGCATGCAGGATGCCGCCCGCCCGACGAGGTTGTGAGGGCAGTTGTGGACATACTAGCAGACCGCATCCATGACTTGGTGGTCAGAATCGAAACGCCGCCGGGCTATGATGAGCGGTCAATGCAGTATTTCCGAGAGATGTTCGTGCCTGACGCGAGGGTTCGACTGGATTCCACACGCTCTATCCTCGAGGATTTTCCCGCATCACCGTTCCATGTAACAATCCCGTCCGGCGTGGTTTTCGACAGAGACTTGGTGCACCGCCTGCACGCTGCGCTGGGTGATGCCGCCTGCGCTATGTCGACCCTCTCCGACGGAAGTGTGGTATCCATCACGCGTGCATGGGCGCTGCACCGAGCACGCCGAGCGGGAGGCGACCCCGCCGACTACGGCATCGTGCGCACGATACCCCCTGCGAAGATGAAACTGAAACTCCGTCCGGCTGCTGACATCGATTCAGCAGAGCAGATCGGCTACCCCACGAGGCGGGACATCCTGCTCGATAGAGTGCGCGAAACCCGCCGCAATCCCACAGAGGTGTGGGCGCTCCTGAAATGGCTCGCAGGCAGAGCACGGCGGCGAGCCTCCCTGAAATGGCAGGCGGCTGCGTGGCGATGCCGTCGTCTGGTGCGGAGATGATAGGCGCTGATGCCAATTTTCGAGATACCATCGCATAAACACACGAGGACGCAAGGCGCTTGATACCGGACGCATCCACATCAATGGACAAGCCTCGAAGTTCCAGCAAACTGACTCGCCTGCTCGGCAGGTTGCAAGACATCCGCGGCATCCGAGACGCATGGTCTTTCTTGAAGTGGCTGGCGGCGAGGCTTTGGCAGCTGGCGACCATCGATCGAAAGGTGTATTGGTGGAATCTCCAAAGTTCGATGCACAGCGGCTGGCGGCGTAGATTTGAGCCGCAGGCAAGAGGCGCTCCCGCTGAATCGCTGCCCGCATTCGACCTGCGCGCCTACAACCCCATAGGGTGGCGGCGCATGTCTAACGGCGATGTGGCGGCACTGGGGCAAAGTGAGTGGCTGCCACCTGACTTCCCGGCGCACAGTGTAGTTCGCCGTCGCTGCCTCCGCCGCCTTCGCAGTTCCCATCACTTGGAGGATGTGCAGGCGTTCCATCCCGATCTTGCCGCACGGGCACGCGACTTGGTGCGCTTGGCAGCAGCCGGCGTTCTGGTGCATCTTGCGGACGCCGATCAGCGCCTGCAGGCGCTGCTCGGCGACGAGCTCTATCGGCTGATGACCACCGAAGTGGCAGGCATTACCCCAAGCCGGCGCGAGATGCTCAGCATCAGGATGCGCCGCGCCGCTATGCGCAACCATTCGTTGTGGGCACGCACGCTATCGCCGAAAGAACTGCCCCGAGTGTCTATCATGCTGGTGACCAACCGCCCCGAGTTTTTGGCTTGGGCGCTTGACGCTGTGGCGCGGCAGACATATCCTAATCTGGAACTCGTTCTTGCGCTGCATGGCGAGGGCTTCGGTGATATAGACGAGCAGCTCGCCGAACTGCCTTGCCCGGTGAAGGTGCTGCGACCGCCGCCGAGCGCTCCGTTGGGCGCAGTGCTCAACGCCGCCGCAGACGCATCGAGCGGGCCGCTGCTGACCAAGATGGATGACGACGACCTGTACAGCGCCGACCATTTGTGGGATCTGGTGCTTGCAAAGCAGTACTCGAACGCAGACTTGGTCGGCAAGTTCCAAGAGTTCGTCTATCTATTGCGCTCCGACCGTACCATTAACATGCCCAACGGAAACAACGAGTGCTATCAGGCGGGATCCCTTGCAGGGGGCACGCTGCTGATTTCCAAAGGCGACCTTGAGCGAGCAGGCGGATGGCGCAATGTGCCGCGCCATGTGGATAAGGCGCTCTGGGAGGATGTGGTTAGCGCTGGTGGGAAGGTTTACCGCACGCACGGCGCAGGCTTCATGCTCGTGCGGCATGGCAAGCGCCACACATGGGATGCGCAGGATGACTTCTTCCTAGCGCAGGCTGCTCGGGTAAGCCCCGGCTGGAACCCCGCCCTTGCCGGCATAGAAGACCTGAACCTGCCGTATCCCGCTCTCACGAACAGCGAGTAGACCGCAATCGCAGCGCCATAATCGCAAGACAGCAATTCAATATGGTAAAGCAAAGAGTATGAGCATCCTGCTAAAGCGACGCCTGAAACAAGCCGCCGCCCTCACTTCCGCGCCGTTTCATCATCCCAAAGTCGGCGTGGACATCGTGGGCGCGCTGTCACGCGGGGCGTTCGACAGGGCGCTGCACATAGCGCGCACGACAACGCTGGCGCAAGATTTCGGTGCGGAAAAAATCATCTCCCGCCAGTATCGGTATCTGTGGATATGCAACCCCAAAGTGGCGTCTCGGAGCATCATACGCGCGCTGTGCAGCGCCGATCCCGACGCTGAGATCATCAAGAACAAGAGCGTCTCCCAAATCTATGCGCTGTATCCGGAAGTGAGGGATTACTTTAGCTTCGCCTTCATCAGGCATCCTTTCGACCGGGCGCTGTCGCTTTATTCAGAGATTCATTTCTCCCCCGAGCGCTATCAGGAAGCGCAGAGCCAGCATAAGAAGGAGAAGCGACAGAAATTCTTCGACCAGTGTTATGGGCTGGAAGATGCAGGCAGTTTCGACGAGTATTGCCAGTGGCTGAACACGCCTTACGGGTCGGATATGTTCGCTGACCCGCACTTTCGCTCCCAGCACCTCATGATACGGCTTGCGGACGGACGCTTGCCCGATTTCATCGGCCATATGGAGAGCATCGATGAAGGCTTGCGGCAGGCTGCCGAGATGGTGGGAATGCCCGCGCCCGAGCTGCCGATGCTGAACACGATGGCGGGGTGGCAGTCGTCGTCGGACGCGCTGAATGCCGCCAGAACTGCGATGCGCGCGCACCTGACGGCACGCAGCCGGGAATTGCTGCTCGAGCGGTATGCCACCGACATGGAGCTGGGCGGCTATTCGCCGGACTGATGCGGATATGCAATCCTAACAAGCCCTTGAAGTGAGCGAACCCCGCTTATGCCCCTGATACGCACATTAGCGCAGCAGGCAATCGGCAGTCGAATGAATGCCCTGCTCGTGTGGGTTGCTTCCGCATCCAAACAGCGTGTGGCGCGCCAGTCCTTTTGGCTGGGCGCATTGCTGCTCGTGCATATGGTGGGCGGGCTAGTAACCCTGGCTCTGTCCGCTCGGATTCTCGGCGTCGATGGGCTGGGCGTTTTCACCATCATCACCGCTTTCTGCGCACTCATTTATGGGTTCGCAGTAATGCCGGGAAGCGATGCTGCAATAACCTTCGTAACCCGTGCTGTCATCGATGGACGCCCGGAAGAGGGTGCGCGCGTAGTTCGTTTTACGCTGGCAGCGTCCATGGGGCTGGCGCTCATCGCCTACTGCGTCATTGTGGTGCTCACATTCACCGCCGCTAGCCTGCTGGAGATCGACCCAGAATACAAAATCCTAGTGCTCTTGTACGGCATCAGCGGCATCTTGGTTGCTGCTAACGAGGTGTCATTGGCAATGCTGCGGATGGCTGACCGCATACACCTCTATCTGTTCGCTGACCTCGCAAGCAGACTAGTTGGGATTGTGATGCTGGCAACGGTGTGGCTGACGGGTGGGGGGATGACAGGCGTAGTTCTGGCTTATGTTGCTGCGGATGCGGTTTCTGGGCTGGGCAAGTTCGCCGCCACCACTGTTTCAGCGTCGCAGGCTGGGCTTGCCGGATTGCTGCGCTCGGCATCCATCAGAATCCCGCCGGAAGTGGTGCGCTTCCACACTGGGGCTTTCTGGGAGTTGAAGCTGGCTACGCTGGTTGACAACATAGATGTCATACTGCTGGCGCGCTTCGCTGGGACAGCAGATGTGGGGCTATACCGTGTGGCGCGGAGGATTGTGGACACCGCAAGGCGTCCGATAGGGCTGATAGCGCAGGCGGCGCGCCCCGAATTCAGCAGGCAATGGTACTCTGGCAAGATGGCTGAACTGCGCCGCACCGTGTTCCGCATCACCATGCTGTCAATCGGCTTGGCTGTCGTAGGATTCGGGCTGCTCATACTCTTTCGTGAGCCGGTAATTCGGCTGTTCCTCGGAGACGACTTCTCCGGCGTTTCCCCGCTCTTGCTGATACTCATTTTCAGCGGGATACCCGCCGCTGCGGCGTTCAGAATGCTGCCAGCAGCGGTGGGGCGCATCTTCCCGCATCTGCTATCTAGGATAGTGGGTGTGATAGTCTTCTTCGCTGCAATGTTGTGGCTGGCGCCCCTGTACGGCGCATCAGGCGCAGCTTGGGCAAGGACCATCTTCAACCTAACCTGCCTGCTAGTTACAGTCCCCTTTGCCATCTCCATATTGCGCGAGAACTATCGTCCCTCCGAGCCAACCCACTCAGGACACGCCGAATAGCCAGCCCTCCGTACCTCACCTTGACACATAAAGAGGTCGGGGAATAGCATGTTGAAGTTACCCCTGTGCCCGCTCTTATCAGGAAACCGCCGTGTGAGGCCGTGTGAGACACGCATGACGCCCAAACCCGCATCTGTTCGCTACAACGATTGGCGCAGCGTGGCAGTTGAGCCGCTTGACACATTCACGCCCACGATGCCCGTCAGCGTCATCATCCCGTACTATCAGACGCCCGCGGAGACACTTGCGCGAACCCTCGCCGGGCTGGAACGCCAAACCTACCCGCGCGACCTCTTTGAGGTGATAATAGTGGACGATGGATCAGAGCCGCCGTTGTCTACACTCCCCGTCACCTCGCTGGATGTCAAGGTGGTGCACCAAGAGCGGCGCGGGTTCGGACTCGCCCGAGCGAGAAACACCGGCGCCAACGCCGCTGCCCACGACATTCTGATATTTCTCGACAGCGACATTATTACCGATGCAGACTGGGTGGCGTCCCATGCTAGGTGGCATCATGCCGTCTCCGATGCGCTGACATTTGGCCCCCCACTTTATGTGTCGGTGAACGACATAGACGCAGAGACCATCAGGCGCTGCAGTGGCAACTTGAAGGAGCTGTTCTCAGACCGGCCGGCGGACACGAGCTGGACTGTACCCTACCTAACCAGAACCGAACACCTGACTTCAAAACCTGATGGTCTGTTCTCAACTTTCGATGATATATTCAAGGTAGTGGTCGGCAACAATATCGGGGTCAGCAGGGATTTCTACTGGTCATTGGGCGGGTTCGACGAATCGTTCACTCGCTGGGGGTGGGAGGACACTGAGTTTGGCTACCGAGCTTATACCCGAGGCGGGCTGCTGATACCCTTACGCGACACCATCAAATGGCACCAGGGTCGATGGAAGGAACATAGGGAGGCCAAAGCCGCAGAGCATCGGCTCCAGAGAGGAAAAGCGTCTAATCTGATTGCCCATCCCACATTCCGTGCCAAACACTTGGGGCGTGCGTTCAAGGTGCCGCAGTATGTGGTTACCATAGATGCCGGGGATGCAACTGCTGACCAGACCATCGCGACCATTGTGAACATCCTAGCCGACCCGGTATACGACCTTGTGGTGAGAATCGAATTACCCCCCCCCCCCCGCGAAGACCCCGAGCGGCTGGCGCTGCTTGAAGACGATTTCGGCGCAGACTCGCGGGTGCGCATCGCTCCCACTTGCTCTGCTCTGGACGATTTCCCCGCGTCGCCGTTCCACATCACACTTCCCGCCGGCGCGGCGTTTGGCAGGGGCTTGGTGAGCCGTCTGCGTGCTAGGCTGGGAGACGCTGTCATCGCTTATGGCACATTCTCGGACATGGGCGCAGTGTCAATCGCGCGCGCATGGGCGCTGCACCGGGCGCGCCGCGCGGGTGGAAGCGCCGCCGATTTCGGTGCGGTGCGGAAAATACCCGCCCGAGCGCTCAAACACAAGCGCGCCAAGCCAGTGGGATATTCATCGAGATCGACGAGAATGGACACCTTGCGCTACTGGATAGCAAACATCCATAGTCTCAAAGATGCTTGGGCGATCTTTAAATTCCTAGTCGTGCGCGCGGGGGGGGGGGGGGGCAAATCGATAGTGAAGCCTTAATAGCCCCCAAGTTCGCCGGACAAATTTGGAGTGTCCTCTATGCAGGTAGGGAATGCCCCAGCGGGCAGAGATTAGACTTGCCAAACTGAGTATAAAATATGTAAAATGTCCGATAGGCTTGCAGCAAGCGGATTGGTGGATTAGGTGGTACGATTAGGCTGCTATCAAGGCTAAAATTACTGATAAAATAGCGTTGGAAGAGGGCAGTTGACCCTAGTTGAGCAAGGAGGCAAAGTATGGCGAGCAACGATGCTGCGCTGATAGCCCATCTGATGCGGCGCGCCGGGTTTGGGGCTGCGCGGGCGGAGTTGGACGATCTGGCGTCGAAGGGCTATGAGGCTATCGTAGAAGACCTGATTCATCCGGAGCGTTTCCCGGAGATGCAAGAGGATGTGTGGAAGCGGTATAACCTTGAGCTGAGCTACAACGATTCGCTGCCGGCGCACGCCGGGCGGTGGGTGTATCGGATGGTGAACACCGAGCGCCCGCTCCAAGAGAAGATGGCGCTGCTGTGGCACCATGTGTTCGCTACGGCGTGGTACAAGGGCGAGCATGTGCCCTCGATGATACGCCAAATAGACACATTCCGCGATGTGGGAATGTCCGATATGCGGAGCATCCTGCTGGCGCTGGCGAAAGACCCGGCGATGAACTACTGGCTGGACAACTGCGAAAACCACAAGGGCGAGCCTAACGAAAACTGGGGACGCGAGCTGCTCGAGCTCTTCTCCATGGGCGTGGGGCACTACTCGGAAGAAGACATCAAGAACGCCTCGCGCGCCTTCACAGGATGGACATTCACCCAGCCCATACCGCTATACCCATTCGGCAGCTACGATGCCTACTTCCAGTACAAGCCAGAAGACCACGACGACTCGGAGAAGACCTTCCTCGGCGAAACCGGCAACTTCAACGGCGAAGACATCATCGACATCATCGTGAAGCAGCCGGCGACGGCAGCGTTCATCTGCCGCCACCTGTACAACTTCTTCGTCGCTGATGAGCCACAGGTGCCGGCGTGGGAACTCGAACCGCCGCGCGACCCCGAGGCGATGGAAACGCTGATTACCGCATACTTCGAGCACGACGGGCAGATTCGCCCCATCCTGCGGACGCTGTTCAACTCCGACTTCTTCAAGGCGGCGATGTTCAAGAAGGTGAAAAGCCCGGCTGAGCTGGTCTCCGGCACAATCAAGCTGGTCGGGACATACAAGTTCCCAGACCCGAAAGAGAACATCGGCACGCTGGGCGGCGCTACGGCGGTGATGGGGCAGCAACTGATGAACCCGCCCACCGTCGAGGGCTGGCACACGGGCCACGAGTGGATTGACGGCGGCACGCTCAATGAGCGCATCAACTTCGCAGTCAACCAGATCAACGATGTGTCCAAGCCCGGCATCCGAGACATCGTGGCGCGGATGAGCGATGGCGCAGGCGACGATGGCGCAGTCTCACCCGCAGAGTTCGTGGACTTGTCCCTAGAACTTGCGGGGTATGTGTCCGTGGACGATGACACCAAAGCAGGGCTGATGCGCTATGCCGAGGCTGCGGGCGGCCTGCGGTTCGGCAACGATGAGGAAGCGGACGACAGCGCCAAGCACATTGGCAGGATGCTGCAGCTCATCGTGTCCACGCGAGAGTACCAGTTCGCATAGCACTACGATGCGGGGCGATTATGCTTTAGGCGTCCTCCCCGCATCACGGCTTCGTCTTCATCCATCAAAGCAGGTTACAAGAGCAGTCGGGGGTCAAAAGCCCGATACCCGATAGGTAGTTAAGGAGGCACTTGAGATGCCAGCAAACGGAAATGGGAAAGACCCGGTTCTGGTCGTCGTGCAGCTGAGCGGCGGCAACGACTTCATGCACACGCTGATTCCGTACAACAGCCCAACATATTACGACAACCGCAAGCTGGTGCGGATAGAGCGCGAGGATGTGCTGCCGATAAACGACGACCTCGCCTTTAACCCGAACTTCCGCCCGATCAAAGAGATGTTCGAAGAGGGCAAGGTAGCGGTCGTGCAAGGCATCGGCTATCCGAACTCCAACCGTTCGCACTTCCGCGGGATGGACATATGGCACACCTGCGAGCCGGACAAGGTTGTAACCGAAGGCTGGGTGGGCAAGGCGCTGAAAGAGCTTGACCCGAAGGGCGAGGATGAGCTGACGGGCATCAACTTCGGCGTGGGGCTGCCGCGCGCAATGGCGGTGCCGGGCGTGCCCGTTACCTCTGTCAACGATCTGGATAACTACGGGCTGATGACAGGCATCGGCGAGGACGAACAGCGCGACCAAGCGTTGCAGATATTCAAGGACATGTACGCACAGGCGATAGGCACCGGTCCGGTGATGGAGTATCTGTCGCGGACGGGGATGGATGTGCTGCGAGGCGCAGACCGCCTGAAGGTGGCGCCGGAGCAGTACGAGTCTAGCGTGGAATACGGCGACTCCGCCATCGCCAACAGCCTGCGAGACATTGCGCGGGTGCACACGGCGGGTCTTGGCACGCGCATCTTCTACACGAGCCACGGCGGCTACGACACGCACGCCAATGAGAACCCCACACACCCGAAGCTGCTTCAAGACCTGTCGGGCGCTATACGCGACTTCTTCGATGACCTGAACGAGCATGACGCCGCCGACAATGTGGTGATGTTTGTGTTCACCGAGTTTGGGCGGCGCATCCGGGACAACGGCAGCGGCACAGACCACGGCAGTGGCGGCGGTGCTTTCATCATCGGCGAGCCGGTCAACGGTGGGCTATACTCCGACTACCCGTCGCTCAGCCCGGAAACTTGGGCGAAGGGCGAAGACCTAGAGCACACCATCGACTTCCGCGGCATCTACGGCACGCTGCTGGAGCAGTGGATGGGCATAGACGCTCCGCCCATCGTCAACGGCACATATGAGCAGATAAAGCCATTCAAGTATCAGCTAGTGTAGGTGGATGCGGTCGTCGAGCCGTCGCCGCACCGCCCGCTAGGCGCAGTGTCGGCTTGGCGACCGCATCACGCTTCACACGCAGCGAGGTGAGATTATGAGTAGACCTTACGGGCTTTTGAGGTCGGGCTTCCCCTATTATATGACGCTTGGCATGAGGCGCGTTACTTCCAACGCCGTGGACATCGCATTCGGCAAGGAAGAGCGCGTCTATGTGCTATGTCGAGGCGGGCTTGGCACTGAGATAAGGCGCATCAACTGGGCTGACGACAACCTTGGCACCATCGGCACGGGCGTGTTCCAGTGGCCCTCCGGGCTGCTGTGCGACGAAGACGAGCGGCTGTATATCAGCGATGAGGCGCACAACAAGGTGTTCGTCTTCGACAAAGACGGCAACGAGCTTGCTCGCTGGGGCGAAGAGGGCGACGGCGAGGGGCAGTTCAGCCGCCCCGCCGGGATGGACTTCGACTGCGATGGCAACATCGTCCTGTCCGACACGCTGAACCACCGCATCCAAAAGTACACGCGCGATGGCGAGTTCATATCGCAGTTCGGCGAACACGGCGATGGTGAAGGGCAGCTGAACATGCCCTGGGGCGTCTCTGTGGACGCTGAGGGCGATGTCTATGTGGCAGACTGGCGCAACGACCGTGTGCAGAAGTTCGGACCGGATAGCGAATTCCTGATGAGCATCGGCGAATCGGGCAGCACAAAGGGCGCACTCGACCGCCCGACGAGCGTTGCTGTGGACAAAGACGGCGATGTGTATGTTGCGGACTGGGGCAACGACAGGGTGCAGCTCTTCGACGCCGAAGGTCGGTTCGTGGAGCAGTTCTTCGGGGATGCGAACCTGTCGCGTTCGGCGCGCGAGTATATCCTTGCGAACCCCGTTACGCTGCGGCTGCGGGAGATGACGGACTTGGAAGAGACCAAGCGGTTGCGTGCTCCGCTGACCGTGCGCGTGGACGATGAGGGTCGCCTGTACATCACGGACTTCGGATCGCACCGCATCCAGATATACAAGAAAGAGGCGTATGCGCTTTCGGAGCAAGAGATAGCCCCTCCGATGCGCAACCCGGTGCTGTTCACGACCTAGTTCTCAGAAGATTAGGCTTTGCGGCGATGAAGCCGCTTAGGGCGCGCCCGACCAACATCCGGTCGGGCGTGTTGTTTTAAGGGCTGAAATGCGGATACTAGGCTCAAGCGTCATCACGGGAATCCTCTCGCTGTCGGGTAGGGGCAGACCGGGACGGATGCGGCGAAGACGCTCGGTTGCGGACATTGAGAGCCGAGCCAAGCCAAATGCGGTTGGAACGGCGCTGTATGTGCTGCGGCGCTGGCCCGTGATACCGATACTGATAATCGGGGCGCTGGTGGTGTGCGCAGTGTTTGCCGAGTCGGTGTCGCCAAGCGAGCCGAACCGTCAGGCGCTGCTGAACCGGACGGCTGCGCCGTCTTGGTATCCGGTGTGCGCGGCGGACGAGAAGCCGTATCTGACCGATGTGTGCAGCCGTGGCACGAAGTATCTCATCGGAGCGGATGCGCTGGGGCGGGACATACTGACGCGTATCATCCACGGCGCGCGCATATCGCTCACGCTTGCCACCATAAGCATCGGCGTGGGGATGCTCATAGGCACTGCGCTGGGGCTTGCTGCCGGCTATCTGGGCGAGGTGGTGGACGAGGTGATTATGCGGTTCACCGATGTGGTTACCGCCATTCCCTATCTGCTGCTGGCGCTGATAATCGTTACGGTGCTGGGGCAAAAGTACTGGGTGATTGTGGGCGTGCTGGCGCTGGCGAGCTGGCCCGAAATAGTGCGGCTGGTGCGCGGACAGACGCTGCAGCTCCGCACGCTGGACTATGTGTCTTTGGCAAAAGTGTCGGGGGCGTCCACACCTCGCATCGTGTTTCGGCACATCCTGCCGGGCGTGATGAACACGCTGGTGGTAGCGACGACACTGCAGGTCGGCGGGATAATCTTGGCGGAGTCGATACTGGGATACTTGGGGGCGGGTGTGCCTGCGCCCACGCCTGCGTGGGGGTCGGATGTGGCGCACGGACGGGACTATCTCGGCAGCGCATGGTGGGTGGCGTTCTTCCCGGGCATGGCGATATTCCTGACGGTGTTGTCGTTCAACTTCATCGGCGACTGGCTGCGCGACAGGTGGGACCCGCGCCTGCGTCAAGTGGGGTAGAGCAGTGGCTTTCCCATGTAGCGGATATACTGCCATACCCAAAACCGCGTCTCTCAATTCGCAGCGGCATTCCCACTTCCGTCGCTCACGGACCTTGTCTACATCCATTGAGGTTGAAACACGCCCCAAACTAGCATTCCGCACGGTCGGGCTGCGTATGCTCTGCTTTAAGCACCAAGACGCCGCATCCTGTCTTCGACGGATACGGCGTTGGGGGGTTTCGCTGGGCGATGTTGGTGGCAGTTAAAGGCAGGGCGCAGGGTCAGCGGCTTGGGGCTGGGGGTGTGTCCTCTGCGCCTAGGTCGCCTAGGTCTAGGGAGCCGATGAAGTCCTCGAATGCTGATAGGCTCTTGAGTTCCTCTTCGCGCAGGGGGCGTGGCGCTCCGGTTTCCTCATCCTCTTGTGGCACGGGCTTGCCGGTTTCTTCGTCCAGATGCACGGCTGCCTTCTCCACGACGGCGGTTTCGGCGAATATGGGCGATTCGGTGCGCACCGCAAGGGCGATGGCGTCGCTGGGGCGCGAGTCCACCTCCATCGTCTCGCCGTTCACTTGCAGCACTATCTTGGCGTAGAATGTGTCGTCCGAAAGGTCGGACACCACTATCTTGTCCACGCTCGCGTCGAGGGAGGAAATGATGTCAGATAGCAGATCGTGCGTGAGAGGGCGCGGGACGCTGATGCCCTGCAGCTTGACAGCGATAGCATCCGCCTCAGTCGCGCCAATCCATATGGGCAGGAACTTATCCGTGTCCTTTACCCGCAGTATGACCACTCGCTGGTAGTTCATTAGGCTAACGCGTATGGCATCTATGACCAGTTCCAGCATTACAAACCCCTTGATGATAAGCAGTATGCCGTGTGGCTCATTGTAAGCACAAGATGCGGCAGTGTCAACGCAGTCGGCTGTTAGTTTTCAGTAAGCACCCTGATTAGGTTGCCGATGGTGAGGTAGGAAGGGTTTTTTGTCCTACGAACGAAAGGGGTTTTCTATGGCGCTTAAAATGGTGTTTACAATGACGGTAAGTGATATACTAATTTCCTGCAATGTTACAAATATGAGATGGTTCGTGAGCCGGGATACCACTGCAAACGCTGGTAATACCTGATGCAAAAGACAGCAGGAAAGGGCTAGGGTTTTGAACGAGTTCAAACGCGCCCTGAGTGAGATATACGAAACGAATCGCAGTCTGGTGTGCGTGGGGCTTGACCCAGACCCTGATATGATGCCGATTGCGGATACGGCGGCGTTCTGCAAGGCTATCGTGGACGCCACGGCAGACCTCGTTTGCGCCTACAAGCCCAACCTTGCGTTCTTCGAGGCGCAGGGTATTGCGGGGCTGCAAGCGCTGGAGAATACGCTGGCGCATATACGCTCGGTTGCGCCGGATGTGCCGATTATTGGGGACGCCAAGCGCGGCGACATCGCCTCTACCAATGTGATGCATGCCAAAGTGCTCTTCGACGGCTGGGGCTTTGATGCGATAACTGTGAACGGGTATATGGGCGGCGAGGCGCTTGAGCCGTTCTTCGACTACGAAGACAAGTGCGTGTTCGTCTGCTGCCACACATCCAACCCGGGGTCGGTCGAGTTCCAAGACATCCCGGTAGTGGTACCCGGAGATGTATCCAAAGATGCGCTCAATGGCATGCATGCGCTACCGAGGGAGATGCCGCTGTACGAGCATCTTGCGATGAGTGCGAGCGATTGGAGCGAACACGACAACCTTGGGCTTGTGGTGGGCGCAACCTATCCGGTGCAGCTCAGCAAGGTTCGTGAGCACTGTCCGGGCGTGCCGATTTTGATTCCGGGCGTGGGGGCGCAGGCGGGTGCACTAGATGACGCTGTGCAAAGCGGCTTGGACCGTCCGGGGAGTGCGCCGAACATCATCATCAACTCGTCCCGCAGCATACTATACGCCGACCGGAGCGCCAGCGGATTCGACGAAGCGGCGCACGACGCCACCGACCTGCTGCGTGACGCCATCGCTGCCGCGTGCGAGCGAGCGATGGCGACGCAGCAGGTCGGCGCGTGATAACGCAGTTTGCTCTTGGGGACATCGTGCGCTTGAAGAAGGCGCATCCGTGCGGCGAGCACGCTTGGCGCGTGGTGCGGCTGGGCGCAGACATCGGCATCGTGTGCGAGGGCTGCAAGCGACGCCTGACGCTGCCTCGCTCCGTTCTGCAACGGCGAATGCGCGGCAATCCCGTTAAGCCCGCAATCTAGCCCTTCACCCTTCCTTGCACAAGGTAGAGAGCATATAGCCGCTAGAATGCGCTCATAAGGCAATATCCGGTTGTGGGCAACTGCGTTTGCGTTAGGCGGCAGCTACTCTAACGCAATGCTTACAATGCGTTTTTCCAGCTCTATTGCCAGCTGTGTTACCTTATCCAGCCGCACATGGTCGCCCAGCACTCCAAGGAACGCCACTCCCAATATGCACCCGACGCGAAAGTCTACAATCGTAATCGATGTGAGTCTTTCAGTTTCAGGCTCCCTGAGCAGTGACCGAAGCGCCACAGCATCGTCGAAGAACCCATGCGGCACAAGCGGGTCTGCGGCGACTAGCATAGCGTTTCCATGGTTTTTGCCCAAGTCCACGCCCACATTTTCTTTGAAATCCCGCAAGAACACATCATACATCCAGTGGTTTACAGCGTCGGGAGTTTCAAACAGGTGCGCCACTGTCGCCGCTATGAGGTCGTCGCCGTCTTCGACGCGTTGTATCCACCTGCCAGATGCTATCCATAAGGACACCTCATGAGATGCGAACTCGCGCATGTACCCGCCGATGCGCCCGATGCGCCGAAACCGCTCTGCGCTGCTCCCCGGAAACCCTTGCCGCGCCATCTTCTCATTATCTAGCTCCGTCTCGCGCAACGCCGAGAACCCATCGAAGCCCATCGGCAGCTCGCCGTCCTCGAGCGGCATATCCCGCACATCCTCCATCCCTAGTTCCATCGTCGCTTTATGCAAGAACTCTGTGTTCACTTCTCTTTATCCTCTGGAATTTTGGTTCAAACCCGTAATTCTCATTACCGGGACATTGGGGCGAATTCACATGACTGCTATCATACTACATTGCGTTGCCAAACCCGAACCTTATCGGCGCCGCAAGGGTAGCGTTTTCCATTTCAGGTGGTTGAGTTGTAGAATGGGGCATAAGCCATTACCAGAGGGAGTAGGGCGAATGAGCATCGCACGGATGACCTAGCGGGAGGCGTGATTTTCGTGATTGCGCCAACGAACCCGCTTGACAAACGCTACCGTGCTTGACGATTGTTCATCGAATAGCGGATAGTATGCGTCATAGTCGATCTAGGTTTGAGCTGGACTCGCGATGGCAGAAAATGGGGTTGCCCAAATGGGGGACATTCGGTGATTTCGAACAAATACCGGCAGATAAAATTGAGTGCAAACGGCTCACTGGATGAAGCAGCAGATGCAGCCGTCGCCCTGCTAAACAGCCGATTCAACCCGGACGACTTTTACATCAGCAGAAGTGGCGATGAACTTGATGTATGGTTGCGACAAATCAACATTAGCGACCTGTCCGATGCTGTAACCGCTGCGTCCCGCGAGTATGGCAACAGAAAGGTGATGACGGATATACTGCGTGCCGTGAGCAGCATCGGGAGCTACGGTGTTAACGGCAACAAGCGCCTGTATGTGGGGTTTAACGCCGAGCGCAAAGTCGTTGACCGCAAGAGCAAAGAGCAGCGCCGTGGCAAGCATTACTACGCCAACGACCACACATTCGACCGTCTCAACAACCCGATGCCCAGCGAGTTTGAAGATAAGATTGTGTGCGGGGACAGCGAGGCAGTGCTGAAACAGCTGCCTGACAACTGTGTCGATCTGATATTCACATCCCCGCCGTACAACTTCGGGCTTGGCTATGAGGAAACGGACGATACCTACGATTGGGAGGCATACTTCGCCAAGCTTTTCGGCGTGTTCGATGAGTGCATCAGGGTGCTCAAGTACGGCGGGCGCATCGTGGTCAATGTTCAGCCGCTGTTCTCGGATTATATCCCCAGCCATCACTTCATCTCCAATTATTTTATGGAAAAGCGGCTTATTTGGAAGGGTGAAATCCTCTGGGAAAAGAACAACTATAACTGCAAGTACACCGCTTGGGGCAGTTGGAAAAGCCCATCTAGCCCGTATCTGAAATACACTTGGGAGTTCGTGGAGGTGTTTTGCAAAGGCGACCTGAAAAAGACGGGCAACTCATCAGACGCGGACATTGACGCAGATTCGTTCAAGGAATGGGTAACGGCAAAATGGTCTATCGCCCCTGAGCGGCGTATGCGCGAGTACGGGCACCCTGCGATGTTCCCGGAAGAACTTGCCCGCCGTGTGCTGCTGCTGTTCAGCTTCCGTGGCGATGTCGTACTTGACCCGTTCGCTGGTGTGGGAACAACCTGCGTGGCGGCGCGGCGTACACAGCGGCGCTTCTTGGGTATAGACATAGCGCAGGAATACTGTGCCACGGCGCAAACAAGGCTGAACAATGTGCAAATCCAAGGTATGTGATTGATGGCTGCTTCGGATGAACTGGCAAGCAGAAAGGATTTGATTCGGTCATACAACCTTCTTGTTCGTGGCATCGATGAGCAAGCGGTTAGTGATGAGGATAGGGCTTACGGCGGCGTAATACGCGCCGCCAAAGGCAAGCTCGTAGAGGCAATGACCCCGCACATAATCCGATTAGCGTGGCAAGAAGCCGGCGGAGTGCAGGAACGCCTGTCTTTTCAGGATACTCTAACTTACAGAGTCCGTATCCGAGAAAGCTACATCCGGACATTGCCGCTGGATGTGAAGAATCACATCAAGGCTAAGCAGAACGATTACTTCTATCGCGTAAAGGTTGATAGGCACATATTCATCGACGGCGTGTTTGTTATGGGCGTTGAGTGCAAGTCGTACACTGAAAACGCAATGCTCAAGCGCATCCTCGTAGATTTTCGGCTGCTGAAATCGTTGCATCCGCATTTAATTTGCTGTCTATTGCGACTCGAAAGCATGCTCGGCGGCGATTATTCTCAGCCCATGGCTGACCCTCAATTGGGCAGCCCAAGCTCACATTCACTGATGTCATATTTCCCTGAAGTCAACTTGAATGTGATAACCCTGCTTGAGGGACACCGAAGTGTTAAAGAACCAATCCACAACCCCGATTACTTCAAGGAACTACGCCCCGAATACCTTGACCATGCCATTGACCGCTTTGCCCAATTGTTGCGGCATCTTGTATAACAGGTATAATGGCGCTCAATCTGAAAGACCGGCTGCCCATAGTGCAAAGTGAAATGATGTGTGTGCCAGCACCGGCGTCGAGTCAATCGGTTTTCACATGTAACGCTCCCCTGAACATTCCCAGTTTCCCCAAGCGAGGCGACCACCATGACTACCACGCAGCCAAACATCGACACCGCCGCAGTGCGCCAAGATGCGCTTGACCACCTGTGGATGCACAACGCCGACTGGACTACGATGGCGGAAGAGGGCGGCCCGCCTATTATGGTCTCCGGCGACGGCGTGCGCGTTACCGACTCGGACGGCAACACTTGGATAGACGCGCACGGCGGCTACGCTTCTGTGAATGTCGGCTACGGTCGCACCGAAATCGCCGACGCCATGCGTGAGCAGATGCGCCGCCTGACATACTTCCCGCAGGGCACAACGACCACTCCGCTCATCCAGCTTGTGGAGAAACTTGCCGCGCTTGCGCCGAGCAATCTGGAGCGCGTATGGCCCGCTAGCGGCGGCTCTGAAGCCAACGAAACCGCCGTCAAGATAGCGCGCGCATATCACAAGCGGCGAGGCGAACACGGGCGCTACAAGGTAATCAGCCGCAGGGGATCGTATCACGGGGCGACGGGCGGTGTGATGTGGATGGGCGCATCCGACGCCGTGTCCGACTACGAACCCGCCCTCGCCGGGATGCTCTATGCGCCGCAGCCGAGCTTCTATCGCTGCGAGTTCAACAGCGCAACACCGGAGGAGTGCGCCCGCCTTGCCGCCAACGCCATCGAGGAGCTTATCCTGCTGCACCACCCGTCCACGGTTGCTGCCGTCATCGCCGAACCCGTCTGCTCAAGCGCAGGCCCGCCTGACCCCGAGTATTGGGCGCGCCTGCGGCGCATATGCGACCGCTACGGCGTCGTGCTCATCGCCGACGAGGTGGTAACCGGATTCGGGCGCACGGGGAAGATGTTCGCAATGGAACATTACGGCGTTACGCCAGACATTATGACCATCGCAAAAGGCATCACGAGCAGCTACCTGCCGCTTGCCGCCGTGGTGGCGTCCACCGATGTGGCGGCCGCTTTCGCCGGCGAGGACAATGTGTTCCGCCAAGCGCTCACATTCGGCGGGCATCCGGTTACCGCCGCCGTTGCGCTCAAAAACATCGAAATCATCGAGCGCGAGGGGCTTGTGGATAACTCAGCGCAGATGGGGGCGTACTTCCTCGACGGCTTGCACGAGCTTATGGAGGCGCATCATGTCGTCGGACATGTGTGGGGCATCGGCTTGATGCTCGGTGTGGAGCTTGTCAGCAACCGCAAGACGAAAGAGCGCTTCGACGAGCGGTTGAGCGTGGGCAAGCGGCTGACGGCGAAACTCCGTGAGCGTGGCATAATCCTGAACTGCCGCGACACATTCATCGGCATAAGCCCACCCTTATGCGTTGCAAAGTCTGATATTGATGCTATCATTAGCGCATTGGGCGATTCTCTCGGCGAGTTAGAGCGGGAGTTGGATACATCATGAACCATCACAACCGTCGCAGAAACGAGAACGATGCATACAGTCGGGTGGCAATTTTCATAGACGGCAGCAACCTGTACCACAGCCTCGATGAGAACTGTCGGCGCTTCGATGTGGACTTCGGTGCGCTCTCCGTGAAGCTATGTGGAGAGCGCAACCACTTCCGCACCTACTACTACAATGTGCGTCAGTCCGCCGAGCGCAATCCCATCGCATACGAGGGGCAGCAAAAGTTCCTCGCTGCACTCCAAAACACGCCCTACCTAGACCTGCGCCTTGCGGACATCAAGACGCGCGGAGACATCACGATTGAGAAGGGCGTGGACATCATGCTTGCGTCCGACCTCATCAACATGGCTTGGAAAGACCTGTACGATGTGGCGATAGTGGTGAGCGGGGACGGGGACTTCGCCTACGCTGTGCAGTGCGTCAAGGATTTGGGTAAGCATGTGGAGGTGGCGGCATTCCAATCGAGCCTGTCGCACGAACTCTCGCAGGTTGCGGACTACTGCGAATACCTGTCGCCGCCATACTTCGACGACCTTTGGAGTCGTCGCGGTGTGCGCTACACCCAAGAATACCGCCGCCCGGGGCAGTACTACAACCCGCCGACAACACAGTAGCGCATCCCGCAGCTGTAGTTTTCAGCCGTCGGATTTCAGTTCTTTGCCATTCCCACCAATGGGACGCACACATTGTCTCTTGTCAGAGGCGCTGACCTATTGAACGGACGGGACAGATAAGCGGTTGGACAGAGCTATTCCAAGCCGAATGTGTCCGCTGCCATATCCACGATGTAGCGGCTTATGGTGAGCGACGATGTTGCGCCCGGGGACGGGGCGCTGAGCACATGGATGGCGTTTTGGCTCTGTGATATGGCGAAGTCTTGGAGCAGGTTGCCGTTGCGGTCCACCGCTTGGGCGCGCACACCGGCGCCCGGTTCGCTCAGGTCGTCCATCTCTATTGACGGCACCAGCGTTTGCAGCGAGCGCAGGAACAGCGACTTTTGCAGCGAGCGGCGCTGCTCGTCGATGCCCGACTTCCAGTGCGTCATGGACATCTTCCAGAAGCCGGGGTATGTCAGAGTGCCGAGCGCATCGCCCAGCCGAAAGCTCGTCTTCTTGTAGCCCTCGCGCGCAAATGCGAGAACGGCGTTCGGTCCCGCCTCCACGCCGCCGGTGATGCGCTTGGTGAAATGTACGCCGAGGAAGGGCAGCTTCGGGTCCGGCACGGGGTATATCAGGCTGCGGACGAGATACTGCCGCTCCGGCCGAATGGAGAAGTATTCGCCGCGGAACGGGATGATGCGCAGCCCCGGGTCGTCTCCCATCATCCGCGCCACCTGATCGGCTTGCAGTCCAGCGCAGTTGATGATGTGGCGCGCAGAGATTTCGCCCCGTGAGGTTTCCAGATACATAAGCCCATCGCGGTTGGTGATGGAGCGAACTGCGGTGTTGGTGTACAGGTCGCCGCCGTTTTCGCCAAACTCAATGGCGTACGCTTGCGACACGCGCTTGAAGTCGATGATGCCTGTGTTGGGCGAGAAGATGGCTTTGACACCCGCTGCGTGCGGCTCGAGTTCGGCGAGCCGCTCCTTGTCGATGATTTCTAGCCCCTCTGCGCCGTTGGCGGTGCCGCGCTGGAACAGGTCGTGCAGGCGCGGCACTTCATCTTCGTTGGTGGCAACGATGACCTTACCGCACATCTCATACTCTATGCCGCGCTCATCGCAGAACTGCCGCAGCAGCTTTCCGCCGGTGGAGCAGAAGTTCGCCTTCTGCGAGCCGGGGGCGTAGTATATGCCGGCGTGGATGACGCCGCTGTTATGCCCGGTCTGATGCTTTGCGACCTCGTCGTCCTTCTCCAGCGTAGTAATTCTCAGGCGCGGGTACTCTTGCGCCAGCCGCATGGCAGTTGCAAGCCCGATAATGCCCGCTCCGATAACGGCGATGTCGTATCTGTGCGTTCTCATAGCCACTCCACTTGGAGGCTCACAGCCCCCGCTAACACCAATCAACACCTACGATTGTATCACAGCGCCCGACATCTGCTGCTGCCTTGCCACGGCAAGGGTTACCTTTCGGATGGGCATATGATATAAAGTGTCTCAATGAAAAATCTGTAGGAACGATTTCGGGGCAACTGACGGTGTAATGCGCATGTACACATCCAAGCAGCCGCTAGCGGGTATCCGCGCACTAGAACTGGCTGAGATATGGGCAGGTCCCTTCTGCGGCGCACTGATGGGCGATATGGGCGCGGAGGTCATCAAGGTGGAGGCGCTCCAGCGCATCGCCCGCGGCCCAATACGCCCGCCGTCCAATACACCCGGCTACCCGGACTATGCCCCGGGAGAGCGCCCTTGGAATCGACAGGGCAACTTCAACGCCGTCAACCGTAACAAGCTCGGGCTGACGCTCGACCTCACCAGCCGCGACGGTGTGGACGCCTTCATGGATCTGGTGGCTGTCAGCGATGTGGTCTTCACGAACTATGCGTTCGGCGTTATGGACAGGCTCGGTTTAAGCGAGGGGGCACTGCGATCGGTCAAGCCCGACCTCATCGTCTTGTTCACCCCCGGCTACGGCAACACCGGTCCATTCAAGCGCCATCGCAGCATGGGGATGGCGATAGACGCAATGACCGGGCATTCAGCGCTGCGCGGCTACCCCGACCTAGACTTGTCCCACAACTCTCTGGTGCACCATCCTGATGCCGTCGGCGCCTTAACGGCGATGTTTGCCATCTGCGCCGCACTGCATTACCGCGCCCGCACAGGCAAGGGACAGTTCATCGACATGTCGCAAGCAGAGGCGTTCATGCCCCACTTGGGCGAGGTGTTCTTGGAGTATCAGATGACCGGCAGCCCCCGCGAGCGGCGCGGCAACTCGCACCCGCACATGTCCCCACATGGCTGCTATCGCTGCAAGGGCGACGATGCTTGGGTCGCAATCGTCGTGCGCAACCAAGCCGAGTGGCTGCGCTTCTGCGCCGCCGCTGGGATGCCGGAACTTGCCGACGACGAGCGCTTCGCCACACAGCAGGCGCGCATCGCCAACCGCAGCGCCCTGGATGCCGTCATCACCGGTTGGACAAGCCGGCGCGACCGCTTCGCCATAACCGAGCTGCTTCAAGCCTATGGCATACCCGCGGGCCCTGTGCAGGACTGCGGCGCAGACACCTACGATGACCCGCATCTGCAAGAGCGCGACTACTTCCAATTCGTAACGCATCCCGATGCCGGCGCCTACCCGATGAGCGGTCCCGTATGGAGTTTCTTGTCCAAGTCCAACGCAGCCGGCTCGCCCAACGGACGCCATCCCGACCGCCACGAACCCGCCCCGATGCTCGGCGAACACAACGACTACCTGCTTGGCGAGCTGCTGGGCTGCGCCCCGTCCGAGCTGCGCCAATTAGAAGCCGCAAACATCATCGGCACGACGCCGCTCGAAGGCGCCGATATGGGCGGCGTCCGCCGCATGCAGCGCGAGCGCATCACCGAAGCGTAACGCCTGTGATGCGCCCAACAGCGCCGGATGCGTCGACCCTCGGGTTGCCCGGCACCGGCCGCTCTTGCCCAACTGCGGCGTTTAATCGTAATGGTTATTGTTCCGGGAATTTCGAAAGCGCCTACATCCTGTTCCTACTACGCCGTGTTGCAGGCGTGCAAACCCGGCCTAATAATGTCGATGCATGCGCAAGCAAAATCTAGTTGGATATGCTGCCTAAAAATCTTCGTACTCGGTTATGTTGAAGATGAGAAACTCGCCGTTGACACTGATATTGCTGAGGTCCGCATCAATGCCTGATTCATACACTGCATCTTCAATGTCATCGAACGCATCTTCAGCTCGGCTTTCTCTGTCGAATAGCATCGCAACCTGTGCATCAGTGAAGTCGTCATTAGCGCTCGAGATACCCACAGCCACGGCATCACAGCCTCTTGGCGAATAACTAAAATCAAGCTCGCTGATATTGCACTCTACTGATGCTCTCATAACCGGAGCACTGTCCAACTTGTCCATTGCTTCCCGCAACATCTGCGCATCATGCGCTAGAAAGCCTTCACCTAAATCAAGCGCCTTCACCACTTGCCGAATCGCGTCCTTATGCCCTATGACGAAGATACCGGTGCTTTCATACAGCACCACCGCATCATCATCTTTTCTCCATATATCCACATTCCTATAAGTGTCTTCTTCGTAATTCTGCTCGTCTAGCTCATCTTCAATGTCTAGAAAATCAAAATCGCCCTTCACTACCGTGTATAAGTAGTATCCATTGCTACCGGAAAGAACAACAAACTGGAAGCTGTCTACATTCGCCAAATCAGTGCCCAAACTTCGCCTATCACCTGCCCAATCATCGGTTAGATCGTCAATGTCGTAGGGACTGGAATTAAAAGACCTCTCATCGTTACGCAATGATTGAGTGTCGTAGATGATTGTTTCTCTCGCATTGTTAAGCACAAGCGCACTTGGGTTACTAGGGGCGCCATTACAACCTAACGCCAGTAGCATGAACGCCCCCATCAGTCCCAGTGCGAACATGGGCAGACGAAATGTTTTGAACATGTCGAAACGAGTGGTGTTTAGCATTGGCACATCCTGTTTCTACTTCGCCGAATTGCAGGCGAGCAAGCGAACAATAACAAGAAATATTTCGCATTGTCAAAATCTATCATGCGGGAATTCGCAGTGTCCCCATGTCATGGCAGAACACATCCGCAAGGGGGCAGTTGTTCCAACCCCTATGGGCTGATACACTGCATAATGATTGGCAGGTAACTCGTCAACTGACTACCGAATCACTGGCAAACCATTGATGAAATTGCTGCACATGCTACTGCCGCCGCTTGCCAAAGCGAGGCTGCGGGGCGATATAGACGACCTGCACCGCATTGCGCTGGCGTTTGCGCTGGACGATGCGGATGGAGCGGCACGCCTCAGCGGCAAGCGCGCCGCTCTGTGGAACGCCGTGTGCAACGACGCTGCAAACCTCGCGTCGCAGATGTTCGTGCACTCCGACGACAAGTCGCTGGACTGGGACTTGGGACGCCATCGCCGCCGACTGAACGCGCAGAGTCTCGCTGCCATATACTGGTGGCTGCTGCTGTACCAGCTCGTGCTGTTTCGCAACCGCGGCATAGACGGCTACGACAAAGCGGCGGACTTCGATGCGCTCTGCCACACCGCCGAAGCGCTGATGGCGCACCTGACTGCGCTGCCGCACATCGCAGCCGTGCATCCCGGCCCATGGGAGGAACGCTGGCGCGCCCAAGTGGCGTTGGAAGCCGCCATCGGCATCTACAACTGCACGATGGACATCCTAGGCATTAGCATCAACACTGAGGCGCGTATCCTGCGCGTGTCGCTGTTCACCACCGCGACTGAGCGTAGCTTCGACGCCAACACCAGACCCGCCGTCATCCGAGCCGCTCGCAGCGCAGGGGATTAGGCTGCGTTGCGAGCATCGTTCTCGTCCGCAGGGCACCCGCTTGTTGCGCACCTTCAGTTGTCGTAGAATACGCCGCAAACAACCCCTAGCATATAAGGATAAGCCCGATGAAACTCGCCTTGCAGTACGAAATGCAGCGCCCCACCCTAGACGACCACCTCGTCCTGACAGAGACGATGGAGCAGTGCATCCGCGCAGACGAGGTGGGATTTGACTACCTCTGGTTCGTGGAGCATCACTTCCTGACTGGCTTTTCTGCGTCGCCGTGTCCGGACTTGGTGTATGCGGCGCTGAGCCAGCGCACCAAGCAGATACGGCTCGGGCTGGGTGTGGTCATTTTGCCGTACCATCATCCCAACCGCGTTGCGGAGCGTGTGGCGATGCTCGACCACCTGTCCGATGGGCGCGTGGACTTTGGCACCGGGCGCTCCGCTCCGTATGAACTCACTGGTATGGGCATCGACCCGCGCGACAGCCGCGAGATGTGGGAAGAATCGCTCACGATGGTGCCGCAGATTTGGCAGTCGGACTGGTTCTCTTATGAGGGCAGGTTCTGGCAGGTTCCGGAGCGGCAGGTGCTGCCCAAGCCCTACCAAGAGCCGCATCCGCCGATTTGGGTCGCTGCGCTGCAGCCAGCCACCTACGAAATCGCCGCACAGAAGGGCATCGGCGTGCTGTCGTTCGGCTCGAGCGCGCCCTCATCGCTGGAGCCGTATGTGCGGGAGTACAAGCGCAATGTGAACCATGCCAGCCCGGTCGGCGCAGTGGCAAACGACCAGTGGGCAAGCTCCACGCTAGGCATATGCCTAGAGGATGACCGCGAGGCGAAGGAGATGGGCGCTCAATCGCTCAAGAACTTCTTCGGGCCGGACAGGCCGTATGTGCAGGGGCAGCAGGATGTGTACGCCCAATTGCTCGACAAGTGGGGCGGCGTTCCCGACCACCTGAAGGCGAACTTCTCGCGCTATGTGGATGTGGGCGAAGATGAGGAGATGAAAGAAGACATCCTCGACTATTCCGGCGGTTCAGCAATCGCGCATCGCATTTGGAACGACCTAGACGCCGACACGCTTTGCGACCGTGCCGTGGTCATCGCCGGCAACCCGGATAGCTGTATCGAGGCGCTGAAGAAGCACGAAGCCATCGGCATCGACCAGATGATGATAATGATGCAGACCGAAACCATTCCACACGAAAAGGTGATGGAGTCCATCGAACTCTTCGGCAAGTATGTCATCCCGGAGTTCAAGAAGTCCTAGCGGTTGGCGCAAACACAACGCCTTTTGCTATTTTGCAGGCATTTGCCCCCTGCTCTCAGTATGAATACTGACGCAGGGGGCAAATCTTAATCCCCAGTTTTGATGCCAGTTCTCATGTTACAGCACTGCCGCTGCCACGCGCTCGAGTTCTGCCGCCATTTCGTCTTCGGATTCGCAAAGCTCTAGGCGGACAATGACGCGGTCTGCGCCGGCGTCTAGGTATGAGTTCACGAGGTCGCGCTCCGGCGGCTGCCCGTGTATGTTGATGGTGAGTGCGCTTGGGTCGCGGTCGTATTCGGCGGCGAGGGCGTCTAGTTGTGCGCGGCTGTCGCTAACCTGCTGTGGTGTAACGCGGTTGGGCAGCCAGCCGTCGCCCCAGCGCGCCACGCGCCGCAGCACATTGCGCGCCATGCCACCCAGAAGCACGGGCGGATGCGGCTTTTGCGCCGGTTTGGGATAGCACTTCACCGGCGGGAAGTCGTAGTATTTGCCGTGGAACTCCGCCTCGTCCTCAGTCCAGAGCGCCTTGAGCGCAAGCGTGGCTTCGCGCGCCTGTGTCCAGCGATGGTCGAAGTCGCCGCCCATCATCTCGGTCTCTTCGCGATGCCAGCCCGTGCCGATGCCGAACAGGAAGCGCCCGCCGCTGTACATATCTAGTGCGGCGATGACCTTCGCCAGCACCAGCGGGTTGCGTTCGGTGATGAGCGTGATGCCCGTGCCGAGCTTCATCGTGGTGGTAACAGCGGACGCCCGCGCCAGCGCAATGTACGGCTCTGTGAAGTGTGAGTATGTCCATGGGATGACGCCATCGTCCGAGCCGGGGAAGGGGCTATTGGAATGTACGGGCATAATCGGATGCTCCGCAAACCATATGGACTCGAAGCCCAGCTCCTCAGCGCGTCGTGCCGTGAACGCAGGGTCCACCGTGTACGCCGGCAGCGCCATCGCAATGCCAATATTAGCCATAGTTCCAAACCTCCGCAAGGTGTTTAGTCGGTCAGATTTTCGGTTCAACATTCAGACAGCAGCTTAGTGTGGTGCTGCGCCCTACTATACACCATTGCGGCAATCCTGCCACTGCTGCGAAGTTGCCATAGTCGCCCTCGCCAAGCCAACCACCGCCAAGCCAACTTGCTGACAGACACTCCACTAATGGGCTGATGAGCCTGTCCGCTAGGTCATCCGAGCGATGCCCATCTCTGCCTCCAACTCCCACAGCGACAGGTCTATGGCGTGGACGATCTCATCCACCTCGCCGCGCGTGATGCACAGCGGCGGGCCTATGTGGACGATGCCGCTGTTGATGCGGAGTATCAGCCCGTGCTTCTTGAACTTCTCGTTCAGGCGATCGGGCACTTTGGCATCGGGGGCGAAGCCGGACTTGGTCTTACGGTCGCTCACAAGCTCCACAGCGAGCAGCAAGCCGGCGCCTCGCACATCGCCCACGAGCGGGTGGTCTATCGCAAGCCCCTCTAACTGCTGCTTGAAGTACGCCCCCACATCGGCGGCGTTCTGCACTAGGTTTTCGTCCTCGATAATCTGGATGTTCCTGAGGGATGCTGCGGCGGATACCGGATGCCCAGCGGCGGTGAACACATGGCGCAGGTAGTTGTCTTCGCCAGCGAAGGCGTCCGCAACCTCTTGCTTGACTATCGCCGCCGCCATCGGCAGGTAGCTGCTGACGATGCCCTTTGCCACTGTCATGATGTCGGGCGTTACGCCCCAATGCTCCATAGCGAACATCTTGCCCGTGCGCCCGAAGCCGCATATCACCTCGTCCGCTATGAGCAGCACGCCGTGCCTGTCGCATATCTGCCGCAGCATTGTCCAGTACTCGTCTGCGGGGACGATTGCACCCTGAGGTATTGCGATGGGTTCGGCGATGACGGCGGCAACGGTGTGTGCGCCGTGGAATTCGATGAGCCGCTCTATTGCCTGTGCAGCGCGGACAGCCGTCTCGGATGGCGTTTCGCCCTCGACTTCGGAGTGGTAGTTGTTCGGCTGCGGTGCGTGCAACACGCCGGGATAGACAGGCTCATAGTCGTGGCGCGGCTGGTACGGGCTGCCGCCGAGCCACAGCACGCCGGCGGTCATCCCGTGATACGACCCGATGCGGCTGATGACCTTGTAGCGGCCGGGTTCGCCGCGCCGCTTGTGGTATGCGCGGGCGATTTTCAGCGCCGTTTCGTTCGCTTCCGAGCCGCCGCTGACCGGGAACACGCGCGACAGCGTGCCGGGCGTAATCTGCGCCAGCTTAGCGGCGAGCGCAGCGGTGGGGGCGGTCGTCGCGCCCTGCGGGAAGTAGGACAGCTGCAGCATCTGCTCATACGCAGCATCGCCGATCTCTGTGCGCCCGTAGCCCACATTGACGGAGTTATAGCCGCCGTTCACATCGATCCACGACCTGCCGTCCGTGTCCGTTACGCGAACGCCCTGCCCGCTCTCGATAATCTGCGGCTCGCCCTCCTCCGCCATCTGCGTCCAGTCGCGGTTGTGCATCCACAGGTAGCGCAGCGATGCTTGGCGCAGCGCCTCGCCGTCGATAGCAGTGGTAGTCATGATAAACGCTCCTAGATAAGACTATCAGGCATCTCAACCAGCCGTTTAGCAGCCTTGCATTGTGTTGCAAAGGCGTCGTGTGGCGGCGCACTATGCGCAATCCACCATACGCGCCCCAAGTGTAGGCATAGCCGGCGTTTTTGGCAAGGGCAAGAAAGGCGGGGCGTCGATGCAGATGAAGAGCAGCGCTCTCGGCGGCGATATGCTGCCGCAGGGCGCCCTTGGACGCTTAGAATGCCGTTGTCGCTGGAAGCAGAGAGCGTTGGTGCGGCAAGCGTGTGTTGTGCTACCTCACTAATACCTCACTATTTTCCACCGCGCGCTTCGTCCATGCCCTTCAAGAGTAAATCTGATAGCCTGTCCCTCTCTGTCCACAGGATTGCATGTTCCAGAATTGGGGCGACTGTGTTGGTTGTCCATATAGGTCGCGCGCTGCGGTCGTCTAGCACCGCGAACGGGCGCCAACTGTTTTGCAATTGTGTAACATCCCCGAAACGGTACGCCCAGCGTTCAGCCCAAGCATGTGCTGTTGCTTCGGTAGATGCTGTGAGGGGTTGAATGAGCAAGTCCTTGCCCGAATTCACATGAAATTTGAACTTGTGCGTTTCGTGTTGCCCTTTGACACTATACTCGGTGTCATAAGTAACGCCGCTGTATATGATGAGAGACTCTACTTGCTTATCAAAGCGTATTTTTTGCGTGCTTGTATACCGGCGCATCTGGATAAGATCGGTTACCGCAAGCGTGGCTTGTATAAGCCTATGAACCGCAGTACCTGCTGATTCGATGTCTGCTTCAACGCTGAGTGTGGCACTTTTCAAAGACACGCCGTGACTCATAGATATGTGCTTGGCTCTGTCCATCATCGTTCGGCTCAATGTCAATCCGTTGATGAACAGATAGCCGAAAGTGTCGCCCATATCACTGATGCGGACATTGCGGCTGGAAAGTGTCTCTACTTCCAGTTCAATCGCTTCACCGTCTGGTCTGATAAACGGCGTTACTATAAAGCAACCGGCGTCTGTGTGAGCGGTCTCAAAGTCGATGGATAAGCTGTTCAAGTATTTGGGAACAAGTTCACCGCATATGTCGACACTTGTCACGGTAAGCCTCCCTAGTTTTCCTGAAAGAAAGCCTGTGCCCGATAATATCCCCTAAGTGAGATGTTGCATTCTTTTAGGAAATCCATCATTTCTTCATTGGGATTGCCTATTCGTATATCGTTCGGAATATAGACCCTTTTGTCTTCCCACACATCGTCCCATGAGTGTTTGTGCGGCTCTTTGAAGACCCTAGATGTTACCGGATCTATGTGCCTGTCGTGAACGGTGTACTTACGGATGGGTAAGTTTCTGTACAGAAGAGCGAAACTGCGGTTTGTTTTACCCACATATCCGCGAAAGCTCAGCATCTCGTCAGAATCTAGCGACAGCACATTGGCTTGAATCCTGTAACCGTTGCGTTCAAAACGCCATGACAGATTCATTGCGATTACCTTATTTTCCTCTAATATCCTGTTAGCCTCAGCGGTCGTTACCATACTCATCCCAAATCATCTGAATGGAAATACACTTTACAACACCTATAAATGGATTGACAAACCCAATATCAAGAATGTCAATACGGCAGCCTGCCCCCTCCCGCTCCCCCCTCCCTTGCCATGTCGCACTTAAAAGGCGATACTAGCGGTGCGTCTTCGGACGCAGGCGGATGCGATGTTATTGTGGATACGCCAGCGGTGGTGCGCGGCTCGCAGAAGACGCACCGCCGTATAGGCAGCGTTTTCCGTTCAGATGAAATACAGGTGAAACAGGGCAGGGTCTCTGTTATCGTCGCTAAATCGCCTTCCTCTTTCGGGGGGATGTGAGCAGCCCCTAGCCCGAAACGCTGTCCGCTGGCAAATACGGCTTTCAGGAGGCACTATATGCAAGGCAACCTAAAAGAGAAGTACGCCATCGTGGGTGTGGGCGAGACCGAGTACAGCCGCGCATCCGGGCGCAGCACTCGTGCGCTCGGCGTGGAGGCTATCCGCAATGCCATCTACGACGCCGGGCTTACGCCGCAGGATGTGGATGGGATGCTCAGCTATCACGGCGGCGATTCCACCCCGTCCACCCATATGATGTACGACCTAGGCATGCGGCTGAACTTCTATATGGACTGCTCCGGCGGTGGCAGCAGCACAGAGGCGCTCGTCGGCATCGCCATCGGCGCTATCGAGGCTGGGATGTGCGACACTGTGGCGATTTTTCGCGCTATGAATGGCTACTCGCAGGTGCGTATCGGCGGCACAGGCGCTCGCGCAGCTGCGCCCATCGCCGGCTCCGACCTGCTCAAGCGCCCCTACGGCGTGGCGAGCGCAGTGCAAAACTTCGCCTTCACCTTCACGCGCAACATGATGGAGTACGGCGTTACGAGCGAGCATCTGGCGCAGGTCAAGGTTACGCACAGCAACCACGCCAGCAACAACCCTAAGGCGCTCATGAAACAGCGCGTAACCGTGGACGATGTGGTCAACTCGCGTTGGATAGTCCAGCCCGTAGCGCATCTGCTGGACTGCTGCCTCGAGACTGACAACGCCACTTGCATCATCGTAACCTCGATCGAACGCGCCAAAAGCCTGCGCCATCCACCCGCTGTCATCATGGCGGTGCAGGGCAGGGGCACAAAGCCCGGCGGCGACTTTCATTACCAGTACGCGCCCATCAGCCGCGTGGCGGGATACTATGTTGGGCCTCGCATTTTCGAATTGGCGGGCGTTACGCATGACGACATCGATGTTACTGGCTGCTACGACGCCTTCACCTTCACAACGCTGCTGCAGTTTGAGGACTATGGCTTCTGCAAGAAGGGCGAGGGCAAGGATTATGTAACCAGCGGCATCACCGACTTGGGCGGGCGGCGACCGAACAACACCAGCGGAGGCCATCTGTGCGAGGGCTATACGCACGGCATGAACATGGTCATTGAGAACACACGCCAGCTGCGCGGCACGGTGGACGACTACTGTCCCGAATGGAGCGAAGGCAAGCACACATACGACTACTACGAAGGCGGCTGCCGTCAAGTTCCCGATGTCAACATCACGATGAACATGGGGTGGGCAATGCCCGGCGTTGGCAGCGCCCTGATTATGAGGAGGTAGCACTATGGCGGTCTATGAATATCGCGGGCTGGCGCTGAACATCCCAGACATCGACAGCGAGTACAAGGGCTACTTCGACGCCGCAAAAGAGCATCGGCTGGTGGTGAAAAAGTGCGCCGTCGAAGAGTGCGGGCTGCTGCGCGGCGAGCCGGGACCGGGCTGCCCATGGTGCGCCTCGCTCGACTGGGAATGGTACGAGGTCAGCGGCAAAGGCACTATCTACAGCTACCAAATCATCACCCACGCCATAATGCCGGCGTTCCGCGATTGGGTGCCCTACACCGTGGTGCTGGTAGAGCTGGATGAGCAGAGCGGCGAACCCAACCCAGAGAACGGACTTCGCATCACTGCCAACCTGCTGAACGGCGATATGCAGCCCGAAGCCCCCGAAAATGTGGGCATTGGCAAGCGCGTCGAAGTGGTCTTCCAAGACACCGAAGACGGGCTGTCCCTGCCGCAGTTCCGCCTGTCCGACGAGCCGCCCAAGGGCGAGGTGTGGCGGTATCCAGTGTAGCGCCGCCGATAGCGTCGGAGCGCATGGCACATTCCCGAACAGGGGAAGCAGCAGGCAAGAGAAAACAGGATACGAGGATGAACATGCAAGTTTATGACACGGCGCGCACGCGCCTGACCGTGCGCGAATACAAGCCCGACCCTGTCTCGGACGATGTGGTGCACAAGCTTCTGGAGGCGGGCAGGCTCGCGCCCACATCGCGCAACCTGCAGCCGGCGCACTTCATCGTGGTGCGCGACCCTGATACACTGCGGCGCATCGGCTCGATTGCGAGCAGCGGTGGCTTCACCGCTAACGCGCCGATGGCGATTGCTATCGCGATGGAGAACGCCGACCGAGCGGAGTTGGACGCCGGGCGCATCGTGCAGCAGATGGAACTCGTCGGCTGGGAACTCGGGCTGGGCACATGCTTCGTGGGGCTGCGCATCAAGGAACAGAACGATGCTGTCAAGGCGCTGCTGGGCATCCCCGACCACTTCGTGCTGGTAACAGTACTGCCCTTCGGATACCGCCTAGACCCCAATCGAGGCAGGCTAGGGCGCAAGAACCGCAAGCCACTGTCGCAGGTGGCGCACGCCGAGCAATACGGCAAGCCCCTCGCCGGTAATTGAGACCTGCAGGGCGGGCGCATCCCCGCTCCTGATGCTCTATAGTCGGTCAGCCCATCGGCTTTTCAGTGCCCTGCGCCTCTATGCTTTGCCGTCCCGCATCGTCGTGGGAGATGGCGACAATGCGAGGCGCAGCGACACCATGCGCTCACTGGCAGCATAGGCGCTCAACATCGCTAGCTGCGAAAGCGGTATAATAAGACACAGTCGTGTTGTATCGAGCGGTGCGCCGTCTAGTGAGTGAGAAGGGTGGCAGCGTCCATATGCTAAAGGTCGGGCTGGTGTTGGCTAGGTGTGTGCTGGGACTGTTCGTGTCTGCCGCATTGGGCTTTGGGCTATACACGGTGAGTAGGCTGTTCGTCATCGGCGACATCGGCGCAGAAATTCTGGTGCTGGTGTTGGCTAACGGCGTCGGCGCAGGCATCGGGAGCTACCTCGTGTGGTTCGAGCGCGACTTCAAGTTTAGCGTGCATATGCTGCTGCTCGCGACAGCGGTCGTCTGCGCAATAATAGGCGCGTACTTCGGCTTGCTGCGCGGGATAGATGTGGGCGCGCTGCATCCCGTTTGGCGCGCCGGCAGACCTGAAACTGGCATTCCCATCATAGGTGCGGTCATCAGCGCAAATGTGCCGCTGCTGCTGCTCGGGCTGTACAGAGCCATCAAAAACCCCCGCCTGTAAGTGGCAGCGCGGCGTCCTCAAACCCCGAGGACACGCTAGCACACTCAATGATGCCTCTATCCCTAGCCGACTTTGGTCGGGATAGAGGCTTTCTTCGTTCGAGCCATCGGCGTTCCGCAGCGTCCTCATATATTCCGATTTACTCTTTAAATTACTATGACCACATAATTTATATTTCCATATAGTTAATTTTTCACAATTCCATGAAATTATTTAGTAATGTATTGACGATTATTTTTAATTAGGATATATTAAGTTCATCAGCAAATACACAAATATCGTAGAATGGAATTGATACTTATTTTGAGGTTAACCGTCAGGAGGCGCGGCGACATGGTGCGAGTTAGGTTGCTTGGGCTTGCACCGTGGGCGAAGGCGATTATGCCAAAGACGCTGCCATCCGCGCCTCCGAAATGTCAAAGCGCAAAGCATGTGCGGCTTGTACCGCATCGTTCAGAAGTTCACCATTCCTGCCCCGAAAGCACGCGCCGCTGACGGGGTTCCAGAACGGGAGCCATTTTCTCTGTTCCTCCCGGCAGGGGAAGTGGCTTTCCGTACGACAGAGCACGGCTCGATGTGATGTGCGAAATACCGGGAGACGCTTAACCGAAGTCCATTCATTACAGGAGGTGTACCCGAATGATTCGTTACAAACTGCTTGGCATACTAGCGCTTATGTCCGTGGCGGTGCTGCTTGTGTCGGCGGCATGTGGAGATAGCGGAGCGCCAGAGGGAAGTGCCCCATCAGAAGTGGAACAAGCAGCTGAGGAAGAAGAAGTCGCACCCGGCGTGGTGCAAGCCAAGCCCGCAGGCGCAACCCAAGTGGATGTAACGCTCAACGAATGGGGCGTCGCCCCCAGCGTGGACAGCGTTAGCGCTGGGCAGATATATTTCCTCGCAGAAAACATCGGGCCCGTTGACCCGCACGAACTCGTAATCGTCAAGAGCGACCTGTCCCCAGAGGCGTTGCCGTTCATAGAGAGCGAGGGGCTGGTGGATGAGACCCGAGTAGAGATAATCGGAGAAATCGAGGAATTCGCCCCAAACTCAAGCGCATCGGGTGTGTTTGATCTCGCCCCCGGCAACTATGTCTTAATATGCAACATCGCCGAAATAGAGGACGGTGTGTTAGAAAGCCATTACCAGTTGGGGATGTACAGAGCCTTCACGGTGAACTAGCCTAGCCGACTGCTAATACAGCAAAAGGGGGACATGCCTCACTGAGGCGTGTCCCCCTTCTAGTTTCCTGCTGATTGTCGGCGTATTCGGCGTAAAGACTAGCGGCTAGTCCGCCACTGGCTGCGCTTCTGCCTGCTCTATCGGCTTGCCAGTCGCCGGGTCTACCTCGAACGGGCTGAACAGCTCCAGTTCCTTGCCCATCTCGCGCACAGCGGGGATGACATACTCGCCCATCAGCCGCAGGCTTCGCATCTGGTCTTCGTGCGTCATTGCGCCATCGCCGTCCCAGAATATGACGCTGCCGGGTCGGAGCGTCTCGAGCACATGCCTTATCTTGGGCAGCACGGTGTCCGGCGTGCCCGACACGATGGTGTAGTTTTCCTGCTGCTCTTCGAATGGGCGGGCGCTAATCATCCCGCCGCGGTTGGCGGTCGCCACATCGCGCGTGGGCAGCACACGCCGCCGCGAGGTCAGCCCCGGCAGGCTCAGCAGGGCATTGTTGGTCGTGCCTTCGTTGCCCGCCAAGAACGGGTTGCTCGGCCCCTGCACATACTTGCGCGCCGTCTGCTCCGCAAGCTCGTCAGTCTCGTCCACATGCACCTTCCACAGGTAGCCGATGTTCTGCGAGCCGGATTCGTAGCCACTTTCGGCGGCGGTGTCGTGGTAGATTTGGAACGCCTGCCGCGTCGGTTCCATCGCCGTCGCCAGCATGATGTAGGGGATGCGGTTGCGCGCCGCCCACATCAGCGAGTCGCGGCTGACCACGCCGGGCAGCCATATCGGCGGATGCGGCTTCTGGTATGGGCGCGCCCACGGGTTCACATAGCGATACTGGTAGTGCTTACCCTCCCAGCGGAACGGCCCCGGTGTTGTCCACGCCTTCACGATGAAGTCGTGCGCCTCTTGAAAGCGTTCCCAGTTGTAGGGCGGCGGTGCGTTGTGCGCCACGCTCTCGCGTCCTGTGCCACGCACCCAGCCCGACACCAGCCTGCCCCGCGAGATCATGTCTATGATGGCGAGCTGCTCCACAAGCCAGAGCGGGTCGTCCCAGATGGGGATGATGTTGCCAAGCAGCACAATCTTGGCGCGCTTGGTCATACGCGCCAGTATCGCCGCCTCTATGTTCATCGCGCCGCCCATGCAGAACGGCGTGCTGTGATGCTCGTTCAACATCAGCCCGTCGAAGCCCATCTCTTCGGCGTACATCTTCTCGTCGAGATAGCGGTTGTACAGGTCTGAACCGAGCTGCGGGTCATAGATGTCGTTGCTCAGCGTCAGATCCTTGATGGATTTGCCCGTTGCCCCGAAGTACCCCGAAGCCGGGTCTTGATACGGTCGCTCCGTGAAGTGCGCTATGAACATTAGGATTCTCCAGTCTGCCGGCGGGTTGGGTCGTCTGTTGCCAGCGTATGGGGGTTAGTATATCGGCGTTTGGGTTTTCGCGCGCAGTGTGCGTAGGCGAAACTGCCTAGTCGGCGTCTAGTCTGCGAAGAACTCGCGCAGGAGTGTAACGAACTCGTCTGGCTTCTCGATGTCAGGGCGGTGGCCGCAGTCGTCGATGACCTCTAGGCGCGAGCCGCTGATTGACTGGTGATACACCTCGCCTGCGCTAACGGGCACGATGGAGTCCTGTGCGCCCCATATGAGCAGCGTGGGCAGATTCTGCAAGCGCCCCAGCAGCTGCGGCAGCGCCGGGTAGTGCATGTACGGCTTCCAGCTCAGGCGGCACGCCTCTTCGCGCGCCACCGCCCACGACTCCACCAGATCTGCCGGCGGCTCGGCAGGACGCACCTTGTCAAACTCTGCTACGGATGACGAGTCCAAGCACGCTTCGTCTAGCAGCTCCTCTGCTGTTACAAGGAATATGTCGAATATCTCGCCCACCGGCGGTTTGATACCCGCGGCGCCTACCAGCGCCATCTTGTTGAACTGCTGCGGGCACATCGTTGCCATCTCAGCGGCAAGCCACCCGCCTAGCGACATCCCCAGCACATTCACGCCCGTCAAGCCCAGCTCGTCCAGCGCGCGCAGATACCACCCCGCAAGGTCGCGCATGTTCATTATCCAGTCCATGCGCGGAGATTCGCCAAAGCCGGGATGCGATGGGATGTGCAGGGTGTTCCCCTCTGCCAGCGCTTCGTGCCAGCGCAAGACGCCCTGATGCCCCAGCTCGTCGTGCAACACTAGCAGCGGCGCGCCATCCCCGCCCTTGGCTATCTGCAAGCGGCTGCCCGCAACCTCGACGATTTCTTGTGTCCAAGTGGTGGTTTGTGTGGTCATACATCACTCCGCTGCGCCTGTCATTCGTCTGTCCCAACGCCCGCATTTTCGTTTGATACGCCCCGAATGTCAAGTAAGCAGCCCTCATCTTCCGACAACCAATAATCCCCAAAGCCTAAACTCCAATTAACAATTGCCCGCCTTCGTGTTACAATCCCTTGCGGCTTTACTATCCGAAAGTCGCGGCTTCTTCAATGAGCTGAACGACTAATGACCGACAACTGATGACTTCTGTGGACATGCTACGATGCCAAGCGCGCTAGACGGACTAACGGCTGTTGACCTGACGCGGCACACGCCCGGTGCAATGGCGGGGATGTTCTTGTGCGACAATGGCGTGCGCGTCATCCGCATCGAGCCGCCCGGCAGCGAGCACGACCGCGACGCCCCCGCCTTCATGATATGGGACCGCGGCAAGCAGAGCGTCGTGCTGGACATCGCCGCCGAGCGCGAGGCGTTCCTGAAGCTCGTCTGCAACGCCGACATCCTGCTGGAAGACTATGCGCCCGCATCGCCGCACCAAGCCGATGTGGACTACCAAGCGCTGCGCACCATAAACCCGCGCCTCGTCCACTGCTCCATCACCGCATACGGCAGGCAGGGCGTGCTGCGCGACGAACCTCCGGACGGCAACCTCGTTATGGCGCGCATGGGCATCCTCGCCACGCAGCCCGGCTTCCGAGAAGGGCCGGTGCATGTGGCGCATCCGGTCGCATACTTGGGGACAGCAGCGCTTGCGGCGCAGGGCATCGTGGCATCGTTATACGCCCGCGAAAAGACCGGCTTCGGACGCAAGGTGGACACCTCTGTTATGTCGGGGGCATTGCTGTTCGCACCCAAGGTCATCGGCGAATACTTGCAACAGCGCCCCTTCCAGCTCACCACCGCCGGCGGTGGGCCGTTCTACAGCGTGTTCGAGTGTGCCGATGGCAAGTGGGTGCAAATAGGCTGCATACATGGCGGCTTCGTGGACATCGCCGCAACCGTGATGGGTATCGCCGAGCTGCTCGCTGACCCACGCTACGGCGATGGACGCCGCCCCGAAAGCGAAGAGGCGCGCCGCGAGCTGTTCGACATCGTCGCAGGCGTCATCAAGACCAAGACCTGCGCCGAGTGGGAGCGCATCTTCGAGGATGCCGATGTGCCATTTGCCCGCTGCTCATTTACCGATGAGGCGCTGGACAACCCGCAAGTCCACACCAACGACATGATACTTCGGCTGCAAGACCCGATTGCCGGCACGGTAACGCAGATGGACACCCCGATAAAGTTTGCGCAGACGCCGGGCTATGTGAGCGGGGCGCGCCCCATTCATGGCGAACACACCGCCGCCGTGTTGGATGAGTTTGCGGGTGAGCAGCTGCCCACGCCCATCCCCGCTGAAGCACGCAACGACGACCCGCCTCTTGCAGGCGTCCGCGTGTTGGAGATGACGAATGTCATCGCAGGCCCCGCCGCTGGCAAGTGTCTCGGCGACCTAGGCGCAGACATCATCAAACTCGAACCGCCCTATGGCGACATATCCCGGCCCACCGGCTTGCAGTACTTCCTGTACCTCAACTCCAACAAGCGCTCCGTGTCCGTCAACACCAAGACGCCGCAAGGACAGCGCATCGCCCAGCAGATTGCCGCAAGCGCGGACATCATGCTGGCGAACATGCGCCCCGGCGCAACCGACCGCATGGGGTTGAGCGCCGAAGCCCTCGAGCCGCTCAACCCCAACCTCATCCACGCCCACACCACCGCATTCGGCTGGATAGGACCGTACTCGCATCGCCCGGGCGTGGATCCGCTGGCGCAGGCTTGGATGGGACTTCAGCGGGCGCAAGCCGGACACGACAACCCGCCTGTGTTCTTGGCGCAACTCGCCCCCACCGACTATTCCAGCGGCAGCATGGTTGCGCTCGGCGCGATAATGGCGCTCTATGCCCGTGAGCGTAGCGGGTTGGGGCAGAAGGTGGACTGCAACTTGCTCAACGCCGGCGCTATGCTGCGAACCGACGACTTCTTGCGATACGAAGGCAAGCAGCCCCAGCGCATCGCCGACAAGGGGCAGTACGGCTTGAGCGCCCTGCATCGCCTCTATCAGACCGCCGACGGCTGGCTGTACATCGTTGCCGAAGCACAGCCACAGTGGGAGGCGTTGCGTGATGCGACGGGCAATGCGGGTTTGGCAGACGATGAGCGTTTCGCATCCCGTGCTGCGAGAGAGAACCATGACGCCGAACTCTGCCAACTGCTCGCGCAAACGCTGGTGGAGCGCACGAGCGCCGATTGGCTGGCAACCCTGCGCGCCGCAGGCGTCAATTGCGCTGAGGTTACAGACGGACATGGCAATACTTACTTTGCAGACCCACACACCCTAGCGAACCGAAGGTTCGTGGAGCATCATCACGCCGTCTATGGCAAGATGAAGTACAGCGCAGACGCCATCGTGTTCGGGGAGACCAGCCCCATCGTGAGCAAGCAGACACCCCTGCTCGGCGAACACAACCGCCAAGCGCTGCTCGAACTCGGCTACACCGCCGCACAGATTGACGAACTTTACGCACATGGTGTCCTCACCACCGAAACACCGCCAAATGCCTGATGCGCCGAGACCATGACTAGCGGAAGGTCGTATCGCTGCCCCATATGCGCCTATCGTTGCCCGCAATCTGCGGTACTTTGCGGCAACTGCGGCAGCAGGCTTCCAGCCAAACCCGCAGCCAGCCAGACCCGCACTGACACCGCCGCCGCACAGGTATACGGCGCTGCGCTTTCGCATACGCTGCCACACGCCGAATCCGCAAGCCCGACGCTCGAGCCACCTGCGACTGCTGCGTCGCCGGATGTGCTCATGCTGCGCCAGCGGCTTCGCCTCACGCTGCTGGTGTCCGCAGCCGTGCTGCTGGGGATAGCGCTTGTCTGCTACATGTTGGGCGGGTTCGTATGGGCGTTGTGGCCCTTCAGCCTCGCCTTCATAACGCTTGGCTTTTCGTTTGGCAGATGGGACGCAGCGTCTTTCGCCTACTTCGGAGACGACATAGCCGCAACCCTAAAACTCCGCGCGCCGAGTGCGGACGGTGCGGAGACTGTTCCTGCGTATCCCGTCTACCCGCCTGCGCCTGCTGCGCCGCAGAGCCGACCGGCGGATATAGCAGGTGCGTCTGTGGCTGACACCAGAGGCGCTGTGGGTGTTCGATCCGAGCAAAGCCAGCCGGCTGATATAGCAGATGCGCCTGTCCCTGCGCATTCCGCTGCGCCGGCGATGCCTCATATGGAACAGGGCGCTATGCCCGCCGCACACACATCCGGCATCGCACCCGCGCCTGCTGCGCCCGGTGAGCCGCCCGCTTGGATAGCGGCATCCGCTGCCCGAGAGCGCAGCATCGCCCATAGCGCAATCGCCGCCGCTGTGACTCTGATAGCCTTCAGCCTTCTCTCATTCCCGGCGCAGGGCAACCCGTCGCTATTCGCATGGGCGTCTTACCTGCTGGCGATAGCGCTAGGGCTATCAGGGCTAGCGGCGCTGGAAGGGGGCTGGTCGCAGCTTGCGATGTGGGTTCACGGGGGCGTCCGCATATCGATAAGCAGGCACAGGTTTCTTGCCATAGCCGCCCTCGCCGCCATCCTCCTGTTCGGGCTGGGGGTCCGCATATATAACATAGACGAACTCCCTGCGGGCCTGTATTACGATGAGTTGGTCAATATAGGTGCGGCGAGAGCCTTGTGGGAGGATCTCACGCGCATACCGGTATATGTCGGCGGCGCAAATCTGACGAGCCTGCCCCTGATTCCTGTGGCGCTCGTGATAGAGCTTGCGGGTGAGCATGTAACGAGTGGGCGGCTAGTTGCGGCGGGATTTGGCGTGGCGGGCATTACGGCGATGTTCCTGATGGTTCGGCACATGCTCGGGACGCTCATGGGGCTTGTGGCGGCGTTTCTCACGGCGGTGATGCGCTGGGATCTGAACTGGAGCCGCATCGGAATGCATGGCTTCACGACCCCGTTCTTTGCAGCGATGACGGCGTTCCTCACATACCGCGCGCTGCAAAGCGGTCGGGCGTCCCACTTTGGTTACGCCGGCGCGATGATGGGCTTGTCCATGTGGTACTACGCCCCCCTGCGGATGTTCCCAATAGTTGTTGGGTTCGTGCTGCTGCACGCCCTAGTGTTCGGAGGCGACAAGCGCACGCTGCTGCGAAACATCGTGGTGATGGGGCTGTTCGCCCTGCTGGTAGCCTCACCTGTTCTCAAGTTCGCCATCACCACCCCCGAGGAGTTCTTTCACAGGACGCAGCAAGCCAGCATATTTAGCCACACCTCTGAGGGCGAGCAGTTCAGTGCGCTGATAGAGAACTTCCGCAAGCACATCCTGATGTTCCACATCAAGGGCGACCCCAACGGGCGGCACAACCTGCCCGATGAGCCGATGTTGGATCTGCTATCGGGATTGCTGATGCTCGGCGGCGTGGCAGTGGCGCTATGGCGCTGGCGCATTGCGGCGTTCATCGTGCTGCCCGTGTGGGTGCTGGTGATGCTGATGCCGGGCGTGCTGAGCATCCCTTGGGAGGGGCCGCAGTCGCTGCGCGCCATCGCCGTCATACCGGCGGTGATAGCGCTCATCTGCCTTGCGATAGACATGATGTGGCGCTGGGCGCGCTCGGGCAGGCTGACCATGCTGGGAAAGGCGGCGCCGGTAGCGCTCGTTCTGCTGCTAGGTGTTATCGCATACTCCAATCTGCACACCTACTTCGTGCGCCAAGCCAACGATGAGCGCGTGTACACGGCGTTCTCCACAGACCTCGCAGTGATAGCGGAAGAGATGACGCAGCACATCCACAACGGGCGGGCGGTCTGGATTTCAGAGCAGCACAAATCCGTGCATCACACATTGGATGCGAGCGGCTTGCACAAGCGCATCATCGCTGCGCCGTCGGGCATCCCGCTCACCGCCGCCGAATCTCCGCTCGGCGCAGACATCTACCTTGAATTGCGCGAACCAAACCTCTACGAAACCCTCAAGGAATACTATCCGGACGGTAAGTTCAGGGAGTTCAGACCGCCCGCCGGCGGCGAACCCTTCCTGTACAGGGTAACGCTAAACGCCGATGTGCTTGCAGCGGCGCACGGCTTGGCGATGCTCCGTACGCTGCCCGATGGATCCTTGGTTGCGTCCAAGCACACCGGCGACCTGCATGTGCGGCTTGCGGATGGGGACACGCCCACTGCGGTTGAGTTGGCGGGGCTGCTGCACATAGACCGTCCCGGCGTGTATGCGCTTGAACTGCAGGGCGGCGTGGACGCCGAGCTGATATTGGACGGCGTATCGTTGCTAAACGACGCCGAGCGCAGCGTACGGATAGACCCGGCTGTGGGCTTGCACACGCTGCGGCTGCGGGCGCGCGGCGGCGCGAACACCGACAGCGTCCGGCTGGTGTGGCAACCCCCAGACGCCGATGCGCCCCAAGTCGTCCCCGCCGCAAGCCTGTTCGACAGCGAGCATCTGTCGCAGATTGGCTTGGTCGCACGCTACTACGACGACCCCGCCGCCGCCCAAGCTGGCGCTGCTCCGGATCTGGTGGAAATCGTGCCGCACATCGGCAGGTGGTTTTGGCTAAACCCGCCCAAGTCGTTCAACCTCCCGTATCTGGTCGTGATGGAAGGCGCGCTGCATGTCCCCGAAAGCGGCGACTATGTGTTCAACACCAACAGGGCAATTGGCAGCATGGATGTCTATTTGGACGGCGAGCGCATTCTGAACTCGAACGCTATGCATCACCACACCATACCGCTTGCGGAGGGCGCACACATCATACGCTTGGAGCGCACCTTCACCGGCAGCCCTTACGACATCAACCTCAAGTGGGCGCCGCCGCATGAGCCGTTGCAGCACATCCCCCCCCACTATGCTACGCCGCACCAAACCGACCTGTTCCACATCGTCAGCGTATCGCCCTAGCATCGCTATGGTATACTTCCCCAACGAACCGTATGCGAGCGGAGGGGATGGCTATGTTTGATGTGCTGATACTGGGCGGGAGCGTGGTGGACGGCAGTGGTGCGGACGCTTATCGTGCGGATGTGGGCGTTGTCGGCGAGCGGATAGCCGAGATTGGCAATCTATCCCACGCCTTTGCGCGCCGCATCATAAACGCCGCTGGGCTGTGTGTGTCGCCCGGCTTCATCGACACGCACACCCATTCCGACGCCGTGCTGCTCACAGACCCGCAGCATGCCGCAGGCTTGCGTCAGGGCATCACCACAGAGATCCTGGGGCAAGACGGGCTTTCGTATGCGCAGCTTTCGCCCGAGCATTATCGGCAAAACGCCCGCTATCTCGCCGGGCTGCTGGGCGAGCCGCCGCTGGATTTGGACATGAGCAGCGTGGCGGCGTTTCGTTCCCACTACCACAACAAGACCGCCATCAACACGGCGTATTGCATTGCGCATGGAGCGGTTCGCCTGTCCACAGTCGGCTTCTATGACAAGCCGCTTGTGGGTGATGCGCTCGATGCCGCCAAACGGCTCATCCGCGAGGGCATGGAGCAGGGCGCAGTCGGGCTTGCCACGGGCATGTCCTACCTCCCCAACGCTTGGAGCGACACCGATGAGTTGGTGGAGCTTTGCAAGGTTGTGCGCGAGTATGGCGGCGTGTATGTAACGCACCTGCGCGATGTCAACACAGATCGCGGCTTCGGCGGCGGCGATGTGCCTGAAGCGCTGGAAATCGGCAGGCGCTCCGGCGTCAAGGTGCACTTCTCCCACTACCGTACGCAGGCGAGCAACGCAGGCAAGGTCGCCGAGCGCGTCGAACTCATCGACAAGGCGAAGGCGGAGGGCGTGGACTGCTCGCTTGAACTCTACCCGTACCCCACTGGCAGCAGCTACCCCATCCGATACCTTCCCCCCGATGTGAACGACGGCGGCCCCGATGCCCTGTTGCAGCGGCTGCGCGACCCGAACGAGCGCGCCCGGATGCTAGACTACATGCGATCTCATCCCAATGACCTCGATGACGCTGTGTTCACGCACTTGCCGAAGAACGCCCACATCGAGGGAATGAGCCTGCAAGATGCGGCGGCAGAGCGCGGGACGACGCCGGAAGAGATGCTGCTAGACCTGCTGATAGACGAAGACTTGCAGGTTGGCTATCGTGGCGCACCGCCGCACAGCGTCCGCGTATGGCGACAGGTAAGCCAAGACTGTGTGGAGCTTCTGTCGCGTCCGGACTACATGGTGGGCAGCGACAGCATCCATGTGGGTTCGCTGCCGCACCCGCGCGCATACGGCTGCTTCCCGCGCTTTCTCGGACGGCTTCGCCGCTCATACCCGATGCTGACGCTTGAGGCGATGGTGCAGCGCATGACCGACAATCCGGCGCAGCGATTTGGGCTGACCGGGCGCGGCCGCATAGAGAGCGGCGCTTTCGCCGATATTGTGGTCTTCGACGCCGACCGCATCAACGACAACGCCACTTACGATGACCCACGGCAGTTCCCCACAGGCATCCCCTATGTGCTGGTGAACGGCAAGGTGGCGGTGGACAGCGAGCGCTGCACTGGCGTGCTTGCGGGACAAGCCGTGCCATAGCCGATGCCTTGCGAATGCAGCGCGCCCCGCTGCGCAGACACCGCTGTGCAACCTGTGCCGTCCCGTCCCCCTAATCGCTGATGGGAGGCGCATCGCTTGGAAACGCTTTCGCTCGGGCTGCTAGTGTCTGTCATCGCCATCGTGTTTGCGGGCGCACTCGTCTTCTGCACAGTGGGGTTCGGCATCGGCGTAACATCCATCCCCTTGCTGCTGCTGGTCATAGACCCGCAGTCGGCAGTGGTGCTAATCAACAGCGTGTCCATTCCGATGTTTGCGCTGGTGATATGGCAGACGCGCCACTACATCCCATATCGGCAGACCCTCCCGGCGCTGGCTGCGGGCTTGGTGGGCGTCCCGGTGGGCGTCTTTGTGCTCAGCGAGGTGAATGCCGCATATCTGCGGATTGCGATTGCGCTGTTCATCATCGGGCTGACGCTGGTGGCAGTGTTTGGCGTGCGGCGTTCGCTGCCAAACTCGCTGCCGTTGACGATGGGCGCAGGCTTCGGCGTGAGCGTGATGCTAAATGCGTTCGGCGTGGGCGGGGCGCTGATGGCGTTGGTGCTGCTAGCGCGCGATCTGAATCGCCATGCGCTGCGCGGGGCGCTGTCCCTGTACTTCATCGTCGTTGAGAGCTTCGGGGTCGTTGGATATGGTGCGGCGGGCTTGCTGACATCTGAGCGGCTGATGCTCATCGGCGCCGGGACGCTGCCTGTGGCGCTAGGCTTCGGCGCGGCGGTGCTCATCGTGCGCCGCATGAACGAGCAGGTGTTTCGGCGCTCCGTCATCGCAGCCATCATCATCACTAGCCTAGTCGTGCTCGTGCGGGAGGCAGTCAGCCTGTGATTGGTTTGACGCAGATAGCGATAGCCGCCGCAACAATGTTCTTGGGCGCAACGGTGTTCAGCTTAACCGGCTTCGGCATTGCCATGGTGGGCACGCCCATGATCGGCATAATGATGCTAGCCACCCTGCCGGGGCTGTGGCTCGGGGCTGTTCTGCTCAAGCGCATGAACGAGCAGATATTTCGCTACGCCGTCATAGCCGTCATCATCACCACTAGCGCAGTCGTCCTCGCCCGCGAAGCCGCTCGCTTCGTTGCTTAGCCGTTCGCTCGCAGCGCAGCCGCTGCCCTAGCCTGCATCCATTTGACATGTCCGCCAATCTTTGTGATAGTTCTTATGTGTGTGAGGTCGGCGGCAAATCTTCGCAGAGCATCGGGCGTATGCAAACCTCCTTTCTTTTTTCTTGCTTGCGTCCCTTTGAAAGCGTCGGGAAAGCCTCGTCCGGCGTTCTGGCTCGGAATTTTACCACCGTGCTGCACTAGGCGAGCGGAGCGCTACATGCAGCCCAAGAGAGGCCCGACCCCGCACACGCTTTTCGCACATTCAGAAACTCTGATACTATTGGAGCATATCGGGAGCATCAGGTAGCACTATGAAGATCACCGCTGTCGAAACTTACCCTGTGGACAGGTATCTGTTCGTAAAAATCCACACGGACGCGGGCATCACCGGCTACGGCGAAGCCGGCGCATGGGGGCATATGGAAGCCACCGAAGCCGCCATCCGCCTCAAGTTCGCCCCCTACCTTGTGGGCAAAGACCCGCTGCTCATAGAGCACCACTGGCAGACGATGTACCGCACGGGACACTTTCGCGGCGCGGCGATTATGGCGGGCATCAGCGCCGTTGACATCGCGCTTTGGGACATCGCAGGCAAGCACTTCGGCGTGCCTGTGTATCAACTTCTCGGCGGCAAGGTGCGCGATAAGGCACGCGTCTATTACCATGTGTTCGGGGCAACCCGCGAAGAACTCGTTTCTGGCATCAAAGCCGCCAAGGCGGACGGCTTCACCGCCGTCGGACACCTGACCCCGTTCCTCGACGAGGATCGCTCCGTCCCATACTACAAGTCCCACGCCGACAAGATGACCGACGCCATCAACGCCGTTGCGATGTACCGCGAAGCCGCCGGCAACGATGTGGATCTGTGCATAGAAATCCACCGCCGCCTCACACCCGCGGAAGCCGTGGTGCTGGCGCAGGGCATCGCCGAGTATCACCCGATGTTCTACGAAGATCCTATTTTGCCCGAAAATTTCGACGCAATGGAGCTTGTGGCAAGCCAAATCACCGTGCCGATAGCCACCGGCGAGCGGCTGCACTCCATCCACGAGTTCGACATGCTACTCAAGCGTGGGGCGGTGCAGTATATCCGCCCGGATGTGTGCCTCGCAGGCGGCATCACGCACACCAAGAAGATAGCCGCCCTCGCAGAAGCGTCCTATGTGGGCGTCGTGCCGCACAACCCGCTCGGGCCTATAAGCACCGCCGCCTGTCTGCAAATCGCCGCCTGTGCTCCCAACTTCGCCATTCAAGAATACCCAATCGGCGAGCACGATTTCCCCAAGAATGTGATGGTGAAAGAGCCAATAGCCGTGGAAGATGGTTTCCTGATTATCCCGGACGCCCCCGGCATAGGCATAGAAATCGCCGACGATGCGCAGGAGAAAGCCCCGCCGCTAACCTACGGCCAAATCAATGTCCGCCTTCACCGCGACGGCTCTGTCGTCGACCAGTAGTTTTGACACACACCCAAAGTTCCTGAGCCTAGATTGGACATATGAACATAGAACTTCGCACCGTTCCTGAGAACGAATACGCTCAGTTTGTGAGGACAATGGCGCTCGGCTTCGGCGACACGCTCACGGACGATATGCTGCCCGTGTTTGAGCGCTCGATGGCACACGCAAATGTGCTCGCCGCATATCACGGGGCAGGCATCGTCGGCACATGCATGACATACCCGCTTGCGATGAATGTGCCGGAGCGGCTGTCCGTCCCCGTTGCCGTGGTGTCGGATGTAACCGTGTTGCCCACGCATCGGCGGCGCGGCATCCTAACCCGTATGATGCGCCAAATGCTCTGCGATGCACACGAGCGCGGGCTGCCGGTCGCAGCGCTAGGCGCATCCGAGAGCATCATCTACGGGCGCTTTGGATATGGCATCGCCGCCAACAAAGAGCACTGGCACATAGACCGCCACCACACCACCTTCGCCAATGTGCCAAACTCGACAGGCAGCCTGCGGTTCATCAGCAAAAATGATGCGGCGAACCTGCTTCCGGCGGTCGCCGTTCGCGCCTGTGCTGACCTGCCCGGCTTCGTCGCCGTGCTCCCCGAACACTGGGAAGCGTTTCTGTCTGACTTCGAGAGCAGAAGGGGCGACGCAGGCCCGATGCAGTTCGTGGTATATGAGGATGGCGGCAGCATCGACGGCTATGTCATCTACCGGCTGCGCGGCAGAACGGTGCTCGTGCAAGACCTGATGGCGATAACCGCCCCAGCACACGCTGCGCTCTGGTCGTTCTGCTTCGGCATAGACCTGCGAACCGCAATTGAGGCTGTCAGCCGTCCCACAGACGACCCATTGCCGTGGATGCTCGCCGATCCGCGCCGCTTGGAGCGCAGCCCGCGAGACGGCATGTGGCTGCGCGTCGTGGATGTGCGTAAGGCGCTAGAGGCGCGCCGCTACGCCGTTCAAGGGCGCATCGTCCTGGACATTCGGGACGACTTTTGTGAATGGAACGCCGGTCGCTACGCCCTAGAAGGCGGCGCTGACGGTGCGCGCTGCACCCCGACTGCTGAAGCCGCCGACCTGACGCTATCCGCTGCCGACCTAGCCGCCGCATATCTAGGTGGCGTGCCGTTCACCACGCTGGCGCGCGCATCCCGCATTGACGCCGCAAACGATGCCGCTCTGCGCCTTGCCGACGCTATGTTCCGCGCCCGTCGCGCCCCATGGTGGCCCCACGAGCTTTAGTCCGCTGGGCTAGGGCGCTAGCGGATGCGTTGAACGCCGTCAGGCTGCGTCAGTTCGATGAACAGGTTGCCCAGTGTCTTGCGCTGCATCTCGGTTCGCTCCTTCGCTATGTCTGTGTATCTTGCGTCTATGTCGCAGCCGGCAAATCTGCGCCCCAGCTGATCTGCTGCCAGCGCGGTCGTGCCGGATCCGAGGAACGGGTCGACCACCAGATCGCCGGGATTGCTGTGCTTATCAATCAGCTCGCACATCAGCTTAAGCGGCTTCTGCGTGGGATGGTATCGGTTGCCGTTGTTGGGGATTGCGTGCTCGTAAATGCCGTTATCGTACTTCCCATGAAAGGTCGGGCAGCCCTTTTTCACGCCCAGCACCGCTATTTCGCGGCTGTTTGTCAGATAGTTTCGCTTGCTGTTCAGGGGGACGGGGTTCGTCTTCAGCCACTCTATAAAGCGGAGCTGCTTGAAGCCCGCATCCGTCATAGCCTGCGCAAGCGGCGTTATCTTCCACAGGTCGTAGAACACAATCATCGTCCCGCCGTTGCGCAGGATGCGGTACCCCCCTTCGCAGAGCGCCTGCAAGTCGATCACGCCATGGTCCCATTCCCCGAAGTCCATGCTGACAGCGAACCGCTCGACACTCTTCGCCCCTAGTTGCTGAAATCCCGTTTTGCGGCTTATAGTGTATGGTGGGTCGGTCAGCATCAGGTCAACGCTGCTGCTGTCTAACCGTCCGAGAAAGTCCCGAAAGTCTGCGGTCTCTATGGAGCAGGGCGTTTTTAGCGTGGTCATCGAATCACCCATCGCTTTCAGGCTTTTCATCAGCGAACAAAGTTTTTAGACAAGTGCTATGTTTACAACTAATGTTCTATCAGCGTAACAGCAATTTATCACATCGTTAACTTCCGATGCAACAGTGCCAGCAGGATATGCAAGTGTTTGACGATTGATTTCGGAATATTCGTGAAGTATTTGGGAGGAGCATCACAATGACCTCACTCATCAGCAGCGTCGTGGGCAGCGGCGCACAAGGCTACACCGGCGATGGCGGCACCGCAACGCTCGCCACGATGGACAACCCCTTCCATGTGGACATAGATCCCACAGGCCGTTTCCTCTACATCGCCGACTGCTTCAACTACGCCATCCGTAGGTTGGATATGCACACCGGTACGCTGACCACATTCGCAGGGAACGGCAGCGCCGGGCACAGCGGCGATGGCGGTGCGGCGACAGAGGCGCAAATAGACGAGATATACGCCATACAGGTTACGCCCAACGGCGATGTCTACATCTTGCAGCGCTTCAACCCCGCAGTCCGCAGGATTGACGGCGCAACCGGCGTCATCAGCACGGTGGCGGGCGATGGCACGGTCGGCTATGGCGGCGATGGGGGCGATGCCACCGCAGCGCAGATGCGCGAACCCAACGACTGCGCTCTGGACGGCAAGGGCGGGCTGCTCATCGCTGATGTGCAAGACCAGCGTATCCGAAGGCTGGACATCGCAACCGGCGTCATCACCACATTCGCCGGCACGGGCGAAAAGGCGCACACAGGCGATGGCGGCAGCGCAACCGCCGCAGGCATATTCGGCGCGCGCGCCGTCTGCGTGGACGGCAGCGGCAACACCTACATATGCGAGCGCGAAGGAAACACCATCCGCCGCATCGACGCGGGCGGCATCATAACCACCGTCGCCGGCACGGGCGAAAAGGGCTACACGGGCGACGGCGGCCCCGCTGTGAGCTGCACATTCAACGGCCCCAAAGCCATCCGCTGCGATGCGGACGGCGATGTGCTCATCGTGGACACCGAGAACCACGCCATCCGCAAGCTGCACGCCGCAACGGGCATCATCACCACCGTCGCGGGCGGCCATGAGGGGCCGGATGGCGACGGTGGCATCGCAACGGACGCCGGCCTAGCCCGTCCGCACGGCGTCGTAGCCGGCCCCGACGGCGCTCTGTACATCGCCGACAGCGAGAACCACCGCATACGCAAGGTGGTCAGCCAGTGATGGTGTGTAACTCCGGCGGGGTGCGAAAACTGTCATGTATGCAAGGTCGCGCTTGAGGCATAAGCCCCTAGTTGACGATGGCTCTCTCAAGTGCGGCATCGTCGAACTCAAGCCCCAGCCCCGGGCGGTCTGGCAGAGTGATGACGCCGTTCACCGGGATGATAGGCTCGACGAACAGCTCCGCCACCTGCTCCGCGGGCCCGGTGAATTCCTCCGAGAACTCGTGCGGACGCACGGCGTTCGTAACGGTGCTGTATGCGTGCAGGCTCGCCACCGAGTTCGCCCCCACACTTGGGCTGTGCGGCATGATGACCTTGTTGTTCGCAACCGCCATCTCATACACCCGCATAATCTCTGACAGCCCGCCCACATTGAGGATGTCCGGCTGCAGGATGTCCGGATTGGCGAGGTCCATCAGGTCGCGGAAGCGCCACGCCGAGGTCTCTTGCTCGCCCGTGGATATGGCGCAGTTGAGCGCATCCACGACCTGCCGCAGCCCGCGCAGGTCATACGGCGGCAGCGGCTCTTCGAAGTGCGCCACGCCTAGCTCTTCCAGCCGCCGCCCCTGCTGTATCGCAGTCGGCACGGAGTAGCCGTTGTTGGCGTCGAACCCCAGTGGCACATCGTCTGGCAGCCACTCACGACAAGCCCTGTATATCTCGAAGTCCTTCTTCGGGTTGGCGTCTTGTCGATAGTCGCGCCAGTCCATCCGAACCTTGAATGCGCGGAAGCCCTTTTCGTAGCCTTCCTGCACCTCTTCGAGCATCTCGCCCGGCGTCTTGCGCCAGCCGTTGCCGCGGCTCCAGTACAGCGGAATTTCGGTGCGGTGCGCCCCGCCCAGCATGGCGTACACGGGCAGCCCTGCCGCCTTGCCCATGATGTCCCAGCAGCAGATGTCGATTGCGCCGGCAATCTGCGGAGGCAGGCGCGTCGCCCGCTGCCCCACGCCCAGCGCCAGCATCTCCCAGATTTGGCGGGGCTGGCACGGGTCAACCCCGATGAGCAGCGGCTTTATCGTGCTCTCCAAGTGCGCCCTGAACACCTCAAGTCCGCGCGAACCCTCGGCGATGCCCGTTATCCCTTCGTCCGTATAGACGCGCACGATGAGCCGTCCACCTGCGTCAGTAAACGCCTTCCCATCTTCCGCAACGAAGCTTCGGAGTTGGTTCACCTTGATGTCCGTGATTTTCATTTGCCACCTCGCATTCACACTATGTTTGCTAGTCCCGAGTTTCAGTATCTATACATTATGCCTATTTGTGCTCTCATTCAATGCCCAGAGCCAAAGCCCCGCGCCGCTGCTGCCAAGTATGACTTGACCTGTGCGCCGATTCAGCCGTAAAATAGGAAGTTGCACCCATCCTAAACATCTTGGAACATCTAGGGCAGCCCGGCGGGCGAGCCAAACATTCCACGATGTCCCGGATGCGTTGGATATGCCGAACATATTGGACAAGAAATTAGCAGGAAAGTCAATGTACGCAATAGTGAACACGGGCGGCAAGCAGTATCGCGTGGCTCCGGGCGACACCCTGCGGGTGGAGTATCTGCCGGCTGACGAGGGCGACCTCGTGGAGATAGAGGATGTGCGCATGCTGTCCGACGATGATGGCAATGTAACCATCGGTGCTCCGGCTGTAGCGGGCGCAAAGGTTACGGCAGAGGTCGTGGCGCAGGGGCGTGGCAAGAAGATAATCGTCTTCAAGTATAAGGCAAAGACGCGCTACCGCCGCAAGAACGGCCATCGCCAAAACTATACCGAGCTGCGCGTAACCGACATATCGTATAACAACTAGCGCTAACACAGCGGCTAATCGGGAGGCAATATCATGGCACACAAGAAGGGCGGAGGCAGCACTCGCAACGGGCGCGACAGCAACGCCAAACGACTCGGCGTCAAGGCTTACGATACGGAGTTCGTAACCGCAGGCTCCATCATCGTGCGGCAGCGCGGCACGCGCATACACCCCGGCAACAATGTCGGCGTGGGCAAGGATCACACCCTGTTCGCCCTCATCGACGGCAAAGTCAAGTTCGAGCACAAGACCCGCGACAAGAAGCGCGCCAGCGTGTACGCCGACGCATAGGCGTCATCTCCCCGTCAGGCTGCACACAGCCGCCGCCCGTATGTCGATAGCGGCGCACAAGGGCATCGGGCTAGGCATAGCGCTCCCACGCAGCGATGGGGCGCACAAGCCGCTCGCAATGGGCGGGAACACAGGACATTAGGACAGAACATGAAAGCAGGAATACATCCCCGATACTATCCCGAAGCGGTGGCGATATGCTCATGCGGCGCAACCTACACCACCGGCTCGACCAAGCCCGAGCTTCGCGTGGAGATATGCAACCAGTGCCACCCGTTCTTCACCGGCGAGCAGCGCATCATAGACACCGAGGGGCGCGTGGAACGGCTCAAGCGCCGCTTCGGCCTCTAATCGCACGCCGTGAACTCTGGCAGCACATCACGGGGGTGGGCGCAGGCGCTCATCCCTGCTTTTGTGATTGTTGGGTTTTACCCAATCCCCTATTTGAGGATGGGCGAACACACTTCCCAATATAAGCAAGATGAGACAAGGCTAGGGCGGGACGCAGGTGATGCGTCATTTCCGATGGACGAAAACCATATGCCTCGCCTTCTTATAGACACCAATTACAGCCAAGAGCAGTCTTGAGAGCAAGAACTTGTGAGCACACAGCAGACGCCCCTATACGGCGGGCAGGCGGTCATTGAGGGAGTGATGATTCGCGGGCAGCACAGCGTCGCCGTCGCTGTGCGCCGCCCCGACGGCAGCGTCGCCGAGCAGTGCTGGCCGCTCACATCTGCGTTCACAGGCAGGCCCCGTCGCATTCCCCTAGTGCGCGGCGTCATCGCAATGGCGGAGACGCTCACGCTCGGCATGCGCGCCCTCACATATTCCGCCAATGTCGCTGCCGAAGCCGAGGGCGAAGAGATAGGCAAAGGCTCTATGGCGGGGATGATACTCATATCGCTCACGCTCGCCATCGGCTTGTTCTTCGTGGTGCCGGTGCTGGCAAGCGACCGATTGGAAGGGCTGCTAGGCTCTAGCCTCGCCGCCAACATCGCTGAAGGCGCAATCCGCTTGGCGCTGTTCGTAGGCTACATCGCGCTAATCGGCAGGATGCGCGACATCCGCCGCGTGTTTATGTATCACGGGGCGGAGCACATGACCGTCCACGCACAAGAGCGCGGCGACCCGTTGCAAATCGACAGCATCCGCAAGTATCCCACGGCGCACCCCCGCTGCGGCACGGCGTTCCTGCTCGTGGTGATGGTGGTGGCGATAGTGGCGTTCATATTCGTGGGCAGAGAGCCGTTTTGGTGGCTCATCGCCTCGCGCATCGTGCTCGTGCCGCTCATCGCAGCGGTCAGCTACGAAGTCATCCGCTTCAGCGGGCGGCATGCGTCCAACCCGCTTGTGGCGCTCATAACCGCACCGAGCCTTGCGCTGCAAGCGCTAACCACGCGCCAGCCCGACGATGACCAGATAGAGATTGCCATCGCCGCGATGCGCCAAGCGCAAGAGGCGGACAAGACTACCGCGGCGGTTTAGCCCCCGCGCTCCCGCAGCGCCTGCCACACATCCTCAGGGCGTCCACCCAGCGCTGACAACAACACGAGTGCGTGATACAGCATATCTGCCGTCTCCTCGACGAGCTGTTGGCGGTCGCCCTTGACGCCTGCGATGGCAGCTTCGCCCGCCTCCTCGATGATCTTCTGCGCTATCCGCTCGGCGCCACCCTCGAACAGCGTCGCGGTGTAGCTGCCCTGCGGCATCTCGCGCTTGCGATCCTGTATCGTGGCGAAAAGGTCTTCGAGAACGCCCGGCCCCTTTTCTTCACGATAGAAATCGGGGAACTCGTCAATGGGCGTGAAGAAGCAGGTCGGCTCGCCCGTGTGGCAGATGGGGCCGTCCGGGGACACCTGCAAGATGAGGGTATCGCCATCGCAGTCCACCGCCGCCGACTTGACGCGCATATAGTTACCGGACACTTCGCCCTTGTGCCACAAGTCAGAGCGGCTGCGGCTGAAGAACCACACCTCGCCGCCCTCTAGCGTGCGCTTGAGCGAGCCGGGGTTCATGTAGCCCAGCATCAGCACCTCGCCCGTGTCCACATGCTGTGCGATTGCGGGAACAAGCCCGTTGCCGTCCAACTTCACTTCTGCCATATGTTGCCACCTGTTTTTGCATCTAGTTGCTGCCAGTTATCGGTTGTCAGTTTCTCACCCGCTCCCCAATCTCTTAATGTGGGGGAGGCAAGGATGTGTGTGGCGCTGCCGGGCGGATTGGGACGCCGCGCTCCGCAAGATACCGCTTCACCTCCGGGATGGGGTGTGTGCCGTAGTGGAATATGCTCGCAGCGAGCACAGCGTCGGCTTTGCCCTGCGCCAGCGCATCGTGCAGGTGCGACGGCTCGCCCGCGCCCCCGCTTGCGATGAGCGGCACGGTAGCCCGCTCCGATATGGCGCGCAGCAGTTGCAGGTCGTACCCGGTCAGCTGCCCGTCGGTGTCCATGCTGGTTACGAGCAGTTCGCCTGCGCCCAGTTCCGCAGCGTGTGCAGCCCACTTCACGGCGTCGAGTCCGGTCGGCGTCCGTCCGCCGTGCACATACACCTGCCACCCCGATGTTTCGTCCAGCGCCAAGCATGGGTCAGCCGCTGCGTCCGATGTGGCGGCGACGATGCTTGCGCGCTCAGCGTGGGTAACGCGCTTGGCGTCTATGGCGACCACGATGCACTGTGCGCCGAAGAACGCCGACGCCTCTGCGATGAGCGAAGGGTTGCCGACCGCCGCCGTGTTCAGCGATACCTTGTCTGCGCCCGCCTCCAGCATCCGCCGTATGTCGCCCACATTGCGAATGCCGCCGCCCACTGTCAGCGGTATGAACACCTGCTCGGACACCTGCTGCACCACATGCACCAAGATGTCCCTGTTGTCCGAGCTTGCCGTGATGTCCAAGAACACCAGCTCGTCCGCCCCCTGTGCGTCGTAGAAGCGGGCAAGCTCCGCAGGGTCTCCGGCGTCGCGTATGTTCACGAAGCTGACGCCCTTGACGACCCGTCCCTTATCAATATCAAGACAAGGAATTATCCGCCGCGTAAGCATTTTTTGTCCTACATGTGCTAGGTTGTGGGGAGGTTAAGGTGGGAAATGCTCATCATCAAGCACCGTTGCCCAAATCCGATTAACCCCCGAGAAAGTTGCCGATTATTGGTCGTCAGTCATCATTGGGATAAGCAAGCCTGTCCCCGCTCTACTACCCTGACGGCTTGGCGCAGGTCAATATCGCCTGTGTATATCGCCCGCCCCACGATAGCCGCCTCTACGCCGAGCGCCGCAAGCCGTTGCAGGTGCGCCAAGCGCGCGATGCCGCCCGCCGCAAGCAGGCGCACACCGCCCTGCCGCACGAGTGCTTGGATGCCGTCGAAGTTCGGTTCGGTCAGCGTGCCGTCCCGCGATATGTCGGTGTACAGGATGCGCTTGACGCCCATTTGCGCCATGTCGGCGACCAGTTCGGCTGCGAGTGTGCCGCTGCTCTGCGTCCAGCCTCGCAGCGCGACGCGTCCGTCTTTGGCGTCCACGCTGACGATGACGCGCTTTGCACCGAACCGACACAGCAGCGTCCGCACCAGTTCGGCATTCTCCACGGCGGCCGTGCCGAGCATTACCCGCTCCACGCCGGCGTCTATCGCGGTCTGCGCTGCATCGGCGCTGCGAATGCCGCCGCCAAGGTGCACCGGCACGCCTGCGGTGGCAGCGATGCGCCGCACGGCGTCCAAGTTTGCAGAGCTGCCCGCGCGCGCGCCGTCCAAGTCCACGATGTGCAGCCGCTGAGCGCCCATATCCACCCAGCGCAGCGCCGTTTCCAACGGGTCGTCTGAGTACACCGTCTCTTGCGCATAGTCGCCCTGATACAGGCGCACGCACTTGCCGCCTCGCAGATCTATCGCTGGGATTACTTGCATGTCCCCGCCTTGCGCTGCCCTTGATGCGCCTGCGTTAGCGCGATGAAGTTGCGGTAGATGCGAAGCCCGACTGCGCCGCTCTTTTCCGGATGGAACTGCACTGCCGCCACATTGTCCCACGCAACTGCGCTGCAAAATTCGATGCCGTAGCATGTCTTGCCGGCGATGACGCCAGAGTCTTCCGGATCGGCGTAGTAGCTGTGCACGAAGTAGAAGTATGACCCGTCCGGGACGCCCTTGAACACGGGATGCGGCAGCCTGAAAGACACCTGATTCCAGCCCATGTGCGGGATTTTCAGCCCGGCGAGTTCGGTTTTGTTCGGCGGCAGGCGGCGGGTGCGCCCCTTCAGCACCGTAAGGCAAGGCTCGCTGCCCTCGTCGGACGCCTCTAGCAGCAGCTGCAGCCCAAGGCACACGCCCAAGAAGGGCTTGCCCCCGTCAATCGCCGCTCTGATGACATCCACCAGCCCGCGCTCACGGATGCTCTGCATAGACGAGTCGCAAGCGCCTTGTCCGGGGAACACAACGCCGTCGGCGGCGGCAATCGCATCTGCGTCGGCGGTTATGTGCGCATTCGCCCCGCACGCCTCCAGCGCCTTTTGCACGCTGCGAAGATTACCGGCATTGTAATCCACAATCGCTATATCAAGAGCGCTCACCATACTCCCTTCATATCCTCATTCCCCCAATCCCTGCGCTGCATCAGGTATGATGCTCCCTAGCTAGAATCGCTGCTCACATCCCGCATCGTTCCTATGGAATCTTCGCCGTCGTCGATGCGCGTTCCGGTAACGATGTCCATCGGCAGCATGCGGTCTTCGTATCGCGCGAGCATAAACAGCAGGTCGGCGAGGCGGTTCACATAGCGCAGCAGCTCGGCGTTGGGCAGCAGCCCATTGCGGTCTAGCGACACGATGCGCCGCTCCGCCGCCCGCAGTGCACTGCGCGCCAAGTCTAGCGCGCCCGATGCGGCGGACGCCCCCGGTATGATGAACTTGGGCGGCAATTCCACCTGCGCGCTAAGCTCGTCTATGAGCGCCTCAAGCCCGTCCACATCGGCGGCGGTGATGGCGTGGAAATTTGCCGCATAGTGGGCGTAGTTGTCGGCGTCTGTGGCAAGCTCGCCGCTCAGCGTGAACATCTGCCGCTGCACCATCAGCAGGATTTGCTTCACACGCGCATCCTGCGACAACGCTCGCGCCAGTCCCATCGCTGATGTGGCGAAATCCGCCTCGCCGTACGCCTCGCAGCGCGGGTCGTCCTTCGACACACGCCCCCCGAACAGCAATCCCGTCTCGCCCGCATCGCCGGATTTTGTGTATATCTTTATGGTCATAAGTTGCCTCGTTTAGCAGCGTCGACACAAGCGCATTATATCAGCAAAGCGCCGCCGTTTGCAGGTAGAGCGGCAAAAAGAGAGGCTCGGTGTCAAGTGCCAAGCCTCTCTTACTCTCTATGTGATTACAATCAGTCGTTCCCAAATCGGGGCGTGAGTTTCCGCATCAAGTGTGCGGCGTGGCAGTCGCCATGTGGGGTGCGGCTAGCCCGATGTGATTTCCAGTCGGCGCGCCTTCGTAACCTCCGGCAACTTGGAGAATGTGAGCGTCAAGACGCCGTGCCGGTACTGCGTGTCCACATTGTCGGTGTTGACGACACGGGGCAGGCGCAGCGCACGATGGTACTTGCCTGCGCGCCGCTCGCGGATGATGTATCCCTGTCCGTCTTTGGACGCCTCGGCGGTGTTCTCCGCGCTGATGGTCAGCGTCCGCCCCTCTATGGACACATCGATGTGTTCGGGGGCGAAGCCGGGCAAGGTTGCCTTCAGCACGATGCTGTCTGCCGTTTGCAGCACATCCACCGGGATTGCCCAGCCCTGCTCGGGGTGGACATCGCCTGCGGCGTGCCAGATGTTGTTGAACACCTCGTCCATCCTGCGGAATCTGTGGAACGGGTCTATTCTCTGCATAACCATAATCGTTAAACCTCCTGTACACTAGATTGTGTGGTTTTGACTGCATATGATTTACACTAGCTCATATGCATATATTGATTATAGTAATATGAGTCATATCATGTCAAGTTTAATTCTATAATACGCTCATATTTCCTGTGCAGTTGCATTCAACATGGTAAAATGAGTACATTAGGCATTAGGTGCAAGGATTAGTTAGGAAGCGAACCGGTGACAGCGCCGGTTGCTTCAGACCCGACAAGGATGCTGCGATGGCGAGGAACTATTACGATGTGCTGGGTGTTGCGCGCAACGCTGACGAAAAGGCAATCCGGAGCGCCTTTCGGCGGCTTGCGCGCAAGCACCACCCCGACTTGAACCCGAATGATGCCGCCGCCGAGCGCAAGTTCAAAGAGATAAACGAAGCCCACGAGGTGCTGTCTGATGCGGACAAGCGCGCCAAATACGACCGGCACGGCGACAACTGGATGCACGCCGACCGCATCGATGAGGCGCAAGCCGCTAGACGGCATAGCGGCCGCACGAGCGGTGGTGCGCACGGTGGCGTTCGCTACGACTTCAGCACGGACGACCTCAGCGACCTGTTCGGCAACCTTGGCGATCTCAGCGACCTCAAATCTCGCATCCGCCACGAAACAGAGCGAGCCCGCTACAAACACGGCTCACACATAGATGTCCCCCTCAGCATCACGCTTGAAGAGGCGTACAACGGCGGCAAGCGTCAGGTTACGCTTCCCCATTCGGTGGGCAGCAAGCGCATAGAGGTTGCCATCCCCCGCGCCGTGGATGACGGCTCGCGCGTTCACATATCGCTCGACGACGGCACACAGGTGTTCTTCGTCATCAGCCTGCTGCCGCACCCGCGCTTCACCCGCGACGGCGACGACCTTTACCACGACCTTATCGTTCCGTTCGAGGACGCCGTGCTTGGCGGCGAGGTGCAGTTCGAGTCGCTCAAAGGTCGGCTCGCCCTCAAAGTCCCGCGCGGCAGTGCAGACGGACGGCGCATCCGCATCTCCGGGCACGGCATGCCCAATCGCAGCTATCCCGGTGCGTTCGGCGACCTCTATGTGGTGGTGAAGCCGCAGATTCCAACCGATCTTGATACAGAGGAAGAGGAACTGCTGCGCCGCTTTCGGCAGGTTCGCATCAACAACGGCAAGCGCAAGTAGCATCCCCAAAAAGCCACAGGGACGACCTAGTTGCACCAACGCAGAAGGGGCGGTCTAGCCTGTATGGCTTATAGACCGCCCCTTTTATATTACCTAATTTTTAGTTTCGAGTTGCGCCCTTTACCCGTTGGTCAGCACGGGCACGCCGCAGAACTCTTCGTAGTCGATAAGCTCACTGATGGTCGGCTCGTCGCCGCAGAGCGGGCATTGCGGGTTGCGCCGCATTTTCACCGTGCGAAACTCCATATCCAGTGCGTCGATGAGCAGTAGCCGACCGTTGAGCGATTCGCCCGCGCCCAGTATCTGCTTCACAGTCTCAGTGGCTTGGATGCTGCCCACAAGGCCGGGGAGCATACCCAGCACGCCTGCTTCGGCGCAGCTCGGCACCTCGCCCGGGGGAGGCGGCGTCGGGAACAGGCAGCGGTAGCAGCCCTGCCCCGGCAGGTACACCGTCGCCTGACCGTCGAACAGCAAGATGCTCCCGTCCACCAGCGGCTTGCCGTTCAGATACGCCGCATCGTTGACGAGGTAGCGCGCAGGGAAGTTATCCGCCCCATTGATGATGATGTCATAGTCGGGGATGATGTCGAACGCGTTCTCAGAGGTTATCGGCTCTTCATGTATCCGCACATTCACATCCGGGTTGTACGCCTTGAGCGTCTCGTATGCGGACACCGCCTTCGGCCTGCCGATGTCGTCGTTCTGATGCAGGATTTGGCGCTGGAGGTTGGTCACATCCACCGTGTCGAAGTCCACGATGCCGATGGTGCCCACGCCGGCGAGCGTCAGATAGATGGCGATAGGCGAGCCAAGCCCACCCGCGCCCACGATGAGCACCTTAGCGTCCAGCAGTTTGCGCTGTCCCACGCTGCCCACCTGCGGCATGATGATATGGCGGCTATATCGCTGCACCTGATACGGTGTCAGCGGCGTAGTGCGTGTCGGTGTCTGCGTTGCCATAGGGTGGTGTCCTTCCGTTATCAGATTATCGGCTTTGCGCGTTAATTTCGGTGTGTGTCCTATGCAGGATTATAGCACCAGCCGCCGCTGCCTTCAACTTGCACCTGCTACAACTCGACCGCCTGAATGGAAACGCTATCCGCCCGAAACCTCTGTTGACATCCCCTGCAAGACAACCTAGCATATCCGCACATGCATCGACAGGCGTTGCGCAGAGGTCGACTCAAACGGCAGGCTCACAAGCTAGCGCCTGTAGAGAGTGTCTCAATAGACAGATTGGACGAAGACATGTCGGCAGACTACTCGGCAATCATCATTGGCGGCGGACACAACGGTTTGGTTGCCGCCAACTATCTTGCGCGGGCGGGCAACAGCGTGCTGGTGCTGGAACGCCGCGGCTTCGTGGGGGGCGCTTGCATCACGGAGGAGCTTTTCCCCGGCTACCGCGTGTCCAGCTGCGCCTACATCTGCCACCTGCTGCAAGCGAAGGTCATAGACGACTTGGAGCTGCGCCAACACGGGCTGCACATATACCCGATAGACCCCATCGCCTTCTATCCGCTGCCGGGCGAGCGCGGCGTGCTGCGCTGGCATGACGACGAGCGCAGCGCCGACAGCATCGCGCGCATATCCCCGTCGGACAGCAGGCGCTACCACGATTGGACGGCGTTCTGGCGGCGCGCCGGAGACATCATACAGCGCTACTTTCTTGCCGACCCGCCGACGCTCGCTGATGTGGCTGCCGATGTGCGTGGCACGCCCGACGAACTCGTCTTCGAGCGCATGCTCACGGGCAGCATGAAAGACCTCGTCGATGAACACTTCGAGTCGCCGTTCGTGCGCGCCTGCTTTATCGACGCACAGGATGCCGGCGATGTCCGCGCAGCAGGCAGCGTGATGGCGTGCGCCTACATCCGCAGCGATGCGCTCACGCCGCAAGAGAACTTTGGCATACCGCGCGGCGGGATGGGCGCAATCACGCAGGCAATGGCGCGCTCCGCAGAGGCGCAGGGCGTGGACATACGGCTGAACGCCGCCGTAGATCGCATCCTTGTCAGGAACGGGCGTGCTTACGGCGTGCAGCTGGCGGATGGCGTGCAGGTCAGCGCCGACGCAGTGCTGTCCAACGCAGATCCCAAGCGCACATTCCTGTCGCTAGCGGACGAAGCAGACATTCCCACGGCGCTGCTGGACGACATCCGCCGTTCCAAAACGGACACGGCGTACTTGAAGTTCCACTGCGCTATGAGCGAGCTGCCGGACTTTTCGGCGTATCTCGGGGACGACTACGACCCCAAAGCGCTGGCATACATCCGCGTCTGCCCGTCGGTGGACTACTTCGAGCAGAACTGGGCGGACGCGCGCAGCGGCATACCGTCATCCTGCCCGGTAATGTACATTCAGATCCCGACGGTGTACGACGACACGCTGACGCCTCCGGGCAAGCATGTGATGTCGGTGTGGGTGATGTACGCTCCGGTACGGCTGCGCGAGGGCAGTTGGCAGGACGCCCGCCAAGCGGTCGGCGAGCATCTCATCGACACAATCGACGGATACGCCCCGAACTTCCGCAAGTCGCTGCTGGACTGGGAGCTTTTCACGCCGATGGAGCTGGAAGAGCGCGTGGGGCTGACGGACGGAAACATACGGCACTTGGACATCACAACGGCGCAGATGTTCGCAGCGCGCCCGTCCCATCACATGCAAGGATACCGGACGCCGGTGGACGGGCTGTACCTGTGCGGCGCAGGCACGCACCCCGGCGGCGAGGTTACCGGCGCTCCGGGACACAACGCCGCACGCAATCTGCTGCGCGACTGGGAGCAGCCATCCCGATACTTCTAGCACTTTCGTTGTGCTAGCCCTTGCACCTGCTTGGCTCGGTACTTCCTATGAATGACAAACCTGTTCCGCTGACCACATATCCGAATGAGATGGAAGCACAGCTGGCGGCGCAGCTGTTGGCAGAGAACGGCATTGCTGCAATCGTACAACCGCTCGGATTCGGGTACGGCGGCGTGGGCGTAACGCAGTTCATACACCATCGGGTGCTTGTGCCGCAGCACAGCCTCAGCCGCGCCGAAGAGATTCTGGGCGAGCAGGCGCCCTAGCACATCGGCTCGCAGCGCCCTCCAACCGCACGGGGAAGGGGTTTTTGTCCTGCGTTTTGCGGCAAGGGAAGTTGCGCCTGTTTTTGCTGCGACTGACCGGTTCGAAGGCTGGGCTTCTGTAGAGCGACCCTACGCCTGTGTGTCCAAGAACCAGCGCACGGCAGCCTCGAATGCGCCGGGAAATTCTTGGTAGAACCAGTGTCCGCCGCCCTCTAGTTCGGCAATGCGAGTGCTGATAGTGAGCGCCTCGCGCATGCGGACGGCGACTTCGTGCGTGAGAAGATCACTCTGCCTGCCGCGCACGATGAGCGTGGGCGCAGCGATGCGCTGCCACTGCGCCCACAAGTCGGGGCGCTCGTATGCGGCGAGTAGGCGGCGGTCGCGCTTCCAAGTGCGGCGTCCGTCCGGCAGCGCCCGCGTCATATGCAGCGCCTGATGCCGCAGCATTTCGTCGCTCGACTGCGGTTGGCGCATCCGCAGCCGTTCCACCACGCTATCAAGCGACGCCCAATCGTCCGACTCGGCGTTGTAGCGCGCGAACATCCCCTGCGAGTCGGCGTTGTATGCGTCGGGGTCGATGTCCACCACGACAAGCGCCCGCACCAACTCCGGATGCTCTGCGGCGTACACGAAGGCGTATCGCCCGCCCGCCGAATGACCCACGAGCACGAAGTCGCTCAACCCGAGTTGTTCCACCAGCGCTTCTAGGTCGGCGATGTAATGCCGAAAGCCGTATGCGGCGTCCGGTGAGTGTTCGCTGTCCCCATGCCCGCGGCTATCCAGCGCAATGATGCGATAGTCAGTGCGCATTGCCCTCGCAAATGTGTCCCAGCTGCGCGCGCAGTCCTGCAAGCCGTGCAGCAACACCATCGTCGGGACGGATGCGCCCGGTTCTGGCGAGGGCTGCCCCCAGTCCAGATAGTGCAGGCGCAGCCCGTCTGCGTCAAACCAACCATCTGTCGGATATTTACACTGCGGTGAGCGTAGATCAGCCAAGTATATTATCCTGTTGTACTGGTTCGGGCAGTTTGTGGCTTTGCCAATCGGCGCCGTGGATGCGCTCAAGCAGTTGCGCGCGCTCATCATCCGACAACTCTGCGCCCCCTAAGTGGGCGATGAACCCGGCTGCAAGATTCACTGTAGCTTTGCCTGACATGACACGCCCGTTGGGATTCATCAGCACGCCATGCCACATAGTATTGTTCACATCCCAGTCTATGCGGTTTATGCGACCGCATAGTTCGTCATCAGAGGCGTCTGGGCATTTTCCGAGCATATGCATGAAGGCATACACTAGCGAAAGCTGCCCGATCGGTTTGCCAAGCAGGGTCTCTTCTCGTATTTGACGGCGTATGCTATCGCCACCTGCGGATGTGTCCTCAAGCGCTTTGCGCCACAAGTCCACGCCGAATAGCAACTTCGTCCATATGGATTGAACCTGTTCCTTAACCAAATCCCGCTGATCAGCGGTCATACTTTTGGGATGACCCTTGCCTGTAATGCCCAGATCCATAACAATGTGCACATTGGCTTCATAGAAAGTTGCCAGAGTAGTGAATTCCGGAGCGGTTTTGTTGAGGGTATTAGCGCCTATTCTGACGAGATGGGCGGGGATGACTCCGTCCTCACTTCTTAGTAGTTCCCGGGACATCACAGCTATAGCATCATCGTCGTCTGTAATTAGATTATCCGCTTTGGATGTGGGTTTTGCGTAGCGATTTATCTTGTTGAAGATGCGCCGAGCGCGCTCTTCGTGGAAACGAACCAGAATGACACTGACTTCATCGTTTGCCAACTCGGTGTTGCTAGTTACTCCGTGTATAGGACGGTTGTTGTCATCAACTCCGTCTATAGCGAACATAAAAGCCTTTGCACGGTGCTGTCCATCCAATGGAACCAAAAGTTCATTTCCCTGTAAGGTCAGGAATCCCATGTTTTGGGCAGCACTTTGGTATAGAGCGGGAACATTTGAGCGCCTGCCCCCCCCCCGAAATTGTCCAAAGTCTCGAACACTATATCGTTATGGTTCAAAACTGCCAACACCAACGAGCCGGAGAAGCGATCTTTGTCCATCGCGAAATACTGAGTAATGCCTTTCTTGACGCGCGTTATGTTGATGTCTCGCTGATACCGTTCTTCTATGGACAGGCCTTCCCAGCCCGGCAAATCTCTTGGTAGACGGATTGTTTTGACCAATTCGCCCACTTTCATCGTGGTCAGATAATATTCGGTCTCTCCAAACTTTCCCCGCAATGCAGGAATAGTCGTAGGCATAATTTTCCTCCTAGCTAGGCATATATGCGTGGATGAACAATGTTAGTAACTGGGCGCAAAATCCGTATAGCCTTCTTCTCAATCTGGCGAAGTTCGTTTTCTGGTCTGTTCAGCGGAATGTACGATACATATATCTCGTGTGTGAAGGCACTGAAATATGATTCTAATTTGGCATTGTGTGGAGTCATCCGATGTTGATACATACGCCGTTGAATATCAATGCTTATTCCAACATAAATGCAGCATTGATGAACCCAAAATGCGTATAGCCCGCTAGTGCCGCTTCTGACGCGGTTATGATAGTTGTATGTGAACGGATTACACTGTGACCGAAGTGCGTCTATGATATAGTCGGTAGTTGTGCAATCAAACACCGCACAGTCCTTCACATTCATTGCCAAACAGCGAGAGCTGCTCGGATTCGTCAAAAGCCGCATCGAAGTCAATCTCGCTAAGGGGTGTCAGGCTGCTGTGCAAATATATCTCGCTGCCGAAACGCCCTGCTGATTTCGGGGAACGCAACGCATTATCTACATAGACAGCGTCGTCCCAAGCCTCTGGATCGAAGTGCTTTATCCTTGCCCACTCAGCGTTGGTGTGATACGGGCATCCAATACACGCGCTGCGCGGTAGCTCGTGGTTAGAGTAGCGCTCGTAGAACCAAGCCTTACAGTCTGTGCGAGTGAAGCCCATGTCGATGAGCGGCCAGCGATGGTCAATCCACGGCTGTCGGCTTGGCTTCATCCTGATCGCTTCGTCCCTGCTTATGCCTATCCACAGCTCCACAAATATGCCTTGCGGCACACGCTGTCCGTAGCCTAAACCGAGTAGATCCCGCAGCTCGTATTCAATAGGCGTAACTTTGTATTCGCGCGTACACTGTCGCTTGATGATGCTTGTTTTGCCACTGGAAGCCGAGCGCACGAATGCGGGGATGGAGGTAAAGCGTTGTCCGGTGGAGTTGGTGCCGGCCAAAATGTCTTCTCGGATGTTAGACTTGCTAACGCGCTGTATCGGGAATGGGAGGCGCTGCTCAAGCCAACTTATATGTTCATAAACCTCTTTAGGTTCCCAGCCTGTGTCTGCAAACACAGCAAAGTCGGGCATAGGTTTAATTAGTCCTTCGACTGCCATCAAGGCGACAACGGAACTCTGCACTCCACCTCCGAGTGATATTACCGTAAGTTCGGCTTCGCCTGCCATACACCAGCCTCCAATTGAGTCGAACACTTCTTATTTGCAATGACAACTAGATGAACATTGTCAACAGGCGTCATACTGAGAGCGCCTATACCCCGACTACCTGCTCGTCCACCAGCGCCTGCACCTGCTCGTCCGAGTAGTTGAGGATGTCTTGCAGGAGTTCCTTGCTGTGCTGCCCGACGGTGGGGGCGGACCCGACTACCATCGGCGTGCGGCTGAACTTTATCATCTTGCCGGTAACCCACATCGTCCCTGCAACCGGGTCTGGCACTTCCATCATGATCTCGCGCTCGTGGAGCTGGGGTTCGTTGGCGGCTTGCTCGGTGGTGTTGACGGGGGCGCAGGGTATGCTGAGTTCGGAGAGCTGCTCGACGGCTTGCTTGGTGGTGCGCTGCTTGAGCCACCCGGAGATCTCTTCCTCGAGCACATCGCTGTGCTGAGTGCGCAGGTCGCGTGTCTCAAAGCGCGGGTCTTGCAGCCATTCCTGCCGTTCGAGCGCCTCGCAAATGCGAAGCCACATATTGTCATTGCCCGCAGCGAGTATGACATACCCGTCGGCGGTCTCATACATGCCTCCGAAGGGTGTGCCGCCGCCGCCGATAGCGGAGTCGGGGCGCGTCGTCTCTACGCCCCCGCCCAGATACGCCGATATGGGGATTTCGTTCACGGTGAAGCCGGTATCGGCGAGCGAAACTTCCAGCGCCTGCCCCTCGCCCGAGATCTCGCGCTCGCGCAGCGCCCCCAGCGCACCGATGCAGGCGTGCAGCGCCGTGATGCGGTCTATCAGTGGGAAGTAGGTCTTGATGGGTGGCAGGTCGGCGTAGCCGGTGAGCGACATCAGCCCTCCCATCGCCTGCCCGATGGGGTCGAAGCCCACCTTGTCGCGATTGGGGCCGTACTGCCCGTACGCTGACACATTTATCATGATGATTTTGGGGTTGAGCTTCTTGATCGTTTCGTAGCCGAAGCCCATGATGTCTATCGTGCCGGGGCGGAAGTTTTGCAGCAGGATGTCGGACACCTTGACAAGGTCGCGCAGCACTTCCTTGCCCTTGTCGGTGCGGAGGTTGATGGCGAGGCTCTTCTTGCCGCTGTTGTACTGCACCCAGTAGGCGGACTGACCGCGAACGCGTGGGCCGTTGGCGCGGCTTTCGTCGCCGCGGATGCTCTCGACCTTGATGACCTCAGCGCCCATACGCGCAAACATCAAGGCGCAGCGCGGTCCCGCCTGATAGCGCCCAAGGTCGATTACCCGAATGCCCTCCAGCGGCGTGTTGAGTTTCCTACCGTTGTTATCAGCCATTTCTACCTCTTTGGGGGGAAGGTTTTATGTGAAGCCCAACCATACCAGATTTAAGCGGTTAGCGGTTGGTCTGCGGGACGATGGCGAAATCCGATGCCTGACAGCAGCCCCTACTTCCGACCCTTACGGGCGATGAAGTCTTTGAAGCCATCCTCTACGGAGGTGGGGCTAAGCTTGCCGCGTTGGGCTTCGGCTTCGTGGTCGTACATCCAGCGCCACTCTGCGCCGATGTCCTCTATCATAAGCTCCTTGATGCCCTGCACCATGCGGGCATCTGCGCCAGCAATCTGCTTGGCGATGTCCTCTGCCTTGGGCATCAGCTCATCAGCGCTGACGAGGTGGTTCAGCAGCCCGATGCGATACGCCTCTTCGGCATCCACCACGCAGGTGGTGAACAGCAGCTCCTTCGCCTTGGGCCAGCCAACCTGCATGGGTAGGCTCCATGTGGAGTTCACACGCCCGTAGGATGCGGCAAGGAAGCGGAAGCGCGTCCGTTCGCAGCCCACGCGAATGTCGAAGCTGGACGCCATCACAGCGCCGCCGCCGTATGCCAGCCCGTTCAGCGCGCCGATGGTGGGCTTGGTGCAAGACGCCACATGCCACGCATACTCGGAGCGGTTCGGGTCTGGCGGCGGCGGATTCTCGGCGTCGCGGAGCTGCTCGTGGATGTCTGCGCCGGCGGAGAACGCACGCTCTCCCGTGCCGGTAAAGATGACGGCTTTCACATCGTCGTCGGCTTCCATATCGCTGATAGCAGCATCCACCTCGCGATACAGCCGCTTGCTCAGGGCGTTGAGCACCTTCGGGCGGTTCAGGCGTATAACGCCCACGCCATCTTCTTTGCTTACTACGATGTCCTCATAACTCACGGCAACGCTCCACGATTTCTGTTCGGCTGTCCAGCTTGTCCAACTCGTCCGACAGGCGGGCGAGTATCCGATTGTTCAGTGTGCAGTATAAATCAGAGCAGCCGATAGCGTCAAAGCGCGCCCCGCCGGAGATAGCCGTTCGCAAAACATGCACGGGGACACCAAGCATAGCGGATGCCGCAGCACCCACAGGCACATAGACGCCATCACTACCCCACAATCTAGGGACTGCCGCTATCGGTGAAAAGCTTTACGGCAGGGGGATGGCGATGGACACACGGGTTTCGTCCCCGACGGCGCGCGTGGTGTGTCCCTGCCCGGTTGTGTCCTCAGCGAGCATCATATCGCCAGCGCCAAGCGTGTACACCGTGCCATCGCCCAAGCCTATCTCTACCTGACCAGCGAGCGTAACGATGTACTGACGCTGCGGCGCCGGATGCCAGTCGATGAAGTAGCCCGGCTCTTGTTTGCGAACGACTATGCCGGTGGCGTCTTGCACATCCGGCGGCTCGTAGCCCTCATCCATGTGCGACTGCCCGTCGTCCCCGGTGTATAGCCTGTAGAACATATCCTGCCTCCGGTATTATCTTGCCGATTGCCGAACGACTTGCGGTATGCGGCAGCACGGCGCTTACCCACACCTACTCGGCTAGCCCCGCTTTCGCCTTTGCGGCAATGCCCTCGTACTCGGCAAGCACATCGTTGCTGAGCAGCACGGTGGGCTTGGATGTGTCACGGTACTCGGGGCGCAGATCGAGCCTGCCGAGGAAGTCCAAGCCCAACTCCGACGCCAGCTCTTCGCCTGCGCCGCTGCCGAAAATGTCGCCGGAGAAGTTCTCCACCACGCCCAGCACATTCACCTGAAGCTTGCGTATCATGTTGATGGAGCGCTTGGCGTCTATCTTGGCAAGCTCTTGCGGTGTGGTTACTACGATGAAGCCGTCCAGTTCCAGCGTCTGCATTACGGTGAGCGGGGCGTCGGATGTGCCGGGCGGCAGGTCGATGATGAGGTAGTCGAGTTCGCCCCAATCGGTGGTTTGCAGTAGCTGGTTGATGGCGTTGTGCACCATTGGCCCGCGCCAGATGATGGCTTCCTCTTCGTTCTGCTGGAAGAATCCCATGGACATCACCTTGACGCCGAAGCGCTCGGAGGGGATCATGCGGTTGTCTCCGCCTACGGTCGGGCGCTCGGCGACCTTCATCGCGCGCACCACATTGGGGCAGTCGATGTCCACATCCAAGATGCCCACGCTTTCGCCCTTGTGCGCAAGTGCGGCGGCGAGGTTAATGGCGACGGTGGTCTTGCCCACGCCGCCCTTGCCGCTGTAGACGCCAATCTTGTACCGTATCTGCGACAGGGCGTCGGCGACTTGGCGCTTCTGCTCGAACTGGCGCTTCATCGCCTCTATGCGCTGGCGCGCCTGTGCTGCCTGTCTGGGGTTCATCGTCATCTGGGGACGCTCCTAGTGTTATGCGCGGGCTATGCGCCTTTGTCAGTGTTCTCTACGGGGATTTCCTACGCCGCACAGCCATCATAAGCCCAGTTTGTCCCATATGGCTAACCACCGACAACTGGCAACTCAAAGCCGCTTGTTGGGCAAAACTCACGCATAAACCCAGCCTGCCGCATATGGCGAACCACCGACAACTGGTAACTCAAAAACCTAGTCCAGCCCGAGCAGTTTCTTGCCCTCGTCGGTGATTTCGTCGGGAGTCCACGGCGGGTCGAAAACGAGGTCCACATTGATGTCGTCCACGCCCTCAAGCTCTGCGAGCCGCCATTCGGCTTGCTGTGCGATGTACGGCCCCATGCCGCAGCCGGCGAATGTGAGTGTCATCTGCACATCTATGTTGCCTTCGGCGAGTTTCACATCGCGCACCAGCCCTAGGTCAACGATGTTGACCGGTATCTCGGGGTCATACACATCTCTGAGCGCTTCGTACACATCGTTTAGTGTGAGTGTTGCTGCGTTAGTCATAGCGTTGCCTCCGCGTGTATCTGTGCTTTTGGTCGACATTATATACCATCAAGGCTAATGTTGTGCAGAAGATGTTCGCAGAAAGTGAAAGTGCTCTGCGCTGCGTATCCGTCGATATGCTTGTTCGCATCGCTATCTTTCTTTGCGAACCTCTGTCGGCTTTTTGGTCGGCATTGGCGGCTATGGATGTGGCGTTGGCGGCAGCCGTGAATCAACTCGCCAGCACCTTGCGCAGATCTACTATCTGGTCGCGCAGCAGGGCGGCTTTCTCGAACTCGAGGTTGCGGGCGGCGGTCTTCATCTGCGTTTCGAGGTCTTTGACGAGGCGCAGGATGTCGTCTTTGGGCAGGTCGCCGTGCGTAACATACGGGGCGCTGGATTCGGCAACCGCCTTGACGCGCTCGGTGATGTCGTGGATGTTCTTGCGGATGCCCTGCGGCGTGATGCCATGCTCTCGGTTGTACGCCTCTTGGATGCTCCGGCGGCGCTCGGTCTCTTCGATGGCGTTCTTCATGGAGTCGGTAACCACATCGGCGTACATTATGACGCTGCCATCCACATGGCGCGCCGCACGCCCGATGGTCTGTATCAGTGCGGTGAGCGAGCGCAGGTATCCCTCTTTGTCGGCGTCCAAGATGGCGACTAGGCTAACCTCGGGCAGGTCTATGCCCTCACGCAGCAGGTTGATGCCCACCACCACATCGTACACACCCAGCCGCAGGTCGCGCAGGATCTCACTGCGCTCGAGCGTGTCTATCTCCGAATGCAGGTAGTGCACCTTGATGCCCATTTCGCGCAGGTAGTCCGAAAGTTCCTCTGCCATGCGCTTGGTGAGCGTGGTAACGAGCGTGCGCTGCCCGCGCTCGATGCGCTGGCGTATCTGGTATAGCAGGTCGTCTATCTGCCCCGTCGTGGGCTTCACCTCTATGATGGGGTCTAGCAGCCCGGTGGGGCGGATGACCTGCTCTACCATCGCCGCGCTGTGTTCGTACTCGTAGGGGCCGGGCGTGGCAGACACGAACACCGCTTGGTTGATGTGCCTTTCAAATTCCCCGAAGTTCAGAGGGCGGTTGTCGAGCGCGGAAGGCAGGCGGAAGCCGAACTCCACCAGCGTCTCTTTGCGCGACTGGTCGCCGCGATACATCCCGCGAATCTGCGGCAGCGTCATGTGCGACTCGTCCACGAACAGCAAATAGTCTTCGGGGAAGTAGTCGAGCAGGGTGTAGGGCTTGCTGCCGGCGGCGCGGCGCGCAAGGTGGCGCGAGTAGTTCTCCACGCCAGCGCAATATCCCGTCTCCAGCATCATCTCAAGGTCATATCGGGTGCGCGATTCCAGCCGCTCCGCCTCTAGAAGCTTGCCCTGCGTTCTGAAGTCTGCCACGCATTGGCGCAGTTCGGCTTCTATGTCGCCCACTGCCATCATCATCTTTTCCTGCGAGGTAACGAAGTGCTTTGCAGGGTATATCTCTATGTCGTCGCGCTCGCCGAGCAGCTCGCCGGTGAGCGGGTCCACGACCACGATGCGGTCCACTTCGTCGCCCCAGAACTCGATGCGGACGCCCACCTCTTCGTATGCGGGCAGAATCTCCATCGTGTCCCCGCGGATGCGGAACTTGCCGCGCGCAAAGTCCATGTCATTGCGCTCATACTGCATATCCACGAGCTGACGGATGAGGAGTTTGCGACTGCGCTGTTCGCCCCGCCGCACATACGCCACGAAGCCCTGATACTCCTCGGGCGAGCCAAGCCCGAAGATGCAGGACACCGACGCCACGATGAGCGTGTCCCGCCGTGTGAGCAGCGCGCGTGTGGCGGCGTGGCGGAGCTTGTCCAGCTCTTCGTTGATGTCCGAGTCTTTCTCGATGTAGGTGTCGGTGCGCGGGACATACGCCTCCGGCTGATAGTAGTCGTAGTAGCTGACGAAGTACTCCACGGCGTTGTTGGGGAAGAACTCGCGGAACTCTGTGGCGAGCTGGGCGGCGAGCGTCTTATTGTGCGCTATGACAAGCGTGGGGCGCTGCACCTTCTCTATGATGCACGCCATGGTAAAGGTCTTGCCGCTGCCGGTAACGCCCACGAGCGTCTGCTGCGTCAGCCCCTCGTCTATGCCGGCTGTGGCTTTGGCGATGGCGTGCGGCTGGTCGCCCGTGGGCACAAAGTCGGACACTATCTGAAAGTCGGGCATGTCTTGTCCTACCGATTGTCTTATTCCACCGGGCACCCCTCTTGGCGGCGCTCTGCGCTGGGGCTGCCATGTTCCTGTGAGCCATTATATGACACCTGCGGGGCAAGATACAGGGGCTTACGGGCGTGGTTAGATGCGCGCCGCCTGCTATACACACCCATGCCATACACCCAATTGAGACGCATTGGGTTTGTGGACGCCGCAGCGCTCTTTCCCGATGTGGTGAACGGGGAAGGGGGAAACCTTGCCCACCTGCTCCATCGCAGCATTCTAGACTCGAAAGTGCCAGTGTCAGGTGGCATGGATGGCAGCGGCGCAAAAAAGACGCCCATCGCGAGGGTGGGCGCCGGGGCGGCAAGCGACAGTTCGTCTAATGGTTAATGGCTGGCAGCTAGCCGACTTTCAGTGTCTCTGTCTCTATTCCATACATGCTTGTGCATGCCCGAGCATATGAACACCACCACAGCGGGCAGATACACGAGCGTGTTCATCAGGGCGTGGAATATGACGCCATCAAAGTGCGAACCGAGTATGCCGGGCGTGCCCTGCAAGCCGGTGCTCAAAAACTGCACCAGCTTCATCGAATGCTCGACCATGTGGTAGCCCTGCATCAGCACCGCCATCCCAAGCACAGCGCCCAGCATCTTGTGCTGACTGCACACGCGGCTGCCGAAGCTCAGCCAGCCCAGCATTATGTATATGAGTGCGCCGAAGTACAGCAGGTTGAAGACGAAATGCACCTGCTCCACATCTAGTGCGCCTATCAGCCCGTGATGCGATACGCTGTTGAGCACGAACTTCTGGATGATCTGGGAGATGTGTTCAACCATGTGCAAGAATTGGATGACCAGTGTCGCCACGAACATGTAGACGAACTCTTTGAACGGCGTTACCTGAACTCTAGAGTTCAAGCGCATAGCCTCATCCCCTCTGATTGCGCACCCGTGATTATTTGGGGGATATATATCACTTTGTGGCACATTTCGTCAAACCCGTGCAGCAGGCGTGCAGATACCCCTGTTAGAGGCGGGAGGTTCGACAGGGCAAGACCGGTTGCGGTCGTCGGGAGGCTGGCGTGGGCGAAAGATGCCTGCCTGCTATCCGACGGCTTGTGCGCTAATTGCTGCGCGGTGGGTGGCTTGGGAATGCGTAGCCGCTGTGCAAGAGCCATTCGTCGCCCTTATCATCCAGCGCCACGATGACGATGCGATAGCCTAAGTCAGACTGGTGCATGATGCGCCACACGCGCAGGCGGTGATGCTTGGGGGCGTTGTTCAGCAGGGCGTTGAGCTGAGCGCGCAGGTGTGCCTCATCGTGCGCCAGTGTCTCACGCAGCAGCGCCGTGCCCGGGTTGGAACGCACAGCCATTGTGCTGAGCGGCATCTCCATCGGGTGCGAAGGAAGCGCAGCGCCCATGTAGTTAGCCGATTCGTTCAGGTGATGTTGCAAGCGCACAACCACCTGCTCGGCATCCTGCACACGGCCGCGGACGATGAGTTCGCCCACTTCCCTGCCGCGCTCGCGGGCGTGGCGCGCATGGACTTGCGCCTTGTCAGCATTGGAGCGCGCTATGATGCGCTCTTCACAGCGTTCCTTTGCGTTCTTGACCCAGTAAAGCGGCTCGCCCGGCACGCTGTCGGACGATGCAACAGTCGTGCCGCCAGCCGCCACGATGGTGAGAAACACCACGACGAACATCGCCACAATGGGGCCGCTCATAGGGCGCAGGGCAGGGCGCTGCATCATTCGCAGCCAACGCCGCCACAAGGCGGGGCGTTCCCTGCGCTCCGCCTGCGCCGCAAGCGCCTGCTGCAAGCGCATCCGCCCGCGCACCTTGCCCTCCGCAGCGGGGACGACCGCCCGCGAGACGCGCATCGTCGCCTGTGCGACACGCAGCAGCGGCACAAGCTCGTCCGCATACTCCCTGTGCCGCGCAGCACACTCCGATATGCCACAGCCTGCGCTCAGCATATCCAAGCATTCGTTTAGCGCATCCTCGAAATCGCGTCTGTTCATCCCAGACCTCGGAGATTTTTTGTGTCTAGCCGTCCGGCTACCACCCTAATTCCGTCTAATCGTTCCCGCAAAATGGGAGACGCCCGACAGCAGCTTTTCGCATCTTCCGACTTGCTGATAGCTGACCACTGCCGCAACTTAAAATATCTCGGAGCAGCGCAGCACGGGTGCGGCTGTGCCCGCCGATTCGGATTGTAGGATGCGGCGGAGTTTTTTGATGCCGGCGTGCTGCAGCGCCTTCACTGCGTTGTCCTTCTTGCCTAGGCTGCGCGCCGTCTCCGCAATGGACAGCCCTGCGGCGAACCGCAGCGTAATCACCTCGCGTTGCAATGCGGTCAGGTTTTCCATCGCCTTGCCGACCTCCATCATCGCCAGCTCCAAGTCCATATGTGCGTCCGCATCGTATGCAGCAGCCTCCAAGACGGGCGTGGTGTCTTCCAGCGACACCATCCGCTTCCTGCTGCGCTTCCTGTAAAAGTCCACTACGAGGTTGTGTGCGATGCGAAACAGCCAAGACGAGAACGGATGCCCCTTCCACTTGAAGCGATGGATGGACTCAATCATGCGCACGAAAACCTCTGCCGCTATGTCCTCTGCGTCCGATGCGTTGCCGACCTTGAACGCCACATAGCGGTAGATTGAATCGTAGTAGCATTCGTACAGCCCGGCGAAGGCGATGTCCTCGCCCGCCTGCGCTCGGCGTACGAGTTCTGCCACCTCGTCGTGGGTGTAGGTTTGGGTGCTGCCCCGATTGTCAGCCTGCGTCATCGCCTTACCAATCCGCGGGTCGCTGCGTGCTCACCGCGAGTGCAGCAAGCCCATCGACACTGATTATAACGGCAGCGCACGATAAAAGGTTAGCATCCGCTTGTGTGTAGCGTATGCGTCAGGTCTTTGCGCCCGCCGCTCACACGAGTGCGTTTTCGCCCGTGATGTCGCGCCCAAGGATGAGCGTGTGGATGTCGTATGTCCCTTCGTAGGTGTCCACGGTCTCGAGATTGAGCATGTGGCGAATGGATGGATGGTCTAGGGTGATGCCGCTGCCGCCCAGTATTTCGCGGGCGCTGCGAGCAGCGTTGAGCGCCGCCCGCACATTCTGCCGCTTTGCCATAGACACATGCGTATGGTTGAGCTTGCCCTCATCCTTGAGCATACCGAGCCGCCAAGCGAGCAGCAGCCCGTTGGTGTGGTCGGTTGCCATATCCACTAGCTTGGTCTGCACCAGTTGGCGCGCCGCAATCGGGCGACCGAAGGTGCTGCGCGCCCGTGCAAATCCCAGCGCATCCTCGTACACCGCCTCGAGTGCGCCGAGCGCCCCCCAAGCGATGCCGTAGCGCGCCTGTGTCAGGCAGGACAGCGGCGCCGACAGCCCGCGGGTGTTTGGCAGCATTTGCGTCGCCGGCAGGCGCACTTCATCCATCACAAGCTCGCTCGTAACCGATGCGCGCATGCTCATCTTGCGCTTGATGGCGTTGGCGGTGAAGCCGGGCGCATCGGTCGGCACGATGAACCCGCGCACCACGCCATCGTCGTCCTTCGCCCATATGACTGCGATGTCGGCGATGCTACCGTTGGTAATCCACATCTTGACGCCGTTCAAGATGTACGATTCGCCATCCTTGCGGGCGCGTGTCTTCATAGCGCCGGGGTCGGAGCCGCCGTCGTGTTCGGTCAGACCGAAGCAGCCCACCAGCTCGCCCGCCGCCATCGCCGGCAGGTACTTGCGGCGCTGCTCCTCAGAGCCGTAGCGGTATATGGGATACATCGCCAGCGCACCCTGCACACTCGCGAAGCTGCGGAAGCCGGAGTCCGCGCGCTCCAACTCGTACATGATGAGTCCGTAAGCGATGTTGTTGACACCACTGCAGCCATACTCGGCAGGAAGGTTCGCACCCAAAAAGCCCATCTCCCCGAGGCGCGGCACCAGCTCAGTGGGGAACTCGCCATCCTCCCACCAGTCGGTTACGCCCGGCAGCGCCTCCGCATCCATGAACTCCCGTGCAACCGCCTGCGTCTGTCGCTCCTCCGCCGTGAGCATATCCGCCACTTGGTAGTAATCGAGCATTGTCCATCCCCTAATCCGTCTTTGATGCACACAAAGGATATGTGTGCTCTTTGCTTTACCCTATGGCACTTAACACTATCATAAGCGCACATGCCTTATACTCCGTCCCCGCACAGCAGGTACGAACGCTGCTGCCCACGCCCACACGGGCTAGAAAAACTCCGTCCCAGCACACACGGGCATCAGTATTAAGCACACAGAAGCGCGCTGTACCGACTATGTTGACAAGGCATCTGATAGTGGTGATGATAGTAGCCGAGCAAAAATCCTACCATACGGTGGTGGCTTGGCGGATGGTTTGGCATTATGAAAGGAGCGAGGCATGGCAGGGTATGTGATAGCGGATGTGGAGGTAACGGACGCAGCGTTGTTCGATGAGTACCGCAAGCTGGTGCCTGCGACGATAGAGGCGTACGGCGGCAGGTATCTGGTGCGCGGCGGTGAGGCGCAGCTCGTGGAGGGCGACCGCCCACCCAACCGCACCGTGGTGCTGCAGTTCGACAGCTTGGAGAGCGCGCGGGAGTGGTACAACTCGGAGGAGTACGCTGGCCCGAAAGAGATGCGTATGCGCTCCACCAACAGCAGCATGATAATCGTGGACGGCATCTAGCGCTTGCCCAAACGCCACCGCCGCTTGCAAGAGATGCGCACCTGCTGCCATATGAACCTTTTGACAAGCCGATTTTCTATCTACCCGAATCCCATGCAGCGCTAGCCCGTTCCCCGATACACTCACGGATGCCATCGGGGTGTTAGGAAACCCCGCCGGCTGGCAACCCTGCGGTGGCTTTATCGCAGCGTGTCAATCACGGCTGCCTCTAGCTCTTCGCGCGTGGTGAACGCCTCGAACTTGGCGGCGATGTTGCCGTCGCTGTCCACTATGAATGTCCAAGGCTCGGTGGGCAGCCCCCACTCGGTGAGCGTGGGGGACAGCGTCGCACTTGCGAGGTCGCCCTCTATCAGGTGCGGGTTGTCGTACACCTCTATGTGGATGAACGACATTTGGTCGCCGTAGTCCGCCTTGAGCGCCTTGATTACATCGAGCTGTGGGCCGCATGTCGCCGTTTTGCAGAACGCAGGCGTGGAAAACGCCACCATCATCGGCTTGCCTAGCGTCAGCGCCTCGGCTATCGTCATCTGGTATAGCTCGGCGTCCGGGTCTATGTCAGTGGTAAGGTGCGATATGTCGTTCACATCGGAGAGCGTCTTGCTTGCGCTGCGGGGCGCAGGCGCTCCGATGGGCAGCGTAGCGGCGGTCTCGTTCACCCGCACCCGCACTGATGCTTGTCGCGCTGCCCCGCTTCCATCGTCCACCACAGCGCCGATGCCCCATTCGCCGGCGCGGTCAAACTCTAGCTGCGCCGTATAGACCCCGCGCGGCGTAACAGGCCATGCGCGAAACACCGCATCCACCGTCTGCACATGCTCTGGCTGTGCGCCGTTCTGCGGCAGATAGAAGCTGGACACCTGCACATCCGCAGCGTGCACCGCCCCCGCAGCGCCGTCTATGATGCCAAACACGATGCGGTTGCTGCCCACCGCAATGTCGACCGATGCGAGCGCCACCCGAAGCGCATCAGGCGCAGGTGGCGACGCCGTTACTGTGGCGCTGGGCGCAGGCTCAGCGTCCGTTCTGCCGCAGCCTGCCAGCGCCGCAAGGCACATTAGGCAGGCTGCGAGCAGCGCCACTACCCAACCTTTGCGACAGATGTTCGGCTGGAATCCGCGCCCGAAAATTCTGGCGAGAAATGCGTTTCGCAAGAGCGTTTCTGTCCGGCGACGATATAATTCGATTCAAGCCATTATAGCATCTACCTCGCCCTAACCCTCTATTCAATGCGCCACATCTTTATTATTGCGCATGATAAATTATGTGCAAATCATTATGGGTATTAGCGATAGTAATGCAACAGTCTTAAAAAACACTGCTTTGTAAAATCCATACAAATGGGCGATAATTCGGATGGACGAAATTTGACCCAGAAACTCTGGGGTTTTCACGGCTTTTCGCGATTATAAGGAGATACCACTATGCCCAACAAGAAGGGAACTGCGCTGCTGATGGTGTGGGCGGAGGTGCCCGCTGACAAGGAAGACGACTTCAACGGCTGGTACAACGAAGAGCATCTGGCGGAGCGGCTGTCGATCCCCGGCGTGCTGAGCGCTGCGCGCTATGAGGCGCTGACGCCGGATGCGCCCAAGCACCTTGCGATGTACGAGCTGGAGAACATCGGCGTGATGGACTCGGAGGCGTATCTCGCAGTGCGCGGGAATGCCACCGAGTGGACAAAGCGCGCATCGCCGGAGGTCATCGGCACGGCATACATCCGCAACACCTACACTCAGATATTCCCCGCAGCGCTGACGGACGATGCGGCGCAGAGCGGGATGGCGCCGGCGCTGCAAATCGGGCGCATGACCGTGCCGCCCGAACTAGATGCCGAATGGAACGAGTGGTACGACGGCGTGTATGTACCCAACTACATGAAAGTGCCGGGCTGCATTCGCGGGCGGCGCTATCGCGCGGTTGTGGGCGAGCCGGCGTACATGACCGTGTACGAGCTTGAGCATCCGGATGTGTCCAAGACGGACGAATGGCTGCGCCAGCGCGCCATAGACCCGCGCAACGAACGCTGGCAGAACACGATGCAGCACGCCGCATGGTCGCCGGGCGTGTGGACGAAGACCTTTGAGCTGGGAGAGTAGGGCTGCGGCGTGCACGAGATTTGGATGAGCGCCTACTGATTTGCACATATGCCGCCGCCAAGATGGAGAGCAGCCAAGCGTTACTTAAACGAAGGTGAATGTTATGACCATGTTACGCCATGCCCGACGCTATATTGCGATGTGGGATTGGCCGCTCTTCGTCTTCATATTCCTGTTCTTGGGGTTGCCGAATATCTACCAGATATACCGCACCTACCTCATCGGGAACAGGTTACCGGACCCTGGCAGTCTAGCCATCGTGTCCCAATGGCAGTTCGTGGGACTGATTGTCGAGGTGTTCCAAGAAGCCACAGTGCTGGCTATATTCTTCTTCCTCGGTTCGCAGATACGCAGCGCAGCGGCGGTTCAGCTTGACAGGGCGAAGAGTGTGTTCGCATTCATCTTCCTTGCATCGCTTGCGTTTTCCGTAGGCGTGTTTCTGTTCCGAGACGCATTTATCACGCTGATAGGCACATCGCCAGAAATTCAGGAACAAACACGCGGCTTCTTGGGCATCAGCATATTCAGCATTCCATTTATGCTTCTTGCCGCTGCGATAGTGGTGCTGTTTGAGTCGCTTGGGCTGAGGCGGTTGGTGTTCGCAATGGCAATTGTGAATGTTGCGCTGCGCTTCGTGTTTGACAGCCTGTTCTTTGGCGGATATGCCTTTTCGCTGCAGGCAGATGTGCTTGGGGTGGGTTGGTCAACCTTGCTGGCGAGCGTAGGGCTATTCGCAATCGGCATCGTGTTGCTCATCTTCACGCGGAACATAGGGCTAGACACATTCAGCACGCTTCCTTCGTTTACGGACATGCGTGAATACTTGCGGGTTGGCTTGGGCAGTGGCGCAGACAGCCTAATCCGCAATGTGGCGTACTTCTTCATGATAATACGCATCGTCAACACAATCGGCTCAGCAGAAATTGGCGGCTACTATGTTGCCATACAGATACTGTGGAGCTTCATGCTGGTGCCGGTGCTGGCTTTCGCTGATTCCACAAAAGCGCTGGTTGCCAACGCATCTGATAACCTGCCAAAAGTCAAAGCGCTTTGGCACGCCTCTATGCTCATCACAGCTGGCATTGTGGTCGTGTGGATTGCGTTTGTGCCGTTTTTCCCTGCGGCCGCTCGCGCTATCACCGACGATGAGACCACACTCCAATGGGCGATTACTGCATTTGGCATATTATTCGTGCCGTATGTGCTCTTTGCCTTCAACACAGTGATGGACAGCGTGTTCTACGGCGTTGGCAAGACCAAGTATCTCGCATATCAGTCCATCTTGACCAATGGCAGCGTGTACCTTGTGGGCTTCCTGTTGTATGTGTCTAACATATGGGAAGTAACTTTTGAGGGAGTGATGCTGTTGTTCGCGCTTGGGATACTGGTTGACTCGTTCCTGACTTTGATATTCCTCATAAAGGTGCTGTACATAGACGCCGACCATAAAGTAACTAAAAAAGGAGCCAGAGGGGCACTCCATCCTGACCCTGTAAATCCCGTAAGTCGATAGCGCCTGCGCAGAGAGTCACCCATCCCCAAGGCTTTTGGCATACTTCCTGATGTCTGCACAGAGAAACCCCGCCTTTTCTCCATAGCGAAAAAACAGCCCCTTCCCCTCATGTTTCATGTTTTGGGGGAAGGGGCTGTTCGCTTTGCGGCGGATTATGCGGAGTCTTCGCCGCCTCTACGCTGCCTATGGTCGCCGTGGTCGCCGTCGCTGTCGCCCGAATGCCTGTTGTGGAAGCGCCACATCCCCCTGTTGAACATGTGCTTGCCGAATCCGTGTCCGTCCGTCAGGCTGTGCATCATCGTGGGGAACTCGCCCTGCGCCACGAGATCGACGCTGATGGTGCCATCTGCGGCGGTGTGTTCCACGACTAGGGTTGTGTCGGTGGTGTTCAGCCCTGCGAGGTCGGCTGCGGTCTCGGATGCCACCTCGGTTTCGTCGCCGGCGGTGAACTCTAGCGTCTCGGAGCCGTCGCGCAGCAGCATCGTGAACCTGCCGCTGTCGGCGTCGATGCTCTGGAGTGTGCCGACGGCTTTGCGGACTGTCTTGGTGCCGTCATCGATTTGGTAACGGGTTTCGGACAAGACTAGGTTGCTGTCAGCTCCAAATCGCCCGAAAGCGTGCCCGAATCTCTTGGAGCGGCGCGTTTCGCTGCGCTCATGCTCGCCCACGGTAATGCTCACATCCTGCGGCGCACCGTCGCGGGTGATGCTGAACACGATGGTGTCGCCGGGCTGCGATGCGCGAACGATGTTCACCACATCGCGGGGTGTTTCGACTGCCTGCGCGTCCAGCGCAGTTATGACATCGTTGGGCTGCAGGCTGCCGTCTGCGGGGCTGCCCTCGATGACCTTCACCACTAGCACGCCAGCGTCTGCCGCATCTGTCTCGCCATCGCCTGCGGACGCAATCATGATGCCGATGTAGGGCTTTGTGCGGGATGAGTCCGCATCAGCCTGCTGTGCGCTCACGCCGTCGCTGCGCATGAGTATGGTACTGTCGGGCGCGCTGCGTGCCTCTGCATTGTTGGACAGCGCCGCTAATGCGACCACCACAGCCAGTGCGCCCAAAACCAGCGCCGCCGGTAGTATCAGCTTGTTTAACAATCTCCTGTTCATTTGCTCCACCTCCTGAGTGAAATTAGGTGAAATACGGATGGAATATGGCGTTATCCGGATGGCTTGCGCCTGCGGGTATGGTCGTTGTGTGCCATACGCTCGACAGGCTCGCTGCGTTAGTTGAGCTGCTCGGGATATACAACGCAGCTTGCCGCAAGTGGTTAGGAGGTTGGGCAACCGACCAGTTTTTCGGTTGAACAGGCATTCCGCCCATCATTCCAAAGCGCAGACATGCTTGTAATTGGTGCGGTAGCGCTTTTCTTAACTTCATCGTTTCTGCCGAACTGGACTGAACGGGCATGCAACTAGCTCTCCCATCTCTCCCATTGGTGTTCGACGATTTTGCCGCTTTCCATGATGCGGTATGCGCGGATGTGGGGGTTCGTCGCATCCTCGAGCGAGACGAGTATGTAATACACATCGTCGGCAAGCCAGCCGCTTTGCTGCGCCATGCGGACATCGGTGGGCGAAGGATAGGCGGCGCTGTGCGTGTGCGAATGGTAGAACGCCAGCACATCCCAGCCGTTTCGCTCTGCGTCCAGCATCGCTTGGAGCTGCTCTTGCGGCTCCATCAGATAGCGCGACGGGCTTGCCACCGTGTTGGTGATGCGATACAGGTTTTCTGCCCTATCGTGCTTGCCTGCAAGAATGCCGCAGCATTCGTTCGGGTTTTCCTGCTGGGCGTGGGCTATCATGTCGTCTGCGAATCGTTGGGGGATGGTCAGCAATGGCTTGCCTCCAAGCGCGGTTTAGGGGCGTGTCAGGCGTGGTTTGCGCATCATATGCATATAGATAGAGGTTATACAAGGCGCACCTGTTCTTGCAAGAATTTGGCGAGATTACCCAATGCGATGCGCCTTGATGCGTCTGCAGATCGACATCAGCTGACACGGCGCACGGTTACGCGCTACAATGCCCTTGCTGTATCTTTCTGGGTTGTATGGAGTGTTAGGCGTATGGCGTCATCGGATTGCGGCACAGGCGCGCTGAACGGGGTTCGCATCCTCGACTTTTCGCGGATATGGGCGGGCCCGCATGCGACGAAGCTGCTTGCGGATATGGGCGCCGAAGTGATTAAGGTGGAGTCCACAAGGGCGTGGGACCCGCATCGGATGATCGTGGGGTCGGGCAATCTGCCCGACGGCGAGCGCGGCATCGACCCGTGGAATCGCAGCGGCTGGTTCAACACGCTGCACATGTCCAAGTACGGCGTTACGGCAGAGATGCGCCACCCGAGCGGCAAGGCGCTGATAGAGCATCTGGTGAGCATCAGCGATGTGGTCATCGAGAACTTTCGCGCAGGGCTGATGGAGCGGCGCGGGCTTGGCTACGAACTACTGCGAGCGCTGCGCCCGGACATCATCATGGTCTCTATGCCGGCGTTTGGCAGCAGCGGACCGTGGAAGGATTTCATCCAGTATGGCATCGGGCAAGAGCAGCTGGGCGGTATTGCGTCGATGAACGGATACGCAGGCGAAGATGCGCCGGTAAAGTCGGGCGTGAACTTTGGCGACCCTATCAGCGGAGCGCATGCGGCGGGCGCCGTTCTGGCGGCGCTGTGGCGGCGCAGACGCACTGGCAAGGGGATGTTTATCGATGTGTCGCAGCTCGAATCGTCCATTATGACCGTCGGGGAGCATCTGCTTGCGTATCAGATGAACGGACACACTCCCACAAACCGCGGCAACCGCCACCCGCATTATGCGCCGCACGGAGTATATCGGTGTGCGGGTGAGGACGCGTGGGTTGCGATTGCTGTTGCGGATGACCACGAATGGCGGCGGCTGTGCTGTGCGATGGACATGCCGAGCCTTGCGGATGCGCCCGAGTTCGCTGATGCGCTGTGCCGCCATCGCAATCAAGATGCATTGGATGCGCTCATCGCCGAGTGGGCATCGCCGCAATCCTCCGCCGATGTGATGCGCTGTCTGCAGGATGCGGGCGTGGCAGCCACAAGCGTCATGAGCGGAGAGGCTATCTTCAACGACCCGCACTATCAGGAGCGGGGGCTGCTCGAGTTGGTGGAGCACCCGTCTTGCGGGCCGTACTTCATGCCCGGTGCGGCGTGGAAGATGTCCGCCACGCCGCCCGCAGTCCGCTGGCACGCCCCCACGCTTGGCGAACACAATGCACGCATATTCGGCGAGCTGCTAGGGATGAGCGCCGCCGACATCGCAGCGCTAGAAACAGACGGGGTGAGCGGAACGCAGCCGGCTGGGTATTAGGTTTCCCGACCTAGGGTGAGAATTGGGGCTGAAAGATGATGGCTTATGCCTCATTCTGCAACTCAACCGCCTGACAGATTGCTCGACTTAACCTTCCGAGTGTTGCGGTAACGATAAGGTTTGTTTATTATATGGACAGATTGGGGCTGCGTACGGACGGCGAGTGTCCGATTAGGCAGTTTGCCCCCTCAAAAGGCGTATATTCGGGAGGCTGTCTATGGCGCTGCTAGAGATAAAAGACCTAGCGACTTACTTTTTCACGCAAGAGGGCGTGGTGAAGGCGGTGGACGGCATCAGCTACGAATTAGAGGAAGGCGAAGTGCTGGGCGTGGTTGGTGAAAGCGGCTGCGGCAAGAGCGTCAGCGCCCTGTCCATTATGCGCCTCGTGGCGAACCCTCCCGGCAGAACCGTCGGCGGGCAGGTCATATTCGACGGGCAAGACCTGCTGCTGATGGACGACTCCGAAATGCGGCATGTGCGCGGCAACTCTATCTCGATGGTCTTCCAAGAGCCGATGACCTCGCTCAACCCCGTGCTGACCATCGGACGGCAGCTGACGGAGACGCTCGAGCTGCATCTCGGGATGACGAAGATGCAATCACGCTCTCGCGCCGCCGAGCTGCTGGGGCTGGTGGGCATCCCGGATGCAGAGAACCGACTGAAAGACTATCCGCACCAGTTCAGCGGCGGGATGCGACAGCGCGTCATGATTGCGATGGCGCTCAGCTGCAACCCGCGCCTCATCATCGCGGACGAGCCGACCACTGCGCTGGATGTTACGATTCAGGCGCAGATACTGGAGCTGATGCAAGACTTGGCGGCGCAGTTCGGCACGGCGATGATAATCATCACGCACAACCTCGGCGTAGTGGCGCGTTACGCCGACCGCGTCATCGTGATGTACGCCGGCAAGATAATAGAGACGGGGGATGCGCGCGAGATCTATCACAATCCGCGCCATCCGTACACGCTGGGGCTGCTGGCGTCGGTGCCGCGCTTGGACGAGCGCGACCGCGTCCGACTGGAGGCGATAGAGGGCTTGCCGCCGAACCTCGTCAACATGCCACAGGGCTGCTCGTTTGCCCCGCGCTGCCGCTTCGCATATGAAAAGTGCCTAGACGAAGCGCCGACACTCCGAGAGATTGGCAACGAACACACGGTGTCTTGCTGGCGGTCGGACGAACTCCCCGAACTGTCGCGGGGATAGCGCAGCGCTAATTACGCTGACACATCTATTGGGCTTCTGCAATCACATATGAAAAGACGGCTGCTCCCCGCTTCTTGAAAATGGAGAAATGCTTCGCATGACACAGACACAGGCATCCAATGCACAGGACAACGAGATACTGCTGGATGTGCGTAACCTGAAGATGTACTTCCCGGTAACATCGGGCATCTTCTTCCAGCGCAAGACGGCGGACATCAAGGCGGTGGACAATGTGAGCTTTACCATACGGCGAGGCGAGACGCTGGGGCTTGTGGGAGAGAGCGGCTGCGGCAAGACCACCACAGGGCGCTGCATCCTCCAGCTGTACAAGCCCACCGAAGGGGACATCTACTTCGAGGGCGAAGACCTCAACGCCCTGGACAACCGCGCGATGCGCGAGATGCGCCGCAAGGTGCAGGTCATCTTCCAAGACCCATACGGCTCGCTGAACCCACGCATGACCTGCGGTGACATCGTGGGCGAGCCGCTCATCGTGCACAAGCTCACCTCGTCCAAGCAGGAATACCGCGAGCGCGTAACGCAGCTGCTGCAAACGGTGGGGCTGAATCCGTATATGGCGGACCGCTACCCGCACGAGTTCAGCGGCGGACAGCGTCAGCGCATCGGCATCGCCCGCGCACTCGCCGTCAACCCCAGCTTCATCGTCTGCGACGAGCCGGTGTCGGCGTTGGATGTGTCCATTCAGGCGCAGGTGATCAACCTGCTGGAAGACCTGCAAGACCAGTTCGGACTGACATATCTGTTCATCGCGCACGACCTGTCTGTGGTGCGGCACATCAGCGACCGCATCGCCGTCATGTACCTCGGGCACATCGTGGAGATCGCCGATCGTAACGAACTGTACGAAAACCCGCTGCACCCGTACACGCGGGCGCTGCTGTCAGCCGTGCCGATCCCCGACCCGATAGTGGAGCAGCAGCGCGAGCGCATCATCCTGACGGGCGATGTGCCAAGCCCAATGGACCCGCCGCCGGGCTGCGTGTTCCACACCCGCTGTCCGTCCATGATAGGCGACTGCCAGCTGGAAGTGCCTGAGATGCGCGAAGTGCTGCCCAACCACTGGGTGTCATGCATCCGCGTCGAAGGCTACGAGACGGCACAGCCGTAGGAGGGCTTGCCGGCGGTGGAGGGCTAATGGTGGGCGATTACCGAGACCGTACTTACTTGGCGGTAAGCGAGGTTGCTTCTTATACTGGTCTGTCCGTGGATGACATTCACCATTTAGTCAGAAGTGGTGATTTAGCTGCGGCTAAATCTGCCAGCGGCCAGTATCGGTTCCGATTAACAGACATCGCCCCGTTTCGCCGCAAACAAGTGTCCGCCAGCGCCGCCTACGCATCATCGCCCATCGAGTACGGCAGCACGCAGCAGCGCATCATCGCCGGCGATTCCCGTAATATGGGATTTATTGCGGATGGCAGTGTCCATCTTGCAATCACTTCGCCACCATACTTCAATGCCAAGATGTATTCCGAGTCGTTGCAAAATGATTTGGGTAACATCCACGACTTTGACGAGTGGCTTGAAGAAATTACGCTGGTATGGCGTGAAGTGTTTCGCATACTCCAGCCGGGTAGGAAGTTTTTTCTCAACATAATGAACCTGCCTGTACGCGGAAACGGCACATTCCGGACGCTGAATATGGTCGGCAAGAACATCGACGCCTGCGAGAAAGTAGGGTTCACTTTCAAGCGCGACATCGTATGGCATAAGACAAACGGCGTGAGAGCGCACTTCGGCACATATCCGTATCCGGGCAGCATCTTGATTAACAATATGCACGAGTTCATTCTAGAATTTGAAAAGCCCGCACCCAAGGGAGTGAGAAAGTACGCTCATGTGAGTGAGCAAGAGCGTGAGCTGTCCAAGCTTGACAAGGACTTTTGGCTTTCTATGAAAAACTCGGATGTGTGGCTGATTAAGCCTGAAAAGAGCGGCGACCGGCGCAGCCATGCGGCCCCGTTCCCTATAGAGTTACCATCGCGCTTGATACGAGCGTATAGTTTCGTTGGGGAAACCGTTCTTGACCCGTTCTTAGGCTCGGGCACAACACTGGTTGCGGCGGCGTTGTACGGGCGTAACGGTATCGGGCAGGATGTAAATCCTGAATTCTGCGCTATGTCGGATAAGCGTATTCAGGGGATCCTCTTATAGCATGACGACACCGTCGAAAATCATCTACGCACAATCCAGCGACATCAGATCCCGCACATATCTTGCATACAGGCAGGATATGAAAAAGAAGGCGATTGCGGAGTTGGAGTTTATGCCGTTCCTGCAATCGGTTCTATCTGAGAAATATGAAGACGAAGCGCTTGCGGTGAGCAAGCACGGCGGTGATGCCGAACTATGGTTTGGCAGGGGCGCTCGGCAGGTAACCCGAGAGCCTGATTATCGTGCTGAATTGGGTACGGGTGAGCAACGGCTTTACGAATTTCAGTATGCAGAAGAAAGTGCCAAACTCAACTTCTTTGACTTCAAGTTGTCTAAAGTTGGGAAGAAACCTGCAAACAAACCAAGAATTCCACACACTGACCGCGAATTCTTCTATGTAGTTAAGCCTGATAACAAATTCGCCTTTATTTCGCCGCAATGGATAATGGACAAAGGGAAAGTGGGTGCAGTTCCCGCATGGGGCAGCAGGCAGGCATATCGTGTTCCTAAAGATATTTTCTTGCAAGAATGCGTTGACGGCGGCACAGAAATGGCTTCCGTCATACAATCTGCAGACAACAAGAACCGTATCCTTGAGTTCCAGCACCAGTTTCTGGACATCGAAAATCAGAGGTTTTCCCATCAGCTGCAACGGGTTGTGGATGAAGAAATTCTACTGAAAATTGTCCCTAGAACCCTGGAAGGGTTTTATAGAGTTTGTTATCTGCTAGACAAAATCCAAAAGACCCCGGATGCCTCAGGTGTTTGGCTCGTGTATCTGCTATCGTTTTTTGACAGCGATATGAGGACGATAGACCTTGCCCGTTTTATATACTCACTGGACTTCCTGTATTTCAAATGCACAGACGTTAAAATCAATGAACTCAACGCCATCTGTCCCATACTAAAAGGCGCTGAGGAGTACATACTGAATCGTGCTAACGATGATGGCTCGTTTGCAGCGGATATTAGTGAATCCTCAATTGAAGGAACGCGCCAAGTTCTTTTTGCAGTTAATCTGCTGGAAGACATAATCCAAGATGCAGTAGTCTATTGGGATGCAGATTTTCCCAAGATTGAGCGTATTTTCCAAACGCTCCCGGACGCAAATCGAACTGCAAGCTTCATAAAGAGCGCGTCCCCCTAGCCGAAGCTGAACGGCTTCGGCTGTGTGCCGTCCGCATCCGTGAAGCCGTAGTCGCGGGCGAGGGTGCCGGTTTTGTAGGCGCCGCCGCTGCGCCGCATTACGGCAGGGTCGGTAGCGAGTGCGACTACGGCGCGCCCGGCATAGTGCGGCGACTCCGAATGCGTGAGTTCTGCTGCGGAGGCGAAGCGCTCCACGCGCTCTGTGCGTGTGAGGCCCGGGTGCATTGCAAGCGCGGCGATGCCGTACTCCCGAAGATCCTGCGACATTGCGAACGCCATGCGATCCACCGCGGTCTTTGCAATGTCATACATCACCTGCCCGCGATACTTGTCCCCGTCACCTGCCGATATGTTTACGATGATGCCGCTGCGCTGCGGTATCATCAGTGGTGCGGCGTGCATACTCGCAACTAGGTGCGCCCGAACGCCGGCATCGAACATCAGCTGCCAGCGCCACATCGGCTGCTCCCAAAACGGCGCTACGAAGTCGGCGTCCCCGAAGCGCTCGTACCCGCCCCACACATTGTTCACCAGTATGTCCAGCCGCCCCCGCTCGCTGCGGATGCGCTCGAATAGCGCTTGGACATCGGCGTCGCGGGTGTGGTCGCAGCGCACGGCGATGCCCTCGCCGCCGGCTTGCGTAACCAGCGCCGCCGAGCGCCTCCGTCGTTGGCGTCCCCGATACACTGCGCCCAGTAACATACACCGTCGCGCCCGCCGCTCCGAGTTCGTGCGCCACTCCGCGCCCGATGCCACGGCTCGCTCCGGTTACCAGCGCTATCTTACCCTGCAAGGGTTTCATGGCAGCGTACCCATCCGTTCTGCTCTTTCTGATAATGTCTCTTGCCTCATTGTACGACTAAACTACCTGAATGAAAACGCTGCGTTATCTGTAATTAGTGTTTACTAATCAAAAATTTCGTGATAGTTTATTATTAAATAATTGGTATACATATTAAACTATTAAATGCAGGTGAAAAATGGAAAAGATGAATAAGGATAGTGCAGAATATCTCCCCGGAGAAGGGCTGGATTACAGCCGAATGCCCGGCCACTGGCTGCTGGCGCAGATGGGCAAGAGGGTGCTCCGTCCCGGCGGGCTGGAGCTGACGCAAGCGATGCTGGCGACTTTGGACATCTCCGATACCGATGATGTGGTTGAGTTTGCTCCCGGCCTTGGGCTGACTGCGCGCGCCGCGCTGGAACAAAATCCGTCCTCATATATCGGCGTGGAAAGGGATGAAAACGCTGCCCGACAGTCGCGTCGTTACCTAAATGGCCCCGGACGGCAATGCCTCGTGGGCAGGGCTGAATCCACCAACCTGCCCGACGAATCGGCAACGGTAGTCTTCGGCGAGGCGATGTTGTCGATGCAAACCGCTTCGCAAAAAGAGGCAATCGTTGCGGAAGCGGTGCGGCTGCTCCGACCGGGCGGACGGTATGGCGTCCATGAACTTTGCCTGCTGCCCGAAGAGATGGAAGAGGACAAGAAATCGGAAATCAGCCAAGCGTTATCAGCGAACATCCGGGTCGGGGCACGCCCCCTAACACCCGGCGAATGGTCAGTGCTGCTGGAACGACACGGGTTCAGCGTTACTACGCCGGTAACTACACCGATGCACTTGCTGGAACCGGGCAGGTTTATCCGAGACGAAGGACTGGGGCGGACGATTAGGTTTGTCTGGAGAGTGGCGACCAGACCGGCGGCACGCCGTCGCATTCTGGGGATGCGCGCCACATTTCGCACCTACGCTGAGCACATTGGCGGTATTGCCATCGTCGGCGTGAAACAGGATGCGACCTGATACGCCATACGCCTGCACCGAACATCAGCTGCCTGCGCCATATCGGTCGCTCTCCAACGGCGTACCGAAGCGCTCATATCCGCCCCATATGTGGCATCGGAGTGCCCGTCGTCATCAGCGGACACCCGGCGCTCATATCCGCCCCACACATTGTTCACCGGTATGCCCATCCGTCTCCGCTCACTGCGGATGCGCCCGTACATCGGAGCGGAGGCGGGGGTGTAGCGGCGACTGAGTATGATATGCGCCGTATTGACATCGCATTATGTCAGATTACAATAAGCCTGCGTGATTGAGTAGGCTTTCAGGTGTATGCTGGTATGAATGGGGCGGCACAAGCACGCCTCACCTGCTACACTCTACGCTGACGGACTGATATGGACTGAGATAGGCTGACTGAAGAGATTGCATGGAGGCAGTGATGATTACCAAGTTTGACAGCTTGTACGCTGGGCATGTGGATATGGACGATTTGGGCTATGCGGGGACGGCGGTGAACGACCGGCTGTTTGGTAACGGCCACCTCGCCACAGCATACGCCAAGCAGGACGCTATCGCCAAGACGATGGACGCCAACGGCTATGACACCTTCTGGCTTGCGGAGCACCACTTCCAGCCGGAGGGCTACGAGTGCATCCCGAATGTGCTGATGTCTGCGGTGCATTTGGCGCACATAACCGAGCGGCTGAACATCGGCTGCGGCTTCAACATTGCGCCGATGTGGCATCCACTGCGGCTGGCAGAAGATTATGCCACGGCGGACATCCTGACGGGCGGACGGGTGATATTCGGCGTGGGGCGCGGCTACCACAGCCGTGAAATCGAGACCTTCGGCTCGCCGCTGTTCGACCAAGAGGGCAACCGCGACCTGTTCGAGGAACAGGTGGACATCATCTTCAAGGCGTTCAACGAAGATGCGTTTTCACACAAGGGCAAGAACTACACCATCCCGCCCAGCGTGCCGTATCGCGGCTATCAGCTGGAGGAGATCACGCTCGTACCGCGCCCGATACGCTTACCGGTGGAATGCTGGCAGCCAATTCAGAGCGCCACGCCGCGCGGCTTGGACTTCATGGCGAAGCACGGCATCAAGGGCATCATCGGCGGCGGCGTAGCGGAGGGCGGCGCGATGCACCGCGTCATCGAGGCGTTCCGCGACGCCTATGCGCGCAAGGGCGAACAGCTGGAGCTTGGCGAAAACCTCAGCTTTGGCTTCCACTTCTACCTCTCGGACAGCAAGGAAAAGGCGACAAAGGAAGCGGCGCACTACTTCGAAGAGAACCTGAAGATGTTCGGACCGCTGCGGCTGGTGCGCTCGCTCAGCGATGAGCAGATAGACGCTATGAGCGACCCGCGGCGCGCCCCGACTGCCGACCTGCCCCGCATAGAGGGCGCAGTGGAAGCGGGCGGATTCCTGTGCGGCACGCCGGAGCAGGTTACGGAGCATCTCAAGCGCATCGAGGAACTTTATCCCGGGCTAGACCGCGTCAGCGTCAGCCAGCCGGTTGGCACACCGCAGGCGGTTATCGTCGAGCAGCTGCAGTGGTTCGCTGAGGATGTGATGCCGGCGTTCAACGCTCACAAGAGCGCCAAGCCAGAAGTCGAGGCACTACCCGTGCCGGGTAACGACTAGGCGCGCGCCATAATGCCCCCAGTGTGCGCCGATTGCTGTAAGTGCCTGTCGGCGCACACCTAGCTTGTGCGGACATTTAGCGATAGACATGGCTAACACAAGACTGACAAAGAGAGATAAGGCGACGGGAGCGAATGGGTGCAGCGTGGACGCACCACAACCTGCTGATACTATTGCAACGCTGAGGTTTTTTGTCCTACACCTACACACCTGAATGGAACCTTATCGCGCCGCATCGCATCAAACTTAACAACAGATGAGCCAAAACTCTGTAAGGCGCAAATCTACCACAAGGGGCGGTGAGATGAACGAAAGCGCAATTTATACGGAGCGTCCCGCGGGTTTCCTGCGACAGGTTTTGCTGCCGGTATGTGTGGCGGTGCTTGCACTGGGGATAGCCGTCTTGGGTGCGCTGCTGCTGCGAGCTGAAAGCGGCGTTGACAGCATAAACTTTTTCGTGGAGTCGCTGTCCGGCGGCGCAGCGCGTCAGCTCGGCGGGCTGGGCGTTATAGCGCCGCTTGGCTTCGCATTCGGCGCTGGTGTTGCGGCGGCGTTCAACCCGTGCGGGTTTGCCATGCTGCCTGCGTATATGGGGTTGTACCTAGGCGTTGGCGGCGCTGAGCCATCGGGGCGCACAGGCAAGCCGATGTTTGCAGACATCGCCAAGTCTCTGGCGCGAGACATCGGCAAGGCGCTGGTGGTCGGCGGGTCGGTAACTGCGGGGTTCGTGCTGCTCTTTGCGGTCGCAGGCGCGGTCATTGGCTTGGGGGCGCGCTCGGTGGTCGGCGGCATCCTGCCGTGGCTGGGGCTGGGCATCGGTGTGCTGCTTGTGGTAGTCGGCGCATGGCTGCTCAGCGGCGGCAAGCTCTACACCGCCCTTGCGCAGCAGCTCTCCGAGCGCTTTGGCGACCCTAGCCAAACCAATGTGCGCGGGTACTTCCTGTTCGGCTTGTCCTATGGCATGGCGTCGTTGAGTTGCACGCTGCCCATATTCCTCACGGTGATAGGCTCGTCGTTCGCCGTAGCCAGCATCCCCGCTGCATTCGCTCAGTTCGTGCTATATGCATTGGGGATGGGCGTCGTCATTCTTGCCCTCACGCTCGGGATGGCGTTTTTCAAGACCGCTATGGTGCGCCTAATGCGAAGAGCCATGCCCTACATCCAGCCCGTAGGCACATGGCTGATGCTCATCGCGGGCACATACATCGTCTTCTACTGGCTGACTATCGGCAATGTGCTGGGCTGATTCGCAGCGTTGCGCGCATCCCGATTGCGGGGCAGGCGACTTGCCAGACATTGCAGACAAAGCAACAGCGCCGCCGCCTGCCAACATACTTCTCCCCATGGGTTAGGATGCTGACAAGAGTCGGCGGCGCTTCTATCTTGTTTGTATGGACGGCTGGTTGTCCGGTGGCGTCTATTCTTCCGCTACGACGGGGTTGCTCAGCGTGCCGACGCCTTCTAGTTCCACCTCCACTGTGTCGCCGCTCTTGATTGCGCCGGGTTCGCCCGGAGTGCCGGTCATTATCACATCGCCCGGTTCCAGCGTCAGCACGCTGCTCACGAACTCTATGATGCGGCTGCAGTTGTGCGCCAAGTCGTCGGTATTGGACTGCTGTATGACCTCGCCGTTCACGCGCCCGGTGAGCAGCAGGTTGTCGGGGTCGAGGCCGGTTGCGATGTATGGCCCAATCGGGCTGAATGTGTCGGATGACTTTGCGCGCCACCACGACAAGTCTCCACGCTGCCAGTTGCGTGCGCTCACATCGTTGCCGCAGGTTACGCCGAACACATAGTCGAGCGCATTCTCGCGCGTCGCCCGTCGGCAGCGCTTCCCGATGACGAGCGTCAGCTCTGCCTCTTCTTCCACTAGCACACCCTCGTCGATTGCCTCTTGCGGGATGACTATCGGGTCGTTCGGGCCTATCACCGATGATGGCGTCTTGAAGAACGGCTCCGGCACTTTCGGCAGGTCTATGTCCCCGCCCACTAGCGATGCGGAGTGCACCAAGTGGCTCACATAGTTCCTGCCGATGGCGATTATCTTGCCGGGCATCACCGGCGCAAGCAGGCTCACATCTGCCAAAGCAAACGCCTCTCCGGTCAGTTCGTGCTCCTCATAGGGCGCTGCCGTTATACCCTGAACACTGTCGCCCTCTACCACGCCGTAGGAAACTACGCCTTCGTGCTCAAACCGCGCATATTTAGCCATAGCGCTATCCACCTCCTGCTGCTCGTAAGTTGTATCTTGCGCCGCCGTCCGTCGTGCCTTGTAACGCCTGCGTTAAGGCTCGCGTTTGGGGCAACACAAGTGTAACCCAAACCACCGCCCATCTGCCACATAAAAAAGCTGGCGGAGGCTGCTGCACGGGGATACGCGCTGATTGACATATCGGGCTAGCCATCGCTACACTCCAAGTGCGCCTAGCAAGGGCGTCAGCGCAGATGCGCACGGAAAGCGTTTGTCGATACACCGACACACAGAGACACACCAACACATTCGGAGTTGTGCCATGAAGATCACCGCTGTTACCGGCTACAACCTTTCTGCCCCACTGGAGCGCCCTTTCGGGTGGTCTAACGGCTGGATAGACCACCGCAGCGTCGATCTGCTGAAAGTCGAGACCGACGAGGGCATAGTTGGCTGGGGCGAGGGCTATGTGGGCGCTGGCGGCAGTTTCATAGCGCACCATTTCGGCGACCTGCTAATCGGTGCGAACCCTCTCAACCGCAACGGCCTTTGGCAGCAGATGTTTGCACGCGTCTATAACGGCAACAACGCCGGCGGCTTTGGGGGGAGCGCTATCAGCGCCGTGGACATCGCGCTTTGGGACATCGCTGGCAAGGCATACAACCTGCCGGTGTCCGAGCTGCTGGGTGGGCGTGTGCGCGACAAGGTAGCCGTGTACGCCACCGGGCTGTACTACACGAAGGGCGAGTTTCCCACTCGATTGCTGGACGAAGCCATTGGCTATAGGGAACTCGGTTTCAAGGGCATGAAGACCAAAATCGGCGGGCTGTCAATCCAAGACGACATCCGCCGCGTAGCCGCACTCCGCCGCACCCTCGACTATGGAATTCGTCTGATGGTGGACGCCAATCAAGCCTACAACGCTGCAACTGCCATACAAATCGGCAACCGCCTCGCTGAATACGACATAGGCTGGTTTGAGGAGCCTGTCAACGCCAAAGACATAGATGGCTATCTGCAAGTCAAGTCAGCCGTTCCTATGCCGGTAGCGGGCGGCGAAAACCTGCGCACGCGCTACGAATTCGCCGACTTCTTCGCCCGCCGCGCCTACGATATAGCACAACCCGATGTGGTCAACGCTGGTGGTATAACCGAAATGAGCCGCATCGCCCTCGCCGCAAACGCACATGGCATCCAAGTTAACCCCCATGTGTGGGGATCTCCCGTGATGATAGCCGCATCTCTGCATCTTGCCTCAATCCTCCCGCCCTGCCCGCCCGCGCACGATCCGCGCCCTTATGAGCAGGAACCGGTCATGGAGTTCGACCGCACCCCAAGCGCCATACGCGAAACTCTAACGGAAACTCCCTTTGACCAAAAAGACGGCTTTCTGGCTGTTCCTACGGGCGCAGGGTTGGGCGTTGAGATACACGAACCTGCGCTACGCCACCTGTCCCGAGCCTAGCGGCGGATTACACCAAGTGCGGATTTGCATATAATGCAAGCACGGCGGGAATTTGGGGATAGGAATGCGGCGTTTCCCGTTAGGTCGATAATGACAATGATGAGACGATAAGATGAGCAAAGGAAGGATGATCTATGGCGAACCGACCTAATCTAGTGTTCATATTTAGCGACCAGCAGCGCGCGGACACGATGGCGTGCTACGGCAACGACTGGCTGAATGTGCCGCATCTGAATGAGCTTGCGGCGCAGAGTTTCGTGTTCCAAAATGCCTATGTTACGCAGCCGGTGTGCACGCCGGCGCGTGCGTCCATCATGACGGGCTTGTATCCGCACGCCGCCAACATGCTGGTGAACCAGCTCGTGATGTCGCGCGACATACCAGTCATAGCGGAGATGCTGCCAAGCGAATACCACTGCGGCTATTTCGGCAAGTGGCATCTGGGAGACGATGTTATCCGTCAGCACGGCTTCGACGAGTGGGTGAGCAGCGAGGATGGGCATCTGCCGGAGTACACGCGGCGGGAGTATCGCAACGAGTACAGCACATACTGGCATCATCTTGTTGATAACGGCTTTGAGCCGGACTTGGAGCGGATGGCGGGGAAGTTCATCTTTTCGCCGGCGGCGCGCTCGGAGCTGCCGGAAGAGTTTCAGATGGCGTCGTTTCTGGGCGACCGTGCGGCAGACTTCATAGGTCGCAATGCCGACCGACCGTTCGTGCTGTATGTCAGCACCTTTGAGCCGCATCCGCCGTACAACGGGCCGCTGAACGACATGTACGACCCGGCGACGCTTCCTGTCGGGCCTGCGTTCCTACAGCGACCGCAGAATGCGTCGCTGTACAACCGAGTGCGCGGCAACTACTACACGCAATATATGTACGAGGGTGGGGACCCGTCCGCCGACCCGTATATGTCGCACAATCCGGCAAGCGGGCAAGACCTCACCACCGAGCTGGGCTGGCGGACGCTGCGGGCGCACTACCTAGCCAACATCACGCTGGTTGACCGAATGGTGGGCAAGATTACGGCGGCGTTGGATGCGGCGGGCGTTGCGGATAACACCGTTGTGGTGTTCACAAGCGAGCATGGTGAGATGGCGGGGGATCACGGGATGTTGGAGAAGCGCTCGTTCTACGAAGAGGCGTCGCGCGTGCCGCTGACGATGCGCGTGCCTTGGCTGTCCGACGGTCAGACGCTGCTGGAGGGCAGCGCAGGGCACATAGACCTCGTGCCGACGCTGCTGGATTTGCTGGGGCAGACGCCGCCGTCCCACCTACAAGGCAATAGCCTTGCGCCCGTGCTGCGCGGTGAGGCTGACTTGAGCGACAACGATGTGGTCGTCCAGTGGAACGGGGCGAGCGAGGAACTGCCGGACAGGTTCCTCGGCAGCGCCGGTATCAACCGGATGAACGCACTGCCGCGCCGCTGCATCATCACGCCCGACAGGTGGAAGCTTGCGCTGTGCGCTGGCGATGAGGGCGAACTCTTCGACCTGAACACCGACCCGCATGAGCTGCACAACCTCTACCGCGACCCGTCGCAGCGCGACCGCGTCATCGATATGGCTGCCCGCATCCGCATATGGCAGCAGAATACTGGAGACACGGCGCCGCTGCCCAGCCTGTGATTTTCAGGAAAAGCACAAACCCCCTAGCCTCAAGTGGAGTTAGCGCACTATACGCAGTCCGCTTACGGGCATCTACTCTGCCGACCAAAGCAACGCGACGCAAGAAAGCGGCGACGCATATGGAGGGTCGTATGCGCCGCCGCTAGGTTGGGGGGACTTGTCTAGTTGTCGCTGACGGCTACTGGATTGAGGCGCGGTTGGATGCGTATTCTTCTTCGCTGAGCTTGATGTAGCCGACCTCTTGCGCCAGATCTGCTGCGTTGTCTAGGTAGAACTCGACGAACGCCTCCACCTCAGGGCGCTCCAGGCTCTGCTTGCTCACATAGATGAACAGCGGGCGCGCAAGCGGAGAGTATGTTCCGTTCTCTATCGTCTCCGATGTGGGTGTTATGCAGCCGTTGCCGGAGTCCACTGCAACGAGATTTAGCTTGTCAGTGTTCTCGATGTAGTAGGCGTATCCGAAGTATCCGAGCGAGTACTTGCCGCCTGCGATGCCCTGCACTAGCACATTGTCGTCTGCGCTGGCAGTGTAGTCCGCGCGGCTCGCCTGCGCCTCGCCCATTATCTCTTCGGTGAAGTAGTCGAAAGTGCCGGAGTCGGTGTCTGGTCCATACAGCACTATCTTCTTGTCGGGCCACGATGGGTCGACATCGCTCCAGTTGGCAACGGTGCTACCCGGCTCCCAGATAGCCTTGAGCTGGTCGGTGGACAGGCACTCGACGAAGTCGTTGTCTGGGCTGACTAGCACGGAGAGTCCGTCCATAGCGACACGGAGGGGATAGTACTCGATGCCGTTGTCTGCGGCAGCCTGGGCTTCGTTGTCTTTGATGTGGCGGGATGCGTCGCTGATGTCGATTTCGCCGGCGGTGAAGCGCTTGAAGCCGCCGCCTGTGCCTGACACGCCCACATTGACGCGCACATCGGGGTGGATCTTGTGGAACTCTTCGGCGACCGCCTCGCTGACGGGGAACACCGTGCTTGAGCCGTCAATCTCTATTGTGCCCTTGAGGGCTGCTGCGGGTTCAGAGCTAGCGGGTGCTGCCGGTGCTGTGGTAGGCGCTGATTGGCTAGCCGGTTGGGATGCTGCCTGTGGCTGTGCAGGTGCAGCGGGTGCGCCGCCGCAAGCCAACGCTGTGAGCGCAGTTACTAGCATGAGCACGAAGCCGATACCCATTGCGCTGCGCTTGCCTTTGGAAACCAAGCCTGTTTTGTGAAGAACCTTGAACTTTGGCATGATAATCGAGCAATACCTCCTCAAATTCTTGATGCCTTTAAAACCGAATTACCCCAAATCTGTGTCAGCAACAAGGTTACAGAGCAGATATAAACGGCGCATTAACGCAGGATTAATGGCGGTTTAGGATGTGTTAAACAGGCATCAGGGGAGGTTGCGGCGCTCTTGTGCCTTAATGTTCAGGCGGGATGGAACGGGGCGCCAAGGGCAGCGCCCTACCTTTTAATGGGACGAGCGAATGGGCAGGCGGTGAGCGCCACGGGCGTATGGGCAGAGAGAGCGTGTGGGAATGGCTATTCGTCCACGCTGCGGGCTTCCTTGAACGCTTGTCGAAGCCGGATGATGGCGGAACGCGCGCTGCGAACGGACACCACGATGGTGTTGGGGCGGTATGACGCCAGCTGGGAGCGCAGGTAGTCCCGCTCGGACAGCGCGATGTCCTCCATTACCATTACGGCGTCGATGTCGGAGTAGCCGGCGATGTCCAAGGCGGTGGTTACGCTGGTGGTGGAGGTTACCACGCATCCACTGTTTTCGAGCGTGTGGGCGAGTTCGTCTGCGCTGCGCTGTTGGGCTGCGACCACCAGCACACGGGTGTATTCGTTCAGGTTCGCCATATATGCGTCTCGATTCTATGCGCGGCGGCGAAAGTGCGCCGCAACTTCGGCTAGGATGCGCGCCGCCTCTTTGGAGTCAGGGCCTAGGGGCGGCCCGAAGCTTAGGTGCGCTGCGCCGTCCGCTGCTAAGGGTTCTAGGCGATCGATTATATCGGCGGCGCTGCCCACCACGCCAATCCGAAGCATGGCGTCGGTTACTAGCGCAATCGCCTCTGTCTCGCTGCGCTTCACGAGCAGCGCGTGCGTTATTGGCTCGAAGTCGGACTTGGGTATGCCCATATCGGCAAGCAGGTCATCGTTCATAGCGCCGCCGTAGTATGCGATCTTGTGCGCCAAGACGCTGCGCGCGGCGTGGTAATCTTGTGATGCGGATGCCCATATGCAGGTGGCGAAGTCGAAATCTTTGGCGTCGGCATTTGCGTCAACGCCGACTGCACGGCGTGCAAGCCCTGCGCCCACATGACGGCGCGCGGTGTAGTATCGCTCAGGCGGGAACAGGAGCGGCAGCACGCCGTCGCCGATTTCGCCGGCAAGGGCGAGCATGCGGTGTCCCATAGCGCCGATGTAGATGGGGATGCGCCGCTTGGACGCAGTGCGCTGCGGCGAAAATCGCAGGTACGCCTCTTTGCTCCAATGCGGGGATGCGTCCCAATCTGCGGGGCGCTCTCCGCGCAGCAGCAGGCGGATGGTCTGCACCGCTTGGCGCAGTTCTGCTAGCGGCTTGCTGTGCTTCATGCCGACCCAGCCCAGGAATTCGGCTGCGCCCGATGCCAGCCCTAGCATGAAACGCCCGTGCGACACCTCGTCTAGCGTGGCAGCGATGGCGGCGATTTCGGCGGGGTGCATCGTATACGGGTTCAGCACGCCTGCGCCGATGTGGATGCGATGTGTGTTGAGCGCCATCGCAGACAGGATGACGGGTGCGCTGCGATAGAATAGGTCGCTGCTCACCCAAATCTGGTCGAAGCCGAGTTTCTCAGCCTGCTGCGCTAGTTCGATGTAGGCTGATACGGGCAGGTCATTGTTCAGTCGCAGGCTAAAGCGCATCGCCGCTGCCTATGACCGCTTCGGCTTCGATTTCGACGAGTAGGGCGTCGTCCACTAGGCGTGCTTCGACGAGTGTGCAGGCGGGCAGTGTCTCGCTGAAAAACTCGCCGTGCACGCGCGCCACATCCTCCCAATCGGCGATGTTCTTGATGTAGATGCGGGTGCGAACCACATCCGACATTGCGCCGCCGAGCGATTCCACTGCGGACTTGATGATGTTCAGCACGGCGCGGGTTTGGCTTGCGGCGTCGGGGATGCCCAAAGCGCCGTCGGGTCCGCTCGCCGTCGTCCCGGACACTAGTATCACATTGCCGGTTCGCACGGCGCGGCTGTAGCCGCCTATCGCCTCCCAAGGCGAGCCGGTGGAGTATCGCTGTCGTCCATTCGCCATTATCGTCTTGCTCCACATCGTCCGATGTCGATGACTGCGCGCCATCCGACGCACTCAGAATTGTAGCAGCGGTGTGCTATGCATACAACGGCGGCTGGGAATTATTCGCTGCTGGGCTGAGAAGAGTGGCTAGGCTCGGGCGTTCTTAACATCTAGGGGGTGATAGATTTTACCCACCGACGCCAGCACACTAGCGTCAGTGAATATGTTGAGAATACCCGCCCCCCAGTAACACCGGCAGGCGGGTTCTCTTCATCAGCGGTTATCGCCAACTGCTATGGGTTGCTATGGATGCGGTATGTACCCCGCATCTTCTTCATATGACACACCACCGTCAGCATAGACAGCACAGTCTCCACCTTCATTCGCACATTCCACTCGCCTCTGCGACAGAGTTTGAGGTTGGGCGGGTCAGCATCCGCAGTGTGAAAGCCCATATCTGTCAGCACGACCATGCGCCCAACGAAACGCTCAATCAGATGGATGAAGCGACTGCCATGCCTGTTGGCAGTGCTGCAATCCCAGTCTACGACCAGCCCGAGATGGTTCAGCACCAAGCAGAGCTTGCCGCCCACTATCCACCGGTAGTTGGACTTGCCCTTCTTTGCTATCTGCTTGGTGGTTCTGCCCTCACGCACAGGATGTATCAGTTCTATGACATAAGCGTCTGCCACACCCAACAGGCTCGGGTCAGCGAGAAAGCGGCGTGTCCAGTCTTGGTGATTACTGAGGCGGCGAAACAGCCTCGTGCGTTCAGGCAGATTGGGGAACATATCTATGTGGTTGCCAGAAATCCAGCGATAGAAGGGCCTGCAACCTACGCCTTTGAAGGCGTAGAGCACTCCGATGGTAACCAGTTCGCTTGGGTGAAGCGCTGCTTGGCTGTGATTGGGAATGTCTTTCATCATATCGTCTACTTTGCAGAACAGTTCTGTGATAAAGTCTACACTAGTCATGGGGGTGCTCCTCCTCGCAAGTCTTGATAACTCACAGAATGGAGCATCCCCGTGGCTTTTTCAACTACCCACTAAACTAGCACCATTGGTTAGTAATCTTAAATGCTTCTTTTGGCAGCAGCAAGCCGTCTAGGCTGTTGTGGTACGGGAGCAGATGCCAGGAAATGAGTTCATTTGAGTGCAGCGTAAAATACACGCTTACGGGAGTCTATACTCTGCAGGGACGACCGAATCCTTGGCACTAACTGAGTTATTCTTGCTCAGTTAGTCTCCAATCTGAGCCGTCTCACACGAATATACCGTTCATCAAATTGTGTAGCAAGTGATTGATTCTGTCCGCCATTAATTCTCGGCGCTTTTCCAAGAAACCTTCGTAATTTTCCATTCTCCAGAGATTGCGGTCACGAGGGACGCAATGAGCATCGAGAGTTTTTCCACCATCTCTGTCGTCAACTTCTGCTAAATAAACATCTGGAGGTGTGTTTGTTAATCTACGATTAGTGTCTCCACGTATCAATACGATGTTTGCAATAGCGTCTATCTTGGAAGTTTCCACTCTAGCGGACATCAAAATATCTTTTGGAAAGATATGATGTTGCTCTAGCTCTTCTTGTTCATACCTTCTTATAGGCAACCCCGTATCCCAGTCGCAAACATCCTCTTTCATTTGTAGGATGTGTACTAAAGAAAACGACCTTGCCCGCCCCTGTCTGGCGATTTGAAAGTGTTCCGGAGTTACGTCCAGCCTCCCGACATGCTGGCGAGCATTGTCGTAAATCTTCTCCCAGGGGCTACCTTCATCTGCTGCGGCTCGAACATCAGAATCTATCTGACTGTCAGTTGAACCATGAAAAACGGCGCGACCGGACAGAATAAAATATGCCATAGCCTTGGCTTCATCTAGGGCAGTCGGAAAACGACCATTATGCTTATTTAAGAAAGTTGCGATGGCGGGAAACGTGGCAAGGGTAGGAACGGACTGTTTATCTTTTAGCCCGAATCTAGTCGTAAGACTTTCTGCAATGGCACTGTGTGCTTGTTGTGTAGATTGGAAGGCGTTACGTAAATCTTTAAGGCTCGCCCCCTCTAGCCCTTCGCGTGTGTAACGCTGCAAAAAGATGGCGGTCATGGTGCGGATAATTGCTTCCTCATTCATACGTTTACCGAAAATAGTATCTTGATATTTTGATGATTCATCAACGATTTCTTTTTTGGCATCTTCCCATATGATCGACATGCGAGCCATCTCGATTTCCCATCGTTTAACTGGCGTACCCTTTGTGTTCATACGATTAAACATTTCCATCACTTCGTCGACTTTACGGTCTGACGAGACAGTAAGTATCGGAATGTCTATATCTCTAATTCTTCTAATTTTTGTGACACGATCCTCGTAGTCGTTTTGCAGCTCTTCATCATACTTGGAGCTGTTTTTTATCTGACTACGCCATGCCTTAGCTTTATTGCTGTTAGGCTCTTGAATGATGTCGGAAACCTTTATCCACATGTCGTCCCTGGAGCGGGCTCTTTGAGAAGCAAACTGGAACTTTTCCGTGTCGAGATTGAAGTACATACCTATGAAGGGTTTCTTCTCAGAGTCAATGTGGATTTGAGGAACATCGTCGGTGTAGCAGGCATATATACTACTCAAGCGTTGCTGGCCGTCAATAATTAACTGTTTCCCTACCTCTGTATCCCATATCGTCACGCTACCAATGGGATATTCTCGATAAAGAGAGTCCATTAAATCTACGGACTTCTGTTTTCTCCAAACGTATCCTCTTTGGAATTCCGGCAACTGAATAGTACCGTTTTTCATACCGTTTATAAACTGATTCACTTTCATCTGTTGTATCCCTCACTCAAACGCCGCAAAGTCCTTCGCATTCCTCTTCCATGCGTTGTGCCTCAGTCTGCAAGTCTATTGAGAACTCGACCTCACTGAGTGGGGTCCGCGAATTATGCAGGTAAGCCTCTCCCTTCAGTGCCCCACGAGCCTGCGGAATGTTCCTGATGGCCCAATCGACGTTTACTGCATCAGCGAAGGAAACAGGGTCATTCTCCTTCATTTCCTTCCACACACCGTCGGTGTGGTAAGGACAGCCGATACAGGAACTCTTTGGCAATACTCGGTCAGGGTAGCGTTCACTAAACCATTTGTACAGTTGCGCCCGAGAGTATCCAGCATCCATTAGAGGATACACATTCGTTATCCAACGGTCGCGGCTCTCCTTCTGTCTAGATGCTTCGTCGGTAGTGATACCGAGCCACATCTCTACTTGCTTATCTATTGGGCAGACTTCGCCCGGGGCGAGACCTAATCTCCTGCGAAGTTCGTTTCTGATTGGGAACACCTTGTACTCTTTCGTACAAGTGCGAGTACCTATATACTTCTTACCATCGTCCTTCACAACAAAGACGGGTATATCGATGAATTTTCGTCCCTGCGGATTTACGCCATTGATGGTATTTTCTTTGATGTTACCGGCGCTTACGCGAATGACTTCATAGTCCAGTTGGCTCTCCAGCCATTCTAGATGGTCATACACCAACTTAGGCTCCCAGCCCGTATCCGCGAATATGGCGAAGTCTGGCTTGGGCATTCCGCGATAGCCTTCATTCGCCATCAGAGCCATCACTGTTGACTGCACGCCCGCGCCTAGACTGAGAACTCGCATTTTTTCCTGAGAACGAAGCGCATTCCGGTCGGATACATACTCTTTTACGCTCATAACTCGTTCCACAGAAGACAATGTTAACTCACGCAGTTGCTCGCGAGTCAGGGCATCCAATAGTCTTGCGCCCGCCTCCGCATCGAGCGTGTTGGCTAACTTCCTGGCGCCGCGTCTGCTAATGCCCTTCGCTTCGTTCATCAAAGCTCTCACGTATTCCGAGAGCGTCAAGTTGGAGCGCAGAACATAGTAGGTTATGCATATATGGTAATGTTCGGGAAAGTCCACGAAGTGCTGAAGAGCCTGTTTCACCGTGAAAGCTCCGCCCGAATTTTCAGCGGCTTTGCGGGCTATGTGAACGAGCCATAACGGGCGACCGGAAACGCTCCACTGCGCCATGTCAGTGGGATTGGCCGTCAGATAGCGCCTTCGGACATAGTTAGTCAAATCAGTGTTGGACTGATGCGGCCATCGACTAATGCCGTATTTATGCAGTGGAAAATGGCTCAACCAAGCCAGCAGGTTCGAGTCGGACATCATGCTCATCGGCAAAGTCGCGAAGTTCTCAGCGAACTCCCATGCGTTGATGTCGGACTTGTGCTTCTCTCTGTCAGGGTATTCATTGGCTGGCGGCAGGAATATGGCATCATCGACCGATACGCGAGTCGGTTCGAGATAATCTTGCAAGTTCAAGGCTTCAAGCTCGGCGCTGAAATCCGCATCAGGGTCCAACCAAAGTTCAGGGCGACTCCCTGCCATTATCCGCAAGGTATCCATCGCCGCGTCGGTAAGACGCATCAATCTGGTTTCATTCCCTGCTGCATCCTTGAAGTCCTGCCTGATTTCATTCATAATAACCTCCGCTTACAAACGGATCAGACCTGCTTTAGGGCGATTACTCTAAGTCATCCGCCTCGGTGGCAAGGATCGTTATCCGATTAAGCGGATTTCGCATTAGTCTCTGAGCATATTCCAATGCACGGGCTTCAAGTATATCCACATCATGCGTTTCCATATCAGCATCGCTTAGTTGCTTTGCGATATTAAGCGCCCACCGCTTGTTGACATGTTCCTCATTGCGGTGTTTGCGAACTCCTTCTTCCACAGCGCGTTGGTATATACCCATCCAGATTGGAGCATTCTTCCTATCGTCCATATTGCGTATACTGTTGATCGCAGGCAAATCGTCAGGGCAGACTTGTATCGTGATGCGTTCCCCATCAATGTCTATGTCATACATCCCTTTCTCTATATGCACCGCTGGCGCTATTTCGAAGAAACTCTCCCCAGATACTAACCCGCCAGCGTCGAAGTCAATGACGGCAGATCTGCCCAAGATAGCGCCTGCCGGGAGGAATATGCCGTTAGGCAACATTTCCTTGATACCCGCGCGCCAATCATCCGAATAAAAGCCCATAATGGGATCTCTGGCGGTTATATGCGGTCGAATCTTCACTGCTCCTGTGTAAATAGAAGCATCAAGCGTTATCGGATGGCGAAATTCCTCAGATACAAACGCTTCACGAGTTTTGGTAGAGGCACACTCCACGACTGCGCAGAATATCGCCTTATCAGAATCTATGAGGGACACTATTGAGGGCGCACTCACTATGTAATCCAGCACTATCGCAATGTTGTCGCTTCCGGTTCGACGGATCGCTTCCGGTTCCGCGAGAAAATGGCAATCAGCAGCATAGTCGGAAGAACGCCCAGATAGTAGGGGATGCGGCACTTCTTTGACACGACGGGCCATTTAAGATTCCCCTTGTGTTTCGACTACCTCTATCACCGAGTAGCCTGTGTATCTGATCTCTTCGCCCAATGTGAGTCGCAACCGAGTCTGCGCGCCCGGAAGCCCTCTTAGCGTAACCACGCCATCGAAAACGCTGGTCGAAACCAAAGAGTCAGCATGAACTTCCGTGATAGGTAGTCGTTCGCTAGAATCCACATACTGCTCTCCCGCGGGGCATATCGCGAAACGAGCGGGATGCTCAAACGCACCTTCAGGTATCGTTAAAGCGACTATAATTTCTCGGGGAGAAGTTCGCATCACACGGGACGCTTTAACCAGTGCTTCCGAGTCTCCCGAAAAGTCTCTTACCCTATAACGCTCTCGCCTCTCCCGTATTTCCTTTTTGTTTTCTTCATCTATCTCCTTTTCGTTTTCTTCATCATCGTCGATTGCATCATCTATTTTTCCACCCCCTCGATAGTCTTCAACATAAAGGTCGTCCTCCGGAGATAAGGCAATGTTCGTTTTGGCGTCAGCACTAGATCGCTCGCGTCTTTTCGTCCATTCAATATCGACGGTTTGCTTGCTGTTTAAGTCGGGCAGGTCGGGAAACAGTTCCGCGAGTTCTTCAACATTGGCGCTTCGCTTGCTCACATCGGCGTTGATGCGCCTCTTGATAATATCGGTTATCTGAGCGCGTTGCAGTTGCAGTTCGAGTTTCGCCGCATCTTGCTCTACCCGATCCGAAAGGAGCTTGTACGAGAGTTCGTTATGGGCGGGAGGCTCTAAGCGCCTGATGTAGGCTTCGGTCTCATCCGACTCAGCCATCGACACGGCGCACCATGCCGCGGGCCAAGAGGCGCCGCCGTATGGATGAAACGGATTCTTGTCGAAAACACGAGCGTCGGTAATGAGCATTCCCTTGCGATTGATATGGGCCGTCCTTCTCGGTGCGTCGCTTTCAGCATTGACCCATAGGCTCACAGCACCCATCCCGTCGATATTTCCGCTGGGCTTTGTGAGCTCCGGCGTCTCGTCCCTGATGCAGAGATAATGCCATCGAGTAGGGTCTTTAGGAGGCAACTTGTCCATAGCCATTTCAAGTGTCTGGTTGTTCAACTGGAAATCTGTTCGTTCGCCTTGCGGCGCATTTGTCCTGACCACAGAGACAGTCAAGTTTTGGTGATGAATGGCATAGAAGAAGTTCTTGGCAGCAGATTGGACAACTTCGTCAAACCAGTCTGGGCATAAACGCTGCCAGTCGAAGCCCGCCACAAGAACGCGAGAGCCTGTCTCCGATAGGATGAATTCATTTGGCATATCACCGCCTTCTATAGGGTGATTAACACCCTTACTATGCATCCCGTAGAATCCTATATGCTGGAGCCTGTAGGAGGGACTATCGGGGTCGTCATGGGTAACGAGTCTGGTCTTGCCCACCATTCGGGTTACACGCCCCTTCTCAGACCGGTCTATGTAACGCGTAGAATAGAACACTGTTGACAGCGCAGATAGATTGAAGGGCGCGTGCTTACCAAAGCCATAGCTTCCCCCTTCACCTTTCGCTCCAACTCTGCCTGCTCCTTCTATGAATACCAACTCTCGCCAGTTGTTGCCCGTCAATCCGGTTGTGTTGCTATCCGTAATCGCCAAGCAAGGTAGGGTGGGCTTGGACAGCAGAGTCTGGGCATATTCAAAGCGTTCTCTTGCGGTTTCATCGCCTTGCCTCTCCATCTCCTTGACGCAGGAATCCAGGTGAGGAAGCAACTCTTCTGCTCCGATTACATCGCGTGGAAGGTCTATCAGTTTGAATTCCACATGAACTGCAGGCAGTCCTGACTCCCGATGGTCAAGTGAATTTTGAAGTATTTCTCGAACTGCTTTACCAACTACGTCGGCGGCGAATGTAGCCAATCCTGCATCTTGCGCTCCCTGCTCAACGCCACCGTCCGTGGCCGCAAAGCGCCAAGTCGCCTCTGACGAAGCATTACCGCGTTTGGTGTTCAAAGTAGCCATACTTTCCAATTTACAGAGTGCATGAGACGAGCAAGCCTATCGCGAAAACTCAGCCATCAATCCTTCCGAAAGGTTCCATATCGCATCATCAGCACCGTTCGTCAGCATTTCGACAATATGAGGAACCCCTGCTGCGGCCAGACCATTCGCTATCGCAATCATTCGGCTCGGGTCCCCGACCACCTCAGCAGATTTTTCGACGGCGATAGCGGCAAGCATAATTGCTTGAACCCGCCAACTGTCTCGGTCTAGTGTCGTTCCTTCGGTAAAATGAACAGTTTTCCTCCCGGACAAGTCCACAGGTTTCAGCCCTCTGCCAACAGCGAGTGACAAGCCTGCAAACCAAAGGTCCACTTTCATGGCGAACGGCTGCCTGTCATTCGTCTGCTGCCTGTCATTCGTCTCGGACAGACTGGGCGCGCAATATGTCTCATAACACTCTAGCTGGTCTACCGGATGAACCAGATTAGATCTTGTGAAGGGGTTATGATATTTCTGTGTCATGAAATACGCGGCCTCCTGTTTCAATTAGGCGGATTCTGATTCTGATAAAACAACCCGCTGGCAGATATTGCACTCCACACGATGATTGCAGTCGCACAACATGACGGCGCGCTCATTCACTCCCGGGTCATTCACCAACATCACGGGATAATGGGCTGGGTTGGTAAGGGTGATAACATTTGCGGCTTCGGCGTCCAAAATGCCTTCACATCCCGCTATTTCGGAACGGGTGAGAAATAGGATGAGTTGAGAACTTTCACGGATCGCTGTCGTAAGCGCAGATGTCTTGACATATCCACTCATCATACCAAGCGGCGTATCGATGACATTTGCAGCCTCAACTTCGCTGACATTTGTAAGCGCCAGTATGAACGCCAGGGTCAATGCGCGTCGGGAAGCGCCATTAAGGTCTCTGTCAGGATTCAGTACACGCCCGTTCAGGCCATATACTATTATGTCGAAGTCCTCAGTTACGGCGGCGCTTTGTATTATCGCGCCCTGCGAGGGGTCAGCCCCGATCATCTCAAGAAAGATGGAGTTCATACGCGTGCTGACCTTGTGCAGTTCATCAGTCGTTAGTCGCTCCAACGCGCGAGTAAGTACGGTTTGTATATCCTGAACGGCATCTAAGTCCGCCATGAACTCTGCGCCCTGTCTTTGACGCCTGAGCAAGGCTCGATACCTATTGTCTAGTTCGACGAGCTGCCTGTTGACATTATCCAAATCACTAAGAAAATGTGCCCTATCACTGTTGTATCGATCACGCTTTGATAAGTATTCTCGCTTCATCTGCTGGAGGCCTTGCACATCGCTATCGGGTATTTGCGAGATCTGGGCTTCCAGTGATTTTTGCCGTCTTCCCAATCGGTCGCGTTCATCGTTCAATTCGCCTCTGCGTGCAGCCACCATGTTGTATTTGCTAACCCAACCATCCTTGCCGAGTACATCGACAGGCTGAAATGGCATAGAAGCAAAATACAGCTCAGTCATCACCGTTTGGATCTGGTCCGCTCTTCGACTGCTTTCAATCAGACCTTGAATATGCTCTCTGCGGCGCAAGGCATCAGGCGCATGCCCGGCTATACGCTCTCCGCAAATACAGGTTTCCTCATTGAGGCGTTCTTCAAGTACGGGTATCGTGCTGTTCGGTATCTTGCCCTGGACACGCAGTTCGTTCAATATTGCAAAACTACTCCCGAGCGCCGTCCCCATGAGGTCGCGTGTCAAAGAGAAGCTTCTGCATAGCTCCGCATGCATCTTGTGCGCTTCTGTTAACTGCTCGTCAAGTTTCTTAATGCTTTCTCGAACATTCGCCAGCTGTCGCGCCAGTTCTTCCCGATTACCTTTGGCAAGAACATCCTCTATCTGCTTATTGATGGACGCATACCGCTCGTCAAAAACAGTAAACTGCTTATCAGCGTCTCTAATCTTTTCTTCCAGTTGATCCCTTTCGGCTCTTAACTCATCCAATTCTTGAGCGACGACAGCGACTTCTTGGCTAGGCACAGCTTCCTTGACGCGTCGGTCGACCTCATTCCGAGTTTTCTTGACGCGAGAAAGCGCCCCCTCAATTACATCCAATCCCAGAAGCGACCGTATCGCCCCTTCAACTCTGCGTCGCTTGGTAGAAGACGCAACTTCAGCCTCGATGAAGCTGAGTGCCCGGTCGCCATCTGTGAAGAACACTTCGCGAAGCTCAGTTGGTAGTTCTTCTCTTATGATGGCTTCTGGAGGGGACATTTCTTCGCTGCCTATTTCCGTAAGTCGAAATAGATGGACATTTGTGGGGCCTACATCCCAACCTTCATCTCTTACTGTTTCGTAAGTGGAACGAATGATTCTGTAACGGGTGGAGGTGACACCCCTCTGTCCGCGGCGTGTTGGCGGCGATGTCGTCTCAAAATCGACCGTTACGCTAATCGGAACCCTTGCGCCTTCCGAAGCGTTCCAATCTATCGGATGCAGCCGATACTCCCTACGCCTGCCCGGTAAGGCGTCGTCTCCATAGAGCGCCCATTGCAGAGCATTCAGGATAGTCGTCTTTCCGGATTCGTTCTCTGCGCGGATGACCGTCAGCTTTTTGCCGTTATCCGTGTTAAAGGTGATGCTCAGGTTTCTCAGCAGACGAAAGTTCTTGAATTCGGCACGAATTAGCTTCATTTCATTCTTACCTTTTATTCTTTAGGGACTCCCCTGGTCTTGTTTAGATACTCCCCGACCGAACTGCACTTATCATCGACTTGCTGCTGGATATTGGTTCCCCTTGCACGATGTTCACGCTCTGCGCGGATAATGTCGCCGACTGCATCCAATAATGCCTCGTGATAACCGGCACAGCGTTCTTCCACACTTTTTATCTCTTCGAAGATTATTGATATAACCTTCTGGTCGTTAGAGGGCATACCACTCTCCTAGCCGTAGGCAGCTTGAACTAACCTGTCTATCGTGTCTTGTGGTCCGTTTGGACTGCCTGCGTTCCTTGCGAGATTGGCGAACGCGCGAACTCTGCCTAGCTCGGACTTGGCAAGGCTTCTGGCATCTGCATCTATTATGCGATCGGGCGGTAGAGCTACGAAGTCATGAATCTCGCTGTGAGTCTTGCCTGTCTCGCGGCATTGCCTCAGCAGGCGCCCTCTCCTTTGGGTCCACTGTCGCTCAACTGTTGTACTAGCGAGTATGAACGCCTTACTTATCTCTGGTATGTTAACCCCCTCGTCAAGCACTCTCTTTGCAGTGATGACCTTGATAGAGCCATCTCTGAATGCTTTTAGGATGCGTCGAACCTTTTCTCTATCGCTAGTCTCCTCGTAAGTTACCTGATGAAACAACACTCCCATCATTTTTAGCAATCCGTTGACCGCATCAAGCTGTTCCGGGCGCTTATCAGATGCGTACACAAGCGTATGCTTGAGGTTAGGCAACGACTCGCGCTCAAAGGCTTCTCGCAGCGCGGTTATCTTGTTCTCTGCGGATTCCAATATCGCCCGCCTCTGCATCAACAATTTCGTAATGAATTCATCAGGTTGACCGCTATCGTCCTGCCGCCACGAATTCGCTCTGATACGAGCGGTAATCTCATGCCACTTGTCCATCTCCTCTTCAGTTAGGTGAACTTCATGCACGAAATAGTCGTACTTCACAAGGCAGTTCCCGATGGCTTCATCTAGCCCATACCGGAAAACTACGGGACCCAGGAAGTCGAACAGCGCCTCCGTTCCTTCTTCATCGTATTGTCGAAGAGGAGTGGCTGAAAGACCGAGCTTGTAATCAAAGACGGTAGGTGGGTTGGAAATGAAGCCTTCGCTACCAAGATTATGCGCCTCGTCCGCTATCAGCAGTTTGACACAATTGAAGCGAGTGATTTCGTTCTGAAAAGCCTTGTCCGCAAGCGTACTATGGGACACGATTATCGCTTCCACTTCGCTGTTGCCGTAACGAAGTCTGTTGCGAAGCCGCCTCAACAATTGGGCGCGTCCTCTCGGTCCATTGGCTTCCGAGAGATTGATTGGTTCTATGCCGAACGGAAGGATTTCATCACACCACTGTTGTAGTAGAGGCACATATGGAGCGGACACCACAATCAGCAACGGACGGTTGCGTTCGTATAGTCGATATGCGCAAATCATCGCAGTTATCGTCTTACCGGAACCTGTCGCCATCTCCAAAACACCGTGATTGTCAGCTTCCATCCAAGCCCTTACGGCAGCTCCCTGATGTGCGAATGGACCGTCCGTATAGTGAAGCCATGCCGGTATCCGAAATACCGGACGCACCGGTTCAAGCGAGAAGTCTGCACCAGACTCCACAACCATTGCGCGTTTGTAGAGTGCCGACAAGTCCATCTCTTGTGGGGGCGTGACAGAACTGTAAGTTTTGATCAGCCGCTCGCGCGCAGCGTCAGTCAAGGATACTACAATGCAATCTGTATTGGACGCGCTCCACAGTGAATTGAATTCATCGATCAGTCGCCGAGTAATATACTGCCCATCTGCGTTCATCCACGATTTGGCGATGGCAATCTGCTCGATGTTTCGTGCGATCCCCGCCTTTGTGAAATTGCTTGAGCCGTGGGCCGACAGCACATCGCCATCCCCATCTTGGAAAAGCCATACTTTAGGGTGGAACATGCCGTCTTTCATGAGGGCTATTCGTATCTCAATGCGCTCTTGGCGAATGAGCCAAGTCAGGCATTTTAGCGTATGGCGCTGAATTAAGTCTTCGGTCAATGTCAGGTCTGAGAACAGGTCTTCAACAACAGTCTCCACAGGCCTAATGCCAGATTCGATAGCCTCCCAATCCGCTGTGCGAAGCAATGGACTGATGATTAAGCGAAAGGTTCCTGTGGAATTATTGATGAAGCTCGCTAATCCGGGTGCTAGGGACACCAACGCCTCGCTAGAAAAGAAACCAACCATGCAATCTACTTGGGTCGAAGCCGAAAAAGCGGGAATTAGCGCATCTTCGACAAACGGCTCGGCGGGAAGCCAATACATCGGACTGATGTATTGTATTGTCTGCAAGGCACACCGATGTGAAGACATAGAGAGCCTTTAATAATCGCATTGCATCACATAATAACGGGGCTGACACTACAAGATGTGGATGGGTATGTCAAGGAAGAGTGACCTGAGGGTATTCTCAACATATAGAGATAATGAACCCCGTGTGCAAGTATAACTTCAGTTTAGTAAACCCCGTGTGCAAGTTTTTGAACAATGAATGACAAATAAATGAGAGGAGTTGAAAACTAGGTTCACAGCAGTTCTAATTGGGTTAAGCACAAACTCAAGGAGAACGCCGTGAACATAGATGACCTAATTATAACCGTTTTCTGCGTTGTTGACGATGCTCTCAATGACATAGGTAGCGTTTCCATTCAGGTGGTTGAGTTGTAGAATGAGGCATACATTACCAGAGGGGGGGGGGAAACGAATGGGTATGCTATACCGACTGGAAGAGCAAGCAGAAAAGACCGTTACACAGGAAATACAAGACACACTCCAAGATGCGCTGATGCTCTACAAGCCGATGTGCAAAGCCTGCGACCTAGCGATGGCACGCCATCACAGCTATCGCCGCACACTCATCACCAAGTATGGCGCAGTGAACTTGGCAATGCCCGTGTTCAGATGTGGGAAGTGCGGAGATATGCAGAGCGGTATGGAGCTAGTAGGCAATGTGGAACGCCGCAAGTCGTACTCAAAAAAACGCGCGAAGAGGCGGTGAGACTGGCGGCGATGGGGTTGAGTTACGCCAAGGTCGGCGAGATGTATGGGTTCGCCAAGAGCACCTTGTGCAAGTGGATCAAGCAGGAGAAGTTGGAGCGACCTGAGCTGAAAGGTGATGTGGCGGAGATGGATGGAGTGTGGGTGGGTGTTCGTCGTGGGAAGCAGGAGATGAAGGTGTTCCGGGATGACAAGGGCGGCGTAATGGCGTCGTTCGGGAGTTGGGAAGACACGCTGACCGAAGCCTATAAGCGAGGAGTAAGGCAGCCTGCCCACCTAGTGAGCGATGGAGACAGAGCGATAGCCTCTGCCATCGGAATGGTCTATGGCCGAGGCACAGCCCATCAGCTATGCCAGTTCCATCTGCTCAGGGAGTACAGGCGCAACATAGGCGAGGTGGGCTGGGACGAAGCCAAAGAGTTGCTGATGTCAGAAGACTTGGCTGAGGCGAGGAAGTTGGCTGCACAGATAGTGAAGTTGACGAGTGGTCGTGGGCTGATGTGGTGTAAGAAGGCGCTGACCAAGGGACTGGCGCATCTGGGTACTGGTCAGTTTAGATACAAGACCACATCTCGGTTGGAGCGGTTTCAGCGAGAGATACGGCGTCGTGAGCGAATGGGCACAGCGTGGACGCCTCACAACCTGCTGGTACTGCTGCAACGCAGGGGGCTTCTGTCTTCGACCACCTGAATGGAAACGCTACCAATGACATACTTGGCACAAGCCGCCTCAGACAACGAGGCCCAGCACCAATTCTGTCTGACAGTGAGGTTATCATTAAAACACACTTTCTACGGCTTTCGGCTACACGCCCTAGCCACATTGCCCGGCATAGTCGTAGGGTTTGCGCTTGCACCTGCAAATATCCACGAAACCCAAGTGATTGAAAGCATCGTCAACGGGCAACGGGGGCTGCTGCTAGGCAACCGCAACTACTGGAGTCCACGCTTGCGGCAAGCGCTTGAGAAACAGGGATTGCGGCTACACACGCCGTTTAAGAAGAAGTCTTCTGAGCGGGATACCGAAGTGGGATGGAGTGTATTGTATGGGCAAGTGCGCTATCGGATAGAGACGATATTCAGTCAACTGGAAGGTCGATATAGTCTGAAGCGTGTGTGGGCACGTGATATGTGGCATTTAAGTAACCGACTCATCAGGAAGGTGCTTAGCCACACCCTTGCGGTGATGTTGCATCAGGCTATAGGCAATCCTCCCCTGCAAATCTCTAAACTACTAAACTGAAGTTATACTTGCACACGGGGTAACTTAATATCTCTACACGTTGAGAATACCGGGCTAAAAAACCCCTAACCCTAATTCCTACATCAGTGCTAGAATGAACCTTGCGGATGTGTGCGCTATGCTGCCGCCATTACGCGTTTGCGCGACGGGCGGGCTGCCCGCCCGACTGCGGATGTGAAAAATTCCCGGAGAACGGCCGTAACAAAAGGACACAGCATGCCAATAGAGAACATCGTCGTGCAGCGCGCGCGTGAGCATAACCTCAAGGATGTCAGCGTTACCATCCCGCGCAACAAGCTCGTGGTGATGACCGGAGTGTCCGGCTCAGGCAAAAGCTCGCTGGCGTTCGACACCATCTACGCCGAAGGACAGCGCCGCTATGTGGAATCGCTCTCCTCGTACGCGCGGCAGTTCCTCGGACGGATGGACAAGCCCGATGTGGACTACATCGAGGGGCTTTCCCCTGCCATATCCATAGACCAAAAAGGCGTGTCCCACAACCCGCGCTCTACCGTGGGCACGGTAACCGAAATCTACGACTACCTGCGTCTGCTGTTCGCGCGCACGGGACACCCGCACTGCTACAAGTGCGGCAGACCTGTCCAGCGGCAGACCGTCCAGCAAATCGTGGACGCCATACTAGGGCTGCCCGACAAGAGCCGCATCCAAATCATGGCGCCGATGGTGCGGCGCAGGAAGGGCGAGCACAAAGAGGTCTTCGACGATGCGCGCAAGGCGGGATTTGTCCGCGTCCGCGTGAACGGCAATGTGCGCGACCTGTCCGAGTCGTTTGCGCTAGACAAGCAGAAGTGGCACAACATCGAAGTGGTGGTGGACCGCCTAGTCGTGGGCGACAGCGCCGAGCAGTCCCGCGTGGCAGACTCGGTCGAGACTGCGCTCAAGATGGCAAGCGGAGTTGCGCTGGTGGATGTGCAGGGAGAAGACGAGATTCTCTTCTCCGAGCAGTTCGCCTGCGTGCACTGCAACATCAGCATGGGCGAGCTTGAGCCGCGCACATTCAGCTTCAACAACCCGCACGGCGCCTGCGCCACCTGCACCGGGCTTGGCTACAAGCTCGAGGTCGACCCGGAGCTTGTCATACCGAACAAGAACCTGTCCATCGCAGAGGGCGGCGTACAGGCGTGGGCGCGCTCTGGCGCTATGAGTCCGTGGTATGCCAGCCAGCTGGAATCGCTCGCCGACGCATACGACTTCTCCACCCACACGCCCATCGCCAAGCTCCGCAAGAAAGACTTGAATGCGCTGCTGTACGGCACGAAACGGCGCGCTATCAATGTCAAGCACAGCACGCAGCGCGGCAAGACCTTCCGCTGGCGTTCCTCATTCGAGGGCGTCATCAACAACCTAGAGCGCCGTTACCGCGAGACCGAATCCGACCATGTGCGCACCGAAATAGAGCGCTACATGTCCTCGAACGCATGCGCCGCCTGCAAGGGGCAGCGCCTCAAGCCAGAAGCGCGCGCCGTTACCGTATGCGGGCTTAACATCATGGATGTTACCGACAAGTCCATCGCGCAGGCGAGCGAATGGATAGCGGAAATTGGCGGGAACGGGAGCAGCCCGCATACGGCTCTGAACGGCACGAACGGCAGCGCAGCACCCTTCCTTGCAGACATCGCAGACGCCCCAGACGGTGGCAACGGGGCAACTCCGCATGCGAACAACGGCATGAAGCCGTCAGCCAGCGCCGCACACAAGAATGGCAAGGTGCATCCCTCCGTCAACCGCAACGGCAAGGGCACAGCGTCGCACAAGAGCGCGCCGCAACCAGAACCGTCTACGCTCACCGAGCGCGAAAAAGCCATCGCAAGCCAGATTCTCAAAGAGATTGAGGCGCGGCTGAACTTCCTGCTGAACATCGGCTTGGACTACCTCACGCTGTCGCGCATGGCGTCCACGCTCAGCGGCGGCGAAGCGCAGCGCATACGGCTCGCCACGCAAATCGGCTCTGGGCTAATGGGCGTGCTGTATGTGTGCGACGAGCCGTCCATCGGGCTGCACCCCGCCGACGACCATCGCCTGATACAGACGCTCAAGCGGCTGCGCGACCTCGGCAACACCGTGCTAATCGTAGAACACGACGAAGCCATCATGCGCGCCGCCGACCACATCGTGGATCTAGGGCCCGGCGCCGGCGAACACGGCGGGCATATCGTCGCAACAGGCCCTGTCGAGGACATCATCGCCTCGCCGCAGTCGCTCACCGGCGCATACCTCAGTGGGCGGCGCAAGATAGCCCTGCCCGAAAAGCGACGCAAAGGCAATGGCAAGCGCATCATCATCCGCGGCGCCAACCAGAACAACCTCAAGAACATAGATGTGGAAATCCCACTCGGTATGCTCGTGTGCATCACCGGCGTGTCCGGCAGCGGCAAGAGCACGCTCATCAACGAGATCCTGTACAAGAAGCTGGCGCAGCAGTTCTACAAAGCGCGCGACAGACCGGGCGCAGTGCGCCTCATCGAGGGCATAGAACACATCGACAAGGTGGTGGACATAGACCAGTCCCCCATCGGGCGCACGCCGCGCAGCAACCCCGCCACCTACACCGACACATTCACGCCCATACGCGAGCTTTTTGCCGGCGTCCCAGAGTCGCGCATGCGCGGCTACAAGCCCGGCCGCTTCTCGTTTAATGTCAAAGGCGGGCGCTGCGAGGCGTGCCGGGGGGACGGCTACATCAACATAGAGATGCAGTTCCTGCCCGATGTAACCGTGCCCTGCGAAATCTGCGAGGGCAAACGCTACAACCGCGAGGCGCTGGAAATCGATTGGAAGGGCAAGAACATCGCCGAAGTGCTGGGAATGACGGTATCAGAGGCGCTAGGCATCTTCGAGAACATCCCGCGCGTGCGCAACCGGCTGCAGACGATGCAAGATGTGGGGCTTGGCTACATACGGCTGGGGCAGCCAGCCACGCAGCTCAGCGGCGGCGAAGCCCAGCGTGTCAAACTCGCCAAGGAACTCTCCAAGCGCGCCACCGGTCAGACGCTGTACATCTTGGACGAGCCGACAACCGGGCTGTCGTTCGAGGACTGCGCTCACCTGCTGCGGGTCTTGCAGCGGCTTGTGGACGCCGGCAACAGCGTGGTGCTGATAGAGCACCATCTAGACCTGATAAAGAACGCCGACTGGCTAATAGACCTCGGACCCGGCGCAGGCGATAGGGGCGGCGAGCTAATAGCCGAGGGCACGCCCGAGCAAATCGCACTCATGCCCCATTCCTACACCGGGCAGTACCTCGCCCCGCTGCTGGCAGGAACGCCCATCGAAGCAGAGGCGAGTGCAGCGGACTGAGGCTGAGGCTAGCGCGAATACGCAACGGCGGCGCTGTTCAAGATTAAGATATTCGTTTCCGTGCGACTACCAAGCGCTACGCCTGCCTACTCAAACCGCTTCGCATCAAACCCATCTACCGCTACGCTCGTCTCGCCCTGCGTGATGAGGTCGGCGACAGCCTTGCCCATGCCGGGGCTGAGCAGGATGCCTTTCCTGCCGGCGCCGGTGGCTAGGTAGGCGTTGTCCCAGCCGGGAGCGGTGTCGATGATGGGCAGCCAATCCGCCGTTACAGGGCGCAGACAAGCGGTGTGCAGCGCCACCTCTGCCACATCTGAATTAGCAAGCGATGGCATCACCTTCGCTGCGCCATCCAGCAGCGTGCGCCGCGCAGATTCGCTCGGCTCTGCGTCGAAGCCGCACCACTCTTCGGTTGCGCCCACCCACAGCAAGCCATCGTTGCGCGCATACAGCGACACACCAGCGCCCGCAAGGTCGTGCTGCGGCAGCTTGCCGCTCATACGCAGCCGCACTATCTCACCCTTGAGCGGTTCAACCGGAATGCGGACGCCCAGCCACTCGCCCATCTGTGCGCTCCACGGGCCGGTCGCTATCACCACTGCATCACACGACAGCGTGTCGCCATCGTCGAGCAGCACGCCGGTAACGCGCCCAGCCGCCGTCTGCAAGCCAGTCGCTGCGCCATCCATCAGCCATGCGCCCATGCGCTCCGCCGCGCGCCACAGCGCCTGCGTGTAGGCGCGCCCGTCCAGCGATGCGTTGCCGTATGCGTACAGCCCGCACACAGCAGATTGGCTGACAAGCGGCTGAATGTCGAGCAGTTCGTCCGTGGTCAGCCACTGCGCTTTGAAGCCGTCTGCCGCATCGAAAATGCTGTGCGTTTCACGCAGCGCGGGAATGTCGCCGTCGGTGAGCGCCACATTGAGGCTCGCAATCCTCTTGTAGTGGTAGCGCACACCCGACTCCGCTTCCAGCGGCTCGGCGAGTTCGGCATGCATTCTGAACGATTCGGCAGCGAGCGCAGACAGCGGCCCCGGGATACCCGCGCCTTGCAGCGGGTTCAGCCCGCCGGCGTTGAAGCCTGACGCTTGGTTCGCAATCCCCGCTCGCTCCACCACGACACTGCCTATCCCCGCCTTGCCGAGATAGTACGCCACAGCGCATCCCGCAGCACCCCCACCGATTATCGCGACATCCGTCGTTCCCGTCATCGTGCTGCCTCCTCAGTGAGCGTGTTGTTTCATCGCCGCAGTGTGTTTGTATGCGTCGGCTACACGGCTTCGCCGCCGAGCGCGTGCATGGATGATAGCATTGTGCGAGCGATTTTGCAGTGCGCATCCTCGTATGCAACAGCATCGTACATACAGCGGAAAAGGCTGCGGGCGGCAGGTTTTAGATTTTCTAATCTTGACAAGTCCAACGCGCACAATGTATTGTATCAGAACATATTTTCTATTTAATGTGCAAAGACTGATGAATGAGGGAGGAAGGTGTGATAGTGTTCAAAGGATGCCCTCGCTGTGGGGGAGATGTGGACGCAACGCATGAGGACGATGTGCACTGCATCCAATGCGGATGCAGACCGACGCTGACACTTGCGGAACTATGTCGGCGTGGGCGGCGACGGATGAGGCTAGGGCCGCTCACCCTCGCCGAGCGCGCAGCCGCCGGCGGGTATCCCGTCCTGCCCCCTGCAGCCGCGCTGGAGACGGCGCCCGGTGCGCCTGCTGACGACGGCGTTGACATATTCCCGCCGCCAAGCCATGCCGCGCATATCTCCGCCGACCGCAGCGAGCCTTGCCCACGCTGTGGCGAGCAAGGGGCACTGGCGCTAGAAAAGCTCCGCCCTTATTACAACACATGCTACCGCTGTGCCTTCTGCGGCCACATATTCAGTCCCGCCCCATTCAAATCCGCTAGCTAATTCGGAGGCAGTCATCAGCAGGCACTCACGGCATGAGAACCCCGCTGCCCGACTTTTCCTTGTGCCGATCTGCTTGCAGGCGTACAATTGTGGTTACGCTTTATGACTTTGCCGCGATTAGACATATCCCGAAGCCGTCATTACAAATGGTGGGTGTTTCTTGCACTTGCTATTGGCACATTCACCTCGGTTGCGGACTTTGGCAGCCTGAATGTAACGCTGCCCACGATTGCGGAGCATTTCGGCACCGACCTGCCCACTACGCAGTGGGTGATGATAGGCTACTCCCTCGCCATTAGCGCATTGCTGCTGCCTATGGGGCGGCTGTCAGACATCGTGGGGCGCAAGCGCATCTATATCTTGGGCTTCGTCATATTCGTGGTGGGTGCGCTGCTAGCCGGCACATCCGACGGCATCATCACGCTCATCCTGTTCAAGGTCTTGCAGGGCGTCGGCGCTAGCATGACGCAGGGGACTGGGATGGCGATGGTGCTGTCCGCATTCCCGGACAATGAGCGCGGCAAGGCGATTGGCTCATTCGTAACCGTGGTCGGCTCTGGCAATGTGGCGGGCCCGGCGCTGGGCGGTCTCGTAACGGGGACGCTCGGCTGGCAGTGGGTGTTCTACATCGGCGCGCTCCTCGGCTTGCTGGCGATAATCTCGGTATGGCTGCTGCTGGACGGGCGGCGCTTCTCACGGCGCGAGGATGGCCCCGCATCATTCGACTGGGCGGGCGCTGCGCTCTCCACCGCCGCCCTCGTAACCTTCCTGCTCGTGATGACCAACACCACGCGGTTTGGATGGGCATATCCCCCCGTTCTCGGCGGCATCGGGCTGCTAGTTGCGCTCGTCGCCGTATTCATATGGTGGGAACTCCGCACCAAAACCCCGATGATAGACCTTCGCCTGTTCCAATCGCGCATGGTTTCGCTCGGCGTCATCGCTCAGTTCATATCATTCATCGGCAACTCGTCTGTGCGCTTCCTGCTGCCGTTTTACATGCAGGCGGCGCTGGGATACTCTCCGCAGCAGATTGGGTTGATATTCGTCCCAAGTTCCATTGCCATGATACTAACCGGCCCCATCAGCGGGCGGTTGTCGGACAAGTTTGGCTGGAGACCGTTCACGGTGGGCGGGCTGCTGCTGTCTGTGAGCGGGCTGCTGCTGCTATCCACCCTGACCACCGAATCGTCCGTGTGGGTGGTGGCGATAGGCATGATATTGCAGACGAGCGGCACGGGGACATTCTACCCGCCGAACAACGCATCCATCATGCAGCAGGTCGAGGAGAGCCGCTACGGCGTGATGAGCGGGTTCATCAACCTTGTGCGCAACTCTGCGAACATCACGGGGACAGCCGTGGCTACGGCGATAGTAACGGCGGTCATGGTGTCGATGGGCTTCCTGCCCAACCTCACGGCGGTTGCCGGCAGCGGCGATGCCGCCGAGGGGCTGCTGTCCGCGTTTGTGTCCGGGCTACGGATGGCGTACATCATCATAGCGGGGCTAGTGCTAGTGGGCGTGGTGTGCTCCTTTGTGCGCCCGAGAACATCCGCCCAGACCAGCCAACGCGAGCAGCCCGCCCACGCCGACTAGCCGCTATATCATCTTGAAGCCATCCCAAAGTCTCTCATTCGGGGAAGTCCCCAGGAATCCTCTCTTTACATTCTCCGCATCCGTGCGTAGAAGACGAATATCGCTGCGCCGATGACGGCGAGCGCTGCGCCATTGGCGGTGAGCGCCATGCCCACGCCGAACGCAGCCACGATAGCGCCCACCTGCAGGTTGCCAATGGGCGAAGTGCCGATGCCCACCAGCCACGCCCCCATAGCGCGCCCCCGCTGCTCGTTTGGAACGATGTTCTGCATCAGGCTCTGCGACAGCACATCAGATAGCGCCATTGCGCCGCCGATTGCTGCCGTTGCGGTCAGCGCCACTGCAAACGCTGCCCCTTGCGCCGTCAGCAGGGACGCCTCCCCACCCAGCAGGGATGCAAGCGTACTAGATTGCCCCAGCAGTATGACCGATGAGCCGAACACGAAGATGGTCAGCAGCAGCGCCGAGCCTTTGCGCGCCACCTCGCCGAACAGCGACAGCAGCAGGATGCCCAACACAGCGCCACCGCTCCGTGCGGCGTTCAGCCAGCCCAGCCCCTCTGGCCCGACATCCAGCACATCGCGCGCAAGGCTTGGCAGCGCCGTTCCTGAGGAAAACCCCAGCACCTCTGTCGCCGCCACGATGACCATGATGATGATGAGCGCATTGTTGCGGCGCAGCTCTATGGCGAAGTCCCGCAAGTTCTGCATCACCGGCAGGCGCGTTACCGGCGCCGCCTGTCCCCGCGAGCGGATGAGGCTCAGCAGCCCAATGGACACGATGTATCCGAACGAGAATATTACATACGCAACGCCCACGCCCGCGATGTCCATCCCCACGCTTTCCGCGCGCAGGAGCAGCCCGGCGCATGCGCCGCCGCACAGCTGCAGGATGTCGCCGATGTTGGCGATGATGTAGCCGGCGGCGAGCGAACCAGCCAGCCCACCGAGCCGCATCCCAAGCCCGCTGAACGCCAGCCCGCTCACAAGATTGCCCCGCCCCACGATGTCGAAGGCGAAGCTCTGACGCGCCGTCTGATACAGTGCGGCGAAGCAGCCCCCCAGCATCGACAGCGCAAACAGATGCCACACCTCCAGTAGCCCCGCAAACACGAGCGTGCCCACGCCTAACATCACCACTGAAAGCGCAAGATTCAGCACGCGCATCAGGTTGCGCCTGTCCACCATGTCCGCCACCGTGCCCGCGAGTATCCCCAAGAAGAAGAACGGCGCAAACCGCAGCCCAAGCGCCACGCCCACCATGAACGGGTCGTCCGTCAGCTCCAGCACCAGCCAGCTCAGCGCCACCTGCTCGCCCATGAAGCCGATGGACTCGAAGAACGAAGCGCCCATGAACAGGCGGAAGTCGGGATAGCTCAGCGCCGGCGCGCGCAGTGTGTTACGAAGCATAGTTAGTCAGCCCAAAAGATGGCAGTTGCACAGCAAAAAGCCTAGCTCCACTCATTCCCTCACACCACACTCAAACCCCCTCAAATGTATGCTCAAGTTCCCCCGCATCCGCGGGACGGTTGTAAGGTCTAGGGAAGTTTAGGATGGGGATGTTGCCATCCTCCAAAGTCTGTTATTTTCCGGGGGATTGGGAATCCGTAGTAGACAGCGAGCGGGTGATTAGGGGCAGGTGTGAACATCGTCAGCGTTTGCGGATTTTATCACCGAATGGGTGTGTATGATAGGCGGGGCAGCGGCTGCAAGGGGACAAGAACCCTTGAATGAGATTATCGTGTCCCATATGTCGAATTTCGTGCATTCTTATGTGGCTGCAAGGGGACAAAGATCCCTTGAATGAGCATCTACCCTGTGCTATTCTGAATACGGATCGGGGAGTGGCGCAGTTTGGAAGCGCACCTGCATGGGGTGCAGGGGGTCGCTGGTTCAAATCCAGTCTCCCCGACCATTGCGGATTTCGTCTGCCGCATTTACGCACCACGAACGAACCCTCCTCCAACTCCATAAAGCGAAAATGAGCAAGACTTGCATCCTGTGGTATATTGCAGGGTGCAAGTTTTTTTTGTTGTAGGCGAATGCGGCACAAAGCGAGTGGCGCAGTGTCGAGCAGTGAGCGGAGAAAGCCGTGTTCCCGTCCTGCGCTCGGCCGTCCCACAGCCTGCAACCTGCATTGTAGCATCTGATAGAATACAGGCTGATAACCCCCATCTCAATCGGTCGACGGCATCCGCGCCGCCTCACTGCGTTTCCAATGCGTTCCCAAGGAGAGTACAGCGATGGACACGGGCAATCTCATACGCACGGCGCAGGCGCTTGTTGCGCCCGGCAAGGGCATACTTGCCGCAGACGAAAGCACCGGCACTATCACAAAGCGATTCGATTCTATCGGCGTGGAATGCACCGAGCGAAACCGCCGCGACTATCGTGAGATGCTGTTTCGCACGCAAGGCGTGAACGCGTTCATCAGCGGCGTCATCCTGTTCGACGAGACGATACGCCAACGCTCCGACGACGGTACGCTGCTCGTGAACTTGCTGAGGGCACAAGGCATCATCCCCGGCATCAAGGTGGACAAGAGCACGAACCCGCTCGCCAATGCGCGCGGCGAACTCATCACCGACGGCATAGACGGGCTGCGCGAGCGGCTTGCTGAGTACTACGAACTAGGCGCGCGCTTTTCCAAGTGGCGGGCGGTCATCACCATCGGCGACGGCATCCCCAGCCAGTACTGCATAGACGCCAACGCCCACCTGCTTGGCAGGTTCGCCGCGCTCAGCCAAGAGGCGAACCTCGTCCCAATCGTGGAGCCGGAGACGCTGATGGACGGCACGCACAGCATAGAGCGATGCCACGAAGTAACGCTTGCGGCGCTCCGCAGCACATACGCCGAGCTTGCGCGCCAGCGTGTGGACCTGCGCGGCACGCTGCTCAAGCCGAACATGGTGCTCTCCGGCAAGGATGCCCCCAACCGCGCAGGCGCCGAAGAGGTTGCCAAGCGCACGCTCGACTGCCTGATGAGCGCCGTTCCCGCAGCGGTTACGGGCATCGTGTTCCTCAGCGGCGGGCAGAGCGACGGCGAAGCCATCGAGAACCTCCAAGCCATCAGCAGCGCTGCGGCGAACATGCGCACCCCGTGGGAGCTGAGCTTCTCATACGGGCGCGGTCTGCAGGCGCTGCCGCTGCGCACATGGAACGGCGATGCGGCGAATGCGAAACGGGCGCAGCGAGCATTCTACCAGCGTGCGGTGTTGACCAGCGCAGCCCGCAAGGCAGAGTACGCCCCCCAACACGAACCTGCCGCCGTTCCCGCCGACTAGGCTAGACTGGGCGCATCTTCGGTTTCTAGCCGAACAGAGCGGTTCGGTTTGGCGATTTTCCGGCTTTCGTAGGGAGAAATCACAGGGCATCAAAAAAACTGGCATCTGAACGCTGAATAACTTACCCCGTGTGCAAGTATAACTTCAGTTGAGCAGTTTAGAGATTTGCAGAGGAGGATTGCCTATAGCCTGATTCAGCATCACCGCAAGGGTGTGGCTAAGCACCTTCCTGATGAGCCGGTTACTTAAATGCCACATATCACGTGCCCACACATGCTTCAGCCTATATCAGCCTTCCAGTTGACTGAATATCGTCTTTATCCGATAGCGCACTTGCCCATACAATACACTCCAGCCCACTTCGGTATCCCGCTCAGAAGACTTCTTCTTAAAGGGCGTGTGTAGCCGCAATCCCTGTTTCTCAAACGCTTGTCGCAAGCGTGGACTCCAGTAGTTGCTGTCGCCTAGCAGCAGCCCCCGTTGCCTGTCAACGATGCTTTCAATCACTTGGGTTTCGTGGATATTTGCAGGTGCAAGCGCAAATCCTACGACTATGCCGGGCAATGTGGCTAGGATGTGTAGCCGAAAGCCGTAGAAAGTGTGTTTTTCAGTGGCGTCATGTCCATAATCTGCCCACCCTCGAAACAACTTATGTCTGTTTGCGCGGGCGAACTTACACACAGGGATGGGAACGCTGTCGGCTATGTGAAGCCCTTCGGGGAGTTGGACTTGCAACCGCTGCCAGATGCGCTTTTTGACTTGGCACAAATTGGCTGCTTGTCGGGTAAATGTGGTGCGATGTATCTTAGCCATAGATAAATTTGTCCTTCCCGAGTTCGAGGTATTCGCCCACGATTTCCATAGTGATAACCTCACTGTCAGACAGAATTAGTGCTGGACCTCGTTGTCTGAGGCGGCTTGTGCCAAGAATGTCATTGAGATCATCGTCAACAACGCAGAAAACGGTTATAATCAGGTCATCTAGGTTCACGGCGTCCTCCTTGAGTTTGTGTCTAACCCAATTAGAACTGCTGTGAACCTAGTTTTCAACTCCTCTCATTCATTTGTCATTCATTGTTCATAAACTTGCACACGGGGTTAGATGATGTAATGAAAGGTATTCCCAATATACAGAGATAATGAATTATAATATGTCACAACATCAAACACAGTGAGGTGTCTTATGGCCCGTGAACGTACCTATCGCCACGATATTCGCTGCCCCGACTGCGGCTCCAACTAGATGCGCAAAAATGGATTAGCGCGGCAAGCAGTCTTACAGATGCGGAGACTGCGGTCGCCGCTACTTTCCTGATGCTGCCTATCACCGCCCTAGCGCAGCACTCAAGGCGCAAGCGATTGAGATGTATCTGGAAGGCAGCAGTCTGAGCGCCGTAGGCAGAGTGTTTGGGTACAGCGCCACAGCGGTTCACGGATGGGTGAAAAAAGGGGGCGCGAGGCATTAGAGCGTCTGCGGGAGCGTGGGCGTAGCCGGACTGAGGGAGCAGAGGCGCAGCGTGCAGCTGCGGTGGTGTCCTGTGATGAGATGTGGACATACAAGCGTGCTCGGCGTGCGGAGTTGCGTGAGGATGTGTAGACATGGACGGCAGTGGTGGGAGAGGCTGATGGCAGCAGGTGGGTGGACTTTGAGGTGGACGACCGTGGTGAGGGCATATTCTTGCGCTTGTATGAGCGCTTACCGGATGCGAAGTTGGATGCATATATCCTGTGTATGGGTGGTTTCCTCGCAACAAGCAGGCGGTGGGCAAGGGAGGTGCGGTGAACTGGAATGAGGGGTTGCATTCGGTATGGCGAAGTAAGCTGAACCGATTAGTGCGACGGACGAAGGGCTACACCAAGAGCATACAGACGCTGGGTATTCGTTGGCGCTAGTGTGCTGGCATCGGTGGGTAAAACCCAATATCCGTACATGTTAAGAATACCCTTTACTACATGCCACAAAACCAATCACCCACAGGTTTTTCCCTCACGGCCTATCTACGACTCGTAATCGCAGTACCTCATACCCTAATACCCTTGCGTTCCGTATTCTACTGAGTGGGATTCATAGACCGCTGGCAGTGCCGTTTTATTCTCGGCATTGCTGATAAGGTCGCGACTGACGCAGAAGTAATCAGAGATACGCTGTCCGAGTATACTCAGAGCAACCCTGGGCGTCCGCCAAAACCAAAGCTGCCTCGTGTTGACGCTTCACGAGATGAAATCGCTAGAGTGATACTCAACACGCCTCCAAAGAAAGAATGGCGGTATATGCAAGATTCCGAGTGATGCTGGTAGGTATCACGCCTCAAGGCAAGGCGATTCCATGCTTAGCTAGTCAGATATATAATTCCCCAAATTAAGCGGCAAATGTCCTACGAATGTGCTTTGCACCCTTGGGAGTAGTATCTTCGCGCTCTCACGCAAGGCCGTCTGACTATGCTCCACTTCTTGGAAACACTCCACGTCCACTTGCGAACAGGCCGATGCACAGAGCCGGGTCTCATCTACATCTGAATCTCGAAAATCAGTGGACTGCCGCACTCCCGTTCCGTATCTGTTAATTCTCAGTAACTGTCGTCAATTCGTAATACTTCTCGTCGGTAGTGCAATGCCGTCTTTATGTGCAGGTGGAACTTACTGTGCAAAACATCGAATTGGCAATCCCCAGTGGACCAATGGCGGACTTATTGTGCAGTAACGACTTTTCATGCAGATTGAAAATCGGTGCATGGTATGTTCCAGGTGGAAAATGAGCAGACATTGGTCAGATGACTTAATGTGCAAAACGATATACTTTATGTGCAATCGGTATTATTTGTGCAAAGCCAGTCGCAGGCTAAACCGCATCGCCACTGCCTATGACCGCTTCGGCTTCGATTTCGACGAGTAGGGCATCGTCCACGAGGCGTGCTTCGACGAGTGTGCAGGCGGGCAGTGTCTCGCTGAAAAACTCGCCGTGCACGCGCGCCACATCCTCCCAATCGGCGATGTTCTTGATGTAGATGCGGGTGCGAACCACATCCGACATTGCGCCGCCGAGTGATTCCACCGCATTCTTGATGATGTTCAGCACGGCGCGGGTTTGGCTTGCGGCGTCGGGGATGCCCAAAGCGCCGTCGGGTCCGCTCGCCGTCGTCCCGGACACGAGTATCACATTGCCGGTTCGCACGGCGCGACTGTAGCCGCCTATCGCCTCCCAAGGCGAGCCGGTGGAGTGTCGCTGTCGTCCATTCGCCATTATCGTCTTGCTCCACATCGTCCGATGTCGATGACTGCGCGCCATCCGACGCAATCAGAATTGTAGCAGCGGTGTGCTATGCATACAATGGCGGCAAGGAATTATTCACTGCTGGTTGAGAAGAGTGGCTAGGCTCGGGCGTTCTTAACATCTAGGGGGTGATAGATTTTACCCACCGATGCCAGCACACTAACGCCAGTGAATATACCAGCATCTGTACGCTCTTGGTGTAACTTTTGTACGATGCCCTAATCTATTCCGCTTACTACGCCATACCTAATGTAGCCCCTTGTTATCTATATATGTTGAGAATACCCGCCCCCGGCAACACCGGCAGGCGGGTATTCTTCATCAGCGGTTATCGCCAACTGCTATGGGTTGCCTATGGTGCGGGTATGTATCCTGCGGCTTCAGCCTCTGCCACCGTGCAGAACCAGCGCTCAACTATGAACCTGCGGTCATAGAGTCGGTGGTCGGGCGTGTAGTAGTACTTTGTGTTTGACAGCGTGCGACCCTTGATGAGCGGCGTGTCCGGAGGTGTGCCGGGTGGTGCGGAATCATAATACTCGCACACCTTCGTGGGTGTACTAGTCGGTGTAACGGTTGCTATGGGCGTTTCGCCCGGAGCAGGCGTGGGCGTAGATGTGGGCGTTTCGCCCGGAGCGGGAGTGTGCGTAGGTGTTGGTGTCTGTGTGGGTGCTGGTATCGGCGTGCGCGTAGGCGGTGTAACACCCGCCCCCAGCTTGTCCGCCGCGTCGTAGCACACCCACTGGATGGTCAGAATGGCGACGCGCTCGATGCTGCTCACATCGAGGAAGCTGGCTGAGTACGCATCGGCAAGTGCGCTCACGCAAAGCTCGTTCACCTTCTCGTATCGCTCCCTCCCGTCATATGTGAACCCAGCCTGTGAGATGCGCTCGATGTGCGCGATGGTTTGCGGTTGAGCCGGTGCCCGCGTGGATACAGGTGTGGGCGTGGGCGTAGGCGGTACGGATGTGGGAACTGGTGTGGGTGTGAGCGTAGGCGGTACGGATGTGGGAACTGGTGTGAGCGTGGGTACAGGTGTGGAAGTTGGTGTAGGATTAGCCACACTGGCACAGATCGGCAATCCCAATTGCGCCAAATCGTTGTCAGACACACTAAACAGCGTCGCTGGTATGCACCCCGTCAGCTGGTTGCCATGGAGCAACAAGCGTTCAAGGTTGGTGAGGTTGCCTAATTCTGCCGGTATTTCGCCCGTCAGCTGGTTGGTGTCGAGCCACAACAGTTCAAGGTTAGTGAGGATACCTAACTCTGCTGGTATCTCACCCGTCAGTTCGTTTCTGCCGAGGGACAACCGTTCAAGGTTAGTGAGGCTGCCTAACCATGTCGGTATCTCGCCCGTCAGTTTGTTGTTACCGATTAACAGAAATTTCAAATCAATGAGGTTACTCAGTTCTGTCGGTATCTCGCCCGTCAGTTCGTTATTGGAGAACCACAAATCTGTCAGGTTAGTAAGTCTCCCTAGTTCTGTCGGTATCTCGCCCGTCAACTGGTTTCCGGCGAGCAACAAGTATTCAAGATTATTGAGGTTGCCTAGTTCTGCTGGGATCTCGCCCGTTAATTGGCTTTGGTGGAGATTCAACTCAGTCAGGCTAGTGAGGTTGCCCAGTTCTGCTGGTATCTCGCCCGTCAATTGGCTATTGTAAATTCTTACCGCTTCCACTCGCTCTTCAGCCCCTACTGTGCTGTCCACACTTACGCCGTCCCAATCGTGGATGAGTAGATCAGCCGACCAGTTCAGCACAGAGCGGCCGTTCGTGAATGCGTCTCGCGCTGCCAGCAGGTTCGCGCAGTCCGACACCAGCCCGGGGTTCGATTGCGGTTGCGGCACGGCGATGCCGTTGGCGCATTGGCCTGTGGGCGTGGGTGTGGGTGTAGGCGTAGGTGTGAGCGCGGGTATCGGTGTCGGCGTGGGTCTTGGTGTCCGTGTGGGTACCGGTGTCGGTGTCCGCGTGGGCGCGGGTCTTGGTGTTGGCGTGAGGGTAGGTCTTGGTGTCCGCGTGGGCGCGGGTCTTGGTGTGGAAGTTGGTGTAGGATTAGCCACACTGCCACAGGTCGGCAACCCCAACTGCGTCAAATCGTTGCTTTCCACATCGAACAGCGCCGCAGGTATGCACCCCGTCAACTGGTTGGGGCTGAGCCGCAGCGTAGTCAGGTTAGTGAGGTTGCTCAACTCCGTCGGTATCTCTCCCGTCAACTGGTTTCCGTCGATGTACAAATATTGCAGGTTAGTAAGGCTGCCTAGTTCTGTCGGTATCTCTCCCGTCAACTGGTTCTCGCTGACATCCAACACTTCAAGGTTAGTAAGGCTGCCTAGTTCTGTCGGTATCTCACCAGTCAACTGGTTGCGCCAGAGGACCAGCCTAATCAGATTAGTTAGACTGCCCAGTTCTGTTGGTATCTCACCCCTCAGACCTTCGTTGTATAGGGTCAAGCCCTCCACCCGTGTGTTGAGAACGCCTACGCCGTCCCAATCGCGGATGGGTAGGTTAGCCGACCAGTTCAGCACAGAGCGGCCGTTCGTGAATGCGTCTCGCGCTGCCAGCAGGTTCGCGCAGTCCGACACTAGCCCAGGGTTCGATTGCGGCTCCGGCACGGCGATGCCGTTGGCGCAGTCCGCAGCGTGTTGGTTCGCTTCGGCGTTCTCACCCCAAGGCGCAGCAGCCTCAAAGGCGCTGAGAGCGTTTACCCCCCCCCCCCGAACAAAAGTGCGCCTGTAATCAAGACGGCTATGTACACAAAAATCCTTTTCATTCTGCACTCCCCCCTGACAATATCCATTCTGTTAACAGACTAACCGCTGTCATGCCCGCAATAGTACCATATTGTCTGCGCTATAAGACTACTCCGTCGCATCAATCCTCATATACTCACAAAGTAAGAGTGGCTACCCTCGGATAGCGTTTCCATTCAGGTGGTCGAGTTGTAGAATGAGGCATAAGCCATCATCAGAGGGGGTAACCGAATGGGTATGCTATACCGACTGGAAGAGCAAGCAGAAAAGACCGTTACACAGGAAATACAAGACACACTTCAAGATGCGCTGATGCTCTACAAGCCGATGTGCAAAGCCTGCGACCTAGCGATGGCACGCCATCACAGCTATCGTCGCACACTCATCACCAAGTATGGCGCAGTGAACTTGGCAATGCCCGTGTTCAGATGCGGGAAGTGCGGAGATATGCAGAGCGGTATGGAGCTAGTGGGCGATGTGGAGCGCCGCAAGTCGTACTCAAAAAAACGCGCGAAGAGGCGGTGAGACTGGCGGCGATGGGGTTGAGTTACGCCAAGGTTGGAGAGATGTATGGGTTCGCCAAGAGCACCCTATGCAAGTGGATCAAGCAGGAGAAGCTGGAGCGACCTGAGCTTGCTGGTGATGTGGCGGAGATGGACGGAGTGTGGGTGGGTGTTCGTGGCGGGAAGCAGGAGATGAAGGTGTTCCGGGACGACAAGGGCGGTGTGATGGCGTCGTTCGGGAGTTGGGAAGACACGCTGACCGAAGCCTATAAGCGAGGAGTAAGGCAGCCTGCTCATCTAGTGAGCGATGGGGACAGAGCGATAGCAGAGGCCATCGGAATGGTCTATGGCAGAGGCACAGCCCATCAGCTATGCCAGTTCCATCTGCTTCGGGAGTACAGGCGCAAGGTAGGCGAGGTAGGCTGGGACGAAGCCAAAGAGTTGCTGATGTCAGAAGACTTGTCTGAGGCAAGGAAATTGGCTTCTCGGATAGTGAAGTTGACGGGTGGTCGTGGGTTGATGTGGTGCAAGAAGGCGCTGGTTAAGGGATTGGCGCATCTGGGTACTGGTCAGTTTAGATACAAGACCACATCTCGGTTGGAGCGGTTTCAGCGAGAGATAAGGCGTCGGGAGCGAATGGGCACAGCGTGGACGCCTCACAACCTGTTGGTACTACTGCAACGCAGGGGGCTTCTGTCTTCGACCACCTGAATGGAAACGCTACCTACCCTCGCCAATCGTTGACTTTACGCAAGCGAAACGCTACTATCGTATCCATACATTTGCAATTAGTTGCAACTAATGCTATTTGCGAATTGGGTTGCTCGGCGTTGCACATTGCGTAGGGGCATAGGGATAGCGTCGGGATATTTGGAGGACACATTGGCATGATATTGGGCGCTGCACATATCACGAAGTTGTTGGGCGTTGGGGGTAAGGTGCCGTTGCCGCTGCATGCTCCGGACGGGTTTTTCAGCATGCCGGTTGCGGCGGCGGGATACGCTATCTCGGCGGCGGTGATAGGCTACGCCATCTATCGCACGAACCGCCAACTCAACGAGCGCATAGTCCCGATGATGGGCGTGATGGGTGCGTTCATTTTTGCGGCGCAGATGCTGAACTTCCCCGTCGCGGGGGGCACATCCGGACATCTCATAGGCGGGGCGCTCGCCGCCATCGTGCTTGGGCCGTGGGCAGCTTTGCTGGTGATGACGGCGGTGGTGGGTTTGCAGGCGCTGTTGTTCCAAGACGGCGGGCTTGTGGTGCTGGGTGTCAACCTGCTGAACATGTCCATATTGAGCGTGCTGAGCGGTTACGCTGTCTATGCGCTGTTCAAGCGGCTGGGCAGCAGCTTCACGCACCTGCTGATAGGCGGGTTCGTTGGAGCGTGGGTGTCGGTGGTGGTTGCGGCAGTGGCTACGGCAGGGCAGTTGGGCTTGTCTGGCACAACATCGCTTGCGGTTGCGCTGCCCGCGATGACGGGGGCGCATATGCTCATCGGCATCGGCGAGGGGCTGATAACCGTGTTTGCGCTGACATTCATCCGCAAGGCGCGCCCCGAGCTTCTGCCGCTGCCGCGCAAAGCAGAGAGCGCCGGCACGGGGAGCAGGGTTCGCCTATGGGTTGCGGGGTATGTGATTGCGCTGGCGGTGGTGATGCTTGCGCCGCTGGCGTCGGGTTCGCCCGACGGGTTGGAGCGAGTGGCTGAGGATGCCGGGTTCATGGACGCCGCACTGAGTGCGCCGTATGCGCTTATTGCCGACTACGCCGTGCCGGGCGTTCAGAACGATGTGCTTGCGACCATACTTGCGGGCGCAATCGGCGTTACTGTGATGTATCTGCTCATCGTTGGGGTGGCGCTGCTGATGCGCGCGATGCGCCCATCCACGCCGCAGCCCGAGTAGGCGTCGATGTCCACAGCCGCTAGCTTCTTAGATCGCTATGTTGAGGGCAGCAGCTGGCTGCATCGCGCCGATGCGCGTGTCAAACTGGCGACGACGCTCGGGTTCATATTCGCTGTGGGTTCGCTGCCGCCGAGCAAGTGGGCGGCGTTCGGGGCGATGTTTGCGCTGGTGTGGGTAACGGCGGCGGCGTCAAGAGTGGGCTTGCTGCGCGTGCTGAGGCGCTCTCTGGTTGCAGCCCCGTTCATCCTGATTGCGCTGCCCACGCTGTTCACCAAGCCGGGCGTTACCCTGTTCCACCTTGACCTCGCGCTGTTCGGCTTGACCGCGAGCGTGGAGGGGTTGGAGTTCTTCGTCAGCGTGCTGCTGAAATCTTGGATGTCGGTAACGGCGGCAGTCTTGCTGACGGCGAGCACGCCTGCGCTGCGGCTGCTGGAGGGACTGCGGGCGCTGCGGTTGCCGGCGATTTTGGTGGCGATTGTGATGCTGATGTACCGTTACCTGTTCGTGCTGGTGGAGCAGGCGGAGCGGATGATGCGCGCCCGCAGCGCACGCAGCGCATCGGTTAGCCGCAAGTCGGGCGGCACGCTCGTGTGGCGGGCGAAGTCGGCGGGCGGCATGGCAGGCTCGCTGTTCATACGCACGCTCGACCGCAGCGAGCGCATCTACATGGCGATGCTGGCGCGCGGCTATGACGGCAGCCTGCGGACGCGAACTGCGGCGCCAGTTGCGCGGGTTGAATGGGCTGTGCTTGTGCTTGCGCTATGCTTGTTTGCTGCCGTTGCGCTTGCGGCGCGCTTGGTGAGCTGGGAGTTCTGATGTGCAAAGCTTGAACGGGAGTGTGAGCGCCGATGTGCTTGCCGTGGATGTGCGCGACCTGCGGTTTGCGTATCCCGACGGATGGGAAGCGCTGCGCGGCGTGGATATGCGGATTGGCGTGGGCGAAAAGGTCGCTATCTTAGGGCCTAATGGCGCGGGCAAATCCACGCTGCTGCTGCACCTAAACGGGCTACTCCACGGTGCGGGTGAGGTGAGTGTGATGGGGCAGCGTGTGGCGCAGGATGACAAGCAGGCGTTGCAGCGGGTGCGCGCTGCCGTGGGGGTGGTGTTCCAAGACCCGGATGACCAGCTCTTTTCGCCGAGCGTGTACGACGATGTGGCGTTTGGACCAATCTACATGGGCTTGGACGAAGATGAGGTGGCGCAGCGTGTGGATGAGGCGCTGGCTCAGGTGGGCTTGGGCGACTATGGGGACAGGATGCCCATCCACCTCAGCGGGGGCGAAAAGAAGCGCGCTGCCATAGCCACGGTGCTGTCGATGCGCCCGGCGGTGCTGGGGCTGGACGAGCCGTCCGCGGGGCTGGATCCGCGCGCACGGCGGGGGCTGATACGCCTGCTGGATGCGCTTGCGCAGACCATCATCATCACCACGCACGACATGCACATGGTGAAAGAGATATTCCCGCGCTCCATCATCATGGATGAGGGGCGTGTGGTTGCGGACGCACCAACGCGCGATATTCTTGCGGACGAGGCGTTGCTGGAGCGGCACGGGCTGGAGTTGCCCTGATCGGATGAGAGCGTCTAGCGAGTGAAACGGGCGCGAGTCGCGGGGATGCCTTCGCCGTCTTGCTACGGCGTATAGCCGATTACCACTGCACGAACATCGGCATCACCACATGGACATACTTCTCGCCCTCCACTGGCTTGATGACGCCGGGGCTTGAGGGTGAGGACACTTCCAGCGCCACATCACTGTCCGACAGCACATCCAGCACATCGGTCAGGTACTTGGAGTTGAAGGCTATCTTGGCGTCGTCCCCATCGACGCGGACGGCGATTGCGCCTTGGTAGTTGCCCACCTCTTCGGCGCGCGACGATACCTGCATCTCCGAATTCGCCTTGCTCCCGTTCTCGCTTTCGGATACTTGGAGGCGGATGATGCCGCTGCCGTCGCGTGCGAATATGGCGGCGGCGCGGGTTGCGCTCATGAAGTCGTTGGAGCGCATCTCAATGCGGGTGGCGTGGCTCTGTGGGATGAGTTGGCTGTAGTTGGGGAAGCTCCCTTGTATCAGCACGGACACCACTTCGGCGTTGTCCAGCCTGAACAGCACCTGATTGTTCGATGGGGTTACCATGAACTCGATGCTCTGTTCCTGCTGCGGAAGCATGCGGCTGATTTCGTTGAGTGTGCGAGCGGGTATCAGAAACTCTATGTCTTCGCTCAGCGGTTCGGATAGGTTGTCTTTATAGACAGCGAGCCGAAAGCCGTCGGCGGCGGCGAGCGTGATGCCGTCTCCGGAGATTTCCACTTTGACGCCGGTCAGCACGGGGCGCGAGTCTTCGGTTGCGGCGGCGAATGCCACATGCGATATGGACTGCCGGAGGGTCTGCGATTCTATCTTGCCCACGATGCCGTCTTGGAGCTGCGGGATGGGCGGGTAGTCTTCGGCAGACATCCCATTGAAGTTGGATTCGGAGCGTTGGCACTTGACATTCAAGCCGAGTGGCTGGTCGGTGGTCTCCATGTCGATGCGGTCTGGCGGCATGCGGTTGACGAACTCCCCGAACAGCCGCGCGGGGACGGTTATCGCGCCCTCTTCCTCCACCTGTGCGCCGATGCGCACGGTTATCGCCACTTCGAGGTCGGTGGCGGAGATGTGGAGCATGGACTGCTCGGTCTTTAGCAGGAAGTTTTGCGTGATGGGCAAGGTGGTGCGGCTCGGGATGGCTCTGCCCACGATGGACAGCGCGCGCGCCAAGTTCTCTTGCAGGCAGGATAACTTCATCGGTGGAGTCCTCCGGACGCTCGGCTACTTTTTTCTATATCATTAACTTTGTAGCCTAGCAAGAGGATGTCCAAGATGTCCATATATTTTTAGAGTATATATCTGTCTCCTTGTATCGCTGTGGTGCGGCGCGGCAATCCCATCGGCAGGGCGTTTTACCCGCATGGCGAATATGTGTCGGGGACAAAAATGCGCTCCCACCATCCGCGGATAGAGGGAGCGCATCGTGTTCGGGCTGCGTGAGAAGGCGCGGGGGTTACTGCACGGTGATTGTGCCAACCATTCCCTGCGTGGTGTGGGGGACGCAGATGAGTTCGTAAGTGCCGGGTTCGTCGAATGTGAAGGTGAGCGTCTGTGTGTCGCCCGCTTCCACATCCACATAGATGTCTAGGTCGTCCACGGTGAAGGAATGGTATTCGTTTTCCGATGTTAAGGTGAAGGTAACGGTTTCGCCGACGGTGAAGGTGAAATCGACGGGTTCGAACCTGTACTCGGTGTTTTCGTCCCTAAGCGCCACGCTCACGGGTGTGCCGCCGCCGCTTGCCTGCCCGGACGCTGCGTCTGCTTGCTGCACGGGGACTGTGGGCGCAGGCGGGAATGGGGGCGGGGAAGTGCGCGGGGGCGGAGTGGGTGCCGGAGCATCAGCTGACGCACTGCCGCACGCCATCGCAAAGAGCGCAACTATCGCCATCATGCTTACAAAAGCCAATAGTCTTGGTACCGTCAATATCGCCTCCCGAACGCCTGCCTTGCCTTTCTTATGCGTGCCAATTTCGGACGGTGCGGCCCGATAGTGAACGATTTCACTTTATCATTGCGTGCGGATTTTAGTCAATAAATTGCGCTCGGCTCGACGGCCGGGTTTGCCATTTCTTGCGGATTGCAGCTCAGGCGCAGCGGCGTCGATGTTCAGCGTCCGACGGGCGGCGCGCGGGCGCTGTTGGGTGTGTTGCGCTTGTTGTTCTAGGTCGGCTCTAGTTTGTTCACGAGCCAGTCTGTCAGCATGGAGCGCAGCTCGTCTTTGCACTCTAACAGCCCATGCTCGGCATCAGGATAGATGATTATCTCTTTTGGCTCGTTCGCCCATTCGTAGATGAGTTCGGAGCAGTGCGGCGGTAGGCGAGTGTCCGCACCGCCGTGTGCCAAGAGGAGCGGGCGTGGGGATACTGCGGCGGCGTTGGATGCGCCGAATGTCTGTGGGCTGAGCGCCGCCACCGCCTTGACTAGTGGGCTGAATGGGGCGGCGGCGATGACCACCGCACCGCCGAAAGAGTGTCCCACGAGGGCGATTTCGGTGTGTCCCGTTGCGCTCAGGAAGGATACGCCGGCGAGCGTGTCGAGGATGCACTCGGTGAGGTCGTTGGGGATGCGATAGTCGACGCGCAGGGAGGTGATGTCGCGCTTGAGGTCGTCGGCGATTTTGCCATAAATGCCTTCGCCGGGGCCGTCGAAGCCGCCTCGCGCGCCCCACACGAAGACGATGCCCTTGCTAGTGCGTGTGCCGCCGCCGCTGTGGGCGATGGAGTGGATGTCGCCGCGCGTGGTGTGCAGCAGGATGCCTTGCCCCACCTGCCCCTGCGGGGGATGCCAGCGGCTCACATCCTCAATGTGTATGGTCAGGTCGTCATCAGGCATAGATAGATCTAGTTCGTCAGTGGGTTGTGTGTGCCAAACAGGCGTGTCAATGGATGCGCGCTAGTCGTCGCCTGCGGATGCGGCAGCGGGCGGCGCTGTGGGTGTGGGTTTGGTTTCGCTGAACGGCTTATGGAAGAAAGCTATGACACCGCCGGTTAGCATGGTTAGCACCACGATCATCGCCGCAGTTTGGAAGCCTTCTAGGTAGTACAAGCCGAACTGCTCGGGCGTCAGCAGCGCAACGCCGATGGGCAGCACCATCGCCAGCACTGTTGCGGATACGGTGGAGCCGAGGGCGTGCCCTAGCTCCCGCGTGGTCTCCAGCATTCCGGATGCGAAGCCGCGATGCTCCATCGCCAGCGAACTCATTATCATTGCGTTGTTGACCGGGTTGAAGAACGCTGTGCCGAACGATATGGGCAGCATCAGCAGCGGGATGTACCATATCGGGAGGTCGCCCCCGATGCTCATGCTTGGCACATAGATGCCGCCGACGCTGAAGCCGCCGAAGGATACGCCACCGATGAATATGCCCAGCAGCAGGAAGCCAGACGCTATGCCCACCATTGCCGCGGGCCTTAGCAGCTTGGGCTGATACCGGTCGTATATCCAGCCGGCGGCGAATGTCAGCACCAGCCCGATAATCTGGTTGGGCAGCAGCACGATTGGCACCCATATGGGGCCTTTGTTGTAGCCAAGTTCCACTATTATCGGGACGAGCGTCATCGTCGCCAGCATCGAGAAATGGAATGTTACATTGGAAACCAGAGACAGTGAGAAGTACTTGTGCCGGAAGTGTCCTATGTGCACAAGCGGGTTGCTTATGCGCCGCTCCAGCAGCACGAACACGCCTAGCAGCACGAGCGCCAGCAGGTACATACCCCCGTGATATAGGATGCCTTCGGAGCTTATGTACGACTCTTCACCGCCGTGCAGGTGTGCTCCCGCCAGCAGGAAGACTACGGACGCAGCCACTAGAAGGATGCCGCCGGGGATGTCCACAGGGTTGGTGTTAATCGGGACTTCGTCCTTGAGCATGCGCAGCATCGGTCGGGACACGGCGATTGCAAGGACGCCCATCGGCACGAAGGTCAGAAAGACCAGCCGCCAGCTGAGATATTGCAGGAACAGGGCGAATATAAGCAGCCCGATTAGCGTGCCGAATCGCGCGCCCATAATGGGGATGGAGAACGCCCTGCCGCGTTCTTCAGCCGGGAATGCGGCGGCGAGGATGGCGTTGGCGTTGCCCATAATTAGGGCAGACCCCAGCCCCGTAAGCCCGCGCCATATGATGACCTGCATCAAGGATGTGGAAACGGATATGAGTATAGAGCCGAGCGTGGAGAGCACCAGCCCGATGAAGAACACGCGCGCATGTCCGTACCTATCGCCAAGCCGTGCGCCGAGCATCACAAAGGCGCCCAGCGCCAGCAGATACAGCACGACTATCCACGCAGCGTCGTCCACCCCCTGCCCGAAGTAGTTCGCCAATGTGGGCAGCGACAAGGCGACGGGCAGGCTGGAGAGCTGCACCAGCATATACGCAGACGACAGCGCAATGAGCACTGCGCGCCTATCTGGAGTGGACAGCAATGGACCGAACAGCGTTGTGCCTAAGCCCATAAGTTAGCTCTCCTTGTGATTATCGAGCGATTATTGTCAATCGCTATCACATCGCTCATGGATAGATAACCAATGTTAGGTGTGTGGGAATGATAATTCGGATTACCCACCTGCTCGTGCGACTCCCGCTAAATATACCACTAGGCTAGGGTTTTGCATAGGTTGCGCCGGAGCAGGTATTCTCATTCAGCGGTATCCAGCAGTGAGGATGCCTCTCTATCATATATGCATATATCAGGACGGGGCATTTCAATCTTCACGGATGGATGCTGGTAGGGTTCGTGAAAGGTGCTTCAAGCAGATACCACTGCAAACTGAGAATACCGTGCGCCGAGTGTTACAAAACGCTCATGTTTCTAGTATAATCGCGCTGACAATGGGGGCGTGCTATTAATACGCCTGCCGATAGCATATGCGTATTACAAGGAGCAACGGGCGATGCCTAACACTGACACTGCGCTTGTGGCGCACCTGATGCGGCGCGCTGGGTTTGGGGCGCGATACGACGAGATTGAGGCGCTTGCAGCGGGGGGATATGATGCGGCTGTAGATTGGCTGCTCAACCCTGAGGGCGAGCCGCAGACCGATGATGACATCACGATGCGCTTCACGCCGATGCATGTGGACCCGCAGGGCTTTGCAGGGCCGGCGAGTCGCTGGCTGTTTCGCATCCTGAACACACGCCGCCCGCTCGAAGAGAAGATGGCGCTGTTTTGGCATTGCGTATTTGCGACCGGATTCGCCAAGCTCAACAGCGGGCTTGCGATGTGGCGGCAGTACGAAATGCTGCACGAACACGGGATGGGCAACTTCCGCACACTGCTTTTGCAGCTGTCCAAAGATCCGGCAATGATTTACTGGCTGGACAATTGCGACAACCACGATGGCACGCCGAACGAGAACTATGGGCGCGAGCTGATGGAGCTTTTCTCCATGGGCATCGGCAACTATACCGAAGATGATGTGAAGATGGCAGCGCGCGCTTTTACTGGCTGGACATACTCTGACCCGCTGCCGCGAGTGCCGTATCTGTTTTATCATCCCGACTTCGAGTATCGCCCTTGGGACCATGACGATGGCGAGAAGACATTCCTCGGCGAAACTGGCAACTTTGGCGGCGAGGACATCATCGACATCGTTGTCAAGCAGCCTGCGACTGCCTACTTCCTCGGCAGGCATCTGTACAACTTCTTCGTGGCTGATGAGCCGCAAGTGCCCGCATGGCCTTACACGCCGCCGAACGACTCGGACGCCGTAAACACACTGGCGCAAGCGTATATGGACTCTGGCTACGAAATGCGCCCCGTGCTCGAGACGCTGTTCAAGTCGGACTTCTTCAAAGAGGCGCGCTTCAGCAAGGTGAAAAGCCCGCTTGATCTGGTGGCGAACACGGTGCGGCTCACAGGCGACTTCAATGTGGATATGGGGACATTCCCCAAGCATGGGCTGACCGGGCTTGCCGCTAGCGTGGGCTTCATGGGGCAGCAGGTGTTCAATCCGCCGAGTGTCGAGGGTTGGCATACTGGTAAGGAGTGGATAGACAGCGGGGCGCTGGTGCAGCGTGTCAACTTCGCCGCTGAACAGGTGGGCAGCGCTGATATGCCCGGCGTGCGCCTCATTCTAGACCGCCTTGCGGATTGCGAAGATGTCTTGTCCGCTGACGAACTCGTGGACGGCTGTCTTGCATATATGGGGGGCTTGGAACTGGAGACCGACACGCACACTGCGCTAGTGCAGCATGCGGAGTCCGGCGGCACGCTGCGAATCGGCACGCCCTCAGAACGCCGCCGCTTTGACGAGCGCGCCACCGAGATGATGCAGCTCATCACAGCTACGCCCGAATATCAGTCCGGGTAGGGGACGCCGCTGACCCGGTTGGATGGGTTCTCGTGGGTTTGCATCTACAACCCCGTCTCCGCAGATAGCATGGAACGAAACCGCCGAGCGTTGCGCCGGTCGGATGCAGAGGAATAGGCAATGACAACACAATTTAAGGACACCGTGCTGGTTGTGGTGCAGCTGAGTGGCGGTAATGACTTTATGCACACGGTGGTGCCATATGGCAACCCCCTCTATTACGACTTCCGTCAGACTGTGAATGTGCCGCAGGACAGGGTGCTGCCCATAGACGATGACTACGGCTTTCACCCGCACTTGGCGGCAATCAAGCCGCTTTGGGATGCGGGCAAGATGGCAATCGTGGCCGGTGTGGGCTATCCGAACCCGAACCGCTCGCACTTCCGCTCTATGGACATATGGCACACCTGTGAGCCGGACGAGGTGGCGACGGAGGGCTGGCTTGGGCGCGCCATCCGCGATATGGACCCGCAGAAAGAGAATGTGCTGACTGGCGTGAATTTCGGCAACGGGCTGCCGCGCTCGATGGTTACGCCCGGCGTTCCCGTAACTTCGGTGTCGCAGCTGGAAAGCTACGGGCTGCTGAACAGTATCGGCGCTGAGACGCAGCGCAGTGCGGCGCTGGATGTGTTCCAAAAGATATACGGGCAGGCTGTTGGCAGCGGCCCGGTGATGGACTACATACGCCAAACTGGAATGGACGCAATGAAGGGTGCGGACATCATCAAGGTTGCGCCTGAGCGGTATTCGTCCACGATAGAGTACGCGGATAACTCCATCGCACAGGCGCTCAAGGGCGTGGCGCAGGTGCATCTCGCCGAGCTTGGGACGCGTGTGTTCTATACGCAGTACGGCGGGTTTGATGTCCACGCCAACGAGGTGGCGACACAGAACAAGCTCTGGATGGATGTGTCCGGCGCCATTGCCGACTTCTTTGCTGACCTGCGCGAGCACGATGCGGCGGAGAATGTGGTGATGCTAGTGTTCACCGAGTTCGGACGGCGCGTGCGCGATAACGGCAACGGCACCGACCACGGCTCGGGAGGCGGCTCGTTCCTCATCGGGAAGCGCGTCAAGGGCGGGGTGTACGCCGAATACCCGTCCCTTGCGCCCGACAAGCAGCTGGACGGCGATTTGCGCTTCAATTACGATTACCGCGGATTGTATTCCAGCATCCTCGACCGCTGGCTCGGCTTGGACGCTGTGCCAATCGTGAACGGCGCATACGAGCAGATAGACTTCCTGCAACCTGCATAGACGGCTCTCGCTGTGAGGGTGGGGGGAGTGAACTTCTCTATCTATCAATTTATCGCGCAGGCGTGGTGGAATAGGCGCTCAGGGTGAAACAATGACCACAACGGAAAAGACGAAGCAGGTTCACATTCGCGTAGGGCATCGCTATCTCAAGACGATAGGTTCGCACGGCATACTCGGTGGGCGAAGCTTTGAGTTGCCGGTGGCTACGGCTACTAACTCGAAGGGATTGCTTTATGTGGCGAACCGCTCTGAAGGCAACCCCCGCGTTACCATTTTGGACATCGACGAAAACTACCACGGCGAGTTTGGCTCGCCGGGCGCGGGCGGCGACGGACAGATTCGCTGGCCCAGCGGCATTGCCATCGACAGCGCGGACACCGTGTATCTCACGGAGCAGCATACGCAGCGGGTGAATGTCTATGACAGCGAGGGCAATCTGCTGCGGCGCTGGGGAACATACGGCAACGGCAAGGGCGAGTTCAAAGAACCGAGTGGCATCGCCTTCGACGCCGACGATAATCTGTATCTTGCGGATTCGGGCAACTGCCGCATCCAAAAGTTCACTGCCGATGGCAAATACATCGGCGGCTGGGGCGAAAGAGGCGACGGCGATGGCGAGTTGAATATGCCTTGGGGCATCGCGCTCGACGAAGACGGGTGTGTGTATGTGGTGGACTGGGGTAATTGCCGCATCCAAAAGTTCACTTCTGAGGGCGAGTTCGTCATGTCGGTGGGCAAGAGAGGTACGGGCAACGGGGAATTTCAGCGTCCATCAGGCGTGGCGATTGACCGAGGCGGGGACATCTATGTGTCGGATTGGGGCAACGACCGCGTGCAGGTGTTCGACCCCAAAGGCGTGTTCCAGCTCAAGTTCACCGGCGATGCTTCGCTCTCCAAGTGGGGGCTGGAAATCATCCTCGGCAGCCCGGACTTTGCCCGCGAGCGCCACCGCGCCACACTGGAGCCGGAGCGCCGCCTGTGGCGTCCCAATTCCGTGCAGGTGGACGCCGAGGATCGCATCATCATCACCGACACCAGCCGCCACCGCCTTCAAATATATCAGAAGGAATCGGTGGCTGTGGACGCCGATTGGCTGGATTTGGAGAACCCGAAGCGCGAGTTGCAGTTCCGCTAGGGCTGTTTGCCCAACATTTGGGACTGCGCTACTAATCCTCCAACCCATCGAAGCGATGCGCTCAAGTAACCGATATGGGGCGGGTCGTACACAATTCTCATGCACATGGCTCATCAGGGGCAGTTTGAGGCAGGCGGGCATATGTTGGGATATTGGACTGGCAAGCCCGTCACGCCCACCTGCTTCGCGGGCTTTGGGCGTTAAGAATACCACGCTTACCCTTGCCATCGTTGCCAGATACGCTTATCATCGATATGTGTGCAGTCTTTGCCTTGCGAAGTCGGGGTGTAGCGCAGCGGGAGCGCGCTTGCTTTGGGAGCAAGAGGTCGCCGGTTCAATCCCGGCCACCCCGACCACCTAGAAAATCTGCCGACCTTTCAGGTTTTCAGTCCGTGTTCAGAACTCACTGCCGATGAGCTGAGGGCGCCTATCTGACCGACTGGCAAACTGCCCCGGTGGGGGTCATCTACTATACAAGTAGCATCTTATCCTGAGTGTTGCCGACTAGCGAGCGAGGGTCCACCGGCGGTAATTTGGGACGCTCGCCGTGCAGCAACATATCCTCCACGCTTAGCACTTGCATCACAGGGTAGTCCACTGCACCGAGTTCGCGCGTCGTTAGCGTAATTCTGCCCTGTTGCGCCGCGAAGGTTCGCAGCGATTCGGGAGGCGAGTATAAACTCACCATGATAGACATCGGTGCGTGCAGTCCGCGATTGTTCAGCGCTGTCTGTGTACCTAGCAACCTATCCATATCAGGGCGTCCTACCGACGAAGGATTGCGGTGCACCTTCACCTGTATGGGGATGATGATGCCTTCGTTGCGTGCGGTGTCCATTGCCCCAAAGTAGCGTGCATCGATGCCACCATCGCCGACCTTCTTCTCATTTGGCACGGCGTTGAGTAGCGCAGCCACTTTGTCTTCTGCCCATGCCCACCCCGGTGTACCGTCTTCAGCGTCGTCGCGGGACATCAGCGCCCGTCGTTCGAACTCTTGCCACTCAAAGTCTGTCCACTCTAAACCGTACACTATTGGCGTAGCTGCTTCGCCGCGCGATTCCAGCCGCTGCTGCATCACACGCACTGCGATGCCGCTAATGTCAATGCCCAAATATTTACGCCCAAGTGATGCAGCCGCATCCGCTGCTGTGCCACATCCGCAGAATGGGTCTAGCACCAAATCACCGGGATTGGTCGACGCCTTAATGATGCGTTCTAGCAGAGCAAGTGGCTTTTGGGTTGGATAACCTAAGCGCTCTTTGACAGATGCCTGTAGAATATCAGCCCAAATGTTGTTTGGTGAAATCCCCTCAGTTGGGCGCTGTTTACGAAACACTTTACCAGAAATTATTTCTAAATCCCCAGAATTGTCTATTTCTTTTAATCGCTGCCCACTTACAGTCCACCCTGATGGATGTGGTGGAGTAAAGCCTTTATAGGTGTAGCAGAGGTTAGGTCTCGCCCCAAGCCCAGGTGGGCGAAACGGGCTACGCCGTTTATACCTTCCCTTGTCATCCACCATCGGGAATTGTCGCCTTAAATCTTCATCCGTGAAAGGGACTTTGACATTACTGATATTAAATGTACTGCTGCTGCTCTTGGAATAGAAAAATATCGTATCGCTGCTAGCGCCATACGCCCTAGGCTTATGTTGGCTTGTTTTCCCCGCGCCTTTGATCCGCTGCCAAACAATCTCATTGCGGAACTGCTTTTCACCAAAAATCGTATCCAGCAAAATCCGCAGATAGGCGTTAGCGTGCGGGTCGCAATGCAAGTAGATGCTGCCAGTCTTTTTGAGAACACGGTGCATTTCCATCAAGCGCTGCCCCATATAGACGATGTACGCTGCCATCTTGGATGTTTCGCCGGCTTGTAGGCGAACACCTATGAGGCAGTCACGCAGGCGTCTGTACGAAGCATCTCTGTACGCGCGCGTTTCGATGTCCTGAAATGTGCGCTCTGTGCCTGCTGTCCAGCGCCATATGTCGCGCAGTTGCCGGGCAACTGTGCCCTTGTCACCAAATGCTGCAACATAGAACTGGTTGGAGTTGAAAGGCGGGTCGAGATATATGAGATCGATGCACTCGTCCGGCAGTTCGCGCAGCACATCGTAGTTGTCGCCACATACCAATGCGTTGCCTGCAAGATAGCAATGAAAGGGTTCCGATATAGGTGTATTAGAACTTTTGTTGAGGGGGGGGGGGTATTGCGTACTCGACTGCGGCGTGGCATTACGAGAGACTCCGTTGAGCTAAAAAGTGTGGCACAGCTCGCTCATCCTAATCTGAGCTGATGATAGCGTCAACCCCCCAATGCCACAGCCACACGCCTGAACCGGGAGCGCTTTGCCACAGGTCGACGCCGCGCAGCCGCAGCATTGCCGGCACGCCCAGCGTGTTGGCATCCGGCAGGCGCGCCCGCACCCAATACAGGCATTCCACCAGCCCAAGCCGCCGCCGAGCACCCGGATCGCTTCCTCAGCACGGCGGCTTGGAACGGCGATGCGTCTGTGCCACATGTTAAGAATAATTGGGAGAATAAATTGACGCAAAGCCGTAGCTGCGCTATACTTGCCTTATTAGATGATAGTAAGTATCAATAATTGCATCAAAGGAGAAATTGCTATGGTTGGTAGGTTCGTTATCATCGCCGTCGCGCTGATTCTCACCGCAAGTTTCTCATTCGGGCAAGGCGTGCACCAAGCGCAGGCGCAAGAAGTTTCTTGCGAGACATTCATTATCGATGGTGAAGAAGTAGAACTTTGCATGGAGATAGTCGAAATAGTCGAAACTGTTGGTGCCTCGGACCGGGATATACTGAACGCACTGTACGATGCCACTGACGGCCCGAATTGGAATAACAATGATAATTGGAAGAGCGATGAACCACTGAATACATGGCATGGTGTCTATACTGACAACGACGGTCGTGTATACGAAATTTCCCTTGCCAGAAACGGACTATCCGGGACAATTCCGGCGGAACTGGGCGATCTGAGTGAGCTGGCTTGGCTTACTCTGGACCACAACCAATTGACGGGGGGCATCCCGAAAGAACTGGGCAGTCTGAGCAAGCTGAAATGGCTTTCTCTGGACGATAACCAATTATCCGGGACAATTCCGACGGAACTGGGCAATCTGAGTAGCATTAGATCAATGCTTAGCTTGTCCGATAACCAATTGACGGGTGGCATCCCAAAAGAACTGAGCAAACTGACCACTCTGGATTGGCTTGACCTGTCCGACAATCTGCTGACCGGAAACATCCCACCGGAGTTCGGCAAATTAACTAGGATTCACCATTTATACCTCCACGGCAATCAACTGTCTGGGACGCTTCCGACCGAACTAACGCAAATCCCGGTGGAGTCGCACTTGCATCTGATAGTCTCTGACAATGCCGGACTTTGCGCACCCCCGGACGCAAATTTCCAAGTGTGGTTGGATGGCATAGGGGAGTATAGGGGGGCGACCTGCGCCCTTGAAGCGAAGCGCGCTCCCAGCAACCTGAGCGCCGCTATGGTAGAGCTGGATGACCACGATGAGGGTGAGCATGGCGACCATGAAGGTCGACAAGCGGCAACCACACCCCCTAATGATGAAGACGACCACGAAATCGGCGTCTATCTGACATGGACGCCGGGGAACGCTCCAAGCTATGTCAAACAGGTGGTGAGACGCCGTGAAGTGGGAACGGACGGAGCGTGGACAGATTTCGACATTGGAGTGTCTGTTTCCGAATACACTGATGAGTCGGTTGAGCATGGCACGAGGTATGTCTATAGAGTAAAGGCGGAAAAATCAAACGGCAGAGGGCCAATTACCAATCGTGTCGTTATGAATATCCCCGCAGACAGTGTGCTAGGCGGTCTGACGGCAAGAGCGCAGAACGGCTCAGTTACCCTGTCTTGGACGCCGAGCGGCGCTAACGATGTTGTCAAGCAGGTCGTCAAGCGGCGTGAAGCCGGCGTCCGCCCCGTCAGTTGGACGAAAATCGATGTTGCTTCCTCGGAGTCCGGATACATGGACACATCGATTCAGTCCGGCAAGAAATACATTTATCGGGTGCAGGCGGTACGACAGAATAACCGCCAATCTGAGAGCAGCGAGTCCGTAAGCGTACGCGTTCCATAATAGCGCGCAGCACTCTACGGCGCTAGTTCGTTAGCAGCGCCCCGGAAAGGCGGGGGCAGGAATCCGCCGAACCAAATCTCGGCGGGAGCAGTTGCGGCGCGAGATAAGGCGGCGGGAGCGAATGGGCACAGCGTGAAAGCCGCAGCTCACGCATGTGCCCATGCCGCTGCATCGACGCGATATTCTGTCCTCCACCACCTGAATGGAAACGCTATCCCGGCATAGGCACATGCGTGAACTGCGGGCGCTTTTGCCACAGGTCGATGCCGTGCAGCCGTAGCATTACGACCTCGCCCGGCACGATAGCATCCGGCAGGCGCACCCGCACCCGATACGGGTATTCCACCAGCTCCAGCTGCGCCGAACGCCCGGCTCGGTTCTCCAGCACAACGGCTTGGAACAGCGATGCGTCTGTGTCGCTGCCCGTCGCGCTGTTTGCGTCGGCGATGCGCCCCTGCTGCGCGAAGAACTTGAGCAACCAATAGCGACGGCGCTCATCCTCTAGCTTGGAGAGCTGGCGCATCTGTACATCAGCGCGCGCGGCGACATCGGCTATCTCGTCCTCCGCGTACAGCGGCTCGCCGCAGCGCAGAAAATGGCTTATCTGGCGCTGCATCACGAGGTCGGAGTAGCGGCGCAGCGGTGATGTAACTTGGGTGTACGCATCCACGCCCAGCCCGTTGTGTGCGGCGGGCGTGGTGGATGTCTGTGCGGGAGCGAAACGGCGCATCATCAGATACCAGCGCAGCGGGCCGTCTGACATGTCAGCATTGGGGGGCAAGCCAGCAGCCAGATCGCTCAGGTCTGGAGCAGGCTGACTGCGATACGCCGCCGGTATGTCGCGGTCGCGGCAGAACGCCGCCGTCAGTGCGTTACACAGCACCATGCACTCCGCCACCATCTGACGCGCAGCGGTGTCGCGCTCCACCACTCTGACCTGTATCGTAGCGGGCGCATGGGCGGTGTCGCGCGCAAGGCGGATTTGCATCTCCGGCTTGTCTATGCCAACAGCGCCCGCCGCATCACGCCGCCTCTTGAGCGCCAGCGTGAGCGTGTGCAAGTCCGACAGCATATCGTGGTAGGGATGCCCATCGTCTGTAATGGCGGCGTCCGCATCCTCATAGGACAGGGCGGCGCTGCTGCGAATGAGCGTCAGGCGCACATCCACGCCTAGCGGTGCGCCATCGTCGTCTAGATGCGCAAGCAGGCTCAGGGCGCTGCGCCGCTCACCCGGCTCAAGGCTGCCCTTGTCTTGCGATATGGCGGTGGGCAGCATCGGCGTCTTGCGATCCGGGATGTAGAGCGTCGATATGCGACGGCTCGCCTCATCGTCGAGTGCGCCGCCCTTCGGGATGAGCGCCGATGCGTCGGTGATATGCACCCCGAGCCGCCATCCGCCACCCTGCTCTTGCGACAGCCGTTCTAGGGACAAGGCATCGTCCCTGTCCGTCGTGTCTACATCGTCGATGGTGATGACCGAAAGGGCGGCCAGGTCTAGACGCACAGGGTCGGCGAGCAGCGGCTCGATGTCTATGGCGTCTGCGGCAGTGATTGCATCGCCGCTGAAATCCTCCTCGACACCCTCGCGCATCAGCTCTATCGGTTCGTCGATCGGCAGCACACCTGCGGCAGTCAGCGTGTCGAATGCGAGTTGTTGCAGGTCGCCGGACTTGCGTTTGCCCGTAGATCCCGACAGCCTGCCGAGCAGCGGCTTCACGATTGCGCTGCGTGCGTGGTCATCCCCGTGGGCGGCGTAGCCAAGTATGCCGTCTAACAGCAGGCGTTGATGCGGCGATGGCGTTGGTGGCAGTCGGCGGGCACTCAGGTAGGCGACTAGTTCGTCGGCGTCTGCGGCTTGCTGCGCTTGGCGGCGTCTGCGCGCGCGCGTCTCTTCCACGGCGGTGGGCGTGCGCGGCGCTAATGCGGGGATGCCGCCCACAGTCTTGGCGTCCGTGAAGTACAGCGTGTCGCGGTCTAGACACAGTAACATCCCGATGCGCTGTTCGGTGGTGGGTTCGGACGCCCAATACAATTCGGCGAGATCGTCTAGGGATATGGCGTCCGGCTCATCGCACACGGTTTCCCATAGTTCGGCGAGGTCTATGTCGTTGGCGATGGCGTCAGCTTGTTGGCGAAATTCAGCGACGGCATTATCGTCACGGGCAGTGTGTTCGGTGGGCAGCACGATACGGTCGACGGGCAGGCGCGCCTGCTTTCTGCGGCGCACTTCCACGCGCACCCGCGAGCCGTCCACTTCCACTATGCGGACGATGGTCACCCCGCCGCTCATCCGAGCCGCTGCGATACGATTAGTGGTCAGGTTGGTCATTGTGGTTATTGGCATTGGTGGCTGGTCATTCAGTAATCAGTTTTAGGATTGCACAAAGCGCATATGCAAATACGCCCTAGTTTAGGTCGGCAAGTTTGGGCTGAACTTCCTGTTTGAGCAGCGTCATAGAGCGCAGCCACTTGTCGCGCGGCTGCCACTCATGCCCCATCGCCAGCAGTGTGCCGAAACCGCCCACATCCTCGTAGATGGAGCGGAGCTTGTCTGCCACATCGTCCGGGCTGCCCACGACCCAGATGTTGTCCAGCAGATACTCGGCTGTAACCTCGTCGTCGGGCATATCGGGGTCGGTCTTCATCAGCCCGAGCTGCCCCATATGCGAAAGCAACGGCTTGAAATAGTCGTTGAAGTCGCGCGCGAACACACCCTCGAGCATGTCTTGACGCGCCTGCTGCGTGGTCTCCGCCACATACACCTCGCGGGCGATGCGCCAATCGGCGCGGTCGGCGCTGCGGCCAGTGCGTGCCGCACCCTCGCTGACCGCTTCCCAGTGCGTCGCCAATTGCGGCACAGGGACGAGGTTGATGCTCATCGGTATCCAGCCGCGCTCACCCGCCAAGAACAGCGTCTCCGACTTGGGCGACACGCCCGCCACCCCGATGGGCGGATGCGGCATCTGATACGGCTTCATATGGAACGCAAGCCCCACATCTTCGACAGGCTCGGGGATGGTAAAGCGCCAAAACTTATGCTCATATGTGCCCGGCTTCGGGTCGTTCCATATCTTGAGGATGATTTCCACGGCGTCGCGCGCCATCCCGCGATGTTCGCCCGACTCCGGGTCGAATCCGAACACAGTGAAGTCGCCCACGAACCCGCCGGAGCCGACGCCCCACATGAACCTGCCCTGCGCCATCTGGTCTAGCTGCGCTATGCGGTGCGCTATCATGAATGGGTTGTGGTTGGGCATGCAGGTTACGCCCGTGCCGAGACGGATGTGCTTCGTCTTGGCGAGCGCCATCGCAATGAACAGATCCGGCGCAGGGATGTTCTCCCACACCGAAGTGAAATGCTCGCCAATCCACGCCTCGCTGTAACCAAGTTCGTCCAGTGTTACGAGCTGCTCCAAATCCGCTTGCATCGTCTGCGCCGCATCCGAGCCGGGCGGGTGCAGCGGCATAGTGAAGTAACCGAGTTCCATATGCAGCCTCCTTGGGCAAAGTTGCACGAATCCGTGAGTTCGTCGAGTCTGTCGGTTCTTGGGCTGGTTGCCGTGTTCGCTAGGGTTTGCGGGTGTTTGCAGGTAGTAGATGTACATCATACCCTAGATTATGCGATTGTGCTTGAACAGCGCGCCCTATGCTCATTCAGGCGGTTGCGTTGGCGCATTGGAATTTTGTATCAGAACTACAGGAGCGGAATCTCGCATACACAACGGGCGCGTGGGTATGACGCCAAGGGGGCTTGCCCTTGCCGGCATCGTCTGGGCGGACGGGCTTGCCCTTGCGTTGACAGCGCGCACGCATTCGCCTTACCATTCGCCTATGAAGTCGGCATGCGCGTCAGTTTTCAGACCCGCGGATGGTGCGGTTCGCAATCCTGATTCTTGACGAACCGACATACCGACAGGCTTTACACAAAGACTTTGCACACGGAGGGAATGGGCAATGGGCATATCGCAGGTGAAGGCGCTTACATTTGATGTGTTCGGTACAGTGGTGGACTGGCGCAGCAGCATAATCCGCGAGGGCGAGCAATTGGCGGCGGAGAAAGGGCTGGATGTGGACTGGTCTAGCTTTGCCGACAAGTGGCGCGGCGGATATGGCCCCTCGATGGAGCGCGTCCGCAGCGGCGAACTGCCGTGGACGAACATCGACACCCTGCATCGCATGATACTCGACGAGCTGTTGGACGAATTTAGCATCGACGGGTTGAGCGAGGATGAGAAGGCGCAGTTCAACAAGGCGTGGCATCGCCTCGACCCATGGCCCGACTCCGCTGAGGGGCTGGCTCGCCTGAAGAAGGGCTATGTCATCGCCACGCTGTCCAACGGCAATGTGGCGCTTCTGACGAACATGGCGAAATGGGGCGGGCTGCCTTGGGACTGCATCCTCTCCGCCGAGCTGTTCAAGCGATACAAGCGCGACCCGAAGGTGTACCAAGGCGCAGCCGACCTGCTCGGCTTGCCCTACGACCAAGTGATGATGGTTGCGGCGCATAAGTTCGACCTCAAGTCCGCACGGGACGCCGGCCTCAAGACTGCGTTCGTGCCGCGTCCCGGCGAGCACGGTCCCGATGTGCCCGTGGACAGCACCAACGAAGACTGGATAGATGTGTACGCCACCGACTTCAATGACCTAGCCGCCAAGCTGGGAATATGACGCCCTAACGCCATAGCGCTCACGAAGCAAGGGGGCGAAGCAGGGCTGTCAGCGCTCGACCAATAATCAATCTCTATGACCATATAAACACGGAGGCATTCGATGGGCAAACTTGACGACAAGGTAGTAATTGTAACCGGCGCAAGTCGGGGCATTGGCAAGAGCATTGCGGCGCTGTTTGCGGCTGAAGGCGGCAAGGTCGTGTGCGCCGCCCGCACCGTGGAAGAGGGAACACACCCGCTGGAAGGCTCGCTCAACACCACGGTGAACGAGATTCGCGCTGCGGGCGGCGAAGCCACTGCCGCAGCCGCCAACATCTCCCTGCCCGAAGACTGTGAGGCGCTCGTGCAGGCAGCGCGCGACGCCTACGGCCCCGTGGATGTGCTCGTCAACAACGCCGCCCTCACCTACTTCATACCAGTGAAAGACTACGCTCTCAATCGCTGGATGCGCTCATGGGCGGTCAACTTCCATGCCCCGTTCATCCTCAGCCAACTTGTGTTGGAAGACATGATAGAGCGTGGCAGCGGCAGCATCGTCAACATATCGTCCGGCGCCGCAATCGGGCCTGGGCGCGGCCCCTATCCTGATGTGCCTCCCAACAGCGGCGGCACCTGCTACGGCGCAGAGAAGGCGGCGCTCGAGCGCTTCACGCAGGGCTTGGCGCAAGAGGTATATCGGTTCGGGGTGTCCGTTACCGCCGTGTCCCCGTCGCTCGTTGTGCCCACGCCCGGCACCGTGTTCCACAACCTCGTGTCCGGCATGGACGACCCGCGCGGCGAACACCCCGACCTGATGGCGCAAGCGGCGCTATTGCTCGCCACCGAGCCGCTTGACGATGTTACAGGGCGCGTTACATACAGTCAGCAGATACTCCACGAGTACGGCTGGATAGATGATGCGCGCGGCACAGGCGTCTCTGGCGGACGCACAGGCAGTGGATACAGCCAGATATAGCCCAGATACAAGGGCGACACCTGCCCGCCCCTAGTTTCGCAACTGACAACCCGCAACCCAAATAGAGCCTAAAACAGAACGAAAGGCGCTGATATGACAGAACCTGCTAATCCCCAAGATGCCGCCCGCCCGATGCACAATGACAACCCGTTCTACGGCTACGATGTGGATGTGATACAAGACCAGTACGCTATGCGCGAAGCTCCGGGCGTGGTGGAGTTCTTCCTGCCGCACCTAAAGCCGGGCATGAGCGTGCTGGACTGTGGCTGTGGCCCCGGCACTATCACGCAGGGCTTGGCGCAGCTGGTCGCTCCCGGCAATGTCGTCGGTTGCGACATCGAAGAGGGCATGGTAGAGCGCGCTATCGCACTCGCCGAGCCTCGAAACCTCCCCAACCTGAGATTCCAAGTCGGCAACATCCTCGACCTGCCGTTCGAGGACGACACATTCGACGCTGTGCTCTCTTGCGCCGTAACCGAGCACCTGAGCGAGCCGGTCAAGGCGATGGCAGAGCTACGCCGTGTCACCAAGCCGGGCGGTGTGCTTGGCATCACCCGCACCGACTGGAGCGACCCGCTCGTATCGCCGCCGTGCCCCGCGCTGGCCCGCTTCTTCGAACTCTTCGAGCGCGGCTTCCAGCTGCAGGGCGGCTCGATGAACTCGGGCCGTCACCTAGGCGGCATGCTGCGCGAAGCCGGCTGGAGCGTGGAAGAGTTTTTCGGCGCATTCAGCGGCTCATCCACGCCCCAATCCGTAAACACGATGGCGGCCGGCTGGGCAGAGTGGATAGAGAACCTGCCCCTGTTCGACCGCGCCATCGAGGAAGGCTGGGTTGACCGCCCCACGCTGGACGGCATGGCAGCGGAGATACGCGAGTGGGCAGCACAGCCGGGCACATTCGCCGCCACCGCCGGCTGCCGCGCCATCGCCCGCAAGTGATGTTTACTATGGGTTAGCGTTTACAATGTGGTGGTTGATGCCCGCTCGAATAGTGAAGTTGACGGGTGGTTAGGGACGATACTGGCGTTTAAGAAGGCGCAGGCGCATCTGGGTCGGTTGGAGCGATTTCATCGAGAGATAAGGCGTCGGGAGCGAATGAGCACAGCGTGGGCGCCTCACAACCTGCTGATACTGCTGCAACGCCGGGGGCTTCTGTCTTCGACCACCTGAATGGAAACGCTACCCCGAATTTGCCCCGAATAGACCGAACTTGCCCATATCTGATACAATTATCAGGTTAGGCTTGGTGTGGGACTCTCACGCGCGTATCGTCGCCAACAACACCCGTTCGCCCTGCAAAGGTCGCCGGTGCGCTGCTCGACGCGCGCATCCCAAACCCGCTCGTTGTATATTAATGCCGCAGTGCGGCACAGAAAGAGGAAATCGTATGCCAGCATATGCCGTCTTAGGCGCTCAATGGGGCGACGAAGGCAAGGGTAAGATAATTGATGTACTCGCGCGCGACGCGCATATAGTCGCGCGCTTCTCGGGCGGTAACAACGCCGGCCACACCGTCGTCAACGAAGAGGGCAAGTTCAGCTTCCACATCATACCCTGCGGGGTATTCTGGCCGCAGACCATCAATGTTATCGGCAACGGCGTGGTCATCGACCCCGATGTGCTGCTCGACGAAATAGACAGCCTTAGCGAGCAGGGCATCGACATCGAAGGCAGGATAGTGATTAGCGACCGCGCGCACATCATCATGCCCTATCACATCGAGCTTGACCGACTGGCAGAGCGCGCACGCGGCGGCAGCGCCATCGGCACCACCGGCAAGGGTATAGGGCCCACATACGCCGACAAGGCGGCGCGCACCGGCATCCGAGCCGCAGACCTGCTGGATGTGGAAGCCCTGCTCCCACGCCTAGAGCGCATCATCGCCCACACCAACGATGTCATCACGAAAGTCTATGGCGGCGAGCCGGTGTCTGCCAAAGCCATTTTCGACAAGTGTCGCCAATGGGGCGAGCGCATGACGCCCATCATCGCACCCGTCGAGAAGATAGTGCTGGAAGCCCTCAAATCCGACCGCAACATCGTCCTAGAAGGAGCGCAGGGCGCACTGCTAGATCTCGACCACGGCACATACCCATATGTAACATCGTCCAACCCCACCGTCGGCGGCGCATGCATCGGCTTGGGGATGTCCCCCGTGTACATCGCTGGCATAACGGGCGTGTTCAAGGCGTATTCCACGCGCGTGGGCGGCGGGCCGCTCCCCACGGAGCTGCTCGACGACACCGGCGAACACATACGCGACCTTGCCCAAGAGTTCGGCGTAACCACCGGCAGACCGCGCCGCGTGGGGTGGTTCGACGGCGTAGCGGCGCGCTACAGCGTGGAGGTGAACGGCTACACATCCGCCGTCCTCACGCGCCTAGATGTACTCGACGGCTTCGAGACCGTCCGAATCTGTACTCATTACGAACTGGACGGTAAGATAGTGGACGAGTTCCCCGGCGGCGTGGCAGCTCTAGAGCGCTGCAAGCCCGTCTATCAGGATATGCCCGGCTGGGACAGCCCAACCGCATCTGTAACGACCTACGAGCAGCTCCCCGCCGAAGCCCGCAACTACATCGAGCGTCTCCAAGATGTCATCGGCTGCCGCATCGACCTCATATCCACGGGACCGCACCGCCACGAGACTATCATCGTGCGCCCCGTCATACATTCCGCATCCGCATAGGGCATTTCCGCTGACAGGCTTGGGTTTTGCTCTACATCAGTTGCCATGCTTGGCAGCGTGATGCGATGTTTCCAACCCAAGCTGGTAGTGTGTGCACCATCGCCATTTCGAGCAGGTTCGCACATTCTCGTACTTGATGTAAGGATGTAAAAAAGACTCCCGCCCTGTGAGTGCATCAGCATGATGACACATCACCGGCGGGAGTTTCTGTTTATGTCTCTGACCTGCTACGAAACGCCTAGTCGTCCCCGGCAACCGCAACCGGCAGGTCTATGGCGTAGCGTGACGCCACGGCGTCGATGGCAGCGGCGGTGTCTTCGTCCGGCGGCACGAGTGGCAGACGCGGCTGACCCACCGCAAACCCCGCCTTGCCCACGCAGTATTTCACCGGGATGGGATTGGACACGATGAAGAGTATCTTGAACAGGTCGAATAGACGCAGATGCTCGGCGGCGGCGCTCTCTATGTCGCCTTCGAGTATCATGCCCATCATCGCCTTTATCTGCGCCCCGACAAGATGCGATGCCACGCTGACGATGCCATATCCCCCGGCGCACATAATCGGGAAGGTCTCGTCGTCGTTTCCGCTCCACACTTTGAACTCGCCGTCCGTGTCGCGGATTATCTTCGTAATCTGCACGAGGTCGCTGCTCGCCTCTTTCGTGCCCACGATGTTGTCCACTTCGCTGAGGCGCACGGTGGTTTCGGCGGTCATGTTGATGCTAGTGCGGCTAGGCACATTGTACAGCACGCACGGCAGCCCCACGCTGTCCGCAATCGTGGCGAAGTGCTGGAACAGCCCCTCTTGCGGCGGCTTGTTGTACGATGGCACGGTCATCAGGATGCCGTCCACGCCGAGCGCCTCCGCCTCGCGGCTTAGCGCCACCGACTCTGCGGTGTTGTAGGTGGTCGTGCCGGCGATGATGGCGGCGCGCTCGCCCACTGCCTTCTTCGTCGCTTCGTACAGCCCTATCTTCTCGTCCGTGGACAGGGTGGGGGTTTCGCCCGTAGTGCCGGTAACCACCAGCCCGTCGCTCCCAGAGTCCACTAGCGCCGCCGCCAAGCGGCCTGCCTCATCGTAGTCTACCTCGCCCTGCTCATCAAACGGCGTTATCATTGCGGTAATCAGCCTGCCCAGTTCAGCCATCGTTGACCTCCTAGATTTGTCCCTGCCCAAAGGCGATTGAAGTCATTACGCCAATTCTGCGGGTGTATCCTAGCGCATGGCGCAGAGTTGAGACACGCCCGTCTGTCTTAATTATACGGATATACGAAACCGCGTTTTCGCAGCGTTGAAAACCGACCGATTACAGCGCCGCCGCCGTCTGTCTTGGCAGCAGACTGCGTTCCACTATCGCCTCCGCAATCTGCAATGCGTTGGTGGCAGCGCCCTTGCGCAGGTTATCGGTAACAAGCCACATCGCGATGCCATTGGGATGCGACACATCCTGCCGGATGCGCCCCACGAACACCTCGTCGCGCCCAGCGGCGTCGATGGGCATAGGATACATGTTTTGCTGAGGGTCGTCCACCACCGATATGCCCGGGAAGCCGCTCAGGATGTCCCGCACTTGCGCGGGTGTCGTGGGTTCTGCGAACTCGATGTGCACCGCCTCGCTGTGGCTCAGCATCACCGGCACGCGCACGCATGTTGCGGACACAGCGATGTCCTGCGCATGCAAAATCTTGCGCGTTTCGTTCACCATTTTCATCTCTTCGTTGGTGTAGCCGTTGTCCAAGAACGGCTCTATGTGCGGTAGTGCGTTGAAGGCAATCGGATGCGGATAAGCGTCGGGCGAGAGGTCGGCATGCGTGGCATCAGCGTCGGTCATCAGGCGTTTCGACTGCGTGCGCAGCTCTTCCACGGCGGCTGCGCCCGTGCCAGACACCGATTGGTATGTGTCTGCGATGACCCGCTTGACGGCGTTATGCTCCATCAGCGGCTTCAACACCATCACCAGCGGCGTGGTGGAGCAGTTTGGGATGGACACAATGCCCTTGTGCCACGCCACATCATCGCCGTTCACCTCCGGCACCACCAGCGGCACATCCTCATCCATCCTAAACGCCGAGCTGTCGTCGATGACCACTGCGCCTTGTGCTACTGCAATGGGCGCAAGCTGCCTGCTGACAGCCCCGCTCGCCGATATGAACGCAAAGTCCACCTCGCTGAAAAGCTTCGGCGTGGCAAGCTCAACGGCGATTTCGCGTCCCAAGCACTTGAGCCGCTTGCCCACCGAGCGCTCCGACGCACACAGCCGAATATCGCTGACCGGAAAGTCCCGCTCTTCCAGCACATCCATAAACACGCGTCCAACCGCCCCTGTCGCCCCGACCACCGCAATGCTGCAACCTTCCAATGTTACCTCCAAATGTTAAGTGCTAGCTGCTAGTTGATGCTTCTCAATTATCAGTGTCTTAACGGCGCATTGATAGCCGCAAGTCCATAGTTATCAACACCCAACTTCTAATTCCCAAGCCCACCTACACTCCCATCAGCTTGTCCAACCCCACGGTCAGCCCCTTGCGTTTCACAACCTCGTTGATGGCGAGGATGACCCCGGGCATGAAGCTCTCGCGGTTGATGGAATCGTGGCGGATGGTCAGCGTCTGCCCCAGCGTGCCGAACACAAGCTCATGGTGCGCCACCCGACCCGGCATCCGCGCGCTGTGTACGCTAATGCCGTCGTGCGTTGCGCCCCGCGCCCCAACGATGAGCTCCTTCTCAGACTGCGGCGCGATGAACGAGCCGCCCTTGCCATCGAGCACTGCGTTGGCGATGGCGATTGCCGTCCCCGAAGGCGAGTCTATCTTCGCCTCATGGTGCATCTCCGTCAGGTCTGCGTAGTCGAAGAAGCGCGCCGCCTGCTTTGCCAGCGCAATCATCAGCACGGCGCCTATGGCGAAATTCGGCGCAATGATGATGCCCACCTCGTGCTCGTTGGCGAGGCTTTCGGCTTCTCGATAGATGGCGTCTGTGATGCCGGTCGAGCCAATGACCACATTCACGCCCGCCGGCGCTGCCGTCTGCATCACCGCCGCCGCACCATCCGCGCTGCTGAAGTCCACGACCACATCCGCATCGCCAAGCACATCCGAGAGCGCATCCGACACAGGCAGGTCGCCCGATCCGTCCGGCATCCGAACGCTGCCCGCGCTTGCCGTGATGTCTGCCCCGCCTACGGGCTGCAAGCCGTCCGCAGCCGTAACTGCCTCCAGAACCTGCTGTCCCATCTTGCCCATGACCCCATGCACAACAACCTTGATAGCCATACGACAACTCCCAATCGTGGACTGTATGCCTTATATCTTGCGTGTCTGTCAATGTAACATAGGCGGGCGGTTTTGTCAGTGATTAGCCGCTTCAAGCAGTATCACAACCGCTGCCGCAGGTTGCGAACACCATCCACAGCGCCACCACTATGCTGAAAATGTTACCATTGCACAATTCCCCATAGTGCGAAAGCCGATTGTAATAAATGGCTGCATATGGGCGTGCGAAACACATCCACATAACGCAATGCGACAGCGACTAGATAAGCAGATAGATAGATAGGAGGAGTGGAATGGCAGCACCGGACGGACAGCTAGCGGGCAAGGTGGTGGTGATTACGGGCGCAGGCAAGGGCATCGGCAGGGCGATAGCGATAGGCTTTGCCGCTGAGGGAGCGTCTGTGTGCTGCGCCGCGCGCACCCTTGCGGACATAGAGGACACCGCCAGAGAGATTGAGCAAAGCGGCGGCAGCGCCATAGCCGTCCAAACCGATGTAACCCGCATCGAGCAGGTGGAGCGGATGCACGATGTGGCAGCCAAGCAGTTCGGCGGCATAGACATCGTGGTGGTGAACGCCGGGGGAAACCTCGACCGCAATCGCATCGATGACGGCGACCCCGACACTTGGGTGGCAACCATCGACCTGAATCTAAACGGCGCATACTACACCGCCAAAACCGCCATCCCACACCTGAAACGGCGCGGCGGCGGCAAAATCATCACAGTAGGATCCGGCATCGGGCATAACGGGCGCCCCGGCTCGTCCGCATACGCATGCGCCAAAGCGGGATTGTGGATGCTCACGCGCGTCCTCGCCCAAGAATTGTGGGAGCACAACATCAGCGTCAACGAACTCATCCCCGGGCCCGTGCGGACACCCGGCGCAACCGCATCGTGGCAACAGAGCGCTAGCCCGACCGTCGATCAGATAGATTCCGAGTGGGTGAAGCAGGCAGATGATGTGCTCCCCGTGGCTATGTTCCTAGCAACGCAGCCGGACAAAGGGCCCACTGCCCAGAGCTTCAGCCTGATGCGACGGGACACATAGAACCAACCAGCCCATAGGTGCGTCAACCGCCGATGGGACGGCGCATCGACACCGGCGTCCGCAGCGCCATATCAGCGAAATCGGACTGAACTGCATCGACGAAACCACCGAGCGTGGGAACGCACATAAGCGCCTAGTTCGTAAGCAGCGCCGCCGTATCCCCGAGCGCATCGGCACGCACCATCCGCATCCCGAACTCTGCGGCGAACGCCTGCACCACATTGGGCATAACATCCGTAACGCTGATGCGCGATGTCGCACACTGCGCCTGCTTGCCCGCAAGTTCCTGCGCCATGCATGTAACCCTGCCATCCTCCATGCCGCATGGCACGATGTGGTCGAAATACCGCAGGTCGGGGCAAACATTGAGGGCGAAGCCGTGCATCGTAACACCGCGGCTGACGCGCACGCCGATTGCCGCAATTTTAGCGTCGCCAACCCATACGCCTACCGGCTTGCCCTCGATGACACCCTCGATGGCATACCCCGCAAGCGCGCGTACTAGGGACGCTTCGAGTGCGCACACATAGTCGCGCACGCCGAAGCGCCGCCGCCGCAAATGCACGATGGGATAGCCCACCAGCTGCCCCGGTCCATGGTATGTGGTCTCTCCGCCCCTGTCGGTGTGCCGCACATCCACACCCAGCCGCCGCAGCGTCTGCGGCGACGCCAGCACATCAGCTTCCTTGCCACGCCGCCCCAGCGTGTACACATGCGGATGTTCCAGCAGCAGCAGTAGGTCGGGCAAGACGCCGTCCACAACTTGGGCATGCAGCCGTCGCTGCACATTATATGCCCGCTCGTAGTCAACCAAGCCAAGCGGAATGACGAGGCAATCGTTCATCAACACCTTCTCTAACCCAAACTAGCCCAAGCACGAAACATCCCTGATTTGCGCATATTCTGTCAAATGCGCACACGGGTTGCGTTCAATTGCCGAGTATGAATTACGCTATCAGTCCGCAAGGCATTCACCAATTCGTGCTGCACACTCGCCGGGGTGTGCGAGTTGCAGGCTGCGTCTTTGCTTCAATATATTGGCGTATCCTCGCCCACCGCTTCTAGGCGGCGCTTGACGGCGTTGCTGAACGCGGACGCCTCTGCGCCATCAATGATGCGGTGGTCGAATGTTAGGCAGATGTTCATCATGGAGCGGATGGCGATGCCCTCGCCAATCACCACAGGACGCTTCACGACTGCTTCCGTGGTGAGGATTGCCGCTTGCGGGTGGTTGATGATGGGCTGCGATGCCACCGAGCCGAGCGCACCTGTGTTGTTTAGTGTGAATGTGCCGCCCTGCACATCATCGATGGTCAGATTGCCTTGCCTTGCCCGCGCTGTCAGTTCAGCGGCTCGCTTGGCGATGCCCGCGATGCTGAGCGTATCCGCATCGCGCAGCACCGGCACGACTAGCCCGCCCGCCGCTGCGACCGCAATCCCGATGTTGATGCGCCGCTTCAAGATGATGGCATCGTCCGCCCACGACGAGTTGAGCAGCGGGTTCTCTTTGAGCGATTCCGCGACGGCTTTCACAACGAACGACAGGTATGTCAGATTGACGCCCTCTCGCCGTTGAAAGGCGTCTCTGACCGCATTGCGCCGCCGCACTAGTCCGCTCACATCTACTTCGGTGATAGACCATGCAGACGGAATTTCGCTTGCGCTGCGAACCATGTTGGCGGCGATGACACGGCGCAGGGGCGTCAGTTCTAGGCGCTCTTCGTCCGGCGGCGCATCGGCGTGAGGTGCAGGCTGAGCAGGCGTTGGGATTGTGAATGCGCCAGCATCGGGTGTCTCCGCATCCACAGCAGCGAGCACATCCTTGCGGGTGATGCGCCCACCTAGACCGCTGCCAGTCAGCTGCGACAGGTCTATGCTGTGTTCGTTGGCAAGGCGCATCACGGCGGGGGAGTATCGCCTGCGGCTGCGGCGCACGGGTGGAGGTGGTTCGCTTGCGGCATGGCGTTGGGCTGTTTCTGCGCCCGCCTCTGCGCTTTCCAACGCACCCGAGCCTGTGGGCCCGACGGGCGCCACATCTTTGAGCAGCACGCCCGTGCGCCCTATGTCCTCCGCGCCCTGCTGCGGTGATGCGGGGGGCGCTGTGTTGCCAGCCGTGTCGGCGTGCGCTGCGGCGTCGATTTGGATGTCGGCGATTGGTGCGCCAAACGGGACGGTCTCGCCCTCGCCCGCGATATGCTCCGTGAGCACGCCCGCCACCGGCGACGGCATCTCCATGCTCACCTTGTCGGTCAGCACTTCGACCAGCGGGTCATACCGCTCCACACGCTCTCCCGGCAGCTTCAGCCACCGCACGATTGTGCCTTCGGTTACCGATTCGCCCACATGAGGAAGCTCAATAATCATAGCGCGCGCTCCCTGTATCGGCTGACATCCGACATCGCTCTGCCATTCTCCCGTTCCCATTGGGACAGGCGTCTAGTAATGGGAACATTCTGTGCGCTCCCACAATTGTTTTTTGAAATCGGACATTTCGCCTATCGCAAAGTTAGTAGTTGCCGACAGAAGCCTCTTGCTGTTAGTACGCCGCTAAATTGCGGATGGCGGCGGCTATCTGCTGCGAGTCCAGCATGTACATCGCTTCTAGCGGCGGGCTGTACGGCATCGCCGGAACTTCGGGCCCTGCGAGCCGCTTCACTGGGGCGTCTAGGTACTCGAACGCCTCATCTGCGATGACCGCCGCCACCTCGCCGCCGATACCGCCGACCTTGTTATCCTCGTGAACCACAAGCGCCTTGCCCGTCTTGCGAACCGACTCTAGCACGGCGTCCGTGTCGAGCGGGCGCAGCGTCCGCAAGTCCACCACTTCAACGCTCACGCCTTCGTCCGCAAGCGTTGCCGCTGCCTCTAGGCAGTGGTGCACCATCAGCCCGTAGGTGATTACCGACATGTCGTCGCCGGCGCGTTTCACATCTGCCTTGCCGATGGGGATGGTGTATTCCTCATCCGGCACTTCCCCGCGCACAAGGCGGTATGTGCGCTTGTGTTCCAAAAACACAACGGGGTCATCGTCGCGGATGGCGCTCTTGAGCAAGCCCTTGGCGTCATATGGCGTTGCGGGCGTAATGACCTTCAGTCCCGGCGTGTGGCAGAAGTACGCCTCTGCGGATTGCGAGTGATAGAGCGCACCGCGCACGCCGCCGCCTTCCGGCGTTCGTAGCACCATCGGCACACCGAGCTTGCCATTCGAGCCGTAGCGCACTCGCGCCGCCTCGCCCACAATCTGGTTGAACACGGGCCATATGAAGTCGGCGAACTGTATCTCGGCGATGGGGCGCAGCCCATGCAGCGCAGCGCCAACGGCGATACCAGCGATAGACGACTCCGCCAGCGGCGTGTCTATGACGCGCGCTTCCCCGAACTCGTCCACGAAGCCATCCGTGGCAAGAAACACCCCGCCGCGCGCACCCACATCCTCGCCCAGCACGAACACACGCTCATCACGGCGCATCTCTTCGCGCATCGCATCCCGCACAGCCTCAAGCACATTCTTTACTGCCATAGCGTTCGCTCCTGAATGATTGCCGCTCTGTACCTGTGCTTTCAATCCACATCCAAGGCCCCATCGTCAGCGGCGGCGCATGGAGGCGCTACCGAGCATACACATACTCGTGGAAATCGTCGGCATCCGGGTAGCCCGCCGTTTCTACGATGTCGGTTACTTCGTTGATGAGGTTGCGGGCATCGGCGTGGATGCGCTCGTCAGTCGCATCGTCCAAGACGCCCAGCGCTGTCAGCCGCCCGCGAAAGAGTTTGAGCGGGTCGCGCAGGCGCGCCTCTTCGATCTCGGCTCGCGGGCGATAGCGCGTGTCGTCATCGTCGCTGGTGTGCGGCAGGTATCGCTCCACCTGCGCCTCTATGAAAGTGGGGCCCTGCCCGCTGCGGGCACGCTGCGCCGCCGCTGACACCGCCTCATACACCGCCACCACATCGCAGCCATCGATGCTGACGCCCGGCATCCCATAGCCCTCAGCGCGGCTCGCTAGGCTGTCCACCGCCATCTGAAGCCGCTGCGGCACGGAGGTGGCGTACTTGTTGTTTTCGCAGAGGAAGATGATGGGCAGGCGATGGATTGCCGCGAAGTTCATCGCCTCGTGGGTGTCGCCGACGCTGGATGCGCCGTCCCCGAAATAGACGATGGCGATGGCGTCGGAGCGCTGCATTCGCAATGCCAGCGCCGCCCCCACCGCCTGCGGCAGCTGCGTGGCGACCACATTCGACAGGTTAATCAGCCCCAGCTTGGGGTATGCGCCGTGCGTGGGGAACTGCCGCGCCCCGCTCAGCGGCTCGCCGTCTTTCGCCGTGAAGCCGAGCATAATTTCCTGCGGCGTCATACCCAGCGCCAGCATCACCGCAAGGTCGCGATAGTAGATGTAGAACTGGTCCGCGCCGCGCCGCAGGGCGTATGCGCTGCCAATCTGCGCCGCCTCGTGCCCCTGCGAGGACGCCACGATAGCCGCCTTGCCCTGTCGGTTTAGCATCCAAATGCGCTCATCCAGCGTGCGCGACAGCGCCATCGTCCGGTACATTTCCAGCAATGTTCCGCTGTCCAGAGCAACCGCCGAGTTTGTTTGCAGGCTATCTGTGTATACCATAATCCTGCCACCTTGCACCCATATCTTGCAGCACGCCTAGACATCGTAGGCTCGCACTCTGCGCTCTCACAGCGCATCGCGTAACCCCATTATAAAAGCGCCGCTACATCGCGTCAAAAGCCGCACCCCAATTTGAGGCTATTCCCGCATTAGGTTCACGGTTTGCGTGAAAGTGTCAGTTCTTTCTCAGACGCAGAGCCACGCCGACAACGATTGTGGATGTTATCAGGCTCAGCAGCCCTCCGATGATGATGTCTATGGGGACTAGGGCTGCGGGCCAATTGGCGATGGCCACGAAAGTCGGCACAATGTATGTGGCATACGCCGCACAGCCCAGCACCGAGCTGTTTAGCATCGCCCTACGGAGGCTGCCCTCCCGGAGTGCGGGTTCGATTGCGAGGTAGCTGTTCGCAAAGGCAATCAGCAGGAAAAATACGAGCAGCGAGAGCATCTCTACGCCGCCCCATGTGTCCATCGGCTTGCCGAAACTCCAATCGTTGCCGCTAGCTGCGTGCAGCCTTTCGTACATGCCCCGTGCTATCGGTGAGAGATTCCATACCACATCAACCACTGCGTAAACCAAGAATGCTGATACGAATCTGACGAACTTTATCATGACAACCTCCGGCGGTTTGGGCTTAACTTCCGTGCTCGAACTAACCCTACGAAGCAGGCTACTACATCCTTCGCCTAGTGTAAATCAACCTTTTCCTATCCCCTTCTCTTTCCCTCCCACCCAACTTGTGCTATTGGTTTATAATGCATCGCAGGATTGAACCCGATTGACGAAAGAGCGCAGCATGAAATTCGCACTGATAACGCACCTGCCTTGGCCCGAAGGAACGCCTGCCCGCAATGTGGTGGAAGAGACGGTTGCGGAGGTTGCGCTTGGCGAGGCGCTCGGCTTTCACAGCGCGTGGTTCGCCGAGCACCACTTCACGCGCTACGGCATTGGCTCGTCGGCGCTGGTGTTCGCCGCCGCCATTGCCGCTCGCACCCGCACGATACGGCTCGGCACAGCGGTGCTGGTGCCGCCGCTGCACAACCCCATCCGCCTCGCCGAAGACACCGCCACGCTCGACCTCATCAGCGACGGGCGGCTGGATGTGGGCTTTGGGCGCGGCGCCGCCCCCTACGAGTTCACGCCCTACGGCGTCGACCACAGCGACACACAGGCGCGCTTCCAAGAGTCCATCAACATGATACGCGCGATGTGGACGACGCCCGACTACTCGCACGAAGGCGCATACTACAGCGTGCGGCAGGCGAACATCGTGCCGCCGCCCGTGCAGCGTCCGCACCCGCCCATATACATCGCTGCCACCCGCTCCCCCGAAACACTAGCGTACGCCGTCAAGAACGGCTTTCCCACTATGATAGGGCTGACTCTGGACACACCCAACGCTCTCGAACTCTGTCAGCGATACGAAGCGTTATCTGCCGCCGCCGGTCATAGCATCACGATGGCGCACATCCCATTCTTCCGATACTGCTACCTTGCGGATACCGAAGAGCAAGCGATAGCCGATGCGCGCCAATCGCTCGGCTGGGTAGCGGACATGCTGCAATGGCGCGGCACATTCAGCGCGGGCAGCGACATCACCCACAGCCTAGACGATTGGCGCAAGACGCGCACCGAAACCACGCTCACCCTCGACCATGTGCGCGAGCAGCGCTCCATCATTAGCACCCCCGACGAGTGCGTCCGGCAGATTAAGGCGCTCCGAGCGCAGGGCGTGGAGTACTTCGGCTGCAACTTTGCGTTCGGCGGGATGCCGCACGACAAGATCAAGCGCGCCATGCAACTCTTCGCAGACGAGGTGATGCCGCACTTTGCGGATGCGGATTAGGGGGTGGATAACAAGCGCCGTTACTCATCCGCAAGTCGGAATGTCCAGTTAGACATTACCGCCTTGTCTCCGCCAATAAACCTGTTGCCCTCGCGCTTTGGTGGAATAGTCCACATAGCAAAGACCGATACATACGGGGATTGGAGAACCTCCGGCGGTATCTTGTGATACTCCACAAAGCCGTCCGGCGAGATTTGCTCACACGGATTAAGGTCGGAACGCGTACAGTCATAAGCCACAGGTTGGTCATCCGTGAAGGGCCATTGGGTGTCAGGGTCCACCCTGTCCATGCCCGCTACGATGACTAGATGTGTACGCGAACCGGTCAGAAAGCGGAGAAATCGCTCCTCGCCCAACGCCACCGGCTCCGGCCATGGCAGGATGGGCAGGTCGGGCCTAGGTAGGCTTCGAGTAGTGTCCCAATTCACATAGAAAGGGGTGCCCACTGCTATGATTTCACCATTGGGGTCTGCGCTGACTATCTGCGCCACCGGTGGTTGCTCCGGGGCAGGGTCGGGCAACCCCAGCATCCACTCGGTTGGTTGCTCAGTTGCGTCAGGCTCGGACGATGTGTTGCTTCTATCCGCGTCAGGCTGCTCAACCTCTGTCGGGTGAGCAACGATTTTCTCATTATCTTGCTGCTCCGTCACAGGCACTGTTGTCTCCTCTTGTTGTTGCTCCGCTTGCTGCTCCGTCACAGACACAGTTGCCTCTTCTTGCGGCTCCGGCACAGACACAGTTGCCACCTCTTGTTGTTGCTCCGGCACAGGCACTGTTGCTGCCTCTTGTTGTTGCTCACCTTGCTGCTCCGGCACAGGCACAGTTGCCTCCTCTTCGCCAGCTCGTCCATCCGACATTAGCGGCAAACACGCAACCAGGGTGAGCAGGAAGACTAGTGCAGCCAACCCGATCACCCTTTGCGTGATAGTATGAGACATCATATCGCCTGTTATTCGCTGTCGCCTGCGCGTTTTCTCGTTATCTTTGCCGAATCCTGTAACCCGCACATCATCCAACCCGTGTTAGTCGAACTGCGAAGTTGCTCACATCCGGCTGGATGAGGCGTGCTGTATCGACCACTCTGGCGAGCACCCATCCGGCCGCGCTTGCCGTCCATTCGGGCATCGCAACCGATATGCCGAAGCCCGAATGCGCCGGCGAGATGGATTGTATCGCCCACTCGTCCCCGGGTTTGACAGAGTGCTGCTCAGGCACGCTCACTACTGGCCCGAATTCGAAAGTCCCGGAATTCTTACGCCGGAGGATGTCGACCAATTCCGCTTCGGTATGACTCCCAAGAAACTCTTCGTCGAATGCGACGAGCGCCTCTGCACTGCTCTTCCCGGTGGTGTTAAACCAGTTGAGCATAGGGTCGATAGCACCGGCGTAAGGTTGTGCCCCGGGCTTTATGGAATTAGCCGTAACCTGTAATCCGGACAACTCTACGACGCCGAAGCGGCGGAGTGCATCAACGAAACACTTAATCAACGCCGGCAGCACAGGAGCCGGCTCGATGTCGCGCCGGTGTACCGCGAGCGGCACATAATGAAACCCTATACCGGGTGGATGCGGACGCTCTTGGGCTTGCTCGTAGTCACCAACATCCAGCCCGACCTGCACAAAGCCAATACGGGATGCGTCAATCCCGGCGGCTAATTCCGCCTCTTCTATCAGCCAGAGCAGTGGGTTACGGTGAGACGCCAGGGTGGACCAACCCATCAATTCGCCTCGTGCCCTGAAGACGCTATAGAGGTCTTCCTCATCCGATACAATCCCTTCTATGTCTAGGTTATCGTGCCGAAGAATCTGCCCGAAAACCTCGATGAAAAGCATGGACGGCATAACAATTGCTCTTCCTTAACCCGGAGGCTGCATTCATGTGGCAACTAGTGCTCAGCAGGGAAGCAGTCGCTCACCTCTGGCTCGTCTGTGAATGCGCTGAACGAGGTCATGGTGAACAGAACAGCACCTACCAACAGGGCTACTATATCACAATATCCATATTGCCCATTCACCGCTCGCACACTATAATTCGCCTCATACTATTGCCGACTATCCCATTGTCGACTACCGAGTAACCAATCCACGAAAGGATCCCGCTATGTCCCTACCGGACCGAATGAAGTTTGGCATATTCCTAGGCCCATTCCACCGCGTAGGCGAAAACCCCACGCTCGCCATAGACCGCGATATGGAACTCATAGAGTGGCTCGACTATCTCGGCTACGATGAGGCGTGGATAGGGGAGCACCATAGTTCCGGCTGGGAGATCATCTCTTCGCCGGAGATTTTCATGGCAGTCGCGGCCGAGCGCACACGCCACATTAAGCTCGGCACGGGTGTGGTCAGCCTGCCCTACCACCACCCGTTCATGGTCGCCAACCGCATGGTGCAGATAGACCACATGAGCCGTGGGCGCGTGATGTTCGGCGTCGGCCCCGGCGCACTGCCCGGCGACGCCTACATGATGGGCATCGACCCCGCAACCCAGCGCGAAAAGATGGACGAAGCCTTTGGCATCATCCTGCGCCTGTTCACCGAAACCGAGCCGCTCACCTACAAGAGCGACTGGTTTCAGCTCAACGAGGCGATGCTCCAACTGCGCCCCTACCAGCAGCCGCACATGCCCATAGCCGTGGCGTCCATACAGTCGCCGTCCGGCGTGGCGCTGGCGGGCAAGTACGGCGCATCTGTGCTCACCATCACGGTGCCGCGCGACCCATCGTCCGGCAGTCAGTCCAACCTCGCCGAGCTGTGGACAATCGCAGAGGAGTCCGCATCAGAGCACAACCAGCAGGTCGACCGCCACGATTGGCGGCTCGTCATCCCTGTGCATCTCGCCGAAACCCGAAAGCAGGCGTTCGAAGAGGCGCGCATCGGCGCAGGCCGCTTCCTGCGCGAATACACCGAAGAGACCAACGGGCGCAAGGCGGCGTTCGACGGGCCTTTGGACAAGATAATCGACCACATGGCGGACGCCGGCGCATGGGTCATCGGCACACCCGACGATTGCATCGACGCCATCCATCGCTTGGACGAGCAGAGCGGCGGCTTCGGCGGCTTCATGGTGCAGGTCGTGGACTGGGCGCCGCGCCAAAGCATTCTGAACAGCTTCGAGCTGCTGGCGCGCTATGTGATGCCGCAGTTCCAAGGCAGCGCAGCCGGCCCCCGAGCATCACAAGACTGGGCGCGCAGCCGACAAGACACCCTCGTGCAAGGGCGCGTCCGTGCCATAGAGCGCGCCCAACGCGTTTACGCCGAGCGCAACCGCTAGCCCACAACCCGCCCTTCTCAGAAATACCAAAAGACCAAAACCTTGCCCAACCTCATCAGCTTCGACATAGACGGCACGCTGGAAGTGGGCGAGCCTCGCGGCAGCGTCTCTATGGAGTTTGTGCGCATCGCCCAACAGCACGGCAACATCATCGGCAGCTGCTCCGACCGCCCCATCAGCCACCAGCGCCATATGTGGCGACATTGCGGCATCCAGCCCAATTTCACCGCCCTCAAGCACCGCCTAGCCGAAGTAAAAGCACGCTTCGACGCCGACACCTACACCCATATCGGCGACACCGATGTGGACGAACGCTTCGCCCTAGAAGCCGGCTTCGACTTCATTCGCGTGGACACCCACGCCCATCGCACTTGGGCTGAATGCGTCCTGAACCACAGCGCACCCCGACAGCGATTCACGCATGTGCAACCGCCGCCTACTCCCTAAACAAGCCCTGTGATGATGATAAACTTGAAGCAGCCTCCCATATTACACACTGGTATATTGGGTGCTGGTACCGCTTAACAGAACGCCTTATGGGACAATGTTTGCCCCCCCCCCCCCCCCCGCATCTAAACTCGCCTTGCTGACCCAGACTATCCCGTTCCTAGTCCGGCGCTTAACAAGTTGGCGTCCGGACGGCTTTACCCTGCTTCTGATACTCATATCCCTGCTGGGGGTAGGTTTTGTCTTGTTGCGCGAAGCCACTTATGGGGCGGCATTTTCGTGGGATTCAGTCGCTTACATCGCCGCAGCCCAGAGCACACTGGCAGGAGAGGGCTTTGTTGACTTTCGAGGAGAGCATTTTACCGCCTATCCTCCCCTCTATCCCTTGCTCCTCGCCGCTGCTAGCCTCTTCGTGTTCGACCCGCGCGATGTCGCCGGTCCGGTCAATGCTGCTGTCTTTGGACTGACCGTCTTTATCGCCGGGCGGTGGCTGCGACAAAGTCTGCAATCCAAATTTCTGGTTCTTTGGGGCAGCCTTGCCTTGGCGATTTCAATACCGCTGGCATGGACGGCGTACTGGGTATGGTCTGAGTCCCTTTTCATTATGCTGGTCACGCTGGCGCTGGTCTGGACTGACCGGTTCCTGCGCGACGGCAGGGGCGTTCAGCTCATTGCGGTGGCGGCGTTCACAGCACTGGCATGTTTGACCCGATACTTGGGCGTTGCGCTGGTAGGCGCCGTGATTCTGCTGCTAATTTTCCAGCACGGCGCGACAGTGCCACAGAAATTGCGGCGCATCGCTGTCTATTCGCTCATTTCCCTAGCTCCGATTGGCTTGTGGATGCTGCGAAACTTCCTACTGGTCGGATCCCTCACTGGAAAACGAGAAGGTAAGCCCGGATACACTATAGACATCCTGGCTGACATGCACGAGGTCGCCCAGACATGGCTGTTCCTCGACTTACTGTCGGATAGCGCCGAGCTTCTCCCGCTGTTCATTACCAACCTAGCCATGATTGGGCTGGCAATGGCGGTTGGGTATGTTCTCATAGTCTCGCTGAGAAGAGCCGAAATGTGGAATATCTGGCGTCCGTTTTGCGTAGCCAGCATTTTTGCGCTGGCGTACATCTTCTGTCTCATTGTCGCAATAATGGCGAGAACTGTAGGGCACGGAGTTGAAGTCCGCTATCTCGCCCCCATCTATCTCCCGCTCATGTTCGCCGGACTATTCGCGCTTGACAGATTCTTGATATACGCGCAGCGCCCACCAGCAAGCGCGGGTATTCCATCTGTTGCCATAACATTAATGCGGGGGAAGGTAGAAACAGCACGACGGCTGCCCTGGGTGACCATAATCGCAGCTTTGTCGCTGTGCCTTTGGTTGGGATATAGCACAATTCTGCACATACGCGAAATAGAGATAGCCAATACGCACGGACATGGCTACCGAGATTCAAAATGGGCTAATTCCGAAGTACTGGAATACCTCCGGACAGCGTCCATTGACAGTGTGATAATCACTAACGCCTCGGTTGTAACATACATCCACGCTGGCCATACCGACAGCCCGTATAGGCATAGAGATTTGGAGAAGTCGCAATCTGAATTGAAGGAACAGCTCGCCCGAGCTGCGGATGGCGACTATGTGGTCTGGTTCTATGACAAGTATATTGGTTCTTATTACGGATATAGCGCTATGTTCTTGCGCGCAATGCCGGAGCTAATGCCAGTGGCAGATTTGAGCGACGGCATCGTATTCAAAGTCAACAAAAGCGGAGAGAGATAAGGCGTCGAGAGCGATGGGCACAGCGTGGACGCATCACAACCTGCTGATATTGCTGCAGCGGCGGGGGGCTTCTGTCTTTGGCAACTTGAATGGAGACGCTACTGCGCCCCAGATGTCCGCCCCCTCATCGCAATCGATGTGTGGTAAAGTTGATTGGACGGAGTTGCGGCAGGAAGACGAAAATCCAATGTAACGGGTTGTGCGGCGACGGGACGCCACCAGAAGTTCTTGCCGATTGGCAGGGGAACGCTAGGACGGGTGAACATGCAGGCGCTAGATGGAATGCGAATAGCCACACTCGAGGCGCGGATGAGTGGCGCACTAGCGAGTCTCATCGCCAAGCGCGGCGGCGAACCGATATGCGTTCCTGCCGTGCGAGAGGTGCCGATGGACTGCGCCGACGATGTGGCGCGCCTGATAGACAGCCTAGAAGCGGGCAGCGTAGACATCGCCGTGTTCCAGACAGGCGTGGGGGCAAGGGCGCTGTTTCGCGAAGCAGACAAGCTCGGCAGGCTCGACGCCCTGCTGACCGAGCTGCGCCGCATCACCACCGTCTGCCGCGGCCCCAAGCCCACTGCCGCCCTCAAGCAGGCTGGTGTGCAAGTCAGCGTGGGCATCGCCGCTCCCTACACCACCGCAGAACTGCTCGATGCCTTGGACACCATCCCCATTGACGGCAAGCGCGTGGCGGCGCTCCAGTACGGCGAGCGTAACGAGGCGCTGCTAGGCAGGTTGCATCAGCGCTGCACCGCCGTCCAAGACCTGTGCTTGTACGAATGGATGTTGCCCGACGACACGGGCGGCTTGCGCGCACTGGTGGACGAGCTTCTAGATGGCAGTGTGGATGCCATCGCCTTCACCAGCCAAGTGCAGATTCGGCATCTGTACAAGGTGGCGGGCGAAAGCGGCGTATCAGAGCGCACCCTGTCGGACGCCCTAAATGGCGGCGTCATCGTATCGGCGGTGGGGCCCACATGCGCCGCTGCTCTCACTGCCGTGGGCGTTACCACCGACACGCAGCCCGACTATCCCAAGATGGGGCATATGGTCAACGCCCTTGCGGAGCATGTGAGCCGTATCCCGGCGTAATCACACGGCGCAGGGCGGGACGAGTCAGAACGGCAATTGCACATATTTCCAAGAAGCAGCACCGATTCACAGAGCAGTGCTGCTCCGTACCTCAATCTCGATTGCGACTTGCCGCAACTTTTCGGCAAGCCCTGCCCGCTACCGAAACGCCTCTGCGTCGTCTTGTGCCTCAAACCCCAGCTCCCGCCACACGCGGGGAGTGTCATATATCTTCCACCTGTTGCCAGATGCGCCATAGAAGATGTCGAAACCGATGCCATCGGCGTCTATGCAGCGTTCCACCATCCGAGCAAGGTCGCGGTGGCTGAACCAGCTGACGAAACTGCGCGCATCCGACCCCGGGCGGTTCTCTGGGCTGACGGTGCCCAAGCGGATGCATATGACAGTCATCCCATACTCTTCCACGAAGTAGCGCCCCAGCGCCTCGCCGAATATCTTGCTGACCGCATACGGCCCGTCCGGCCTGTCCGGCATCTCGTGGGTAACCAGTTGGACTGCATCCGGGTCTATGCCATCGTAGTTCCCATCGGCGATTGACGCATATGGCTCGTCGCGCTCGTACATCCCACTTACATGCATCGAGCTGAAGAACACGATGCGCCCGACGCCCCCAGCGCGCGCTGCCTCAAACACATTGGCGGTCGCAACCACATTGTCCGGCATCAGCAGATCCCAGCCGATGTCCGGAGTGTGGCGCGGCTCTGCCGCTAGATGCACCACCACATCCTTCCCGTCGAACGCCGGCTTGATGGCATCCAAGTCGGTCAGGTCCGCCGTCAGGGAGTCCAGCCCATCGAGCGGCACACGGTCAATCCCGCTGAACTCATACTTGTCCCCAAGATGGTCGCGCAGCACCTTGCCAATCCTGCCACCGAACCCCGTTACCACAACTTTCTTTCTATTCGACATTTTGTCCTCCTAAAAACCGACACACCAAAACTGACTCGCCGCTTCCACAGATGCTATGCTGCGACATTGTCGGGCTGCGGCGTTGCGCTGTGCGGCGGTATGCGATATGTTCACTAATGGCAGCGCACCCATTGGGCGCTTACGCATATCTTATCATCAACCGAGTGGCGAATGACGGATAATCTACCTACGACGCCGACACTGCTAGAACGCATAGCGTTGGGCGAACTCATCGTCTCGGACGGCGCTACGGGCACATACTTGCAGCAGCATGGGCTTGAACCCGGCGGCTGCCCGGAAGAGTTCAACCGTAGCCACCCGGATGTGGTGCGCCTGATGGCGCGCCGCTATTTCGCCGCCGGCGCAGACATGGTGCTGACTAACTCATTCGGGGGCAACCGATTCATGCTGGGCAGATACGGCTGCGAAGACAGCGTGCGTGAGTTGAACCGCCTCGCCGCCGAACACGCCCGCAGCCAAGCGCCGACGGGACGCTATGTGATAGGCTCAATCGGGCCGACGGGCGAGTTCCTGCAGCCGCTGGGCGAGCTGACCGAGCCGGAGATGCTGGACGCCTTTGCCGAACAGGTGGACGGCTTGGTCGTCGGCGGCGTGGATGGCGTGGTAGTGGAAACCATGTCTGCGATGGAAGAGGCTGTGCTCGCCATTCGCGCCGCACGGGAGCATCCTTCGCTCGTGGTGATGGCGACGATGACCTTCGACATAGGTCCGCGCGGCTGCTTCACGATGATGGGCGTAACCCCAGAGCGCGCCGTCGCTGAGCTACATGACGCCGGTGCGCACATCGTGGGGGCGAACTGCGGCAACGGCGTCGATGTGATGCTGGAAATCGCCCGACATATGCGCGCCGCCACCGACGCCCCGCTGCTGGTTCATTCCAACGCCGGCATACCTGCTGTGCGCGGGGGCGAAATCGTGTATCCCGAAGCGCCAGAGTATATGGCGCCGCGCTTGAAGCGGCTGGTGGACGAAACCGATGTGAACATCGTCGGCGGTTGCTGCGGCACCAACCCGGAGCATATCCGCGCACTCGCCGCCGCCGTGCGCCCCTGACGCCAACCCTTCCTGCGAGCGCACATCCCTCGCGCTTGATGCTGATGGCAAATTGCTGATAACCGCCTGCTTATGACCACCCAAGACAGCGCATTTCGCTTCTTCGACAACAGGGAAAAGTACCTGCTATTCGTAACCACCTGCAACGAGAAGCAGGTCATCGCCGAGCGCATTGCGATGGACACGATGTTCTTGCAGCCGGTGCAGCCGGCGCTGCGCATCTTCGACGCCGGGATGGGCGATGCCACCGTGCTCACGCGCGTGATGATGAACCTGCATCACCGCTTTCCCACCGTGCCGATGCTTGTCGTGGGAAAAGAGATCAGCTACGAGGATGTGCGCATCAGCTTGGATAAGATGCCCGACCGCCTCGTGGAACACCCGCTCACCGCGCTGGTGGTAACGAACATGTTCTACGCTGAGGCGCCGCAGCTGCAGCCGCGCCTAGAACGAAACCGCCAACGCTTGAACTGGCTTGAACTTCAACTCGAGGGCAGCACGGCGCACGATTTCAGCGAACAGATACAGGCGGTAGAGCCGCAGGTGCGCGACTGGTGGCGCACGACCATAAGCAAACGCAGTGGCAACCCGATATACGCCGCACCATCCGCAATGGTCATCTACCGCAAGGATCACGCTTGGCCGCTTGCGCCCGTCATTCCGCCGAAGCCGGGGGCATCCCGCAGACACCCGCGCTTGGAGTACGACCTTGTCATAGCGGCGCAGCCGTTCCGTTCGCGCCAGCCAGCATCGATGAAGGTGCGGAATGTGCTTGCGCCGCTTGCGAAATCGCTGGCACAAGGCGGGCTGATGGTCGTCATCCAGTCCACGGGCAAAGACCCGGGGATGGAGATGATCCGCCGCATTTGGCACGGCGAGCGCCCGTTTCGCACGCCGCGAATGGCGCTGCTGCGTGAGCTGCAGGCGCAGGTGGGCGAAGAGCGCCCAGACCTTAGGTACATTAGCTATGTGGATTCGCGCGCCGAGTTCCGCTACTTCATGCAGATCTCCGACGCCGGCGGCGCAAGCGCAATCGGCACATCAGCGCTGCTCGCCGCTTGGAACGCCGCCGTGTATGTGGCGCAGATAGACGACGAACGGCTCAACGCTGCGATGCGGCAAGGCGACTGGCTCGACATCACCGCGCAGGTGCTGCAAAAGTACGACGGCTTGTGGTTCACAGACGAATCCTTCATCGTTACCCGCACCTGACCGACCGGGTTCGCTCCGAACATATGAGTTAATGGACAGCCGTTACAAAAGCCTGCCCGTCGCTTTTACGCTGACTGCTGACTATTGGGGGGGGGGGGGGGGGGGGGGGGCAAACATTGCCCCAAGCCTGACCTGCTGGTATCCTGTCCGCCGTGCGATACAACATAGACGCTAAAAAGAAAGAGAGGCTTGAAAATGGGAGACGGAGTGATAACATCCGAAATCGTAGAGCGCTACAAGAAAGTCGCCGGAGCGACGGTGTACAGCGCCGTGCGGATGATGGGGTATGAGCCGTGCTTCATGCGCGATGTGCATGCGTTCACGCCGGGAGAGATGCTCGTGGGCAGGGCAAAGACGCTGCGCTTCATCCCGCCGCGCGCAGACATCATCGCCGAAACGCATCGCGGCGCAGACTCGCCCGAGTATGAGGCGATGGGGTCGTGCGAGCCGGGCGATGTGCTGGTCATCGACGGAATGGGGAAGAAGTACGCAGCCATCGGCGGCGATGTGAAGCTGCTCCAACTCAAGATGCGCGGCGCCGCTGGGCTGGTTACTGACGCATCTATACGCGACCTCGCCATCGTCGCAGACTACGGGCTGAAGGTGTTCGCCGGCGGCAGAACGCCCATGGGCGGCGCAGACGAAATAGACCCGTTCGAGGCGAATGTTACTATCGGGTGCGGCGGCGTTGCCGTGCGTCCGGGCGACCTCATCGTAGCGGATGACGACGGCGTGGTGGTAGTGCCCGAGTGCATCGTCGAGCAGGTCATCAACTGGGTGGAAGAGCACGAAGCCGTCGAAGAGTATATCAAGGGGCTAATCGAGCAAGAAGATGTAGCGCCCGGCAAGTACTACCCGCCGACGGACGAGACCATCCAACGCTACCACGAACAGGCGCAGGGAGAGTAGCGGCACTGCAAGAGGGCGAGTTCTGACATGCTCTAGGCTGTCTCCCTCCCGTCATTATATAAGGGGAGGGATTGCCTTGCTCGAAGTCCCGGCGCAGCCTAGTCGAACACCGTGGTTTGGCTCGTGGGGTGGGTCAGGGATATGTGCGAAAAGTCCTCGCCATCCACGGCGCCGTGCCAGTGCTTCTCGCCCGCCGGTATGAGCGCCGTGTCGCCCTCGCCTATCTCCACCTGCTCTGTCTCGGTGGCGACATACCCTTTGCCGTCCAGCACGAACAGGATCTGGTCGCTCGTGTGCGTGTGGAACTTGTTCTTAGCGCCGTTGTAGAAGCTCACCTTGTTGAAGTTGAAGTCGCCGCTCATCCCGCTGCCAACGATTTCCTCTCCCGTAACCTTGCCGCCGTAGAATATCGGCGCATCGGTGCGGTCCTCGGATTCGTTCTGTCCCTTCCTCACTACCTGCATCTGTAACCTCCGCGTCTATCTTCTTTTTTTATAACCGTATCGTCTTATCAGTTCTAGTCTCGATGTGCAAAAAATGTCCGAGCCGTGCGTGCGCGAAAACACGCATCCAAATCTTGTGCGCCGCCGACTTGGTGTGCACACCCTGAACATTATACGCCATACGCCCGCACACGCTCAAACCGCTGCCGACGGCAGGGGGGCGATTGGCAAGGCGCATACTGCTTGCCTACTTGCCATTGTATGCGCCTTGTCTTAATGTATAGGCGGTTTTGATGCCACAGTCGGATTTACACAAGTATTTCAGTAAGGACAGCCAGATGAAAGCAGCGCGAATTAACGGACCCAAGCAGTTTGAGATATTGGATGTGGACATGCCCGACCTGCAAGACGAGCAGTGCCTCATCAAGCTGGAGAGCTGGTCGGTGTGCGGGAGCGACATCCGCCACGCATATGGCCCCGTCCACCCGGAGGAAGACTACCCGATGCGAACGGGCGGCCCCTGCCACGAGTGCGCCGGCACCATCGTGGAGAGCCGCTCGGACAAATTCCGCGAGGGGCAGCGCGTCATCGTGCTGCCGGGCATGGATGGCCCCGGCGGGCTGGTGGAGTACATAGCCGGGCAGACCGAGCGCATGATTGCGCTGCCGGATGAGGGCGACATATCCGAGTGGGTGATGTGCCAGCCGTCCGGCACGGTGCTCTATTCCTGTCAGCAGATGGGCACGATACTTGGCAAGCGCGTGCTGGTAGTGGGGCAAGGCTCTATCGGGCTGTCTTTCACAGCCATATGTGCGCGGGCGGGCGCAAAGCAGGTAATCGCCACCGACCTGTTCGACTATCGCCTAGAGTATTCGAAGCGCTTCGGCGCCACGCACACGATATAAACCCGTCCAAGCAGAACCTAGATGAGGCTGTGGCAGAAATCACCGGCGGGCAGGGCGCAGACATCTCCGTGGAGGCGGCAGGCTATCCGGACACGCTGGAGGCGGCGCTGAGGCTCGTCAACGGGGGCGGCAAGGTCATCATATTCGGCATACAGCAGGGCGTGCGTGGCGACAAGACGCCCCTGAACACAAGCCTGCTGATGCGCGCCAACGCCAGAATCATCCCCACCGTGGGCGCATCAAGCGGCGATGCGGTCACGCACATCGAGAACATGGTGGAGCTGCGGCAGCGCGGCTGGTGGGACCCGGGTGAGATGCTCACGCACCGCGTCTCGTTCGACGATGTGAACGCCGCATACCAAATGTACGACAACCGCGAAGACAATGTGGTCAAGGTGTCTATGGCAATGTAGCAGAACAAGCCGGCGGCTGGCTCATAGCATAAACAGGCGCTGCCCTCTCTGCACAGTGGACCAGTATCCAATACGGGGTTTCCACCGAGCGAGCGGGCAGCGCCTTTGTGTGCCGGTTTTTGCCCCAGACCGAGCGGCTCGCCTTGTGATGTGTGGCAGTGCCGTCGGTCGGGGTTCAAGCAAAGACTAGAACACGCGCTTGATGGTGATGAGCGCTGCGGGGTTGTGCCAGTCGTGCTGTTTGGGCGTCAAGCCGCCGCCGCCGTGTACGCCGTTGTGGATGTGCACGAACCCTTCAGATGCGTTGGTGGTGTCGCGCACATGGTTGCCGCAGGGCGGGCCGGGGATGTAGGCGCAATCCTCCGTGTTCGCTTCGCTGCCAGAGTCATACACCGGCACCGTGACAGAGCGTTCGACTGCGCCAACAAGGCTCATGTTTCTGAGGGCGATGAAGCCGTCGTTCGTGCTGACGAGCATCGCCATCAGCGACAGGCGAGTGGCGCTGCCATCGATATTAATGATGCCGGTAGCCGTCATCCCGGGCGGGATGGGGCCGCCATCGAGCGCCACGACTTGTGCGTCGTTCGCCTCATCGTTGCGATCTCCGTATGCTTCGAGCAAGCCGGATGCGTCTGCGTCCTCAGCCATCGCCGCCACTGCAGCGCTCGCCGGCTGTCCCAGCACAAACAGCGGCTCGTTCGCGCTAGAGTGCGTTGCCATAAACACGGGCGAGAGTATCTGCCCGGGCATTAGGTTGGTAACCGACACCTCGTAGTTGATGCCTGACATCTGATTCGCCGGCTCTGCGCCATCCTCGAGCGGCCCCACGGGCGCGCCTATAACGACGCCTACCGACAGAGCAGCGAGTGCTACTAGCCCCGCCAGCATAATGATGAACTTCTTTCTCATCGCAAAAACCTCCTACAATGGTTTGGATAGATTTCGCTCGACATCGCACGAACTTGCGCATCGAGCCTTCGCCAGCGCATCATATCATACAGACACTGCTGGTTTTCGATAGTTTAGATGCGCTACTGTGAAAATGGATGTATGAGGCGTCGACGGCATACTTAATGCATCACAGAATGAAAAATTGATTGCGGGTTATCGGGGGATAAGCGTACACTTGCGTTATGTCCGATGTGAACGCACGCGCTGCTTCTTCGTCCCCACAGTCTGTATCGCTCAACCCGTCCGGTGCGGCGGTGGCGAGCGTGTCCGGTTCGCCCCACTCGCCTAATGCCGCTGTCGGCACTCCGTCGCGTCCCACACAGGAGGCGAATGGTGTGGCGCTGCAAGCCAACCATCCCGCCGTTGCCCGCACTGCGTCCGCGCCGCCACCTGCGCAGCAACGCCCGAGGCAGACGCTCCAGCCGCGTACACAGGCGTTGGGCGCTGGCTTTCGCCGCACATTCGAGTCGCTGGGCAACCGCAACTTCGCGCTGTTGTGGGTCAGCATGCTCTTCCTGATGGCAGGCACGCAGATGCAGATGTTGGCGCAGGGCTACCTTGCGTATGAGATAACGGGCAGCGGCACCATACTCGGCTACATCAACCTTGGGATTGCGCTGCCGCTGCTGACTGTGCCGCTGTTCGGCGGGGCGCTCGCTGATAAGATAGACCGCAAGCTGCTGATACAGGGGGCGCAGTTGGTGGCGGCAGTGCTTGCGCTTGCGCTGGGCGTGTTGGTGGACATTAACCTGATAAGCTGGCAGCACCTAATGGTGTCATCCATGGTGCAGGGGGCGCTGTTTTCGTTCATGATGCCGGCGCGCCAAGCGATTATCCCGCAGCTCGTGGGGCAGAACGGGCTGACGAACGCCATGGCTCTGAACGCCGCCGGGATGAGCGCAATGACAATGGCAGCGCCGGCGATGGCGGGCTTCCTGTACGATTCCGCAGGCGCGTGGAACCTGTACTACATCATCGGTGCGCTCAGCTTCATCGCTGTGCTGCTGACCGGCCTGATAAAGCCCGACCGCGACCCTATGCCCAAAAAGCAGACGGCGATGATCAGCGACATCCGCGATGGGATAATGTACATCGCACAGCGGCGAATGCTGATAGTCTTGCTGTTCGTGGCGCTGGTAACCACGATGCTCTCGATGCCGTTTCGCTTCATTCTCCCGGTGTTTGTGGTGGACATATACCAGCAAAAGGCGGACTCGATGGGGTTGCTCGTGGCGATAATGGGGGTGGGCGCAATGCTGGGTGCGCTCTACATCGCCGCAGTCGGGCGCAAGAACCGCGGGATGCTGCTAATCTTGTCGAGCATGTTGTCGGGCGTGGGGCTGCTGCTAGTGGCGCTCATACCGATATACTCGGCGGCGGCAGTCTTCATGATAATCTTGGGCATCGGCGATTCGGGGCGCATGTCCCTCAACCAAGCGCTGCTAATCGAACTATCGGACAACGAGTATCGCGGGCGCGTGATGAGCATATTCATGCTGAACTTTGGCTTCATGCCGCTCGGCACATTCCCAGCAGGGCTGATGATAGACTATCTCGGTGGGCAGGCGGTCATCGGGATGATGGCAGCCGGGCTGATAGCGATAACCGTCGTGATATTCCTAACACAGCGGCAGTTGCGGCGCATCGCATAAGCGCATTTAGAAGGCTGTGGGGGCGATTGTGCGCCTAACCTAAACACCCCAATATCCGATATACGCTATGATGCTTACACCGTATAATGCCGAACCAATTTGGGGGAGATGACCTCATATGAACCACCACATCCGTCACAGCCGCATCGTTGCCATCAGTCTGCTCGCCGTAGCAATAGCAGCGCTAGTTGCTGCCTGCGGGGGCGATGCGCCTGCGACACAGCCCACTGCTGCTCCACAGCCGGCACAGACAGCGCCAACCGCGCCTCCCGCCATTGCCACTGCTCCGCCTGCGCCCACGCAACCACCCGCACCCGCGCCGACGGCACCTGCACCCACTGCGCCGACGGCACCTACGACAGTGCCTGCCCAACCACAGGCGCCTACACCTGCGCCTGCATCTACAGCCGTGCCCACGATGGCACCTGCGCCTGCTGACACTGCTGCGCCGCCGGCAACTTCGGGCAGCGGTATTGTGCTGACCTTGCAAGAGGGCAGCATGGCGCGCTACAAAGTGGAAGAGGTGCTGGCGGGCACCGGGTTCAAGGTGGCTACGGGCGAGACCTCGGAGGTCTCCGGGACTATTGCCCTTGACGCAGACGGCGGCATCGTCGACGGCAGCAACGCCATCGTCGTGCAAGCCGCATCGCTCATGTCAGACAGCGACAGGCGCGACGGGTATGTGCGCCGCTTCACACTGCGAACTTCCGACCACCCTGAGATAGTGTTTCGACCCACAAGTGTGGATGGGCTGCCTTCGCCCATCGGCGATGCGAGCGGCAGCGTCGACTTCACCATCACCGGAGATCTGACCATCTTGGAGCAGACGCGCGAGGTTGTGTGGGACGCCAGCGCCGAGTTCGCCGGCGACACAGTTAGCGGCTCTGCGAGCACCGAGTTCACTTTCGAGCACTTCGACATGGATAAGCCGAGTGTGGCTATCGTACTGAGCGTCGAGGATACGATACGGCTGGAGATAGACTTCGTCGCAGGCATGGATATGCCCGCCGCAATGGACACGGGCGATGCTGGCAGCGAGACCGCCGATGATGCAGACGCACCACTTGCGGTTCAGCATGTGCTGGGCGACTCCAATGCGCCCGTAACCGTGGTGGAATACGGCGACTTCCAATGAGTGCATTGCCGCAACTTCGCCCTCGGGATAGGGCGACAGATTATCGAGGACTATGTTGAGGCGGGCGATGTGCGTTTCGTCTATCGGCACTTCCTAGTGGTGGGCGAAGAATCGCTGATTGCCGCAATGGGTTCGGAGTGCGCCGCAGAGCAGGGGCAGTTCTGGGAGTTCCACGATGTGCTGTTCGAAAACTGGCAGGGCGCTAATCAAGGGCACTTCTCATACAATGCGCTGCTGGGACACTCAGACGATTTGGGGATGGATGCCGCTCAGTTTGAAGACTGCATGACGAGCGGCCGGGCGTTCGAGCGCGTGAGAGAGGGGCATATGTACGCCGAAAGGCAAGGCGTCAACGCCACGCCCAGCGTTTTCATTAACGGTAAGCGCATGCAGGGGAACTACGATGTGTTCGTCCAAACCATCGAGGATGCGCTGTCCGACGAATAACGCAGCAACGCTCCCGCACGCTAAAGCCTTCTCTCCCAAAAACCTATCACCCATTCCCCAATTTATTTGGGATGCATTACCTCGCCTTTGATAATATAATGAGCATCAACGCGCAAAACTCATCTTCATATTTAGGAGCATTCATATGAGCTGGCAATTTATTCTGGTGAACGGGCCCTATGGCGGCACGGCTGAGGGGCCGGCATGGGACGGCTCGGGGCTGCTGTTTACGCACATCCCGACCAGCCGCATAATCCGCTACGACCCACAGAGCCGAGGCTCGAGCGTGTATCGCGCAGACACTAACAACGCCAACGGGCTGATGTTCGACCCCGCGGGGCGGCTGCATGCGTGTGAGGGCGGCGGGAGGCGCGTGGTGCGCTACGAGGCAGACGGCTCTGCGACCGTGCTGGCGGACGGGTACGATGGCAAGCGCCTGAATGTGCCGAACGACCTCGCCATCGACCCAAACGGCAGCGTGTGGTTCACAGACCCGTTCTATGACGGCGCAGGCGGGGCTTGGAGCCTAGACCGCTCTAACAAAGACCTTGACCACGATTCCGTATATCGCATCGACGAACAGGATGATGGCAACCACACCATCACCCGCGTTACATTCGACACCACGCGCCCCAATGGGCTGCTGTTTTCGCTAGACCACAGCGTGCTGTATGTGGCGCAGTCCGGGCGCGACGCCGATGAAAAGCGGGAGCTGCGTGCCTACCCTGTCAATGCGGACGGCAGCCTAGCCGAGCACACCGTCCTGCACGACTTTGGGGCACATCGCGGCATAGACGGCATGGTGCTGGACACTGAGGGCAACATCATCGCCACCGCGGGCAGCCTCATCAGCGGGCCGGGCCCGATGATCTATGTGTTCGCCCCGGACGGCGAGGTGCTGGAAACACATCTAGTACCGTCCGACCGCCCCACGAACTGCAGCTTCGGCGGCGCAGACCTGACAACGCTGTATGTAACCACAGGCGGCGGCGAAGTCTACATGGCGCACACCGAGCGGCAAGGACGGCTGCACTACCCAGCGGCGGGGTGATAAGGCGCACTCGCCCGCCTAAACGAAACTGCCGGCTAGCGTGTGCAGAGCTAGGGCTGCCGAGCAGGGCTGTGTCGCAATCCGCGACGGTGGTGCTGGTTCAGACGCCGTAATCACAGCGCATATAGCGCATAAAGAGAACGCATCTATCTCCGAGTTTTAGGCTTTTAGTAGGGAGGCAGCGATGACCGACACGGCTGACGCAGTAATCATTGGCGGCGGTGTTATGGGGTGCAGCATTCTCTACAACCTTGCGGAGTTGGGCGTAACGAACACGCTGCTGTTGGAGCGCGATGTGCTTGCGTCCGGCTCAACGAGCAAGTCGCAGGCAATCTTGCGTATGCACTACTCCAACGAGGTTACTGCGCGGATGGCGTGGGAGAGCCTTGAAGTGTTCAAGAACTTCGAGGAACTGACGGGGATGCCGTCCGGATACACCCGCACCGGCTACATCCTCATCGTGGGCGAGGGGGACAGGGCGGCGATGCGGGCGAATGTGGCGATGCAGCGGCGGCTTGGCATCGCCACCGAAGAGGTGTCGTATGAGGATGCCTTGCAGATTGCGCCGATGCTAGCCCTTTCGCCTGACGAGTCTTTCGCCTACGAATCCGAATCTGGCTACGCCGACCCATACTCGGTAACGCTGGGGTTTGCGAACCGCTCCCGCGATATGGGAGCGCGCATCCGCGATGGCGCTGCGGTTACAGCGATAGAGGTCAGCGCTGGCAGGGTGAGCGCCGTTCTGACGGCTGACGCGCGCATCGAGACCGACACCGCCGTAATTGCAGCGGGCCCGTGGAGTGCGCCGCTGCTGCAAGCGGTGGGCGTGGATGCGCCGCTGCGCCCACTACGCCATCAGGTGGTGCTGCTGCGCCGTCCGCCGTCTGCGCCGGAGCACCCGATTATCGGCGATGTGGTTCACGATTTTTCCGCGAGACCGGACATCGGCGGGCTTACGATGATAGGCGTGGGCGAGGATGAGTTCGTGGACGCGGACACATTCAATCAAGGCGTGGACATGCCGCTTGTGGAATCGGCGTTTGCGTCTATCGCCATGCGCATGCCGTCTATGGCGCAGGCGGTGTTTCGCGGCGGCTGGTCGGGCGCTTTTACGGTTACGCCCGATTGGCATCCCATACTGGACCGCATAGACGGCGTAGATGGCTTGTACTGCGCGGTGGGTTTCAGCGGGCACGGCTTCAAGGAATCCCCGATGATTGGCAAGGCGATGGCAGAGCTTATCACCAAAGGCAGCGCCGAGTGCTTGGACATATCCATGCTGAATATGCGCCGCTTTGCGGATGGGAATTTGCTCCGTTCGCGCTATTCCATGCAGGTGTTGGCGTAGCGAAAGCGCCTGCGGAAACCCTTGCGACGGCTATGGAGATGTGTCTTTGCGCCGTGCGGCTACTTTTCCAGCCAAACCTTCGCCCAATGTGAGTATTCAGAGCGGGCAAAATTCGGGTGGAAACCCTGCACCTCTGGCCACCACGCCCAAAGCGATACCGATGCGGCGGGCATGAAGCGGTATGCGTTTTGCATGGCGATGCGCTGGGTCTGCTGCAAGAGGTGGCGGCGCACATCCGCATCGTATTCCTGCGCCTGCGCCGTTATCAGCGCATCTAGCTCATCGTTGTGGTGGGCGGTGGTGTTCCAAGCGCCGCCGCTGTGCAGGATTGACAGCAGGTAGCCGTTGGGCGACGCGACGGGGGCGGTAGGCCCTGCGAACATCTGGTAGTCGCCGCCCAGCCACACGCGCTCCCCGAACTGCCGTCTGTTCATGAAGTCCAAGCGCGGCTCGAAACCGGCTGTGCGCAGTTCATCAGCGATGCGCTCGGCGTGCGCTATGTACAGCGCATCGAATTCGCCCACCGCAATGGTGATGTGGACGGGCAGCGCCATGCCTGCCTGCGCCAGCAACTGCGTCGCGCGTTTGGGGTCGTCGAAGTGGGTGCGCAGCTCGTCGTCCGGCAGCTGCCAACCCGCCTCGCCGAGTGGCACGCCCTGCGCCACATACGCCTTGCCGCCCCATATGTCCGCTATCGCCTTCCATGGGTCTGTCGCAAGCATCGCCGCTTGACGCACTTCGAGCGTGTCGAACGGCGGCTCGGCGGTGTTGAACGCAATCTCCATGCCCTTGCTGATGTCCTTATGCTCTAGCACGCGCTTGGCGGCGCTCGGTGTGTGGGAGAGCAGCTCTTCCAATTCGTGGGGCTGCAGCTGGTGTGCTCCCAAGTTGTGGACACGAAATGCGGCATAGGCAGTCTCATAGTCTGCGATGATGTGGATGCGAAGCCCGTCGAGATACGGCAAGCCGGGCTCATAGTAGGCGGGGTTGCGCTCGAATGTGTGCGCCGAATCGGGCAGCGTATCCGTGAGCACCCATGCGCCCGTGCCGATGGTGGGGCCGTGGCGCAGGTCGCCGCTCGCATCCACCGCCTCGCGCGCCACTATCTTGGAGTGCCCATCTGCAAGTGCCCCTAAGAAGTCTGCGTCCGCCGCCCGTATGCGGATACGCAGTCGGTCGTCCGCAGGCGCTTCGACGGTGTCTATCAGGCGCAGAAGCGGCGCATTGGGCGCACCATCTTGGCGCTGCCGCTCGTAGCTAAAAGCGATGTCCCCTGCCGTGAGAGGTCGCGCGTTCACAGGCGGCAGGGCGTGCCACACCACATCCGGGCGTAGCGTGAACTCGAATGTGGTGTGGTCGGGCATCGTCCAAGCGGCACACACATCGCATTCCACTGCTAGGCTGGGCAGCTCCGTATCCTCCCCGCTCCCAAAGCGCAGCAGGCGGCTGTACGCTATGCCCGGCCCCCACGCCGCAAGCGCCGCCGAGATGTCTTGATGGACATCCTGATGCGCTATGTTGCGGCGGCTCGCAATGTTCAGTGTGCCGCCGTGCCGTATATCATCGGCGGCGGCTTGCGTTGGGACAGGGGCAAGGGTGGGTGATGGTGCGGGTGCGGCAGCAAGCGGCGTGCGGGTCGGAGTCGGGGATGGCGGCGGTATCGTTGGGCGGGCTGTGGGCGCAGCAGCGGGCGTGGGCATCGAGACGGGCGCATCGGACGGCGGTGGCGGGGATGCGGCAGCGTCTGCGCTCTGGTTTGCATCCTGAGACGATGCAACTAGCGGCGCAGAGGCGGTGGCAGGGGGCGTGGGCATCGAGATGGGCGCATCGGACGGCGGTGCGGTGTCGTTCCCACAAGCGGCGGCAAGCGCACCCAACGCTGCGAGCAGCAGCACCGCCGACACTAACCCCGCCCGTTTTGCCCGCAAGCGTATCCTCGATTGAGATGACGATGCCAAGTCCAAAATCCCGCTTTCATGTATAATTCTTGGTATCAACACTACCATAACCACCCGCAAGAGGTGAGGTTAAGCAGAGATGCTGATTGACTGCCATGTGCATTTGGAACCATTCCCGGACGATGAAGTGGCGGAGGTGCTTGCGCGCGGGCGCGATGTGGGTGTGGCTTTCGTCATATCCGCCGGCACGACGCTGGAATCGTCCGAGCGGACTGTTGCGCTATCGGGGATGTTCTCGGACTTCTTCGCTGGCGTAGGCATACATCCGATGGACATCCGCGAGCCGTTTGACGATGCGACATATGCGCGGTTGAAACGGATGGCGACGCAGTGCGAGAAGGTCATCGTGGTCAGCGAAATCGGCTTGGATTTCATGGACGGGGCGCCGGACAGGGCGATACAGTACACGGCGTTCCGACAGCAGATACGGCTTGCGCGCGAACTGGGCTATCCCATCGTGTTCCACAGCCGCGAGTCGCACGACGAAGTCTTTCGGCTGCTGCGAGAGGAGCGCGCCTACGAAGTGGGTGGCGTGATGCACTACTTTCAGGGCGACCTAGACACCGCCAAGCGCGCGATAGATCTCGGCTTCTACATATCGCTTGCGCGCCCGCTGCTACGCTATACCTACTTGCAAGAGGTCGCCGCCGCCGTATCGCTGGATAACATCGTGTTGGAGACGGACGCTGCGCCGCAGCCATTCAAGGCGAAGCGCGAGAACTGGACAGAGCCGCGCCACACCCGCATCATCGCAGAGCGCCTAGCTGCCCTACAGGGCAAGACTGTGGAAGAGGTCGAGGCGATTACATCGCGCAACATCCGCAACATGCTTGGCGATGGCTGGAATGTGGTGCAGAAGTATGTCGGAGTGTAGCTGCCGTCATCCCGTAGCCGTAGCCACACTTGCGGCAACGGCAACCAGCACATTCACTATCAGCGTCAGCAGATATACGCCCACCAACCATCCCAGTATGGTGCAGATGAGCGCCTTCACCCACGCTATGTCTTCGAACTGCTGCGTCTCTTGGATGGCGACCCAGCCGGCGGGGAAGAGCCATATCATCGACAGCGACATCACGGTTTGCAGGGCGACAGGGAAGAATGGCAATTCCAGCATCGCGGGCCAAAAGACGGGCATAAACCCGACTAGCACAAGTACGCCCGGGGCATATGTCAACCCCAGACTGCGGAGCAATTGGCGATAGCCCGCCTTCCCACCGAGCAGCTTGCTGCCCACGATGTACACCACGCCCGCCCAGACGAACCAGCTGCCCACGCGCCCGTACACCCACAACGGAACGCTGATCCAGTTCGGCTTGTGGTATTCCACATCAAGGTTGACCTGCCAGCCTAAGCCCAGCGCAACCCCGGAGAGCAGCACGATACCCAGCGCGATGAATGTCTCACTCGGCTCATCTTTCAGCTCGTGATAGACCGACCTTTGCAGCAGCGCCGCCCGCACCGCTTTGTTCAGCAATGCGCCACCTCTCTAACTTCTAGATGTCTCCGAAAAACCTTGCGAAAAAGCCGATGGATATTATAACCTATTATTTATGAACTCTACTAATTTTCATCATCTATATATCTTTCATACGGTTGCGCGTGAGGGGAGCTTCTCGAAAGCTGCCAAGGCGCTGTCTATAAGCCAGCCGGCGGTGTCGTTGCAGATACGCGACTTGGAGAGGGCATTGGGTAGCTCGCTGATGCTGCGCTTGCGGCGCGGGCTACGGCTGACGGACACAGGCAAGGCGGTGTTTAGCTACACGCAGCGCATATTCGCCCTCGCAGAGGATATGCACACCGCCATTCAAGACATCCAAGGCTTAAACACCGGCACCCTCACAATAGGCTCATCCACCACGCCCGGCGAGTACATCTTGCCGGGGATGATTGGCAAGTTTCGCCAGCGTTACCAAGGCGTGCAAGTGTCGCTCACTATCGCAAACACGCAGTCCATCATAAACCAGATACTGGCGCACGGGCTTGACATCGGGATGGCTGGGACGCCGGTGAACCTCAAGGGCTTGGCGTCGTTCGAGTATGTGCGCGATGAGATAGTCATCATCGCTGCGCCAGATCATCCCGCCGCTCAACTTGTGCGCCCCAAGCTGCAAGAGCTGACAGAGTGCGAGTTTATCATGCGAGAGCCGGGGTCTGCCACGCGTAGCACAGCCGAGCAGCGCTTTAACGCATATGGCATAGAGCCGCTGGTGTCGATGGAACTCGGCAGCAACGAAGCCATCAAGCGCGCCGTCGCCGCCGGTGTGGGGCTAGGCGTGGTGTCCGCATTTGCGGTTACGCCCGATGTCGCCGCAGGCTTCGTTACCGTGCTCGATGTGCAAGACTGGGAATGCAGCCGCTCCCTGTCGGTGTTCTACCGCGACGACAATCACCTGTCTTCCGCACAGCGGGCGTTTCTGCAATTCCTGCAAACCAAGCAGCTGGCTGCCTGATGTGCGCCAATCCCAACCATCACAGCAGTGCCGTATACGCATCGCTATATGCATCGATAAGGTGAAGAATTGACGCAGTTACAATCGCTAGAACAAGTCGGGCAAGTTGAACAGGCTGGGCAGAAAGCGCTGCTGCCAGCATCGTCTGACCTCGCGCTCAAGGAATGGGCGGTGGCGGTCAAGGCGCTTGCGGTGGGCGAGCAGATACTCATCCTGCGCAAGGGCGGCATCCATCGGGACGACAAACAGTTCCGCGTAGTGCATCCGGAGTTCCTGCTCTATCCGACCTATGAGCACCAGCGCACAGACCTCGTAAAGCCCACATACGCCGATTCGCTCCACGAGACGCTCAACGAAAACGATGTGGCAGGGCTGGTAACATTGAGCTGCTGGTGCGCCGTAACAGACAAGTTTGAGGTTAGCGAGCAGGATGTGCTCGACAGCGTGGCAGCGCATCACATCTGGACCACTGACTACGCCAACAAGCGGCTGCACTGGCGCCCAAAGCAGCCCATAACCGTGGTTTTGTTGCGCGCATACATGATGCAGCAGCCGCAAGCCCTGCCCGTTCTGGACGAGTACGGCGGTTGCAAGTCGTGGGTGGAACTGGGGCAGGATGTGCCGCTGGGTAACCTGACACCCGTGCTCAGCGACGCCCAATACGAAGCGCATGCCGCACCGATTCGCAGGCTGCTTGGCGAAGGTGCGCATTAGGCGTCGAGTGCTGCGGCATCCCCCAAAGCCTTCGTTCCCGAACCAAGCTCCTCTGATGGGAAGGTTGGGGAGGTGGAAATGACGAACCCGCGAGGCGAAAGTTAAGGTGAGTGGCGATTGAAGTACAGAAAACTCGGCAAGACCGGCCTGAGTGTGTCCGAAGTGGGCTTCGGCGTGTGGACGGTGGCGACAAACTGGTGGGGCAAGATTGAAGAGCCGCAGGGCATCGGGCTGATGCGCCATGCGTTTGATCTCGGTGTGAACTTCTTTGACACAGGCGACACCTACGGGACGGGCTACGGCGAAGAGATACTCGCAAAGGCGCTCGGCAAGCAGCGCCACGAAATCGTCATCGGCACCAAGTTCGGCTACGACTTCTATGCCAACCCCATTCGGCAGGGGCATCAGGAACGCCCGCAGCGCTGGACGCCGGGCTTCGTGCGCTATGCCTGCGAGCAGAGCCTCCGCCGCCTGAACACCGACTACATCGACCTGTACCAACTCCACAACCCCAAGATGGACGCCATCGAAAACGATGATCTGTTCCAAACGCTGGACGACCTCGTGAATGAAGGCAAGCTGCTGCACTATGGCTTCGCCATCGGGCCGGACATCGGCTGGGAGGAGGAGGGGACGGCGGCGATGCAGCACCGCGACGCCCAGATGATGCAGATTATATACAGCATCTTGGAGCAAGAGCCGGCGCGAAGCTGGTTCGCAATGGCGTCGCAGCAGCAGACCGGGCTTGTGTCCCGCGTGCCGCACGCCTCCGGGATGTTAGACGGCACATACACCAAGCACACGGTGTTCGACGCAAGCGACCATCGCAGCCATCGCCGTCAGCAGTGGCTCAACGCATCGCTGGAGAAGATAGCGCACATCGACTTCCTCACCGATGCGTTGGACGCCACAATAGGGCAACTAGCCATCAAGTTCGTGCTAGCGGCGCCAATGGTGGCGTCTGTGTTGCCGAACATCACCAACCTGCCGCAGCTAGATGAGTTCGCCGCCGCCCCCGATGCAGAGGACATCCCGGAAGAGTTCCTGCAACGCCTGAGCGAACTGTATGACGAGAACTTCTTCGTGGACGAACCCAAGCCGGAACCAGTGGGCGATTAGTGCGCTGCGCTTCATCCGACACTGCCCACCTGCTTTATGGCTAGGGTCGAGCATTGCTATAATGACACCACGAAAGTTCCGCAGCACACTCATTACCAAGCCTCGGAGGTCTCCCCATGACCACCGCCGACACCCGCATCACGAAATTACGCGTAGCAGCAGATGACTTCCGTCTGCCCGACCCACCATGGCGGCCCGACAATATGACACTCTTCAAGCATCTAGCAGCCACCGGCAGTGCCCATTACCTCGCCCTATTCCTAGGTTACCCAAAAACCACATTAGTAACCGGCGACCACTATCTGGTCGAATATCTCACCCAGAACATGGCCGGCAGCTACTACCCCGACCTGATGATAGCCTTTAATGTGGACATAGCGGCATTCCACCGACGCAATGGCTATGTCATCTCAGAGCAGGGTAAACCGCCAGATTTCGTGCTGGAGATAGCCTCTACCCATACCGGACACATTGACACCGGGGAAAAGCGGGAAGCCTATGCGGCGTTAGGCATCCCAGAATACTGGCGATTTGATGAAACCGGTCAGTCCCACGGGACGAGGCTGGCTGGCGACCGACTGGTGAATGGCAGGTACGAACCCATCCCCATCATCGAATTGGAGGACGGCTCGCTACAGGGATACAGCGCTGTACTGAACCTGTACCTGCGCTGGGAGAACGGTGAGCTAGGGTGGTACGATCCTGCGACGGGACAGCACATCCCCACCTTTGGCAGCGAGCAGGCAGAGCGCTTGCAAGAACAAGACGCCCGTCTCCAAGCCGAAATGCGCGCCGACCGGGAACAGGACGCCCGCATCCAAGCGGAAGCGCGCGCCGACCGGGAACAGGCAGAGCGCTTACAGGAACAGGACGCCCGCCTTCAAGCCGAAATGCGCGCCAACCGGGAACAGGCAGAGCGCTTGCAGGAACAGGATGCCCGCCTCCAAGCGGAAGCGCGCTTACGGGAGATGGAAGCTGAACTCCGCCGCCGCCAGAACGGCTGACATTGCTAGTGTCGGTATCGGCAGTCTGAACACGAGCATTTTCAGCCTCAATACTATGAGGGTTTATGCCTCATCCCTACGCCTCAGCCGCCTGACTGAACTGGATGGAAAGGGCTACCCTATTATGGGCAGCCCTTTCCCTCCCTCTTGGGGAAGGTTAGGCTGGGAGCAATGCATCTAGCGGTGAACAGAATCGTCCCGATTGAGTTACATTCGCCTTATTGTTGAAGCGCTCCCGTTGCGCCAAGTCGCCCTGCCCCTGACTATGCGCCTCATCTCCCCTTCGATGAGGTTGAAGTCGCGCTGTGGTATGAGGTGAAGCATGTCGAAGAACGCCAGTGGCCAAAGCTCGGGCAGCCAGCGTTTGAGGTAGTCCATCCTCGGTGCTAGCAGCATTGCGTTGATGTAGTCGTCTTCGTCCAGCACGATTTTGGGACTGATTCGCACCCGGTACATATACTTGTCCCCATTCGGGCCCGAGTTCCATATAGGCGTGCGATCCTCAAAGTATTTAGAGGTTACGCTGACCACTGCCGGCCACTTGCGAAGCTGCTTCACATACAGCAGCATCTGGTCGTTGGGTTGCATCCGCTGCGCCCGCCTGCGGTACTTGCGTCCCATACCCAGTATGGTAAACCCCCTGTCCTGCGTTACCTCAAAGTCGTCAAGTGTGGTTGACACCATCCAATAGTTTCTGCCCATGTGCCAAACCCCCTGCATCTGATATTCGTAATATGTATGTTATCACGCCTTGCAACCCCTATTTACCAGCATCTGCATTTGGCGGTGTAACGGCGGCGGCAGGTGCTTAATGCGTGCTTTCACAGGCAACGGCGGGCTTGGCGGATTTGAGATAGCGCGCGACAGGCAGCCCAAACCTGCATCATTGCAGCGCGCGCATTACCCGATACATATGCGCCGCTAGCCGCAAGCCCTCACGGGCGAACATCGTCCCAGAGACGGGGCGTGTGGGGTCAACATGGTCGAAGAATGTGAACTCTGTGTAATGGACTGCGGAGTCATCGCGCGCGCGCACCGCATCCACCAGTCGGCGTGACTCTTCTGACGGCACAAGCCTGTCGTTCCTGTCGTGCATCACGAGCAGGTGCGCGCGCAGATTGTCGATGCCACTGCTCGGGGATATGCGGCGCAGCCTGTCTTGTGCGTGCGGCGGCAGGCTGTCCAGCAGGCGGCGCACATCGTCAAGATCGGATGCGCCGAGTAATGCGGCTACGCTCTGTGCATCATCTGACAACCCCGACGGCAGCGCGGTCCCCGCCGCAAGCGCACCCGACAAGCGCACCCGCTCATCGGCATCTGGTATCGCATCGAGCAGATGCACTCGCACCACCGCCGTGGTCAGCGCATCCGGGCGCCACGCCGTCGTCTCTTCATCTGCATAGAAGCGCCGCTCTGCTAACACCGCAGCCGCTAAATCCTTGGCGTCGTAGTATGGCCCGAATGCGTTGACCACGCTCACATCGTCGCGAATGCGCTCGTCTTGTGCTGCCACGATAAGCAGCGATGCGCCCACGCAGAACCCCGCCATGCCCACGCGCTCTGCGTCCACGCCATCTACTGATTGCAGGTATTGAAACGCCGCCACAAGCGCATCCACCTCTTGCGAAGACACTTGATGCTCTATCAAACGCTCTGACCACGCCACCATCACCACTATGCCCAGCCTCGCAAGGGCGCTGGCAAGGTTCACCACGCGTTCGTCGTCGCGCCCGGCGGGATTGACGCCTAGGAAGAGTAGCACCGCCCCATGTTCGTCGCCCCGACCGGGAGTGTACAGGTCCGCAAAGCCCATATCCCCGTTTGCCGCCAGCGGGAATGTTATTGCGCGGCGATCCGGCTCCGCCGTAACCCACTCTAATGGCTTGACCTGTATGGACGGCAGCACCTGCGTAACGAACAACGAGGCATCCACCGCAGCCCTGCACTGCGGCGTGAGCGTCAGCAAGAGCAGCGCAAGCAGCACCCCCAACACTATCCAACCTGACTTGGACGCCTTCGTGAGGTTTCGTCTTTTCCCGACCATATCTGACATCCCTGATGCCTGTGTTCTGGCGCTTCCGCCTTCGTACGGATATGCTTGCACCGCCAGAAACGCCTACGCCAGAGACTTGCTCCCTGTCCTGCCATTTTGACACCTTTCGCCCCTGAATGATACTCTTGCGCCCGCATCGTGCAACACCTTCTTCATTCTTATATCTACTATCTACAAAAGAACGCCCGAGCGCTTACCCCCAATTGTGATGAGCCATACCCACGCAGCGCCTGAAAGCGCTCCGCAAGAACCCACTGCGCGCACTGCCGTGCCGGCTAGTGTGGGCGCAGTGGTGGTTGCCGCCGGGAGCAGCCAGCGCATGCGGGGCGTCGACAAGATTTTCTATCCGCTGGACGGCAAACCGCTCATAGCCTATAGCCTGTCTGCGCTCAACGCCCATTCTCGCGTGGGCGAAATCGCACTTGTGGTCGGAGAACACAGCATAGCGCGCGCGAAGTCGCTGGTATCGGAGTATGGGTATCGCAAGGTGCGCCATGTGCGCAAGGGCGGTGTGCGCCGACAGGATTCCGTGCGGCATGGCATAGATGCGCTCGGCATCTGCGAACTGGTAGTTGTGCATGACGGCGCGCGCCCGTTCATCGATGCGGCGATGCTGAACGCCGGCATTGCCGCTGCCGCAGACTACGGCGCAGCAATCGCAGCCGTACCCATCAAAGACACCATCAAGTATGCAGACACTGAAAACACCGTTACGCAGACCGTCCCGCGTGAGGGCTTGTGGGCGGTGCAGACGCCGCAGGTGTTTCGCTATGACCTGCTTGCCCGCGCCCATCACGAAGTGCACGCGGATGTAACGGACGACGCCTCTATGGTGGAAGCCATCGGCCACTCGGTGCGGCTGTACATGGGGTCGTACTACAACATCAAGGTTACTACGCCCGAAGACCTTACGCTGGCACAGGCTATCTTGCACATTGCCAAAAGCGCCCATCCAAGCGCAAAGTCCGACAGCACAGGAATCCCAAGAGAGCAGGAGGTATGACCACGCGCTCGGGGATAGGGTTTGATGTGCATCCTTTGGTGGAGGGGCGGGCACTTGTGCTTGGCGGCGTCCGCATCCCATTCGAGCGGGGGCTTGCGGGACACAGCGACGGGGACGCCCTGACCCACGCCGTCATAGATGCGCTGCTAGGCGGCGCTGCGCTCGGGGACATCGGGACACACTTCCCGCCCGGTGACGCCGCATACGCGGGCATTGCAAGCCTCGAGTTGCTGCGCGAGACGATGAAACTGCTGGCACTCGGCAGTTGGCGTGCGGCATTTGTTGATGCTACAATAATCGCCGAGCGTCCGCTTCTGAAGCCCCACATCGGCAGCATCAGGCGCTCGCTCGCCGCTACCCTTGCGCTTGCTGAAGGCGAAGTGAGTGTCAAGGCGACAACCACCGACGGCTTGGGGTTCGTCGGGCGCGGCGAGGGCATAGGAACGCTGGCTATTGCAACCATCGAACGGACAGCATGAAACTTTACAACACACTTACTGGCCGCAAGGAGGCGTTCAGCGTCCCGGACGGCAAGGTTGGCATGTATGTATGCGGCATCACGCCGTACGCCCCTTCGCACATCGGGCACGCTATGATGTCGGTGGTGTTCGATGTTGTGCGCCGCTTCCTCGAGTACAAGGGCTTTGCGGTAACTCACATCCAAAACTTCACCGATGTTGATGACAAGATAATTCAGACCGCAAACGACATTGGCATTCCCACGGACGAGCTTGCCGAAACGAACATAGCGCAGTACTTAGACGAGATGGATGCGCTGAATGTGCTGCGCGCACACAAGTATCCGCGAGCCACAACAGAGATCCCCGCCATCGTGGACATGATTGCGTCCCTAGAAGATGGCGGCTATGCATACGCAGTGGATGGCGATGTGTATTTTCGTGTGCACCGCAACCCTGACTATGGCAAGCTCAGCCGTCGCAGCGCAGAAGACCTGCTCGCAGGCGCGCGCGTGGAAGTGGACGAAGCGAAGGAAGACCCGCGCGACTTCGCCCTGTGGAAGGCGCAAAAGCCCGGCGAACCGGCTTGGGACAGCCCCTGGGGAATGGGACGACCGGGCTGGCATATCGAGTGCAGCGCAATGTCTATGCGATACCTCAGCAGCAGGCTGGACATACACGGCGGTGGGCAGGACCTCATCTTCCCGCATCACGAAAACGAAATCGCCCAAAGCGAGGCGTACAGCCAAACACAGCCGTTCGCCCGATTTTGGCTACACAACGGCTTGCTCAGCATCGACGAAGACAAGATGAGCAAGTCCATCGGCAATGTAATATCGGTCGGGGATGCGCTGGACGCATATTCGCCACCGGCGCTGCGGCTGTTCTTCCTGAGTTCGCACTACCGCAACCCGCTGGTGTACAGCGAGCAGAACATAGCGGCACAGGAGCGCGCACTGGAGCGCATTCGCAACGCCGCAAATGCGCCTGCCAATCCCGCCGCTGACGGCGAGCCGCTCGATGCCGTCGACTACGAACGCAGCTTCGTGGAGGCGATGGACGATGACATCAACACGCCGCGCGCGCTGGCGGTGCTGTTCGACCTTGCGCGCAGCATCAACCGCTCCCGCGAGCAGGGGCAGCCCGTCTCTGCGGCGCAAGACACGCTCCGCAGGCTCGTGGATGTGCTCGGCATCGACCTATCCGAGCCGCAAGCCGACGCAAGCGGCGACATAGCGCCTTTTGTGGAGCTACTGGTGCAGATACGCTCCGACCTACGCAGCGCCAAGCAGTACGCCCTCGCCGACAAGATACGCAATGACCTCGCAGAGCTGGGCGTAACACTAGAAGACGGCAGCGGCGGCACGCAGTGGCAGTACAGGGGCTAGCGCACAGCATCGGCATCATCTTACGCTCCACGCGTACTTCATCACACAGCGTAGTTGCAGCGCAATCCCAAGAGCCGGCGCCACTTGTGCTGCCGTTCCTGCCTTGCCCCCTGCCATGACTTCTACTTCATCCCCATTCGAGTTTGTCCGGATTAAGATGTGAACCGGTAGTTATCTGGCAACCATAACGCCGGGATAAAAACTCACAGCATCGCCCCCATCCGTTCCACTGACACACGGCACACACGGCGAAACAAAAGGACAAAGCATCTGGTGCAGCCGACATACGATGACGCAGGCGTAAACCTAGATGCGGCACAGCGCATCAAGCAGCGCATCAAGACGCTAGTAACGCCCACGCACGGGCAGCAGGTGCTTGGCGGCGTGGGCGGTTTTGGCGCGCTGTATGCGCTCGACGGCTATCGCGAGCCGGTGCTTGTGTCTAGCACGGATGGGGTGGGCACTAAACTCAAGCTTGCCATTATGATGGGGCGCTACGACACAATCGGCGAGGATCTGGTGAACGCCTGCGTGAACGATATTGTGGTATGCGGGGCGCAGCCGCTGTTCTTCTTGGACTACATCGCCGTGGGCGCACTGGACGACAAGATAGTGGAGGCGCTGATAGCGGGCATGGCGCGCGCTTGCGAGCAAGCCGGCTGCGCTCTTATCGGCGGAGAAACAGCGCAGATGCCGGGGCTGTACGCTGACGGCGAGTTCGATATGGCGGGCTTCGTTGTGGGTGCAGTGGAGCGCGACGCCATCTTGGACGGCAGCGGCATCCGTTCGGGCGACCTGATAATCGGCATTCCGTCCAACGGGCTGCACACCAACGGCTACTCACTGGTGCGGTTGGCACTCGGGCTTGACGCCGACCCCTCGCCGCTGAATGAGGTCGCGCCGGAGCTGGGGCGAGACACCACCATAGGCGATGCCCTGCTGCTGCCACACCCATCCTACGCCGACACGGTGCGCCCGCTGCTGGGGCAGCTAAAGGGGATGGCGCACATCACCGGCGGCGGCATCATGGACAACATTGAGCGCATCCTGCCGTACGGAACGGCGGCGCGATTAGACTCGGCTGCATGGCCTGTCCCGCCCATATTCACGCTGCTGCAAGAGCGCTGCGGCATCAGCCGCGCCGAGATGTACCGCGTGTTCAACATGGGCATCGGCATGGCGCTCGTGTGCGATGCGGCGGCGGCGGACGATGTGCTGTCGATGCTGTCAGACGCCAGTGTTGTAGGGGAAATCTCAAGCAGCGACGGCGGCGCTGTCGTCCGCATAGACTAGGCGCACTCGCCTGAACAGCGCAGCCCCCGTTAGCCCCCCGCGCATCGTTAGCCCAACCCGCGCTGCGGCAAAGGTGTATAATCTATATCAGGGTAACGCGCCTAGCCCACGCCCACGGCTGCTCTGAACGCATTGAGCGGCAGGTGTTATGCCCCTTGCCCCGAAAGACCGACTAACTTGAAAGGTTTGCCTATGAGAGCGCTGCTGAGCGTATATGACAAGACCGGCTTGGTGGAACTGGCGCGCGCGCTGGATGGCGTTGGGTGCGAACTCGTCAGCACGGGCGGCACACACCGCGCACTGACGGACGGCGGTCTTACCGTTACGCAGGTGGCGGACTTCACCGGCTTCCCTGAAATCCTAAACGGGCGCGTGAAGACGCTGCATCCCACCATCTACGGCGGCATCCTCGCAAGGCGCGACCTGCCCGACCATACCGCACAGATTGCAAAACACGGCATAGACCACATAGATATTGTCGTCGGGAATCTATACCCGTTCGTGGAGACGGTCAGCAACCCCGATGCCACACTGCAAGATGCGCTGGAGAACATAGACATCGGCGGGCCGACGATGATACGCGCCGCCGCCAAGAACTTCTTCTCCGTGGTGGTGTTGGTCGACCCCGGAGATTACGGCTGGGTGGGTGAGCGCATATCGCGGAGCGAGCCAATTACGCCTGCCGAGCGCAGGCGGCTTGCACTCAAGGCGTTTCAGCACACAGCGCTGTATGACACCGCCGTAGCGCAATACCTCGCCGATGCGACAGTGCATGGCGAACCCGGAGACGCCGCACTCGAAGAATCCGTTGCGCCGTCAGAAGCCACATTCGGTTTCAACCGCATAGCCTCTCTGCGATACGGAGAGAACCCGCACCAACAGGCAGCGTTGTACGCAGCGCCATTGTCATCCGGCGGCATCGTCCGCGCCAAACGGCTGCACGGCATAGACATGTCTTACACCAACTACCTTGACGCCGATGCCGCTTGGCGCGTGGTGTCGGATTTCGATGCGCCGGCGGCAACGGTGATTAAGCACACCAACCCGTGCGGGCTTGCCGTACACGCCAACCAGCCGACGGCGTACCGTCGCGCATTCGAGGGCGACTCGGTGTCCGCATACGGCGGCATCGTGGCGTTCAACCGCACGCTAACCGCAGCCACCGCAAACGCTATGCGCGGCGTGCTGTTCGACATCATCATAGCGCCGGACTATGAACCCGATGCGCTGGCCGTGCTGCGCCGCCGCCGTCGCACCCGCGTGCTGCAAGTTGCGGCGGCGTCCGGCCCGCAAGAGGGCGTGCAGGTGCGCCTCGTGTCCGGCGGTGCGCTCGTGCAGCACGCAGACACACTCGTCGAGTCCCCCGACGATTGGCAAGTGGTAACTGGTCGCAAGCCCACTGCCGCAGAACTCTCAGACCTCGCATTCGCTTGGAAGGCGGCGAAGCACATCAAGTCCAACACCATCACGCTGGCGAAAGACAACACCCTCGTGGGAATGGGCGCGGGACAGCCCAACCGAGTGGTCAGTGTGCATCTTGCGCTCCGCATCGCAGGGGACAAGGCGGCGGGTAGCGTGCTTGCGTCCGATGCGTTTTTCCCGTTTGCGGACAATGTGGAGACGGCAGCGGCTGGGGGCATAACCGCCATAGCGCAGCCCGGCGGATCCATCCGCGACGATGAGGTCATCGCCGCCGCAAACGAGCGTGGGATGGCTATGGTGTTCACAGGGACAAGGCATTTTCTGCACTAGGATAGGCGCGCCCGCAGCGCAGATTGTCATACTACGGGCGTTTCACTCACTTCACCGCAACTATGGAACGATCTAATACCGACGACATACGAGAAACGAAATCGTCGCGCACAGCACGCAAGACGCTGGATGTGGTGATACCGGTGCTGAACGAGGAACGAGCGTTGCCGCAGAGCATCCCGACGCTGCACCGTCATATGAGCGCCGACCTCGCCGACTTCGACTGGCGCATCGTCATTGCGGACAACGGCTCGGATGACGCCACGCCGGAGGTGTCGCAGCAGCTCGCGCGCGAACTGGGTAGTGTATCGCCTCTGCGGTTGGAGGAGCGCGGGCGCGGCTTGGCGCTGAAAACCGCTTGGACGCAGTCCAACGCCGACATCGTAGCCTACATGGATGTGGATCTGTCCACGGACTTGGTGTCCCTGCGCCCGATGGTGGACGCCATTGCACACGGCAGCTGCGACATCGCCATTGGGTCGCGACTCATCAGAGGCTCGCGCGTGGAGCGGCGTCCACTGAAGCGGGAGATCACATCGCGCGGCTACAGCCTGCTGTTTCGCACAATGTTCTTCACGAGCTTTCGCGACGCGCAGTGCGGCTTCAAAGCCGTCAGCCGCCGCATAGTGGACGAGCTTGTGCAGCTAACGCAGAGCAATCGCTGGTTCTTCGACACGGAGCTGCTCATCCTAGCGCAGGCAAACGGCTTCACCATACGCGAAATACCGGTGCATTGGACGGACGACCCGGACACGCGCGTGAAAATACTCAACACGGCGATAGAGGATGTGCGGGGCTTGCTGCGGCTGCGGTTCGGGGGCGTGCCGAAGATTCGGCGGCGTTAGCCAACGCTGGCTGCGCCCTTGCCGCTTGGTATTCTCAACATACAGAGATAATGAGTTATAATATGTCATAACATCAAACACAGTGAGGTATCTTATGGCCCGTGAACGTACCTATCGCCACGATATTCGCTGCATCGACTGCGGCTCTAACTGGATGCGCAAAAACGGACTAGCGCGCGGCAAGCAGTCTTACAGATGCGGAGACTGTGGTCGCCGCTACTTCCCAGAGGCTGCATATCACCGCCCCAGCGCTGCCCTCAAGGCACAGGCGGTTAAGATGTATCTGGAAGGCAGCAGTTTGAGCGCCGTAGGCAGAGTGTTTGGGTACAGCGCCACAGCGGTTCACGGGTGGGTGAAAAAAGGGGGCGTGAGGCATTAGAGCGTCTGCGGGAGCGTGGTCGTAGACGGACTGAGGGGGCAGAGGCGCAGCGTGCTGCTGCGGTGGTGTCCTGTGATGAGATGTGGACATACAAGCGTGCTCGGCGTGCGGAGTTGCGTGAAGATGTGTGGATATGGACAGCAGTGGTAGAAGAGGCTGACGGCAGCAGGTGGGTGGACTTTGAGGTGGGCGACCGCAGCGAGAGGACATTCTTGCGCTTGTATGAGCGCTTACCGGATGCAGAGTTGTATCGCAGTGATGCATATCCTGTGTATCGGTGGTTTCCTCGCAACCGGCATGTGGTGGGGAAGGGAGGTGCGGTGAACTGGAATGAGGGGCTGCATTCGGTATGGCGAAGTAAGTTGAACCGATTAGTGCGTCGTACAAAGGGCTACACCAAGAGCATACAGATGCTGGTGTATTCGTTGGCGCTAGTGTGCTGGCATCGGTGGGTAAAATCCAATATCACTGCATGTTAAGAATACCTGCCGCTTGATATGCTTGACAATACCACCCTGCGGTTAGTACCATTAAACGCGTTAACAATCGAATACTCTCTTATCAAGAGTGGCTGAGGGACCGGCCCTGCGAAGCCCGGCAACCTTTCCGCACCCACATGTGAGGTGCGTGAAGCGGTGCTAATTCCGGAGAGCCTGAATAGGCTCGCAGATGAGAGCAGCAACCATGCACAGACTTCTCTCATCGGGGGGAAGTCTTTTTTTGCCCGTTTCCGATGTGCTTTGTGCAAGATGTGCGCTCATCCCAAGCCATTTGCGCCCGTCGGGATATTCAACGACCATGAACCAAAAGACTGCTCAACCCAACCAAACTACGGAAACCGAGTAACTGGGTACGGAGGACATTGAGGATGCCAAACAAGATACCGGGCGAACCATACTATCGGCTGAGCATCGACGAGGCGGCAAAGATGCATGGCGGCGACGATGCCGTGGTAGTGGATGTGCGCCGCCTCGACGAGTATGCGGACGGGCATGTGAAAGACGCCCTGTTCATCACTGTGGACGACCTTCTGGGGCGCATCGACGAGCTGCCCACCGACAAGAAGCTGCTGTTCATCTGCGCGCAGGGTGTTCGCAGCGGGCTTGCGGCGGAAATGGCGGCAGCCATGGGCTACGACACGGAGAACCTATACAACATCGAGGCAGGCACGCAGGCGTGGATCGATGGCGGCAACCCCACGAGCTATGGCGCAGACGCATAGGCGATGTGGCAGCGACCGGGAGATTGGGAAACGCCCGCAAGCGCATCAAGCGCGGAGCATTCCCAAGCACCGAGCCGCAAAACCCAAGTAGAGGAAACATACATGTCCGTTCTCGTTGTTGGCTCCGTTGCCTACGACTCAGTAACCACGCCGTCGGACAGCCGTACTGATGCGGTGGGCGGCTCTGCGATGTACTTCTCCATTGCGGCGAGCCTGTTCACGCCGGTGAGCCTCGTCGCAGTGGTTGGGGAAGACTTCGATCCGGCGCATGTGCAAACGCTGGAACGCTACGGCGTGGATGTGAGCGGACTGCACCGCACACAGGGCAAGACCTTTCGCTGGTCGGGCGAATACTACTCCGATATGAACTCGCGCAGCACCCTAGACACGCAACTGAATGTGTTCGCAGACTTTGCGCCTGATCTCAGCACGCAGCATCGCAGCCACCCCTATTTGTTCCTTGCCAACATCGACCCCGAGCTGCAGCTGGATGTGCTGCGTCAAGTGAACGGCAGCCCCAAGCTTACGGCGCTGGACTCCATGAACTTTTGGATCGAGGGCAAGCGCGATGCACTGGTTGAAGTGGTGAGCAGGGTGGATGTGCTGTTTCTCGAGGACAACGAACTGCGCGACTTCGCTCAAGAGCAAAACATCGTGCGCGCCGCAAACAGGGTCTTGGCGATGGGGCCATCTGCGGTTGTGGCGAAGCGCGGCGAACACGGTGCGCTGCTGTTCCACGACGACGCAGTGTTTAGCGCGCCGGCGTATCCGCTGGAGCGCGTGGTTGACCCAACGGGCGCAGGCGATTCTTTCGCAGCTGGTTTCGTCGGCTATCTAGCGGCGACGGGCGACCTGTCCCCATCCGGGTTTCGCCGCGCAACGGTGCTCGGCTCGACGCTCGGGTCGTTCTGCGTGGAAGGCTTCAGCGTGGACAGGCTGCTAGAACTCGACCGTTCCGAAATAGAGGCGAGGTTTCGCGCATTCACGGCGCTGACCGCATTCCCATCACTCGCTCCTGACGAATCGCTCCCCCGAAGGAACGCCCCCTAGCATGTCGACCCGATGGCACGAAATGACCGCCTTTCAAAAGGCGGAGCGCATAACCGAGCTGCCTCTGCTGTTGCTCGCCTTTGCCATGATACCGGCGTTCGTAGGGCCGCTGCTCTGGGACCTGACCGAACAAGAGAAACGCTACTACTATTACTTGGAACTGGGGATTTGGGCAGTATTCGCCATAGACCTTGCGGTGAAGCTGGTTCTTGCGCCGAACAAGGTAACATATCTGCGGCAGCATTGGGTGGATGTGCTGATTGTGCTCCTGCCCGTAGTGCGCCCGCTGCGCCCGATACGGTTCGGGGTGTTCGTGGCGAGGTTCGCATTCGGCGCAATGCGCTTGGCGCAGCCCGACTACCTGATTGGCTACGGGGTGGGCGCAGTCGTCATTGCGGCGACCATCGTGGCGTCCGTAGAGCCTGCGTCAGACAGCGCAACGATACACACATTCGGCGACGCGCTGTGGTGGGCGATGGCGACCGTTGCCACAGTGGGCTACGGCGACTACTACCCGGTTACGCTCGCAGGCAAGTTCACGGCGGTGTTCCTGATGGTGATAGGAATAGGCATCTTCGGCGGCATTGCGGCAAATTTCGCATCCGCTCTAATCACCCGCAGCGCCGCACGCCAACAATCTAATTCGGATGAACTCAAAACCCATCAGCCCTAATCTCAAAGGGCGCTTACATCTAGCAGGAGGATGATTTGACCAACAGAACGGACAACGCGCATATTGCGGACGCATCGCTGGTGTCCGATGGGGTGCGGCGCATCCATTGGGCAGCGCGTGAGATGCCGGTGCTGCGGCAGATACGCGAGCGTTTCGCAAAAGAGAAGCCGCTGAACGGGCTTCGCATCGCCGCATGCCTGCATGTAACATCGGAGACGGCGAACCTGCTCTTGGCGCTCAAGGACGGCGGCGCAGAGGCTGCCATATGCGCTAGCAACCCGCTCAGCACACAAGACGATGTGGCGGCGGCGCTTGTGAACGAGTACGGCATACCCACCTTCGCAATCAAGGGCGAAGACAACGCCACCTACTACGCTCACATCAACTCTACGCTAGATCTAAAGCCTAACATCACTATGGACGATGGCGCAGACCTTGTGGCAACGCTGCACTCGGAGCGCACAGACGCACTGGATGCGGTCATCGGCGGCACGGAAGAGACCACCACGGGCGTGATACGCCTCCGCAGCCTCGCCGAAGAGAACAGGCTGCGCTACCCCATCATCGCCGTGAACGACGCCGACACCAAGCACTTCTTCGACAACCGCTATGGCACCGGGCAAAGCACGCTGGACGGCATTACCCGCGCCACCAACATACTTTGGGCGGGCAAGCGTGTGGTGATCGCCGGCTACGGCTGGTGTGGGCGCGGCGTTGCGCTGCGGGCGCGTGGCATGGGCGCACACACCATCGTTACAGAGATCAACCCCACGCGCGCCCTAGAAGCGGCGATGGACGGACACCAAGTCATGAGCATGAACGAGGCGGCGCGCATAGGCGACATATTCATCACGCTCACCGGCGGAATGAATGCCATCGGGCGGCAGCACATCGAGATGATGAAAGATGGGGCATTGCTCGCCAACAGCGGCCACTTCAATGTGGAGATAGACATCCCTGCCTTGGAGGAGCTTTCAGACGGCAAGCAAGAGGTGCGCCCGTTCGTGGACGAGTATCTGATGAGCGACGGCAGGCGGCTGTGTCTTCTTGGCGAGGGACGGCTCATCAACCTTTCCGCCGCAGAGGGGCACCCCTCCGCGGTGATGGATATGAGCTTCGCTGATCAAGCGCTCTCTTGCGAGCATTTGGCGCTGACGGCGCACACGCTCGATCGGCAAGTGTACGATGTGCCGCGCCATATAGACGAAGAGGTGGGGCGTCTAAAGTTGCTGTCTATGGGCATCACGATAGACACGCTGACCCAAGAGCAGGAAGAGTATCTCGCAAGTTGGGAAGTGGGGACATGACCGTTCCATCCGATTTGTCGCAGCCACACCGAGCCGAGAGCCTGATAACAGCCGCAGGCGAAACACAGCCGGCGTATCCGGACTGCTTCGGCTGCGGCGACGCCAACCCGATAGGCTTGAGGCTGCGCTATTGCTGGGAGGGCGAGCGGCTGACAACCGAGTTCACGCCGGGCGAAGCGCATCAGGGCTGGCCCGGCATCGTACACGGCGGGATCATCACCACGCTGCTGTATGAGGTGATGGAGAACCTCGCATTCCACGGCGGCACAACAACGATGATGCGCTCCATGCAGACGCGGTTTCGCAGGCCGGCGCGGGTAGGCGAGCGCATCATAGCGGCGGCGTGGATGCTCGCAGAGCAAGGGCGCACCCTCATCGCATCCGCCGCACTCACGGATGCGGACGGCAATCTCATAGCCGAGGGCAGCGCCGAACTCGTCCCTATTACGCAGAAACGCATCGAGCGGCTCGGCATAGACAGCCCTGCACCCGCCGCACACTGAACCCGAATGCCCGCAAGTTGCTTGCTAGAACAATATGCTCCCGTAAAGCATCGGAGCGTTTCACACCCCCGTTCTCACGGGAATGACAGGGCTTCACATTAACTCGCCGTGCTCGATGCAAATGCGTCTCACGGCTTGCAGAACTTGCAGTAGGAGAGAAAAATTGAGCCACACATTCACTCGCTCGGCGTCTTATCTGTTCACATCAGAGTCGGTAACAGAAGGACACCCGGACAAGCTCTGCGACCAGATTTCGGATGCAGTGCTGGATGCAATCATCGTGGACGACCCCCGCGCGCGCGTGGCGTGCGAAGTTTGCACCACTACCGGACTGGTGGTCGTCATGGGCGAAATCACCACCGAAACCTATGTGGACATCCCGCAAATCGTTCGCACCACTATTCGCGACGCAGGCTATGTCGACTCTAGCTACGGATTCGACTACCAATCCTGCGGCATCGCCACATCGGTTCATGAGCAGTCTAAGGACATAGAAGGCGGCGTGGATCGCGCACTCGAGGTGCGGCACCAAGACGATATAGACGACGACCTCGCATCCGTGGGCGCCGGCGACCAAGGGATGATGGTGGGCTTCGCCTGCAACGAAACGCCCGAACTTATGCCCCTGCCCATTGCGCTATCGCACAGGATCTGCCAGCGCATGGCGGCGCTCCGCAAAGATGGTACGCTGCCATATATGCGCCCCGACGGCAAGTCGCAAGTTACCGTGCAGTATGAATACGGCGTCCCCAAGCGCGTCCACACGGTGGTGATGAGCACGCAGCACAGCGAGGATGTCAGCCAAGACACGATAGCGCGCGATCTCATAGAGCTGGCGGCGAAAGAGGTCATCCCCGCTAGTCTGCTGGATAACGACACCGTCTATGTGGTCAACCCGTCTGGGCGTTTTGTAACTGGAGGCCCGGTTGGCGATACAGGCTTGACCGGGCGCAAGATACTCGTGGACACTTATGGTGGGTTTGCACGGCACGGCGGCGGCGCCTTCTCCGGCAAAGACCCGACCAAGGTTGACCGCTCTGCCGCATACGCCGCGCGCTATGTGGCGAAGAACATCGTCGCCGCAGGGATTGCGGACAGGATGGAGCTGCAGGTGTCCTACGCCATCGGCATGCTCAAGCCCATCAGCGTGTCCATCGAGACATTCGAGAGCAACAAGGTGCCGGATGAGAAGATTGAGGCGCTCATAGACAAGCACTTCGACCTAACGCCGGGCGCAATCATCCGCGACCTGCAGCTGCGGCGTCCCATCTACAAGCAGACTGCCACATATGGGCACTTCGGTCGCAACGACCTCTATCTGCCGTGGGAACGCACGGACAAAGCTGCCGCCTTGCGGGACGAAGCCGGCCTGCCGCCGCTATAAACGGCTCTACAACCTAATGCGCACGAATGCACAGCAGCACCTTATTCCTATTTTGGGTGTGGTGTACACGCAGAATACCCCGCTGCCCTCTCACGGGAGACTAGGGCATAGGGCAGAGCACATCTCAGAGGCATACATAGAGGCAATTGAACTGGACGGAAAATGGCGATAAAATTCGGGACAGACGGCTGGCGTGCCATCATAGGCGAAGACTATACCTTCGATAATGTGCGGCTGTGCGCACAGGGCGCCGCCGACCTGATGCGTCGGCACAGCATGGCGTATCGCGGGTTCGTGGTCGGCTACGACACGCGCTTTGCGTCCGCCGATTTCGCAGCCGCAGTCGCAGAGGTAACCGCCGCCAACGGGCTACCCACCTTCCTGTGCGATAAGGCAGCACCCACGCCGGTCATCGCGTACAACCTAGTGGCGCGCGACGCAGGCGCAGGCGCTGTCATCACCGCAAGCCACAACCCCGCCGCCTACAACGGCTTTAAGTACAAGCCGGACTATGGCGGGAGCGCATCGCCCGAAATCGTCGCTGAACTGGAACAGCGCATTGCCAGCGCAGAGGCGCACAACTCCGTGCAGCGTATTTCGCTTGCCGAAGCGAGAACACAGGGGCTGCTGGAATACTTCGACCCTGAGCCGCAATATCTGAACCACGCAGCCTCTTTCGTGGACATCGCCGCTATACGCAATTCGGGTTTGGACATCATCGTGGACTCGATGCATGGCGCAGGCGCAGGTTACTATGCCAAGCTTCTGCATGGCAGCTCAACGCGCATCATAGAGATTCGCAGCGAACCCAATCCTGCCTTCCCCAACATGGCGCAACCCGAACCATTGGCGCATAACCTACAGCCGTTGATAGATGAGGTGCAAGACAGAACGGCGGATGTGGGATTTGCCACCGACGGGGACGCCGACCGGCTGGGTGTCGTGGACGATGACGGGCGGTTCATTACCACGCTGCAAACCTTCGCACTGCTCTGCATGCATCAGTTGGACACGCTGGGCAGGCGCGGGCCTCTGGTGCGCTCCATCACGATGACGAGCATGGTGGATAAGCTGGGCGCGATATACGATGTGCCGGTGCACGAAACGCCGGTGGGCTTCAAGTACCTCGGTCCGGTGATGATGAGCGAGGATGCTCTCATAGCCGGGGAAGAGAGCGGAGGCTACGCCTTTCGCGGCAATGTGCCTGAGCGCGACGGCATACTCAGTGCGCTGATGCTGCTGGATATGATGGTCAAGACGGATATGGGCATCACCGACCTGCTCGCCGAGCTTGAAGCGAAGGTCGGCCCGCACCACTACGATCGGCTAGATCTGCGGTTCGCTGAGAGTGAGCGAGCGGCGATACTGGGGCGTCTGAGGCGCGGCGCACCTGAGACTCTCGGCGGCAAGCGCGTGGAGCAGCTAGACACGACCGATGGCTTCCGCTACCTGCTGAACGGCGGCTACTGGGCGCTGGTGCGCTTCAGTGGCACTGAGCCGCTCATCCGCATCTACGCAGAAGCGGAGTCCCCCGTCGATGTGGCGGCGCTACTGGCAGATGCGCGCGGGTTGGCGGGCGTGTAAGCTGCGTATAGTCCCGCCAAATCTGCGTATAGCACCAAGCCGATAGCACCAAGCCATTCACCGGCCAGCAATGGCTGCAACCTCGACAAAATCCCGCAAGTAGAACCCCGTTACTCTGTGAAATGACCATACTCACCGCAACCAACCTCACCCTGCTGTACGGCGAAGTGGAGATTTTCGCCGGCGTGGACTTGCAGGTTGACGATGGCGCGCGCATCGGTGTAGTCGGGCCGAATGGCGGCGGCAAGACATCGCTGATTCGCATCCTCGCCGGCGAACTCGAGCCAAACGGCGGCAGCGTTAGCCGTGCGCGAGGGCTGCGCTTGGGCTATGTCCCGCAGACGCCTACTACGCTCAATGCGCAGGATGGTGGTGGAGAAACCGTCGACGGAACGGGTGCGCTGAACTCCGAATATGCCGGGTCCGAACAACGAACGCTGCGCGACGAGGTGATGGATGCTTTCGCAAGGCTGCGTGGCATCGAGGATGAGCTTGCCATATGCGTGATGGATATGCAGAGCCAAGACGATGCGGTTCGCCGCCGCTCAGAGCGCCGTTACGACGCCTTGCAGCAAGAGTATGAAGCCGGCGGCGGCTACGATTACCTGCATCGCATGGAGCGCGTCCTAAACGGCGTGGGGTTGCAGGCGCACACGCTGGACACGCCCGCTGCCGTGGCTAGCGGCGGAGAGCGCACACGCGCCGCTCTCGCCAAGGCGCTGCTGTCTGACCCGGACTTTCTCATCTTGGACGAACCCACGAACTACCTCGACTTCAAGGGCTTGGACTGGCTAGAAGCCTTTCTGCTGCAGTTCAACGGCGGGTTCATCGTGGTATCGCACGACCGATACTTCCTAGATAAGGTCGCCACGCAGATATTCGAAATGGACATGGGGCGGTTGCAAGCGTTTCCCGGCAACTACACTAAGTATCGCGCTTTGAAAGATGAGCAGCTGCGTCGACAGCAGATTGAATACGAGCGGCAGCAAGAGTACATCGCACGGGAGGAGGCGTTCATACGGCGGTATCGCGCAGGACAGCGGGCGCGGGAGGCGCGCGGACGCGCCACCCGATTAGAACGATTAGAGCGCATCGAAAAGCCGCAGAGCAACGAACCCATCCGTGTGCAAAATGTGTCCGCAAACCGCACCGGATATGCCGCTCTTCGCACTAACAACCTCGTGGTTGGATACCGCGAGAATGGGCGCGATGTGCGGCTGCTAACAGTGGCGGACACGCAGTTGACGCGCGGGTCGCGCACCGCTGTCATCGGCAGCAACGGCGTGGGCAAGACAACACTGGTGCAGACGATGCTAGGCTTTACGCCCGCCCTCGCAGGCAGCGTACGACAGGGGCACAATGTCGCGCCGGGCTACTATTCGCAGGGCAGCACAGACATGCCCGAGCAGGCGTCTGTCATAGACGCTCTGCTGGACGCCCGAAACCTGCCGCTGCCGGAGGCGCGCAACTACTTGGCACGCTTCCTATTTCGTGGGGACGATGTGTTCAAGTCCACGGCGGTGCTCAGCGGCGGGGAGCGCAGCCGTCTTGCGCTGGCGCGCCTGCTCATTACCGAACCGAACATGCTGGTGCTGGACGAACCGACCACGCATCTGGACATCCCCAGCCGCGAGGCGTTAGAGGCGGCGCTGCTGGCATACGCCGGGACGCTCATATTCGTGTCGCACGACCGCCGCCTCATATCGCTGCTGGCGACGCAGCTTTGGGTGGTTGAGGATGGAGCGGTGCGCCTGTTTAATGGGAACTTCGACGAGTGGATGCGCCAATCGCATACAAGAGAATCTGCGGGCAATGCCAAGTCGGCGCGCACTCCGAATCGAGCGAATCATGTGGCGACGCAGCGCAAGCGGTCGGCACGCCAGCGCCGTCATAGCGCTGCACAACAGCGCCAGCGGCAAGCCATCGTGCGAGACCACGAGAACCGCATCGAGCAGCTGGAACGACGGCTGACAGCCATTGACGCCGAACTGCAAGCGGCGTCTGAGAGACAGGATGTGGGAGAAGTTACACGGCTGGGCGAGAGATACACTGCAACTCAAGAGCGTTTAGAGCAGGCGTGGAGTGACTGGAATGCGCTTGTGTCCGAATAAGCGCATTGCTCTTGGCGGCGGCAGCGCGTCGAACGGGTAGTTTCGTCCCTGAATCTCCCTGTTACTGATCCGATTCGGACGCACTAGCGCTCATCCTCTCGCGCTCCTCGCGGATGCCTTCTGCACGCCCCTCTGCGCGCCCTGCCTCGAAGCCTTCTGCGCGGATGCCTTCGGCACGCCCCTCTGCACGGCCTGCCTCGAAGCCCTCTGCGAAGCCTTCTGCTCGTGCCTCTGCTCGCCGACGATTTCTCTTCTCTATATACTTGTCCCAGGTTATCTTTGCCAAAACCATTGTATGACGCACTCCTTCTACTATGAAATACGAAACAATACCTGCTAGTAAGCCCACCATTGTGGTGCCAAACTGCAAGCGGCGTCTGAGAGACAGGATGTGGGAGAAGTTACACGGCTGGGCGAGAGATACACTGCAACTCAAGAGCGTTTAGAGCAGGCGTGGAACGACTGGAATGCGCTTGTGTCAGAATAAGTGCATTGCTCTTGACGGAGGCATATCGTCGAACCGGTAGTTTTGTTCCTGCATCTCCCTGTTACTGATCCGATTCGGACGCACTAGCGCTCATCCTCTCGCGCTCCTCGCGGATGCCTTCGGCGCGGCCTTTCTCGAAGCCCTCTGCGAAGCCTTCTGCTCTTGCCTCTGCTCTCCGACGATTTCTCTTCTCTATATACCTGTCCCAGGTTATCTTTGCCAAGACCATCGTATGACGCACTCCTTCTACTATGAAATACGAAACTATACCTGCCAGCAAGCCCACCATTGTGGAGCGTTCCATTATGGTAAATATCTTAACATCCCAAGTCTCGTTGGGGTAGTTGGTCTGCTCAATCCACACAACCATTGCTACGCCCGCGACGAACAAGGTGAGCGCAAGCCCAAACCACCATATATATGCCTCTACTGCCACGCTCCACATAGACGTCCGCCTGCTGTCTGCGTTGGGCTGCTCTTGCGGCGCAGATGCATCATCTGTGCCTCCGTCCTCCCGGGGCTTGCCGCTGGGCGCTGCGTTCACTTTCGCCGTTCCCCCATGCCGTATCGACGCAATGCGGCTTCGTAGGTGTCGGGCGTGTTCAAGTCGAGCCGTATCATCGGGTCGTCCATAACGAACTCATAGACGCCGGAGCGGTTCGCCTCAAACACCTCGCGTATGCCCTGACGCTCTTCGCTAATCTGTGCCAGCGCATCCCGCAATGACGCATCGAATATGAGCGGATGCCCGCCGTGTCCCTTGTAGCGCGGCGATGTGATGAGTGCGCCGCTGGAGTGGTGCGCCGCAATGACGGACGCCACGATTGCAGCGGTGCGCGGCTGATCCACTGCGAGCAGCATTATGGCGTCGGCGTCCGTGCCCACGGCGTCAAGCCCTGCCTTGATGGATGTGGTCTTGCCCGTGCGGTAGCGGGCGTTCACAACGCATTTGACACGCTCGCCGTGCACATACGGCGCGACAGCGTCCGCCCGATGCCCCAACACCACGACTATTTCGTCCACGCCGCCACCCGCAAGCGAGTCTATCTGATGCTCGATGAGTGTCTTGCCGCACCACGCCAGCAGCGGCTTCGGACGCCCCATGCGGCGCGATTCGCCGGCGGCGGTCAGGATGGCTGAGACGCCGGGCATGGGCTAGTCTGCCGCCACCGCTGCCTGATGCTTGGTCTCTATGCGCTGCATATTGCGCTCGTCCAGCTTCATCACGGCGCCGGTGCCGCCTAGCCTGAACATCAGCACCTCAGACATGATGCTGACCGCTATCTCTTCCGGGGTGCGGGCGCCGATGTCCAAGCCGATGGGCGCTCTCAGCTCGCGCAGGCGCTCTTCGCTGATGCCCATGCGCAGCAGGTCTTCGTATATCATAATCACCTTGCGCCGGCTGCCTAGCAGTCCCACATAGTGTGCCGGCGTGCGCGCTGCGGCGGCGAGCGCCACATTGTCGTAGCGGTGGCCGCGTGTGGCGACGATGATGAATGTGTTCGGGTTGATGGGCAGCTCGGGGAGGGCGTCTTCCGGCTTCTTGGCGATGACGATGTCTGCCTCCGGGAAGCGGTCGGCGTTGGCGAATTCCTCGCGGTCGTCGGTTACGAATAGGCGGAAGCCGAGCGTCTTTGCCAGCGGCGCAATGGATTTGGACACATGCCCGCCGCCGCACAGCACGAGCTGCGGCGGCGTGGTATACGCCTCGATGAAGTACTCTGCGCCGCTGCCGGTTACGACATACTTGTTCTTGCCGTGAATCATAAGCTCAAACGCCTCTTCGGCGGCGGCGGCGTCAAGCTCGGGGCTGCCGAGGCTGCCGACCGTCGTCCCGTCGCTGCGGATGAAGAGTTTGGCGCCCAAGGCTGATGCGCCGCCATTCGGGGGGCGCACCAGCGTTGCAAGCGCCACAGGGCTGCCGCCGGCGTAGGCGTCTTGTATCTCCCGCGCAAAGTCGAGGTATTCGCCCGGCTTGTACACGGGGTCTATCAAGAAGAACATCGTGCCGCCGCAAATCAAGCCGTCTTCGGCGGCGAGGTCTTCGTTTAGCTGGTATTCGCGATACTCTGCGCCGCCGCCATTTTGGAGCAGCTCGTTAGCGGCGAACCATATGTCGCCCTCGACGCAGCCGCCGCCGAGCGTGCCGACGCCGCTGCCATCGCTACGAACCAGCAGCTTGGAGCCGGGCTTCTGCGGCGTTGACCCCTTTGTCCCAATCACGGTCGCCACCACCAACGGCTCGGCGCTCTCCAACTGCTTAATCGCTTCGTTGAACACTACTTGCATAACGCGACACCCCCTTGGCGTTCATGGTAGACGAATGGGCGATTGGCGGAGGAAATCGCGCCCTTGCGAGTAGATTAATCCTCCCCATATATGCGGTGATTATCCACTCCCAGCATATCAATTTCGGGGATGCAATTCAATCCGCTGCTGGTGGCATTGTCTGCGCTCGCACGCTCAGCGGGGGGCTATAGTCCCCTCCCACAGGCGCTCGTATTCGCCGTCCACTGCTCTATACTGCCCCGTCTTTATCTCATCGATGGCGTAGTCAGGCAGCGCTCTATCCATCACGCACATATCCCCATATCTTGCGAACGATGAGAACACAAAGTCCAGATTATCGAACCCGTGCTGCTTGCGGTGGATGGGCAGGTCGGCGGCGTCTAGGGGGTAGATGTGCAAGAAGAACTCTGCGTCTGTGTCGGCGGCGGTGCATTCTTGTTTTGCGTAGATGAGGTCGCCATCCACTAGATACACCTCATAGCCTGAGCTGATTACAGGTTCGCTGTCTCCGACTAGCCGCCCGAGGTAGTCTTCTGCGGACATCTTTTCAACTAGAGTTGGGGGCTGTGTCCCTTGTGGCAGCAGTGTGGTGGCGACGCACAGACCGGTTTGCGTCTGTGTCCAAGCCTCTGTAGTTATATCGTCTGACTGCTCGCTCATGGTCAATACAGCCAGTTCGTTCGGAGCACAGGTGTCAGTGAACAGCTGCACTAGCCGGCCGTCCACGACCATCGCCGTGCCGTCGGTGTTGTAGTCGAAATCAGGTTCCATGCTGTCCCAGAACTGTGCGAGAGCATCAGATTTTTCCAGCGGCTCCCAAAGCCAGATTGTAAATGGCATGCCGGGTGGTAGGAACAACGGGCTTTCGTAAAGCATATACTCATCATATCTGTCATCTTTTGTAATGTTAGCAAAGTGAGTTATACCAAACTTTCTGTAGATGCGAGCGTACGCGTCCTCCCTAGCGTGAGTATCCATCTCCCGTATGCGGAAGTATTCATAGGAGTTCACCAAGCCGTCTAGGTTTACCACCGGAAAGCGAGAGAAGTACCCGACGACGCCTGAATCCCAAGACCCGATTACGCTCCCATCAGGCAGCACATCGTTCATAATTTGCACACCTGCATATTGAGCAATCTCCCAATTATTATAATTGGTTGACTTGCTTAGGTGGTCGACAAACCTAAATGGCCTAGCGAAGTCTGTGTTCCACAGCAGGAAGAGCGCACCCACCACCACAATGCAAGTGCTCAAAATGATGCTCTCAAGACGCGATATGTGCCCACCAAAGTAGCGGACGAAGTAGATTACGACATAGCACCTGATTGGGGTTATCAGCGCCATCATCAGATACGCAGGCACGAAATACCATGGGTAGTATGGATCGTTCGGAGAGTCAAGCATAACGGTCTGCGCAAATTTGGCGAGATGCCCTGCCGCTAGGCTGAACACGCCCGCCAAGAACACCAGCATCAGCCAGTCTCGGCGACTGCGTGAGCGCCGTGCGAACCACCACACCAGCAGCAAGTATACGCACACCTCCAGCGCAACGAGTATCTCATAGTCGAACACAGGGCGGCGTATTGTCCCCCAGAAACCCTCCAAGAGATTGGATCCACCGGCTCGCTCCCATCTGATCAGCGACCATGCTCGCTTGGTCGCTGCGCTCACGGGGATGATGCCACCGAACACGATGCCGTTGTAGGCGAAGTAGACGAGGATGCTCGCAGCGGCTGCAATCAGCGAGGGCAGCGCTTTGAGCGCAGTTACCGAGCGGACGAACTCGCGCCTAGATGCGGCGGTGCGCCACCAAGCGCCTAGATGCTTGCCCCGCCACGACCATTCGAGCAGGCACAGCACGCCTGTCCCCGCCAGCGATATGGCGATGTACTCCAAGCGCACCCAAGGCAAGGCGAACGCTACGCCTACCAGCAGCCACTTCCAGCGCCCCGAGTTGCGCGCAAACAGGCAGAGCGCGAGGATGAACAGCCCCAGCATGAATAGCGCCGCCGCTGCTTCCATCCCTTTGATGATCATGTTGTTCTGCGGATGGTAATAGAGCAGCGGCGGTAAGGCGAATAGCAGTATCCAAGACAGGCGTGCCAAACGCACTGCTGCGGCGACCAGTGCCACACCGCCTGCGACGAGCGCCAGTTCGAGCACCTTGATGCCGAACAGCGCCGATTCCTTGTCGAAGAACCAGTAGAACGGCGTAATCATCAACATCCAGAGCGGATGGTAGCCATTGGTGCGGGTGATGCCGCCGTCGAATGTGGAGAAATTGCCTTCGGCGAGGTTGTAGGCTATCTGGAAGTAGTAGAAAGGGTCATCAAAACTAATATCTCGGAGGAGGTTAATGAGATCGAATCGGCTGAGCATGTAGACAGCGAACGCTGCGCCGTATGCGAAGATGCCTGCGATGAACAGTGCGAACAGAGCGTTTCGCAGCAGCGGGGAAAGGGAAATACCCCCCCCCCGCACTTATGTTCTGCAAGTGAGCGGTCAGAAGCCGCCGAAGGTTGTTCAATATGGTGGTCATAATCTCGCTTGTCAGTCATCGTGAAGCGCGGCGGCTGTGCAATTTCGGTGGACACGGTAGGGCTTTTGCCACCGCAGATTATATCACCAAACCGTTCTGCAAATTGGACGATGTGATGACAGGCATTCCCGACCACTGCGAGGCATCCACGACTCAACCACATCAGCAGAAACGCTACCCCAAGGCTTTAAAAGTCTTGACAGCGTTGAAAACTCTGTGATAGTTTTCACTAGGATTTTTAGACAAGCCGTCGGATGAAGCGCTCAAACCGAGTAAGCGGCTTGTTTCAGTGCTGAGGCGCTGCAGCACTAGACCTCGGGAGGACATCAAGGAATGGAACCTGCTCCCCTTGGCATGGCAGAATGGAGCCAACTGAGCCGCATGCTGACCGCGCTGTGGATGGTGGTGCTGTTCGTGGTGCTGTTTGCGGCTAATATGATTGTGGGGCATAACCTGATACCCTCATTCGTGGAGTCAAGGCACATCCCTGCGAGTTGGCAGCGAGCGCGGGTAGTGTTCTACGCGGCTGCCATAATCTGCTTTGCGCTGGCAGTGTTCTTCGGGTTGCAGGCGATAGACCTCGGCCGTGTGCTGCTAGTCTTCTGGGACGATTTTTGGATCTAGGTTCGGACACTCCCCGCCTGCGGGGCGGCTGTCCGGATGAAGCGAACTTAACAGGAATTAGGCGATTTGATACCCGGCGACTTTCAGATTTCCAAGCCTACTCGCAGGCAGATCCTGAAGCACGGAACGCTCGGCATTATAAGCCTGGGCATCCTAGCGGTGCTGATACTGGCGCTCACATTCGTGTTCTCTGCGTGGTTGGGCAGACCAGTGGTGTTTGGCTATGCTGAGGGACCAGAGCAGCCGATAGCCTTCCCGCATCCGACGCATGTGGAAGACCTGGGGCTAGACTGCACATTCTGCCATCGCAATGTAACTGAGGGCGCAGCGGCGACGGTGCCGTCTGCCGGGCTGTGCCTCACCTGCCATCAGGTCATCGGAGACGGGCTGCCGGAGATAGAGAACCTGCGGGATATGGTGGCGGACAACCGCCCCATCGACTGGGTGCGGGTGCACCGCGTCCCAGACCATGTGCACTTCGTCCACGAAGCGCACATACGCTTCTTCTCCGAGCGCGACGGCATCCCCGAAAGTGCCGTCTGCGCCACATGCCACGGCGATGTGGGCAGTATGGAGCGGGTGGAGCAGGTAGAACCCCTGAAGATGGGCGACTGCGTGAGCTGCCACCAAGATAACGGCGCGCCAACCGACTGCACAACCTGCCACTATTAACCGCCGCTTAACGCCCCGAGATTCCAAAAAGAGCTTAACGGACTGAACAGGCTGAACGAAAAATATGGCTCTAACGCGAAGACAATTCTTGACACTCGCCGGTGGTTCTGCCGCCGGTGCAATCCTGTTTCAAGCGTGCGGCGTGCCGGAGACGGAGCTGCTGGTGCAGTCCCCGGTAGAGATGCCCGAAGACCTAGTTACGGGCAGGGACAACTGGTACGCAACGCTGTGCCGGCAGTGTTCCGGGACGAGCGAAGGCGTCGTCGTGCGGGTGATGGAGGGGCGCGCCAAGAAGGTTGAAGGCAATGTGGACTACCCCATAAATCAGGGGAAGCACAGCGCGCGCTGCGAAGGCGGCTTGCAGGCGCTGTACCATCCGGACCGCATCCGCGGGCCTATGGTGCGCGTGGGCGAGCGCGGCGCCGGGCAGTTCCGCGAAATCAGCTGGGAAGACGCCATCGGACGCCTCACATTCCAGCTGCAGAATATCCAAGACGCCGGGCAGCAGAACGCAGTCGTGTTTGCCACCGACCCCATAGGCGCACACTTGGGGATGGTCGTGGACGCATTCGCATCCGCATACGGCGCAAGGCGAATGACCTACGAGCCGATTGAGCGCACCACGCTGCGGGCAGCCATGCGGCAGGTGTTCGGGCAAGACAGGATGCCTGATTTCGACATCGCTCACGCCAAGAGCATCCTGTCGTTCGGCGCAGACTTCCTGAACACATGGGTGTCGCCCGTGCGCTATGCCTCCGGGTACGGCGTCTTTCGCGACCAAGACGAACATCATGGGCGCGGCACGCTGGTGCATGTGGACTCTCGGTTCTCTATGACGGCTGCGAATGCGGACAAGTGGCTGTATGTGAAGCCCGGCATGGAAGGCGTGCTGGCGCTGAGCATCGCCCAAGTCATCATCGCCGACGGGCTTGCTGACGCCGCCGCCGCAGCGGCGCTGACCGCAAACATGGACATCAACGCCTATGCGCCCGAGGCTGTGGCGGTTCGCACTGGCGTTAGCGCCGACAAGATCCGCAGCGTGGCACACGATTTCGCCGAGCACAAGCCCGCGCTTGCGTTTGGTGGCGGCTCGGCAGCAGCACACACCAACGGGATGTTCAACCTCGCCGCCATATACTCACTGAATTACCTCGTAGGCAGCGTCAACAGCGAGGGCGGGGTGATATTCAACCCTGCGCCGCCGATAGACGACCTGGCCGACGCTCAGAGCGGAACGCCGTTCTCCGAGTGGCATCGGTTGGCAGACGAAATGGCGCGCGGACAAGTCCAGATGCTCATGGTGCGCGGCGCAGACCCCATATACGGGCTGCCAGACGCCGTGAACTTCAAGCTGGCGGCGTACGATGTGCCCTACATCGTGAGCTTCTCAGATGTGATGGACGACACCACCGCCGTTGCGGACTTGGTGCTCCCCCAGCATAACTACCTCGAGGATTGGGGCAGCGATGTGCCAGACCCGTCGCGCGGGTATCAGGTGGTTGGCTTCCAGCAGCCTGTGGTTCGCCCCTTCTTCGATGCGCGGGGCGAGCAGCTCGGCACGCGCAACTTCGCCGATGTGCTGCTCACCATGGCGCAGGGCATGGAGCTAGACCTAGCGCTCCCCGGCGAAACATACCGAGACATACTCCAAGATGGCGCACGCCAGATATACGAGTCCGGCAGAGGCTCGGTGAAGGCGGCAACCTTTGGCGCATTTTGGAACGGCGTGCTGCAGCGCGGAGGCTGGTGGGACACATCCGCACGCGCGAACGACCCCGCTCCGACCCCGCCGGCGCTGCCAGCCGCCGAAGAGCCATCGTTTACGGCGGGCGAGTTCTACCTGATGCCGTTCGCCACCACAGGCGTGGGCGACGGCAAAAACGCCGACATCCCTTGGCTGCAGGCTACGCCAGACCCGATTTCCACAGCGGTGTGGAGCACATGGGTGGAAATCAACCATAGGGTTGCCGAAGAACGCGGGATAAGCGAAGGCGATGTGCTCGCGCTAGAGTCTCAGTACGGGCAGATAGAGGCGTTGGCGTTCCCCAGCCCGGCTGTGCCGCCGGACACGCTGTGCGTCCCTATGGGCGGCGGACATTCCGCTGGCGGGCGCTACTCCAAGGGGCGCGGCTCTAATGTGTATTCCATCCTTGCGCCAAACATCGACGCAAAGACGGGAGCGCTGGCGTGGAGCGCAACGAAGGTGAACATCACCCACACCGGCAAGTGGGTGCACCTGCCCAAGTTCGAAAACGCTGTGCGAGACTTCCCACGCGACGAGCATCAGCATGTGATTAAGCTGGCAACGATTCACAGCGACGAGGATAGCCACTAGGAAATCTTCTTGCATATCACGGGCGTATCGCAAATCTTGCCAAATGCGCCAGTGGATGCAAGCCCAATAACTCACAGTAATCCGACTTACATATTGAACAGCCTCCCAGCAAGGAGAGACGAATGGCGGAAGCGCAATGGGGAATGGTGGTTGACATGGACAAGTGCACGGGCTGCCAAGCCTGTGTAGTGGCATGCCAATCCGAAAACAATGTTCCCATAAACGAAGCGGGACACTTCAACCAGCGGCGGGCGATAGAATGGATCCGCATCGAGCGCTACTGGGAAGGCGAATTCCCGGATGTGAAGGCGCGGTTCATCCCGCTGTTCTGCCAGCAGTGCGGGGACGCACCCTGCGAGCCGGTCTGCCCAGTGTACGCCACATACCACAACAGCGAAGGGTTGAATGTGCAGGTGTATAACCGTTGCATCGGCACCCGCTTCTGCGCCAACAACTGCCCCTACCATGTGCGGTTCTTCAACTTCTGGGAGCCAGAGTGGCCTGAATCTCTGAAAAATCAGCTCAACCCCGATGTTACCGTGCGCAGCCGCGGCATAATGGAAAAGTGCACCTTCTGTGTGCAGCGCATCCGCCGCACAGAGCGTGAAGCGGACAAGGACGGGCGCCAGATCGAAGACGGCGATAGGGCGCTGAACCCAGCGTGCGTGAACGCATGCCCAACCGAAGCGCTTGTGTTCGGAGACCTGAACAACCCGGAATCGAAAGCGGCGCAGAAGGCAGAGGCAGAGCTGAAAGAGGACACGCCCTTCCGCGAGGGCGGACGCGGGTATCATCTCCTAGAAGAGTTTGGGACACATCCGAAAGTGGTGTACCTGAAGAAGGTTGACAACGAGGCTGAGGAAGTCGCGCATGGCTAGTCACAACGGCAACGGCAGCCACCACCACACCCCGCGCGAGGGGCTGTATGTGCCCTTCACGACGCAGGGCGCTGTCGTGAAAGACCTCATAGGCAAGCACGACAAGCCCAGCGACAAGTGGTGGAGCGGCGTGGCGGCGGGCGCTATCCTGCTGGTGCTGGGCATCATCGGGTTTGTGCTGCGGCTGTCAGACGGCGTGGGCGACCGCATCGTCTGGGGCTACTTCGCGATGATGTTCGCCTTCGTGCTGACAACCGCACAGGCTGCCCCGATGGTCGCCATCGCACCGCGCATCGCTAACGGGCACTGGCGGCGTCCTATTTCCCGCGCCGCAGAACTCTGGACCGCGGTTGGCTTGTTCAACATACTGCTGTTCATCCCCATGCTGTGGATACTGCCCCCGCTTTCGGACGGACGACGCAGCCTATGGTTCTTCGACCCCGAAAGCCCTGTGTACAGCCAAGTGCCAACATACTCACCGCACATATGGGCATCGGCGGCACTGCTAGCGCTTGTGATAACAGGCGTCTTGCTGCTGTGGCTGTCCGCACTACCCGACCTCGCGCTCATACGAGACAACGGCGCGCCGGGCTGGCGTCAGCGCTGGGCGGCGCGGCTGTCCCGCAACTGGATTGGTAGCACCAAGCAGTGGCATATGCTGCGCCATCGAATGGGCATTTTGGGCGCATTCTACTTCATGATGCTCATCTTCGTGCACTTCCTCATATCTGTAGATTTCCTCATCGCGCTTGTGCCCGGGTGGATAGACGCACTGTTCCCGATAACGCATGCGGCGAGTTCCCTGCAAGCGGGCGTGGCAACCGTCATCCTGACGATGCTCGTGCTGCGACAGTGGGGCGGCTACAAGGAATACATCACCCTCGAACAGTTCTGGGGCGTGAGCAAGCTGCTGTTCGCCCTGTCGCTGCTCTGGTTCTGGTTCTGGTTCTCGAGCTTCAATGTGCTGTGGTACGGCAAGAAGCCTGTGGAACAAGCCGTGCTGGACATGATGATGTTTGGGCCATACAGGCTAGACTTCTTGGCGGCGTTCTTACTCTGCTTCGTTACGCCGCTGGTCGTGATGGTGTGGAATCCCGTGCGCAAGAGCATATGGGGCCCGACCATCATGTCGGTGGCTGTGCTGGTGGGCACATTATTCGATAGGCTGCGCCTCTATGTGGCGGCATATTCCATTCCCGGCATTGGCGACCCGAATGTGGACAAGCACGGGCTGGTGCTTGGGGAACTGCCCAAAGCGCACTTCCCCGATGTGCCCGACATCATGATGATACTGGGCGTGTTTGGCGGCTGCGTGCTAGTGTATCTGCTGTTTGCGCGGCTCATACCTCCCGTGAACATCTGGGAGCAGAAAGAGCTGATGCTATACAAGATGCACAAGGCATATCACCGCACGCAAGTGCTTGTGCTGGGAAAGCCACATTAGTAGAAAGAACGCTCACACGATTACCGATTCCTGCAAAGGCGGGAACTACGAGGCTTCACACTACCTAACGAGTATCAGATGCAAGAACACATCCAACTGAGCCAAAAAGAGGTTAACCGCGACCTGCTGGCAGGCGTGCTGGGCACGCCGAAGTGGTGGCTGGGCGCTGTCGCCTTCCTCGTGCTGGTCATCTGCACGGGGCTGGGCGCATACGGCTGGGAAATCAACAGAGGACTCGGCGTTACAGGGCTGGGGCGACCCGTGCTTTGGGGCTTTTACATCACCAACTTCGTGTTCTGGATCGGCATCAGCCACGCCGGGATAATGATCAGCGCCATCTTGCGCTTGACGCAAGCAGAATGGCGGCGACCCGTAACCCGCGCCGCTGAGGTCATGACGCTGTTCTCCCTCGTTGCCGCGCTCTCGAACATCATGTTCCATGTGGGGCGACCGTGGCGGTTGTTTTGGGTGTACCCATATGACTTTTCGCGCGACATCTTCATGAACATACGCTCCCCGTTCGTGTGGGATCCGAGCGCGGTGATGACATACCTGATAGGCAGCTCGCTGTTCGTGTTCGTGGCGCTGATACCGGACTTGGCAGTCGTGCGCGACCGCGCCACCGGGCGATGGGCGCCGCGCATATATGCGATACTCTGCCTCGGCTGGCGTGGAACGCCCCGCCAATGGCGCCTGCAGGCGATTGCCGGGATACTGCTGTCCGCACTCGTGCTGCCGGTGTTCGTGTCGGTGCACAGCATCGTGTCTTGGGACTTTGCGGTGGCAATCGGCGTCGAAGGCTGGCACTCCACCATCTTCGCACCGTACTTCATCATCGGCGCAATTCACTCTGGGGTGTCTGCGGTCGCGATGATAATGGCGCTGATAGTGTGGATGTGGAAGATGGACAGGTACATCCGTCCCGACCACTTCGACGCCATCGGGCGGCTGCTCATCGTAGTGGCAGCCACATGGTTCTTCTTCTTCGTGCTGGAGTGGGTGTTCGCGCTCTACACGCTGGAGCCGCCGGAGGTGGCACTGCGAGAGCTACAGGTGTTTGAAAGCCCGTTCTGGTGGCTGTTCATCATATTCCTGCTGACTTCGTTCTTCATCCCCGTGCCTGCGTGGCTGTTCAAGAGTGTGCGGCGTAGCCCGGCGCTCATGTTCTTCACCACGGTGCTGGTGAACATCGGAATGTGGCTCGAGCGCTTCCTGATTATCATCCCGGGGCTTGCGAGGCGCACGCCGTTCACCTTCGACTGGGGAACATACACACCGAGCATCGTAGAGATACTCATCGTCGCCGAGACATTCGCCTTCGTGGCGCTGGGGATGCTGCTGTTCGCCAAGGTGTTCCCGCTGATACCCATCTTCGATGTGAAAGAAGGCATGGTGTTCCACGACGAGATTAAGATAGGTCGGCGCACAGTGCCGGCAAGCATACGCGAAACGCCCTAGCAGGGTTCAAAAGAAAGACCGCTCATCAAGTAAGTTAAGAGGCGTTAGATGGCAAAAAGAAGCGTGTTGGGGCTGTTCCCCGAAGAGCAGGTAGACGCAGCAGCGGACGCAATGGATTCGCTGGCGTCTGCCGGATACACGACCAGCGAGTACGATGTCATCACGGGTACGCCGTATCCCGAAGGCACATTCGGCGAAGCCGAGCCTGTCCATAAGCTCTTCCGCTGGCCCCTAATGGGCGCAGCCTGCGGCTTCATCGTCGGGCTTATGGTAACCGGCGGCTCGCAGCTGGCGTATCCGCTCGTTACCGGCGGCAAGCCCATCCTGTCCATCCCCCCGATGGCTATCGTGATGTACGAGGGCACAATGCTCGGCGCAATCATATTCGCTGTCATCGGAATCATCCTCGAATCAAGGCTTCCCCGCATGTTCATGGGCGCATATGACAAGAGCATCACGGAGGGATACATCGGCGTCAGCGTAACTGCCGACGAAAGCCGAATGCCAGAAGCCGAACAGGTGCTGCGCGATGCAGGCGCAGAACGCGTCAAGAGGGGTTGGGAGAGCGACTAACGAATGCGGATGATGACTTTGGGTAACACTCGTTTAGGCTGGGGCAGAGCGCAAGGCGGCGTACGCCTGCGTATCGGCTTGCTGCTGGGGCTGGTGCTGCTGCTGACGATAAGCGCACTGGGCTGCTACAACACGCGCACCGGCAATGTGGATGTGGGCGGCTCTATCAACTTCAAACTGCCTGCGTTCCCCCAGACCGGCTCGCACGCAGTCGAGGTGTTCACCGACATGCACTTCCAACCCTCATATCGCTCCCAAGAGGGGCCGCGCATCCTCCCGCCAGAGGGGTCTGTCCCCGTAACCGGGCGTGAGCTAGAGTACGACACGGTGGAAGAGTATCAGGCGCTCCCAATACCGAGCGGCGTAGCATCCGACGGAGAAGCCATTAGCAGGGCGCAGCACACATATGAGACGAACTGCCAAGTCTGCCACGGCTCTAACCTGCTTGGCGAGGATGGGGACGCCGCCATCCTGCGATACTTGGACGACGGAGGGACGCCGCCGCGCAACTTGGTAGCCGGCGATACGCTCAATGCCACCGACGGCGAGGTGTTCGCTTGGATAACCTACGGCGGGCAGCCGGGCTTCGCATCTGCACTGCGCGACAGACCGACCACCACTTGGATGCCCCAATTCGGACGCCTGCTCACCGAGCAAGAGCGCTGGGAATTGGTGATGTACATCCGCCAGCAGCAGGGACAGTAGGTTTTTTTCCATCTATACGCCCAGTGGCTGCGGGCGCTCACTGCGCGCATAGGCGTGCCGACAATCCCGTAAAATCCCCTTTTCCCGCATACGGACGAGGGGATTTTTGCGTCTTGCCCTCTTACCCAATATCCAAATATCCAAAGAGTGTATGCAAGAGCCGCAGCGCCGTGTGCGAGCCGAAATCGGTTTTCAGCGAGAATATGCTACAATGGCGGCAATAACATCTAACAGGGTTGTCCAGCTGCGATGTGTGATTGACGCAGACCAGAAGCAGGTTCTCGCTTCCGATTCTGGTTGTAAAACGCCCTTGTGGGATTCACAAAACGACGATAAGGACGGGGAAATGAGCGCCCAAAATCTTGAGACCGCATACACCATCGACACTTCCAGCATCAAGTTCGGTCCCGGCGTAACGCGCGAGGTGGGGTATGAGATGCGGCGGTTGGGCGCAAAGCGCGTGATGGTGGTTACCGACCCGCGTATGGCGGCGAGCGATGCGGTGGCGGTTACGCTCGAATCGCTGCGCGCCGAGAGCATCGACACCCTGCTGTTCGACGCCGTGAGCGTCGAGCCAACAGACATATCGTTCAAAGAGGCGATACGCGTGGCGACCGAAGGCGAGTTCGACGGCTTCGTGGCTGTGGGCGGCGGCTCCAGCATCGACACCGCCAAAGCCGCCAACCTATACTCCACATACCCCGCGGACTTCCTGAAATATGTGAATGCTCCCATCGGCGAGGGCGCCCCCGTGCCGGGGCAACTGAAACCGCTGATTGCGATACCCACCACATCGGGCACGGGCAGCGAGACCACGGGCGTAGCCATCTTCGACTTCCTCGAACTTGAGGCAAAAACCGGCATAGCGCACCGCGCGCTGCGGCCGGTTATGGGCATCGTTGACCCGCTGCATTCGCAGACGCTCCCAAGCGAGGTGGTGGCGTGCAGCGGCTTCGATGTGCTGTGTCACGGGCTGGAATCCTACACCGCGCTGCCGTTTAGCGAGCGCGATGCCCCCGAGAATCCCGGCGCTCGCCCATCGTATCAGGGCGCTAACCCCATCAGCGATGTGTGGGCAACGCGTGCCATCGAGATGGTCGCCGCAAATATGGCGCGGGCGTACGACGCGGCAGACGACATAGAGGCGCGCAGCCAAATGATGCTCGCCGCCACATTCGCCGGAGTCGGGTTCGGCAACGCCGGCTGCCATCTGCCGCACGGGATGTCGTATCCAGTGTCCGGGATGGTGCGAGAGTTTGTGCCGCCCGGTTACCCAGAAGGCGCACCGCTCGTGCCACACGGGATGTCGGTCATCCTTAATGCGCCTGCCGTGTTCCGGTTCACTGCGCCGACCAACCCGCAGCGCCATCTTCATGCGGCACGGCTGATGGGGCAAGACACGCGCGGCGCAAGCCCAGAAGACGCCGGCGAACTGCTGTCAGACGCCATACTCTCGCTGATGCGCCGCGTGAACATGCCCAACGGGTTAAGCGCTGTGGGATACACCGAAAACGATGTGGGTCGGCTGATAGAGGGCACACTGCCGCAGCATCGCGTAGTGAAGCTTTCGCCTCGCCCCGTCGGCGCTGACGAGCTGCGAACGCTGTTTTTGGACAGCATGACCCTGTGGTGAGCAAAGTATTCTCAATCAGCACGGAGGTAGCGTTTCCATTCAGGTGGTCGAAGACAGAAGCCCGCGCCGCTGTAGCAGCACCAGCAGGTTGTGAGGCGTCCACGCTGTGCCCATTCGCTCCCGCCGCCGTATCTCTCGCTTGAAACCGCTCCAACCGAGATGCGGTCTTGTATCTAACCAATGATGCTAGTTTAGAGGGTAGTTGAAAAAGCCACGGGGATGCTCCATTCTGTGAGTTAATAGACTTGCAGATGAGGAGCACCCCCATGACTAGCGTAGATATTATCACAGAATTGTTCTGCAAAGTAGATGATGTGATGAGAGACATTCCCAATCACAGCCAAGCAGCGCTTCACCCAAGCGAACTGGTTACCATCGGAGTGCTCTATGCCTTCAAAGGCGTAGGATGCGGGCCCTTCTATCGCTGGGCCTACTATACAATCACATAGATATGTTCCCCCGTCTGCCCGAACGCACGAGGCTGTTTCGCCGCCTCAAAAATCACCAAGACTGGACACGCCGCTTTCTCGCTGACCCGAGCCTGTTGGGTGTGGCAGACGCTTATGTCATAGAACTGATACATCCTGTGCGTGAGGGCAGAACCACCAAGCAGATAGCAAAGAAAAGGGCAAGTCCAACTACCGGTGGATAGTGGGCGGCAAGCTCTGCTTGGTGCTGAACCATCTCGGGCTGGTCGTAGACTGGGATTGCAGCACTGCCAACAGGCATGGCAGTCGCTTCATCCATCTGATTGAGCGTTTCGTTGGGCGCATGGTCGTGCTGACAGATATGGGCTTTCACACTGCCGATGCTGACCCGCCCAACCTCAAACTCTGTCGCAGAGGGAAGTGGAATGTGCGAATGAAAGTGGAGAGCATGCTGTCTATGCTGACGGTGGTGTGTCATATGAAGAAGATGCGCCATAGGGTCTGGGAGCATTTCAAAACTCGGCTTGCTTACTTGATGATAGCCTTCAACATCATGGTGCAGTGGGATGGGCTTGTGCCAGATGAACACGGCGTTGTGCGCCTTTCTATTGCACGATTTACTCTATAACTCAACTAGCACCATTGGTTATTAAGACTGTTAGGTAGAGGGTAAGTTGAGTAACATGAGAGAGAGTAGTGGTCTTAGGGAACGCTGGCGAAGATGGGGACATCTGTATGGTATAGTCTTCGTAACAGTATTTGTGCTTTTGATAGTGTATGATGTGTGGCAAGCAGCGTATGCGTCTGTGCAAGAATCGGCTCACATGATTTTGTCAAATATTGGAAGAACGGGTGAAAAGGCTACATACATAACTGTATTCCTTATGGAGGTAGTGGCAATCATGATGGGAACAGGTGATGCGATAGCAAGATGGGCGAGGGAACGGAGTGAGAAACGCCAAGCGCAAATCCGTGAGGAAGCCTTCAAAGAAGGTGAAGCCCGCGGTGAAGCTCGCGGCAGAGCAGAAGGTGAAGCCCGTGGTGAAGCCCGCGGCAGAGCAGAAGGCGTGGCTCGTGCAAGAGCGTACTACGAGCGCATGATGGCAGCGAAAGAGCGCGGCGAGCCGTTCAACGAACCCCCGCCGTCGGAACAGAACACCACCACTTAGCCACAAGCCCTTTAGCATATGATGTGTGGCAATCAGCGTATGCGTCTGTGCAAGAATCGGCACACATGATTTTGTCAAATATTGGAAGAACGGGTGAAAAGGCTACATACATAACTGTATTCCTTATGGAGGTAGTGGCAATCATGATGGGAACAGGAGATGCGATAGCAAGATGGGCGCGGGAACGAAGTGAGAAACGCCAAGCGCAAATCCGTGAGGAAGCCTTCAAAGAAGGTGAAGCCCGCGGCAGAGCAGAAGGTGAAGCCCGCGGCAGAGCAGAAGGCGTGGCTCGTGCAAGAGAGTACTACGAGCGCATGATGGCAGCGAAAGAGCGCGGCGAGCCGTTCAACGAACCTCCGCCGTCGGAACAGAACACCACCACTTAGCCACAAGCCCTTATTACCCAAAAGCCCTTGCTAGACGAACTCTAACGAGGGCTTTTCCTTGTTTAGAAACCATGCATCATTACCTCCACAATCCTGCACTATGCGGGAGAGGCATTTTGCTTACGATGTCAGCAGCGGTTAGACTGCGGCATTATCAATCAGAGAAGAAACACAGTCCCTTCCTCATAATAATAAGCGGAAGGGATTGTTGGGGCGATAGCTGGAGGGGGGGGGCAGACCGACTTTCGCTAATCTGTGCCGTTGGGGGACAGCCCATCCATGCGGATCTGGTGGGCTTGGGGCTTCGGGGTGGGCGTGTTGGGCTTAGACGGGGCGCTCTTGGGCTTGCGCGCAGGCTTCTTCGCCGCTTTGGGCTTGGCGGCGCCCTTCTTGGGTTCGGCGGCTTTTTCGCTTTCCACGAGGTCGCTGACACAGGCTATGGATGACACGGCGTCGCCGTCGGTTAGGCGGAATATGGTAACGCCGCGCGTCTTTCTGCCGATGGTGGTGGAGATTTCGGACAGGTTGGTTCGTAGCACCTGCGCCTGTTCGGACACAAGGTAAAGCTCCTTGCTGTCGTCTACGACCTCTGCCACGGCGACGCTGCCGGTCTTGCGCGGCTGTATCTTGAATGTGGCGAGGCCGTACCCGCCCCTGCCCTGCTGCCGATACTCGCTGACGGGGGTGAGCTTGCCAAACCCAAACTTGCTGATGACGAGCAGCTTGCTTTCGCTATCTTTCGGTATGACGGACATGCCGATGACGCGGTCGCCCTCCCGCAGCTTCATCCCGATGACGCCGCCGGCGTTGCGCTTACGCTTGGGCGGGTCGGTAACGGCGAAGCGGATGGACATTCCCTGCTCGGACACCATCACCACATCGTCTTCTTTATGAGCGAGACTGACGCCGGCGAGTTCTTCTTTCTTGTCTTTGTTCATGCCTATGATGATGAGGCCCGATGGGCGGATGTTGCCGATGTCGCTGAGAGCGATGCGCTTAATCTTGCCCTTGTGCGTGCTCAGCATCAGGTAGGTTTCGTCGTGTTCCAAGTGGTCCACGGCTATCAGTGCGCTGACGGTCTCGTCTGCGGCGAGCTGGACGACATTTACCACGGGCACGCCGCGCGTGTTGCGTGAGGTGTCAGCAGTCAGGTCGAACACGGTGAGGCTGAACACGCGTCCGCGGTTGGTGAAGAACAGCAGCGTGTCGTGTGTGTCGGCGACTAGTATGTGCTGCACTGGATCGTTTTCGTGGGTCTTCTTCATGCCCACAACGCCCTTGCCGCCGCGGTGCTGGGTGCGGTAGGTATCAGCGGGGATGCGCTTGATGTATCCGCCCTTGCTCAGCGTAACCACAACCTGCTGGTGCGGCTCCAATTCGGCGCGGCTGATGTCGTGGGCGGCAAGGCTGATGTCGGTCTTGCGGTCTTCGCCGAACTTGCGGCGCAGGGCGCGCGTCTCTTTCTTGATTTCGGTATCTATCTTGCGATCGTCGGCGAGCAGTTCCTCAAGCTGGCGGATGGTGTCGAGTATCTCTGCGTAGTCCTTCTCCAAGCGGTCGCGCTCTAGCGCCGACAGGCGGCGAAGCTGCATATCCAAGATGGCGTTTGCCTGCAGCTCATCCAAGTCAAAGCGTGTCATCAGGGATTGGCGGGCGGAGGCGGTGTCGTCTGCGGCGCGGATGAGCGCGATAACCTCGTCCAAGTTGCCCACGGCGATGCGAAGGCCCGCGAGGATGTGCGCTCGCTGGCGCGCCCGTTCTAGCTGATACTCGGAGCGGCGGCGCACCACCTCGCGACGGAAGTCTATGAAGCTCTGCAAGGCTGTCTTGAGCGTGATGACGCGCGGCATCCCCTCTACCAGCGCCAGCATGTTTGCTGAGAACGAGCTTTGCATCGGCGTCAGCTTGTACAGGTTGTTGAGCACCACCATCGGCTGTGCGCCGCGACGGAGTTCCACCACAATGCGCATACCCTCACGGTCGGATTCGTCGCGCACCTCGCTGATGCCTTGCAGACGCTTGTCTTTGGTCAGGTTGGCTATCTTCTCCACGAGGGCGGCTTTGTTGACCTGATAGGGCAGCTCGGAGACGATAATCTGCATACGGTTGGAGCGGCGCATCGGCTCGATTTGGGCTTTGGCGCGCACGATGACCTGCCCACGCCCGGTGGAGTATGCGCTGCGGATGCCCTCCACGCCCATGATGGTGGCGCCGGTGGGAAAGTCGGGGCCGTGCACATGCTTAATCAGGTCGTCCACGGTGGCGTTAGGGCGGTCTATGAGATGGATGATGGCGTTGCAGATTTCGGTCGGGTTGTGCGGCGGGATGTTTGTCGCCATGCCAACAGCGATGCCGGACGCTCCGTTGATGAGCAGGTTGGGCAAGCGGGACGGCAGGACGACGGGTTCGCGCAGCGTGCCGTCGAAGTTGTCGATGAAGTCGACGGTGTCCTCCGCGATGTTGGCGAGCATCTCTTCGGCGACGAGACGCAGGCGCGCTTCTGTGTATCGCATTGCGGCGGGCGGGTCGTTGTCGACGCTCCCGAAGTTGCCCTGCCCATCCACGAGGGGCAGCCGCATCGTGAAGTCTTGCGCCAGCCGCACCATCGCATCGTACACCGAGTCGTTGTTGTGCGGATGATACTTGCCAAGCACCTCGCCCACCAGCCGCGCACTCTTCTTGTACGACTGGTTGGGGCGCATCCCTAGCTCGTCCATCGCGTAGAGGATGCGGCGCTGCACCGGCTTCAACCCATCGCGCACATCGGGCAGGGCGCGCGCCACGATGACGCTCATCGCATAGTCGAGATACGATGTCCGCATCTCGTCCTCAATCTGCGTGGGTTTGATGAAGCCGTACTCGGTCTTCTGACTAGTCATATGTGCTCCTCAGCGCCCCTTGTGATGCGATTAGGAAAGTAAAAATCCCAACACTATCCTCATCCTAACTTTAATAGCATAACTTGGTCTCATTATACCATGTGACGGCAGGTCGGTTTTGGACGGTGTTCAATGCCATACCTAGGGTCGAAGATGCGCACAAGTCCGCTCTTCAACCGCGATATAAGCGGCTTCACATGTGACAGTCCGTCGCATGGACAGAAAGACACAGAAAGGCTAGGCGTGGGCGTGGATGCGTTCTGCCGCGCGCTCCACGAGCGACTGGAACAGACGGTGGAAGTGCGGCGGGAGTTCCATACGGCGCTGCGGCTGGAATTGGACGCCAACGACCCAGCGATGGCTCGGGCTTTCTAGCGCCTCTATGATGCCGTCGTCTAGCGCGTATGCGGATGCAATGAGCCAAAGGGACTTTTGCGCCTCGCCTATGCCGTGTGCGTGGCGGCTGTTGACGCGCACGAATCCCCCCGAACCCACGATGGCGGCGAGCTTGCTTCCCGGCGCAATGTATATCTGATGGCGCACGGACGCATCGGCGTTGTTGGTTGGGCTTGAAGCGTGCGTTGGCGTGGGCTTGGGTGGCTTGCCGCCGAGCGCAGTGTTCAGGGCGTGCATCCCGTCTCCGACGGCGTACATCGGCATGTCAGTGTCAAGGGCGGCGCGGATTAGGGCGAACAGAGCGGGGGCGTCTGCGTCGGAACACCGCACATTGTCGCAGATGACCAACGCATCCACCAAGCGTAAGACATGCTCCGGGGGCAAGCCGTCTGCGGTGCGGATATGCCAGACCTTGCCACCGCATTGCGCTATCGCGGCAGCGCATAGGCTGGCATCGTCAGACGCCGACGCAAGCAAGCCGAGCGTGGGCACGACAGGCGCAGTGTCGGCGTGAGCAGGTTGGGTGGCTTCGCTCATGCGCCCGTTCGGTGGAACTTGGGTTGGCGGCGCTCGCGAAATGCGGTCAGCGCCTCCCTGTGTGCGTCGGTAAAGCGGGCGGCGTGCAGCGTCTCCGACTCACGGCGCAGCGTCCACGCCATGTCGCGCTCCATGTAGTTCTCGTGGATGAGCCGCTTGACCTTTTCCAGATGCCACTGCGGGTTATCGGCAATCTCCGCAGCGAGGGAGACGGCTTCATCCAGCATCGTCTCCGGCGGGTGAATGTGGTTCAGCAGCCCTACGGCGTGTGCGTCTTGCGCCATAACGAACTTGCCGGTGAGCATATACTCCAGCGCGCGCCCAAGCCCGACGAGGTGCACGAGGTAGTGCGTGCTGCCGTACTCAGGCGTTAACCCGATGCGAAGGAAGCGGAAGGATATGCGGGCGTCCGATGCGGCGACTCGCACATCGCAGGGCAGCGTCAGCGTGATGCCAAGCCCGACGGCAATGCCGTTTAGCGCGCATACGATGGGCTTAGAGCGGCGGACGAGTTCCACCCACGCAAGGTCGTTGGGGATTGCAGGGCGCTGCGGTGCGCCATCCTCGCTAGGTGCGCCGGACAAGACCTGCTCGAAGCCGCCCACATCGGCGCCGGCTGAGAACGCCCGCCCAGCGCCCGTGATGACGATAGCGCCGATGCCGTCATCCGCGTTCCACGCTTGCACTTGGGCGTGCAACTCGCTCTGCATCGTCCCCGTGATGGCGTTCAGCTTATCTGGGCGGTTCAGCGTGATTATGCCCACGCGCCCGCGCGTTTCGGTGAGAATTTGCTTGGTGGTCTTGGTGGTCATAAAGCAATCAAGAGTTCAGGCTATTGGCTTTTCAGTCGGTAGGTGTTAGATTTCCCATTCTTTCTAGAATGCCCCTATTCTACCGTCATGTCGCCTAAAATGGAAACACCATCCTCCCATTAGTCCAATCCGTTAGGTTGAAGTGCCCCTCCATCCTCGAAATGCATCGCCAAGAAAGCCATCGCAAACGCTGCGGAAAGCGGTTATGCTGAACCTAGTTTCAACTTTTCTTATCGCGACCCTCTAGTTCTTGCATATGGGGCAAATTAAGAATTAGAATTGCAGCATCATAGCATTTTGCCTCTTTATTAGAGTTGGGCAGAAAAGGGCTTCTATTTCCGGCAGGCGCGGGCGTACAAGAATGACAACAAGGCATGAGAGCGATTACAGCCGTCCGACGGTGAGGCGGCGCGGGATGAGGACAGGCTACACGACCGGGGCATGTGCCGCCGCCGCTGCGAAAGCCGCCACCATTGCGCTGCTCAGCGGCGCGCCTGTGCGCGAGGTTACCATTCGCCTGCCCATAGGCAGCGACGCCACTTTCGCCCTGAACTGCTGCGAACTTGCGACGGACGATGTGATTCGAGGCGATGGACGCCTTGCATCGGGCGACACCACCGCATCAGCCGCATTCTGCTCTGTCATCAAAGACGGCGGGGACGACCCGGATGTAACATCGGGCGCTGAGATATGCGCGAGGGTGTGGGTTGCCGACGACACCGCCTATACCGACGACGGGCATGCGGCGGCTGTAACGCTACTAGGCGGCGCAGGCGTGGGCACCGTTACCAAGCCGGGGACGGGCATAGATGTGGGCGCGCCGTCCATAACGCGCGTGCCGCGCCGCCTGATAGAGCGGTCTGTACTGGAAGCGGCGGAAAGCTTTGGCAGCGATGCGTCTTTTTTCTTCGTGGAAATATCCGTGCCCGGCGGCGAGGAAATCGCGCTCAAAACCGACAATCCGCGGCTCGGCATCGTCGGCGGCATATCCATACTAGGCACTACGGGCGTAGTGCAGCCGTTCTCCACAGCCGCATGGCGCGCAAGCGTCAATGTTAGCATCGATGTCGCTGCCGCAAACGCCCTAGACCACATGGTCATCACCACCGGCACCCAGTCCGAGCTGTTCGCCAAGCGATGGCTGCATCTGACGGATATGGCGTTCGTGAACGCAGGCATATTCACCGGCGCAAGTCTCAAACGCTGCGTGCAGCGCGGCATCGGGCGCGCAACGCTGGTCGGAATGGTCGGCAAGTTCTCCAAAATCGCAATGGGCAAGTTCGTTACGCATGTCGCAGGGAACAAGGTCGACCCGGTGTTCTTGGCGGCGCTTGCGGCAGAGTGTGGGGTGTCCGAGTCCGTTCAGGCGCAGATGCGGGACGCCACAAGCGGACGCCACTTCCAAGAGATTGCGCTGGAACACAGCGCAATGGCGGTGTTCGACCTGATTTGCGAGCGCGTGTGCGATGCGGCGCAGGCGTATCTCGATGACAGGGCGGCGAGTATCGTGGTGGACGCCATCTGCTTCGACTTCGAGGGCGGCATACTCGGCAAGGCGACCACATCCCCGCAGCCCATACCGCTTACGGATGCGGCGGCGTCTGATGAGTAGCGGACGGCTTGGCTGTGATACACAATCTACCGCCACCTCTGGTAGTGTTGCAGCCGGCCGGCCTCTCGGTTTGCCAGACGACGCCTTCGCGCAGAGGATGCCGATTCACGGGTTGATAACCAAGTCGGAGGTGCGCGCCGTCAGCCTGTACAAGCTCGGTCTGAGGCGAAACAGCGTGGTGTGGGACATCGGCGCAGGCAGCGGCTCTGTGGCACTCGAGGCAGCGGTGATAGCGTGCGATGCGCGCGTGTACGCTGTAGAGCGCAACCCGGAGTGTCTGCGAATGCTGCGCGAGAACATCCGCAAGCTTGGGCCTGCCAATGTGGTGGTGGTAGAGGGCGAAGCCCCTGCGGCGGTGGATGGGCTTCCCGCACCGGACTGCGTGTTCATCGGTGGCAGCGGTGGCAAATTGGCGGCAATCATCGATTGCGTTGCCGATAGGCTGCGGACGGGCGGGCGCATAGTGGCAAACTTTGCGGCGATGGAGCGCGCTCTGCAAGCGCACGCAAATCTCATTGCGCTGGGCTTCGACGCCGACATCACCATAATAAGCGCCGCTCGCAGCAAGCCGCTGCCCGATGGCAGCCTGCGACTTGCGGCGCAGAACCCTGTGTTCATCGTAGCCGCTCAACGCCCCGTCTAGCACACCCTTGCGGCGCAAGTTCATCAGAGCGCCCTGCGTGATAGTCATATAGCCATTAATGGCGGATTGCTCAGAACCTAATCTCCGACAAGGGAACATTCCGGCTCGCACACTGATATACTGATACCTGATGACATATAACTCACTGGGATGCTTGTATGGGGTCGGTGTAGGGCCGGGTGACCCGGAGCTGCTGACGCTGAAGGCGGTGCGTGTACTGCGCGTTGCGCCGGTGGTGTTTGCGCCACAGGCAGAAGGCAGCGCAGACAGCCTCTCGCTCAGTGTGGCGCGCCAGTACATCGACACCGAGCGTCAACGGCTGATTTACGCATCCTTCGTTATGGGCGGGACATCGGACGGCGTGTGGGCAGACGCAGCCGAGCGCATTGTGGCGCATCTGCTTTGCGGTCGGGATGTGGCGTTCCTGACGCAGGGCGACCCGCTGCTGTACGGCTCGTTCATGTATGTGATGGAGAAGGTTCAAGCGGCACATCCACACCTGCCCGTAGAGGTGATCCCCGGCGTAACATCCATCACGGCGGTGGCGGCGCGTGCCACATTGCCGCTCGTGTCGCACGGCGAACGGCTGGCGGTGCTGCCCGCTATGTATGGCATTGACGACCTACGCGCCGTGCTCGCCGAATACGACACTGTGGTGCTGATGAAGGTCAATGCACGCACACTCGCAGCCGTTTCCGAGCTGGAAGCCGCAGGCGAACTGCGCCGATGCGTCTTTGCGCGCCGCGCCACCACACCGCAGGAACAGCTTGCGTTCAGCCTGAAGAGCATCGCACCTGACGACGCCGACTACTTCTCGATGCTAATTCTAAGCGGCAAGAGATGATCCGAGCGGGCTGTCGATAGGCGGTCGGCTCTATGACATTTGGGCATCGAGCGCTGATATGAACGAATTGGTCGCAGTGATTTAAGCGATTTACTAGACGGACGAATGAACAGCAGATGAATAGCAAGGGTGTACTGATGGCTGGGAAAGTGTATTTCATCGGGGGAGGGCCGGGCGACCCGGAGCTGCTGACGCTAAAGGCGAAGCGCATCATAGACGCCGCCGACCTCATCATCTACGCCGATTCGCTGGTGCATCCGGCGGTGTGTGACGGAGCGAAGCCGAGTGCGCGCATCATAGGCAGCAAGACGCTCACTTTGGGCGAGATTACGGCGCTGATGATAGCCGCCGCCGCCGATGGCGAGACGGTGGCGCGCATCCAAAGCGGCGACCCGTCCATATACGGCGCTGTGCTGGAGCAGATGCGCCTGCTGGAAGCCGCAGGCGTGGAGTACGAAATCGTGCCCGGCGTGAGCGCCGCATTCGCCGCCGCCGCCGTTCTGAAGACCGAGTTCACCGTGCCGGATGTGTCGCAGACCGTGGTGTTCACGCGCTTGGAGGGACGCGTTCCGATGCCGTCGGGCGAAAAGCTGCGCGACCTTGCGGCGCACGGCTGCACACTGGTGCTGTTCCTCAGCATCACGCGCATAAACGGCGTAGTGCGCGAACTCATGGCGGGCGGATACGGCGCGGACACGCCCGTAGCGGTCGTTTATCGCGTGGGTTGGGAGGACGAACAGGTGATACGCGGCACTCTTGCGGACATTGCGCCTAAGGTGAAGCGCGCGGGCATCACATTGCAAGCGCTCGTGCTGGTGGGAGCGGCGTTCGCCCCCGACATACGCCGTCCCGCCGAACCCGCCGCCGCCGCATCCTCACACCTGTACTCGGCAGACTACACGCATCTGTACAGGCGCGCATCTGCCCCCGTCGACGCGGCGTGCGCTCCCACGAATGGCGATGGCTGAGCCTGCTGCGAATAGCGCCGCCATCGTCGCCATATCTCGGCGAGGCGCAGGGTTGGCTGTTCGCCTGCGTGATGCGCTGGGCGCTGATGCCGACCTGCACATAGATCGACGATTCGCCGTGGGGATTGACGATGTGATGCCGTTCGACCTGCCCGTGCGTCCGCTGGTGGCGCGCCTGTTTGCGGAGCGGCGGCGGCTTGTGCTGGTGATGCCGGTGGGCGCTGCTGTGCGCCTGCTTGCGCCCCTCATCGGCGATAAGCGCACAGACCCGGCGGTGGTGTGCATCGACGACGCTGGGCGGTTTGCCATCAGCCTGCTGTCCGGGCATATCGGGGGCGCAGATGCCTTCGCCGCACAGATAGCCGCCGCCATCGATGCCACACCGGTGGTTACATCTGCCGCACACGCGCTTGGAACGCTCGCCGTGGATGTGCTGGGCAGCGAGTTCGGCTGGCAAATAGAGGCGTGCAAGGCAGATATTACCCGCGCAAGCGCCGCCGTAATCAACGGCGAGCCTGTCGGCATTTTCCAAGACGCCGGCGAGCGCAACTGGCTGGACACTCACGGCTGGGAACTAGCGCCGAACATCCACATATGCGAAGCGGCAGACGATCTGGCGGCGTTCCCGACGGCGCTGATGATAACCGACCGCGCAGACGCCGCATCTGTCATTGGCGCATCAGACGGGCAAACGCTGGTGATATACAGACCGAGCAGCCTCATGGTTGGCGTGGGCTGTCGGCGCGGGGTGTCTGCGAACGAAGTGGATGCGCTGCTGCGGGACACGCTTGCGGCGCACAACCTGTCTGCGGCAAGCGTGCTCTGCGTTGCTACTGCCGAGCTGAAGCGGGATGAACCGGCGCTGCAGCTGCTTGCGGAGAGACTGGGTGTCCCTATGCGCTGCTACGATGCGGCTGCGCTGAATGCTGCGCCCATTCCCTCAGGGCCGTCGGCGTCGCTGCGGTTGCTGGGCATCGCCGGCGTGTGCGAACCGGCTGCGCTGCTCGCCGCCGCAGATGAGGGCGGCGGTGTGCTAGTCGTGCCAAAGGTGAAGTCCGCTGCCGCCACGCTTGCGGTCGCCCGATTAGCGTTCAATTGACGGGAGGGATTCGATGCCGGAAGTGCGAAATCGGGGTCTAGTCGGTGCCTAGTCCACGAGGAAGCGGCGCAGCTCAGCTAGCAGAAAGTCGGGGTTGTCTGCCGCTACGGGATGCCCGGAGTTTGGCGCTTCCACAAACCGCATCGACGGCTGCAGCGAGCGCATACGCTCCACGATTTCGGGGGACAGGAAGTCGCTGTGTGCGCCCTTGATCTCTAGGATGGGGCATCGGATTTGCGCCCAGCGTTCCCACAGCAGCGGCACTTCCCGCGCGCCGAAGCCACCGTTTATCCAGAACATATCCGGGTCGTGCTTGGCGACATACTTGCCCGCGTAGTTGAGGCGCAGTCCGTGTTCGGCTGAGTTGCGATGATACTCGAGCGATGGGCGCGGGTTCGCTTGACGGCTCTGCTCCACATACTCGTCTATGCTGCGCCAACCGAGCGGGCGGCGGTTCATCCCGCCTATCTGCTTCTTGGCAGACGCCGTGCTCATCTCTGGACCATAGTCCAAGCAGACGAGGTGTTTTAGGTGGACGGTGTGTTCGCCGGCATATGCGATGGCGTTGCGCGCGCCGAGCGATGCGCCCACATAGTCGTAAGGCACGATGCCGACGGCGTCTGCGAACGCTGCGAGGTCGGCTGCGAATGCGGTTACGGCATAGCCCTCGCGCGTGTGCGACGAGTCGCCGTGCCCGCGCTGGTCGAGTGCGATGATGCGAAACTCGTCCCGAAGTTCGCGCGCAATAAAGTCCCAGTTGTGGGCGTTGCCGCCCTGCCCGTGAACCAGCAGCAGATTGCGAGGCGAATCCCCGCCCCAATCTAGGTAGTGCAGCTTCAAGCCGTTCACATCCACGAAGTGGTCGGCAGGGGTGATATGCGCGGCGGCGCTCATGCGGCTACCTGTTGCGGCGACGGCGTATGCGCCGCAGGCTGCGCTGCTTGTCTAGGCGCGCCTGCTCGCCCTTGGAGCGAAAGAAGCGGCGGTTGCGAAGTTCGCGCAGAATGCCGGAGCGCTGCATGGAAGTCTGGAATCGCTTCAACAGCGCTTCGGGATCTTCGCCCTCTCGAAGGGTTACATAAGCCATAAGTCTCTCCTCATACAGATAAATCCAGAAGAATGCAATAAATACACAACAGGATCATCAACAGCCGATGCCAAAACACAGCGTGCCGCAGACACAGGGATCTGGCTCAAAAAACGAACACACCTGCACGCCAGATGAACTTGGCGCTGCAAGTACGCCCAAGTATAGCATAGGGCGCTGCGGCTCACAACCAGCCCTCTACATGCCCGGTAGCGTACGCCGTCAAATTTATCGCCCGTTCACGCGTTTGACGAACCTGAAATGGAAGTCTGCACCCAGACAGCGCACCCCGTTCGCTGTGCGTTCGCCGATGTTGTCGATGCTCACGAGTCGGGCGTCATCCACGCTGCCTCCCCAGCTGGGGTCTGCGCTTGTCGCAGCCTCGATGCTCTGCGCTCCGTGCGCCTCCATCAGTGCGTCCAGAGCGCGGATAGCCTGCCGCGCATCGGATGCTGATACCAGCGCCTCCACGCAGATGCTGCCCACGATTGCGCCGCCGCCCAGCGTTTCCATAGCCTCGCGCTGCTCCAAGCGCACGATAGCCGCCGGCAGTTGGTGGGCTGCGTCAGGCGCATATTCCAGCACGCGCAGCCCATCCACTGCCGACAGCAGCGCAATCAGCCCAGCCTTCGCCTCCGCAATATCGTTTGTCATACCTGCGCCTCCCTTTTCCTGCGCACGCCGTATCCTTGCGCCCTTAATGCCCCAAAATACCCAATGTTGGTTACGCCTGCCTGTCCGGACTTTCGCATAGCGATTCAGGAAACATGCACACAAAGCGATGCGAATTTGAAAACCCGCACCGCTGCCTCAAAGCACGCGCGAGGGTGTGAGTGCTAGCTCCCGCCCAACGGCGGCTTGCGATATGAGCTGAGCAGCAGCATGATGTCATCGTCGATGCCGCCGTCGCGGGGTTCTGCGCCTCCGGTGAGCACGCCTCTCCACAGGCGCGCCGCTAACATCAGCGCAGCCTCCTCCACTGGCGGCGGGTACTCGTAGAGGCGAATGGCGCTCGCCCGAGTGTGCGCTGCCGCCGCCGTGCCGTTGACGCCGCGCGCCACGATTATGCGCACGCCGTCCACCGCTCGCACATACATCTGCTCGGCGTCTATGCGGAGCGTATTGCCCGCTGAGATCTCAGGCGCTGCGGCGCTCAGCGTAAGCGTGGTGTCGCTAGCATTCGTGATTACGGCGGCGGTGGCGTCGATGCGCATCAGGTGTTCCCACCATCCCCAATTGCCCGCAATCTGTATGCGCTCGCGTCCCTGTGGCAGCGCCTTTGCGCCGGTCGGTTCCAGCCGCGTGTATGGCTGCGAGTTGGGATTGCCGTATGCGGCAGGGTCGGCGTCTAGTGGCAGCAAGCGGTAGTCGGCGGTGCTCCATATCGTCTCGAACGCCCCGTCGCCGTTCTCGTCAGTTCGCACGCCGTCTGCGTCCGCCGCTATCAAGTCGGGCAGTATTAGCGCATCAGAGCCGTCGCCATCTAGGTGCCGCGTGGCATAGAGCACATAGAAGTGCCGGTTGCAGCGGCGGTCTATGGCTGCACTCGCAGCCTCGCCTAGACGCAGCAGTCGCGCATCATAATCGGTCCCCGTGATGTTCAGCACAGACGCAGATTTCAGGGCGTCCAGCGATACATATGCGTGTGGCATTGGTCAGTCCTTCATGCGGTCATGTGGTCGGTGTGGCGGCGGATTGGTCGGATGAGTACGGATGTTGGTGTGTCGGTTTTCCGAGCCGTCGCTCAAACCGACACGCCAACAAACTGCCCGACCAACGATGTGCTATGAGAGGTCGATGTTGTACTGCAAGCCCGTGTGTGCGGCTTTTGAGCGGTCGCCGCTGCGTTCTGCGAGCGCATGGCGGAAGCTCACGGTGATGACGGTTTGGCGCTTCTGCGTGTCACGGTCCACATCCAGCGTCAGGTGGCGGCGGAAGCCCTGTGCCCACTGCGTGCGGTTCACCAGCAGCACCCTGCCCTTGCTGTTGGAGTTGCCGTCATCCGTAACCTTGCCATCGGCGTCTGCAAGCCGCATCTGCTCGGACACGATGACCGGTATGCCCTCTATCGCACCAAGCATCCCCGTCAGCAGCGTTGCGTTCGGCCCCAGCTTGTCCATCGTGCGGAACTGGTCTACCGACTGCGACCGTATGAATGTGTTCACATCCATAACCCACACCAGCTGCGACGGGCGCGCCCCGTACTTGCCCAATTTGGCTCGCAGCTCGTTGAACATATCGTCCGAAACGGCAGCGTCGTGGTTGAGCGCCTGTGCGCTGTTGTCCACCAGCGGCAGATGCAGGATGCCGTCGTAGCCGATGAGCCACTGCGCCTTGCCGGCGTCGCTAGCGGCAACCGATGCGCCGTCCGCATTGATGCTGTTCGCTGCTGTGCGGTCGGCGTTCAGGATAATGTCATCCAGCGCCTCAGCCACATTCCGCACAAGCCCTGCGCGTATCTCCGGCAGCATCGCGATGACGCCGTCCTCTTCCAGCGTGAAGCTGTACGGCACTTGTCCCACGAGTTCATATGCGGTCAAGCGGGTGCGCCCGGTGGTGAGCGCCGTGGATGTCGTTGCCGCATTCTCCGTTCCGGGGTAGAAGCTCACATCGCCTAGTTGGCGCGGCACATCGAACGGGTTGGACAGCATCGGGAATGTGGGGATGAGCGGCGCAACGAGCGTTTGCAGGTTGACATCATGCCAGAGTTCGCGCGCCTCTAGCGTGGCAACGAGTTCGTCGCCGCTGCCGGCGGTGGTGCTGTCCATAGCGGCGCGGGTCATAGCGCCAAGCAGTGCACGGCTGAAGCCTTGGAACTGCCCCGTGTTCTTGGAGTCTACGCTGAACCAGCGCTCCAAGCGGCGCTCGGTTGCAGCGTGAGACGCCTGTATGTCGGCGGGCGTGATGCTTGCGGCGAGCAGGTGCTTGGCAGTCTCTGCCCGCTGTATCCACGCTGGACCGAACCCCTCGCGCCGCTGCGAGTGTGCGAACCGCCGCACCAGCGCCAAGTCCAGCAGATCCATCCCCGCATATGCGCCCGACGGCACCACGGGCAACGCCGCCTCGTCTGCATATGCGCTCAGCGCGCTGCGGCGGACACTGCGCTCCCGCTGCGTTACGGCGTTCACATCCTGCCGTATGCGCTCCGTTTCCTCGCGCAGCAGCCCCACCTCTTTCGTTACAGGCTCGAACCGCTCCCGCACGAAAGCGTTGATGTCTGTCAGGTCTTTCTTGATTGCGTCCATGTCGGTGTTTGTCATTTCCGTTTTGCTCCTTAATGCCAGTATGGCTGATAGTTGTAGATAATCAGCGGTCAGTAGGTCTGTGGGCATGCGCTAGATACCGCCGCCCTCGTGTTGAGAGCGCATCAGGCGGGTGGGCTGCGCTCTGCCGATTCACCGCTTGCGATGCGCCGTGTGGTGGCGGTCAGCGCACGCAGCTCGGCGAGGTCAGGTGTGGTTGGCGTCTCGACACGCTGCGGGGAAACATCCCGCACCCTCGACAACAGCGCTCCAAGCGCCTCAGCCGCCGATTGCAACTCGCCAAGCTCTGCCGCCGTCAGTGCAAGCCCGCCGGGTGTTGGCGCATCGGTTGCTGCACGGGCAGCCGGTGTGCTCGGCGATAGCAGCGAATCCAGCATGCGGCGGTGCGCCTCGCGCAGTGCGTCCGGGTCTGCCGGCACCGATACGATTGACCATTCAAGCAGCTCGGATTGCGTATCGCGCAGGCGTCCGTCATCTGTAGCCTCGCTCTCCAGTGGCAGCCAGCTGATGGACGCCGCGCGCAGAAAGCCCTTGTCCCATGCGTTGCGGATGCGCTGTGCGAAATCGTCGTCCTCGAGGAACTCGAACTCGGCGACAATACCCTCGTCGCTGCGTCCGATGCTGAGCGTTCTGCCAATGGGCAAGCCGCCCGACGGCGAGCGTCCCACCGCATCGTGCGCCCACATGACAACCGGGTTGCGGCGATAGTTGTCGAACCGCAGCCCGTCGAGCACGATGTCCGGCTCTGTGCGCGCCCTGTCATTCGCCGCAATCGTAACGCTGCGCCGTTGCGCACTCCGAGCGCCCCGCTCCACTATGTCCATCCCCATCGACCGTACCCTGCGATTCAAAGCATTCCTCCTAAACGCTAAACGAATGTCTATAAGCTTCTTGCCCTGTCGGAATTTCCCCGATAATCAGAAACCTGTCGGCTGATGAATTACCCAGCCGCCTGAATCTGACGAACACAAAAACCCCCGATTAAGGACCGTCATCGGCCTCGAAATCGGGGGCATCGTCGCCCTGCTATGCCTTAGGGGCGGCTCCGTCTCGGAGCGGTTGTCTATGCGAAATCCAAAGGGCGCCTTGTCCGCCCACGCTTGCGGCGCAACGCTGCACTTGCGCCATTCGTACAACGATGTTGAATTACACTAGCACTAATGTTTGCACATTGTCAAGCCCGAACCGTTCCTAATATTCTCATATTCTCAACTATTCCCAAGCAGAATCTGATAAGGATGCCAGCCTCGCAATGTTGACCTGTTGTCTTATCACTGCCGATGCCCTCGCTTGCATCTGCGTTATGCGAATATGCTATTGTAGTAGGCAAGCGGCGATGTGGTCATAGGCGTTATGTACGAGGCGGCATCTGTGATTCCGCATTGCGCCGAGATGGTTATGCACCCGACCCACTGACGAATTGAGCGACGAAAATGCCCACTGTCCTTGTGGTTGAAGACGAAAAGAACATCCTCGATACGCTGCGCTACAACCTCGAGCGCGAGGGGTATGCTGTGGACACGGCGATTGATGGCGAGCAGGCGCTAAACGCCGCGCGCGCAGCATCGCCCGACCTCGTGATATTGGATGTCATGCTGCCCCGCCTAGACGGGTTCGAGGTGTGCCGCATCCTACGCAGCGAGAGCGATGTGCCCATTCTGATGCTCACGGCGCGCGGCGAGGAGATTGACCGCGTCGTGGGCTTGGAGCTGGGCGCAGACGACTATGTTACCAAGCCGTTCAGCGTTCGCGAGCTGATGGTGCGCGTCCGCAACCTGCTCCGACGCGCCCGCCTGTCCGACAATAGCAGCGAACCCAACCGCACCGACATCATCCGCAGCGGCGATCTCGAAATCGACAGCACAAGCCACATCGCCCGCAGAGACGGCGTAGAGTTGGAACTCAAACCCCGCGAGTTCGATCTGCTGGCGCTGCTCGCGGGCAACAAGGCACGCGTGTTCACCCGCGACCAGATCCTCGACCGCCTATGGGGGCACAACTACTATGGCGACAGCCGCACCGTGGATGTGCACATCCGCTGGCTGCGCGAAAAGATTGAACCCGAACCGTCCCGCCCCGTACGCATCGTTACCATTCGCGGCGTGGGCTACCGATTCGACGGATGAGACTCCGCCTGCCAAAGGCGCTGCACTGGCGCATCGCCCTCGCATACACCGCCCTCATATTCGTGGCTATGGGCGCAGTCAGCATATACCTCGTCGATTTCATCCGCGACACATACATCGCCAACCTGCAGACCGGCATCGAACAGCAGGCACACTTGGTCAGCATTACCGCAGCGCCGCACATTGCGAACGCCGACCGGTTGCAGGCACTCAGCCGTCAGACCAGCGAAATCGTGGGCGCACATGTTGCCATAATCGACGCCGACGGCACGCCTGTCGCTGACAGCCGCCGCATCCCGTCAGCGAGTCAAGATCAGCCCATCCAAAGCGAGGTGCGCCAAGCCCTTGTCGGCAGCGCCACACACAGCATACGCATCGAGAATGGCGTAGAGACGCTCTACACCGCAGTGCCCATCCGCATCGACGGGCGAGTTGTCGGGGCGGCGCGCATAGCGATGCCCACCTCGCAGGTGCAGGCAAACATCAGCCGCATCATCACAGCCATTCTCATATCCGCCCTACTTGTAGCGGTGCTGTCGGTCGGCACGGGCTATTTCGTCTTCCACCGCACATCACGCTCGGTGCGCGCAGTAGCCGAAGGCGCAAATCGGCTGGCGCAGGGCGACTTGGAGCATCGCGTTGCGGCATCCACATCGGACGAAACCCAAGAACTCGCCGAAGCGTTCAACGCAATGGCGCAGACCATCCGCCGCATGGTCAGCGACCTGTCTGGCGAAAGCAGCAAGCTGACCGCCATGCTGGACACGATGGAGGACGGCGTGCTGGTCATCGAAGCCGACCGCCGCATCGCTCTGATGAACAGCGCCGCAGAGCGCCTGCTAGATGTCAGCGCCAAAGACGCCGTGGGCGCCGGATTAGTCGAGACGCTGCACGACCATGAAATCGTGCAGGTTGCGCTTCGTGCCCTTGCCACAAAGCAGATGCAGGGCGCAGAGGTGAACCTGCTGCCGCAGCGCCGCTTATTGAGTGCCATCGCAACCCCGCTAGGCGGCCCCGGCGACGGCAGCATCCTGCTCTCCCTCCACGACCTCACCGGCGTCCATCGCTTGGAAACCACCCGCCGCGAGTTCGTCGCCAATGTGTCCCACGAACTCCGCAGTCCCCTGACATCGGTGAAGATGATGGTGGAGACGCTGGAAGACGGCGCGCTGGACGATAACGCAGCGGCACGCGACTTCCTCCGCCGCATCAACCGCGAAGTGGACAGGATGAACGCCATGGTGGAAGACCTGCTCGAACTTGCCCGTTTAGAGAGCAGCCAGCACCGCCCCAATCTCGCCCCGTTCGACCTGTCAGCGCTGGTGTGCGAGGTGGCGTCCGAGTACGCCGACCGTAGCCCCACCGTAGCCGTGCGCGCCATTGTCCCGCCTGTTCCCGTCATTGCGCTGGGCGAAAGCGCCAAGATACGCCAAGCGCTGGTCAACCTGCTGGAAAATGCGCTGAAGAACACCGCATCCGGCAGTGTCAGCGTGTCCGTCAGAGCGGCGCGAGACACAGCCGACGGCGACGCAAGCCACCACCGCGTTTGCGTCCAAGACACCGGCGTGGGCATCGCCCCCGAGCATCGCCCGCATGTGTTCGAACGCTTCTACAAGGTGGACAGAGCGCGCGCCGACGGCGGCACCGGCTTGGGCTTGGCAATCACGCGGCACATCGTCCAAACCCACGCCGGCGAAATCACCGTCCAAAGCCAAGAGGGCGTGGGCAGCACATTTTCGTTCACCATCCCCGTGGCATCCAAGGAAGCCTAGCGCGGTGCGCAGCCTTCACATGTGGCAGATGCGGCGTTCCCCCCTAAATCCCTCCGTATTCCTCTGGGAGAATGCGTGAAAATGCTAAAGATGGGGGATTGAGAACCGACACACATTCAATTTGCATTAACGGATTGTTAACTCTTCGTTCACACCTGCTTAAACATCGGCGTCTAGTCTTGTACTTGCTATGCAAACTACGATGCCACAGCCCCACGACAGCTCCCGGCAGATGAGCGACACGGGCGTGTCTTGTCAACAGCGCGTAACATCGCCCAAGTTCAAGCGTAGCCGCAGCGTGGAGTTGCAGGGCAAGATAGTGCGCTGGATATTCTTCGTCTGCGCCCTCGTATCCGTGCTAACCACCATCGGCATCATCTACACGCTCGTGTGGCAAGCCGTGGGCTTCTTCGACACGGTGGCTATATGGGACTTCCTGACCGGGACGCGCTGGACGCCCATCCTCAAGCCACGCGCATACGGCGTGCTGCCCCTCGTATCCGGCACACTGCTCATCGCTGCCATCGCGGCGATAGTCGCCCTGCCCATTGGCCTTGCGACCGCCATATTCCTGTCCGAGTATGCGCCCGACAAGGTGCGCCGCATCGTCAAGCCCATCCTCGAGATTTTGGCGGGCATCCCCACGGTCGTGTACGGCTACTTCGCCCTCACATTCGTAACGCCCATCCTGCAGGTTATCTTCCCTGAGATGCTGGTGTTCAACGCCCTTAGCGCCGGCTTGGTGATGGGCTTGATGATAATCCCGATGGTGTCGTCGCTGAGCGAAGACGCAATGGTGTCCGTGCCGCGCTCGCTCCGCCACGGAGCGTACGCCCTCGGCGCAACGCGCTTGGAAGTCAGCCTGCGCGTGGTTGTGCCTGCGGCTCTGTCCGGCATCGTGGCGTCGTTCATCATCGCCATATCCCGCGCCATCGGCGAAACGATGCTTGTTACCATCGCCGCCGGCGCAACGCCCAATCTCACGGCAAATCCGCTCGAAAGCATCCAAACGATGACCGCGTTCATCGTGCAGCTCAGCCTCGGCGAAACCCCGCACGGCTCTTTGGAGTACAACACCATCTTTGCCGTGGGCTTGCTGCTGTTCCTGATGACCCTCGTGATGAACCTGCTCGGGCACTTCATAGTCAAACGCTGGCGGGAGAAGTATTAAGATGCGCCATACCGCCTCGTTCAACCCGCGCTTGGCGCTGCGAAAAGCCATCGGCGGCGCATTCTACACCGTCTTTCTCCTCGCCGTTATGATTGGCATCATCGGTCTGATGGTGCTAATTGTGCGCATCCTGTTCGAGGGGCTGCCGTGGCTCAACTGGGACTTCATCAATTCCTACCCGTCGCGACATCCCGAGCAGGCGGGGCTGAAGTCCGCCCTGTGGGGCAGCGTGTGGCTGATGGGGCTTACCGCCCTGTTCGCCATACCCATCGGCGTGGGCGCTGCCATATACCTCGAAGAGTACGCCGTCAAGAACCGCCTGACGAACTTCATCGAGATCAACCTGTCCAACCTCGCCGGTGTGCCGTCCATAGTGTACGGGCTGCTGGGGCTGTCCGTGTTCGTGCAGTTCCTGTTCACGGGCGAGCGCTACCTGATGGCGGGTGCAATGACGATGGCGCTGCTGGTGATGCCCATCGTCATACTGGCGTCGCGCGAAGCCATACGCGCCGTCCCCGACACCTATCGCGAAGCCGCATACGCCTTGGGCGCAGAGAAGTGGCAGGTCATCAAGGGCGTAGTGCTGCCACAGGCGATGCCCGGCATCCTCACCGGCACCATACTCGCCATGTCGCGCGCGCTAGGCGAAGCGGCGCCGGTCATCGCCATCAGCGCCCTCGTGTATCTCACATTCGTGCCTGCGCACCCGCTCGAGCAGTTCACCGTGCTGCCCATCCAGATTTTCAACTGGACATCCCGCCCGCAAGACGAGTTCCAAGGGCTGGCAGCCGCAGGCATCATCGTGCTGCTCGCAGTGCTGCTCACAATGAACGCCATCGCCATCATCCTGCGAGACCGCCACCAGTCCCGCATCGAGGACTAGCGCAAAGCAACTTGTAAGCGCCCTGTCTATAAGCACCGTCCGGAACGAAAAAGCGGCGGGGAGAAGAACAAAAGATGACCCAAGCAATTCCGCAAACGCCTACGACTGATGCCCCCAACGCCCAAGATGTGGAGAACAAGATGGTGCTGCGCGCCCGTGAGCTGGGTGTGAACTACGGCGACTTCCGCGCCATCCGCGACATGAGCATGGACATCCAGCGCCACGAAGTAACCGCGCTCATAGGTCCATCCGGCTGCGGCAAGAGCACCCTGCTGCGCTGCTTCAACCGCATGAACGACCTCATTCAAGGCGCACGCATCAGCGGCAGCATCATCTTCGAAGGCTTCGACCTGTACGCCCCCGATGTGGACCCCACAGAAATCCGCTCCCGCATTGGCATGGTCTTCCAGCGCCCGAACCCCTTCCCCAAGTCCATATACGACAATGTGGCTTTTGGCTTGCGCATCAACGGCTACACCGGCGACATGGACGCCGCCGTAGAAAAGTCTCTCCAGCAAGCCGCCCTGTGGGATGAGGTGAAAGACCGCCTCCACACGAGCGCACTCGAACTCTCCGGCGGGCAGCAGCAGCGCCTCTGCATCGCGCGAGCCGTCGCCGTCGAACCCGAAGTGGTGCTGATGGACGAACCGGCATCCGCCCTAGATCCCATCGCCACCCTCGCCGTCGAGGAACTCATCCGCCAACTCAAAGAGGACTACACCATCGTCATCGTTACCCACAACATGCAGCAAGCCGCCCGCGTGTCCGACAAGACCGCCTTCCTCATGGTGGACGAGAGCCGATGCGGCTATCTAGTGGAGTTCGACGACACCCAGAAGATATTCACCAACCCCTCGGACGAGCGCACCGAAGCCTACATCACGGGCCGCTTTAGCTAGCCATCCTACATTCTGCCTGCGCCGCAATGGGTCATCGCAGCGCATCGAGAGCATCACCCACCCAGCAACGCCAATTGCCAATTACAACGAAACACCGTCGTCCGGCAGGTCAAAGCACATTAAGGGACTGAATATGCCAAGAGCAGACTTTGACCGCCATATGCGTATGCTTCAGGATGACCTGCTGCTGATGGGCAGCATGGTGGAAAAGGCAATCGCGCGCTCCCTGGAAGCCCTCCGCAACCGCGACCTTGTGCTAGCGCAGGATGTCATCGCCGAAGACGACATCATAGACGACAAGCAGCGGGAGATGGAGGAATTCTGCATCGAGCTGATAGCAACGCAGCAGCCTATGGCGAGCGACCTCCGCATCCTCGTAACCGTTCTGTACCTCGGTGCTGAGCTGGAGCGCATGGGCGACTACGCCGAGGGCATCGCCAAGATAAGCATAATGATGGGCGATGAACCACCGCTCAAACCGCTCATAGACATACCGCGAATGGCACAGAAGGCGTCCGAGATGGTGCGCCGCAGCCTCGATGCGTTCGTCAACCGCGATGTGGTAGCGGCAATGTCAGTTCAAGCCGACGATGACGAAGTGGACGCCCTATACGAGCAGGTCTATCGCGAACTGCTAACATACATGCTCAGCGACCCCAGCGTCATACGCCGCGCCACACACCTGCTTTGGGCGGCGCACAACATCGAGCGCATCGCCGACCGCACCACCAACATCGCCGAGGATGTCATATACATGGTAACCGGGCGCCGCGACGAACCTCTGCGCTAGCCACCACAGCGCCTTGCCTTTATTATTCGCACAATCAATCCCGCCCGGGGTATACAGCACAGCCGTGATGTTCCCTGTGCGTCAGCCGTAGGGCGCAAGCGCATTAGGCGCGCAGTTCCACCCCCAGTTCCCGCTCCAGCTGGCGCAGAATGCTCGCTTGGATGCGGTCTATCTGCTCAGATGTCAGCGTGCCGCGCTCCGATTGGAACACCACGCGATACGCCAGCGAGCGCTTGCCCGCCGGCACACCCTCGCCCTCGTAGATGTCAAACGGGACTGAATGCGTTACCACGCGGTTGCGCTCAATGATTGCCTGTATGCGCGCCGAGCTGATGTCGGCGTCCACGATGAGCGCAAGGTCGCGGTAGGATTCGGGGTAGCGGCTTGCCGGCTTGTGCTGGAACTCGTCTTGCGGCAGCGCGGACAAGAGCGCCGCCAAGTCCACCTCGAACAGGGCGACGGGCGCACCATCGATGTCGAAGCGGCGCAGTGCAGCGGCACGAAGTTCGCCCACGACACCGACCGCCGTATCACCGCAGAGCAGCTGCGCCGTGCGGCTCGGATGCAGCAACGCATCGGCGCCATGCGGCTCATATCGCACAGGTAGCCGAAGCTCATCGAACACCGCCTCTAGTGCGCCTTTGGCATCGAAGAAGCCCATATGCTGCGGTTCGCGCTGTGCCCGCGGCGCATGCCAAGACACGGGCATACGCGCACCGCACACCACTCCCACCAGCATCTCGCGCTCGAAGGGCAGGTCGCGCTCGCGCGCCTCGCTTTGCGGGATGTATGCGTTGCCTATCTCATAGATGCGAATGCCCTCGCCGTGCATAGTGCGGCGGTTGTTGGCGAGCGTGGTCAGCACACTCGCGCGCAGGCTCGTCCGCAGATGCGTGAACTCGCTGCTCATCGGGTTGGCGATACGCAGCGCATCGTCGTCCCCGTGCGCATCACCCGCCCTGTCCATCATGCTCGCACTCACGAGCGAGTAGCTAATCGTCTCACGCATACCGGCGGCGACCAGCGTGTCTTTGATGCGCTCGCGCAGGATGCGCGCCGGTTGCGGCTGCCCGTGCGGTATCGGCGATGAGAGCATCGTCGTCGGGATGCTGTCATAGCCGATGATGCGCGCCAGCTCCTCTACCACATCCTCTTCGAGTGTGATGTCCGAGCGCCAATAGGGCGGGCGCACCCATATCACGCCATCTTCGGCATCCGGAGCGCCTACGGAAAATGCGTCCATCGTCGCCATCATGCCCTCTGGTGCACGGTCGCGCTCGAACGACAGCGCCGACAGCGTGCGCTCTATGCGCTCCATCGTGTAATCCACGCCGAGCAGTTGGCGGATGCGCTGTCGGCTTACGCGGACGGACGGCGACGGCTGTGGGTTCGGGTATATGTCCAATATGCCCTTGTCGGGGACACCCTCAGCGAGTTCGGCGATGAGCTGAGTGGCGCGCCGCAGCGCAATCGGCGCAAGCTCGGGGCGGATACCGCGCTCGAAGCGATACGATGCGTCGCTGTCCATCTTCAGCGCAAGGCGTGTGCGGCGCGTGTTGATGGCGTCGAAGTTCGCCGATTCCAGCAGCACGGTGGTGGTATCGCCGTCTATCTCCGTGTTTGCGCCCCCCATCACGCCCGCCAAGCCCACGGCGTCTTGCGAGTCCGCTATGACGAGCATCGGCGGGTTCAGCTTGCGCACCTCGCCATCCAGCGTAACCAGCGTTTCACCCGGACGCGCCGCCCGCACGATTATCGTGGCGTCCCGCACCTTGTCGAAGTCGAAGGCGTGCAGCGGCTGACCGTACTCCAGCATCACATAGTTCGTAATGTCCACGATGTTGTTGATGGGACGCAGCCCAGCCTTCACGAGCGCATCTTGCATCCACGCCGGAGATTCGCCGATGCGAATGCCGCGTATCAGCGTCGCCGTGTATCGGTAGCAAAGCTCGGGGTCGGCGATTTGGATTTGCGCCTGCGATGCTATTGGCATATCCGATTCGGCGTAGGCGATAGGCGGCTCGGTTACGCTAGCGCCGGTCAGCGCTGCAACCTCATGTGCGATGCCCAGCACGGACAGGCAGTCCGGGCGGTTGGGCGTAACCTCTATATCCAGCACCGCATCGCCGAGATAGTCCGCAAGCGGCATCCCGACAGGGGCGTCAGCGTCCAGCACGAGGATGCCATCGTGGTCTGTGCCCAGCCCAAGCTCTAGCGCGGAACAGACCATGCCCTCGGAGCGGACGCCGCGTATGTTGGCGGGCTTGAGCGCCTCTATCCTGCCCGAGCGTGGGCTGACCAGCATAGCGCCAGTGCGCGCAAACGCAATCTTTTGCCCAGCGGCGACATTCGGCGCGCCGCAGACCACCGTCGCAGTCTCGCCGCCGCCCGCGTCCACCGTCGGCAGCCGCAGCCGATCCGCATTGGGGTGCGGCGCAACGCTCAGCACTTGCCCCACCACCACCTTGTCGGCGTCCCAGTCCGCTCCCAGCGTGTCCACGCCGCCAACCTCGTTGCCCGCCATCGTGAGACGATGCGACAACTCCGACGGCGCAACATCCACCGGCACATAGTTTTTCAGCCAAGATATGGGCACTTTCATTGATGTCCTCGTTTGCGGAAATTTCGGGAATTTTAAGAAATAGACGCCCGTGTTCCCTACCCCTATTTTGCGGAAAGGTTAGGGCGAAGCAAGCCGTTTCATCATCTCCATAGCTAGAACTGGCTCAGGAAGCGCAGGTCGTTGGAGTAGAACAGGCGGATGTCTTCGATGCCATACTTGAGCATGGATATGCGCTCCGGGCCCATCCCGAAGGCGAAGCCTGTGTAGATATTCGGGTCTAGCCCCACGCCTTCTAGCACCTTCGGATGCACCATCCCCGCACCTAGGATTTCTATCCAATCCTCGTCGCGGTTGATGGGGCGCTTGCCGGTCTTGGGGTCGCGGAAGTTGGATATTGCCATGTCCACGCCCGGCTCCACAAACGGGAAGTAGTCGCAGCGGAAGCGCACTTGGCGGTCTTCGCCGAAGATGCGGCGCGCAAACTCGAACAGCGTCCCCTTCAAGTCGGCGAAGGTGATGCCCTTGTCCACTGCCAATCCCTCTACCTGATAGAAGTGCCATTCGTGCGTGGCGTCGGTGGCTTCGTAGCGGTAGCACTTGCCCGGCACCACCACGCGGATGGGCGGCTTGCGCTCTTGCATCGTGCGTATCTGCATCGGCGAGGTCTGCGTGCGCATCAGCATCGGGTAATCGCCGCTCTCGTCCGGCTGGTCTACCCAAAGCGTCGCCCACATGTCCCGCGCCGCATGCCCCTTCGGGATGTTCAGCATCTCGAAGTTGTACAAGTCCCACTCCACCTCTGGCCCCTCGACCACATCGAAGCCCATAGACGCAAAGGCGTCGCATATCTGCCGTATCATCTGCGTTGTGGGATGCAGCCCGCCGATGGGTGCGGGGTATCCCGGCAGCGTAACATCTATGGCGTCCGCAGCGGCATCGGCGTCGCGTGTGGCGGACGCGAGGGATTGTCGCCGCTGCTCCAAACTCTGTTCCAGCAGCAACTTGGTGCTGTTGGCGGCGCTGCCCACGCTGCGACGCTCTGTCGGCGACAGCGCTCCCAGCCCGCGCAGAAGCTGCGTCAGCGCCCCCCGCCGCCCGAGAAATCGGATGCGCCACGCCTCCAGTTCGTCCGCTGTGACAGCCGCCGCAAGCGCATCTAGCGCCTCGCCTCTGATAGCCTCAACGCCGCCTACGCCGACCGGTTCGGTTTCGCCCTGTGCTTGGGACATAGTTCAGACCTCACATCTAAAATGTACGATTCAACGCGCATCCGCTCGCCATTCCTGCACAAGAGTGGCACAAGCGCCTGATGCCAATTATAGATTTGCGTCAAGAAGATGGTCAAGGAAAGCGGGAAGTCCCGGTATTCCATACCCGTAGCGAAAAAGAGAGACGCCCTTTCCCTGTGCCCTAATCTAGGGGGATTTTAGGATATTAGAGCATTAAGAGCATATTAGGACATACCCCGTGATATACTCCGCCAAACACTGGCAAAAACACCCGAATGCCGACTGCTGCTTGCGAGCCATATGAAGAACCTGAACTATACGCACATTGCGCTTGCGGCGCTGGTCGTGGTTGCGGTTTTGGGCGGCGTGGTGCTTGCGATTTCCTCCAACAGCGACAGCGCTGACATTCAAGTGGTTGCGCCCACGCCGATACAGCAGCCGTCATTTGCGCCCACTCAATCGGCTAATGTCGGCGTGTACATCAGCGGGGCAGTGGAGCGTCCCGGCGTGTACATCGTTGGCGACGGCAATCGGCTTGCGCACATCGTGCTGCTTGCGGGCGGCGCAACCGCCGATGCCGACCTTGCCGCCGTCAATCTCGCCACCATCGTGCGAGACGAAGACCATTGGCACATCCCCAAGCGCGGCGAACCCGAAGCCGCGCATCGCGCCAACGGGCATGCGATGCCAGACGCAGGATTGCAGGGCGCAACCAACGACGACGGCAGGATAAACCTGAACACCGCAACCGCCGAGACGCTGATGCAGCTTCCGGGCATCGGCGAGATACGGGCGAACGCCATCGTCGACTACCGCGAAGAAAACGGCGATTTCCCCAGCGTGGACGCTCTCACTGCCGTACCCGGTATCGGCGTTGGCATCTTGGACGACATCCGCCACCTCATCGCCGTGGAATAGTTTTTTGTGTCAGTGTCAGCCCCAAACCAGCTATGGGCGGGGACATCGGGACGCTATCTCCCGACAAAAGATCCAAAGAACGGATGCGAAAAAGCCTAGTACACCATCGGGTTGTAGCAAGCGATGCGATGTCCCGGCTCGGCTTCCTCCAGCGGCGGGGCGGGCATCGTGCGGCACTGGTTCGTTACCTTGCTGCAGCGATGCAGGAACGGGCATTCGTCCGGCGGGTCTATCATGCGGGGCGGTGCGCCGCGTATCGGGTTGAGCGCCCGCTGCTCGTTGTCTAGGCGCGGTATCGCCTGAAACAGCCCCCATGTGTACGGGTGCAATGGCTTGGCGAACAGCGATTTCGTGTCCGTGTACTCCACTATCCTGCCGCCGTACATCACGGCGACCGTCTGCGTCATCTGCGCCACCACGCCCAAGTCGTGCGTTATCAGCATGATAGCGGAGTGGTTTTGCTCATGGAGCTGCCTGAGGCGGTGCAAGATCTCGGCTTGCAGCGTAACATCTAGGTTGGATGTCGGCTCGTCCGCGATGAGCACCTTCGGCTTGAGCGCCACGCCGATAGCCATCAGCACGCGCTGCGCCATTCCGCCGCTGAGCTGGAACGGGTAGCGGTTCAGCATGTTCTTGGCGTCTGGGATGCCCATCTGCCCGAGCAGGTCTATCGCAAGCGCGCGTGCCCTGCGCCTGCCCATGTTCGTGTGCTCCAACACAATCTCTTCAACCTGCTTCCCGATGGGAATAACCGGGTTCAGAGCGGCGCCCGCATCCTGAAAGATGAGCGATATTTCCTTGCCGCGGATGTGGCGTATCTGCTCTGATGTCATCGTGAGCAGCTCTGCGCCGTTGTAGGTGATGCTGCCGCTCATGACCTGCCCCGGGAATGGCACAAGCTGCAACACCGACAGCGCGGTTACCGTCTTGCCCGAGCCGCTCTCGCCCACCACGCCGAGGATGGTGTCTTCGTCTAGCGTCAGCGACACGCCGTTGACCGCCTTGTTCACGCCCTCTTTCGTGATGAAGTAGGTGTGCAGATCTTTGATTTCGAGAAGATGCGCTGGCATATCTAAACTCGTCAATCTGGTGCGGCAAGGCACACCCAAGCGGGTGTCGGCTGTGCTGCGTTGTGCTGCTAGGATGCGGCAGCGACGGCGGCGTGATGTGCGATGTGTGCTGCGCCATTGAGGGATGCGACCGCTATCGGGCTGAAGCGCCCCGATTTCAGTTCGCGGATGAGGTCGCTCAGGCAGCGCACGGGCTGATAGAAGCGTGTGGCATATGTGCCCACCTGCGCTAGGCTGTGGGCGTCGCTTGCGCCCGTGCCGTTCAACCCGAAGTGCGCCGCCATATCGCCGGCGAATGCGTTCTCTTCCGGCGAACCGCGCCCGTTGAACACTTCCACAGCGTCCGTCAAGCCGAACACCTTGTTGCGGCAAGCACGCTCTAGCATCTCATCGTATGAGGCACCGTCGGTGTGCGCCTGCTTGCGATAGAAGCGGCGGTACGGGTGTGCGACTACGATTGCGCCGCCCGCATCGTCCACTAGATCGCGCACGAAAGACGCCCTGTGCATGCCGAATATGTACTCTTGCAAGCCGTACACCAGCAGATGCCCTTCCTCTGTGGTAACCTCGCAGCCGGGCAGCACTAGGTAGTCGTGCTTGCGCGCTAGGTCTACGATGTCCTTCGGCGTCCAAAACCTGTCGTGGTCGGTGATGCACACGCCATCAAGGCCGATGCGCTTGGACTTGCCAATCAGTTCCTCGGGGGTCAGCTCGCTGTCGTCAGAGGTTGGGTATGTGTGCGTGTGGATGTCGATAATCATATGTGTCGGAGCTATCGTCCCGCTATTTTGTGTGCATCCGAATATGTCTGCGCGCCAATGTCTAGTGTTGCACTATACACAACATAAGTCAAGGTTGAGCATCGCCTTCTCGCCGCCTCTACGCAGGCGGAGACCCGTCATCACCGCTTCGTGCCGGTCGTGTCGGACGGCAATCGCCTGCGCCATTGCGAGCCACCAGATGCGCCATTTCGTGCTGAGAACACCCGCGAAGGAAGCGGATAGCAGGCAGGCAGGAACTGCTGTATCATATAGGCAATCCTGCATCGGTGCTATTTGGGTCAGCTATGCGCTTACACTCCCCGCACATTTGATGCATTCAAGAGAACAGCGACACAAAAATCCTCACCCTTATCCCTAATAACCAATGGTGCTAGTTGAGATTATAGAGTAAATCGTGCGATGGAAAGGCGCACAATGCCCTGTTCATCTGGCACAAGACCATCCCACTGCACCATGATGTTGAAGGTTATCATCAAGTAAGCAAGCCGAGTTCTGAAATACTCCCAAGCCCTATGGCGCATCTTCTTCATATGACACACCACCGTCAGCATAGACAGCACGCTCTCCACTTTCATTCGCACATTCCACTCCCCCTCTGCGACAGAGTTTGAGGTTGGGCGGGTCAGCATCGGTAATGTGAAAGCCCATATCTGTCAGCACAACCATACGCTTTGTAAAGCGCTCAATCAGATGGATGAAGCGCTGCTTGGCTGTGATTGGGAATGTCTTTCATCACACATCATCTACTTTGCAGAACAATTCTGTGATAAAGTCTACGCTAGTCATGGGGGTGCTCCTCATCTGCAAGTCTGTTAACTCACAGAATGGAGCATCCCCGTGGCTTTTTCCAACTACCCTCTCAACTAGCACCATTGGGTATGTAGCCTTTTCATCTGTTCTTCCAATATTCGACAAAATCATGTGAGCCGATTCTTGCACAGACGCATATGCTGATTGCCACACATCATATGCTAAAGGGCTTGTGGCTAAGTGGTGGTGTTCTGTTCCGACGGCGGAGGTTCGTTGAACGGCTCGCCGCGCTCTTTCGCTGCCATCATGCGCTCGTAGTACGCTCTTGCACGAGCCACGCCTTCTGCTCTGCCGCGGGCTTCACCGCGGGCTTCACCTTCTTTGAAGGCTTCCTCACGGATTTGCGCTTGGCGTTTCTCACTCCGTTCCCGCGCCCATCTTGCTATCGCATCTCCTGTTCCCATCATGATTGCCACTACCTCCATAAGGAATACTGTTATGTATGTAGCCTTTTCACCCGTTCTTCCAATATTCGACAAAATCATGTGAGACGCTTCTTGCACAGACGCATACCCTGCTTGCCACACATCATACGCTATCAGAAGCACAAATACTGTTACGAAGACTATACCATACAGATGTCCCCATCTTCGCCAGCGTTCTCTAAGACCACTACTCTCTCTCATGTTACTCAACCTACTCTCTATATAACAGTCTTAATATCCCCGCAAATATAGACTCTCACCATTTATGGTCTAGCGGCTAGAACAGCGTTCTCAGTCGGAATGCGGGACGAAGATGCACCCACATGGGCGGAAATGGCTAGGATGGGGGCGAGCCATTCGACGGACGGGTATCCTGCACAGGGCTGACGCGCGGCATACGCAGCAGCATCCCCTCCAGCGCTAACCGGGCGTTGACATTGGCGCGCAGCATTGCGTCCGTTTCCTGCACGGTGCGGATTGCGGCGACCACCTGCGCAGCGTCGCAATCGGCCGCTGCCGTCCGCAATGCGTCCATGCGCGACAGGTTCGTTGCGAACCCACCGTTGTCGCTCTTGACGACCAGCACATCACGCCACCACGCAAGCCAGAGCGACAGGTCGTCATAGACGACACTGCGGTCTCTACCGAACGCAGTTGCCTGCCGCTCGGCGTATGCGAACTGTTCCGCCAGCCCGCACCGCAGCACATCCTCGATGGCGTCCATCCGCTCCGCATGCTCTGCGAGCAGCTCTGACGATGCCGCAAACTCCAGCGCCTTGCCTATCCTGCCGCCGGACAGGCGCGCAATCTCAAGCGCCGTTTGCGTATCGAGATTAAACCGCTGCTCTATCGACTCGGCGACCTGCGCTATGGGCAGGGGGCGCAGTTCCAGCACTTGGCAGCGCGATATGATAGTGGGCAGCACACCGCCTACACGCGGCACGATTTCCAGCAATTCGGCGATTTTATCTTGGCGAGCACCCACACCAGCCGGCGTGTACGGTGTGAAGCTCATAGACTCGTCTGCGCTGCTTTCGCTCACTTCGGACGCAAGCAGCACGAAGAGCACATCGGCGGGCGGCTCTTCCAGCATCTTGAGCAGGGCGTTGGCGGCCTCTTGCGTGAAGCGCTCCGCCCCGTCGATGATGAACACGCGATAGCGCCCCTCATAAGGCTTGAGGTTCGCCTCTTGTTGCAGATCGCGAATTTGGTCGACACCGATGGCGTTGCGTGCGCCAGAACCGCCATCTTGGGACACCACCCGCACATCTGCGTGCAGCGCGTCGCTAATCCGCCGGCACTGCGCACATTCGCCGCACGGTCGGGCGTCCGTAGGTTCAGCGGTGCAGTTCACCATGCGCGCCAAATCCATAGCCAGCGACATCTTGCCCACCTGCGGCGGCCCGACAAGCAGGTATGCGTGCGCCACCCGCCCGCCGCCTATGCCGCGCCTCAGCGCCACCACTGCACGCTCATGCCCAATCGTCCGCCAATCTGCCATACATTCACCCTCATCGATGCTGCCTGCATTCCCCGTGGGCACCGATTTTAGCAGGCGGTCGGCTGCGCTTAAACGCAACTTCGCCCGTCATTCTCACGGAACTGAATGACGGGCGACGCAAACCAGTCGGCAAATCGCTCTACTCAACAAGTCCGTTGTGCTCTTGCCAGCGTTTCCCCTTTTTATTGTGTGAAACAAACTGCAACAAAAAGATGGGACAGTCATAACAACTGCCCCATCTGCGTAACCCGAAGCGTGAATGCGCTGCCTGCCTACCCAGCGCCTATGCATCCAGCGTACGCTGCCGCCTCTGCGCCGGCGATGCGCCCGAACACTGTGCCTGCCATCAGCCCAGAGCCGCCGGGATAGTTGTTGTAGAACAGCCCGCCTATCAGCTCCCCTGCGGCGTACAGGCCCGGGATGGGGGCGTCCTCGCAGTCGATGACCTGCGCCCGCGAGTTGATTTTCAGCCCGCCGAAGGTGAAGGTCAGCCCGCAGGTTACGGCGTAGCCCATGTACGGCGGCTCGTCTAGCCGCAGCGCCCAGTTGGACTTGGGTGGCACAACGCCCTCGGTGCGCTTGCCGTCCAAGGCCGTGGGGTTGTACTCGCCGGGCTGCACGGCGGCGTTATACTCGCGCACCGTCTGAACCAGCGTCTCACGATCGATGCCAAGCCCGTCTGCCAGCGCCTCGATGCTGTCAGCCTCCACCATCGACGCCTGCGGGATGAAGTACTCGTCGCGCAACAGGTGCTTCGTCTGCTGGTCGAAGATCTGGAACGCCACTCGCTGCGGCTGCGCCAGTATCTCTTTGCCATACTTGGCGTAGGTGTAGTTTCGCAAATCCGCACCTTCGTCCACGAACCGCCTGCCCTCCACATTTACGATAAGCCCAAACGGGTAAGAGTGCTTCTGAAACAGATCTGCGATATTGCGATCCCCAAATGCCGGGGCGTTCATGTCCCAAGCCACGGCGTGGCAGCCGCTCCAATGGCCGTACGATTGAGCGCCGATGTCCAGCGCCATGCGGATGCCATCGCCGGTGTTGAACTGCGTGCCGCGCACCTTTGCAAGCTCCCAGCCCGGGCCAAGATAGCGCGTCCGCATCTCGGCGTTGGACTCGAAGCCGCCGCATGCGAGCACCACGGCATCCGCCGCAATCCGCCGATAGCCGTCAGCGTCGCGCACGGTTACGCCAGTGATACGCCCTCGGTTGTCCGTCAGCAGGTTGTGCGCCTTAGCGCCGTAGCGCACAGGAACGCCCCTGCGCCGCAGAATGTCGAATTCTTGGTCTATCAACCCCTTGCCCGCTCCGACCGCCTCCACGATAAGCCCGCCCCAAAACCGAAGCTTGCCCTCGTGCCGGAACGCCTGCCGCCCGTATGCGAGTATCCACCGGACGCCCTGCTCTTGCAGCCACTTCATCGCCGGGTGCGACTGCGACACCAGCGTCTGCGCCAGTTCAGGGTCAGACAGCCCCTCGGTTACGCGCATCAGGTCGTCGTAGAACTGCGCCTCTGTGTAGCGTCCGACATCCATACCCGCCTGCTCCCCTTCGCTCAGCTCGGGGATGATGTCCACAATCTGCTCGATGCCATCGTATGCGAAGCGGAACAGCCCGCCGGTGAAGAACGAGTTGCCCCCGCGCAGATACTCAGGGGCGCGCTCCAGCACCAGAACGGAAGCGCCCTGCTCAGCCGCCGCCATCGCAGCGCACAGCGCCGCATTCCCGGCGCCCGCAATCAACACATCGTATCGCTCAACTTGCTCGGTCATATCAAGTAGCCCTCATCCTGCTGTCAGCGCCGCACACAAGCCCGCCCGCTCGCGCAATCCACCGCACAAAGCGGCAAGGCTGCCCAATATTGTACCACTTCGGGATTTGGGGAATTACCAGCGCAAGGGATTTCCCAAACAAGTGAAACGAAATCCATCTCCCCAACGCGGGTGAACTAGTGAACTAAGGTGAAACGCCGCAGCAAGCCTACAACGCCTTCAGATGCAAAACTAGACTATAATGTTTCGGTATATTATCATTGGCGGCGAGAAATCGGCGATAAAACGAGTCCGCTCATATAGTGAGCGTCGCGTCTTACCACAGGAAACAGCAACCCCAAACTCGGCACACTAACACTTCATATTTAAGGAGCTCAGATTGAACGGCAACGAAGTTATGGCAAAAATACTGAAGGCGGAGGGCGTGGAGTGGCTGTCGTGCTTTCCGGCACAGCCCCTCATAGACGCATGCTCGCGCGAGGGCATCCGCCCCATCCTGTGCCGCCAAGAGCGCGCAGGCGTGAATATGGCGGACGGCTTCAGCCGCATCAATAACGGCAAGAAAATCGGCGTGTTCACCATGCAGACCGGCCCCGGCGCAGAGAACGCCTTCGGCGGTGTGGCACAGGGCTTCGCCGACTCCGTACCCTTCCTCTGCATACCCGGTGGCAACCCCGCACCGCGACAAGGCGTCCACCCCAATTTCGAGTCCGTCCCCAACTACAAGGGCATCACCAAGTTCGCCGGCAGCATCAACATGGTCGAGCGCATTCCAGAGATGGTTGGGCGCGCCATGACGCACCTCAAGCACGGCAGACTCGGGCCCGTGCTGCTGGAGTTCCCCGGCGATGTGGCGGCGGCAGAGTTCCCCGGTGAGCTGAACTACAAGCCAGTGCAGGCGCACAAGTCCGGCGCTTCCCCCGAAGATGTGCGCGATGTGGTGGCGGCGCTGCTAGGCGCAAGCGCACCCGTCATCAATGTCGGGCAGGGCGTGCTGTACGCCGAAGCCACCCCCGAGCTTATAGAGTTCTCCGAGCTGACGAACATCCCCGTGATGACCACCCTCGCAGGCAAGAGCGCCTTCCCCGAGACCCACCCGCTCGCTCTCGGCACCGGCGCATCCTCCGGCACGCTGATGTGCGCCCGCTTCCTGCAAAAGGCAGACCTCGTGGCGGGCATCGGCACAAGCTTCACCATATCCAACTTCAACGCACCGATGCCCGCAGGCGTAACCCTCGCGCACATCACCAACTGCGCCGAGGATGTGAACAAGGACTACCGCGCAGACTACGGCGCCATCGGCGACGCCAAGGTCGTGCTGCGCCAGATGATCGAGGAAGCCAAGAGCCAACTCGGTGCGGAAGGGCGCGGCGATGTGAACGGCGTCCGCGACGAAATCAAGAACATCCGCGAAGAGTACATGGCAGAGTGGGGCCCGCACTTCACATCTGACGAAGTACCAATCAGCCCCTATCGCGTGTTCCACGAGATGATGGCGAATGTGGACATCACCAACACCATCGTAACGCACGACTCCGGCTACCCCCGCGAACAGATAGTCCCGTTCTGGCCTGTGGTAACGCCGCGCGGCTACATCGGCTGGGGCAAATCGACGCAGCTCGGCTACGGCTTGGGCTTGGCGCTTGGCGCAAAAATGGCTGCCCCCGACAAGACGGTCATCAACATCATGGGCGACGCCGCATTCGGCATGGCGGGGCTGGACATCGAGACCGCCGCACGCTCCAACATCGGCACGCTCACCATCATCCTCAACAACGGCGTGATGACGCACTACTACGACCACTTCCCACACGCCACAGAGCATTGGGGCAGCAACCGACTCGGCGGCGAGTACGCCAAGGTCGCCGAGGGCTTGGGCGCATACGCAGAGCGCGTGGCGTCCCCCAACGAAGTCAGCCCTGCCATCGCCCGCGCCCTTAAAGCCACGCAGGAAGACCGCCCCGCCGTGCTCGAGATGATGACCAAGGAAGAAGAGACCATCTCACGCTACTGGCGCTAAACGCAGCGAACAGGCTCTTGCTCAAGAGTAAAATAGCGAGCTAAACAAGATGCGGGTGAACTGCTGCATAAGCAATTCACCCGCTCTGTCATCGGCTGCGTTCTCTGCTAAAAGTGCTAAAAGCCTTGCCCGGCTTACCGATTACTCCCTAGCGTCGTTGTCGTCGTAATCTTCGTCATCCGGGTCGTCTTCGGGCGTTTCTAGACGCTCGCCCACTTCGTAGAGGAACTGCGACACCTCCGGCGACAGGCTGATAGGCTCTTCATCCTCTTCGGGTTCAGTCGGCATATGTGAGCGGTCATAGTAGACCTCCAGCTGGCGGATGAGCGACTGCACCTCGGGGTTGTTCTGGACGGCGCGGTTAATTTCGCCGTACTGGCGTTCACCGCGCGATGTGTCCGCCAGCGACTGCGGCAAGCCATACATGGCGCACAGCACACCCATCAGAGAGGCAGCGCCCATGTGGTCTTCGTCCAGCTGCACATACTGCGGCAGGTGCGCCATAAGGCTCACCGACGGCGTTTCAGCCTGCACGAGCGACTCGTGTACGAGATTGACGATGCTCGTCGGCCCTTGATATGTGCTGCCGCGCGGGGATATTAGCCCCCGTGCGAGCCGCTCTTGCGCCGGCGTCAGGCTACCCGTAATCAGCACGGGACGCGTGTGCGGCACAGAATCGTACATCCCCCCAATGCGGCAGTATTCGTCCACTCCGAAGTACTGAAGCAGTTCCACAATGGCATCGGTGTAGTCTTCGCCGAGGTTATGCGGCTCGCGAATGTGCAGGAACATGTAGTCCTGCTCATCGGTATGGGCGTAGTGGATGATGGTGTTGGGCGTGGTGAACACGCGCTTGCCCTGCACGGTTCGCATCCGCGGGCGATAGCGCGTGAAGTCGAAGAACTGGCCCGGCTTTGCCAGCCGTCCCAGCTCTTGCGCGCCGAGGTGGCGCTCCAGTTGGTTTAGCACCAGCGTCCCCACCCGCCCGACATCCACCCACGGGCGCAGCATCGCAATCGCACGCACATTCCGCAGCTCCGGCACTGGCTCTCGTATCTCGAATTCGCCTATTCTCATAATCATCACCCTGCTGGGCACGCCCATTCATTCAAGTATGCAATCCTAACTATATGTACCCTTGTGTATCCTTTATATCACAAATTGGCAATTAATATTCAGCAACCTACTCCCAGACTATTGTACACCCATCCCGCTCGAATGATGACACACTAGCATAAGCTAGCATTTTGCAACTGCCTTTATCACTCACACAGCCATTTTCACACCGCGCAAACCGAATATTCTTGCGGATTTTAGGGCGCTTTTGGAGTAGAATGGCTGCGGGCGGGTGTTTTTGCGTGCTGTGCGAATTAGGAACACCTCAATATAATGGTAGATAGTAGTAAGGGAGTTTGGGAAATGGATGTTACAGGCAAGGTTGCGGTGGTAACGGGCGGCGGGCGTGGTATCGGGCGCGGCATATGCTTGGCGCTGGCGCGCAATGGCGCAGATGTGGTCGTGGCGGACATCATCTTGGAGAACGCACAAGGCGTGGCAGGCGAGGTGTCGGCGCTGGGGCGGCGCTCGCTAGCGCTGGCGCTGGATGTTACAAGCCAAGAGAGCGTGGACGCTATGGCGGCGGCGGCAATCGAGGCGATGCACAGCGTGGACATCATCGTGAACAACGCCGGCGTTGTCGGCGCAAGCGGCTGGGAACAGCGCGACACGCCCGACGAAACCGACTGGGACTTCATCTTCGATGTCAATGTGAAGGGCATCGCACGCGTAACCGACGCACTTGTTCCGCACATGCGGGAACGGCGCTACGGCAAGGTGGTGAACATAGCGTCCATAGCCGGGAGGCAAGGCAACCCGCGCAACCCGCCCTACAATGTGTCCAAGGCGGGCGTGATAAGCCTCACACAATCGCAGGCGTTCATGCTCGCACCTCACAACATCAATGTGAACGCCATATGCCCGGGGCTGCTGTGGACACCGATGTGGGAGCGCATCACGGCGCGGGCGGCAATGACGCCCAACCCGGAGGGCAAGACGCAGCGGGAACTGTTCGACGACAATGTGCAAGCGCAAACGCCGCTAGGCAGAGCGCAGACACCCGACGACATCGGCAACCTAGCCGCGTTCCTCTCATCCGACTATGCCCAAAACATCACGGGGCAAGCCATCAATGTGAGCGGCGGCTTGTTCATGAACTGAACGGCGGCGCTCACAGAAACGGAACGATGCCAGCACACGAAAACCTCACCATCACCGACGCCGCACAGCTCTATGCGCTGCTGCGCCAGTCCGACGAATTCGTGCACTGCGACTTCGACGGGGCGGAGTTGGCGGACATATACACCGAGCGCCTGCGCTTGGAGGATTGCTCGCTGCGGGGCACGAACCTCTTCACCCTTGCGTGCGATGATCTGAGCATGGACGGCTGCGCCGCACAGGGCGCACGGCTCGACAAGGCAGACATACAAGAAGCCGACATACGCCGCACCAACCTGACAGGTGCGCTCTTTCGCGACGCCAAACTCAACCTCAGCCGCATCTCTGACTGCGATTTGAGCCTCGCCAACCTCGCCGGCGCAAACCTGTTCGGCGCAGACCTGAGCGGCAGCCGCTTCCGCAGCGTGGACTTCAGCCGCACCAACATGGACGCCGTGAGCATCGACCGCGCCGACTTCAGCATGGCGTCCCTGCGATACAAGCACTTTGCGGACACAAAACTCCGAGGCGTCAACCTCACGGAGGCTGACCTGAGCGGCTGCAACTTCAGCGGGACGGCGTTCGAGGAATGCCACCTGACCGGCGCAACGGTGAACGAAGAGACCCGCTTCGACCGCGCCGACCTGCGCGGGGCATACATATCCAGCGCGGGGCTGACAGCCGCAAGCCTCTACGGCGCAGTGATGTCCCCCGCACAGGTGAGCCTGCTCGTGTTCGAGCGCTTCGGCATCATGGTAGAGGAGAGTTAGCCATCAGTGCGCCCAGAATGAACCAATCACCAGACCGACATCCCACTATGGACACCTACGACACGCTGCGTCTTACGGCGAGCAGCGGCATCGCCACCATCACTCTGTCCCGACCGCATAAGCGCAACGCCGTCAACGAGCGCATGGCGCAGGAACTGCGTGATGCCTGCGAGCGTATCCGCCAAGACGACGACATTCGGGTCGGCATCCTGACGGGCGCAGGCGATGCGTTCTGCGGCGGCACAGACGCCGACGAGCTGCCCGCAGCGCCGGACGACATCTTGCGCCTGAAGGCAAGCGCCGCCATTGCCGGTGTGGAAAAGCCCACGATTGCGTTCGTGAACGGCGACGCCATCGAGCAAGGGCTGGAGCTTGCGCTGGCATGCGATATGCGCGTGGCGGCGTCCGATGCCCGCTTCGGGCTGACGCATCTGAGCGGCGGGATGATGCCTTGGGACGGCGGGACGCAGCGCCTGCCGCGCCTCATCGGTGTTAGCCGCGCCACTGAACTGATACTGCTGTCCCGCATCTTGGACGCAGACGAGGCGCTTGCCATCGGACTGGTGAACCACGCAGACGAGCGCGGCGCAGCGCAAGAGCACGCCCATACGCTCGCCGCAACCATCGCATCGCACGGCCCCATAGCGGCGCGCTACCTGAAAGAAGCGCTGCTCAAGGGCGCCGACATGACACTGGCGCAGGGCTTGGGCTTGGAAGCCGACCTTAACATCATCCTGCAGTCTACGGCGGACAGGGCGGAGGGAATAGCATCGTTCTTGGAACGCCGCACGCCGCACTACCGCGGGGAGTAATTGGACGGCTTGCACCTACGCACGCTTACGAAGCCGCAAGCTAATCTGCGTCCCCCTAGCCCTTTCTATGCGCCAGCACAACTCGATGCATAAGCGGGCGCGCTATGGCGCAGGTGCGATGGCGCTCATCGCAGCGATGTAGGCGTCCGCTGACGGCTCATTGAACACTAGCCGAATCTCGTCTGCGCCGGCATCGAAGTACGCCTGCATCTGTGTGCGGCACTCTGCCGGGTTGCCGATGATGGTCATCGCATCCACCATGTCGTCTGGGACGAGCGCCGCCGCACGCTCACGCTCGCGGTTCAGATACGCCTCGCGGATGGCATCAGCCTCTTCGCCAAACCCGATGCGATGCATATACTGGTGGTAGAACACACCCATCCCGCCTATGTAGAAGGCGATGTGCGGGCGCTCACGATTGCGCGCTTGGGCAGGGTCGTCGGTGATGTAGATGGACACCTGCGGGCTGACCGAAACGGCGTCGAGCGTGCGGCTTGCGGCGTCTGCGCCTGCCTCGATGTCGGCGAACAGCGGCCCCATTCGCCCGGGCGCAAAGAATATGGGCAGCCAGCCATCCGCCAACTCGCCCGTCATACGGAGGCTCGGCGGCGTCAGCGATGCGATGTATATCGGCAGATGCGCGCGCTGCGGCTGAAAGCGAATGCGAAACCGCCGCATCTTGAAGAACTCGCCATCGTGGTCAAGCCGCTCACCCGCCGCCGCCTTGCGGATGATTGCGATGTACTCGCGCATGCGCGCCAGCGGCTTGCGGAACGCCTGCCCGTGGAAGTCCTCTATGACCAGCCGCCCGCTTGCGCCCAGCCCCAAAAAGAAGCGCCCGTTCGACATCATGTCCAAGTTCAGCGCGGTCATGGCAAGGTTTGCGGGCGTGCGGCCATACACCGGCACGATGCTGCTCCCGATGCGGATGCGCTCCGTAACGGCGGCAATCTGCGCCAGCGATGTGAGCGCATCCTCGCCCCACGCCTCGCCGAGCGTAAGGCAGCCGTAGCCCTGCTCTTCCGCCAGCCTCGCAATTCTCAGCGTGTCCGCCCACGATGCGCCCGGCGGACGCAGCCCCGATATGCCAATGGTCATAAGCCTATCAGCCTTCTGTGTTCAGTGGTCAGCCATCAGCCCCCTGTGTAGCCGCACCGCCTTTCGAAACCCGATTCAACGGGGACGCGTGAAGTCTATCACACAACCGCAGCGGTGGGCGAACCGACCCTGCCGGCCATCGTCTGCGGTCAAAACCGCGCACCAAGCAAGGCGCAAATCAACAGCTGACGCCAGCAATCGAAATCCGAACAAAGCCTAAACATTGTTTTAGAAATACCTTAAATGCCTTGCGTTGGGTTTGAACAGTTAGATAATGTTTGTTCACTAATAGCAAACAAGACGAGCGAGACGAGGCGGCAATGTGCGTCAAGGCGGGCATCGCAGCCGCTCACACGAAGGCTCTGTAAGCCAAAATTAGCACTGGGAGGCGTTATGAAACTTGTTCGCGCAAGAGTTACCGACTTCAAATCTATAGACGATTCCGGATGGGTCGAAATCGATGATGTTACCTCCATGGTCGGCAAGAACGAGTCCGGCAAAACGGCGTTCCTCGGTGCGCTGAAGCGGCTCAACCCGGTGGACGGCGACAGCGAGTTCGAATTGAAGGACTACCCCCGCAAGGGATATGTGAAGTACCGCAAGGTACACAAGCAGCAGCCCGCCATCGCCGTCCGCGCCGTGATGACCCTCTCACAAGACGAGCGCGACATGCTCTCTGAGCGCGTCGGCGAAAATGTGCTGCTCTCCGACTGCGTTTCCGTCTCCAAGGACTACACCAACCAGCTAAGCTGGGACTTCGAGGTGGACGAACAGGCGATGGTGCAGCATATCCTGCTCGAGTCCCAAATGCCCCCTGAGATATATCAGCACGCCGCCACAGCGTCCAGCATCAACGAACTCATCAGCATCTTGGAGGCGCTGGCTGTTAAGCCGGTAGCGGTGGGCAGGCTCATCACCCGCCTGTACAAGCAGTTCGGGCAGCGCAGCGGGCACGATGTCGTCGCAGACTGCCTAGAAGAGATGATGCCCAAGTTCGTGTACTTCGACGAGTACAGCACCATGCGCGGCCGCATCTCCATCCAAGACATCCGCCGCCGCGTAGAAGTCGGCGAGGAGATAGACGAGTCTGACCGCACATTCCTGTCGCTGCTCGGGCTTGTTGGCGCAGACCTAGATGACCTAGACGCGCTGACGAACTACGAATACCTCAAAGCTGAGCTGGAATCGGCAGGCATCGCCATATCGGACGAGATGTTCGAGTACTGGGCGCAGAACAATCAGCTCCGTGTGCAGTTCGACCTATCCGCCGCCGACCCCAACGATGCGCCGCCGCTGAACGAGGGCACGATCCTGCATGTGCGCATATGGAACAACCGACACCGCGTGTCCGTGCCGTTCGACGACCGCTCCAAGGGCTTCGTGTGGTTCTTCTCATTCCTGACATACTTCTCTCGCATCGAGGAGCAGGAAGAGTGCGACCTCGTGCTGCTGCTGGACGAGCCGGGGCTGAACCTCCACGCCCTAGCGCAAGCGGACTTCCTCCGCTTCATCGACGAGCGGCTGGCGCAGAAGCATCAGGTCATCTACACCACGCACTCGCCGTTTATGATTAACCTAGACCACCTCGACCGCATCCGCACGGTGCAGGATGTGGACGGGCGCGGCACAGTCGTCAGCTCCAACACGATGAGCAACGACCAAGACACCGTGTTCCCGCTGCAGGTGGCGCTTGGGCACAACTTGGCGAACACCATCTTCCTCGCGCCTCACTGCCTCATGGTGAACGCAGCGTCCGACCTGATATACCTGCAGGTGCTGGGGGAGCTGTGCGCATCCAGGGGCTACCAGCGGCTAGACCCGCGCTGGGTGGTGCTGCCGGTGGGCGGTGCTGACAATCTGCCCACATTCGTGTCCCTGCTCGGCGAAAACTATGTCAGCGTCGCGGTGCTGATGGATGTAACCCCCAAGAACAAGGCAAAGCTGGCGCAGGTGAGCCAGAGCAGCATGATGCAGCGCAGCAACCCCGTGAAGTGGGTCGAGGTGCAGCGCGTACGAACGGCAGACATAGAGGACATCCTCGACCCGGCGTTCTACCTGAAGCTGGTCAACGCAGCCTACCAAACCGAGCTTCCGGAGCATCTGTCGATGAGGGCGATTTCGGCGAAAGACCCGCGCATCGCCCAGCGAGTCGCAGCGTACTTCGAGGCTGAGGGCATCGCCGGCGGCAAGTTCGACACATATCGCCCAGCGGCGTATCTGCTGGAAAACTACACCGCACTGCGCCACGAAATCAGCGATGAAGCCATAGACCGAGCCGTGTCCATGTTCCAGCGCGTCAACGGCCTGCTGGCATCCGACCCGATGAACTATGCGCCGCCACCCCCGGCACCAGTTAGCAGCAGCAACGGCAACGGCGACGCAGAAGAGCACGCCACTATCGGCAGCAAGAAGTTCGCCGCGCCCGTGTTCCCCGTATAGCGGCATAGGCGGCACGCCTGCGGCGCAATACCCTAGCTGCCCAAGCAGCATGCATAAAGCGCGGAGCAGCCTCTTGCGGGTGAGAGGCTGCTCCGCCTTTTTGGGCTATGCATCAGTTTTGTGTGGGACATCGCAGCCTAGCCCTGCCCTATTCCGCAATTCCCCATCCCCTCACGCAGGTGGGCACACTCAGCGCAGTAAGCGAAACCGCTGCCTGACACTAATACCCAATATCCATAACCAAAAACTGCTAAACTATCCGTATGAGCAAGTTGAACGCGCCGCACCACACCACTGCCGCCGCATACGACGGTGCGCTGCGCCGCGTGATGGGGCTTGCTGACTTTGAGCGCTCCACGCACAGCCCGGGACACTCGGCGTTCCACCTAGAGCGCATGATGCTGCTGATGGAGCGGCTCGGCAGCCCGCATTTGGCGACACCCACGGTGCACATCGCTGGCACGAAGGGCAAGGGCAGCACATCTGCAATGGTGGCATCCATATTGGGCGCTGCCGGATTTCGGACCGGCTTGTACTCGTCGCCGCACCTGCACAGCGCAACCGAACGCATCCGCATCGGCATGCAGCCCGTCAGCCGCACGGACTTCACCGCCGCAGTGGACGCCATTTGGGACGCCGTCGAGGATGTGGCGCGCACGGGCGGCTATGCCGGCGTTTCCACATTCGAGGCGATGACCGCCATGGCATTCGTCCACTTCCGCAGCGTCAAAGCCGACTTTCAGGTGATAGAGGTGGGGCTTGGCGGACGGCTGGACGCCACCAACATCGTGCGCCCGCAGGTGTGCGCCATCACATCCATCAGCCTAGACCACACCGCCACGCTCGGCGACACGATAGCGAAAATCGCATCCGAAAAGGCGGGCATCATCAAGCGCGGCGTCCCCGTGGTAGTTGCGCCGCAGCAGGATGAGGCGATGGAGGTCATCGCTGCCACCGCCGCCAAGCGCAACGCCCCGCTGATTGCGGTGAGCGAGCAGATGGCGTGGCGGCGCACGCATGCCGACATGCGTGGGCAGGCGTTCATGCTTGCGGGTTTGAGCGGCGAATACGCCCTTGAAACGGCGCTGCTCGGCGATTACCAGATGGAAAACGCCGCCACCGCCGTGGCCGTCGCCGAAACGCTGGCAGCGCGCGGCTCAGCAATCACCGCCGAACACATCACGCGCGGCATACGCCAAGCGCGCTGGCCCGCACGCCTGCAGACGCTAGCCACCCCTGACGATGGCGGCAAGCTAATCGTAGTGGACGGCGCACACAACCCTTATTCCATGCGGCGCTTGGTGGATGCGCTGCGCGACCACTTCGCCTTCAAGCGCATCGTGCTGGTGTTCGGCGCGCTAGGCGGGCACAGCGCTGCGGGGATGCTAGAGGCGCTCGTTCCGCTTGCGCCGACGGTCGTGGCGACACACTCGCGCCATCCACGCTCCGCTCCGAGCGGCGCAATAGCGGACGCCGCCCGCGCGCTGGGGCTTGAAGTGGTGTTCAGCTCGGACGATGTGGGCGAGGCGCTGCGATATGCGCTGTCCATCGCCAAGCAGGGGGATATGATTTTGGGCACAGGCTCGCTATCCGTCGCCGCCGAAATCACTGAAGCCGTGCAGGGCATCCCGCCCGAGACATACCCATACATCAAGCCGCCGCGCCAACCTGCGGTATAGCCGCCGCCCCGCCTAGTGGACAGCGGTCTTGGTGAGTTCGCGGATTAGCGTGGTAGCGTATACGCCCTTCGGCAGGCTGAACGCCAGAGTGTAGCCGTCGTCGGTGGGCGCAATGGTGGCGTCGTCTATGCGGATGCGGCTGATGCGCCGTGTGCCGCGCACGCTACTGAGGTGTCCGTGTTGCATGCCCAAATCTGCCATGATGCGCGCTTCGATTTCGCCTGCATCCCCGCCCGATGGGCGAACCTTCTTGCCATACATCGGCAGCACGGGGCTGATTTCTAGGCGGCGAGCGCGCTCGGTCTCGGCGGCGGGGTCATCCACCACGAACATCCCGCCGCTGTCGTGCCGCTGCGCCCTGTCGCCGCTGAGTATCGCAGCGTATAGCCCGGCGTCTATGCGGGCTTTCAGCAGCAAGTTGAAGATGTGCGATTGCAGAGCGGACAGGTAGAAGCGGTGCATGCGCCTGCCGCCGGGGACGCGCTCGCCGGCTATGAGCCGTAGCGCATCGGCCACATTGGTGTTGAAGCTCCCAAACCGCTGCGGCCCGAAGTAGTTGGGCAACCCGGTGGTCCGCAAATGCGCTAGGATGCGCTCCGTGCGCGGCTGCCAATCGCCCATAGGATTGCGGACACGCACGGTGAACCGATTGCCACGCAGGTGCCCCAGCCCCAGCTTGTTGCGATGGCGCGATGTGTGCAGCACCGATGCCCCATCCAAAGCACGCAGGGCATCGATTGCGTGCTCGTGTGCCACGGGAACGCTGAACCACTGGCGGGCTACGGAGTGCTTGTCCTTCTGTCCGGCGTACCCAACGGCGCTGCGCGGGACGCCAGCATCGGCGAGTGCCCTCACGATGTCTTGCGTGGTCAAGCCGCGCTTTTCTACATGGACATAGGCATGAGCGCCCTCGCCGCTGGGCAAGTAGCTCGGGATTTCGACGACAACAAAGTCGTCGGGCGATGTGCGAATGCTGCCCCCCGTGCCGGGAAGATGGGCGGTTACGGCTGGGAGCGTATCCCATGAGAAGCAGGCATTTTGGAGCATATCAGGCCGGTCATAGGCTGCTGAACGCCGCATATCAGGCGCTGCGCGTTCTAGTCGGCTACCTTGTATATCCACACTTGGAAGCTCACATCGGGTTCGCCCTTTGGCAAGCCCTTGAACTGCTCGGTCGCGCGGACGAGTTCCCATTTGCCGTCGGCGACGAGTTGCTGCTGCTTTTCGCGAAAGCCGTTTTGCTCATAGATGTCGGGGCGCAGTGTGAACACGATGTGCCCGCCGGGGCGAACGATGCGCACCAGCTCGTCGAGCGAATGCGCCGGGGCGTGTCCGAGCGTGAGAACGCCCACGCCGATTACCGCGTCATAAGCGCCATCCGCAAAGCCGAGCGGTTCGCCCATCACCCTGCGATGGAACGCGGAATAGACCTGCTTGGCGCGCGCTTCGTCTAGCATGCCGCGCGACATATCCATAGCGTGTATATCGCGATAACCCAGCCCGTGCAGTTCTACGCCCACCAAGCCTGTGCCGGCGCCAGCGTCCAGCACATTGGCGCCGGTCGGCACATAGCGGGCGAACTCCGCAGCTGTGATGCGCGGCATCACATACCCGAAGTCGGTCTCCAAGTCCGTATCGTACTCGGACGCCCATTCATCGTAGCGCTGCTCCAGCTGGTCGGGTGTCTCGGCGGCGTACACCCACTGAACTTTGTTTGCGGCAGGCTCATCTGCGTTTGGCATTATGCGATCCTTCCTTCCCTTCTTGGTTGCTTCTTGCTTGTTCTGTTGCAATTCTGTGCGATTTGCGCAATTTGCTGCTGCACATACGATTATACTTCGTTGCGGCGCATCCTGTGTAGGCGGCGGCGCAGAGGGACTGCGTTTCCCTCCCCTATGATATTGATTTCGCTGATGCGAATTGCATATCCTGTGAGGCAGACTTATCTGCTCGCTCTTTCAATCCGTATATCACGCCTAATTCATCCTACCCCCTCTGGCAATGTCTCGCACATCATTTTACGACTATATCGCCTGAATGGAAACGCCGCCGCTTGCTCAGGCGTGGGTTGTTCTACTGACATTGCCGTCGCTTACTTGCGCGGCGGGTTGTTCACTAAATCGGCGGTGTGGTGTACACTATGCGGCGCGGCTAGGCGCTCTGTTAACCGGACTGCTAACCGGGGAGCGCCATAGGCATTTAGGTGCACTGATACAGAGGAGGGAACCGCCGTGGAGCAATCGGAAGGACATATTGCTTGGATACTGATGTGTTCTGCGCTGGTGCTGTTTATGACGCCGGGCTTGGCGCTGTTCTACGCCGGGCTTGCGCGCAGCAAAAACGCCGGCGCAACCATTATGCACAGCCTAATGAGCATGGGCATAGTGGGAGTGGTTTGGGTGCTTTGGGGCTACACCATTGCGTTTGGCCCATCGGTGGGCGGGCTGTTTGGTGATTTCAGCCTGTTCGGGCTAAACGGCGTGGGCGTCGAGCCGGGCAGCGACGGCGGTATCCCGGACATGCTATTCATGGCGTTCCAAGGCATGTTCGCCATCATTGCGCCTGCGATACTAACGGGCGCATTTGCGGAGCGGATGAAGTTTAGCGCATACGCCTTGTTCATGGTGCTATGGGTTACCTTGGTGTATGCGCCCGTAGCGCACTGGGTTTGGGCTGAAGGCGGCTGGATATTCCGACTTGGCGCGCTGGACTTTGCGGGCGGCAATGTGGTGCATATCACATCCGGCGTTGGCGCACTTGCGGCGGCACTCATCGTGGGCAAGCGGATAGGTTTCGGCATGGAGCTGATGGAATCGCACAATGTGCCGATGGTCGTGCTTGGCGCAGGGATGTTGTGGTTCGGGTGGTTCGGGTTCAACGCCGGGTCTGCGCTGGAAGCCAACAGCACAGCGGTGAACGCCTTCGTGGTAACGAACATAGCAGCAGCGGCGGGCATACTGGGCTGGACGGCTATCTCGTGGATAAAGGACGGCAAGCCGTCGGTCATCGGCGCCGCATCGGGTGCTGTCGCCGGGCTTGTCGCGATTACGCCTGCTGCCGGCTTCGTGGGCCCAATGCCCGCGGTGCTCATAGGGTTCATGGGCGGCGTGCTTTGCGACCTTGCGGCGCGCTTCCTCATTAAGATGAAACTAGATGATGCGCTGTCGGTGTGGGGCGTTCACGGCATCGGCGGCACATGGGGCGGCATTGCGACCGGGCTGTTCGTGGGCGTAGGCTTCGGCACACTCGGCGAGTTCACCGACCTTACGCGCCTAGCACAGCTCGGCGTTCAACTCATCTCAATCGTGGCAACATGGGCGTGGGCGTTTGTGGTAACCGCCGCTATCCTGCTGGCGCTCAAGTTCACCATCGGGCTGCGCGTGTCGGACAACGAAGAAGCCGTCGGGCTTGACCTCTCCGAACACGACGAGCCGGCTTACAGGTTCTAATTCAGAGCAAGCGAGGCAATTCAGCAGCCGTTCCCTCACCCCACATTTGGACTATTCGGTCGAAAATGTCAAAATGGAGAAGGGTATTCTCAATCAGCAGCGAGAGAAACCCTTCCCCATAATATGGGAGGTCAGGCGGTGGGCGTTCCAACCTCACAGCCCGCAAGGTTCGGTAAAACGAAAATAGGTTTTGGAGTGGCAGAGGGGAGTTGAGTTATGAAAAAGGTAGAGGCAATCATACGACCGGAGAAGCTGACCATCGTGAAGTTTGCGCTAGGCGAAGCGGGGTTCTACAAGCTGAACAGCACGCAGGTGATGGGGCGCGGCGGACAGCGCGGCGTTGTGCACGCAGGGCGCACGGGCCAAGCCATAACCGTGGACATGCTGCCCAAGTTAAAACTGGAACTCGTTGTGCAAGATGACGAGGTGGAGCAGGTTGTGGACATCGTGTTGGAATCTGCATACACCGGCGAAGTCGGCGACGGCAAGATCTTCGTCAGCCCAGTGGACGACGCCATCCGAGTCCGCACACGCCAACGCGGCATGGACGCCGTGTAGGCAAGGCCGGGGCGATACCGCCGCTGATATATTGAGGGTCGCCACTTAACGGCAATCCCCACCAACCGATAAGCGACAACCGAGGACTACACTATCTGCGGAGTCGTGCATATGAAGTCGGGCATTCTATCCGACTCCGTAATGCGAATATGAGCAGCTGAGGAAAACTAGGGGCAGTGTGCGATGAAAATCACTGATGTGGAATGCCTAATACTCGACCGCAGCTTTCCCTTCGTGCGGGTGCACACGGACGAGGGCATAACCGGCATAGGCGAGTGCTTTCGCCGTCAGCCGAGCGTTACCAAGACGCTCATAGACGACCTGCTGCGCCCTGCGCTCGTGGGCAAAGACCCGAACGACACTGCCCTGCGGTTTGCGGATATGGCGCAAGCCGGCAGCGCCTACGAACTGGGCGGCGCAGTCTGGTGCGCCATCGCCGGGTTGGACATCGCCCTGTGGGACATCCGCGGCAAGGCGGAGGGCAAACCGATATGCGAACTGCTCGGCGGGATGGCGCGGGACAAGATTCGCATGTACGCAAGCTCCATGCGCCGCGATATGACGCCGCTGGAAGAGGCACACCGCGCCGCATCCTTCGTCGAACAAGGCTACACCGGCTACAAGCTCCACAGCGCTGTCCCGGGCGCAATTGACGATGCAGCAGACTACACCATCGCCACGGTCAGCGAAGTCCGCCGCGCCGTGGGCGACGACATCCACATCCTCGTAGATGTGAATGGCGCATACTCGGTTCACCACGCCATCGAAATCGGCAAGGCGCTGGAAGAACTGGGCGTGTTCCACTTCGAAGAGCCGCGCCCGCACTATGACCTAGATGGGCTGGCGGCGATAGCGGATGCGCTGGACATCCCCATCGCGTCGGGCGAGATGATATACACGCGCCACGAATACCGCGACCTCATCCTGCGCGGGCGTGTGGACATCATTCAGCCGGACATCGTGAAAGCCCCGGGCTTTACCGAGTTCCAGCGCATCGCCACTCTGTGCGAGGCGTTCGGCAAGCCCATCACCGTCCACAACACGCAGCCTACGCTGAGCACCGTGGCGCACCTGCACTTCTGCGCCGCCTACCCCATCGCGCCCTACGCACAGGAATACAACATCGAGCCTGTGTCGCTGCGGGACGAAATCCCCGTGCTGGCGCAGCAGCCCGAGGTCGTGGACGGGTACATGGCTGTGCCGACGGGTCCCGGGCTAGGCGTGGAGCTGAATGAGGACGCAGTACAGACGCTTGCAGCCCGATAGGCAACAGAAACAGCAGAGACTATACGGGCGGGGAATGAATACTTCACGCCCCGAGTATCCCTAGTCGCTGTGCAAGAAGACTCGGACACCAAGTTCTGACGCCAAGCGCCTATCTTCGTCCCGTATGCGATAGCCATAGACTATTGCATACGCATCCTGCCCGAATATCTTCTGCAAAGCGTCCGCAGAATGGCGCGACCGCTCTATGTCGTCTGCATTGATGACGCCCGATGCTTCCACAGCAAACCACAGAGTAGAGAGGTCGGAAGTCCGCTGCGAGCGAACCACTAAATCAGTCACTATCAGCCGAACCTCGTCGGCATCGCTGATTTCGCCGGCGTCAAGTGCCGCCTCCACTCGCTGCTCAAAGGGTTCGCTGCGATACGACTGTGCATGACCGCGAGTGCTCCAGACGGTGAAGACGCGCCTTACGGCAAAGACCCGTGCCAACAGCGGCGGTATCACCCTACTGAGCTTACCCTCCAACGAATCGCCCCGTAATCGGTCCAGCTGAATGTCTGTCCTCTCAGCGTGATCCTCTAGATTAGTAAGTCGCCTATCAGCCGTTTCGGCATGCGCCTCAAGATTGGTAAGCCGCCTATTCGTCTCAGTGACGAAAGTTCGCATCTCTGCAACAAACTCATGCATCTCTGCGACAAACGAGTTCATCTCCGCGACGAACGAGCGCATCTCCGTAACAAACTCGGCATGGCGCTCCGGCAGTGTCAGCAGTTCTTCGGTGAGCAGCAGGCGGCGTATCCTGTTCCGCCAATCCTCGTTTTCACGCAGGATGCGTTCAAGGTCTTCGATGGTATTGAATGTGGTCATGCTGTTCCCTTCTTCCCCCACCCATCATAGCCGACATTCTTATGGTTTGCCACACATTTACCGGTCGGAGTTACCCAGTCGAAACCGACACGCGAGTACAACAAGCCTTATAGAGCAAGGCTATATCTTCGGCATCCCATGCGTTGCGCGGAAGGCGACAGCCTGCTCGAGGGCGTGGGCGATGCGGAGCAGCGTGGGTTCGGACAGCACTGGGCCCATCAGCTGGACGCCTACCGGCAGCCCGTCCGACATGCCAGCGGGCAGCGAAAGCGCCGGGATGCCAGCGATGTTGGCGGGGATGGTCAGGATGTCGTTCAGATACATTTGCAGGGGATTAGCCGTCTTTTCGCCTAGTTCGAACGCCGTTGTGGGCGATGTGGGCGTTACGAGGGCGTCGAATTCGGTGAACGCCTGCTCGAACTCGCGGCGGATGAGCGTGCGGACGCGCTGCGCCTGCAGGTAGTAGGCGTCGTAGTAGCCGGCAGACAAAGCGTATGTGCCGAGCATGATGCGCCGCTTGACCTCTGAGCCGAAGCCGTGCTGGCGCGTCTGTTCGAGGGCGTCCCACACGCCGTCCGCATCCTGCGCCGAATAGCCGTACTTCACGCCATCGTAGCGCGCTAGGTTGGCGGACGCCTCGGACGGCGCAATGATGTAGTACACGGCGAGCGCATGCGGTGTGCTAGGCAGCGATGTCTCCGCCACCGATGCGCCCAAATCGAGCAGGGTTTGTACGGCTTTGCGGACGACGCTCTCCACGCCGGCGTCCAGCCCCACGCCGAAATACTCGGTCGGCACGCCGATGCGCAGCCCCCTCAGGTCTTGCCCAAGCGCTTGCGTGTAGTCGGGAATGTCGGCGTTAAGCGATGTGGAATCGTGCGGGTCGTTGCCGGCGATGGCGCTCAGCGTGAGGGCGCAATCGGTTACATCCTTCGTCAGCGGCCCTATCTGGTCTAGCGAACTTGCGAATGCGACAAGCCCATAACGGCTGACGAGACCGTATGTGGGCTTGAGTCCCACGATGCCACACAGTGCGGCGGGCTGGCGTATGCTGCCGCCCGTGTCCGAGCCGAGCGAATAGACGCACTCGCCGGCAGCCACCGCCGCCGCAGGCCCGCCGCTGCTGCCGCCCGGCACGCGGTCGAGCGCCCACGGGTTGTGCGTGGGGTGGAACGCCGAATTCTCGTTACTAGACCCCATTGCGAACTCGTCTAGATTGCCCTTGCCGAGCAGAACTGCGCCCTCTGCGTACAATCGGGACACCACTGTGGCATCGTATGGCGGAACGAACCCCTCCAACATGCGCGATGCGCAGGTAGTGGGGATGCCGCGCGTCGCCATATTGTCTTTGAGCATCATCGGGACGCCGGTTAGGGCACGCGCGTTCCCCGATGCGATGCGCTTGTCGGCGGCTGCGGCTTGCTCCAGCGCATGGTCAGCGGTTACGGTGAGATACGCCTGCACGCTGCCGTCCACCTCGCCTATGCGGTCTAGGACGGCGGTTGTCAGCTCAACCGATGTGGTTTCGGCGGCGGCAAGCAGACGGGCGGCTTCATGTGCGGTGAGGGATGCGATGTCCATATGAGCTGCGAAAATATCGGACGCGGGCTATTCCAAGACGGCTTTGACGCGGATAAGATCGTCTTGGCGGTTGGGTGCGTTGGCTAGGGTGTCATCTTGGGACTGGGACGGCTTGGCAGCGTCCTCGCGCATGACGGACAGCAGGTTCACCGAGTGACCCGTGGGCTGCAAGTCGCCCGTGTCCACACGACTGAGCGCATCGAACTGCGCCAGAATGTCGGAGAGTTGATGGCGCATCTGCTCTATGTCGTCATCGGTCATCCCGATGCGCGCAAGCAGTGCGATGTGTCGAACTTCGTCGGTAGTGAGTGTCTGTGGCATCAGCGTCCAGCGTCAGTTATCAGTAGCGGGGCGCAAATTGCTAATTCGCACAGCGCCCGGTACCCCTCAATGCTACCACTTTATATGCGGCGAGCGCTACTATGGACGGCGAGCTATCGAGAAAAGCGCAGCCTATTCTCTCTTCTCTTTGCTGAAAGTATATGACAAAACCCCGAACGCCTTTTGCAGCGACAAGTTTGACGCTTCGCTTACGGGTGGGTACATTAAGATTGCGCTGCAACGGACAGGCAGTGCGTCTTTTGGAAAATTGGATATTTGTTTGTGGAGGGCTACGATGGAAGTCGAGCGAGTTGCGGAGCTGCTGACAGAGCAGGGCAGGCGCGTATCGGTTGCGGAGGCGGACACTTGCGGGCTTGTGGGCTATCTGCTCAGCACCGTGCCGGGTAGTTCGCGATGGTTCCCCGGCGGCGTCATTGCCTACACCGGCGGGCTGAAGCAGTCTGTGTTGGGCGTGCCGGACGAGGTGTATGAGCAGAAGGGCAGCGTCAGTCCCGAAGTGGCGATTGGCATGGCTGCCGGAGCGCGCAGCCTAACGGGGACAGACTACGCCATATCGGTTACAGGTGTTGCAGGGCCCACAGGCGGGCGACCGGGCATCCCGATTGGCACATTCTACATCGGCTTGGCAGGCCCGGACGGGTTGGAGGCAGCCGAGCGCATCGAAACCGGCGACACCGACCGCGACGCCAACAAGCGCGCTGCGGCGCAGGCAGCAATTGACCTGCTCGGCAAGCACCTAGAAACCGGCACAGCGAGCGCATAGAAGAGAGCACATAAGCCGCTGCAGGTTTAGGTTACACACGCACAGCCTAGCCGCTACGCTCGGAGTCCGCTCCCAGCATTCGCTCGCGTGTGCGGCGTGCCTCATCTTCCAGCGTCGCCAGCATCGCCTCTTCCTGATCGTTTTCCAAATCCATCGCGCGCATCACCAGCGCCGCCTCGCGCATATACTGCTCCCGCAACCAGCGGTAGTCGGAGTCGTCTAGGCTGCCAACGGCATGATCCAGCTCCGTGCTGCGAATGCCGTCAAGTACGGCGTCCCAGCGGCGTTCCAGCACAGCAAGTGGGGCGCTCTCATCATCCTGCCATTCGCCCGCACCGCCGCGCAGAAACGGATACGCTATTGCGATGGCGGGTATCAGCGCAAGCAGCAGTCCCAGCAACACCAGCATCAGCTACGCTCCTACGGGCTGCACGCCGCGTTCACGCATCGGCGCAGCAACGGGCGCAAGTCTGCGCTGCGGCCACAAGCCCGCTATTATGCCCAACACCATCACGGGCCCCGACGCCCACATCCACCACACCATCGGGTTTATCAGCACACGAAACACCGCCTGCCCATCGCTGCCAAACTCCGACGGCACGATGTAAAAATCCTCTTGCGGCGTGCTGCGAATGGCCCCCTGTGTGGACGCTATGCGAAACTCGGGATAGAACGCGCGCAGCGTCTCCAGCCGCCCGAGAAAGTCGCTCCCGCGGTACACATCGAACGCCGCCACAGAGTGCGCGCTGTCCGGCTTGGCAGTGTGCTGAACCTCGATGTACTCGAAGGTGTACGCCCCCACGCTTGCCACATCGCCCGGGCGCATGGCTATGTCGCGCTGCACGCTGAAGAACGATGATGCGATAGCGCCCACCGCCAGCATCGATATGCCGAGATGCACGATGTAGCCGCCGTAGCGGGGGCGGTTTCTGCTGAGCAGGTTTAGGAACGCAGTGTGATACGCCTCGCCGCGTCGGTGGCGCGAACGCGTCCCGCGAAACCATTCGTGCGCTATGCCGCCCACCGCCAGTGCCACAGACGCAAACGCAACTATCGCCACCGGTCTATGCAGCCCAGCGACGACCAGCGCCAGCGCCGTCAGCAGCGCTGCGCCCAGTGGCACCCGCAGCGCCCGTATCAGGCTGCGCCCGGTGGAGCGCCGCCACGGCAGCAGCGGCCCCACGCCCATCAGGATGACGATGACCAGCAGCAATGGCCCATTTACAAGGTTGAAGAACGGCTGCCCCACCGTTACCACCGTTCCCTCTGCCGCCTCGCTGAACACCGGGAATATCGTCCCCCATAGGGTTACGAACGCCACTGCTAGGAACAGGATGTTTTGTCCCAAGAACGCCGATTCGCGCGACACCACCGCTTCTAGGCGCGCGCTGCTCTTGAGCGACTCGTAGCGCCACACGAACACTGCCACCGACAGCAGCAGCGTCCCCACCATGAACGCTAGGAACAGCCAGCCCATCGTGCTCTGTGCGAAGGAATGCACGGATGGCACGGGCCCGCCTCTGTTGATGAACATCCCCATCTGCGCCAGCGTGAACCCCACGATGATGAGCGCCATGTTCCACATGCGGAACATCCCACGCCGCTTCTGCACCATGATGGAATGGACGAATGCGGTCATCGCCAGCCACGGCATCAGCGCCGAATTCTCCACCGGATCCCAAGCCCAGTAGCCGCCCCAACCGAGTATGGTGTACGCCCACCAGCTCCCCAGCATCAAACCCATCGTCAGCACGAGCCACGAAATCATCCCCCAAAGCCTGCCCAGATCCACCCACTCGTCGCGCCCGCCGCGCCGCGCCAGCAATGCGCCCATCGCAATGCTGAACGGCACAGCAACCAGCGCCAGCCCCGCCATCTGCAGCGGCGGGTGTATGAACATCCCGAAGTGTATGAGCAGCGGGTTGATGCCCTGCCCGTCCGCAGGCGCAAAGTCCAACCTGTCCAACGGGTTGGCGAGAAACAGCATTATGGCGATGAAGAACAGCAAGATGAGCGCCATCACGCCCAGCGCAAACGGCGTGGTGTGCGGCAGCCGCTTGCGTATCGTCAGCACGGCGATGGCGGACACGGCTGCAATCACCAGCGCAAGGTACAGCAGCGAACCTGCGTTGCCCGCATAGAACGCCACCCAAGTGTATATGTGCGGCATCGCAATGCTGCTGTTCTCTGCCACATAGCGCACGGAGAAGTCGCGCGTTACGAATGCGTACACCAGCGCGCCTGTGGACACGAAAAGCAGCAGCGGCACGGTGTAGAAGCCATAGCGCGCGCTCATCGTCAGCTCGGGGATGCGCTGCCATGCGCCGACGAACGAAGCCAGCGCCGCATAACCCGTAACCACCAGCGCTATCACTAGCGCAATCTGCCCTGCCTCTATCATCAGCGTTCATCCTCGCGCACGGCATCGGCGTCCAGCGCCGTTTGGATGCGGGTGTAATACGCCCGTAGTTCTGCATCCGGCGCATCGTCCCAAGCGTTCGTGTCGCCGTCCGGCAGCGATGCATCCTCGCTTGCCGCCGTCCGCCGACGCATTTTCCGCAATGCGAACAGCCATCCCGCTGCCGCCACCACAACCGCTATCGGCGCCGCAAGCCACGCCGCAAGCCCTATGCCCTCGCGCGGAGGCTCCAGCAGCACGGCGGGCCCATACCGCTCCACGAAGAAGCTGCGTATCTGTTCGTCCGACCAGCCGTCCGCCAGCTTCTGCTCCACGACGCCGCGCATCTGCACCGCCAGCGTGTTCTGCGACTGGTCTATGGATTCGCCCGGGCACACAGGGCACATAATCGTCTTGTTCAACGCCTGCGATCTCAATTCCATATCAGGCACACCGGCGTTCTCAGCGGCGCAGCCCCCCAACGCCGCCGCCGCAAGCAGCGCCAGCGCCCCAAGCACAACTCGCACCTGTCCCATTCTTCTCATCTGTGCCGTCTTTCACAATGCATCAATGGGTATAGTATATCAGTTATCGAAAATCCCATTCCCCTGCTAGGGAATGGCTTTCATCCAACATCATCTACTTTGCAGAACCGTTCGGATGATATAATCTAGAATAGACATCGGATAAGCATCGGGGCTAGGGGGTCTACCCCTATAGTTCAGTTTGCCTACTTGATGACAGCCGCCAACATCTCGGCGCAATGAAATGGGGATGGGCTTGCGCCAGACGAACACGGCGTTGTACGCTTTCCCATCGCACGACTTACTCTCTAAACCAACTAGCACCATTGGTTAGTAGAAAGGCTTCGTTTATGTTCACGAAGATGATGGTTCCACTGGACGGCTCGGACTTGGCGGAGGGTATTCTGCCGTATGTTACGCACTTCGCCAAAGGCTTGGGCATTCCGATAACGCTCTTGACCGTTATCGACCAAGGCGCTTTTGAGCTTCCGAAGCGCAGCAGCGTCATGGCGAGCGAGTCAGAGATGTTCGGGGCGCTGGAACGAATGGTAAAGGAACGGCTCGACGGGGTTGCTGCCGCTTTGATGGCGCAGGGCGTGAACGCAAGCACGACGGTTGCGCACGGCAAGCCGGAGGAGCAGATTGTGCGGACGGCGCAGCGCGAGGGGTGCGACATCATCGCAATGTCCACGCACGGCAGGAACATGATTGCGCGCGGCGTGCTGGGGAGCATCACGAACAAGGTGATGCACTCGTCTGGGATTCCAGTCCTCACCATCGCCCCTAATCGTGCCAAAGAGCATCAAGATAATCCCGCCCAGCCCATTAGCGGCTTGCTCGCCCCGCTCGACGGCTCCGAACTCGCCGAGTCGTCGATTGAGAGCATTGCAGATCTCGCCCTGAAGATGAGGCTGAATGTAACGCTGGTGCGTGCGGTGCAGCTCGGGGGCGCTTACTCATCTTATGTGGAGTCGTCGGCATTCGTAGATGCTAGGATACAGGCAGAGATTGAGGATGAAGCGCAAGAGTATCTGCAAGGTGTGGCAGACGACCTGCAGGCGCAGGGCATAGAGGTGGATTGCCAAGTGGTAACGGGCACGCCGTCAATCGTCATCACACAGGCGTCGAACGAGCGCCAGAACGATGTCATCGTGCTCACTACGCACGGGCGCTCGGGGTTCAGCCGCTTCGTGCTCGGGAGCGTCGCCGAGACGCTCATCCGCACATCCGGCGCACCCGTACTCGTGCTGAACTCGCAGGAAGCGCTAGAAGGCTTGCCCGCTACCCAACCAGCATAACCATGCCGCCGCCGCTAACAACAGGTGCGGTGGCACTTGTCCTAGATGCACCCGGAGTGCACCCAAAATGCGCAAGATGCGGTTGAGGCGCACGGTCAAGTTCGCAAGGCTGGTGTAGATGATAGAAGCGATAGTGTTCGACTTCGACGGGCTGATTTTGGACACGGAGACGCCGGAGTTCGTGTCGTGGCAAGAGATATTTTCGTCCTACGGCGTAACGCTGGAGCGACGCATTTGGGACGGCTTCATCGGGAGCGGCTTCGGCGCTTTCGATGTGTGCGCCCATCTTGCCGAGCTGAGCGGCAAGCGCATCGACCGCGATGTGGTGCGCCCGCTAATGCGCTCACGCTATCTGCGGCGCATAGAGCAGAACCCGTTGCTGCCCGGTGTGGAAGATTGCATCGTACGGGCGAAGCAACTCGGGCTGAAACTTGCGGTGGCGTCCAGCTCCAGAAGGGGTTGGGCGACGGGACATCTCGAGCGGCGCGGGTTGCTGCACAACTTCGAGTTCGTGCTGTGCGGCGACGATGTGTCGAATGTGAAGCCAGATCCTGAGCTATACGACACGGCGGTGCGGACGCTGGGCGTGCAGCCCCAAAACGCAATCGCAATAGAGGATTCGTCGCATGGGCTGCGCGCAGCCAAGGGCGCTGGGCTGCGGTGTGTGGTCGTCCCCAACCCTATGACAGAGCGCATGGCGTTCGACGGCGCGGACATGCGGCTGAACAGCCTGTCTGACCTGACGCTCGATGCCATCTTGGACGCCCTGAACGGCGAAACCGCATCCGTGCCTGCGCCGCACACTACACAACAGGCGCAATCTGCGCTATGATGCGCTTATACTGTGTCCAGCGTGCTATAAATGCCGCGAGTGGGCTAGTCGCAGGCGCAATTTCAAGGCGATTATTCGAGACCAGCGAGGGGATAAAATGCCAAAAGTAAGCGGACTGGGACATGTGGGTATCTATGTGAATGACCTGATGCACCTGCGCGACTTCTACTCGCGCGTGATGGGGCTTCAGATTACGGACGAAGACTTGGAAGAGCGGCGGATGGTGTTCCTAAGCGCCAACCCGGATGTGGAGCACCACGAGTTTGTGCTGATGGAGGGGCGCGACGCCCCCACAGACGCCAAGGTCGTGCAGCAGATCTCCTTCACCGTGGACACACTGGCAGGGCTGAAAGACTTCTACAACACCTTCCGAAGTGAGGGCGTGAACATCCAGCGCATCGTCAGCCACGGGAACGCCTTCGGGATATATGCCGACGACCCGGAGGGGAACACGCTGGAGGTCTACTACAAGACCGGGTTCGATGTGCCGCAGCCGCACGGCGACCACATCGAGATGGAGATGTCCGACGAGGAACTGCTGGACATCGCCCGCGCCGCAATCCCAAACTAGGCGCACCACGCCGCAGGATACGGGGGCATAGCGATGGGGCAGCGCCTGAACGACATCCGCATATTGGGGCTGCCGCTGCAGTTCGTAGTGGTGGTAGCGATTAGCCTTGCGCTGACAATCTACTTCGGCGCATGGACGGCGGACGCGCGCATAAACAGCCGCACCGCACCCCAAGCCGACGCAGCCGGGCAACAGTTCGACTTCAGCAGCGCACAGGCTGCATCGTATGCGTTCGGCAGCGCAAGCCTGCAAGCCGGCGCAGGCAGCGGCGCAGCTCCCGGCGAGGGGCAGGCGTGGGAGCGCATGTTCCTGTTCGCCTGCCCGCTGCATTAGCGCAAGAATTTTTTGCGAAAGAATGACTGATTCGGCAAAGACGGACAGGCTAACACGCCATAATTTGCGACCATTTCTGCGCAATGACTGCTTCGGTAAAGGCAACAGGCTGACACGCCATAATTTGCGACCATTTCTGCGCGAAAAATTTGCGCAAGCCTGCGATTGTGCGTGTCGAGGACAGGATTTTTTGGTTCACCCGCCGCTATCTGTGAGGAACAAGATATGGCGCAAAAGCCGCCTGCCGGTGGCAGTCCGAGCGTGCTAGGTTCGCAAAGGCTGATATATTCGCACTACGCCTGGGTCATCGTGTTCATCATCGCGGTGATGCAGATGGTCGGGACATCCATCCGGATGGCGTTCGGCGTGTTCATAGACCCGCTGGAGAACCTCTTCGGCTGGAGCCAGAGCAGCATAGCGCTGTCATACGCCATATCCAGCGTGGTAACAGCGCTCGCATCGCCGTTTGCGGGCTGGTTCGGCGACCGCTTCGGTGCGCGGCGAGCAATGACCGTGGGCACGCTGATGTTCCTAGCGGGCATGCTTCTCACGGGCATAATCGACAGCATATGGGAGCTATACCTATACTTCGGCGTGCTGCTGGGCGTGGCGCAAGCGGTGTTCCTAGTGCCGCTGATACCTGCGGCGATGCACTGGTTCCGCCGGCATCTGGGCATGGGTATGGGCATCATAATGGCGTCGTGGGGGCTTGGCCCTGCGCTGGCGGCGCCTGTCATCAGCCTGCTCATAGACCAGCTGGGGTGGCAAGACGCATTCGTCGCGCTGGGCGCAATATCGGCGGCGGTAATGCTCGTGCTGATAGTGCTCTTTCGGGACAAGCCCGCAGACAAGGGCTTGCAGCCCTACGGCCACATAGCCGGCGACCCGGATGTGCAGCGACGACAGGTCGCGCCAGAGCGGATGCGCCGCTTCAACCGCTACATGCGGAAGACCGCCGCCTACTGGAACATGAGCAGCATCCACTTCCTCGGGTGCGTGGGGCACGCCATCATCTTGGTGTACATCGTGCCGCTCGCGGTGAACGAAGGCATATCGGCGGTGCAGGCGGCGGGCATACTCACGGTGCTGTCGGCAGTGAGCATCGTGTCGCGCGTGGCAGTGCCGATTATGTGCGACACCATCGGGACGAAGCTCGTGATGGGCATCTTCTTCGTGCTGCAGGGCGTGATGGTGGTGATGCTCTTTTGGACGCACGACCTCTGGATGTTCTACCTGTTCGCCGTGCTGTTCGGCATCGGGTACGGCGGGGAGACGGGCGGCTTCCCCATCCTGAACCGCCGCTACTACGGGCAGGCGCCGACGGGTTCGCCCTACGGGGTGCAAATGCTGGGCGCAGGGCTTGGGATGGCGCTAGGCGGTTGGATAGGCGGGCCTATCTACGACATCTTCGGCAGCTACGACATCGCGCTGTGGGCGTCCATTGCGACGAGCATAGCGGGCGCAGTGAACATCCTGCTGCTAGAGCCGACGGACAAGCTCCTCATCCCGGACTGGGAGGCGGACGATGATCCGCCCGAGAGCGAGCGCCCAACGGCAGCACAATCGTCCGCAGACTGACCCCGTTCCGCCAAGCCAAGATGCGATATTCTTTCCGCTGAAACCGAGTGATATAGTTGCAAAGGCTAACGCTCTGTTCCTTCTGACGATTATGCCAGAAACTTGAGAACGCTTTTCTACATATTCGCTACAAGTTCCATCATCGTCTTATTCTTGATGGTCATGGACATCATCAGCCCGGATGACATCCGAGAGCGGATAGCATCGCTTGTAAGCAGGCAACCCGTCGAAACTCCCGCCCCAGTATCGGTATGCACCTCAACGCCCGTCCCCCGAATTGACACGCCTACACCCACTGCCACATTCACACCACTGCCGACATCTACTGCCACCTACACACCCACGCCGTCACCCACTGCCACACCCACACCAACGCCGACACCTACTGCTACATCCACGCCATCACCTACGCAAACCGCTACACCGACACTCACGCCCACACCAACGCATACGCCAACCATTCCCCCGACGGAGACGCCCACTTCGACGCCGAGCGTATGCACATACTCGCAGCTGGTGCTGATGGGCGCTGGCAAAGAGCACGCCCCCTGCTACACAGCCACACCTACGGGATCTCCCCAATCACCCCAGCCTTCCGCAACGCCGCAGCCTGCCTCACCCCAACCTTCCACAACGCTGCAACCCACTGCTGCGCCAACTTTCACAGCCACTCCAACGCTCACACCTAGCCCAACGGCGGCTGTCGCAGCCCGACCCGCACCCACTGCCAGTCCCACCGATCGCGCGCTGCCAACCCCAAGCCAAGCCCCAACGGCTGTGCCCGTAACCCCCGCATTAGGCTCAACGCCCACACCCGCCGTTCACATCCGCCGCCAAGAGGCGAAGCAGTACATGTTGGAGCTGATAAACGAGGCGCGCACAGACGCAGGCCTCAACCCCGTCGTGCTTAGCGACAACATCGCAGCGCAACTACATGCGGATGCGGCACTTGCGAACTGCTTCTCGTCGCATTGGGGCATCGACGGTCTCAAGCCGTACATGCGCTACACGCTTACAGGCGGTTACCAATCGAACGCCGAGAATGTCTCCGGCTTGGACTACTGCATTCGTGAAGCGGATGGATATGTTGCAAATTCTAGCATTGAAGAAGAGCTACGGAAAACTATGGATGGCTTCATGTCTAGCCCCGGACACCGCCGCAATATTCTTGGCAAGGCACACAAGAAGGTGAGTATCGGTCTCGCTTGGGATGAATATAATTTCACAGTCATCCAGAATTTCGAGGGATGCTATGTGGAGTACGATGAGTTGCCCGTTATTATCGACTGGGAGCTAGCCTTCAGTGGACGCGTTACGGACGAAGTTCACTTCGTCGACAAGCAGGACTTGGGCGTGGGGATATACTACGATCCTCCGCCCCATTCGCTCACCAGAGGGCAGGTTGCGAGGACATACTGTTACGACGGTGGCAGGATAGTGGCACATATCAGACCCTGGCCCGGGATAGGTCGGTCTTATTTAACATATACGGACATCGCGAGTTACAGCCCGTGCCCCGATCCCTACGATGTCCCTGCGGACGCTGCGGCGCCAAGTTCATATTCAGAAGCCCATGCATTCTGGGAACAAGCCTACGCTGCGAGCCAGAACCAGCAGGAGCAAGAAATCACCTTCCCGTGGATTACAGCGTCGGAGTGGACTGCTAAAGGCAAGCGGTTTTCGGTCAAGACAGGCATCGGGAGCGTGCTCGACAAGCATGGCGCGGGCGTCTATACCGTTAGACTATGGGGGCCGGTTAACGGCGAGTATGAAATCATCTCTGAGTATTCCATATTCTATGCCGTGGAGCCGCCGTCTGGTTACACTAGCCGATAGCTGCGAACATCACTTGCCCTGCATCAGCCAAGTTTGGCTGCGTGCGGGGCCTGTGAGCCAGCTTTCCACATACTTCTGGCGTGAGTCGGGGACTTCTACGCCCAGCCCGTCTGCTAGGCGGGTCATGAAGTTGAATGTGCAGGCTATCAGGGCGACCGAGAGTATCTGCTCGTCGCTCAAGCCGTGTTCGCGCAGCGCCTCCACATCGGCTTCCTGCATGCTGGTCGGCTCGCGCGTCAGCTTGGTGGCATAGTCGAGCATAGCCCGCGTTGGCGCATCCAAGTCAGCCTGCGTGTAGTCGTGCATTATGTGGCTGGCAAGCTCGGGGTCGTCGGAGGCGTGACGGAGAAACTCCCCGTGCGCCATCGTTCAGAAGCGACACTCGTTCTGCACTGACACGGCGGTGGCTATCGCCTCTTCCTGCGTGCGGGTGAGCGCAGACGCCCCGAATGTTATGGCGTTGTTCATATCGTTGACCGCCTTCATTGCGGCGGGGTTGATGGACATCACATTGATGACATTCGCCGGGTGCAAATCGTCTTCGCGAATCCAAGACATTGTGCCAGTCCCTCCTCTTCTGCATTGTGCTCATTGGCTCGAGGCTGATGATTATTCTGTCTCGCAAGGGGCTATGCGGCGGTCTAGTAGGTTGCCCTGCCGCCGCTGATGTCGAACACGCCGCCGGTGCTGAACGAGCATTCTGCGGACGCAAGCCACGCTACGAGGGCTGCGATTTCGGCGATTTCGCCCGTGCGCCCGATGGGGATGCGCTGCACCATGTATTGCACCTGTTCGGGGGTGAGTTCGTCTAGGATGCGCGTTTGCACAACCGCCGGCGTAACGCAGTTGACGCGGATGCCGCTGTGGGCTAGCTCCTTGCCTACGGATTTGGTCAAGCCGATAACGGCGGCTTTGGTGGCGGAGTAGGGCACCATGCGCGGGTTGCCTTCCTTGCCGGCGATGGAGGCGATGTTGACGATGCGCCCATAGTCGCGCGCGAGCATGTGCGGGATGACGGCGCTGCAAAAGGCAAACACGCCGCGCAGGTTGATGCGGTAGACGCGGTCTAGCTCGTCCACTGGCAGTTCCCAGATGTTGCCGTCCGTGCCGGTGATGCCTGCGTTGTTGACGAGGATGTCGATGCGCCCCCATGCGTCTTGCGCCGCCGCCACTGCGCGCTCTGCCGTGTTCGGCACAGACACATCGCCGACGATGAGCCGTGTGTCCGTGCCACGCGCGGAAATCTCGCTCGCCGACTGTTCGCCCAGTTCGCCGTCGATGTCCACCATCACCAGCCGCGCCCCCTCGCTCGCAAGCCGCCTTGCGATACCATAGCCTATGCCCGTGGCAGCGCCGGTTATGACGGCAACTTGATCGTTGAATCGGGCCATATCGTAATCCTTCATTCGGTCAAGATAGTCAGCCAAAAGTTTTCAGTGCATCCCCATTGTGCTCATACAGATGCTCATATACAGAAGACAGAAGGGGGAGTTCATCGGGTGCGCAGCGTCAGGCGGCGGCAGCCATTGACTGATGCTCAGCGGCTATCGCACATTGCGGAGTCTCGGGTCTAGCACATCGCGGAGCGAGTCGCCGAACAGGTTCACGGCGAGGACTACGACGGATATTGCGGCGCCGGGGGCTATGGCTATGTGCGGCGCAAGGTCGAAGTTCAGCTGCGCGCGGGTGAGCATATTCCCCCACGATGGTATGGGCGGCTGGATGCCGATGCCCAGGAAGCTGAGCGCAGCCTCAGCGGTGATTGCTGCGCCAACGCTCACGGCTATGAGCACCATAGACACCGGGAGGGAATTGGGCACTAGGTGGCGGAATATGACCCGTGTGTTGGATGAGCCGATGGCGCGCGCGCCCTCTACATACTGCATCTGGCTGAGCGTAAGCGCACGCGAGCGGACCACGCGCACCGAGCTTGCGCTGAAGCTCACAGCAAGCGCAATGATGACCACAGGCACGGTGAACCCGAACGCGACGGTTATCGTCATCGCCACGACTATGGCGGGCAAGATTAGCACCGTGTCCACAAGCCGCTGCACGAGCAGGTCGAACCAGCTGCCGAAGTATGCGCTTGCGATGCCAAGCACAGTGCCCACTGCCACGCCGATGAGCGGCGACATTATGCCGACGAATATGGACACCCGACCACCATGCAGCAGCCGACTGACCACATCGCGCCCCAGCTCGTCGCTGCCAACCCACAGCGTGCCGCCGCCCACCGCCGCCTCAGAGAGGGGCGGCTGCAGTTGGCGCGCCACCGTGCGGTCAAATCTGAACGGCGATATGAGGTTCGCCAGCATCACGAGGACGATGATGACCAGCAGCAGCAGCCCGCCGGCAGCGCCCGTGGGATGGCTGCGCACAAACTCCGCCGCAGCGTTCCACGCCCGCGCAGCTCGCCTGCCTCTGCCTCCACTGGGGGCAATCGCCTCTACACCGCTTTGCTGCACTTTTTATCCTTTGTAGAAGTGGGGGATGAAAATCATTCGTATCTTATGCGCGGGTCTATCCACGCATACACTAGGTCAATAACCAGTATCCACATCATCATGAACAGGGCGAGGATTAGAACGATGCCCTGCACCATAACGAAGTCCCGCGCGCTGGTGGCGTCCACTATCTGCTGACCGAGGCCGGGCAGGGTGAATATGCGCTCGATGATGACCGCCCCGTCCATCAGCGCCGCCACGAGCAAGCCCGCCATCGTGAGCACTGGGATGATGGCGTTGGTGAGCGCATGCCGCATTGTTACCACGAATGGCCCCAGCCCCTTGGCGCGCGCAGTGCGGATGTAGTCGTCGCCTATCACTTCCAGCATCGTGGAGCGTGTCATCCGGCTTATGGTGGACGCAGAGCGGAAGCCTATGACCAGCGCCGGGAAGAACAGCCGTTGGAGCGCTGTCAGCGGGTCATCGAATATGCTCACATGCTGTATGGGCGGTATCCAGTTGAAGAACTTGACGAGGAACAGCAGCAGCAGGATGGCGACCCAGAAGTTGGGCATGGCGATGCCCGCCGCCGTGATGACGCGGATGGTCTGATCCACCCAGCTCCCGCGCCACAGGGCGGAGATGATGCCCAGCGGCAGCGCCCACAGAAGCGCCACCACCACAGACAGGAACGCCAGCGTCGCGGTTACCTCTATCTTGCTGGCAAGGGCGTCCACCACCGGGCGGTCTGCGTAGCGCGAGTAGCCCAAGTCGCCACGCAGAGCGTCTCGCAGCCAGCGCCAGTATTGCACATAGAGCGGGTCGTTCAGCCCCCACGCCTCGCGCAGCGCCTCTATCTCTTCGGTGGTGGCGACGGACTCTTCGCCCGATGTGATGAGCAGCGCAATGTCGCCCGGCAGCACCCGTAGCATGAAGAACAGGATAGTCCCCAGCAGGAACAGCGTCGGGATGATGAGCAGCAGGCGCCGAATGGTGTATTGCCACATGGGTAATCGCTAGCCGTCAGCCTTTCAGTAGGGCGGCTTATTCCTTGACTCCCTTCCACCTCTCTGGCAGGAAGGGTTACGATGGACTAATGCTTGGGTTGGTCAGGGATGGCATGCATTAAGAGCGTAAGGCGTTGGGATGCGTATAGCGAGAGCGGCGGCCGGTGTTATGGTCGGCTGCCGCTCTCGGGTACGCCGTGAAGGGTTTGTTCTAACGAGCGGGTGCGTTTTCGTCCAGCCAGACATCGTACAAGCGCGTTTGGATGAACTTCATCGCGGGAATAGGATCCCAGTTATGGACATACGCCCAAGCCAGCTTGTACTCGTTGAAGCGCAGGGTCGGCACTTTGGGAATCCACTGCTCGCGCAGGATGGTGTCTAGCTCCTTGAAGAGCTGGTCGCGCTCCGGCCCTGGGAATGTGCGCTTGATTTCGGACACCTTGTCCACGAATTCCTGCGGCGGTGCGGCGTTGTGGTAAAACGCTCCCGCTCCGGGCAGGTAGAAGAGGTCGATGAAGTTCACGGGGTTTGCCATTGCGACGGCGTGGCTATCGAACATCACCTCGTAGTTGCCATCCTGCCCCATAGCGCGCAGCGGGGCGGTCTCGAAGGTCTCGATGTTCATCTTGATGCCGATGTCTTCGAGCTGCTGGAGGATGATTTGTGCGCTGTCGGCGTTGGCGCCGGTGATTCCGGTGTTGGCGGTGAACTCGGTTACGCCCACCTCTGCGAACAGCCGCTTGGCTTCTTCGAGTGCGGCATCGCGCGTGGCGGGGTCGTATCCGTGGTAGCCCATCACATCGGGGAGGTTCGGGTCAGCCGTGCCGAGGTAGCTCACCTGCACGAAGTTGGCGGGCAGTTCCTCGATGGGCGTGGACAGGAGATCCTGTACGGGCCCTCTGTTGACCGCAAGATAGAGCGCGCGGCGAGCGCGGATGTCGTCGAACGGGGGCTTCTCGCCGTTCATGGATATGTACATTACGCCGGGGCTGAACGCCGCCTCCAGCACCACTGCGTCACCGAGCGACTCTTTCACGCCCCATGCTTTGGGCAAATTCATCGGGGCAGCAAGGTCGATGCGTCCGGTTGCGAGCGCCGCCGCCTGCGTGTCCCAGTCCGTGAACTGCGTGGTGGTTACATTGTCCAAGTAGGGGTACGGCTCTCCGTCTGGCCCGTTGCGGAAGTAGTCGGGGTTCGCCTCAGACAGCACGAAGCTGTCGCGCTCGGTGTCCTTGACGCGGAAGGCGCCGGTGCCTATGAGCCGCTCGGGGGAGTTGATGCCGCCATCTAGTTCGACGATGTGCTTCGGGAGCATTATGTGCCAAGCGTCTGCCAAGTCTAGCAGGAAGTCGGCGCTGGGCTGCTTGAGGGACACCGTGAAGGTAAGGTCGTCTATCTTTTCCGTGCTCGCGATGTTCTTGAAGCCACCAACGCGTGGCTGCGGGATGCCTTGCGGCGGGTTCGCCCACCTGTCCAGCGTGAAGGATATGTCCTCCACTGTGAGCGGGTTGCCGTCGTGCCACTTGACGCCGCTGACGAGGTTGAGCGTGATTTCGTCCACGGACTCAGCGAACTCCCACGATTCGGCTAGGTCGGGCAGGACATCGATGCCGTTGCGCGGGTTGAACTGGAGTATGCCGCTGTAGTGGCGGTTGAAGTGTTCGGTAAAGTGCCAAACGCCGGCTTGCGTCATGTCCCACTTGGGCGGGAAGGCGCGCGGCCCGACGCCCCATACCAGATGCCCGCCGCGTTGAAAGTCGCCGTCGCTCATCATAGCGGCAGAGGGCGATGTGCGCGCCGCCGTGCGGGTGGGCTGCGCGATGGGCTGTTCGGGCGCTTGTATCGCCTGCGAGGTGAAGGCTTGCTGCGCTGGCGCTGCGGGCGCGGGCGCTTGCGGCGCTGCGGGCTGCATCGCTGCGCCTGTCTGTCCAGCCGGGGCTTGTGCGGGTGCGGGTTGTTGCGGCGCTTGCTGTTGTGCAACGGGCGCGCCGCCACACCCTACCGCCGCAAACATCAGTCCTAATACTGCAACTGCCGCAACGATAATCGATATTGACGCTCTCATGTCCATCCTCTCTAGAGTCCTCGTTTACTGCAAATCAGCGCATATCGCAAGATTGCGTGAACTTTAAGACAACCTTGCCCACAAGTCAAGACCGTGCGGCAGATAAGCGATGTTATCCGGAGAAGGCGAAGCGGCGCAGGTCGGAGTTGTCTAGCGCATCTTGCACCATGCTTTCTATCGGGAAAGCGGCTTCTAGGCGGCGCACCACTTCCGGGTTGCCCTTAGTAACGGGGTGGCGCGGGACGAACAGGGTGCAGCAGTCTTGGTCGGGGAGGATGGACACGGGGTATGTGCCGATGTGTCGGGCGAGGTCTATGATTTCGTTCTTGTTGAAGCCGATGAGCGGGCGCAGGATGGGCATCTGCGCCGCCGCATCCACCACCGCTATGTTTTCGAGCGTCTGCGACGCCACCTGTGCGAGGCTTTCGCCGGTTACGAGGGCGGCGATGCCCTCCCGCTGTGCAAGCGCCTGCGCTATACGCACCATGAAGCGGCGATACAGCACCACGCGATACGGCGGCGGCACGCTGACGATGATGCGTTGCTGTATGCCCCCGAAGGGTATGAGGTGCAGCTCGGATTCGTACTGAAAGCGCGTGAGTATCTCGGCAAGTTCGCACGCCTTTTCTATTGAGGATGTGTCCACGAGCGGGTGGCTGTGGAAGTGGGCGAACCTGACGCGGCTGCCGCGCTTCATCAGCTGCCACGCCGCAACGGGCGAGTCTATGCCGCCGGACATCAGCGCTAGCGTGTCGCCGCTGACATCGACCGGCATCCCGCCGTAGCCCGAGTATTCGTCGAAGTACAAGAGTATGCCGTCGTGCAGCACATCTACGAATATCTCCAGAGACGGGTTTTTGAGGCGCACCGGCGCGCCGCACAATTCCTGTACGAATGCGCCCAGGTCGCGGTTGATGGCGTCGGACTTGATGGGGAAGCGCTTGTCGGAGCGGTGTGCGGTAATACGGAAGTCGTGGAACTCACGCTGTTCGAGCAGCGAGGGCAGCAGCGCCTTGATGGCGTTCAGGCTGCTGACGCCGTTTTCGTCGCTGTGTCCCACCTTGTGCGCAGGAAAGAACTTCGCCACGCCGAAGCAGTCGCCAACGCGCTGGCGCACCAGCTCCCAATCGGCGTCAGGGCGCAAGGTCATGCAAATCATCATATGCGCCTGCCACACGCGCTCTACGCCGCAGCCCTTCACTGCGCGGCGCAGGTTGCTCGCAAGCCGCCGTATGAACATCGGGCGGTTCTTGCCTTTGAGCGCAGGTTCGTGGAACTTTACGATTACATATCGCTTCATGGGAGCATGGCGAAGGGGGTATTAAGGAGGTATGAGGATTAGGAAGTATGGTGATTAGAACAAAGTACTACACGGAAAAGGAATAAAGGAATGAGGCTGAAGGTGTGCGTGGTGATAGTGTAACAAAAGCAAGCCCCGCCCGTGCAAGCGGTGCGCTAATCATGCGCTGCCGTCAGCGTCGGGCGGGGCTTTGTGTGCTAAGTTCGCCGAGTCTCACCCGCTAGTCGTAGTAGCCAGAGCCGAAGATGAGACCGTCGTGGCGGACGACCCATGAGTGCTTGGGGGCATCTGCGCCACCAGCGGCAGGGTTAGGCCACTGGTAGTCCACCCAATGGCCGGCTTCGGTCGCATTGGCGATTTCAGCTCCGAGTTCGTAGCCGTCCTCGCCTACGATGTCTTTTACATCCGTACCCAAAAGCTCGGGCTGAGCGGGATGAGAAATGATCTTGTCATCTGCGTCGATGATGAACACATACCACTGCCCGTCCACCCTTTCGGGGGCGTTGTAGTATTCCACTGCGGCATCGCGGCCAGTGGTGTCGTATCGGGCGATGGCTTCTTCGACGATGGCGAGGGTGTACGCCGCCGGGTCATTGTGCAGCGACACATCGCTCTCATACCAGCCGCTGCCGAATATCAGGTTTTCGTACTTCACCAAATACGAGTGCTTGCGCTCGCGCTGGAAGTCTTGGGCAGGGTTGAGGTACACATAGCTCACCCACTTGCCGGCTTCTGTGGTAGTTACGAAGTCTGCGCCGAAGTTGTAGCCGGTGATGTCCGTGCCAAGCGAACTGCGAATGTCCAAGCCGATGTTTGCGGGGACGGTGGGATGAACTATGATACGGAAGTTTTGGTCAAGCACGAACAGGTATAGGTCGCCGTTCACGCTGTCCATCGTGTTGTAGTAGTCGAGAGTTGCCTGCCGCCCTTGGGTCTTGTAGCGACGGACTGCCTCTTCCACATACGCTTGGGTGTATGCGGGGGCTATGGCGCTGTCGAGCCAGTCGATGCGCTCTGAGAGTGCGGCGACATCCGCATCTTCGCCGTCAGCGAGTGCGGCGATTTCAGTGCGCAGGTCATCTATCATGGTGTGCAGCTCGGCGGAGATTTCAGCATCGGCGTCCCCGCCTTCCATCTTGAGCGCATCGGCTGTCTCGGCTACCAGCGACTGCACATCCGCTTCGCTCACGCTGTTTTCGTGGGCGTGCGCTCGTTGGTCGGCTATGGCTCGGCTCAGCTCATCGTGGCGCTCCGCTTCCATCTTTTGGACTTCGGCGATGGCGTCTTCAAGCGAATGCCCATGCGCATCTTCGTGTTCTTGTGCCTGAGCGAGGTCGTCCTTGATGCCGTCGATGTCCTGGGACAGGCTGGCGATGTTTTGGGACATGCCGTCCTCGGCGTTCGCGATGTTATCGACGGAGGCTTTCAGCGAGTTTATGTCGCTGGTGATGTTTGTGATGCTGGTGCTCTGTGATGCCACGGCGGCTTCTGCGCGAGTGGCTGCCGCAGTTGCGTCTCCGCCGGATGCGCCGATGGCGAGTATGAGCGCCACTATCGCAACGATTGCTGCGCCGCCACCAAGCACGATACCGTATATCGAGGCTCTTTCCATTTTCTCTATCTCCCTCTCTCGCAATTCTCAATCAATGGCGATTTTTAAGTTAAGCCGTCTTGGAACAGGCTACATTATAGCGTATGGGGAACAGGCATTCACTAATAAAAGACGGCGCAGTTTCCCCCAAATCTTCCCACAGAGGGAGGGATTTTTGCGGATTGCTCGTGTCGCAGCGCTAGCGACGAGGCGGACTAGGCGCTGAGGGCGTGGCGCGGGTTGGGGTGTGTGAGAACGGCGGTGTTCACGAGGTTGTCGGGCATGCTGCCTTGCAGCACAGCGGCGACTTCGCCGGCGGCGCGCTGCTCCAACTCCAACACCGCCTCTTGCGAGAAGAACGCCACATGCGGCGTTACGATGAGGTTGGGCGCTTGCAGAAGCTTGTAGTCGGGCAAGGGATGCCCCTCCACCAGCACATCCAGCCCCGCGCCGCCGATGCCCCCGGATTGCAGCGCATCGTAGAGGGCGTCTTCGTCAATCAACGGACCGCGTGCGCAGTTAATCAGGAATGCATGCGGCTGCATGAGCGCAAGCTCTGCCGCACCAATGAGGTTGTGCGTGTCCGGCGTCAGCGGCGAATGGAGCGTAACGAAGTCGGATTGGCGCAACAGCGTCTCGAAGTCCACGAGCGTTGCGCCGCCCGCCGCCGCCTGCTCTGCTGACACATATGGGTCGCTTGTCAGCACATCCATGCCGAAGGCGCGCGCCTTTTGGCACACCGCCCTGCCTATCCTGCCGAACCCGACGATGCCGAGATTCTTGCCGCGCAGGCGCATTATTCGCATCGTAAGCGGGACGCTGCCCCAGCCCGGCCCCTTGACGGATGCGTCGAACAGCGTGATGCGGCGGTTCCAGTCGAGCAGCAAGCCCATCACATGGTCGGACACTTCATCCACACAGTAGTCGGGCACATATGTAACGGCGATGCCAAGTTCAGTTGCGGTGTCTACGGCGATGTTGTCCACGCCGACGCCGTAGCGCCCGATGACGATGCAGCGCTCGGCGGCGCGCACCACCTTGTCGGTAACCTGCGCAAAGCATGTGAGGATGCCGTCCACATCCACAGCCAGCGCGGCGAGGGTATCTTCCTCGCCATCGGGGGCAACCACCAGCTCTGCGCCTATCTGCGCCAGCACCGCGCGCTCAGGCTCCACGGATGGCCAAACATAGTCGGTTACCAGCACTTTGTATGGCATGGCGTTCTCCTTAAAGGTAACAAAAACTAACAACAAAGCTAACAGCCGACGGCTCTTGCTAGAACTCGGTTCTCATAGGGTTGAACATGCAGCCGTCGACGAATATGTCGAAGAAGTCGGGGGTGGTCTCAAGCTCGATGTGCTCTATTTGCAGGACGAGTCGCTCGATGCGGCGGCGGAGGGCGGCGGATAGCAGCATTATGGTTGCGCCCTCGAGCGATGCGTTGCCCACCTTGACGATGCGCTCGGGCGGGAGGTTCGCCACGAACCCGATGTTGACGGCGTTCTGCACATCTATGTAGTTGGCGAACCCGCCGGCGAGGTAGAGCTGTTTCACGCCATCGAGCGGCACGCCGTAGTTGCGCAGGGCGATGTACTGCCCGGCGTAGTTTGCGGACTTCGCTTGCGCCAGTGCGCTGATGTCGGCGCGTGTGAGCGCCATTCCCGCATCGGGCGCAAATTGGAACTCGGATTCCCCGTTGCGAAACACACCCAGTTCGTTCATTTCGTGGGTGCGGCGCAGTTCGGCGAGCAAGTCCACCAGCCCAGAGCCGCAGATGCCCTGTGCAGGCGCACCGCCGATGGTGCGATATGCCACGCCGTCCGCACCGAGCGACACGGACTCCACAGCGCCATCGTAGCCGGGCATGCCGTGCCGCACCTGCCCACCCTCGAACGCAGGCCCAGCCGGGCAAGACGCCGCTACCAGCCTGTGGCGGTTGCCAAGCACCACTTCCGTGTTCGTCCCCACATCTACGAGCATCACCACATCGTCCTGCTCATCCATGCCGACAGCGAGCATATCCGCTGCGACATCGGCGCCCACATGCGACCCGATGAGCGGCCCGCTGTACACATTGGCGGCGGGGAACACGCGCAGCCCAGCATCGCGCGCCTTGATGTTCAGCGCGGTGGTCTGTCGCCTGCCTGCCAGCAGGTCTAGCTCGGTTACGGACTTGTAGGGCTTTTCGCCGATGGGCTGAACATCGTAGCCGAAGAATATGTCGCGCATGGTGGCGTTGCCCACGACCACGACTTCGTATATGCGGCGGCGGTGGAAGTTCAGGTGGCGGCAGAGTTCGCCGATTTCAAAGTTGACGGCGGAGAGCATCACCTGTCGCAGCTCGCCCGGATACGCCCCGCCGTCGTAAGAGATGCGGTGCATTATGTCGCTGCCGCCGAAGCGCTGGGGGTTCTCGAAGGACGCCGTTCCCAGCGATTCGCCGCTCTCCAAGTCGAGCAGGTTCAGCACCACGGTGGTCGTCCCCACATCTATCGCCACGCCATATACCTGCCCCCGATAGTCGTCGATACGGGTGCCGTTGAAGAACACGCCATCCCCGATGCGGTGTGTGGCAGGCTGGATGTCGATGCGGCGGCGCACTCCCTGCGTCAGGATGCGGGGCTGACGGCGCAGCACAGCGAACTCCACGCCGGCGGCGGTGTCGGCAATTTGCGCTTGGCAGGCTAGGCGGTATCCGCTGCCGAGGAAGCGTTCGGCGTCGGTGGGCGGCGATAGGGCGTCCATCCCCCTGCGTATCTCGACGATGCACTCGTGGCACTCGCCGGTTCTGCCGCACGAAGTGGGGACGCGGACGCGCAGTGCATCAGCGTAGTCGAAGATGCTCTCGCCAACGGTGGATGGCAGCGTCATGCGATCGTAGTACAGGGGAGCCATGCGTGTATTTTAACACGAATGCGCGTCAACAACCTGCGATGTTATGCAGCTTGCCGGAGCGATTGCGTTCTATGTTGCATCTTGCATCGCACTCACGGCACGCCGAGAACAGCTCCGCAGCCCATTGTGGTTGCCAGCGGTGCGACAATGTTTTAGACTTTACCCACACAGACACAGGATGAAGGCTGTCGGTTGGCGGTGTTCACCCTGCGACAGGGATTCAAGAACTGCAATCATTTATGAGCGAGTGAGTTATAAGTGAGTTAGGAGAAGATACGATGCCAGAACGCACAGGAGTATTCGCCGCAGGTGATAACCCGCTGACGCTGCTGGGACACGAGGTAACGGTTGGTCAGCAGGCGCCGAACTTCACGCTGTCCGGCGCAGGTCTCAAGAGCCTGTCGCTGGACGATTTCGCCGGCAAGGTGAAGATTATTGCATCAGTGCCGTCGCTGGACACTGGCGTGTGCAGCGATGAGACGCAGAAGTTCAACGCCCTTGCCGATTCGCTGCCTGACGATGTGGCGATAGTAACCGTCAGCATGGATTTGCCGTTTGCGCAGGCACGCTGGTGCGGTGCTCACGAGGTGGACAAGGTGGAAACCGGGTCTGACTTCAAAGACCGCGAGTTCGGGCACGGCTACGGTGTGCTGGTCAAGGAAAACGGACTGCTGGCGCGCGCCGTGTTCGTGCTGGACAAGGACAACATCGTCCGCCATGTGGAGTATGTGCCACAGATAGCGCAACTCCCGGATTTCGACGCTGCGATGGCTGCGGCGCAAGAGGCGGCAGGGTAAGCAGGCGGCTAGTTCGTCAGACAGAGCAGGCAGGGCGGCATCTCCACACCAAACGGGGATACGCCGTCCTGCTAGTCTTGCGCTGCGACACGCCTCTATTCGCGCCGCAAATCTAGGGACAGGGCTTCGCATGGGTTCGGGCGACCGGGAGTTTCGCCCAGCGGGATGATCTCGGCGTGCAGGCGCTTGGGGGTCAGCTCAAGCAGCCCAACGCCGCCCAAGCGCAGCTCCTTGTGGCGGGGGAATGTGATGCTGCCGCTGTTGAGCACCACCACGCCGTCGCGCTCGAACAGCGATTCCTGATGCGTGTGCCCGGCGGTTATGACATCCAACGGGCGGCTGCCGTTTGCGGCGGGGAACATGCGCTGCAACTCCGACATCGGGCGATGTTCTCCCTCTAGGCTGTGTATCATTCCGATGCGCCAGCCCTCTACCTCGAGCGTCTGCACCTCTTTGGTGCGCCTGTCGTCATACACATCGTTGTTGCCGGTGGCGCACACGACCGGAGCGAACTGCTCGAGCCAGTCCAGCACCCGCGTGAATATGAGGTCGCCGTTGTGCAGTATCAGGTCCATGGATGCGAAAAACTCGGACGGCTCTGGCCCCAGCTCATCAAGGTCTCGAATGATATTAGGCAAATGCGTGTCTGTTAGCAGTCCAATTTTCATAGTTCGGCGTTTTCGTTCTCTTCCTAAATTAGGGTTTCCCAATCCTATCCCGCCCCACCCCCGTTCTTTGGTTCGTTGACCAAAAGCGCTCGTATCTGCTATATTTGCGCCGACTTTTATTGTAACCGCTGCCACTCGATTTTCAACCGATTAATCACGCCGCCGCCCATGCGAGAATGGAGGAATGGGCGGGATGCTGAAAAGTCTGCTCCCTTACGGGGGGAAGATTTGGGGGGATGAGATCGCTGTGTGGCGAGCCGTCGAGTAATAGATATTAACAACAAGGAGCAACTAATGCCGCAGCGCAGAGAAGCCGCTATCGTGGGCATCCACGAGTATCCGATCAGGGTCGTTGGGCCGGGCACGAGCGCACTGCAAATCAAAGCCGCATCCGCAATCAAGGCGCTTGAGGATGCGGGGCTGTCCGCATCGGACATCGACGCCGTCTATGACACGGGCACGCATCAGGGCATCGGCGGACTTGGCATCTCCGAGTACCTCGGGCTGAAGCCCAGTGTCATAGACACCACAGCCGTGGGCGGCACTTCCTACGAGTTCCAAGCCAACCACGCTGCCAAGATGATTGCTGCAGGCAAGTGCAATGTGGCGCTGCTCACATACGGCTCTACGGCGCACTCAGACCGCCGCAACATCGGCACCGCAGGCGCAGCCGGACTGGGACAAGCCACGCCCGCATCCAACATGGAAGATTCGTGGGGGCAGACGCTCATCGCCAACTACGGCATGGTCAAGACGCGCCACAAGCACCAGTACGGCACGACCGACGAACAGTTCGCCGAAATCTCGGTGGTAACGCGCCGCCACGCTATGCGAAACCCGGAGGCGGTCAAGGCGATGACCGACCTGCAGTTCGTGGGCGTGAACGAAATCACCGTCGAGGATGTGCTGGACTCGCGCGTGATAGCGCACCCGCTGCACCTGCTCGAGTGCTGCATGATTTCGGACGGCGGGGGCGCGGTGCTCATCGCATCGCCAGAGGTTGCTGCCAACTGTCGCAAGAAGCCCGTGTGGATTATCGGTACGGGCGAAGCGACCAAGTACCGCGAGAACGGCGGCGACATCACCGTGAGCGCGGGCGCTCAGTCCGGCCCCGTCGCCTTTGCGGACGCAGGCGTGTCGCCCGACGAGATAGATGTGCTGATGGCGTACGACTCGTTCTCGATAACCGTGATGTGCCTCATAGAAGACCTCGGGTTCTGCGAGAAGGGCGAGGGCGGCGCTTGGGTTAGCCAACGGCATCTGGGCTTTGACGACCCGCGCGGCCCTGCGCTGAACACCGACGGCGGCGGGTTGTCATCCAACCATCCGGGCGAGCGCGGCATATTCTTGCTGTTCGAGTCGGCGCGGCAGCTGCGCGGCGAATCCACGGCGCAAGTCCAAGACCCCAAACTCGCCGTGGCGGTGGGCAACGGCGGAATGCTCGGCTCGCGCCATGCGACCGGCGTTACCATCCTCGCCGCCGACTAGCCGCACACATCCGTCTGATAGATTCGACGACCGATTTCAAGAACGGCGTCCGCACCAGAGACGCCCGTATCATTCATTTTTAGGAGACCGAACAATGGCAGGGCAGCGACCACTCCCCCGATTCCCCGAGCCGGACACCGAGCCATTTTGGGAAGCCACGAAGCGCCACGAGCTGACCTATCAGGTCTGCAACAGCAGCGGCGAAGTGGTGTTCTACCCGCGCAGGTACTGCCTCGAATGCGGCGGCGACGACCTAAGCTGGCGCACATCCAAGGGCGAGGGCACGGTGTACACCTACAGCGTGGTGATGCAGAGCCGACACCCCGCATTCGCCGACATCGGCCCGTACGCTGTGGCGTATGTGGACTTGGACGAAGGCTTCCGCATTATGACCAACATCGTGGGCATAGACAACCCGGTTACCGACATCACCTGCGGCATGCGCGTCAAGGTGCGCTGGGAAGACCAAGGTGAGGGCGAAGTGTCCCTGCCGATGTTCGAGCCTGCATAACAATCCAAAATTGAGATATGGGCGTGGACTGCGCAAGAGATCTCTTTCCTTGTGAGAGATGGCAAGGTAAACGCAGGCGCTACTTGCCCCCGGCTGTGGGGGGAGCACACTAGGGAGCGCATGAACGGCGAAAATCCATCGACGCAGCATCGTGTGCTGACGCCATCGGCTCATATTTGGTAAAATACTTGTGTTCGTCCGCTGCGCCGTTCAGGTTTGGCGTGTGCAGGCATAGTCTTGGCGCCGCCAGCCGGTTGCGGGCGCTAGGCATATGGTGCGTGCAGCGAAGCCGCAAGCCATACCCTCAGCAGGGCGAGAACGGGGTAATATCCTCTCCGGTAATCTTTAACTTCCATCCATATTACAAAAATCACGCATAACACAACGGAATGAGCCGAAGATAACAGGGAGTGCTACGAAAATGGCAAACGCCAATGGAACAATGACCACCATCAATCGTATTGCGCTGTCTAGCAGCGTATCAGACATGCCGGTGGAGCTGCCGGACTACGATGCGAGCCGCTTTGAGGAAGTGGGCTTTCTCACGGCGATGACGCTGGTGCTGCTGGGCAACTACTCGCAGACGGGGCACTTCGGCGGACCGCTCGCATACACGCCGTACACCGTGGCGATGCATCTCGCAGGGCCCGAGAACGGCGGGCTGCGCTTCGACTACCGCCGCCCGAAGCACCCCTACGCCGACCGCTTCATGCTCGCTGGCGGGCACAATGCGCCGGTAACCTATGCGCTGTGGATGATTATGGGCGAGGCGCTGGCGCGCAAGCACGCCAAGACGGGCGACCCGCGCTACGCCGTAGACCACACGCAGGGGATGCTCTCCATAGACTGCCTCGGCTTTCGGCGCGGCAGAGGCGCACTCGCAACGCTGCTCGACGACTACAACCTCGCCGATGCGCCCGAGATGGCGCAGGCGAAGATACGCGGCATCCGCTCCCTCGCGGGCCACTCCGAGACAACCGACCTGACCAACGATGTGAACGGCGGGCCGTCGGGCATCGGCATCGCCACCGCCGCCGGCAAAGCCGCATTTTGGGACATGATGGGCGCGCCCGACAGCCTGAAGGTTATGGCTATCGAGGGCGAGTTCGCCATGACATCGGGGCATTCCCAAGAGATGAAGACCCAAGCCGTGGCGCAGCAGGTGGGCAAGCGCCTGCGCATTATGCTCTCGTACAACAACGCCGGCATCGACGACGAGCTGATTGGCGGCGTCATCCAGCCGCAGTACGACGCATACCGCATCGAAGACCAGTGGGCGGCATACGGCTGGAATGTGTTCGGGCTGGAAAATGGGAATGATTACGCTCAAGTGATGGGCGTCCTTAAGGCGATGGAAGACTGGGATCCGACCGACGACCGCCCGATGATTGTGGTGGGGCGCACAGTGAAGGGCTGGTGGCCCGGCGCAGTGAACGGGAACATCCCCGGCTACGGCGACCAGATTATCAGCTACGCCAGCCATCCGTACGGCTTCCCCTTCAACGGCGACTACTTCCAAGCGCTCGCCTCCACCTTTGAGCAGCGCTTCGGGATAGAGTTCGAGGGCATACGCGGCGATGCTGCAATCGACACGCGCGAGCGGCTGCTGCAGTTCAAGCGCAACATAGACGCCGCCCTGTCGGTGCTCGAACGCGACGGCTTGGGAGACTGGCTTGCCGACCGGCTCGTGGAAATCGGAGACAGCGTGAGCGATGACCTGCCGCTTCGCATCGACCGCAGCCGCGACCCGTTCCTAGACGAGCGGCTCAAAGTGGAGAACCTGCCGGTTGAGCCGCAGTCGGTGAACATCGAGAACCCCGTGTCCGGCGAGGAGAAGCAGGTCGGGATAAAGCTCTTCGAAGAGCCGGGCAATGTGCGCGGCACAAGGCGCGCCATATCCGAAGTCGCCAAGTACATGAACTATGTAACCGAAAACCGCTTCGTCATCGTGGCGGCAGACCTCGCCGAATCCATAAATGTGGAACACGGCGGGCTTTGGGGGCACTATGACCCGGTTCACAACCCGAGCGGGACGCGCCTGAAAGCCGCCATCCAAGAGGCGGGGAATGTGTCCACCGCTGTGGGCTTCGTGGGGCAGTCGGCGGCGCTAGACCCGAGCGAGCATGTGGGCGTGTGGGCGCTCAGCGGCACATACGGGGCGTTCACGCCGCTGATGTACCTGCCGGCGCGCGTGTGGAGTCAGCAGAACCAAGACAGCCCGTTCCGCGTGGGCGTGCTGAATGTGCTTGCGGGGCACTCCGGCCCGGAGACGGCGGCGGACGCGCGCACGCACTTCGGCATCTTTGCCCCGCAGGTGTGGAAGCTCTTCCCGCGCGGACAGGTAATCACGCTCAGCTTCTGGGACTACAACGATGTTGCGCCGGGATACTTCGCCGCCGCCGAAATCGCAGCGCGCGACCCCAAGGTGGGCATCATCGTGCTGGAAGTGGCGCGCCCGGACTTCCCCGTGGCAGACCGCAGCGAGTTTGCAGACAGCGACCTAACCGCCGCCGCAAAGGGCTTCTATGTCATCAAGGACTTCGCCCCCGACAAGCCGAAGCAGGGCTATGTCATCGTGCAAGGCTCATCGTCCACGGTCAACTTGGTGTCCGCACTGCCGCGCCTAGATGCGGACGGCGTGAATGTCAAGGTCATAGCCGCCATCAGCGAAGAACTCTTCCGCCGCCAGCCCAAGGAATACCAAGATGCGGTGCTGCCGCCGGAGGCGATATATGACATGGCGGTTGTGTCCACCGGCACGCGTCGCATGTGGCCCGTACAGAACGCAGGCCCGCTCACCGACGAATACTCGCTGGTGTCCGACTGGCACAACGAATGGCTCACCGGCGGGACGGAGGCGGATGTCATCGCAGAGGCGCACTTGGACGCAGAATCTATCTACAACGGCATAAAGCGTTTCGCCCTAGACCACGACGAGCGCATCAGTCGCCAATCTGCGCTGGTGTCAGCGTTGCAGTAGCGCTTTTCGGGATATAGCGAGCGGGTTACGGCTGCCAAAAGTTCACTTGCCCCGTCTGAATGCAGTTTGCGAATTGTGTTCAGGCGGGGCGAATTGCGTGGAATCGGGCGAAAATGCTACACATTTCAGGGGAGAATTAGTATATACTTGGTATACACAGAGATTGTGGGGACGCGCGGGTTCGACAGGGGACGGTCTCTGCGGGATTGCAGGCCGAGGCGCCACGCACCTCGTTAAAAGTGGCAAAAACACAACTGGCAACTCACAAGAGTACGCCCTAGCCGCCTAACCGCGGCTACATCCGCCGCTTCTTCCCCCCGAGAGGGGCGAGCGGGTGCCATATCATCGGGGGAAAGCCCGAGCGACGCCGATACCGAAGGGCTTACCCATCGGCTGGCGCTTTGCAAGTTCCCCGTTGGCAGGGGCTTCGGAGCGCAAGACCAAACTGCCAACTATGCCTGTAGCACATCCTAGCCGGAGTCTCTTCTGGACGGGGAGTTCGACCCTCCCCCGTCTCCACCACTCACATCCACGAATGCCTCTTGCACCAAAAGCCTCCACAGCGCATGCCGTGGGGCTTTTTTCTTTTCCTGTGTAGCACTAGTGCTGGGTGATAATAACGCACACGCCAAACGGGGAGGCGTCCGTATGGATACCTCCCCGTGTTGTTTGCTCGCGCTTGTCGGCCGATGGATGAGGCGTTTCGGGCTGGGTATTACTCCCCTACCGATGCAGCCTTACCATTGCATTGGCATAAATAGGTTTACTCGACGGGCCAGCCATCCGCTGCTTCTCCAGCGTCCAGCGCAGCCTGTATGAGTTCCTTCGCCTCGGGTGTTACCCAGCCGCCCCATATATCGGGGTTGCTGTTGAGCCACCAGATGGCGGTGGAGACAGCGTCCGTGCCCGGGTTTTCGCTCTGCCAGCGCACCACTCCCTTATAGGTGTCGATGCTAAACTCCCATTGCCGGAGTATCTCTATCACATCGGGCGCTTTGACAAGCAGGTCGGGATTCACTGCGATGAGAATGGTGGCGTCCTGATAGGCGCAAGCCTTCGTGGTGAACCAGCACTCGTCGGAATAGGGCGGCTCTTCCAGCCGTACGAGGTCAAGTTCCAGAGCGGGTGCATTCGTGCCCCACTGGTATCCGAGCCAAGGCTCTTGCTTCTCGTATGCGCCATAGAGGTCTGCGTTCAGCGCCGCGCCGTCTCCGGGGTTGACTATCTGCACATGCTCGTCGAGGCCGTACGCCGTGATCTGTGCGGCGTTCACCTCTTCACACGCCCAGCCGATGATGCAAGACACGAGGCGCGCCTTGTCGCCCGTCTCCGCCGTGGTGAACAGATCCTTGTACTGCTGGTCTCTGAGGTCTTCTATGCTGTCTAGCTCAGGATACTGCTCTTGGAGGTACTTGGGAATGACAAAGGCGGATTGCCAGTCGTCGCCTAGGCTGCGCCCGACAGACACAACTCTGCCCTCAGCGCGTGCTGCTGCCCATGGTTCGTTCTGGTTGGGCAACCAGATTTCCATCGCTATATCGGTGTCCCCGTTCTGCAAGCCTTGGAACAGGGGTAGCGTAGCGCCGAACTTCGTAGTTGTGGGATAGCCGTAGCCCTTTTCAATAATATACTGGGCGATGCGGTTCTGCAGCTGTGCGCTGTCCCAGTTGAGGTCGCCGAAAATGATGGTCTCTTTGGGCGGGGCTTCCATCATTGCGCGCTCTTCAAGCGCCTTGGAAACGATGGATTCCACATCCTGCGCAGTGAGGGCGTCGGACGCTTCCTGAGCCTGCATAACTGCGGACTGGACATCTTCGGCGGTTACCATATTGGCTTGGGCTTCGCTCACCGCCATGGAGATTGCGGATTCCACATCGCTGGCGGTTATAGAGTCGGTGGTGGCTGCGCTCACGGCGCTCTTGACCATCGCCTCTATCTCTTCAGCAGTTGCGCCCTCGGTTGCGGCGCCTGCTACGGCGCTTTCGACCATCGACTGAATCTCACTGGCAGACACCTGAGAGCCTTGGGCGTCCATCATCGCCGACTGGACCATGGCTTGTATCTCTTCGGCAGACACCTGTTCCTGCGGGGCGGGTGCGTTCTGCGCGACGGCGTCCGCAACGATGCGGCTGAGTGCGGCCTCATCTATGGCTGGCTCTGGTGCTGCTGGCGCAGAACACGCAAGCGCTGCGAGCATCAACACCGCCGCCACTGCCGCTAATGGTAATAGCTTGATCTTCTTCAACAAAACAAAAACTCTCCTTAACTTGTGTGTGTGTCGTGCCAATCACGACTCTATGTTTTAATGCAACGCTGAGCAGATTTATGCCGCAGGCTATACGCTGACTAGTGCCAGCCTTGTCAGACCCTGCTTCCTGCGTGTCTATATGCTTCAAGATGTTTCAGGGAAGCTAGGGTTTTAGCCTGCGCTCATGGTTTCTCTGCGCTTGCGTGCGACCGACTGTGTGAGTCTGTCGATGATGACGGCGAGGAACACGATGGCAAGCCCGGAGATTAGCCCGTTGCCGGGTTGGTTCTTTTGGAGCGCGCGCAGCACATTGTCGCCCAAGCCGCCGGCGGCGACCATGCTGGCGATAGTTACCATCGCGAGCGCCATCATCGTGGTCTGGTTTATGCCAGCCATTATGGTGGGCATCGCCATCGGCACCTGCACTTTGGTGAGCACCTGCCACGGAGATGCCCCGAACGCGAGCGCCGCTTCCACAGTCTCTTGCGAGACCTGCCGTATGCCCAAGTTGGTCAGGCGGATGACGGGTGGGACGGCATAGACGATGGTGGCGAATATGCCGGCGGGCTTACCCAGCCCGAAGAGCAGAATGCCCGGCAGCAGGTACACAAAGCTGGGCATCGTCTGCATTGCGTCTAGTACGGGGTGCATCAGGTTGTTTGCGAGCTGGCTGCGCGCACCGATTACGCCGAGCGGCAGCCCAATTGCCACAGATATTATCACCGCCACCACCATCAGCGCCACCGTGTCTATCGTGTTCGCCCAAAGCCCCATGAACCCGATTGACAGCAACGCCACAATGGTGAATATCGCCAGCGTCCAGCGCCCAACTGCGAACGACAGAAGCGCAAGCGCGACTATGATGACGGGCCACGGCAGCCATTTCAGCACATCCTCGATGTACACGAGGGCGTGGGTTATCACATCCCTAATCCCATCGAACAGCCAATCTGCTTCCGATGTGGTCCACCTGACCCATGTGTCAATCTGGTCGCCGGTTACCTGACGCAGCGACTGCTCGAGCGGGATCATGTTGCCATTGGCGGTTTCCACCATGGTGCGGGACACCGTCGTGGGGTAGCCCATGTTCGGGCCCCAAATGAGCAGGGACACGACTAGAACGACGGCGATAACGCCTAGGCCTATCGCCCACCGATATGGGCGTGGTGTGTCGTTGTCGGCTACCGGCTGCGCATCTACCGATAAGCTGGTCGGTGTGTTCTCTGCTTGTGCCATTGTTATACCTCTGCCGGTTCTTCCGACATGCCTTTCAAGAGCGCGCCTCTGTGGATTTCGCCTATGAGGCGGCCGTCTTCGTTGACAACGGCTATCGGATGTTCGGTCTGCGCCGCCATTGGGACGAGATGTTCTATGTAGTCGTCGGGGGCGACGGTTGCGGCGGGGGTTATCTGCTCATCGCGCAGCGACTCCCGCTTGCGCTGGGCAAGGAAAGAGGCTTCGGCTTCGGTGATGACGCCCTTGAGTATCCGGTCGCGCCCCAGCACGAATGCCACATCCGTGTTTTTGGATTGCATGGCGTACAGGGCGGCGCGTGGGCCTTGCCAATCGTTCAAGATGACCTCTGGCTCCTGCATTATCGCCTTGGCTTGAATCACCTTCGAGCGCGAGACATCCTGCACGAAAGAGGCAACATAGTCGTCCGCAGGCTGGGTTACTATCTCTTCGGGCCAGCCCTCTTGCACGAACTTGCCATCACGCATAATGGCAATGCGGTCGCCCACTTTCAGCGCCTCATCGAGATCGTGCGTGATGAAGACGATGGTCTTTTGTATGGCGGTCTGCAGAGATATAAGCTCGTCTTGCATCTCGCGCCGTATGAGGGGGTCAAGCCCGCTGAACGGCTCGTCCATCAGCAGTATCTCAGAGTCTGCGGCAAGGGCGCGCGCAAGCCCAACCCGCTGCTGCATACCGCCGCTCATCTCGCTGGGCATGTAGTTCTCCCAGCCTTTCAATCCCACGGTCTCTATGGATTGCATCGCCGCTGAGTAGCGGGTGTTTTTGTCTATGCCGCGTATCTCCAGCCCGTATGCCACATTGTCCAGCACATTGCGGTGGGGGAGCAGTCCATAGTTCTGAAACACCATGGATATGTGCTGCCGGCGGAACTCGATCAGCTCGTCAGCCCAGTACTCGAGGATGTCTTCGCCATCAAAGTAGATATGCCCTCGAGTTGGGTCTATCAGGCGGATTAGGCAGCGCACCAGCGTGGACTTACCGCTGCCCGACAGCCCCATGATGACGAATGTCTGCCCCCTCTTGACTTTGAAGGACACGCCGCGCAGCGCCACCACAATCCCCAATTCTCTCTGTATATCGGCTCGGCTAGCGTCAGCGTATTGGGGGCCAAAGACGAGGTCGTACTTGTCGCCGTACACTTTCCACACATCTTTGACCTCGATATGATACCCGTCTGGGCTTGCGTCCCGGCTCTCTGCCATGTGTTTAGCCTTTCATACGCCCATCGGGGGAGATGAGTGAAAACTCCCTGCCCTTGCAGAGCGAACATAAAAATTGCAATCTAATTCCACCTTAATCCAAAATAGATCCACACTATTGTGTTTTTATCATAGGTGTATGTTCATTGTCAAATCTTTCACCCTGTTAGAGGGCAGTCGATCTTGAAAATAGTCAATGGAAGCGCCGACAGAGCCTCATCTGCGTGCGCGGGATTTTCTTGCCGATGGCTGACACCTAAACCGCCGCTTTTGCATATTTCCTATGCAGTGGTAAAATCATCCCATCGTCTATACTTATCTGAACCCAACTCCAAATCTATCCCATAGAAATTTTGATGCGCTAACCATCGCTACTTAACAGGATTTAGGAGGCTTTACGATGCCGGTCATCCAGCTAGAAATCACAAGACGCGCGCCATACGCCGGGGGCGAACCGTTCGGCGATGCGGGCGTGTATGAGCAGATAGACGGCACGGCGCACTATGCCGTTGACCCGCTGCACGCCGCAAACGCGGGCATAACCGACCTTGAGCTTGGGCCGCGCGATGCGGACGGCAATGTGCGCTTTTCTGCCGACTTCACCCTGCTCACGCCGCAAGACGCCGCACGGGGTAACGGCAGCCTGCTGTACGATGTGGTCAACCGCGGGCGCAAGACCGTGCCGGGGCGCTTCAACAACTCGGGGCGTCCCACTATGCCCGCAGACCCGCTGCACCCGGGCGACGGCTTCCTAATGCGGCACGGCTACAGCGTGCTGTTCGGGGGCTGGCAGGCGGATGTGCCGCGCGGCGTGGGTCTCATCGGCTTGCAAGTTCCGGATGCGCAAGACGACGAGGGCAAGCCGCTGGTGGGCAAGATAATGTGCCAGTTCCAAGCCACACACTTCACCGACTTCTTCTTGCTGGCGGACAGGCAGCACACGCCGCATCCCGCCGTGTATGAGGACGAACCCGATGCAGCGCTGACGGTGCGCGACCATCCCAACGAGCCGGCGCAGCCCATCGCCCGCGACAAATGGCGCTTCATTCGCTTCGAGGACGCATCCATAGAACCCGAGCCGTGCCACATCTTCATGGAAGACGGCTTTGAGCCGGGGCGCATATACCAGCTGGTATACACCACGCGCGGCAGCAAGATAGTGGGGCTAGGGTTCGCAGCGATGCGCGACATCGTGTCGTACCTGAAGTACGCATCGGCAGACGAGGGCAACCCTTGCGCCGGCGCCATCCAGCGCGCGCACGCCTTCGGCGCATCGCAGAGCGGGCGCTTCCTGCGCCACTACATTCACACCGGCATCAACACCGATGAGAACGGCAACATGGCGCTAGACGGCATCATATCGCATGTGGCGGGCGGTATGCGCGGCGAGTTCAACCTGCGCTTCGGGCAGCCGTCCAAGGATGTGTGCTACATCATCCCGGAGCTTTTCCCATTCGCGGATACGGTGCAATCGGATCCCGTTACGGGCAAGTCCGGCTCGCTGCTAGATGCGCTGATGGAGCGGGGACACCTGCCGAAGATAATGTTCACGAACACATCCGCCGAGTACTGGCGCGGCGATGCGGCGCTGATACACACCAACTTCGCCGATATGAGCGACGCCCCCGAAGAGTCGGAGTATGTGCGGCGCTACCATCTGGCAGGCTCGCCGCACGGGTCAGGCTCGTTCCCGCCGATAAAGGTGCGCCCGTCAGACGGCGTGCGGGGGCAGCTCCCGTTCAACATCATCGAATACAACCCGCTGCTGCGCGCCGCACTCGCCAACTTGGATGAGTGGGTGCGGAGCGGCGTTCCCGCCCCTGCAAGCCGCCACCCGCGCATATCAGACGGCACGGCGGTGGAGTCTTACACGCTCGCAGAGAAGTTCCGCAGCATCCCGGGCGTGGAGTTCCCGGATGTGCCCACGCGTGCGATGCGCTTGGACTATGGCCCTGAGGCGCATCTGGGCAGAACCACGACCCTGCCGCCCGTTGCTGGCGAGCAGTATCCAGCGCTCGTGTCCAATGTGGACGACGACGGCAACGAAACCGGCGGCATCCGCCTGCCCGACCTCACCGTGCCCGTGGCTACCTACACAGGCTGGAACCTGCGCCACCCGGACATCGGTGCGCCCGGGCTGGTCATCGGTATCACAGGCGGGCTTGCGGGCTGGGTGCTGCCGTTTGCGCCGAACAGCGCAGCGCGCGCAGCCGCCGGCGACCCGCGCCCGTCCATCGCCGAGCGCTACCTATCGCGCGATGACTACCTAGACCGCACGCGCCAAGCCGCAGAGGCTTTGGCAGGCGAGGGCTATATGCTGGAAGAAGACATCCCCGACTGCCTGCGGCGCGCAGGCGTGCGATACGACTACTTCGCCGCAAGTGCGGCTAGTGGCAGCGCCGCAGACTAGCGTTGCTCGAACTTGTAGAGCGCCATCTCACGAGCAGGGCGCGCCTGCTGAGGCTGCTGGACGAACTGGAAGCCGAAGGCTGGTGCGCCCAAACCGTGTACCTAACGCCGCAAGCCGTCGAGCGGCACACAGCGCGCCAAACCAAGCCGCACATCCCGCCGCCGAACGACACGCTGTCGGCAGCGCTAAGCGCCACCGGCGGGTCGGACACGGGCGCAGTCGTGTTCCTGTCGCAAGAACCGACGGGCGGGAATTCGCCCCCCGACGGCGGAGGCAAGGCGATAGTCGTGTGCCCGCCGTTCCCGCTGAGCGCCAACGCCCGCTATGAGGGCGTGCACACCGCCCGGCTGCGCCACCTGCTGCGCTCCGAGCCAGTCGTGGGCATCGTGCTGCTGCGGCTCAGACGATACGCCGTAGCGGTGCTGCGTGGCGATACGCTGCTTGCGACCAAGACCGACCGCCGCTATGTGAAGAACCGCCATCGCGCCGGCGGTCAGTCGCAGCGCCGCTTCGAGCGCAGCCGCGAGCGTCTGATACGCGAACTCTACGACAAGACTTGCGAAACGGCGCGCGATGTGTTCGCCCCGTTCAAGGGCGACATCCGCTACCTGATGCTGGGCGGCGAAGCCAACACTCTCACCGGCCTGATGGACAGATGCGGCAGCCTCAGCAACCGCCGTTGGCAAATCCTGTCCCGCCGCCTGAACATAGACGAACCCAACCAAAAGACGCTGAACCGCATTGCGTTCGAGGTGTGGAAGAGCAGGGTGTATGTCCTGACAAGGGGGCTGGGAACTGATGATGAGAGCAGTTAGGAACGCATGGCAGCTGATGGCAGCCGAGAGAGACTTGGGTAGACTTGCCAAGCCTGCGCAGCCCTAGATGCTGCGACAGGGGTGCAACAGGCAAGGGCAAAATCTACTGCGCAGTGTAGCCGCCATCCACTATGAGGGGGGCGCCGGTAACAAACGCCGATTCGTCTGACGCCAAGAACAGGGCGGCGTTGGCGATGTCCTCTGGCTGCGCAAGCCTGCCCATCGGATGGCGCTCCTTCAGGTCGGCGTAGGATTCCGGGTCGGAGGTCAACGATGCGGTCATCGCCGTCTCCACATAGCCGGGGCAGATGCAGTTCACCCGTATGCCGCGCGCAGCGAGGTCTATGGCGAGGGTTCGCGTGAACTGCAACACCGCTCCCTTGGACGGGTTGTACGGGTTGAACCCACCGCCCCTGTGCGCGGGATAGCCCACCAGCGCCATTATGGACGCAAGGTTGACGATGGAGCCGCCCCCGCTGCGCTCCATCACGGGCACAGAGTGCCACGACACGAGGTAAGTGCCTTTCATGTTGACATCCATCACCTTGTCCCACACGGCTTCAGGCGATGCGCCTTCGGGCAGGGCGTTGCGCGCGGTGATGCCGGCGCTGTTCACGACGACGTCCAAGCCGCCGTATGCGTCCACAGCGGCTTGCACCATGCGCTCTGCGTCTGCGCTGTCTGCCACATCGCCGCACACGACCGTCGCATCGCCGCCTGCTTCGCGCACGGCGATTGCCGTTTCTGTGGCGGCGGGTTCGCTTATGTCTGACAATGTGAGCTGCGCGCCCTCTGCCGCAAAGCGCAGCGCCGTCGCCCTGCCGATGCCAGAGCCTGCGCCCGTTATCAGCGCCGATTTGCCTTCCAGTCGCATAGTCAATCTCCTGTCGGGATTTTTCGGATGCTCTATCGCAATTTAAAGAGGGCGGCGGCTAGCGCGACGATTCAAACCGAACCCATCGGCGGGGATGCTCTTTGTCGCCACTATGCGCGCCATGCCCGCGAATCTCGTGCCCATCCCCATGCTGGTGAGCGGAATAGTAGGTAACGCCGCCCTTTCCCATGACCTGCCAAGCGGAGGCGCCGCCGGCGCTGAAGCCGTCCGTTGTTGCGGTGCTGATTACCCCCGTTGCGGCGTCTATGCCCAGCACCACCAAGCCATCGCGCAGCACATCGTCCAAGTGCGCCTGCGTCTCATCGGGGTCGCTGTTCTCGTGGTGCGGGACGATGGCAACACCCGGCAGAACGCCCAACGCATCGCTCCATTGCCCACGAAAGCGCATCCACTGCCCCAGCACCATAGCGCCGGCGCTGGATCCCGCAAGCACTGCGCCCCGTTCCAGTGCGCTGTGTATCCTGTCCAGCAAGAGCGAGCCTTTTAGCACATCCAGCAGGTGGGCAGGGTTGCCGCCCGTGAGGTATACGAGGTCGGCGTTGTCCACCATCGACACCAGCGCATCGTTGTTGGCGTCGCCCGAGTTGAGCGCCATCAGCGAGGAAACCGCTGCGCCCAGTGCTGCAAAGTGCTGCTCACCGTTTTTCGCTGCAAGATCTGGGCGGGACATCGCCGCCGCCGTTGGCACGATGAGCACATGCGGGCTGTCAACGCCCGTCGCCGCCAACAGCGCGGTGTCCATACCGATGCAATCGGGTCTGAACTCATCGCCGCCCACAAGCGCAATCCTGCGCCGACTTGCGGGCGCTGTCGCCCCTAGCGATGTCTGTGCTTTGCCCTCGATGTTCGGTGTCTGCATGCGCCCCCCGTGGCATTGGAACTTATGAATTTAGAACTGCAAAGTTAGGTTGAATGTGAGAACTATCCGTTGATATTTGCTCAAATTAAGATGTCGAATTAAGAAGGCGAAGGATAGCCCCAAAATGCTTGCGTATGTCGGCAAGCCATATCGCCACGATTATAGCCCAACACTACCGCATTTGCGAACACCATCGGCAGCACGGATTTCTAACGCCCAATGCTGGGCAGTGTGCAGCAACGCCCATGACAGATACTCTATTTTGGGGGAAGGGCAAGACGGTATTTCTTAATAAGGCGAAGATGACATTTAAAGTGTGGCAGTCGCCCCAAATTACGCGCAAGATGGCGATGAAAAGGGCAGCGAAACTTGCAGATGCCAAACGCAAACCTTGACTCTATGTACCAATCGTCCCAATTTGCTATAACACAAGCCATCTTGACACTCTTTATCAGTAAATATAAGATTGGCTTATCGAGAAATCCTAGATTTTCTAGGTGAAAAACCCTTGACAAAGGAAGGTGAGAAATTGGAAATCGCAATCTATGCGATACTCGCCGTCCTGATTGGTCTAGCCATAGGCGCACTAGGTGGTTACTTCGGACGAGGTCTACTGCAAAGTAAGAGCTATGCTGCGGCGAAGACGGAGGCGGCGCAGATTCTCGAAGATGCGGCAGACGAAAAGCGGGCTATCATTATAGAAGGCAAGGAGGAAGCATTACAGTTCCGCACCGATGCGGAGGCGGAGATTCGCGAACGCCGCTCGGAGGTGCAGCGCACAGAGCGCCGCATCGCCAACCGGCAGGAGAATGTGGAGCGTCGCGCCAATAATTTGGAACGCCGCGAACGCAATCTCTCCAAAAAAGAGAAAGCCGCCGAGGACATCGAACGCTCGCTCATAGACCTTAAAGCACAGCAGAAACTCCGCGGCGAAGAGATGGAAGCCGACCAACTCCACAAGCTCGAGGAGATAGGCAAGCTCACCATCGAGGACGCATGCAGCGAGCTTATGCACAAAGCCGAGCAGGATATTCAGCACGATCTGGTTATCCGCTACCGCGACCTCGAAGAACAGGCAAAGGCGCAGGCGAATGAGCGCGCGCGCGATATACTAGCGCTCGCCATTCACAGATACGCCGCTGATGTGGTCTCCGAAGCCACAATTACCACCGTGCAGCTCCCCAACGACGACATGAAGGGGCGGCTCATAGGCCGTGAAGGGCGCAATATTCGCGCAATCGAAAAAGCAACAGGCGTCGATCTCATCATCGACGACACACCAGAAGCAGTAACCCTGTCCTGCTTCGACCCGGTGCGGAGGGAGGTCGCGCGCCTCGCCGTAACCAGCCTCGTCGCAGACGGCAGGATCCACCCAGCACGCATTGAAGATATGGTCGACAAATCCGAGCAGGATGTACACGATTCCATCTGGAAGAGCGGCGAAAAAGCAGCCAGAAATGTGGGCGTGCGAGGGCTGCATCCCGATATGGTTAACCTGCTCGGACGCCTCAAATACCGCTACAGCTACGGCGAAAATGTGCTGCAACACAGCATCGAGGTGGGGCACATCGCAGGGATGATTGCGTCCGAAGTGGGCGCAAATGTGAAGATAGCGCGCAGCGGCGGGCTGCTCCACGACATCGGCAAGGCGCTGACGCACGAAGTAGAGGGGCCGCACGCCGAAATCGGCGCAGACATCGCATCCAAACACAATGTCTCCAAAGCGATCTGCACCTGCATCGCCGAACACCACGACGACTTCATGAGCAGCACTGAGGCGTTCATCGTGTCTGCCGCCGACGCCATCAGCGCAGCGCGCCCCGGCTCCCGCAAAGACACCGCCGCTAATTACATCAAGCGGCTGGAATCTATCGAGCGCGTCGGGCGCGAGTTCAGCGGCGTGGAAAAGTGCTACGCCATTCAAGCCGGGCGCGAGATGCGCGTCATGGTGAAGCCGCAGTCGGTGGACGATGCCACCGCCGCCAAGATGGCACACGACATCGTTAAGAAGATAGAAGCTACCCTAGTGTATCCGGGGCAGATAAAGGTTACCGTCATCCGAGAGACACGCTCCGTCGAGTACGCTCGTTAGGATTGACAGCGCTAACACGCATATGCAGAGACCGCCAAGGGCTTGTGCGCCGAGCCTGCGGCGGTTTCTGTGTGTAGTCAAAATTAGATAGCAGTTATCAGTTGGAAATAGCATCGGTCTAACTGATACACTTATAAAGAGGCGGGAGGCAAACTAGGTTGGGCTAGACACCCCGTCTTAATCTTTATCCCCAGAGCGGGAAAAGGCTTTCCTGAAAACCTAACGAACTGACTGAAGGGCTGACAGGCTTTATATGATTCAAGTTGACCTGCATCTGCACACCACACAATCAGACGGGACGCTGACGCCGACGCAGGTGGTTGCGCTGTGCGCCGATCGCGGGTTGAGCGTCATCAGCATCAGCGACCACGACACCACCAACGGGCTGCCAGAGGCTGCCGAAGCGGTTTCAAGGTACCCAGGGATGAGCTTAATCCCCGGCATCGAGCTTAGCACCGACATCCCTGGCAGCGAGGTGCACATCCTCGGCTACTACATGCGACACGAAGACGCCGACCTCCAGCGCATCTTGCACGACTTTCGCGACGGGCGGCACAATCGGGGACAGCGCATGGTGCAGAAACTAAACAACATCGGCGTCACCGTGTCTTGGGAGCGCGTGCAGCAGATAGCCGGCGACGCCCCCATCGGCAGACCGCACATAGCGCAGGCGCTGGTCGAAAAGGGACATGTGCAGTACTCGCGAGAGGCGTTTGACAAGTACATTGGGCGCAATGGCCCCGCATACGCCGAGCGCCCCAAGCTGGCACCGGAAGACGCCGTAAGGCTGCTCGTGGAACACGGCGCACTGCCCGTTATGGCGCATCCGACCTACTCGGCGTCAAAGTCGGACAGGTCCGCGGTGCCGGAGCTGCGGGAAATACTGAACGACCTGAAGCAGGCAGGGCTTGTGGGCATGGAGGTGTACTACGGCGACTACACGGCGGAACAGGTGCGGTGGCTGCGCGGGCTTGCGGACGAGTTCGGGCTTGTGCCGTGCGGAGGCAGCGACTACCATGCGCTTGGCAACCCGGGCGAGCCTGAACCGGGCTGGGCTGGCCCGCCCATGTCCTCGGTTCACGCCTTGCAGGCGCTGCGAACCACAGCTAGGGTGCAGATGGTGCGATGACCACCGCAACCATCCTCACGCTCGGCTTGGTCGCCGCCGCATACCTGTGGGGCGGCATTCCGACCGCATATCTTGTGGCACGCTATGCGACGGGTATAGACATTCGTGGCTACGGCTCCGGAAATGTGGGGGCGTCCAACGCAGTCGTCCAGCTAGGCGCAAAGACGGGCGTGGCTATCGGGCTGTTTGACATGTTCGGCAAGGGCAGCCTGCCGGTGCTGGTTGCGGCGCTGCTGCTAGACCAAAGCCTTGCGGCTCAAGCTGCGGTGGGGCTTGCCGCCGTCGCAGGGCACAACTGGTCGCCGTACATCGGCTTCACCGGCGGCAGGGGGGTGAGTGTTGCGGGCGGGCTGGTGCTTGCGTTTGCTATGTGGCAAGAGGCGGTGGTGTGCGCCATACTGATGGTCGTCATAGGGCGGCTGCTGCTCAAAGAGACGGGGCTGCTGACGCTGCTTGCGATGGCTGCGCTGCCACTGCTTGCGCTAATCTTTGACAGGCAGCCGGAGGTGATAGCGATGTGCGGCGGCGTTGCGGCGCTGCTGGTTGCGAAGCGGCTGACAGCGAACGGAGAGCCGCTCACAGCAGGGCAACCCATGCTGCGGACGCTGTTCAACCGCATGCTTTGGGACCGTGATGTGAGCCGCCGCACCGAATGGACAGGGCGCACGCCCCCGACTGAAGAGATTTGCAGCAACAGAGAGGCGAGCGCTGATGGAACAGACTCGGTATTGCGCTAGACACCCAAACACAGAGAGCAGCATACGCTGCGGCAAGTGCGAAACGCCCATCTGCGTGGACTGCCTCGTGCACGGGCCAGTAGGGATGCGCTGCCCGGACTGCGCACAGGTCAACCGCGTGCCGACCTACGATGTTCCGACCATATACTTGGCGCGCGGGCTAGCGGCGGGAGTGGTGGTTGCGCTGGCGCAGAGCGTTGCGCTGGTGTTCATTGCGCCATATGCGCTGCCGCTGTTAGCAATCGGCGGGGTGGTCGCCCGGCTGACGCCGTTCTTGCTGCTGGCGCTCATCGCAGCGATGGGGCTTTCGGTGGGCGAAGCGGTCAGCCTCTCTACCAACCGCAAGCGCGGCACTCGCCTGAAACTTGTCGCCGGCGCAAGCATGCTCGTGGCGTCCACCGTCATATTCTACATGCTGCCCGCAGGGTATTTGCAGGCGTTCCTGATGCATGTGATCGTAGGCATAGCGCTTGCCACATGGCTGGCTATTCGGCGGTTCTGAACGCCCGAAGCCCCGCTTACGCCCCTAGTACCCGTAGCACCCGACGATTCAGCAGAAGATTGCAGCGATGGACGAGCAGGACAGGATTATAGTCGAAATACTCCGCAGGGACGGGCGCGGGCGTAATGCGGACATAGCGCGAGCGTTGGGCGTGAGCGAGGGGACGGTGCGCCGCCGACTGCGCCGTCTCATCGACGAGGGCTACATCTATGTGGTCGCTATACCGAACCCTCGTATGATGGGCAGCGAGATAGAGGCGCTCATCGGTGTGCGCGCCGAGCCGTCCAAGATCGACGCCGTCGCCGATGCGCTCGCCGCTATGGACGAGACGGCGTGGGTGTCCGTGTCCACCGGGCCCTACGACATATACGGCTGGGTGGCGCTAGCATCGCCGGAGGCGCTGGGGGCGTTCCTGCGAACCAAAGTCAGCGCAATCGACGGCGTACAGCGAACCGAAAGCTTCGTAAGCCTATCCGTCAAAAAGCGCCACTACGGGGAGTGCATGAACCAAGTTAAGAACTGAAGTTTAGCCACTTGGATGAGTTTGCCGCCCGCTAACTGCGAACTGCGCCCTTATCGCTCCACTAGATTGGGGAAAGCCATTACGCTGTGGCAAGCCTGCTATAATTGTTGCAATCGTGAGAACGCACTGAGGACACATACGGCAGAGTGAGCGGATGATGCTCGCGCCTGCCTATTTTCGATAAGGACTAACAAATTGCTGAAAACGATAAGCTGCGGCGACCTGCGCACAGAGCATGTGGGGAAGACGGTTACGCTGGCGGGGTGGGTGCATCGCCGCCGCGACCATGGGGGGCTTATATTCGTCGATCTGCGCGACAGGCAGGGGCTGGCACAGGTGGTGTTCAACCCGGAAGACGCACCCGATATTCACGCAACGGCAGAGTCGCTCCGCAACGAATGGGTCGTGCAGGTCAGCGGCGTGGTTACCCAGCGCCCCGACGGCACTGATAACCCCAACATCGCCACCGGCGCCGTGGAAGTCGCCGCAGAGCAGGTGCGCATCCTGAACGAATCCAAGTCGCCGCCGTTCTACATCAACGAAGAGAGCGATGTGGACGAACTTCTGCGGATGAAATACCGCTTCCTCGACCTGCGGCGCGCATCCATGCGCGACATGCTCATACTGCGCCACGAAGTCGTGCGCTTCATCCGCAACTTCCTCAGCGAGCGCGGCTTCATCGAGGTGGAAACACCGATACTCATCAAGAGCACGCCCGAGGGTGCGCGCGACTACATCGTGCCGAGCCGCCTGTATCCGGGGCGGTTCTATGCGCTGCCACAATCGCCGCAGCAGCTCAAGCAGCTTCTTATGGCGGCGGGCGTGGAGAAGTATTTCCAGATTGCGCGCTGCTTCCGCGACGAAGACCCGCGCGCAGACCGCCAGCCTGAGCATACCCAGCTAGACCTAGAGATGAGCTTCGTCGAAGAAGACGATGTGTTGAACCTCATAGAGGCGATGTACACGGCGATAGTGGAGGCGCTGTTCCCGGACAAGTGGATTATGCGCCCGTTCCCGCGCATGACCTACGCAGAGGCGATGGCGTCTTACGGCACAGACAAGCCGGACTTGCGCTTCGACTTGGACATGGCAGACCTGTCGGACATTGCAGCGAAGACGGACTTTCGCGTGTTCACGGGGGCGGTGCAGGCAGGTGGCATCGTCAAGGGCTTCAAGGCGCCCGGCTGCGCATCGTACACGCGGCGGCAGACCGATGCGCTCATAGACTTCGCAAGGTCTTACGGGGCGCAGGGGCTTGTTACCATTGCACTCAACGGCGCAGGGGACATCGCAGACCTGACGCAAGAGCAGATACGCTCATCGGCTGCGCGCTTTCTGACGGTCGAGCAGGTGCAAGCGATAGCGCATCGCGTAGACGCCGAAATGGGCGACATGGTGCTGATAGTGGCGGGCCCGGCAAAGACCACGAATCAGGCGCTCAGTGCGCTGCGCAACGAACTGGGCAAGCGGCTCAATCTCGCCGACCCCAACCTGATAGCCTTTGCGTTCGTAACCGACTTCCCGCTGTTTGAGTGGAACGAAGACGAAGGGCGCTGGGACGCCATGCACCATGCCTTTTCAATGCCGAAGGATGGGCACGAAGCGTTCTTGGAGACCGACCCGAGCAAGGTAATCGGACGGCTGTACGACCTCGTGGCGAACGGCGAGGAGTTGGCTAGCGGCAGCATCCGCATCCACAACCGAGAGCTGCAAGAGCGCGTGTTCGGCGTGCTGGGCTATACGCCGGAGCAAGTGGCTGAGCGCTTTGACCAGCTACTGACGGCGTTCGAGTACGGCGCGCCGCCGCATGGGGGCATTGCGCCGGGCATAGACCGCCTGCTGATGGTGCTGACCGGGCGGGACAACATCCGCGATGTCATCGCCTTCCCCAAGACGCAGAGCGGCTTCGACCCGCTGTTCGAAGCGCCGAATGTGGTGGAGCAGCGGCACTTGGACGAGCTTCACATTAGCATCACGGCAGATGCTGCGGACGATGATACGGACAAGGATGCGCTAGCGAACTAATCGGCTACTCACGGAAGGGAGCGTCGCGCGCATCTAGGAATGCGCGCATGCCCTGCTCCTCCCGGAAGGGAGCGTCGCGCGCCACTAGGAATGCGCGCATGCCCTGCTCCTCCCGTATGGCGGCGAGCGCCTCTTTCTCCGGCACATCGTCCGCCATCGCCTCTATCATCCGCAGCATCAGATGGTGCTCGAACGCATCTGAGAAGCCCATCTTCTCGTAGGTGGCTTTGATGCTGCGCTTCATCATCTGCGAAGCGTAGGGCGGGACGGCGGCGAGGCGTGCAGCGGCTTTGCGCGCGCTGGACATCAGCTCATCAGCGGGGACGACCCAGTTGACCATGTTCCACTTCTCGGCTGTGCGGGCGTCTACGGTGTCGCCGGTGAGGTAGAGCCAGTGCAGATGGCGCAGGGGTATCATGAAGGGCAGCATGATGGCGGGCGAGTGTGCCACGAAGCGGATTTCGGGTTCGCCGAACATGGCTTCTTCGGACGCAATCACGATGTCGGCGGTCATCGCCAGCACATTGCCGGCTGCGAGCGCATGCCCGTTGACGGCGGCGATGGTGGGCTGGCGCAGATGCCAGAGCTTCATCAGCGCGCGCGCAGGCAGGTGCTTGGCGTCCCAAGCCGCCGTGGCAGGCATATCCGGCGCCGCCTGCCCGGGCGATATGTCGTATCCGGCAGAAAACGCCCTGCCCGCACCCGTAAGGATGAGCACATTCACATCGTGGTCGTTGTGCACATCGTCGAGCGCATCGCTAAACTCACGCAGCAGCGCCGTGCTCAGGGCGTTCATCTTCGCAGGGCGGTTCAGCGTCAGCGTGGCAATGCGCTCACGCTTTTCCAGTTTGATGCACTCGTAGGTCATAGTTAACTGCCGTCCGTGCCTATTCCGAGCTTGTCTTTGTTCCTGAACATCCACAGCAAGTTGAGGATAATTATCGCCGCAGATGTGATCCACAGGATCGTGCCGAGGGTCGGGCTGACCTGCAACCCTACGCCCAATCCTACGAAGAAGACCAGCCCTGCTGCTATGAAGAGTAAAGCGTGTATGATGATTCTGATCATGTGTCTACCTTTCATGTGTCTACCTTCCTCCTCCGACGCAGCGTTGTGCAGAGCAGCGCCAGACTAGATGCTGGGCAGCGGCGCGGTGTCGCCTGTTTCCTGCTGCCAGATGCGGATGCGCGCCGCCATGTCGATAATTCGGTCGCGTTGTGCGGGGTCGTCATACAGGTTGTTCATCTCATATGGGTCGTTGTTGAGGTCGAAGAGTTCGCACTGGTCGCCGGCGCACAGGTTGAGCTTCCAGCGGTCGGGCGTAATCACCGAGCGCCACGCCAGCGTGAGCATGCGGTTGATGTCGCGGCTGCCTAGGAAGCGGTCGGGTAACTCGTCGCTAGTGCCGTTCCACTGGACGAACACATCGTTGTCCCCAAGCGTCTGCTCGCCCCTCAGCACGGGGACTAGGCTCTTGCCCTGCAGCGTGGCGGGGACGGTGTTGCCGCTCAAATCCAGCAGGGTGGGCACGAGGTCGATGTGGCCGACGTTGCCATCGATCACGGTCTGCCCTTCGGACAGCCATGGGACACTCATGAGCAGCGGCACGCGCGAGGCTTCCTCATAGAAGGAACGCTTTTCCAGCATCCCGTGGTCGCCCATCATGTCGCCGTGTTCGCTGGTGAACACCACCACGGTGTTGTCCGCAACGCCGGCGTCTTCGAGGGCGGCGGTTATCTTGCCAACCATGTTGTCCACAAGCGTGATGTTCGCGAGATAGTGGGCGCGCAAGGTGCGCCAGCCCTGCTCGGTGGTAACATCCTCGCGTGCGGCGGCGTAGCGCGTCATGTAGTCATCGTCGGCGTGGCTCTTGCCCTCGAGCATGAACTGCATGAAGTAGCCGGCGCGCACCCTGTTCACGCGCGATGCGCCTTCCGGCAGTTTCAGGAAGGCATCACCCACGGGTATCTCAGCGGGATCGTACATATCCATGTAGGGGCCGTGATACGGGGAGTGCGGCTCGAAGGTGCTGACATACAGCACGAAGGGGCGGTCTTTGTTCTCCGTGATGAAGTCTGCGGCTTGGTCGGCGAGGTAAGACGCCATCTGAAACTCTTCGGGCAGGTCTTGGCGGGCGTCAGCAGAGAACACGCCCACGCCATCGGAGTGTGCGCCGTCCGGCTCGTAGCCGCTTGCAATGAGGTGCTGATGGTAGGGCGTCATTTCATAGCGCAGCTCAGGGCGGGTGTAGGCTTCGCGGTGTCCGTCCTCAGTGGGACGCCACACATCGAAGCCGTGCTGCACAGCGACATCGTTCCCCAAGTGCCACTTGCCCATGTAGCCTTTGAAGTACTCATCGTCAATCATCTCTGCGATGACGGGCGTGTCGGGGGGCAGGTGAATCTTGTTCACGATGGGACCTGCGGCGTGTGGATACAGCCCTGTCATGATGGTGGCGCGCGCAGGTGTGCACACAGGCTGCGCCACATATGCGTTCCGGAACACGAAGCTGCGCTCTGCCAGCGCATTCAGATGCGGCACATTCATATAGCCAGCGCCGTAGCAGGCGAGGGTGTCGAAGCGCTGCTGGTCGCTCATGATAAAGACGATGTTCGGCCTGTTCGGCATGGCATTTCTCCGTGGTGGTTTTGGGATGGATTACCGATTATCAGTATGCGTATGTGGCATTGAGTGCTGGCGGCTGTCCCCATATGGGAAATTCGAGGAAGCCGAGTAAACCTTGAGGCTACCAGTTTAGGGTGAGTTTATTGGCATTACTGCGGGCTGTCAATGTAGATATTCCAATCAATCAGCAATGAAAAAAGAAGAACTTCCCCAAATTAAGTGTAGGGTAGGGAAAGGATGGCGTCGCACGATGCTCGGAGTAAGCTCTTCTGTGGCGGTCGGGAGCGGGTGCTAGTCAGAGTAACCGTCGTAGAGCTTGCTTGCGGCAATGTCGATGACCCGGTAGGGGATACCGCTTGCCTGTACTGCTCGTCTGCCCTGCGCCGTTACCAGCAGCGTGCCACCGGTGCCGACAACCTGCCCGTTCACCATGATGGGCTTGCCGTTGACGAAGCTCATAGTGGGTTCGCGCGTGGCAGGGTCTATGACGGTGATGTCGGCGTCGGCGCCCTCGCTGAAATGCCCCTTGTCCGCAAGCCCGAGCATTCGCGCCGGCGTCAGCGAGAGCTTGGTCGCCATCTCCAGCGGCGAAAGCGCGCCGAACGCCACCAGCGCCATGCTGCTCTGTATCGCCACATTGCGCGGGTGGCAGCCGCCGTCGGTGCTCACGGCGTCCACCACGAACCCGCCGCCGCCGTTCTTCGCCGTGGTCAGACGGAACGCCGTCGAGGGCAGGTTCACAGGGAAGCTGACGCCGACCTGCGTCCGCTCCTGCTCATACAGCGCCAGCGCCTCGCGCCCTTGCAAGTAGACCACATGCCCGCCCTTCTGCCCGATGACAGATGCGTAGCCGTCCAATATGGCTTGCCCCATCCCTTGCCGCGTGGGCGAGTAGCCGCGCATGACTAGGCAGTTCCGCAGCACATTCGACTGGGCGTAGCCGTCGGGTGTGCAAACTCCGGATGTGCCGTTCTGAACAGCGTGATACACCTCGGAGTTCAGCTGGGTGCGCATATCGTCTAGGATGTGCAGCGCCTCTTCGCACTCGGCGGGGGCGTCTTCGACGACGCCCCGGCAGTATGAGTTGACATGGCACACATGCAGCCGTCCCTTGTCCACAAGCGCGGGTATTTCGCGCACGCCGCCAAGGTGGCTGCCGGATTCGCGCGTGCCGATGTGGAAGGCGACATATGCGCGCTGGTTGTTGCAGGCGTGGATGATGTCGGATGTGGTCTCCGGCGTGAAGGGATGGTAGCCGCCCAGTATCTTTATGCCGATGCAGCCCTGTTGCAGCGCACCGCGGACGATGTCGCGTATCGTCCGCATATGTGGGTCTGCATTGGGTATCGTGCCGCCCGGTATCAGTGCGAACAGCCCCGCCACATTCAGCCCTGCGCCTCTGCGCTTGATGCCGTCAATCAAGCTGGGGCCTGTGCCGCCCATGTCGAGCACCGTGGTCGTTCCGGCGCGCGCCAGCATCGCATAGCCGAGCGCCGGGTCCCAGTTGCGCGACAGCCCCGCCACATGAGCGTGGGTGTCTATCTGCCCCGGTATGACCCACTTGCCGCGCACATCTATAACCTCGTCGGCGTCATAGGGGTCAAGCTCCATATCCACACGCTCGATATGCCCCGCTCTGATTCCGATGTCGGCTTCAGCATCGAAGTCGTTAGCAGGATCGAGCGTCCTGCCGCCGGATAGGATGAGGTCATATTTAGCCATTTTCGTCCCCTGTGTGCGATAAGTCAGGTTGTCAGTCTTCCAGTTACCTAATGCCTGCCATCATGTTCGTCAGTCGGTCAACATGCCCTAGTCCATTCTCCGCAGGCGATGGCATAGAGGCTATGGCTACCCTAAAAGAACCCGCATTGGACAAATCGTCTGCGGTGGCTTTATATTACACTACGATGGACACGCTGTGGCATCAGCGCTTGGCATAACGGCAAGTGTAGAAATATTCTTGATAATGCACACCTGAGCACATCCGGGGGCATACACACCACACTCGGGCGAGACACGGAGGACGATATGGTGAAACTAGGGGCGATATTCCCTCAGACCGAAATTGGCAACGACACGGGCGCAATCAGAGAGTATGCGCAGGCGACCGAATCCCTCGGCTATGACTTCCTGCTTGCGTTCGACCATGTGCTGGGCGCAAACGCAACAACGCACACTGAGCTGACCGGCCCGTATCGCCACAACCATGCGTTCCACGAGCCGTTTGTGCTGTTTGGCTACCTCGCCGCTGTTACCAACAGCGTGGAGCTTGCGACAGGCATCATCATCTTGCCGCAGCGTCAGACGGCGCTGGTGGCGAAGCAGGCTGCGGCGGTGGATGTGCTCAGCGGCGGACGCCTGCGGCTGGGCATCGGCGTTGGCTGGAATCCTGTGGAGTTCGAGGCGCTGGGTGAGAACTGGCGCAACCGCGGCGTTCGCTCCGAAGAGCAGATAGAGGTCATGCGGCAGCTATGGACGAACGAACTCATCACCTATGACGGCAAGTGGCACAAGATAACGGATGCGGGCATTCTGCCGCTGCCGGTGCAGCGCCCAATACCCGTGTGGCTGGGCGGGCGCGCCGACCGCACCATCCGCCGCATCGTCCGCATTGGCAACGGCTGGATACTCACCGGTCGCCCGGATGACGGGGCAAAGTCGGCTATCGACAAGCTGCACGCCTATGCCGCCGAAGCCGGGCGCAGCATGGACGACATTGGGCTTGAGGGCTGGGTGTCCGCTGCCATCGGTTCGACAGACGACTGGGTGCAGGAAGCGGAGGGCTGGAAGGCGCTGGGCGCAACGCACATATCGCTGAACACGATGAACGCAGGGTTCGACTCGCCCGCCGCACACATAGACGCCATCACGCGCTTCAAGGAAGCCGCAGCGGGGTTGTAGGGAGCGCCGCCCTTCGCTTCTGGTATAATTACTGCGTCTTGAAACCTCGCCAAACCATCGGCTTGCGAACCGCTGGCGGCGCACATGTGGCGAAGACGCTGTTGATGCCAAGATAACCTCAACCTCTTGTGTTCTCAAACCCTGTCTGAAAGACTGATTGTCCGAACCATTGATCGACCGCTTCATCGAAAATTCCCCAACGAGGCGCAGCTAATGAGCATCCTCTATGTCGTATCCGACCGCGACGGCGCAGGCAAGACGGCGCTCTGTGCATCGCTGGTTCACCTACTGCGCGCGCAAGGCAAGACGGCGGCGGCGCTCAAGCCCATTGCGGGCGACAACGGCGATGCGGACACCGCCATATACGCAGCGCTGCTCGGCGCAGACACATCTGGCTGGGGCGTGCCGAGCGCCGACGATGCGGGCGCAGTCGCCGCCATCGCAAAGCGGCTCGACGCCCACAACGATTTCGTCGTGGTGGAGGCGCAGGGCGCAGTCAGCGCAGAGCATACGCCGCGCATCGCAGACGCCCTCGGCGCACAGATACTGCTTGTGATCGGCTACACGCCGTCGCTGACAGCAGGCGAGGCGCATGCCGCCATACGAAACTGCGGCGAAAGGCTCGTCGGCTGCATTCTGAACGGCGTTACACAGCACATGGGGACGGACGCGCGCGAAAGGCTCGTCCCCTCCATATCCGCGCTGAGCGCAAACGCTCCAATGCTGGGGCTTATCCCCGAAGACCGCCGTCTGCTGGGCGTCAGCGTGGACCAACTGGCGGCGCATCTCGAAGGCGAACTCATCCTCGACGAGTACGAAGAGTGCGACACAAGCGGCATCGTGGAATACCTGATGGTCGGGGGGATGAGCCTAGACTCGGGCGAGTACTACTACGCCATCCACGACAACCGCGCCGCAATCGTGCGCGGCGACAGGCCCGACTTGCAGATGTCGGCGCTCTCAGCCCCGGGGCGCACCGCCTGCATCGTAGCCACCAACGGTATCGAGCCGATAGAGTATGTGCGCTATGAGGCGGAGCTGGAAGAGACCCCCATCATCATCGTGGAATCCGACACGCTCACCACTATGGACAATCTGGACTCGCTCATAAGCATCAGCCGCTTCGACCATCCCCTCAAGCTGGAACGCTACACCGCCCTGCTCTCCGAGCACTTCGACCTAGACCGCCTGATGCGCGCCTGCGAGGCGTAGCGCATCACAACACAGCCCCGATACTGAACCCGTATCCCTATCCTCATCCCTCATCTAGGACAGTGAAACTCATCAGCATCAGCAGCTAGGGAGGTTAGATATGGACATCGCTAATCGCATCGTAGGCGCATATCTCATATTGGTAGGCGCAGTGGTGGCGATACACACGATAGCCGAGCCGATATACTACACATCCACTCCTACCGCCCCCTTCAGCCCAGCGTGGACATACATCAACTGGTCTATGGCGTTGGCAATCGTGCTGGGCGTGATATTCGCATGCATCGGCAAGCGGGCGACGGAGGGCGAAGGCGATGCTGTTACTTGGGAACGGTTGGCTGCGAATACGCTGTTCTACGGACTTGTGGTTGTGGGCATCATGTTCTTTTGGAACTGGCTCAGCATAAACATGGACGGCTACACATCGTCCGCAGATATATCGGGGCTGGTGTGGATAGCCATCGACGCCACGCTGCCGGTGCTGCTAGTGTCGCTGGGTATAAGGCTGGCGCGCGCAGACGCAAATTGAGGATAGCAGGCTACCGATAGCCGTTTCCGCAAGGTGTGCAGGCGTCCCGACGCGTTAGAAGGTCAGCGACACCTTCAGAGCGCCATCCTCGCGAGACTCGGCGAGGTCGAACGCCTCTTGCACCCGCTCTATGGGGAACTGATGCGTTACGAACGGCGCCATGTCTATCTCGCCCTGCGCTATGAAGTCCACGGCGAGTTGGAATGCCGGCAGACCCGGCTCATCCTGCGCCCCGAATGTGCTGTGGATGTCGATGCGCTTGCGGAAGAATGTGTCCCAGTCGAACGGCACGCGCTCCATCGTGGGTGGCAGTCCGAACACTGCTATTCTGCCCAGCGGCTTGACCGCCTTCAGTGCCTGATTCAGCGTCTCCACGCTGCCGCACGCCTCGATGACCACATCGGCGCCCTCGCCGCCCGTCAGGTCGAGAATGGCGTCGGTGGCGCGGTTACCGGTTACATCTATGGCGTGGTCTATGCCCATACGCCGCCCGGCGTCCAAGCGCGCCGCCACCGGCTCCACGGCGATGATGCGGTGCGCCCCCAAGCGCCGCAGCATGAAGTCGTGGAACAGCCCAACCGAACCTTGCCCCAGCACTGCGACCGTCTTGCCCAACAGCGGAGGCAGCTTGCGCGCACCGAACACCACCGTGCCGAGTTGCTGCGCCATCAGCAGGTGCGCCGATGGCACATCCGTGGGCAGCTTCAACAGGAACTGCTTGTCTATCATCTGGTACTCAGCAAACACCCTAGACTTCCAGATGTTCGGAGCGGTCAGCACGATGTCGCCCTCTGCGAACGGCGTGTCGCCGGGGTCGACCACTATGCCCACACCCTCGTGGCCCGGATAGCCGGGCGCCAACGGGAATTCGTATGCGTTCCAGCCCATATAGACGATGTGCAGGTCGCTGCCGCAAATGGACGCAAGTGTGGTTCGCACTAGGGCGTGTCCGGGTTCGGGCGTGGGGATTGGCACGCTGTCGCAGCGCAGCTCGCGCAGTCCGGTCGCAACGGCGGCGGGCATCATGGTCATTCGTTCATTCTCCTGATGTTCGTTTCGTTCAAGCTCACACTAGCCCCGCTTGGCATCGCACCATGCTCGATGCTCAACTAGGTAGGGAGGGATGGAGAGCCTTTCATGGTTATGATTAGGCGGGTCTAATAGTGTAATAAAACAGCGCCAGTGTCAACTTGATTCCGATGCGCTTGCGAAAACCACAGCATATGCCAGTCGGATACGACGATGCGCCCATGCAGGCTGCGCGGGTAAGGCTAGTGCCACGCCTTATGCGCGCACACCATTAGCCATTTGCGCGGATTTAAGCGATAATGTGCGCTATGCTTACGACCCACAACTCAACGGACGGCAGACACACATGCGAACACACATTGAGCCTGAGCCTCATCCCACGCAAATGGCGTCTGAGGACGGCGGCGGACGGGACGCTATCTCGCGCCTGTGGGTGGGACTAGGCGCTGCTTTCGGGCTGCTCGCCGTGATTGCCGGCGCAGTGGGCACGCACGCCCTGCGCGACAGCTTGGACGCCGATGCGCTGCGCATATTCGGGACAGCGGCGCAATTCCAGATGTACCATGCGCTGGCGCTGGTTGGCACGGGACTGCTCGCCGCCCACTGGCGCAGCCGGGCGCTGACGCTCGCCGGAACGCTCTTTGCGCTTGGGACATTGCTATTCAGCGGCAGCCTGTACGCTCTGGCGCTGAGCGGCGTGGGCGCATTCGGGGCGGTTGCGCCGATTGGCGGCGTGTCCCTGATGGCGGGATGGGCGTGCCTGCTCGCAGCGGCGATAGCGCGGCAGGGGCGGAAGACAGCAGGCGTTGATTGACGCTTAAACGGACGAACCTGTAGGGATGCGTTCGCGGCGGCGTTTCCGTTTTGGAATATGCCGCTCAATCCTGATACACTCGCAGAGCGATAATTGAAGCACCCACGCGGTGAAACACTACACTGGCAGGAGGACAAAATGCCAAACGGCGAAGACATGAAGCAGCGTATACGCGACGGGGAGATTCTCATCGGGGTGTCAGCGCCGCTGAACACTACGAAAAGCCAAATGGAGGACATCCTAGGCAAGGACGACTACGCTTTCGTGCATACGGACAGCCAGCACTCGGCGTTCAATGAGGAGACGCTGGTGCAGTTCTGCGGACACGCCGCCGAGCTGGACATCCCCGTGCAGTTCCGCATCAAGCACACGCGGCACGCCTACCTCATCGGCAACCTGCTCGACCTCGGACCGGCAGGCATCGAAGTGCCGCAAGTGGAGGAGATGAGCGTAGCGCAAGAGGCAGTGGACTACTTCTACTACCCGCAGTTTGGCAAGCGAAGCTGGGGCGGAGCGGCACGCTGGAAGGTGCAGGGGCGCGAAGACCGCTTGGAGTATGCCGAATGGTGGAACAGCCACGGCTGGCTATGCCTGCAAATGGAGTCCATCCTAGCCACAAGCAACGCACGCCACCTCGCAATGGAGGGCGTGGACTGCCTCACTTGGGGACCGAACGACCTGCTGGGCGACATCGAAGCGCATCCGCAACATCCGTTCCGCACAGTGGACGATTGCGTCCGCCATGTTCTCAAACAGCTGGAGGGCAGCACAACCCGCGTGTCCTTCCGCAGCTACGACCCCGCGCTGCGGAACAAGTACATCGACATGGGCGTTACCATCCTGATGGAAAACCCCAAGCCGTAAGAAACCCCAGCCGGTCAGTCGGTCAAAAACGCTGTTATGTGCGGCAAGAACCTTCGGCTGTGAACATACGCCGCTCCCGACTGACCGCTATAAACTGAACCCGCCAACGGACTGACAAACCCGACCCCGTATTGACCTCATGAGGAACTACGCTATGGCCGACAGAATTAGCGTTGGCAGCGCTGAGATAGTGTTTGCGCTAGACATGGTGCCGCCGCCGCGCCCGCCGGATGCCTTCTTCGAGGGCGTAACCGCCGCCGACTGGCTGCCATATCAAGACATCCTCGAGGATGGGCAAATACAGCTGTACTATGGCCACTTCTTCGTGCGATCGATGGGCAAGACGGTGATGGTGGACACGGGGATGGGCCCAGGCCCGCACGCCGACAGGGGCAACCGCACGGGCGACCTGCTGAACGCGCTGCGGGCACAGGGCGCACAGCCCGAGGACATCGACATCGTGGTGCATACGCATTTGCACGCCGACCATGTGGGCTGGAACATCGACCACAGCGGCGACACGCCTAAACCGTACTTCCCCAATGCGCGCTACCTCGTGCCGCGCCTCGACTGGGAGCACTTCACGCAGCCGGACACGCTCGCCGCCTCGCCGCAGGTGCGCGACAGCGTGCTGCCACTCGAGTCGCTCGGCTTAATGGATCTCATCGACGAGGGAACGCGCATCACAGACGAAATCACCACGCTCAACACGCCGGGACACACGCCGGGACATCAGGTCATCCTCATCAGCTCGCAGGGAGAGCGGGCGATGATTGTGGGCGATGCGATTCACAGCAGCGTGCAGGTGCAAGAGCCAGACTGGTGCGCTGGCGTGGACACGAACAAGCCCGACAGTCGCCACAGCCGTCGCGCCCTGCTCCAGCGCGCCGAAGCCGAAGACTACATCGTAGCCGCAGGACACTTCCACCCAGCACAGCACATCGGCAAGGTGATACGCACAGAAGGGCGACGCTACTGGCAAGCGCTGTAGATGCTGCATCCGAAACAGGGCAACGGCTCCAGCCTCAGCCATTCCTGTGAATGCGCCAACGGCGTCAATGTAAGAGGTCGGCGGCGTTTAGTGTACTATCAAGGGGCAAGACACGGCGAAGGGAGAGTGGCTCATATGACGATAATGGTTACGGGCGGCAGCGGGTTTATTGGGCGGCGCATCGTACGGCTGCTCTCGGAGCGAGGCGAGGATGTGGTTCGCTTCGACATGGCGCCTCCGCGCCCGGACGATGCGGTGCAAGACGCCGGTTTCTATCGTGGCGATGTAACGCAGCTCCCGCACCTGCTAGACGCCATAACAACCCACGATGTGCGGCGGGTTATCCACATGGCGGCGCTGCTGCCCCCGGACACCGAAGACCGCCCACACTACGGTATGGCGGTGAACATAGGCGGGACGAACAATGTGTTCGAGGCGGCGCGCTTCTGCGGCGTGGATCGCGTGGTGTACGCAAGCTCCATCGCCGTCTATGGCGTTCAAGACACCTTCGGCGAGCGTCCTGTTAACGAAGACGCCCTGCCTGCGCCCGCCAATGTGTACGGGATGACGAAAGCCGCAAACGACTTCGCTGCAGCGCGATACTCCGAGTTGTACGGGATGGACTTGTGCGGCATACGCATCTGCACAGTGTTCGGGCATGGACGCATTACCGGGATGACAGGGATGATTGGCGGGCTTATGATTTCGCTGCCGGCAGTAGGCGACCCGATTGACCTGCCGTTCCACCGCGACGAGCTTTCGCCGATGATACACGCCGAAGACGCCGCAGAGATATTCGTGCGAGCCGCGCTTGCGGAGCGGCTAAACCATCCGACCTACATCAGCGGCGGACATCTGTGCAGTGTGGGCGACATGGCGGACATCGTGCGGCGCATCATTCCAGAGGCGCGCATCACCACTGGTGAGCGGCGCGTGCCGCACATCTACCGCGTGGACAACAGCCGCATGCTCGCCGACATCGGCTACGAAATCGCCCCGCTGGAGCTGCGGATACGCGACCATATCAACGACGCGCGCCGAGAAGCAGGGATGGGGCAAATCGGTTAGCCATGCTTCACAAGCGTCTTCCCACACACTTTTTCATACAGCCATTCTCATACACACTCCCACTGCACACAATGAAAGCGTAGTTTAGCCTTGCTGCCATCGCTGCTGATTAGCATACCTGAGGGCGTGATAGACCTCGGCTGGGGACATCCCTCCCCGGAGCTGCATCCGGTCGCGGCGCTGCGCAAGGCAGCAGACGGCGTGTTCGCAGGCGGGTCGCCCACGCCGCTGCAATACGGTGCGACACAGGGCTACGGGCCGCTGTTGCATTCTCTCGCAGAGTTCCTATCGGCGCAAGACGCATACGGCGGCGTCAGGGTGCGTCCGTCCGAGCTATTCCTCACCGCCGGCGCATCGCAAGCGATAGACTTTGCAACCACGCTTTTCGCTCGGGCGGGCGATACGGTATATGTGGAAGAGCCGACCTACTACCTCATCGGGCGCATCTTCGCCGACCACGGGCTTAACATGGTGAGCGTCCCAACAGATGCGGACGGGCTTCGCACCGATGCGCTAGAGGCGATGCTTGCGGATGGCGCTGCGCCCAAGCCCACGCTGCTCTACATCATCCCCACATATCAGAACCCGCGCGGCAGCGTTTTGCCTGAGGCGAGGCGCAGGCATTTGGCGGCGCTGGCGCAGCGATACGGGTTCATCGTGCTTGCGGACGAAGTGTATCAGTTGTTGCACTACGGGTCGCCGCCCCCGCCGCCGATGGCATCCTACGACGATTCGGACGAGGGCTGCGTGGTGTCCATCGGCTCATTCTCAAAGATACTTGCGCCGGGATTGCGCATGGGCTGGATGCAGGCGACGCCGGCGCTGACGCAGCGCTTCGCAAGCACCGGCATTGCGATAAGCGGCGGCGGGCTGAATCACTTCACATCCACGCTGGTTCACGCCACGCTGGAGCAAGGAATGCTGGCAGACAACATTGCTCGGCTGCGGCGCATCTATGGCGCGCGCGTGGATGCGCTGTGCGCTGCGCTAAAAGCGCAACTGGGCGACGCAGTGCAGCTCACGCCCCCGGGCGGCGGCTACTTCGTATGGCTGACGCTCACCGACGGGACAGACACCGACGCACTCTTGCCGTCCGCACTGGAACAAGGCGTATCGTACCGCCCGGGCACGGCGTTCTCAGCCTGCGGCGGCTTCGCCGATTCGCTGCGCCTCAGCATCTCGCTGTACGCCGAGGATGCTCTGGTGGAGGGCGCACAGCGCCTAGCGGGCGCTGTGCAAGGGGGCGGTTAGTCAGTGCGCCTATCGCATTAATCGAGCATATCTAATATAATTCGGTTAGTGGATAGCGGATTCCCGTTATCGGCGCTCACTTTGTCTATTTTGTCTATAAGGTGAGCGCTTTTAATTTTGCGATAGCAGACACCGACCATATTGGTTAAACGCCCATCACCAAATGGGGCAAACACATCCCCAAAGTTCCGCTTTCGTTGACACTGCTTTGAAGCCTAACCTAAAATCAATGGCATAAACCTAATTCAATCCGGAGCTTTTGAAAGCAGGAACTTATGCCAAAATATATGAGCGGCGACGAAATTCGTGAGGCGTTTCTGAGCTACTTTGAGGCGCAGGGACACAGCCGCATCGCAAGCTCGTCGCTAATACCCGTGGGCGACCCGACGCTGCTGCTCACCACCGCAGGGATGGTGCAGTTCAAGCCATACTTCGCCGGCGAAGCCACGCCCGCCAACCGCCGAATGACCTCCTCGCAGAAATCGTTTCGCACGGTGGACATCGACGAAGTGGGGGACGCCACGCATCTGACGCTGTTCGAGATGCTTGGCAACTTCAGCATAGGCGACTACTTCAAGCAGGATGCCATCCACTTTGCGCTGGAACTGCTGGACACCAAGCTCGGCTTGCCGCCGGAACGCTTCTCCATCAGCATCCACGACAGCGACGATGAGGCGCGCGACCTGTGGCTTGCCGCCGGCATCCCCAACAGCCGCATCTACCGCTTCGGCGACGCCGACAACTGGTGGGGGCCTGCCGGCGATGAGGGCCCCTGCGGCCCATGCAGCGAGCTGCATTACGATTTCGGCGCTGATAATGGCTGTTTGCGAGCGGACTGCACGCCCAATTGCGAAAACGCGATGTCAAACGGCGCCGCCTGCGACCGCTATGTGGAGCTATGGAACCTCGTGTTCATGCAGTTCTACCATCACTTGGACGGCAGCCGCACACCGCTGCCCGCACCTAGCATCGACACCGGGCTTGGGCTTGAGCGCGCCGCCGTCATCATGCAGAACGCAAGCACCATATACGAAACCGACATCTTCCGCCCGATGGTGCAGCGCGCGGAAGAGCTGACGGGCAGGCGCTGGGGCGACGATAGCGATGACGACTATGCGCTTGCAGCCGTCGCCGAACACGGGCGCAGCGCCACCTTCCTGATTGCCGACGGCGTCGTGCCGGGCAACGAAGGGCGCGGCTATGTGCTGCGCCGCCTCATCCGCCGCGCCATACGACACGGGAGGCAATTAGGGCTGACGGACACATTCCTGGGCGAAATCGCCGAGGTTACCATCAACAAGATGGGCGGTGCGTATCCCGAGCTTGTCAACCACCGCGAGTTCATCCACACCGTCATACGGCTGGAAGAGGAACGCTTCCAACAGGCGTTCCAAAACGGCTACAACCTGCTCACCGATGCGCTGGAAGGCGCAGACACGCTGGGCGGGGAGACGATGTTCCGCCTGTGGGACACCTACGGCTTCCCCGTGGAGATGACGCAAGAGATTGCGCGCGAGCAAGGCGTCGCAGTGGACATGGACGGCTTCGAGCGTGAGATGGAGGCGCAGCGCGAGCGCGGTCGAGCGTCGGCGCAGTTCGGTGAAGAGCGCGCCAAGATACGGCAGTACGAAAGCCTCGGCGTGGGCGCTACGCAGTTCCTCGGCTATGAGCAGATCATCGCATCATCGCCCGTAGTGGGGCTTATCGCCGACGACCGCGTGCGCAACGAAGCGGTCGAGGGACAGGCGGTGGAAGTTGTGCTGGTGCAGACGCCGTTCTACGCGGAGGGCGGCGGACAAGTGGGCGACGCTGGCGTTCTCACCGGTCCAGACGGCAGCATAGCCGTTCACGATACGCAGGCCGTGATGCCCGATGTCATCGTGCATTTCGGCACAGTCGCCGGGGGAGTCGTGCGATTGGGCGATACGGTGGAGGCGCAGGTGGACGCCACACGGCGCGAGGACACGGCGCGCAACCACACCGCCACGCATATGCTGCACGCCGCACTGCGCGAGGTGCTAGGGCAGCATGTGCGACAAGCAGGTTCGCTCGTCGCACCCGACAGGCTGCGCTTCGACTTCTCGCATGTGCAGCCGGTAACGGACGACGAGATCTGGCAGGTGCAGCATCTGGTCAATGAGAAGATACGCCAAAACGCCGGCGTGCACCGCGACGAAGACACCTACACCTCGGCGATACAGCGCGGGGCGTTGGCGTTCTTCGGCGACCGATACGGCGAGCGCGTGCGGCTCATAGAAATCGCCAACGGGGACACCTTTAGCTTCGAGGTGTGCGGCGGCACACATGTGGAGCGAACCGGCGAGGTTGGCAGTGTGTACATCCTCGGGGAATCCGGCATCGGCGCCGGGATGCGCCGATTAGAAGCGGTGAGCGGGCGCGCAGCGGAGCGGCTCGTTTGGGAGCGGTTCAGCCGCGAAGATGGCATCGCGCGCCGCTTGCAGACCACACCGCCCGAACTCGACGGACGCATCGGAGAGCTGCTCGGCGAACTGGACGATATGCGCCGCCAGCTAGAGGCGATGGAGCGGCAGAACGCATTGCAATCGGCGGCGCTGCTGCTGGATGCGCGCCAAGATGTGAACGGCGTATCGGTCGTATCGGCGCGCGCCAACGCATCCAACGCCGATTCGCTGCGGGAAATCAGCGATTGGCTGCGGGACAAGATCGGCAGCGGTATCGTCGTGCTGGGCGCTGTCATCAACGAGCGCCCGACCATCAGCATTGGCATCACGCGCGATCTAGTGGATGGCGGGGCGGATGCGCGCCAGTACGCTCGCGAACTCGGACGCACCATCGGCGGCGGCGGCGGTGGCAGACCGGACATGGCGCAGGCAGGCGGGCGCGACGCAGGCAGACTAGACGCCGCTATTGCAAGTGCGGCAGATTTGGTGCGCCGCAATACGAACGATAATTGACGCAGACAAACGCAATAGACAGAATTGTCGGACGGAAATCCTGCCTATTGCATTCGTCCTTATGAGTATGAGTTCAGACCGAGCGCTTTCGATATGAGAATACTTGCGCTGGATGTGGGTAACAGGCACATCGGCGTTGCGATGAGCGACCCGCTGCGCCTGTTGGCGTCTCCGCTGACCACCATCGCGCGCGACGGCAAGACGCCGCAAGACGCCGCATCGGATGCCGCCATAGACGCCGTGCTTGCGCTGACGGACGAGCACGGCGTTGGCGAAATAGTGGTGGGCATCCCGTATCTGATGTCCGGGCGCGTTGGGGCGCAGGCGCGCATCACGGCGGCGTTCGCAGAGGCGCTGGCACGCCGCACATCTCTGCCCGTAACACTGGTGGACGAGCGGCTGTCGTCGGTGCAGGCGGAGCGGCTACTGGCGCAGGGTGGGGCGTCTGCCTCACAGCGCAAGACGCGCGTAGATGCGGCGGCGGCGGCGGTCATCCTGCAAGCCTACTTGGATGCCGCCGCACGGTAACTACAGGCGCACGACCATCTGCAACTGCGTGGACGGCTTCATCAGCGACTCAAATGCGGCTTGGATGTCGTCAAGCGGCAGGAAGTTGGTGTCCGACAGCAGGTGTTCCACGCTTACGCGCCCAGCCTTGATGAGGTCTAGGGCGACGCGCCAATCTTCGGGCTGTGTGCCAAACGACGCCTGCAGCTTCACCTCGCGCGCCATCCAGTCGGGGGTTACCAGCGGCGTCGGCTCCCAAGCGATAGCCACCAGCACGACCTGCCCGCCGCGCGCCACGATGTTGAGCGCTTGGTCGAGCGTGGACGGGTTCGGGACGGCGGCGCACTCGAACACGATGTCGGGGCCCTTGCCGCCGGTGAGTTCCACCACGCGCGCTTCCACATTCTCGGTCAGCGGATTGATGACGGCGTCGGCGCCCAGACGCCGTGCGGCTTCGGCACGGGCGGGCGCGGGTTCGGACACGAACACGGCTGTTGCGCCGGCAGCGCGCGCCGTCTGCATACAGAACAGACCGATTGGGCCTGCGCCCATCACCAGCACGGCATCGCCGAGCTTGATTTGGGACAGGCGCACGGCGCGCACGGTAACAGCACACGGCTCGGCGAGCGCAGCCTCTTCGTCGGACACACCCTCAGGGATGGGAACCGGCTCCCAATCCTCCAGCAGCACATACTCGGCATAGGCGCGCATCCGAGCGTTCTCAGGGAAGCCCATTGTGCGGTAGTTGAAGCGCGGGTCGCTGCGGGCGCCGGCTGCGGTAACGCCCGGGGGTGGGTTGCCACCGCCGCCGACCACGCGGTCGCCCACCTGCCAGCGGCTTACGCCCTCGCCGACCTCGGTAACCACGCCGCAGTATTCGTGTCCCATGACGGTGCCGGGCGGCGCAACATCGTACATGAAGGCGTGGACATCGGTGCCGCACACCGCGCAGTAGCGTACGCGGATGACCACTTGTCCCGCCCCTGCGGTCGGCGTGGGCACATCCTCCACCTCAAGACGGCGCTCCCCCTTGTACACGGCTGCTTTCATGGCGACACCTCCTTGCTCAACAAATTCGCAATTAGACTCGGGCGTTCAGCATTGCAACTGAGATCTACGATAGAGTGGGCTTGTCTAGCCGCCCAGCTACTTCCCCCTGTTACTTCCTTAGACAGCATTGGGCAATTGGAAAAAATTGCCGTGACGCAAACTAGGGGCGAGCCTCATACAGCCCGCCCCTATCATACACGCATGGGGGACGATGACAAGTGGATATTCTCAAAGCTTGGGAGCTGTGCCGCCTGACAAAAGCCCGCACAAGCAAGGGGACACCCAAGCGAGCATGGAGCTAGCCTTCGACGCCGTTGGCTTTGAGGTAGTCTATCGCCTTTTGCACGGTGGTAATGCCCTCGGCGTCCTCATCCGAAATCTCGATGCTGACGCCGTCGGTGCTGAACTCCTCTTCGAACGCCATGATGAGTTCCACGAGGTCGAGCGAATCGGCGTTCAGGTCTTCCATGAATGACGCTTCCGCAACGACTTCGGATTCGTCCACGCTGAGCTTATCGGCGACTATGGTTTGAACGCGTTCCATTAGAGTTGCCACTTTGTTACCTCCGGTTTCATCCAGCCATTGCAGCCGGGCGGGTCTAGTTAGCTTGCAGTTGATGCTATATGAGCTGATGCCTTATAACAAGGCGAAAGCATACTGCATTGTGAGTTATTTTCGCACACAATAATACCATAAACGATGCGGCAGTAGATGTGTCGGCTGCTTGTGGAGAACAGTCCGAAAGCAGCATCTGTGCTGCTAGTGTCTAGCGCCTTGTGCCGCCATCACAGAGCCTAGCACGCCGTTGACGAAGCGAGGTGCGCTGTCTGCGCCGAACGCCTTAGCAAGCTCCACCGCTTCGTTCACTGCCACTTTTGGCGGCGTGTCTTGCGAGAACATTATCTCGTAGATTGCCATCCGCAGGATGTTCCTATCCACCACCGCCATCTGACCGATTGGCCAGTTTGGGGCAAAGCCGGCTATTACCTTGTCTATTTCCTCCACATTCGCAATCACGCCATCCACAACGGCGTGGGCGAAGGTTTCGTCTTCCGGAAGCAGTGCAGCATCAACGATGTGGGCTTTCAGCACATCGGTGGGGGGGTGTTTGGCGGCGTCGGCTTCGTAGAGGCTCTGCATCACCACGGCGCGCGTGCGGCGGCGCGACCTTGTACGCTTGTGCGCCGGCATATTGCGGCGTCGGGCGGGTGGGTTCGGCGCTGCGGGCTGCACCGTGGTGGGCATTGCCTCAGGCATGTGTTAGTTCCTGCCGAGCTTGAGGATGGAGCGCATATCACCCACATTGGCAATCTGAGAGCGGCGGGATATGCGCTTGACCATGCCGCTGAGCGCCCTGCCGGGGCCTATCTCGATGAAGTCGTTGACGCCGGAGCCTACCATGTAGTCCACGCAGCGCTTCCATTGGACGCAGCCGCACACTTGCGCCATCAGTTCGCGGCGCACATCTTCGGCGCTCATCAGCGGCTCGCCGGTGCAGTTGGCGACGATGGGTATCTGCGGATCGCGGAAGTTGACGGAGTTGATGGCGTCGATAAGCCCCGCGCGTGCAGGCTCCATCAGCCCGGAGTGGAAAGCGCCGCCCACGCGCAGGGGGATTGCCTTCTTTGCGCCGCGCGCGGTTGCGAGGTCGCACGCCCTCGCAACGCCCATGGTGTCGCCGCTGATGACTATCTGCTCGGCGGTGTTCACATTGGAAACATAGGTGCCGGTCTCGCGGGCTATCTCTTCTAGGGTCATCTCGTCCAAGCCGATGATAGCCGCCATCGTGCCGGGGTTCTCGTCGCAGGCTTCCTGCATCAGTTCGCCGCGCCGCTGCACGAGCTTAGCGGTGTCGCCCACATCCAGCACGCCGCTGACGGCGAGGGCGGTGTACTCGCCTAGGCTATGCCCCGCGGTAACCACGGGCTGCGGCATATGGTCGCCGAGCCGCTCTTCCATCGCCTTGATGCAGGCAAGGCTCACGGCCATAATGCCGGGCTGGGCGTTAATCGTCTGGCGCAGGGTGTCATCCGGGCCATTGAACAGGATGTTGGAGAGGGGGCGTTCCAGCGCCATATCCACTTGGTGGAACACATCGCGCGCTGCGGGCGATTCGTCGTAAAGTTCCTGCCCCATACCTACGGCTTGTGCGCCCTGTCCCGGGAACAGGTAGCCCACCTTGCGACCTTGCGTCTGCGTCATAAAGCTCAGCGTCATTAACGAATTCTCCTAGGGTCTGTGTGTTGGTTTACCAGTTGGTCGAGTTCTCTCGATACTTCCGATGCGCCTGCGATGTTCCTGCTTTCACGAGGGCGAAAGCGGGCGAGCAGCGCCATTAGATGCGTAATTCTTTCGCTAGGAAGCGACCGTTGTAGTAGCCGCAGGCGTTGCAGGCTCGGTGCGGCAGGCGTGAGGCTTGGCACCGCGGGCACTGCGCTAGCGTCAACGGCTTCATCCCGTTGTGCGCCGAGCGTCCGCCCTGTCGTTTCTTGGAATGTTTCTTCTTTGGCAGCGGGGGCATAGCGTAGGTCTTTCAGTGTTTCAGGTGGTTGGCGATTAGTTGCGGTCAGACGCGGCGGCGAGCTGCAAAAGCGCTCCCCATCGCGGGTCGGGAACGAAATCGTCGCAGGCGCAATCGGCATCGTTGCGATTGACGCCGCAGGTCAGGCATATGCCCTTGCAGTCATCGCTGCAAATCGGATTCAGCGGCGTGTTCAGATCGAAATACTGCCGCACAGCCTCGCTCATGTCGAGGATGTGGGCTTGGTCGATGTAGAAGTTATCGGCGAGCGGGTCGGGCATGTTGATACGCGCGCCGGTGAGGATGTCTATTTCAGGCAGAAACTCCTCTTCGATGTGCATCGTTATGGGCGTTTCCATATCCACGACGCACCTGCTACAAACGCAGTCTAGGTGCGACACAATCTCCGCGCTGACCCAAATGCCGGCGTCGGTGCGGAGCATCTGCACGCTGCCGAAGACGCCCACGAACGGCGGATTGCCCTGCCCGTTTGGCGCATCGCCCACTTGAACGAAATCGCTCACATCGTATCGGCGGACTGCGCCGACCGGCTCTTTGAGCAGTTGGGAGACATTAAAGTGCATCCACGCACCCCGCGAGAGGCAAATTTGCAGACATAAAACTTAACTATTGTAAAGCGAGACAAAATTTGTGTCAAGTTTCACAAGGTCGAAAAATAAGCCAAATCCGAAAGATTTACCTGTGCATTAGCGCTATTCATCTTTGTAAAAGGTCGATATAAGCCCAATGACACTTTTCTAACGGACGAATCTAGACTGAGAGAGAAGAGAGGAAGGTATAGGCGTCTGCTTCTGGCTTTTGTTCAGCGCCCCCGCCCATCCAAATGTTGAAATATATTTTGCGTCTGATATACTTAACCCGCTTGTCGGTTCTTATACCGACATAGATACAATGTGCGGCTTGTGCGAGCCGCATCGGGAGGAAGCGAAACCTCAGAAAGGAGGTGGGATCTTGCACTGGATTGACTATGCCAGTCCCCACTCAGTTAGGGAAGCAGTTGACCTGCTCAATGACGCAGACGGCAAGGCTCGCGTGCTCGCGGGCGGGACAGACCTGCTCGTGCAGCTGCGCGGCGGGCGGTTCGACGATGTGAACCTCGTCATCGACGGTAAGAGCATCCCCGAGCTGAACGAGATTACTTACGACCCAGAGAACGGGCTGACGCTAGGCGCTGCCGTGCCGTGCTATCGAATATACGGCAACCGCGCGATTACGAGCGCATACCCCGGTCTTATAGACGCAGCGACGCTCATCGGCGGCACGCAGATACAGGGGCGCGCCTCGTTCGGCGGCAACCTCTGCAACGCTACACCGAGCGGCGACTCCATACCAGCGATGATAGCGCACAACGGCGTGGCGAATGTGTCGGGGCCAGATGGCGATCGACAGATCGCGGTCGAGGACTTCTGCACAGGGCCCGGCAGCAACGCACTCGGACGCGGCGAGCTGCTCGTGTCGCTGAGCTTCCCCGCTCCGCAAAGCGGGTTCGGCGCTAACTACATGCGCTTCATACCGCGCAATGAGATGGACATAGCGGTTGCGGGTGCGGGCACCTCTGTTGTGCTGGATAACGGGAACATCAAGTCTGCGCGGGTTGCGCTGGCTGCGGTCGCTCCGACGCCGCTGCTCGTTACCGCCATCAACGACGCCGTCGCCGGCAAACCCGCCAATGCGGACACGCTTGCGGAGGCGGGGCAGATTGCCAAAGACGCCGCATCGCCCATCACCGATATGCGCGGGACGATTGAATATCGCAAGCACCTTTGCGATGTGCTGACCCGACGGTCGCTTCAGATCGCAATTGACCGAGCTAAGGAGAACGCATAAATGCCCGGAAAGACATATGTACAGACAAGACTGAACGGCGAGCCGGTGGACTTCCTAGCCGAGCCGCGGCAGAGCCTGCTGGAGTGCCTGCGCGATGTGATAGGGCTGACCGGCACCAAAGAGGGCTGCAACGACGGCAACTGCGGCGCTTGCACCGTGGAGATGGACGGCCGCATCGTAACCTCCTGCCTCGTGCTGGGTGTGGAGGCAGAGGGCAGGGAAATTCTCACCATCGAGGGCGTGGCGGAGGGCAGCGAACTGCACCCGGTACAGGCTGCGTTCCTCGAGAATGCCGCCCTGCAATGCGGCATCTGCACACCCGGCTTCATCGTGGCGACCAAGGCGCTGCTGGAGCATAACCCAGACCCATCAGAGTACGAAATTCGCTTTTGGCTTGCCAACAACCTGTGCCGCTGCACGGGCTACGACAAGATAGTTCGCGCAGTGCAGGATGCGGCATCCAGAATGCAAGAGGTGAGCGCATGACGACTACCGAATACGAACGCAACATGATTTTGTCCAGCGTGGAGTACAATGTAGTGGGCACGCGCCCAGTGCGGCACGACGGCGCGGACAAGGTAACAGGGCGCGCGCTGTATGGCGCAGACTTCGACACCGCAGGGCTACTGCACGGCAAGGTGCTGCGAAGCCCGCATGCCCACGCCAACATCCGCTCCATCGACACGAGCGCTGCGGAGGCACTGCCCGGCGTGCTCGCCGCCGTAACATTCGACGACTTCCCCACGGTTAGCGACGCCACCTTGGACTTGGGTGAAGAGGTTACCACCCTGCACGACCTGCAGACGAACATCCTCGCGCGGCACAAGGCGCTGTACAAGGGACATGCGGTAGCAGCGGTAGCGGCTACTAGCCCGCACATCGCCGAAGAGGCTCTCAAGCTCATCGATGTGGACTACGAAGTGCTGCCGCCGGTGCTCACCGCGCCGGAGGGCATGGCAGACGACGCCCCCATCCTACATGGCAGCCTGCGGACCGAAGAGCTAGGCGTGAAGCTGGACACGCCGAGCAATGTTGCTCAGCACTTCCAGCATGTCAAGGGCGACATAGAAAAGGGCTTCGCCGAGGCCGATGTGGTCATAGAGCGCGAGTTCAACACGGTTACGGTGCACCAAGGCTACATAGAGCCGCACAACGCATCCGCGCTATGGAACAACGACGGGCGCTTGCACATCTGGTGCAGCACGCAGGGGGCGTTCCCCGCGCGCGACGCCGTGGCGCAGGCGCTGATGCTGCCGGTGTCGCAGGTGCGCGTTACGCCGATGGAGATAGGCGGCGGCTTCGGCGGCAAGATCCCCGTGTATGTGGAGCCGGTGGCTGCGCTGCTCTCCAAGAAGAGCGGCAGGCCGGTCAAGATAGTGATGAGCCGCGCAGATGTGTTCGAGGCATCCGGCCCCACCTGCGGCTCCAACATGAAGGTCAAAATCGGCGCCAAGAACGACGGCACCATAACGGCGATGCAGGCATACCTCGCATATGAGGCGGGGGCGTTCGCAGGCTCGCCGGTGGGTGCGGGCGCTATGTGCGTGTTCGCCGCATACGATGTGGAGAACGCCACGATAGACGGCTACGATGTGGTGGTGAACAAGCCCAAGACCGCCGCATACCGTGCGCCGGGTGCGCCCAACGCCGCATTCGCAGTGGAGCAAGTAGTGGACGAAGTGGCGCGAAATCTGGGCGTAGACCCGATAGACCTGCGCATCAAGAACGCCGCCGTAGAAGGGACGCGCCGCGCAGACGGCCCTGTGTTCCCGCGCATCGGCTGCGTGGAAGTGCTTGAGGCGATGAAGAACCATCCGCACTACAACACCCCGCTGGAAGGCCCAAATCAAGGGCGCGGCGTGGCGATAGGCTACTGGTTCAATGTGGGCTTCGAGTCCAGCGTCAACATCGCCGTCAACGCAGACGGCACGATAACGCTGGTGGAAGGCTCGACAGACATCGGCGGCAGCCGCGCATCCATCGCGATGCAGGCGGCTGAAGTGCTCGGCATACCGGCGGAGAGCGTCCGCCCGTCCGTCGTGGACACCGACTCGGTGGGCTACACCGCCGTAACAGGCGGCAGCCGCACCACCTACGCCACCGGCTGGGCTGCTTACGACGCCGCCCAAGATGTCAAGCGCCAGATGGTCGAGCGCGCCGCATCCATATGGGATGTGGACGCCGATTCCATCGAGCTGAAAGACGGTGTGTTCCAGTCGGCGTCCGACCCCGAGCTGAACATGAGCTTCGCCGACCTCGCCGGGCAGCTCGCCGGCAGCGGCGGCCCCGTCGTCGGGCGCGCCAGCCGCAACGCAGGCGGCATGGGCGTCGGTGGCGGCTCTTTCGCCGGCAACATCGTGGATCTGGAAGTTGACCCAGAGACGGGCAAGACCGATGTGCTGCGCTTCACCGTGGTACAGGACGCCGGCAAGGCAATCCACCCGAGCTATGTCGAGGGACAGATGCAGGGCGGCAGCGTGCAGGGCATAGGCTGGGCGCTCAACGAAGAGTACTACATGACTCAAGACGGCGCTATGGCGAACTCCACACTGCTGGACTATAGAATGCCGACTAGCCTCGACCTGCCGATGATCGACACGGTCATCGTGGAAGTCCCGAGCGACCACCCATTTGGGGTGCGCGGCGTGGGCGAGGCGAACATCGTGCCGCCGACGCCCGCAATCGCCAACGCCATCCACGACGCAATCGGCGTCAGGATGGAGCGTCTGCCGATGAGTCCGGTGGCGATTATGGAGGACTCCGGAAACCTGAAGTAGGGACAAATGGCAACAGTATTCGTACCCTCGCTGATGCAGAACTTGACGGGCGGAGCGCACCGCGTCCAAATCGCAGGCGCTACCGTGCGTCAGGTCATCGACAACCTAGACGATGCGTATCCGGGCGTCAAAGAGCGGCTCGTGGAAGATGGGCGCGTCAAGCCCAACATATCCGTCGCCGTGGACGGCGAAGTAACGCCGCTCGGGATGCTCGAGAAGGTAGGCGAAAACAGCGAGGTGCACTTCCTGCCCGCCATTGGCGGCGGCGCATAACCCCGCTGCCCTCCGCGCCCGATGACCACCGCAAGTTTACAGACGGGCCCGATAACACCGAACCCCGGTGCGTCGGCCCGTCTCGTCTTGCGGCGCAGTTTTGCCCCATTCCCAACCCCCTCATAGGGAGAGTTATTTTTCGCATACATACACTCTATATGCACAAGATGCACAAGGGAGACACTGACATATGGCAGAAAAGCAAATCCGAGGCGTAATCGTTCCCATCCTCACGCCGCTGAACTCGGATGAGAGCGTGGATGTGCCGTCGCTGCGGCGGCTGGTGAACTACCTCATCGACAACGGCGTCCACGGCATCTGGGTGTCCGGCACGACGGGCGAGTTCGCCAGCCTGACGGACAGGGAGCGGCTCGTCAGCATGGACGCCGTGGTGGACGAGGTGAACGGGCGTGTGCCGATAATCGGCAATGTGTCGGGTGCAAGCACGCAGCTCAGCATCAACATGGCGCTCGAAGCGCAAGAGATGGGGATGGACGGCATCGCCGTAACGCCGCCGTACTACTACCCCAACGCACAGGATGAGATCCTAGACCACTACCGCCACATCCGCAGCCGTGTTGGGACGCCGCTGTGGGTGTACAACATCCCGCAGACGGTCAAGACCGCCGTTGCGCCGGGTGTGGTCGCTGCTCTTGCGAGCGAGGGTGCGGTCGTGGGCGTGAAGGACAGCAGCGGCGCAGGCGAACTGCTCGCCGAACTGAATGTGCTGTGCGAGCAGGGCGACATATCGTTGCTGCGCTTCCTTGGCACGGCGTTCCGCATTACCACTGCGGGCAATGTGGGTGTGCAGGGTGTCATCCCCGGCATAGCAAACCTGATACCCGCCGCCGCTGCCACCGGATGGGAGGCGGGCGAAGCCGGCGACACGGAGGGCGTCCGCAAGAGCAACGCCGTCATCATCGCAGCGCAGAAAATCTCGCGACTGGCTCAAGGTGGTGGCGCCAACGCCGCAAGCTTCGCCGGGATGAAGTCCGCGCTCAAGCACATGGGCATCATAGACAGCGACACAGTGTCGCGCCCCCTGCGCCCCCTGACCGCCGAAGAGAAGCAGGGCATCCCCGCAATCCTCGACGAAATCGGGCTGGGAGCATAGGCGCACCGCGCATCGCCGCAAAGTTAGGTTATCCGCCACAGCACAGCAGCAATAGTTGTGGCACGCTGTGAGTTGGCGCTGATGGTTGAAGGGACGCAATGGCGCAACCGAATGGGCATTTTGTGTGCGGGAACGGTGTGCGCCTGCGCTATGTGGACTGGGGCGGGAACGGCACTCCGCTGCTGTTGCTGCACGGCGATATGCGGACAAGCCGCAGTTGGGATGCGGTGGCGCGCAGGTTGTCCCCCGAGTTTCGCGTTATGGCGCTCGATGCACGCGGGCACGGGGACAGCGATTGGACAGAGCGCGGCTATCGCTTCGCCGAGCGCGTGGATGACCTAGAGGCGTTCTGCGATGCGCTGGGCTTGCGCGGCATCGTGGGCGTGGCGCATTCCACAGGCGGCGTGGTCATGGCGCTCTGCGCGCAGCGGCGGCCCGACATCTTCGAACGGCTGGCGCTGCTAGAGCCTATGGTCGTGGTGGACGAACGCTTCCACCGCATGGTCGCCGGCAGGGAGCACGCCCCGCGCACCACTTGGCACAGCCGCGAGGCGCTGTACGAATACCTACGCGGGCATCCCGCCGCAAGCAGCTGGCTGGATGAGGTAACGCGCGATGTGGTGGCGCACGAAGCCTACCAACGCTCCGACGGGCTGTACGATATGAAATGGTCGCCGCACACCTTCAACTGGGCTGACCGCGACGGCGACAATGTGGACTTGAAACCGATATTGCGAGGCTTGGAACTGCCCATAATGTTCATTAGGAGCAGCAATCACCGCACGCGCATAGCAGACCTGAACGCCATCCCGGAGGACATCGGCGGGCTGTGCCGCCTGACCATCGCCGACACCGGGCACAACATGTACATGGAACGCCCGGATGCCGTAGCGCAGGCGGTCGCAGACTTTGCCGCTGGGCTTGAGCCGCGCGGCGTGGTGTAGTCGGGTTCTATGCGTGCCGATTGTGCAGCGCTAATGTTGCCCCATCATCGTTATGCTATGATGTCGGCGTCCGCACGCTAAACACACTGACAAGCACACTGAGACGGGATGGATGCACCACCAAGCGCTGCCACACTGGGCTGCAAAGCGCTACCTAAAACGCTCTGGCTGACATACCTTTTGAGAAGGAGAACACACATTGAAAGTTACGGCGATAGACACATTCGCGGTTAAGTCCCTGTCCAGACCATGGCTGTATTGCGCCGTCCGCACAGACGAGGGCATAACCGGCTATTCTGAGTTCGGCGTAGGCGACTTGGTGAAGGGGATGAAGGGGCTTGTGGAAGACTTGTCGCGGCATGTCATCGGCAAAGACCCCAGAAGCGTGGAGCAGCACTACACCAACATGGTGCGCTCCACTCGGTCGGCGTACAGCGGCGCCACATGGATGGCGATTGCCGGCATCGAGCTGGCTCTGTGGGACATCAAGGGCAAGGCGCTCGGCGTGCCCGTGCACGAACTGGTTGGCGGCCCAACTCGCTCCGAGCAGAAGGTGTACTGGTCGCATCTGGTCAGCTACCAGTCGAGCAACTACGAGGTTTTGGGCAGAGACCCCGTTCGCGGCTACGACGACATCAGAGCGATAATGCGCGAAGCGCTGGATGCGGGCTACGACACCGTGAAGACCAACATCCAGATACCGGGCAGCCCGTTCCGGACGATAAGCCAAGGGACGGCTGGGCCGCACGACCAAGTGCTCAGCCGCGAACTCCGCAACGCCGCCGTAACGCAGATAGCCGCAATGCGTGAGGAAGGCGGGCCGGATGCCAACATCTGCCTAGATGTGAATGTCAACTTCAAGGCGGAAGCGCAGATACGGCTGGGGCAGGCACTGGAAGAGTATGACCTCATGTGGATGGAGATAGACAACCTCGACGCTCAGAGCCTGCGCATGGTGAAGGATGCGACGAGAACGCCGATATGTTCGGGCGAACAGAAGCTAGGCCCTCTGAACTACTTGGAGCTGCTGCAGAACAGGTCTATGGACTTCATGAAGCTGGATGTGCAGTGGCAGGGCTTCATACCCGCGCGCCGCGCTGCGAATATGGCGGAGATATTCGACATCAATGTGGCGCCGCACAACTACAACAGCCACCTGTCGAACTTCCAAACGATGAACCTGTGCGCCTCTATCAACAATGTGCGGATAAGCGAAAGTGATCCGGTGCAGGCGCCGTGGCGCGACGAGCTTTTCACCGTGCTGCCCGAGATAGACAACGGCATGATGAAGATACCGACCGGCCCCGGCTGGGGCACCGAGCTGCGCGAAGACATGGCAGCCAAGTACGCTTGGCAGGGGTAGATAGCCGGCTGATGGAGGCGTTGGCTGCCGGGTGCGCTTGCAACACAAGAAGCGCTAATGACCCGCAAGCCGATGCGCAAAAAGCCCGCGCCCTGCTCTAAAAGGCGCGGCTGGGACGAAGGCGATGACGGGCTGACTCGCCCGCACTTGACCATACAATGATGGCGAATTATCATTCACTTGCGATTGCGCATGACACGCGCAATGTGCAACGGGCGGCGGCAAACAGCGCCAATCTTGGGAGCAAGCCATGGACATCGAGGCGTACATACGGGACATACCTGATTTCCCGAAGCCGCCTATCTTGTTCCGCGACATAACCCCGCTGTTGGGCGATGCGGCGGCGATGCGGTTCGCCATAGACCTGCTGGCAGAGCGCTGCGAACCGCTGATGCCCGACACCATCGTTACGGTGGAGTCGCGGGGCTTCCTGTTCGCTGCGCCGATGGCGTATCGAATGGGCAAGCTCCTAGTGCCGATACGCAAACAGGGCAAGCTGCCCTGCGCCACGCACAGCGTTACATATGCGCTGGAATACGGGGAGGACACGCTGGAGATACACACCGACGCCATCGCTGCGGGGCAGCGCGTGCTCATCGTGGACGATCTGCTGGCGACGGGCGGGACGGCAGCAGCAGCGGCAGAGCTTGTGCGGCGATGCGGCGGCAAGGTTGCAGCATACGCCTTCGTCATCGAGCTTGCGGCGCTGAACGGGCGGGCGAATCTTGACGGCGGCGAGGTTATGTCGCTGGTTACTTACGATTAGACGGCAGCCCGCCGACCTTGCGACGGAGTTAGCGGGTTCGATTCGGGTAAGAAGCCGGGTACAAGGCTGGACGGCACAGCGCATCCCCGCCCACATCTTCGCCTTATTAGGGAAAACGGGAAAAAGAACTTTTATAATCTGTGGAACACATCGTGAAATCGAGGAGAAATTATGGCTACCGGAACGAGCATAGAGATGCTGATAGCGGATGTGAAGCAGGTGGTGGCGCGAGGAATAGCGTACTTCGAGGCGAATGCAGAGTCTGAGGTTCGGGTGGACATGTGGACGCCCCGTGAGGTGCTGTGCCACTTCATCGCTTGGCACCGTGCGACTGCGGAGGGCATGGAGAGCGTGGCAAGCGGCGGCAACCCGCATCGCGTCTATGCCTCCATCGACGAGATGAACGCTAGGTCAGTCGGGCGAAAATCCGGCTGGACGGTGGTGCGCCTCGTGGAGGAGATGGAAGAGCTGCAGGAACGGCTGGTGCAGGCGGCACGCGCGCTCCCCGACATCAACGCTGTGGTCATGGTAGGCCCCGACGGCACTGGGATTTCCGCCGCAGATTGCATGCGAGGCGTCATCCTAGATAACTGGAATGGACACCTCGAAGAGATGGCAGAGGCTGACGCAGCGGCGGCTAAAAACGCCTAGATGTCCGCATCTGTCCTTCGGATGTGCGGGCGAGATACGCTCGGGCGTTTGGGATGATGCTGAAAAAGCCTTGCCACCTGTTCGTAACCGCCGCGCAAGCCCGCAGCTGCTGCATCTTGCCGCCTGCGGATAGCGGAGCTGCGCGATCTTGATGCTGGGGATTAGACGGCACATCTGCAAGGCGAGCTGCGCTACAATGAACCCATACCGCTGCACGCTGGCGATGCTTGCGGAGAGCGTCTTACATCTGTTGCAATTGAACTTGCGTATGGCAGAGGGCAGGGCTACACGCACGCCCCTATGTGCTGTCCGAGTTAGTGCGAACTAGCTGAGAGCAGCGGTGCGGGGACACACATCCGCACACCAAAACCACTGATTGACCAAAAGACGAGGTGCATTATGACAGTAGTAGCATTGGGAGGCCTACCGGGCGGTGGCGCCCGAAGGATGGGGCCGATACTAGCGGAACGAATGGGTGCGGACTATGTTGACCGGCTCATTCTGACCAATGTGGCGCGCCATGTGGGTGCGACGGTGGAAGCGCTGCACCAACGCGAAGAGCGCCCGCCTACGCGCGGCGAGCGGTTCACCCGCTTCTTGCAGCGCGTCTTGGAGCGCTCTGCCGTAACCGGCGCCGGCGGCGACCCATACTTCGGACCGGGCGTCGCAGCATTTCTCACCGAAGAGTACGAAGACCTACCCGAACCCACGGTTACGCGCGGACACGAACTCGAGGACGAAAAGTACATCGACGGCATGCGCCGCGCCATCAGCGACCTAGCGACCGACGAGAACATCGTCATGGTCGGTCGCGGCAGCTATATCATCCTGCACGATGTGCCGAATGTGCTGCGCGTCGGCATAGAAGCGCACACCGACGACCGCATCGCCACGATCATGCGACGCGAACGCCTCACACTCGAGCAAGCCACCCAGACACTCGCCGGTCGTGACCTAGCGCGCGAGTACTTCTTCAACCGCTTCTTCGACATCGAAGACCCGGACGACCCCGAACACTTCCATTTCGTCATCAACACGAGCGAAGTGCGGCAAGACTACGCCATCGACATGATAATGAACGCCGTTACCGCTGTGCAGCAGGGAAAAATTTTCACCTAGCATCCGTGCGTCTGGTAGCGCGCATTCCATCGATACGAACTTGAAAGCAAGACACACAAGGCATGTGAGAGAGTGCCCGGCGGCTGAATTGCGGCTGTGCGGGTGAACGAAAATCTCCAATCTCCGTAAACCGGAAGGGAAACGAGGGCGAAATGTTCGATCTGAGCGGCAAGGCAGCGGTGGTTACGGGCGGCAACGGCGGCATTGGGCTTGGCATCGCGCTGGGCTTGGCTGGCGCTGGCGCCGATGTGCTGGTGGCGGCACGCAACCGCGCCAAAACAGACGCCGCCGTCGAGCAGCTCCGCGCCCTGGGTGTTCGTGCCATCGGCACTGCCACCAATGTGCAGCATGAGGCAGAGGTCGCCGCTATGGTGCAGACGGCGCTGGACGAGTTCGGCAAGCTAGACATCCTCGTGAACAACGCCGGCATCGGCATACGCAAAGCGCCGCAGGACTACACCGTGGAGGACTGGAACCTCATCATGGACATCAACCTGACCGGCACATTCCTGCCCTGTCGGGAGGCGTATCCGCACATGGCGGCAGCGGGCGGCGGCAAGATAATCAACATCGGCTCTATGACCTCCATCTTCGGGCACGACCTCGTGATGCCATACTCTGCGAGCAAGGGCGGCGTTGTGCAGCTGACCAAGAGCATCGCCACGGCGTGGGCGAAAGACAACATACAGGCGAACGCCATCCTGCCCGGCTGGATAGAGACCGATATGACCGAGCCGCTCCGCACTGAGCCGAACTTCCGCGAGCGATACGAACTCATATCGGCGCGCATCCCGCACGGGCGATGGGGGACGCCCGCCGATATGGCAGGCACCGCTGTGTTCCTCGCCTCCGCCGCATCCGACTATGTAACCGGCGTGTCCATCCCGGTCGACGGCGGCTATGTGGCGTTCTAGCTAGCCCAGCAAACCGACGCCCCTTGTCGCCGCATCCGATGGCAGTCGGAGCGGCGACAAGAATACCGATGCGCGACGGGAAACAAGCACCCGCCGACACCCTAAACGCCCGATTTCACGAAATCGGCGATGCGCTCGCCTATCATCATCGTGGTAACATTGATGTTGGCGCGCACGCAGTCGGGCATGATGGAGGCGTCCACGACGCGCAAGCCCTCTGTGCCGTGGACCCGCCCATACTGGTCCACCACCGCATACGGGTCGTCCGCAAGCCCCATCTTGTTCGTGCAGGATATGTGATGTCCCGTGGTAACCTCGCGCTTCATCCACTCGTCAAGCGCATCGTCTGATTTCAGCGCATCGTCGGGCGGCTCTATGCGGGTGTCGATGATGCCTGACCACGCCTCGTGCTCACCCAGTTCAGTGCATATCCGCACCGCCTCGCGCATCCGCTCGAGGTCAAACGGCTCTTGGAAGTAGTTGTAATCCAGCAGCGGCTGCACAGTGGGGTCGCTGGACTGCAGCTTCAGTTCGCCGGCGCCCAGCGCAAGGTCTAGCCCGATTATCATCCGTATCCCGATTGGCGTCATCCTGTCGCCGCCGCGGTCTATGCGGTCGGTGGCGTAGATGTTCATATACACGATCATGTCGTTTTCCATATCCGAGCCGCCGGCGGTGTAGCGCAGCCCGAACTGGATGCGAGGCCCGAAGGTCTCCAAGTCGTACTCAGGCTTCGTCTTCCATGTAACATAGACCAGCGGATGGTCGCGCAGGTTCTGCCCCACGCCGGGCGCATCCTTGACCAGCGGTATGCCGAACTCGCGCAGGTGCTCCGCGGGGCCAATCCCCGACAGCATCAGGATCTGCGGCGAACCCACGGCGCCGGCGCTGAGGATTATCTCCCCGCCATCAACCACAAACCGCTCCCCGCCGCTCTCCACATCCACCCCCGTCGCTCGGTTGCCGTCGAACACGATGCGGTGCACCGTGCAGTCCGGGCGTATCGTGAGATTCAGCCGATGCCGAGACAGGCTGAGGTATCCGAGGTTCGTGCTCCAGCGTATCCCGTCCGGGTTGTTCAGGGGCAACGGCCCAACGCCGGTCGTGTCCGGGGCGTTGTGGTCGGGACAGTCCGCAAAGCCGTAGGCTAGGCAGGACTGATAGAACGCCTTGGATGCGCCGCGCCACGCCTCCTCCGGAAAGCGGTGGCATATGATGGGCCCATCTGTGCCGTGGAAGTCATCGCTGTATGTGGTGTCGGTTTCCAGCTTGCGGAAGTACGGCAGCGACTTCTCGAATGTCCACTCTTCGTTGCCCCAAGCCGCCCAGCGGTCGTAGTCATCCGGGACACCGCGCAGGAATATCTGCCCGTTGATGGCGCTAGAGCCGCCAGTAACCTTGCCCCGCGGCACCATCATCGGGTCTGCCGCATCCGTGGCGCGTGCCGTGAACTGCCAGTTGTGGTCGCTAGTCATTATGTCCGTGGCGGACGCATAGCCGTACTTGACCTCTTCGGGCAGGTCGTCGATGCCCGCATAGTCCGGCCCCGCCTCCAGCAGCAGCACCGATGTGTTCGGGTCTTCCGTCAGACGGGTCGCCAAGATAGAACCCGCCGACCCTGCGCCGATGATGATGTAATCGTACTTCATTCGTGCCAAACCTCCTTGCTATGACTACTATGACTTGCGGCAGCTTTGCGGCGCTTCACCGCATCCTAATCCCGCCCGTGCTCTGTTTGAGAAAGTCGCAAAACCCCCGTCATCCTAACCGCCGCCGCAATTATTACCGCAACCGCCCACAGCGTCAAGACGGGCAGCCCGATTCCCCGCCATAGAGGCGATGGCGGCGGATGTACGCCTCCACGGGCGGAGACACTCGATAGCGGACAGATTCGCCTGCGCCCACGCGCCGTCGGATGTCGGTGGCGCTGATGTCCACCTGCGCCCCGTGTAGCAGCAGCGTGCGCTCTGCCGAACCCGGTATGGCGGCTTCCAGCGCCGACATATCCAGCGACGCGCCCGGGCGCGCCATCCCCACCACGCGCGCCATAGCATACACCCGCTCCGGCTCGCTCCAGCGGTCTATGTCCCGCAGCGAGTCCGCGCCTAGCACCACATAAAGCTCTGCATCGGGATATTCAGCAGCAAGCTCCGCGAGCGTGTCTGCTGTGTAGCTCGGGCCACAGCGCCTGACCTCGATGTCTGAGACGGCGAAGTGTGGGTTGCCAGCTGTTGCCAACCGCACCATTGCTAGCCTGTGCTCAGCGGGCGTGACGGGCATGTCCGCCTTGAACCACGGCTCGCCGGCGGGTATGAACAGCACCTTGTCTAGCCGCAGCGCAGTGCGCGCATCCTCGGCGATGATGAGATGCCCCAAATGCACCGGGTCGAATGTGCCGCCGAACACGCCGATACGCAAGGCTACTGCCACTCCCATTCCACATCCCCGAAGCGGACGGTATCGCCGGGGCCGGCGCCAGCGTCCTGCAGCGCCCGCACCACGCCTGCGCGCTGCAAGTAGCCCAAGAACTGCATCTGTGCGTTCCAGTCGGTGTCGTCCAGCAGGGCGGCGATGCGCACGGCGCGCTGTGCCTCGACCACATACACTTCACCCCGCTTGCGCACGACCGGCGCTTCCCTGCGAGGCTTGAGCCGCAGCACGGGCAGCGCATCATCGGGGGCGGATGGCGCACCCACATCGACGGGCGGGGGTGTCGTGCGCTCTGTTTCGCGCGCATCTTCAATCAGCGCAAGGGCGGCGTCCAACAGCGCATCCACGCCTTCGACCGTCGCAGCCGACACGAACAGCGCATCCACACCCTCTTCGTCGAACTGCTTGCGGAACTGCGGGAGGCGCTCACGCACTTCGGTGATGTCCACTTTGTTTATAGCCACCACTTGAGGCTTGGACGCCAGCGCCTCGTTGAATAACCTCAGCTCGGCGTTAATCTTGCGATAGTCTTGCAGCGGGTGTTCGGCTGAGCCGTCTATGAGGTGCACCAGCGCGCGTGTGCGCTCGATGTGGCGCAGGAAGTCGTGCCCAAGCCCAACGCCGGCGTGTGCGCCCTCTATCAGCCCGGGGATGTCCACCATGACGAATGTTTGGCGGCGGTGCTCCACCATGCCGAGCGCCGGTTCAAGCGTGGTGAACGGGTAGTTGGCGACCTTGGGCTTGGCGGCGCTGACAACCGAGAGCAGGCTGGACTTGCCGGCGTTGGGCAGCCCGACGATGCCCACATCTGCGAGCAACTTCAACTCCAAGCGCAGCCGCAGCGCCTCGCCGCGCTCGCCCTGTTCCGCAAGCAGCGGGAAGCGGTTCGTGGGCGAGGCGAAGTGGGCGTTGCCAAGCCCGCCCCTGCCGCCGCGCGCAAGCTCCACGCGCTGCCCCTCAGCAGTAAGGTCTGCAAGCAAACGCGGCGGATTGGCGTCAGCGTCCCACACGAGCGTTCCAACTGGCACGCTGATGAACACATCCTCGCCCTTTGCGCCGTGCTTATGCGCCTTTGCGCCGCCACCGCCGTTGCCCGCAACGAACCGCCGCTTGTATCGGAACGATAGCAGCGTGTTCATATTCCCATCGCACAGTGCGAACACACTACCGCCATGACCGCCGTCCCCACCATCCGGCCCGCCACGCGGCACATACTTCTCCCGCCGCCCGCTGACAACGCCGTTCCCGCCGTTCCCACTTTTAATGTGGATAATTACATTGTCTATCATAATCCACAACTCCATATAGCGAGTTTAGCTTTAGATAACAGTATCAGTAATAAGGGCGTGGATAGCGTGGATAACCCCAACCTGCGGTCTTGGATGGCGCGCGCAGCCTGTTTGTGAGAAGTGTGCCAGCCGCCACATCGTACTGCGGCGCAGGGCGTTCCGGGTGTAGTAGCTAGCCAGTCGCAGGCTCCGTTTTGCCCGCATATTCTAGCACACGCATAGGCTGTGGATACGCTGTTCGCATCTGTGGACGGGCGTGGTTCTGCATGTGGATCGAACTTTTCTTGAACAAGTCAAAACCCGAGTTATGCACATGCGGCACTGATTATCCACAGAAAAAGCCCACTTATCCACATCTTTGGGGCTGCTATGTTCATTTTTTGTTCAGCCATAAGCCTAAAATGTCTTTATCACAGATGCCAGACAATGGGCAAAAACTTTGTTCGCTAATCGCACGGGCGTTCAGAGATGTGGGTGTTTCCTGTCAGCCTCTTGTCTTGTAGAATAAGCGCTGCACATTGACGCTGCAATCGTCCGATTTCTGATATTATTGCCTATCATCTAACATAGCCTGTTTAAATGGTCGGTGGGGGCATCCGGCTGTTCTCGCATATCCGAAATGGTCGGATGCTGGTATATAACGATAACCCTGCCCGGGAGGAACTTCCATATGGCGATGCACTTACCCGCAAGCAGAGCCGACACCGTCAGCGAATATCGCACGGACGCTGGCGAGCTTCGCCCTGTATATGCCGATGTGATGACGGCGCTGGATGCGATGGGGATCGACGAGATGACGCACCGCTGGCAGCAAGCCAAACGCCAAGTGGCGCTCGACGCCTTCTGCTTCCCGCTCGACCCCAAGTTCTACCGCCCCGTGCCGACCGACTGGATACCGCGCATCGTTACCAACGACGAGTGGCAGGTCGTCAAGGCGGGCGTGGAGCAGCGGCTCAAAGCCCTCAACTTGTTCCTGCTGAACCTATACGCCGGAAGCCAAGATGTCGTCCCGGATGATGTGGTCTATTCCTGCCAGTTCTTCTATCCGGAGTACCAAGACTTTCGCCCTGCCAAAGACCTGTTCGTGCACATATACGGCATAGACCTCGTGCAGGTGGCGGACGGGCGCTATGTGGTGCTCGAGGACAACCTGCGTATCCCCAGCGGCATCGCATACCAGATGAAGGCGGTGGAAATCGGCAGCAGCGTCATGCCCGAACTCGCCGCCGAATATGACATACTGCCATACGACATCCGCGAGACCTACTTGGACATATTCACATCGCTTTGCGACAAGGAGTCGCCCACCTGCGTGCTGCTCACCGATAGCAAGTATGGCTCAGCGTTCTTCGAGCACCGCTACCTCGCCGAGCTGCTGAACATCCCGCTCGTGGAAGGCTCGGACTTGTACATTGGCATCGGGGGCGATGTGTATATGAAGACGCTGGACGGCGATGTGAAGGTCGATCTCATCTACCGCCGCGTGGAAGACCTCGAAATCTTCGTGCCGGGGCTGACGGAGGCGTATCTGAACCACAAGGTCGTGCTGGTGAACGGGATGGGGACGAGCGTCGCAGACGATAAGCTCGTGTTCCTGTGGGTGCCGGAGATGATACGGAGCTATCTCGGCGAAGAGCCTATCTTGGATCAGGCGATGAGCTACGACCTCGCAGACACCGATAGTCGGAGATATGTGCTGGAGAACCTAGACCATATGGTGCTGAAGACCCGTCAGGGCTACGGCGGGCTTGGCGTGTACATAATGACCGACCTCGGCGGCAACTATCACTCCCAGCTCACGCGGCAGATTATCGAGGATCCGCGCGGACTCATAGCGCAAGAGACGCTGAACTTCTCCAAGCATCTGGTCTATGATGAGGCGGCGGGCGAGTTCGATGAGCGCTACATAGACCTGCGCGTGTACGCCGTGCAAAACGGACGAGGCGAAGCCACCGCCTTCCCCGGCGGGCTGACGCGTGTCTCGCGCCCCGACAACCGCGTTACGAATAACTCCTCAGGTGGACTATGCAAGCCGACTTGGGTGGTCAGATAAGCGACACGGAGATGGTTGCCGGCTACACTTATGCGGCGCGCTATCTGTACTCCGACGCGGTGGTGCTGAACGACAACTTCCTCCGCATATCCGCCTGCGAGGATGCCTATCAGACGCCGATGTCGTCCAGTGTAATGACCACGCCTCCCGCTAGACCCATCAGGTACAAGGATAGGCTGGGCAACCCCACTCATCGTGTCCGCCTCACATCACCGCACAAAGAGCTGGTGATACTCTCCGTCGGCAGCGTGCGGATGCAGCCCGTGCCGACGATGCTGGACGATGTGCCGCTGGATTCGCTGATATACGAGGCTTGGGCGGACGAGTTTCTGTCACCGTCGCCCATCGTGGCGCCCGAGCGGCTCGCCGACGCCGCACAGCGGATTGCGGGCGACGCATCTAGCCTGTTGGGCGTGGTAGAGGGCGTAATCCGCTGGATACACACCAACATCACCTACATATCCGGCAGCACCACCGTCGCCACCACTGCAGAGCAGGTGCTGGACTCGCGGCAGGGCGTATGCCAAGACATGACGCATCTCGCGATGGGCATGCTGCGCGCGCTTGGCGTGCCGGCGCGCTATGTGAGCGGGCTGCTCGGCACGCAGGTCGGTGAAACGCATGCGTGGCTGGAGTTTCTGCATCCGCAGGTCGGCTGGCTGCCATCAGACCCCACGCGCGGGCAGACCATCGCCGCCGGTATGGATTTCGTCAAGTTCGCCATAGGACGCGACTACACGCAGGCAGCGCCCATAGAAGGCTCGTTCGTATCCACCGGCTCAGGCTGGTTGGACATCGCCGTTGCGCAAATCATCCCAACCGCCGACTCTCTTTCCTTCGACGACGCCCTCAACCTGCTAGACGGCAATGCAGATCGCTGCTGACGCTGCGCCTGCGACATGCACACCCCGTAGTATCGGTTAGATTTCAGATAGATTTTTTAAGCAACAAGAGGAGCAAGAAATGATAGAACCACGCTCATTGGGTGTCGCAAGAGACAACTGGCTGACCGATTCGCGGGCGTATAATCTGATATGGCTTGGGCGGTGGATGGACAGGGCGGAGGCGATAGCGCGTGCGATGGACACTGCTGCGCGCCAAGCGCAGCGCGACGGCGGCAGCAACGATGCGCTCGTAGACCACCTATGCTACACAGCAGACTCTCTGGGTGTGCGTGCCCAAAACCGCGACGATGTGGCGGTCGAGCTGCTGCTACGCAACCCTGCATCGTCTGTGTTGCAAAGCCTGCTGAAAGCCCGCGTAACCGCAACACAGATCGCCCCCGTCGAGATGATGCGCGCCCTGTCCGATGTGATTCTGGACATAGAGGCGATCTCCCCCGATGCGCTCCGGACGCCGCAGCAGATAATAGACGCTGCAACGGTGGTCATCACGAAGGTGGCGGATGTGGGTCAAGTGGTGGAAGACCAGTGGTTTGGGCGAGAGTCGCTCAGCGACGAAGAGGTGTATCGCCGTTTCGCCCAGCAACAGCAGCAGCAGCAATAACGCCAAGTCTGACCACCTCGGCAAACCGCCCTCACCCCCCGCCTGTGGCAGAGAAACATTCGTTACTACGGCTGGGCAGTCTGTCTCGGGTTGCTGTGCGTGGCTTGGGTTGGATGCTGCCGTCATCCTAGTCTTCTTCGGGGAAGGAAAATTAGGGATTCGCAGCTCGCTTGGGTGCGCGGGTGCTTGCGCATTGCGACATTGGCTGCCTACCGCCGAAACTCTATGCGCTTGAACGCCTCGGCGTGCTGCATGCCCTTGCCGACTGCCCGCTGCCTGCGCCATTGGCGCATCGCGTCGTGCGCCCACGCCTCGTCCCTGCCGTGCATCTGCGACTTGTGCTGCATGAGCGCACTGACCGATGTGTCCATATGCTCTGTAACATCTATGTACAGGTCTGGGTCTGGGTGTCCCATTATCCACACTTCCGCCACCTTGTGCGGCTCGAACCCGGCTTCTAGCAGGTCAGGGAAGGTCATGTGGTCGCGCGCGGCGGGGAACACCGCTTGCAGCGCAGCCTCGCCCGCCGCCATGTGGTCGGGGTGTCCCACGCCCCAGCCGCCGTCTAGGTTGCGCATCGGATACATCGTGATGACCACATCGGGCTTATACCGCCGTATTTCGCGGGCGATGTCCTTCCGCAGCTCCAGCGTGGGCACGAGCATGCTGTCTTCATAGGCGAGGAACACCACATCTTTCAGCCCCAGCGTCTTGCCGGCGTTGACCTGCTCTTTGCGGCGTATGCGCGCCAGCTTCTCTTGCGTCATATTCGGGTCAGAGCTGCCCTTGCTGCCGTCGGTGCACATCACATACACCATCTCCCATCCGGCGGCGCACAGCTTGGCAACAGTGCCGGAGCAGCCGAATTCGGCGTCATCTGCGTGTGCTATCACCACCATCCCGCGCGTGAAACTCTCGTCCACCTTGCGATCCACATCCACGCCCATCCCCTCTATGCGGGGTGGTATTTCTTGTCCGTTCTTGCCGTCCGTCCTGTCCTGTGTCATAGCACTCCCTGCTGCTTCAAATGCTTCAAAGCCGAATCACCTATGCGCTGCTTTACCCATCACACCTTCCCCAGTAAGTGTAATCAGCGGCGGCGTATCCGTCTAGGATTTTCGTCCTGCCCACGCCGTACACATCGGCGTCCCAGCGCTTTTGTCCCGTCCCGCGCACAGGCGTGTCTAGCCAGCGCCACTTGATTTGCAGTGGCATATGCTTGGCGATGTATGATGTATATAATGTAGGCGCTGAACGCATACACTCGCATACTCGTGCGCAAGGATGTATATATGGACACGGGCATTGAGACCCAAGCAAGTCGGAGCTGACCCAAATGACTGAGCAGCCCTCAGCATCGCAAGACGGCGCATCCCCCGGTCTGCTTGACGGGCTGAAAGTGCTGGATCTGACCCGCTATGTGGCGGGGCCGTACGCCACGCGCCTGATGGCGGCGCAGGGTGCAGATGTGGTCAAGGTAGAGCGTCCCGGCACAGGCGACCCCGCTCGCCGCATCGGCCCGTTCCCCGACGATGTGCCGCACCTCGAAAAGTCCGCCCTGTTTCTGTACCTCAACACGGCGAAAAAGAGCGTTACGCTAAACCTCAAGCACGCCGCTTCCAAGCCCATCATGCGCCGCCTGATAGATTGGGCAGATGTGTTGGTGGAAAACTTCAGCCCGGGGACGATGGAGCGGCTTGGGTGGGATTTCGACAGCGTGCGCGCAGTGAATCCGACGCTTGTGTTAACCTCAATATCCAACTTTGGGCAGACAGGCACATACCGCGATTACAAGGCGCGCGAGCTGAACTTGTACGCCTTCGGTGGGCTGATGTACATCACCGGCGACCCGAAGCGCGAGCCGCTGGGGATGGCGGTGCGGCTCGCGCAGTACGGCGCGGGCCAGAACGCCTTCGTCGCAACGCTTGGCGCGCTGCTGCACCGCGATTACAGCGGCGTGGGGCAGCATGTGGATGTGGCGCTCTCCGAATACCTCGCCACCATCTTGGAGAACGCCCTCAGCCAGTATAGCTACACGGGCAGCAACTTTCGGCGCACGGGCAATCGCGGCTACGGGCGCGCTGCGTGGGGACCGTATCCGTGCCGTGACGGCTATGTGGGCGTCATCGCTGGGCCTGACCACAAGTGGCATGAGATGGCGGAGCTGATGGGCATCCCCGAGCTTGCCGACCCGCGCTTCGACGACCGCGCCGGGCGCGCCGCTAACGCCGACGAACTCGATGCCCTGATGCTCCCGTGGCTGATGCGGCATGACCGCCATGACATATTCGAGCAGGCGCAGCGGCGTGGCTTGGCGTTCGCATATGTCGCCACGCCGCAGGATATTCTGTCTTGGGAGCATCTGCGTGAGCGTGAGTTCTTTACCGATGTGCATCATCCTGCCGTTGGTAGCTTGCGCTACCCCACGGGGCCATACAAGGCGGGCGCCGCCGCTTGGCGCATCACGCCCGCGCCGACATTAGGGCAGCACAACGCCCAAATCTACGGCGACCTGCTCGGATACGCCACGCCCGACCTAATCCGTCTGCGGCAGATGGGTGCGATATAGCGTCGCGTTATCCCTCAGACCAACGGCACGCCAGCGCAACAGCGCCGATCAATGACGGACTGCCCTTCACCCAAAAAATCAAGAATCTTTGAAGCGGGGCATCACTTCGTCTGCGAAAAGCTGCATAGAGCGCATCACCTTTTCGTGCGGGATGCCGCCCATAGCGAAGTTGCACCCGAAGTATTCCACGCCCTGCGCCCGAAGTGCGGCAATCTGTTCGACGCACTGCTCGGGTGTGCCGATGAAGGCGCGGTTGCTGCGGATGTAGTCGTAGCCCGGCGGCAGTTCGGTGCGGGCGGCGCGCCAGTCTGAGATGCGGTGCGGTATCTCGCTGCTTTCCCTGAAATTGCGCCGCCACTGCATGATGTCCAATATCCAGTTGATGTGCGCTTCGGTGTCTTGCCGCGCCTGCGCCTCGCTTTCAGCCACATAGAAGTAGCGGAAGAACGGCACATCCGCAAGCGAGGCGTTGACGCCCGCAGCGGCTGACAGAGACAGGTAGCGTTGGCAGAGTTCGAGCGACCGCTGAGTGTCCTGCACCACGGCGACGCAAAGGTTATAGCCGCCGTTCACCAGAAACTCTAATGTCTCCTGCGTGTATGATGCGGCGATGTATATGGGCGGGTGTGGCGTCTGCAGCGGCGGGGGCGCAAGGTTGAGCTTGTTCAGAGTGTAGAACTTGCCGGCGTGGGAAAACTCTTGCGTCGTCCAAAGCCCTTGCACGATGCGGACGCTCTCTTGGAAGCGCGCTTGGCTTTCCTGCTCGTCCACGCCGAAGCCACCGTACTCGTAGCCGAATGTGCCGCGCCCGAAGCCCACATCAAGCCGCCCGCCGCTCACGCAGTCGAGGGTTGCGGTATCCTCGGCGAGGCGTATGGGGTTGTGCAGCGTTGGGATGAGCACACCAGTGCCCAGCCGTATGCGGCTCGTGCGCGCTGCGACTGCGCTGGCAAACACCAGCGACGATGAGCCGAGGCTGTAGCGCGAGAAGTGATGCTCAGCAATCCAAACGCTATGAAACCCGAGCTGCTCTGCGAACACCGCCTGCTCGATAGCCTCTGCGAACAGACGCGCCGGCGGCTCATGCTCGGGCCAGGGGATATGTGTAAAAAGCCCAAACTTCATTGCCTTGCACCACTGCTGGGTTGGGGATTTTGCTTTGATGCACCTGTGAGGCACTGCCGAACAATATAGCAGATGCGGGGCGTAATCTGAACCGAGGGAAAAGCGAAAATGCTGCATTTTAGGGATTGACATATACGAACATATGAACTAATATTGAGCCGTAGCGTTGATAAGCTAATGTTGCATCGTTGAAAGTGAGGTTATATTATGGCAGAAATCAAGCGGGGCGAGCACTGCGTCGCAGCGCAGATGTGCTCCGGCGCACTCAAACGGGTGCTATTCTCCAACTGGGAAGGAGCCGGCGGCAACTACAGGTGGTATTATGTCGGCTGGGTCCACGGGGGAGCGTTTGACCAGCATTTCTGGGATACGGCTGACAGAGAGTACAGTGGCTCCACTCTGCCCGACGGTATGCTAGTTGGTTCCCTGAGAGGGGCTTGCACCAGAATTGGCCAGAGAAAGCCGGCAAAATCCGAGCTGACCAACCGATACGGTGTCGGGGATGTGCGCTGCCCATTGGCTGTGGATGTGTCGAGAAAGACGCCTGCTGTGGATTACCACTGCGAGCGTAGGTGGCTTGAAAGCGTTCATTCGTAAGGGAGGTGGTATGATGGGCATGGACTCCATTTACCCACAGCCCAATGTATTCGAGCACATATGGGTGATCCAAAATGAGCTGAATAGAGCTATATGCCCTGCGTGTGGCGAAGCAGCTAAGCCTATGACAAAGGCTAACGTCCGCAAAATTCTAGCTCTAAAATTCGGACTCGCGGCTGACAGAGGCGACGCCGAGCGTTAGCACGGGATTAATCATATATAGATGCAAAGGACTGAGGAAACATAAACTTCCCAGTCTTTGCATCTATAATGTTTCCGGCGACAATGTGAACCTGTTGTAGGTATGTGTCCTAAATAGTGCACAACTCTTTATTTGTAATGTGTCTGATGTGCCACATTAACAATATTTGCGATATACGCCTGAGTATTGGGCTTGTTTGCTGAGCGACAGGTGTGTCCCTTTCCGCAAGCCCCGCTGCAAGCCTTCCGGAGCACCGCATAGCAATGTTGCGAGACTTGCGATTACTTCTTTCCATCCCAAATTTGCGCAAGTACGCGATGTCTGCGCCGGTAATGTTTTGTGTGCCTTTGGTGATTGGAGTTTTCGTCTTCGAGTGGCTCATTATGTTGGTCGCTTTGCTCTCGATTGTGCGCTACTTCCGCCCCAACACACCCGTAGAGCACGACCTGATGCCCACCGGCACACTCGGCTTGCCCGCATCCGGGCATGAGTTGAGGCGTTTGGCAGGCTCACTGCCCGGATGCGTCATAGTCGCTGCGCTCATCTTCATAAACCGCAACAAGTACTCGCTCTGGTTTATGGCGGTGCTGCTGTGTCTAGCTTATGTGGGGCAAGCTCCCCTACATGCTTGGGAAGCGGCAATGCTATACGCCGCTCCGCTTTGTGTCGCATATATATACCCTGTGTGTAATCCCGCAGAGAGCAGGGACGGGCTGCTGCGCAATGGTTTTCGGGACATGCTCGTGTCCGTATGGAAAGTGGAATGCCCCGAAGCCACATGGCTCATCTGCATCATTGCGGCTGCGTTCGCGGCAACTTCTATCCGTGTTGCCTACACTATCGGCAAGTACGGTGGAGGCTCTGTGCCGGAAATTCTGATGTTCATGGCAACAACCTCGATTTATGTCGTGGCAGCGATGCTCTGGTTCTTCGTGCGATATTCGTCCGGCGCAAGAGAGCGCACCCCACTGGTCAGGCTCGTGAATATCGGCGGCTTTGCCATCTCCATCGGCTTACTGGCGTACACAATCATAGCACTGGTGCAGTTCGCGAGAGCCTGACCGGTGCAACCCGGTCTGGTAAGCATCTAGGAGCGCTGGCGAGTGTGATGTGGGGGGATGCGTGATACAATCAGCACGATAACTGCAAGCGAGGGAGGCAACTCGCATATGTCTGTTCAGAGCGTCGTGGCGCAGGCGCAAGAGTACCTGCGCAGCCACTCTATCGACGGTTGGCTGCTGTACGACTATCGTGATATGAACCCCATCTTTTGGGACACGGTCGGCGCAATCCCCAATGTTACGCGCCCTTGCTGGCTGTGGATTGCGGCGGACGCCAAGCCGCAGCTGCTCGTCAGCTATGTTGACCAAGGGCGTTTCACTCACTTGGGCATCGACACCACGCTGTTTGTCAGCCGCCGAGACATGACCGACAAGCTGGGCGCTCTGCTGGCGTCTGCGAAGCGCATAGCGATGGAATACTCGCCGCAGGGGGCGCTGCCCCGCGTGTCCCGCATAGACGCTGGCACGCTGGAACTCGTGCGCGCCTGCGCCTATGGCGGCATAGAGATAGTGTCGTCTGCTGACCTGCTCCAATACGCCACACAGCGCTGGGACGAAGCGCAGTTTCGCTCGCACATCGCTGCCGCCGATGCGTTGGGCGCAATAGTGTTGCAGGCGTTTCGGCGCATCGGTGAGCGGATTGCGGATGGCGGCGCACCCACCGAGCACGAAATCGCCGAGTTCATCCGTCAGCGGTTCACGGACGAGGGCATGGTCGTAACCGACGGCCCCGTAGTGGCTGCCAACGCACACGCCGCCGACCCGCACTTCGAGCCGACAGAGGCGAACTCGGTGGTGATAGGGCGCGGCGACTGGGTGCTGATAGACCTGTGGACGCGCCAGCCGCACGAGGATGCGATGTTCGCGGACATCACTTGGACGGCTTTTGTTGGCGACACTGTTTCCCAGCGCCATCGGCAGGTGTTCGATGCCGTTATCGGCGCGCGCGACGCCGCTGTCGACCTGCTGGAACAGGCGCATCGCAACGGCGACACGCTCGAAGGCTGGCAGCTGGACAAGGCGGCGCGCGACCACATCATCGCCGCCGGTTTCGGCGACTATTTCAGCCACCGGCTAGGGCACAGCCTCGGGCGCGAAGTGCACAGCAACGCCGTCAATCTCGACGGCTGGGAGACGCAGGACACGCGCCAACTCATACCCGGCATCGCCGTTACCATAGAGCCGGGCATCTACTTGCCGGGAGAGTTCGGCGTGCGCTCCGAGATAGACCTGTTCATGAGCGAAAGCGGCCCCCAAATCACCACGCAGGTGCAGCGCGATGTGGTGCTGATAGATGCTTAAACATCCTGCTTTGTGACTTTTGTCCAACCCTAAATCCAATAGCGCTTATCTTTGGGGTCAAGCATTGCTATAATGACACCACGAAGTTCCGCAGCACAATCATACCAAGCTTCGGAGGTCTCCCCATGACCACCGCCGACACCCGCATCACGAAATTACGCATAGCAGCAGATGACTTCCGTCTGCCCGACCCACCATGGCGGCCCGACAATATGACACTCTTCAAGCATCTAGCAGCCACCGGCAGTGCCCATTACCTCGCCCTATTCCTAGGTTACCCAAAAACCACATTAGTAACCGGCGACCACTATCTGGTCGAATATCTCATCCAGAACATGGCCGGTAGCTATTACCCTGACCTGATGATAGCCTTTAATGCGGACATAGCGGCATTCCGCCAACGCAATGGCTATGTCATCTCAGAGCAGGGCAAACCGCCAGATTTCGTGCTGGAGATAGCCTCACCCAGTACCGGAGACATTGACACGGGAGAGAAGCGGGAAGCCTATGCGGAATTAGGCATCCCGGAGTACTGGCGATTTGATGAAACCGGTCAGTCCCATGGGACGAGGCTGGCTGGCGACCGACTGGTGAACGGCAGGTACGAACCCATCGCCATCACCGAATTGCCGGACGGCTCGCTACAGGGATACAGTGCTGTACTGAACCTGTATCTGCGCTGGGAGAACGGTGAGCTAGGGTGGTATGACCCTGCGACGGGACAGCACATCCCCACCTTCAACAGCGAGCAGGCAGAGCGCTTGCAGGAACAGGATGCCCGCCTCCAAGCGGAAGCCCGCGCCGACCGGGAACGGGCAGAGCGCATACAGGAACAGGATGCCCGTCTCCAAGCGGAAGCGCGCGCCGACCGGGAACGAGATGCCCGCACCCAAGCGGAAGCGCGCGCCAACCGAGAACAGGCAGAGCGCTTGCAGGAACGGGCAGAGCGCTTACGGGAACAGGACGCCCGTCTCCAAGCGGAAGCGCGCATGCGGGAGATGGAAGATGAACTCCGCAGACTCCAGAACGGCTGACATTATGATGGCTTATGCCTCATCCTACGAAGCAACCACCTGAATGGAAACGCTACCCCCATCCCCCGCAATCGTTGACATACGCCGCATGTTCGCTTACGCTTGGTGGTGAGCGCAGGGTTTGCAGACGCTCGTATCGTGCATCCTGATATGCGGCATATGCGGCGCGTCCAACGCAAATCTTGAATCTTGATACATTAGGAAACATACACAGACTTTGACGGAGACGAGTATCCGGCACACGGCGGCACAGCGAGTTCGGCACGGGTGATGGCTTTAAGGCGGTTGCCCATCGGTGGGAGCGAACGCTGCACGCGCCGGAGAATATCACTCCCGAGTTCCGATGCCGAACGCGCCCGCAATCATGGCAAGCGGCGTCAGTAGGCGGCGGCGGTGTGCCCGCCCGTTAGAGCGGGCGGCTCGATTGTGGTCGAGCCTCTGAGCGTCTCGGCGTGCATCGCTGCCGAGGAACGAGGGTGGTACCGCGGGATTTTTAAGCTCCCGTCCCTTCTATGGGACTGGGAGTTTTTTTGTTGCTAATGACCAGTTTCTTGCTTGGAGGGCCGTGAAGTACTGGGAAACGGAGTGTTTTGAACTGAGATCTTTTTGTCGTTAATGGCCAGTTTCTTGCATCAGTAGATTGAGTTGCTGATTTAGAGGAAGTCCGGCGGGGTTTTTGCAAAAATTAGTTTTACATTGAGGGCGAAAATGTTTGAGAGCGTGGATACGAAGACCGATTTCCCGGCGATGGAGCGGGGCATCTTGGCATGGTGGGACGCCTGCGGCATCCCTGCGAAGTACAGAGTGCGCAACAAAGACGCCGCCAAGACCCACTCGTTCATCGACGGCCCAATCACCGCAAACAACCCGATGGGTGTCCATCACGCATGGGGGCGCTCCTACAAAGACCTGTTCCTGCGCTTTCGCGCCATGCAAGGCTATGACCAGCGCTACCAGAACGGCTTCGACGGGCAGGGGCTGTGGATCGAGGTGGAGGTGGAGAAGGAGTTGGGTTTTCAGTCCAAGCGCGACATCGAGGCATTTGGCGTGGACAAGTTCGTAGACCTGTGCAAGCAGCGCGTCGACAGGTTCGCCGACATCATCTCGCGGCAGTCCGTACGGCTAGGCTACTGGATGGACTGGGACGATTCCTACCACACCAAGTCCGACGAGAACAACTACACCATTTGGCGTTTCCTCAAGACCTGCCACGAAAAGGGCTGGCTGTATGAGGGGCGGGATGTGATGCCGTGGTGCCCCCGCTGCGGCACGGGGCTGTCCGAGCACGAAATCGTTACCGAAGGTTACAAGGAAATTGTGCACCCGGGCTTGTTCGTGAAGTTCCCGCTGTTGTCTGCGGAGGATGGGGCAAGTTCGGGCGAGTCGCTGCTGGTGTGGACGACCACGCCTTGGACGCTGACGGCGAATGCGGCGGCGGCGGTGCATCCGGACAAGCCCTATGTGAAGGTGCGGCAGGGCGACGATGTGCTGTATCTCATCAAAGAGCGGCTGTCCGTGCTCAGGGGCGAATATGAGATGCTTGGCGAAGTGCCTGCGGGCGTGCTCATCGGGCGGCGCTACCGCGCACCCTTCGCCGAGCTTGAAGCGCAAACGGGCGTGGAGCATCGCGTCGTGGCGTGGGACGAAGTGAGCGAATCCGAGGGCACGGGCATCGTGCACATCGCACCGGGCGCAGGCAAGGAAGACTTTGCGCTTGGCAACGAGCAGGGCATCAGCGTCATCGCGCCGCTCGACGAGTTCGGCGACTTCCTCGACGGCTTCGGCGAACTTAGCGGCGTGAATGTGTATGATGTCAACGATACCATCTACGACAGCCTCAGGGCGAAGGGCGTGTTTTACAACCTAGAACGCTACTCCCACCGCTACCCTGTGTGCTGGCGCTGCGACTCGGAGCTGGTGTTCCGGCTGGTTGATGAGTGGTTCATCAGCATGGGCGAAAAGCACGACAAGCCGCGCGAGACGCTCACCGCTGATGAGAAAGCCGCCAGTCTGCGCTACCAGATTATGGATGTGGTGGACGACATCCGCTGGGTGCCAGAGTTCGGCTACGCCCGCGAGCTGGATTGGCTTCGCAACATGGACGATTGGATGATCTCCAAGAAGCGGTTTTACGGGCTTGCGTTGCCCATATACAAGTGCGGCGGCTGCGGCTGGTTCGATGTGGTGGGCAGCGAAACCGAGTTGCAGGCGCGCTCGGTTGAGGGCTGGGACGACTTCGATGGCAATTCGCCGCACCGGCCTTGGGTCGATGCCGTGAAAATCCGCTGCGATAAGTGCGGCGCTGTCGTCCCCCGCATCACGGATGTGGGCAATGCATGGCTGGACGCCGGTATCGTGTCATTCTCCACGCTCAAGTATCGGCACGACGAGTCGTACTGGCGCAAATGGTTCCCCGCCGACTGGATTTCTGAGAGCTTCCCGGGCCAGTTCCGCAACTGGTTCTACTCGCTGCTGACGATGAGCACTGTGCTTGAGAATACCGCCCCATTCAAGTCGGTGTTCAGCTACGCACTGATGCGGGACGACAACGGCGAAGAGATGCACAAGAGCAAGGGTAACGCCATCTGGTTTGAAGACGCCGCCGAGCGGATGGGCGTTGACGCTATGCGTTGGGTGTTCTTCCGACAGAACCCGGCGCTGAACATCAACTTCGGTTTCCGCTCTGCGGACGAGGTGCGCCGCCGCTTCATTATCCCACTGTGGAATGTCTATTCCTTCTTCGTTACATACGCCAACATAGACAGATACGATCCGTCCACAGAGCCGCCGCCGGTGTCCGAGCGTGCTGAACTCGACCGCTGGATACTCTCTGAGCTGAACCGTCTCGTCGCCGAAGTAACGGACGCGCTGGAAAACTTCGAGCCTGAGAGGGCGGCACGCAGCGTAGAAGGGTTTATCGAGTACCTCTCCAACTGGTATGTGCGCCGCAGCCGCCGCCGCTTCTGGAAGGCGGGCTTGCTAGACGAAGACGGCGCCGATGCCGACAAGCACAGCGCATACGCAACGCTCTATGAGTGCCTCACCACGCTGGTGCGGCTGCTTGCGCCGGTGATGCCATTTATCACCGAGCAGATGTATCAGAACCTAGCCGGCACGCAGCACGGCGGGCGCGAGAGCGTCCACTTGGACGACTACCCGGTTGCCGACACCGCGCTCATAGACGAGCGGCTGTCCGAAGCCACGCGCATGATAATGCGGCTATCCAGTATGGGGCGCGCCGCCCGCAGCAAAGCAGGCTTGAAGGTTCGCCAGCCGCTGCAAACGATGAAGGTGCTCGTGCCCAGCGAGTACGAAAAGGCGATAGTGGAAACCCTGTCCGCCCAGCTCAGGGACGAGCTTAATGTGAAGGATGTGCAGGTGCTCTCCGCAGCATCCGAACAGGGCATGGGCAGCATTCGCTTTTGGGACTGGCAGGTCTCGCCGAACCTGCGCGTCTTGGGTCCCAAGTACGGCAGGCGCGTGCGCGAAATCACCGCATCCCTCGCCGCAATGGACGCACGCGAAGTCGTAACCGCCCTCAGAGAGCAGCGCAAGATCCTCATCCCGTCAGAAGACGAATCCCTGCCGCCCATAGAGCTGGGCGTGCCTGAGGATACCCACACGCACACCCCGCACGAAGGCGTAAACGCCGTCGCCGCAGCAGACTCAGCGCTTTCAGACATCTTGCAAGAAAAAGTGCCGCCCGCGGGCTTTTCTGCCGAAGAGGGCAGCATATACTCCGTCGCGCTGTCCACAGAGGTAACGCCCGAGCTGCGGTTGGAGGGTCAGGCGCGGGAAGTGGTGCATCACATCCAAAACATGCGCCGCTCCGCCGGTTTCGACATCGCAGACCACATCGTAACTTGCTACGATGGAGGTGCAGGCTTGGGCGCTGTGGTTGCGGCGCACGGCGAATACATTCGCCAAGAGACGCTGTCCAATGCGATGCTGGATGTCGCCCCGCCTGCCAACGCCTACACCGATACGCTGCGCTTGGACGGCATGCAAGCCGTCATAGGCGTGCAGAGGGCAGAAGACGATTAGCGGGGGAGGCAAAAGTTTGGCAATGAACCTGTATGTGCTCAGGCACGGATTAGCGGGCAGTTGGGACAGCCGCCGGTATCCGGATGACACCTTGCGCCCCCTTACCCGCAAGGGAACGGACAGGATGTGGCGCGCGGCTGAGGGTATGAGTGCGCTTGGCATCCGCCCGGAGCTGATAATCAGCAGCCCACTGCTTCGCGCTGTGCAGACGGCGGACATAGTGCGGCGCGGGCTGGGCATGCCTGCTGAGCGAATGATAAACTCGGCGGCGCTAGTGCCTTCGGCGCACCCGTTGCAGATGCTGGATGCGCTGGCTGAGAACCACGCATCTGAAACAAGCGTGATGGTAGTCGGGCACGAACCACACATGAGCAGCCTCGTGTCCTTCGTAATGACCGGGCGCACACAGCCGATAATCAACTTCAAGAAGGGTGCGCTCTGCAACCTGAGGCTGGATCCTTCGGGGCGCGGTCGGCTGCTGTGGTCGCTGACGCAGCGCCAGCTGATGAAGTTGGCATAAGCCCTTGATAGGTGGCTGAACTTTCCAACTTTCCTTTTTCCTTAATCCACAAACATCCACAAAGCCCTATGATGCCCATTTGCTGGTAATATAGATGTGTGCTACCGGCTGCCACTAATAAGGAGGTGCGGATATGGCGGAACAAACTCCCGCGTATGCGGTTCGGAGCTACAGCACGGGCACGCGCGGACGGGCGATATGCAATGCGCGCAACCACCACTGGGTCGCCGACGATTCTGGCGGTGAGGAGATTGGTGCAGGCGAACTCTTCCTGTCGGGCATATCGGCGTGCGCGGTGAACATGGTCGAGCGCCTTGCTGATGAAGGCGAAATCCCGCTGGACTGGATGGATGTGAGCGTGGAGGCGTATCGCGACATGGACGCTGCGCCCGCAGAGCGCACGCTCTATGAAGACATTCGCATCCACTTCCAAATGTGGGGAGTGTCGGATGCGGACGGCGAGCAGCTGGTAGACACATGGAAACGCCGCTGACCGCTGTACGGCACGGTTGCAGTTGCAACCCCGAACACCTCGGTTACGGCAGAGTTCTCTGCAGACCCCCACAGCAGATGAGCCGATTGCGGCGCACATCTTTGCGGACCGACACTGAAAATACTGAGAAGATTACAAGAGCCGTTTCCCCACTTTCGAGAGAAGGTTAGACAGGGAAGATTTAGGAAGCCGTACTCATCGGCTGCGAACACAAAAATCTATGGTGAGGTGAAATCAGATGGTTATGTTCACGAACGAAGATGTGAAGACGCTAGTGCGCGAGCGGTATGCAAAGGTGGCAAAGCGCGCCGACGATGGCGGCACCGACGAGTGCTGTGGCACGCCCACGCAGCTCTACGCCGTCGATGACATTGCAGGGCTGCCGGATGAGGCGCTTGTGGCGTCCGCTGGCTGCGGCAACCCCACCGCCATTGGCAGCCTTGCCCATGGCGAAACGGTGGTGGACTTTGGCAGCGGTGGCGGCATCGACTGCTTCATCGCCGCCAAAGCGGTGGGCGAAAGCGGCAATGTCATCGGCGTGGACATGACGCCCGATATGGTCGACCTTGCGCGGCGCAACGCCGCCAATCTCGGCGTGTCCAATGTGGTGTTCCACCTCACCGAGATGGAGAACACGCCCATAGACGCCGCATCGGTGGATGTCATAATCTCCAACTGCGTCATCAACCTTGCGCCCGACAAAGACGCCGTGTTCCGCGAGGCGGTGCGCATCCTCAAGCCCGGCGGCAGGATGTTCATATCAGACATGCTGCTGACCGCTCCGCTGCCCGCCCACGCCACCGCCGACGCGGAAAACTGGGTGGCGTGCCTGTCCGGCGCAGAGCCGCAGGATGTGTATCTTGGCAGAATGCGCACCGCAGGCCTAGAACGCATCGAGATAGTGGACGACAAGCCTTGGGATGGCGCGGAGGAATGGGCGTCGCGTGTCCACAGCATGAACATCAAGGCGTACAAGCCCGCATAGCGCATAGCACTTGCCCCGTTACTCATAATTACCCATTAGGATAAAAACCCGCCCATGCTGAACAACTCTCAGCATGGGCGGATTTTTTGTCCTCTGCGCCACATCGTACGGGTTCAATGCACCTGTGCCGATAGCGCCTGCCTGTTCTGAACGCATTGGTTTGGCATTTGCCTAATTCTTTTCTTAAAAATAGCCCAAAAAACGCTTTATTGCGCTGAAAACAGCGTGCTAACCTTCCCTGCATAGCGTTAATGGGCAATTTGGCATCGCAGGCGCATAAGGCGCAGCCGTATTGGAGACGGGATGTCCCAACGGACTGACAAGGCTGACAAGCGACTTGGGTCTGCCCATTGACACTGCGAATTACGGGCGGCAGCCACCGCGGACGCAGGCTGCGGCTGCCGCAAAGCCCGGATTTGCGCCCCACATCGGACAGAGTTCGCAGCGCAATCTTCTCTATTTTGGGTGCGGATGCGGTGCAGGAGGCACGAGTGTTGGACTTGTACGCAGGGACGGGAGCACTTGGTATTGAGGCGCTCAGCCGTGGTGCTCGGGGCGCAGACTTCGTCGAAGTTGACCCGCGCCGCTGCCGCCGAATTGCTGATACGCTCGATACGCTGGGGGTTTCAGAGCGGTGTGCCGTCCATACTGGCAGGGTGGAGCGTAGGCTGGCATCCCTGCCCGGCAGCTACGGGCTGGTGTTCGCCGACCCGCCATACGCCGCGTTTGATGCCGACCGCTGGCAAAGCCTGATGGCTATGCTGAGCGACGGACGGCTGCTTGCGGATGACGCCGTTGTGGTTGCTGAGCACCATCGCGACACTGCGCCGATGGACGCATACGATGGCGATGGGCGCAGGCTTACCCTGCGGACGCGGCGGCGATACGGTGATACGGCGATTTCTATCTATGACCTCGAAGCGAAGTGCGAAATCGGAGTGAGCAATGGCTAGGGCGTTGTATCCGGGCAGCTTTGACCCCGTTCACAACGGGCATGTGGACATAGCGACACGGGCGTCTCGCCTGTTCGACGAACTCATCATCGGGGTGTACGACACGCCGCCCAAGACCCTGATGTTCACCACCGAAGAGCGTGTGGACATGTTCAAGCAGTCCATACCGCAGCTGACGAATGTCAAGGTCGTCCCGTTCGTGGGACTCGCGCCGATGGTCGCCCGCAGCGTGGACGCCGAGTTCATCATACGGGGCTTGCGCGCAGGCTTCGACTTTGAAACGGAGTTTGAGATGGCACTTATGTGGCGCAATGTGGCGCCGGACATAGATGTGGTGTGCCTGATGAGCGCGCTTGACTACCAGTTCGTCTATTCCAGCCGCATCAAAGAGGTGGCGACGCTCGGGGGCAAGATTGACAACCTAGTTCCCGCTCCCGTGCTGACAGCGCTAGACAAGCGGCTTGGTACAAGCGAATAAGGACACTTCGTTGCCTATTTTATGTGCATAACCTTAACTACGGAAATCAAGAAATCGACTGAAACCGGCGCTTTTACGCCGGAAATCTAATACAAACACAGGGGAGGAGCAATGCAGACTAGGCAAATTGCTAATGATCTGAGAGCCTTGGCGACCAACGGCACGCGTGTGCCGGGCTTCCGTGGCAAGGTGATGGTGGAAGTGGACAGCCTCATCTCGCTGAGCGAAACGCTCGGGCGAATGCCAGCCTCCGACGACTCACAAGAGGCGTCTGAGGTCATCAGAATGAAGGAAAGCATCATCAACCAAGCCTACCTAGAGGCGAAGCGCATCCGCAGCGTCGCCGAAACCGAAGCCACCCAGCTCACCACGCAGGCAAAGGTGGAGTACGAGGACAAGGTCGGCGATTCGTCCGTGCTTCGGCGCGCCGAAGAGATGGCGCAACAGATGCAGGAGCAGGCGGGATACGAATCCCAGCAAATCCTGCAAGACGCACAGCGCAAGGCGTATCGCATCATGAGCGAAGCCGAAAACGCAGCCGTTGCCCGACGCGACGGCGCAGACGGCTATGCGCGCGAAGTGCTCTTCAATCTAGAAGAGCAGCTCGCCGATGTGCTCGGACAGGTGCGGCGTGGCATCGATGCGCTCAACCTCGAGGTTGAAACCAACAAGCGCCAAATCCAGCAGAGCGGCGGCGCCGGGAACGGCGTTGCGAACGGCGCTCAGGCTACTGGCAGCCCACGCTAGGGCGTAGCACGCACATGCGACCAGCATCAACCGCCCCTCATATGCGAGCCTATCGTGTGTGCAGGGGCGTCGTATGTTTCGTGCGGCGCGCGTGGATTGCGTTGACGATGAGGAATGTTACGCCGCCGAGCGCGATGACGCTGAAGTAGGTGATGGAGCGGTCCACTAGCGCCACTGCCACGGCGTCATGCCGCTCCATCGTCAGCAGAAGCAATCCGATGATGCCCGGCTCCACGAAACCCACCCCGCCCGGCAACGGCGCCGTGCTCAGCAGCGCAGCAACCAGCGCCGCAATGATTATGAGCGACGGGGGCGCATCCAATCCCAGCGCAAGCACCACCAAGTACAGCCGCGCTATCTCCAGCAGCCACCCGGTGATGCCCAGCAGGAACACCATCGGCAGCTGCTTCATGCTGCCCAAAGTGCCGCTGTGAAAGCGATGGTACTCCGCCTCTAATCGGCGCGGCAAGAAGCGGGCTAGGCGCGCGCCGAACAGTTTCATCGCCAGCGGGATGCACAGCGCACCGACCACCAGCATCACGACCGACACGCGCACCACCGTCGATGGCAGCTCAAGCACGCCGGTCGTGGACAAGTATATCGCTGCGCCGACGGCAAAAAGTATCAGCATTGCCGCCACATCTAGCACGCGCTCTGCGACCACCGTCCCGAGACTCCAAGAGAAGTTGCCGCCGCTAGTGCGCGAAAACAGATAGGCGCGATAGCCATCGCCCAGCCGCAGCCAAGTGATGGAGTTGACGAACCAGCCGACGAGGATGTATGCGCCGGCTGTTAGTCCGGAGGGCAGGCGCGCATTTGGCAGGGCGTCCAAATCCCCCGTGTTGCGCGCAAGCATACGCCACCGCTGCCCCCGTACCACGAAGCTGGCGTAGTACAGCACAAACCCCAGCGCATACAGCCACGGGTTCATCTGCAGAATGTTCACGAGCGTGGCGTTCCAATCCACGCTGAAGCGCGTAACGAGGAAGTACACGAACGCCGCTAGTATGGCTGCGAGCAGCAGTGTCGGCAGCGACAGGATGCGGCGACTGAGCTGCGCCGTGCCCGTTGCTTGTGTGTCCGGGGCGGATGTCCGCTCCCGCGACCTAAGAAATTTCATGTTCAGTAGTCAGCTATCAGGTTGTGAGCGGTCTCTTTGCGGGCATACCCGGGCGGCGCGGGAACTGCGGCGGCGTTGGGTGTGTCTTCTCCAGCGCCAACAGCGCCCTGCCATCGCCTAGATGCGGAAGGGAGAGCGGTATCAGCGGCAACGCCCGTCCGCCGAATGTGGCAATGGCGTCTTGCGCCCGCCGCAACTCTGCGCTAATGTCTGTTGTCTTCTGCATAACCACAGTGCCGCCGATGCGCGCAAACGGCAGCGTGAGTTCGGCTAGAACCGCGATGGGGGCAACGGCGCGTGCCGCCACTATGTCGAAGCGCTCGCGCAGCTCGGCGTCGTGGGCGAGCGTCTCTGCCCTGCCGGTCAGCGTTCGCACATTGGTCAGCCCCAGCTCAGCGCACACATGCGACAGGAAAGCCGTCTTCTTTGCGGTGGCGTCCAGCAGTGTTACGCGCAGCCCCGGATACGCTAGCCGCAGCGGTATGCCCGGGAAGCCGCCGCCGCTGCCCACATCCAGCAGTGCGCCGCCGTTCAGCAGCGATGGCGCGATTGCCGTCGCCACCGTCAGCGAATCGACGAAGTGCAGCGTCTGCGCTGCGCGCCAATCGGTGATGGCGGTCAGGTTGATGCGCCGATTCCACGCGGTTAGCTCGGTGTAGTATCGGCGAAATTGGCGCAGCTGCTCGGCGTTCAGATCGATGCCCAGCGCCGATGCGCCCTCCCGTAGCAGCACCATGTCGTCGGATGCGCCGTCATGCGCCGTCGCCGAGTGCTGCCCCTCCTTAAGCGTGATTGTGTGGACTCCTAGTGTGGTTATCGGGTTGTAAGTCATATATATGCTGCAATTGGCAAGCCGTTTTGCTGCCACGCACAGACGCATCTGCGCGGTCAATTATATCACCGATGCGTCGAGCGTTTTAGGGACGCAGGCGCGGCGTCGGGGATGTCTGCGCGCCAGTGGAAACAGGTTCGCAAGGCGGCGGGAACATCGCTTCGGTGTTACATACTCCGCTTACACACCCGTCCGTATGAAGTCCGCTATGCGCTCACCGATGAGCATCGCCGTGTTGTTCGTGTTGGCGCGCACGCAGTCGGGCATTACGGAGGCATCCGCCACGCGCAGTCCGTCGATGCCGTGCACGCGCCCGTACTGGTCCACCACCGTCGTTGGGTCGTCGGGAGACCCCATGCGGCAGGTGCTGGTAAGATGGTTGCCGGTTACCACCTCGCGGCGCAGCCACTCGTCCAACGCATCGTCGGTCTCTACATCGGCGGGCAGCGGTGATGTGAGTTCCTCTATGATGTCCGCAAACTCTGAGTGGCTTGCAATCTCGATTGCCTTGTGAACGCCTTCGCGCCCGCGTGCGAGGTCGAACGGGTGGGTCATCAGGCGCAGGTCGATGAAGGGCTGCTCATGTGGCTCGGCGGAGCGCAGCGTGATTTCGCCCTTGCTCATGGCGAGGTATATGGACGCGACAAAGCGTATCCCCACGGGCGACATGCGCTCCCCGCCCTTCTCCACGCGGTCAGTGGCGTATGAGAATGGCCATAGCAGCATATCGTCGCGCAGGGCAGAGCCGCTCGCCGTGTAGCGCAGCCCCACCTGCATCCGCGGCGCAAGCCCGTCCAGCGGATAGCCGGGCTTCGTCTTGAATGTGATGAAAATCAGCGGATGGTCGCTCAGGTTCTTGCCCACTGCGGGCAGATCGTGCGTCAGCGGCACGCCTATATCCGCAAGATGCGCCGCCGGCCCCACGCCGCTCAGCAGCAGGATGTGTGGGTTGCCGACGGTGCCGGCGCAGAGCACAATTTGCTCCGCTTCCACCGTGAAGCGTTCGCCGCCGCTCTCCACATCCACGCCTGCTGCCCGTATGCGTCCACCCGCTCGCTCGAACAGCAGGCGGTGCACGGTGCAGTTGGCTCGTATGGTCAGGTTGAGGCGGTGGCGCGCCTCGCTGAGATGCCCCAGCGCCGTGCTGATGCGGATGCCGTTGGGGTTGTTGAACGCCAGCGCCCCGATGCCGGTTGCGTCCGGGTTATTGATGTCCGCCATTGGTGGGTGGCCCGCGTCTATGCAGGCTTGATAGAACGCCGTCTGCGGACGCAGCCACTCTTCGCGCTTGAAGCGGTGCGCAGCGATGGGGCCGTCGCTGCCGTGAAAGTCGTCCTGTATGTCCAAGTCGGTCTCTAGCTTCCGCAGGAAGGGTAGGGATTTGGAGTAGCTCCACGCATCGTTGCCCCATTCAACCCAGCGGTCGAAGTCCTCCGGCAGCGCGCGCATAAACACCTGTCCGTTGATGGCGCTGGTGCCGCCGGTAACCTTACCGCGCGCCACGAGCATATCGCCCGCCGCGTCGTTGCCCCAACCGGTGAACATCCAGTTGTGCTCGTCGCTCACGGTAACATCGGTGGCGGTGGCGTAGCCGTACTTCAGCTCATCTGGCAGCCGCTCGAAGTCGGGGTAGTCCGGCCCCGCCTCCAGCAGTAGCACCGAGCGCTCGGCATCCTCCGAGAGCCGCGCCGCTGCCACACCCCCGCCCGAGCCTGCGCCTATGACGATTGCATCGTACTTCAAGACATCCCTCCTAGAAAGCCTAATAAGCTGGTCGTTTCTCTGGTTCGCAGTAGGGTTGTGGATGTTGTAGTTAGTTATCGTGATAAGCGTAATGGCGGGAATGAAACACTGCCGTTGACGCTACTATACGCCTGATTTGCCGCAAGTCAATGCGGAAATACGGAAGCGCTATCCGCACTTATCATCGGCGAGCAGAATCGCAATCCCCACACAATGAGCGGGCTAACGGCGCTGGCGGTTTTCGTGTGAATATGACTGCCAAGCGGCGGTATAAAATGTCCCGACACGGCGTTCTGTGATATTCTTGGTGGAGGCGTTTGCGATGCTGCGAACCCCTGCCGTTCCAGACTATAGACCTGCTAGGATGAGGCGATGTCATTCACACGAGAACTCCGCGCCCGCAATTCCGTTCTTTGGGAGCTGATGGTTACACATCCGTTCGTGGAAGAGATGGGCGACGGCGTCCTGCCATCGGAGAAGTTTCGGCGCTATTTTCTGCAAGATTATGTGTTCGTGAACGACCTCGTGGCATTGCTTGCGTTCGGTGCGGCGAAGGCGCCCACGATAGAGCAGGGCTATCCGCTGGTGAAGTTTCTTGAGGCGCTGGGGCCGGAGAACGACCTGTTCCTTCGCGCATTCGCCGAACTCGGCGCATCGGAGGCGGAGTACTCCATGGCGAGCGCATCGCCGACCACGCAGGCTTTCGGCGACTTCATCGTGCGGACGGCGCTGCAGGGCGGTTTCATCGACATCCTGACCATCCTGTATGTAACCGAAGGGACATACCTCGATTGGGGCAGCCGCCTGCTCGCCGAAGGACGCCGCCCCGATGCGCCCGCCATCTATGGCGAGTGGATAGACCTGCATAGCCTCGCCGTACTCGGCGAAATTGTGGCGTGGCTCGCCGACCAGATAGACGCCTACGCCACCGACGCTTCGCCTGCGCGCCTTGCCGAGCTAGATCGCATATTCCTCACCGCACTGCGCTACGAATACCGCTTTTGGGAAGCCGCCTATCACGGCGAGGAATGGGATTTCTGAGCTGACAGGAACTACGGCGTGGGTATGGCTAGGATATGGAGCGCTTGCCGGCAACTGACAACAGGGACGACTGAAAACCTACACATGAAAGCATTAGGAAAGGCGTATGAACGGCATCAGAAAGGCATTGACGATTGCAGGCTCGGATTCGGGCGGGGGCGCAGGTGTGCAGGCAGACCTGAAGGCGTTTGCGGCGAACGGAGTGCACGGCACATCTGCTATCAGCGCAATCACGGCGCAGAACACCCTGCGCATTACCGATGCGCTGGCGCTGCCCTCCGCGCTTGTGGCAAGCCAGATAGACGCTATCATGGAGGACATCGGCACCCATGCCGTCAAGACCGGCATGCTGCCCAACGCCGCCATCATCAACACCGTGGCGCAGAAGGTCAGCGAGCATAGCCTGTCCACGCTGGTGGTGGATCCGGTGATGGTAACGAGCATGGGTGACCTCCTGCTGGAGAGCGACGCCGTGGACACCATGCTGGGCGCGCTGATACCGCTCGCCACCATTGTTACGCCGAACATGCGCGAAGCCGCCGTGCTGTGCGACATGCCCATCGTTACGCTCGACGACATGCGCCGTGCCGCAAAGATGCTCTACGAATCCACAGGCGCACGCGCTGCACTGGTCAAGGGCGGACACTACGACGGCCCCGCAACCGATGTGCTCTATGACGGCAGCGGGTTCACCGAGTTCACAGAGCAGCGCATCGACACGATCAACACCCACGGCACGGGCTGCACGCTTGCATCGTCCATCGCCGCCAACCTCGCCAAGGGGATGGAACTGCACGATGCGGTGGCGCGCGCCAAGTCATATGTTACCGCCGCTATACGCCACGCCGCACCCATCGGCGCAGGGCACGGCCCGCTGAACCACTTCTACATGCTCGGCGATGCGGTCGATACGGAGGGCGGGGCATAGGCGCGCTTGGCTTGCGAATGTGCATATGCGCAAGCACAACGGGGTTGGACGAAAGCAGAAGTAGCAGAGTACTGAGGATGCGAAATGAGTAAATCGGTGGGGATAGGATTGCTGGGTTGTGGCGTGGTTGGTGGGGGCGTAACGCGCGTGCTGGCGGACAAGAGCGCACAGCTGGCGAAGCTCGCCGGCGCCGAACTGACGCTCAACGGCGTGCTGGTGCGCGATGCTGCTCGCAAGCGCGACGCCGCACTGCCCGTCGGCGCACTCACGACCGACCCGGACGCCGTAATCACCGACCCCGCCGTGGACATCGTGGTGGAGGTCATGGGCGGCGAGCAGCCTGCGCTCGACTATATCATGCGCTCTATCGCACACGGCAAGCACATCGTTACCGCCAACAAAGAGGTGATGGCGAAGCACGGCGCAGACATCCTGTCGGCGGCTCGCAAGAAGGGCGTGCAGGTCTTGTTCGAGGCGAGCGTCGCGGGGGGCACTCCCATCATCGCCCCGCTGCTGCGCGACCTCGCTGCAAACGATGTGGTTAGCATCAACGGCATCATCAACGGCACGACGAACTACATCCTCACCAAGATGGCGCAAGATGGGCAGGATTTCGGCACGGCGCTGTCCGAGGCGCAGGCGCTGGGCTATGCCGAGTCTGACCCGACCAACGATGTGGAGGGCATAGACGCCGCATACAAGCTCGCCATCCTGTCCACGCTGGCGTTCCGCGCGCGCGTGAGCGACTGTGATGTGTACTGCGAGGGCATCACGCAGCTGACAGCGCAAGACTTCCGCTACGCAAGCGAACTTGGCTACGCCATAAAACTGCTCGCCATCGCCAGCAAGACCGATGGTGCGGTGCAGGCGCGGGTGCATCCGGTGCTGCTGCACGCCGATGTGATGCTCGCCAAGGTGGACGGCGTTCTGAATGCGGTGGAGGTGCAGACCGACCTCGCCGGGCGGGTGCTGTTCCACGGGCGTGGTGCCGGCGATATGCCCACTAGCAGCGCCGTCATCGCCGACATCGTGGAGATTGCGCGCCATGTCGCACAGGAAGCAGCGCCGCTGTCATCGCTTGCGCCCGCCGCCGATGTGCGCATCAGCCCCATCAGCGCACTCGAGACCAAGTACTACATGCGGCTGAATGTGATGGAGCGCCCCGGCGTGTTCGCACAAATCCTGAAGGTGCTGGGCGACCTAGACATCAGCATAGCGTCCGCCATTCAGAAAGAGACAGACGACGCCGCGCGCCGCGCCGAAATCGTGCTGATGACGCATCGCGCCAGCGAAGCCGCTGTCCAGTCTGCGCTGCAGATTATCGGCGGCTTGGATGTGGTCAACGAAATCGGCAGCCTCATCCGCGTGGAAGACTAGGCGGGCGAGCGTCGGGTATCAGGGCGCCTGCTGACGAATCTGGGTGGCAGCGGGCTGTTAAGCGTGCCATCCCCCGTGTTGGAGGCGATTCGATGCTGTTTTTGAGCCACATGGCGGCGCTGGATGTGGATGTGATGAGGCGTGTGATAGCGCAGCAGCAGGGCGATGATGCGCTGCGCCCGGTTACGGTGGTCTGTCCAAACACATATGCGATGGGTTCGCTGCGTCAGCGGCTGGGGCTGACGGGTTTCGCCAACTTGCGCTTCATCACCATCGACATTCTGTCGGAGTGGCTCGGCTCGCCGTCGCTGGCTGAGAAGGGCAAGCGCCCGCTGACTTCCGTGTTTCGCACTGCCGTTGTGCGCTCTGTGGCGGCGCAGGCGCAGGGCGTGCTCGAGGGTATGGGTACGCATCCGTCCACGCACGCCGGTCTCCGCAGAACCTTTCAGGATCTGCGCCACGCATCCCCGGCCGCTCTCTCCCGCCTCGAAGAGGGCGGCGAGCTGCCCGGCGAGGTGGTTCGGCTCTTTCGCAAATACCGCGCCGACACTGCGGACTATCACGACAACGAAGACCGCGCTGCTGCCGCCGCCGATGCAGTGCGGGACGGCAGCGCATCCGGGGCGCTGGACGAGCAGGGCTTCGTAGTGTTCTATCATATGCGCAGGCTGACGCCGTCGCAGCGCAGGTTGGTGCGGGAGCTTGCCGCCGCCGGGCGCTGTGCCGTGATGCTCGGCTTGACGGGCGACGCCGATGCAGACCAAGCCACGCTCGAGTTCGCCGCCGAACTCCGCCCCGCATTTCAGGCAGCAGCCGGCCCCACTGCATCCCCGAACGGTATAGGCGATGCTGTGGATGTGTCTGACGGGGTGGCATTGGACGCGATGATTGGCAACAGGGTCGGGGAAATCATCACAGCGCCGGACGCTCACCAAGAGGTTCGGATGGTCATCCGGCGGATAATGGGACTTGCTCAGGGCGGTGTTCCGTTCCATCGCATGGCGATACTCCATCGCCAGCAGAACCCATACGGCACACTGGTGCGCGAAGAGCTTACGCTGGCGGGCATCCCTGTTGCGGGCGCAAGCGCCACATCGCTGGCAGACACCGCCGTAGGGCGGACGCTGTTGGGCGTCATACGCTTGCGCGAGGAGGACTTTTCGCGCAGCGCAGTGATGGAGTGGCTGACTGGCTGTCCAATCAACCCGCCTGTTGACGCATTCAGCCCCAGCCTGTGGGACGCCATATCCAAGCGCGCCCTAATCGTAGGCGGTGTGGAGCAGTGGGGGCAGCGTCTGTCGGCTTTCGCCGAAGAGAACGAACGGCAGGCAGACAGCGGCATAGGTGCTGGGGAGCGCGAACTCTCGGAAGGAGAGACTTGGCGTCTGCGGAGAGATGCCAAGACCGCCCGCGATATGCGGAAATACATCGCGTCGCTGGCAGTAGACGCCGAACCGCCCGGCAACGGCGAACCCGTGCCGCACAACGGCTGGACTGCGTTCTGTGACTGGGCGAGCGACCTGCTGGGCAAGTATGTGAACGCCGACACACTTCCGGATGCCGAACAGCGCGCCTTGCACAAGATCAAGTCGAACCTTGATGACCTTGCAGCGGCAGACCACATCCCATCGCAGCCGCCGCTGAAGCCGGACGACTTTCGCCGCGCGCTCAGCGAGATGCTGCGGGCGCAGGTGGGGCACTTGGATGCAGTGGGCAAGGGCGTGTTTGTTGCGCCGCTTCAGCGCGCCTCCGCTATGGACTTCGGTGCGGTGTATGTGGTCGGCATGGTAGAGGGCGCAATGCCCTCCGCAATGCGCGACAACCCGCTTGTCCCGGACGATGCGCGCCGCAATGCAGGCGGAGCGGCGGAGGGCATCCCCCCGCTGATGCTTCAGCAGCGCGCCGAAGAGCGCTATGACTACCTAGCGGCGCTCGCCGTTGCGCCGTCCGTTACGCTGTCATATCCCGCTGCCGTCGCAGGGCGCAAGAACCACGCATCGCGCTGGCTGCTGGAAGCGGCGTCCGTCCATGCGGGAAAGCAGGTGTTCGCATCCGACCTGTCGGAATATGGCAGCGAAAATTGGCTGACCATACTCACATCCATGCAGCATTCGCTCGAATCCATTTGCGACGATGGCTCTGCGGCTGGGGCGCTCTACGCTGATGCGCACGACTATGGTTTAGAGCGGCTGCACGAATGGCGGCGCATGGGCGGGGAGCCGGCGGCACACCCGCTTGCAGGCGCATTGGCGCTGGAAAGAGCGATGCGGCTGGTGGACGCTAGGAACAGCAGCGCCTTCACCGAGTGGGACGGCAACCTTGCGCAAGACGCCGACAGGTTCGCCGACCTGCTCTACGCCCGCCCGCTTTCGCCCACGCGATTAGAGAGCTGGGCGCGCTGCCCGTTCCAATACTTCCTCGCCAATGTGCTGCGCCTGAGCGCGGAGGAAGACCCGGAGGACATATACACCATCAGCGCCTTGGAACGCGGCTCGCTCGTCCACGAAATCCTCGAAAGGTTCGTCAACGCCATGCGCGGCAGCATGCCCGCCCCGGATAAAGCGTGGGACGATGCCCATCGCAAGCTGCTGCTCGGCATTGCGGACGACGCCTTTGATGAAGCCGAAACTCGGGGCATAACGGGCAAGCGCTTGATGTGGACACTCGCCAAAGAAGAGATGCGAAGCGACCTGCATGCGTTCCTCGATGCGGAGGCGAAGATGCGCCACAGGGAGGGCGTGTCGCCGCTGAGCGCCGAGGCGAAGTTCGGCTTGGGCGGCGCAGGCGCATGGGACGCCGCCGAATACACCCTACCCGACGGCTCTCAGGTGCGCTTTCGTGGCGCAATAGACCGCATTGACCAGAGCGCAGACGGGCGCAAGGCGCTCGTGCTGGACTACAAGACTGGCGGCAGTTCGTCCTACAAGGGGCTGAAGGACGACCCCATTGACAAGGGCAAGCGCCTGCAGCTGGCGATATACTCGCTGGCTGCGCGGCAAAACCTCCCGGATGCTGGCGATGTGCGTGCCGCATACTGGTTCGTTACCAGCAGGAGCAACTTCGAGATGCTCCCGCCCGAGCCTGTCAACATCGCCGATGATGCGGTGGATGAGCGCTTCGCAGCGGGTATGGGCATCATCATAGATGGCATTCGCGGCGGGCTGTTTCCCGCCAACCCGGGCGGCATCGACAGGTGGAGCAGCAACTGCACATACTGCGACTTTAACTCGCTCTGCCCGTCGCGCCGCCAAGTATTGTGGGAGCGCAAGAGCGACGACAGGGCGCTTCGCGACTACCTGCGGCTCAGCAACGATGCAGTAGACGCTGCTGATGAACCACGGACAGAATGAATAAGGGGTGGGAGAGTATCGGATGGCGTCATCATCGGCTGTAAGCAAGTTCACGCCCAAAGACGATGCGGTTCGTCAGCGCATCACCCACAGCTTGGACGAAACGCTTTTCGTGGAGGCGGGCGCAGGCACGGGCAAGACCACAAGCCTAGTCTCCCGCGTGGTGAACCTAATCGCGCAGGGCAAGACCACGCCGGACAAGATTGCGGCTATCACCTTCACTGAAGCCGCCGCCGCCGAACTGCGCGAGCGTGTCCGCGCCGAATTGCAAAAAGCTGCAAGCGATGGTGAAATGCCCCCCGATAGGCGGGAACGATGCGTGCAAGCCATCCCCGACTTAGACCGTGCGTCCATCCAAACGCTGCATAGCTTCGCCGGCATGCTGCTGCGCGAGCGCCCGCTGGAGGCAGGGCTGCCACCCGGCTTCGAGACGCTGGACGCCATCGAAAGCGACCTGCGCTTCCAAGATGCGTGGACGGGGTGGCTGGACACAGCGCTCGATGACCCTGCGCTCGAATCGGCGTTTGCGCTGGGCTTGACGCTGGGGCTGAACATCAAGAGTATGCACGCCCTCGCCCTCGAGTTCCACCGCAACTATGACCTGCTGCCCGATGCCCCCGACGCATTCGGCGCTGACCTGACAGGCACCCCGTCGTCTGATTTGCTCAAAGCGTTGATGGACGAAGCGGGTGAGCTACTGCGGCTGTGCGCCTTTTCCAAGATAGGCAGCGGGGATGCGCTGTACGACCATACTCATGACAAGGTTGAGCGCATCCTTCGCCTAGCGGATGTCGACCCCGATTCGCCCGCCGTGTATCGCCAACTGCTGGATCTGGTGCCCCTCAGACAGCGCAAAGGGCGTCAAGGAGACTGGCGCACCGACAACGAATCCGGCGTGAACGCCTGCAAACGCCTGAAAGAGCGGCTCATAGAGCTGAACAGCGAGGTGGAGGCGGATATAGCCGCCTGCCGCCAATATGCGCTGCAAATGCTGTGCAACGCCCTGAGCCGCTTCACGCGTGAATACGCCGCGGATCGCAAGCGGCAGGGGTATGCTGACTTTCAAGATTTGCTGGTGTGGGCGCGCGATATGCTGCGGGACAACCTCACCGCGCGGGCGCACTTCCAACGGCGTTTCACGCACCTGCTCATCGACGAATCGCAGGACACAGACCCGCTGCAAGCCGAAATCGCGATGTTCATCGCCGAGGATGTGCCGTCTGCCCATCGCAACGGCACAGGCTTACCCGCTCCGCAAATGGACTGGGAGAAGATTACGCCCAGGCGCGGCAAGATGTTCGTCGTCGGCGATGCCAAGCAGTCCATCTACCGCTTTCGCCGCGCCGATGTTACGCAGCTGAACCGACTGCAAGAGCGGCTGACTGCCGCAGGCGCATCATTGCCGCTGACACAGAACTTCCGCTCTCAGCGCCCCGTTGTGGATTGGGTGAATGTGCTGTTTGCCCAATGGATGACGGGCAAAACCCAAGCGCCGTACACGCCGATAGAGCATCGCTGGGATGCACAGTCCGATGATGGTGTCAAGCCGAGTGTGTGGCGCTTCGGCGATACGATGGACGGCAGCACCGAGTCCGTGCGCCGCAGCGAAGCAAAGCAGATGGCGGCTCTGCTGCGGCAGATAGTGGGCGAGCGGTGGCAGGTCTTGGACAGCGACAAGACCGAACAGGGGAATGCCGGGGCTGAAGTCTACAGGGATGCGAAGTATGGGGACATCTGCATCCTGATGCGTGCGCGAACTGCGCTGTGGGCGCTGGAACAGCAGCTAGATGATGCGAATGTGGCGTATCGCATCGAGGGCGGGGCGCTGTTCTTCGAGACGCAAGAGGTGCGCGATCTGATGAACTGCTTGCGCGCCATAGACGATCCCGCCAACGAAGTGGCAATCGTCGCGGCGCTGCGCTCGCCCGCATTCGCCTGCACCGATGTGGAACTGCACGCGTTTCGCAGCTCGCCCGCAGGGCGCGGCGGGTTCAACTACCTGTCGCTGCCCGAACCCAACGGCACGGGCGGCAGGGTGGTTGACAGCCTCGCAGTGCTGCGCTGCGCACACGATAAGCGGTTGTGGCAGTCCACAGCGTCGCTGATAGACGGCTTCGTCCGCGACCGCAGGCTGATGGAAGTTGGCGTGGGCAGCCGCCGACCACGCGAGCAGTGGCGGCGCTATCGCTTCCTAGTGGAGCAGGCGCGCGCCTTTGCGGCGGCGGGTGGCAACTCATTGCGCGCCTTCTTGGATTGGGCACAGCGGCAGATGGATGAGAATGCCCGCGTCAGCGAAACCCCCGTGCCCGACTCGGACGAAGACGCCGTGCGAATTATGACCATCCACGGCGCAAAGGGGCTGGAGTTCCCCATCGTCATCCTCACAGGGCTTAACTTGCGCCGCCGCAGTCGCACGCCCATTGCCATTTTCGACCGCACGAGTGGCGGTGTGGAAGTGGGTATCGGTTCCTCAAAAAGCAAGTTCGAGACGGCGAAATATGATGAGGCGTCGAAGCTGGAGAAGCTCATGGAGCAGGATGAGCACATCCGCCTGATGTATGTCGCCGCCACGCGCGCCCGCGACCACCTCGTCCTGAGCCTGCACAGGCTTGAAAAGGGCAGGTCCCGCAGGGACACTACGGACGCCGGCATAATAGCCGAAAAGATGCACTCCTTCCCCAATCTGTGGGAAGAGGCGGTGGTGCTGCCGCAATATGTCGCTGTGCCACAATCGCACACCGCTGCTCAGCCGCTAGTCGTCGCCGATCACTCGGTCGATGCACACCAACGCTGGCTGGATGAGCACAAGGCGAGCGTCGATGAAGCGTCTCGACAGGCGTCCATCGCCGCAACCCGATTAGGGCGCAGCCCCGACGACAAGCACGAAGCCGACCCGGACGCACCTGAGGCTGAACCCGCCCGACGCGGTCGTGCCGGCACATCCATCGGCAGAGCGGTGCACGCCGTGCTGCAGACCTGCGACCTCGCCACCGGCGCCGACATCGCCGCCGCAGCGCGCACCCAAGCCGCCGCAGAGGGGCTTCCCGGCAGAGAGCGCGAAATCGCCGACCTCGCCCGCAAAGCCATCCACAGCGCAATGGTCGAGCGCGCCGTGCGGTCTGGGCGATACTGGCGCGAAGTCCCGATGGCAATCCCCATCGGCGGCGGCGTGCTGGAAGGCATCATCGACCTGCTGTTCGAAGAGGACGGCGAACTGGTGTTGGTGGACTACAAGACCGACCGTGTGAGCGAGGCGCAGCTGGGGGATGTCGCTGTTGAGCGATACGGCATGCAGGTCGGCGCATATGCGCTCGCCGTAGAACGCGCCACGGGCAAGTCCGTCAAGGATGCGGCGCTCTTGTATCTCAGCCGCGACACCGAAGTGTCGCTCGGAGCTGACCTGACCCGCTTGAAAGCATACGCTGAAAGCGAAGCGGCGGCGCAGTTTGCTGCCGTTTCAGATGCGTAACTGCGCGTGCGTGATGGGCAGGCGCTCACAGCGTTGGCGCTGCCTCACAGGAGCGCCTCGTTAAGGCGCACCCCGAAGCCCGGCGCATCGGACGGCGAGATGTACCCGTCCACGGGCGCAGGCTCGTCGAGCCACACCACATCGCGCTCGGTTCGGATGTGGTCGGCGTGATACTCGGCGAGGTCGGCGCAGTCTGATCCGGCGATGAGATGCAGCCCCCACACTTCGCCGCCGCGATGCGGTGCAACTGGCACGCCAATGCCGTTGGCAAGCTCCACGATGCGCAGCCCCTCGGTGATGCCGCCGCACCAAGTGATGTCCGGCTGCCACAGGTCGAGCGCCCGCAGCCGCGCCGCCTCGCGAAAGCCGTGATGCGTGAACTCATGCTCGCCGCCCGCAACCAGCGTGGGCTTCACAGCGTCCACAAGCGCCGCCTGCCCCTCTAGGTCGTCCGGCGTGAGCAAATCCTCGAACCAGTATAGGTTGTAGTCCGCCAGCCGCCGCACCATTTCCAGCGTAACATCGGCGTCCCAAGACATATACACATCCACCATCACGAGCGCATCGTCGCCGAACACGCCCCGCACATGTTCTGCTGTGCGCACGGCTGTGTCGTAATCCTCCGGGCTGCCCGTCCAGCGATGCCCGAACTTGTTGGCGGTATAGCCCTGTTCGCGATAGAGTTCGGCGTCTTCGCCGGTGGCGTATGCCCTGATGCGGCGTTTCGGCGCATCGCTGAGCAGGGCGTATACTGGCACATCGCGCCGCTTGCCCAGCGCATCGTAGAGCGCAAGATCCACGCCGCTGAGCGCCATGATGCCCAGCCCCTTGCGCCCGTATGGCAGCGATTCGCGGTATAGCACATCGTACGCTGCATGTATGTCTGCCACGCTCTCAATCGTGCGCCCCACGAGCAGGTCGCGCAGGTGTCCGTTCACCACCGCAACGCCTGCCACACCGCCGCCGCCATATCCGTAGCCGCTCACGCCGGCGTCCGTGTCCACCCGCACCACTATCTGCCAGAAGTGCGTCCTCCAAGACGGCGCAAGATGCTGATACTTCGGATACACCGCTTTAACATCGGTGATTTTCATGCAAGAACCTCATATCAACCAAAACCGATAACTTACCTTGTGTGCGAGGATTGAAGTTGCGGGAAGGGCGTAGCCTCAATTGCGTTCGTCCAGCGCCGCCAAGATGCGCTGTGCTGTGAGTTCCACCAAGCGCGTGTCCACGCCAAGCGTAGGGGTTGCGCTGAACGGGATGTGCGGGTATTTTTCGCCGAGTTCTTTCAGCCCGCCCATTATGTTGCGGGTGAGGATTAGCCCGGGGAAGAAGATGTATGGCACGCAGGTAACGCTGCTTACGCACCGCCGCTCGACCAGCTCTGCGGCGGCTTCGTGCATGGTGGGCGAGTCGAAATGAGATTGTGCCACGGCGACGGCGTATCCCGCGCCTAGCTGCTCTTCTACCCTGTGCCCCAGTTCGTGCAGCCACAGATGATCCTCAGACGGGGAGCGCGTCCCTGCCTTGACCAGCATCACGCCGCTGGGCGCTGCTGCATCGCCGGCGGCAGATGTGCCGTTGCGTGACGGCGTTTGCAGCAGCGCCCGATCTGCCACGATGTCCACGAGCGCTGGGTCGCAGCCAAAGCCGCCGGACGCCTGTATCTGCGCCTGCGGATGTCCGGCAAGTGCGCGCTCGATTTCCTCGCTGAGGTCTTCGGTGGTGTGCGTGCCGCGCCCCAGCAGGAAGGGCATGACCACAATCCTGAGACGCCCATCTGCCACTAGCGTGCTAACAGCCGCCGTGAGGTCGGGCTGGATGAACTCCAAGCACGCCATCACAACCTTGGCGTGCCGTTCGTCGAGCCGCTCTTGCAGGCGGCGCACCATGAGCCGCAGCCCGTCTATGGTGTCGCTGCCGCGGCGGCTGCCGTGCGCCAGCAGCACCACGCCTATGTCCGTATCGGGCGTTCTGCCGTTCTTAGCGTTTTGCGTAAAAGTGTTCATAGCGTATCGTCCACCAGCGCCAGCGTAAGCAGTGCGTTCAGCGTGGCTGCCGCAGCGCTGCTTCCGCCGCGATTGCCAAGTATGGTGATGTGCGGCGTGTGCCGTAGGGTGAGTTCGTGCTTGGATTCGGCGCAGGCGACGAAGCCGACCGGCATCCCGATTATGAGTGCGGGCGCTGTGTTGCCGGCGTCCACGATGTCGAGCAGCGCAAGCAATGCGGTTGGGGCATTGCCTACGGCTACCACCGCATCGTTCAGCTGCGGGGCGAGTTCGCGTATGGCGGCGGCGGAGCGGGTGATGCCTTCCCGCTTGGCGCGCTCGGCTGCGCTCGGTGCGTCGATCATCGTGGCGATGGAGTTGCCCGCGCGCCTCAGCAGCGCCTTGGAAGTGCCAACTTCTACCATGCGCACATCCGCAATGATGCCCGCCCCGCTGCGCAGCGCCGCAACCCCCGCATCCACGCTGTTTGGGCTAAAGCGCACGGCGTCCACGATAGCGGGTTCGCCCTCTGCGCGCACGATGCGGCGCAGCACATATCGCTCGTGCGGCGTCAACTGCGGCGTGGCAGGCATCGCCGCCTCCACCATATCCAAGCTCCGCCGCTCGATTTCGTTCGGCGTCAGCCCATACTTCTGCAATAGCGTCAAAACCCGTCCGCCTCTTGGCTCTCTGTGTGTGTTTTGTGCGGCGTTCTCTGTTTACCCGCTGCCTAATCCCAATTCCATTAGCAGGGTGTTCACGGATTGGGCAAAACAGCCCGATTTCGCTGATGCGCCGCCGTTACATGGATGAGGCTGCACCTGCCCGATACATCATAATGCCTAGACGCCGATAACACAAAGATGTTGGGTTTTCAGCCCATCAGTCGCTTATTCTGTTGATCAAAGTTAATCAAATGTCGCCTTTTCTGGTTCTAGTTGTCATTTCCAGAGTGCGCGCATAGGCGGGAACTTGTATAATATAAGCGCTGCGCACGCTGGGCTTGGGGAAGTGTCGGAATTGGCAGACGAGCATGACTTAGGATCATGTGCCGCAAGGCGTGGGAGTTCGAGTCTCCCCTTCCCCACCAACCTGTACGATCTATACAAAACGCGGATATTCCAGCCGCTGTTTGGGTGGGCGATATGCTCGCAGCGCTGGATGCGACGGCGCTGCGCATGTGGAGAATGTTCGGCTGATGGCTGCTAGCGTGCTTGCCGCATTCCCTGTCTGTCTGCTATTCTTGGATATGTATCTTTCAGCAGGCGCTTATGCGTCGGCGTGGGGCTGTAGCTCATCTGGGAGAGCGCTTCAATGGCATTGAAGAGGTAGGGGGTTCGAGTCCCCCCAGCTCCACATTTTCTGACCGTATTTGCAGATCATTCTTGACACAGGCTATGTTCCGCTAGGTTTGGCGTTTGGGGTTTTTCGTGCCAATTCAGCGGCGTAAAATGCAGATTGGGATTACCGCAATGCCCCGCAAGACAGCCAAGAAGCCACAGCAGCCCGCAATGTCGTCTGACGGGAAGCCCGTTGTGCTCCTGTCCGGGGGCAACCCACAGATAGCGAAAGCCGACGGCGATGCGCCCGTGCAGGCATACATCGCCGCAATGCCGGGCTGGAAGAGCGATGTTGGGCGTCGCCTCGATGCGCTCATCGTGAGCAATGTGCCCGATGTGCGCAAGGCAGTGCGATGGAACTCGCCCTTCTACGGCATCGAGGGACAGGGGTGGTTTCTGAGCTACCATGTCTTCACGCGCTATGTGAAGGTAACTTTCCTTCAAGGCGCATCGCTGGAACCCGTTCCGCCCGGCTCGGGCAAGGACAAGGACTCCCGCTGGGTGGACATCTACGAGGACGCTCTCGATGAAGAGCAGGTGGCGGAGTGGGTGCGTCAGGCGGCGGCTATTCCCGGCTGGGACGGCTTCCGATGATGTGAAGACCTGCGCTCGGTTCGCAGATGCGTGTGGGTATGTGTACTGGGGCTAGGCTCTGACCCCGCACGAGTACGCACTTTGGCTCTGCCATTTTCGACCCTCGACTTATCCGCACTCTTCGCCGTGTGCGGATTTTTCGTATGTGTTATATTTGCAGGGATGCTGCAGCGTTTGCGAGCCGCTCGCAAATCACACGCCGTTTTCGCATCGTTTTGCGCTTATCAGGGAGGAACAAGATGTCCAACAACTTCACAACTCGGCCCGTGGTGATGAGCAGGCGGGGTGTGGTTACATCCGGGCATTATCTAGTGTCTTCCGCTGGCTTGCAGATGCTGATGCGCGGCGGGAACGCCATAGATGCGGCGGCGGCGATGGGCATTTGCGAGACGCTGCTCGAGCCGCAGAGCTGCGGTATCGGCGGCGAAGTCCCAACGCTCATATACACGGCGAAGGAGCGCAAGACCTACGCCGTGTCGGGCATGGGCTGGTCGGCGAAGGCGTTCACTGGGGACTGGTGCAGGGAGCACGGGATAGACCTCATCCCCGGCGACGGCTACCTGCCGGCGTGCGTTCCCGCTGTGGTTGGCACATGGACGACCGCGCTCGCTCGATTTGGCACGATGAGCTTCGCAGAGGTCTTGCAGCCCACCATCGATCTAGCCGAAAATGGCTTTCCTGCATATGACAGCCTGCGCGACCGCCTCTCCGCCGACTATGCCAAGTACACCGAGCTTTATCCCACGACGGGCGCAATCTACTATGCGAACGGCGGCGTGCCGCAGACCGGCGAACTCATTCGCAACCCCGACTTCGCCGCTATGCTGCGGACGATGTGCAAAGCCGAAAAGCGCGCTTCCGGCAAGGGGCGCATCGCTGGCATCGAGGCGGCGCGCGATGCGTTCTATGAGGGCGAAATCGCAGAGAAGATATTGCGCTTCATCACCGATAACCCGGTCGAGGACGCAAGCGGCATGGCGCACACCGGCTTGCTCTCATACGAAGACTTCGCCGAGTGGAACGCCGAGCTAGAGGCGCCGGCAACTTTGGAATATGAGGGCTTGTCGGTTCACAAGTGTTCGACTTGGACGCAGGGGCCCACATTCTTGCAGCACCTCGCCATACTGCGGACGATGGACTTGCCTGCGCTCGGGCATAACAGCGCCGACTACCTGCACGCATGGATAGAGGCGGCGAAGCTAGCGTTTGCGGACCGCGAGGCATACTACGGCGACCCGGCGTTTGACGATGTGCCGCTCGATACGCTGCTGTCCGACGAGTATGCGCGGACGCGGGCGGCGCAGATAGAAGCGTCGGCGTCGGCAGATCTGCGTCCGGGCGATGCGGGCTGCGGCGTCCCCGCCTACACGCAGGTGAGCGTGGCTGATGACAACCGCGCGGCGCTCGGCATCAGCGCGCGCGAGGTGCGCGACCTTGGCATCGGGCACGCCCACATCGGCGACACAACGCACTTGGACGCGATGGATGCGGAGGGGAACATGGTCGCCGCAACGCCGAGCGGCGGATGGCTCGGCACATCGCCGGTCATAGACGGGCTTGGCTTCCCGCTCGGCACGCGTGGGCAGATGTTCTACCTGAACCCCGACCGACCCAACGCCTTGCAGCCGCGCAAGCGCCCCCGTGCCACACTGACGCCAACGCTGGTGAGCAAGGGCGATGCGCCATTCATGGCGTTCGGCACACCGGGCGGCGATTCACAAGAGCAATGGACGCTGCAGTTCTTCCTGAACCACATAGACTTCGGGATGAACCTGCAAGAGGCGCTGGACGCCCCCACGCTGTACTCGGTTCACTTCCCATCGTCGTTCTACCCGCGCCAATCGTTCCCGAAGCGGGTCATAGCGGAGGGGCGCATCGGCGACGCCACGCTGGATGAGCTTCGCAGGCGGGGGCACGAGATAGAACTCACCGGAGATTGGGACAACGGCAAGGTGATGGGCATCCGCTGGCACGCAGACAAGGGCGTCATCGCCGGCGCCGCATCCGCCAAGAACACGATAGGGTATGCGATGGCGCTGTGATGCGTAAGTCGGTCAGCAGCCAAGCCGGGCTATTTCGCCAAGCGCTTGACCCCAAAAGCGCTGGCTGCTGACCGATTAGTTCCGACTGCAACCCGGGTCAGCGCTTTATCACCCTAGTGTCGCATATTCGGTCGTGCAGTCCGCGTTTCTCATCGGACAATCCGATCATAATGTGGCCTATGCACAGTATTAGATATGACAACTGTCCTGCAAAATACCGTGCAAATGCCCGACCTAAGCCTAGCCTAGAGCCGTCTGTTCTCTGAACATACAGCTTGAGTATTCGTTTGCCCACCGTGGTTGAGAATAGCCACACCGAAATGACTTCGTAGAGTGCTGCTACGATAATGACGCCCCAATTTAGAACCGCGCTTTCGGTGTCAAGTGAATACCCAGGGATGATGGCAATGACAATAGATATTGCTGAAGTGAGAATCGCAATGTCTATCAGTTTTGCTAGAAGCCTAATCCAGAATCCGCCGAAATTTACTGTGTCCACGCTTGTTTGGTCTGGTTGATCTTCGAATCGGTACGGCGGTATGTTCATTCGTTCTATCCCCCTTCTGATAATGGCTGCTGCCCCATTGTACGACTATATCATCTGCATGGAAAGGCTGCCGATTCCCGGATGCGATGTTGGGGCTGCGCTCTGTGTGTGGGTAAGCCGAACGACAGGGAAGGCTGATGCGGGCGCTGATTAGCCTCAGCACTCGCCTAGCACATGTATCACCTCGCCAGTCATCTCGTACAGGCGCCACTTGTTGTTGGTCAGAGGGTCGTCCACGGTCCACTCCATATTGCCGCGCTCGTGGTGGTCGTTGGTTACGGGTGCGCTCATGAAGGTCGCCTCAAACGGCGGCGATGATGCAAGGTATCGCTGTGCGTCGCTGCAGTCGGACAGGATGAACTGGCGTACCGCCTCTATCGCCTCGCCGCGCGTCATCGTGGGTGCGCGGGCGGTGGCTGCGGCGTCGCGCGTCTCTTTCGACACCGCTATCTGACGCTCCAACCCCGGCACGCGCACACCGCTGCCTACGAGCACTAGCAGGACGGAGACGCCAATCACCAGCAGCCACAGCAGTGGCGTTTTCAGCGCAATGAGTTTATCCACCAGACACCCGCCGCGCTGTTATATCTGCCGCAGGCGCGGGTCCCAGCGGTCGCGCAGCCAGTCGCCGATGAAGTTGAACGACAGCACCGTCAGGAATATCGCCATTCCCGGGAAGAACGCTATCCACCACGCCGAGCCGAGGAACTCCCTGCCGTTGGAGATGTCTGCGCCCCAAGAGGGTGTGGGCGGCGGCACTCCCGCGCCGAGGAAGGACAGGATGCTCTCGGACAGGATGGTGCTGCCCACCTGCAATGTGGTCGCCACAACGACGGTGTTGGCGACTGCGGGAAGCAGATGTTTCGACATGATGCGCGGCGTGGATGCGCCGGCGACGCGTGCCAAGTTGATGTAGTCGAAGTTGCGCACCTGCAATGTCTGCCCGCGCACGAGGCGCGCTATGCCCGCCCATGCGCCCACCGCAAGCACGAACGCCACCACTGCGAAGCTTTGCCCCAGCACGAACACCAGCGCAATCGCCAACAGCAGATACGGGATGGCGTTGAACACATCCACGATGCGCATGATTATCTCGTCCACCATGCCGCCGTAGTAGCCGGCGACAAGCCCGACGGTCGTGCCGAATATGGTGCCGACGGCGATTGCCACCGCCGCAAGGCTGAGCGACAGGCGTGCGCCGTACACGATGCGGCTGACGAGGTCGCGCCCCAGCTGGTCTGCGCCTAGGAAGAAGAAGTACACCTCTTGGTCACGCCCCAGCGGGACGCCGTTTATGTTGCAAGACTCGAAGGTGTTCGGTATCTGCCCCTCTTCGCACGGCGGATACCACGACGGCGAGCCGAGCACGGCGCGCAGCTGGTCTTCCTCCGGCGGGTAGGGCGCTATCCACGGGGCGAAGAGAGCGCATATCACCAGCACGGCAAGGATGGCTATGGGGATAATCGGCCAACGGCGAAACACATAGAAAGTGCGGGAAAGGAATGTGTCGCGTGTGCTTGATTCGATGTCGGAGAGGTTTAGCCGTGCTGCCGGTGTTGTCAATCTATGTGCCTTTTACGAATATCGGATGCGCGGGTCTATCAGGGCGTAGATGATGTCTATGAGGAAGATGGCGAACACATAGACTACGGTGAATGCCAGCACAGCTCCGGTCATTATGGGGAAGTCGTTGTTGATTATGGCGGTGTAGGTCATTCTGCCCAAGCCGGGCCATGCGAAGACGGTCTCGGTTACCACCGTGCCGCCGATGAAGCCCACAAGTATCAGCCCGGAGAATGTTAGCGGCGGGATGAGGGCGTTCTTGAACGCATGCTTCCAGATGATTGTGGTAGAGCCTACGCCCTTGGCGCGCGCCAGCTTCACGAACTCCGAGTCCAGCACCTCCAGCATCGACGAGCGCACCAGCCGCATCAAGCCGGCGGATGCCAGCCAGCCGAGCGTTATCGCCGGCATTACATAGTAGGTTGCGCGATCTATGAAGCCGGTGGCGTCGTGCCCGCGCGTGCCCGGTGGCAGCCAGCCGAGCGTAACGGCGAATATCAGTATCAGCATGATGCCCAGCCAGAATGGGGGCAGCGCTTGTCCGAACACCGCAAAGGTTCTGCCTATCACATCCCAAATCGTGCCGCGCTTGACGGCGGACAGCATACCCAGCGGGATGCCCGTTATCAGCACGAACAGCGTTGCGGACAGCCCGAGTTGCAGGCTTGCGGGCGCAAAGTCCACGACCTCCTCGAAGACGGGCTTGCCGGTCTTGAGCGATGTGCCGAAGTCGCCCTGAAACACGCCCTTGCCTATCCAAATGAGGTATTGCACCGGCACAGGCTTGTCGAGGTGGAACTCCTTGCCCCAAGCCTCCCACTGCTCCGGTGATACATAGCCCACATTCAGCAGCACATTGCGCGGGTCGCCCTGAAAGCGAGACAGCGCAAACACTATCATCGTGGCAGCGAGGACTGCCAGTATCAGAAATAAGAAGCGCCGGATAATGAAAGTTTTCATATTATATTACTGCTATAGCGCCCCGACATAGGGGGATACGCCGGGACGCTTATGCTCTCTGTTGCTCTGCTGTTTAGCAGGCTATTTCTTTGCGGGAACGACCGTCTCGAACGAGTTCACGAGTTCGTAGGGAGCGAGGTCCCATCTTTCCACGGTTTCGGGGTTGAAGCCGATGAGCACCGGTACTTCCACCACGCCGCCGGAGAGTGTCATGTCGTGCGCCCAGTCGAGGATGCGCTCGCGGGACTGCAGGTTATCGGGCGATGCCTTCTTCTGCACGCGGGTTTCGTTGCGGTTGTCCCACCAGCGGTTGTCTTCTATGCCGGGGTTCCAGCCGCCTGCGGGCAGGGGCCATAGTCCGCCGCCGGGCAGCGTGCCGCCGCCTTCACCGAGCCTGCCGTGCTTGCTAGTCGGCCCCCAGCGCGTCATCCACGGCACATGTATCTCGCGGCCTAGCATCGTTGGGCGGCGCGATGAGTACTGCGTGCTGTCGATGAACGGGTCAAGCCCGAGGTTCTCTTTCCACTGCCCCACTGCCGCTTCACAGACGGCGAGGGATGTGCCGTTACCCTGCGAGCAGAAGAACTCGAACTCGAAGCCGGGTTCAACGCCGGATTCGGCGAGGAACTGCTGTGCCAGCTCGGGGTTGAAGGTGTAGTTCCACTTGTCTTTGTATTCGGGGTGGGTCTGGTGCAGGGTTTGGCCGGGGAATGCACCGCCATAGACAGCGCCGCCGTAGCCGCCGGTAACCTGCGCCGCAATCAGCTCGCGGTCGATGGCGTACACCAGCGCCTTGCGGAACGCCTTGGCGCTCTGCATGCTGGGCGTGTCATAGGAGAAGCGGTCGGTGTCGGTGTAGTCGAAGCCCACCGAGTCGGCGGTGAAGTTGGAGTCGAATCCGTCGAACTCGAACTGGAAGTTTGCGACTTCACAGCCTGCGCCCGGCGTGTCCTGAATAGACGGGTCAGTGCGGTCGATGCCCACGCATTCTAGGCGGGGGTCGCCGATCCATGGGTACTTGGCGGTGGGGATGAAGCCCTTGCGCATGACTGGATTGCCGGAGAGGTCTTCCTCGCCGAGCGTAGAGCCGTCGGGGTACTTGAACGCCCACAGGTTGCCGGAGAAGTAGAAGAAGTTGCCGTTGATGGCGTCCAAGCCCTCGTGGAACTGGTAGCCATCCTGTTCGAGCCGACCGACATCTTGGATAGCGGCCATGGCGATGTCGGCTGCTCCGGTTTGCAGCATAGCGGTGCGCTGCTGCGCCTCGTTCGCCTGAACGAACACGAGGGTTTGGAAGCCTGCGTTGCGCTTCCAGTGGTCTACGCGCGCCTCGGATGTGATGCGCTCGGCGGGCAGCCACTCGCGCACTACGAAGGGGCCGCTGCCATGCGGGACTTGGAAGGTGTCGCCCAGCTCGTCAAAGAGCTGCTTGGACTGCATCCAGATGGCGTCTTGGCAGATGGACGACGCGTCCTGCAAGCCGTCGGAGCGGAATGCGCGGTTCTCGGCGACCGCAACATAGTCGCTTTCAACGCTCCAGGGCTTGTAGTACTCATACGCCTGCGAGGAGTTGGAGTGCGCCGAGTTGGTGTCCTCGGAGCCGGCGTCGTTGAACGACCACGCCACATCCTTGGCGGTGAGCGGCCCTACCTTGACCATCGAGTCGCCCTCGAAGCGGTAGAAGTCGATGCCCTCGCGCACGAAGACGCGGATGAGGCCTTGGTCGCCGCCAGTCTTGATGAGTTCGGTGTCCACCACATCCTCATACGCCTGACCGTCTTCGGTTTCCAGCGACTTGCCGCCGAGTGTAACTGTGCTGCCATCCTTGCCGGGCAGTTCCCATTCCCAGCCGAGCGCCACATAAGGGGCGTGGCAGGCTTCGCCGGTAGAACGGATGGGGTTGCCAACGTCGTCGAAAGTGGGTTCCCAGCCGAGCAGCGGCTCTTGGAAGCCGAAGAAGCCGTGGAACAGCACATCGGGCCATGTGCCCTTCACATTGCGGAACTGCGGTGTTCCCACATTGTCTAGCACTACGGTAATGGTAACCGCTTCCTGCATCATCTGGTCGGCGGGTGCCGGCGCGGGCGCTGCTGTTGCTGCGGGCTGCGCTGCGGGAGCCTGCGCCGCGGGTGCTGCCGTTGCTGCGGGCTGTGCCGCGGGAGCAGAGGGTGCGGTGGCTTGAGCCGCCGCTGGCTGTGCTCCGCTCGTGCTTGGCGCAGCGGTCTCTTCTGCCGCACCGCCGCAAGCCGCGACGGCAATTGCTGCGAGCGCAACTAAACTCAAAAGCCAAAAGGCTTTGCTTTTCATAGTTCGTCATTCCTCCTGCGTGAACTACATCTATTCCAATATGCCAAAAGGCATTTTAAAAATCCTATCACTCACGAATATAAACCGCAAGTAAATACATAAATAATAGAATTAAATCGGGGATGTGGCGCTGGCGCAAGATGGTAGAAGGCGTTCAGCGCGGCTAGGCGTGCTTTTCCCAGCGTGCTGAACTGCGCCAACAGGGTTGGTATGACGGCGAGGGAGTGTTCTGCGCGCCTATTCCTGCTTTTCCAGCGGGGCGAGGCTGAGCAGCAGGCGCTTGATGCCTGCGCCATCCTTGAACACCACGGTGGCTTCGTAGTCGCCGCCGGAGGGCTTGCATTCGGTGATGATGCCCTCGCCGAATGTGGCGTGGCGCACCTTGTCGCCCGCGGCGAAGGGCGCAGGCGCAGCGGGCTGCTGTCGTGATGCATCCCGATTGCGGTGCGCCGCTGGACGGCGGCGTGATGGTGTGCGGCGTGCGGCGTCTGTGGATTGGGACAGCGTGCGGCGCAGGCGGTCGTTTCGCGCGCTGCCCTCTCGGGCGCTGCGGCTGCGCTCGGCTGCGCTCTGCGATGGTGTGCGGCGTGTGCTGCTGGCTCGGGGCTTGTCATGGCGCGCGCTGGGTGTGTTGACTGGCTTGGTGCGTCGCGACGGTGCGCCGGGCGTGAGTCGGCGCTGTGTGGAGGACGGGGAGCGTTGGCGCTGCGTGCGTCTGGGCTGCGGCAAAGTCTGCTGGGGTGCGGTGATTAGCTCGGGCGGGATATCGAGCAGGAAGCGCGATGGGGTGCCCGGTTCAGAGCCGCCCCTGAAGCCGCGCCGGAATGCGCGCATCAGGTATAGCCGCTCTTTGGCACGCGTTACGCCCACATAGCAAAGGCGGCGCTCCTCCTCTATTTGCGATGGTTCGTCTAGCGAGCGGCTGTGCGGCAGCAAGCCCTCTTCCATGCCCACGATGAACACCACGGGGAACTCCAAGCCCTTCGCTTGATGCAGCGTTATGAGCGTGATGGCATCGGCACGCTCCTCCATGCTGTCCACATCTGCCACGAGGCTGACGCTCTCTAGGAAAGCGGTCAGCGCCTCCGCCTTGCCGAGCGTCAGGTAGTCGCGCGCCGATGCACGGAACTCGTCGATGTTCTCCATGCGCTCTTCGCCGCCGTCTTGATCCATCAGCCAGCGCCGGTAGCCGCTTCGTTCCAAGATCTGCTCTATCAGGTCTAGCAGGTCGAGTTCGTTGCGCTCTTGGTCTAGCGACTGGATGAGGCTGCCGAATGAGGTGAGCGCTGTGAGTGCGCGCTTGGTGAATCCGCCGCTCAGCGATGCTGCTGTCGGGGGCAGGCTGCCGTCTGAGATGGCTTGTATGGCGGCGAGCTGCGATATGCCGGCGGCGTTGGCGATGCGTGCGAGCCTGTCGAGCGTGCGCTGCCCGATGCCGCGCAACGGCACATTCACCACGCGGTTCAGGCTCACATCGTCGTCCGGGTTGGCGATGAGCCGCAGGTACGCAGTGATGTCCTTGACCTCTTGGCGCTGGTAGAACTTCATCCCGCCAACGACCTGATACGGGACGCCGTAGCGCAGGCACGCCTCTTCCAGCGCGCGGGACTGTGCGTTGACGCGATACATCACGGCGATGTCGCCGGCGGCGTAGTGCGTGGAGCGCACCAGCGCTTGGATTTCCTTGATCACGAACTGGGCTTCTTCGGCTTCGTTGTAGCCCTCTGCGAGGATGATGGGGACGCCGTCGCCGTTGCTCGTCCATAGGTTCTTGTCCACATCCACGCGCTGCGTGTTTGCGGCAATGAGGCTGCGGGCGGCGTCCAAGATGGTCTGCGTGGAGCGGTAGTTTTGGTCTAGGGCGATGAGCTTGGCGGCGGGATAGTCGTCTTGGAAGCTGAGGATGTTGCGGATGTCAGCGTTGCGCCAAGCGTAGATGGACTGGTCGGGGTCGCCGACTACGCAGATGTTCTGGTGATGGCTCGCCACTTGCTTGGCGATGGCGTACTGCGCCACATTCGTGTCTTGGAACTCGTCCACCATGAAGTGGGTGTATCGCTGCTGGTATTTCTTCGCCGTATCGGGCAGCTGCTCGAAGAGCTGATAGGTTTTTAACAGCAGGTCGTCGAAGTCCACCGCCGAGCTTTGGCTGAGCAGAAATTCGTAACGCTCATAGGCGCGGGAGACGATTTCGTCCCAGTAGCTCGTTGTGCGCTGAGCGAAGCCCTCTGCGCCTATCAGGTTGCTCTTTGCGCCGCTGACAGCAGACAGGATGGAGCGGGGCGGGAAGCGCTTGGGATCTAGTTCCAGCTCTGTGAGGGCGCGCTTCATCAGCGCCATCTGGTCGGTGTCGTCGTAGATAGCGAAATCGCGGTTAAGCCCGATGTGCTCGCCCTCGCGCCGCAGCACGCTGGCGCAGAATGCGTGGAATGTGGCGGCGTTGAGGTCGTTGGCAGCGTGCCCAAGCAGCGACGACAGACGAAGCCGCATCTCCCGCGCCGCCTTGTTCGTGAAGGTTACGGCGGCGATGCGGTAGGGCGTGATGCCCACCACGCGAACGAGATAGGCGATGCGGTGCGTGATGACGCGCGTCTTGCCGCTGCCGGGGCCGGCGATGATGAGCAGGGGGCCCTCAATCGCTTCCACGGCGTCGCGCTGATTGGCGTTCAGCCCCGCAAGCACCTGCGCTGCCGCATTGGGGCTGGGCGCAAACGCACCGACTCCCGCAGCGTATTCGTCGTAGAAAGCATCGTCGTCTGTGAAGTGGGGGGAAGTCATCCGCATGAGCCAATCGCTGGTTGCTGGTAAGCAGTAGAAGTCCGTCTGCCTTGTGATTATAGCAAGTTAGCCGCTGGTTATCAGTTGTCAGCCGGGCAAGGCAATTGCAGCGTCAAAGCCCTGCCTTTGGATCGGGTGTGGTACAACTCCATATCGAGAAAGACCGAAGAGAAAGCAGAACAGGCGTCAAAAAGCCTAGATACATGCCAGCGCCTTGCGGATGGACGCATCGAACTCGGTGCGCTGCCAGCGGCGGATTTCGGGGGCGCACAGCTCGGCGTCGATGGTGTCGGGGTTGTGCGCCAAGCGGCGCAGGCTCTTCATGTGCCACAGCAGGGCGGGGTCAAGTTTTAGGCGTTCTGCGTGCGTTCTGCGCCACGCCTTGAGGCTGTTAAGCCGCAGGTCTGCGCTCTTCTTGTCTTGCTTATCGTGGTGCGATAGGCGTGTGCTCTTGTGCTGTCGCGGGCGTGTTGGTGGTTCAGCGCTTCTGCCCTTGTCGATGGCGCGGCGGATGCCGGCGGCACGGCTGCCACGCGCAAATCCGCCCAGCCCTCGCACGCTGCGCAGGTTGGCGCTGGGCGCTGCCGCAAGACTGACCAGCGCGCTGTCGGGGATTACGCGGAAGTGTGGTCTGCCCATGTGGACGGCGTGCCGCTCGCGGTAGTCCACCAATGCTTGGAGGATGGCAAGTCCCCTGCGGCTGAGGGTGCGCCAGCCCTTCACATTGAACACTGCCATAGACTGGTCGGTCGGTTCGTAGCGCAGCTGCGCCAGCCGCTCGCACTCTTCGGACACCCAAGCCGTTCGCCCGAGATGGCGCAGCCTGTCTGCTAGCGCATCCCGCAGGCGCAGCAGGTGGCGCACATCGTCGGCGGCGTATGAGAGCGCTTGCGGCCTGAGCGGTCGTATCGTCCAGTCCGAGCGCTGGATGCGCTTGTTCTTGGTGATGACCACGCCCAGCACGATTTCGAGCACAGCGCCCAGCCCTAGCCGCTTTATGCCTGTGAATGCGGCGGCTATTTGCGTGTCGAACAGGGCGTTGATGCGAAATCCGTAGTCGCGGTCTAGGCTGATGATGTCGTGGCTGCCGGCGTGCAGAACGGTCTCTGCGGACGGGTTGGCGAGCGCTGCGCCCAGTGCGTCCATGTCGCTGACGGCGAGCGGGTCTATCAGATATACGGTGTGAGGCGTGGCAACCTGCACAAGGCAGATGCGCTCCGGATACCGGAAGAAGCCGTTGGATTCGATGTCGACGGCGATGCGGGGTGCGGCGGCTATATCGGCTGCGGCTTGGTGAAATCGGTCGTCGTCCACGAACACAAACGCATCAGGCACGGGCAGGCGACTCCATTGGCTTCATCCCCTTCCCTAGTGGGCGCAAGAGTAGGCACAAGATAGGCATCACAAAGGCGCATTTCATACATTATGGGCGTCAAGGGCATCGCGGGTATTCTGCGCCTTATGGCTCGCTGCGGTCCCAGCCGTCTAGCATGTGGTAGCCGATGGGCGGGGTTTCCACGACGGTGGGCAAGCCCTGTGCGCGCTTGAGCCGCTGGATGTTGTACAGGTGGGTGGTCTCTTCGAAGTACATGTGGCGGATGGTGGCTTCGAGTGAGGTGGTCTCGGTCCCTGCGTCCGCGTCAACGCTGGTGGTGTTGGGGTATACGCGGTTCATCTGGGCGCGGGTGGGGCTGTACTCCACTGTGAGCGTGTTGGAGCGCAGGAAGCCCACATTGCGCTCGGCAAGCACGCGCTGGGTTAGTGCGATGCCTTCCTGCAGCTTGGCGAGTATGTCCCCAATATCGTGGTAGCGGCTTGCGTCCAGCGCGCGGTCGGTTGGGGACTGCGCCAGCCCGTACAGGTCTTCTACGCCGTGCTCGCCATCTGGGAATAGGGTGTCGCCCCAGCGCAGCAACATCCAGCGAAACAGCAGCGACGCCATGTGGCTAGCCTGTCGCCGTATGCTCCACTCTGCCCACCCCCAGCGCTCGGATGTCCAGTCCAGCTGCTCGTCCGTCAGCCCGTCAACCTCCGCCTCTATGAGCGCATACAGCCCGCCGAATTCGGGGAACATTGCGCTGCCGGGGGCATCGTCCGGGATCTCTTGCGTGGGATGTTCGGGTTGGTCAGTCATTAGGCGCTCCGAGAAAGTTTTTGTGTGTCAGACTTTGGCAATCGCCAGGATTGGTTGGGCGATTGGGATGCAGCATCGTCCCCCCGCAGCATCGTCCATCCGAGGTTATGTTATCACATACTGCGGCGATACTCCCAAACATCCCCCTAGCGGTGTGTCCCCGTTACATGACACGCTGATAGCCGGTATCGGGAGGCTACACCACGAACAGCGGTTCGTCCTGTGTGATGATGCGCGATTCTACGGCGACAGCGCGGCGCAGGAACTTTGGGATGGCGAACATGCTGCGATGCGTTTCGCCGTCATAGTAGCGTAGCTCGCCCGTGATGCGTTCTGCGATGCGGCGGTCTATCTCGGCGGCGGGCAGCGCTAGCGCTGCGGTGTCCTCAGTGCCGATGACGAAGCCCCATGTCGTCCCGAACGCAGGAACGAACGCCTCCGACAGTGTCGCTGCCGGAAACACCGAGCCTATCGTTCGCGCCACGGCAGAGAAGCACTGCTCGTAGAACGCTTGCCCCGTAGGTCCGGACTGCGCCACGATGACGCCGTTGGCGTTCAGCCGTGAGCGCAGCAGCCGATAGAACTCTTGCGTGAACAGGCGGTAGGCAGGCCCTGCCTCCAGCGGGTCGGGCACATCGATGATTGCCACATCGAAGCGCTCGGTGGTGCGTTCTAGGTAGGCGTAGGCGTCGCCAATGTGCAGCTGCAGGCGCGGGTCGTCGAATGCGCCTTGGTGGTGGTTCGGCAGGTATCGCTTGCATAGTTCGACCACCTGCTCGTCGAGATCTGCCATCACCACGCGCTCTATGGCGGTGTGGCGCAGCGCCTCGCGTGCGGTTGCGCCCTCGCCGCCGCCGGCGATGAACACGCTGCTCGGCGACGGATGCGCCACCATGCACGGCTGCACCAGCGCCTCGTGATACACGAACTCGTCCGCCTCCGTGGACTGCGTCTTGTCGTCCAAGACGAGCGTTCTGCCGAAGCAGGCGCCATCGTGGATGCGGATGTGCTGATACGCCGAGTCGCCTTCGTACAGCACGCGCTCTATGTGCTCTGCCTGTATCAGGCGGGGCGTAATCAGCTCGTAATGCCAGTTGCCTTTGGGGGGAGTGTTCATCGGTTAAGAGCTTAAAAGTTAAGGATGAGGTTGGTTGCGGGTAGCCTTTGATTCGGCGATGAGCGGCGCTCTATTTTTTAATCGAGCGAGGGTTATCACAGGCTGCGGATTGAGAATGCGGGGGTTGATGCGCCGCGCTGGATTTCGTTGATGTGATGGCGGCGGCAACGAAGGCTGTCTACGATGACATCGGCGGCGGCGTACGGCTTGAACTCCGCGCTGCAGGTGAATATGTCGGCGGCGGCGTAGGCGTACTCGGGCCAAGTGTGGATGCTGATGTGCGATTCGGCTATGGACACGATGCCGGTTACGCCCATGGGCGAGAACTTGTGGAACACCTCGCCCACGATGGTTGCACCTGCCTCACGCGCGGCGGACAGCAGCGCCTGCTTGACGATGCGCAGGTCGTCCAGCATCGCCGGGTCGCATTCCTCGAGTTCCAGCAGCAGGTGTGTTCCCAAATTCGCGGGTCTTGTGTTCAATCACCCGTCCTCCGTCTTGATGATGCTCTATCGTAATGGCTTTATGGCTTTATGGCTTTGCGGCGTTGCGCATGAAAATGGGCATACATTATACAGCACGGCGTTGGGGGCATGGCGGTGTCCGTGCTTGATGTGAGCGGACACCGCACTTGGGGCGTGAACGCCGGATGGGCTGCGATTTGCCGAGCGGCTTACCCTTCTAGTTGGCGCACGGTCTTGGGCAGGCGAGTGAACATGAGCAGCACAGCGCCCGCCGCCACCATTGCGCCGGCGTATACGAACGAGTTGGAAGTGGTGGTGTAGTCCACGATGATGCCGGCGATGAACGGCGAGAACGCCCCGAGGAACGACGCCCCGTATATCAGCGATACCACGGTGGACTGCGCCTCGCCCTCTGCCACATCCATTGCGGCGGCGATGTATATGGCGTGAAGCGCATACAGGAATGCGCCCATCGCAAGCCCGATGATGCCGAACTGCAAGCCGGGCAGCGCAATGGACACCCCGAGTATGCTGAGCGTCAAGGTGTCGCCTGTGGGGGCGAATTTCAGCGCCACCATCAGTATGGCGAGCGCCATTGTCGTCGGTACAAGCACCGCCTTGTGCCCGAACCTGTCCGCCAAGTAGCCCATCGTCGGCTGCGCCAGTATGCCCACGAACTGGATCGCCGCTATGAACAGCCCGATGACTATTGCCGAAATGCCCTGATCTTCCAAAAGGTACACGGGTAGGAACGCCATGATTGCGCCCTGCCCCATGCTGCGCAGCGCGGTTATCACCACGAGCGCAATCATGGCGCGCCGCCGAAGCAGTACCCACAGCGCCGCAAAGTAGTCCCCAAGCGACTTTGTCTCGGTGCTTGCGGTGGGGATGTTCCGCATCATCAGGTATATCAGCACCCCGCACAGCAGCGCTGGCAGGACGCTAATCCGCAACACATCGTCCCACTCGAAAGCCACAAGATACACGCCGCTGATGAGAGCGCCCGTCAGCACAGGCCCCACCACCTCGCCCACGCTGCCGCCTGTGCCGTGCAGCGATATGGCGAAGCTGCGCCTGTCCGGGAACTTGCGCGACAGCGATGCGATGGCGGGGGAGTGATACAGCGATGGGCCGATGCCCACCAGCAGCATCGCCGCCAGTAGCAGCCAGTAGTTTGGCGCACTGCCGAGCAGGAAGTACGATATGCCCATCATGCCCAACGACAGCATCAGCATGATGCCGGAGCGGTTGGCGAAGCGGTCGCCGAGGTAGCCCGCCACCATCGTGGTTGCGCCGCTGGTAACGCGCCCGGATGTGGACAGCAGCCCGAACTGCGCGCCGCTCAGCCCGAGGTCGTCCTTCATCACCGCCAGCAAGATGCTCTGCAAGCCGGAGTTGTAGATGTGCTTGATGGCGTGTCCCAGCACCACCGTAGTTGCAAGCCTGTTCCTGCCGCGCCGTACATCGGCGGATACCGGAGGGATTCTTACCGTCGCCAAATCGTTTATCTCCTTGAGTTGAGTGTCTGTTCTCCCTTTCAATGAGAGCGATTAGGGATCGCGGTCAGGGATAGAGGGCAGGCATGTTTCTCATGATGGGACTGGCTTTGCACTCACGCAAAAAATCTGCGCAGTCCGCTGTGAGCGTAAGCAGAGTCAGCGTCAGTTCCGCACCACTAGCGTGCTAATTATCTTGTCGTGCAGCGCCTTGTTGTCTTTGTCGAACAATGGCCAAAGATAGTTCACCACCGGATATATTCCCAGTGTTACGCCCGCTAGGAATCCGGCAAGCAGGAATTTAACGATGAACTCCCGCACGAACATGATTCCCCATCCGCAATCTTCGCCCGTGTCTTTGATTACCCGAATGCCTAGTATCTGCTTGCCGGGCGTCTGCCCCTTGCCAAGCACAATCAGCCACCAGATGAAGTATCCGATGAAGAGCGTCAGAGGGACCAGAATAATGTCTAGCAGAAGTGCGAACCCCCGCTGCAGGTATGTAGCAAGTGTGTGGTCGTGTTGAGTTTGCATGTTTGCACCTCCGGATTAGGGTTTCACGCTATCGCTAGATATTGAGGGGATTATACGCCGAATATGTCGGCGAGCGCATCTATGTCGGCGGCGACGGCGTCGGGCGTTTCGGCAGCGGAGCGCGCCATCTGCGTCCGTGAAGGGCCTTGGAGCATCCGCACGGTAGCGAAGCCGAGCGCCTTTGCGGGCGCAATGTCGTTGTCCAGCCGATCGCCTATCATCGCCGCATCGCTGGGAGCGCATCCCGCTTCTTCCAGCGCAAGCCAGAATATGCGCTCATCCGGCTTGCTCAAACCCGCCTCCGCTGAGCTGATGCACACGCGAAAGAAGCGGCGCATCCCGTAGGCGCGCAGGCGTTCTTCTGTGCCGGGCGGTTGGTTGGATATGATGCCGAGTTCGTAGCGCGCGGACAGCCGTTCCAGCGTTTCGATGGCGCGCGGGTATGGCGCTTCAAGTTCCTTCGAGTATCTGCCGGACTGCCGCACGAATGCGATGATTTCGGGGTCGTCCGTAAAGGCGCGCAGCACATTGGCGAACGGGTTCGGGTCGAAGCGGGCGCTGGCGTCTTCTAGTGCACGGCGCAGTGCAGAGGGCGACGCCGTGATGCCGCGCATCGCAAGGGCTTCGGACGCTTGGCGCAGCCGCCCCATCGCCGCTGCTTCTTCGTCTATCAGCGTATAGCCCAGATCGAAGAACAGCCACCGTATCCTGTCGATGTCAAGCGATGTGGTCAATTAAGAATTAGCCCGTTGCCCTAAAAGCCGATGTAAAGCCTAGTGGGATTATACACCCGAATCTCGCAAGTGCGTTACGGGTTGAGCACGGGCTTGCCGTCTATCATCGTGTACATCGCCTGCAGCTCGTAGCCGCGCTCTTGCAGCCTGTCCGTGCCGCCCTCACGGCGGTCAAGGATACACCATACTGCCGCAATGGGGTTGCCCTGCGCTTCCACAGCGTCGATTGCCTGCAGGATGGAGCCGCCGCCGGTTACCACATCGTCGATGATGGCAACCGGCGCGTTCGAGTTCTTGGGGAAGTTGCCCTCGATCAAGTTCTGTGTGCCGTGCGTCTTGGCTTCTTTTCGCACATAAAACCCCGGCAGTGGCTCGCCGTTGTGGGCGCTCAGCAGCGTAATCGCCGACACGATGGGGATTGCGCCCAATGCCATCCCGCCGACTGCCACCACGCCGCTACCGACAAGCTTGTCCAAGAAGTACGCCCCGACAGCCGCCGCACCCTTTGGGTCGAGCGTGAGTAACTTGCTGTCGAAGTAGTATGAGCTGGTCTTGCCCGAACTCAAGGTGAACTCGCCATACAGCAGCGCCCCCGAATCGGTCAGCAAGTTCGACATGTCCCCATCGTATGTGGTCAGGCTGCCGTCCGCCGGTAGAGTCAATGTAGCCATAGTGCGATGCTCCGAGCCGTCAAGTAATTTTTGTCTTGCTGATTGATGGTAGCATTAATATTAACAATGAATGGTAATGGGTAAGTGTAAAGCAAGTTGCCGTAGGATTAAAGGCTTTTTTGAACTCGAGAGAAGTGCTTTGCACACTGATGAGGATGATGCCGTGCGGATGTGCGCCACTTGACCCTTTTCACTCGAAACCCGTATATTGACGATGAGCATCTTGTGCACAGGCGCTCTGTATCTCTGTATCAGGGAATAATTCATTTCGGGAGGTGAATTATGGCATTTGGAAGTGGCGATTACATCTATGAAGTCGATGAGGGATGGGGCAAGCTGCCGGATGGCTTTGAGTTCAAGCAGGTGGCGGATGTTGCGGTGGACAGCGCGGACAATGTGTATGTCTATAATCGCGGCACGCATAACCTTGTCATATTCGACCGAGAGGGCAACTATCTGCGCTCGTGGGACTTGCAGCACAAAGAGCCACACGGCATCTGTGTGGACGACGCCGGGAATGTGTATATGGCGGACCGCGATTCGCATGTGGTAGAGAAGCGCGACTCGGAGGGCGGGCTGCTGCTCACACTTGGCACGCGCGACAAGCCCTCCGACACGGGCGAGCAGAGCGAGCGCTTCTTGGTGGAGAAGCCGGGCGACCCGTTCAACATGCCCACGGGCATAACGGTGAGCGGCGAAGGCGATTTGTACATCTCGGACGGTTACAGCAACTGTCGCGTGCACCATTACAACGCCAGCGGCTCGCTGATGAACTCTTGGGGAGTGCCGGGCAAGCTTAACCCCGGCGACTTCCACCTGCCGCACGGCATCGGCATTGACAGGCACGGGCGCGTTATCGTCGCCGACCGCGAGAACCACCGCATACAGGTTTTCGACGAGAACGGCGAGTTCCAGCAGATATGGAGCGGTTTCCGTCAGCCCACATCGGTGGCGTTCGGCCCGGACGGGGAGATCTATGTGCCCGAGCTTCAGCACCGGGTCAGCATCATAGACGAAGAGGGCAACCTGCTGGCACGCTGGGGCGACGAGCATAGCCACGAGCCGGGGCTGTTCTACGCGCCGCACGGTATGGCGATAGACTCGCACGGCGACATCTATGTGGGCGAGGTGCTAGAGGGCCAGCGCATCCAGAAGTTCATCCGCCAGCGGTAGTTTTTGCTTTTTAGTCGTTGGTAATCAGTAATCAATTGGTCAGTATCTCGCCATCAATTTTGAGCAGATTTCTGACAGCCTGTGCTGACCATTGATTAACTGACTGCCTTTTGGAACTTATGAAGATATCTCCTGTTTATGTGAGTGCTGTAGAGACATCGGGCTATCGTAATGAAGAAGATTTCGCTTTTTGATTAGAGGTGAAGTCAATTAATGTTCACGCATCCACCCAATCAAGGGTCTACTGAAATCTGAGGTATCGCTATGGCATACAATAGAATGACGCCTAATGCTAAATTCGAATACCTGAAAAGCCTTTATCTTGAGCGTTCACAAGACAATGATAGGGCGTATGAAGAAATGCCCGAGATATTTGAAGACGCCCGTGAAACGATAGAAGAGGATGCTAGAAGGGCGGGGAAAACGGATACAGGACAAGTGTGGCGGGCATGGAAAGGGAAAAATTATGAAAAACTTGTAAACTTCATCGTTTCTGATTGGATAGAAAGCGAACTCCCCTTGAAAGTCATTGAAGGTTCACGACTTGAAAGGCGCCAGATTACTGACGATGTGCTGAGTAAAGTAAAGCGTAATCTGTTAGTTGATTTTGGTGTCCAAGGTTGCTTCCTTCCTGATGCCGATATTGTAGTCTATGATCCTCAGAATTCTTCTGTAAAAGCAATTATATCTTGCAAAACCAGTTTGCGAGAACGCGTAGCACAGACAGGATTTTGGAAACGAAAATTAATGGACGATCCTGTAACCCGGCATATCAAGACATTCTTCGCGACTACTGATGGCGATTCGGATTTTTTCAAGGACAGGATTACCAAAGGCGCTGCAATTGCAATAGAAGAGTTGGACGCAGTTTATGTTGTCCGTAAAGATTTAATTGAACGATATAATGTTAGAACATTGGACAAGATAATCGAGGAGCTTCGGAAGTGTCTGTAGAGATTGACAAGTTGTCTCCACGCGCAAAAGCGTTTGCGGAGAAAATATTGGCGCTTGAACTTTCAAAGAAACAGATGACCAACCCTCGTCTTGAAGCGCCGGACCCTGCAACGATACATGGGAAGATTACCGCCGACATCAAGAAGTTGAAGTCGAGGCTTGACGCATTCCAGAGGCAAATTGACAAGGAGTACGCCACACATTATGGGGAGTCTTTATCCTCCCAAAATGGGGTAGTCAAGTTGTCTCCACGCGCGAGAAATTTTGCCGAAAAAATAGTCGCGGTGGAGAACACCAAGTCTCAAATGCTTAATCCTGACATAGATCTGCTCAAAGCGGAGGCAATATACGACGAAATTGTATCAGAATTCAAGAATCTGCAATCGCGATTGACCACATTTCAGAAACAGATTGACAAGGTATATTACAGCGTCAATCCTAACGCTCAGGATATACGCCCTGCACTGGAAGCTACAACTCTGTGGGACTTTCCAACGCAGAGCTACGGCACAACAAAAAAAGGCAACAGCAAATTCCAGGGCGTAACTCCGGCGTTCATTATTTACAATATGGTGCAGCGATACACTGACCCGGGTGATGTTGTTCTTGATCCGATGTGCGGCAGTGGCACATCGCTTGATGTATGTAGAGAGGAAGGTCGCCAAATACACGCGTATGATCTTAGCCCGACCCGGGAAGACATTGTGGAAAATGACGCCCGAAGCATTCCCCTAGACGATGAATGCGTGGATATGGTGTTCATTGATTCTCCGTATGGGGATAACGTAAATTATTCTGATAATCCTGCCGATATTGGTAAGATTTCCGCCGAGGATGGCGACTTCTATGCTTCTCTAAGTAAGGTGGCCAAAGAATTGTATAGAGTGCTGAAACCGGGTAAGGTAATTGGTTGGCTCATTGGAGATCAATGGGTCAAACGAAAGTTCACGCCAGTTGGTTTCTACATCTATCAGATGCTAGAGAGTATGGATTTTGTGCCTGTCGACCTAATCTGCATTGCACGCAGAAACCAAAGTTCGAATACAGGCATATGGCATTACCGGGCTATCAAGCATAACTTCTACCTGCGTGGTTTTAAGCATTTGATAATCATGCGAAAACCTTACGAAGGCGAAATTGTTGACAAATCTGAAATAAACCGTCCTGCTTGGCAAAAGTACAAGTAACCCGCAAGCATACCCGTAAATTACGGCATGCTCCAAACTCCTGTGTCTTGGGGTAGCGTTTCTTGTCAAAGTCAGCAAAGGCGTTTATCGCTATAACCCTGATGTTGTGCATCAGAGGACGCTTGAAGACTTTACACCTGAACAGCGTAACGCGATTTTGAAACGCGATGGATATAGCTGCGTAATTTGCGGATTCGACGAAAGCCGTGGAATAGAGTTGCATGTTGATCATATCAAGCCGCGTAATCTAGGCGGCGAAGCGACTATTGAAAATGGGCAAACGTTATGCGCCCGGCATAATTTCCTCAAGAAATCACTCAATCAGACAGAGACCGGTAAGAGGATGTTTATTCGTCTACACGAACTCGCGAAGAGCGAAAATCGAACCGATTTAGTCAATTTCTGCGTAGATATTCTTACAACCTATGAAAAGCATCGGATAAATGACCATATTGCATGGGACAGGTAAGCCGCTCTTGTGCCAAATGGATAAAAGGCTGCACTTAAATGCGGAGTAAAGCCCAAAGCCTAGGCATTGTAGATGCCTATGATGAAGTAGCAAGCAATATCCCGGACGGAATTGCCGGTTCCCAATTGGTGTTGACCGGCTATAACTGGTATCGGGAAAATTACGACACCTCATCACCAAGACAAAGACCGATAAACGGTAAAGTGTTTGAGTGCCTTGTCTTGGATGCGCTGTGGGCGCACGGCATCAGACCCGCATATCACCAAGCTAGAGTCGAGCATGCGCCACATGTAGTATATGACATTGTTCTGTATCATCCGAAGCGTCCTGTGGTTCTTTCCTGCAAGACATCTTTGCGAGAGCGCTGGAAGCAAGCGGACCTAGAAGGCTTGGCATTGAAACAAGTCTATCGTGCTGCGCAGAGCGTGCTTATCACATTGAGTAACGAGGGGCGTGCCGTCCAACGATATATCCATGACTCCAATGTGATTGGGTTAGATAGCTGCATCGTAATTGCAGAAGGGCGAGACGATTTTGATAGACTGATGGATGATTTGCGAGACTCCAATTTTACCGAAGCCTCAATGATTTTGCCTGTAACTGGGACTATCATGAAATAGGCATAGGCTAATATTTCGACCTAAATTAAAATGACGCCCCTCGTCCCCGCTGCATTTATTCGCGCGTGTACGCCGCCGTGTCTGAACCTTGTGCAACAGCCCCCCACATAGCAAGGCATCAGTGCGAGTATTTCGAGCCTATGATATAATTCAACCTGCTTCTTTGAGCGACAATACACGCTCGGAATTACCTGAAACCGCAAGTTATTTTGCCTCAAATCTCCATCGGCTGGGTGAAGTCTATCCTATGAAAGATGACGAACTGACGGTATTCCAAGATAAGGGTTTCCCCAGCGTTTCAGTGGTCATCCCTGCGCGCAACGCAGGCTCGACCATCATCCATGCCCTCGATGCATTGCAGGCACAGGATTACCCCGCCCCTATGGAAGTCATAGTGGCGGACGGGTCTGAAACCCAGACGATGGCGGATCTCATCCGCAAGCATCACCCATCAGTGAAGATCATTCCCAACCCGGACAGAGTGCTCGTAACAGGGGCGAACAAGGCATTCCGAGTGGCAGCAGGAGACATCGTCGTGCGCTGCGACGCCCATACGATATTTCCGAGCGATTATGTGCGGCGCGCTGTGGAGACGATGGAGCGCACCGGAGCGGCGAATGTGGGCGGTCGTCAGATGGCAGTGGGGAAGTCCTTCTTCCAACGCACCGTCGCAATCGCCTTTACCACCGTGTTGGGCGCAGGAGACGCCCGCCACCGCATCGGTGGTGAAGCTGGCGCTGTGGACACCACTTTTTTGGGCGTTCTCACTCGGGAAACATTGCTGAACGAGTTGAACGGCGGATACAGCTATCTGGCGCGCAACGAGGACTATGAGCTTAACTACCGCTTGCGGAAGCTGGGCAAGACCGTGTGGTTCGACCCCGATTTGGTGGTGGAGTACTGGCCCCGCGATTCGCTCTCTGGTTTGGCGAAGCAGTACTTCAATTACGGACGCGGGAAGTCCATAATTATGATGAGACACCCCGCTTCGGTCCGGATGCGCCATCTTGCACCTCCGGCGCTGGTGCTCGGATTGGCGGTTGGCGCAGCGCTGACGCTGTTCGGGTTCCCGTGGCTGCTGGGAGCACTGCTGTTGGCATACGCTGCGGTAATCCTCGGCGGCACGGCGGTCGTGGGCTTTCAACGGCGGGACGCTGCGGTGCTTCTCCTTCCGATAGCCTTGCTAACCATGCACCTCTGCTGGGGGGCGGGCATATTCTTCCCCGAACGGCTCCCCCCCCCCCCCCCCCCCCCCCCCCAGAATTTAGGTGAGCAGTGAAGATTTGTATGCCTAGAATGATGTGAGATTGAGGCGTTGCAGTGCCTGCGAAACTCATAGGGAACGGCTCTAATATGGGGCGAATGGGCTTCATGTGCAGCGCAGTGTTAACTTTCACATCCAAACATTCTGGCTTCCTGCTGGACTTGTGGGGCACGGACGGCGTGCTGAAGATAGATATGCAGAGCAAAACGCTCGTCAACTACAAGAGGGTGGACCAATCCCCCTTGGGCATCGGTATTTCTGCGCTCAGGGAGTCCGCACAGATAGCATCCGGCACATTCGTCAACGGCATCAGCTACCTCACGGGCGGCTTCAGAAGTATCCACGACAGGCTCATCAGCGAGTTCGTCGAGCGAACCGTTAAGGGGCTTGACCCGCTTGTGCCCGCAGTGGATGGCTTGGAGACAGTGCGAGTGATGGACATCATCACCCAGCAGCTTGAATCCCAGATGGAACCGACGCGCACGAGCCTTTCAGACCAGCGGACATGATGTCGTCCGCGCCCCAGCCCGAGCCGCCTGCCGCCGCCGATGTGACCGGAGTGCCCCATACCAGCGGCGGGCAGGATGTGCTGGTGATGTTCGCTATGCTGTCCGGCATGGCGGCGGCGGCGCTGCTGATACAGGCTCTGCTCGCCTACATGCTGCTGCCCGAGGGCAGGGGAGCATACGCCGTGTGCCTAGTGTTCGGAACGCTGCTCGGCGTGGTGTTCACCCCCGGCGCGGCTCAGGGCGCACAGTACTTCGTTGCTGCGCGGCGCATGAGCGTTTCGCAGGGTGTGTCGTCCTCATTCATCATCTGCCTCGTCGGCGGCGGATTGGCAGCGGCGCTGTCGCTCCCTCTGATATACGGCATGTACGGCGACTTGGGCTTCTTTCAGAAGGCGGATTCGCAAACCTTCCTGCTGGCGCTGACGCTGGTGCCGCTCACGGCAATTTCCATTTCGCTTGACCACCAGCTTGTGGCGCACCGTCGCTTCAGGCGCTTGGCGATATTCTCCCTGCTCCGCATCGCTGCGAATGCGTCCGCAATCGCAATCCTCGTATGGGGTGTCGGTCTTGGCGTGAATGGCGCTATCATCGCGTTCGTGGTCAGCCATTGCGTTATGATAGCGGTATGTCTGCTGGACTTGCAGAGACACTGCGGGCTTGTCCCCGCGCTTCCCACTCGCTCGAACTTCACTCGCATACTTGGCTACGGGCTAAAGTACCATATCGCGCGGATTGGCGGCATCGTAGAGGCACAGATAGGCGTTGTCGTTCTAGGTCAGATTTCCAGTCAGGCTGAAATCGGGCTGTTCTCTGCGGCGAGCACGCTGATGCTCGGGTTTCTGCTCATCTCCAATGCTGTGGGTAATGCGCTGTTCCCGCGTGTCGCAGGCGATGGGCGCAGCGAGTTGGTGGCGCGCTGCGTGCGCCTAGTCTTTGCCGCAACCGCCGTCTGCCTAGTCGGCGTGCTGGTGGTCAGCGTGCCGCTGGTTCGGCTGCTGCTATCCGAGGCTTTTCTGCCAGCCGTGCCCCTGCTGTGGATACTTGCGCCGGGCATCCTTGCGTACGCTTGCTCCGGGATATTCATAACCCACTTCAAGGGCGCCAACCTGCCGCATATCTGCTCTTGGGCGGTCTTGCTCGGGTTGTGCGTCAATCTGTGTGTGCTAGTGGCTCTTTATCCCGCGCTAGGCGTAGAGGCGGCGGCGTACGCCATGACCGCCGGCTTGGTGTGCGCCTGTCTGTTCCTGTCCATAGCCTTCCACAGGACTACCAGCATGTCTTGGCTATCCATATGGCTGCCGCGCCGCAGCGACATTGGCTTCCTGTGGGCGGCAGGAAAGTCTGTGCTCAAGCGCAAGGCATAAGAGGCATGATAGGATTGGGTGCATATGACATGGAACATGCATTCAGCCCTTCGACAGGCTGATTAGGAACAGGAGAACCACAAGTTGAGCAGAGTACAACGCCTACTTGCCGCAGTGGATGTGTCCCGCCAATACGAACTTGGCTCAGAGCAGGTCAATGCCCTGCGCGGCGTCAACCTCAATGTGTTCCCGGGCCAGTTCATCGCCGTCGTTGGGCGCTCCGGCTCAGGCAAAACCTCTCTGCTCAACATCATGGCGGGGCTAGACAAGCCTAGCGGCGGGCGTGTTCTGTTCGAGGAGCGCGACCTCGCCGATATGACCGAAGCCGAGTTGACAGACCTGCGCCGTTACCGCATCGGCTTCATATTCCAAGCGTTCGGGCTGCTCCCGCTGCTGTCCGCTTTCGAGAATGTGGAGCTTCCCTTGCGCATCAGCGGGATAGGGCCGGGCGCGCGCGCAGAACGAACCCGCGAGGCGTTGGACATCGTCGGGCTGTGGGACCGCTCCCATCACCGTCCCTACGAACTCTCCGGTGGCGAACAGCAGCGCGTCGCCATCGCACGCGCCATAGTCATCCGTCCGTCGCTCATCCTCGCCGACGAACCCACAGGCGAACTCGATTCCAACAACGCCCACGCCATATTTGGCTTGTTCAAGGATATGGTCATCAAGCAGGGCATCAGCGTGGTGTCCGCCACACACGACTCAACGCTGCTATCGATGGCGGACGAAGTGAAGGAAATCCGCGACGGTCAGCTCCTAGCCCAAGCGCAGGTGGGCTTGCGATACCGCAGCTAGAAAGCTCGCGCGGAACACGATGGACACATATCCTAGTGTCGACGCCTCATTCGGGATCGGGAAGGTGGCTCTGTGCTCCGATGTGAGGTTTGGCAGCATTACGAAAATCGTCCTGTTTGACGCCGCCAAGCCCCTTTTACACGGACACTCGGCTAGCCCATCGGCTGAACATCTGCTGTGTCGAGCAATGTGCCGCCGTACTGCTCCACCGCCGTATCGCTCACCATGAAATGCTGCGCCGCCGCATTGATGTCGCGGAGACAGCGTTCCAGCACGCCGCCCGTGTAGATTGCGCCGCCGCCCGCATAGCGGAACGCCAGTGTCGTTACATCCACTGCAACCGCCGTAACATAGCTTGAAGTGGCACGCATCTCTGCTTGAACCTCTGCCGGCGGTATCCGACCTTCGCACGCTATGGCATATGCCCGTTCGAACACATCGTGCGCCAGCATGCGCGCCGCCCGCAGGCGCAGGTTGCACTCTGCCATGTCGCGCCGGAATGCCCCGCGTTCGGACAGCAGCGACGGCGGCCTGCCGCGCCGTTTCACCAGCGCCGACCGCAACGACTCGTCAAGCGCCCGCTGTGCTACGCCTAGCGCAAACCCCGCATGTTCGTTAGCCACGAAGCCGGGTCTGCCCATCCGATACAGCGCACCGCCTCGTTTCGCCTGCCACGCCGAGAAGTCCCACGAGAAGTCTTCCGGCACGAACAGACCTTGCACGGAGACATCGTTGCTGCCTGTCCCCATCAGCCCGCACACTTGCCAATTGTCGTGTATGGTGGCGTGCGCTGTGGGATACACCATCGCCAGATACTTTTGTTCAGTCTGCTCGGATGGCGGTGTGTCCGATGCGCTAGGCTGCATTATGGCGCCGGTGGAAATCCATTCGGAGTGGCGCACGCCGCTTGCGAACTGCCACCGTCCCGTCAGCCGATAGCCGCCATCCACCGGCACAGCCACGCCCATCGGCGCGGTTACCGTCGCCCCCAGCGGCACGCGCCCGCCCGGGAAGATTGCATCCACCGCGGCATCCCCCACGAACGCCGCCGGCTGCCCGATGGCTGTCGCTCCAATCATCAGGCACCACCCTGCCGCTGCGTCCGCATAGGAGAGCGCCTCTATCACCTCGATCTGTGTTACCGGGTCGGCTTCAGCTCCGCCAAGCTCGCGCGGCAGTTTCAGTGCGAATAGCCCTGCTCGGCGGATGGCGTCCACCGCCGCAGCCGGCAGCGTCCCAATCTGCTCCGCCTCATCGCTGCATTGGGCAACCACATCGCCCACCGCGTCCACAGCGTCGAGCAATGCCCGCTTCGTCGCATCCCGCCCCTCAGGGAATGACGGCAGCACGCCTGTGTCATTGTCTGTCATCAGCACTCACCTAGTTCCGTAAGTCTGCTCCCGCCAAGCATACCACACCAAATGTCCTGCAATCGTCCACACCCCTTTGTGGGGAGGGATTGGGAAAATTGCTGCGCTGATGCTATGAACGCAACAAGGCAAAGATGCAGCTCACCGCAATCTTACCAGCAGAATGAGTGCCTCTTGATGGCTCATCGGGTCCAGCGAGTTCAGACGGAGCGCAGCGCCCAAGTCTGCGCGCGCATGCTCAATCGCGCCGATTTCAGCATACGCCTTGCCGCGCAAGAAGAGAGCCTTCGCACTGCGATTGTCCAGAACAACAGCCCGCTCTGCCTGTTCCAGCGCACCGAGTGCATCACCGTCGTCTAGCATCTGGGACGCTCGTACTGTCAGCAGAACAGATAGCTGCTTGTCCGACATTTCAGTGTTTCCGATAAGCAGAATCGCCGCCGCAAGCAGCCCCAAGAACAGGGGAACGGCAAGCCATTGCCCCCCAATTCGGCGCTCGCCCACCACACGCCGCACCGTCCCCAATCCCACGGCCACGGTTTCATACCGATAGCGGGGGGCAAGCGCAAGCCCCAAGATGAACCCGCCTGCAAGCCCGCCCATATGCGCCCAGTTGTCTATATTTGGGAATATGAACCCAATCCCGAGGTTTATTAGGGCTACCATAGCGAGGCTCGTCAGATTGCGCTGCCCCATTTCGCCCATCGCCCGCCTGTGCGTAGTAAAGTAGCCAGCCATCGCACCCAGCGTCCCGAATATCGCTCCGCTTGCGCCCACCGCAACTGCCGTCTGGTTGAATGCGTAGCTTGCAACGCCGCCCGCCAAGCCCGAGAGCAGGTAGATGACTGCGAACCGATATGTCCCGTACACGCCCTCCGCCAGCCTGCCAAAGATGAACAGCGCCAGCCCGTTGAACGCCAGATGCAAGACACTTCCGTGCAAGAACATCGCCGTGAGCAGCCGCCAATACTCCCCGTTGGCTATCAACGGCCCGAACATCGCGCCCCATTGCAGCAGCGTGTCCGCATTAATCGGTAGCAGTATGCCCGCATTAATCGAACCGCTGCTCAGCGCTACCAGCACGAACACGCCCGCATTTAGCGCCAACAGAACCCAAGTTAACGGCGTGCGGCGACCCTCGCCCGGCAGCATCTGCCTATTGGGGCGATGGGTCTGCGACGGCTCGCCCCGGGCGTCGCCATTTTGATGTTGGAATGAGAACATCCCCACCCTCGCTGAACACCTCTGTTTATGTAGAATGCTCTTAATGAGAAACAGGTATATTGATGCCTCAAGTTTAGCAGACTATCGGCGAATGGGTATGCCTGCGCTTGCTGGGGTGTGCCGACGCTATCTTCGGAGTGCGTGGCACGGGCGAAGAGGGTATGCCTGCGCTTGCCGTGGTCTGCCCGTACATGCAAATAGACGGGATTGGCAGGGCGTTTGCCCCGTCAAACCCGTCTATCTATGCGTATGTCTGCGGTATGTGTGTTGGGCTATCCGCGCCACCAGTTAGTGTCAGGTAGGGTAACCAGCGATGGGTTGAGTTCGGCGGGCGTGCGGCATCCCATATACGCTAGGGCGCGGTCGAACTCTCTTCGCAGCAGGTTGAGCATGTACTCCACGCCATCGGCGCCGTCGTATGCCAGCCCCCAGTAGAGCGGACGCCCGACAAGCACGGCGCGCGCGCCCAGCGAGAGCGCTTTGAGCACATCGAGACCCCGCCGCACGCCGGAGTCGAGGTATATCTCCAGCCGCTCTCCCACGGCGTTGGCTATGGGGGCGAGGGTTTCGATGCTGGATGGTGTGCCATCCAGCTGCCTGCCGCCGTGGTTCGAGACCACGATGCCGTCAACGCCGTACTCGGCGCACTGGATGGCGTCCTCCACGGTTCGCACGCCCTTGACGATGAGCGGGAGGCCGGTCAGGTCGCGCAGCCAATCCAGCCTGTCCCAAGTCAGCCCGACATATCCCGGCGGGTCCCAGTCGGTCAGGTCTGGGACGCCGACGCCGCGTCGCTCGACGAGGTCGGGTCTGTCGCGCAGGCTGCCCCAGTGCAGCCCGGGCATAGGCGCATATTCGTTGCGCAAGTCGCGCTCCTTTGGGCTGCCCACGGGCGTGTCCACAGTGAGGCAGATTGCCTTGTAGCCCGCAGCCTTGGCGCGCTTGACCAGAATTTCGGTTACATCGTCATCGAAATGATAGAGCTGAAACCAAAGCGGGCCTGTCGCCACCTCGGCGACCTCTTCGATGCTATAACCGGAGCTGGTAGGCAGGGTGTACAGCGTCCCGGCAGCGCCTGCACCCGTTGCGGTTGCGCGCTCGCCGTCCGGATGCGCCTGCCTCTGCCCGCCGGTGGGCGCAACCATCACCGGGAAGCTTATCTTCTCGCCCAAGACGGTCGTGGAAAGGTCTCTGTTCGACACATCGTTCAGAAATCTTGCGTTGACCAGTATGCGCTCGAAGGACTCCCTGTTCCTGTTCTTGGTTATCTCGTCGTTTGATGCTGCGTCAACGAATGTCCACATGTTGTGGGGCATCTTTTGTTTTGCAAGCCCCTCTAATTCGAACAGATTCAAAGGCTCCATCGCTCAATATACCCTCCAGTAATCCTGTCGATCCGACTCGTCAATCAGTGGGATTATACTCTTACACTAACAAATGTCAAAGGTTCAAATACCCTATTCCTAGCTTAATCGCCCCTCATCATCCGCAGACAAGCCCAAGCCCATCTTGTGTGGCGTGCCTGCCAGTCCAACTTGACCCCAGAGCCGCCGCTTTGTTAAACTGAAGCATGCCCATCTGACGAGGGCGGTTAGCTCAGTTGGCAAGAGCGCTACGTTGACATCGTAGAGGTCATAAGTTCAAGTCTTATACCGCCCACCATCACGCTTGCACCCCTTTCACGCATACCCGCATCTGATATACACATCCTAGATATTATAGATATTGAGGAGGCCCGCTATGCCGGAGCGACCGAGCGAAAAATCTATGGGACGCATGTGGAACTTTGTGGAGAAGTACTGCCAGAAGTCCGGCACATTCCAGCACCCGGGTGAAGGCGTTACCGAAGCCGTCGTGCTAGGGCTAGCGCAGAATGTGGACGAAATCCGCAGGCCGCTGTGCCCGTGCCGCTTCTACCCCTCTAAGGAAGAGGAGATTAAGCACCGCACATGGATCTGCGCCTGCGACGACATGCAGATATACAAATACTGCCATTGCCTGCTCTTCGTAACCGAAGACGGCATGCCCATCACCGAGTATCTGCCAGAAGACCACGAAGGCCGGCAGATGTACGGCCTAGTCAAAGACCCGACGCCCGACAAGGGACGCCCGCTTCGCCACAAGGCGGAAGAGCGCGAGATAGAGCGCCGCGAGCGCCCTTCATAGACTCCTACTCAGGCACGAATTACCATCATCGGAGGAATACATTGCCAAAGCCAATCGCAGTAACAGACAGCAGCTTCGAGACCGAAGTGCTGAACGCAGAACTCCCCGTGCTTGTCGACTTCTGGGCGGACTGGTGCGGCCCCTGCAAAGCCATCGCTCCCATAGTTGACGAGCTATCCGAAGAGTACGCCGGCAAGATGAAGTTCACGAAGCTGGATGTGGACTCCAACCCGCGCACCGCCATCAACCACGGCATCCGCGGCATCCCTGCGCTGCTCATCTTTGACGGCGGGCAGGTTACGGGCCAAATCGTGGGCGCGCTCCCCAAGACCGTCCTCAAGAACAAGATCGACGAAGCCATCGGAGGCTAACCCCGTAGACTACAGATAGACATACGCAGGCGGGCGACGCCCCACAACAGGGATCCTGTCCCGCCTGCGTTTTCACTGCATATCTGCAGGGTCTGTCCACTTTCTTTCTCAAAAATCCTTGACCTGAATGCCCATTCAGGCTAATATTTACAAGTAGGTAGCGTTCAGCGATGTCAGGCTCATCAAGCACTGATGCTTCTAGCGCAGCCTCATCCGCACAATGCGGCCCCGTGGTGTAGTGGTTTAACATACTGCCCTGTCAAGGCAGAGATCGCCGGTTCAAATCCGGTCGGGGTCGCCACCCTTTCCTCTGCGCCTCTCTCTGTTCATCCCCTGCTAACGCTTCTTGCGCGCGCCTATAACCAAGCCCGCGCCCCGGCGGCGTTCAGCTGCTCTCGTCGCTCCCGGTAGTCTCCCATCACGCGCTGTACATGCGCCCAGAAGCGCGGCGAGTGGTTCATTTCCAGTAGATGCGCCAGCTCGTGCACGACCACATACTCTATCAGGTGCGATTCAACCATCGCCAGCCGCCAGCTGAACCGCAGCACGCGCGTGCCGGAACAGCTCCCCCATCGCGTCTCTTGCTTCCGCACCTGTATATGGGATGGTGTGCCGCCACCCACGGCGTCTTGCCATCGCTTCACCATCGGATGCAGCATCGCCTCTGCTGTCAGCCGATACCACCTCTCGAAAGCGGCTCGTACACCCTCGATGCGCGCATCGTCCGGCAGCCCATCTGGCACACCCACCCGAAACACCCCGTCCTCGATGCGCACACTTATGCGGGGGTGCACGCCCGGCTCGCTCACCAGCGGCACATCTTGCCCAAGATACGGCAGCGTCTCTGGGCTTTCGAACCGCCGAACCTGAGGGTGCAGCACATCGGCGCTGGCGTTCTTCAGTATCCACGCCGCATGCTGGCGCACGACCGCTGCCGCAGTTGCGCTTGTGGTGCTAGACGGCGCACGCACCAGCACACCCTCTCGGGGATCCAGCACGATGCTCGTCGACTTCCTGCGCCGCGTGTTGCGGACTATCGTATAGTCTATGCGCACGCCGCCGTGCCGCACGCTCGCCTTTTCGCGCGTTATCATCGCCTGCTCCGACGGCTTGCTCTAGTCCGCGACGCTCACATCAGGGCGTGCGCTGCGTCTGAACGGTCCCCGACTGAACAGCCCCGGGATGGACACATTCGCTATGGTGTAGACCACTGGCACAACCACTAGCGTGAGGAATGTGGAGCTTACTAGCCCGCCGATTACCACGGTGGCAAGCTCTGCCCCGATGAGACCGACATCAGACGGACTCACCGCCAGCGGCAGCAGTGCGAATGTGGTAGTGAATGCGGTCATCAATATCGGGCGCAACCGAATTCTTCCGCTTTCCAACAGCGCATCATATACGCTGTATCCTTGCGAGCGGAGCTGCTCCACGAATGTCAACAGCACGATTGCGTTGGTAACCACGATGCCGATTAGCAGCAAGAAGCCCATCATCGCCGACAGACTCAGCGTTCGCCCTGTGATGAGCAGCGCCAGCAGCGCGCCGGATATGGCAAGCGGCAGGCTTAGCACTATCACGAACGGCGTCCGCAGTGCGCCCAAAGTCGCCACCATCACCAAATACACCAGCACCACGCCCGTTATCATCGCCACATACACATCTTGGAAACCTTCGTTTATCTGCTCGAAAATACCGCCGGTCTCCACAGTTACGCCCGGCGGCAAGTCCACATTCTGCACCACCTCGTCCACCTGCAAGCCCACTCGCTGCGTGTCTTCTGCGGTTATCGTCCCTGTGATTGTGGCTGAACGATCGCTGTCGTAGCGGCTTATGGAAATCGGCGCCTTCTCAATCCCGATGTCGGCGATAACCCCGAGTTTCACGGACCCGACAGGCCCCTGTATCTTGAGGTTTTGCAGCTTGTCTATATCATCTACATCATCCGGGTCGCCTCGCAGGAAAACATCGCTTGTTCTGCCCCCTCTGTTTATCTCCGATATTTCACGCCCCACGGTGAACTGGCTAACCTGAGCGCCTACCGCTGCGCCTGAGAGCAGATATTCTCCTGCGCGTTTGGGATCGACATTGATGACTACCTCGTCTTGCCCTTCCGACACAGTGCTTCCCACATTGATGACGCTGTCGATTTGTGAGAGCTGCTCCTCGAGCCTGTCTGACACATCGGCGATGTCGTTGAAGTTGGCTCCGGTGACCGTCATCTCCAGCCCCCCGGATGGCGGGCCGCCCTCTATCGCGTTCACCGTGAGCGACACATCGTCCCTGACCTCCGGCATTGCAGCGCGCACCAGCGCCTCTACATCGTCGGGCACATCGTCCTCCAGCGCCACGAAAAAGCCTGCAAGGTGAGAGCCGATGCTCGATCCGCCTAGCCCACCTTCTCCCCCAGCGGCAGACTGCCCCAGTGTAACCTGATATATCTCAATAATCCCCTGTTGCCGCAGCCTCTCAAGAGCATCTTCCACGGTTAGCGCAACTTCGTTCGTGCGGTCAACAGAGACACCGGTGGTAAGTTCTAAGTCAATCGTCAGATACTCCGGAGTGTCCGCAGGGAAGAAAGTAATCGGTATGAATCGAACCAGCCCCAAACTTCCGAAGGTGATGAGTGCCACTGCGAGCAGCGTAAGGAACTTGTGATTCAGCGTCCATCGCATCAATGCTAAGTAAGTGCGCTGCATCAGCGTATCTTGCTCGCCGTCGGACATAGCCCCCTCCGGGAAGTCCTCCCGACGCAGCAAAATCGCACCCAGCACCGGCACTGCGGTTAGCGCAACGAAGGTGGACGCTATCAGCGCGAGGCTCACCGATATGGCGAACGGGCTGAAGAACTCTCCCACGATGCCTGATATAAACGCAAGGGGCACGAATATCGCAACCGTTGTCAGCGTGGAAGACACAATTGCTGCGCCTACTTCCCGCGTTGCCTCATACGCCGCCTCTATCCGATTTTCGCCCTGCTGAATGTGCCGGTATATGTTCTCCAGCACGACGATGCTGTCATCCACTACGCGCCCCACTGCAATCGCAAGACCTGACAGCGACATGAAGTTCAGCGTTATATCGGTGAACGACATCATTAGCACGCCGGTGAGCACGCTTAGGGGGATGGATATGCCAATTATGACGGTCGGTCTGATAGAGAGCGCAATGCCCCGCCTGAGCGACGGCCGCACATTCAACAAGAACAGGAACACCACTGCCACTGCGAACGCAAAGCCCTGCATTCCTTGTTCTAGAAGGCTGTCCAACACCTCTTCCAAATATGGTGCGTCGTTGCTCATCGTCAGAATTTCAATCTCTGGCGGCAGCGCCCTGCTTGCTCGTCCCTCATCAATGGACGCAAGCACGGCGTCTGCGACCTCAATCGTGTTCGCATCCGGCTCTTTTATCACCGTAATCGTAACGCTTGGCTTGCCGTTCGTTCGCGATATGGGCCATGCGTTGCTGACGAGTTCCACCTCTGCCACATCCGAAACCAGTATGAAGCGGTCGCCGACGCCAGTGTCTGTCAGTTCTTGCGCCACATTTAGGTCTCGAATGTCTTGCAGCGACCCCAACTTGCTTGCCGTACGCACGGGGTAGTTCGTGCCGCGCGTGTTGATGCTGCCTGCGGGGAAGCTCACATTGTTAGCGGCTATGGCGTCCGCTACCTGCTGCGATGATATGCTCAAGTCATCGAGCTTGTCCGCATCCACCGTAACCATCACTTCTTCGACTATGATGCCCAGCGTGTTGACTGCCCCCACGCCATCCACGCCCTCTATTCGCGGCACGAGCACATCTTCCACCAACCGATGCAGTGAGGACACATCCCCATCGCTGGATATGGTGAACTGCATTATGGGGAATGTGTCGCTGTTAATTCTGCTTACGGATGGGGTGTCCACATTGTCCGGCAGGTCTATCCCGCTTATCGCGCTCTCAATGTCGCGTTGGGCTTCATCCATATCAGTGTCGAAGTCGAATGTTGCCAGTACTGTCGCAAAATCGCTCCCCGATACAGACTCAAGCTGGTTAAGCCCTGTCATTCCCGATATGGAGTTCTCAATCGGCTCGGTAACTTCGTCCGCCACCGTTTCTGGGTCTGAGTTCGGATACAGTGCTACTATGACGATGTTTGGGAACTCGATTTCGGGGAAAAGTTCGCGCTGCAAGCCGTTATATGCATAGATGCTAAGCCCGAACACCAAGATAACCGTAAGAATAGTAACCGGTCGCCTGCTCAGCGCCAGCTTTGTGATGAAACTCAAGATACTTGTTCCTCCATAAATGCCGTACTTGTTGGCGGCTGCCTTACACCGGCAGCGCCGCCCCAATGCGTCGTCCCAAACAGACGCCACATTCCACTATAGCAAAAATCCCCCCCCTGTACTTGAGAACCTTTGCGCCGTCATTCTCAACCCTGTTAGGAATGGAGGACTGCGATATGGCATCCAAACATCTCGCTATATCTCAGATTCTAGGGGAGCGGAGAGTTGCTATGAGCACGAAAATCCCTTCCCGATGGGATGGTCGGGAAGGGGGCTGGGGTGTAGGCGCTGCGGGCGTTATGCAGCCTCGGATTCCTGCTTACCATCGCCATTCTCATCGCATCGATGCTGATACATAAACGCCCCGGCAGCACAGGTTAAGCCGATGAAGAAGTTGAATGTACCTTGGCTGAGCAGGTGTTGGAAAGTTATGCCGAATAGCGCCATCACTACCACCCACGCTGCGACAAAATCCTTTAAGTGAGAACTCGGCATCTTCCAGTACATCCAAATCAGCAGGAACAGAGTTAGGAGGTATAGCGCCAGCGGAACGATGCCAGCTTCGCCGATAAGCACCAGATACAGGTTATGGACGCCGACTGGCCGTCCGTGGTATGCGATTGGGTTGCCTTCCATGTAATGAAATTCTCTGAAGCCATGCCCGAAGACGGGAGCTTCTCTGATCTTTACGATGCCATTTAGCCAAAGAGCAGTCCGATTGATAGAGGTAGCATCCACAACACTCTTCTCTGCGCGGGCGTCAGCCAAAGTCTCCCGAAAGTTTCTAACCAGCGGATTGGGACCGGATGGGATCGTCTCCACATCCAGAGGCTCATCCATATCCGCCAGAGGTTTATTCGAGCGTACCAAGGGGGCATTCGTATCCACCGGCATGGGAGGAGCCTGAGTGTCAGAAGGGAGTATGGGGCCGATGGCGTCTGTCAGAGCAAGGTAATTCTTCCCATCTTTTTCGTAGTATGTATAAGCGCGCAAGAAGCTGTCCACATGTTCGTCGGATGGGACGAAGTTGTTACTTCCGCTTTCCAAGAACCTGATGGATTCCCAATCCGTATCCTCGGATGGGTCATCAGAGTGCTGCCAGACCCAGGGCCTTATGGGAATGTCATCGTCTTTGTGCGCCTCGTCGTGAACCAGACCCACAGAGACGACACTTCCGACATGGCGTTCTATTGCGTAACCGCCATACACCCCTGTTTCTCCATAATATATCGGCTGCCCTTCGATTAAAGGTGTTGCGTCCGGCGAGTCTCCAAATGATGATAATCTGTCGGTGAAAGGCTGCGAAACGCGCAGCAGCGTTACATCTATGTACAGTACGCTGGTGACCAGAACCAATGCGATTAGTGTGTGGCTAATAATTCCCTTTTGCCCGTGGCGCCTGACATTGAGTATCAGATATATGCCCGACAGCACACTCACAGTGCCAATCGCCGTAAAAGACAATGTTGAAAACACCGTTACGGTTGCCAATAGCAGAGCTGCATGCCCCAGCCAGCGATGTGTGCCGTTGTACATAAATGTTAGAGCCAGAGCCACGGTCATACAGGCGACTAGCCCCGCATCGTTTGGGTCGCTGAAAACGCCGGTCAGGCGGGTGGGGATGCGGTACTCTGGCAGTACGCCTATGCTGCGTAGCATAGGGGACGCCAGAATCACGGCGCAGCTTATCAGCAGCACCACGAGCATCCACTTCAGCAGCGCCTCAACGCCTATACGCTCCAGCATCGACCGCCCACCGAGCACGGCGGCTAATGTGATGATGAGGAAGAACGCTTGGCGCAGCACATCCCCGATGCCCAAGTCGATGCCGTTAAGCAGTGAAATCGCCGAGCCGATGAATAGGTACGATCCTATCGCACTGAGCAGCAATATGGCTGGCGTACCCATAGACTTCCAATGGCGGAAACTCACGAAACCCAGCAGCAGCATGCAGCAAACCAGAATTCCGCCAAGCACCAGCGGCTTGATTATCCCGTCCTGCAGCTTTATGTGCACCAGAACGGCTAGCGCCCAAAAGGAAACCGCTATGCAGCTCGCCGCCGCAAACTCCAACCTTCTCCAAACAAATGGTACAAGTGTCAGCAAATGTTCATCCCTTGATTGCATGTCCGAGCAGCGTTGATGCTCTCACCATTCCACTCCCCGCCTCAGGTGCTCTACCATAGATGCGCACGAGCGAAAACACAGGCTGTGGATGGCGGGGCATCGGCAGATTTAGCCACGCGCTTGCCCTTCGTCGGGCGTCAGCGTTACCTTGCCGTCCTCGGTGTCGATGCGCGCTCGTTCGCCGATGCGGAGCTGGTTGATGATGTCGCGCGGGATCTGCACCCTGCCGCTGCCGTCCACGAGGATGAACTCTTCGAGTGGTTGGTCGGTTTCGGCTGCGCCGCTGAGCCGCTGGAAGGTTACCTTGCGGCGGACTTCGGTCGCCATCTTGCCGTCGCGAATCATCACCACGCGTCCAACCTTGTACGCAATGTCTGGGTCGTGTGTAACGATGAGGATGGTGGTGTCCAGCTGGCGGTTGATTGCGCCGAACAGGTCTAGGATTTCAGCGGCGGTGGCGTCGTCCAACTCGCCCGTGGGTTCGTCGGCAAGCAGCAGCGGCGGGTGGTTAGCGAGAGCGATGGCGATGGCGACGCGTTGCTGTTCGCCGCCAGACAGCTTCTCCGGCGTGTGGTCCAAGCGGTGGGACAGCCCGACGAGTTCCAGCAGCTCTTCGGCGCGTTGTCGGCGCTGGCGTGGCGATGTGTATGTTAGCATCATCGGCAGCGCCACATTCTCCACGGCGCTCAGGTATGGGAACATATTGCGGCTGGTCTGCTGCCAGATGAAGCCCACTTCGTCGCGGCGATATAGCTCCACATCGTTGGGCGTCATTCGGAGCAGGTCTTTGTTGCCCACGGTAACGCGCCCTGCTGACGGCGTATCGTAGCCGGCGAGGATGTTCAGCAAGGTGCTCTTGCCGCTGCCGCTTGCGCCCACGATTGCCACCACTTCACCGCGCCGCACATTCAAGTCCAAGCCGCGCAATGCCACCACTTCAAGATCGGCTATCTTGTATATCTTGAACAGGTCTTCACAGACGATGTATGCGTCGCGTTCAGGGAGGGTCATGTCAAATCTTTCAGTGTGTTACTAACACAGCATATTTGCGTGTTCGCCTTTATATTTTACACCGCGCGCCCGTTATAATTCTCCCAGCCGAAGTATTCGTTGCAGCGAAATCCGGCGTATGAACATTATCATACCCAGTATGATGAGTGTAAAGACAAAGACCATGAAGCCATATGTTACTGCGAGGGTGGGCCAGTCTATCTCCAAGATGAAAGGCGGCAGCACCTGAGAGCCGCGGTCGTTGTGGCTGAGGAAGGGCATGATGATGGCGCCGAGCCTGCGCCCCATCTCTGCGCCGAGCGCCATGCCCGCCGCTATGACGATAGCCTGTTCCAACCACACGAGCGTTATCAGCTGGCGCATGGAAAAGCCGACCGTCCGCATCAGCCCGAACTGCATTTCGCGCTCGCGGAAGGACACATAGGCGTGGACGAGGAAGCCTAGGCAGCTCAAGATTAGCACCGCGCCGAACGCCATGAACAGCAGTGCGCGCCAACCAGCGTCCACCAGCGGGTCTACCTTCGCTTCGTGCAGCGCCTCTATGCGGTCATGCACATTGCGGCTGTTGAACGGGGCAGCTTCGCCGCGCAAAGTCTCCACCAGCGCATCGCGGTCGCTTCCGTTCGATGTGGTCGTGAGCCAGACTTCGTTGGGCTTTATCTCCGCCGCTGTGGGTTCTAGGTTCGTGTATCGGATGACGGACGCCACATCGGATATTAGGTAGCCCCGCCTGAATATGTCTAGGGTGGGAAAGTACTCGAATGTGTCTATGATGCGGATGGGTACGCGGTGCCCGGATACGGACACGGTGAACTCTTCGCCGACGGCGTGCCCCGTATCGTTGAGGAAGTGGTTACTCGCGAGCACCGGGAGCGGGTTCGCCGGCGGGCCATGGTAGATGCCGCGCCCCACAAGAGGCGAGCCTTCCGACCAGATGAACTGCGCCGCCCCGCCCGTGAACGGGACAGCCCCTTGCCCATTCACGGCGTCCAGCGGCTGCAGAATGTCGGTGATGGATTCGCGCGCGCCACGCAGTACGCTCCAGTCCGAAACCGAGTCGAACCCCTCCAATGCGGTGCGCTCTGCCTGTGCGTTGCGGGACCATATCTCGTCGATGGCGATGTTGCCGCCGCGCAGCCTGCCGCGCGTGTTGGTGTCGTGTATGGACAGGGACACGAGGGTGAGCGGCGACGCCGGCTGCAACGGCGAAAAGCGGCGGAATGAGCTGACGCGTGCGAGGTCGCGCTCTAGGTCGAGCCATTCTCCGTTGCCGCCTAGCCGCCCCATCACATAGGTGAAGTATCGATCGTTGGAATCCTTAATGCGCAAGGACAGGGCGAGGCTCTCGCGCGGGCGGTCGGGCTTGAGGCGGATGCCTATCCTGCGCGCATCCTGCGGTATGGCGATACCCACCGGTGGCTCGGGATGCTCTAGCATCGTCAGCAGCTCAGTCATCGGGCGCTCCGAAAAGTCGCTGCGAAACCAGCCGATGCGGCGCAGGGACTCGCCGTCCACGCCCACCATTATGTAGCTGTCGCCGAGCAGCTTGGACAGGTCTGTGCCAAATGTTTTGATGACGGGCGAGGCTTCGTCCACAACGGGGAAGGCTTCGTACTGCTCTACCATAGAGACGCTTCGCCCGCGGTTGTTGAGCGTAACGCCCTCGACGCGGATGTCTGCGCCAGTGGCGTACTGCGCCTGCTCTTCGAAGCTGCGCTCCAGCGTCCCGCCGAAGCTTGCGGCGAATATGCCCAGCCCTGCCATCAGTATTAGCAACAGGGACATTCGGGCGTAGTGAGTCGGGTTGCGCGCCATCTGCCACATCCCCATAGAAAACCCGACGGGCGCACGCCCAGCGTAGAACCTGAACGCTAGGAATAGCAGCCCCAAGGGCAGTGGGATGAGCGGGGCGAAAGCACCCGTCGCCCCGGACGATACGCTCACCACAAGCACCCCGCCGACAATGCCCGGCGTTATGGCAATGGCATCGCCATCGTATGCCAGAAAGTCCAGCATCGGCAGCGTAAGAGGGCTTATGCTTATGGCAGCTACGATGACGACTTGGGCGATTAGGCCGGCAGCGCGAAGTCTGCCGCTTGGAGCGCGCTCCGTCAGCCAGTATAGCGCCGTAAGCCCGGCGATGACGCCTAGTGCGAAGGCGCGGTTGAGCCAGACATCGCCCAGTGTGCCCGCAGCGTCTATGCCGCCCCCGAACAGCGCCGAAGCGGCTAGCACGCCTGCCGACACCCCCACGATGAGGTGCATCAGGTTTGGGGAGTCGCCGCTGATGTAGCGTATGGAGAGCGGGAATAGGCGCAGCAGTGCCACCGCAAACGCCACGAGTATCAGTGCGGGCACAGCCAGCAGCGCTTGGTTCACTGCCACGCCCCCGAACAGCCCCGTCGCCACCACCGAGCCTTGATCCTGCAGCTGGCGAAACAGGAATATGCTGACAATAAGCAGCATCACATCTAGGTAGTATCGCTGGAAGAACGGCTGTCCCGTGGGGCGCGCCGATTGCTGGCGGTGGCGCGTTACGCCGATGCGCGAAGCGCGAACGGCTGGGATTAGCAGCGCGGCGAAGCTGAATATGCCGCCAAGCGCGCTCATCTGATAGGCGCCGGCGGTTATGAAGACATTCAGCGGTTCGCCGCCGCTAAGCTCACTGAACGCCGGCGTGTAGCCGAGCTGCGTGATGATTGCGGACGCAAGCAGGGGCGCTGCCCCCACGGCAATGAGCGAGATGGTCGCCCCCTCTAACACGAACACGGCGAGAATCTGAGCGCTCGTTGCGCCGCGGCTTCGCAGCAGGGCAATCTCGCCGCGCTGCTGTTCCACTAGCAGCGACGACAGCGTTACCACATAGTACAGAATCACCACTGCAATCAGCACCATCACCACGAACATCGGTATCTTGCTGAAGAACAGGCGGCGGTCATATTCGCCGAGCGCCTCGTCAAGATGCGTTATCTGCCGGAAGCCGAACAGGTTCGTCGACAGGCGCGCGCGCATGCTGCGGACTTGCAAGGCTGTGATGGTGGAGTTGTTGGCGTTCAGGCGGGTTCTGTCCACATCCAAGTGCCACGCATAGGATGTGTCCATGTCAGTGAAGTTGGCTCCGATGATGTTGAAGAACATCTGCTCCGACACATAGAACGGGATTGTGCGGAAAGAGCCGGATGTAACCGAGCGAAACAGCGTGTCGTCGGCGTACCAAAACTCGCTGTCGGGGTCGTTGCGCGTGAACAAGCCGCTGATGACCACAGATGCGTACGGGATGCGGTCGCGCCAGTACGGGGTGGTGGACATCGAGTCTCCGACGCCGACGCCGAACCGTTCCGCCGCATCAGCGGGAACGATAGCCTCGAAGCGCAGGGGCGCATCCCCCGGGTCCAGTGGCTGTTCGGACGGCAGGCGCCCGCCGGGGAGAATGGTGATGTGCTCCACAAGTTCGGGATTGAAGGAGAAGTATGCGCGGGCGTCATCGTTGCCGGCGAACTCCTCCAAGCCCGGTTTGGTCAGATAGAAAGTGGCGGTCTTGGCGCTGCGCTGCACATCCTTGAACAGCCAGCCTAGACGGGGTATGAACTCGTTCTGCGTCGCCGCCGCAACCTTCTCGTACTCCTCGACCGTGGTTGGGCCACGCTCAGCTTTCACTAGGATGTCAAGGTCTAGTTCGTCCACATCGGAGAGAGCGTTCTTCAGCGCAAGCTCGCGCAGGGCATCGTAGTATATCACCGTCCCCGCCATCACTGTGGACGACAGCAGCACGCCTATGATCACTGTGGAGAGCAGCCGCCAGTGTGAGAGGCTGCGCTTCGCTACCATAGGCCAGGCTGCGATTATTGAGGACAGGATGTGGCGCATTAGCGGGTCATCATCGGCTAGTTGTTAGCGGGTTACTAATGGTATTCACGATTTGTGCAGCGTGCCAATTCAACACTGCTGCCTTGTTAAGATAGGACAAACCTATTCCACCCGCGCGATGGTGTGGAAGTCTAGGTTTCTCATGCTGCGGGTGAGGCGGTAGATTGCGATGGCTAATATGAGGACTAGAACGGCGTATATGGACAGCAGCATCCGCAGGTCGGTTTCTAGTATGAACGGCGGTATCACTTGGCGTCCGTTTTCGGTTACTGACACCGATGATACCATAAGATCGCTCATTACCCACCCGGCGACCGTCCCTAGCCCGATGCCGATTGCCACGATGATGAGGTGCTCCAGCCCCAGCAGCCCAGCCATTTGCCGCCCGGACAGCCCTATCGATTGCAAGAAGCCCATTTCGTTGCGGCTGCGGTTGGCGAATGCGAGCAGGTATGTGATGTAGCCCAGCCCCGATGTGAACAGGATGATGAACACCGCCAGCAGCACCATCGCCTGCCAGCCTGCGGTGATTAGCGGGTCTAGGCGCACCTGTTCCAGCTCGGTCTCGCGGTCGTGAATCAAGTCTCGCCCAACGAAGCGCTGCACCACATCGCGCACCGAATCGCCTGCGCCTGCCGCCTTTTGGATGAACATCTCGTTGGGTGTGGCGACCACCGCAGGGCTGAGGAGGTTGATGTGGTGTATGAGCGTTTCTAGGTCTGCTAGGATGAAGCCTGCGCCGCGCGGGTCCATCGTGGGGAAGTAGTCCACCGAGTCGCGCAGCACGACGGGCACGAACCGCCCCTTTATCTCTACGATGAGCGGTTCACCGATGCGCACCCCAGATGTGCGTATGAACGAACTGCTCGCCACCACGGGCACAGGGCCCCCACTCGGGCTGCGGTAGATGCCGCGCAAGCCGTTATCCGTATCCTTGCCGAATGTGAACCTGCCGCTTGCATCGCCGCGCAGCACATCGTCTTGCGTGAGCTGCAGGGAGTCGGACGACAGCGTGGATGTGGCGAGTGGTAGCCAAGACGGACGCGCGCCTTCGAAGTCTTCCAGCAGGCGCACGCCGCCGTTTGCGCCGATGCTATGTATATCGTCCAGCAGGATTGAGCCGGCAGTACCGGCAGGGCCAAATACCGGCTCGAATATCTGTATCGACACCAGATGCAGCGGGCGTTTGAGGCTGTCGGGAAGCTCCACCGTTCGCAGATGCCACTCCGGAGCGCCCATGTTGCCGAGCGATTGCGTGTCCAGCACGCCGTCTGCATCCTGTATCACAACCCACATGAACATGTTGGAATACACTTCGGCGGGCTTCATCCATACGCCTATGCCGGTGGCGTTGTCCGGTATGGCTATTGGCTCGACCACGCTCAGCGGGTTGAGGGCGCGCATCACTTCGGGCAGGGCGCTGCGCGAGAAGTCGTCGCGATACCATGCGTGGTAGTGGAAGTCCTCCGACTCTAGGGCTAGCACCTTGAAAGAGCGTCCCGTGTAGTTGGCGCCGAGCGTCCCGCTTTCGCGCATAGCCAGCGACACGGAGGTAACATTGGGGAGAGTGGAGTAGCGGCGTTTCAGCCCCGATATGCTGCGGGATATGTAGCCGGGTATGCCTGAAACCCGCATATCGGTCGCCACATCATAGAGGATGCGCTCTTGGTAGCTACGGTTTAGCGTGCCGCCCACTGTGGTCGCAAGCACGGCAAGCCCTGTTACCATTACCAGCAGCAGCACCAGCCAGCTGTACTGCAACGGGTTGCGCGCCATCTGCCACAAGCTGACCGAAACCCATACCGGCGCGATGCGCGACAGCAGGTTGAAGCCGAAATAGAGCAGGTGCAGCGGGATTATGAGGGCGAAGCCGAGTGCGGGCAGGAATGTCAGCGCATCGGGGTCAGGTCTGCTTATGTACAGGAATGCAGCTAGCAGTAAGACTTGCGCTGCGTATGCGTAGAGTTTGGCGCGCCGCTGCGTCCGTTGGCTTGCCAAGTATGCCAGCGCACCGCCAAGCATCAGGGCGGTTGGCAGCACGGCGCTCATGATGTCGGCGCGGCGCATGCCGTCCCACAGCAGCGCCAAGCCAAGTATGACGGTTGCGGCGGCGGCGTATAGATGCACCAGCGACGGTGATTCCCCGCTGATGAAGCGCACGAAGAGCGGGAAGAAGCGCATGAACAGCAGCGCCACGAGCGTCAGCAACAGCACGGGCGCAAACAGCAGCGCTTCGTTGATTTCTATGCCTGTGAACAGCCCGCCGCTGACTATCTGCCCGCGCGCGTTCAGTTCCCAGAACACCAGCACGCCTATCGCGAGCACCATCATGTCCAGATAGTATCGCTGAAAGAACGGCACTGACGGCGGGCGCGATGAGCGGAGTTTGTGCATCACCAGTCCGCTGCGTGCGCCGACCACGCCCGGGATGACGAATATGGCGAGGCAGAGCGCCCCCACGCCAGATGACACGAGGAACGGCGTCCAGCGCCAGTTCACCGGCAGAAAATCGCCATTGGTGATGTCGGAGAAGTATGGCAGCGCCCCGGATAGGGCGATGACAGCCATCGCAAGCAGTGGCGCTATCAGCGATGAGACTAGGGCAAGCACAAGCCCCTCTATGGCATATAGCCGCACGAGTTGCGCCATGCTCACGCCTCGGCTGCGTAGCAGCGCCACATCATCCTCACGGCTTTGCACCAGATACGACACCATCATGGACAGGTAGTACAGCACCGTGATGACCATGATGGTCATCAGCAAAAGCAAGGGGATGCTGGTGAAGAAGCTGCGCCGTTCGAAGCGATCCAGCAGGGCGATTATGCCCGTGAAGAGGGCGGAGCCTTGCATGCGGATTGCAAGCCCGGATTCCAAGTTGTCTAGGCGCATGCGCAGTTCTTCGGGGCGAATGCGCTTGAGCGGCTCTTTCTCGATGAAGATGAACCACGACGACGAAACTAGGCTGCCGGGATACGCTTTGCCCAACCCGTTCAGCAGCGCTTGGCGCGTAACGAACAGCGCGATGGGCGGCTCTTCGGGGTCGACCTCTATCCCCACATCCGGAATCTCATCCAGCGGGGCGGGTTCTACGAACACATCGGCGTTCTGCTGCCAGTAGTCCGCATTAGGGTCCGCAGGCTCCATGATGCCCACGACCTCCACCATAATGGACACCGGCGTGCCAAGCGATGGCTTAAGTTCTAGCAGGTCTCCCACTTCTATGTCGAATATCTGAGACGCTGATGTGCCGACGACAGCTTCCACATGCAGCCCGGTGTCTGTGGCAGTAACCTCGTCGGTCGCCATCCGCCCCGCCGGGAAGTTCACATGCTTTTCCACATTGGAAAGGTATTGGAAGTAGCCGCGCGACACGAGATCCACGCTGGCGTTGGCGAGCGGGCGGCGTTCCGTCCCTACCAGCAGGGTCGAACCTTTGAGGTATCGCTCGCGGCTGATGTAGAAGTCGGCGATGTTCTCATCTATGAGCGCGTCTATCTCAACATCGGTAACATTGAGGCTCTGTTCCGTGAGCGGCACATTCGGGGCGAATGCGAATATGTTCAGGAACAGGATGGACGAGCGGTCGATGGATGTGTTCAGCGTCAGGCGCGCCAGAGAGTTCATGTAGACGGGCGCACCCGCCACGAGCGAGGATGCGATGATTGCGCCTGCCAATATGCTCAGCAGCAGCTTCCAATCCGAAGCCAGCCGTCGGTATATGAACCCGAATGTTGAGAACGAACCCATCTATATTGCGTCCAAATATACGGCACGAAAATCGCAGTGTAACGATACGCTCTTTGCGCTATGTTAGCACATATTCAGGCGAAGTGATTTTTGCACACTTCGGGCGTTCTCAACCAGCGGTGAGATTTGTGTATGCTGATGTGCTGACGGGTTCGTCAATGGGGTTTCAGATAGACGCCATTCCATGGATGCAAACGCCTAGTGGCTCAGGGGAATCAAGAAGCAGGGCTGCTGCTCAACAAGAAGTTGGGGCAGCGAGGGTATCGAGGGGATCTGGATCGGGGATGGGCAAGTTTTTCCGCCCGTGTTATGCGAGGGCTTGTGCAAGATCGCCGAGCAGGTCATCCGGATGTTCGATGCCCACCGACATCCGCAAGAGATTGTCTGGCGTCTGCGTTTGCGGCCCCTCTATTGAGGCGCGATGCTCGATGAGGCTTTCCGTCCCGCCGAGGCTGGTGGCGCGCGTGAAAAGCCGCAGCGCCGCTGCCACTCGCATCGCCTGCTCCTTGCCGTCCTCGACTTGAAACGACAGCATGCCTCCGTAGGCACTCATCTGCCGCCGGGCGAGTTCGTAGGCGGGGTGTGTGTATAATCCCGGGTAGTGAACGGCTTGGACGCGTGGATGGGCACTGAGGTATTTGGCAACGGCGTATGCGTTGTTGGAGTGAGCCGCCATACGCAGGTGCAGCGTGCGGACGCCGCGCAGTGTGAGCCAGCAGTCGAACGGCGACGGGACTGCGCCATATGTGGCTTGGATGCGGCGAATTTCGTGGAACAGCGCCGCATCTCGTGTGCCTCCTGCCGCAACCACTGCGCCCCCGAGCACATCGGTGTGCCCGGATAGGTACTTGGTCGTCGAATGCACGACTAGGTCTGCGCCCATATCGAGGGGGCGTTGCAGCATCGGAGTCGCCCATGTGTTGTCGGAGACCAGCAGGGCGCCAGCGGCGTGAGCGATTTCAGCGCTGCGGCGGATGTCTGTCAGCCGAAGCATCGGGTTGGACGGCGTTTCTATCCACACGATGCGGGTGTTTGGGCGAACAGCAGCTTGCAGCGCTTGCGGGTCGGTGGTGTCGGTGAAGCTGACCTGCAAGCCCCAGCGCGCGAACACATCGCGCAGCAGCGCCGTCGTCCCATGGTAGCAGTCCGTTGGCGCAACGATGTGGTCGCCGGGGTCGAGCGCTTGAAACACGGCTGCGGTTGCGGCGGAGCCAGATGCGAATGCGGCGCACTCCGCCCCCGATTCTAGGCGCGCGAGCACACCCTCGAGTTGCTGGCGGGTGGGATTGTCGGTGCGGGCGTAGATGTAGCCGTGCGGGAAGTCGCCGTCGGGTGCGCGCTCGAAGGTGGTGGATGTGTGTATCGGCGCTATGATTGCGCCGGTGTCGCTGTCGATGCGGTGTGCGGCGCGCGCAGCAGTGGTTTCTAGGTTCATCCGAGTGCGGCTTCTCTGCTACGGCGGTGGGAACTGCGTGCCGTCTGGGCAGCACTTTGTGGCGTCATGGAAGCACCTCTGACAAACTAGTGGGTGCTTCCACAACGGGGCGAATCCTCTTACAGTCCGATGTTGGCGGCGACGGTTTCTAGGTGGAAGTCGGTGTCGCCGAAAGCGAGTTCAGCGGCTTTGGCGCGGCGCGAATACAGCTGCATGTTGTGCTCTTTGGTGAAGCCGATTGCGCCGTGGCACTGGTGCCCGAGAGCGCATATGCGTCGGTAGGCGTCGCTCACCCACGCCTTCGCCATGGCGACCTCTTGCGCAGAATCCTCGCCCTCTGACAGCAGCCATGCTGCCTGATATGTGATGTAGCGCGAGCCTTCCACATCCGTAGCCATGTTGGCGCAGTGATGCTGGATGGCTTGGAACGACCCGATAGGCCTGCCGAACTGCGTGCGCTGCTTGGCATACTCCACCGTCATCTCGAGCACCTGCTCTGCGCCCCCCACCATCTCAGAGCACTTGCCGATTGCGCCCCACGCCAGCACCTTCTCAATGGTGTCCCAGCCCTTGTTGACTTCGCCCAATGCTGCCGATGCCGGCACACTGACATTCTCGAAGGTAATCTCTGACTGGCGATCCGAAGCGATGGTCTTGAGCAGGGTTTGCGTAACGCCGTCGGTGTTGCGCGGGACGAGGAAGAGGGTGATGTCGGTGGGGGCGTCGCCGGTGCGCGCCGCCACTACGAATGTGTCGGACACATGTGCGTTGGGCACGAAGAGTTTCGTGCCGTTGATGCGCCAGCCGTCGCCGTCGGGGGTTGCGGTGGTCTCTATGCCCTCGGAGTCCCAGCGTGCGCTTGGCTCTGTGAGGGCGAGCGTAACGATGTGTTGCCCCTCGCTGATTTGGGGAAGGAGTTCCTGCTTCTGCGCCTCGGTGCCGGCGTCTAGGATAGCCATCCCGCCCATCACCACCGTGGAGAACAGCGGACCCGGAAGCAGCGCCCGCCCCGTCTCTTCGAGCAGCACGGACAGGTCGAGGTAGCTAAGCCCCACGCCGCCGTACTCTTCCGGGAAGATAAGCCCCAGCCAGCCCTGCTCGGCGATCTTCTGCCACATCTCCGGCGTGTAGCCGCGCTCGTCGTCTTCCATCGCCCGCACATAAGTGTCGGGGCACTCGGCTTGCAGGAATTCGCGCGCGCTGTTTTTGAGCATCTGCTGGGTTTCGTTCAATCCAAGATCCATGGTGGTGGTTTCCTCCAGTGTTTCTGAATGCGAAAAAGGTTCGTGTGCTGCTATGCCTTTGCTATGCCTTATAGGGCGGCATCTCTATTCATGCACTTTCCCAATTCTGCGTCTTGGTATCAGCTGAAAGGTAGATAATAAGGTATGAGTCAGCGTGGGAGTTCCAGCCCGCGTGTGGCGATGACATTGCGCTGGATTTCGGATGTGCCTGCGGCGACTGTTCCGCCGTGCGAGCGCATCCACCCGTTCTCGATGCGTCCGCGTAGAGGCGCCCATTCAGACTCGGGTTCTAGTTGCCCGTACAAACCCATAACCTGCATCCCGAGGCTGTACAGGCGTATCATCATCTCTGTCCCGTAAGCCTTGGTGATGGACGCCTCGCGGTTGGGGATCATGTCTTGGCTTTGCATCCAAGCCACGCTGTAGCACATCAGGCGGCACGCCTCTATCTGTACTGCCATGTCCGCTAGCCGCTGACGCACTGTAACATCTTCCGACAGGGGCTGCCCATTGCGGCTGTTCGCCTTGCAGAAGCCCACGATGTCTTCGAGCAGCCGCTTGGCGCGCGCGGGCCTGTCCACGCCGGAGCGCTCGAAATCCAGCAATGCAGCGCCCACATACCAGCCGCGGTTAAGTTCGCCGACGAGGTTCTTCTTCGGCACGCGCACATCCTCGAATGTTACCAGTGCGCGATGTGCGTCCCACATCATGGGTATCTTTTCCACAGTAACGCCGGACTGTTGCATCTCCGTGAGCAGGAAGCTTATGCCGCGGTGTTTGGGGGCGTCAGGGTCGGTGCGCGCCAGCATGAACATCCAGTCCGAGCCGGAGTGTGCGCCGTTCCATATCTTGGAGCCGTTGATAACGAAGTCGTCGCCGTCCTCAACTGCGCGTGTTTGCAGCGAAGCGAGGTCTGAGCCGCTGTCGGGTTCGGAGTAGCCTTGCGACCAGTCTATCTCGGCTTGGGCGATGCGCGGCAGGAAGAACTGCTTCTGCTCTTCAGTGCCGTAGAGCATCAGGATGGGGCCTACCATGCGGACGCCCGAGTCGCCTGCGGGGACGCCCCGATACGCCATCTCTTCGTTGAAGATCATCTGGCGGATGTGGGGCGCTGACTGCCCGCCGTACTCTTCGGGCCACGCCATCGTCAGCCAGCCGTTGCCCGCGAGTTTCTTCTTGAACTCACGCACGAGGCCGGCGTCTTCCGGCTCTTCGGCGTCAACGGCGCGCTCGCGCCAGTCCCACGGCAGCTCGGTCTCTACGAACTCGCCGACTTCCTTGCGAAAGGCGTCGTCTTCGCTTGTGAATCGGAAGTCCATCTGTGCTCACCTCAAAGTGTTTCAGTCGCACGAATACTCGGTCGATAGCCGTCATCGACAAGCCGAACGGGCTAGCGTGGCAGCCCCAGCCCGCGCGTGGCGATGATGTTGCGCTGGATTTCGGATGTGCCGGCGGCGATGGTGGCAGATACGCTGGTCATGTAGCTCTGCTCGATGCGCCCTTGCAGGGGAGCGTACTTAGACCCCGGCTCCAGTTGACCGTACAGCCCCAGGATTTCCATTCCGGCGCGGGCGATGGCTTGCTGAAGCTCTGTGCCAAACGCCTTGCCCATCGAGGATTCCTTGTTCGGGACTAGCCCGGCAGACTGCATCCACGCGATCTGGTAGGAAATGAGGCGGCTGATTTCGGTCTTGACCATCAGGTCGGCGAGTTTGCGACTGATTTTCGGGTCGTCTATGAGGCGGTGTCCGTTGCTGTTGTTGTCTTTGCAGAACTGGATGAGTTCTTCTAGCGTGCGCTTGCTGCCTGCGGAATATTCCACGCCGGAGCGCTCGAAGTCCAGCAGCGTTGCGCCCACATACCAGCCGCGGTTGAGTTCGCCGACGAGGTTCTTCTTCGGCACGCGCACATTGTCGAATATGACCATATTGAAGCTATGGTCGTCCGCCATGTTGATGATGGGGCGCACTTCCACACCGGGCTGGTGCATATCTGCGAGCAGGAAGCTGATGCCGCGGTGCTTGGGGGCGTCAGGGTCGGTTCGGGTGAGAACCATCACATGGTCGGCGTGGTGAGCGTTGGATGTCCATATCTTCGTGCCGTTGATGACGAAGTCGTCGCCGTCTTCCACCGCGCGGGTTTGGAGCGAGGCTAGGTCTGAGCCGGACTCTGGCTCAGAGTAGCCCTGGCACCACTGCACCTCTCCGCGTGCGATGGGCGGCAGGTATTCGCGCTTTTGCTCTTCGCTGCCGTGAATCATCAGCGTCGGAGCGAGCATCTTCGTGCCGAACTGGTCGCGGCCCGGTGCGCGCTGGTACGCCATCTCTTCGGCGAAGATGAGCTGCATCATGTGTGAAGCGCCCTGCCCGCCGTACTCTTCGGGCCAAGCCATCGTCAGCCAGCCTTTGTCGGCGAGCTTCTTTCGCATCTGCAGGGTAAAGTCCCAGTCTTCCCCCTCGCCCTCTCCGCCGCCAGTCCAGTCGTCGGGAAGCTCGGCAGTTAGAAACTCGCGCAACTCGGTGCGGAAGTTCTCTTCTGCGGTGGTGAACTTGAACTGCATGGTTCTCCTCCGTTTATCTCATCTTTTGCATTTGCAATGGTGTTGCCGCCAGTCCACATGATACGCCGCCTATGCATAAGCCGCATCCCTCTGCTGCTATGTCTGTTATGAGGGGAGCGTGCATAAGGTGCGTGGCTGCGGGCGGGTCAGACGCTGCCTACGGATAGGCAGGTTACGGTGCGGACGATGCCGTTAATGATGTGGATTTCCCCCGTTACCATATCGCCGATGGAGTTGAGGTCCGGGGCGGTTACGATAGCGATGATGTCGTATGGGCCGGTAACGGCGTCCACTGTTTGGATGCCGTCCAGAGACCGCAGCGCTTCTGCGACATCTCGCGATTTGCCGACTGCGGTTTCAATCAAAATGTATGCCTTTGTGAACAATGGCGCACCTCCTAATTTAAGACAGGTTAAGACAAGTTGTGTGTCCGCATTCTAGCGGGGTTTGGCTGTGGTTTTTGCTTGAGTTGATACGCCGCTTATGCTTGTATGTGCAGCTATGCAAACGGCTGTGTAGATGTAGCCTATGCCGTTTATGGTTTATCATCGCGATTATTGCATTTTATAGTTGCACGGGAAGGCGTGTCAATTCAAAAGGACTTTGGGTATTCTCAACGTGTAGAGATAATAAGTTATAATATGTCACAACATCAAAACACAGTGAGGTGTCTTATGGCTCGTGAACGTACCTATCGCCACGATATTCGCTGCCCCGACTGCGGCTCCAACTGGATGCGCAAAAATGGCTTGGCGCGCGGCAAGCAGTCGTACAGATGCGGAGACTGCGGTCGCCGCTACTTTCCTGATGCTGCCTATCACCGCCCTAGCGCAGCCATCAAGGCGCAGGGGGTTGAGATGTATCTGGAAGGCAGCAGTCTGAGCGCCGTAGGCAGAGTGTTTGGGTACAGCGCCACAGCGGTTCACGGATGGGTGAAAAAAGGGGGCGTGAGGCATTAGAGCGCCTGAGGGAGCGTGGGCGTAGGCGGACTGAGGGAGCAGAGGCGCAGCGTGCTGCTGCGGTGGTGTCCTGTGATGAGATGTGGACATACAAGCGTGCTCGGCGTGCGGAGTTGCGTGAGGATGTGTGGATATGGACGGCGGTGGTAGAAGAGGCTGATGGGAGCAGGTGGGTGGACTTTGAGGTGGGCGACCGCAGCGAGGGCACATTCTTGCGCTTGTATGAGCGCTTACCGGATGCAAAGTTGTTTCGGAGTGATGCATATCCTGTGTATCGGTGGTTTCCTCGCAACAGGCATGTGGTGGGCAAGGGAGGTGCGGTGAACTGGAATGAGGGATTGCATTCGGTATGGCGAAGTAAGTTGAATAGGTTAGTGCGACGGACGAAGGGCTACACCAAGAGCATACAGATGCTGGTGTATTCGTTGGCGCTAGTGTGCTGGCATCGGTGGGCAAAACCCAATATCCCTACATGTTAAGAATACCGGACTTTGGGCGTCGCGAATAGACAGGAAACACATGGAACAGGAATGGGGTGGATAAGGGGCAAATCAGGCAGCCGCTGAAATACCCCTTGCGAGCGTGTGTGTAATGCGCGGGCGTGTTTAGCGCAGGGGGCGATAGAAGTTGCGGATGTTCTCCACGAGTTGCTGTGGCTTTTCCAGAGCGGCGAAGTGACCGCCGTCCGACATTTCGGTCCACTGCTGCAGGTTAAACATTCGCTCCGCCCACTCACGCGGCGGCGTGCTGATGTCCTTTGGGAACACTGTTACCGCCGTGGGCGCGCTGATAATCTCGCCCTGCTCTAGGTTCAGCGGGTCGCGCTGGGATTCGTAGTAGATACGCACCGACGAGCTTATCGTCTGCGTCGCCCAGTAGATAGTGATGTTCGTGAGAAGCTCGTCTTTGGTGTAGACACTCTCCACATCGCCATTGCAGTCCGACCATGCGCGGAACTTTTCCACTATCCACGCCGCAAGCCCCACGGGCGAGTCCATAAGCCCGTATGAGAGCGTTTGCGGCTTGGTGCCTTGTATGTGGCCGTATGCGCCCTCATATTCGCGCCAGTGTGCCCGCGCCGCCACAAACTCCTGCTCCGCATCGGTGAGCGGGGCGCTGCCCTCGCCGAGATATGGCATACCCGAGGCTGATGTTACATGTATGCCGATGAGCTTGTCGGCGTGTGCGTAGCCGAGCCGAGCCGTAACGCCCGCGCCCCAGTCGCCGCCGTGTGCCGCAAATTTGCCGTATCCGAGCGTGTCTTGCATCAGCGTTGTCCACAGGTCGCCCACGCGCGAGAAGCTCCACCCCCGTTCCGTCGTGCGGTCGCTGAAGCCGTAGCTAGGCATAGACGGCACGACCACATCGAACGAATCCGCCGCATCGCCGCCGTGAGCCGCAGGGTCGGTCAGCAGCGGGATTATCTTGTACATCTCGAAGAATGTGCTAGGCCATCCGTGTGTGATGACGATGGGAATCGGGTTGGGTCCCTTGCCACGCTCATGAATGAAGTGTATGCCCATGCCGTTCACATCAGCGCGGTAGTGGGCGAATTCGTTTAGCATCGCCTCTTGCGCCCGCCAGTCGAAGTCATTCGCCCAATAGTCTGTCAGCTCACGAACATACGCCATGTTCGTGCCGTAGTCCCAATCCGAGTTGGGGATCTCGTCGGGCCAGCGGGTGTTGGCAATGCGGCTGCGCATATCGTCCAGCACATCGTCTGGTATGTTGATGGTGAACGGCTGTATGGACATAGCTTATCCTCACTTTCTTGCGTGATGCAGATTCAAGCATATCTTAAACCACGATAATCACGATGTTGTTTCGCCTTTTCCTTGTTTATAGTTTATACGGTTTGCACGGGATGTTCCGCGGCTGGCTTAATTGATACCCATCAGCCTTAAGATGCGTGGCGGTTTAGCAGTTGGGTCTAAACGAGGCTTCTTCGCCATCAGAAACATAACACCTCCGAGGAAATTCAGCGCCGCAAGCGACAGGAATGCGAAGTCGTAGCTGCCCATCGTGTCGTGCAGCACGCCTGCGTAGATTGGGGCTATCAGCAGCAGCAGGTTCATCGGGAGCTGCGACATCCCCATTATCTTGCCGAACGAGCTTCGCCCGAAGTATTCGCCGCGTATGGATGTGCTGAGCGGGTTACGCCCACCGAACCCGATGCCAAACAGCACCGCGAATGTGAATATGGGCCACAGGTTCGGGATGCCGAACTGCTCCGATATTGCGGGCGCATAGACCAGCAGCACGACGGCAAGCGCCTGTGTGGTGGTGAAGCAGAAGTATCCGACGCGCTTGGAGATCTTGTCGCCCACATACCCGCCCACGACTTGGAACAGCATCGACAAGGCGGTGTAGGTGGTTACCACCCATCCCGCCATCGGCAGAGAGACGCCCTTGTCCGTCAGCATCGGCGCTAGGTGCGCCATCATCGCGATGAGCATCATTGAGGTGAAGCCCTGCCCGAATGCGATGAGCCAGAACGATGTGGTGAGCATCGCCTGTCGCAGGGTGAAGTCGCCGGTTGCATTGGGCAGACGCCTCGGCGCTATGCGGCGGCGTGCGGCAGGGCGCTGCGCGCTATCCGTCGGCGAGTCGCCATCAGGCAACAGCCCGTAATCCTCTGGCCGGTTGCGTATCAGCCGCGACAAGGGCAGCGCCAACACTAAGGTTACCACTGCCAGCAGCAGGGCGGTGGACTGCCAACCCAGATTGTCTTGCTTGGGGTCTACCGCCCAAGCCATAGCCGGGATGATTATCAGCGCCCACATCCGCCCTATGGCACTGCTCAGCCCCATCGCCTTCGCCTTATTGCGGTTGAACCAGTTGTTGAGCATCGTGTTCATCGGCAGCCAGCCGCTGAAACCTTGCCCAAGCGCCATTATCATAAAAGCGATGTAGAACATGAACGGGTCGAGCCGATTAAGGTACGGCACGTCCCGCAGGAAGGGGATAGCGCTCATATCCCGCACTTGGCTCAGGAACAAAAAGCCGAGCGCAAGGACTATCAGACCGATGAGCACCATCCGCCGCACACCTATGCGGTCCACGAGATAGCCCTCGATTGGCCCGAGGATGCCGCCCTCTATGCGTGTGAACGAGAAGGCGAGTGAGAGCTGGGTGCGGTTCCAGCCGAACGCCGCCTCAAGCGCCACGAACCATAGCCCCATAGCGTGAAAGAGCGGCACGCTGGTTATGGTATGCACCGTACCGCTGATGGGGACGAGCCACCAGCCGTAGAACACGCCACGCGCCCGACGCCGTACTTGAGAGGGGCTAAATGCCCCTGCGCTGAATGCCAATTATTGTCCTAGTGTGTGATGCCCTGCTTGCCCGCGCCCTGTGGTTACACCGAGCGCGCCTTGTAGTGTATCACAACGCAGGCGCAGCCTCTGTGCCCAGTGCTACACTGGCTGCGGCGAACCACACACATCGCACACTGGCGTTAACGCAACATTTATTGGCATATAGTCTCACGCCCGTGAATGCTGCCCCGTCAGCCAATAGACTGAACAACCGAACCACGCTCGCTTGCGTGTCCAACCTGCTTGCGTTATATTAAAATCATAGTGTCGATCGATAGACTGACTTAGGATTTCCCCGTGTATACGGGGATGTATCTATATCTAGCCCAGCCGTTGGCGCAAGCGAGATAGTTTCCCCGTGCATACGGGGACGCACCTAACGTGGTGCTATGCATCACTTTTCTCCGAAGTAACGGAGACCGGAAAAGCGGCTTCCTTATGCATGGGTGCGCATCGCATAGGGTATTATAGAGTTCCGTAGGCATTAAGTATCACAAAACCGTTCACTAGACACAAACCATCATATTCACAGCACCAAATCGAGCCACTGAACAGATTGGCATTTTTGCTTGTAAGTTCTTTTTAAGGAGGCACTATGACAACCACGCAGAACGAATCGCTGCAAGCCGTCAGGGACTACGCCGACGACTACCAGCTGGATCTGTCGTGGCTGGACGAGCGCGGCGAATGGGACATCCGAGCCGAACCCGACCAGAAGCGCGGCATGACTCTCTCCAACATAGAGATTGGCTCATACGGCGATGCGCCCGAGACCACCGACAACATGACCGGCAGGCCACGCGGCGCAGCCAAGCGCCCCGACGCCTATCGCATCGGTGGCTACGGTGTCCGCACCAAGTCTGAGATATGGCTGGACAACGCCGCAGCGCTCTACGAAGAGTCTCTCCAGCGTCAGTGGTCGAGTGCGTCTGACATCCCGTGGCACACGATTAAGCCGCTGCCCGATGACATCGAGCGCGCCCAGTGCCAGCTCGCCACATTCCTCACAGAGGTGGAGTTCGTCGCTGCGGATATACCCGCGCGCTGGGTGGCGAACACAAGCCCAGACTACTTCGAGCCGCGAATGTTCCTTGTTTCGCAGATAATGGACGAGTCCCGCCACTTGGATGTGTTCCGCAAGCGCGCCCTTGCCAACGGCGGCGGGCTGATGCAGCGCCCGGACATCACCACCAGCGGCGTGGTCGGCAGCATCGACCTCTCCCGCGAGTTCACCGAAATGTCGTCTAGGCTGCACATATCCGGCGAGGGCGCCGTGCTGACGCTGTTCCGAATGGGCGAGCTGATGGCGTACAACGAAGCCGAAAAGCGCATCTACCGCCTAGCAGCGCAGGACGAGTCCCGCCATGTGGCGTTCGGTGTGATGCACATGCGCTACCTCGCCGAATCCGAGCCGGATCGCCGCGAAGAGATACACTGCTACCTCGACGAAGGCGAACTCGGCTTGCTTGCGGGCACTCAGAACCCGGCGGCAATTGACACGCCCAGCAGCGAGGCGATGGCTATCCTGCTTGGCGGCGGCATCAAGCACTATGACGAAGGCGCACGCAAGCTAATGGCGATTCGCCGCCGACAGATACGCGAGTATGTGCAGCGCATCCGATCCGCCGGTTTTGGCGAGCGCTTCGAAAACGGGCGTGCCGACCCGCGCATCATAGAGTACATGCGAAACTAGATCCTGTTCGTTCATCTAACGGGCGTTCTCATGCGGATGTTGAAGACGCCTGTTTTGTGGGGCAGATGCTAGCAGAGGCTATTTGAAAGTTAAGGTGCAAGATTAGATGTCGGAGGAGCAGCGGGATAAGGCGGACGGCAGGGCTGATGCGCCTGAAGCGTCGGCTGCGCGCGCAACCGAGCGTGCAGCATCGGGGGCTGATACAAGCACAGCGGAGATTGCGCCGCCCGACCTGTCATGGATGAAGAACACGCTGCAATGGGGCGTCAGAGCGCTGCCCACCAAGAACGGCTTGACCGTGGATGCGCTTAACATCGGCGTGTACGGCGATGTGCCCGACTTCTGGGACGACCAGACGCGCAAGCCACGCGGCGCTTACCCCGTGCCCGGCGTTGCACCGCTCGGGTTCGAGGTGCGGGAGAAGCGCGAGCTGTGGGCGGACAACGCCGCCGACCTCTACGAAGAGGCGATACAGCGTCGCTGGGCGCCTGCGACCGATGTCCCATGGCGCACCATCCGACCGCTGCCAGACGATGTTGAGGCGGCGATGTGCCAGTTCTGCACCGAACTTTCCCAGTACGCCAGCGTGGAGATTGAGGTCATCGGCGGCTGGCAGCAGAAGATGAGCTACGGCTACCACGAGGTCAAGCTCTTCCTTGCGTCGCAGATGTTCGACAACGCCCGCCACTTCGAGGCGTTCCGAAAGCGCGCACTCGCCAATGGCGGTGGGCTTGGGCTGGAAAACAAGGGCGAGGTCAACCGCATGCTGCTTGAGAGCACTGGCGGCTGGCCCGAAACCGCGCTGATGCTGCACATCCTACGCGGCACTTTCACCTTCACGCTCTATCGCTACGGCGAACTCTATGCACACAACCCGGCTGAGAAGGTGCTGTTCGCACGCTGCCTGCAGGATAAGGCGCGCCACATCGCATACGGCTTGGCGCATCTACGCTACGCCACATCGCACAATGTGGACAAGCCCATCGTGTTCGGTCGGCTGCAGAACACTGCGGAGCGGATATTTGAGCGCGAGCTGCGAGACCCGGTGCTTAAAGAGGCGCTGGCGATTATATTCGGCGGCGGCATAGAGAACGCACAGAGTGGGATGCGCGTGTTCGAGCGCATGATGGGGGATTTCGCCCGCCAGTATCTCGCCAACATGGAGCACATCGGCGTCCCTAGAGATGCCAACTTCCCGCCGAGCCTCGCCCAATACATGGAGGCATAGCTGCGGGAACTGCGTCTTTTGCGCCATCATTTTAGGATGCGGTAGTGTCGACACGCTTTCTCTTTCGCCGCCGCCGCAAGTGTTAATCTGGTTTTTGTAGAGCGGATGGAGGGCTGAGTTTTGCCGGTTTTCCCGTCGTTGGAATGGTTTGAAGAAGTACGGAGTGTGTTCAACGCCGACGAAGCCTATCAGGGCGGCGGCGGCGGGTTGTGCGACGCAATTATGGGCGTCAAAGTGGGAGCGCAAACCTATATGCTCGTGTTCGAGGGGATGGAGTGCGCCGATGCGCGGGAAATCACCGATGCCGAGCTTGTGGATGCAGACTTCTATCTGGACATGAGCGCTGACGATTGGCAGGCTATGTTGCGCAACATCAAGGATAACGACGGCGCCGCTCTCGACTGGACGCTGAACACTCTGGACTTGGGAAAAGAAGACGGCTTGGCGCTCACGAGAAACGACGACCAGTATCGGCAAGACTTCTTCTTCCGCTACAACCAGACCTTCCAGTACTTCTTCGACGCCTCTGCGCGCATTGACACCGAGTTTGCGGCGGACTAGCATTTCGCTCATCGCCCGCCACATTTTGCGCCACATCCCTGCGATGCCATTCAATAGTCTGATGGCTAGCGCGACAAGGCAGATAGCACGATTACCAAAACGACCAAGGACAAACGATGACGCAATTTCCTTCCCTAAAATGGTTTGAGGCGGTTCGTGAGCGCGCCAACGGCGACAGGCAGTTCACATCCCAGGGCAGCTGCAACTGTCGTATGGGGGTGAAAGTCGGTGATGAAGCGTTCATCGTGGACTTCGAGGGTTTTGAATGCGTGGGCGTTGCCGAAATGGACTCCGACGATATGCGGTACGCCGACTTCTACATAGACATGACGGCGGCGGAATGGCAGGCGTTTCTTACAAACATCGCTGCTAACGGCGGCGCGGACTCTGCGCACACCCTAAACACGCTCGACCTGACTATGCCCAATGGCTGCGTCAAATCGCACGACGAGCTGCGCCGCACTGCGTTTTTCCAGTACCATCTGTCGGTGCAAGCGTTCTTCGACGCATCTGCGGGCGTGGACACGCGATTCGCATAGATGGGGAGATTGCGATGCCAATATACGAGTACAGATGCGACGCCTGTGAACACAAGTCAAGCGTATTATGGCGAAAGTTTCCCCCGCCCGATGCGGTCGAGTGCAATGCTTGCGGCTCTGCGTCCACGCACCGAGTGATGTCCAGCGCCGCGCTGCACAAGTCGCTCGGCAGCAAGCTCAGCGACCTTGATTCCAAGTACGACAGGATGCTGGACGCCACAGACGCCACCAACCCCCGCGCCGACCCGAACCACTACCTGAGCAAGGCGACCCCGCTGAGCGAGGGCACACCGGATTAGAGCGGCGGCGTTATTGCACACGGGCGACTGAGTCGCTGCTGCATATTTGGCTGCGCCCGGCGTTGTGAACGCATACGAACAGGACTGCGGTCAAGGTGTGGTCTCCGTATCACTGTGGTGCATTTTGGGCGCTGCCGTTGGATGCGTTCGCGCCATAGTCAGCGGGGGTGGAATCGTAGGTTTTTGTGGGGCGTGGCAGACCGGGTTTTAGCAGGAATTCGTGGACAGCTGCGCCTAGCGGTGCTCCAATCAGCGGCCCGACGATGTATGCCCAAAACCCGCCGGACGGCCCCGGTATCGCTATGCTGCCCCAGCCTGCGAAGAATGCCACGAGGCGCGGCCCGAAGTCGCGCGCGGGATTCCAGCCCGCTTGCGTCAGCGGCGCAAAGACGCTTATGAGGACAGCCACCGTGAAGCCGATGAAGAATGGGGCAAGCCCCTTGTTCGGCAGTGCGGCGTTGCGCTTGTCCGCAAGAGAGAAGATCATCAGCACGAGGATGGCAGTGCCGAAGCCCTCGATTGCGGCGGCGGCAGGTGCTGACACAAGCGCCCGTGCTGCTGCGTCCGTGCCCACTATGTTGGCGTCTGGGAAGTACTCGCCGAATATCATCGCCGAGTGCTGGCTGCCCGGCTCGCCGCGCGTGTAGCCGTGCGCCTGCTCGAAGCGCTCCACGAAGGGCCCATACGCGGCGAGTATCGCAAGCCCCGCAAGCGTTGCGCCTGCGAGCTGTGCCGCCCAGTAGGCGCACATACGCCGCACGGGGAATTCGTCGCGCCTGAAGATGGCGAAGGCGAGACTTACCGCGGGGTTGAGGTGCGCACCCGACACAGCGGCGGTTGCGTATATGGCGAGCGTTACGCCGAACCCCCAAACCGCCGCCACTTGCCATAAGCCCATCTGTGCGCCGCCAACCACTGCGGCGGCTACAACCCCTGTGCCGAATAATACTAGCAAGAATGTGCCAAGGGTTTCGCCGACGAGAGCGTATCGTAGATGCGTCAAAGCGGCTGCTCCGATAAATGCTACGCCCGTAGAATTGCGTTGCCTTCATTGTATGCGGCGCAGGTTAACGGGGGATTAACGGGCTGTTATATCGCCTTGACGGCGTAGAAGTGAAAGTCCCATATGATACGGATACGGATTTGGCGAGGCGGAAAATCCTGCATATTTGGGGGGCTGCCCTGTGGAGTTTGCGCAGGAAATGTAGAGAGGCGGCCCGCTTGTGGGTCGCCTCTTCTATATGAGCTATGGTTATGCACTCTTGCCCGGTATGGTTTGGGAACAAGAGCAGGATAGGGCGCTTCGGAACTAGGGTGCGCTAGTGGATATGGCGTAAGAATCTATCATCTTGTCCACTTGGCGACCGAAGGATTTGTCGTTGATGATGTCGATTCTGTCTTGGAGCGATGGGCGGTCGGTGTCCTTATAGACGACGCCGACAGGGACGCCGCCTTGCGTTACGATTTCGTGAGCCGCCTCGTAGTCGGACGGGTCGTGATGCTCGGGGATGTCCCAAGCCAAAGGCGGGATGCCCTTGCGCACATTGCCCTTCAGCTCTTGATATGTGTTGTTGTAGGTCGTGCAGGGCGACTGCACATGCACGATGGAAAAGCCCTTGTGATTCATTGCGTCGTTGATGACAGCGCCGAGGTCGCGGACTTTGGTCGACACATGCGATGCAATGTACGACACGCCCAGCGTAAGGTAGAGCGCAAGCGGGTTAAGCTCTGCCTCAGGCTTGCCAAACGGCGTGGAGCTGGTGATGTCATCTAGCTTGGTGGTGGGCGAGCTTTGCCCTTTGGTCAGCCCGTACACGGCGTTGTCCATTATGACAGCAGTTACATCGAGGTTGCGAGCGGCTTGGGGTGCAATGTGCTCGTTGCCGATGCTGAGGAAGTCCCCGTCCCCTGCCACGATTATGACATTGAGGTCGGGTCTGCCCATCTTGACGCCGAGCGCTATGGGAAGGGTGCGCCCGTGAATGCCATGAATGCCGTAGGGCTGCTGCCCCTCGAGCAGGTGCACCATGTTGCCGGAGCAGCCGATACCTGCGACCACCACATTGTTCTCTACGGGAAGTTCGGTTTCCACTCTGCGCTGTTCGATTGCTGCCTCAAGCGCACGGCGGACGCCGAAGTCGCCGCAGCCCGGGCACCACTTGAAGTCATATTCTGGATTCTTGTCGCTCATAGCATTATGCTCACTTTCTGTTCCTGTTCGATGCGCTGAGTAATCTCAGTGATTCGATTCGTAAGCTCGGCGACCTTAAACGGGAGGCCGGTGTATTGCGTGATGGATTCCGCCTTGACGCCATGTGTGCGCAGCACCCCGGAGAACTGCCCGAGGTAATTCAGCTCGGGGACTAGGACGAGTTCCTTCTCACGAAGTTCGTCGAGGAGGTCTTTGGGCAGCGGGTTGAGGAACATGGTGTAGTACCAACCGATGTCCACGCCCGCGTCCATCAGCAGATCGTATGCGGCTTGGGACGGGCCCTTTGAGCCACCCCAAGGCATGAGGGCGATGGGGGAATCGGTGTTGCGCCTTTCGTATGCTTCGTTCTCCAGCAGCTTGAGCTTGCTGAAACGCCGCTCGGTCATTTGGATGTGTCGCTCGGGCAAGTGTGTGGTGTCGCCCATGCCATCGTGTTCGCTGCCGTTGGCGATGTAGCTGCCGGGGTTGCCGGGGAGCGGCATAGGCGAGAGTTCCCAGCCATCGTAGCGGTTGTAGCCGTTGCTTCCGTTATAGGCAACGCGCTCTTCGATTTCAATGGCGCTCAGGTCAGGGCGCGGTATGTTCTGCTTACGCTCTGAGAGCATGTGCTCGCTGAGCAGGATGACAGGGCCTTGGTAGCGCTCAGCCCAGTTGAACGCCATCACTGCGGCGTAGAAGCACTCTTCCACGCTGCCGGGGGCGATGATGGGCATACTGACATCGCCGTGTCCGGGGGTGAGCGCAGTGAGCAGGTCGGATTGCTCCGTCTTGGTGGGCAAGCCTGTGGACGGGCCTCCGCGCTGCACATCTGTTACCACTAGCGGAATCTCCGCCATCCACGCAAGCCCAAGTCCCTCGCCCATCAGCGACAGCCCGGGCCCGGCAGTCGCGGTCATCGCCTTCTGACCCGCAAAGCCTGCGCCCAAGATGGCGTTGATGGCTTCGATTTCGGAGCTTGCCTGATAGACGAATTTCCCTGTGCCCGTGAGGTTTCGCTCCATCCACAGCAGGATGGATGTTGCGGGCGAAATGGGGTAGCCCACATAGAAGTTTATGCCGGCGGCGCAAGCCCCCAGCGAGATGGCTTCGTTGCCGTTTATGAGTATCTGATCCCCTTCGGGACGGCTGGCGGGGGCAAGTTCGCCGAGGCTGAAGCCGCTGCGCTCGGCTTCTTCGCGACCCAGAGTCAGCGCTTCTATATTGGACGAAATAATCTGCTCATCGTTGGGGCGCCCACGCGTGAAGCGCTCCTTCACGAAGTTTTCTAGTATGGACTGGTGCATGCTGACCAAGTGCGCCAGCGCCCCCAGCACGATCATGTTTTCGGCACGGGCGTTGCCGGTGGATTTGGCTAGATCCGCAAAGCGCATCCCAAAGGAGTCGGCTGCTTCATCCGGCTCGAACTCACCGGAGTTGTAGATGATGACGCCGCCATCTCGAACTTCGTGCTTGTGATTGTTATAGGCTTCTTCGTTGAAGCATACCAAGACATCCAATTCGTCGCCCGCGCTCATGATGGGGTCGGTGGATAGGCGCGCCTGCGCCCAAGTTGGGCCGCCCATAATCTGCGATGGAAATGTTACGAAGGTTTGGACATGGTAGCCGACTATGCTTGCGGCTTGCGCCAGACCTTCGGACGAGGTTACCATCCCCTGTCCGCCTTCGCCTGCGAATCTCACTACGAAGTCAGTTTTCTGCAAAGTTCGCCTCCTGCGGGCTGTGTGTTATGCGTGGCGGGCTGCAATGCGTCGGGTGTGGTGCGCACGAGGGCGCTGTCGCCGGCGCTTGGAGTTGCCGGCGAGTGGGTGCGGTGGGGGTAGGCGAGCGTTTGTGCCGTAGGATGTGCCTGTTCTGATTGCATTGTCCGCTCATTAGAGCGCCGGCTTATTGCCGTATATCGGCGCTTGGAATTGCGCCTGCTCTCTGCCTAATTTCACATATGTGGGAATCTAAATATATCAGTTTCAGCGATGGAGTGTCAATTGCCGCAAAACCAAGGTATTCTCAACGTGTAGAGATAATAAGTTATAATATGTCACAACATCAAAACACAGTGAGGTGTCTTATGGCTCGTGAACGTACCTATCGCCACGATATTCGCTGCCCCGACTGCGGCTCCAACTGGATGCGCAAAAATGGCTTGGCGCGCGGCAAGCAGTCGTACAGATGCGGAGACTGCGGTCGCCGCTACTTGCCTGATGCTGCATATCACCGCCCTAGCGCAGCCATCAAGGCGCAGGGGGTTGAGATGTATCTGGAAGGCAGCAGTCTGAGCGCCGTAGGCAGAGTGTTCGGATACAGTGCCACAGCGGTTCACGGGTGGGTGAAAAAAGGGGGCGTGAGGCATTAGAGCGTCTGCGGGAGCGTGGGCGTAGGCGGACTGAGGGAGCAGAGGCGCAGCGTGCTGCTGCGGTGGTGTCGTGTGATGAGATGTGGACATACAAGCGTGCTCGGCGTGCGGAGTTGCGTGAGGATGTGTGGATATGGACGGCGGTAGTAGAAGAGGCTGATGGGAGCAGGTGGGTGGACTTTGAGGTGGGCGACCGCAGCGAGAGGACATTCTTGCGCTTGTATGAGCGCTTACCGGATGCGGAGTTGTATCGGAGTGATGCATATCCTGTGTATGGGTGGTTACCTCGCAACAGGCATGTGGTGGGCAAGGGAGGTGCGGTGAACTGGAACGAGGGGTTGCATTCGGTATGGCGAAGTAAGTTGAACCGATTAGTGCGACGGACGAAGGGCTACACCAAGAGCATACAGATGCTGGTGTATTCGTTGGCGCTAGTGTGCTGGCATCGGTGGGTAAAATCCAATATCCCTACATATTAAGAATACCAAAACCAAGATGAGAGACTGCGCTATTCCCAGAAGCACATCTAGTCCTCCAATATCATCCGAAAGGCGATGGGGCAGACCACGATGAACAGGGCGTCATACGCTATGAGGAAGGGCAGCCAGCGGGTCAGATCCGGGGTAGATTGAATGGCTGATGCCGAGGCTTCGACGGCGGCGATTACGGCGGGCGTTACCACAGGAAGAAACAGCAGCGGGAGCATCACCTCGCGCGAGCGCGTGTGCACCGCGATGGCAGAAAAGAGCGTGCCCACAGCGGCGATGCCGACGGTCGTTACGAGCGCGACGGGAAGCAGCCCCGGGATTAGCAGCGGAAAGTTGTACAGCACGGCGAACACGGGAAAGACGGCCGCTTCAACGATGAGCATGAACAAGAGGCTGCCGAGCATCTTGCCGAAGAATATGGATTCGCGCCCCACCGGCGCCAGCATCAGGGCGTGGATGCCGCCGCTCTCTTTCTCCAAGCCGAGCGAGCGGTTCAGCCCCAACACGCCGCCGAATGTGAACGCTACCCACAGGATGCCCGGCGCTATGAACGCCACCGTTTGCGGCGTCGGGCTGATGGCGAAGTTGAAGACCACGATGACCAGCAGCGCAAAGACAAGCGCAGACACCACGATGTCTTTGGCGCGCAGTTCCAGCGCGATGTCCTTGTGCAGGATTGCTAATATGGGGAGGATGTAGCCGGACATCTAGCAGGTTGTGTATCGGATTGCATGGCAGTAAGAGAGCAGTAAGATTAAGGTATAAGATAAGGGAAGATTAGGGACAGCAGCGCGCCTGTCCGCCTCATTTCAGTTGAAAGGTCAACAGGCAGCGCCTACCCATTCTAGTGTTCTTTCTCGCTCGAATCAAAGGAATGCTGCGAAGTTGCCACGATGCTGTTATAGGCGGTGCGAATGGCGTGAGCGTCGGTGGCGGGCGATTCGTATGCGATGCGTCCGCGTGATAGGATCGCCACGCAGTCGGCTTGGACGATGCCGCGCTCCAAGTTATGCGTCGTTGTCAGGACGGAGCGGTAGGGCGTGCTCTTGTCCGAGATTAGCCTTGCGAGCAGGTCGAGCGCTTCGCGGTCCAGTCCACTCTCAGGTTCGTCCATCAGCAGTATGAGCGGTTCATGTAACAATGCGCGTGCGATAGAAAAGCGGCGGCGCATCCCGTGCGACAGAGCGCCAGCCTTGTCTTCCAATCGGTGCGTGATGCCTAGTTGCTCGGCGACGGATTGGATGCGCCGCTCGACCTGTTTCAGTGCGAACAGGCGCGCAAAGAAGCGCAGGTTCTCCGCCCCCGTAAGGTCGTCGTAGAGCAGGGGATCGTGCGTTACGACGCCGATGATGCGGCGGATGCGATGGGCGCTGCGGCGCACAGACAGCCCGCCTACTAACGCCTCACCGGCGTCGGGTTTAGTGAGCGTCGCCAGCGTCTTTATGAGCGTGCTCTTGCCCGAGCCGTTCGCACCTAGCACCGTTAGGGTTTGCCCCCACCGAAGCTGAAGGTCTAGACCGCGCAGCGCCTGAGAGCGCCCATATGACTTGTGCAAGCCGCGCACATCTATGGCGAAGGATTGCGGTGGATGAGAAAGTTGCAAAATCTCGCCATTCGCTGGACGCTATGTTCAGAAAGGCGTCGTTGGGAGCTAGGCAATAGCCCGCTGCATTCGCAACGCAAACGCAGGTCGCAGGTCGCAGAGTTCACGCGAACGCCGCCCTTGCAATTAGCCGATTGGTAATAGTTGCGTAGGGCGGCGCTGAACGGTTACTTGCTGGGATTGAATTCTTTGACCTGTCGCGTGTTGGGGAGCGTTGCGATGGCTTCGCGAATTTCCTGTTCCTCAAACATGCTCTCGATGTCATCCATAAACTCTAGGATGACCCGCACATCGTTTTCCCGGCGGCCGCGTGTTTGGCGGTATGCGAACAAGCACAGCACTGCACCGAAAAGCCCGACGCATGTGAGCGCATAGAAGGACACCAGAACCCAGAAGGATACGCCTGCGACCTGTTCCAGCGAGACTGCGCCAGCGCCGAATGCCACACTGGCGGATAGGCAGCCCGACGCCCCAGAGAGCCACTGGCTTTCCTCAGTCTGGAATCCGGTGAACCGCTCGCGGAGACGATGCCACTCGCGGAAGGTGATGACAAAGCCTCGCTGATTGTACGGGATGGTGGGAACGATATGGCGCTCGAAGGCTTCGTGTTCGCTTTCGGGGTCTGCGTGGGTCTGCTCTGTTACTTCCTGCCGTGCCTGCATAGGGACATTGCTGCCTGATATTGCGGAAGTCTCTACCAAGTGTCTCCTCCTAAAAAAGTGTGCTAAACTGCTTGCCAACAAGTGTAGGCGAGGCAATATTAAGGTATATGTAGAAAATTGGCAACCATGATTCTCTGCGCCCTCCTTAACTGTCGCTGCAAGGTACACAAAGCACGGCAAGACACACTGGCATAAGCGCCTATACCTCCAAGTCCCTGCCCTATGTGAGGGGAAGGTTTTGGTGTATGTTAACCCTGCCTCAGTGCCGAACCAACAAGGCTTGTGAAGATGTTGTAGATACTATTGCATATTCGAGGATGCCTACCCCCTGTCCTTGCGCCCTGCGGCGCTTGCTGATACCCTGAAACTCACACTAACGGCTATGAACTAATGACTGATAACTATCCAAATACCCGGAGGTAACCAAAATGGTCTTGCTTGGTTCGGGCGATTTCATCTACGAGGCATCTGGCGAGAACTGGGGCAGTCTGCCCGAGGGCGCTGTGTACCGTGAGGCTACGGCGGTGGATGTGGACGCCGACGACAACATTTATGTGTTCAATCGCGGCACACATCCTATGGTCGTGTTCAACACTGATGGCGATGTGGTGCAAACATGGGGGCACGGCATCTTCACCAACCCCCATGGCGTAACCGTAGCGCCCGACGGCACGATATGGTGTGTGGACAACGGCGACCACACAGTCCGGCAGTTCACTCCCGACGGCGAGCTGCTGAACACCATCGGCAGACCCGGCATCCCGGCGGCGTCCATGAGCGGCAAGCCCTTCAGCGCCCCGACTCATGTCGCCTTCGACACTCGCAACGGCGACTTCTATGTCGCTGACGGTTACAGCAACGCCCATGTGCACAAGTATTCACCGGATGGCAAGCATCTGTTCTCATGGGGCGCGTCAGGCACTGGTGAGAGTCAGTTCAACATCGTCCACTATGTGGCGGTTGACCCTGATGGCTGGGTCTATATTGCCGACCGCGAGAACCACCGCATCCAGATATTCAGCCCCGAAGGCAAGTTCGAGACGCAATGGGTCAACCTCTCCCGCGCTGCGTGTGTGTACATCAACAGCAAGGGCGACGGGCTGGTGTATATCGGCGAATACTACGGCGGCATCGGCTCGAACTATGTGGGCACAGACCTCGGCCCGCGTGTGTCCATTCTGAACAAGAGCGGCAAGGTGCTGGCGCGCTTGGGCAGGGAATCCTACGGCGATGATGCGGGACGCTTCTACTCCCCGCACGCCATCAGCGTCGACTCCAAGGGCGACATCTATGTTGCCGAAGTGTCTTGGAGCGACTACGGCAGCAAGCTCTACCCGCCAAAGGAACTGCGCTCCATGCAAAAGCTGGTTAAGCAGAGCTAGGCTGCGCTCATATCGCCTCTCTGCTGCCACGAAACCCCAATCGGGTATCTAAACGCAGCGGGCATTGCAGTCAATCGAAGCGTGGATGGGGAACGAACTATGAGCGGCACATCACTGGGCGTTGACGGCGTAGAACTGAGCGATGAGGGTGTGCGCATCCAGTGGAGCGACGGGCATACCTGCTTTTACCCGTCGAAGTACCTGCGCGTCAACTGCGGCTGCGCCGAGTGCGTGGAAGAGTGGACGAATCGCCGCCTTCTTGACCCCGCCACGGTGGATGCCAACATTCGCGCCGAAGACTATTTGACCATCGGCAAGTACGCCCTGCAGTTCCTATGGAGCGACGCCCACTATACCGGCATCTATCCCTTCGAGATGCTCCGCAAGCTCTGCCAATGTCCGTAGTATTGCGCTGCGCAAGAGTAGTAAGGGTATTGAGGGTATAGGGAGGCGCATAACGCTCATACTCAAACGCCCAAACCCAAACGAACAGAGAGAGGGTCCGGTAATCCCTAACAGGACGCCGGACCCTCTCGTATTCTGCTTGCTTGCCATATGGGTCAGTCTGACTGAACCGGCAGGCGGACTGTAGCCTTCCCTATGCGGGCTTGAACTTCGGCAGTGCGATGTCGTCTGTTACATCGTCGAACACCACTTCCAGTTGCATCCCGATGGTCAGGTTTTCTGGCGTGGGGTCGTCGATGACGATGTTGGATGCCATAATCGGCCCCTCTTCCAGCTCCACCAGCGCCGTTACAAACGGCACATCACCCACGAACCCGGGATGCGGCGCGCGGTGCACTATCGCGTATGTGTATAGTGTCGCTCGCCCGCTCACCTGCCGCCACTCGGTGTCCCGCGAGAAGGTTAGCGGCGAGATGTCGCGCGGATAGAAGTAGTGCTGACCGGCTTCGTTGTCGTAGCGCAGCCAGAGTTCGTGCTCCTTCGCCTTCTGCCAGTACACATCCGACTCCACCTGCGGCACGGGCAGCGGCTTGTTGTATGCTTGCGTCATTCCTATCTCCTGATGCTTTTGGAATATGTTAGCTATCGGGATGGGCGGCGTTGTTCAGTTCGCCCACTCCCGATGGCTGTGAGGCGGCAGCAGCCTGCTCCGCCGCTGTCTTGCTAGTCTATGCCCAAAACCACCGTTCCGGTGGATGAGAGCGACCCGCCCGTGCCGTTGATGAGGCATAGCTTCGGGTCGTCTAGTTGGCGTTCGCCCGTCTCGCCACGCAGCTGCCGCACTGCCTCCAGCACGAGGAACATCCCGTACATGCCGGAGTGTGTGTAGGACAGCCCGCCGCCGCTAGTGTTCATGGCGAAATCGCCGCCCGGCGCCGTTCGCTGGTTCGCCACGAAGTCTGGCGCTTCGCCCGGCCCGCAGAACCCGAGGCTCTCCAGCGTCGCGAGCACCGTGTAGGTGAATGAGTCGTATATCATCGCAAGGTCGATGTCGTCGTGGGTTACGCCCGCCATCTTCAGCGCTGCGGGCCCGGAGTAGCGCGCCCAAGTGCTGGTCAGGTTTGGCATCTGGCTGATGATGCCGTGGTCGTGCCCCTCGCCTGCGCCCAGCACCCACACCGGCTTCTTGGGCAGGTCGCGCGCCTTCTCAGGCGTGGTAACCACATACGCCCCGCCGGCGTCCGTAACTAGACAGCAGTCGAACAGATGGAACGGCCACGCTATCCAACGCGACTCGTGGTAGTCCTCGAAGCTCATTGGCTGGTCTTTCATGTACGCCTTTGGGTTCAGCTGCGCCCACTTGCGCGTTGCCACAGCCACCTCTGCCATGCCCTGCCGCACATAGTCATCGCCGTACATGTGCATATACCGCCGCGCCGCCATAGCGTAGTTGATGGGCGCGCCTATGAACCCGTAAGGCGTCTCAAACTGCGCCCCCGGGTCTGATGCGTTCCCGCCCGCGCGTGAGCGTGCGCTGCGTCCGGCCTCTCCGTGCGTAACCAGCACCGTGTCGCAGTAGCCCGCGTTTATTGCCGCCATTGCGTGCGCGATGTGGATGATGAACGACGAACCACCGACCGCCGTGGTGTCCGTGAATGTGGGCGTTATACCAAGGTATTCACCCAAGTTTATGGTGGATGTGCCGGCGGTCATCAAGCCGTTCACATCCGACATCTTCAGCCCCGCATCCTCGAGCGCGTTATACGCCGCCTCTGCATGAAGCTGCAAGTTGGATTTCTCTATTCGCCCTATTTCGTCGGACTCCGCCACCCCAACGATGGCAACCGACTTTCGCAAATCCGCCATATTCTATAGCGCCTCCCCTTGTTGAGTTTGCTGCAAAAAGTTTGCAGATTGTGTGGATATTGTCGCAGCTTTCTGACATGCAAGAACGCACCTGATGCGATGCATCTAACACTGCAATTAGTGGCGAATAGGATATACCGAACAGGGCATCAATGGCAAGTTTTATAGCCAGAGAGAACCGCCGATGCGCCTTATCCTTGTATGCCTGCGGAGGAAATAGCATACGGAAATGGCGCACAAAGACTCATCCGCTTTGTCTCATCGCGATTTGAGCAGCATAGTTCGACTGCGGGAATGTTTTTGAGCCATTTAGCCTATGTGAATGATGGCGCAGGCGCAGGTTTCCATTGATTGAGGAAACGAAAAGGGCTGACTGACCGACCCGGTAGCCCCTATTGCAGGGGCGAGTAGTCCGTTGGCGTCAGCAGCGTGTTGAACACACGGCTGACGATAAGCCCATCTGCCTCCGACTCGGCGCGCACCTTCTGCCACTCCGGGTCGTTGCGGAATGCCTCCCATGCGCGTTCTCTGTGCGCCGCATCCTCAAACGCGATGATGTAGATTAGCCTGTCGCTGTAATCGCCCACATCTGCCGTAAAGTAGCCGATGTTCTTGATGCCATGCTTCTCGAAAATCTTCATCGTGTGGTCGCGAAAGCGTGCGTTGATGTTCGGCAGCCTGCCCGGCAGCGTCTCATACACCCGGTATTCGTAAATCATGGTTTCCTCCTTCGTTGGTTCGTGCTGCTCTCTTGCCACATTCTCAGGTGCTAGCGTTTTCCCGTAGAAAAGCGTACGCCTTGCGATGCTCAATCGGCGTGCGAGTTAAGCGCCGCCCCGATGCCCAGCGCGCGCTCCGTGGCGTCGGCGAAGGGCTGAAGGTCGGGCAGGGGCGTGTTCGGCTCTAGCACTCCGTTGAGCGCTGTGATGGCGATGCGGTTGTTGCGCACCGCCCATATGTCAGTGTTCTCTTGGACGCCGCGGTTCACTCGCCGATTGTGCTTTATCCAGTAGTATGTGCGCCGCCCGTTGCTGCCGCGCTCCACATTTTCCAAATACAGCCGATGCCCCAGCGTCGCTATCTGCGCCTTGACGATGCCGCTTGTGGTGGTGTTGGGAAGGTTCACATTCAGGAACAGGGGTGTTGCGGGCTTGGTAGCTGCGATGGTCTGCGCCAGTGCGCGGGCTGCGTTAGCCGCTGCGTCGAATTGGACATTCGTGAGCGACGCTACGGACACCGCGATTGAGTGTATGCCGCGAAAGTAGCCTTGAAACGCTGCGCCCACCGTCCCGGATGTCAGCATGTCCAGCCCAAGGTTTGAGCCTTCGTTGATGCCCGACACCACGATGTCGAAATCGCCCGGCGTCAGGGCTTCCGCTGCCAAGATTACGCAGTCAGCGGGAGTGCCCTCCACTGCGAAGGTGGGCACACTCTCAAATCTCGGCTTTTTCACTCTGCGCGCCTTCACCACTTCCAGCAGCGTCATCGCTGTGCCGATACCGCTCTGGTCCCTGTCCGGCGCGCACACCGTGATTTCGCCCACATCGCTCAAAGCCTCCGCAAGCTTCCACAGCCCCGGAGCTTCAACCCCGTCGTCGTTCGTAACAAGTATCTTCAAATGCCCCGCCTCGTGTCGTTTACTAGCGCCAGTGCTATGCCCAAGCAGGCTTTATAGTATCACATTGTCTATCAGGCGCGTTCTGTTTATCCACACGGCTAGGGACACCAGCGCCCGCCCACGCACAGCGTCTAGCTCGCTCAAGTTGGACGCATCGGCGACACTGATGTACTCGACGGATAACAAGGGTTCTTGGTCTATCAGCGACCGCATCCGCTGCCGTATTTCTTCGGCGTTCGACACACCGCTATCGTGCAGTTTGCGAGCCAGTTCCAGCGCCCGGTGCAGGGACAGCGCCGCTGCGCGCTCCGATGCGCTCAGGTACACATTGCGGCTGCTGAGCGCCAGCCCGTCTGCATCGCGTATCGTCGGGCAGACCACGATGTTTGCACCCAAATTCAGGTCGGCGTTCAGCCGCTTGATGACGAGGCACTGCTGCGCATCCTTCTGTCCGAAGTACACCCTGTCCGGGCGTGTAATCGTTAGCAGCTTGCACACCACCGTCGCCACTCCGCGAAAGTGTCCCGGGCGGTGTTCGCCCTCCAGCCGTTCCCCGATGTGTCCCACATCCACATATGTGTCGAAGCCCGGGGGATATATCTCGTCCGCCGTTGGCGCAAACACTAAGTCAACGCCGGCGCCCTCTAGCTTGGCAAGGTCGGCATCCATATCGCGCGGATAGGACGAAAAGTCTTCGTTTGGCGCAAACTGCGTGGGGTTGACGAATATGCTCGCTGCTGCGGTGGCGTTCTCAGTACGCGCGCGTCTCACGAGCGACATGTGCCCTTCGTGCAAGAAACCCATTGTTGGCACAAGCCCCAGCGGTGCGGGCGCACTACTGCACGCCTTCCTGAACTCCGCAACAGTCTCAATTACGCGCATCAGCACTCATGCTCCACTTCTGTCGGCGCATCCACAAATCGCGCGACATCCTCACCGTCCACCAAAGCTCGTAGCACCTCTGGGGGCATCGTGAAGCTCTCATCCTTGGACGGGAATGTGTGTGCTTTGACATCGCGCATGTACTCGCTCACGGCGACCGATATGGTGTCTGCGAGGTTGGCGTACTTGCGGGCGTGTTTGGGCGTGAAGTCGGGATATAACCCCAGCAGGTCGTGGAAGACCTGCACCTGTCCATCGCAGTGGACGCCCGCACCGATACCGATAGTCGGGATGCTCAACTGCTCTGTTACAATACGCGCTACCTCAGAAGGCACGCCCTCCAGCACCAGCGCATATGCGCCCACATCCTCCAACGATTTGGCATCCTCTATAAGCTCCGTCGCTGCTTTGGTGGTGCGCCCTTGGATGCGATACCCGCCCAGCTGGTTTACGGCTTGCGGTGTTAGCCCCAAATGTCCCATAACCGGTATGCCTGCCTGCACAATCTGCCGCACGGTTTCGGCAACATGCCTGCCGCCCTCGAGTTTCACCGATTGAGCGCCGCCCTCTTTCAGCAGGCGTCCGGCGTTGCGGAGTGCGTCTTCTGCGCTTGCTTGGTAGCTCATAAACGGTAGGTCGCCGACTATGTGAACCCGTTTCGTGCCGCGCGCCACAGCCTTGATGTGGTGCAGCATATCCTCCATCGTAACCGGCACGGTGGAGTCGTAGCCTAGCACCACCTGCCCGAGGCTGTCCCCCACGAGCACGATGGGCACGCCCGCCTCCTCCACGATGCGCCCTGATGTGTAGTCGTAGGCGGTTATCATCGCAATCGGTTCGCCGCGCCGCTTCATCGCCCTGAGTTCGCGAATTGTGGTACGCATTTTCAGTCCCTCACGGTGCTTATCTCGGAACGCAATATAGCCGTATTACCACTCGATTCCTCTCTTTGATTCCCCGTGCTCGTGCAGCATATGGCGCAGTGTGGCGGCAGTATCCGGCGGTAAGCCCTGCTCCATAGCCAGCGGAATCCCCGCAAGCGCAAGCTCGCGATATAGTGGCAGCAGGCTCGGATGGCGCTCTGACAACGCGTCGAGATGCTTCTGTATCGTGCCGATGTCGCCGCGCGGATATGGTCCCGCTACGGCGGCGGGGATACCGCTCGTCTCGATGTTGTCTGCGATGGCGCGCATCATCGGCACAAGCGCTCGCACACCGTCGTCGCGCGTGTAGCCGATGCGCTCCCACACCTCGCCCGATATGCCCACCAAACATGTCAGCAGGTTGCCCATCAGCATGCCGCTGACATGGTAGAGCACCTTGTCTTCGGCGCTGAGGAACACGGCGTTCCCACCCACATCTTGTGCGAGCGCCGTCAGATACGCCCACATTTCGCCTTTGCCCTCTATGCCGAATGTGCTGCCCCGTATGCTCTTGCTTCCATTTTCTACTGACGAGAATGCCTGCAACGGATGGAAACCACCCACGAGCGTTCCTTGCAACGCCGCTGCGTCTAGCACATCCAGCGATGACACCCCCGAGCAGTGCGCCACCCCCTGCCCACTGTGCCAGCGAACCGCCGCTGCTACGCACGCTATCACATCGTCCGGCGTGGTGATGAACATCATGTCGCTGGTGTCCACCACATCTTGCGAGCGTGCGTATGCGGCGCATCCATCGATGCGTGCGGCGAACGCCTCCGCCGATGCGTATGTGCGGCTCGCCACGCCGACCACATCGTACCCGGCTGCTGTCATCGCCACAGCGAGTGAGCCGCCCACTCTGCCGGCGCCGATGAACCCGACCCTAGCCGTTCTGTCTAGACTAACCATGCCCCGCCAACTCGCTTGCTGACGGAATCCCGCCAAGCCCGGTTGCGTTCTCTATTGCGCTTACGATGGCGCGGCTGACGCACACCACTCCGGCAGCGAGGATGCGGTTCACATCCACTGCTGCATCCTGCTTACCGGTCGCCAGTGCGAACATCGTATCGCCGTCCGACATCAGATGCGCGGGCCTCACCGCAAGCGCCAGCCCGTCTTGCGCAACTGAGGCTAGCTTGTTCGCCTGCGCCTTGTCCAGAGTCGCATTCGTCGCCACCACCCCAATGGTGGTGTTCGATGGTGCATCAGCTTCGGCGCGCAGCGTGGTGTACTCCAGCGATGTGATTAGCCGCATAGAGTCCAGCATTTGCCCGTCCAACGGGCTGCGCGGCCCTGCGAGGATGCGCCCGCATTCCGGGTGGTACACACCGCCTACGGCATTCACCGCCACGAGTGCGCCCACCATCACCCCGCCGCCTAGATGCAGGCTTGCGCTGCCGATACCGCCCTTCACAGCACAGCGCCCGCCAAGCAGTTTGGCTACGGTTGCGCCAGTGCCCGCTCCCACACTGCCTTCTACAACAGCATCCCCGCTTGCGTTGAGGCATGAAGCATAGCCATGATCAGCACCCGGACGCACATCTCCGCGCCCGATGGTCAGGTCGAATAGGATTGCGGCGGGGACGATAGGGATGACAGCGCCCCCAAATCTCAGCCCGATGCCGTGCTCTTCTAGGTAGCGCACCACGCCCGACGCTGCGTCTAGCCCGAACGCGCTGCCCCCACTGATCAGTACGGCGTGGACCCTGTCCACCAGTGCGGTGGGGTGCAACAGGTCGGTTTCACGGGTGCCCGGAGCGCTGCCACGCACATCCACACCGGCGACTGCGCCAGCTTCGCATATCACCACGCTGCAGCCGGTCGCCGCATCGGTGTCCGTGTAGTGTCCCACGCGGACGCCCTCTACATCGGTTATGCTGCCGTGATGGCTGTCCATTCGCCTCATCCTCGCCCACCCGTGGATGTGGTTGCGTTGCTCAAAAGCTCTTCGTACAGATTTGATGCTCTTACATTAAAAAGACGGGGAAAAGACATTCCCACTAGCCGATTAGCCTATTGAGAAAAGTCGCCTATATAAGTGTCTTACCCAAAAGTACAAAAAACCTTCCCACAGCGTGGCGGGAAGGTTTTTGAGCGCAGGTTGCAATGACGGCTGCACAGGTGCGGCTGCCGTTTCGATGCATGGGCTTTTATTGTGCGCTCACCGTTCCGCTTGGATTGGCTGCGCCTGAATGATAGCAAGAAATGCGCCCTGCATCAAATCCAAATGTTTTGCTGGCGCGACGGGAAGTGCGCTCGCGCGAGATAGCCCTCCGGGTGGCTTTCTTTCCCATGTGGGAACTGCCGCAGCGCATCTTCGTCCATAGCGATGCCAAGCCCCACGCCCGTCGGCAGTGCGAAGTAGCCATCCTTCTGAAATGGGAATTCGCCCTTGACCACATGCGAATACCAGTCAGCGTGCCCACCTTCTTGGATGAGGAAGTTCGGGCATGATGCGTCCACATGCAGCGCCGCAAGCGTGTTGATTGGCCCGTATGGGTTGTGCGGGCAAAAGCCCACATAGTAGGTCTCTGCCATAGCCGCTATCTTCTTCAACTCCAAGATGCCCCCGGCGTGGCAGATGTCGGGCTGCGCCATATCTATGATCTGCTTCTCGAAAAGCTCGCGAAAGCCCCACTTCGTGTAGATGCGTTCACCCGTGGCGATGGGGATGTTGACCCCTGCGGCGACCTTCGCCATCGCTGGGATGTTCTCGGGCGGGACTGGCTCTTCGAACCAAAACGGACGAAACTCTTCGAACGCATTCCCCATGCGGATGGCTGCTGCGGGCGTGAGCCGCCCGTGCGTCTCCATTAGCAGCTCCACCCTGCTGCCCACCGCATCACGCACTGCGCGCACCGTCTCCACGGCGTTGCGCTCTGCATCCACAGTGCTGAACAGCCCCTGGTGCCAGAACGGGTCGCCTTTGAGCGCCGTCAGCCCCTGTTCCACCCACGACATGGCGTTCGCCACCGCATCCGATGGCGTAGGCCCATCAAAGCGCCCGTATGCCCAAAACTTGTCGCGCATTGCTCCGCCCAGCAGCTCATACACCGGCACGCCTAGCGCCTGTCCCTTGATGTCCCACAGCGCGATGTCTATCCCGCTTATCCCTGCCATATGCAGCACGCCGCCGCGCACATTGTGCCCGAAGTTATACAGGTTCTGCCAGTGTTCCTCGATGCGGTACGGGTCTTTGCCCACCAGCGTCTCGCCTAGTTCCTCCACCACAGCGCCCACTGACACTGCGCCGACGGTGGCTTCTCCCCAACCGACAAGCCCCTCATCGGTGGACACCTTGACGAAGATGTAGTTGCGTGTCGCACCCGGCGGCATCGTCGCAAACGCCTTGACCTCGGTTATCTTCATATCATCACCTTGTTTGTCCAACTGCCTCTCATCTAGTAGTATCAGAATTGCCGTGCAGTGTAGCACATCATCCCTGCATTTTCACAAAGCCCCGATCTCTTGCGTCTGCCGGAGCGATTTATTGACGCCATCCCACCAAAGTATCTACACTACAAGTACGCATATCGCCCCGTTTGAAGTAACCTTGCTTAGCTTAAAATCTAACCGCATTGCAATTGCCATCTGACGGATGACAGCCTAAAACTAGTCTGTCCCCCAAACCCGGAAAAGGATATTTGAGGATAGGAAAATGAAAATCGCTATTGGCGCTGACCACGCCGGCTACCCGATTAAAGCGCCCATCGCCGAGCTGCTGCAAGCGCAAGGCTACGAGGTCGTTGACCTCGGGGCGCATGAATACGATGCTGCGGACGATTACCCTGACTTTGCGAAGGCGGTCGCGGAGTGTGTGGGAGGTGGTGGTGCGGATAGGGGCGTGATGCTCTGCGGCAGCGGTGTCGGTGCGTCCGTCGCTGCCAACAAGGTGCGCGGCATCCGCGCCAGCGTCTGCCACGACACCTACTCCGCACATCAAGGCGTTGAGCACGATGATATGAATGTGCTCTGCTTGGGTGCGCGCATTATCGGCGAGGAGTTGGCGCGCGAAATCGTCGCTGCATTCGCCTCGGCGCAGTTCAGCGGGGAAGAGCGCCATAAGCGCCGAATGCAGAAAGTGCTGGATATGGAGGCGAATTTTTAGCCAGCGCCTGTATGCGTCCGCAAGAACACGCACAGTGTGAATTACGCTCTTGCCGTATCCTCCATAAAGATCGACACGACTAGGGCAGGGGCTATGCGCCTCTAGCTGTACTCTGCGCCCATCAGACAGGCGACCGGGCGCTGCGTCCGTTCGGCGTACTCGAACGCCGTGCTGATGCGCTCAGCGTCATCGTCCGTTTCTATCAGGAAGTAGTCTATGTTCCAAGCGTTCAGTATGCGCTCGGTGAAGCGCCCCGCTGAGTCGCTTGTGATGCCGTGCCGTGTGTAGCCGCGATACCCTATCATCATCACGATAGGAAAGTCGATGTCCAAGCCAAGCCCTCGGATGGAGTCGCCCGACTCGAACATCCCTGTGTTCTGTATCAGCACAACCGGCTTCTTGCCGCCCACCCAAAGCCCGGCGGCGATTGGAATGCTCTCACCCTCGCGGCACACCGGCACAATGTCTATGTTCGGCTCAGCCGACATCTGGTTGTACATAAAGTTCGTCTCGCTGTCCGGCAGCCAAACCAAATGCGTAACCCCGTTCTTGAGTAGCTGCTGGAGAATCGTCTTCGGTGTCAAAGTGGGTTCGGCGACCATCAGGTTTTCGTTCCTTTCGGATGTGTTGCGTAATTCCGAAGCATCTGCAACTTGCCATCATCAGCGCATATAGGCAAGTCGATGCTCACGCCTATCTTATGCCAATACCGCCCTAGTTTCAAATACCGCAAAACTATTTCGCTCAGCAGGGAAGAAGACGAAGATAAGGATGCGGGAGCAATCCGTTGTGCCTGTTGCAAAAGACAAACGAGCCGCCGATTACCCGGCGGCTCGTTCACAGGGGATGGATGCCTTGCTGGACGCTGCGCCTGCCTAAGCCTTTCGCGGCACCGTGTAGCGGCGCAGGAATGGCGGCAAGTCTATCTTGCTGTTGTCGCTCTCCATGGCGTCTATCAACAGGGATGCGTACTTATCCTCGTTGTCCGGCATATCGCCGGGGTTCTCAAAGCCCGTTGCGATAATGGTCAGCTTGATTTCGTTCTCCATCTTCAGGTCTGTCGCCATCCCAAAGATGATGTTGCAGTCAGGGTCTACGACCCGCTGAATTACCTCGGCGGCTTCGTGCAGCTCGGAGAGCTTCAGGTCAGTACCGCCGGTGATGTTGAAAAGAACGCCGCGCGCGCCCTCTATGGACACATCGAGCAGCGGGTTCGTGATTGCTGCCTGTGCGGCGTTACGGGCGCGATGGTCGCCCATACCCCAGCCGATGGACATCCACGCTGGGCCTGAGTCGCGCATGATGGACTGCACATCCGCAAAGTCCAAGTTGATTTCACCGGGAACGGTTATCAGTTCGGCGATGGACTGCACGCCCATTCTCAGCACATCGTCCGCCATCAGGAAGGCGTTTTGCGCCGTGATTTCCTCTTCGCAGATGACATGCAGGCGCTCGTTCGGTATGACGAGCAGGGTGTCCACATGCTCTTTCAGGCGCTCGATGCCGGCGTCTGCCGCATCTGCGCGGCGCTTGCCCTCGAAGCTAAACGGGCGGGTAACCACGCCTACTGTGAGTGCGCCCGTCTCTTTCGCAATCTCTGCGATGATGGGAGCGGCGCCCGTGCCCGTGCCGCCGCCCATGCCCGCTGCCACGAACACCATATCCGCATCGCGAATGGCGTCGTAAAGTTCCTCGCGGCTCTCTTCGGCGGATTTCATCCCCAGTTCTGGGTTGCCGCCGACGCCCTTGCCAGAGGTCAGCTCGTCCCCGATGCGCATCTTCAAAGGAACATCGCAGGTTACGAGCGCCTGTGCGTCCGTGTTCACTATCATGTACTCTACCGAGGGCACTCGCTCTCGGAACATCCGGGACACGGCGTTAGAGCCGCCGCCGCCGACTCCGACGACTTTGATGCGCGCCATCCCGTCCATTTCCCTGACATACGCCAGTTCCGTGCTAGCTACAGCCATTATTTCCTCCCCTGTTGTTCGTTTAGACTAAGCAGATACTTGGTGTTAAGGATGGGCGTTCAAGTTGCGGCAGCCTTGCTTTTGCGGCGAAATATGCCACCGAGAATGCCACCGGCTTTGCGCTCTTTCTTCAATTCGGCGCCGCTCTGTGACCTGCGTCTGCGTTCTCGGTTCGCCACATGCGGCTCATCGTCGTCGATCTGAGACGCCGCCCAAAACAGAATCCCCACGCCGGTGCTGCATTCTGGCGTCTGGAGAGCCTGCGGCACTCCCAAATACTCCAAAGGTGCGCCGCGCCGCACGCTCGCCGAGGTGCTCACTTGGATGAGTTCGGCAAGCCCCGGCAACCTAGACGCCCCGCCGCATAAGACGATGCGGTAGTCGGTGAGGTTTCTCACGCCGCCCTCGCGCAGCTTCAGGCGGATGAACCCCGCAAGCTCTTGTGAGCGCTCGCGCATCAGCTGGTAGATGTCGTGCAGTGAAACTTTGATGTTCGTGCTGCGACCCGTGATGGGCAGGATAACCTCTTCGTGGATGCGGGCGCTCTCTAGCTGCAAGCCCGCCTTCATGAGCTTCACCTCTTCGGCGGCTTCGTAGGTCGTGTTGTACACGACGCAGATGTCGTTGGTGAACTGGAAGCCACCAATCGGAACAATGGACGAATACTGCATCGCGCCGTTCTTGTATATTATGATGTCGGTTGTGCCGCCGCCGATGTCCACCATCGCCGCCCCGTACTTGCGCTCATGCTCTGTCAGCACGGATTCACTGCTTGCGATGGCTTCTAGCACCAGCGAATCTACGGTTACGCCAGCGCCCTCTACCGCCTGCTTCAGCCTCCCGATGTCGCCCTCAGAGCTTGTTACGAGGTGGGAGTTCACATCCATCTTGCTGGTGTGCATCCCCATCGGCTGCCGCACACCGCGCTTGCCGTCGATAGAATAGTGATTTGGAATGGCGTGGATAACCTGACGGCCCTCGCCGTTCTTGGACACACCTTTATCCGCAACCGTCTCCGGGATGCGTTCAAGCTCCTTGGCGGTGATGACGCCGTGCTTGCCCACCCAGTCGACGGTGTCCACACGGTTCTCATATGAGACGCGCGCGCCGCTGATGCCCACATAAACCGAATCAACTTTGACGCCAGACGCACGCTCTGCCATGCCTAGGGACTGCCGCACCGCCTGCTGCGTGGCAGACACATCGTCCACGACACCCTTGTGCATCCCCGAGCAAGGCGACATGCCGTGTCCCAGCACCTTCACGCGCCCGTTGTCCGTCCTCTCGCCTATGACGGTCAATACCTTCGTAGTGCCGACATCTATTGCCGTAATGGTTTTGGAGTTTTGCATAGCCACTCCGTAATTGCTTGAACCTTTGTCTCTGCCGTCAAAACTGTTCGCGTTTTGTTGGGTCAATGTGCCCCGCCGATGCGCTCTGCCACCCGCATCCGAGCGCTGCGGCTTCGCGGGTTTGACCGCACCTCTTGCGCTGACGGCTTGATGACCCTGCGGTTAATAATCTTGATAGTCGGTTGATGCCCGCATACGCATTCCGGAAGCACCGGCGGACAGACGCAGACTGCCGCAGATTGCCGCAGCGTGTTCTTGACCAGCCTGTCCTCGACCGAGTGGTAGCTAATCACCGCAAGCCGCCCTCCGGCGCCCAGCGTATCCATTGCTCCATCCAGCCCGCGCTCCAAAGCGTCCATCTCTCCGTTTACTGCGATGCGTATCGCCTGAAATGTCCTCGTGGCGGGGTGTATGCGGCTGCGTGTGCGCCCTTTGGGCATGCCCGCAGCCTTTCCCGCGATGTTTGCTAACTGCGTTGTGGTGGTTATGGGCCTGTTGCTGACGATTGCACGCGCTATGCGCCGCGACCGCCGCTCTTCTCCGTAACGGTATATGATGTCCGCCAGTGTCTGCTCCGTGTACTGGTTGACCACCTCGTAGGCGGTCGTCTGCTGCGCTGTGTCGAAGCGCATATCGAGTGTGGCTTCTTGCCGTATGCTGAAGCCCCTGTCAGCGTTATCCAGTTGCAGCGACGACAACCCCAAGTCCATCAGTATCCCATCCGCATCCTGAAACCCGTTATCCGCAGCTACCGTTGCAACATCGGCGTAGTTGGCGTGAGCGAACACTGTGTGCCCCTCTGGCAAAAACCCCTGCATCCGCTGTGCTGCGACCATCAACGCCTTCGCATCCCTGTCTAGACAGAGCAAGAAGGGGGCAGAAGTCGCTGCGCCAGATATAGCCAATGAATGCCCGCCTTCGCCCGTCGTACAGTCGATGTACTTGCCGCCTGCCTTCACGCGTAGTGCTGCAAGCGTCTGCTCCATCATTACCGGTGTGTGAAATACCTTCACTTCGTAACACTGCTTTGAGTGCGCATGTTAAAATATGTGCCGATGCGTCTTAAAAGATTTACCTGTCAACAGCGTTGCAACAGAGTTTCGCAAAGCCGAATGATCTCACGCAAGGATTTTTGCGTATATGTTTGGGGCATTTAAACAAATCTTAAACAACAACCAAAACAGTAATCAGTCTTATTTTCGCCTTCCTGTAAGCATTCTCAGCCCAATTCGTTCATGCACGCCCAAAGCTATGTTAAACATAAAATCTGCGCTTCTTGCCCGTTATCCGTGTCGCTTGCTGTGCGAACAGACGGGTATGAGCGCCCATATCGCGGCGAAATCAACAACAGCACAGGCTTCCCCGTATTGAGAAGCGCCCAGAAATTAGGTAGGTGTTCCGATTATGAGTGAAAACAACGATTTCAGGCTTGGCGTGCTGACCATCAGCGACAGAGGCTCGCGCGGCGAGTATGCAGTGGACGGCAGCGGCGACGCCATATGCGAGATGATGGCGGCGGCGGGATACACCCTTGCCTTGCGCGATATAGTTGCCGACGAGGTGCCGCTCATCACGGCGAAGATAGAGGAGTGGTGCGACGCCGGCAACCTTGACCTAATGCTCACAACCGGCGGGACGGGCTTGGGTCCCCGTGATGTTACGCCCGAAGCCACGCGCGCCGTCATCGACATAGAAGTGCCGGGCATCGGCGAGGCAATGCGGATGCAGACGCTGCAGTTCACCCCATTTGCGATGCTCAGCCGCGCCACTGCCGGTGTCCGCTCGGGATGCCTCATCGTCAACCTCCCCGGCAGCGAAAAAGCCGTGCGCGAGACTCTTGCCGTCGCCTTGCCCGCCTTAGCACACGGCTTGGGAATGGTCAGAGGTTGGAGCACTCACCCGAACCCCTAGCATCTATCATGTTCAGCCGACATTTCAAGTAGAAAGCCCTAACCTTCTTATCTCCAAAATGCGCTTCCATGTCCTGACGATTTTCCCTGCGATGTTCCAAAGCCCGCTGTCCGAGAGCATCATTGCGCGCGCCGTGGGGAAGGGCATTGTGCGGATAGATGTTCACGACATTCGCGAACACACGCGCGACAGGCATCGCAGCGTGGACGACTACCCCTTCGGCGGCGGCTACGGGATGGTGATGAAGCCGGAGCCGCTGTTCGACGCTGTGGACGCCGTCAGAGCCGCCGCTGCGCCGCCGGCAGACACACCCGTCATCCTGCTGACACCGCAGGGGACGCCGTTGACACAGCCATTGGTGGAGCGGTTGGCGACTTTCAGCGACTTGATTATGATATGCGGGCGATACGAGGGTGTGGACGAGCGCGTCCGCCGCCATCTGGCAACGCACGAAATATCCATAGGCGATTATGTTCTCAGCGGCGGCGAACTCCCCGCTATGGTCATCATCGACTCCGTAACCCGACTCATTCCGGGTGCGGTTGGCAGCATAGAGTCAACGCAGGACGATTCGTTCACAACCGGGCTGCTCCAATACCCTCACTACACGCGTCCGTCGCAGTACGGTGTATGGCAAACGCCTCCCGTTCTGTTGAGCGGCAACCACGCCGAGATAGCGCGCTGGCGGCGCGAGCAAGCCCTCCGCCGCACGCTAGAACGCCGCCCCGATTTGCTCACCACATCCGCCCTATCAGAATCCGACCGCCGCTTCTTGGACGAACTTCGCCAAAGCCTGCAATCCGACGACGCCTCTCACCACTCCCCTGAAAGCGATAATCCACCGCCCTGCTAACACTCCCCAAGCATTCCTTATCTCTTTATACCTAATCCCTATTTTATCAAGGAACACTGCACATGCCCCCGCTCGAATTCGTCGACTCCCATGTACACTTCTACGACATGCAGCATCCCGAACTGCACTATGCCCATTGGCAGCCTGATGTTGACCCGCCGCTCACTGGCAAGCGTATGCGCAAGCTCGGTGAGCGCAACTTCCTTGCTGAGGACTTCATCGCCCTCACACGCAATGCAAGCCCGAATGTGAGCGTAGTCAAGGCTGTGCATGTGCAAGCAGCCATCGGCTCTCCCGACCCTGTGAAAGAGACCGAGTGGCTTCAGCGGGCGTATGAGCGCTGCGGTTTCCCGCATGCCATAGTTGCGCATGCAGACCTCCGCGCGCCCGATGTGGAGACGGTGCTCGAACGCCATTGCGCATTCCCCAATATGCGCGGCATACGCGACTTCTCATATGGCGACTTCCTAGTGTCCAATGACTTCCACAGAGGATACGCCCTGCTGGAAAAGTATGGCTTGCTCGCCAGCATACAGGCGCAGCATCAGGATATGCACAGCCTAGCCGCCCTTGCTGGCAAGTTCCCCAACACCATCATCGTCATAGACCATGCCGCCATCCCTGCGGAGCGCAATCCGGAATACTTCCACCTGTGGCGTCAGGGCTTGGCTACTGCCGCCCGCGCGGACAACATCATCTGCAAAATATCTGGTTTGGGAATGGGCGACCACACTTGGACGATGGACAGCATCCGCCCTTATGTGCTGGGCTGCATAGAGGCGTTCGGCGTGGAGCGCTGCATATTTGCCACCAACTGGCCTGTGGACAGCCTGTTTAGCGGATATGGCGAACTGGTGGATGCCTACGACGCCATCACCGCCGACTTCACTCCGGACGAGCGCCGCGCCCTCTTCGCTGCTAACACCGAGCGCCTTTATCGCATCTAGGCGTCGCCCAACAACCGACATGTGTCCGCGCCCGTTTTCCTGGGAGCACAGGCTAGGATGCGGATACGCTATATGATGCCCGCTAAACCGCAATCAAGAACCGAAATCTGACAATGCAGAAAACAGTTATTGACATTCCACCACCGCACTCCGTAACCTAAACGCACCCCCCCATAGCAGGCGCAACCCCAACAGCAACAGGAGCAGCCGAATGGCAGTCAACACCGATACCGGAGTTCAGACGATATTGGACAACATAGGCGTGGTAGTGGCGTCTGAGGGCGGCTCGCTAGAGTTCGTCGACATTCAGGGCGGGCGTCTCACGGTGAAGTATCACAAGGGCGTCAACGAAGAGTGCCCCGAATGCGTGCCCGACCACGCCCTCGTTATGCAGCTCTTCCGCACATCCACCGCAACATACGCCCCGTACATCACGGATGTAGAGCTGCTGTAAATCGCACGGATACGCCTTCATCCGTCAAGGCGCACACGCCCTTTGCCCGCCCCCTGCACAACAGCGTTTCTTGGCGCCGCTTGCGGGCAAGGTCTGACGCGGGAAGGGCGTTCGTCGCGCTGCTATCCGGCTTGAATGCGCTGCTCACTGGCATTGCCACAGCGCAGGGTGGTCGCTCTCACCGCTGTATCAGAAGCGTTTATTCTATATCAGCACAAACCGATGACAGCCCAGCTGCATCTAAACCACGCCGCAGAACTGTTCTTTCAAGACCACTGCGCTCGTCGGTAGCGTTTCCATTCAGGTGGTCGAAGACAGAAGCCCCCTGCGTTGCAGCAGTACCAGCAGGTTGTGAGGCGTCCACGCTGTGCCCATTCGCTCACGACGCCGTATCTCTCGCTGAAACCGCTCCAACCGAGATGTGGTCTTGTATCTAAACTGACCAGTACCCAGATGCGCCAGTCCCTTGGTCAGCGCCTTCTTACACCACATCAGCCCACGACCACTCGTCAACTTCACTATCTGTGCAGCCAACTTCCTCGCCTCAGCCAAGTCTTCTGACATCAGCAACTCTTTGGCTTCGTCCCAGCCCACCTCGCCTATGTTGCGCCTGTACTCCCTGAGCAGATGGAACTGGCATAGCTGATGGGCTGTGCCTCGGCCATAGACCATTCCGATGGCAGAGGCTATCGCTCTGTCTCCATCGCTCACTAGGTGGGCAGGCTGCCTTACTCCTCGCTTATAGGCTTCGGTCAGCGTGTCTTCCCAACTCCCGAACGACGCCATTACGCCGCCCTTGTCATCCCGGAACACCTTCATCTCCTGCTTCCCACGACGAACACCCACCCACACTCCATCCATCTCCGCCACATCACCTTTCAGCTCAGGTCGCTCCAACTTCTCCTGCTTGATCCACTTGCACAAGGTGCTCTTGGCGAACCCATACATCTCGCCGACCTTGGCGTAACTCAACCCCATCGCCGCCAGTCTCACCGCCTCTTCGCGCGTTTTTTTGAGTACGACTTGCGGCGTTCCACATTGCCTACTAGCTCCATACCGCTCTGCATATCTCCGCACTTCCCACATCTGAACACGGGCATTGCCAAGTTCACTGCGCCATACTTGGTGATGAGTGTGCGGCGATAGCTGTGATGGCGTGCCATCGCTAGGTCGCAGGCTTTGCACATCGGCTTGTAGAGCATCAGCGCATCTTGGAGTGTGTCTTGTATTTCCTGTGTAACGGTCTTTTCTGCTTGCTCTTCCAGTCGGTATAGCATACCCATTCGTTTCCCCCCCCCTCTGGTAATGTATGCCTCATTCTACAACTCAACCACCTGAATGGAAACGCTACCGCGCTCGTCGCTAGATTTCTCAATCAGTTCAATAATGCTGTCTGGTACACCTGCATCCCGAGCTGCGTCAATGCAATTAGTCGGTATTGATTCTTCAATAACATCCTTTGCCTTATCTAATGTCGCATCCACAGGGGGTAATTCAGGAATATCGGTTGCGAAGGACGCCATCTCAAAATTTGGACTAGAACTTACTGTCTGTGCTGAATGGTCTATGTCCAATATAAACGGAAATCGTACCTCCACATTTACATCTCCTGATGTTAATGGAATATCAATTGGAAGATCAACATCAAAGATTACAATCGCAGTAGCAATTACCTCATACTTGTCATCGCCTACTAACCTTGCTGGAGTGTAATCCCATTTGACAACTTTGTGTATTTGCTCTTCCACATATTCTCCGCCTAATTCTTTTAGCGCCCAGTTATTGCCAACCATAAATCCAGCAATATCTTCTCCGATGTCGTCTATATTACCATTGATATATTCTACTGCTAATTCATCGGGGGAGAGTCTACTAAGAAATCCAGATAATGATACTGCGGCTACAAGAGCAGCAATTACAACCAAAACAATGCCGACCATCACAGCCATCTTAACTGTTACCATAATAAGCAATCCTTGATATACATAGTGGCTTTCCTAAACAAAACTGATATTTTGAGTATATTTTAGTATTTTCGCACTCGTCAACGAGATGGGCGGTCTATAATCCGCTTCATCTTCGTGCACCGTGGAAAGGGTTAAAGCCGAAGCCGCCCGCAAAGCCGGCTCCGGACTTGCTGATGAGGAGCAAGAGGCGCACAGGAAAGAGCACAGGCGGGTAGAGGGACAGAGGGCCATTACGCTCGCTGCCTAGCCCTCGCGTATCATATCCAGATACTTCAGCCCCGAGCCGGTGTTCAGCAGCAGGATGCGCTCGCCCGCGGAGAGCGTGCCGTCTGCAACCAGCCTTCGCAGAGCGGCGGTGATGGCGGCGCCCTCCGGACAGATGAACATCCCCTCCAACGATGCCACCGTGCGTAGCTCTCGCAGGATGTCCGCCTCGGACACGCTCACTGCGCCGCCGCCGCTCTCGCGCAGCGCCTGCAGGATGAGATAGTCGCCTATGGCTGCCGGAACCCGTATCCCCGCAGCGAGCGTGGACGGCTGCTCCCACGGCTCTGCGAACTCCGTGCCCTCTGCGAATGCGCGCACTATCGGCGCACAGCCTTCGGACTGCACGGCGTACATCCTTGGGCGTTTGTGGTCTATCCAGCCCATCGTCTCCATCTCCGCAAACGCCTTCCACATCCCCACAATCCCTGTGCCGCCGCCCGTGGGATACAGGATGACATCCGGCAGCTTCCATCCCATCTGCTCCGCTATCTCGTATCCCATCGTCTTCTTACCCTCAACCCGATACGGTTCGCGCAGTGTGGACACATCGAACAGCCCGAGTTCGTCGGCGCGCTGAGCCGATATGCGCCCCGCGTCCGTGATGAACCCGTCCACCAGTTCCAAATGCGCCCCGCTGAGTTCGACCTCTATGCGGTTGGCTTCCGGCGCATCCTGCGGCATGAACACATACGCCTCCATTCCCGCTTTTGCGGCGTAGGCGGTCATCGCTCCGGCGGCGTTGCCTGCGGACGGCATCGTTAGCTTGGTGATGCCCAGTTCCTTCGCCTTGGACACTGCTGCCCCAAGCCCGCGCGCCTTGAATGACGCCGTAGGGTTCAGCCCTTCGTCTTTGATGTAAAGCGCATCGCATCCGATGTCTGCGCCCAGCCGCTTCGCCTCGAATATCGGCGTGAACCCCTCGCCCAGCGTAACCACATTCGCCTCGTCCAGCACGGGCATCACCTCGAAGTAGCGCCACATGTTCGTCGGGCGCGACTTCAGGTCGTCCCGATCCAGCGCCCCTGCCGCCGCTTCCAAGTCATAGCGCGGATACAGCACTTTGCCGCACTCAACGCAGGTGCGATGCGGTTCGTCCGCCGCGAACGCCTCGTGGCAGTATGTACATTCCAAATGCGTCAGGTAGCTCTTCATGGTAAATCGCCTCACTCTCTTCGTTATAGACACGCTGCGTGGGCTTGCGTTGCATATTATACGGCGCAAGATATAATACGGCATAGCCCCATATGGAATTACGAGAAAATTAGGGTAAGGGTTCACAGAGCATAATCGTTAAGAAAGCGTAATCAAGAGGATAGCCATGCCAACCGCAATAGAACAACGCTACTTGGAGCTACACCCCGGTTCTGCCGAGCGCTGGGCGACCGCGCGCCAGATATTCCCAGACGGCGTAACCCACGACGGCAGGCGCATGACCCCGTTCCCCCTCTACGCCACGCACGGCGTCGCTGGGCACAAGTGGGATGTGGACGGCAACCGCATCGTCGACTACTGGACAGGACACGGCTCGATGATGCTCGGGCATTCCCACCCCGAAATCGTTCGCGCCGTCCAAGAGCAGGTCGGCAAGGGAACGCACCTGAGCGCCTCATCCGACTTGGAGATCCGCTGGGCGCAGCTTGTGCAGCAGCTCATACCGAGCGCAGAAAAAGTCCGCTTCCACAGCTCTGGCACGGAAGCCACGATGATGGCTATCCGAATGGCGCGCGCCTACACAGGCAGATCGAAAGTGGTCAAGTTCGAAGAGCACTTCCACGGCTGGAGCGACTACCTCGCTGCCGGTGGGGCAGGTTTGGGCGGTATACCCCAAGAGACGCTCAGCACCATGATTGTCCTGCCGCCCAACGACATAGCCGCCGTCGAACAGGCGTTCCAACGCAATGGCGACATCGCCGCCGTCGTCCTAGAACCCACCGGCGCGCACATGGGTCTCGAGCCGGTGCGCCCCGGCTTTCTGCACGAACTGCGCCAGCTCACCGAGGCGCATGGCGCAGTCTTGATATTCGACGAAGTGGTAACGGGTTTTCGCATCGCAAAGGGCGGCGCACAGTCGCTCTATGGCGTAACCCCCGATCTGACCACTCTTGCGAAGATACTTGGCGGCGGGCTGCCCGGCGGCGCTGTTGCCGGCAAAGCCGACATCGTGAACATGATAGAGGCACGCGGCGACGCCGAGCACGACCGCAGCCGTCGTATCGCGCACAATGGCACATTCAACGCCAACCCGTTGTCTGCCGTCGCCGGTATTCGTGCGCTTGAGCTGCTCTCCACCACCCCGCTGAACGACACTGCAGCCGAGATGGGCGAACTCCTGAAAGACGGTCTCAACGAGATGCTCACCAAGATCGAGGTGAGCGGCTGCGCCACTGGCATCAACTCGCTCATATTCCTGCGGCTCGGCGTTGACGCAGATATGGCAGACCCTGACAAGAACCCCAACGCCGCTGCCGACATGCGCGCTGCGGGCGGCGATGCGCTCCAAAGCCAACTCAACCTAGCCATGCTCAACGAAGGCGTTCACGCTGGCAATGTCCACGGCGGCGCGCGCTTTATCCTCAGCGCAGCCCATACCGAGCAGGACATCCAAGACACCGTATCAGCCGTAGGCGAAGCCCTCTCCCAAGTGCGCGACGAGGGGCTAGTTTAGCCACAACACCTGCTTTCGTTGGTTCTCAATGCATCTGTTGGGGAAGAACAAAGCACAGGGGAAGCACGCAGGGAAAGATTAAGAGATTAGAAGTTATTGAGGAGGATGAGTTGGACGATCTAGGCGGGAACTACGATGTGGTCATAATCGGCGGCGGCGCAGCCGGACTCACAGCGGGCATATACACCTGCCGCGCCGGTCTCCGCACGCTGATGCTAGAGCGGCTGATGCCCGGTGGTCAGGTCATCAATGCCGACCGCATCGAGAACTTCCCCGCCTTCCCCGACGGCATATCCGGCGCAGACATCGGCCCCCTGATGCAGCAGCAAGCCACGCAGTACGGCTTGGAGATTCGCCTTGCCGAAGTGGACGATCTGGCACAGCGCCCCGGCGGCTGGCGCATATCCGCATACGGCGACCACTACGATGCTAGTGCGGTCATTATCGCCGGCGGATCCACGCTGCGCAAGCTCGGGGTCCCCGGCGAAGACGCCCTCTTCGGTGCCGGCGTGTCATATTGCGCCACCTGCGATGGCGGCTTTTTCCTAGACCAGCCTGTGGCCGTCGTGGGCGGCGGCGACTCCGCCCTAGACGAAGCCCTCGTTCTGACCGAATACGCAAGCAAGGTCATCCTAATCCACCGATCTGAGGCTTTCAGCGGCGAGCGCATACTCCAAGACCGCGTTCTAGCACACCCGAAGATAGAACCCCTCATGCAAACCCGCGTGGACGCCATCTTGGGCGAAGGTCAGGTAGAAGCCCTCAGCGTAACCGACATCCCGTCCGGCGAAACCTCGCGCCTAGACCTGTCCGGCGTCTTCATATATGTGGGATTAGACCCCAACACTGCATACCTCCAAAGCCTGCTTCGCTTGGATAATGCGGGACACATCCCCACAGACATCCGTATGCGCACATCGCTGTCCGGCGTCTTCGCAGCCGGCGACATCCGCCAGCACTCCGCCGCACAGCTAGTCAGCGCAGCCGGCGACGGCGCAACCGCCGCCATCTCCGCGCGCCGCTACTTGGATAAGCGCTAGTGCCGTTGTGATGTTGTGATATAGTAAAAGCGACATCATCATCAGACCCCAAAAACCGCACTGCGCTGCACATGAAACCGCTGCTGCTAGTCTGATAGACGCTACTTACAATCGGTGTTGTTGAAACCGCAAGTCGTCGCCACCTTTACTAAAAATACTAAAAAGTGTCTGGGACAAAAATGCACTTCCGCTTCACGCCTGACCAAGAAAACTTTCGCGCCGAAGTCCGCAGCTTCCTAGTGGATAGGCTTGGGATTGACTGGCGCGGCATCGTGCCCGACGATTATTTCACCGACGAAAACTGGGCGCTCATCCGCTCCCTCACCAGCGACCTCGTGGAGCGCGGCTGGCTCACGCTCGCATGGCCCGAAGAGTACGGCGGGCAGGGAAGACCCCACATCGAGCAGATGATATACAACGAAGAGACGGCGTACTTCCGCGCGCCCATGCGCGACACTAGCATGGGCACACACATGGTCGGCCCGTCCATCATGCTCTACGGCACCGACGAGCAGAAGGCGCGCTACCTCCCCGAAATCGCCGACGGCACAGCCGTGTACTGCCAAGGGTTTAGCGAGCCTGAATCCGGCTCAGATCTCGCATCCCTCCAGCTGCGTGCGGTGGAGGACGGCGACGACCTCATCCTCAACGGCTCCAAGATATGGACCAGCGGCGCACACCGCGCCAACCGCTGCTACATCATGGTTCGCACCGACCCCGATGCGCCCAAACATCGGGGCATCAGTGTTCTCATCGTCGATATGGACACCCCGGGCATCGAGGTTACGCCCATCATCAACATGTTCGGTGTCCACTACTTTAATCAAGTCTTCTTCGAGAATGTGCGCGTCCCCAAGCGGAATATGATAGGCGAGCAAAATCGCGGCTGGTATGTCGCAGCCACCACCTTGGACTTCGAGCGTTCCGGTGTGGGGCGCTTCGGCTCCAACCGCCGCGACCTCGAAGAACTCGCTGATCTGTCCCACCAAGTCAAGCTCAATGGCGGTACGCTGAACCAAGACAAGCGGTTTCGGCGGCGTATCGCCGAGCTTTGGACTGCGAACGAAGCCGGCAAGATGGTCGCCTACAATGTGGCGTGGATGCAGAGCGAGGGGCTTGTGCCCAACAAAGAGGCATCGGCAGCCAAGCTTGTCGGCAGCGAAATCAGCCAGCGTATTAGCCAGCTCGGCATGCAGATGCTAGGCATGTATGGGCTGCTCGACGAGAACTCCAAGTGGGCGTACCTGAATGGGCGCATCGCACAGCAGTGGATGGACGCTGTGTCGCTTACCATTCGTGCCGGCACATCCGAAATTCAGCGCAACATCATCGCGGGGCGTGGGCTTGGGCTGCCCAGAGGCTGAGCGTCGATGCTGGTTTGGCTGCTGATAGCGGGCGGTGGTGCGCTCGGTGCTGTGTCTCGCTTCGCCGTGGACAGAGCCGTAGTTGCGCTGCTCGGCCCAACGGTCTTGGGCACTTTCATCGCAAACATCAGTGGCTCATTCCTGCTCGGCTTGTTCCTCGCCGCTATGGACGGACGGTTGGTTGATGTGCCCGAACTGCGCGCCCTTGTTGCCGTCGGGTTTCTCGGCTCATACACCACATTTTCCACGCTCACCGTCTCAAGTGTGCAGCTCGCCGGCGAAGGCGATTGGCTGCATGCCGCCGCCAACATTCTCGGCAGCCTGACCGTGGGCGTCATCGCTGCCTTCGCCGGCATCGTCGTTGGGCGCGTTTTCCTCACATAACCGCTCATCATGCGCAAGAACGGCTGCAATGCTCAACAGCATGTGTGTATATGGTGAGATTTCGCCTGTGGTTCGCTCTTGCAAAAGCCCTTACAATAGCCGCAGCGCTCCCTGTGTGAACAAGATTGCTCCCACTGCCAGCAGCACCAAGCCCATCGCCAGTATCAGCATCGTGAGTTGTACCCGCCCGGTCAGCTTCGCCCCGTAGTAGCTCCCCACCATAGCGACACTGCCCATAAGCGCCAGCAGCACATAGTCCACCTGCCCCTGTACCACATGTCCAACCCATCCCGCCGACCCCATCAGCACGCCGATGAACAGGTTCGTGCCCGCAGCGATGCGCGGGTCTACTCGCAGGATGCGCACTAGCATCGGCAAGCGTATGCTGCCCAGTATTAGCCCCACTGCGCCGCCAAGCAACCCGACCGCAAACCCGATGCCCGCCTCTGCGGACATCCGCTCTCGGCTGAATATCCCCGCCGACCCCTCTAGCCCGCCTCCGAAGAGCGTCGGCGTGTCTGAACCTTCGCGCCTCCTCTCCCGAACCATAATCAGAAACTCGACGCCCTGCCAGAACACCAATATCCCCGCGAGCAAAATCAGCAGCCCGTCCGGCGCCGCATCGCTGAAAAACCCGCCTATGAGCGCCCCGATTAGCGCCGGCACGCCCATCACCAGCACGATGCGGACATCCACGCGCCCCTCGCGCAAGTGCCGTATCGCCCCCGACAGCGACGCCAAGCCGCTGACGAGTATGTTCGTTCCGCCTGCGACCGGCGCCGCTATGCCGAGCAGCAGCAGCGCTGGCAGCCGTATCGTTCCCAGCGCCAGCCCTACGAACCCGCCGAGCACCCCTACCGCAAACGAGACCACCGTCAGCAGCGCTGCGTGCCACAACAGCACATCCGATGGCAGCCCAAGCTCACTTAGACTCACTCACACCTCCCTTGTTGCATCTTGTCATCCCTTGTCATTCTTTGGCGCAGTTCCTGCTTCTCGCTCCAGCTCCGCCCGCATTCGGTCAATCTCTGTGCGCGGCGTGGGTTGATTGCCATAGCAGGCGCGGTTGAATGCGTCTGTTGCATTGCGCGCGAGACCGCTCGGAAACACCCTCTCCAGCGTGGCGCAGAACTCGCCCGGCGTTTCACCCGGCGGCTTGGGACTCCCGCGTTTCTCTGCAAGCGTAAGCAGCCCGAAGTATATGCGAAACACATCCGCTATGTTCGGGTCTTCATCTGGCACTCGCATAACCCGGCGCTCTTTGGTTCGGCGTAAGCGCGAGGGCAGCATGCCGAACAGCAGGTTAGCGAAGTCGTATGCGATGTTTGCATCCTCGCGCAGCTGCTCCCGCTCCCCATCGTCTCGTGCTCTCAGCCGTCGCGCTCGCCGCCGATATGCCAGCGCCATCACAACCAGCAGCCCCACGATGATAGCCGCCACGAACGACCATTGCAGTATCTGAAACAGCAGCAAGGCGACAGGGTTGTCGTCTCCGCCGCTTCCCAGCGCATTCACGGTTGAGGCAATAGACGGTGGGTTCAGTGTAACTTGCGGCTCTTGCTCAGGCCGCAGCCCTTCCACCAGAGCCAACACCGCGCCTATGAGGAAGTCGAAAATGTACGCCAACGGCAGGATGATAACAAAGACCACCACCCTCAGCAGCATATCTAGCAAGAACACCAGCGGCTTGGCGATTATCGCAAGCGCCTCGCGCTGCAGCAGGCTGAACAGCAGCCCCGCCACTACCAGCGCCCCCACGATGCCCCCGATGACGCGCGTCCACGCTCGCCCGCTTGTCGTGGAACCGGACGCCGCCGTCATGTGCCCGATGCTCAAGCCCGCAACGCCCGCCGCAAAGAACACGAACATCAGCGGGAACACATTCAGTTCGGCTTGGTGAAATATGTCCACTGCCGCCGCAACCGCAAGCACGAATATGCCCACCTTGAAGCTCGACGACAGGCTTTCTGTCGGGAAATCCGAACCGCCTGCATGCCCTCCACGCCACCACAGCGCCACCCCGCCGAAGCTGCCGAGCACTGCGCGCACCATATACTCGCGCGTAACCTGCTCGCTGCCCAGTTCTGCGGGCCAAGCGAGGTTCACGCCCGAAAACTCGGGTGCTGCCTGCGCCCCCACGGTCAGATACACCACGCCGAAGCCCACAGCCATCTGCGCCGCGTACGCTGCCAGCGACGGCATCCGCACCACAGACAGTGCGCGTGCCGTCAGTGCCGACACGCCCATCAGCCCGAGCGCAGCCGCCCACGGAAATGGGCTGCCGTTCCCGCCGAGCGGCAGGCTCAGCATGCCCAGCAATGCAGTCAGCCATGCGCTCTCTGCCAGCAGATGCGCCGCTGTTACCAGCCGTTCTTGTGTGGCGCTCATCGCTCTGCTGCCACTGCTGCGCCATTTGCTGTGCGCACCCGCCGTGGAGTGATGCCCTCAGCGAACTCTATCCCATCGAATGCATCCCCAAGCTCGTACAGGATTACGCCGTCTGGCATTGGCGGGCATTCTGCATCGCCCACATACACCACCACCAGCTTATAGCCCTGCGATTTCATCACGCGCAGAACCTCCGGCAGCGTCGGCGACACCAGCGAAACCGCCACTACGATAGTCGCCCCCATCGGAAAGCTTCGCCAGTGGCTGCTGAGCTGACCCGCCATAGACCCCACCGGCAGCGGGCGTATTGACGCAAGCGCTTCCAGTATCACCGTGAGCTGCTCCGGCGAGCGGCTCGGCGCTATCTGCATCGGACGGTCTGCAAGCACAGGCGTCCCGTTCGAGAACAAGCCAAGTGTGTACTGCCGCTCGTCGGCGTATGTCGCCACCGCCGCCGCCGCCGTGATGATGCGCTCCAAGTGTATCGGCGAATAACCCTCCCATGTGTGCGCCACAGTGTCCACCGCCACCGCTAGTATCACCGTCAGCGACGAACTCGGCTCGTATGTGCGAACTTGTATATCCTGCATCTTCGCCGTCGCCTTCCAGTCCACTATCTTCATCGGGTCGCCGAGCTGATAATCGCGCAAGCCCATCGGGCGCGACGGATCCTCGAATATGGCAATGCCCCCGCGCGTCTCACCCAGCGGGCGCGACGACGGCATCCCAATCTCTGGCAGCGACAGCACCTTCGGATACACCAGCACATAGTCGTTGCCGTAAGTCGTCCGCTCGGTGTTGAAGAACCCGAACAGGTCTCCGCTGCGGAGCAGCACAGGCCCAATCCGAAAGTACCCCCGTCGGCGGCACTCGAACTCATAACGCCAGTGTATCCGCTCATACCAAGACATCGATGTGGAGTGGCGCAGCGTCTTTGCCTCTGGATTCGGGCTGTTCACCACATCGGCGTCGTGGATGACCATAGACTCGGGTATCTCATCCTCCGAGCGCAGCCGTCCCAGTGGCAGCGGCTTGGCGTTCGTCAGCGTTACCCGCAGCGATGCCTTCTCTCCGATGAACACCCGCTGCTGCGAAAACTCTCGCTCGTAGCCCACATCCTCGAGCGACATTTTATTCCACAGCCACGCTGCGCCCGTAATCAGCAGCCCCATCACGCTGAAGCCGATGAGAAGCCCCTCGCCGGCGAATATGCCGATGAGGATAAGCCCTACGAACAGGATCATCCATATTTCGTGCCATATTCGGCTCAGCACGACGCTTACCTCTCGATGGGCACCGGAATGGCGGCGAGGATTTCCCGCAGGATAAGCTCGGCAGTCCGGCCGCGCAGCCGTGCGTTCGATGCCACGATGAAGCGATGCGGGAGCGTTGCTTCTGCCATCGTCTTCACATCGTCCGGCGTAACGAACTCCCGCCCGTCTATCGCTGCGTATGCCTGCGATGCCTTATACAGCGATAGGCTAGCCCGTGGGCTTGCACCCAGCGCCAGCGCCTGATTGCGCCGCGATGCCTGCACGATGTCCACAATGTACCCGCGCACCACATCGTCCACCAAGACCTCAGTGGCCAACTTCTGCGCTCGCATCAGTTCGTCTGCGTCAGCCGCAGCGTCAAGCGGCGGCGGCGTGATGTCCCGCTCAAAGCGCAGCAAGATGTCCGATTCCTCTTCTGCTGTGGGATACCCCAGCGCGATGCGGAGCATGAAGCGGTCTAGCTGCGCCTCTGGCAGGGGGAATGTCCCCTCCATCTCAATCGGGTTCTGCGTCGCCATAACCAAGAACGGCTTGGGCAGGCGGCGTGTTACGCCATCCAGCGTGGCTTGACCCTCTTGCATCGCTTCCAGCAGCGCCGATTGGGTGCGCGGCGTTGCGCGGTTGATTTCGTCCGCCAACAGCAGCTGGTTGAATATAGGTCCCGCGCGAAACTCGAAATCCCCGGACCGCTGGTTAAAGTAGTTGACGCCCAGCACATCGGTTGGCATCAAGTCCGGCGTGAACTGGATGCGATTGAAGCTGCATTGCAGCGACTGTGCCAGCGCCTTTGCCAGCGTGGTTTTGCCTATCCCGGGCGCATCCTGTATCAGCACATGCCCTCGGCATAGTAGCGCGACTAGTGCAAGGTTGATCGCCTCCGACTTGCCCACGATAACGCGTTGCACATTCTCACGGATGCGCCCCGCCAACTGCTGAACTTCCATAGCTGCCGTAGAATTCGTCAAATAACTCGCCTCGCTCAGATATTAGCGCCCCCAACGACGCAGTGAGTGGTTTCAGTATAATGTACGCCGTTGCAATTCACTACCCATCCCCTTTTGGCGCAAGCGGAGAGTCCTTGTCCCGTTGGAGGAATCGGCTCTTTTTTCAGCGCTGTGCCAATACGCTGACCCCTAATTCCCTGACAAACCCTCGTAAATGCGATATATTTAATACACTGCTTCATAGTGGAGCGGCGGTTTAGCCTGTCGCAAGGAACATTGCGTGTTTCACCAATGCCCGGTGGTGTAGTGGTAGCACAAAGGACTTTGGATCCTTTGACCGAGGTTCGAATCCTCGCCGGGCAGCCATTTCTCAGCCCTAGTGCGTGCAATTTCCGGGAGACCGCTAGCCGTGCCACACCACACAGCCCAACGGAGCGCAGCCATCGCAGAGCGCATCGCATCCCGCCCCGACATACTCGCCATCCTCAAAGAACAGGGTTATCGCGTTACAGCGCCACGCCGCCGCATCGTAGATTTGCTGGACAAGAAGGATGGCAGTTTCACCGTGGAAGAAATTGCCTGCGACCTGCCCAAGGTTGGCAGGGCAACCGTCTATCGCACCATCAAGATGCTCGTCGACACCGGCGTGGTGTGCAAGCTAATGCTCCCCGACGGCACCCCCAAGTACAACATCGATCAGGTTGAGCACCACCATCACACCGTCTGCGTCAAATGCGGCAAAGTAGGCGAGTTCAGTGCTACCACCATCGAGCGCCTCATCCGCTCCATCGGCAAAGAAATATCCGGCGACATCGTGGGGCACCGCATGGAGTTCTACACTGTCTGCGAAGCCTGCCCCAACGCACAAAACTAACAGCCGTACTCCACGCATTTAAGCACATTTAAGACTGCTGATAGCCCAGCATATAAGTCTTTAATGATGAGAGCGAATGGGCATGCATTCGCCAAACAATGCACTGCCCATTCTGATGAGCCTCAAAGAACCCTGCGTTCTTGGTTGAGACTAGGTGTGGAGCGCTCCGAACGATTACCCGCGGCTCTTGCTGAATGCGGTCGCGAGGATGAACACCCCTGTTGCTGCCAGCGTCATTGCCGGCCCCGATGGCAAATTCCAGTAGAACGACATATACAGCCCCGAGACTGCGGACACGACACCGATGACGGCGCTGCACATCATCGCCTTAGGGAAGTTGCGTATCAGCAAGAACGCTGTGGCAGCCGGGATGATGAGCATGCCCACCACCAGCACAATGCCCACTGCCTGCAGTGTAATCACAATGACCACAGCCAGCAGCCCCAGCAGCAGATAGTCCAGCACCTGTGTGGGTATCCCTGCGACTTCAGCCCCGATGCGGTCGAAGCTCACGAACACCAGCTCTTTGTGGAACAGGTATAGCACGACGAACACCGCTGCCGCCAACCCTGCCGTTGCTATCACATCCCATTGCGACACTCCCAACGCCTGCCCCAGCAGCAGGTCTTCCACATTCACCCGAATCCCGTCCGAAACGGACAGCAGCGCCAGCCCCAGCGCAAACAGCGCAGCGAACAGGATGCCTATGGATGTGTCCTCAGCAAACCCCGTGCGTTGGCTCAAGTAGCCGATGAGCAGTGCAGCGCCGACCGCCATCGGCACTGCGCCCCAAAGCGGGCTGATACCTATGAGGAACGCCCCCACCATCCCCGGCAAGACCGAGTGTGCTAATGCGTCTCCCATGAACCCAAGCCCGCGCGTTACCACATAGCAGCCCACCACGGGCGCCATAATGCCCACAAGCATGGTTACCAGCAGCGCTCGCACCATGAACGCATACCCAAACGGGTCGACCATCAGCCCCCAAATACCGCCCAGCCCCAGTATATTGCCGTCCATAAAACCTCTACGCTGCCCATGAAGAATCCCGGGCAGCGCCCTCAATGCATTTGTTGGATTAGCCCGCCGTCAATCTACGCTCACTCGGCACTCAATACGAAAGTGGAGGGCGGTGCAGCACATCAGCCAGAACCACCCTCCAGAAAGCGCGAACATGGATCCTGCGCCTGACAAATCAGCGCATCTGTTGTCGCATTATGCTTGTGACAGAGACACTATCAGCGCAGCGCCTCTACCATAACGCCCACATTCGCCTGCACCATTTCTATGTAGCTGCCCGTGTTGCCCAATGAGCCGGTGTTCAGCGTCCCGATGCGCGTGCCCGTTTCATCAGCGATACGCAGTACCAGATTCTCGCTCACTGTCGTTTCGGCGAATATGGCAGGCACCCCCAGTTCCCTGATGTGGTCGATGAGTTCGGCGATCTCTTGGGCGCTCGGCTCGCGCTCAGTCGTTAGACCCGGAATGACCGTTCCCACAATCTCGAAGTCATAGAGTTCGGCAAAGTATCGGAAGCTGTCGTGGGATGTAACTAGCAGCCTGCGCTCATGAGGTATCTGCGCCAGTTGCTGCTCGGACCACGCATGCAGCTCATCTAGTTCGGCGTTGTAGGCGCGTGCGTTGGCTTCGTAAACATCGGCCCCGGCGGGATCTATCTCACTCAGATGTTCCGCAATTTCCGCCACCGCTACTTTTACGCGAATTGGGTCGAACCAAAAGTGCGGATCTTCTGCGCCATGGGCATGCCCGTGGTGGTCGTGAGCATCGTGGGCGTCTTCGTCTTCATCATGTTCGTCGTGGTCGTGTTCGTCTTCATCCTCGTCGTGGTCGTGTTCGTCTTCATCCTCGTCGTGGTCGTGTTCGTCTTCATCCTCGTCGTGGTCGTGTTCGTCTTCATCCTCGTCGTGTTCGTGCTCGTCTTCATCCTCGTCGTGGTCGTGTTCGTCCTCATCTTCGTCGTGGTCGTGTTCGTCTTCATCCTCGTCGTGTTCGTCGTGCTCATCGTGTTCGTCATGCTCATCTTCGTGCTCGTCGTGTTCATCTTCGAATGGGAGCGGATTCACGCTTTCGCCAAGCTCTACCAGCTCCGCATCCTCGGACGATGCGTTGTGCAGCAGTTCGCTAAGCCATCCTGCCTCCAACCCCAAGCCGTTGCTGATGACAAGGTCGGCGTCTGCGACTTGTGCCACATCCCGAGCGCCTGGGTTAAAGGTGTGAGGGTCTGCGCCCGGTGCAAGCAGGCTAAACACCTTTATGCGATCGCCTCCGACCTGTCCCACCCAGTCAGCTATGATGTCGGTAGTCGTTACCACGCTCAGATCTGGGGCGGGAGCTGCGGTCGGCGCTGGCACTGCTGTGGGCTGTGCGGGAGCTGCGGTTGGCGCTGGCACTGCCGTGGGTTGCGCTGCGGGAGCTGCGGTCGGCGCTGGCGCTGCCGTGGGTTGCGCTGCGGGAGCTGCGGTCGGCGCTGGTGCCGCTGTGGGCTGTGCGGGAGCTGCGGTTGGCGCAGGCGCTGCTGTGGGTTGTGCTGCGGGTGCAGTGGTCGGCGCTGGTGCCGCTGTGGGTTGTGCGGGTGCAGTGGTTGGCGATGGCAATGCTGTCGACGGTGGGACGCTGGGAGGAGAGCCGCACCCAATCGCCATTAGCAGCGCCGCAATGCCTACGAGCAGCAATGGCATCACTCGGATGTAAGAGAATTGGCTGTTGAAAGGGCTACCTGTCTTTGAGGGATTTAGGGGTTTGTTCATCACTACTCCTGTGTCATAGGTTGAGGTTGCCAATACCGGGTATCGCTTATTGAAAACACAACGAGAATGTTTCTCATTGATGCTCAACACTGTATATTAGTACTAGGTATCAATATATGTCAATGCATTTCTGGCAATTTGGCACTGTTGCATACTGAAAGGCTGACACGAGTGCGCTCAACTTCATGGCAGTAGCTTGCGATGTGATTTGGTAAGTGCGGGTCGCCTCCCTGCCCACTTATGCCTACTCTACCCTCTCAATGCGCTTATCCACCCCATTTGCATTTGTGCTCTACTGCAACAATTTTGGCTTGTCGTATCATCCCTCATAACATATACTAAATAAGTGTACGCCTATCGCATTGCATCGTTAAATCTGCTGATTAGGCTATCGTTATCACATCAAAACCTGCTGAACATCAGACGGCGAATCCGCATATGACCACTAGCAACAAGGACTACTATGACCTGTTAGGCGTCCCGCGCTCGGCGTCGGATGAGGACATCAAGAAGGCGTTCAGGCGTCTTGCGATGGAGTACCATCCCGACCGCAACCGTCGCAATGGCGCAGCCGAGAAGTTCAAGGAAGTGAACGAGGCGTATCAGGTTCTTTCCAATCCGCAGAAGCGCAGTGCGTATGACCGCTACGGACATGCGGGCGTGTCCGGCAACAATGGAGCGCGCGGCTTCGACGGCTTCGAGAACTTCAGCGGCTTCGGCGACATATTCGACACCTTCTTCGGAGGCGGGTTCGGCGCATCGGCTCAGGCGCGCCCCAACGCTCCCCGTCGCGGCGCAGACATCAAGTACGCCCTCACTATCGAGCTTGCAGACGCCGCATTCGGCATCAACAGGCATATCGACATCCAACGCACCGAAACCTGCGAAGCGTGCGCCGGCAGACGCAGCGCACCCGGCTCAGAACCCGCCACCTGCGCCAACTGCAGTGGCACGGGCCAAGTCCGTCGCACGCAAGAGAGCATCTTCGGGCGCATCGTGCAGGTCGTCAACTGCAGCGTCTGTCGCGGCGAAGGGCAAACCATCACCCACCCTTGCCCCGAATGCAGCGGCTTGGGCAAGCAGGAGCGCAAGCGCAAGATAGATGTCGGCATCCCCGCGGGCATCGAGGATGGAATGCAAATACGCATCAGCGGAGAGGGCGATGCCGGCTCCAACGGCGGCACGGCAGGCGATATGTTCGTGCTCGTCCGTGTCCGACCGCATCCCACATTCCGGCGTGAGGGCAACGACCTGCACCTCACCGTCCCGCTGAATATCGCACAAGCCACACTCGGTGCGACAATTGGCGTTCCCACACTAACGGACGATGCGGAACTCCTCATCCCCGCAGGCACGCAGTCCGGCGCCACATTCCAAATCAAGAACAAAGGCATCCCCTACATCCGCAGCAACCGCAAGGGCGACCTGCTCGTTAGCGTAGATGTGCAAACGCCCAAGAAACTCACATCTGAGCAGCGTGCGATCTTCGAGCAACTCGCCACAAGCTTCGGCGACAACGGCGCATCCAACCGCAAAGACGATGAGATGACCGACGAGAGCAAGGGACTGTTCGACAAAATCAAGGATGCGATTGCAGGGGATTAGACCCTGCCATAAGCACAGCCAACGGTTTCAGGACGAACATTGACGAAGAAATGGCTTGAACTGAGCGTCCGAACGCCTCCGGAATTCGTGGAGCCGTTGTCGCAGATATTCTATCGGTACGGGCATGGCGGTGTCGCCGTGGCGCACGAAACCGCCTTCAATCCGGACGAGGGCGAAACTCCCACCGGCGATGAGTGGGCGGTCGTTACCACCTATCTGCCTGTGAACGAATCCACCACCGAACGGCGTGGACGCATCGATGTTGGCGTGCGGCTTGTGGCACATGTTACGAACATATCGCCGCTGCAAGAGCGCATCGTGGACGAAGCCGATTGGCAGAACGCATGGAAGCAGCACTTCCACCCGCTGCAGGTCAGCCCGCGCATCACGATATGCCCCACTTGGCGCGAACACACGCCTGTTCACGGCGAAGCGGTCGTTCTGCTCGACCCCGGCATGGCGTTCGGAACGGGGCATCACCCCACCACGCGCACCTGCCTGAAGCAGCTGGACGCCATCGTGCAGGCAGGGACAGACTTGCTGGATGTGGGATGCGGCTCCGGCATCCTGTCCATCGCCGCCGCCAAACTCGGCGCGCGCAATGTGTTTGGCATAGAGATAGACTCCGTTGCCGTCAATGTGGCGAAGCAGAATGTGCGCGACAACGCCGTGGAGCACACCGTCCGCATAGTGCAAGGTAGCCTGCCGCACACGGATGTCCGACCCGCCGCATACGACATCGCCACCGCCAACATATCCGCCAAAGTGGTAACCGAACTCGCCCCCGAGCTTGTCCGCGCCGTGCGGCACAACGGCGTGATCGTCGCATCCGGCATTCTACAAGACAACCAATCCGGAGTTGCCGAGGCTCTTGCCACAGCCGGCGCACCCGTCCGCCAAGCCATAATCGACGGCGACTGGGTTACGCTAATTGCCGCCAAGCAGCCCTAGCACATTCGCCTGACACCTGAACATATCTTGGCTTTCATCCCCACAACACAGGCTCAATTCGTCAACAGACCGAGCGGCAGTTCATCTTTCCTACCTAATTTGCTACCTAGATGGGAGAGCTAGAGCGTGATGGATACGCTAGCAGGCTGGCAGACCGATATGCACCGCTTCTTCGTCCCGCCCCATTGCATCGACGGCGACCGTGCCACCCTGCCGCAAGATACGGCGCACCAGCTCGCGCGCGTGCTACGGCTGCAGAACGGCGACACCATCGCCGTCATGGACGACAGCGGCGCAGAGTACACTGTGCGGTTGGACATCCTGACCCCGCACCAAGCCGCAGGCGCAATCACCCACCGGGCGCACGGCAAGGGCGAACCCGCTGTGCGCATCACGCTCTACCAAGGGATGCTCAAAGCCGACAGGTTCGAGTATGTGCTACAAAAGGGGACAGAACTCGGCATATCGCGCTTCGTGCCGGTCATCTGTGAGCGCACCGTTGCGCGAGGTGCGCCAAGCGCAACCCGCATCCGACGCTGGCAGCGCATCATCTGCGAAGCCGCCGAACAGGCAGGCAGAACCCGTCTGCCCATCTTAGCCGACCCGGTTCCGTTCGCCGCCGTATGTGAGCGCATCGTGCAGCCTGCGCTGCTGGCGTGGGAATCCGAGCGCACGACTGGCATCCGCACCGCATTGCAGCACATCGCCCCGCAAGCCGCCGCCGCAGCGCGCATCGGCATCGTCATCGGGCCTGAGGGCGGCATAACCGACGCCGAAGCATCCCGTGCCGCATCCGCTGGCATCCCCTCCGTCAGCCTCGGCAGCCGCATCCTCCGCGCCGAAACCGCCGGCATCATCGCCGCCGCCGCCGTCTTTTATGAGCTAGGCGAACTCGGCTGACCGACTTTGTTGCTACTCCGGGCGCGGGGTGCGCTCGAGCAGGGCTTCAATCGCCTGCTCTAATGGCACGCCGCCGAATATGACGCTGTGCATCGCTAGCGCTATCGGCATCTCTACGCCCAATCTGTCCGCAAGCCGAACTGCGCCTGCCGTGGTGTCCACACCCTCCGCCACGCTGTGCATGGATGCGCGGATAGCGTTCGGCGCATCGCCCTGCGCCAGCCTGCGCCCGAAGTAGTGGTTGCGGCTGAGCGTGCTTGAGCATGTGGCGATGAGGTCGCCCATTCCTGCGAGGCCTGCCACGGTGAGCGGGTTTGCGCCGGCGACAACCGCCAGCCGCCCTATCTCCGCCAGTCCGCGGGTGATAATCGCCGCCTTAGCGTTGTCGCCATAGCCAAGTTCGTCGCATACGCCTGCCGCCAGCGCAATGATGTTCTTCAAAGCGCCGCAGAACTCCACGCCCACGATGTCGTCGTTCGTGTATGCGCGAAACCGCTTGCTGTTGAACACATCCTGCGCCGTCCGCGCCGCATCGGGGCTGTGCGACCCTAACACGGTGGAGGTCGGCTTGCCTGCGATGACTTCCTGCGACAGGTTTGGGCCTGAGAGCGCGCATATCCCGCCTGAGAACCCTGCCGGGAGTTCCTCTGCAAGCACCTCGCTCATGCGCTTGCCGCTGTCTAGTTCCAAGCCCTTGGTGGCGCTGACCACGATGGCAGAAGGCGCAATCGCCGCCCCTACGCGACGCACATTCGCCCGAAAAGCCTGCGATGGCACGGCAACGACGACCAGATCGGCGTCGGACAGCGCCGACTTCGCAGATGCGCTTACGCTGAGCGTCGGCGGGAACGGGACACCCGGCAGAAAGCGGCGATTTTCGCCCGCATCGATGAGCGTCGCCGCTTCGGAATCCGTGCGCGCCCACAGCCGCACATCCATGCCGCGCCGCGCCAGCATGACCCCTAGCGTAGTCCCCCAGCTGGTAGTCCCTACAATTCCGACCCTATACATAGCATACATAGCGAATCCCCGCGTTCCACAGCGAAGCAGCACAGCCATATCCGCTATAAGACGCGCATCAAAACCAACCTGTTGTTCGTAACACTAGCGCATCTCCGCAGCCGATATGACGCGCCCCGCATTCCACTGCGTCCGTGCTGCGCACGCATATCGCCGGTGCTTGCCGATTGAATGCAGGAAGGCATGATACCACAGCGCCCAAGCCCGAACGGAAACCCCAGCCGCCGACATGCTCATCAGCCATTGGGGACAAGCGCCGCCCTACGGCTGCGTGCTTTGCCCGAGTTTGCGCTCTTCGCCGCGCAGCAGTCGACCGATGTTGTCCCAGTGCAGCCCAATGACGAGCGCCGCCCCAACCACCGCATATGCCACATATCCGACCGGTAATCGCCCAGTCGCAACCAGCGCCGTCAGCGTTATGACGCCGCTGAGCGTTCCTAATATTGACCCGAGCGATACATAGCGCGTCATAGCCACCACGGGCACGCCGACCAACCCTGCGACAAGCCCGCTCCACGGCGATAGCATTATCAGAGCGCCCCAGCCCGAAGCAGTTCCGCGCCCGCCGCGAAAGCCCACGAACACGGGCCAGTTGTGCCCCACAAGTGCGGCAATTGCACCCGCCGCCTCTGCGCCCGGCGCATCGAACAGCCAGCGCGCTATCAGCACGACAGCCATCGCTTTGCCCATGTCCAGCGCCAGCGAGAGCACAGCTGCGGGCACGCCGGCCGTCCGCATCACATTCGTCATCCCCGTCTTGCCACTGCCGTAGTCGCGCACATCCACGCCCTTGAACACCAGCCCCAGTATCAGCCCAAACGGCACAGACCCGAGCAGATACCCCACCGGTATCATCACCAGATACGGCGCATACCACATACTCTGCATCTCTGCCAGCGTGGGCATCCCATACTCCCTAGTCGGTGCGTCAGTCGGTGGATGGCAAAAAGGGTTGGTGCGCTTAATAGAGACGGCGCTAATCACTCGGGTCGATGGGCGAATATCCGCAGTGCGGGCGAAATGGTGGGCTAACCTTCCCCACGCCCCTTGAAGCGCATCCGCAGCGGACTGCCCATGAATTCGTATGCCGCCCTGAGTGTGTTTTCAAGATAGCGCTTGTACGAGAAATGCACCATATCCGAGCGGTTCACATAGAAGGTAAAACTCGGCGGCCCTGTGCCGTCCTGTGCCACGCTGTAGACCTTCAGCGAGCGCCGCCCCGACTGCGCAGGCGGATGGTCAGCGATTGCGCCGAACACTCTGCGCCGCAAATCGTAGCGCGGCACGCCCTTCGTCCATTCCTGATAGACCGTCTGAGCCGTGTCCAGCAGCGTTGTGATGCCCGCGCCGTTCAACGCGGAGGTGAAGCACACCGGCGCATACGCAGCGAACCGGAAGCGCTCCCGCACCATCACCAGCGCATCGGAGCGCGTCATTCCCAATTCGTCCGCCATGTCCCACTTGTTCACCGCCAAGATGATGCCCTTGTATGCGTCTAGGATGTACTTGGCGATGTGCGTGTCTTGGCTGCTTGCCAGCTCGGATGCGTCCATCAGCAGCACAGCGACATCTGCGCGGTCGATGGCGCGGACAGCCCGCAGCACGCTGTATCGCTCGATGCCGCTTTCTATGCGCCCGCGGCGGCGTATGCCCGCCGTGTCTATGAGCAGCACCGAATGGTCTTCGAATCGCAGCAGGCTGTCGAGCGAGTCGCGCGTGGTGCCGGGTATATCGCTGACGATGGCGCGCCGCTCCCCGGCGATGGCGTTCAGCAGCATGGACTTGCCCACATTCGGGCGTCCCACAATCGCCAGCCGCATATCGGCATCCGGCTCGAGGAACGCTTCCGCATCCGGGAAGTGCTCCGTTACTGCCGCCATCAGTTCGTCCACGCCGATGTTGTGGTAGGCGCTTAGCGCGATAGGCTCGCCCATACCCAAGCCGTAGAATTCGGTGGCGTCCGCAGCGCGCTCGTCGTTGTCCGCCTTGTTAGCCGCTACAATGACGGGCTTGCCCGCGCGGCGCAAGGCGTCCGCAGCATCCATATCCGGCGGCGTCAGCCCGCTTGCAGCGTCCACCACGAACACAATCACATCCGCATCCACCATCGCCGTTTCTATCTGCGCCTTCACCTGCCGCCACAAGTCAGTCTCCGGGAACACATCCAGCCCGCCGGTGTCCACGAGGATGAAGGCGTGTTCTGCCCACACCGTCTCAGCCATCACGCGGTCGCGCGTAGTCCCTGCCACATCTGACACGATGGCAGAGGGGCGCCCAATCAGCCGATTGAACAGCGTAGATTTGCCCACATTCGGGCGTCCCACAATCGCCACTACGGGCTTAACGCCCATTGTCATTCCTTCCCTAGCCTATTCTCGATGAACTTAATTCTCGATGCTTCCACAGGCGGCATTCACTTCCGCGCACATCCTCAATGAGCCTCAGTTAAGCGGGGAACGGCTATCTGCCGCTCGCCTGAAAGACCGTTTGGGTTCACTTCGCAAAGATGCTTGCCAATATCGCATTCTGTGCATGCATCCGATTTTCGGCTTGATCGAAGACGATGGAGCGCGGGTGGTCTATCATCCCGTCCGAAAGCTCCTGCCCGCGATACGCCGGCATGTCGTGCATGAACACGAAGTCGGGTTTGGCGCCCTCTACCAGCGCCTCATCCACCTTGTACGCCCCGAACACGGCGATGCGCTCCGCCTTCTCCTGCTCTTGCCCCATGCTCACCCATGTGTCGGTGTAGACCACATCGGCGCCGTCCACTGCCTCTGATGGTTCTGCTGTCCAGCGCAGCTGCGCCCCGCTTTCCCCCGCGCGCCTCAGCGCCTCATCCCACAGCGGCTGCGGGATGCGAAAGCCTGCGGGCGATGCCAGCGTAAAGTCTGCGCCCACCGATGCGCACGCCAGCGCAAGGCTCGCCGCCACATTGTTGCCGTCCCCGACGAACGCCACGCCCACGGACGCCAGCCGCCCCTTATGTTCGTATATGGTCAGCAGGTCGCCGATAGCTTGACAAGGATGCTCCGAATCGCTGAGGGCGTTCACGACGGGGATGCGGCAGTGCTCTGCGAGCAGGTCTAGGCTGCGATGTGCGAACACACGGGCGACGATGCCGTCCACCCAGCGGTCCAGCACGCGTGCGATGTCCTCTTCCGGCTCGCGTACGCCCAGCCCGACATCCTGCTGGCTTAGGTAGGTGCACTCGCCCCCAAGCTGGCGTATGCCGACCTCGAAGCTCACGCGCGTTCGCAGCGACGGCTTCTCGAATATCAGCGCAAACTCCATCCCCGCAAGCGGCTGCGGCGCATCGTCGCTGCGCTTCATCGCATACGCCCGCTCCACGAGCGACATCACTTCGTCCGCTTGCAAGTCCGCAATGGACAAAAAATCCCTGCCCCGCATCAGATACTCACCTTCTCAACCCGCTTAACTCGCATCAAAACGATTAAGAGCGCCGTTAAGTCCGACGCCCGTCTGAGAGCCGATGATATAGTATAGCCGATTGCATAAGCAAGCATTTTGGGGCTGATAGGCGCTATCGCATGATGAGATGTCGGCGACGGGCGCGGCGTGTGCGTCATATCATCGCGCCGCAAGCCACAAGATGACGCACACCGCCACGATGCCCATGCCCATCGCCATCCCGTAGTTGTGCATCCGCCCCGTTTGCAGCAGCCTCAGCCCCCAGCCGCTCATCCACACGCCGAGCGCAGGCCCGTCCACGCCGCGGTCGTTCACCACCACCCGGTCGAACAGCGCCACAAACCGCCCGCCCGCCAGTGCGATGCGGTCTATCATCCACTGGTAGAGGTCGTCCATGTAGCACTTGTTCAGCAGGATACGATGCAGCGTGGGGAAGCGGGCAGCGATGCGATGGTGCGGCTGCCTAGCGTATTCACCGCGCCCGTAGATGCGCCATCCCGCCGCGATGCCCCCAAGCGCCAGCAGCAGCGACACCGCAGTCAGCCACGCCACAATGTGGAACTCGCCGTGCCCCGTGAGGAAGTCGGCGAACCCGCCGTACGCCCCATGAGCGAAGGGAACGGGCACGGGAGCGCCGCCCCAGCTGAAAGCCAGCGCCCCAACCAAGACGGTCAGCACACACAGCAGCAGCAGCGGCACGGTCATCAGCGCCGACGATTCGTGGGCGTGTTCGGCGTCAGCGCTGCGCGATTTGCCGAAGAATGTGAGCCACACGATACGCGCCATATACAGCGCGCTCAGCGCAACGCCCGCAAGCGCAAGCGCGAGAAACGCCGGGCTGCGATGTTCCAGCACGGCTATCAGCGCCTCGTCTTTGCTGAAGAAGCCGCTCAGTGGCGCAACGCCCGCAAGCGATAATGCGCCCAAAACGAATGTCGCAGCGGTCAGCGGCATCCTGCGGCGCAAACCGCCCATCCGCCGCATATCGGTCTCTTCGTGCATCCCGTGCATCACGCTGCCAGCGCCGAGGAAGAGCATCGCCTTGGATACGCCATGCGCCACGAGGTGGAATATGGCGGCGGCAAGCCCAAATGCGCCCAGCGACAGCATCATCAACCCAAGGTGGCTTATCGTTGAGTATGCGAGTGCGCGCTTGATGTCGGTCATCACCAGCGCAAGCGCCCCGCCGTACAAGAATGTAACCAGCCCGACGACCGCCACGACGAGCAGCGCAACCGGCGCAAGGTCGAACAACGGCATCATGCGCGCCACAAGATACACGCCGGCGGCAACCATCGTTGCGGCGTGTATCAGCGCGCTGACGGGCGTCGGCCCCTCCATTGCGTCCGGCAGCCACACATGGAACGGGAACTGCGCCGACTTGCCCATCGCCCCCATGAATAGCAGCAGCGCCGCCGCCGTGAGCGTCCCCTGCCCGATGGCGCCCGCCTGCGCCGCCGCTATTATCGCTGCGATGTCGAATGTGCCGGTGGCGCGAAACAGCAGGATGATGCCTATTAGCAGCCCCACATCGCCGATGCGCGTGGTGATGAACGCCTTCTTTGCCGCCTCTGCCGCAGAGCGCCGCTCCCACCAGAAGCCGATGAGCAGGTATGACCCCAACCCGACTAGTTCCCAAGCGATGTACAGGAACAGCAGGTTGTCCGCCAGCACGAGTGCCAGCATCGCCGCACCGAAGAGCGCATGCGCTGCAAAGTACCAGCCGAAGCGCGCATCCCCGCGCATGTATTCCAGCGAGTACACCTGCACCAGCAGCGCCACGAATGTTACCAGCCCCAGCATGACCACCGACAGGCGGTCGATGTACACCCCCCAGCCGATGGCGACGGAGCCGACGCGCAGCCACTCCACAGAGTATGCGCCGTGCGCAGCGCCGCTGCCCAGCAGGTCTGCGAGGGCATAGATGGAGAGCACAAACCCCAGCGCCATCGCAGCAACAGCCACGAAAGCGCCGCTCCCGGGCAGCCGTCGCCCGACGAACGCCACCACGACAAAGGCGGCAGCGCTAAGGGTGGGTATGAGGAATGCGAGGTGCAAGTGGACTCTTAATCTTGTTTGTAGGATTTTATAAGGCGAAAGTGTCTTGGACGGCACTCTCAATGTGGGGTATGTAATCTGACTTATCAGGAAGCTTCGAGTATGGAATGCCCAACTGGTCTAGAGTTCGTTGGAAACGAAGGAATCCACTCTTGGTTTGTAGTTCTGTCCAAAGAACACCTAACTCATCAAGCTGGGTCTTGTTTGTGTTTGACAGGGTACTTGCAACAAATACCCTGCTGTCTCTGGCTATCACCGCATCTGCACTTTCTGGATTTCCTGTGCCCATCAACTTCACCTCACACTTTGCTTGGCTGCCATCTGGCGGTAGAAGATAGTAGTCCACTTCCCTCAATGACCCGTCATCTGCGAGTGAACGAGTAAAATACCTCGTATCAACCTCAAACACTCGACACAACGCCTCCATCAATGGACCCTCTACCTGTTTTCCTGCGGCACTCCACGCACCTCCGCGTATTGCGGCACGCCTTACTGCCAACGCATTAATGACCACTAAACTTTCGTTCAATGTCAAATGAACGGTTACGCCTCTCAGTGTTAGCGATAAGTTAATGTCTACGGTGTCATCGCTTAACGACTCGATTAGCTCAACGAACTTTTCGAAGTGAAGCAGCGATTCTTCAACGACAATTTCTTTTCTAGTGGTTTGACGCTTATTGTTGATAGTCTTAATGTTCAGACCTGCGTTCCAAGCAATGTCATCCTTATTCAGACTGCGATTGAGAAAGCGGGATTTATACCAGTTCAAGTCGACGCTATGGTTCTGTATTTTGACGCGTACCACTTCCTCAAAAAACGAAATAACTTCGCTTACAAATAAGGCATCGATCATGTCAATAACAACATCTCGATGGTCGCCACCGCTTAATGCGCGTCGGATTATTTCTGCCGCCGCAGATCTGTTGAGGGTTATTGGCATGGTTTTGCGCTCTCTCGGAACTCATCAATTTGCATGAATCTGACTGCTTTGCCTGATTCTACGCCCAATTTTCCGATGTTTTGCTGAATACGAGCAACATAATTATCTTGGATTTCAGTCAAGAAGCAGTAGCGCCCTGCCTGAATGGCTGCCTTGCCGAGTGTGCCGCTTCCGGCAAATGGGTCAAACACCAAATCGCCTAGGTAAGAGTACAGCTTAACTACCTGTTTACATAGGCGTAATGGAAATACGGCAGAATGTATTTTGTCCGTAGCAGGGTCTATTTCCCATACATTGGAGCGCTCAAAGTCGTCATCCACTTTACTTGCTGACATGACTTCCCTAGGGTATTGACGCATATTCCAATCAATCAATTTATATGATTTTTTCCGATACACCATTAGGTATTCGGTACGAGGATTGGGTTTATATGCAAGCGGCTTGCGATGCTGTTCAAAACCAGCCACCCTGTTTTTCGAAGTTTCAGGCGGCTTCGCCCAGATGATGTCGTCAATAAACTCCCAGCCCATCTTCACAAGGCGAGCGTGTATATCGAACGGCACTGGATAGCGTCTGCTGGCGTACTTCCTGCCCGCCCTTGGAATGATGATGGGCGAAGTGTTCAACACAAAGAAGCGCCCTTCTTTGGTTATGCGATGAACTTTGCGAAACACATCATCTAGGAAGTCTAGGTACTTCTCATAACTAGGGTATATGGAGTAATCCCGTGCGTTGTAGTAGGGTGGTGATGTGAATGTAAGATGTACAGAACTGTCGGGCACTTGCAATAGGGCTTCCAAAACATCTCCATGGACAACCACATTTTTCATAAATTCGGGCGATTCAGCGTGAGGTATCTTCTCTACCAGACGATAGCCGTACACTTCGTTTCTAACTACATCTCGAACCATATCGTTCGGATGATCGCACAATGTTTTGAGATGAGAGCTAATGTCAGGGTCATTACGAAAAACGAGCATGCCCCGAACCGCTTGTAGCACAACCTCAGGGTTGTTGTTACCAGAGTAATGAATAAGCGCCCACTTATTTTTGATGTCTCTCTTGCGACCGATAGACGACATCGCCGCCTTTTTCTCAACAGTGGAGGCATCGCTCTCCAAAATCGCCAAACACCGCTCCATAGGAAAATCCGCAGAGCCTAGCGCCGGTGCATTATTTTTATTCATAGTGCGTCCACAAAATCTATTGGGTTGTTCGGGATTTGACTTACACAAAAATAGTAGCAACCCTGCTCTTTTTCAAGGCGCCCCCCGCTACCACTTCAGCAGGTTTATCTCGTCCACATTGACGGACGAGCGGTTGCGGTAGAGGCGCAGGATGATGGCGACGGCGAGGGCAAGCTCGGCGGCGGCTATCGTGATGACGAATATGACCAGCGTTTGCCCCAGCGCGCGCTGTTCCTCAGCGAACTCGCCGAATGCGGTGTAGCCGATGAGGTTGATGTTCACGGCGTTGAGCATCAGCTCAATGGACATCAGGACGAGCAGCGCCGACCGCCGCGCTAGCACGCCGTATATGCCGATGGCGAACAGCGCCGCGCCAATGACCTGATAGTGGGCAAGCTCTATCAACTAGTACCTCCCGCACCGAACCGATGACGCAACCCGTCGCGGTGCTTCACCAGTGAATGTTGGCGCATCCTAAACATATCTTGGGTGCGGCACCTCGTTCCGCGCGGCGTTGTGTCGCCGAAAATGCCTGTCCATTGCGTAGGTCAATCGCGCCCTCCCGTAGTCCGCACCATCACCACGGCACCGATGAGCGCCACGAGCAGCACGAGCGACGCCACTTCGAACGGCACTGCCCATTCGGTGAACAGCGTCTTGCCCAGCGCCGTGAAGCTGACGCCCACGCGTTCGGTTGCGGGCGCCGCTGTGCCCACTATCGCCGCAGCCATCACGCCGAACACCGCCACTGCTACCACCAGCGCCACAGGCCACTGCGGATGGTCAGACAGGTTCTCAAAGTCCTCTATGCGCGTGAGCATCAGCGCAAACAGGATGACCACGACCACAGCGCCGCCGTATATGAGCAACTGCGCCAGCGCCAAGAACTCGGCGAACGCCAGCAGGAACAGCCCAGCAACCCCCACCATCGAGGCGAGCAAGCCAAACGCTGCGTACACGATGTTGCGGCTCATGACCACGACCAGAGCGCCCCCCAGTGTGAGCGCCCCTGCCACATAGAACAGCACCAGCGACGGCGTTATCAAGCCCGCATCCTTGTAAGTTAGGGTTTGTTAGCGTTAGTTGGGCAGCAGCAAAATCGGGTGGGCGTCAGTCCGCTTTGGCGGCATCATTGGGCGGCGGCTTGCGCGCTGAGCCTCTGCGTGATGCGGGACGCTTCGGTTTGGGCGGGAGCGGGACGCCGCTGTTTTTCTGCGGCTGCTTGGGCTGCCACGCCGTCTCGGCTTGGTGCTGCCTGCCCATCGTGAGCAGCGCGGGCAGGTCGATGCGGTTGCCGTTGCGCTCATACTTGCTCAGCTCGTGCTCGTGGCTCATCACGATGGCGTCGAAGTTGCACACATCCACGCAGATGCCGCACAGGATGCAGCGCCCGAGGTTGATCTCGAATTCGTCGATAATCTTGCGGCGGCGGCTCTTTCCCTCAGCGTGCTGCGGGTTGTCCTTCATCTGTGCGCTCATGCACAGCGTGGGGCAGTTGCGGATGCACACCATGCAGCCGGTGCAGAACGGCTCGTCCACATCGGCGTCCCATGTCAGTGCGGGGAAGCCCATGTAGCGCTGCTGCACTTGCTGGCGCTTGTCCGGCTCCGGATACTGTGCGGTAACCGGCTTGCGCCCGGCGGTCTTTAGCGTAACTTTTAGTCCCTCTATGAAGCCAATCATCGTTGCGCTCACTAATCGCTAAACGGCGTGTGGGGGAGTTTGAGCGTCCCTGTCCTGTATGCTCCTATGCTCCCCTAGCTGACGCCTATGCTAGTCGCCAACTGCGTCTGGTTCGGGCAGCGCACGCAGTTGCGCCGACCTGAACTTGCGCGGTTGCTTCCCGATTTCAGGGATCTCTTGTATGTCCCCGCCGGTTGAGACGCCCATGTCTTTGAAGCGGCGGGCGCTTACAAGCACCCTGCTTTCCAACGACCCCACACCGCTGTTGAAGTGTTTCACCGTGCTGTCTAGGGAACTGCCGACCCTGGCCATGTGGCTGGCGAATGAGTTGAGTCTTTCGTGCAGCTCCCGTCCCAGCGCTGCCACATTCGCCGCTTCTTCGGCAATCTGCGCCTCGCGCCAGCCCACCGCCACCGTCTTCAGCAGCGCCATGAGCGTGTTGGGAGTGGCGACAACCACTCGCTGTTCCATTATCTGGTCAAGCAGCTGCGGGGCTTTTTCCAACGCTATGGGCAACAGGAATTCGCCCGGCAGGAACATCACCACGAAGTCCGGCGAGGATTTGAACGAATCCCAGTAGGACTTTTTCGCCAAGTCGTTCGCGCGGTCGCGCACCTGCTTCGAGACCTTTTCTGCGGCTGCGTTTCTGTCATCGTCGGTTTCGGCGTCAATCACTTCCAAGTAAGCGGCAAGTGGGGCTTTGGCATCCACGACGATTGTGCGCTCGTTGGGCATACGCACTACCATGTCAGGGCGCTCTTGTCTGCCGTCTGCGGATGCCACGCTGACCTGCTCTTCGAAGTCGCAGTAGTTGGACATCCCAGCCAGCTCCACGACTCGGCGGAGCTGCATTTCACCCCATGCGCCGCGCCCTTGCGGCTTCTGCAAGGCGGTAACGAGGTTGCCGGTTTCCTGCTGCAACTTTGCGCTGTTGTTGGTGAGCGCCTCTATCTGCTCTTTGAGGCTGCCCTGCGCCTCGGCACGCGCGGTCTCTATGCGCTTGAGTTCATCCGACAGCGGCTTGACCATCTTCTCCACCGCTTCTTGGCTAAGCGAGAAGTCGCCCTTTGCCTGCGTAACCAGCGATCCGAGCTTCTCATCCGCCGCCTTTATGAACTCATCGTTGTTGCTTTTGAGCAGGTTATTCGCCATAACCTTGAACTGGTCGCCCAGCGTCTTTTCGATATCGGTCTGCTCGGCGAGGCGTCTGTTGGCGGCGTTGAGTTGCGCCTGTAGTTCGGCGTTGGCAGCGGCGGCAGTGCTGGCTTGTGTGCGCAGTTCGTCCGCATCGCTCGACAGCGCAGCATTGGACTGTTCTATGTGCTCATAGCGCTTTTGGGATGCGTCGAACTCTGTTTGCAGGCGCACCACCTCCAGTTTGCTTTCTTCAGACTGCGCCCGCAAATCCTCGATTTCCTGCTTAAACTCTGCGCCGTTGCGTTCAGCGTCTTCCGCGCGCTTATTGGCTGTGTCCAATGCGGCTTGCAAGCTTGCGTCCGCACTGCCTGCGCGCAGTTTCATCGCAAGCCACACTACCATTGCGCCCATTCCGCCGCCGATGATGATGCCAAGTATGACTTCCAATTTATGATGCCTCTGTAATCATTGTGATCATTACAATATCCGATTAGCGCCGCAGTTCTCTTGCGGGGCGCACCGTTACAGTGCGCAGTTCCATTCGTGTCCCGGCGCTCCGAGTGATGATGTAGAAGGTGCACCCCAATGTTATCACAGACAGCAGCGTAAGCACCCACAGCGGCAAGGCGTAGAATAGCACCACGCCCACGAACACGATGTTCAGGAACGACAGCGGCACCAGCAGCTTCCACCCGAACGCCATAAGCTGGTCGATACGCAAGCGCGGATATGTGCCGCGTATCCAAAAGATGACCAGTATGACGGCGTAGGTCTTGAGCATGAACCATAGCACGGAGAGCGCCGAGTGCAGCACGCCGTCGAAGGGCATCGTGGGCCAGCCCCAGCCCCCGAGGAACAGCAGCGCCGTCAGCGCCGCTATGGTGAAGGTGTTGATGTACTCCGCGAGGAAGAACACCGCCCAATGTGCACCGCTGTACTCCACGAACGGCCCGCCTACGACCTCCGACTCGGCGTGATGGATGTCGAATGGCGTGCGCCCTAGCTCAGCAAGCCCGGCGGTCAGGAACAAGAACAAGCTCAGCGGCAGTATTAGCGCATAGGCGAAGGTTGTCTGTGCGTCCACGATGTCCTGCAAATTGAGCGACTGCGCCAGCATCGCCACCGCAAGGATTGCCATTATGAACGGGATTTCGTAGCTGACTAGCTGCCCAGCGGCGCGCAGCCCGCCCAACATGGCGTACTTGTTCGCCGAACTCCAGCCCGCCATCACAAGCCCCATCACCGACAGCACCGACACCGCAACGATGTAGAACAGCCCAAGGTCGAGGTTGCTGAGCGTTACATCGCGCGCCACAGGAATGGCGACCCATATGAGAAACGCAGGAACGAACACAGCGAGCGGCGCAAGCCAATAGACCCGCCTGTCCGCCCACGAGGGCAGGATGTCTTCTTTGGAGACCAGCTTCATGGCGTCTGCGATGGGCTGAAGCGCGCCGTGAAAGCCCACGCGCATCGGCCCCATACGCATCTGGATGCGCGCCAACGCCTTGCGCTCCAGCCATGTCAGCGCGAGCACCATCACCGACAGGAACAGCAGCAGCACCGCCGCCCCGAGCGCAATCCTTATCCCTAGCGCCAACTCCACTTGCGAACCTCTTCCCTCATCCTAGCATTCCCCCTTTGAGTTCCCTTGTGTTCTCTATATGCCCTTATATTCCATTGCTGGAAATAAATAGGGAAAGATAGGGAAGGGAGTAGGATGGGATATGCGTATGTGTGTTTTCCTAACGCCCTCACCTGTCTACTCTACCTATCCACCTCGCCCAAGATGATGTCGATAGAGCCGAGGATGACCACGGCGTCGGCGACATAGGCGTCGCGGAGCAGGTGCTGGAGCGCCTGCAGGTTGGCGAAGGAAGGCGCGCGCACCTTGACGCGGTAGGGCTTGTCCGTGCCGTCGCTGACGAGAAACACGCCGAAGTCGCCGCGTGGCGATTCTGTGCGAACATAGACTTCGCCCTTCGGCGGACGCGCGATGCGCCGCACATTCGCCATCACCTCCCCCTCCGGCATCTGCGCCATCGCCTGCTCGATGATGTGCAGCGACTGCCGCATCTCTTCCACGCGCACATAGTATCGGTCCCAACAATCGCCGTATGTGCCGACCGGTATGCCGAAGTCGAATCGGTCGTATATGGAGTACGGCTCGGATATGCGCACATCCTCAGGGACGCCGCTTGCCCGCAGCGCCGGTCCGGTTACGCCGAAGTCTAGGGCGTCCTCTGCGCTGATGGCACCGATGCCCTTCGTGCGCGCGAGGAACATCTCGTTCTGCGACAGCAGCTCGTCGCACTCTGCTATGCCCTGCCTCAGCTGCTCTGTGAGCCGTCGCATGCGCGCGGAGAAGTCGGGCGGAAGGTCTTCCTTCACGCCGCCCACGCGAAAGTAGTTGTGCATCATGCGCGCGCCCGTAACGCTCTCGAAAAGCTCTTGGATGCGCTCACGCTCGCGGAAGCCGTACAGCACCGGCGTCATAGCGCCCACATCCAGCCCGTATACGCCATAGAACAGCATATGGCTTGCGATGCGGTTCAGCTCGGCGAGGATGATACGGATATGCTGGGCACGCTCCGGCACTTCTATGCCCATCAGCTTCTCCACCGCAAGCACGAACGCCAACTCGCAGTTGAGGTTGCCCACATAGTCCAGTCGGTCGAAGAGGGTGATAATCTGGCTGTAAAGCTCGCCCTCACAGAGTTTTTCAGAGCCGCGATGCAGGTAGCCGATGTGCGGCTCGGCGCGGGCGATGCGTTCGCCATCCACCCAGATGACCACTCGGAAGACGCCATGCGTGCTGGGGTGCTGCGGCCCCATGTTCACCATGAGGTCGAGGGCGTCGGTGTGCTCTGTGGTCTGCTCGCGGATTTGCATTGGCTTTCTGTGTGCTGCCCGCTCGCTTTCAGATGCGCCGCTGGCGAGTTGGCGACGATTGTGCGCCTATTTTACCATTCGTCATAGTCGTGGAACGAGAAGCTTCTGCGGCCCGGGTAGCCCTCGAATCCCTCATATAGAAGCAGCGGCGACAGGTCGGGATGCCCGTCGAATACCACGCCGAACAGGTCGTGTCCCTCGCGCTCGAACCAGTTTGCGCCACGCCAAACCGACACCACAGACGGCACTTGCGGCGCATCGGGCGATACGCTCGTTTTGACAACAAACTTGTGCCGCTTTTCCAGCGAAAACAGGTGATAGTTGACTTCCAGCCGCTCCACATAGTCCACGACGGCGATGCAGCGCAGGTACTCGCAGGCGATGCGCGGGTGGTGCTTTGCGATGCGGCAGATGGCGGGGACATCCTGCGGATGTACGCTGAGCGTAACCTCGTCCACGGCAGCGCCCACGCTGACATCGAAGCCGTCATACACATCTGGCAGCAGCGCCGCAAGCGCCTCGCCGCGCGCATCGAGCGCCACAGCAGCCGTGGGCGGAGGCGGGGGATGGCGACGCCTCCGCTGCGGGCGGTTTGGTGTGGTCATGCGCGCATCACCTCGCTGCTGCCTATGCGCCTGCTTGCGCTGCGGGACGCAGGCGCGCTGCCCCTCTATACGGGATATGTGGGTATTATCGCATACTTCAACCGCATATTCAGCCGCCGCTTTAACGGCATGCTCATTTCAGCCGCAAAAAAGCCCTTGCCCGATTTGGGGAAGGGCTTCTTCAATCCTAATGTCTATCCAGTCAATTCAATGCACAAGGAATTTTCGAGAGATGCTGCGTAGATCGCATGCACGGGGCTGCGGCTACGGCTGTGCTTCGGTATCGGCGGGTGCGTTCGGGGGCGTATCTGCGGGCGCTTCCACATTCACAGGGCTGATGGCGACGGGTGGGTGCTTGGCGTCCTGTTGGATTTTCTCTTGCAACTGCATCAGCCCGTACATCAGCGCCTCTGGGCGCGGCGGGCATCCCGGCACATACACATCCACGGGTATCAGGTGATCCACGCCCATCACCACCGAGTAAGAGCGATAGTAGGGGCCGCCGTTGGTGGCGCAGCTGCCCATCGCAATCACCCACTTCGGGTCTGGCATCTGCTCGTACAGCAGCTTGATGGGGTCAGCCATCTTCTTGACCACCGTGCCGGCGACAATCATCACATCGGCTTGGCGCGGCGAGGGCCATGTTACGATGCCGAAGCGGTCTATGTCATGGTGCGACATGTGCGCGCTCATCATCTCGATGGCACAGCAGGCAAGCCCAAACGAGAGTGTCCACATAGACGACTTGCGCGCCAGTGCAAAGAGTTCGTCCGACTTGGCAACGAGGGCGTTGGGTAGGGCGCGATGCAGCACGCTTTCGGCGGGCGAGTTGCCCTTGCCGGGTTCGTATCCGACGCCCAGCGAGTTTATCTCCAATGCAGCACCCCCTTGCGCCAGCCGTATACCACGCCGAAGAACAGGATGGCGATGAAGATGAGCATCTCGTAGAACACGGCGGGAATGGTGTTCAGAAAGACGACCGCCCACGGGAACAGGAACACCGCCTCCACATCGAATATCAGGAACAGGATGGCGAACACATAGTAGCGTATCTGTATCTGCGACCAGCGGAATGGCGCCGGCTCTATGCCGCATTCGTAGGGCATGTCTTTGAGCGCAGACGGGCGCTTGGGCGCAAGCAGATACGATGCCGTAAACATGGCAATCACGGCGCCGGCGCCCACGACCGCAACGATGAGCACCGCAGTCCAGTTGACCACATATCCGTCAGGCAAATCGCCCCCTCCGTCTCAATTGCAAATCCGCCATAGCAGTAATGGTAGGTTGGCATAAGTGTACAGCAGCCGTTCAAGCGGCGTCAATTTGCGGGTGTTGAAAAAGTGAAACTAATGATGAAAAGTTTTGTAAGTTTTACATGATTAAATGTTCGCATAACTTGGGAAAAACTCGATGTATAACTGCCTTGACATGCTTTACATTTACCATAGAGAATGAAACTATAATTTGTAGTAATAAGTAGCGTTAATAAATGTGTGAATTTAGGAGATATTTAATGACAATGCGGATTCGATACTCTGACGGAGCAAGTTCATACATTAGCCGCCTGTGGGAGCGGGATGAAGGCTTGTACCACTCCCTACAAGCCTTGGTTGTGCTGCTATCCACAGACCCGTCAATAGACAATGACAGGAAGGTACTTCACGATTTTGGCAGCGGCAATCCTACGCCCGTTTATGTAGGTAGGGATTGGGGGATTGTGTACAGAATGGCTATCAGCGAGGAAATTCTTGAGATAATTTCTATATGGGACGCGAAAAACCCTCCGGGTACAAGGCTGTGATGTGCAAGTTATCCGGCTTCTAACTCATCGTCCCAAATCCACCTTCCTGCATCCAAATCTGCAAGCCCTCTTCTGACTTCCTCTGACAATCCGGGCACTGATGAGAGTTTTTTCTGCAATTCAATGGCGCGGTCGCTTTGGGTGAACTCCAACTTATCGTACTGTTGCGCATTTGCAAATGGGGGCGTTCGCTTGGATAGGCTGGTAAGGTCAGGTGCGGTGTAACGCCCATACTTTCTAGCAATGTCCATCAGCACTTGGCGCTCGCCATCATTCAGGGAGCGGGCAGCCTGCGCCCACACTGCGTTGGGGTCATCCACCCAATACTGAAATCTATATGTTCCATCGCTCACGGAGGCGGCACGGCAGATCTCCCCTTTGCCTACCAACTGATCTGCAACATCGACTATTGCGTTGTCCACAGCATTGGGGCCGTAGTGGTCCCATAGGTATTGAGTCCCCGTAATAGTCCTGCCCAGGGATTCGTAAAAGCGATTGTCGGCGAGATAGACAAGCTTAACTAGCTTGGTTCGCCAAATTCGCCTGCCTGTCAATGCCAACAATGCTTTTATGGCTGTGCGAGTCTTGTCAGATTGTACTTGCCCAGTCACTTGCTTCACCGCCGTTTTTTCACACCGGACATTTACACACCATAATATAGTAGATGGGCCTGGTTCGCTAGGCTGCCAGCATAGGGTAGCGTTTCCATTCAGGGGGGCGAAGACAGAAGCCCCCTGCCGTTGCAGCAATACCAACAGGTTGTGATGCGTCCACGCTGTGCCCATTCGCTGCCGAGTCGGTGAATCGTTGTCCCATCAGCAGAATCGTAGGCAAGTCTTTCTTGATGCGATTACTCGCCGCTGTCTAAAGCAAACAGCCCCGAACAATATGCTCACATTTACTCTATTCGAAGTCTGATATACTCATCAAGTACTTCTTATGACCCTCGCGGGAAAGCTGGGACAGGTTACACTTCGGGAGATGCGCGTTGACTACGACTATTGACAGACCGAACAAGAATGCACTCAGCAAGGCGCTCGACATCTATCGAGACGCCATGCGCCCATTCATAGTTCGAAGCCTTCGGCGTGTTCAGGGAGCCAAAGTCGAAGACACCATAGCGAGATTACTCAACGACTATCAGAGGATGCAGTTTCAAGACAACCTGCGTCGCAATCCGGCAAATATAGAGGCAGCGATAGACATCAACGACTTTCCTGTCTTAATTTCCAAAGGCTGGCGCATTGCCTTTCAGAGAGAGTTTCCAAGTGGGGACAGAGCCGTTCAGAATGCCGCGTGGCAGATAACCGAAGCGCGTAACAGCGTGTCGCATCCAGGAACGCAGGATTTAGACGCAGAATTTGTAAGATCGCGTCTGTTTGACATTGCAGACACACTCGGCAGGATAAACGCGCCGCAGCAGAAGGCCGAAGTCGAGAGAATCCGCGACAATCTGTTCACCCCGCAACCGGCAGCGACTCAACAAGACACATTACCCCAATCAGAAGGCTCGGCGGGCGCAACTGCTTCGCGTCGCTCATCTAGCCATGCTCTTGCTCACGGAAGTGGACAGCGACAATTCATTGACAGACTCGATAGATGGAGGCTCGCAACCCTTTGGCAGAGTCGGCGGCGCGGCACGGCGCATAGCTCGTTGCGTGTTCTTGGGGAGCGCCCCAAGTGGCAGCATAAGAGGCATAGACCGGAGTCGCATCAATTTGGGAGTCGTAATGCCGGGGCAAGGCACAGCCGTGTACAACGATGCGCTAAACCGTATGTCCGGCGACCTGTACTATCTATACAACAACGACGGCAGATATTACTTCCACGCCGAAGAGAATCTGAACAAGGTTGTCGCTGACCGCGCCGACAACTTTGACGAAAGGGAGGTGCTCGACAAGATACGGCAGTTTATGGAGGAGGCTATCGGGCGCAGGCCGAATGTTATCGTATTTCCCATCAGTCACGGTGACATTCCGGATGCGGATTTCGTTCGGCTCGTGGTCCTGCCGCCGGACAAGTGGCTACCCAGTAGATCCCAAGAGAGCGACGAAGCAACTCCCACCATCATGAACATGCTTCGCAATCGGGGTGATGCTGTGAGAATTCGCAAGAACACACTGCTCTTCCTAGGTGCGCGCAGAGACGAAATCAGGAGCCTAAACCGCGCCATCAGGTCGTATCTTGCGTGGCATTCTATAATCAGCGGCAGTCGTAGCATCGAAAACTTACAAGGGGATCGCTTCAGACAAGCGCACACAAGCGTCGATAAAGCGGAGCGCGAAGTCCGCTCCAGATTGGTGAACGCATATCGCTGGGCGATAGACCCGGCGCAGCCTGACCCTCAACATGCCGAGTATTTCCTGAGCAGATGGCAAGTCGATGCGCCCAGCACCGCCAATCTGACCACGATAACAGATAGCGCCTTCGACAAGTTCTATGAGCAAGAGGCGCTCGTGCCTAGCATCTCTACCGCCGCCCTCGATACTCTTCTGAAACAGTACATCTGGAGCGACAGCCGCGAGCACATCGAGATAGACGACCTTTGGAACATGCTGACCAGCAATGTCTATATGCACCGCCTAATCGATAAGTCCGTGCTGATGAGTTGCATTGAGCGAGGTGTGCCTGAAGCCAAGTTCGGATACGCTGACGGACACGACCAGAATGCTGAAGATATACCGTACACCGACATGCGTTTCGGCGAACCGCTGACGGGTTACTCAAGTCTCATCGCAGAGAGAAGCAGCGGCCTGCTAGTCAACCCCGAAACGGCTCAGACATGGAAGGACCTGAAATCTGAGCTTGAAGCGCAGCAAGAGCAGCCACAACAAGGTCAGGATGGAGAAGGGACTTCCACCTTGACATCGCCGACCAGTCTTATTACCATTATTATACCAAGCCGAGGTAGCTCAGTCGGTAGAGCACAGCACTGAAAATGCTGGTGTCGTCAGTTCGATTCTGACCCTCGGCACCAGCGTTTCCTGTTCTACATAGCAGGATACGCCAAACGCATTGAGGTATGGGCGAAAGTAGCTCAGTTGGTAGAGCATCTCCTTGCCAAGGAGAAGGTCGCGGGTTCGAGTCCCGTCTTTCGCTCCACATTCTTCGTATCTCGTACTCCTGCTCATACTCAGTACTAGATGCACGCCGCTTGCGTTGCCCATCAAGTTATTGCGGCGGTCTTCCCGCCCCGCATTGTCATACGCCCATCCCCACATGGAAAGCCGCATTGACGCACATCCCTCTTGACGACAGCGTCGCTTTTACCGCATCCGAGCGGCGCGCTCTGCAAATCCTAGCCGAATTAGCCGCACACCCCGCCGTTCCCTTCTTCGAGGCGCCCGTGGCGGCGCACATCATGGACATCCTCAGGCGCATATCCGATGTGTCTGTTGTGCAAGACGAGTTCGGCAACATCATCGCTCGCTTCGCCAACCTGCCCGAAGCGAGTGCGCCCGAAAGCGTCCCTCCCATCGCATTCGTGGCTCATATGGATCATCCGGGCTTCGAAATTTTCTGTCGCCACAACAGCGATTCGTCTGACACAGCGGATCATCAGGCAAGCGAGACGGGGGAGCGCTTCGTGGCACGCGCGCTGGGTGGCGTTCCGGCGGCTTCGCTCGTCAAGCACACGCCGGTGTTCGTCCCAACGCCCGACGGCAAGCGCATACCCGCGCAGCTCATGCCGCTGGCAGACACGGATGTCCCAGCCGCTGGCGCATCGCCCAACGATCGCCTCGCCTGTGTGCAGCTCGATGCACCCGCAGCGCTCGATTTGCCGGCGCCGGTGGTGTTCGACCTGCTCGACTTTGCCATAGATGACGGGACTATCCGTATGCGCGCAGCGGACGACCTCGCCGGCTGCGCCGCCATTCTTGCCGCATTGGAGCGCCTTGTGCAAGCCGATGCGCCCACCGACTTCTTCGCCGTGTTCACCCGCGCCGAAGAGGGTGGGCTGTTCGGCGCACGGCTGATGGCAGAGGCGGGCACGCTGCCGCAAGACACCATCGTGGTGTCGGTGGAATCCAGCCCAATCATCCCCGGCGTGGCGCAGGGTGAGGGGCCTGTCATCCGCACGGGCGACCGCGTATACACTTTCGACGCCGATGCCGAGCAAGCCCTAGCCGTGGCACAGGCTCGGCTGCAGGCGCAAAATCCCGGCTTCAAGGCGCAGCGCCAGCTGATGAGCGGCGGGGGATGCGAAGCCACAGCCTTTGCCGTGTTCGGATACAGCGTAACTGGGCTTGCCTTCCCGCTTGGCAACTGGCACAACGCCACATCCTCCATTCCCGACCCAGACGGCGGCATCGACTCTGAGTACATCAGCGTGTCTGACTACCTCGGGGGCGTGGCGCTCATCACCGAAGCCGCCACGAGTGTCGCCTCCCGACACGACTCGCCCACCCGCAGCCGGATACGCCAAATCCCGTCGGATGTGCGACAGCGGATGCGCGCAACTGCTGGGTAACGCCGTGCAGGTCAGGGAGGTTCAATGCAGGTGGATAAGCTGAAGTCCCGTGCGTATAGGGACTTGCCGTTATTGCTGCTAGCACTAGCGTTGCTCACAGTGTTCCTGTTTGGCGGCGACCGGGGACACTTCTACCGGCCCGGCCACCATGATTGGGTGTCATCGGAACACATGGCAAAGGCTGCGAATCTCTCCCCTGAACACAGATTCCTGATGTTCTTCTACCAATTCCCTGATGAGAATGGCGGTTCCGGCTACAATGTCTACAACCGCCGGCCAATTGGCAGCTATGCGTTCATCAAGCTGGCTATCTTGCCTCTTGGAGATAATCTGTCGGCATGGCTCTACGCCGGCAGGATGGTGATGCTGCTGTTCTTCGCTGGGGCAGCGGCGATGGCATACCTAGCGCTGTGTCGGCTCTTATCCAACCGTTGGGCTGCCTTGGGGGCAACGCTCCTAGCCTTCTCATCGTATTACCTTCTCTACTACAACGATATGGTCGCCAGTGAGTCGATGCCCTCCCTATTCGGGATGATGTTGGCTCTTCACGGCATGGTTGTGTTCATGCAGGAGGGCCGCATTCGGCAGATGCTGGTCAAGGCGTGCGCCGCTCTGCTGCTGGGCTGGTATGTATATGCGCTGATTCTGCCCTTCGTTGTCTTTGGCTTGGTGAGCGAGATCGTCCGTGCCCGCCCGTCCTTCTCTGGGGGCTGGCAAGATTTGAAGCGCCTAGCGGTTTCGGTGGTGCGCAGCCCTTATCTAAAGTTGGGAGTGGTTGCTTCTCTTTTCGCGTTCCTCATCCTGACTTTCAACCTCACCAACGAGTACATCGCCCTGAAAGGTGAATATCATCTGACTGAACTGCCCACTGTCCGCTCGGTGCAGGGCCGCATTGGGGCTTCCGAGGAGTTCAACGCCAATTACGCCGAGTATCTAGAGTGGGATGTGATGCTGCGATACCATTTCTACCGTCTCCGCGGTCTCACGCTCCCGCACTGGCTGTCGAGCCACTTCGGAAACTTGTACGCAAATCCCATCCCGCTATCGGACTTACAGGGAACTGTGATGGTCTTTACTGGGACCGTCATATCTGTCATCTGCTTGGTGTGGGCGTTGTTATCGCGCTTCAGGATCCTGCTGGTTGCCCTCGCGGTGTCCGGGTTCATCTGGTCGCTAGCCTTACGGAATGCCGCGATTTTCCATGATTTCATGATCATAAGTTCCATAGGGATCCCGCTGATCTTCTACTCACTGGCGATGTTGTGCTTCCGCAGACTATGGGGCGACCGCCTAGTCGTCGTCCTTGGGGTGGCTGCGGCGCTGGTGTTCGTAGTCTCCGCCTTTCAAGTGAGCCGCATCAGCCACGATGCCGAATCCGCCCGGTTCCACGAAGCGATAATTGCGGACTTCGTGCGTATTCGACAGGTTACTGAGCCGGGCGATCGCATCTTCGTTCCTGTGCCCTATAGACCGTCGCCTTATCAACAAATCTCCTTTGGTGGGGCGAGAAGAGCCGTGAATTTCTATTTGACGGGTAGGCTCATCGGCTACCAAAAAAAGGATGAACACAACCTCTCCGACTATGATTTCGTCCTTGCCCGTCCGACTTTGGTGGATCCGGGACTCAGTTTCACGCCCGAAAACCGGCTCAGGTTTCTCTACCGCCCGGAAGACTATTCGGCATCCCTCCTGAGGGAGAGGGTAGAGAATATCGGTGAAACAGACCCCGTGATACGCTCGGTGTACGATGTATATCTCCGGGATGGCAGGCTCACATTCCTAAAGGATGGCTGTGACCACGATGACATAAGGCGGCGTTTCCTGCTCCACCTGATCCCGGTCAAAGTGGACGACCTGCCCGAACATCGCCGACAGCATGGGTTCGACAACCTCGACTTCGATTTCTCCTCACACCGCCACTTCTATACGCACAGCGGTTTCAATTTCTCCACGCACGGCTTTTACACGCACAGCGTCAGGTTCGATGGGAAGTGCCTAGCGCAAGTCATCCTGCCGAACTATGATATAGCAAAGATAGCTGTGGGCCAGTACTTCAAAGAGAATGGCGACTTTATCAACATCTGGCTGGAGGAGTTCCAGCCTCCAAAGTAGCAGGCAGGGATTAAGGATTAGCGCAATAGGGCGCTGCCGGTTGGGAATACCTTCTGTCAGGCTTTGACGCAATCACGCTCAACCGCTATCATCGTTTGCAATGAGCGGATTCAGTGGATTCAAAGGCAGAGACATCCGACCATTGCGTGATCACGCCTTCGTGATAAACTACATCGAGGCGACATCAGAACATGCGCACTTCGGCGTGCTGCACAAGTGCGCCGACATTGCCGACCCTGCGCCATTGGGACGCACATCCTACGCCCGCTATAAGCAGCCTATCCTAGCTTATATGAAAGTATAGACTCTTCACACAAAAACACCCGGGGGGTAAATTATGACCGCTACCCATACCATCCGCGACCGATACGGATTGCCGCTCACCACTGCATCACCCACCGCCGCCGAGCATTACATCGAGGGCGTGGACTTGCTGTTGGAGCAGGGCTATGGCCCAGAAGAACGCTTCAATCAGGCGATAGAAGCGGATGAGGGCTTTGCGCTTGCCCACGCTGCGCTCGGCTTGATGCAGATGTTCCGTGGGGCTGCGTCCGATGGCAAGGCAAGCGCCGCGCGCGCCCAAACGCTCGCCACTGCCGCCACACGCCGCGAGCGCCAGCACACCGAAGCCATTGCGCTCTTCATCAACGGGCAGGGGCCCAAGTCCCTCGCCATCATCCTAGACCATCTGGACGAGTTCCCGCGCGACGCCCTGTTGCTGCGGGTGTCGAACCGCCTCTACATGCTCGGATGCAGTGGCGCTGGCGTGAAGAACTTCCCGGACGAACTCTATGGCATGCTGCGCAGGCTCGAGCCGCAGTACGGCGACGACTGGGCGTTCTTGGGACAGTATGCGTTTGCGCATCACGAAATCGGTCGGCTGGACGAGTCGCTCTCGTTGGCGCAGCGCTCGCTGGATGCGCGCCCCACCAGTGGGCACGCATCGCACTCCGTAGCGCATGTGTATTTCGAGAGAGGGGACGCCGTGGACGGGGGCGATTTCCTCGGCAACTGGCTGAAAGGATACGACTTGCGTGCGCCGTTCCACATACACTTGTCTTGGCATCAGGCGCTGTTCGATCTGGCGCAGGGGCGGTACGCCGAAGCTGTGGCGCTGTATGAGGATGTCATCCGTCCGTCGGTGGTGAAGAAGAGCGCAACATCGTTGGCGGACGCAGCATCGCTGATGTGGCGGATGCGAATTTACGGCAACTCGAACCCACCATATCCGCTCGCCGAAATCAGCGAGCAGGCACATCCCGCCGCCGAAACCCCGGGCCCTGCGTTCCGCGACGCACACGCCGCCCTTGCATTCGCAGCAAGCGGCGACGACGAGCGGCTCGGTCGCATCAAGACGCGCCTGCGGACGCTTGCTGCGGACGGCGATGCGCTGGCGCACGAGATAACGCTGCCGCTGGTCAAGGGCATCGCCGCATTTGCCCGCGACGACTACGCCACTGCCGTTGAGCACATCGAGCCGGTAGCGCCGCAGTTGGCACGCATCGGTGGAAGCCACGCTCAGCGCGAGGTGTTCGAGGACACGCTGCTAGAAGCTTACATCCGCGCTCAGCAGTACGACAAGGCGCAGGATATGCTGCGTGAGCGGCTGAATCGCCGCAGCTCTGTGCGCGACAGCTTCTGGCTTGGGCGCACGCAGGTGGACACCAACAGCGCATCCGCACAGAACACGCTGCGTGCCGTGGCGCAGGATTGGCATCAGGCGGACCCGGCTTCTCCGGAGATAGCGGCGCTGCGAGGGCTAATCGGTGCGGAGGCGGCAGACTAGGCTGCGTTACAACTCCCCCATTGATGACCGAGATGACCGATAACTACCACATCCGGCGAGTGGGGGAGTTTCAAGTTGCTCACTGCTCTTGCAATAGATGATTGCGGCGCAGTGGGTATTGTATAATTTCCCGTATGCTTGACGCTTTTCGCTGGCTGCTCACCGTAGAAATTATCGGGTTGGCAGCGTTCCCGCTCGTACATTATCTGATGCCGCGCCTTGCGGACAGGGGCTATGCTTTCAGCAAGCCTTTCGGCATCCTGCTTGCATCCTACCTGTTTTGGGTGCTGGGGCTGGCGCACATCCCCACCGGACGACCGACGGCGTTCGTCCTAGTTGCGCTGATCGCCGCTGCCGCCGCATTCCTCGCCTACATTCGCCGAGACAGCCTGCGCCGCTTCATCCTGCGCGAATGGCGCACCATCCTAGTCATAGAGGCGGTGTTCCTCGCCTTCTTCATTGGATGGGCGCTGTTCCGCTCTGCCGACCCGTTCATCAATCACACTGAGCAGCCGATGGACTTGGCGCTGCTGTCTGCGTCCATCAATTCCCAGACAGGTCATCCCGAAGACCCGTGGCTGCGCGGTGAGTCGATTAGCTACTACTACTTCGGCTACTGGATGATGGGGATGCTGAGCCAGCTTGCGGGCATCCAGTCCAACATATCGTACAACCTTGCGATGGCGCTAATCCCGGCGATGGCGGCGGCGGGCATATTCGGGGTGGTGTACAACATAGTACGCGCGGGGGGCGACAAGTGGCGGCTCGCCATCGTTGGGGGAGGCGTTGCCGCCGTCTTGCTGGGCGTAGCCGCAAACCTCGAGGGCGTGGCGGAGTTCATGCGTCTGAACGGGATGGGTTCGCAGGGCTTTTGGGATTGGCTTCGCATCCAAGGCTTGGAGGGCGCAAACCCCGACCCGCCGGCGAGTTGGGCGCCATCTGAACATTGGTGGTGGTTTCGCACGAGCCGCGTCATCAACACCTTTGACGGCGCTTTCTTCGTGGACAACACCATCCAAGAGTTCCCCTTCTTCAGCTTCATTTTGGGCGATATGCATCCGCATGTGATGTCCATACCCTTCGTTACGCTCTTCATCGGCATGACGCTGAACCTGTACAGAACGCCCACTGCCGTTTGGCGCGAGTATCGCAGCGTGTACCTATATGCGGCGGGTTTGGCGGCGGCGCTGCTGCTAGGCGGCTTGGGCTTCAACAACCTGTGGGACATGCCCACATTCGCAGCCCTGCTAATCGCCGCCCTGACGCTGCGGCACTATGTCGATGGGCGCAGCGTGTGGGAATCGGTGCAGGGAGCGCTGTTCCCGCTGGGCATCGTCGTGTGCGCCCTTGCCGTCCTGATGTATGCCCCGTATCTGCTCAACCTGAGCGTGGGCGTCGGGGGTATCGGAGGCGTGTCCACGCACACGCGCCCGGTGCATATGTTCATCGTCTGGGGGCTGTTCTTTGCGGCGATAGCTCCGATGCTGGTCGTAGTGTTTTTGCGGACGACGGTGCAGCGCGACTGGTTCGCCGTGGGAGCGACGGCGTTGATGCTGGCGTTTGCGCCGTGGCTGCTGTGGACGCTGCAGGGTCTAACCGGTGGGGGGGGCATTAGCGATGCGGTATCGGCGTTCGTCCACATCCTGCCGCTGAGCGCGCTAGCCGCTGCCGGCATCTACAACGCACTGTACCTCGCGCGCCGCCCCGGCTCCGACGGTCTGCTCTACGCCACACTGCTAGCCGTGCTTGGGCTTGGGCTGCTCATCGGCTCGGAGTTTCTGTTCGTGCGGGACTTCTTCGACAATCGTGGGAACACCGTGTTCAAGCTCTACTATCAGGCGTGGATACTGTTGGCGGCGGCGTCTGCATTTGCGGTTTGCTGGTGGCTGCGAGGCTTTCGCATCACCGTCGGGCGCAGCCGCGCGCTGCACATACTTTGGGCGGCGGCGTTCCTCATCCTGCTCGCAGGCTCGTTCTACTACCCGCTTGCGGCGATAAAGACGAAACCCGACACGCCCGTCACGGGGCGCACGCTGGACGGGCTGAGCTTTGTGCATCAGAGCCGCCCCGCCGAGTACGCCGCTATCGAGTATTTGCGCCAAAACGCCCCTCAGGATGCTGCCATCGTGGAGGCGGTGGGCGAGTGGTTCGACTGGGGGATGATTTCTCGCAGCACGGGGCTGCCCACCATCGTGAACTGGCTGGGACACCAGAAGCAGTGGCGCGGCGGCTGGGGGCGCTTCGACGCCCCAACTGCTGGGGAGGTGCAAGGCATACGGGACGCATATTTCGCCGCAAGGGAATCTGAGGTTGCGCTGATATACACCACGCATGACCCTGCCGAAGCCAAAGCCGTGCTGGGCAAGTACGATGTAACCTATATCTACATCGGACACCGCGAGCGTGATAAGTACGGCACGACAGGCATCGCCAAGTTCGACGAAATCGCCGACACGGTGTTCCACAGCACTGACGCCTCCGGAGATGTAATCATCTACCGCGTGCGTCGCTAGGCTACGCCCGTACGGGTCTCGACCTGCGCTGCGGAACTTTCCCTAGCAGGCAAGGCGTTCCAGTCGAAAGTCTTCCATTGAATGCTTCGGACAATGGAAGGGGGTGGCAGGCGAATTCCGACGGCGTCCAACCAGCCTAGCGCAAGATAAGCCCGACCGATTGGCGAACCGACCTGCTGACGCGCAGGAATACCTCCCACCTGAGCAGCGGACCGAGCCACACGCCCACCACTGCGCCCAGTGTGTCTAGCCCCACATCGCTGATCGATGAGCTGCGCCCTGCCACAAACGATTGGTGGAACTCGTCGGTTACGCCGTAGCAGATGGTGAACGCCAGCGCCCCACCGAACACGAGCGCCGCCGGAGTGGTGCGGTATGAGGCGAGCAGCCTATACGCCAGCGCCGCCAGCACGCCGAACTCTACGGGGTGCACGAAGTACTGGGACTTCAGCTCGGAGGGTATCCACCATAGATACCCCCTCTGAACCGATTCCAAATCCGAGCTGTGGGACAGCGCAAATATGAGTGCCATCCACGCTATCACGGGCAGCCAGTACAGGACGAAGTGGCGCGCAATGCCTGCGACAGAACGCTTGGCATCCGTGCTTGTGCTGGCAAGCGTGGTGCTGCCGGATTCGTTCAGGTCGAGCACCTGCCTACTGCACCCTTGCGAACTTCTGCACGCGCGCTCCGTCGAGGGTTTCTCCGACATATAGGTCGCCGTTGGAGTCCAGCGCAATGGCGTGGCCCGCGATGATGTCTCCCGGCGAGTCGCTGCTCATTCCCCAGCCGCCGAGCCACTGACCGGTGGGCGTCAGTATCTTTACGCCAGCGGGATGCGATACGGCGTTTGGCGCAGGGGCGTCGGGGCCCAAGCCCTGATGGAATCCCAGCTCGGTAACGAACATGTTGCCGTCTGGCCCCTGCCATATGTGGTCGGGGCGATGGACGCCGCCCCACTCGCTCATATACTGACCGTCGGGCGTGAAAATCTGGATGCGGTTGTTCTCGCGGTCGGCGATATAGACGCTGCCAGCATTGTCTAGGCAGACGCTGTGGGGGATTTGGAACTGACCGGGGCCGCTGCCCGGCTCGCCCCATGAGCGGATGCGCTCGCCGGTCGCTGTGTAGTGGTGTACGCGCGCATTGCCATAGCCGTCTGCGATGTAGAGCGAGCCATCCGCAGCGACCGCAACATCGGTGGGGCGGTTGAACGGCTCGCCGCTGAACGCCTCCGGCGGGTCGTTGGGCGTGCCTAGCGTCATCAGCAACTCGCCCTCCGCCGTCCACTTGCGCACCGTGTGGTCGCCGATGTCCGTGGTGTACAGGCTGCCATCTGGCCCCGCCTCGATGTGGTGCGCCGAGCCGAACATCTCCTCGCCCCAAGCGTTCAGCACATTGCCATCGGTGTCCAGCACGATTATCGGATGCGCACTGCGGTTGTACACGAATATCCTGTCCTGCCCATCAACCGCTACGCCGACGGCGTGATTCCATTCCCAGCCATCTGGCAGCTTGCCCCATCCCTCCACATGCTCATACACATACTGACCATAGCTAACCCTGATGCCCATATCCTCTTGTCCTCCCTATCGCTGGTGATTATAAACACAAGATTGCCTAACGATGCAGAATTATAACACGCTTTCGTGATAGTATGATGAGACGGGTGCGTATCAGCCGCGCTGACCTATTTCAGTTTCAATAACGGCAATAAACAGCAAGAGGAAAAGCAAGAGAAGGACAAAAATGCTGGAACGATTCAAAGTCCCGAAAAAAGACGAAGTCCGCGTGCCGATAGAATCGCTCGAATCGGTCATCAAGGACATATTCCAAAAGATGGGCGTGTCCGAATCGGACGCACTGGAAGCGGCAGAGGTGCTGGCGATGACCGACCTGCGCGGCGTGGAGACGCACGGCGTGTCCAACATGCTGCGCTCGTATGTAACGCAGTACACGAGCGGACAGGTGAACCCCACGCCGAATTGGCGTATCGAGCGCGAGACGCCGGGAACAGCCGTCATCAACGCCGACAAGGGGCTTGGCGTCATCCTAGGCAAGCGCGCCATGAACATCGCCATCGAAAAGGCGCGCGATGTGGGCATCGGTGTGGTTACGATGAACAACGGGGCACACCTAGGCGCTGTGGGGCACTTCTCGATGCTGGCGGCGCAGCAGGATATGGTCGGGATGTGTGCCACATCCGCCGGGCGGGGCGTGCTGCCCACATTCGGCGCAGAGCCGCGCTTCGGCACGAACCCCATTTCCATCGCCGCACCCGCAAACGAAGAAGCGCCGCTGCTTTTCGACGCCGCCACATCGCAGATAGCCGGCAACAAGTTTTCGCTTGCGCGCAGGGTCGGGTCAGACCTGATGCCGGGCTGGGTTGCTGACGACCAAGGCAATCCCATCATGGAAGAGACTGCCGTCCCGGAGGGTTTGGACGCCGGCTACGGCAGCCTGCTGCCTATGGGCGGCACGCGCGAAAACGGCTCGCACAAGGGCTACGGCTTCCTGATGATAGTGGACATCCTTTGCGCCTTTATGTCCGGCTCTGTTCCCGCCATCTTCGACGATACCTACTTCGACAGCGGCTACAAGCACTACTTCGCTGCATACAACATAGCGGCGTTTACGGATGTGGACACATTCAAGAACAACATGGATCAGATGCTCCGCACGCTGCGCGAGACGCCGCCGGAGCCGGGCAGTGAGCGCGTGCTGTATCCGGGGCTGTCAGAGTACGAAGAGGAGCAAGACCGCCGCGCCAACGGCACGCCGCTGCACACGGAGGTCATCGGCTGGTTCAAGGAAATCTGCGACGAGTTGGACATTCCGCATTTGCAGACGATGTGATCTCCGAACACACGGGGCTTTCACACAGATTGCTTGCGGTTGCGAGGGTTTCATGTGTATCGGTGGGCATGATGATTATGACCGACTGAAATCCACGGAGGTGAACTATGGGCAAGCTAGACGGCAAGGTGGCGCTGATAAGCGGTGCGGCGCGTGGGCAAGGCGCAGCGGAGGCGAGGCTGTTCGCGCAAGAGGGCGGCAAGGTTGTGCTGGCGGACATACTGGACGAGCAAGGGCAGCAGGTTGAGGCTGAAATCAACGAACTGGGCGGCGATGCGCTCTACATCCACCTAGATGTTACCAGCGAGTCGGACTGGCAAGCCGCCGTCCAAGCGGCCGTGGACAAGTTCGGCAAGCTGGACATCCTCGTGAACAACGCCGCCATCGTCATAGAGAAGGCCGCGATAGAAGACCGCACGGGCGATGAGTGGGACAGGGTGTTTGAAGTGAACGCCAAGGGTGTGTTTCTCGGCACGAAGCACAGCATACCTGAGATGCGAAAAGCGGGCGGTGGCAGCATCGTCAACATATCCTCCGTGGCGGGCATAGGGCAGAGCAGCCACCAAGAGCCGGCGTACGCCGCAAGCAAGGGCGCGGTTCGCATATTCAGCAAGGTTACGGCATCACAGCACGCCGCTGATGGCATCCGCTGTAACTCGGTGCACCCGGGGCCTATCGACACCGACATGCTCAGCGCCTCTATGGGCGACCCGTCGCGCTTGGAGCAGCGCCTGACCCGCGTCCCGATGCGCCGCATGGGGCAAGCCGAAGAGATTGCCAAGGGCGTCTTGTACCTCGCGTCGGACGACTCGTCCTATGTAACCGGCTCGGAGCTTGTCATAGACGGCGGCGCAATTTCCATGTAGCCGTTCGTAAATAGTTGGACTTTCGCACCATGCCAACTTGCTACATTCCTGAACGCCGTGCTATAATGCTCGTCTAGGTTGGGGATTCGTCTAGCGGTAGGACGACAGACTCTGGATCTGTAAGCCGGGGTTCGAATCCCTGATCCCCAGCCAGCGCCGGCGAGTCTAGCATTGCGGGAGCATCGCCTTGGCAGATGCCCCACATCGCCGTCGGTGCCTGATGTTGTTGCGTGGCGCATTCGTCTAGCGGCCAAGGACACCACCCTCTCAAGGTGGAGACCACGGGTTCGAATCCCGTATGCGCTACCAACTCCCTCTTTCCCCTGCCCCTGTATTGGCGCATTCGCTTGCGTACTTGCCGGGCGGCGGTTGTTGCAAGTTTGCGTTATCTCATATCCACACATAGGGCCCTAGCCGCCGCCCGCCCACCACATGCAGATGGGCGTGTGCTTGGCTCTGCATCCCGTGCTCGCCGAAATTGGAGAGTATGCGAAACCCATCGGGGCAGCGCTCTTTCCCGAACTGCTCTGCTATCTTGCCCAAGCGCCCGAGCAGCGCGCCGCTGCTCCACAACTGCGCCTGCGTCATGTGCGCACGCGGGGCGACCAGCAGCATCACCGGCGCCCAGTCGAGTTGGTTGTCGAATACAACGAGAGCGTCATCCTCATAGTGGATGTTGGCGGGTGCATTGCGCGCGATGATGGCGCAGAAGACGCAATCGGGTTTGGTGGTCATACGGCGTATGGTGAGGATGGCTACTGAGGTCGGCTTGGCGTTGCTCGGGCTGCTCCGTCGCAGCGGCAAAGCGATATGCGAGCAGCGCTATCAGGCGATGCGATAGTCGGGGGCGTCGATGCGGACGAGCTGCCCGACGAACGGGTCGCGCATCCTCGAGGCGATGGGGCCGGTCTGCTCCGCAAAGTCTTGCATGCTCGTGATGACCGTGGGCAGGCGGTTGTTGTGGCGGTGCACGATTATCTGATAAAGCTTCTCTTCTGCCCACGGGCTGCTGTGTTCCTGCCCGAGGTCGTCTAGGATGAGCAGCGGGGTGGTCTTCACCTCGTCGAGGATGCTCTCGAAGGTGATGGAGCTGTCGGGTGAAAAGGCGTATCGGAAGTGGTCGAGCAGCTCGGGGACGAATGTGAAGAACACGGGCTTGCCCATCCGCATCTGTTCGTTGGCGATGGCAACGGCGAGATGCGTCTTGCCGACGCCGGTTTCGCCGAACAGCGTGAGCCAACCCCAGCTGTTGGCGGCGAAGTTGCGCGCTGCGTCCAACGCCGCCGATATGCTGCGCCGCTGCTCTGCGTTGGGGTTGTTGCCGCGCTCGTCGAAGTTGTCGAAGCGCATGCGCCGCAGCATGTCGGGCGCGATGAGACCCAGCCGATGCGTCTGGATAGGGGCGGCGGCGCGCGTTCGCAGGATGCGGTTGCCAGCACCCGTCTCTATGCGGCTGCGGATGTATGGGTCTAGATCGGCAATCTCGACCGCTGTGGTTATCACCGTGGGCAGCTCGGCGTTGAAGCGGTGGTTGATGATTTGCTGCAGCTTCTCCTGCGCCCAAGCCGTGCTGCTGTGCGCCCCAAGCCCATCCAGCACGAGCAGCGGGGCGTCCGCAACTTGGGCGTACAGGTCGCTGTAGCTGAATGCGCTGTCTGGGGCATATGTGGCGCGCAGGTGATCTAGCAGGTCTGGCACATGCATGAAGAACACCACTGCGCCGTCTTTGATGCGGTGGTTAGCGACAGCGGCTGCCAGATGCGTCTTGCCGCTGCCGTGCGGACCTACGAGCGTAAGCCAGCCGCTCGGGGTTTCGGCGTAGTCAGCGGCGATACGGCAGGCGTCTGCGAATGTGCGGCGGTCGTCCGCACTGGAATCGTGGGCGATGCCGTTGGGATTGAGCGTGTCGAATGTGAAGCGCGTGAGCTGACCGAGGTTGCTGTACCGCAGCAGGCGCTCCATGCGGTCGTCTGTGAATTGGCGGCTTTGGCACTCGCAGATGATTACCTGACCGAAGTCGGGGTGTCCGGCGACCACATCGGGCGTGTACCAGCCGCGCCCCCGGCATATGCCGCAGCTGCTAGGGTCGTCAGCCGCATACGGCGGCGTGGGCGGCGCAGGCGCATCGTGGTGAGGCACATCTCCGTTGCCGTTGCGGGGCGCCTCGCCGCCTACATGCCTAGTAGCGCTTAACCTTTTTAGAATATCGCCCAGTTCTTCCATCGTTCCTGCTCGTATTCTTCTCCGTGCCTGCCGAGAGAACGCCTGTCCGCAGCCCGCCGCGATATGCGCCGCCGCTCTTGCCCTCGCGCTCCCAGCGTTCTAGGATGCGCGCGATGTAGCGCCAACTGCGGCGGTTCTGCGCTGCCGCCTCACGAAGGGCGTCCTCAATCCACTCGACGGGATAACGCATTTCGGCGTCTTTGAGTTCTTCTGCCAACATCGGGCTGAGCATCCCGATGTTGGCTTCGTAAAGTGCGAATATGTTCGGGCGCTCTTCGGCGGCGCTCCAAGGTTGGGGCGTATCGCCGCTGGGCAGACTACCGACGACCATCGCGTCGTCTGCCAGCCGAGCCATTGCACGGCGGTCGGCTTCGGTGTTAAGGGTGTACAGCCGTTCCTGCGCCCCGTCTGCGCCGTTGATGACCGCCATGCCAAGACTGCCGCGCCGCACACAGGCGTCGAGTGCGTCCGATATGCTGGGGTTGCCGGCAGACGCCAGCGCCTCGCCGAGCGTACGGTCGGCGCGCGCCTCGCTCAGGGACACGAAGCGTGGGCTTCCCTTCTTCTGCTGCAAGAGCCATATCATGCGCAGGATGCACTTCAGCTCAGCGAGGGAGTCTATCTGCGCGAGCAGCTCGCCGAACAGCGGCGCTGGCACGCCGATACTCCGCACGCCACGGGGGAAGCCGGCGAAGCGCGATGCCGATGGGCTTGCGGGAAATGATGCGTTGTGGGGTTTGCTAGGCTTCATTGGGCGCATACTCTATCACTGGCGTGGCTTCGAGGCTCTCGAAGCGCACGAGGTCGCTGCGGAAGTAGAGCGGCACGGTGCCGACCGGGCCGTTGCGATGCTTGGCGAATATAATCTCGGCGATGTTCTGCGGATACGGCTCGGTCGGGTTGCGCTTTTCCCAGTCCTCGCGGCTCACATACGCATCTTCGCGGTGGATGAACGCCACCACATCGGCGTCTTGCTCGATGCTGCCGCTTTCGCGCAGGTCGGACAGGAGCGGGCGGTGGTTCGGGCGCTGCTCTATGGCGCGGCTCAGCTGCGAACACGCAATCACCGGCACCTCCAAGTCCCGCGCCATCGCCTTGATGGAGCGCGAGATTTCGCCCATCTCTTGGGCGCGGTTGTCGATGCGCCCGCCGCCGCTGATGAGCTGCAAGTAGTCGATGATGATCAGGTCAAGCCCACGCTCGGCTTTCAGTCGCCGCGCCTTGCCGCGCATCTCCACGATGCTCTGTATCGGCGTGTCGTCGATGTATATCGGCAGGTCGGATAGCATCCCGATGGCGTCTAGAAGCTTCGCCTCTTCATCGTTGCTGAGCAGCCCGATGCGGATGCGGTAGCTGTCCACATTGGCGTCGCTCGCAAGCAGCCGTATGCCTATCTGGTCGCGGCTCATCTCGAGGCTGAAGATGCCCACAGCGTAGCCGCTGCCTGCCGCCGCCCGCGCTATGTTGAACGCAAGCGTGCTCTTGCCGAGGCTTGGGCGCGCCGCAAGCACCACCATGTCCGAGCGCTGCAAGCCGTTGCCCAGCAGGTTGTCTATGCCCTGAAACCCGGACGGCACAGGGGAATCGTGCACCGCATCGGGGGTGTGCAGGCGCGCGCTGTCTTCCATGTAGGCGTCGAGGATGGTGCGGATGTGCACGAAGTCGCCCGAGCCGCGCCCGGCGCGAATGTGATATAGCAGGTTCTCTGCGTTCGTCAGCGCAGCGTCAGTGTCAGCGTCGGCGTCATAGCCGATGCCCGCTATGCGCCCGCCGGCGTCTATGAGCTGCCGCATGATGGATGTGCGCTGCACGATGCGGGCGTAGTATTCGATGTGCGCCGATGTTGGAACGACTAGCAGCAGGTGCGACAGATAGGCGCTGCCGCCGATAGGCTCGAGCCGTTCGTGCAGCGCGAGTTCGTGCGCCAGCGTAACCTGATTGACGGCTTCGTTGCGATTGTAGAGCGCAAGGCACGCCTCAAAGCACCAGCGGTTCTTTTCGCCGTAGAAGTCGTCCACACGCAGTATGCTTGTTACGCGCGTGAGCGTCTGGTCGTCAATCAGCACAGAGCCGATGACGGATTCCTCAGCGTTCATATCGTGCGGCGGCAATCGGTCGTCGTACACAGGTCTTCCAATCCTCCGTTAAGGGGCATCGGCATATCTGACGCCCATGATGCAGCGAACTTCCGCCAAGCGGCAAGGCATCCACAGGCGTGTTCCCGATGGAATGCCGACTGCGCCAGCCGCTATGCCTTCATTATACAGAACATTCGTTCATTTGCAAGTTTTGCAATATTAGAGAGGGAGATACGGATGGCGAATGCTTCTGCGCAACGGCTTGCAATCCCGCTTGCCATTCCCAAGCAAGGCGTGGCTGCCCCGCTTGTGCGGTTTGGCTGCAGGTGCTCTCATCGTTCCGCACGGATGCGAAAGCAGGAATGCGCCCGTGCATCAACACAGGCGCATTCCTGCTTATATGTTCTGCCTAACCACCCCGTTGTTGCCCCTTTGTGCCTAGCGCGGGATAAACAGCCCCGTGCCCCGTGTCTTTCGGCAAGCGCAACTTGCGGCGGTGTATGCGTGAAACCCCGTTGGCGTTGGGGATTGTTGGAAGTCTACGCCTCGTCTTCCGCGTCGCCTTCTGTGTCTGACTCCGCCTCGTCGGTCGCATCTTCGCCGTCCGCATCCTCTTCCAGAGACTGCAGCCATTCGTCGGCGTCTATGCCAGTGGGGTGCACTAGCACATCTATGCGCGCCTGAACCTCGGGATGCAGCCGTATGCTGACATCGAAGCTGCCGAGCTGCCGAATGGGTTCGGTTATCTCGATGGAGCGGCGGTCGATTTCGCGGTCCGCAAGCACGCTCAGCCTGTCGGCGATGATGGCGTTGGTAACCGAGCCGTACAGCTGGCCGCTTGCGCCGGCGCGCATCTCCACGCGCACCTGCATCCCGCTGAGCGCATCCGAAAGCTCGCGCATATCCTCGAGCAGTTTGAGGCGGGTGTACTGTGCCTGTTGCTTATACTGCGTGATGCGTTGCAATGCGTTGTGCGTGGCAGGCACCGCAAACCCCTTCGGTATCAGATAATTTCGGGCGAACCCGTTCTTCACCTCTTTGACATCACCACCCTGCGCCACGCCTGCCACATCTTCCAAAAATACGACTCTCATTGTGAAACCTGACCTCTTGAACCTGTGCGATTTTGTTATGTGATATTACCAGTTTTGAGCACGCCAGCGTTAGGCGCAAAAGGCGAACCCGTCCCCAAACCATTCTAACACAACAAGGCTGGCACGCTACCCGCCAGAGTCTCTTCGGCAGGGGGTATTCCCCCCCAACTGCGCAAGGCAGCGCCAAGCGGCAGTAACCTAAAACCCGCTCACTCGAAAAATCTGCTGAACACCTGATTCGCCATCATGCGCCCGTGATGAGTAAGACGCAGCGCCCCACCCTGTGTGGTGAGCAGGTCGAGCCGTTCCAGATCGTCGAGCGCGGCGGCGTAGTGGTATGCGGGGGGCGATCCAAAGCGCACCATGAACTCTGCGATGCTAACACCGCAGTCCAAGCGCAGCCCCATCATCAGCGTCTCTGCCATCTCCAGCGTTGTGTCGATAGGCTCGATTTCGGCGACCGTGGGCATGTTTTGTATCAGCGCAATCGATGGAGCGCTGCTCGCATCGCTGCTGACGCCATTTTGGGCTGTATCACCTTTGCCCGTATTATCATCGCGCAAGCGGGCGAGCGCGCCGTCGCCGTGCGGATGTTCCCGCATCTTCAAGAGGTATTCGCGAGGTGAGCGCAGGTTCCAAAACCTGCATCCCATCAGATACGAATGCGCCCCCGGGCCCACGCCCAAGTACGGCTCGTTGCGCCAGTATGTCAAGTTGTGTCGACTCTCCATCCCCGCGAGCGCCCAGTTGGATATTTCGTAGTGGCGGTAGCCTGCGCCCTGCATAGCGCTTTGCGCCGACAGATACATATCCGCCGCCAAGTCTGCGTCCGGCTCGGGCATCGTCCCGTCCGAGACCCACCGCTCCATCGGCGTGCCGCCCTCGAGCGTCAGGCAGTACATGGACAGGTGCGGCGGCGCAAGTTCCAGCGCAGCATCAAGCGCATGCTGCCACTGCTCGGCGCTCTGATGGGGCAGCCCGTACATCAAGTCGAGGCTGATGTTGCGGAAGCCGGCGTCTTGCGCCATGCGATATGCGCCTGCAGCGTCTTCCGCTGTGTGCCGCCGCCCCAGCATGCGCAGCAAAGCGTCGTCGAAGCTCTGCACGCCGATGCTAATGCGGTTCACGCCGCAGTCTAGGTATGACGCAAGCTTGCCTGTGTCGAAATCCCCCGGGTTCGCCTCTAGCGTGATCTCTGCGTCCGCATCTACTCGAAACGCTTGGCGTATCGCCCGCATCAGCCGCGCGATGTCCCCATCCGGCAAGTATGACGGCGTGCCGCCCCCGAAGAATATGGTGTATACGGCGGGAGCGTCTAGCAGCCTTCCCCAAAGCGTAATTTCGCGTTCCAGTGCGCCTATGTACGATGGGACCAGCGCCTCTATGCCTGCGTAGGTGTTGAAGTCGCAGTAGGGGCATTTGGTTTCGCAGAACGGAATGTGGACATACAGCGATATGCGCTGCGGGGGTATGTCCCGCACTGCGGATACGGCGGGTGCGTCAGACATTGAACAGCACATTCATAATATCGCCGTCGCGGACGATATAGTTCTTGCCTTCCTGCCGCAGGACGCCGTTCTTGCGCGCCGCCGCAAGCGTCCCGCAGCCGACCATATCGTCGAATGCGACCACTTCGCCGCGGATGAAGCCGCGCTCCATGTCGGTGTGTATCTTGCCGGCAGCCTTCACCGCTGTTGTGCCGCGCGCTATCGTCCACGCCCGCACTTCGTCATCGCCGACAGTCAGGAACGAAATCAGGTCTAGCGCCTCGTAGGATAGGCGCACCATTCGCCCAAGGCCGGCTTCACCGACGACGCCAAGCGAGTCGCGGAACTCTTGCTCCTCATCCGGCTCCATCTGCGCCAGCTCCATCTCGATGCTGCCGCACAGCGCCGCAGTGCGCACGCGCTTCGTTCGCACCTCTGCCGTGAGCCATTCCTCGATGGCGGGAATGTCGCCTAACTGCGCCTCGCCGGTGTTGACCACCACGATGAGCGGCTTGGCGGTGAGCAGCTGGAAGCCGGACAGCAGCCGCAGTTCGTCGGCGCTGAGGGACTGGTCCCGCAGATGCACACCATCCTCGATGTTGGAGCGCACCCTGTCGAGCAAGCCCTGCTCGCGGTTCAGGGCGTCTCGCTCTGCCGATTTCGCCCCCTTAAACCTGTCCGCAAGCCGCGCAAGCCGTCGCTCGATGATGTCCAAGTCCGCAATCGTCAGCTCGAACAGCATCGTGTCCACATCACGGCGCGCGTCCACGCTGCCTGCGGCGTGCGGCACAGAATCGGACTCGAACGCCCGCGCCACAATCAGCAGCGCATCCGCGCGCTGGAGCAGGTTGAGGTATTCGCCCGAGATGCTCTGCGACTTGCCCAGCCCTTCTTGCGGGGCGGGCAGGTCAACATATGAAACTTCGGCATTCACCTTGCGGCGCGGCTTGAATATCCCGTTCAATACATCCAAGCGGGTGTCGGGGACTTTCGCCGTCCCCAAGTTAAGCCTGTTCGCAAACGAACTGACCTGTGCCGTTCCCCGCGTTGCCGCATTGAATATCGTGGTCTTGCCCGACTGAGGCAGCCCCGTGATTACGATTTGCATCTTTTTCTACTGCTGCTCCTGATAGCCGATTTCGCCTGTTTTGCCGACCAGAAATGCTGCGCATGGAGAGCGGCTTTTACCGCATTGCCGAGCGCTGCCGAAGGGGATACACATCCCACAAGCCTGCCGACAGATGGGCGAACGGGGCATCACTTGTTCTCGTCCTCCACTATGCGCCCCTCGCCGTCGATGACCCTGCCATCGTTGGCAGCGCTGCGCCTGCGCCCGCCGCCGGTGTGTTCGCGCAGGATGTCTGTCGGCACCGCCATCAGGAACAGTATTATGGACAGGACTATCGCCACGATGTCGTCTATCCACCCGATAAAGGGCACGATGTCGGGCAGGATGTCTATGGGCGATGCCATATACACGATGCCTATGGGGATGATAAGCTTCGTCCATATCGGAACGCGCCCGTCGAGCATCAGGCGCAAGATGAGCCGTCCTATTCCACTCCGCGCCAACATCAGCAGCAGTGATGGCCTAAACATAATGCGCCCCTGTGGCATTCAATCGCCCAAACCAAGTTCCCAATCTCCATGTACAAATCTGTCCGTCCATTCATATCATTATATCGTAAACACGCACAATTCGTTGTAACCCCCCGAGACTCGTCTTGGGAAGCCTAGCCCTGTCCGCCTCATAACCCTTTGTATGCACTTGATACACTCGGGCTGACATTGATTCACCTGCTCTATGGCGAAGACACCCTCTCGCTCGAAGAGACGCTGGCGGTGCTGCGCGACACTGGCGTCCCCGACGACCTGCGCGATGTCAACACCAACGCCGTCGACGGCGCAGCCGCAACCCTGCACGATCTCGAAGCCGCGTGGAGTGCGCCCCCGTTTCTTGCCGACAAGCGCGTCGTGGTGGTGCGGGGATTGCTTGCGCGGTTCGAGTCGCGCCGCAGTCGCGCTGGGCGTCCCGCACGCTCGGCTGACGCCCGCGCATGGGACGCCCTCGCCGACCGCATCGCTGATGTCCCTCCCACCACCGAGCTTATCTTCGTCGAAGCCGCCGTCAGCCGCAACAACCCTATCCTCAAGGCGATACGCTCTCATGCGAAGGTGCACACATTCCCGCTGCCGTCGCTTCGCGCAATGGCGCAATGGACGCGCGAGCGTGCCGCCAAATTAGGAGCGCCGATTCAACCCCAAGCCGCAGCTGCGCTGGCAGACACCATCGGCAACGACACGCGTGTGGTGGATATGGAGCTGCAAAAGCTCGCGCTCTACCGCGCCGGCGAACCAATCCGCAAGCAAGATGTGGACACGCTGGTGTCCTATGCCCGCGAGGCAAGCATATTCGCTGCTGTGGACGCTGCGCTAGAGGGGCGCATCGGCGTTGCGCTGCGACAAGCGCATTCGCTGCTGGATGCCGGCCGCCCGTCCGTGTATGTGCTGATGATGATAGCGCGCCAAGTGCGCTTCCTCATCATCGCCAAAGACCTGCGCTCGCGTGGATTGCCGCAGCCCGAAATAGGAAAGCGCATGCGCCTGAGCGGCTACCCGCTCACCAAGACCTTGCAGCAAGAGCGACGCTTCACCGCCGAGCGCCTAGCGGCAATCCATCGTTCGCTGCTGGAAACCGACCTCGCCATCAAGACCGGTGCTGCCGACGAAGACACCGCCCTAGACGCTCTCATCGTATCCCTCGCATCACAGAACTAACCTGATTTGAGCGCACCGAGTTATACATATAGGTTAGAATTTACGCGATCGAAGCAAATCTCTGCGCCAACGCTAACGCCTATTTCTGAGTTTTAGTTTTCCATAACCATGCGCTATCGTATCATCACCCTCATCCTCGCAATCGCCCTAGTAGTAGGGTGTGGTCAAGGTGCGCCTGACCCGTCAGCGGCTGCGTCACCCGTGTCCGATACGCCTGCGCCGACTGCTACGCCAATATCTGCTGTCGCCAATCCCGCATCGCCTGCGCCCCCGATGGCTGCGTCTGGGTCAAGCGCAGTCGCTAGTCCCGCATCGCCTGCGCCCCCGATGGCTGCGTCTGAGTCAAGCGCAGTCGCCAATCCCGCATCGCCTATGCCATCGGTGGCTGCGTCTGAGTCAAGCGCAGTCGCCAATCCCGTACTTACCGCCGTTCCTGCATCGCCTGCGCCAACTGCTACGCCAAGCGCTGCTGCACTTCTCGCCGAGCGGCTGTCTGCGGACGGCATGGAGATGCTGACCGAGTTTGTCGATGCCTACTCGCCGCGCGAAAGCGGCACCGACGATGCGCGCCGCACCGCAGAGTACCTGCAGGCGCAGATGCAGGCGTTGGGATATGACGCCGAAATGCAGCCGGTTGAGGCGGAGTTCATCAAGCGCCAACCCTTCGTTACGATAGTCGAACCGCCCGAAGGCGCATTACGCTCGTGGTATCTGAGCTTCACCGGCTTGGGCGAAGTGAGTGCGCAGGTGGCACACGCCGGCAAGGCGCTCGATGGCGACGCACTCGACGGCGTCGCCGACAAGATTGCGTTGATAGAGCGCGGCGAAATCCCGTTCGGTGATAAGGTGCAAAATGTGGCAGACGCAGGCGCACTTGCAGCCGTCATCTACAACAATGTGCACGGCAGATTCTTCGGCACGCTCAGAGCGCAAGCCGATATACCGGCGGTGTCCATATCGCGGCAGGATGGCTTGAACATCCTAAATCATATCGAGGACGGCACGCCCGTCGAAGCCACCGTGCGCGTGGTGAAAGAGCGGCTCCCATCGCAAAATGTGGTCGCCGCCAAGCCTTCGCAGGGCGACCGCATCGTGGTGTTAGGCGCGCACTACGATGGCGTTGCCGACACGCAAGGCGCTAACGATAACGGCACCGGCATCGTATCGCTGCTGCTGCTAGCCGAAGAACTTGCCGCACAAGACCTGCCTTTCGATGTGCGCTTCGTCTTCTTTGGTGTAGAAGAGGTGGGCTTGTTCGGCAGTAAGCACTATGTGGAAAGCCTGAGCGAAACCGAGCGTTCCAAGCATGTCGCCATGTTGAACTTCGATGCTATGGGCGACGGCAAGGCGTCTATGACCGGCAGCGCATCGCTGCTCGACGCCGCTGCTGCCTACGCCGAGGCGCATGGGCTGGACGCCCTGAGGCACCCCGGCTTCGACTACGCCAGCAGCGACCACGCCCCATTCATCGACGCGGGTATCCCCGCCGTTTTCTTCTTCGGCGACGACTTCTCGCGCATCAACTCCCCGCGAGACACCCTCGAGTTCGTCGACCCTGCCATAATGGGCACGCATATGGCGCTGGGATTGGGCTTGCTCCAACATCTCGCCGGTGCCCAATAAGGCTTCGTCCACAACATCACAAAATCCTTCGCTACCTATTTCGGATTGCCAATTGCTTCCCATGTGTAAGCCCCAATCCCCTTTCCGCTACCCTCAAAAAATGCGTTTTGCTTTAAGTAGCAGCGTAATGTATGATGGAAATATCTGTATAGAAATGGACTGAATTTTTGTCCGATTTCGACGAATCAATGACACAAAATCATCGTAAGACAGATGGGAAACCACGCCCGTCGTCGACGCATCGAGGGGAGGTGCAATGAGTCCTCGACTGCTGCGAAACAGTTTCATCTACCTGCTGATAACCGTGGCGGTGCTCGCCGTCTTCTTCACACTCTTCTCCGACACACTCGGCGGAAGCCAAGAAATCCCCGTCAGCGAGGTCGTCTCCAGAGCCGCACGCGGCGAAGTAGACCGCATCGAAGTCAGCGGCGACAAACTCTCCGTCATCACCACATCCGGCGACACATTCACTTCCCGCAAAGAACCCGGCGCAAGCATGGTGGAGATGCTCAGCGCAGCGGGTGTGGACAGCGCAACCGGCGGCGTGGATGTGCAGGTCAAGGGGTCGGGCGGGCTTGGCAGCCTGTTCGGCATCCTCATCAACTTCCTGCCCCTCATCTTCTTCGGCGCAATCCTGCTGTTCATGATGCGACAGGCTCAGGGCAGCAGCAACCAGACCTTCAGCTTCGGCAAAAGCCGTGCGCGGATGTTCGTGGGCAACAGTCCCGCTGTGAGCTTCTCTGATGTGGCGGGCGTTGAAGAGGCGAAGGAAGAGCTTCAAGAGGTTGTGGAGTTCCTGAAAGTGCCAGAGCGCTTCGTGAGCCTCGGGGCGAAGATACCGAAGGGCGTGCTGCTGGTAGGGCCTCCAGGGACGGGCAAGACGCTGCTTGCGCGCGCGGTTGCGGGCGAAGCGGGTGTGCCCTTCTTCTCCATCAGCGGGTCGGAGTTCGTGGAGATGTTCGTGGGCGTTGGGGCGAGCAGGGTTCGCGACCTGTTTGAGCAGGCAAAGCGTAACTCTCCGTGCATCGTGTTCGTGGACGAGATAGACGCTGTGGGACGGCATCGCGGTGCGGGCTTGGGCGGCGGCCACGACGAGCGCGAGCAGACCCTCAACCAGATACTCGTGGAGATGGACGGGTTCGATGTGAACACGAACATTATCGTGGTGGCAGCGACGAACCGGCCTGACATCTTGGACCCTGCGCTGCTGCGCCCGGGGCGGTTTGACCGCCGTGTGATACTGGACAATCCTGATGTGCGCGGTCGCGAAGAGATCCTGAAGGTGCACTCGAAGGGCAAGCCCTTGTCAGAGGACATAGACATGGGACGGATAGCGCGCCAGACGATGGGCTTCAGTGGTGCGGACTTGGCGAACTTGGTGAACGAGTCAGCGATACTGGCGGCGCGCCGCAGCAAGACCACGATAACAGAGGACGAGTTCGCGGAGTCAATAGACAGGGTGATAGCGGGCCCCGCGCGCAAGAGCCGCGTGGTGAACGAACGCGAGAAGGAGATAACGGCGTATCACGAAGCAGGGCATGCGCTTGTCGGATACCTGCTGCCAGACGCCGACATGCCGTTCAAGGTTACCATCGTGGCGCGTGGGCGCTCCGGCGGGCACACGCGCTACCTGCCCGACGAAGACCGCAACCTGTGGACGAAGGCGCAGTTTCAAGACATGATGGCGGCAGCGATGGGCGGTCGTGTGGCAGAGCAGATTACCTTCGACGACATCACCACCGGCGCGAGCAACGACCTCGAGCAGGCGACTGGCATCGCCCGTGCAATGGTTACGCGCTATGGCATGAGCACCAAACTTGGGCCGCGCACATTCGGCAAGCGCGATGAGCTGGTCTTCCTAGGCAGGGAAATCTCCGAGCAGCGCGATTACAGCGACAAGATAGCGCAGGACATCGACGAAGAGGTGTTCAGCCTAGTGGACACGGCGTACCAGACGGCGACGAAAGTGCTGACCGACAACAATGCGAAACTCGCCCAGCTGGCGCGCTACCTCATAGTGCACGAAACGGTCGAGGACGAAGAACTGCGGGAGATACTAGACGCCGGCACCAGCAGCACGGCTGCAGACCCAGCCCCGGCGTAACCACTGGCTGGCATAGCGCGCCGCCAAGAAAACTCCCAACGCAAAGCAAAAAGGGGACGGGTTCACAGCGAACTCGTCCCTTCTGCTATCACCGCTTGAAAGCACAGCGCAAGGCGCCGCGGTGAGGGAGTGTTCGTGTAGACGCTCCGGCGGCGCAGTAGGCAGCGCCAAGGATAAGTAGCTGGGCGTGTGCTAGAGTTTGGGAGGGCGAAAGCCGGATGTAATGGCTTCGGCGGCGCGGATGCTAGCTTCGTCTATGAAGTGCTCCAGCTCTGCGATGCGCTGCTCGTCGGCGGGTTCGCCGGCGGCTAGGCTTGCCTTGAGCTTGGCAAGTTCGTCCTTCGCCTCCGCTATCTTGCCCGTGATGCTCAGCGCCTGCAGCTCCGCCTCCGCCTGCTGTCGGATAGACGCCAAATGCCTGCGCCTGTTCTCCACGCTGTCCAGCCGCTCTTGGATTTCGCCCATCAGGTTGAGCGTGGTGTCCAGCGGGTTGCCGCCTTGGATGGCGTAGCGCGGGGCGCGCTCCAGCTGGCGGCGAAACTGCCGCGACATCGCCTCTAGCTCGTCTTCCTTCGCTCTCACCGACGCCAACAGCAGCCGCAAGCCGGATATTGCCTTTTGCATCTGTGGCATCGTCATGGGAGGGAGTCCGTTGGTCTATCAGCCCGTCAGACTAACAGACCGCTCAGATGTTGGAAGGGGATGGCGTGCTGTGTGGGTTTGCGACCCTCTGTCCCGTAAGCGCTGCGGTCGGAAATGGTGCATGCGGGAGGCGCGTATAGTGGGAATACCCACGACGATGGCTATGTCTTGGTGGCAGTGTTGGCGACTTGTGGCAGCACGGCGGATATGGCGTCTAGTACATCATTGATCTCTTGCTCGGTGGTGTAGCCGAGATGCCCGATGCGGAATATCTTGCCTGCGAGCGAACCCTGTCCGCCCGTGAGTATGACGCCGTGTTCGTCGCGCAGCGCAGCGACTAGTTGCCCGCCGTCCACGCTGGTTGGCACATTCACGGCGGTAACCGTGTCTGATGCTACGCTCTCTTCCGGGAACAGCGACAGCCCGATGCGCTTCACCCCGTCACGCGTCAGCTTGCCGATGGTGGCGTGCCGTTCGTAGATTGTGCCAATCCCCTCCGACAGGATGCGGTTGAGCGCTACATCCAGCGCAAACATCACCGATATGGCGGGCGTATATGGCGGCTGCCCGATTTCGTAGTAGCGCTTGTACATCGCCATGTCGAAGTAGTAGCGTGGCATCGTGGATTCGGCGTGCGCCTGCCATGCGGTGTCGCTGAAGCTGAGGAACGCCAAGCCCGGCGGCAGCATCCAGCCCTTTTGCGACGCCGTCGCCACCACATCGCAGCCCCAAGCGTCCGTGCTGATGGGAATGGAGCAGACGCTGCTTATGCCGTCCACCAGCAGGAGCTTGTCGAACTCGCCCTTGACCACGCCCGCAATGGCTTGCAGGTCGTTGGTAACGCCGGTGGATGTCTCATTGTGCGTAACCAGCACAGCCTTCACATCCGGATGCTCGTTCAGCGTGCGGCGCACGGCGTCCGGGTCGGCGGCAGTGCCAAACGGGAAGTCTAGGCTGACCACCTCCGCACCGAAGCGCTCCGCTATCTCGCCAAAGCGCATACCGAACACGCCCACGCACACATTGACGACCTTATCGCCCGGGGACAGCGTGTTCACTATCGCGGCTTCCATCGCGCCCGTGCCCGACGAGGTTAGGATGTACAGGTCGTTCTTCGTATCGAACACCTGCTTCACACCCTCAGTGGTGCGATGCAGAAGATCCTTGTACTCAGGGCCGCGATGGTTAATCATCTGGTCGGACATAGAGGCTAGGATGTCGTCTGGTACGGGTATTGGGCCTGGGGTTCGCAGGTTCACTGGGGCAATCCTCCGTATGAAGCGATTAGGTGCGGCGCAGCAGTGTGGCGCAGATTATCCAAGAAGGTATTTTACCATATCCGCATTCTCTTGCGCTAAAATGGGGATATATAGGGCAAAAACCCCTAATTCTCACTTCCCCATGCCAACTTGCAACACATTCGCTAGTCCCACAGTTCGGCGCGGTTGCTGGTGGCTTGCGGCTTGCCTAACCGCGGCATTGGCGGTCGGTGCATGGCACGCCGTAGGTATGAGTGCGCAGGCTTCCGAGCGTTTTGTCGCCGTGGTTCACCGCATTCGCATCATCGACGAATCGGACGGCAAGAGCCGCACCACCATCCGGCGCGGCGCAGAGATAACGCAAGAACTCATCATCGTGGACAGGCGCTCACCAACCGACCCGCCTAGACCTGAGAACGAGTATCTAGTGCGGGTTGAGGTTCTGGACGCCGCAGATAGGGTGGTGCACGGCGGCGACACGCCGGAGACACAGCGCTCAATCATGCTCGGCGCAGGCAAGCGCGGCGAGGTAAAGTTCACTTGGCATGTGCCCTACGGCTTCCCCGACGGCAGGTACACCCTCTTCGTTACGCTGCGGCGGGGAGATAAGCCTGCCAGAGTTATCGACACCGCGCGCCAACAGTTCGTGATAGACAAGCGTCGCTCGCACATATTCTTTTCCAAGACCGAGCTGGACTTTGGCAGGGTGCGCACTACCGAAACGCCGGAAGACTATTTCATTGTAGCGCGGCGCAATCGCGATGCCGGCGATCTCATATGGCGCATAACTGACCTGCCCACCGACTGGCTAGAGCTGATAGAGCCTGCTCCCGACCCCGACAGCGCCGACGAGTCTGTATGGGTTCGCAACACCGGCACTGTGCGCCTCAGGGTGCTGCCGACCATCCTATCCGGTGTCTTCCAAGACACAGTAACCGTCTCGTCCAACTCTGGGGACTTTGATGTGGCGGTCAGCGCAGTCATCAACCGCAGCGCGCGCGGCACAATATCGCGGCATCGCCTCCGCTCGAGGGAGCTGAACCCGGGTGACGACTTGGAGCTGGAATATCGCATATCCAACACCGGCGAGACGCCCGTGGACTACAGCGTGCTGTTCAGGATCATCAGCCCATCGCGCGCCGTCATCTACGACAGCAGCGACTTGAACGAAAGCCGAGTGCTGCATGTGGATGACAACACAACCACCAACACCGAGCTTTTCGTGTGGCGCATACCATACGGCTCTCAGGATGGCGAGTACACGCTCGAGATGGAGCTTCGCAACGCCCACAACTTTGGCGCCCCTGCGTTCCACACCATCACGGAGCGCGACGATGATGTTCGGATATTCAAGGTGCACAAGGGAGCGAAGATTCGCGTAGAGCCGCGCGATTGGAACTTCGGCAGTGCGACGGTGGGCAAAGTGCCGCCATCCGAAGCCGCTTTCAGCATCACCAACATCGGCAAGGGTGGGATGGAATGGCAGGCGGTGAGCGCACCCGATTGGCTGGACATGCTGTCGCCCGATGGCAAAGTCGACGGCGATGGTGAGCTGCGAGTCCGACTTCGTAGCGACACCCCCGCCGGCGCTTACGGCGGACGCATACGCATAGAGAGCACCGGCGGCTCGGCAGACATCGATGTGAAGGTGCATATCCGCCCAGGTCCGACTGCCACGCCCACGGTCATCCTGCGCCCCACCCACACGCCGACCAGCACGCCCACGAACACGCCCGTTCCGACCAGTACACTCACGCCCACGCCGTCACCCACCGATACGCCCGCGCCCACGCCCACTGCCACGCCTGTGCCCGTAGATACGCCTACGCCAACGCTGACAGGCACACCTGTGCCCGCCGATACGCCTGCGCCCACGCCCACTGCCACGCCTGCGCCAACCGATACGCTTGCGCCAACGCCAACTGGTATGCCTGCGCCAACCGATACGCCCGCGCCCACTGGTACGCCTGTGCCCACAAACACGCCTACGCCCACGCCGACTGCCACGCTTGCGCCAACACCAACCAGCACGCCTATGCCCACGTCCACTGCCGTGCCAATTGCTACGCCGCCGTCCAGCGTAGGGGGCTGCGGTGTCCCCGGCGGTCATACATCGCGTCTAACCTTGGCAGCAAATACGGCGCTGCTGCTTGCACCGGTTGGATTTGCGGCAGGTGCGAGACTGCGCCACAACCGCCGCCGCTCATATGATATTCTGAATATGAGATATTCTAGCCGATAGCGACTGAGGCGCAGCAGGATGCGAGTTTTCACAAATGCGCCCAGTGCTGAAGCACGCGGGAGCGGGTTGGTCGTTATGATGAACGGCAAAAGGATGGCGCGATGTATCGCCCTGCGGCTGGCGGCGCTGCTTGCGCTTGCTGCCGTGTGCATTGCAGGCGTGGCGGGCTGCGCCGGCGACCCCGAGCCATCGCTGGGGATGTCCACATTCTCCGGCGATGTGGTGGCGGATACGCCAGTGCCGATGGTCGCAGCGCCGATGGTTTCGCTGCCACAAGCGCCCGCTGCCAATACCACGCTGCCGTCCATATCCGAGCTTGTCAATCGCATAGAACCCGCAGTGGCGTCCATATCGGTGGAAGCGGTGCGGCGCGGCATGTTCTTCGACTTCTCGGACGAAGGTGCGGGAACCGGCATCGTCATCAGAGACGATGGATACATCGTTACCAACTTTCATGTGGTGCAGGGCGCCAACGAGATACGCGTCAGCCTTCACAACGGCAACACCTACGCAGCGAAAGTCGTGGGGTCTGACCCCATCACCGACCTTGCAGTGCTGAAGATAGACGACGACAACTTGTCCACCATCACGATGGGCGATTCTGAACGCATCGAGGTGGGCGACTGGGTGGTTGCGCTGGGGAACGCGCTTGCGCTAAAGGGCGGCCCCACGGTAACGCTTGGCATAGTGAGTGCGCGCGGGCGCACCCTCAGAACCGAGCGCGGCGACCTGTACGATCTGATACAGACGGACGCCGCGATAAACGACGGCAACAGCGGCGGGCCGCTCATTAATTTGGATGGCGAAGTTGTCGGCATCAACACCGCGATATTGCGGCGCGCCCAGGGCATCGGGTTCGCTGTAAGTTCCACCTCCGCCATGCCCATCATCGACAGCCTGATAGAGCATGGGCGCGTGGTTCGCCCGCTGATAGGGCTTTCGGGCGCGGATGTAACGCCTGCCCGCGCCAACCGCCTCGGGCTGAATGTGCGAGAGGGCATCATCGTAACGCGGATGACGATGACCGGCCCGGCATACATCGGTGGCATTCGCGTTGGCGATGTCATCACCAAGCTCAACGGTATCCCCACGCCGGACATGGCGGCGTTCCTCACGCTGCTATGGACATTCGAAGTCGATCAGGAAATCGAGGTCGAGTACATCCACGAAAACGAAGTGCTCATCACCATCGTAACGCTGCAGGAAAGGCCCGCGTTCTAGGGGGCGTCAGCGCCAGTCGTTGGGGAAGCACGCGGGCGGGGGCTGCCGTATTGCCAAGGGTCAACAGACACATTTATGGAACTGATGCAATGCGAAAGTCCGCGCCTCCTCACACCACCTCCCCTGCTATCGCCGCCACGCAGCCCAGCGCAAGGGGGCGGTGGCGCACGATACGCAGCCCGGCGTGCTCCATCGCTGCTGCCAGTTCCTGTGCGCTCAGAAAGGCCTCCACCGACTCGGGCAGGTAGGCGTAGGCTTCGGCGTCGCGGGCGAGCAGCGCGCCTAGCAGCGGGGCGGCACGCCGGAAGCACCACGGCAGCGCCCGTGCTCGCAAGCCGCTGCCCTCTAATCGCACTATCTCCAGCACCACCACGCGCCCGCCGGGACGCACCACCCGCGCCATTTCGGACAGCGCACGCTGCACATCGATGAAGTTCCGTACGCCGAATCCCACCGTGGCGCATACGAAGGCATCGTTTGGGAAGGGCAGCGTGTGAGCGTCGCTTGTGACGAACGCCGTCTGTGCGCTGAGGTGCTGTCGGTTCGCCTTGCGCCGTGCAAGTGCCAGCATCTGCGGCGCGAAGTCCACGCCCACCACGCTGTTGATGCCGTCGATGCGTACAAGGTCTAGGGCGAAATCGCCTGTGCCGCACGCCACATCCAGCGCATCGCCGCGCAGCCCCGTTGACGCAGCGTCCCGCGCGGCGAGCCTGCGCCAAGCGTAATGCCGCCCGCCCGACATCACGCTGTTGAGCAGGTCGTATCGGAGTGAGATGCGCCCGAACATGCGACGCACATAGCGCGCCCGCTCGTCGCCACGCAGTCTTGCCATCAGCCGGCAGCGCCTTGCCGCAGCGCCTTGATTGCAAGCGGAAGCTGTGGCAGCAGGTCGCTTGCCACCATACCCATATCGCCGAGCCGCTCGCTCACTCTCTCACCCGCCGATGCGTGCAGATATACGCCGAGTGCTGCGGCATCCTGCGGCGATACGGACTGCGACAGCAGCCCCGCGATGCAGCCCGCCAACACATCACCGGTGCCAGCGGTGGCAAGCCCCGCATTGGCGAAAGGACTTACCAGCGCAGCGCCGTCCGGATATGCCACGACGGTGTATGCGCCTTTCAGCACGACTGTCTTGTTCCACTGGACGGCGGATTGGACTGCGATGCCGATGCGGTCGGCTTGCACCTCGGTGATTGATGCGCCGCACAGACGCGCCATCTCCCCCGCATGCGGCGTGAGTATCGCCTCATCCGGGAGGCGCTCCCACCAGCGCTGTGTGTTCGCAAGCGCGTTCAGCCCGTCGGCGTCTATCACGCATGGGGGAAGGCGTCTCTCTCGAACTGCCGATGCGTCTTGCCCATCCTGCTGTTGTGTGCTCTGTGAGACGGTGTTCGAATACAGCACCGCCTCTATGAAGCGTTGGGTATTCGCAGCCTGCCCCATGCCGCATCCCACTAGCAGGGAGTTGTAGTTGGGCATGGCGTCCAATGCGATGGCAGCAGTGGTGTCTGCATCGTCGTCGGGCAGGGGCAAGTATGTGGGTTCGACGGCTTTGGCGGCGACCGCCATTTGGATGGCGGCGGGCAGCGCAAGCGTAACCAGCCCGCTGCCGCTGCGGGTCGCCGCTGTTGCCGCCAAGTATGCAGCGCCGATGTAGTTCTGCGAGCCGGCGACTACGAGCGTCTTGCCGAAGCTGCCCTTGTGCGCCGCCTTTGGGCGCTGCGGCAGCCGTTCTCGCGCATAATCCGCTGTCATCAGCGACAAGCGCACATCGTCGTCCACGCCGGGCGGCAAGCCGATGTCTAGCACCTCGAGCGCGCCGCACTTGGTTTGTACTGCGCCGTCCTCCGCATATGCGAAATGGCATGGCTTGGGGTAGCCCATCGCTAGCGTAAGGTCGGCGGCAGGACATTCGGGCAGCGACGCCCCGCTGTCGGCGTCCATCCCGCTTGGCACATCCAGCGCGACGACGAGGGTATGTGGGTCAGCCATTCTTGCGTCCGACAGCATTGCCAGCACGCCGGCGACCGTGCCCTCGATCGGGCGCAGCTGTCCGATGCCGAACACGGCGTCTACTACGATGTGCGCTGCGTTAAGCTTGGCTCGCAGCTGCGCCAGCCCATCGTCTGCGGAGGCTAGTATGACCGCAACGCCAGCGTCCTCGGCAGCGCTGAGCTTGGGGTCGGGCGTGCGCCTGTCGACGCAGATATACGCCGTTACCGATGCGCCCCAGCGCTTCAGATGGCGCGCAACCACAAGCCCATCGCCCCCGTTGTTGCCCGGGCCAACCAGCACAAGCACGGGAACGCCCGTCAGCGGCGCACATCGGCGGCGGATGTGGCGCGCCGCCGCTACGCCCGCGTTCTCCATCAGCGCATCCTTGCTCACGCCGCGCAACTCGGAGCGGTCTTCTATCCTGCGCATCTGTTCGGCGGTTACGATTTTCATAAGCGGTCTGTTGTGCGGCTGATTAGAGGGGCGAGCCGGCTGCTCACTTCTTTATCGACTAGCTACCTCGCTTAGTAGTGCTTTCGTGCGGGCAGTGGATGCGGCAGGGTCGTCGCCCACGGGGAACACGGATGCGATGAACTCGGTTGTGCCGGCGTCGGCGAATGCGCGGAGTTGGCGCTCGACTTCGGCTTCGCTGCCCACGAGGGCGACCGCCGCAGGGCCGTCTACATCCTCAACATCCAAGATGCGGCGATAGTTGGCGAGTGTGCCGTATCGACCGAAGAGTTCAGCGGCTTGCTGGTGGCCGGCGTGCTCATCATCGGTAACGGCGACTGGCAGCGCTACCACGATGCGGGGAGCAGGTCTGTCGGCTGCTGCTGCTGCGGCGTTGATGCGCGGCGCCACATGCGTTTCAATGGCGCTCAACCCCGCCATCCAAGTGATAGTGCCGTCCGTAGTGCTGCCTGCCAGCCGCAGCATAAGTGGCGCAAGCGCGGAGATCATCACTGGCACAGGCATTGCGTCCGGAATCACGAACGCTGTGTGAACATTGAAGAACTCGCCGTCGAAGTCCACCTTGCCGTCGGTGATGAGGGAGTTCAGCACAGACAAGTACTCGCGGGTGTGCTTGGCGGGACGGTCGTACGACAAGCCCAACACATCCTCGATTGCGGGCTTGTGCGCCGGGCCGACGCCGAGCGTGAGCCGTCCGTTTGTGGCAACCTGCACGGTAATCGCCTGCTGTGCCATAGCCACCGGATGGCGCAGGTATGTGGTAATGACCCCTGTGCCGAGTGCGATGCGTTCGGTCTGCGCACCGATGAGCGCAAGCGTGGTCATCGTGTCTGTGCCGCTCCAGAATATGTGCGGCATCCAGAAGCTGTCCAAGCCGTCCGCCTCAGCCTGCACTGCCTCCGCAATCACGGCATTCAGTTCCACATTGTCCGACGGTGCTGCTCCGTAAAATAGCCCAATTTTCATCTTGTTCTCCTAAATAGAAAGCGTAAGTCTGTCAGTTGGTCGGTTCGGAGCTATATGGTTTTCAGTTCACCGGCGCGGCACGAGGTTGCCCCGCGTGCTGCATCCCACCACTGACGCCACGGCGTAGGCGCGCGAATGCGACAGGGACAGGGCGATGTCGGTCAGCCCGATGCGTTCGGCGCGGGCGCTTGCGGTACCATGCAGCCGTATATGCGGTGCTTGTCCCCGCCCGCGCACCACCTCTATGTGTCGCCATCTCACCCCGCGCACGCCCGTGCCAAGCAGCTTCATCACGGCTTCTTTGGCAGCAAAGCGGCTGGCGAGCTGCGGTGCGCGCCCTCGGCAATAGGCTATTTCGCCCGGCGTGTATATGCGCCGCGTAAAGCGCTCCCCGTACTGCGAATACACCCGCGCAATTCGCTCTATCTCGATGATGTCAACGCCTGTTACGAGCATAGAAGTATGTCAATCCGTTGGTTTTTCAGTCTATCAACGATGTTCTGTGCGCTACCTAACCGCTTCGACGACTCTCGGAATCAGCTCTTCCCAGCCGATAGCCATGATGTGTGCGCCTTGGCACATCGGACGGATAGCGCGGATGGTGCGTGCTGCGATTTGGGCGCTGGCGCTGCGCCGGTCGGATGCGGCTGCAAGCTCGTTGATAATACCGTCCGGCACGCTGATGCCGGGCACATTGGCGTTCAGGTTGCGTGCCATGTTCGCCGACTTTAGCATGATACACCCTGCCAACACTGGCACGCCGAACCCATCCACGCGCCCCATGAACCGCTCAAACTCTGCCGCATCGTACACCGCCTGCGTCTGAAAGAAAGCAGCGCCCGCCTCTATCTTCTGCTCCATGCGCCGAATCTCGGTGTCGAGGTCATCTGCGCCGGGATTGACGACTGCGCCCAGCGTCAAGTCTGGTGCGCCCCTGAGTGCGCTGCCCGACATATCGCTCCCCGCCGTCAGAGCGGACAATGCTGCAAGCAGCGAAGTGGAGTCCACATCGAACACTGGCTTGGCGTCCGGGTGGTCTCCGCCCGCCGGGTGGTCGCCTGTCATCGTGAGGATGTGGCGCACGCCTAGCGCCGCCGCAGCCAGTGCGTCCGCCTGCAGCGCAATGCGATTGCGGTCGCGGCATGTGATCTGCAGAATGGGTGTCAGCCCTGCGTCCGCTAGGCGTGCCGCCGCCGCAATCGGCGCCATGCTCATCCGCGCCGTGTGAGAGTCGGTCAGGTTGAAGGCATCCACCACGCTGCGCAGCGCCTCCGCCTTCGCCAGCAGGGGCGCAAGATCTGTGCCCTTAGGCGGGTTCAGTTCTGTCGTGATAGCGAATTCACGCTCGGCGAACAAAGTCATGGCGGTAGTCTTTCAGTCGGCTAGTTGGTCAGCTAGTCAGAAGTTAGCGCTAATGGTGTTGCGTCTATTATAATTTGTGGGCGGATTAAGATAAAGTGGGACATTAGGGGCAGGTTGCCCCTAGGGAGGCTTTCGTGAGTGCGGAATTGATAGACGGCAGGGCGATTGCGGCAGAAGTGCGCGGCGAGGTGAGTGAGGGCGTGGCAGAGATGCGCGCCAAGCATGGCATAGCGCCCGGGCTTGCGGTGGTGCTCGTCGGGGACGACCCAGCCTCTGCCGTGTATGTTCGCAGCAAAGAGCGCGCCGCCGCAGAAGCCGGCATGGTGTCGGAGTCCGTCCATCTGCCTGCGAACACGCCCCAGGATGAGGTGCTCGCAATCGTGCGCCGTCTCAACCACGACGCCCGCTATCACGGCATCCTCGTGCAACTACCGCTGCCCGACCACATCGACGAGGACGCCGTAATAGCCGCGATAGACCCGCTCAAGGATGTGGATGGGCTGCACCCGTACAACATGGGGCTGCTGATGGCGGGCAAGCCACGCTTCATACCCGCAACGCCGTCGGGAATCCAGCAGATGCTGCTGCGCACCGGCAACGACCCTATGGGCAAGCATGTGGTCGTGTGCGGCAGAAGCAACATCGTGGGCAAGCCCATAATGAACCTGCTGATGCAGCGCAAGCCCGGCGCAAACGCCACCGTAACCGTGTGCCACACGCGCACACAGCAGCTTGCGCACATCACGCGCCACGCCGATATACTCATCGCCGCCGTGGGCGTCCCGCAGATGATTGGCGCTGACATGGTGCGAGAGGGCGCTGTGGTCATCGATGTGGGCGTCAACAGGGTGGACGCCCCGCAGCGCAGGCGCGGCTATCGGCTCGTGGGCGATGTGGATTTCGACGCTGTGGCGCAGAAAGCGTCCGCGATAACACCCGTCCCCGGTGGTGTCGGTCCCATGACCATTGCTATGCTGCTGCAAAATACGCTCACGGCGGCGCGCCTGTCCCTGCATCCCGAACTGGTGGACGCCAGATGACCACCCATTCTGAATCGGACTGCCACACAGGCGCAGGCGACGGGACAAAGCTCGCGGACTACAACTACGAACTGCCGCCATCACTCATAGCGCAGACACCGGCGGAGCCGCGCGACCGGTCGCGCCTGATGACGCTAAACCGCGCTGACGGCAGTATTGGGCATCACCGCTTCTACGAATTACCCAGCCTTATGCGCCCGGGCGACCTCATGGTCTTCAACGACAGCCGCGTGATGCCTGCGCGGTTGTACGGCAGTTGCGTAGGCGGCGCAGTCGAGTTGCTGCTGCTGACGCGCATCGATGCGGGCGTGTGGCGCGCCATCGGGCGACCGGGGCGGTGGCTTCGCAAGGGTGCGGCGTTCCACATACCCGACAATAGCGGCGATGGCAAGGGCGGTATGATCGGCGAAGTGCTGCAAGTAGAACACGGCGGCGAGCGGATAGTGCGCTTATCCGATGAGGCTCGGCTGAGTGCGCTAGGCGTCGTGCCGCTGCCGCCGTACATCACTGCGCCGCTTGCCGACACAGAGCGATACCAGACCGTGTATGCGCGCAATGAGGGCAGCGCCGCCGCCCCGACCGCCGGCTTGCACTTCACGCAGGAACTGCTCGAGCGGCTGCGGGCGATGGGCGTGGAGACGGCGTTCGTAACGCTGCATGTGGGCTGGGACTCGTTTCGCCCCGTCAGGGCTGTCGCCGTCGCCGACCACAAGATGCATTCCGAATACTGGGAGCTGGGCGATGATGCGGCGGCGGCGATACGGGCGGCAAAGGCTGACGGACGGCGCGTCGTGTCAGTCGGGACAACGGCGGTACGGCTGCTCGAGAATGCGGCGGCGCTGTCCCCGAATGGTCTGCCGGACGCCGGTTCCGGTTGGGCGGACATATTCATCACGCCGGGCTATCGCTTTCGCGTGGTGGATGCCCTCATAACCAACTTCCACCTGCCGCGTTCCACGCTGCTGATGCTCACGAGCGCGCTGGCAGGCAGAGAGCGCATACTGCGCGCATACGCCGCCGCCGTATCGCAAGGCTACCGCTTCTACAGCTTCGGCGACGCGATGTTCATCCATTGAGCCGCTGGGAGGCTGTGCGATAATCATCACATCGCAATGCATATGCCGCTGCCGAAATCGACAGCGCGCTATGGTATAATCGCCGCAGGATAATCCGTGCATGGGCGGTGCAAAAGCGTTTCTGTCCCTGCTACCTACCGTTCCTGATGTTATCCGGGATGCGCGCTATGATAACTAAAATGATGTACACCCGTTTTAGTAGACGCTTCACGCAAGCATTCTCTAACTGCCCACAATCCTAGATGTCAGACTGCGTAGCATCCCGTTGGGCGATGCCGGCTGCTTGCCAATGACGAGCCGAGCAGAGTGGATTACCAATAATTGTCAACAATGAGAAAAGAGACTTCACAATGACGGACAAGCATAAAGAGATAGCACGGGCGGCGGAGTATCAGGCAGAGCGCCACTTGGCGCGGGAGCCGCTGGATTTGATGCTGCAACCCTTTGCGCCTCAGACGATGGCGGACGCCTACGCCGTGCAGGAACTGCTAGTAGAGCGGCTTGCTGCTCAGCGCGGTCCGGCGGCGGGCTACAAGGTCGCATACACGAGTGCGTTGATGCGCCAACGCACAGGCGTGAGCGAACCTTGCTACGGGCGCATCCCCGCGAGCATGGTGCACCGCTCCCCCGCCGCGCTAGATGCCGCCGACTTCGGTGGCGTGGGCATCGAGTGCGAGGTGTGCGTCATGCTGGGCGACGACCTGCCGCCCTCGGGCGCACCCTATACCCGTGACAGCGTCGCCGACGCCGTGGAGTGGCTTGCCCCCTCGTTCGAGGTCGTGGACAGGCGAGACGCCCCATATCGAGACGAACAAATGCCGGAGATACGCACCATCGTCTGCAACATCAGCAACGGCGGCGCTGTCTATGGCACACCCGTGCACGATTGGCGCAGCATAGACCTTGCGGCAGCGCGCGGCGTGGTGCTCGTGAACGGCGAACAGGTCGGCGCAGGGCACGGCGTGGATGTGATGGGGCATCCGCTTGAGCCGCTCGCGTGGCTGGCGAACACACTGGCGGCGCAGGGCAAGACGCTCGCAAAGGGCGCTATCGTGCTCACCGGCAGCTTCGCCGCACCTGCGATGCTGCAGCCCGGAGACACTGCGAGCGTCGCCATCGACGGCTTGGGCGAGGCGCATTTGAGCGTCAAGTAGGGCGCAGCGATATTGTAGCCTAGCCATTCTCCTGAAAATCAAGATCTGCCCTGACATCCGAAAACCCTCATCCTGCACTTCATCTTACAGAGGCAGGATTGGGGCGGCTCGATGGCAGGTCGGACACACCTCAAAAAACCAAAATTGCAAGTGGGGCGAAACCGAGTGAACAAGCGACTTTACATATTTGTGGGCGCGGGCGTGTTTGCAGCGCTGATTGCGGTTGCGGTGCTCGTTTGGGCGGCGCTGGCGCAGCGCGGCGGGGACAGCGCCGCTGCCACCGCCATCGTGCCTCCCCCGGGTGCACACACGCTGGGCGCAGCCGACGCTCCCGTAACCGTGATTGAGTTCTCTGACTTCCAATGAGTGCACTGCCGCAATTTCGCCCTCGGGATGGGGCGACCGCTAATCGAGGAATATGTGGACGGCGGCGATGTGCGCTTCGTGTACATTCACTACGCCTTCTTAGGCGAAGAGTCGGTGTGGGCGGCGGAGGCGGCGGAGTGTGCGAGCGAGCAGGGGCGCTTCTGGGAATACCACGACGCGCTGTTCGACAACTGGGCTGGCACGAATGTGGGTGGATACGACTTCGAGAACCTGCTTCACATCGCAGGGCTTACCGGACTGGACGCCCAAGCGTTCGACGGCTGCATGCAGCAGCGGCGCTATGTGGACAAGGTGCGCGCTGAAACCGAGTTCAGCGAAAGCAGCGGCGTTAACTCCACTCCCACCGTGTTCGTCAACGGCGAGCAGGTAATGCCGGGCAGCTATGATGAGTTTCGGCAGATAGTGGATGCGGCGTTGGCAGAGGCGCAGTGACGCTGGGCGCGCGGACTATATGCTGGGCAGCTGCTGCGGCTTTGAGCCTTGTCGGACTGGCGCTTGCGACATACCTGAGCGTGGCGCACATCACGGGTGCGGGCCCTGCCTGCGGCGTCAGCGGCGGTTGCGACGCGGTTACCACGAGCGAGTACGCTCTATTCGTCGGCATCCCCGTGGCGATGCTGGGAATGCTCGGCTACACGATGCTGCTGCTGGGCAATCTTGTGCTGCTGGGGCAGCTACGCCCACCCGCTTTGCTGCGCTGGGGTGTGTGCGTCGTCGCGGCGCTGGGCTTTGGGTTCTCGGCGTACCTCACGGCTACGCAAGCCTTCGCCATCGGGTCGTACTGCGTCTACTGCCTCACGAGTGCCGCGCTGATGACCGCGCTGCTGCTGCTGACGCTCGGCGGGGCGCTGCTCAGGAACTGACGCCACTCCGTCAATTCGGCACATCGGAAGTTGTGCGGGAAAGGCTGCGGGCGGCAGGTTTTGGGGCAGCGTTTCCCTTGCTCCGCAAGATAGCGAAGACGGATTCTGTTCACTAAAAGCAAACAGAAGGGGGCGGCTTGCATCTCAAAATGCAAGCCGCCCTAATGTCCATGTGCCCTGTTATTATGTCGTGGTCTTGACGAAAGTTGTCCCGACGAGCGCCGGCGCACCTGTGCGCGTCGGCTTATGAGCAGCGATTAGTCGTCGCCGGGGACGAGCGTCCCCTCTTCCATCACGCCGTCCACACGCTTGGGCTGCGGATTGGATGCGAAGGGCGATTGGGACATTTCGTTTTCGTAGTCGTCTATGGCTAGCGGCGTGCGCAGCATAGCCATCGGGTCTGGCTCTTCGTCCTCGGGTATGTCCAAGAAGGCGCGCCCTTCCTCTGTGAGGTCCAGCCTTGCGGGGATGAGCCTGCCGATGATGACATTCTCTTTCAGCCCCAACAGCCTGTCCACCTCGCCGTTTACGGCGGCTTCGGTGAGCACACGGGTGGTCTCTTGGAAGCTGGCGGCGGACAGGAAGCTGTCCATCTTGAGCGATGCGCGTGTTATGCCGAGCAGTATCGGGCTTGCGGTGGCGGGTTCGCCGCCCTCTGCGAGCACATCGGCGTTGCGCTCGGCAAGCTGGCGCCGGTCTATCTGGTCGCCCGGCAGCAGGTCGGTATCGCCCACATCCACTATCTCCACCTTGCGCAGCATCTGCGAGATGATGACCTCTATGTGCTTGTCGTGTATGGTTACGCCCTGCGAGCGATAGACCTTCTGCACCTCGTCGATGAGGTACTGCCGCACCGACTCCCAGCCCTGCAGGCTGAGGATGCGCTGCGGGTTCTTCGGGCCGGCGGTAATGGCGTCGCCGGCGGCGATGATGTCTTCGGTGCTGACGATGACGCGCGCTCCATGCGGTATCTGATACTCGCGTTCGTCTTTGTCCTCCCAGCTGACGGTGAGCGTGTCGCCCTCGATGCGGACGATGCCAGACACGCGCGCCGGTATGTCGGACGGCACGAGCGCTGCGGTTTCGTCCTCAGGGTCGTCATCGGTTTCGATCTCAGCGAGTGTGTCGCCGATGCTCACGATGTCCCCATCAGCCACGCACAGGACGCTGCCAAGAGGCAGTTCGTACTTGTCCGTGTAGGTCTCGGTGTTGACCACCTTCACGATGGCGATGTTGTCGGCGAGACTCCGCATGACCTCTACTTCGCCGTCTATTTCGGAGAGCACGGCTTCGCCCTTAGGCACGCGCGCCTCGAAGAGTTCTTGCACGCGGGGCAAGCCGCTGGTGATGTCAGAGCCTGCGATGCCGCCGGTGTGGAATGTGCGCATAGTGAGCTGGGTGCCGGGTTCGCCGATGCTCTGCGCTGCGACTATGCCCACCGCTTCGCCGATCATAATGGGCTTCCAAGTGGCGAGGGACAAGCCATAGCACATGCGGCACAAGCCACGCTCGGCTTCGCAGGCGAGGGGCGAGCGCACTAGCACGCGCTCCACGGTGGTGGCGGCGATTTTCTCTAGCACATCGTCGGTGAGCAGGTCGTTGCGCGCGGCGATGATTTCGCCGGTCGCAGGGTCTGCCACATGCGCTGCAGCGTAGCGACTCCGCGCCTTATCCTCGAACGAGGGCAGCTGAGAATCGTTCCGTGCGGTCTCTATCCACAGCCCCTCGAGTGTGCCGCAGTCTTCGTACAGCACGATGAGTTCCTGCGCCACATCTATGAGGCGGCGCGTGAGGTAGCCGCTGTCGGCGGTTCGGAGCGCGGTGTCGGTCAGCCCCTTGCGCGCGCCGTGCGTGGACAGGAAGTATTCCAGCACGCTCAGCCCTTCGCGGAAGCTGGATTTGACGGGGCGGTCGATGATGCGCCCTTTCGGGTCGGACATCAGCCCGCGCATACCCGCCATCTGCTTAATCTGCGCGATGTTACCCTTTGCGCCCGATGTTGCCATCATGTACAGCCCGATGCCTGCGTTGCCCATCGCGCCCGGGGTGTCGGAATCCTCATCCTCGTGAACCACGCCGCCGTATTTGCTCAGATTGCCGTCGAGCACATCCGTCATCTTGTCGTTAGCCGCTGTCCATATGTCCACGGCTTGGCGGTAGCGGTCGTCTTCGGTGAGAAGGCCGTCCATGTACATCTCTTCCAGCTCGCCGATGGCATCTTCTGCATCGCTGATGATGTCGCGCTTTTCGTCTGGGACTTCCACATCGTTGATGGCGATGGTAACGCCCGCTTTAGACGCATAGCTAAAGCCCAAATCCTTGATGTTATCGAGGATTTCGGATGTGCGATCGCTGCCTAGCAGCTGGTGGGCGTGTGATGTGATGTCTTTCAGAGCGCTCTTGTCGATGACGGTGTTTTGGAACTCGATTTCTTCGGGAAGCGAGTCGTTGAAGATGATACGCCCCGGCGTGGTTTGCATCCATTCGCTGTCGGGGATGCGCACTTTGACGAGTGCGCGCAGATCTACCAGCCCCAGCTCATATGCAAGGCGGGCGTCCTCGATGTCGGCGAACTCGCGACCCTCCCCCTTGGTGCCTGCCAGCGCCTGCGTCATGTAGAAGCAGCCGAGCACCATGTCGAGCGTGGGCGCGACGATGGGTTCGCCAGAGCTAGGTGCCAGCATGTTGTAGGTGCTCAGCATCATGCGCTTTGCTTCCCACACGGCTTCCTTGGACAGCGGCACATGCACCGCCATCTGGTCGCCATCGAAGTCGGCGTTGAACGCTGTGGTTACTAGCGGGTGCAGCCGTATGGCGTTGCCCTCTATCAGCACAGGCTGGAACGCTTGTATGCCGAGCCTGTGCAGCGTGGGGGCGCGGTTTAGCAGCACGGGTCTGTCTTGCACCACGCGCTCCAAGATGTCCCACACCTCGGGGCGCTCGCTCTCTGCGAGGCGCTTTGCGCTCTTGATGTTGTGTGCATAGCCGTTCATCACGAGCTTGTTCATCACGAAGGGCTTGAACAGCTCTAGCGCCATCTTGCGGGGCAAGCCGCACTGGTGGAGCTTCAGCTCCGGGCCTACGATGATGACAGAGCGGCCGCTGTAGTCCACGCGCTTGCCGAGCAAGTTTTGGCGGAAGCGCCCCTGCTTGCCGCGCAGCAGGTCGGAGAGCGACTTGAGCTTGTGGTTGTGGCTGCCGGCGACGGCGCGCCCGCGTCTGCCATTGTCCACCAGAGCGTCCACCGACTCTTGCAGCATCCGCTTTTCGTTGCGAACGATGATCTCTGGCGCTTGCAGGTCGATGAGGCGCTTGAGCCGATTGTTGCGGTTGATGACGCGGCGGTACAGGTCGTTCAGGTCGCTTGTGGCGAAGCGCCCGCCGTCCAACTGAACCATCGGGCGCAGCTCGGGCGGCAGCACCGGCAGGCTGGTGAATATCATCCACTGGGGCTTGTTTTCGCTCTTGCGGAATGCGTCCACCACGCGCAGGCGCTTCACTGCGCGCTTGTGCTTCATCCCGGATGTGGCGCGTATCTCCGAGTGCATGCAGTTGATGGAGATGCAGAAGTCGCCGCGGTCGTGACACTCTTTGGCGCACACATCGCGGCGGTAGTGGCAGTATTCGCCGGAGGCGCGGACGGCACGGCAGTAATCGTCGCCGTGGTTAGCGTTCATGTCGCCCTTGTCCAGCAGGGTGAGGACGGATTCTGCGCCCATATCGGCTTCGAACACCTCTTCGCAGAAGGTTCGCAGGTCTCGGCACTGGCTTTCCGTGAGCAGGCTGCCGAGCCTGAGGGCTTCTATGCGCTCTATCTCTTCGGCTGCCTGTGCGATGTTTTCCACGCGCTTTGCGATGGCGCTGAGGTCGGCTTCGTGCGATTTGGCGAAGTCCGTGCTCACGACTGCGAAGGCTTCGTCCAAGAGGCTGGAGAGATCTCTCAGATCGCTCACTAGGTCGTCGGTCTGCTTGTCGTGCTTGCGCCCGATGTCTTTCCAGTCCTTGTAGCCGTCGGGCACGGTGGTCTCCACATCCGGCTTGGCGTAGAGGAGTTCGCGCAGGAGCGGGATGTTCTCTAGGTGGCGCTGGGTGGCGCGCTTGAGGGTGTTTTCGATGTCTTCTAGCGCCTCACCTGCGGCGTCGCTGTCTTCGGCATCGCCGTCGGCAAGCCGTTCCTGCAAGAGTTCGGCTGCGGCTTCTATGGCGGGCAGGATGTGCCCGATGTCCGTGTCCATCGCATCGTGGCGCATGTCTATGGCGTAGGCGCGCTCGCCCTCGTCTATGCCGGTGATGATGTACTGTGCGAAGTAGAGCACGCGGTCGAGGTCTTTGGGGGAGCGGTTGAGCATCAGCCCTAGCCGGCTGGGTGTGCCCTTGGAGAACCATATGTGTGCTACGGGAGCGGCGAGGGCGATGTGCCCCATGCGTTCGCGGCGCACCTTGGCGCGCGCGATTTCCACGCCGCAGCGGTCGCATATGATGCCGCGGTGGCGTATCTTCTTGTACTTGCCGCAGTAGCACTCCCAGTCTTTCGTGGGACCAAATATGCGCTCGCAGAACAGCCCGTCCTTCTCCGGGCGCAGCGTGCGGTAGTTGATTGTCTCCGGCTTCAGCACTTCACCGTATGACCAGAGCCGTATCTGCTCGGGTGAAGCGAGGGAAATCCGTATCGCATTGAAGTCGTTGCCGCCCTGACCCATAAGCATCCTCCTGAGTTGAGCCTGTCAGTTAGCCAGTCTGTCAGTGGTTGGTTCTGAGCGCATCCGTCGCCGCTCCTTCGGGGACGGGTTGCGCCGGCTTGATGTGTGCTATCTATTCATATCGTCGGGGGGCGCTATCCCGTTCATGGCGGGACGCTGCCCCTTCGCAAATTGAGCGCCCTTTGCGCCAAGCGTTTGGCAGCGGGTGAGCCGTTTTTGAGTTGCAGCGCAGCGCCGCTTGGAGCGATTCACCCGCCTGAGTTTCATCTATTCAGCAGGGGCGTCTTTGGCAGAAGTGCCATTCTCGCCACTGTCGTCGACTGCCGCTGTGGGCGCATCGCCGCCGTCGACCGCCGCCGTGTTCGCATCGCCGCCGTCGATCGCCGCTGTGGGCATATCGCCCGCTGCGCTTGTGTTCGCATCACTGCTGGCGACAACGATGGATGGCGACGCATCATCAGTGTCGGATGCGCTTCCGTTTGCGCTGGGGATGACATCGACGACGCTGGGGCTGTCTGTGTCAGCGGCTTTGGGCGCATCGTCGAACATGCTGTTTATCGAGTCAATCGCAGATGTGTACTCCGGCAGCGTGGTGAGATCGTCATCGAACCCGTCGAAGTCTTCCATATCGCTCAGCAGGTCGTCGGGAGTGTCTTTCATCAGTTCGATGGACATCCCGAGGCTTTGGAGTTCCTTCATCAGCACATGGAACGACTCTGGCACGCCGGGCTGCGACACATTTTCGCCCTTGACGATGGCTTCGTATGTCTTCACCCTGCCGATGGTGTCGTCGGATTTGAGGGTGAGCATCTCTTGCAGGTTGTTGGCGGCGCTGTAGGCTTCAAGCGCCCAGACTTCCATTTCGCCGAAGCGCTGCCCGCCGAACTGCGCCTTGCCGCCGAGCGGCTGCTGCGTAATCAGCGAGTATGGCCCTGTGGAGCGGGCGTGTATCTTGTCTTCGACGAGGTGGATGAGCTTCATCATGTAGATGAAGCCAACGGCGATGGGCTGGTCGAAGCGCTCGCCGGTGCGCCCGTCATACAGGACGGACTTGCCGAGTGTGGGTGCGGCTATCTGCTCTTCGCGGTTGAGGCGGCGCACCTCCATGCGCATATCTTCTAGCGACATCTCGGACACATCTTTGCTGAGGTGCTTGCCTTCCACATCTTCGCGCAGCCACACTTCGATGCAGGCGCGGCTGGCTTCGCCCGGCGAGCTTTCGTCGAACACAATGTCGTGGTCAAAGTTGCGCTCTTCGAGCCAGTTTCGCACCTTTTGCATATCTATGCGCTTGAGGCCGCTGTCCCCGATGGATGCGACATCTGCGGCTTCGGCTTTGTCGATAATCCACGCCCGCGCTAGGGCGTCCTCTATGGCGGTGTCGGATGCGCCGTCGAACACGGGCGTAATCGCCTTTTCGCAGCTCATCTGCTCGAAGCCGCGGTTGTGCGCCGCCCAGCCGAGATGCGTTTCCAGCACCTGCCCCAGGTTCATGCGGGACGGCACCCCGATGGGGTTGAGGATGATGTCCACGGGCGTGCCGTCGGGCAGGAAGGGCATGTCTTCTTCGGGGAGTATCTTGGCGACGACGCCCTTGTTGCCGTGCCTGCCCGCCATCTTGTCGCCCTCGGTAATCTTGCGGGTCTGCGCTATCCACAGGCGCACCATCTTGTTGACGCCGGGGGAGAGGTCGTCTTTGGAGCGGTCGAGCACCTTGACGCCGATGACCTTGCCGCGCTCGCCGTGCGGCACGCGCAAGGATGTGTCCTTCACATCGCGCGCTTTTTCGCCAAATATGGCGCGCAGCAGCTTCTCTTCGGCGCTGAGCTCAGTCTCGCCCTTGGGCGTTATCTTGCCAACGAGGATGTCGCCGGTCTTGATTTCAGCGCCCACGCGGATGATGCCATCTTCGTCCAAGTCGAACAGGCTGTCTTCGCCCACATTGGGGATGTCGCGCGTGATCTCTTCTGGCCCGAGCTTGGTGTCTCGCGCCTCAACTTCGTGCTTTTCTATGTGGATGGATGTGAACTTATCGTCCTTGACCAGCTTGCGGCTCAGGATAATGGCGTCTTCGAAGTTGTAGCCCTCCCAGCTCATGAAGGCGACCAGCACATTTTGCCCAAGCGCCAGTTCGCCCTGTTCGGTGGAGGAGCTGTCGGCGAGGATCTGCCCTTTGGTGACCACATCGCCTTTGCTGACGATGGAGCGCTGGTTGATGCAAGTGCCTTGGTTGCTGCGGACGAACTTCTGGAGTTTGTGGGTATGGTTCTTGCCGTCGAAGCCTGCGATGATGATGGCTTCGCCTGTGGCTTCGGTGATAACGCCGTCTGCGGCGGCGATGACGACCTGTCCGCTGTCGCGGGCGACGCGGCTCTCCATGCCCGTGCCCACGAGGGGCGATTCGGGGCGCAGCAGCGGCACTGCTTGGCGCTGCATGTTCGACCCCATCAGTGCGCGGTTGGCGTCATCGTGTTCCAAGAATGGGATGAGCGCGGTGGACACGCTGACCAGCTGCATCGGGGACACATCCATGAAGCCAATGTCTTCCGGGCGTTCCATTCCCACGCCCTCGCCGTAGCGCGTCTCTATGCGCTCGTCTATGAACTGCCCCTTTTCGTCGATGGCGGCGCTCGCCTGCGCAATGTGCACGCCTTCTTCGCGGTCGGCGGCGAGGTATTCCACATCCTCGGCGCGGGCGGACACATAGGGCTTGACCTGTATCATCTGCTCTGGCAGGCTAGACACGCGGTTGAAGTAGCGGCTGCCCACGACCTTGCCCTCGGTGAGCAGACGCCCACCGCCGGAGGACATGATGTCTTGACACAGCGTGCGCCCCACGATGTCCGGGTCGGTGTTGACGATTTCGGTTCGCACGCGGCGGTAAGGCGTTTCTATGAAGCCGAAGTCGTTGGTCTTGGCATATGTGGCGAGCGAACCGAGCAGCCCGATGTTTGGGCCTTCGGGCGTCTCAATGGGGCATATGCGCCCGTAGTGGGAGTGGTGCACATCGCGCACATCGAAGCCGGCGCGCTCACGGGACAGCCCGCCCGGCCCCAGCGCTGACAGGCGGCGCTTGTGCGTCAGTTCTGCGAGCGGGTTCGTCTGATCCATGAACTGCGAAAGCTGCGAGCCGCCGAAGAACTCGCGCACTGCCGCTACCACAGGGCGGATGTTTATCAGCGCAGCGGGCGTAGTGGTCGCCGGGTCTATCTGCGTGGACATGCGTTCCTTGATGACGCGCTCCATGCGAAGCAAGCCCACGCGCACCTGATTCTGTATCAGCTCGCCCACGGCGCGCACGCGGCGGTTGCCGAGGTGGTCTATGTCGTCCGGCTGCACTTCGCCGTTGTTGATCCGTATCATCATCTTGATGAGGGTGATGATGTCTTCTCGCTCGAGTGTGCGGAGCGTGTCCGGCGCATTGCGGTCTAGGCTGCGGTTCAGCTTGTAGCGCCCCACGCGCCCGAGGTCGTAGCGGCGGTCGTTGTAGAACAGGTTTTCGATGAGGTTGCGCGCGTTGTCCAAACTAGTGGGTTCGCCGGGGCGCAGGCGGCGGTAGAACTCCAACAGCGCATCCTCTTCGGTGACCACTGCGGTGTCGCGCTCTATCGTGGTGCGGATGTATTCGTGGTTTTCGTTCGTGTCCACATCCTCGAACAGGCTGAGAATCTCTTCGTTGGTGCCGTAGCCCATTGCGCGCAGCAATGTGCTGATGGGCGTCTTGCGCTTGCGGTCTACTTTGGCTGATATGACATCGCGGTTGCTGGTCTCGAACTCCATCCATGCGCCGCGATAGGGGATGAGCTTGGCTGATGCAAGCACACGCCCTGTGTTGGTGTCCGGCGTTGCGGTGAAGTACACGCCGGGCGAGCGCACTAGCTGGCTGACAACCACACGCTCTGCACCGTTGATGATGAATGTGCCGTTCGATGTCATCATCGGGATGTCCCCGACGAACAGCGTCTGCTCCTTGATTTCGCCGTGGCTTGCGCCGGACGCCTTTATCTCCAAAGTAACCGTTACATACAGCGGCGCAGAGTACGACACCTCTTTCTCGCGGCATTCCTGCTCCGTGTACTTCGGCGCGTCGAAGTAGTGCTCCCCGAACGAGAGGTCAAACCGCGTCCCGGGCGCATCCTCTATCGGCGAAATTTCGTCGAATATCTCCCGCAGCCCCCTGGTCTTGAACCAGTTGAACGAGTCAAGCTGCACCTGAATGAGGTCGGGCACATCTAGCACGGTCGAGGTTGCAGCGTAGGATCGCTTGGCGGTGGCGGTGTGTCCGTTGGGAACACTCTTCGCGATAGTGGTTGTCATACACTCACTCTCCTGTTCAGCCGTCAATGCGGCGAAGTGATGACCCGCAGGGTAGGGTCGTAAGTTAGCGGGAGTTTGGCGGATTTAGAATTGGGAACACCGCCGCGCATGTACGGGGCGTGTGCATCGAGGCGGCGGGGGTGGCTGCGGCGTTATGACGCCGGACGCACCGCACACGACATACGCGGCGGCGCAAAAAGGCAAATGAAAAAAGGCGCACTTCGCCAACGATATGTCAACCGCAGATGAAGATACGCAATGATAAAAAAGCACATAGTTTGCTATTACATAGCGTAACGGCTACATTCACGCTTGTCAAGGGATTTGTCAAGCGATTCTGACCCCAGTTTTCGTCAGTCAGCCAGTGGCGAGACTATCGACTTGTGCTCATTCGGCGTAGAAATCGCCGCTCTTGCCGCCGCTCTTGCGCGTCAGGCGGACGGCGTCGATGCGCATCGCGCGGTCCACCGCCTTGCACATATCGTAGATGGTGAGGGCGGCGATGCTCACAGCGGTCAGCGCCTCCATTTCCACGCCCGTCTTGCCGGTTGTCTTGGCTTCGGCGCGGATGTGGACTGCGCTCGCATCGGCGTCCAACTCGAACTCCACGCCGATGCGGCTCAGGGGCAGCGGATGGCAAAGCGGGATGAGGGCGGCGGTCTGCTTTGCGCCCATTATGCCCGCAATGCGCGCCACGGCAAGCACATCGCCCTTGTCGAATGCGTTCTGTCGTATGAGCGCAAGGGTCTGCGGTAGCATCAGCACGCTGCCGGCGGCGACCGCCACACGCTCGGTGTCGGGCTTGGCGCTCACATCCACCATGCTTGCGCTTCCGCTTTGGTCTATGTGCGTAAGGCGAGGTTCGGGTTGCGACATGTTCAGGTCTTTCAGTCGGTCAGCCCATCAGAGGGCGCGGCGCTTCGTAGGCTTCGTCAACGGCGAGGTTTGGGGCGTTGGTGGCGGCGACGGCGAGGGCGTCGGCACGCTCGTTGCCGGGGTTGCCGGCGTGCCCCTTTACCCATTGCAGCGTAACCGTGTGTTTGCCCAGCAGCGCCAACAACCGCCCCCACAGGTCGGGGTTGAGCGCGCGTTCCTTGCGATTGCGCCGCCAGCCGTTGCGCTGCCAGCGACGCGCCCAGCCCTTGTTTACGGCGTCCACGATGTACTTGGAGTCGCTGAAAATCGTAACCTCGCAGGGTCTGTTCAGCGCCTCCAAACCGGCAATAACCGCAAGCAGCTCCATGCGGTTGTTCGTGGTCTTGCGAAAGCCGCCGCTGAGTTCCTTGCGCTGCTCGCCGTACTGCATCACCGTTCCATACCCCCCGGGGCCGGGGTTGCCGGAGCAGGCGCCGTCGGTGTATATGACTAATTTCGTGGTCAACTCAATCCTGTCGAATGCAGAAGTCTCGATTTTAATTGTGGGGGCAAATCGGGTTTGCAGGTAGGCATTTTATTCCCGTAGTTGCGGTGAAATCCCGCCTCATTTCGGAGTAAACCCAAGCCGCGACGAGAAAGCGCCTGCCATCTATCCCCCGATGTGATACATCTCTACCTTCTTGCGGCGGGTGCGGAGTTCGTCGGTCAGGGAGGCGCGCTCTTCGGAGTAGCGGTCGGTGCGGATGCTCCATGCGCTGCGGATGGTGTTCGCAAGCTCTGCGTCGGATGCGCCTGCTCGCATCGGTGTGCGCAGGTCTGTCCCGTTGACGCCGAACAGGCAGGTGAACAGCGTCCCCTCGGGCGACAGGCGCAGCCTCGTGCAGTCGCCGCAGAACGGCTGCGTTACCGATGCGATGACGCCGATTTCGCCGCTGCCGTCCTTGTAACGATAGCGGTTCGCCACCTCGCCGAGATAGTTGGGGTCGCACGGCTCAAGCGGCATCTCGGCGTGGATGAGCGCCACGATTTCGTCGGCGGACACCACTTCGTCCAGCCGCCAGCCGTTCAGGTTGCCCACATCCATGTACTCGATGAAGCGCATGATGTGCCCGCGCCGCCGGAAGTAGCGCGCCAAGTCCACGATGGTATGGCCGTTCACGCCCTTTTGCACGACGGCGTTCACCTTCATGGGGCGGAAGCCGACATCCTCGGCGGCGGCGATGCCGTCCAAGACGCGCTGTACGCCGAAGCCGCGCCCGTTCATCTTGCGAAACACGGCGTCGTCCAGCGTGTCGAGGCTGACGGTGAGGCGATGCAAGCCGGCGTTGCGGAGCGCCTTCGCCTTCTGCGGCAGCAGATAGGCGTTCGTGGTCATGGTCAGGTCTGCAACGCCATCAACATCCGCCAGCAGCGCAACCAGCCTCTCCACTTCGCTGCGAACCAGCGGCTCGCCGCCCGTCAGCCGCACCTTCTGCACGCCCAGCCCAACGAATATGCGCGTCAGTCGCGCTATCTCCTCAAAGGTCAGCAGATCCGCCTTTGGCAGGAACTCATACCGCTCGCCGAATATCTCCGCCGGCATGCAGTAAGTACAGCGAAAGTTGCAGCGGTCGGTAACGGATATGCGTAAGTCGCGCAGCGGTCGGCGAAAGCGGTCCAACACTGCGATTGCGTCTGCGGCAGTCGTGGTCATCTCAATGTTCCCATGTTCCAAAGTGAGCAGTTGTCAACCCCCAATCGTCAGTAAGCAGCGCTAGGTTGGCTGAAACGCAATGAAGAGAGCGGCTTATCTGAATTATAACGCATTACAGCAAGAGTGTGAGCAGGGGTGAGGATAGCAACAACTGACGGCTAAATCAAAAGACTACTCCCGCAACGCCTGCGCCGCCTTGCGCGCGGCTATGCCGCGATGGCTGATGGCGTTCTTTTCGGCGTCTGAAAGCTCTGCCATCGTCTTGCCGAATTGTGGCAGCAGGAACACCGGGTCGTAGCCGAAGCCGTTAGCGCCGCGAGGGGTGGGCGTGATGACGCCCTCGCAGACACCGTGATGCTGCTCGAGTGTTCCGCACGGGTTGGCGATGGCTATGACGCAGCGAAAGCGTGCCCGCCAAGCCTGCGGGTGAGCGGATAGGTTCGACAGCAGCAGCGCGATGCGGTCGGCGTCGGTTGCGCCCTCGCCGGCATAGCGCGCAGAGCGCACGCCCGGCTCACCGCCTAGCGCGTCCACCTCCAGCCCCGAGTCGTCCGCAAGGGCGGGCAGCCCAGCCATGCGTGCGTATGCGCGGGCTTTCAGAGCGGCGTTAGCCTCCAGCGTGTCGCCCGTCTCATCCACATCGGCCTCGATACCCACATCCGCAAGCGACACGAGCGCATACGGCACATCTTGCAATAGACGCATAAGCTCGGCGAACTTGCCGGCGTTGTGCGTTGCAATGAGCAGTTTGGGGCGGTCAATGGACATAGTGGCGTTGGTCAACAAGTAAACCCCGTGTGCAAGTTTTTGAACAATGAATGACAAATAAATTGAGAGGAGTTGAAAACTAGGTTCACAGCAGTTCTAATTGGGTTAGACACAAACTCAAGGAGGACGCCGTGAACCTAGATGACCTGATTATAACCGTTTTCTGCGTTGTTGACGATGCTCTCAATGACATACTTGGCACAAGCCGCCTCAGACAACGAAGTCCAACACCAATTCTGTCTGACAGTGAGGTTATCACTATGGAAATCGTGGGCGAATACCTCGAACTCGGGAAGGACAAATCTATCTACGACTATTTCCCCCGCTATGGCTAAGATACATCGCACCACATTTACCCGACAAGCAGCCAATTTGTGCCAAGTCAAAAAGCGCATTTGGCAGCGGTTGCAAGTCCAACTCCCCAAGGACGAAGGGCTGCACATAGCCGACAGTGTTCCCATCCCTGTGTGTAAGTTCGCCCGCGCAAACAGACACAAGTTGTTTCGGGAGTGGGCAGATTATGGACATGACGCCACTGAAAAACACACTTTCTACGGCTTTCGGCTACACGCCCTAGCGACATTGCCCGGCATAGTCGTAGGATTTGCGCTTGCACCTGCAAATATCCACGAAACCCAAGTGATTGAAGGCATCGTCAACGGGCAACGGGGGCTGCTACTAGGCGACCGCAACTACTGGATTCCACGCTTGCGACAAGCATTTGAGAAACAGGGATTGAGGCTACACACGCCGTTTAAGAAGAAGTCTTCTGGGCGGGATACGGAAGTGGGCTGGAGTGTATTGTATGGGCAAGTGCGCTATCGGATAGAGCCGATATTCAGTCAACTGGAAGGCCGATATAGTCTGAAGCGTGTGTGGGCACGTGATATGTGGCATTTAAGTAACCGGCTCATCAGGAAGGTGCTTAGCCACACCCTTGCGGTCAGGTTGCATCAGGCTATAGGCAATCCTCCTCTGCAAATCTCTAAACTACTCAACTGAAGTTATACTTGTACACGGGGTTCTGAACAATCGTTGGCGTATGATACTGACTTACGATGAGGAAGCTGAAGTTGTTCGCATATTGGAGGTAACGAACCACTATGACGACTAATTTCAAGTCCCAGGTGTTTTCTGACCTTGCGATTCATCCGGGCGAAACTCTCGAAGAAGAGATCGAGTTCATCGGTATGACACAGCAAGAACTTGCCAAACGGATGGGCAGGCCGTATCAGGTCGTCAATGAGATTATCCGCGGCAAAAAGTCTATTACTCGTGACACTGCCGTAGAGTTAGAAAAGGTTCTGGGCATACCCGCATATTTCTGGATGAACCTTCAAACGCATTACGAACTGACACTGGCGCGTCTGAAAGAGAGGGAGGCGCTTCTCAGCCAACAGGAATCGCTAAAACATTTCCCGGTCAGCGCTATGGAAAAGCTTGGCTGGATTGAAAAGCATAGAGATAAATCAGACAAGGTTCGCTCCCTGCTTCAGTTCCTCGGTTTCGCGAGTTTCGACGCGTGGCGCGACAACTGGCATCAACCCCTTGTCGGATTTCGCATCAGCGAAAACTCTAAAGTATCGCCGGGCGCTCTGTCCGTTTGGCTAAAGCAGGGTGAACTTAAAGGTCGAACTGTTGAAGTCGCCGAATATGAAGAGGAAGAGTTCCGTTACGCTATAGCACAAATTCGGGGAATGACTTCGGATGTTCCAGAAGCGTTTGTGCCGCGTATGCAAAAACTTTGCGCCGATGCAGGCGTAGCAGTAGTATTCATCCCGGAATTGCCCAAAAGCGGCGCAAATGGCGCGGCGAGGTGGTTAACTCCACAAAAAGGGCTTATTCAGATGAGCCTTAAATGGCGCTGGCACGACATTTTTTGGTTCAGCTTTTTTCACGAGTGCTGCCATATACTCAAGCACAAAGTTCGCCAAGTGCAAGTTGATGGGCTAGATGGCGATTCTGAGGAAGAGGACGAAGCGAACAGATTCGCCGGTGATTTGCTGATACCTCCGAAAGAGTGGCATCAGTTCGTTGCAAGCGGATACAAGGACGAAACTGCCGTGCGAACATTCGCGAAGCGTATCGCAATCCACCCTGGGATAGTCGTTGGTAGGATGCAGCACGAGAAGCTGATTCCCTATAGCAGCAGGTTGACCCACCTCAAAACAAGATTTGCGTGGAAGCAAGTCCCCGTGTAACGCTTACGCGATGATGCGACGCCTTTCGTCATCTACCCCATCCCCGGTATCGGCGTGCCCGCCGTGGTCATTCGCAGGCTGTATACCGATGTGTTGGCGGTGAAGTACATCGTGCGGTTGTCTTCGCCGCCCCAAGCGCAGTTGGCGGGGTATTCCGGCAGCTCTATGACGCCGATGAGCGTGCCGTCGGGGGCGAACACCCAGCAGCCACCCGGGCCGGTGCAGTACACCCGCCCCTCGGAGTCCACCTTCATCCCGTCGGGCACGCCGTTGTTGGCGCGGTCGGACGGCATATCCGCAAAGTGTCTCACGCCGATTACAGCGCCGTCCGCATCTAGGTCATACGCCACGATGTACTGCCCAGGGCGCGTGTTCGACACATACAGCACGCTCTCATCGGGCGAGAATGCGATGCCGTTGGGGTACTCGAACGGCACGACCATCTCCACCTCGCCATTTGGGCGTATGCGATGCACGCTGTTGAACTGCATGTCCACATCGGCGGAGTCGAGGCGGTCGCGCCCGGGGTTGGTGAAGTACAGGCTGCCGTCGGAGCGCCCGACCACATCGTTGGGTCGGTTCAGCCGCCGTCCCTCAGATGTTTCGGCGATGGCGGTGTAAGTGCCGTCTTCTTCCAGCCGTGTTAGGCGGCGGTTCACCATCTCGCAGACGACCATGCGCCCCTGCGAATCGAAGGTCATCCCATTGGAGTCGCCGCTGTTCTCGCGGATAAGCTCGGGTTCGCCGCCCGGCTCCAGCCTGAATATCTGTGCGCGGCGTATGTCCACGAACAGCAAGTATCCGTCCGGATGCCACAGCGGCCCCTCAGTGAATATGAACCCGGTCGCAAGCCGCTGCGCCTCCGACGATTCTACGATGCTGGATAGACCTTGCGTCATCTTGAAGACCTCCAAAATCCGCTAGTTGTGTACGCTAATTCCCACCTGTTCACGCCCACTTGCTGCTTCCTGCACAATTTGGCTGCGCTGTCGCCGCCGTGTGGCGATGGTGCTGCTGCGCCCTGTGCTGCGTGTTGATTGCGCTGTGCCGTGCGGCGTAGGATGTCGGCTAGCGGCGGGTGTATTTGACGATGCGCCGGCCCGTGCTTCCCTCACCGGATGTGGGTTGAACGAAGTAGATGTTGCCATTGGAGTCGCCGGCTGCGCCGTGACAGCTTCGGTATTTGGCGTCGCCCCAGCGCGTCAGCAGCTCGCCGTCGCTGTTCAGCACGCTGAAGTAGCCACCGTTGTGCTCGGCGACATAGCATACGCCGTCGCCGTCTTCCCACAGCACGGCGGGCCCGATGAACTTCGTGTGCCACTGCGCCACAAACTCGCCGTCCTGAGTGAACGCCTGTACGCGGTCGTTCTCACGGTCGCTGATGAGCACCTGCCCGGAGCGTGTGATGCAGGCGCCGTGCGGCAGCATGAACTCGCCGGGGCCGGACCCCGGCTCACCCCACGATGCGATGAGCGCACCGTCGGCGCTGAACTTGTGGACGCGCGCGTTGGCATAGCCGTCCGCCACGAACACCTCGCCAGTGGGCGCAACCGCGATGCCCGCCGGCATATTGAACGGCTCGCCGCCGTGCGTTACCTGCGTGTAGCCGTTTGAGCCGAAGTCGGTGGGGTCTGCACCCGTGTCTGAGCGAAAGCCCTTTTCGCCGATGGTCATAAGCAGCTCGCCCTGCGGCGTGTGCTTGGTAATCTGCTGGGCGTTGCGGTCCACAATCCAGATGTTGTCCCGACCGTCCGCATATATGGCGTGGGGGAACTCGAAGCCGGTAACGCCCCAATCGTAGAGATACTCGCCGTCGGTGTTGAACACGATGACTCCGCGCTCGCCGCGGTTGAAGCCATACACCCTGTCTTGCGAGTCCACGGTTACCGCCGCCATAGGTGCGTGCCAGCCATCCGGGATCTGCGCCCAATCCTCATTCACTTCGTAGGTATAATCGCCGCTGCCGACTATGGCTGCCATATCGGGTTCTCCTTCCTTTGTGCTTATTATTCGGGTCTACATGGCTGTCAGGGTTGGCTATGGCGTTACGCTGGCTAGCCCTCTGCGCGGTTGGGTGTCTGATGCTGATATGCGATATGCGCCAGAAGCGGCTGCCGTGTGCAATGCCAGCGCGCAGTGTTAGCAGAAGCAAAACCCGCAGTGTGCTGGGCATTCTTGCGCAAGATGTGCGGAGCTAATGACGGCTATGCGGCGGGCATGCAAGCCTCCATCACGGCGCGGACGGAGTCGATGCCGGGGCGAGCGGCGACTACGCGCACGATGGCGATGTCCAGCCCCTCTGCGAGGCGGCGGAATTCGGCGGCGGCGTTGGCTGCGCTGCCGTAGTAGCCGACGGTTCGCAGCAGCGCAGCCGGGAATGCGTCCGCCACCTCATCGGCGCTGCTGCCGGCACGCCGCATATCGTCCAGCTCAGCGAGTTCGTCGGCGAAGCCCATTCGCTCGAAGTGGGCGCGATAGCCGAGCTGCCGCTCTCGCGCGGTGGGAACGGCGGCGCCCAGGGCGTAGCTCATCGTAGCCTTGGCGAATGCGCGCCGCGCCACATCCTCATCGTCGTCAACGCAGATGCGGATGTACTCCGCAAGCTTGATGTCCGAAGGGTCTCTTCCCGCTGCGGCAGCGCCTTCGTTCACCCGCTGGCGGCTCCACGCAATCTGCTCCGGGCTGCACCAGTTGAGGCAAGCGCCATCCGCCAGTTCGCCTGCCAAGCGCAGCATCTGCGGACCTAGCGCACCGAGATATACGGGCGTGTTCGGCGGCGGGGATATGGCGAGCTGTGCGCCCTTCAGCGTAACCACCTCGCCTTCGTAATCCACGCGATCGCCGGCTACGAGCGGGCGTATTATGGAGAGATAGTCGCGCATAAGCGCTAGCGTAGAGAGCTGTGGGAGACCGAGCGCACGCCGCGCAGCCGGCCTGTACGACCCGCCAGAGCCTATGCCCATGATGAAGCGCCTGCCCGTGATGTCGCTGAGCGTGCCGCCCGTCATCGCAAACGCCATCGGCGTCCGATACATCACCGGGGACACCGATATGCCCGTGGTCAAACCGCCGTCCGCCACATCGCGGCTCGCTTCCCAGCGCCGCAGGCAGAGCTGGTACGAATCCTGCCCTGTGCCTTCGGGCGTCCATATGCTCGTGTAGCCCTGTGCCGCAGCCTCTTTCGAGAGCGCAGCCTGCTGCTCCCACGACAGGTTTAGCGTCGCATCCAACCCAACGCCGATTTCCATTGTTTCGTCCTCCGTGTTTGCATCGCCTTATCGTTCTAGCCCAGAGCACGCCTTCTCCATATCTTGGAGTATGGCAAGATAGCGCTCAACGCATATGGGGAAGTGCGCTGCAGCTTCGAACCTGACACAGCAGTCTGAGCGGCTGATATGCCGCAATGCTGGCGGGTCAGTTCAGATCGCGGCGTTCAGCACGATGCCGGTAGAGAACGCCGCTGCGATGCGTGGTTTCGAGCGAAAGAAGCTAGTCGCGCGATGGCAAGGCGATGGTGGCGCTGCCCGGCGTGGTCTTCTTGCCCTCATGGTTTTCGAGCCAGATGTCGCATTCCACGAGGTTCTCGCCGTTTTCGGTGTACTTGCGCGTAACCACGCCCTTGCCGAACATCGGCGTTCCGGGTATGTCCATCCCGCGATACGAGGTGTTCAGCACCTTGAGCGTCCCATCGTTGCCAATCCAGTCGGTCATCAGCTGACCAAGCCATGCGCCCTTGAGCGCGCCGTGCAGGATGACATCGGGCAGCCCGTTTCCCTTGGCAAAGTTCAAGTCGTAGTGTATCTGATAGTAGTCGCCCGATGCGCCGGCATACTTGACGAGCTGCTGTGTGGTCGGGTCTTTTCGCAGGGTGGGAACCTCTGTGCCTTCCTGTACATCTTCGAAGTAAAGCTGGCTGCCCATAAAGATCGCTCCCTTTTGTTGCTTTTATATTGTCCAAATTCCCCAAACATCGTGGGGTCGGTTCAAACTCCGCTTGTCTTAATCCGGACGGACTTGCCAGCCGCCTATGGCTGGTAGCTTATGCCGGTGGTGCGCTGGATTGCGACGGTGTTGCCGAACTGGTTGACATACTTCGTTTCGCGGATGCTGAACAGCATGTTGCCCAGCCTGCCGGGGCGCTCGAACAGGTCTGCCAGCATGGTGGTAACAGTGATGCGGTCGCCGGGGCGGACGGGTTGGAAGTATTCCCACTGGCTGCCGCCGTCGAGGTTGGCGGGGTAGGGGTTCTTGAAGGCGGGTGCGGGATTGGAATTCAGCAAGCGCATGAATGTCGGCGGGGCGATGATGCCGCCGTAGCGGGTTTGGCGCGCCGCCTCTTCGTCGTTGTAGATGGGGTTCGTGTCCCCGATTGCCTGCGCAAACTTGACGATTGCGCCGCGCTCGACCTCATGCGTGATAGGCTCAGACTCTACGCCCAAAGCCTCTCGCATCTCCTGTGTAATTACCGACTCCTGTGTCATGCCCTCTGCTCCTCAATACCGCCCGCTGCTAGTTGCATCCTTGGGCGCAGGCGTCTGCATCGTATTCGCATCAATATCGATTTGCCCAAAAGTTTAAGCGATGAGTTTGGCAATAAACATTGGGGCTGATTCTGAAAATTCGCATCAAGACCGATTTGCCCAAAAGTTTAAGCCGCAAGCGTAAGCCTGTCAAGAACGCCAAGCCGTATATCCTGTCCCGCCGCTCCCGCTGCTTATCCTTGCGTGGTGCGCCAGTGTGTGTAGCATAGAACGCTGTCAGGTGATAGTATCAAGAGCGGCAAGGGGGACAGATGTGGCAGACAGGGCGGCGGACGCCAATTCCAACAGACTGGGGTCAATCATTGCACACAAATTGCACATGCACACCACGCACACAAGGAGAATACACAGATGACTTCCAACGGGGCTAACGGCAAGGTGGCAATCGTAACGGGCGGCGGCTCCGGCATCGGCAGGCAGAGCGCGTTGGCGCTGGCGGCTGACGGCTACTCCGTCGCCATAGGCGGCAGGCGGCTCGATGCGCTAGAAGAGACCATCACCCTAGCAGGCGATGATGGTGCGCGCATGCTCGCCGTTCCCACCGATGTTACCGACGCCGAATCCATTCGCAACCTGTTCGCCAAGACGGTGGAGGCGTTCGGCAGGCTCGATGTGCTGTTCAACAACGCCGGAATTGGTGCGCCGCGCGTTCCGATGGAGGATCTGCCCGTAGAGGCGTGGAAGGCGGTGGTGGACACGAACCTCACAGGTTCGTTCATCTGCACGCAGGAAGCCATCAAGATTATGAAGAGTCAAGACCCGATGGGCGGGCGCATCATCAACAACGGCTCGCTGTCGGCGTATGTGCCGCGCCCAGACTCGGTGGCGTACACCGCCACGAAGCACTCCATCACAGGGCTTACGAAGTCCACATCGCTGGACGGGCGCAAGTACAACATCGCCTGCGGACAGATAGACATCGGCAACGCCGCAACGCCAATGACCGAGCGGATGGGCGGCGGCGTTCCACAAGCCAGCGGTGAGGTGATGGTCGAGCCGACCTACGATGTGCAGCATGCGGCGGACGCCGTGCTGTTCATGGCGAACCTGCCGCCAGACACCAATGTGCAGTTCATCACCATCATGGCGACGAAGATGCCATACATTGGCAGAGGCTAACGCCCCAAGCACGCAATGCTTCGGGGCTGCCTACCCGCCGTTTTCGTCTGCGCCGCCCGCTATCTTCGCGAGCATCTCGGCTTCGCTGAGGATGGCGACGCCTAGCCGCTCTGCGTCGGCGAGCTTGGAGCCGGCGTCTTCGCCAGCCACTAGGTAGTCTGTCTTCTTGCTGACGCTGCCGCTGACCGCACCGCCGAGCAGCTTTATCTTGTCCTGTATCTGCGAGCGGCTGAACTGCTCTAGGCGGCCAGTTACCACGAAGCGCATACCAGCGAAGGGCTGCTCGGTCGGCACTTCGCGCTGCTCATCCTCGAGGCGGACGCCGGCAGAGCGGAGCTTCTCCACCACATTGCGGTTGCCGTCGTTGCCGAAGTAGGACGCTATGCTTTCGGCGATGCGCGGCCCTATGGACGGGATGGCGGTTAGGCGCTCTTCGTCCGCTTCCATTAGGGCGTCCATCGTGCCGAATGAGCGCGCTAGCAGTTCCGCCACCTCTGCGCCCACATGCCGAATACCCAGCGCCGCAAGCACACTTGCAAGCGGGCGTTGTCGGCTCGCGTCTATGGCATCCAGCAGGTTCTTCACGCTCTTTTGGCGCAGCAGCGTGGGCTGGCGCAGGTACTTCGCACTCACATAGAGCAGCTCGGATGGGGCGCCCAACAGACTGCCAATCTCGGCGATGTGCCGCTCTGCTGCGACCTTCAGATCGCCGTCGCTGAAGTAGCCCACGATTGCGCTTGCCATGCGTGCTGTGATGCCATTTATGCTGCCCAGTTCGATTTCGTCTGCGCGGGACAGGGCGTCCATGTCGGCGTAGCGCTCTGCTAGGATGGCGGCGGACTTCTTGCCGATGGTCGGTATGCCCACTGCGTTGACGGCATCGGCAAATGGGCGCTGCTTGCCGACTTCTATGGCGTCCAGCAGGTTCAGGCGCGCAAGGTCGTCCTGCGTCAGGCGGTATATGTCCGCAACATCCGCAATCAGCCCCTGCCGTATGAGGTATTCTCCCCACTTGATGCCCATCCCCTCTATGTCCATTGCGCCGCGGCTGACGAAATGCTCCAGCAGGCGCACCAACTGCGCCGGGCAGGATGCATTGACGCAGTAGGACATCGCCTCATCTTCGGGATGGACGATAGGCTCGGTGCAGCTCGGACAGCGGTCGGGCATTTGGAACTCGCACTCGCCGCCGTCGCGCCGCTCTGCGATAACGCTGACCACCTGCGGAATGACCTCGCCTGCGCGCTCCACCACCACCCAGTCGCCGATACGCAGGTCTTTGCTGCGGATATAGTCTGCGTTGTGCAGCGTGGCTTGCTTCACGGTTGCGCCGTTGATGTCCACCGGCATCAGCGACGCATACGGGTTCAGGCTGCCGGTGCGCCCCACATTGACGCGGATGTCCAGCAGCTGTGTTACGGACTGCGTAGCGGGGAACTTGTAGGCGACAGCCCAGCGCGGCTCTCTGCCCACCACGCCCAAGTGCCGCTGGAAGTCCAGACGGTCTACCTTTACCACCACGCCGTCAGCCGCCACATCGAGTGCTTCGGCGTGCTCTACCCAGCGCTCGTAGAATGCGATGGCGTCTTGCGCCGTGTGGACGCGCCGATTGTCGCTGCTGACCTTGAAGCCCAAGCCGCTCAGGTATTGCAGCATCTCCCAATGCGTGCCCGGGGTATCGCCATCCTCAGCGTATCCGAGCGAATAGATGAAGATGTCGAGCGGGCGCTCGGCGGTGTTGCGCGGGTCTAGCTGGCGGAGCGAGCCGGCGGCGGTGTTGCGCGGATTGGCGTAGGTTTGCTCCCCGCGTGCCGCCCGCGCCTCATTGAACTGGATGAAGCGCGATTTGGGGAAATAGACCTCGCCCCGAACCTCCAATCGGCGGGGGGCGTCCGGCTGTATCAGCCGCAGGGGGATGCTCTTGATGGTGCGCAGGTTGAGCGTAACATCCTCGCCGACGCTGCCGTTGCCGCGCGTGGCGCCGCGCACGAACACGCCATCTTCGTAGGTGAGCGCAACCGCCAAGCCGTCGTATTTGAGTTCGCAGACCATGTCGAACTGCTCGCGTTCTAGTAGGTCGCAGACGCGCTTGTGCCAAGCGGCGAACTCCTCGGCGTCGAACGCATTGGCGAGGCTGAACATTGGGCGCGAGTGTCGCACCGACTCGAAGCCGTCGGCAGGCTCATCGCCCACCCGCTGCGTGGGCGAATCGGGCGTTACGAGCGCGGGATGCGCCGCCTCTATGCTGCGAAGCTCGCGCATCAGCAGGTCGTATTCGCCGTCGGTTATCTCTGGGGCGTCCAGCACATAGTAGCGGTAGTTGTGGTGGTTCAGCCGCTGCCGCAGTTCATCAGCGCGGTACAGCGTTTCGGGCGCTGCGCCCGTGCTTGCGGCGTCAAACATGTCGATGGCGTTGTGATTATCCTGTGTGTGCGTATCCGAAAGCAGCATAGCGGTTCACCAGTGTTGATGTTGCATAGTGTGTCCGCATCGAGACGCCCACAGCCGCTGCGGACTTGTTGCATACTGCGGGCAGGTTAAGCCGATGCTAATGGGCGGGGAGAAGATGCTTCAAGGGCTGTCGGGGTTAATAACCAATGGCGTGTCCCGCCTGACGCTTTCGGCTAGACGCAATAGGGCTTGATAGATATACTCTAATTGTAGCAATTTTTGTCGATACTGGCTGACCAACCACAATCTGGATTTTTTGTCTTCTGATGACAGAAAACCTTCATTGCAGCAATTTTTGTCGATACTGGCTGACCAACCACAATCTGGATTTTTTGTCTTCTGATGACAGAAAACCTTCATTGCAGCAATTTTTGCCGATACGGACAGACTGACTCACAAACCGGGAATTTTGTCTTCATGGGGACAAAAAATTCCGTCTTAAATCTAGGATGAAATAAGGACAAAAACTTGGCAGAGTCAAGAGAGTACAAAGACCTCATTGCCCAATACCCACCGCTGTTGGCTATTGGCAACACGCCGATGGTGCGGCTCGCTGCGATGCCCGATATGGGCGATGCCGAAATCCGCATCAAGTGCGAACACCTGAATCCCGGCGGCAGCATCAAAGACAGGCCTGTGCTGCGTATGCTCGGTGAGGCGGTGCTGTCCGGCGAACTCACGCGCGACAAGTCCGTCATAGACGCCACATCCGGCAATGCGGGCATAGCCTACGCCATGATAGGCGCGGTGATGGGCTATGGCGTTACGCTCGTGATGCCAGAGAACGCCAGCGAAGAGCGCAAGAAACGCCTCGCCGCACACGGCGCAAACATCATCTTCACCGACCCGATGCTCGGCTATGACGAGGCGCTCTACGAGGTCAAGCGCCGCTATGAGCAGCATCCGGACAGGTACTACTACTCCGACCAGTACAGCAACCCCAACAATCCGCAGGCGCACTACGACACCACCGCCGAAGAGATACTGCGGCAAGCGCCGAACATCACGCACTTCGTGGGCGGCGTGGGAACGGGCGGCACGATAAGCGGCGTCGGCAGGCGGCTGAAGGAGCACAACCCCGACATCAAGATTATTAGCATCAACCCGCCGGAGTGGCCCGGCGTCGAGGGGCTGAAGCCGTTGGGCGAGGGGCACATCATCCCCGAAACATTCGACGATTCGGTGGTGGATGAGATGTTGGAAACCAATGTCGACGAAAGCTACGATATGTCGCGGCGATTGGCGGCGGTGGGCATGTTCGCCGGGCAGTCCTCGGGGGCGTATGTGCAGGGCGCATACGAAATAGCGCGGCGCTATCAAAACGGCGTCATCGTAACCATCTTCAACGACATCGGCGAACGCTATTTCAGCACCGGCATGTGGGGATGAGGCGAAGTAGGTTACGCCACAAGTTCTGCCCATCTTTGATATACGGCTAAAACAGAGGGTGAGTTTGTTAGCGCTTACCATGTCTGCCTATTTTGGCATAAATGAACGATATTACTAGTTTTAGGGTGCTATAATCTAATATAAAACTATAATGGTAATTGAGATCTCAAGCCCGGTAGCGATTAGACTTCCCCCTATTGAGACACACTATGCCTGCATCGAACACGCTATCTGACACGCAATCATCTCCGACGCAAAAGGGGCTGGGACGCCGCATCGTGGGGGCGTTCGCCCCGTACTGGCTCAAGGTCAGCGCAGTTGGGCTGCTCATTTTAATCACCGCGGGGCTGGGCGTGGTGAACCCGGTGCTGATTCGGGTGGTGTTTGACTCGGCGCTGTTCCCTGCGTCGGGCGTGCCGAACTTGGATCTGCTGTGGCTCGTTGTGGGCGTGATGGCGGCGATAACGCTGCTCACCGGCGGGCTTGGCATCGTGCAGACCTTCTACACCAATCAGGTGGGGCAGCGCGTGATGCGCGACTTGCGCGACCGCCTGTACGAACACCTGCAAACCCTGTCCATCAGCTTCTTCACCGACACGCGCACCGGCGAAATCCAATCCCGCGTGGCGAACGATGTGGGCGGCGTGCAGAATGTGGTGTCTGGCACTGTGTCCAATGTGTTGTCCAACAGCGTGATATTCATAAGCACACTCGTCGCCATGTTCATCTTGTCGTGGGAACTGACGCTGGTGTCTATGGGGATGCTGCCCATATTTGCGTACATAAGCAAGAAGGTTGGTGCGCGTCGGCGTGCAGCGTCATCACGCACTCAGCGCGCAGCGGCGGAGGTTACCGCCATCACGCAAGAGACGCTGTCCATATCCGGGATGATGCTGTCCAAACTCTTCGGCAGGCAGGATAGGGAAATCCAGCGCTTCCACGAAGAGAACCAGCAGCTCGCTGACCTGACGCTCCAGCAGCAAATGACGGGTCGGGCGTTCTTCACCAGCGTGCAGGTGTTCTTTTCGCTGACGCCCATCCTGATATACCTCATCGCCGGATACCTGATAGCGGGGGCGCTGCCTGTCGGCTTTGGCACAGCAAGCACACTGACCGCCGGCACAATCGTGGCATTCACCACACTGCAGTCGCGCCTGTTCTTCCCGATGGGCAGCCTGCTGCAGGTGTCGGTGGAACTGCAAGGCTCGCTTGCGCTGTTCGAGCGCATCTTCGGCTACTTGGACATCGAGCCGGAAATAGTGGATGCGGATGATGCGGTTGCGCTTGAGCCGCAAGATGTTCTGGGCAAGATTACGCTGGAAAATGTGCGGCTGCGATATGGGCTGTCCGCCGAAGAGCATCTGCGGAATGCAACCGACAACGGCGCGGCAGATGCGGTTGTTGGCGCAGCCAGCGGCGAGCGGCTTGCCCTAGACGGCGTCAGCTTGGACATCAAGCCGGGGCAATTGGCGGCGTTCGTAGGGCCAAGCGGCGCAGGCAAGACCACGATTTCGTATCTGATACCGCGCCTGTACGATGTGAGCGCGGGCGCTGTGCGGATAGATGACATAGATGTGCGGGACATACGCTTGGCGTCGCTTGCGCGGCTAATCGGCTATGTGTCGCAGGAGAGCTACCTGTTCCACGCCACACTGCGGGAGAACCTGCTCTACGGCGACCCATCGGCGTCAGAGCAGCAGATGCAGGATGCAGCCAAAGCCGCCTTCATTCACGACCGCATCATGGAGTTTCCCGACGGCTACGATACGGTGGTGGGCGAGCGCGGCTATCGGCTGTCCGGCGGCGAAAGGCAGCGGCTGTCCATAGCGCGCGTCATCCTGCACGACCCGCGCATCCTGATACTGGACGAAGCCACATCGGCGCTGGACACCACGAGCGAGCGCTATGTGCAGGCGGCGCTAGAGCCGCTGATGAAGGGGCGGACTACCATCGCCATCGCCCACAGGCTGTCCACCATCATGTCCGCCGATGTGATATTCGCCATCAACAACGGGCGCATCGTTGAACAGGGTACGCACGATGATCTGCTGATGCGGGGCGGGCTGTACGCAAGCTTGTACGAGGAGCAGTTCGACGGCGGCAGGGTGGAGTGCCGATGCGAAGATGGCATCGTGCTGGTGAACGGGCGAGTCGTGGTGGCGTCGGACAGAGTGGGTGAACTGACGGGCTAGTGCGTGCGGCGTGGTGAGCGTGAGTGTGTCTACGGCGCTAGACGATCCTAGGGCGTGTGTGTAGGTAGAGATTTTGCCGATTCTCGCCAACGGCGTTAGGCTTACTCGAAAATCTCCCGAACAGGCAGCCGCCAGCCGTCCACAATGGCGCTTATGTCCATCACATCGGCTTCGGTCAGGCACACCACATCGCTGGGCGACAGGTGAAGCCGCACCGTTCGGCTGCGCGGGTTGATGACCAGCACGGCTTGCGTTCCGGCGTGAAGCCAGTCCAGCACCTTTTCGTCCACATCGGCGTAGGTATCGCTGGGCGAGATGACTTCTATCGCCACATCGGGCGCTCCGGGGAAGAAGCCGCGCGTGTCGCTGGGCAGGTTTGCGCGCTCGCGGGTAACGAATGCGGCATCTGGGGCGCGCACATGGTCGGGGTCGGTCGCTAGCAGGAAGCCCGTCTCGGCGGCGAACACTGCGCCTAGTGCGTTGATTTCCACATGAGCCGCAAGCCGTGCGCCCACGCGCATCGCAACTTTTCCGTGCAACCAGCCTGCGGGCGCCATCTTTCGCAGTTCCCCTCGCACAAGTTCGTATCGGAAGCCGTCGGCGGGCATGTTCAGCAGCTCTTCGGCGGTCGTCAGTTTCTGTGCGGTGGTCATGTCCAACCTCTGTGCCTTGTTCGCCTTGCCAAATGCGCTGTCGCACAGGCGAAATCTGCTACGCTACCGCTGTCATATGAGCGGGAGGCTGCTTGCGCGCAATGTTTGTATCCACTTGCGTAGGAATGACGAAGGAGCAGTGAGCTTACTCGAAAATCTCCCGAACAGGCAGCCGCCAGCCGTCCACGATGGCGCTTATGTCCAGCACATCGTGCTCGGTCAGGCACACCACATCGCTGGGCGACAGGTGAAGCCGCACCGTCCGGTTGCGTGGGTTGATGACTAGCACGGCTTGCGTTCCGGCGTGAAGCCAGTCAAGCACCTTTTCGTCCACATCGGCGTAGGTATCGCTGGGCGAAATGACTTCGATAGCCACATCGGGCGCTCCGGGGAAGAAGCCGCGCGTGTCGCTGGGCAGGTCTGCGCGCTCGCGGGTAACGAATGCGGCGTCTGGGGCGCGCACATGGTCGGGGTCGGTCGCCAGCAGGAAGCCCGTCTCGGCGGCGAACACTTCGCCGAGGGCGTTAGCGTACACATGCGTTACGTTACCAGCGGGCCTATTGCTTTCGCAGCAATCCTTCCGTGTAGCCAGCCTGCGGGCGCCATCTTTCGCAGTTCACCTCGCACAAGTTCGTATCGGAAGCCGTCGGCGGGCATGTTCAGCAGCGCTTCGGCGGTCGTCAGCTTGGCTGTGGTGGTCATGCGGAACTCGCTTGGGGGCGATGTGCGTGTTCGTCGCACATCTGCTACACATCGAGGTTCTGCACCTCGAGTGCGTGTGCTTGGATGAAGTTGCGGCGCGGCTCTACCACATTGCCCATCAGCACGGAGAACATGTCATCAGCGGCGGCGGCATCGGCGATGGACACCTGCAGCAGCGTGCGGCGCTCAGGATCCATTGTCGTCTCCCAGAGCTGCTCGGCGTTCATCTCGCCCAAGCCCTTGTAGCGCTGGGTGCTGATGTTCTTCCTGTTTTTCAGCTGCGTCATAATGCCCTCGCGCTCGCCCTCGCTGTATGCGTAGTGGGATGTGCGGCCGGCGGCAATCTTGTATAGCGGGGGCTGTGCGATGTACAGGTGGCCGTGCTCTATGAGCGGCTTCATGTGGCGGAAGAAGAATGTGAGCATTAGGGTGCGTATGTGCGAGCCGTCCACATCGGCATCGGTCATGATGATGACGCGGTGGTATCTGAGCTTGCTGAGGTCTATGTCGTCGTCCAGTCCGGCGCCGATGGCGGTAATCATGGAGCGGATGGCGTCGTGCGCCAACATCTTGTCGGCGCGCGCCTTTTCTACATTGAGGATTTTGCCCCACAGCGGCAGGATGGCTTGGGTGCGGCGGTCGCGCCCCATCTTGGCGGTGCCGCCTGCGGAGTCGCCCTCCACGAGGTAGATTTCGCAGAACTCGGGGTTCTTCTCGGAGCAGTCGGCAAGTTTGCCGGGCAGCCCGCCGCCGTTCATTGCGTTCTTGCGGATGATGAGGTCGCGTGCCTTGCGTGCGGCGTCGCGCGCGCTCTGAGCCGTCAGGCACTTGTCTATGATGCGCTTGGCGTCCTGCGGGTTGTCTTCGAGGTAGTATTGCAGCGCCTCGGCGACTACGCTCTCAACCTGTGTGCGCACCTCCGGGTTGCCGAGCCGCGTCTTCGTCTGCCCCTCGAACTGCGGTTCGGTGAGTTTCACGCTGACCACCGCTGCCAAGCCCTCGCGCACATCCTCGCCCGAGAGGTTCGTGTCGTTATCCTTGATGAGGTTCTGCTTGCGCCCGTAGTCGTTGATGATGCGGGTCAGCGCGCTGCGGAAGCCGGTGATGTGTGAGCCGCCGTCTATGGTGTTGATGCAGTTGGCGAACGAGTGAACGAACTCCGTGAAGCTGTCGTTGTACTGCATCGCCACTTCCACGATGGTGTTGTCCACTTGGCGCTCCACATAGATGGGGTCTTTGTGGACTACGGCGCGCTTCTGGTTGAGGCTGCGGACGAAGCTGGATATGCCGCCGTCGAAGTAGTAGGTCAGCTCATTGTTGGGCCACAGGCTGGCGTGCTGCTCCCAGTCGCTGCGGAAGTTGATTTCCAGCCCTTTGTTCAGATACGCCATCTCCTTGAAGCGCTGTGCGAGCGTGTTGAAGTCGTAGACGAAGTTCTCGAAGATTTCTACATCGGGCACAAACTCGACGGCAGTGCCGGTTCGTCTGCGCTTGCCGCGCGGCAAGGGGTCAGATTCGAGATCGGACATGCCGCGCCCGCGTGAGAAGGTCTGGCGGTAGAGGCGGCCGTCGCGGCTGACCTCTACGCGGAGGCTTTCGGAGAGGGCGTTGACCACGGATGCCCCGACGCCGTGCAATCCGCCAGAGACGGTGTACGCCTTGCCGCCGAACTTGCCGCCGGCGTGCAGGGTGGTCATCACCGTTTCCACGGCGGTCATCCCGGTGGTGGGGTGTACATCTATGGGGATGCCGCGCCCATCGTCCTCCACGCGCACCGCGCCATCGGGCATGATGCGGACGGACACGCGCGAGGCGAATCCTGCCATGAACTCGTCCACGCTGTTGTCCACGATTTCGTATATGAGGTGGTGCAAGCCGCGTTGGTCGGTGCTACCGATGTACATCCCCGGGCGCTTGCGGACGGCTTCCATCCCCTCGAGCACCTGAATGTCGTCGGCGGTGTACATATCGACCTCTTTTGCCGTCGCCATACTTTTCTCCTAGTTCTTCTGTCCCGACCTCCGCCGTCCCGCGATACTTGCCCGCTGTTTTCGTCTTTCGCCCAAGCCCCCCAAAGTCCGCATCCCTTTGCCCGGCGGGTGTTGGGCAGGTCCGGATCCACCGCCGTGGATAAAGCGCTCGTAGGCTGTCTGCTGCCTAGCGCCGCTGCCATGGCGGGATGATGTGCGGCGTATGCAGACCTTTGGGCGCAACTCACATATCGCCTAGCCTTCATGAATAAAGTGTGCGCCGCAAACCAGATATATAAAGATAAGCGTAGGCTCTTTCCCTGCGACGAATCGCATTTGCAACTCCCGCCTGATGCGCAAAGAGCGTATACACATGGCTGCCACAAGGTGGGCGCAGCATCGGGATGAGAGCCAGTGCCCTGCCAGAGCGGATTATTTGGCGGCGTTGCCTAGCAATGTCGCGGCAGGCTGAAGCGCCTGTGTCAGAGCAAATAGACTCCTGCCTATGGGAATAATCCTCCAGCCGACAACATGCGCGAGCACAAACCGCCTTGTGGTCAATAGGCGTGCTGCGCCTAGATTGCAACATATGCCCACCCAAGTGGACTACATCACAGACATTGCGGCAAGGTTTCCCGATACCTCATTTTAGCATTTTTTGAGCACATAACACAAGCGCAATGCGTATGTTTGTTCTACACAATGGATGGGGAGGGGGGGCTTTTGTGTGTTCCTGCGAACGGGGCGGGATTGCTTATAGAGAGGGTTAAGGATTGAGGCGGCGGTGTGCGAGGGCGCTGATGATTTCCAAGCCGACGCGATGCGCCGCCTCAGCGGTGATTGCGGCGGTGCCGTCGTATGGCGGCGACACCTCTACGATGTCTGCGCCGACCAGATCCACGCTGGACACGATGCGCCGCACAGCGCGTAGAAGCTGGGCGGATGTGATGCCGCCCGGCTCCGGCGTCCCCGTGCCGGGCGCAAACGCCGGGTCCAGCACATCTATGTCCACCGACAGGTATATGACCTCTGGGCCGTCCAGCGCCTCTGCGATGGCGTCATCCAGCACTGCGTCGAAGCCGCGCCGCTCTATCTCCGCCATCAGATGCCAGCGCATTCCCTGCTGGCGCATCCAGTCGAACAGATCGCGGTCGGGCCAGTAGCCCCTCAGCCCGACCTGTATGAAGTTGCGCCCGGGGATTGCCCCGCTCTCGAGCAGGCGGCGCATCGGGCTGCCGTGTGCAATCAGCACGCCGCCGTAGCCGCTGGCGCCGGTGTCGGCGTGGGCGTCGAAGTGGATCATCCCCACTCTGCCGTAGCCGTGATGCTGCGCCACGGCGGTTGCGCCGGGCAGCGTTATGGAGTGGTCGCCGCCTAGGATGAGCGGCAGCGCCCCTGCCTGCAGCGCTTGCATCGTCTTGATGCGTATAGCCTCATGGCTCTGTTCGAGCGAGCTGGGTGGGCAGTTGGCATCGCCAAAATCCACAACGCATATCTCCCGCGTCGGGTACACATCAAGGCTCATGTGGTAGAACGAGTTGCTGTGGCTGCCGGAGTAGCCGGCTTGGCGGATGGCGCGAGGCCCGAAGCGCGCGCCGGGACGGTTCACCACGCCCATGTCCACGGGCGCACCGATTACCGCCACATCCGCTCCCAACTCGCGCAGCTCCTCCGGCGTCAGCGCCAGCGGCGAATGCAGGTATGTGGGTATGCCTATGTAGGACGGGGTGCGCTCAGGCGGGTGAATGTTTGGCATCGGTAGCGTTATCCCAATAGCGTGATGTGTTGATGCGTAAGCCGTATAGGCGTACAGCCGTAACAGATGCAACGCCGATGATACATCCGATTGCACACTCGGGCAAGTTCTGCCCATCAACTAGACTATCGCACCGCCGTAGCCTATAATCGCATCGGAACATTTGCCTGCTGGGCGAGGGTGAACTTGCCCCCGCGATTTCACGGAGTGGCATCGCTTGATGCCACTTAACTTGACACCTAAACATAGCACTGAGGAGCGGCGTAGAATGACTGACGAGGTAATCAAGATTGGGCTTATCGGCGCGGGCGGGAACACGGATCTTCGCCATATACCGGGGTTCAACGCAATCGAGGGCGTGGAGCTGGTGGGCGTGGCGAATCGCAGCCTAGAATCTAGCCAGCGCGTTTGCGACAGGTACGGCATTCCCAACGCATATGAGAACTGGGTGGACCTGCTCGAGGATGACGAGACGGACGCCGTCTGCATCGGCACTTGGCCATATATGCACTGCGACCTCGTTACGGCGGCGCTGGAAAGCGACAACCATGTGATGACCGAGGCGCGAATGGCGATGAACGCCGCCGAAGCCAAAGAGATGCTAGATGTGTCCCGTCAGTATCCGCATCTGGTTACGCAGATAGTGCCTGCGCCGCACACGCTGAATCTGGACAACACCATCAAGCGGCTCATCGCCGACGGCTACCTAGGCGACATCCTGTCGGTGTCGCTGGTGGTTCACGATCGCACGATGCACCCGCACGGGTTCATAGACCACAGTGCGCCGTTCCACTGGCGGCACAACCGCGATCTTAGCGGCTACAACATCATGCAGATGGGCATCTGGTACGAGGCGCTGATGCGCTGGGTTGGGCCTGCCCAGAGTGTTCAGGCGCTCACCCGCATCAATGTCAAGACCCGCAAGGACGGCGGCAGTGGCAGCATCCGCTTCATCACCATCCCCGACCACATAGAGGTCATGTGCGAGATGTTCTCCGGGCCACTGCTGCATATGCGGCTGAGCGCGACCACGGGGCACGCCCCCGCTGACGGTGCTTGGCTGTACGGCACGGACGGCACGCTGCACATAGACGCCCCGTCTATGACGCTGTACGGCGGGCGGCGCGACGATGACGCAATGTCCGAGATAGACATACCGGCTGAAGAGCAAGGCGCTTGGCGCGTAGAAGAGGAGTTCATCAACGCCATTCGCGGCGAAGAAGAGATTACGCACACCACTTTCGAGGATGGCGTGCGCTACATGGAGTTCAGCGAGGCGGTAACGCTGAGCGCCCAATCGGGCGAAAAGATACACCTGCCGTTGTAGCGCAGCGCCCGCACACAGGAAGCCCCAAGCTTTTGCCTTCCCCTGCTGCGCGGGTGGGGGAAGGCTAGGACATTAGGGGTAGGGGTATATAAGGGTAACAGAGGGCATCGGAACGGCGGCGGCGTGTTACCTATCCCCGTCCCCCGCATCGCCGCCCGGCGGGTTCAGCAGGGTGAGGATGTCCTCGTCAACATAGGTGGGGTCGCGGCGGTGTTCCAGCCTGCTGATGGGGATGGCGGGCATTGTGGTGGTGTGCAGCCCGGCGCGGACGCCGAGTTCGAGCGCAAACTGGGCGGCAGTCTCGTTGTTGTTCGCCTCTACGATGGCGATGAAGTCTATCTCGCCCAGCACGGCGTAAAGCCCGATGATTCTGGCGTTGGGCGAGTCCATACCCTCCTCGGCGCGCAGGATGAGGTTGGGATCGTCCAGGATGTTCTCTCGACCCTCGGGCGTGAGCGTAATCAGCAGCACATACCTAGCCATAGCGTGTATCCTCAAATCGGCAAGTTTCAAGCAGCGGGAAATGCGGCGGCGGGCGAAACATCGGCTTCGATGCGCCGCCGCAAGCAGCCTTACCAGATGCGCCTATACTATCAGTTTTGACACCCAAACGCACACTGACGGATTTGACGAACTTTTGCCTTACCGACCTTAATGCCTTATGCCTTTCGGAGGAATAGATGGACTTTTCGCAATTTTTTTCGCGCAACTTGCCGGCTGAAGTGGAGATGCCCGCAGGGCTGCGCTCCGATGTGCCGTACATATTCTCGGTAACCAACGCCGTGCCGCAGAGCATAGACGGCGGGGCATATGCCGACGCGATGGCGAGCATCCTCGCGCGCGAAGCCACGACGCTTGCGGGCTATCCGGGCATGAAGGGGCACGACGGCTTGCGCTCCCTCATCGCAGACGAACTTCTCGACAAGCGCGGCATCAGCGTCGACACCGACGACATATTCCTCACCGACGGTGCGGGCGGCGCTATTCGCAAGCTCGTGGATGCGTTCATAGACCCGGGTGATGTGGTCATCGCCGAAGAGTTCACATATTCAGGCACATTGAATATGCTGCTCTCCAAGCGCGCACAAGTGGTGCATGTGCCGTCCGACTCCGACGGGATGGACACCGATGCGCTAGAGCAGACGGTCAAAGACCTTGCGGCGCGCGGCGTTGTGCCCAAGTTCATCTACACCATCCCCGTCTATCAGAACCCGTCCGGCGCAACGCTCAGCCCGCCCCGCCGCAATCGGATGCTGCAAATCGCCGCCGAGTATGGCATCCCCATAGTGGAGAACGAGTCGTACGCGGACTTTCGCATAGACGGCGAACCGCTTCCGCCCGCAATGCTAGGGATGGACGACAACGGGCTGGTCATCTATGTGTCATCGTACACAAAGTTGCTGGGATGCGGTCTGCGCGTGGGCTTTTGCGTTGCGCCGCAGCAGGTGCAGGATGTGCTTGGCGGCGGGATGCCCAGCCAGCTTGCCACGATGCTTGTGTATGAGTACCTGCGCAATCACAAAGCCGAGCATGTGGAGTCGGTGCGGCGCGAGTTGCTTGCGAGGCGCGATGCGCTGGTGGGTGCGCTGGGCGAAAACTTCCCCTCCGACTGCGAATGGACGCGCCCGCACGGGGGGATGATGGGCTGGGTGCGGCTGCCGGAGCATGCGGACACATGGGCGGCACTGGACAGTGCTGTAGAGGCGGGCATAAAGTACAACCCCGGCGGGATATACCGCGCCGACCGCGCACGCAACAACTACCTGCGTCTCACATACAGCCACAACACAGCCGAAGAGATCCGTGACGGCGTTGCCACACTCGCCGATGTGTTCCAGCGCAACGGCTTGTTCGGGGACTAGGCATCCCCACTTGCACGGGGTGTCTGCATGATGCGATGCCCCTGCGCGAACCCTATGGGCACTGAGCGGGCATTGAGGCGGTGGGGACTGGGAACAGATGCCTAGCTGCTAGGCGTTTTGCCGGACGAGCCAGTATTCGAGGCTGTCGGCTAGGGCGAGCCAGCTGGCTTCGATGATGTTCTGGGACGAGCCGACGGTTACCCAACTGCTGCGCCCGTCGGTGGACTCGATGAGGACGCGGACGACGGAGCCTGTGCCGTCTTCCTGCTCGCTTGCGCCCTCCACGACGCGCACCTTGTAGTCCAGCAGGCGGACGCTGCGCAGGTCTGGATAGAACTGTTCCAGCGCCTTGCGGATGGCGTTGTCGAGGGCGTTGACAGGCCCGTTGCCGTCGGCTGCGGTGTGCATCACATCGTCGCCCACGCCCACTTTGAGCATCACTTGCGAGCGGATGTCGCCGGCGGCTATGCCGTTCGCCGCATGTGTTCCGTTGACGCCGTTCGCCGACGGCGGCTGACTGCCGGAGCGCATCTCCACCATCGTTACGAAGTCCACGAGGGTGAAGGGGGCGGTATAGCCGGGCTGCATGCGGCGCACCAGCAGCTCAAAAGACGCCTCTGCGCGCTCATACTGGAAGCCCTTGCTTTCTAGCTGCTTGATTTGGGCGAGCAGTTCGCGGGCTTGCGCTTCGGAGAGTTCGGCGTCGGGGCAAAGTTCGCGCGCGCGCCAGAGTATGTTGCCCTTGCCGGACAGGTCGGATACCAGCACACGCTTGGCGTTGCCGATGCTTTGGGGCGAGATGTGCTGGTAGCTATGCTCCACTTTGGAGACGGCTGCGGCGTGAAGCCCGCCCTTGTGTGCGAATGCGCTGCCGCCGACATACGGCTGCGCCGACGGCGTGGGCATATTCGCCACCTCCGCCACGAAGCGGCTGGCGTCCGTCAGCCCGGCTATTTGGGCGTCGGATACGCAGTCGATGCCGAGCTTCATCTTGAGGTTGGCGATGAGGGACACGAGGTTGGCGTTGCCGCAGCGTTCGCCGTAGCCGTTAATCGTGCCCTGCACATGGGCGCAGCCTGCGCTGACGGCAGCGATTGCTCCGGCAACCGCCATATCCGCATCGTTGTGCGTGTGTATGCCCAGCTGGGCAGATGTCTTGCTGCGAACCGCGCTCACGATGTCGGCGATTTCAGACGGCAGTGCGCCGCCGTTGGTGTCGCAGAGGATGACGCACTCGGCGCCGGCGAGGGCAGCAGCGTTCACGGCTTGCAGGGCGTATGCCGGGTTCGCCTTGTAGCCATCGAAGAAGTGCTCGGCGTCGAAGAACACGCGCCTGCCCTGCTCGCTCATGTACGCCACCGAATCCGAAATCATCGCCAAGTTCTCTTCGAGCGATGTTTCCAAGACGCGCTCCACATGGAGATCCCAGCACTTGCCGACTAGGGTAACCACGGGGGTTTCGGCTGCGAGTAGTGCGGCGAGGTTGCCGTCCTGTTGTGCGGACAGCTTGGCGTGGCGGGTGCTGCCGAAAGCGGCGAGTGTGGCATGCTTTAGGCGGAGAGATTTGGCGCGCTCGAAGAATTCGGCATCGCGGGGATTGGAGCCGGGCCAACCACCCTCGATGTAGTGCACGCCGAGGTCGTCTAGGCGGTGGCAAATGGCAAGCTTGTCGGCAACGGACAGGGAAATGCCCTCCCCCTGTGTGCCGTCGCGGAGGGTGGTGTCGTACAAGGTTACTTGTGGTTGAACGGTTTGCGTCATCATCAGTTCCAAGGATCTGTCGGAATGCTTTGGGGTGCGCCGTCAAGTGCGCTCACTGCGAGTGGCGATTGTTACGATTATCACAATATAGGTTAACTTTATATCGTTTGAAATGTCAATAAAATTGGTATGCGGACGCCGTTGGGTCGTGCTGATGCCTGCCCTGCATCCGATGGCTGCCGGACATCTCGATGATACGCCGGATTTGTGTGCTGGTGCGCTTACTGACGCATGTGCGCAATGTGCGCCGCCGCAGGATTTAGGTTATTAGGCTTGAGGTGTGTTACAGAACAGCACTCCCCGCTATACGGGTATAACGCGAACCATGCGCGCATCGCTGTATGGGTGTATATGGGTATAATGGTATCCGGGCGCAGCTGCCCCCGCCTCATATTTCGGCAGCAGCAGGCGGTGTGAGCGGCTCGGCGAGGCGCACAGGGTGAGTGCGACGGCAGGATATTGGCACGATGGCACATCAGGAGCATACCGTCAACTACATCCGCACGATAGACGAATGTGCGGATATGACGCAGGTTGCGTCTGTGCTAGGTCTGCTCGTGCGCGACGGGCATGCGACCGAGGCGATGGTGCGCCTGTCACGGCTGCGCGTGGCAGACCAAGCCGATGTGCTTTCGCACCTTTCGCCCGACTGCCAATCCGCGCTGCTGCGCCTGCTGCCCGACTACGATGCGGCAGCAATCGTCGAAGAGTTGGACACCGAGCGGGCGATCGAAATCTGCCAAGTGCTGGATGTGAATACGCTGTCCGATGTGCTGGACGAAACAAGCCCGGACATCGCCGCCGATGTGCTGCGCGGCGTAACGCAGGAACTCGCATCCGACACCCTGCAGCAGATGCACGAAGCCGACGATGTCATTCCGCTGCTGGAGTATGAGGACGATGATGCTGGCGGCTTGATGACGCCCGAAGTCATTGCGCTGCGCGAGTCTATGACAGTGCAGCAGGCTATCGGGTTTGTGCGGCGCTGGGCGAATGAGGAAGAGCCTGACCCCGAAGACACGCATTATATGTTCGTGGTGGATGAGGATGATGCGCTGAGGGGAGGGATTAGCCTAGCGCAGCTCGTGCTTGCGGCGCCGCATCAGCGAATATCCCTGCTGATGGATGAGGACATCATATCCGTGGGCGTGGAGACCGACCAAGAAGAGGCTGCCCGCCTGATTGAGCACTATGAGATATTCAGCCTGCCAGTGGTGAACGATGACGGGCATCTAGTCGGCGTGCTGCGGTTGGACGACATGCTGCATGTGTTGGAAGACGAGGCGACTGAGGATATGTATCGCATGATAGGCATTGCGGAAGAAGAGAAGGCGCTGGGCCCATTTTGGCGCTCCGTTCGCAATCGCCTGCCGTGGCTGTTGGTGAACTTGGGCACGGCGATTTTGGCGGGGCTGGTCATCACGCTGTTTGAAGCCACGATGACAAGGGTCGTGCTGCTGGCGGCGTTTCTGCCCGTTATCGCCGGGCAGGGCGGCATCGCCGGCACGCAAACGCTGACGCTCATCATACGCTCCATCACGCTGGGCGAGGTGTCCACCGCAAACATGCGGAGTCTCCTGCTGAAGGAGCTGGGGCTGGGGCTTGTGCACGGGCTTGCGCTGGGGCTGGTGATTGCGCTCATCGTGTTCCTATTCTGGGGATACAACGAATATCTTGCGCTAGTTGTGGGCGTGTCTATGCTGGCGAACCTCGTGGTGGCGGGCATAAGCGGCGTGATAGTGCCGCTGGGCTTTCGCGCTCTGAAAATCGACCCGGCGCTGTCGTCTGCCGTCGCCGTTACCACGCTGACCGATGTGCTCGGCTTCCTGATGTACTTGGGTCTCGCATCGGCAGCGATTTCGTTCATCCGCAGCGGCTAGGCGTGGGCTGACGGTTCATCGGCGGCTCTTGTTGCGCCGTGATATACTCTTGTTGCGTGAGGGCGACGGCGGTTTGCGATTTTAATGCGTCTCTTCACGCTGATATGCTGATATTCAAGGTCATTCAATGTACGGGAAAGGATATTTCGAGAGATGCTAGAGCGCTTCAAAGTGCCGCAGGAAGATCAAGTGCGGGTGCCAGAGGATTCGCTGCGCGAGACGGTGGCGGCGATATTCGAGAAGATGGGCGTGTCGCCCGGGGATGCGGTGGTCGGTGCGGACACGCTGACGATGACCGACTTGCGCGGTGTGGAGACGCACGGCGTGTCCAATATGCTGCGGGCGTATGTGCAGCAGTACAATCAGGGCGGCTTGAACCCGCGCCCGAACTGGCGCATCGTCAGCGAAGCGCCCGGCACGGCGGTGATGGACGCCGACAAAGGGCTTGCGGTCATACTTGGCCCCAGGGCGATGCGGATGGCAATCGACAAGGCGCGCGTTGTGGGCGTGGGCGTGGTAACGATGTTCAACGCCGGGCATTCCGGCGGCATCGGGCATCACGCTATGCTCGCCGCCGATGCGGATATGGTGGGGATGGTTACCACGGCGGGTGGCTCACAGGTCGTCCCGACATTCGGCGCAGAGGGACGGCTCGGCACCAACCCGATAGCGCTCGCTGCGCCCGCCATGACAGAGCCGAACTTCCTGTTCGACGCCGCAACCTCCAACATCGCCGGCAACAAGCTGGGGCTTGCGCGTAGGGTGGGGGCATCGCTTCTGCCGGGCTGGATTACAGAGGCGGATGGCGCACCGATTATGGCGGAGACCGATGTGCCCGAGCGCGGCGACTACTGGCATCTGCCGATGGGCGGCACGCGCGAACTTGGTTCGCACAAGGGCTACGGGCTTGCGCTGATGTCCGAGGTGCTGGGAACGATGCTGTCCGGCGCATTGCCGAGCATGGTTGACCCGGACGGCGGTTCGAAGCATTCGTTTGCGGCGTTCAACATTGCGGCGTTCACCGATGTGGACGCCTTCAAGGAAAGAATGGACAGGATGCTGCAGTTGCTGCGCGAGACACCCCCTGCGCCCGGACACGAGCGCGTCCTCTATCCCGGGCTGTCTGAACACGAAGAGATGCAAGACCGCCGCGCCAACGGCATCCCGCTCCACAGCGAGGTCATCGAGTGGTTTGAGGACATATGCGGGGAGCTTTCCATCCCGGCGCTGCGGACGATGTGAGCCAAGTCGGTCGGTCAGCCTGTAAATCCATCAGTGCGCTGGGCGCGGGATGGCAGGGCGAGCGTTTCGGCTAATGAGCGTCTCATCGTCTTCGGCGTTTTCCCCATTTTGGGCTAGCCGTCCCGTTCACCCGCTGCTATTGCGCGCCCGCATGTAGTCGGCAAAGCCGGCGTCATGATCCCCGTTCATCGTGTGGACGATGCTGCGATGCCTGTATGCGCTCCAAAACGCAGGGTCTAGCTCGATGGCTCGTGTCAGGTCTGCGATGGCGTCATCGAGCCTGCCTAGCTCCGAGTATGCAAGCCCGCGATTGTGGTGGGCGTCGCGGTACTCCGGGTCGAGTTGGATTGCGCGGGCGAGGTCGGCTGCGGCGTCTGCTGCGCTGCCGGTGCACAGATGCGCTATGCCGCGGTTGTTGTGTGCCATAGCATTAGCGGGGTCGAGCGCAATCACCTGCGTCATGTCCGACTTCGCCGCTTCATAGTCGGCTAGGTTGGAGTGTGCGTTGCCCCGCAAGAAGTACGCTTCGGCGTCGGACGGGTCGGCTGCGATGCGCTCCGTCATCTCGACGATGGTGCGCGCGAGGCGTTCGGGGCTGCGTGGGTCGGGGTCGTATATGGGCTGCATGTGTCCTGTCGCCTGCATTGGGTCGGGGTCGCTCCGGGTTAGTTCCGGACGGCGTAATTATATGCCTTAACAAGTGCGTTGTGCTAAACTTACCGCCTTTGCATACGCTTATTATGTATATGCTGTCCAAAGTGATGCGGAGAGACTGGTACGAATGAGAATAGGGCGCGCGGTGCTGGCGCTGTTCGTTGCGGCTGCGTTGGCTGCGGGCTGTGGTTCAGGCAGTGGTGATGACGAGCTGCTGGTGTTTGCGGCAACGAGTCTGACGGATGCGATGGCAGAGGTTACCGCAGCATACGAAGCCGACACGGGTGGGCGTGTTGCCGTGAGCTATGGGCCTTCGCAGGCGCTGGCACAGCAGATTGCGAGCGGTGCTCCGGCGGATGTGTTCATCTCCGCGGGGGTGCAGCCGATGGTTTTCCTCGTGGAGCGCGGACATGTGGCGGACGGCGCAGGGGTTGGGCTGCTGACCAACAGCGTAGTGTTGGTAATCTCGCCGGAGATGCCTCAGCCTGCATCGGTGGAAGAACTTGTCGGCGACGGCTACGGCCGCATAGCGCTGGCAGACCCGGAGGTTGCGCCGGCGGGAAGATACGCCAAGACGGCGATGCAAACGCTAGGCGTGTGGGACGCCTTGCTGCCGAAGTTCGTGTTCGCTAGGGATGTGCGCTCGGCGGTGGCGTATGTACAGAGCGGCAACGCTGACGCCGCATTCGTGTATCAGACGGACGCGCGCATCGCGCCCGAGCTGACTGCGCTGGACATCGTGCCGGCAGATGCGTACCCGCGCATCGTATATCCCGCCGCTGTAATCACGGATGCGGATAATGAGCTGAACAAGCAGGCTGCTGCGTTCGTCGAATACCTGCGCAGCGATGTGGCGATCGAGATATTTCGCAAGAGCGGTTTCACGCCCCTGAACTAATCGGCGTATGTGCATGCCTTGCGTCTGTCAGATCTGGGCGTGGGCGCATTGCAAGCCCGTTCAGACGCAGGCGTACGGCGTTCCCTAGCTAGGTTACGACTCGGGGCTGTGCCTGCCGATAATCTGAGAATGAGAACACACCGATACTTGGGTGGACGCATCGTATCTTGGACATACTTCAGATAGTGGGGCTGACCCTCCAAGTGGCTCTCGTCGGGACGGCGATTAACCTGCCGTTGGCGCTGGGCGTGAGCTGGCTCATCGTCAAGCGTAGGGTGCGTGGTCGGGCGGTGATGGATGCGCTGGCATCGCTGCCCCTTGCTGTGCCGCCGGTAGTGGTCGGGTATGCGCTGCTGCTGCTGCTGGGCAGAAAGGGGCCAGTCGGAGCGCTGCTAGACAGCGTGTTCGGCGTGGAAGTGATATACACATGGGTTGCGGCGGCGCTTGCGGCAGCGGTGGTGTCGTTTCCTCTGATGGTGCGGGCGATAATGGTGGCGATGGGCGGCGTGGATGAGCGGCTCGAGATGGCAGCGCGCAGCCTAGGGGCGGGAGCGCTGCGAGTGGCTCTGACCATCACCATACCCTTGGCGCATCGGGGGATATTGGCGGGTGTTCTGCTGGGGTTCGTGCGTGCAGTCAGCGAGTTCGGGGCGACATTCGTGGTAGCGGGCAACATACCCGGTCAGACGCAGACGCTGCCGATAGCCATATTCTCGCGGGTGCAGCTTGGCGACGATGCCGTTGCGCTGCGGCTCATCGCCGTGTCTCTCACGCTGGCGGTGGGGACGCTCTTGCTGCACAACCGGTTGTTGAAGCAGTCTGAGCGTCGGGGAGAGAGCCGATGAGTTCGCAGCCTCTATTGGATATGAGAGTGCGTAAGCGCTTCTCCGGCTTCATGCTGGACTGCGAGGCGCAGTTCGGAACGGGCGTTACTGCGATATTCGGGCCGTCTGGCAGCGGCAAGACCACGCTGCTGAACTCCATCGCCGGGCTGGCGCGCCCGGACGAGGGCAAGATACGGTTCGGAGACGAGTTGCTGTACTCTTCGCAATCTGGTGTGAATGTGCCACCAAACAAGCGGCGCTTCGGGTATGTGTTCCAAGATTCGGCGCTCTTCCCGCATATGAGCGTTGCGGACAACATCGGCTACGGCTACAAGTTGACGCCGGCATCCGAGCGGCGGATAGAGCCGTCTCAGTCGGTCGAACTGCTTCGGCTTGCATCGCTGCTTGATAGAAGCGTTGCCAATCTGTCCGGCGGTGAGCGGCAGCGGGTTGCGCTTGCGAGGGCGCTCGCCACATCGCCGCGCTTGCTGTTGCTGGACGAGCCGCTCGCGTCGTTAGAGGGCGGGCTGCGCGGCGTCATCATCGGCTACCTCAAGCAGATTCGGCGCGCGCTTGGGACGCCGATGGTGTATGTGTCGCACTCCCTGTCGGAGGTCTTGGCGCTGGCGGACGATGCGCTCGTGCTGCAGAACGGGCGCCCCGCAGCGTTCGGGCGCGCGTCGGATGTGCTGGTGCATCCGGCTGTGGCAAATGTTGCCGACTACGCCACGCTGGAGAACTTCTTGGATGCGAAAGTGGTGCGGCGGGTTGGCGGCGGTGGCGCAGACGACGGGCTGGCAGAGCTGGCGATTGGCGATGCGCTGGTGCTTGCGGCGGGCGTGGAGCGCGCAGAGGGCGAAACGCTCACGGTGTCCATCCGCGCGGGGGACATCATCATATCGCGCCAGATACCGCCCCAGCTGAGCGCGCGTAACATCTTGCGGGCGCGGCTGGACGCGGTGCGCTCGGTCGGCGGGCGCGTGATGGTGTATGCGGACATCGGCGCTCGCATCATAGTCGAGATTACGCAGGCGGCGTTGGACTCGCTTGCCCTGCACTCGGGGCAGGACATCTACCTCATCATCAAGGCAAACAGCGTCATCCCGATGGATAGCGGGAATTAGCGTGGAATTGAGAGCATTCTCAGTTCGCGTGGTATTTCTATTCACGAATATTCTCCCTATTTCGCATTGAGGTTGAGCGCCATATCCCCGCCTTTCTCCCTGAGGTGCATCGCTGGGGGAGGGCTTCTTTCCCTCAACGGCTCGATATACTCCCAAGTTGGCACGCTGTCTCTGGGGAGATTGCCTACCTGTGGTAGCGTTTCCATTCAGGTGGTCGAAGACAGAAGCCCCCTGCGTTGCAGCAGTACCAGCAGGTTGTGAGGCGTCCACGCTGTGCCCATTCGCTCACGACGCCGTATCTCTCGCTGAAACCGCTCCAACCGAGATGTGGTCTTGTATCTAAACTGACCAGTACCCAGATGCGCCAGTCCCTTGGTCAGCGCCTTCTTACACCACATCAGCCCACGACCACTCGTCAACTTCACTATCTGTGCAGCCAACTTCCTCGCCTCAGCCAAGTCTTCTGACATCAGCAACTCTTTGGCTTCGTCCCAGCCCACCTCGCCTATGTTGCGCCTGTATTCCCTGAGCAGATGGAACTGGCATAGCTGATGGGCTGTGCCTCTGCCATAGACCATTCCTATGGCCTCTGCTATCGCTCTGTCCCCATCGCTCACTAGGTGGGCAGGCTGCCTTACTCCTCGCTTATAGGCTTCGGTCAGCGTGTCTTCCCAACTCCCGAACGACGCCATCACACCGCCTTTGTCATCCCGGAACACCTTCAATTCCTGCTTCCCACGACGAACACCCACCCACACTCCATCCATCTCCGCCACATCACCTTTCAGCTCAGGTCGCTCCAACTTCTCCTGCTTGATCCACTTGCACAAGGTGCTCTTGGCGAACCCATACATCTCGCCGACCTTGGCGTAACTCAACCCCATCGCCGCCAGTCTCACCGCCTCTTCGCGCGTTTTTTTGAGTACGACTTGCGGCGCTCCACATTGCCTACTAGCTCCATACCGCTCTGCATATCTCCGCACTTCCCACATCTGAACACGGGCATTGCCAAGTTCACTGCGCCATACTTGGTGATGAGTGTGCGACGATAGCTGTGATGGCGTGCCATCGCTAGGTCGCAGGCTTTGCACATCGGCTTGTAGAGCATCAGCGCATCTTGGAGTGTGTCTTGTATTTCCTGTGTAACCGTCTTTTCTGCTTGCTCTTCCAGTCGGTATAGCATACCCATTCGTTTCCCCCCCCCCTCTGGTAATGTATGCCTCATTCTACAACTCAACCACCTGAATGGAAACGCTACCCCTACCTGTCCGCCGATTGACCGCAACACCGATGCGGGCTAAAATCGCTTTGGAGGGCTGTGTCTCATATTTCGCTCATGTGGGCATGCGATGAGTGATTGTGCAAGAATAGAGCATCTATGTGCAGGTCGGAGGGTATCCTTAGGGCGAGGTGAGTATGACTTCTGAAACGGCGCGCGAACAGGCAACAGATGAGGAACTGATAGCGCGTGCGCCCGAGCACGATGGGGTTGCCACGCAGCGCGACTTACGCGAGACCGAACGCTTCCTGTGGGTAGAAATCCGCGCAAGCGAAGACAGAACTATCGCCAAGATTGATAGGTTGGAATACAGAATTGATAGACAAGACGATAGGTTTGATAGATTGGATGCCAGGATTGATAGACTAGAAGGCAAGGTTGACCGAATGACTTGGGCGATCATTGTCGGACTGGGCGCTATAGTGGCAGCTCTGGCTGCAATTGCGGTACAACTCTAGCGTTGTGTCCCATATTCAAGCAGCCGGGCATGTGATGAGTGGCTGTGCAGGAATAGAGCATCTATGTGCAGGGCGAGGTGAGTATGACTTCTGAAACGGCGCGCGAACAGGCAACAGATGAGGAACTGATAGCGCGTGCGCCTGAGCACGATGGGGTTGCCACGCAGCGGGACCTGCGCGAGACCGAACGCTTCCTGTGGGTCGAAATCCGCGCAAGCGAAGACAGAACCAACGCCAAGATTGACAGGCTAGAAGCTAGGTTTGACAGACTAGAAGGCAAGGTTGACCGAATGACTTGGGCGCTCATTGCCGGGCTAGGCGCTATATTGGCAGCTCTCATTGCAATTGCAGTACAACTCTAGCGTTGTGCTTCATATTTCAATCAGCCGGGCATGTGGTGAGTGGCTGTGTAGGAATAGAGCAACTATGTGCAGGTCGAGGTGATTATGACTTCTGAAACGGCGCGCGAACAGGCAACAGATGAGGAACTGATAGCGCGTGCGCCTGAGCACGATGGGGTTGCCACACAGCGGGATCTGCGCGAGACCGAACGCTTCCTGTGGGTAGAAATCCGCGCAAGCGAAGACAGAACTACCGCCAAGATTGATAGACTAGAAGTCAAGGTTGATGGATTAGAAAGCAGGCTTGATAGGCTAGAAGCCAGACTTGATGGACTAGAGGCAAGGCTTGATAGGCTAGAAACTAGGTTTGACAGACTAGACGGCAAAGTCGACCGAATGACTTGGGCGATCATTGTCGGGCTGGGCGCTGTGCTGGCAGCTCTCATTGCAATTGCGGTGCAACTCTAGCGTTGTGCTGCACGCTGTCTATGGCGCACGGACGCTGATTTGCACCAATCTACATACACAAACATCAAAGGAAAGAGTGGCATCATTTGGCGGTATTCGACCTACATCTGCACACGGTTCGCGGCAGCAGCGACAGCAGTCTCACACCTGCTCAGCTCATAGAGGAGGCGCATCGCATCGGGCTTGATGGCGTGTGCCTCACCGAACACTCCGGCGGCTGGGAGCAGCACGAGCTGGAAAGCACATTCAGAGACGCTGATATGACGGTTATCAGGGCGCTGGAAGTGAACACTGATATGGGGCACATCCTCGCGTTCGGGCTGCATCGCTATGTGGATGGGATGCACACCGCCGCAGGATTGCGAAAGGTGGTTGACGCTGCCGGCGGTGTGATGATTGCCGCACACCCGTTCCGCAACTTCTTCAACCGTCCGCCCTACAATGTGAACCTGCTGTTTAGGGGCGTCAACGGCAACCGCCCTTCCACCGCAACCGAGGCGTCCAAGCATCCGCTTTTTGGTCTGGTAGATGAGATAGAGGTCGCCAACGGCAGTAACACCGAGCCGGAAAACCTGTTTACCTTGGATGTGGCGCAACATCTGGGGATGATAGGCACGGGCGGCAGCGACGCCCACTCCACGCATGGCATCGGCAAGTGTGTAACGCTCTTCGACGGCGACATTCGCAACGAATCGCAGCTGATAGAGGCGCTGCGAGCAAAGGCATTCACGCCGGCGCAAGGCTTCCACATCGGTGAGATGCAGCCGTTTGGCAGGGGCAATCTGCGCGCCGTCGCTGCTGCCAGTCGCTAACAGCTAATGCGGATAATGCGGACGGACAACAGGGGCGTCCACTTGCTCGTAAGACACACAGACAGGAGGCAAGGCATATGCAGACAGTCAATCCCATCGCTAGCCGTTGGCGCGCAGACGCCACCGCCGACCCCGAAGGCTTTTGGGCGCGAGCCGCAGACGCCCTCCCTTGGTTCCGAAAGTGGGACAGCGTGTTCGAGTGGGACTATCCCACCTTCCGCTGGTTCAATGGCGCTAAGACGAACCTAGCCTACAACGCCATAGACCACCATGTGGCGCGCGGCTGGGGCGGTCATGCGGCGCTGGCGTATGCCAACGAGCGCGGCGAGCGGCGTGTGCTAACCTACTCTCAACTCAAGAGCGAGGTCGAGCGCATAGCGGCGGCGCTGCGCGGGATGGGCATCCAAAAGGGCGACCGCATCACCATCTACATGCCCGTCTCGCCCGAAGCGATTATGCTGATGCTCGCTACTGTACGCATCGGCGCCATCCACTCCGTGGTGTTCGCCGGCTTTGGCGCCGGAGCGCTTGGCGACCGTATCCAAGCCAGCGAATCGCGCCTCGTGTTCACCACCGACATCACATACCGCAAGGGGCGGGACATCCCGCTCAAGGGCATCGTGGACGCTTCGCTAGAAATCGGCGGGTCATCTGTGGAGCATGTCGTGGTGCAGCAGCGCACTTCCGACTGCCCCATGACACCAAACCGCGACATCACTTGGGACGACTTCATCGCAAGAGGCGCAGGTCAGGACGGCAGCCACATCGAGATGGAATCCAACGAGCCGTCGTACATCCTCGCCACCAGCGGCACTACCGCCAAGCCCAAGCTCGCTATGCACACGCACGGCGGCTATCAGGTGGGCGTCCACAGCATGGGCAAGTGGTGCTTCGGGCTTCGCGACACCGATGTGTGGTGGGCGACATCAGACATCGGGTGGATAGTGGGACACTCGTACATCGTGTACGCACCGCTGCTCGCCGGTGCCACCACCATCGCCTTTGAGGGCGCGATAGACCACCCCGACCCGGACGCCATATGGCAGATATGCGAAGAGTTCGGCGTAACTGGCATGTTCACATCGCCGACCGCCGTGCGGCTGCTGATGCGATACGGCGACGAGGGCAAGCCCAAGACCGACCTGCCCCTGCTGGAACGCATCGTCTGCGCCGGCGAGGTGCTGAACCCGCCCGCATGGGAGTGGCTGCAGCGTGAGGTGCTGCAAGACCGCATCCCCGTCATCGACCATTACTGGCAGACGGAGACGGGCGGGCCGCTGGTGGGCAACCCCTACGGACTGGCGATGCTGCCCATAAAGCCCGGCTCCAGCGGAATGCCGATGCCCGGCATAGAGGCGGCGGTGATGACGCCTGAGGGAGAGCCGTGCGGCACAGGCGAAAAGGGCATCCTCGTCATCAATCGCCCGTTCCCGAGCCTGACGCCGATGCTGTGGGGCGAACCGGAACGATATGGCACAGACTATTGGGAGCGCATCCCGGACAGGCAGGTCTATTTCACCGGTGACTCGGCGCATATTGACGAGGATGGCTATGTGTGGTTTGCTGGGCGTGCCGACGAGGTTATCAAGATAGCGGCGCACCGCATCGGCACGATAGAGGTGGAGTCTGCGTTCTTGACGCACGCCGCCGTAGCAGAAGCCGGCGTAACAGGCCGCCCCGATGAGCTGCGCGGCGAGGTCATATCCGCATTCGTGGTGCTGAAGAACGACTATGCCCCGTCCGACGAACTCAAGCGCGAACTGCTCCTTGCCGTGCGGCGTGAGCTTGGCCCCATCGCCGTCATCAGCGAACTGAACTTCGTCGACCTGCTGCCCAAGACCCGCAGCGGCAAGATAATGCGGCGCGTCTTCAAGGCGGTGGTGCTCGACCAAGACCCTGGGGACATCACCACCATCGAGGATGAAGGCTCTGTCGAGGAAGCGCGCCAAGCGTGGCAGCAGATGCGAGCAAGCCTGAACGCCGACTCTTGATGACAACAGGGCAAGATGCAACTACTGTGAGCAACACAGACCAGCACGCTCGGGCATCGACGAGGGTGTATAGGCGTGGAGGTGCAGCAGCAATGCGCTAGGGCGGAACAAGACGGTGCTGCGGCTGCGCATAAACTTACCCAGCCAATCTACGGATAATGAAACGGAGGTAGTATCAGATGGCAACCGAAGTCAAGGGCGTGATTGCTGGCGCAAAGGGTGAGCGCGTATCAGTGGAGACGGTGCGTGTGCCGGATCCGGGGCCGGGCGAAACGCTTGTCAGGGTGCAGGCGTGCGGCGTGTGCCACACCGATCTGCACTACCGCGAGGGCGCTATCAACGACGATTTCCCGTTTCTGCTAGGGCACGAGGCGGCGGGCGTCGTGGAGAGCGTGGGCGAGGGCGTAACGAATGTGGCGGCGGGCGACTTCGTGATAATCGCTTGGCGCGCGCCCTGTGGCGACTGCCGCTCGTGCCTTCGCGGTCGCCCGTGGTACTGCTTCGACAGCCGCAACGCAGCGCAGCCGATGACTAGTGAGGACGGCAGCGTTCTGTCCCCTGCGCTCGGTATCGGCGCATTCGCCGAGCTGACGCTCGTTGCCGCGGGCCAAGCCGTCAAGGTGGATTCCAACGCATCGGCGGCGGCGGCCGGGCTTGTGGGTTGCGGCATAATGGCGGGGCTAGGCGCTGCGGTGAACACAGGCGGGGTGTCGCGCGGCGACTCTGTGGCGGTGTTCGGCTGCGGCGGCGTGGGCGATGCTGCCATCACAGGCGCGCGCCTCGCCGGGGCGCACACCATCATCGGCGTGGACATCGACGACCGCAAGCTAGAATGGGCGAAAGACTTCGGCGCAACGCACACCATCAACGCCACGCAGACCGACCCAGTAGAGGCGATACGCGCCTTGACTGACGGCAATGGCGTGGATGTGGCGATTGAGGCGGTGGGCAGCCCCACAACCTACGAGCAGGCGTTCTTTGCGCGCGACCTCGCCGGCACCGTGGTGCTAGTTGGTGTCCCCAACCCCCAGATGACCATCACGCTGCCGATGATAGAGGTGTTCGGCAGGGGCGGCTCGCTCAAGTCATCTTGGTACGGCGACTGCCTGCCCACACGGGACTTCCCCATGTTCATAGACCTGTACATGCAGGGGCGGCTAGACCTCGACAGCTTCGTGTCCGAGACCATCGCGATCGACGATGTGGAGGACGCCTTCCACAAGATGGAGGCGGGCGAAGTGCTTCGGTCAGTGGTGGTGTTCTAGGCGTACTCGGCTATATCGCCGAACAGGGCTTTCAAGCGCGCCGTGTCCGCTTCGGGCAGGTGCGGCTTCTCCAAGGCGGCGATGTTCGCCGTTAGGTGCGCTAGGCTGGATGTGCCGGTAATCACGCTCGACACCCCCGGGTGCGCTGCTGCAAACTTGTAGGCGGCGGCGATGACCGAGTCCGTATCGTCATGAACGAGCCAACCGAGCGGGTTGCGGTCGGGCAGGCTGTCGGGCGAGATGTGTCCCGCTGCCTTCCAATCCGCAATCAGCTCCTCCAGCATACTGGGGTTGGGCAGTTTGATGCGAACCGACGCCATGTTCAGCACACCGATGTCGTGCCGCATCGCCAACGGCAGCGCTTGCTTGGCGGCAATTTGGTTCAAAATGCCGTACTTCAGCATCACCACATCCCACACGGCGGGGTCGGATTCCAGTGCGACGGGCAGTATATCTTGCGCCGGGTCTGCGATGTAGCGCGTGCTGAATCCGATGAAGCGGATCTTGCCCTGCTCGCGCAGCCGTTCGAGGGTGGGGACAAAGCGCGCAGCGACATCGATGTACTCCGCCGCCAAGATGCCGTGCAGCATCATCACATCCACGCAATCAGTGCGGAGTCGACGCAGGCTGCGCTCCACTGATGCGGCGAGCGCATCGCCCGTCTGTTCCGCCGCATCGAGCCGATGATACGCCCACTTGGTTACGAGATGATACGAGTCGCGCGGGACGCCGCTCAGCGCCTCGCCGAGTATGTGCTCGCTGTCGCCGTAGCCCTCGTGCGTGTCGAACAAGTTCACGCCGAGGTCGAGGGCACGCCGCACAAGCGCCGTCTGTTCCCGCTGCGCCAGTCCCCTGTGCTGCCCGAACTGGCTAGGCCCGCCCGTCCCGAAGCTCGCCAGCGACACGCTGATGCCCGTCCTGCCCAATGTGCGATATTGCATGGAGGTTCTCTTAACTACTTATCTAGACGCATTCATAAAGTATTCGGCGGGCTTCCAAATGTCCAGAATTATCTTCGCAAGGTAGGTTGTTCGGCTGTAAATCTCCTCTTCATCCCAGTCTTTATGATACACATTATCCACTAGATCCTTGTTTAGAAAGAGGCTGCTATGCTTGTGTAGCGTCTTTCGCTTCTCGTCCCAAGGTGAGTTGGAAAGGCTGGCGTTTAACTTATTGGTCGTCAGAGTTAAATTACCCAAGTATTTCACGGCATCGTTTCTTTCTTCTGTGACTTCTTGGGATGTTTTTCCGGGAGGCAGGGGATAATGAGTTTCCCATCTTTGCGGCATGATATGCTCGAGAGTGAGCTTATCGGTTGTTCCAAGCGGTTCTGCCCGGTCGCCTCGCAAATCCAACTCTATAGCTTCCAACACCATTTTTCGCCGGGCAACAGTGCCTGCCATAGGTCGCTGCTCAAGTGCTTCCAATAACATGCGATCGTTAGGCCACACTGTGTTAACAGAAGTTAAAGAATCCAGGTAGTTTACGATGGTGACATCAGGACATTGATGTTTTTGCTCTTCGTGCAGATTTTTCAAAAGACTGCTAGTTATATCTCCAATAGTGCCAATTGAATTACGGTTGAGCATTCGTCTTATAATGTAGCTTTCAAGTATCTGGAAGCATCTATTGAGCCGCTCAATAGGCATATTCGTGGTTTTAAGGTGGAGAAGTACAGGCATAATGGCGGCTATATCCAACACTCGCATACGCTTGAAGAAAACTTCGTGATCAGGATCCTTAACCTCAACTTCCAGTATATTTTTATATATCTTGCCAGTACCCTTAATGTCGTCCGCCACTTTATTTATGCCAACGGGCATCGACGGATGAAAATTCTCATGCTCCAAAAATTTCCTAAACTCAGAAGCTGTTCTATTTGGTGGAACCGATTGTCTAGTTCTCATAATCATCCAATGATTCAGAAATCTATCCAACTGAATCCTGTCAGTTCTGGGTTCGCCCGTGGGGTCGCGCCACCATGAATCGTTGAACATTCCCCAAAGTCTATCCGCCGCGTGTGCGTCATCAACTACACCGGCTTCGTACATAACCGTGTTCTTAACGAGGTCGGATTGCTTCAGCGGCTCGCCGCGTGCGTTTAATGTCTCGAAGATGAGATGCGGCCTTTCGTCTTCGTCGAGATCGATTACGGCGATTAGAATATGCTTTGTCAGTGCATCTTCTAATGCCTCTGCTTTCATAATTCGGGCGTGTGATCCATCTTCAAGCCAAATTTTTACTTCATTATCGAAGTACTTGAATGCCTTTGTGATAGGCATATTTCCACCATATTCATTAATGGAAGTATCCCTTATTGCCTCCCGAAACGCATCCCGGTCATTTAGGTTGGACTGTCGAACCTTAGTTTGGTTATCATTGCGATCATTTTCATTTCCTAGATGGCTGTCTTGATTCTCAGTCAAAGAGCGTAATCTATCTGCCCTGTCAGTGTCGTCGGCGTGTTGAAAAGCTCGCTGTACGGCTTTCATAAGTAGCTGTAAGGTAGTAAGTCGTTGCTGCCCATCAACTACTAGCCGCTTGGTAACTTCTCCCGTCTTGCTCTCACGATGCTGAAGTACAATTGCACCCAAGAAGTGAGGTTTGACCCTACCTGTTCCATTGAGGTTCAGGTGACGCTCAGCCACATTACGGACATCTGCCCACAAAGGCATCCACTGATCGTTCTGTGCCCACGCATATGGGCGCTGAAACTGTGGAATTTGGAAGGACACTTGGTCGCCGAATAGTGTTTGTATGTTAACGATATTTGCTTCCATTCGGGCACACATCCTCTTAAATGGCAATAGTTTAAGACTTCGAGGCTGATGTTAATGAGCGGTATTGTACTTTGTCAAATCTACCACTCTGTTCCACTATAGTCGTTGAGCAATCAACAATTGAAACTGACCCGAAGCACTTTCACGCGTCCAGCTCCCGCACCTGTTTGGCGAAGAACCAGAACACCACGCCTAGCGCTGCGCCCAAGACGCCCATTGCGGCGAGCGCTATGGACACCGATGTGAGTCTGGCGAACCAGCCGATGGCGAAGCTGGACACGATGACGCCGCCCATGCTGTAACGCTGCAGGCTGGTTACGCGGCTCCGCATATCGTCAGTGACTAGGAGCTGCATCAGCGTGCCGTTGGTCGTCCTGAACGCGGACTGGCTGGATGCGAACAGCATTATCAGCAGGAACGCCACCGGCAGGATGAAGGCGTGAGAGAACAGCAGGATTATGACCGAACTTGCGATGGCGCATACCAACACAATCGTCCCCTTGCGGAATACGAAGCCGAACGATGCGATGAACAGCGCCATCATCAGCCCGCCGAAGCCGTTTATGGCGAGGAAGTATCCCCCCACATCTGCGCCTCGCCTGAGTATCTCGTCGGTGAACACGGGCAGCAGGAACATCGTGGGCTGTAGTATCGTGTTCGGGATGAAGCCCAGCAGCGTCAGATATAGCAGCTCCCGCTTGTCCCGCCAGACATATGTGAAGCCTGCGAGCAGATCAGACAGAAACGACTCGTTTGCCGCTACTCTGCGCCGCCGCAGGTAGGGCGTCTTCATCGGCAAGAAGACGACTATGGTGCCGAGATATAGCAGCGCCTCCAGCGAAAAGTTCCAAAAGAAGCCCAGCGTGGTTATCAGGATGCCGCCGATGAACGGCCCTATCATCCGCGTGCCGGGGATGGTCAGCACATTGGTGGCGAAGGCGTTTGCCATAGATTCGCGCGGCACGGTGTTCGCCACCAGCGCCATGCGGCTGTTCTGGCTGATGGACACGCATATGCCGCTGATGAACACATAGATGTACGCATGCCACACGGTAACGAGCTGGTTTCCCGCCATTATGGCGAACAGGAATGCGAACACCGTCATGAAGCACTGTATGCCGATGACCAGCTTGCGGCGGTCGAGCCTGTCGCCAAGCGTCCCAGCGATGGGCGCCATTATCAGCCCCGGCAGCAGGCTCATTCCGCCCACCGTTACCACGAAGAGCGTGGATGTGGACGACCCTGCTGTCAGACCGCGCACCAGCCAGCCCACGGTGAGAAGCTGCAGCCATTGTGCGCTGTTGGAGCAGAAGTTGCCAATCCACAGCAGGCGGTAGTCCGGATATGCGAACGAATCGAAGGTTTGCAGGCGTGGTATGCGGATGCGTCGGGAGCTTGGATGCGTCGCGGTGTTTCTGGCTCTCATGCTAGGCGTCCAGCTCGCGGATTTGTCTGCCGAACGCATAGAACGCGACGCCAAGTGTGCCGCCCAGGATGCCTATCGCCGCAAGTGCGATGGACACCGATGTTACGCCGGCGAACCACCCGACCACTAGGCTAAATATCACCACGCCGCCCATGCTGTAACGCTGCAGGCTCATCACGCGGCTGCGCATTTCGTCGGGCGCTATCAGCGTCAGCAGCGTTACCGTCGCCGTGCGGAACGCCGTTTGGCTCGGGGCGAACAGCATTATCAGCACGAACGCCAGCGGCAGAATGAACGCATGGGAGAACATCAAGATGACCGCAGAGCTGACGATGGCGCACACCAGCACAATCATCCCCTTGCGGAATATGAAGCCGAACGATGCGATGAACAGCGCCATCATCAGCCCGCCGAAGCCGTTTATGGCGACTAAATAGCCGCCCACATCAGCGCCCTGTTTCAGCACCTCGCTCGTGAACACAGGCAGCAGGAACATCGCCGGCTCCAGTATCGTGTTGGGGATGAAGCCCAGCAGCGTGATGTACAGCAGCACGCGCTTGTCGCGCCACACATAGGTGAACCCGGCTATCAGGTCTGCCATGAACGACGAATCCGCGCTCGTCCTGCGCTGCTGCGTGTAAGGCGTCTTCATCGGCAGATACGCCGCCACAGTGCCGAGATATAGCAGCGCCTCAAACGAAAAGTTCCAAAAGAAGCCCAGCGTGGTTATCAGGATGCCGCCGATGAACGGCCCTATCATCCGCGTGCCGGGGATGGTTAGCACATTGGTGGCGAAGGCGTTGCTCATCGCCTCGCGCGGCACGGTGTTGGCGATGAGCGCCATGCGGTTGGTCTGCGTGATGGACAGGCAGATGCCGCTGATGAACACATACAAGTATGCGTGGAACACCGACACGAGCTGCAGCCCGACCATTATGGCGAACAGGAAGGCGAACACCGCCATGAAGCTCTGTATGCCGATGACCAGCTTGCGCCTGTCGAGTCTGTCGCCGAGCGTCCCCGCCACCGGCGCCATCACCAGCCCGGGCAGCATCGACATCCCGCCCACGGTTACCACGAAGAAGGTGGAGTATGGCGAGTTCTCCGTCAGGCTTCGCACGAGCCACCCCGCCGTGAGCATCTGCAGCCACTGTGCGTTGTTGGAGCAGAAGTTGCCCACCCACAGCAGGCGAAAGTCGGAGTATGCGCCAAGCGAGTCGAAGGTTTGCAGGCGCGGTATGCGGATTTTTCTTGAAAGAATGGGCTGGCGTGGTTCTCCCGCGCCAGCCGTCCTCGCCGTGCTCATACGGCCCACTGCGCCACGGCTACGGGGTCAAGATCCAAGCCAAGCCCGGGCTTGTCCGGGAACGGCGCCCACATCCCGTTGCGCTGCTGCGGGAACTCTGTGTACCAGATGCGGTCGCCCTCCAAGCCTGTGTTCATGTACTCCACAACCTTGAGGTTCGGCGTGGCACAGGCGAGATGCAGATGCACAAGCTGGACGGCGTGCGGGGCGACGGGCAGGTTGAATGCGTGGGCGATGTGTGCCACTTTGAGCCATTCGGTTACGCCGCCGACCCTGCCCACATCGGGCTGTACGATGTCCGCTCCACCTGCGGCGATAAGCTCGCGGAAACCGTGCTTGGTGTACTCGTGCTCGCCGGTGGCAACGGGTATGTTGATGGCGCGGCTGACCTCCGCAAGCCCGTTCACATCGTCCGGGATGAGCGGTTCTTCAAACCAGCCGACCTGATACTGCTCGAACTCGCGCGCCATGTATATCGCCTGCTTGGGGTAGTAGCCGTTGTTGGCGTCGATGTATATGGCGACATTATCGCCGAGTTCGCGGCGGACGGCGGCTAGGCGTCGGATGTCCTCGCGCTCTGCCTGCCCAAAGTCTTTGCCCACCTTCATCTTCACGCGCGGGATGCCCTGTTCCACATAGCCCACCATCTCTCGCACAAGCTCGGCTTCGGTGAAGTTCGTCCAGCCGCCGCTGCCATATATGGGGACGGCTTCGCGATACGGCCCGAGCAGGCGATACAGCGGCAAGCCGAGCGCTTTAGCCTTCAAGTCCCACAGCCCGATGTCCACGGCGGACAGCGCGCAGAAGGCGATGCCCTTGCGCCCGTAGCCGCGCACATGCCAAAACATCTCGTTCCAAAGTTGCTCGATGTTGAACGGATCTTTGCCGATGAGCAGCGGGCGAAACCCATCCTCGATGACCTGCCGCACGCCGGGCGACGCCTGCCCGATGCCAAGCCCTTGCACGCCCTCATCGGTGTGGATGTGCACGAAGATCTGGCCCCTGCCGCCCGCACCGGGCGGCGGTGTAGGTATGGTGGCGTCCTGTATCGGCGCAGTGTGCGGGTAGAAGAGCTGCGTTATCGTGATGTCGGTAATCTTCATTCAGAGCGAACTCCCCCTAACTTGTGGCGTTCCCTTCGCCCGCATCCGGACGCACCAGCCGCAAGGTGAAGTATATCATCTACAAGTTGCTGCTGACTTTATAAAGCAAGACACTCCACCCGGAGGACGAAGCGTCTGCAAAAGAAAGATCTTATGGAAGCGCTGCAAGTGCGTCGCCGGGATTAACTGGGCGAACTGACAGGCTGCTTGGTGCCGAAGGTCGGAGTCGAACCGACACGGGATCGCTCCCAACGGTTTTTGAGACCGTCGCGTCTACCATTCCGCCACTTCGGCACGGCACATATCAATTATGATGCACAACTGCGGGTGGGGTCAAATGCACTGGCATCTGCGGGTTGTACCGCCCATATTTTGCAACTTTCGCACAAGCCCCTATGCTACATCTGCACCTTCTTTTCGCCCGAAAGGTAGGCTTGTGGCTCTTTCTGGAAGGCGCGGTTGCAGCCGGGGGCGCAGAAGTAGTAGGTCGTGTTGTTGTAGTCGTATGAGCCACCGTTGGGCTTTTTCATGTCCACTTCCATGTCGCACACCGGGTCTATGGCGGTGTCAGCACCCCTATTGAACAGCCGAATTCGCATGCTTGTCCATCCTTTCACAGCGGAGTGGTGTCGTGCGCCAATTGACGGTGGCGTAACGAATCCACATTTTAGCATACCCAACGAGCAGGCGGTGTTTCTGCCCTTGTCTTAATGAAATTCGTGAAACTTCTCCTAGCGGAACCGTCGCAGGCGCAGCGAGTTCGTCAGCACGGTTACCGAGCTTATCGCCATTGCGGCAGCGGCGAGGATGGGGTTCAGGAAACCGTGTTCGCCAAGGATGGGGGTGAGGGCATCGGGGACGCCGCCGGCTGCGAACACAGGATAAAGCACGCCCGCCGCAACGGGGATGAGCGCCACATTGTAGGCGAACGCCCAAAACAGATTCTGGCGGATGGAGCGCATCGTGGCGCGGCTGAGCCGTATTGCCGTGTCCACAGCGTTGAGATCTGAGCGCACAAGCGTTATGTCTGCCGCTTCCATCGCCACATCCGCACCTGCGCCGATGGCGAAACCCACATCTGCCTGTGCCAGTGCCGGCGTGTCGTTGATGCCGTCTCCAACCATCCCGACTACCTTGCCCTGCCGCTGAAGCGCAGCGATGTGCTCGGCTTTTTCCTGCGGTATCACACCTGCAATCACGCTGCGGATGCCCACTTGCGCGGCGATGGCGTCCGCCACGCGCTGGTTGTCCCCGCTCAACATCACCACATCCAATCCGGATTGCATCAGGCGGCGCACGCTGTCTTTGGCTTCGGGGCGTATGGTGTCTGCGACCGCAACCACGCCCACCGCATCGCCGTCCGCAGCGACGAACACAGGCGTGTTGCCACGCTCCGCCATCGCATCCGCAATCTCATCGCAGCGGTCTAGGCGCACATCGTGATGGCGCATCAAAGTCAGATTACCCACGAGCAGGCGTCGACTGCCCACGACAGCAGATACGCCGAAGCCGGGCAGCGCCGTAAAGCCCTGATGCGTGTCGATCAGCAAGGCTCTGTCGGCTGCGGCGTCCGCTATCGCCCTGCCTATCGGATGCTCCGAAGACTGCTCTGCGGATGCGGCGAGGCGCAGCACTTCGTTAGGTTCGGTGGGGGCGTGCAGCCCGTCTGCGTCTGCCGCAGGCGCGCTCACCACCTCCACCACAGACGGCTTGCCGACCGTCAGCGTGCCGGTCTTGTCCAGTGCCACCGTGTCCAGTTTGTGCGCCCGTTCCAGCGTTTCTGCGCTGCGGATGAGAATGCCGAACTCTGCGCCCTTGCCTGTGCCGACCATAATAGCAGCGGGCGTTGCTAACCCAAGCGCGCACGGGCACGCGATGATTAGCACCGCAACCGCCGTCAGCGTGGCGTGCAGATACGCCGGCGCAGGCCCGAGCACGAGCCAGAACCCGAATGTCAGCAGCGCCACACCAATCACGGCGGGGACAAAATACGCCGATATGCGGTCTGCTAGCCGCTGCACAGGCGCCTTGGACGCCTGCGCCTGCTCGACCAGTCGTATGATCTGCGCCAGCATCGTGTCGCGCCCGACCTTGCTCGCCCTGAATGTGAAGCTGCCAGTGGTGTTTAGCGTTGCGGCGAACACTGCGCTGCCGGGCGACTTGTCCACCGGGATGCTCTCTCCGCTGAGCATGGATTCGTCTACTGCGGAACTGCCATGCAGCACCACGCCGTCTATGGGGATGCGCTCGCCGGGGCGCACGATGACTTCATCGCCGACCTGCAGTTCGTCTATGGGCGCTTGTGTCTCGATGCCGTTGCGGACTACATGCGCCGTGTCTGGCTGCAAGCTCATCAGCGCGCGGATTGCGCCGGATGCGCGATGCTTGGCACGCGCCTCGAGATACTTGCCCAGCAGCACGAGCGCAATGATGGCGGTGGATGTGTCGAAGAATGTGTGCGCCGCTGCGCCCCCGACGCTTGCCGTTGCGGCGTCGAGCAGCGCCGTTCCGCTCAGCAGTGTAACAGCGGCGCTGTAGCCGTATGCCACGCTCGTGCCGACCGCAATGAGCGTGTTCATGTTCGTGGTGCGATGCTTGAGAGCGCCCCATGCGCCGCGATAGAACTGCGAACCGCCGACGAACTGCACCGGCGTCGCGAGCACTAGCAGCAGGTAGTCTAGGCTGAACGGCAATGCGGTGCGCACACTGGGAATGAACATCAGCGCCATAATTGCGGCGGCGATGATGATGCTGAACACTAGCTTGCGGCGTAGAACGGCAAGCGCGCGCGGCGTTGCAGGGTCGTCGTCGGCATCCGATGCGGCGGTTACAAGCGAATATCCCGCATCCTCGATGGCGTGGCGCATGTCGGATATGGCAACTACGCCGGGGATATATTCCACCGATGCGCGCTCGGTGGCGAGGCTGACGCTCGCATCCGCGATGCCATCCACGCCAGTAAGCGCCGCTTCGATATGCGCCACGCATGCGGCGCAGGTCATCCCGCCCACGACGAGCGTTATGCGCTCGGTGGCTATGCCATAGCCGGCGTCTTCCACAGCGTAGCGCAGCGCATCCAGCGGCACATTGCCGTTGTCTAATGCAAGTGTCGCCTTCTCGGACGCTAGGCTGACGCTGACATCGCTGATGCCGGGCAAATCCTCGATAGCGTTGGCGACATGGCTGACGCATGCGGCGCAGGTCATCCCCGTGATAGGAACTACCATGCGCTCTTCGGTGTTTACAGGCATTTTTCGCCCCAGTATGGCTGCGCTGTGTCTTGCAGGCAAGCCGCTTGCAGATGTTACCGCAAAGCGCTTATTACGATGGTTAGATTATCGCACCGCCGGGCGGATTATGCCAGATGCGGTTTGCCTGCAAGACGGCGTAGCGTTCCCGATTATCAGCACCTGTCCGCCGACTAGCGGAAACGCTGCGCCGTTGTAGGGGGTCGTTCTTGCTAGAACGAGCGAATGACGCCGATGACGCGCCCGCGCACATGCACCCAGTCTGCAGGCACGACAATCGGACTCATCGTGGAATTTTCGGGTTGGAGGCGGACGCTGTTGCCCTCCATATAGAAGCGCTTTAGGGTAACCTCGTCCTGTATCTCTGCGGCGACCATCTCGCCTTGGTTTGCATTGCGGGTCGGCTCCAGAATCACGAGGTCGCCGTCTGCGATGAATGCGTCTATCATGGAGTCGCCCTTGACACGCAGCCCATAGGCGTCATCTCTGCCGCTGATCATGTCCAACGGCACATCCACCGACTCGAACTCGTCTACATATCGGGATGCCACCGACGGGATGTGCAGCGGCTCACCTGCGGCGATGTTGCCATAGACGGGTATGGTGGCTATCTTGGCGTGGACGCCGGCGTGCTCGCCGAGCAGCTGGATGCCGCGCGAGACTGCCTTGTCGCGGTGCAGGTAGCCCTCGCGCCTGAGGATTTCCAAGTTGTAGTCTACGACCGATGTTGAGCTTATCTCGCACCCCCTCTGGATGTCCCGCACGCTAGGCGGGTAGTGGTTTTCGCTGATGTAGCTCTTGATGAACTCCATCATTCGGGATTGCCGATCCGATAGCTTGCGTCTGCGTGCCATAACGATTCCCTTCCTTATTAAGTCTCTAGGCTCTTGTGCCTCTTATTATCCGTCCGATTTCATCGCATGCACTGATGTTGGGGTGTGCGTCTGCGCTTTTAGGCATCCGCAATGTGCATTAGCATGCTTCTTGGCGAACTCTGTTAGCGTTCACTGCTGATAGCTGATGTATTAGGATACTCGCCTTTCTTGTAAACTCGCGATACATTTGTTCGTTAGTATAGTTTGGCTAGAACGCAAGTGTCAATGCGTAAATTGCGAATTTTTGCTCTATTTTGAAAAAATGTTCAAAATTGCACTGCAGCGACGGCGGCGATTTACAGCCTGCTGGCATATCGCTATACTTGCAGGGCGTTGGCGCAGCGTCTCATCTGCGCCCTGAGTCAAAATAGCACAGACAGGTGTGCCGCCATCCAAAGGCGGATGCGGCAGTGCATAGAGTTTACGACAACACAGGAAGGAAAAGGGTGATATGGGAGACCTCGACGGGAAAGTAGCAATCGTAACCGGAGCGGGTCGGCTGCGTGGCATCGGCAGGGCGGCGGCGGTCGAACTCGCTCGCATGGGCGCAGATGTGGTGGTAACCGGCACCGGGCGCAGCCCCGACCGCTATCCGCCTGACGAAAAGGCGATCGGCTGGCGCGATGTGGAGAGCACCGCCGAGCAGGTGCGCGCCGAGGGCAGGCGCGCCCTTACGCTGACCGTGGATGTGTCTAGCGCCGACGATGTGCAGATGATGATAGACCGCACGGTGGAGGAGTTCGGCAGGGTGGATGTCCTCATCAACAACGCCGCATACGCCCGTGGGCCCGACCGCGTGCCAATCTTGGAACTGCCGCAGGACATATTCCAACGCGTGGTGGACATCAAGATTACCGGCACATTTTTGTGCACGAAAGCCGCAATCAAGCAGATGATAGCGCAGGGCGATGGCGGCAAAATCGTCAACATATCGTCCACGGCGGGCAAGCGCGGCAGTGCCAACACACTCGCATATAACGCCTCCAATTTTGCGCTGGTGGGGATGACGCAATCTATGGCGCGCGAACTTGGGCAGCACGGCATCAATGTGAACTGCGTCTGCCCCGGCGCCGTAGACACGCACCGCATGGATGACATCGACCGCGACACGCGCTGGGTGGAGATGGCGGAGACCACGCCCATCGGCAGGAACGGCACCGACGACGAAGTGGGCGCTTTCTGCGCCTATCTCTGCTCCGACGCCGCATCGTGGATTCACGGCCAGTCCATCAACATCAACGGCGGCACGGTGATGGAACACTAGACCCGTATTAGGGGCTAGTTGGATTTTCCCTGATTGAGGGCGGCGTAATGGGCGAACTAGGCGGCAAGGTTGCAATCGTAACGGGAGCGGGTCGGCTGCGCGGTATCGGCAGGGGCACTGCGGTTGCGCTGGCGCGGCTGGGCGCAGATGTGGTGGTAACCGGCACTGGGCGCAGTCCCGACCGCTACCCGCCCGACGAAAAGGCGGTTGGCTGGCGCGACATCCATAGCACGGCGGAGCAGGTGCGTGCCTTGGGTAGGCGCGCCCTGCCCATCGTCGTGGATGTGGCAGACGCCGCCGATGTTCAGCGCATGGTGGAGAGCACCCTTGCCGAGTTCGGCAGGATAGACATCCTCGTCAACAACGCCGCATATGCGCGCGGGCCAGACCGCGTCCCCATCGTTGACCTGCAGCAGGACATCTTTCAGCGCGTCATAGATGTGAAGATACGCGGCACATATCTTTGCACCAAAGCCGTCATAGCACCGATGATAGCGCAGGGCGGCGGCAAGATTGTCAATATTTCGTCCGGCTCTGGCAAGACGGGCAGCGCCAACAATCTTGCGTACACAACGGCGTGTTTCGCTCAGGTGGGGATGACGCAGTCCATGGCGCACGAGCTTGGGCAGCACGGCATCAATGTGAACTGCATCTGTCCCGGCGCAGTAGACACCTCGCGCGTGGACGACATAGGTCGCGGTGCGGCGTGGGATGCGCTGGGAAGCAGGATTCCCATTGGCAGAACCGGCACGGACGCCGAAGTGGGCGCATTCGCCGCCTACCTATGCACCGAAGCGGCATCGTGGATACACGGCCAGTCCATCAACATGGACGGCGGCGGCACGATGGAGCACTAGGCGTCGGGCGTTATCCCCTCCGCATCGGCAGCGTTACCACGGCGTTGCCGATGACTAGCCGTGTGCCCTCTTCGTTCTGCAAGAACACATCGCACTCTATGCGCGGCTCGCCGTCTATCACATCCTTGTCCGTGATGATGCCGCTCAGCGTCAGCGGCTTGTTGTGCGGCACCATTCCTCGGAACACCACATCCAGCTTCCGCAGGCGAGCCGTCTCTGCCCAGCCCGTGAGCAGCTGCGACAGGATGGTGATGTTCATGGCGCCCGGCACGATTGCGCCGTCAAGCCCCTCGGACTTGGCGTAGTCATCGTCGGTGAAGCGACTGACGCCGGGTGTGCCGCCGCGCACGCTCAGAAAGCGGCGCACCTGCTCCACATCCACCACGCGCTCTTGCGGGCCGATGTCATCCCCGATGTCAACATCTTCGAAGTATATTTGCTTCATCACTGCCTTCGGCTGTTCCTTCTCACATAAGATTCGTCCACCAGCGCCACGGTTTCGCCGTCTTGGTTGGCGAAGCGCGTCTCCCACACGGCGAACACCATCTTGCCGGAGCGCCCGGTCTTGGCGTACACCTCTTTGAGGCGCGATGTGGCGTCTAGCGTATCGCCGGGACGGATGGGCGCAAGGCTCTCTATGGACTGCCCGGCGAAGAACCCGATGTCCCCGAACTCCAGCTTGATGTCCGGTTTTTCGTTGCCGTTGATGAACAGGTTGCAGAATGTGGGCGGCGCAATGATGCCGCCGTACTCCGACATTGCGGCGCGCTCTTCGTCCACATAGATGGGGTTCACCTCGCCCGCCGCTTGGGAGAAGTCCAATATCATCTGCTTGCTTATCTCGAATCTCCCGACGGGGAACTCTTGGTTCAAGAAACTGCGCTCGTAGATGATGCCAGCGTCGGTGGTCATTGTTCGCTCCCGAATGGTCGGCTGTGGGTTGTGTGTCATCAGTGAATTGTCGGGTGTATGATGTCGTGTCGAGGCTAGACGGCTGTGGTGTCCTCGATGCGCACAGAGCGGAACGCGCCGCCGCGCAGTTCGCGCACGATGTCGGCTTCGGTGCGGATGGGGTTGTCGAACTGCGTCATGCAGCTGCCGATGGCGCTGACCACATGGGCGTCGCTGCCGCCTGTGCCGGCGTACTTGTGCGCGGCTATCAGCGCATCGGCGCGTTCTTGCTCGCCGGGTCGGTTGCTGCCGTTCAGCCGCTCCACGATGCGAATGTCGTCGAACCCCGCCACATCGTCTACATACTCGCAGAAGCCGATGCCGAACCTGCCCGGATGCGCCGGCACAGCAATGGCACCGCAACGGTCAGCGGCGCTCACAAGTGTTGGGGCGTCCAAATGCACATCCGCAAAGTCGATTTCGTCTGCAAGCGCCTCCGTGATGCCATACACGAGGAAGTGGCCGCAGTTCGTGTCTAGCTCCGCCCCCTTCAGTATCAGCACATCGTTGTCCGCCGCAAGTGCGCTGTAGTCGACATCGAAGTCGAATTGGCGATGCTCTGTCAGCACGAAGCCGTCGATGCGGTAGCCTTTGCGTCTCAGCACGCCGACCCACTTGACATACTGCTTCACTGTGGCGCGTGCGTCATCTGACGCAACCGAGTGGGTATGCAAATCAACAAACATCATCCGAATAGTAGGCTAGGCGGCGGCTTGCGTCAAGTTTTTTCTGCGGGCATGCGGCTGCGATGTGCTCTCTGCAATGCGCTCATTCAGGGCAGGGGCTTTTTGCTGCGCTTGCGCCTGCCTACACATCCACAGCGCGCCGTGATACATTTGACCCCGATTATCGGTGTTCGAACTAACACACGGAGGCGTTCATATGGACTTGGGAATCAAAGGCAGGGTTGCGCTGGTAACGGGCGGCAGCCGCGGATTGGGCAGACATGCGGCGTTGTCGCTGGCGCGCGAGGGCGTGGATGTCGCCATATGCGGACGCACGCAAGCCACGCTCGACAGCACGGTGGCTGAACTTGCGGCGCTGGGCGTTCGAGCGCTGGGCGTCGTCGCTGATGTGTCCGACGCCGAGACGATGCCTGCCCTGCATCGACAGGTGGCAGACGGACTGGGCGAAGTGGACATCCTCGTGAACAACGCCGGCGGCTCACGCGCCCGTGAGGACATCGCCGACCTGCCGCTGGAGGACTTCAAGGCTGCGTTCGACCTCAACCTGTTCGGCGGCTTCCAGCTGATGCGTGAGGTCATCCCACATATGCGGGCGCAGAGGTGGGGGCGCATCATCAACATAGCGTCCATTTACGGGCGTGAACACGGCGGCAACCTGTCGTATATGTCTGCCAAAGCTGCGCTTATCGGCGCCACAAAGCACGCTGCGCTGAGCCTCGTTACCGACGGCGTGCTAGTTAACAGCATCGCACCCGGCAGCATAGAGCACCCACAAGGCTCATGGGAGCGCTTTCAGAATGAGAACCCGCCGGAGGTCGTGGCGGATTTCATATCACGCAACCTGCCGATGGGACGCTTCGGCTGGCCCGAGCCGGTGGGCGACCTTGTGGCGTTCCTCGCATCCGAGCGCGCTGGTCTCATCACTGGCGCCTGCATAGTCGTGGACGGCGGGCAGGGGTACTCTATGATATAGGTGCGCCTGTTCACATCAGCACGGCGAGCATTACAAGCACGAGCGTCAGGCTCTGACCGCCCACTATCAGCGCCGCTAGCAACGCCACCATCAGGAGAATGGCAGCGACCATCGTCGAATATGCCTGCTGCGATGATGACGCGCTTTCAGGATGTCCCGCCCCACATGGTCTATGCCCAAGGGGATGCGCTCCCAATTAGTACGCCCGACGCGTGTGTCTGTTCGACGAACATGGCGGCTCGCCTACGAGGTTGAGGGTGCGGCGTTGGCGGGTAAGATATAATACCCACAGGGCTTTCGGATGTTAGGGAGCGTATATGTGGGACGGCATTTTGCTGGGGGCGTTGCAAGGTGTGGTGGAATGGCTGCCCATAAGCTCGGAGGGTGTGGTGGGGGCGGTGTACGCCTTCTTTCTAGACCGACCAATCAGCGAGGGCGTGGCGTATGCGCTGTGGCTGCATATGGGAACGGCAATATCCGCATTGGCGGCGTTCCATCGGACTTTGTTCGGTTTGGCGCGCGATGTGATACGCAGCCCCAAAAACCCGCCAAGCCTGTTCGGCTATCTGATAGTGTCCACCGCCGTCAGTGCTGCGATAGGTTTGCCCGTGCTTCTGATGCTAAACGCGCTTTCGGGCAGTGTTGGTGCAGCGGCAATGGGCGTCATCGGGCTGCTGATGCTGGTAACCGGTGGGCTGCAGCTTCGCATGCCACCGGATGGCGCGCGCCGCACCGATGAGGTATCGGCTGTGGACGCGCTGCTGGCAGGCGTGGCACAGGGGCTGGCGGTGCTGCCGGGGCTTAGCCGCTCCGGGCTTACGGTAGCCGCACTGCTTGCGCGCCGCATCGACCACAAGAATGCGCTGCGGATTAGCTTCCTAATGAGCGTTCCCGCTAGCATTGGGGCGGGGCTGTACGCTGGCATCAGCAATGGGCTGTACGCATCTGCGACGGCACTGACCGCGATGGGCGTTGCGGCGCTCTTGGGTCTGCTCACCATCAAGGCGCTGCTGAGCGTCGCCGAGAGGGTGAACTTTGCGTGGTTTGTGCTCATCATGGGCGCTGCAATAGCGATAAGCGCAGTGTGGCAGGTTTTGTCCTAAAAGAAAAGCAGCGACCGCGACGGTATTGCTCGGTTCGCTTTCTGCCCGGTGTAGCCCGCAAAGAGCCGCCGCCTAAATCCCTTCCATCATCCCCATGGGGGGGGGTGGAAGAGGCTAGGCCGGCGGCGATGTTCTCAGTTTAGGGGATTCGACGACTGCGCAAGGCTGGGGCTGCTCCACTCGGGGACATCCTTGTGCGTTGTGCGCAGTGAATGCCTTCGTCTACTGACGCGGCGGCTGAGCGGGAACAGGGTTGACTAGCCCGTTCCCCAGCGATATGGGTATAAGATCGTCCAGTTCGTCCAGCGTCCAGCGTGCGTTCTTGTGGATGCTGCGGATGACATGGCGCGGTGAGTACAGCGTGGCAGGCCAGCCGCTCGTGCCGATGACCTGACCTGTGAGTTCGCACGCCGATGAGGACAGATAGACCGCTTTGGGAGCGTTGTTCTCCGGCGCGCGCGCTTCAGGCGGCCCCATAATCGGCGCGCCCTGCGTGGTCTGCGTTGCGCCGGCGGACGCAGCCGCTGCTGCGCGCTGCTGCGTGCGGAGCTGCTGCGTGCTTTCGGGGATGGTCTCCGTCATGCGGGTTGCACCGCCCGGATATACCGCGTTCACATTGATGCCGAACTCGTTCAGCTCGCGTGAGAGGGCGCGTGCGAAGCCGACCATGCCCTCTTTGGCGGCGGCGTAGTTCGCCTGTCCCGATGCGCCCATGCCCGAGCCGGACGAGAACAGCACTATGCGCCCGTAGCCCTGATTTATCATGTGTGGCACAGCGTGGCGCACCATGTTGTATGCGCCGTAGAGGTGGACTTGCAACACGCCGTCCCACTCTTCTTCGGTCATGTTGAACACCATGCGGTCGCGCAGGATACCCGCCACATGGTTTAGGATGTCCAGACGCCCGAAGTTGTCGATGGCGGTCTGAATTATCTTGCCGGCTGATTCGTGGTCTGCGACGGAGTCGAAGTTGGCAACGGCGGTGCCGCCGCGCGCCTCAATCTCTGCCACCACCTGCGATGCGGGTGCGTCCGAGCCGCCGACGCCGTCCACGCCGCCTCCGAGGTCGTTCACAACCACAGATGCGCCCTCGTCTGCCAGCAGCATCGCAACGCTGCGCCCTATGCCGCGCCCTGCGCCGGTTACTATCGCTGCCTGTCCCTCTAATCTCTTGCCCATTGCGTTTTCTCTCCCTGCTCTTTGCGTATTCTCAGGCTGCGCTGTTAGCGCCCTGCGTGGGTGAAATCCGCACAATCTGAGAGTACCCCTGATGAAAGTCTTTTGTGAGGTTGTGATATGAAAGCACCCGCCGTTTGCTATTCACCTAGTTTTGTGAATGTGGCAAAATACGGCGGCGCTTTCGGGGGACCGCTGTGCTACATCCCCTTGCCGATAATCTTGGGGAACAGCACATCCATCTCGTCCATCGTGAAGGTGCCCCACTTGTGAATGGCGTTGGCAACTTCGGGGTTGGAGTAGAGATAGATGCTGCCGCCGCGCACGCCGAACACATTGCCGTTGATGTTCGGGGAGGCGTAGGTGGCGAGATACACGGCGAGCGGTGCGACATTGGCGGGGTCGTCCGGGCTGCCCTCACCCTCCCAGTCGGACACGGGTGGCGACTGCCCGATGCCTGCGCGCTCTGTCGGCGTGGGGGAAGGCCCCTTGTTCACGCGGTACTCGTCCACCGAGCCGGGGAACAGGCGCGTGTTGACGAGCGGGGAGATGGCGTTGCAGGTAACTCCGTAGCGCCCCAAGTCTCTGCCGACTGTGCGGGTCAGCCCGACAACTGCCTCAGATGCGGCAGCGTAGTTGGAGCGCCCGATGTCGCCGAGTCCTGCGTCCGATGTGAAGTTCACGATGCGCCCGCTGCGCTGCTGACGGAACAGGATGGCGGCGAACTTCGTGGGGCAGAACACGCCCTTCACATTGAATCGAATCACCTTGTCCCAGTCTGCGGGGGACATGCGGTAGATCATGCTGTCTTCGAGTATGCCCACGCAGTTGACGAGTATGTCCAGCTTATCGTAGTTGTCCACGGCGGCGCGGATGACATTTTCGCCGCCCTCCATCGTGGACACATCATCGTAGTTGGCGACGGCGCTGCCGCCGGCGGCGGTGATTGCCTCGACGGTGCTATCGGCGGGAGCGTTGGACGAGCCGGAGCCGTCCACATCGCATCCAAGGTCATTGACCACCACCTCTGCGCCCTCTTCGGCGAGCAGCATCGCAACCGCTCTGCCAATGCCTCTACCCGCACCTGTAACGACCGCCGTCTTGCCTTCTAAGCGGCTTCCCATATAAAACCTCCGTGCTGTGTTCGAGTCTATCTTGCGCGCTTTGTTGAGCGTATGTTTCGGCGCAAAGCACAGGGGAGAGCCGTCATATGAGTATGCGGCAAGCGCCTGCGCTGACAGGATGCGCCGCCGCACATGATACCCTATTTGGCGAGCGTTTGCATAGATATGCGCCCGGCTGCTGCGCGACTGCGCCACAAGCCCTTCCCGCCCGTATAGCGGTAATCGCCGCAGGATGTGAGCTGCCGTTCTTGCGTGGGGCGAGCAGCCCATGTTCGTAGCGCCGCTAGCGTCCCTATGCGCCGTTGCTTGGCTCGAGCAGCCCCGCCACATAGCGGTGTGGGTCGAAGACGGCTATGTCGTCGGGCTGCTCCCCGCTGCCGATGAACAGCACGGGAATGTCCAACTCGTCGGCGATGGCGAACACGATGCCGCCTTTGGATGAGCTGTCCACTTTGGCGAGTAGCACGCCTTCGCACTCCACCGCCTTGGTGAACGCCCGCGCCTGTATCAGCCCGTTCTGCCCGGTGGTGGCGTCTATCGTGAGCAGGATGCGCTGCGAGTCTGCGCCCTGCCGCGATAGCACACGCTGCATCTTCTTCAGCTCTTGCATCAGGTTGAACTTGGTGTGCAGCCGCCCTGCGGTGTCGATGATGACCACATCGATGTCGCGGGCGATGGCGGCTTGCAGCGTGTCGTATGCCACTGCGCCGGGGTCTGCGCCCTGCTTGTGGGCGATGACATCCACATCGAGGCGCTCGCCCCACACCTGAAGTTGATCGATTGCGGCGGCGCGAAATGTGTCCGCAGCGCCGAGCAAGACGCTCTTGCCTTCGTTCTGATACAGGCGCGCCAGCTTGGCGATGCTCGTGGTCTTGCCCACGCCGTTCACGCCCACCATCAGGATGACGAGCGGCTTCTCGTCCACCTCTAATGCCTCATTCACGGCGTCGAATTCCACGATGTAGGTCATCTCTTTTTTCAGCAGCGCTAGGGCATCCTGCGGGTCGGTTATGCGCTTGGAGCGCACCTGCTCGCGGAGGCGGTCTAGCAGCTTGAAGGTCGTCTCTACGCCCACATCTGCGGTGATGAGCAGCTCCTCCAGCTCGTCCCAAAGCGCATCGTCAATCTGGGGGCGGCGAAACAACCTGCGCATCTGCCCGAAGAATGTTTGGCGAGATTTCTTGACCGCCTGCTCGGTCTTGGCTTCATCCTGTCGGTTTCTTCGTCGAAAAAACTTTAGCATCTCTTAAAAAGTGTGTCCTGATGTGCCGGGTATGTTGTGAATGTCTGCTGTCCCAAAGCGGCGATGTGCATACGGGCGAGTGTCCATCCATGCGCTCTGGCTAGGGCGAATCGTGCGGCTTGGGTCTTGCGCTTGATATTACGCGGGCGCTACTTTCACGATGACACGCTGTTCGTCGGGTTGGCGGTTCGGGTATTCGTCAAGCCCGAGGTACTTCTTTGCCAAGCTGTCTATGTGTGCGTCTGCGCCCTTGTGCGTCATCGCCACCACGCGCCCGCGCACGGTAACCTGCTCGTAGGGGTTGTCGGCGTTCAGGATGCACACTGCCACACGCGGGTCGCGCCGCAGATTGTCCGTCTTGACGCGCCCCTCTGCGGTGTTGAACAGCACATTTTCGCCGTCCGTGTCTATCCACACTGCGGTTGCCTGCGGCGAGCCGTCCGGCATCACCGTCGCTATCGTAGCCATATTCTTGCCCTCGCTGAGCAGCCTCAGGGCGTCTGCGCTTAACTTTGCCATTCGGATAATACCTCCATCAAGATTCGGTTGCGTTGCAACACTAGCTCTACATATTCAGGTTAGCATTATGCGGGACGGTTTGCCAATTGGTTTGTTGCTGCCCGTCAAGTGGGCGGGGTTGACAGCGAGATAAGTTGAAAGCGGGGTAGCGGGATAATAAGATGCGGGCGGACGGTGTCTTGCCAGAATGCGAAGTGTTGCGTGACGCACTGCGGGGGCGGCCGTATGACCACCCCCGCAGTTTGTGTTAGGGCTAGTTGTTGTAGTAGCCTTCGTAGCGGCTGAGGATAGCTCTTGCGAAGTCCCGGCGGGCTTCGTCTATCTTGGGTCCGCCCCGGCTGCCGCGCTGCACATTGACGAGATAGGAGTCAAAGCCGGTGCGGTGCCTGCCGACGCCGCGAATTGAGCCTACGAACTTGTTAAGCATTTTGGTGCCTCCTGCTTAATCCATCCTTGGGGTGTTGCTGTGTCCGCTTGACCCGGCTGTGCGCCACTGGTTTTTGCGTTACATGTTCATAATAAGTAAAATTGCAGCATTACACATAGATATATTGCATGATATACTATATCCGATGAAGCGATAGATGCTTTTGGGGGTTCTGGCAATGGAGATACGAGAGTTGAGGAGTTTCTGTACGGCGGCGCGCCTGCGGAGCATATCCCGCGCGGCGCAGGAACTCGCCATAGGGCAGCCGACCGTTACCACGCACATCAAGAAGCTGGAAGACGAATTGGGGATGGTGCTGTTCGACCGGATGAAGCGCCCCATCCAGCTCACGCTTGCTGGGCAGCGGCTGTCGGACATCGCAATGCCGCTGGTGGAGGGCATAGACTCGCTGGCGACGATGACCGCAATGGCGGAGGAACTCGGCCCCGTGCATGTGGCGTCCACGCCCGACATCATTCCGCACACGCTGCTGCGGGTGGTGCGCGTGTTCCTGAACCGCTACCCGCGTGTGCACCTGCGCATCCGCTCTGGCACACGCAGCGAGGTGCTGCAAATGGTCGAGGAAGGCGATGTGGACCTCGGCATCATCCAGCACGCCGAAAAGCGCGACGACCTAGAGTTCATCCGGCTGTTCCTGTACGAGCGCGTGCTAATCACGCCGTTCGACCATGCGCTGCTGAAAGAGCCGCTGCGCTCCCTCGACCAGATAGCGGACTGGCCGCTCATCCTCATGCGGCGCGGCACATACACCCGACAGATACTGGAGGAAGAGTTTCGGCGGCGCGGCGTGAGCTACGACATCATCCTCGAGCTGGACAGCATGGACATGATAAAGCGCTATGTGGCGCTTGGGATGGGCGTATCCGTGGGCCCGCGCCTTACCATCGAGCCGGAAGACGCACAGAACCTCGGCGTCGTCAGCCTAGCCAACTTCCTGCCCGTGGATCAGGCGGGCATCGTAACCCTCAAGGGCAAGACCATATCCACGCCCACGCGCAACTTCATTTCGGTGATGCAGGATGTGCTGACGCCAGCCGTTACACGGCGCTGACCAACACCCGCAAGCGCACGCAGATACTGCGGGCGTTCCTGTTCTTGTGCTTGGCATCCTGTTCTAGCTCAGGTGGGCATAGCTTTCAGGCAGATGCCCAAACTTTACAGAAACCTAATCAGAATCCGTTGGACGATGATGATGATGATGAGCGCCACCATCGGGGACAGATCCAGCATACCCATCTGCGGCAGCATGCGGCGGATGGGCCCGAGAATTGGCTCGGTGAGCTGGTGTAACACCACCACCAGCGGGTTGCTCGGCGGCAGGTTAATCCAAGATATGATGACGCGCGAAAGTATGGCGATGTAGAGTGTGAATGCGAGTATATTTATGAAAGTTTCAAGCAGCATGGCGTTCACTGTGCCTTCTTTGAGTTGGGCTTGCCGCCAAGCGCCTGTGATTTGTCGTATGCGGCGGCGACTGCGTCGAACACGGCGGCGCGGAACCCGCCGCTCTCCATCGCGCGCAGTGCCGCGATGGTAGTGCCGCCCGGCGATGTTACCATATCTTTGAGGTCTGCGGGATGCCGTCCCGACTGCGCCACGAGCTGGGTGCTGCCCAGCACGGTCTGCAGTGCGAGCGTGCGCGCCATGTCCCGCGCCATTCCGAGATACACACCCGCGTCTATGAGCGCCTCTATGAACAGGAACACATACGCCGGCCCGCTTGCGCTGAGGGCGGTCGCCATGTCGATGAGCTTCTCATCGGGCGCATACGCCTCTTCGCCGAGCGTGCGTAGGATGTCGGCTGTGCGGGCGCGCGCATCGGCGCTCACGGCGTCTGCCGCCGTCCACACGCTCATCCCCGCGCCAATCTGCGCCGGCGTGTTGGGCATCACGCGTATCACCGCAGCGTGAGACAGCCCGCCGACCAGCGTGTCCATAGTTGCGCCTGCCACGATGGACACGAGCGTTTGAGACGGGAGCAGGCTTTGGGATAGCGGCGGCAGAACCTCCGGCAGCGACTGCGGCTTGACGGCGAGGAACACGAGGTTCGCATCTGACACGGCGGCGGCGTTGTCCGCATGCGCCGACACACCGTGCGTCTGCGTCAGGTAGCTGCGGCGCTCAGCAATCGGCTCGCCCACGCTGACGGCGTCCGGCTGCGCCAATCGCGCGCCCAGTATGCCGCCGATTATTGCCTCTGCCATCACTCCGCCGCCGATGAATGCGATTCTCAAATTTTTGTCCTTCCCAAAGAGCCGAACTTGCACATGCGCTTGTGTGCGTACTTGCCGATGAATTCGGTTCTCAAAATTTTTGTCCTTCCCAAAGAGCCGAACTTGTATATGCCTTCAGATGCCTTGCGTGTGTACTAATCCGCAGATAGTCAGTGTATCAGGTTGCGCCGCTGACGGGATGTTCGGTTTCATCATGGCAGCCGGTTTTCGCCGACTAAGGATACGGCGACGCGAATGCACTCCAGCATGCTTTCGGCGTCGGCGATGCCCTTGCCGGCGATGTCGAATGCCGTGCCGTGGTCGACCGATGTGCGGATGAACGGCAGCCCAAGGTTGACGCTGATGCTTTTGGCGAAATCGTGCACCTTGATGGGGATGTGCCCTTGGTCGTGGTACATTGCGAGCACGGCGTCGAACTTGCCGTCGATAGCCTGCGGGAACACGCTGTCCGCCGGGACGGGCCCTGTGGCATCGATGCCCTCGGCGCGCGCCGCATCCACTGCGGGCGCAATCTGCACAGCCTCCTCGTCGCCGAGCAGCCCGCCGTCGCTTGCGTGAGGGTTCAGCGCCGCAACGCCAATGCGCGGCTGCGGGAAGCCCCAACGCTTGAAGCATTCGTCGGTCAACCGCAGCTTGGCGAGTACATTATCCTTCGTAACATAGTCGCAGGCGACACGCAGCGAGCGGTGCGTGGTCAGGTGTACCACGCGCAGGGTGTTCGCCGTGAGCATCGTCGCCACCTGCTCCGCCCCGGTTTGACGCTGAAATATCTCCATGTGCCCGATGTCGGTGTAGCCGGCGAGCTTGCACGCCTCTTTGTTGATGGGTGCGGTGGCGATAGCCTGCACTGCGCCTTCGCTCGCTAGTTCGCCCGCCTTGAGGATCCATTCCACGCTCGCCTTGCCCGCTGCTGCGGACACATTGCCGTACTCGATGGCTTCGTAGTCGAGGTTTTCTAGATCTAGCACATCGATGACGCCGAACTCGCCGTCAACTTCCTCGACGGTGTGTGCGATGCGCGCCCTGCCCGAAGCGCCGACTAGCGAGAGCGCGGCGTCCATTGCGGCGGCGCTGCCCACCACGAACGGGCGCGTCTTTTCGTACACCCACTCATCTTGCAGCGCCTTCGCCGTAACCTCAGCGCCGATGCCCGCCGCATCGCCCATCGTTATCGCAAGCAGTGGTCTGTCGCTCATATCACCCTCCGGCGCAACTGCGCCTGCCCCCATCTGTCCTATCATATCGTTCCATATCGCTACACCATTATACTAACTTCAATTGAGAATTAAAAATTGGAAATTATGAGTGGGAGTTGCCAATTCTTCGCCGATGAGAAAACTTGATTCTCAATTGACTATCTCTTCACAAGAAACGCTGGCACCAGCGCCACAAGGCAGAGCGCCATTGCCACTAGGAAGAAGTCGTTGAACAGCGTCAGCCCAGCGTCGGTGATTTGCCGCTCAAAGTCGGCGATTCGCTGCAAGGCTTGCTCCGTAGTTTCGCCCGGCAGGGCAAATGGGATGTCCACGCCTGCGGCTAGGCTGTTGAACCTGCCCGTTCCCCACGCCGTCAGCGCCGCAACGCCGAGCGTCATCCCGATGATGCGCATCGCCGTAACCAGCGCCGCCGCCGCTCCGCGAGCATCATCGCCCACGCTGTTCACGGTGGCGAGCGCAATCGGCGCTATCAGCAGCCCGAAGCCGAAGCCGGTCAGCGCAAGATGCGCCGTCAGCATCGGGTCGGCGATGCTCAAATCCCACCCCGACATGAGCCAAAACCCGAGCGCCGCAAGCAGCAACCCCAACACGCACGGAAGTCGGCAGCCGAACGCTTGGCTTGCGTATCCGCCGAGCACTGCGCCGAACGGGATTGCGACGGTCAGGCGCATCAGCATCAGCCCGCCGTCCAGCGGTGTCAGCCCCAGCACGGTGTTTGCCATCAGCGGCACGGTTACCATCCCGATTATCAGCGCAGCGCCCACGAACAGATGCGATATGTTTGCGGCGGTGAATGTCAGGGTGCGAAAGATCGCGCGGGGTAGTAGGGGATCCGAAGCTGTGAGCTGACGCCATACGAACAGCGCAAGTGTGCCAACTGCCAGCGCCAGCCAAAGCGTCATCGACAAGCCCGGCTCGTCTATACTCGCCAGTCCCAGCGTCAGCGCCGCGATGCTCACTGTTACCAGCGCGCCACCTATGTAGTCCGGCTTTGCGGCGATGCGCGGGCTTGGGGGCAGCAGCACTAGCGCCAGCGCGATTATGACCGCGCAGAGCGGTATGTTCAGCCAGAACACCCACTGCCAAGCCAGATACTTGATGATGATGCCGCCCCACAGCGGGCCGATGACGCCGCCTGCCTCTGCCGCTGCGCCCACCAAGCCGAGCGGAGTGCCGCGCCGCCGAGCGGGGAACAGGTCGCCCACGATGGCTATGGCGATTGGCACGAGCGCACCCGCCCCCAGCGCTTGGAACACGCGCAATCCTATCAGCCAGCGCAAATCGGGCGCAAGCGCAACGCACGCCGAGCCGAGCATAAACAGCAGCAGCGCGGCGATGTACAGGTTGCGGTGTCCCCATATGTCGGACAGCCTGCCGATGAGCGGCATCGCCGACACATAGCCCAACAGGTAGCCGGTGATAGTCCACGATGCGCTGTCGAGTTCGCTTATCGGCACCCGCAGGTCTAGCATAATCTGCGGCAGCACGGTTACCACGACCGTCTGGTCGTCCGCCGCCACGAACACTCCGGCGAACACCGCCGTCAGCGCCGCATATGGCGCAATGCGTTTGCACCGCTCCACAGGCTCAGGGCGTTGCGAGGCGTTGGGCATCGAATATTTTCGCTTCCCACGCCTACTGTGGCGCAATGATGTCTATCGGCTCGTTGAAGTCCGACAGCGAGATGAGCCGCTCGATGCCTTCGTGTTCGGTGAGCGTTACGCGCCCATCGATGCGAACCTGCGTCAGGTACAATGTGCGTGCGGCAATTTGCAGCTCCACATCCACGGTAGCATCCGCTACTACATTGCCCATCAGAGATGACAGCGCCGCCGCCGGCAGTTCTCCGATTATGAGATATGTCGCGCCATCGTAGGACAGCAGCGTTGCGTTCTGCACCTGCGCCATTATCGATGCGATCCCGCGCGATGGGTCGAAGAACCCGAGCGGGCTGATTTCCGCCGGCACGGGCTGCCACTCGCCCGACAATGGATGCGTCATGTACACATCGCCGCCGATCGATGCCACGCCGCCCGCAAGAACGAAATTGCCGGATACGCCGGTGTACTCAAGCATGAGGCGGTCGGGGCGCTGAACACTGCCGCTCACCTCGGTCAGCAGCAGGTTTGCCACAAGCGGTGTGCCGCCACCCTCGGCGTGCTCCAAGCGAAAGCGAAACGAATCCAGCGCCGCCATTACCTCTCCCGATTCCGAGAGCACGGCGTCCGGGTTGATGGGCGTTGGCGTCGGGGTAGGCGTAGGCAGTGGTGTCGGCGTTGGAACCGGCGTCGGCGTCTGGGTGGGCAGTGGCGTTGATAGCGCTGCTGCCGTGGATGTTGTGGCAGGGCTGACTGCTCGACGCGGCGGCGCATCAGTGCAGGCGTTCAGCACACCCACGACAGCGAGCAGCGGCAAGAGCACGCCCGCCAACCGGATAATATGCTTTGACGCTGCAGCAGCCATACTCGCTTCTTTAAGACCCATGCAGTTAGTATCTGCCTTACGCGCCTATATATGTCCACCTATCATAGCATTCAGGTCCAACCTATATATCGCGCTCCCAACCATCGCCTCTGTCCACATCCAATTCGAGGTCGGGGGACCGAAAAACACAAAGACCCCATCCGAGCGAGCGGATGAAGTCTTTGCGTTTTAGCCTTGTTTGTGGTTGATGCTACGCTTTGGCAGCCTGCCTGCGCTCCCTGTACAGCAGTGTCGAGCCACCGATTAGCAGCATCAGCGCTGCGAGCATTGCGAGCTGCATCGCGGCTGGCACAGAGCCGTCGCCAACATCACTCGGCGCACCGATAGCGGTAACATCGAAGTGCTTCAGGTTGAAGGTTGCCATCATCTGTGCGCTGACATAGGCATCGCTCAAGCCGTCTGCGGTGTCAGCATCCACACCATCTGCGGCAGCGGCAAGTCGGCCGTTGACCACATTCAGCAGAGTGCGCGCAACTTCGATGTCGGTTGCGGCAGATGCGACTTCCGCACCGGCTTTGGCTTCCTCAGCCCACGCTGACATGTTGTCGCTTGCACCAATGACTTTGGACGCAAGCTCGCCCGCCTCACCCGCAATTGCCAAGTTCGCCTGCTCCGATGCGCTCGCCACCAACGGCATGATGCCGGAGTCGATGATTCCCACGGCTTCTGCGGTCGCAGCTTGCAGTTCGCTGATTTCGGATGCGGCTTGCGCTTCGTCCACCTTTGCAATCGCCATATGAATCTGCTCTTCTAGCTGGGTTAGCAGACCGGTGTCGGCTTCGCCCCCGGCGACGATGAGCTGTCGGACTGGGTCGATGGCATCGCTTGGGATAACGGCTGAGAACGCCAGATTATCCGACGGCGCTGCGTCCTCATCGGGCACTGGCTCGATGGTGACCTTTATCATATCGTAGGTGGCGAGGATGTTCGATGCATCCGGCGTAGACCACTCGTGGTCTATCATGCCATTTACCTGCGCCATCGTTCCGGTGCTCACGGCTTCGCCGGTTTCAGAGTTGATCAGCCAGCCCTCATATGCCTCGCCGCTCTGCAGCGCCGTGACGCCAGACATAGAGTACACGAGCATATCGCTCATGCCGAACGAGTCCTTGACCATAGCGGTGCCAGACCCTACAACATCTTCCGCCACTGTCTCGGCTTGCGCTACCGCAGCCGGCAGGGTCATTAGAAGAATCAGTCCCAGTGTTATCAGAATTTTAGACCTAGACATGCTAAGCTCTTATCCTCCTTCTGAGAGATTGGAAAGACCTAATTTTCAAGTAGTAACCTTACCACAATCTATTTGAACATAATAGACCTTGTGGGCGTTAATTTTGCACAATTATCAGACTTGTAAAAACCTGCGCCCACCCTCGCAACTGCATAGGTTCCACTCGGCGGCTATCATACCACACATGAACGCAGCGGCGCACTATCTCCGAGCCAACCGCAACACATTATATCCAAGTCCGCCTCATAAGGCTACACATTTTTCGATTGCTTTGACGCTTCCTATGTTCATTATCCATTCCCTCTTCGTTCTAGACAGCCCCAAGCATTGGCAGTTGCGGCGCCGGCATAAGTTGCTTGCTTGTGCTGCGCCGTATTTCCGTGTGCGGCGTGAGGGAGAATTGCATTTTGGGGACGGGTGCTAGGTGCTACGGCTGCGCGGCGTTTACGCTTGCGGACGGGTCGCCGCCGAACACGCCAAACGGGTTGAGCGAGCGGGGAGCGTCGTAGGCGTCCATCTGCTCCACGCGCTTGAGCCAGCCCACGACGAGGTATGTCAGCGGTGTGGCGAGGATTTCGTATGCGGTCTTGGCGAGCCAAGCAGACACCATGGCGTTCAGCGCCACCGGCAGCGGCCATATGCCCGATATGCCGAAAGCGATGCCGAAGAAGATGACCGAATCCACGCCCTGACCTAGCACGGTGGACGATATGGTTCGCAGCCACAGGAAGCGCCCGCGCGTGCGGTTTTTCAGCGTAACCATCACCATAGCGTTGGTGAACTCGCCCACGATGTACGCAACGAAGCTGCCCAGCAGTATCCAGCCCGTCGCGCCGAGTATGCTTGCGTATGCGTCTTGCCCGTCCCAGAAGCCGGACCCGGGGATGATGCCGCCAATCCAAAACAGGCACACCATCAGCAGGTTGCACACGAAGCCGAGCCATATCACGCCGCGCACCACGCGAAAGCCGTACACTTCCGTCAGCACATCGCTGATTATGTACGCCACCGGGAAGCAGATGATGGCGGCAGACACCACGAACTCGCTGCTCCCGAACAGGCTGAACGGCAGGTCAAACAGCGTTACCGGCTTGACGGCGATGATGTTGCTGACGAGCAGCACGGTTACCGACAAGGCGGCGATGATTACCAGTCTGCCTGAGAATTGCACTTGAACGAAAACCTCGATGCTTGGGGCTGCGACTGCGAAACACGGGTATATTCTGTTACCCGTCGCTCTGTCGTGTCAAGACAATGGGCATGTGGGCGGCGCAATTTCTCCCAATGAGCCAACGATTGCGCTGGGCAATCTCAGACCTACGCCAATGTCGCTGATGCCTAGGATGCCTGAGGGAGGGGGATCGTGCAGGCGATATGCTTTCGAACGCCAGAATACGCGCACAACGGGAGGCGCATACACCCGCAGCATTAGACGCCTGCGTCGATGGGTGTCTGAGGGGTGTCGCCGTTGAGGATTTGCCGTAGAAGCTGCGCTATGCGGCGCGGCACGAAGGTCTCCGCTGCGCCGTGCGCCTCGAGTTCGCTCACGCTCCACCAGCGGAGTATACAAGTGCAAAGGGAACATCCCGAAAAGATATGTACTGCCCCAGCCTATCTTTCATTATAAGAACTTTCATCGGAGTCAACAGGACTTTCATAGGCAGTCATTATTGGAAAGACTTACCCCTCTGCCGCTCGCTTGCGGCGCAGAGCGGCAAGCACCTCGTTCATGCTGCCGGAGCGGAAACCCTGCAAGTCCAGCGTCACATATGAGTAGCCGATTTCGCGGAACTTTGCCACAATCTGCTCGCGCACGGCATCGTCTGTGAGCATAACGAAGTCCTGCGGCTCGACCTCGATGCGCGCAACGGTGTCGTGGTGGCGCACTCGGAGCTGTCGGATGCCGATGCTGTGCAAATACTCCTCAGCTTGAGCTATGCGGGTCAGCGCCTCCACCGTAACCATCGTGCCGTATGGAATGCGCGAGGATAGGCAGGCTTGCGCCGGCTTGTCCCATGTGGGCAGGTCCATATGCTGGGACAGCGCGCGGATTTCGTCCTTGCACAGGTCGGCTTCCACCATCGGGCTGCGGACGCCGTACTGCTTGGCGGCGTTCAGCCCGGGGCGGAAGTCGCCTAGGTCGTCGGTGTTCGTGCCGTTGGCGATGGCGGCGTAGTTTTCTGATGCGGCGAACTCGCTCAGGTATGTGTAAAGCTCATCCTTGCAGAAGAAGCAGCGGTTGGGGTTGTTGGCGGCGTAGTCCTCGCGCTCCACCTCATGCGTCTCGATGATGCGGTGGTTGACCCCGAGCCGCTGGGCGAGTTCTATCGCCTCCGCCAACTCGGACGGCGCAAGGCTGGGCGACTTCGCGGTAACGGCAAGGGCGCGGTCGCCTAGCACTTCGTGCGCTGTGGCGGCGAGAAATGCGCTGTCAGCGCCCCCAGAATACGCCACGATGACCGACCCCATATCCGCAAGTATGGACTTCAGTGCGCCCATCTTCTCTTCGATAGTCTTTATGGTTTCCACTTGTGTGGTCTGTGTGGTCATTGGAGTGTGCCTCCGTGCTGAGCGTCGTTGCCCGTTCACCATAGCCGGGCACCTCTGCCCGGCTTCGCGTCGCTACTCCGCCATCAGCGCCGCCACAATGGCGCGCATTTCGTCTGCGTAGTACCCGTAGGAGCGGTTCTGATAGCCCAAGATGCGCTGGCTCTCTTCGGTGTCGTACCAGTCCACCCAGCCGGGAGATTGGCGATAGTCCACATCCTCGAAGGGCGCGCCCATGAAGTCGTAGAAGTCGCGGGCGTAATCCTCGCCACGAAGCTGCCAAGTCTGCCCGCCGGCGATGTTCAGCACCTTGTTTGCGGCTTCGGGCGCATCCACCGATGCGAACAGGGCGTCCACCACATCATCTCGATGCACCATCTCGACGCGCTGGTCGGCGACGAATGGCCACGGGCTTGGCGGCTCCAAGAAAGCGGGCACGGCGATGCCGGCGATGCGCATCGCAATCCAAGTCAACTTCGACTCGCGCACCATCCGTTCGCCCACTATCTTGCTGTCGGCGTAGATGTCTATGGCAGACTGCGGATGCGTAACGCGGACGGGCGGCTCTTCAGCGCTGGTGTTGCCGTAGGTGCTGATGGACGATGTGAAGATGAGCGCTGCGTTCGGGGCATGTTGCTCCATCGCCTTGATGATGTTTTCAGTGCCGCCCACATTCACGGCGAAGGTGCGGTCTCGGTCGCGCTCGCTGTTGGGGGGCAGCAGCGCTGCAAGGTGCACAACTGCGCTCACGCCGCTGATTGCGTCCGCAACCTGAGCTGCATCGGTGATGTCGCCCTTGACGATTTCTATGGCATCGCGCCCTTCTAACCCGTCGAAATCCATGAACGGCAGGTCGAAGATGCGGATGCTGCGCCCCGACGCCACCAACCGTTCGACGAGCATACGCCCGACGCTGCCTGCGCCGCCCGTAACCAGAACCGGCGCACTACTCATGTCAGCGTAACTCCCTTCATGCCCGCCTTCTCTATGAGCGTCTGCGAGCTTGCGATGAGCTGCTCTATGGCGGGGCCAAAGCTGTCCCAGTCCTCACTCTGCCGCATCGTGAGCACGGACGACGACTCGCGCACCACAGCGCGCGCCGCCGGAACGCTGGGCATCGTCTTGAAGAAGAATGTGTCGCTGATTTCGTCGAACTTTTCGAGTATCTCGACTATGGAAGTCTCCCATGCGGGGTTGACCGTGCCAAGCCCGTCGGCAATCTGTTGGCAGTTGTCGATGGACTGTTCCAAAAGCTCTTGTCCTGATACCGGCATAAGCTATCCCTCCTTGCGGATGATTTCGTGCGCGCATGATAGCACAATGTGTATTTTGCCGTTGATTTGCGCTTGCGTCAAGCCTGCGAACGGCAAGGTAGCGTTTCCATTCAGGTGGTCGAAGACAGAAGCCCCCTGCGTTGCAGTAGTACCAACAGGTTGTGAGGCGTCCACGCTGTGCCCATTCGCTCCCGACGCCTTATCTCTCGCTGAAACCGCTCCAACCGAGATGTGGTCTTGTATCTAAACTGACCAGTACCCAGATGCGCCAATCCCTTAACCAGCGCCTTCTTGCACCACATCAACCCACGACCACCCGTCAACTTCACTATCCGAGAAGCCAATTTCCTTGCCTCAGACAAGTCTTCTGACATCAGCAACTCTTTGGCTTCGTCCCAGCCCACCTCGCCTACCTTGCGCCTGTACTCCCGAAGCAGATGGAACTGGCATAGCTGATGGGCTGTGCCTCTGCCATAGACCATTCCTATGGCCTCTGCTATCGCTCTGTCCCCATCGCTCACTAGGTGGGCAGGCTGCCTTACTCCTCGCTTATAGGCTTCGGTCAGCGTGTCTTCCCAACTCCCGAACGACGCCATTACACCGCCTTTGTCATCCCGGAACACCTTCAATTCCTGCTTCCCACGACGAACACCCACCCACACTCCATCCATCTCCGCCACATCACCTTTCAGCTCAGGTCGCTCCAACTTCTCCTGCTTGATCCACTTGCACAAGGTGCTCTTGGCGAACCCATACATCTCTCCAACCTTGGCGTAACTCAACCCCATCGCCGCCAGTCTCACCGCCTCTTCGCGCGTTTTTTTGAGTACGACTTGCGGCGCTCCACATCGCCCACTAGCTCCATACCGCTCTGCATATCTCCGCACTTCCCGCATCTGAACACGGGCATTGCCAAGTTCACTGCGCCATACTTGGTGATGAGTGTGCGACGATAGCTGTGATGGCGTGCCATCGCTAGGTCGCAGGCTTTGCACATCGGCTTGTAGAGCATCAGCGCATCTTGAAGTGTGTCTTGTATTTCCTGTGTAACGGTCTTTTCTGCTTGCTCTTCCAGTCGGTATAGCATACCCATTCGGTTACCCCCTCTGATGATGGCTTATGCCTCATTCTACAACTCGACCACCTGAATGGAAACGCTATCAACGGCAACCGTTTGCTGTGCATTAGAACCCGTTCGGTCTATCGCCATGACTGGCGCGGCGAATGGGGATGCGCCTGCGCAATGGCGAACCATACAGAAGGCAGAAAGAGGACGCCGCCTCGATTCTAAAAGCGGCGCCCTTACTTTTCTGCGTCTAAACCTTGCTAGCGGTTAAGCCGTGTAAGTGGTTGGTTCGCTGCAGAGCCTATTCGTCATCGTCTGCGGGCTGAAGCTCGCGTATCACGATGTCTATCTCTTCTTCGTGGCCATTGGTGCTGTGGTCATAGTGCCGCTTGACGCGCTCGAAGTCCACCTCGTCGTTGCGGGCAAAGCCCTTGCCGTCGTGCCTGTCGTATGGGAACGGCTGGAACTTGGCGAAACGCTCCTTGAAGCGCTGGCGGCTGGGCCTGCGGTCGTAGGGGAACTTGTGCATGTCTGCCGGCTGCGGCTCGACCTCGACCAGCGTGTAGTCGCGGCTGCCGAGACCGATCTCGTGTCCCGTGTTGATGCTGGCGACCTCACTCTGCCCGTGGAAGGTGGCAGCGGCGGCTTCGAATTTGTTGTCGCCGGGATGGTGCGCTTCCATCATCTCGGCGGCAGAACCGGGCATACCCGGGGATTCCTTCGCCTTGTCCACGCAAGCCATGTCGATTGCCACAGCGTCTGTGCTTGCGAACACACCGAGATGCGGCACGATGGGCATATCGGCGTGGTTGCCGCAGTCGCACTTGGGCGACACATCGATAGCCATGTTGATGTAGCCGACCTTGTCGCGCCCGACGGTCTTTTCAACGGCGAGACAGGCGTCTGCGATGGCGACATCCACGGCGTCGAAATTGGCGGGCGGGATTTCGGCAAGACCGCGCGGCCCCATGACGCCAAAGCAGCCTAGGCAGGTGGCGCAGCGCTCGCGATCCCATTCCAGCTCATCGTTCTCGTTGATGTGATAGAGGTCGAACGGGCAGCAGTCTTCGAGAATTTCCCAGTCGGGCGTGTTCGCCTTGCCTTGGAAGCGCTCCGGATGGAAGACAGCAGCTGCGCCGTAGCCATAGTTGGGGTGGCCGCCCATATGCACATTCAGCTTGCCGCGCTTGGACTGCGCGCCGATGCCGAGGTTCTTGAGTGCGCCGCCGATGACGCCCATGCCGTGCCCCTTGAAGTGCGTCAGCGTGATGAGGGCGTCCGCTGCGGCAATTGCCTGCGCCACATATGCCTCTTTGAGCAGGTAGCCTTCGGGGATGTCCACACGGAAGTCGCTCGTGCCTATGAAGCCGTCCGCACAGATGAATGGGCAGCCCAGCGTGGCGGAGGTGTAGCCGTTGCGCTCTGCGGTGAGCAGGATGTCTAGCTCGGACGAGCGCGAACCCCACGGCGAGTATGTGGAGGTGGTGGTGTCGCAGACGAAGGGTCGCCCGCCGAGTTCCTTGATGCGGTCTGCGAGTGCGCGGGCGTACACCGGGCGCAGATACGCCGTGTTGTTCCACTCTCCGCAGTGCACCTTGATTGCCACCATGTCGTTGGGCTTTATCATCTCGTCAAGCCCGGCGGCGTCAAACACCGTCAACATCTTGGCGACGAGGCTAGTTTCTGTCGACTCAGAGTGGGCGTCCATGTAGAAAACTTCAGATTTCGCCATTATCGTCCTCCCTTGTAGCGTATTAACACGCAAATAGCGCCAGCCTGACGCATCCGTTTGGCATTCACTCCCCAAATTGCGCCGTGATACGGATCTGCCAAGCCGCAGATATAGTATTTCAGACTGACATTAGCATTGAAATAAACTTTTGTCAATCAGAGATTATGCAAATTTCGAAAATTGAAAAAGCCCTTTCTCACGGCAAAGAGCAGGGCATCGCCTGCCTCATCATCCTGCCCAAAGATGAGTTCCCCAGCGCTGCTATGCAAAAGCCAAGCAGAAGCCAAAAGTGTGCGGTTCTTGGACAGGTGTGCAGCGCCGATTGCGGGTTAGCGTCAGTGGCGCCTGCGCGACCAGCGCAGCCCGCCCAGTGCCCCCAGAGGTGCAGCGATGAGCAGCATGTTGATCATCGCCGCACCGGCAGGTATGTCCGTAGATGGGGCGCAGCCTCCCGTGATCTCCGGCTCCGATGCGGGCGGCGGCGTGGCAATCACGATTACCACTGTCGTATTATCCCCGGCGGGCGGCGGTGTCGCTTCATGCGATACCACTAGCACAATGGGCGTGGGAGACGGCGCGGGCGTCGCAGGCGCTGCGGTCGCCGTTACCACGATGACCACCGGCGTGGGCGCATCTTGGGGCTGCGCCGGCGGGTCGGGCGGAACGACCAGCACGATGGGCGTAGCGGTAGGCGGCGCAGGTGTGGGAGTTGCCGTTACCTCGATGACTATCGGGGTGTTGGTGGGCGCAGGCGTGTGGGGTTTAGGCGTAGCCACCACTATCTTGGGCGTAGCAGTAGGCGGCGCGGGTGTGGGAGTTGCCGTTACCTCGATGACTATCGGCGTGTTGGTGGGCGCAGGTGTGTGCGGTATAGGCGTAGCCACAACTATCTTGGGTGTAGCGGTAGGCGGCGCAGGCGTGGGAGTTGCCGTTACCTCGATGACGATCGGGGTGTTGGTGGGTGCAAGCGTAGGCGTTGCCGTAATAACGATCACGCTCGGCGTGCTGATGGGCGCAGGTGTGTGCGGTATAGGCGTCGCGACCACTACGCGTGGCGTAGCGGTAGGCGGTGCAGGCGTGGGTGTGGGCGTAATAACGATTACGCGCGGTGTATTCGTGGGTGCAGGCGTGTGTGGTACAGGCGTAGCGACCACTATCTTGGGCGTAGCAGTAGGCGGCGCAGGTGTGGGTGTGGGCGTAATGATAATGACGCTGGGCGTGTTGGTGGGCGCCGGCGTGTGTGGTACAGGCGTAGCGACCACTATCTTGGGCGTAGCAGTAGGCGGCGCCGGCGTGGGTGTGGGCGTAATGACCACGACTCTCGGTGCGCTGGTCGGCGTGTGCGTTGCGGTTACCACAATGATCACAGGCGTTTGAGTTGGCGTAGGCGTAAGCGTTGGAGTTCGCGTTGGCGTAGGCGTGCGTGTGGGGGTCTGTGTCGGCGTGGGTATTGGCGTGCGTGTTGGGGCAGGTCGTAGCCGGCTGCCGTGCTGCGGACCGAACTCCCACCATGTCGCCCGCCCGTCGCCATCTATGTCCACTTTCAGCAGGGGGAAATCGCGCGAGCTGCCAAAGTCCCACACATCGTCCGTGCCTGTGAAGTCGTCGCCGTCACCATCCGCGTTGTCGATGTCTATTTCCCAGTTCATATAGATGCCGGTGTAATCGGTGCGGAAACGCATCTGCGCCGCAGTTTTGTCGCGTGCCCCCGGAGTGCGCAATTCGCCGCGGTTAATTTCGCCGTCGCTGTTTCTGTCGTCAGACGCCACGCTCACCAGCCCGCGTGATGCGTCTGAGTTCCAGTAGCTTTCGCTGATTGAGGCAGGGGCGATCCTCAAGCCGATCAGCCCGCCTATCAGAGTTTCGCCCGACACATATCCTGTGGCATAGCTTGTTAGGATAGAGCCTCTGTTCTTGCCAACCAGCCCGCCGGCTTCACCTTCCGCAGACACAGTGTTCGCTGCATATGAGGCGATGATTACGCCGCTGTTTACGCCGACCAGTCCACCCGCCACATATTCCTGCGCTTTCACCCTGCCAACTGCGTAGCTTGCGCTGATTGTTGCATCGATGAGGTTCTCCGCAACCAGCCCGCCCGCCTCGTTAAGCGCCTTGACGATGCTGGATGAGTAGCTGAATGTAATCGGCCCGTTGTTACTGCCCACCAGTCCACCTGCGGTCTCGTTGCCCCTGACTGATGCAGATGAGTGGCTTCTGACGATAGAGCCTTCGTTTCTCCCGACAAGCCCGCCTATCAGTTCTTCCCCAGACACTTCGCCCCCGGTGTAGCAGTCGCTGATTTCGCCAAGATTCCACCCGACGAGTCCGCCCACATTCTCATCGCCCGAGACGAATATGGTATTCAGCCCTACGCCCCGAATTACGCCGCTGTCGAGCGTCTTGCCGAACAAGCCGACATAGCTCCCTCCCTGTTGGTTTCTGAGTTTGATGAACAGGTTGGTGATGGTGTGTCCGTTGCCATCGAAGGTTGCGCTGAAACCGTTATCCTTGTCGCCGATGGGCGCTAATCCCTTCCCTCCGATGAGATTCCAATCCACCTTGCCGGTGGCGTAGTGTTTGGGGTTCTTGAAATTAAGGCTGCGTGTTAACTCATAGCCGATGCAGCCGTTGGCACAGCCCACACCGGGTCCGGCGATGGGGAAGGCTGCGGCGTAGGCGTCTGCATACTCCGGGGTGTCTGCCACGCCGTCGCCGTTCAGATCGTAGCGCACAGCGGCAAGCTGCTCGATAAAGACGATCTCCATAAGCCCGTCGCCGTCGGTGTCGTAATACTCTGTCAATTTCGTATCAGCGTTGGCGGATTGTAATCCCACCCAGCCGGCGAACGGCAACACCGCCACCAGAGCAAGGAGCGTCGAGATAAGAGCCTGCCGTAAGCGACGGTTTGCCAACAGACTATGCTCCTTGCCTTATGTAGGGTTTACACTTGGTTACTCTTGTGAGTGTCAAAAGCATATCGCAAATGTACAGTTTCATCCACATATGCGGCATGTGGGCAAATGGGACAGGTATATCGACACTGTTTTTTAAGAGAGCGAAAAGCCGTTAAGTGCATTATGCAGCCCAGATCCTACTAGGCTTTCCCCGATTAAGAAAGGCTGTTGTGGAACTAGAGTTTGCGTCTTTTGCGTCTGACTTGGCGGATGCTGCGCAGTTGGCGACAGCATCAGTGCCCCTAAATTGCGCATGGCTTCCAACCCACCCCTGCATGTGAGAGTCCCAGCGGATGGCGCTCATCTGCTCTATTACTAGGCAGGCCTAATGAGTCCATATTAAGACCATCGCGAGCAGCAGTTCATCCGCTAGGACTGTGAGTTATACGCCGGAGAACCCTCCCCCTCATCCCGAGACATCGTTTTGGGAGGGGCTTCCGATGCGTTATCGGGCTAGGCGATTGAGCTTACAGGGGCGGGCGCTGCCAGCCGCCTAGTGCGCCTTCTATGTGCTGCGCTGCCGCAAGCGACACATCCTCGCGCCACGGGCGGGCGACTACCTGCACACCGATGGGCAAGCCGTCGGGCGATGTGCCGGCGCGCACCACGGTGGATGGCCAGCCAGTGATGTTGTATGTGCCGGTGTAGCTCATGCCGCGCTGGTTTTCGTCTTTAAGCGATTCGCCGTGTTCCAGCGCAGGGAACGCCGCCACCGGACAGACTATCGCGTCGTACTGCTGCACGAAGCCCAGCATGGCGCTGCGGAAGGCGTCCACATCTTCCAGCATCGCCGTGAACTCATCCACAGACACCATGTCCGCGTCCGCCTGCTCTAATCGGCGCGTCAGCCAAGGATGCGACTCGGTCGTCCCCCACTTTGCCAGCAGCCGACGCGTCCAAGCCCTGCCGTCGCCGCCTGATAGCTTGTTGGATATGTCTGGGTTTTCGGCGATGATGGCAGGAACATCCTCTGTGAGGGATGCGCCTGCGTCGGCGAGCGCATCGGCGGCGGAGCGCACGGCGGCTATCGTCTCTGGCGTGGGAGTGCGCAGGCCGTTGTCTGTGTAGAAGCAGACGCGCAGGCTCGACAAGTCCACATCGGCGGGGTCGCCAAGCGGCACGGGCGCGATGAACGGGTCGCTCCAGTCGGGGCCGGCGATAATGGACAAGATGAGCGTGAGGTCTTCCACATAGCGCGCCATAGGGCCGTTCTGTGTCAGCGAATCCACTGGCCCCATGCTGTGGGGCACGATGTGCCCGGTGCGTGGGACGCGCCCAGAGTTGGGCTTCAAGCCTGCGATGCCGCAGAAGTGCGCCGGGTAGCGCACGCTGCCACCGGTGTCGCTGCCGATGTCAAACGCAGCGCCGCCGACGGACACGATAGCGCCTGCGCCGCCGCTGCTGCCGCCTGTGGTGCGGGTCTGGTCGAATGGGTTGTTAGTCTGCCCATAGACGAGGTTGTTCGTCTCGCCTGCAAGCGTGAGTTCGGGCGTGTTCGTCTTGCCGAGCAGGATAGCGCCCGCAGCACGCAGCCGAGCCGCTACGGTGGCGTCCGCATCGGGGACGAACTCAGCGCGTCCCAGCGTGCCCCCTGTGGTAACGATGCCTTCGGTGTCGATGGAGTCTTTGAGCGTGAATGGGACGCCGTGCAGCGCGCCATTGCTCTCGCCGCGTGCGAGCGCAGCATCGGCGTCGGCGGCTTCGGCGCGCGCCCTGTCCGCCGCAAGCTGCACCACGGCGTTTAGGGCGGGGTTTACCTCGTCGATGCGCGCCAGATGTGCATCCACGACCTCCACCGCCGAGACCTGCTTGTCCTGAATCGCCTGCGCTATGGATTTGGCTGATGCATAGATGATGTCGTTCATCGGTATCCTCCTATCACTCTATCTCGCTCTATCGTTTGGGAGTAGTGGCCGGTCGGTTCGTCAATCGGTTGGTCTTACGATCGATAGATTGCACGGAAATGGCTGTGGTTGGGTTTGTCCCCGCCCTCCCCTAAAACACATCGGCGTACATCATATCAGCGTAGGTTTCGCGGCGGCGGATTAGGCGCGCGTCGCCGTCTTTTGCGATTACGATGGCGGGGCGACCGTTGAGGTTGTAGTTGCTCGCCATAGAGGGGGCGTAGGCGCCTGACGATGGGATGGCGATGATGTCGCCCGGCGCCACTGTTGGCAGCATGATGTCGCGCACCAACACATCGCCCGACTCGCAGTATTTGCCCGCAAGCGTAACCACCTCGCCGGGCGGAGCGGACATCCTGCTTGCGACCACCGCCTCGTACTCCGAGCCGTAGATGGCGGGACGGATGTTGTCGCCCATGCCGCCGTCTAGCGACACATACTTGCGCACGCCGGGGATGTGCTTGATGCCGCCGACGGTGTAGAGCGCCACGCCTGCGCGCCCCACGATGGAGCGCCCCGGCTCCACCACCAGCTGCGGCGTGCCGAAGCCCAACTCTTCGCAGAGCGCCGTGGTCTTGGCGGCGATAACCTCGGCATAGTCGGCGATGGGCGGCGGCGGCTCGGCTCGCAGATAGCCGATGGCGAACCCACCACCCGGGCTGAACTGCGCGAGCCGCAGCCCCTCTTCCTTGAACTGTGCCAAGAAATTGAGCACCACATCCACGCCGAGCGCATATGGCTCAATCTCGAAAATGGGCGACCCGAGGTGAAAGTGGATGCCGATGAGGTCGAGGTTATCGGCGGCAATCGCCTGACGGACTGCTTTGGCTGCATCGCCGGTCTCGATGGAGAAGCCGAACTTGCTGTCGAGGATGCCGGTTGTGGTGGCGGCATGCGTGTGCGGGTCCACCCCGGGAGACAGGCGCAGCATTATCTCTTGGCGCACGCCACGCCGCCCTGCTATGGCGTCCAAGACCGCTAGCTCGTGGAAGCTGTCCACGACTATCTGACCGATGCCATAATCCAGGGCGAACTCCAGCTCATCCGGCGTCTTGTTGTTGCCGTGGAAGTAGATCCTCTCGGGCGGAAAATCGGCGGCGCGTGCAACGGCAAGCTCGCCGCCCGACACCACATCCAGCCCCAAGCCCTCTTCTGCGACGATACGAGCGATGGCAGGGTTGACGAACGCCTTGGACGCATACGCCACTAGGCTGTTGGGGTAGCGCTGCCCGAACTCCGCCACGAACTCGCGGCACATCCCGCGCAGGGTGTCGTCGTCGAACACATACAGCGGCGTGCCGAACTCTGCCGCCAACTCCGTCGCATCGCAGCCGCCCAGCGTTAAGTGGTCGCGCTCGTTCACGACTGCGGTGAACGGGAATAGGTCGATGTTCTCAAATGTCATCGGTTGCTCCTCAAAGAACTTGTGCAAGGCGGCGCTTACAACACAGCGGTGGCATTAGTACGCCTTGATGTTACATCAGGTCTTCATGTCTTGTCGGGGCTGATAGTACGCAGGCACATCGCGGCTCAATCTACGATATGGGCGTCTATGCCCAGCGCTCGGGGCAGCTGTGCCGCGCTGTCCAGATAGCCGAGTGGCGCATAGCGACAGAACGCCTTGCGCGGTGTTACGCCGCTGAGCGCAGCCGCAAACGGGACGCTAGCGCGCTGCGCAGTCTCCGCATCCACCACGCTGTCGCCCACATACAGGCAGCGCGTCGCATCGCCGCCGAGCGCTGATACGGCACGCATCAGCCCCGTTGGATCCGGCTTGAGCGTCTCCACATCCTCGCCGCCCACAATCACCGCGATGTGTTCATACAGCCCGTCTCGCCGCAGTATCGCCTCTATGCGGCGGCGGTACTTGGACGACACTATGCCTATCCGGATGTGCCGTTGTCGAAGTGCGTTCACCAGCTGGGGCACGAAGCCGTACATCTCGGTGGCATCGTGCATCACCACATCGGCGCGCTGTATGAACAGACGCGTGAACTCTGACGCGCGCTCGGGCTGCCGTCCCTCGCCAAGCACGGCAAATGTGCGTTCCAGCGACATCCCGATGGTATGGCGGATGGCGTGGTCGGACGCCTCAGGCAGCCCCAGTCGGCGCAGCGCAAAGTTGGCGCACTCTATTATGCCCGGGGACGAGTCGGCAAGCGTGTAGTCGAAGTCGAATATCACGCCGCTAATGTCTAGTGCGCTGATGCTCATAGCCCCATCAGCTCTGCGAGGGTGTTCAAGTCGGGGACTTCTAGGTCTGCGCCGGACGCACCGCCTATCGGGTTGCCCGATGCGCCGGTGTTCCTGCCCGTCCCTGCGCTGCGGTTCACCCAGACTGTGCTCATCCCAAACGCCTTTGCCGGTACGATGTCCAGCTTGACACTCTCAGCCACATGCAGCACGCGCGCTTTCGGTGCGCCGATGCGCTCTATGGCGAGGGCGAAGTTGTTCTGCGAGGGCTTGTACGAGCCTGCCTGCTCCGCTGTTATCACATCATCGAACTCCACGCCCAGCGTCCGTTGGGTGCCTGCGAACAGGTCATCGTCCACATTGGAAACGATGCAAAGCTTGTATCGGGTTTTGAGGCGGTGCAGCGCATCCACCGTGTCAGCGAAGGGCTGCCACCCGCCGAGCGATTCGGCGAGACATTCGGCTTCGGACTGCGAGGGCGTGAAGCCTAGCCTTTCGCAGATGGCGTGCGCAGTGGCGCGCAGCACTTGGCGATACTTGCGATACTCGCCGGACTTGCCCTGCACCTCGTGCTCTGCGTAAAGACGCAGCAGCACATCATCGTCTACGCTGACGCCGTGCGCCGCCATAACCGGCCTGAGTGCGCGGGTTATGCCCGCTTCCCAGTCTATTAGCGTGCCGTAGCAGTCGAATGTCAGCGCTTCGTAATCGTTAAAGTTCAGCATATTTTGTCCAACTGTCCAATCGTCTAACTGTCCAATCTTTATGGTGTAGCCTTGTCAGCATCGGAACGGGGTCGCCGATGTGTTTCCCCAAATTCGGCACTGCCCATCCACTCGAATTCTGATGGTTCGTTTATATCGCAACAAGCGCCACATGCGCAACTTTATTCTCGCCATAGAGCAAGACGCACAGATGCACGAGGACATATGATTTGCAGCGGGTCGGTCGATGCGGGGTGTGGAAGGCGTGGAAGCGGGAGCGCTAATGCGGATGCGGTGGTGCGGTGGCGTTGTCTGCGCTCGCACGCTCATCGGGGGGATATAGTCCCCTTCCACAGGTGCTCGTATCCGCTGCCCACTGCTCTGTACTGCCCCGTCTTGATCTCATCGATGTCGTAGTTAGGCAGCGCTCTACTCACCACGCACATATCCCCAGATATTATGCTTGTATCGCTCCACAGGAACGCAAAGTCCAGATTGTCGAACCCGTGCTGCTTGCGGTGATTGGGCAGGTCGGCGGCGTCAACCGGGATGATGTGCAAGAAGAACTCTGCGTCTGTGTCGTCCGCATCGCACTCCCGCTTGGCGTAGATGATGATGTCGTCGGCGAGATACACATCGTAGTCCGAGCTGATTGCAGGTTCGCTGTCTCTGACTAGCCGCGCAAGGTAGGCGCTGGGGGACATCCTTTCCACCCGAGTGGGGGGCTGCGCCCCTTGTGGCAGCTGTATGATGGCGACGCACAGGCCGGTTCTCATCTGCATCCAAGCCTCTGCAACTAGCTCGTCCGCCTGTCCGTTCGATGTGTGGACATTCAATGGCAATGCAACCAGTTCGTCTGAAGCGCAGTCGTCAGCGAACATCTGCACTAGCCGACCGTGCACGACCATCGCCGTGCCGTCGGTGTTGTAGTCGAAATGAGGTTCCATGTTCTCCCAAAACTGTGCGAAAGCATCAGATTTTTCCAGCGGTTCCCCAAGCCAGATTATAAATCGCCCGCTATGCGGGAAAAACGGGCTTTGGTAAAGCGCATACTCAGCATATTTGTGGTACCACGCTTCATCGCTTGTAGTGTTAGCGAAGTGAGTTATGCCAAACTCTCGGTAGTAGAGGGGAGCGTATTCGTCCTTCCAGTTTGCGTAGCCATCCCCCGTTGCATAAAAGTAGTCATAAGAGTTCACCAAGCCGTCTAGGTTCACCACCGGAAAGCGGGAGAAGTACCCTATGATGCCCGAATCCCAAGACCCGATTACACTCCCATCAGGCAGCGCATCGTTCATGATTTGCACATTTGAGTGTTGAATGGTTACCCAATTATCATGATGGGTTGACCTGCTTGCTTGGTCTATAAACTTAAATGGTCTGGTGAAGTCAGTGTTCCACAACAGGAAGAGCGCACCCACCGCCACGATGCAAGTGCTCAAGATGATGCTCTCAGGACGCGATATGTGCCCACCAAAGTAGCGGACGAAGTAGATTGCGACATAGCATCTGATTGGGATTACCAGAGCCATCATCAGATATGCCGGGACGAAATACCATGGGAAGTATGGTCCGTCCGGATGGTCAAGCAGAACGGTCTGCGCAAACTTGGCGAGATGCCCAGCCGCTAGGCTGAACGCGCCTACCAAGAACGCTAGCATCAGCCAGTCTCGGCGGCTGCGCGAGCGGCGTGCGAACCACCACACCAGTAGCAAGTATGCGCATACTTCTGCCGCAACCAGTAGCTCATAGTCGAACACGGGTCGGCGTATTGTCCCCCAGAAACTTTCCAAGAGACTGTATCCACCGGCTTGTTCCCATTTGCCCTGCGACCACGATAGCTTGGTAGCTGCGCTCACGGGCACGATACCGCCGAACACGATGCCATTGTAGGCGAAGTAAACTAGTATGCCCGCAGCGGCTGCAATCAGCGAAGGCAGCGCCTTGAGCGCAGTTATCGAGCGGACGAACTCGCGCCTAGATGCGGATGTGCGCCACCATGCGCTGATACGCCTGTCCTGCCACGACCATTCCAGCATGCACAGCGCGCCCGTCCCTGCCAGCGATATGGCGATGTACTCCAAGCGCACCCAAGGCAAAGCGAACGCCACGCCCATCAGCAGCCACTTCCAACGCCCCGCATTGCGCGCAAACAAACAGAGCGCGAGGATGAACAGTCCCAGCATGAACAGCGCCGCCGCTGCCTCCATGCCTCTGATGAATATGTTATCCTGCGGATGGTAATAGAGCAGCGGTAGTAGGGTAAACAGCAGTATCCACGGCAGGCGTGCCAAGCGCGCCGCTGCGGCGATTAGCGCCACACCGCCTGCGACGAGCGCCAGTTCGAACACCTTGATGCCGAACAGCGCTGATTCCTTGTCGAAGACCCAGTAGAACGGCGTAATCATCAGCATCCAGAGTGGATGGTAGCCGTTGGTGCGGGTGATGCCACCGTCGAAGGTAGAGAACTTGCCTTCGGCGAGGTTGTAGGCTATCTGGAAGTAGTAGAAAGAGTCATCAATATTAAGATCGTGGAGGAGGAGGTTGAAGAGGTCGAAGCGGATGAGCATGTACACAGCGAACGCTGTGGCGTATGCGAAGATGCCCGCGATGAACATTGCGAACAGAATGTTTCGAAGCAGCGGGGAAAGGGAAATACCCCCCCCCCGTACTTATGTTCTTAATGTGAGCGGTCAGAAGCCGCTGCAGGTTATCCGATATGGTGGTCATAATCTCGCTTGTCAGTCATCGTGAGTGCATGGCGGCTGTGCAATTTTCGGTGTGCGTTACTCTGATTTTCGCCACCGTAGATTATACCACCAAACCATTCTGCAAATTGGACGCTGTAATGGCAGGCGTTCCCAACCACTGCGCGGGATCCGCGACTCGACTCCATCTGGGGGAGCGCTAACGCAGCCGCGAAGGCGAGATGTGATATTCCCACTCCCGACATTATCTGATATAATTGTTTGTACTCGCTGGGCGAGCCTGACGGGGCAGCCCGACGAGCGGCGGGCGGTTAGCTCAGTTGGTTAGAGCGCTTGCTTCACACGCAAGAGGTCGCAGGTTCAAATCCTGCATCGCCCACCACGCAGCGGCAGCATCGCCGCCGCAAACGATGTGCCGAAGTGGCGGAACGGAAGACGCGCTACGTTCAGGGCGTAGTATCCTTACGGATGTGTGGGTTCAAATCCCTCCTTCGGCACCAATAGACACATACCCCGTCGCATTAGATGCGCGCTTGTAGCTCAGTTGGATAGAGCGCAGCCCTGCGGAGGCTGAGGCCGTGGGTTCGAGTCCCGCCAAGCGCGCCACTCCCCTTAAAAATACCGCACCCCACATACCGGGTGTGGCACATTTCCATATGCCCCGGGCGATTAGCTCAGACGGTTAGAGCGTCTGCTTTACACGCAGAAGGTCAGAGGTTCGAGTCCTCTATCGCCCACCACGATTGGGTTGGGAAAGACCGTCAGCTGCCCAGCCACTAGTCGGTCAAGACGCCCTACTCTGCGCTGACGCAGGCGGTGCGGTTAGGCATGAGAAGTGAGCAGGGTCAACACCTCCCCTCAGCCAGCAGCCAGCCTTCCTTCGATTAGCTATCGGCAGAGAACGCATGTTGAAGTGATAACGGCAATTAGCAATCCCAACAACCTCATTGCGCATTTAAGATGCAGCCCGGCGTACTGCTAGGCTGCATCTTCTTTTAGCACTAACACACAATCGCTGTTTTCAAGTATGATATGCACATAGGCTATGCTCGCCAAAGCACCGACAGACCTTTTTAGGAGACCGACCGTTGCAGCAGATTGAACATGCGCGGGGCATCGCGCAGCTTATTGTTGAAAACATCAAGCGCGTCATCATCGGCAAAGACCAAGCCATCGAACTCGGAGTCATCGCCCTGATGTGCCAAGGGCACGCCCTCATAGAGGATGTCCCCGGCGTGGGCAAGACCATGCTCGCTCGGAGCATCGCCCGCTCCGCCGGCTGCACATTCAAGCGCATCCAGTTTACTCCCGACCTGCTTCCCACCGATGTAACCGGCGTCTCCATATTCAACCAGAAGTCCGGCGAGTTCGAGTTTCGCCAAGGCCCCATCATCGCTCAGATAGTCCTCGCCGACGAGGTGAACCGCGCCACTCCCAAAACCCAGTCCGCCACATTGGAGGCGATGGAAGAGCGCCAAGTAACCGTGGAGGGCGTTACGCACACCGTCCCGTCTCCGTTCATGGTCATGGCGACTCAGAACCCCATCGAGTACGAAGGCACATTCCCGCTGCCCGAAGCCCAGCTAGACCGCTTCTTCGTGATGATAACCCTCGGCTACCCGTCCATCGATGAGGAGATAGCCGTCATCGATGGCCAGCAGGCGGCGCACCCCATAGACACGCTGCAGCCGGTTGCCACCGCCGCCGAAGTGCTGGATATGCAAAATGCCACACGCGAAGTCTATGTGGACGACCTGATAAAGCAGTACATCGTTACCATCGTCAACGCCACACGCGACCACCCGGACATAGCACTCGGCGCATCCCCGCGCGGCTCGCTGTTCCTGTTCCGCGCCGCACAAGCCCTCGCCCTCATCCGCGGGCGCGACTATGTGCTGCCCGACGATGTGAAGGAGCTTATCGTCCCGGTTATGCGCCACCGTATCATCATCAGCGCCGCCGCCCGTATGCGCGGCGTTACGCCCTCCGATGTGATGACCGCCGTTGCGGACGACATCCCCGTCCCGGGTGCCCAAGCGCGCGGCTGGATAAGGAGTTAGCGCCATCTTCACTTCGAAACTCTTCCTGAGGAAGCGCTTCTACTTAGTCATTGCGCTTGCCGCCATATCTGCGCTGACTGGTGCGGCCACCGGATTTGGGCTGTTCTATCGTCTGTCATACATCCTGCTGCTGACGCTCGTCTTCGGCTTCGTGTGGAATCTGCTGAGCCTGCGCGCGCTCGAAGTGGGCGTGGATCGGCGCGCACGGCGCGTGCGCGTGGGCGATGATGTGGAAGAGCGCATCACCATCCGCAACGAGAACGCCATGCCCAAGCCCACGCTCGAGGTGGAAGACCTGACCGACCTGCCGGGCTATTCGAGCGGGATGGCGGTCAGCCTGCAAGGCAAGGGCTTTCGCTCGTGGCGCACCCTGACGCCCGCCCGCACACGCGGCGTGTACACGATGGGGCCTGTCCGCGTGTCTAACACCGACGCCTTTGGCATCTTCGAGCGCGAGCGCTTCTTCTGCGGCACAGAGCAGATCATCGTCTATCCGCGCACACACAACATCCCTGAATTCGCCATTCCCGCCGCCGACCTTTCCGGCGAAAGCACCACGCGCCGCCGCTCCCACGACCTCACCCCGCACGCATCCAGCGTCCGTGAGTACGCATTCGGCGACAGCATCAGCCGCGTCCACTGGGGCAGCACCGCCAAGCTCGGTAAGCTCATGTCCAAAGAGTTCGACCTCGGCCAGTCCAGCGATGTGTGGGTGCTGATAGACCTGCACCGCGATGTGCAAGCCGGCGAACTTGATGAGAGCACCGACGAGTACGCCGTGTCCATCGGGGCGTCGCTCTTCCGCAAGTACATCGACGCAGGTCTGCCGGTGGGCTTGCTTTCGCAGGGCGACCGCCGCTACTTCCTGCCTGCGGACACCGGCATGGGGCAGTTCGACCGCGCCCTCGAGTTCCTCGCCCTGAGCAAGGCGGACGGCGTCATCCCGCTGGAAGCGCTGCTCCCGGAGGAAGAGCAGCTCTGGGGCTACCACAGCTCGCTCATCGTCATCACGCCGTCCAACCGCCCCGAATGGGTAACCGCCCTGCGAGAGCTGACGCGCCGCCGCGTCCGTGTGGCGGTCGTGCTGCTGGACGGGGCATCGTTCGGCGGCTTCTTCAACAGTGTGGATGTCATACCCGAGTTATACCTATCCGGCATACCCCCTTATCTAATCCGCAAGGGCGATGACATCCCCGTCGCGCTGAGCCGTGTTCACACCGTACCAGACTTGCACGAACCCGACCGTCCCACCGCAGCAGAGGTGCGAGTATGACATCCCGCAGTGCTACCGCCATTTCGACCATCATCCCGCCGCGCCAAGTGTCAGCGCCGCGCGACCGCCATCCCCTGCTCCGCCTGTACGACCGCTTCAGCCCGCAGCAGGGTTGGAGTTCGTTCGTCATCCTGCTCGCCGCCCTGATGACCGTCGGCATCTCCCTTGACGATGGTAACTGGGTGCCCACACCCGGCCTGTCCTACATACTTTTTGGGTCGGCTGTTGTAGGGCTTGCGCTAGCAAAGATTCGCATCCACTGGGCGTTCATTGCGGCGCTGTTCCCCGTGGGGCTTGCGGTCGGCGCAGCGGCGGTGATATGGCAGGGTGTCTCCCAAGCCGACGCCGAAACACTGCGTGAAGCCCTCCCCGAGATGTGGAGCAGGCTGGCAGTATGGTACGAAGCCGCCACCTCCGACGGCATATCCACCGACCTGCTGCCGTTCACCCTTGCGCTGCTCGCTATGGCGTGGGTCATCGGCTACACAAGCTCGTTCTTCCTGTTTCGCGCCAACAACGCTTGGGTAACCGTGGTGATGGGCGGCATGGCAATCCTGACGAACCTGAGCTTCCTGCCCCCGGCGCTGAACTACTCGTCCAAGTTCTTCCTCTTCACGCTGCTTGCGATGCTGCTAATCGTGCGGATGAGCGTGGTGCAAAGCGAGACATCTTGGCGGCTGCGAGGTATCCGCTTCGAGATGGTCAACGGCTGGCTGACGATGCACGCCGCCATATGGTTTGCGCTCGCCGTGATGGTGCTGGCGGCGCTGCTCCCCCTGCGCGTCTATGTGTCCCATGAGCTTGCGTCGTTGTGGAACACAGCGCGCACGCCCATAACCGGCTTGGAGGAAGAGTTCTCGCGCCTGCTCGCTGGCGTCCAATCCCGCAAGAATCTGCCGGGGCGCTTCTTCGGCACGACATTGCCGTTCATCGGCGCAATATCGTTCGGCGGCGAGGTGGTGTTCTGGGCGAATACCACATACCCATCCTACTGGCTGTCCAACACCTACACCGAATACACCCCGCAGGGCTGGAAGGCGGGCGAAACCACCCGCATAGAGGTCGGCCCCAACACAATCCCGCCCCCGCGCCCCGACTGGCTGGAGCGCGTGTCGGTCGAGCAGACCGTTCAGCTGGACTTTGCTTCCGACAGCTTCCTCGCCGGCGGCAGCCTAGATTGGCTCAGCCATGACGCCGTGGTAGAGACGCTCAAGCCCAAGCAGTTCACCATATCCATGCAGTCGGACGAAGCCGACGCCGAACTTCCGCCCGACATACAAGACCTCGCCGCAGACCTCCGCGAAGCCGGCAACGCACTCCCGCAGCGCTTCCCCGACGCATACATATCCCGAATGCTGCCCAGCGACATCGCGCTCAACGGCATACAGTTCGCTCCCAATCCGAACGACCCGCAGAGCGCAGCGCTCATCTTGGAGAGCGTTACCGTCGAGCGCAAGGGCACGGTTACCCCCGAAATCGTGTCTTGGAAGTTCGCAGAGCGCCTGCAAGAGAATCATCCCTACACGATGGTGTCGTATGTGTCGCTTGCCACAGATGATGACCTGCGCCAAGCGAGCACCGAGTACAGCACATTCATCACCGACCACTATCTGCAACTGCCGTCATCGCTGCCGCAGCGCGTCCGCGACAAGGCTGCCGAGCTTACCCAAAATGCGAACACCCCTCTGGACAAGGCGAACGCCATCGCCGAGTATCTCCGCAGCGAAGAGTTCACCTACTCGCAGGACATAGATGCGCCCCCACGCGACGCAGATGGCGTGGACTACTTCCTCTTCGAAACGAAGACCGGATACAGCGACTACTTCGCATCGTCTATGGTGGTGATGCTGCGCGCAGTGGGCGTGCCGGCGCGCCTCGCTGCGGGATACGCCCCCGGCGAGTTCAACGAGGAACACGGCGTCCGTATCGTGCGCGACAATGACAGCCACGGCTGGGCGCAGGTCTTCTTCCCTGAGTATGGGTGGATAGACTTCGAGCCGACCCCGCAATGGCCCATGCATGAGCGTAACATGACCACCGGTTCCGGCTTTGACCCATCATCCGTAGAGGGGCTGTCTGGCGTGTCCGGCGGGGAGGAAGACTTCCTCGACCCGTTCGACGAAATCGGCATACCGGGTCTAGGCGCACTGGGCGGCGCAAACACTCCCGGTGGGGGCATCACCGTCGCTGACCTGCTGCCTGTGGCACGGCAAATAGGAATCGTTCTCGCTGTCGCTGGCGTCATATGGCTGCTGCTGCTGTGGCTTTGGAACATGGGATTGCGCAGCCTCACCCCCGTCGAGCGCGCCTATGCCAAGATGAACCGGCTCGGCGTACTCGCAGGCATGCGTCGCCGCGCCGACCAGACCCCGCACGAGTACGCCGCCGCGCTGTCTGCCGTACTGGGCGAAGCCGGCGCCGCAGCCCACCGCATCGCATCCACATTCGCCGCTGCTCGCTATGCGCCAGCGCACCCGGACGCCGACCGAGCCGAACCTGACGCTGACCAAGCCGACGCCATGGAACAAGACTGGCGCACAATCCGCGGTCCGCTAGCCGTCCGCGCCCTCAAACGCCTGCTCCCCGGCGGCAACCCGCCCATCCCAGCCGACAGGTAGCACACGCCCCAAAATCCCCGTCGCATCGCAGGGTAGCGGATTGATAATACCGAGTGCGGAGAGCCGTTTACATTTCGGGTGCATTGTGGATAGCATAAATGTGCGTGAAGCCGCGCCATAGAAGCACGCACACTTGTGAACATTCGGAGGATGACAGATGCCCAACCTGTACTATGACATATTCGAGACGCCCGCCGGCTGGATGGGCGTTGTGGCGTCAGAGCGTGGTCTCCGCCGCACCACGCTTCCGCAATCCACTCCGGAAGAGTGCTTCGAGCAGCTCGGTGCATACATAGACGACGCAGCGCCCGATGCGGCGCGCTTCGGCACGCTCAAGGGCAAGCTGACGCGCTACTTCGACGGCGCCGAGATTAGCTTCGCTGACGAACCCATAGATGTGAACGACGCATCCCCGTTCCACCAAGCCGCATGGCAGGCTTGTCGCACCATCCCCAAGGGCGAAACCCGCACCTACAAGTGGCTGGCAGCGCAGGCGGGCAACCCCCTAGCCCCGCGCGCCGCTGGTCAAGCGATGGCGCGAAATCGCCTCGCCATCATCATCCCCTGCCATCGCGTCATTGCGAGCGACGGCAGCCTGCGCGGCTACGGCAAAGGCACATCGCGCCTAGACCTGAAACAGCGCCTGCTAGACCTAGAACGCTAGACGGTGGCGTACACCCCACGGCGGCGCTGGTATTGTCGAGTTCCCAAGCATCGTCGAACTGGATAGAGCCAACCAGCGCATCATACCCTCAAACCCGTTATGGCAGGGGTGTCTATGCCAAATCCCCGTTTAACTGCTCAAATAAGCGTCGCCGGCCGCTCCTAGCAGTTGCCTAAGCTCGTCCACCATGCTCTCACTCGCATCGACGCGTATCACGGGCCACTCCATCGTTACGATGCGCCCATCCGTCGCAATCTCAAGCGTAACCTCGCTTTCGCCTTGATGCTCAACGAGCACGCTCTTGACATCCATCAGCAAGCGTCCGTCCGAGTTGGTGTTGGTCTCACGCAGCCGCAGTGTCAGATGCCTCGCACCGTTGCCGTTCACCGGGCTTGATGGCAAGGCACTGCCGTTCTGCGCTGTAACGGGCGATTTTGGCAGGGACGGGGATTTGTGCGCTTGCGGCTGCGGGTCGCTGCTGTTCGCTGGGCTTGATGGCAATCCGTTGCCGTTCTGCGCTGTAACGGGTGATTTTGGCAGGGAAGGGGATTTGTGCGCTTGTTGCTGCGGGTCGCCGCCGTTCACCGGGCTTGATGGCAAGGCATTGCCGTTCTGCGCTGTAACGGGCGATTTTGGCAGGGACGGGGACTTGCGCGCTTGCTGCTGTGGGTCGCCGCCGTTCACCGGGCTTGACGGCAAGTCGCTGCCGTTGTGCGCTGTAACGGGCGATTTTGGCAGCACGGTTGACGATATTGCATCCACGCTTGCAGCCGTTGCTGCGCCTGTGCTGTCTGTGTCCCACGGCGGCGCATCTTCGGCATCGCCAACTGCGGCGGGTGCTTTTGTTCGCTGAGGCTGCTGTGCCGTCGCATCGGGCGCATACGCCACGCTCGGCTCTTGCACAGACGCCGTGCCGTTGACCCTAGCCGTCTCGGCACTTGCGTTCGCGCTGGGCGTGGTCGTTGCCGGCGGCAGTGTTACCTCTTCGGCGTCCAAGCAGCTCAGGCTGAGCTGGTCGTCGCGCGCTCGCACCGTGGCGGTTACGGCAATCAGCTTGCCGTCCACCCACGCAGCCTGCGTTTCTTGCCACTTGTCGTCCCAGATGAACACCTCCATCGTGCCGTCCATCAGCGTCAGCGTTGCGATGGCGTAGGGCTTGTTCTCACGCGTGTATCGCTGGGACACATCGGACACCAGCCCGGTAACCTTCACCCGCTTGCCCGCCATGTCCACATCCAAGTCTTTGAGCATCACGATGTACTCTGACTTGCCGCGCTGCGCCAGCAGGTCTAGCAGCGTGTTGTTGGATGTGGACATGCCCAGCAGTTCCTGTTCCCACTGCCCCTTCTGCGCATCCGAAGTGTGCTTGTCGGGGATGTCGATGCTCACCAGTTCGGTGGGCATCGACGCCCCCATCATGTCGAACATGGACGCCTGCTGCGAGTTCTGACGGCTCGCCTCGCTCTGCGCCAGCGTCAGGATGCGTTCCATCACATCGAGCAAGCCGGAGCGGTCGCCGAAGTCGTCCAGTGCGCCGCACCGAATCAGGCTTTCCAGCGTCTTCTTGCCCACGGCGCCTATGTCCCCGGATTGGCACAGATTCTCTATGGTGTCGAACCCGCCGTGCTTTCTGCTCGCATTTACGAGCGGAGCAACTGCCGCCTCGCCCACATTCTTTATCCCCGACAGCCCAATGCGGATACCCTCGTGCCCGTCGGGTGTGGTTTCTATGGAGTAGTCCACATCGCTCTTGTTCACGCTGGGCGGCAGCACGGGTATGTCCAGCCTGCGGCACTCGGCAATTGCTGCGACAATCTTGTCGGCGCTGCCCTTGAATGAGTTGAGCAGCGCCACCATGTACTCGGCGGTGAAGTTGGCTTTTAGGTACGCCGTCCAATAGGAAATAAGCCCGTAGCTGACGCTGTGCGCCTTGTTGAAGGCGTATCCTGCGAACGGCTCGATGAGCGCAAATATTTGCTCTGCCATCGGCTGCGAGTAGCCCTGCTCCAGCGCTCCGGTGATGAACCGCTCGCGCTCTTCTGCCATGATCTCCGGGATCTTCTTGCCCATCGCCTTGCGCACGATGTCGGCTTCGCCCAGCGTGTAGCCGGCGAATGTGCGCGCTATCTGCAACACCTGATCCTGATACACGATGACGCCGTAAGTTTCTTCCAGAATGTCCTTGAGTGCTGGGTGCGGATAGTTCGGCTGGGTGCGGCCGTGCTTGGAGTCGATGAATGTGCTGATGTGGTCCATAGGCCCTGGGCGGTAGAGCGCAATCATCGCTGCGACATCACCAAGCGAACTTGGTTTCAGCTCTTTGATGTAGCGGGTCATCCCCGAGCCTTCCATCTGGAACACGCCCACTGTGTCCCCGCGCGAGAGCAGCGCGAATGTGTTGCCGTCATCCAGCGGTATGTCGGTGAGGCTGAATCGCTGCCCACGCGTGTGCGCTATGAGGTTGCGTGCGCGAGCGAGTATGGCGAGGTTGGACAGCCCGAGGAAGTCCATCTTCAGCAATCCGAGGTCGGCGCACGGCTCCATTGCGTACTGCGTCATTGCGACGCCTGTGCCGTCGTCGCTGCCACGCGTCGGGCGCTGGAGCGGCACGATGTCCGTCAGCGGCTCTTGCGAAATCACCACTGCGGCGGCGTGCGTGCTGGTGTGGCGTGTCAGCCCTTCCAGCCCGATGGCGGTGTCCACGAGGTTGCGGGTGCCATCCCCATCGCCGGCGTCGTAGGCTTCCTTCATCTCCGGGTTCTGTTCTATGGCGTCCGTAATCGTGATGCCCAAGCGGGTGGGGACAAGGCGCGCCACCCGGTCCACATCGCCGTAGGGCATTGCGAGGGCGCGGCCGGAGTCTCGGATTGCCGCCTTCGCCCCGAATGTGCCGAAGGTGATTATCTGTGCCACATGCTCTCTGCCGTACTTGTCCACCACATAGTTGATGACCTCTTCGCGGCGGTCGTCTTGGAAGTCCATGTCGATGTCTGGCATCTCTTTGCGCTCCACATTGAGGAAGCGCTCGAAGACTAGGCGATACGGCAGCGGGTTCACATCGGTAACGCCTAGGCAGTACAGCACGAGGCTTGCGGCGGCGCTGCCACGCACCGCAAAGAAGATGTCGCGCTCGTGCACGAACTTGGCGATGTCCCACACCACAAGGAAGTAGTCGGCGAACTGTGTTTGGCGTATGACATCCAGCTCATAGTCGAGGCGTTGGCGCTCGGCATCGCCGGCGTTTGGTATGCGGCGCACCAGCTCTGTGCGGCATATGTCTGCCAGATAGTCGTCGGCGCTGCCGGCATCCTTGGGCACCGGATACTGCGGCAGCCGCATCCGCGAAAAGTCCAGCTCCAGCTCGCACATCTCGGCGATGCGCTGCGTGTTAGAGATAGCGTCTGGGATTTCCACCCAAAGCGCCGCCATCTCTTGCGGGCTGCGTAGGTAGTACGAATCCTCTTCCATCCGCAGCCGCCCTTCGTCCTCCACGTTCGTGTTAGTCTGAATGCATATGAGGATGTCTTGCAGCGGGGCATCGTGTTTGTGGGTGTAGTGGGAATCGTTCGTGGCGACGAGTGGGATGTCGAGTTCGCGATGAAGCTCCATCAGCCCCTTGTTGATTGTGGGCAGCTCAGGCACATCGCCGTGGCTCATCAGCTCTAGGTAGTAGCGCCCTTCTAGCAGCTCCTTATACCAAGCGGCGGCGGCGCGCGCGGTTGCCATATCGCCCTTCGTAAGCGCGCGCGGCACTTCCCCGCTCGGGCAGCCGGACAGCAGGATAAGCCCTTCGCTGTGCTGCTCCAAAGCCTCGCGGTCTATGCGCGGCTTGTAGTAGAAGCCCTCCAAATTAGACTTGGTTACGAGTTTAATGAGGTTGTCGTAGCCGCGCTCGTTGTGCGAAAGCACGGTCATATGGTAGGGGGACTTATTGGCGGGATTGCGCTCGTGGCGGCTGCTGGGCGCAACATACATTTCGCAGCCGATGATGGGCTTTACGCCGTGCTTTTTGGCAATCTGATAGAAGTCTATTGCGCCGTACATACCGCCGTGGTCGGTAATCGCGAGGCTGTCCATGCCAAGCTCAACTGTCCGCTCGACCAGCCCCTCAAGCCGACTAAGCCCGTCTAGCATGCTGTACTCGGTGTGCACATGAAGATGAGTGAACAAGTGGAGTCGCCTCCGTTTTGGCGCTGAGCGTTAGCCTGATTTGACTCGATTATACCATCGCACTATTCGGCGATACTTGCGGATATTTGGAGTGTTTTTGAGTGAAAGCAGGCAGTGCGCCAGCAGTTCTAGCGGTTAGCCCCAGCGGTGTGCAAGCTAATTCCAAGCGTAAAAGCCCCTAATCTGCTTGGGTGAAAATGGGGTTTTCCCAGTGTTGCGGATACCCGGGTGCTATGGAACGGTGTTGTCGGTGGCAAAAAAACAGAGCGGACTTCGCAAGTGCGAAATCCGCTCGTTATCTTGGCTAGCCTATGGGACTAGTGAGGGGTGCTGTCGCCTAGTAGTCCATCGGCGGCATTGCCGGGGCTGCGGCTGGCTGCTCTTCCTTCACATCGGTGATGAGGGACTCGGTTGTGAGCACCATAGAGGCAACGCTTGCGGCGTTCTCGATGGCGGCGCGGGTAACCTTGGCTGGGTCCATAATGCCGCGCTCGAGCAGGTGTCCGAACTCGCCGACTTCGGCGTCATATCCCCAGTCGCCTTCTGCCTTGATGCTCTCGGAGAGGATGACCTCGCCGGACACGCCCGTGTTCTCGGAGATGAGCTTGAGGGGCTGTTCGAGTGCCTTGCGGAGGATAGCCACGCCGGTTGCCTCGTCGCCGCTCACCTGTACGCTGTCTAGTGCGTCGCGTGCGCGTATGAGCGCAAGCCCGCCGCCGGGCACGATGCCCTCTTCCACAGCGGCACGCGTGGCGGACAGCGCATCCTCTACGCGTTGCTTCTTCTCGCGAAGCTCTACCTCAGTCGCTGCGCCTACCTTGATGATGGCGACGCCGCCGCTGAGCTTGGCGAGCCGCTCTTGCAGCTTCTCGCGGTCGAAGTCGGAGGTGGTCTCGTCTATCTGAGCCTTAATCTGGTTGATGCGCCCGGAGATGTCGTTGTCGTTGCCTGCGCCGTCCACGAAGATGGTCTCTTCCTTGGACGCCACTACGCGGCGCGCCCTGCCGAGGTCTTCCACGAGCACGGAGTCTAGCTTGCGCCCGACCTCTTCGCTGATGACCTGCCCGCCGGTGAGGATTGCCATATCTTCGAGCATCGCCTTGCGCCTGTCGCCGAAGCCGGGCGCCTTGACGGCGAGGCAGTTCAGCGTGCCGCGCAGTCGGTTGACGACCAGCGTGGCGAGCGCTTCGCCCTCGATGTCTTCGGAGATGATGACGAGGTTCTTGCTGACCTGCAGGATCTTCTCAAGCGCCGGAAGCACATCCGCAACCGCCGAGATCTTCTTGTCGGTGATGAGGATGTATGGGTCTTCGATGGACGACTCCATCTTGTCTTGGTCGGTGATGAAGTACGGGGAGATGTAGCCGCGGTCTATCTGCATCCCCTCGACGAACTCTTGCTCGAAGCTCAAGCCCTTGGATTCGTCCACTGTGATGACGCCGTCTTTGCCCACGCGCTCCATGACATCGGCGATAAGCCCGCCCATTTCGTCGTCGTGTGCGGAGAGGGACGCCACCTGCGCTATCTGCGTCTTGCCCTCGACAGATGTGGACATGCTGCCGATGTGTCCGCGGATGGCAGACACGCCCTTTTCGATGCCACGCTTGAGCGCCATGGGGTTTGCGCCTGCGGCGATGTTCTTGAAGCCTTCGTGGATAATAGCTTGGGACAGCACGGTTGCGGTGGTGGTGCCGTCGCCTGCGACATCGTTGGTCTTGCTAGCGGCTTCTTTCAGGAGCTGTGCGCCCATGTTCTCGAACGGGTCTTCGAGTTCTATCTCTTTGGCGATGGTAACGCCGTCGCTGCACACCTGCGGCGGACCGAACTTCTTGTCCAGCACCACATTGCGCCCCCTTGGGCCGAGCGTAACGCCCACGGTGCTCGCCATCGTGTCTATGCCGCGCTTCATTGCGGCGCGTGCTTCCTCACTAAATGTGAGCTGTTTTGGCATCTTCGTCCTCCTGTGAACTGTGCCTTGTGTGTCTCGTCATTATCGGGTTGCTGCTGCCGGTTGGGGCGGCGAGCCTGCCACTACCTCTTGAACAGGATGTCGTCTTCGCGCAGCACGAGGTACTCGGTGTCGCCCTCTTTGTACTCGGTGCCGGCGTACTTGGAATACACCACGGTGTCCCCGACTGCGAGTTCCATCGGCACGCGTGCGCCATCGTCGGTGAGCCTGCCGGGGCCTACGGCTACAACCGTGCCCTCTTGTGGCTTCTCTTTGGCGGTGTCGGGGATGTAGATGCCGCCTGCGCTCATCTGCTCCTCTGCCTCCGCCGGCTCCACAACCACGCGGTTGCCCAGCGGCTTGAATGTGGTCTGCGTCTCTGTCGCCATTTTCGCTTGAACCTCCTGATGTTCACCCGTTCAGCATCGTTTCGTTTTGCTGCAAAATATCGCACTCATCTCGCCCGCTTCGCATCTGCCGCCGCCCATAACTATGACCGCCGCAGATTGCGAATTAGCAGACGAGCCGCCTGACTGCTAACAACAAATATAACGAAGATGTAACATCCGTGTCAACAGATTTTCTCAGAAGACCGACTCGGCAAAAGCCCTTGTTGATAGACTGACTGATTGCCAAACTGATAGACTTATTCTATGAAAATTCCCACCACGCCACAGGGGAATGCAAGCCCCGCATATGGCGTCCCCATGGCGCTGCTCAAGTCCATGCGGTTGCGCCAGTGGTACAAGAACCTGCTCATCTACCTCGCCTTCTTCTTCACCATATCGGAGGTGTGGCATCCGATATGGAACCCGCTAGGTGCGCTCGCCATATTCGCCAACCTGACGCTCGCGGTGGCGTTGTTTTGCCTCCTCAGCAGCGCCGTATATATCTACAACGACATACGGGACATCGAAAGCGACCGCCAGCACCCCCGCAAGCGCTATCGCCCCATCGCCGCCGGACGCCTGCCCCTGCCCGTAGCGCGCATCGCCGCCGCCGCATTCGAAATTATCGGCATCCTCGCCGCATTTGCCCTATCGCTCGAATTCGGGCTGATTGCCATCATTTATATTGGGCTGCAGTTCGCATATTCGCACATCTTCAAGCACATACCGATAGTGGATGTGTTCACCATCAGCTCGGGGATGGTGCTGCGTGTGGTTGCGGGCGCAGTGGTAATGGAGGCGCCCATATCGCCTTGGCTGTATCTGTGCACAACGCTGGTTGCGCTGCTGCTTGCGCTGGTCAAGCGCCGCAGCGAGCTGCGCCAAGCCGGGGACAACGCCCACAGCCAGCGGAGTTCGCTCATCGCATACAGCACATCGTCGCTAGACCAGCTCATTGTCATTGCCGCCACCGCATCACTCGTCGCATACTCCTTATATACATTCACTGCGCCCAACCTGCCGGAGAACAAGGCGATGATGCTCACCATTCCATTCGTGGTTTTCGGCTTGTTCCGATACATTCTGCTTGCGGACAAGCCCGATGCCGGCGAATCCCCAGAGGATTACCTGCTCAGCGACATCCCGTTGGCTGCGTCGCTAGTCTTGTGGGTGGTAGCCGCAGCCGTCATCCTAACCGTGTTCGGTCGCTGACCCGTTCCCAACGCCTAGCTCCTTATACATATCGCATACATATCGCAGGTGTTTGCCTAGCCCTGCCCGACCGGAGAGCGTTTGCAAAAACCTTCTTTACACTTTTACAGCGCGAGCGTAGCGTATTTCGTGGGGCTTTGTGCATGAGGTTTGGGGCAGGTAGGGCAACTGTAATGAGATTGAATTCTTAATTCACACGAAACCTGATACACTATCCGCCTAATACTTATTATCCACTAGCCACCGGTCTAGGAGTCCCTGATGGTCCCCCCTGACAGCATCTTCGGCGTTATCCCCACATGGGTGGGCGTGTACCTGATTTCGCTAGCCGCATTCGCTGCTGCTGGGCTGCTGCTGTATCGGCGAGTGTTCCGGCTGGTGCTGCTGGGCAAGCCTGCGGGCCGCTTCGACCGGCCGCTGCACCGATTGGTTGGCGCACTGCCGTACATCTTCGGGCAGCGCAAGGTGTTGCAGCGGGTGTCCATCCCCCGAGACCGTGCCGGGCTGGCGCACTTCTTCATCTTCTGGGGCTTTCTGTCATTTTCCCTGAGCTACATACTGTTCATATTTGCGGATTCTATCTGGCATCCTCTGTCGTCAAAGATACTCACGGAAACGGGAGTGCGGATATTCACCTTCTATCTGGACATACTGGCGGTGGTGTTCCTGTTTGTGTTGGCGTGGGCGGCGATACGCCGTTGGGTGCTGACGCCGCACCGCCTATCGTTTGACCTGACGCAGAAGAAGGAATCGGTCGTCATCTTGGCGCTGATCGCGCTGCTGATGGTGTTCACGCTGCTGACGGAGGCGTTCTACATAGCATCGGGCGGGAGCGGCGCACACGCATCTGCGCCCATCGGCGGGGCAATCGCCAGCGTCGTCAGCGGTGTCGTCAGCGAACCTGTCGCCGTCGCACTGCAAGCCATCTTCTGGTGGGCGCACCTGTTCATCATTCTCGGCTTTGCTGTCTACATCCCCTTGTCCAAGCACATGCACATGGTTGGTGCGCCCATCAACTTCTTCACACGCTCGCTGGAGGCGCGCGGGACGCTGCCCACGCCCACCGACCTAGAGACAGCGGAGGTGTTCGGCGCGCATCGCATCCAAGACTTCACTCAGCGCCAATTGCTAGACGGCTACGCCTGCGCCGTATGCGGGCGCTGCACCGATAGCTGCCCCGCCAACATCAGCGGCAAGATACTCTCGCCCATGCACATCGTCGAGAACCTCAAAGAGCATGTGCTGGAGACCGGCCCCTCTCTCGTGGACGGCGATGACAAGCAAGACGAAAAGCCCCTCATCGGACGCTGGATACAGGAAGAGGCGCTTTGGGACTGCCTGACCTGCGGCGCTTGCGTCGAAGAATGCCCCGTCGGCGTGGAGCACATCAGCACCATCGTAGATATGCGCCGCTTCCTCGTGATGGAGCGCGCCGAGATGCCCGAAACCGCTATGAACGCCCTGCTCAGCATGGAACAGCGCGGCCACCCGTGGCGTGGCACCACCTTTACGCGCACGGACTGGGCTGAGGGGCTGAATGTCCCCACGCTCGCCGAGCACCCCGACGCCGAGGTGCTGTTTTGGGTGGGTTGCACCGCCGCCCTCGAGCAGCGCAGCCAAAGTGTGGCGCGCTCTATGGTGTCTGTGCTCAAGCGCGCCGGCGTGGACTTCGCCATCCTCGGCAGCGAAGAGAATTGCACTGGCGACCCTGCTCGGCGGATGGGCAACGAATACCTCTACCAAATTATGGCTCAGCAAAACATAGACACGCTCGACCGCTATGATGTCAAGAAAATCGTTACCATCTGCCCGCACTGCTTCAACACCATCAAGAACGAATACCCGCATCTCGGCGGCGACTACCAAGTGCAGCATTACAGCGAGTTTGTTGCAGAACTCATAGATGCGGGGCGCATCAAGCCGCTGGCGCGCTTGGACACCACCCTCGCCTACCACGATTCTTGCTATCTCGGGCGGCACAACGGCATCTACGACCAGCCGCGCCGCATCGCCCAAGCCATTCCCGGCTTGAAACTCGTGGAGATGGAGCGCTGCCGTGAACAGGGCTTCTGCTGCGGCGCAGGCGGCGGCCATATGTGGGTCGAAGAAAGCCGTGGTGCACGCGTCAACCACATCCGCACCGACCAGTATCTGGACACCGGCGCTGATACCGTCGGCGTATCGTGCCCCTTCTGCCTCCAAATGTTCGTCGAGGGCATCGGCACGAAGCAAGCCCAAGACTCTCGCGACGCCAAAGATCTCTTGGAGCTGCTGGACGAAAGCTTGGGCGAACCACAGTGAGTCCTTGTTTCGAAGTTTAGAATGCCGATTAGGGTAGACTAGGGATGAAAGAACTGAACTCCGGCTAGACAGGTTATATAAGAACAAGCAGGATAAAGGGGACAAAAATGTCAATCAAGATAGGCATAGGCTTTGGGGGATGGCCGTTTCCGAGCGATGATCCGCAGCACCTGTGGCGCTATGTGGACGCTTGCGAGGCGTTGGACATAGACTCCATTTGGCTGAGCGACCGAATCGTTTCGCCACAGCTGAACATGGAGGCGGTTGTGGCGCTCTCATTCGCCGCTGCGCGCACCACCAACCTGAAGTTTGGCACGAGTGTCATTGCGCTGCCGCTGCGAAACCCCACAATCCTCGCCAAGCAGATAGCCACGCTCGACTTCCTGTCCGGCGGGCGCTCGATGCCCGCAGTTGGGCTTGGCACGGAGGACGCCACCGAGTACGAAGCATGCGGCACGACCCGCACTAGGCGCGTCAGTCGCACCGAAGAGGCAATCCAAGTGATGCGCCTGCTTTGGCAAGAGGACAATGTAACCTTCCACGGGCAGCACTTCACGCTCAACAATGTAACCGTGCAGCCCAAACCCGTGTTCCCCCCTGATGGCATGCCGCCCATATGGATTGGCGGGCGCAGTGAGCCGGCGCTCCGCCGCACCGCGCGCATCGGCGACGGCTGGCTCGTCTCCCAAGCCACCCCGGACGAGGTTCGCACTGGCGTGGACAAAATCTCCACATGGGCGGACGAGTTCGGCAACGATATCGAGGAAGACCACTACGGAGCGCTGACCGCCTTCTGCTTCGCTGACACACGCGAGGAAGCCGAGCGCATCGCTGCGCCCTACATGCTGCGCCGCCGCGAAGACACCCACTGGCGCGACTTCTCCGCATTCGGCAAGCCCGAAGCCATCGCCGAACTCATTGACGAGTACATCGACGCCGGCGCCCAAAAGTTCGTCTTGCGCCCCGCATGTCCGCCCGAGATGATGCAGGAACAGCTCGAGATACTCGGTGAAGCCATCGTCCCCATGTACCATAAGCACGAAGCCGCAACGGAGAAAGCGTATGCCTAGCCACAAGACCCGTGTGGGCAATGTGGAAATCACTGCCCTGAGCGACGGGCGCATCCGCTTCGCCCCGTCCGACTTCTTCCCCTCCGTCGCAGCAGAAGCGTGGCAGCCCTACCACGCCGACCTCACACCCGAGGGCGAAATGATCATGAACCTCGGCTGCTTCGGCATCCGGTCCGGGGGCAAGACGATTCTCATCGACACCGGTCTTGGCAGCGACCCGGGCGGATTGGAGACGCTCGAGATGGGCGCTCTGCTCGCCGATATGGAGCGCAAGGGCGTCGACCGCCAATCGGTGGACATCGTGGCTATCACGCACCTGCATATAGACCATGTTGGCTGGAACTTTTTGTATGAGGAAACGGATGGTGGCGATGGGACGCAGACGGCGGCTGAGCCTACGCCCACATTCCCCAACGCGCGATATTGGGTCAACAACGCCGACTGGCGGGTGTTTACGAGGGGCGCCCTCCGCAGGCGGGCATATATGGGCGCACAGGTTATCCCCTTGCAGGAACAGGGCATCCTGGAACTCTTCGACGGCGAGCGCCCGCTCACACCCGAAGTGTCCACGCTGCCCACGCCGGGACACACGCCCGGCCACACCAGTTTCCTCATCGCATCTCAGGGTGAGCGCGCCGTAGTTACCGGCGACGCCATCCATGTCCGCGCACAAGCCCAAGAGACACACTGGAGTCCACGCGCCGATTCCAAGCCTGACATTTCTGCCCAAACCCGCCACGCCCTTCTAGCCCGCATCGAGCGCGAGAACGCCATGCTCATATCGGGCCATTTTCCGGCACCCGGCTTCGGCACACTCGCCCGCATCCAGGGCCGCCGCTACTGGCAAGCAATGTGAGTGGATGGGTACTGAAATTACCGCAGATGAGGATGGGAGCAGGCGGATAATATCGCAAGAGCCGTCTAGGCGATGGCGAAGGTGGAGCCTCCGTCGCGCTTGGTTACTTCGATGCGGATAGGGAAGGCTTGCTTCACCTCGTCTATGTGCGTGATGACGATAATCTTCTCGAAGTCGTCTTGGATGGATTGGATGGCTTCGGTGATGCGCTCTTGACCGCTGCGGTCCTGTGAGCCAAAGCCCTCGTCTATGAACAGCACGGGGAGTGGTGCGCCGCTGCGCCTAGCCAGCAGTTTCGACAGCGCAATCCGCAGTGCGAAGTTGATGCGAAACGCCTCGCCGCCGCTGAATGTCTGGTAGTCGCGCGTCCCGAGTTCGTCGGCGATGCGTATTTCCAGCCGTTCCGATGTGCCTTCGTCCAGCTCCAGCCGCAGATGCATACGATTCTCGGTGATGCGGCTCAGGATGTCGTTCGCATCGTCTTGGAGCTGCGGGATGGCGCTCTCTATGATGAGCGCTTGGATGCCGTCCTTGCCAAATGCAGCGGTCAGCTCGGTGTATACGCCTTGCTGCTCCGAAAGCCGTTTGCGTTCCTGCCGAAGAGCCTCTATTTGCTGTTCCAGCGCTTCGCATCGAGCGATGTGGTTTAGCAGCACGCCTTCTTCTACGCGGCGCTCTTGCAGGGCGCTGGCAAGCCGTTGCCCATCCGCAAGCGTAACTGCGAGCGCCCGCTGCTGCGAAGGCAGCGTCTCAAGCCCGACCTCCAGCGCAGCGAGGCGTTCGTTTGCGGCGGCGAGGTCGGCGGTGCGGCTTTGCAGCATAAGGCGATTGGTCTGCAGCGACTCATCGATGGCAGGACGGTTCGCCTGCGCTTCTTCCAGACGGCGGCGGTCGTCCGCAAAGTGCTGTGTGGCTTGCAGCGCAGCCCGCGCCTGTTGGTGCGCTGCGGCATCGTAGCCCAGCGCAGTCAGTGCGCCGTCTAGCCGTGCGAGTTCTTGGCGCTCTTGCTGTGCGAATTCGGTGTCTTTCAGGCGCCGCTCCAACTCCGCAAGATTAGCTGTTGCCTGCTTCAATTCCGCTGCGGCTTGCATCGCTTCGTCACGGTCGCGGATGATGTTGGCTTCGTCAGCGGCAAGCGAGCGCCCGCTGCTCTGATGCGACGCTTCCAGCCGCCGCAGCTTCTCGCTAATCCCCGAATGTTCGGCTTTCAACGCACCTATTTCCGATGTGTTGGTATCGTGGCTGGCGCGGCTCTGCGTACCCACGCGCTTGTATTCGCGGCGCAGGTGCTGCTGTGCGTGGTGCTCGAGGTTCTGGTCGCAGAGTGGGCAGACGGCAATGCCCTCGTTCAGCATATCGAACTTCTTGCGGGTGTCTGCCATCGTCTGGAGCAGGCTGATGTTTTCCTGCTCCAAAGCGCTCTGGCGCATAGCGATGGCGTCCATGCGGCTGCGCTGGTGCTTGATTTCCTCGATACGCTCTTCGAGTTCGGCTCTGCGTCTGTCGAGCGTCGCAAAGCGGCTGTTGATTGCGCGCAAACGCTTCGACTTGGGCATCAGCTCGGCGCTGATGCGGCGCTGAAGGTTTGCTATATCGGCTGACAACCGTTCTTCCTGACGGGCGATACTCTGTGCGACGGCGGCTCGCTCCGCATCTAGTTGGGTCTTCTGCGAGAGCGCATCGTCTAATCGCGCGGCGGCGGCTTGTGTGCGCTGGAAAGCGGCGAACCCGTCCTGTGTCTGCTGTGCATTGGCGATGATGGCATCGTAGTCGGCGAGGCGTTGGGCGTCGGTGTCTAGCTGTTGCCCGATGGCGTCAGCGTCGGCTTGGGCTTGTCGTTTGCGCTGCCGCAGTGCATCGGATTCGGCTTGCTGCGCCTGAAGCGCCTGCACATCGTTTCGGAGTTGCTCACCACGCTGACGGCTATCCTCGAGTGCCGGTTGCAGCTCGGCTATGCGGCTACGCGCGTCCGCAAGCGCACGCTCATGTTGCGGCTTCTTCGCCGCCTCTTCGCCGTGCACGGATATGGCGGCGTCCGTTTGACGAATATCGTCTTGGATGGCGTTGGAGCGCTGCCGTGCCGCATCGGACAGGCGCTGATAGTAGTGCAGGTCGAGCACATCGATGAGGCAACGCTTGCGTTCGGTGGGCGTGCTAGTCGTGAAGACATCCGCCTGCCCCTGCGCTAGGTACGCCGTGTTGATGAAGGTCTTGAAGTCCATGTTCAGGATTTGGCGGATGCGGCGGTTCGTCTCGTTGACGGTGTTGCCGGAAATGGGGCGAAAGGCGCCGGGAGCGTCAGCGTCTTGGACTTGCAGTTCGAGTGTGGTTCTGCCGCCGGAGCCGCGCGCCGGGAGCGAGTGCCTGCGCACGACACGATAGCGCTGTCCCCGCGCCGTGAAGTCCAGCTCCACAGACATATACGGCTTGCCAATGTGCACCAGTTCGCCCATGTTGGGGTGGCTGAATGCGCCGTTGCGTCCGAGTGTGGCGCGCGCCGTGCCCCACAGCGCCCAGCAGATGGCGTCTAGCAGGGCGGTCTTGCCGTGCCCGTTATCGCCGCACAAGCACGCCACATGAATGCCCTCGAACCCAAGCGGGGGCGCACCCTCGCCGTAGCACATGAAGTTTCGGACGCTGAGCTGGAGGGGGACCATGTCAGGGATCTCCGGTTCGCATTGGTAGGTTTGCAGTCGGGGTATTATGATGCAAGGCTAGCACATATGATAACTTAATGGTCAATATCGCTCTGAGATTTGGGAATGCAGAATCGGGCGCAGGCTATTGATACGGTTTCATAGCCATCCAAATGGAAACGCTACTCCGAATACTTATCCAATCACAGAGACACAGGTGCTATAGTAGGAGTAAGATGTTCATGAACAGCATAGAAGCAGTGATTGTAGCAGCGGGTGTTGCGTTCGTTCTATTCGCTTATATCATCCCAGCGCTAATAGTCGTGTTCGAGAAAGATAGGCGGCGGCAGCCCGATACAGACAGGACTTCCTTCTTCAACATCAAATCGCGCGACAGAACTATATTCACAGCGCTGTTCGTGGCGCAAACGCTGCTGCTAACATACATATGGAGCAAGCCAGTTACATCAGCAAGCATGACATTCGCGAAAAACCTTGAAGAGGTCTCCGGCAAGGCGACTCTTGCTGCTCCAATAGCGCTGCTGTCAACATTCATTCTCGCAGAAGGAGTGTACGGAATTATGATAATGCTTTCTTATGTGTACGACCAAGTGAAGAAGGAACGCGCAGAGTTCCACAAGCACAAGGGCAGAGCCGAGGGCATTGCCGAGGGCGAAAAGCGAGGCAGGGCGCAGCGAGACGCGGAAGTGGCGGCGCTAGAAGCGCGTGTAGAGCAGGGCATCGCCGAGGGCAGGGCGCAGCGGGACGCGGAAGTGGCGGCGCTGAAAGCACGCATCGCCGAACTCGAGCGCAACCGCAACGGCAGCGAGGGGTAGGACTGCTCAGGGGCGTATCAGTACTGCACGCATCCGGGCACCCGGATGCGTGCTAATCCGCATATCCGGGAGGCGGTCGAGCTTATGATAATGCTTTCCTATGTGTACGACCAAGTGAAGAAGGAACGCGCAGAGTTCCGCAGGCAGAAGAGGCTAGCGGAATATGCCGAAGGCAAAGAGCTGGGCAGGGCGCAAGGCATAAAGCTGGGAAGAGCGCGAGGCATAGAGCAGGGCAGAGCCGAGGGCATAGAGCAAGGCAGGGCGCAGCGAGACGCGGAAGTGGCGGCGCTGAAAGCGCGCATCGCCGAACTCGAGCGAGGGCGCAACGGCAGCGAGGGGTAGGGCTGATCAGGCGCGCATCAGCGCCGCCCACGCATGTCGCTGCGACCAGTGTGGTACGGGGGGGGGGCTAGCGCCGTACGCATCCGGGCGTTCGGCTTGCGCTAACCCTATATGCTGGGGATGGCCGAGGGATTCTGAGCGCCGCAGGATGCGGGCATACTAGCGGGATACGGGCGCCGAACTAACCGACACACAGACCATTAGCAGCAGAGGCACATCACATGACACAAGAACGCATCGTATATCTGAACGGCGACATGCTGCCGGAGAGCCAAGCAGCCCTGTCCATCCGCGATAGGGGGTTCGTGTACGGCGACGCCGTATTCGACACCACGCGCACTTTTGGCGGCAGGATATTCAAGCTTACGGAGCACCTAGACCGCTTCTTCAACTCCCTGCGGTACATGCGACTCGAGCCGCCGCTGACGAAAGCCGAGTTTGCAGACATCACGATGCAGGTGCTGAAAGCCAACCTGCCGCTGCTGGACGGCGGCGGCGACTATTGGGTTACGCAGCGTGTTACGCGGGGCGTTCCCGGCGGCGACCCCAGCGTCATCGTGGAGTGCGTGCCGCTGCCGTTCGCACAGCGCGCAGGCTACTACCGCGACGGAATGCCCGTCATCGTGCCCTCCGTGCGCCGCACGCCGCCCGAGGCGATGAGTCCGCGCGCCAAGATGCACAACTACATCAACCTTGTGCTCGCCACGCAAGAGGTGGAGGCGCAGAACCCCGACGCTTGGCCCATCCTGCTGGACATGAGCGGCAACCTGTGCGAGGGCCCCGGCGCAAACCTGTTCCTCGTCAAGGATGGCGAGGTGCTCACCCCGCGCAGCCAGTATGTGCTCGCTGGCATCAGCCGCGAGACCGCCATCGACCTAGCCCACGAGCTGAGCATCCCCGTCCGCGAAGCCGACCTAGACCTCTATGACGCATACACCGCGGACGAAGCATTCATCACATCCACCAGCTTCTGCATCGTGCCAGTGTCGTCCTTCAACGGCAGCGCAGTCGCGGGCGGCGGCATCCCGGGGCCCATAACCGACCGGCTGACGAAGGCGTACAGCGGGCTTGTGGGCGTCGACATCGTGGCGCAGTATTTGGGACGCTTGGAAAGCTAGATAACTCAAGCCCGCCGTTCCGCTATCAGCGCTAGCACCTGCGTCTCTTATCTCTTTTTTAACCAAGAGTTAACCAAAGAACCCAGCCTGAAGAGGATGGTCCCCCTATGCAGCCTGACATTGACGACCCTGCGTTGGCGCAAGCCGCAAGCGCCATTCTGCGGCGACACGAGAGCGGCGAAGCTGAAGCGAATATCACAAGCGCGGTTCGGGACTTTCTCATCGCCACACGCTTGGCGCAGACAGATCAGATTGTGGAAGAGAACCCGCCCTCGGACGCCTCGCGCCGCGCGGTCGACCTGACTGCGTTGGACACTTTCGTGGAGATGAAACGCAGAATCAACGGCACGAATCGGGGCTTCGACCCCAACCCCGAGTATGTGCAGCAACTTGATGACTACCTCGCGGCGTCCGAGCGAGATGGCAAGGGCGTTCGGACGGGCGTGCTGACCGACGGCAAGTACTGGCTGCTGCGCTGGCACGGCGCTGGTGCGGTCAAGACAACCCCGCCATACGGCTTCACGCTGGAGAGCGGCGACAAGTGGCTTCCCCTGTATGAGTGGCTGCGCGACAAGGCGCTCACATCCTTGGAACGCATTCATCCCGACCCCGAAGCCGTAGCCCACCACCTTGGGCCTCAAAGCCCCTCGTACGAGCGCGACATCGCACGGCTGAAGGCGCTATACGAAGAGGGCGCTCACTACGAAACCCTGAAGGTCAAGCGGCGGCTGTGGTATGACCTGCTGCGTACCGCGCTCGGCGAAATCGCACACGACACGGCGCAGATGGACGACCTGTTCGTGCGCCACACATACTTGACTGCGGTCATCGGGATGGTGGTGCAGGCGTCTTTCGGCATAGACATCCAACACCTCGCCGAAACCGACGCTGCCGACCTGCTGCATGGGCGCAAGTTCCGCAATGATACCGGCTTGCAGGGCGTTGTGGAATCCGACTTCTTTGCGTGGCCCACTGAGGTGGGTGGCTTGCCCCTGATTGCGACTATGGCGCGGCGCATCGCGCGCTTTGACTGGCAGGCGGGCGACACTCCCAATGACATCGCCGCCATTTTGTACGAAACGGTCATTCCGCCCGAAGAGCGCCGCACGCTTGGCGAATACTACACGCCGCAATGGCTCGCAAAGATTATGACGCGCGAACTGGTAACAGACCCCCTGAACCAGCGTGTGCTAGACCCCTCCTGCGGCTCTGGCACCTTCATCGCTGAGGCGGTCAACCACTTCATTGACGCCGCCCGCAGCGCCGATGTTGCGCCCGCAGAGGTGTTCAGCAGGCTGCGGAGTCGGGTTACGGGCATTGATGTTCACCCCGTTGCGGTGCACCTTGCGCGCGCCGCATACGCCCTCGCCGCTAGACCCGCCATCGAAGCCGCCGACTACACATCCATATCCGTCCCGATATACTTGGGCGACGCCCTGCAGCTCCGATACCGCTCCGGCGATATGTTCGCAACGCACGAGATTACCATACAGGTCGGGGACGAAGAGAACACCGAGCTGGTCTTTCCCGTGAGCCTGATTGAGCATGCGGACACCTTTGATGCGCTTATGGGCGACATTGCGACTTACATCGAAACGGGCGACGATCCCACGCTCGCACTTGCCGACCACCACATCACCGACGCGGGCGAGCGGCAGACGCTCACCGCCACCATCGCCACGATGCAGCGGCTGCACGACGAGGGGCGCAACCACATCTGGGCGTACTACACGCGCAACATGGTGCGCCCTGTCGCACTCGAGCGCGCCAAAGTGGATGTCATCATCGGCAACCCGCCTTGGCTGAACTACCGCAACACCGCGGACACCCTGCGCACCGAACTGGAGCAGCAGAGCAAGTCCCTCTATGGCATCTGGGCGGGCGGCAGGTACGCCACGCATCAGGATGTTGCGGGGCTGTTCTTTGCGCGCACCGTGCACCTGTACCTCGAAACCGACGGCGTTATCGGAATGGTGATGCCGCACAGCGCACTCCAAACGGGGCAGTATTCCAAGTGGCGCACTGGCAACTGGCGCTCAACGCAGGGCATCCGCACCGTGTCGGTGGACTTTGGGTTCAAGCGGGCGTGGGACTTGGAGAGGCTCAAGCCGAACACCTTCTTCCCCGTGCCGTCATCGGTGGTCTTTGCCAAGAACCTCAAACCCGATGCGGATGGCAGCCCGCTCGCAGGCAGAGTGGAGCGCTGGCAGGGCGCAGCAGGCGCAGCCGATGTGCGCCGAGTGCCCGCCCGGATTACCGACACCTCCGCAGACGGCGCTTCGCCATACGCAACGCATTCACGGAATGGCGCAACAATAATGCCGCGCTGCCTGTTCTTCGTAAACGAAACCGAGAACACGGCTATCATCCGCGCTGGACAGACCATCACCGTGAACCCACGCCGCGGTTCGCAGGACAAGCCGCCGTGGAAGACGCTAGACCTCGCCGCCATCAGCGGGCAGACGATTGAAAGGGCACATGTGTTCGATGTGCATTTGGGCGAAACCGTGGTGCCATACGCCACGCTCATGCCTCTCAAAGCCATCCTGCCGCTCAAACGGGGCGACGCCCGGATACCCACCGCTGAAGCAGACGAAAATGGCGTCGGCGGCATATCGCTTGCCGGGCTGGAACGAATGATGCGGGGACGCTGGCGAACGGTTAGCAGCCTGTGGGAGAATAACAAGGCGCGCGCCAACAAGCTAACCCTGCTAGGGCAGCTTGATTACTACGGCAAATTTTCATCTCAATTGGAGTGGCAGCAAGATGCAAGCGATAGACCCATTCGTGTTGTGTACACTAGCGCCGGTGCGCCAACTGCTGCGCCGGTAGGTGATGCTAGCGCAATGGTGGACTACAAGCTGTTTTGGGTTGCTTGCAAGGATGTGCATGAAGCCAACTATCTGCTTGGGATCATCAACAGCGATGCGTTATACGAAGCTGTAAAGCCCTTGATGACAAGAGGTCAGTTCGGCGCGCGAGATGTGCAAAAACATCTGTGGAAGCTGCCCATCCCGGAGTTCGATGCTGAGAATCGTTTGCACGCCGATCTCTCCGCCGCAGGCATGGCGGCAGAAACGGCTGCGTGCGAGGCGCTTGAACGGCTTCGTGCTGAGCGCGCAGCGCAGAACAAGGTGTTCAGCGTAACGGTGGCACGGCGGGAGCTGCGTAAGTGGCTGCGTTCGTCGGTGGAGGGTGGGCGAGTGGAGGTGCTGGTGGGGGAGCTGCTGGGGCGGGGGTGATGGGGTAGGATATGCGAGAAAACATTCGGAAGTTCTTGGCAGGCGTTTGGGAGTTTACCACCGACACGGTTTTGCCAAAGATAAAACAAACGCTCAATCGGAATCCCTTGGTATGGGCTTTGGGGCTTACCGTCCTGTTCACCCTTATCTTATGGGGTGTTGCCAATTTCACGGACGCAAGTGTCATCGATTCGGCTAGAGCCGTGCAAGCAATCGGTATTCTTGTGGCAATATGCGTAGGTGGCATCCTTGCGTATCAAAGGTTGCACATATTCAGAACCTTCGAACCGCATCTGACAATTTCGCAAAAAGTCTCGCACAGGAACATCGGCGACAGCTATGTGCACATAGACATAACCGCGACCTTGCACAACAGTTCAAAGGTGCAAGTGGAGATTCTTAAAGGGTTCTTCCAATTGCAACAAATTGCACCAGAGACGGACGAGAACATTGAGGAACTATATGCTCAAGTGTTTATTGATAAGGAATACAACAGCATTGGATGGGAGACTCTTGAAAAATTCGAGCGCCGTTGGAGCCAAGGCGAATTAGTCGTAGAACCGGGAGAATCGCATCCAGAGACTCAGGAATTCATAGTTTCGAAAGATGTAAAATCCGTTATGATATATTCATACTTTTATAATCAGCGGTATTCAGAGCAGTCTGCCTCTGCCGAAGGATGGGCAGCATCTACGGTCTATGATATTACCTAGTTCAACAATTCAGAAAATCAAGATATGGTTAAGTAAGGAAGAAACTACCATGCCGCATAATCAGAATGAGACGCCTAGTGTGCTCATAAAGAGGGGAACTGGTCCCAAAGATGTGCCGCCAAAGAGAGATTTCTCGGGCAAGCCGCCGGGCGCTAATCATCTGAAGAGCAAGCCATTGCTTGAGACGCCTAGTGTGCTCATAAAGAGGGGAACTGGTCCCAAAGATGTGCCGCCAAAGAGAGATTTCTCGGGCAAGCCGCCGGGCGCTAATCGCCTGAAGAGCAAGCCATTGGTTAATAAGACAGGCAGTGTGCCCATGAGGAAGGGAACTGGTCCCAAAGATGCGCCGCCAAAGAGAGATTTTTCGGGCAAGCCGCCGGGCGCTAATCGCCCGAAGGGTAAGCCATCGGTTAGGACGCCCAAGCGCTGATTTTAAGGCAGCGTATATCACACACCCGCAGGCGTTTCACCTATGGCAAGAAGCGCAAGCCGACAACCGCAATAAGCGTCATGATTTGCAATAGCACTAGCAGCCTCAGCCAAGTGTCTATGCTGTCCAACCTCTTGTCGGTGCTGTCAACGCGTCCCTTCAATTCGCCATAGCTTCTATCAGTAACCATCGTTCTTGCCTTTCGCAGCTCGTAAGATTGCCTGTTCGCAAGCCCTGATTCTAGCGTAGCATGACGCCTAAGCATCGGGTGCATCCGGTCACGCCCGCAGGCGTGTGCCGTCCCCAAAGTGTGTTGACGAATGTGAGATGTTAGAGTAGTATTAGAATATTAGTTTCATAAAATGTTCCAGTTTCCATGCTTAACAGTGCCAATAGTCAGAGCACTGTTATGACATACTCGATCACGGATATACAGACACTATATTAAGGTGTAAGATGTTTATGAACAATGTAGAAGCAGTGATTGTCGCAGCAGGCGTTGCGTTCGTCGTGTTCGCTTATATCATCCCAGCGTTGATAGTCGTGTTCGAGAAAGATAGGCGGCGGCAGCCCGATTCAGATAGGACTTCCCTATTCAACATCAAATCGCGCGACAGAACTATATTCACAGCGTTGTTCGTGGTGCAAACGCTGTTGCTAACATACATATGGAGCAAGCCAGTTACATCAGCAAGTATGACATTCGCGCAAAACCTTGAGCGGGTTTCCGGCAAGGCGACTCTTGCCGCTCCAATAGCGCTGCTGTCAACATTCATTCTCGCAGAAGGAGTGTACGGAATTATGATAATGCTTTCGTATGTATACGACCAAGTGAAGAAGGAACGCGCAGAGTTCCATAAGCACAAGGGCAGAGCCGAGGGCATTGCCGAGGGCGAAAAGCGAGGAAGGGCGCAGCGTGACGCGGAAGTGGCGGCGCTGAAAGCACGCATCGCCGAACTCGAGCGCGGCCGCAACGGCAACGAGGGGTAGGACCGCTCAGACGGACATCATATCCGCACACATCCGATCCCCCGGCTTGTGTTAATCCTCGTGCTGTCCAACCTCTTATCGGTGCTGCCAACTTGTCCCTTCAATTCACCATAACCTCTATCAGTAACTATTTGGTGGACTTGGTGGACAAAAAACTCACACCCACAGGCGCGTGGCGTCTCTAGTGTCCGCGCCGCCGGTGGGCGTGTCGTCTGCGGCGGCGTTGGGTGCGCCCTGCCGTGCGAATGCGATGCCCCAAACATGGGATGCTCCGGCGTCTTTGAGTGCGTTGGCGCAGGCGGACATGGTGCTGCTAGTGGTTACCACATCGTCTATGAGCATGAGGTTTCGCCCCGCAACATCGTGGTGAACGGCGGCGGGGCACTCGAACGCCTCGACGATGTTGCGCCTGCGCTCCCCGGATGTCCCCATGCTGACCTGCGGCGGCGTGTTTCGGATGCGCCGTAGTGCGTCGGTGCGCAGGGGGATGCCGGTCAGCGCGCTCAACCCCTGCGCTATCAGCGCCGACTGATTGTAGCCGCGCCTGCGCTCGCGGCGGCTGTGCAGTGGCACCGCGGTGAGCGCATCCACTGGGTAGGGGTTGCGGCGCAGGTAGTCCGCAAGCAGGCTCGCCATATGCGGCGCGGCGATGCGAACCCCGCGATACTTCAGGTCATAGACCATCTCTCGCACCGCGCCGTCGAACACAAACGGAGCGCGCACGCTGTCGAACGACGGGGCATACTGCCGGCAGCCGTCGCACAGCTGCGGCACATTCGGTGCGGCGCAGATGTGGCAGAACGGACGGCGCAGCACGGGCAGGCGGGGAGCGCAGGCGCCGCATATGTATGCGCCCTCGCGCCCGCAAGATACGCAGCGCAACGGCATCAGCAGCTCCAATGCCGCCGCCGATGCCCGCCGCAGCGCCCGCCCTACGATGTGCATCGCCAACTTGCAGCGCTCCCGAGCACGCCGTCAGCTCCCCGTTATCATCCGTGATGCGCCGGCTACACGCGCGCAAACTTGGACACGCGGTTGCCCTCCCCGATTTCGGTTACATAGATGCCGCCGTTGGAGTCCACGCAGATGCCATGTCCGCCGATGACGGTGCCCTGTCCTGCGCCCTCGTTGCCACGCCAGCGCGTGATGAGGTCGCCGTCCAGCGTCCATATGCTGACGCCGGTGCCGGGCCCCTGTTCCACGACATAGACGATGCTGTCCAGAATCCACAGGTCGCCGGGCTTTTGCATGTCTGTCCACTCTTCGAGGAAGTTGCCGTCGCCGTCGAAAATCTGGATGCGGTCGTTCTCGCGGTCGCAAATGATGACGCGCCCGCGCTCGTCCACCCAGACATTGTGCAGCAGCGCAAACTCGCCGGGCCCGGTGCCCTGCTTGCCCCAAGACATGAGCAGCTCGCCGTCGGCGCTGAACTTGTGGACGCGATGTCCGCCGTATCCGTCTGAGACGAACATGTTCCCGTCGGGCGCGATGGCAATCCCGGATGGCATGTTGAACGGCATCCCTTGGAACGATGGTGAGGGGGCGAGCTTCTCGCCTAGCGTGCGGATAACCTCGCCGCCGGGCGTGTATTCGGTTGCGATGTGGTAGTCCCTGTCCACGAGCCACACATTGTCGTTGGGTGCGATGTAGATGCCGTGCGGGTTGGCGCTGAATGTGCCCTCGCCCCACGATGATATGAAGTTGCCATCGGTGTCCCATATCGTCAGCGGGTGCGCCCCGCGGCTGAAGATATACACCTCATCCTTGGAGTTCACAGCGCCGTCCGACGCCGCCCCGAACGCCCAATACTTGGGCATGTTCGGCCACTCCGACACGCGCTCGTACCTGTAATCCCCCGAACCTACGATTGCCATGCTGCACCTCCGTTTCAGTGTCCTCAGTATTGTAGGGTCAGTTATAAGTCGCTGTTGATGTTCGCTGAACTGATGCGCCGATTGTATGTGCGCCTGCTAATATAGTCAAATCGGAGGCGCATTGGGTAGCGCTAACCCAGCCCGCCGTTCGCAAGAAAGCGTATCCACATGCTTGGCACGGGATTGGGGAGTATACTGTATGGTGAACCCGTGAAAATGCTGCGCTGCACGCGGAGGGCAAGGCGAGGCTGCGTTAGCCTTTGCGCTATTCTAATGGGGCATTTTGATGCATTTCAGATATTATCAGCTGTTGAAAATGCTTATCCCCGGTGTCTTGGTCTTTTATGTTTTTATGGTAGGGGTTGAGCTGTTTATCAGGGCTGACGAAGAGATCTACCCCTTCTTCTCTTGGGATCTGTTTTCCCGTACTCCGGGATGGGAGAGAACGGAAAATGCGGTTATCGCCCACTCCATTGACGGCATGCCGGTAGCCGGCACACCCTACTTGATTCCCAACCGCGGCATCAGTGATGTCAAGGCGCTGATAGATGCGGTCCAGATCTGCCAATCACAGACGGTGGCAGAATGCGATGAGGAAGTAAGAGTAGTTCTATATCCAAGAGTGAAGCGGCTTGCCGAAGGCGCTGATGTGGAATTCAGCATCGTTCAAGTCCGCATTGATCTGCGCGAAGTAAGACAGGACATTGGAAAGTTGGCATCTGGTGAGGCGCAGCGCAGCGACTTTTACCATCAGAGCAAAGTAATAGGCCGGTGGAATACCAGCGGGGGGCGCACTTGGGAAGGCAGTGTCGATTTCGTCGGGGATAAAGGGAAGGCTGCGCCATGAACGCAGTTGATCGACGGCTCGCCCGCAGGAAAATACTGGTTGTCGTATCCCGCTGGGTGCGGCTGCTGCGCCGTTTCCTGCTGCAATTCGACGCCGGTCCGCGCCGCACGCCTGCGGATTTCTCCCGTGCCGCCGCCGGCATCCTCTGGCTGGTGCGTTTCTATTATCTGTTCATCGCATATGCGATTATCCAAGCAGGCTTGAGATTCACCTACGCTGGGAGTCTGCCGACGGATCCGTTGTGGCCCGTTGGCTTGTTGGGAGAAGTAATTGGCTTTGGCTGGCAGGGAAACATAGCGGTCATATCCGTTGCCAGTTCGACAGTGGCTTTGCTGGCGGTGATTTTCCCGAGCGTGCTGATTTGGCGCTTGGGCGTCTTCCTGTATCTTTTCTTCGCTGGAGCCATCCAAGGCTCCTATGGCGCCGTAAATCACGGACATCACATTTATTTGTATGTCAGTTTCGCACTGCTATTCCTCCCCTCATCTTCAAGCAAAGGGACGGGAAGAATGGCGAGACGGAACGCTATGAGCGTCATTGTGGTTTTCTGGATTGTCCAGAGCCTCATCCTACTCCCCTATTCGCTGTCCGGTTTTTGGAAGGTATTCCACAGCAATCTGCAACTTTTTGAGCCGGGCGGTATGGTCAGGATTTTACTGTCGCGCGCTATGTCCGATACGCGGGAAATACCGCTGCTGCTGCCTTTGGCAGTCAGTCAAGAATGGTTGGCGCAGCTTATGCTCTTGGTTACGGTTTATGTGCAGTGTTTTGCGATTTTCGCCTTGTTCCGTCCGCATTTACACCGCCCCATCGGGATTATATTGATACTCTTTCACTTGGGAATTATCTGGTTGTTAGGATTTTCTAGCTTCGCATTTCCCATAATACCTGGGCTGTTTCTGGTGTTTTCACCGATGGCTCCGGCGCAGTTCTCCCTGCCCGGCTTGGTGCGCTCTCTGCCTCTTGTGGACATTCCCTTTCGTCTCTGGGGCTATCTTCATCGCTCGCCACAGCGCACTAGATAATAGGTGAAAAATCCATACCAACCAACCTATTGCTTGCCCTACATTCAGACCATGTTATGGTATGCTAACCATGTCTATGCCAACCTGAAAGACTAACGGACTTCAAGATGCCCGACCTGACTACCGAACAGATACACCAACTCGCTGCAGTCGCAGGCTTGCGCCTAGACGATGTGCGCGCCGAAACCATAGCCACCCGTCTGAGCGCAACGCTGTCGGCGCTGGACGCCATCCCCGCCGATGCGCTCGCAGGCATTGAGCCGGCGATTACATTTGCGCCACACGCCGCTGCTCCGCCGTCCGAAAGCGAGCCGTCCGGTGAGTAGCGTGAGCGGCGCACCGCTGCACTACCTGCCCATCACCGATGCCGCTGCTCTGCTGCGCCGCCGCGATCTGTCCGCCGTCGAACTTACGCAGGCGTACCTCGATCGCATAGACACCCTGAACCCCGAGCTGGGCGCATACATCACCGTGATGTCAGACAGCGCCCTTACGCAGGCGCGCCGCGCGGATGCCGATATGAGCGCTGGCAGCAACAAGGGTGCACTGCACGGCATCCCTGTCGCGGTCAAAGACATCATCCACGCTGAGGGCGTGCGCACCGCCGCCGGCTCTAAGGTGCTTGCGGATTTCGTGGCGGACGAAGACTCCACCATCACCCGCAGGCTGAACGATGCGGGCGCGGTGCTGCTGGGCAAGCTGAATCTGAGCGAGTTCGCCATTGGCGGCACGATAGACCACCCATATGGGACGCCGCGCAACCCGTGGAACACCGAGCACACCGCTGGCGGTTCAAGCAGCGGGTCGGGTGTTGCGGCTGCGGGCGGGCTGTGCGCCGGGGCGCTCGGCTCGGACACCGGCGGCAGCATTCGCGGCCCGGCGGGTTTCTGCGGCATCGTTGGGCTGCGCCCCACATATGGCAGGGTTACACGGCAGGGCGTTGTGCCGATGTGCTGGTCTATGGACACCGTGGGCCCGATGACGCGCAGCGTTGCGGATTGCGCCTTGATGCTGCAAGCCATCGCCGGCGGCGATCCGCAAGACCCCACCAGCAGCGATGCGCCCGTGCCCGACTATACGGCGGCGCTTGAGGACGGCGTGAGCGGCGTTCGCATCGGCTTGCCTGCGGAGATGTTCGGCTTCGACGGGCTGGACGACGCTGTGCGCCAAGCCGTGCTGCGCGCCGTGAGTGTGCTGGGAGAGCATGGCGCATCAGCGGACGAAATCAGCCTGCCCACATCGGCGCACAGCGGGGCGGTGTTCATAGCGACCGCCGATGTGGACGCGGCCGCATTCCATCACGATTGGCTTCGCACGCGCCCGGAAGACTACGATTGGAGCACTCGTGCACGCCTCGAATCCGCCGCCCTCACGCCGGCGTGGGCGTACCTGCGAGCGCAGCGCGCCCGCGCCCAAATCTCCAGCGAGCTGCAAGCGGCGTTCGACGAATACGATGCCATCATCCTGCCGAGTGGGCCTGTGGCTGCGCCCACAATCGCCGCATCCACCGGTGAGCCGGGCGGCTACTATCAAGGCGAACTGGATCTTGCGCGGCGGCGCTACACCAGTCCGGCGGCATTGGCGGGGCTGCCTGCGCTGTCCGTGCCGTGCGGTTTCACTCCAGACGGCTTGCCCATCGGCATGCAGATTATCGGCAGGCGCTTCGCCGAATCCTCGCTCTTCCGCATCGCCCGCGCCTATGAGCGCGCCACAGATTGGCATGAGCGGCATCCGGAGATGTGAGCGTCGGCGGCTCTAGTTTCGCGGTTCTGGTATTGTGAAGCAGCCCGAGTTGCTCCCGGCAGAATCCCAGTATGGCGTTATCGATAACCTCGGCTCGCTTGTCGCCCACCGCGATGCACACACATACGCAAGTCAACCTGCCGCGCAAGCCTCAGCCCGGCGGCAGGTTTTCGTCGAGCCAGCGGTTCAGCTCGGCGGTGGCGCGCCCCTCGAAGCCCTTGGCGAGCAGCGGGAACGGCAGGTCTAGGTCATAGGCGCTGTCGGTAACCGTGAGCGTGCCTTTGAAGCGCATCATCCCGCCGGCGCGAAACCCAAACTCCAGCACATCGCCATTCCAGCGGTGTGAGACATCGGACACCGCATCGCCGAACTGCGCCAGCATCTCAGCGCTCTTGGCGTCTAACCACGCCTTCGCCTGCTGTTTATCCGTGTTGTGCTTACGGATGAGTTTCACGAACATCGCTCCTGCTTCGCTTGTAGCTCGGCGTCCAGTGCGCCTATCTTTGCTTCGCCAAGCGTGTTGGGTTTTGGGGATTGCGGCGCCCATAGCCGGACGCCGCAAAGCTAGTGCGTCCTACCGTGATGGTACCTTGTAGCCCGCTGTCTGCACTTGGGCGAGGCTGTTTTCGTCCCATGGATGCGCTAGTGCGACCTCTTCGTTGATGTCAGCGCCCCAACCCGGGCCAGTGGGCACGGTCATGTAGCCGTCCACAATCTCGGGGACTGCGGTGGTCAGCTCGTCCTTCCAAGGGATGTCATCGATGTCGATTTCCATTATTCGCACATTGGGCAGCGTGGCGCACAGGCTGGCGCTCACGAAGCTGGACAGGTGGCTGTAGTAGTTGTGCGGGGCGACATTGTGCTGATACACCTCTGCGAGGTCGCCTACCTTCTTAGACTGGCTGAACCCGTTCCACGGGACATCTATCATGAACATGTCCGCCGAGTGGTTCTCGAAGTAGGGGATGTAGTCGCGCATGTAGAACAGGTTCTCGCCGGTACAGATGCGCGTGGTGGTGGAATCCTTGATTTGGCGCAGGCTCTTCGGCTCGTACATGTCGATTTCCAACCAGAGCATGTCGAACTGCTCCAGAACCTTGGCGATGCGGAGCGCGCCCTCGGTCTTGAAGTGGAAGTTGAGGTCTAGGTTGATGTCGATGTCATCGCCGACGGCGTCTCGGAAAGTGCCGATGAGCTTTTCGATGTGCGGTATGAGCCATTTAGGGGCGTACTGGTCGGTGGAGCCGATGCCGCCGCTGAAGCCGCCGCCGAATGTGGCTTGCTCGCCGGGCATTATGATGTTCGTCTTGAGCGCTGTGAAGCCGCGCTCTTTGACCTCGTGTCCGAGGTTGGTTATCGCCTGCCATGAGTCGATGGGCGGCGTGCCGATGATGTCGTGATGGCGCACGCGCGAGCTGCCGCAATGCGACCAGTACACCCGCACCTTCTCGCGTGTTGGCCCGCCAAAGAGTTCTACGACTGAGATGCCCAACGCCTTCGCCTTGATGTCGATGAAGGCGCAGTCCAGGCCGGCTATCGCCTTCGCCGCTATCCCGCCCGGGCTTTGCCGCGTGATGCGGTACATGTCTTGGAAGCGCATCTCGAACGCGCGAGGGTCTTGCCCGATGAGCAGCGGCTTGAGGTCGCGTATCGTGCCTTCGATGCCGTGCGGTGAGCGCCCATCGCTGCATTCGCCCCAGCCGGTGATGCCCTCGTCCGTCTCCACCTTGACGAACATCCAAGGCCTCCAGCCGGCATCCACGATAAATGTCTCGATGTTGGTGATTTTCATTCTTCGTACCTACTCCTTGAATTGTATCGGTCTGTCGGTGTGTAAGGGGTGTAGGGGCTAGATGAGCCATTGCAGGAGCGCAAACAGCAGTCCGCCAAGCCCAATGAACAGGGCTATGCCCATTCCCACAATCCACTTGACAAGCCGCGACTCGACTTGGGCAACTTCAGCCCTTACGCCGGCGACCTCAGCAGCGACAGCGGAAATTTTCTCGGTCATGCGCTGTTCGACTTGGGCGACCTCAGCCCTTACGGCGGCGACCTCAGTTCGCACATCGGCGACTTTCTCGGACATGCGCTGCTCAGCCTCGACGACATCGGCAGCGACAGCGGAGATTTTTTCGGTCACGCGCTGCTCAGCCTCGACGACATCGGCAGCGACAGCGGAGATTTTTTCGGACATGCGCTGTTCAGCCTCGGCGACCTCAGCAGCGACAGCGGAGATTTTCTCGGTCATGCGCTGCTCGACTTGTGCGACCTCAGCCCTTACACCGGCGACATCGGCCCTTACGGCAGCGACCTCAGTTCGTACATCAGCGACATCGGCAGCGACAGCGGAGATTTTTTCGGTCACGCGCTGTTCGACTTGTGCGACTTCAGCCTTTACGGCGGCGACCTCATTTCTCACGCTGGCGACTTCAGTTCGCACATCAGCGATTTTCTCGGACATGCGCTGTTCAGCCTCAGCAATCTCAGTCCTCACTTCGGCGACATCGGATTTGGTGGCGAAGTTTTTGGATGCGCCCTCGAGCCTACCTAGCGAGCGGGCGATGTCCGCCGTCAGTGGGCTGTCGCTGTCCGTCGTTGTGGGAGCTTGCGCCCCTTCCGAGCGCTCTGCATCAGTTTGCGTTTGCATTGACATAGCGGGCGATGCCTTTCAAGTTCGTCAGTTGTTCAGTCGGTCGGTGTGTCAGGGTAGGATGCTATATGAGTCATTGCAGGAGCGCAAACAGCAGTCCGCCAAGCCCAATGAACAGGGCTATGCCCGTTCCTACAATCCACTTAATAAGCCGCGACTCGACTTGGGCGACCTCAGCCCTTACGGCAGCGACTTCAGTTCTCACGCTGGCGACTTCTATTCGCACATCGGCGACTTTTTCGGACATGCGCTGTTCAGCCTCGGCGACATCGGATTTGGTGGCGAAGTTTTCGGATGCACCCTCGAGCCTGCCTAGCGAGCGGGCGATGTCTGCCGTCAGTGGGTTGCTGCTGTCCGCCGTTGTGGGATGTTGCGCCTCTTCGGAGCGCTCTGCATCGGTTTGTGTCTGCATTGACATAGCGGGCGATGCCTTTCAAGTTCGTCAGTTGTTCAGTCGGTCGGTGTGTCAGGGTAGGATGCTATATGAGTCATTGCAGGAGCGCAAACAGCAGTCCGCCAAGCCCAATGAACAGGACTATGCCCGTTCCCACAATCCACTTAATAAGCCGCGACTCTACTTGGGCGACCTCAGTTCGCACATCAGCGACCTCAGCAGCGACAGCGGAAATTTTCTCGGTCATGCGCTGTTCGACTTGGGCGACCTCAGCCCTTACGGCGGCGACCTCAGTTCTCACGCTGGCGACTTCGATTCGTACATCAGCGACCTCAGTTCTCACGCTGGCGACTTCTATTCGCACATCAGCGACTTTTTCGGACATGCGCTGTTCAGCCTCGGCCACATCGGATTTGGTGGCGAAGTTTTTGGATGCGCCCTCGAGCCTGCCTAGCGAGCGGGCGATGTCCGCCGTCAGTGGGTTGCTGCTGTCCGCCGTTGTGGGATCTTGCGCCTCTTCGGAGCGCTCTGCATCGGTTTGTGTCTGCATTGACATAGCGGGCGATGCCTTTCATTCGGGAATAGCCGGTCTTTCAGTCGGTCGGGCAATCGAAGCACCAGTCGAGCCGAATAAGCCTGATGTTACCATAGATCAGAGCGGCAAGCCCCCAGCGTACGCTGCGCATCCGGCAGAACCCACCCCTGCAAACAGCAGAACATCGCAAGCTCCCAGCGTAACGCTGCACCCTTTTGATGTTATATGCATCATATATACCGCACGGGGAAGTATCCCCTATGTGCGAGTAAGTGGCGCGTCTGACCGGCTGACCAACTGACGGCTTAAAATTGAACACCCAAAAAATTAGGTTGACACTCTTTCGGCATTCGTAATAACATGCATACCCCTAATCTGTATCCGCAATTTCGTGCTGTGGTTATCGCCATCAGATGCCACCATTTTGTTCGGGAAACCCCGAAAACCGAACTCTAATTCACCCCTAATTTAACTTTAAAAGGAGAAGCATGAGTAACGCATTAGCGCCTTAAACCCAAACCCTAAATTCTAATTCAACTTTAACTGTTAAGGAGAAGCATGAGTAACATATTGAGACCTTTCCTGTTTTCCATCGCCATAGTTGCGGTGTTCGGCGCTCTGCTCATAGGCAATGAGTTGGGCGCCGTTAAGCCCGTTTTGGCACAAGAGGATACCTCCACCACCGCCCGCTTCCTGGACACCGCCCCCACTGATCTAACAGTCATGGCGCAAAGCGTTATCGCCTCTAAAGGCCGCGATATTGTGGACTTTAGCGACTTTGTGGATGACGCTGGGAATTCCGTACGCTATGCGCTGGTGTTGGAGCGGCCAATTCAGACGGCGACAACCACTTTTTTCGCCATTGACGAGCACAGCGGCGTGTTCAGTTCCACGGATACGCTGCTCTTCCATGGCGGCGCTAACAAAGCGCACAAGAACATCTATGACATAACGGTCAACCTGTTCGATCTCAGTGTCAGTGATACTGAAGTAGCGGACAGCCATGACTTTACTGTTACGGTGGAGGAACTGTTATCCGTATTCGTCGCGAATACGCCCACGGAAGGGACGGTCACTGCACCGCATGCCCGCTCTCTTTTCGGCGATCCCTCATCAATCGTGGACCTTAGCGACTATGTGGAATTTGCCCTTACCTTTGGCGGCTATAGCATTACCCCGTCGGATAACTTCGAAATCAGGTCGGACGGCGTGCTGCGCTCCAGAGCTTCGCTGCGCTTCCATAACGATCCGGCTAAGGACACCCACGAACTGACGATTACGCTGATTGACTCGTATGCCGGCCCGCAAGTGGATGACAGCCTCAACTTCACGGTTACCGTGAAGGCGCAAAGCTCCGATTTCGAGAATGATGTACCCACTGAGGCAACGGTCAGAGCTCCCTCTGTGAATGCTAACATTCCCGATGCTAGTATTTACACAGCCGAGATTCTGGACTTTAGCGAACATGTGGACATCATTTCCGGGAACACAGTCAGATATGAGGTTGCCCCGTCAGATAAGTTCGAAATTGGCGCCAGCAGCGGTGTGCTGCGCTCCACAGCTGCGTTGCGCTTCCATGGCGATGCGGCTAAGGACACCCACGAACTGATGATTTCGCTGATTGACGAGGTAGCCGATACTACGAAGACTCGGCCGTTCACGGTTACCGTTAAAAAGAGGCGGGTGCCCTCAGTCGACATTGCGAGCCAGCACAGCCCCACTGAAGCCGCTGGTGCGAACGATTCGTACTCCTTCTTTATACCCCCGGACCGTACGAGAGTTGGTAATATACACACCATCCCGTCGACGAATGAGGTGCGGATCAGGGGCGAGGAGCTGGTCTTCTCCATCAGAGATGTTGATGATGGGGGTAGCTTCGACATCGACTCGAACGGGCTGATTACCCTCGCCTCCGGTGTGGATTTGGATCTGGGCACATACACCATCACTGTGGAGGTGTATCATCGCGATGGGGCCGGCCGGGTGAGTAATCCGGACAGCATTACAGCGGAGATAGTTGTTGCCGAGCTGAGGGAAGCCAGGTTCCTAGACACAACACCCACTGATCTGACGGTCAGGGCGGAACGCGGTAGCCTCTCCTTTGGCAGCGAAATCATTGACTTTAGCGACTTCGTGGACAACGCTGACAGGCACCCCGTCCGTTACAGTCTGCTGATGACTTCGCCAATTCAGACGGCGACAACCACTCTTTTCGCCATTGACGAGCACAGCGGCGTGTTCAGCTCCACTGGTTCGCTGCTCTTCAAAGCCAAAGGGCAGAAGGACATCTATGATATAACGGTCAACTTGTTTGACCTCATCGTTAGCGATACCCAACCATCGGACAGCATACACATCACGGTTACCGTGATAGAACGCAACGCCAGCTTTAAGAGCACCGCTCCCACTGAGGCGACAGCAGGCGCACCCGCTGCTGGCATTAATCCGGGCGTTTCCCTGCCTGTTGTGGACATTGGCGCCCATGTGACCCGAGCCGGGCACATAGTCAGCTTTAAGCTTACGCCATCACAGACTAACTTCAGAATCGACAGGGTCGGCGTGCTGAGAACCACAAGTGCGCTCAGGTTCCACGACGATCCCGAAAAAGACACCTACGAACTGACGATTACGCTGGTTGACCACCACAGCAGCCTCGATACCCCTGATGTGGACACCCTAGACATCACGGTTACCGTAGAAGAACTCAAAGCCAGCTTCCAGGGCAGCGCCCCCACTAGGGGAAGGGTCGATGCGCCCTATGCAGGCATTGAATCCGGCGCGAGCGCAAGAATAGTGGACTTTAGCCGCTATGTGGACAACTACGGACAGCACACCGTCTCGTACAGTCTGGAGGCGGCGACGGCAGCCACTTTGGACTACTTCGAGATAGACTCGCAGAGCGGCGTGCTCAGATCCACATCTGCGTTGCGCTTCCAAGACAATCGCAATCAGGACACCCACACGATGACCATTGTGCTCACTGACGAGGACCTCGGCGTCACAGACAGGCTGTCGTACACTGTTGTCGTTAGGAGCCTTGGCGTAGTAGAGATTAATACGGTCTTCGATGTCCCCGAAACCCAAGGGGCGGGCGCTATTCCCGACGCGGTCATCCGCTTTGTGATAGACGGCTCTGTCGCCACGACAGGCTACTTCCTTAACGAAGACCGGTCCGGCGACGCAGCCGGCGTGTTCACCGTTGCACAAGACGGTCAGATAAGCCTCACGCAGGCGGCTGCCACAAGCGGCGTTCTAGACCAAGATTCTGGCGACAACCCTCACCGCTACACCCTCGTGGTGGAAGACAGCGCTGACCCGGCTGAGGCATCAACACGACGCAATGTTACCCTCAATGTTACTGAGGTTAACGAGTCGCCGTTGTTCACGCCTGTTGACACCGTAACCGTGGAAGCATCCGGTCCCAGAGAGATTGGCGACCCCTACACGGCGATTGACCCCGAAGGCACTGATGTGAGCTTCATCATCAAAGAGAGCGGAGGAGGCACTGGCGCACAGCCGTTCTCCATCGGCCATACCAGCGGGCAGCTGAGAGTGGCACGCGGGATAAGCCTAGACGGGGATGACATTCATAATCACTACGACTTGACCCTTGTGGCTACTGACGCAACGGGCAAGAGCACGGAAGCCACAATCACGATCATCGTCTTGAAGGAGACGACTAGCACTAACGGCGGGCAGCAGCGGTTCTCAGACTTCCTGTCTAGCGTTAGCGTGGACTAACCGCGCACATCCCCATAGACGCAGACATCGGCAGATGATGCGGACGCCCTAAACCCATAACCCAAGCGGCTCAGAAGTCCAAGGCTTCTGAGCCGCTTGCTATCTTGTGCATCTCCTACATTGACACATGGCGGGCGATGCCTTTCAGTTGGTCGGTGTGTCAGGGTAGGGTGCTGATGAGCCATTGCAGGAGGGCAAACAGCAGTCCGCCAAGCCCGATGAACAGCACTACGCCCGTTCCCACAATCCACTTGATAAGCCGCGACTCTACTTGAGCGACCTCGGCAGCGACAGCGGAGATTTTCTCGGACATGCGCTGCTCCGCCTCGGCAACCTCAGCCCTTACTTCCGCAATCTCGGTCCGCACTTCGGCGACTTCGATTCGTACATCGGCGACATCCGCAGCCACAGCGGAGATTTTCTCGGACATGCGCTGTTCAGTCGCGGAGATTTTCTCGGACATGCGCTGTTCCGCCTCGGCGACATCGGCTTTGGTGGCGAAGTTTTGGGATGCGCCTTCGAGCCTGCCTAGCGAGCGGGCGATGTCCAGCATCTGCAGTGTGAGGTCGTTGTCCGGCGTTGTGGGAGCTTGCGCCTCTTCGGAGCGCTCTGGATCGGTTTGCGTCTGCGTTGACATAGCGGGCGATGCCTTTCAATTTAGGGTTCAGATAGCCGGTCTTTCAATCAGTCGGTGTGTCAGGGTAGGGTGCTGATGAGCCATTGCAGGAGGGCAAACAGCAGTCCGCCAAGCCCGATGAACAGGACTACGCCCGTTCCCACAATCCACTTGATAAGCCGCGACTCTACTTGAGCGACCTCCGCAGCCACAGCGGAGATTTTCTCGGACATGCGCTGTTCGACTTGGGCGACCTCAGCCTTTACGGCGGCGACCTCAGTTCGCACATCAGCGACTTTCTCGGACATGCGCTGTTCCGCCTCGGCGACATCGGCAGCGACAGCGGAGATTTTTTCGGACATGCGCTGTTCCGCCTCGGCGACATCGGATTTGGTGGCGAAGTTTTGGGATGCGCCCTCGAGCCTGCCTAGCGAGCGGGAGATGTCCAGCATCTGCAGTGCGAGGTCGATGTCCGTCGTTGTGGGAGCTTGCGCTTCTTCGGAGCGCTCTGGATCGGTTTGCGTCTGCGTTGACATAGTGGGTGATGCCTTTCAAATTAGGAGTCAGATAGCCGGGCTTTCAGTCGGTCGGTGTGTCAGGGTAGGGTGCTGATGAGCCATTGCAGGAGGGCAAACAGCAGTCCGCCAAGCCCGATGAACAGGACTACGCCCGTTCCCACAATCCACTTGATAAGCCGCGACTCTACTTGAGCGACCTCGGCAGCCACAGCGGAGATTTTCTGGGACATGCGCTGCTCCGCCTCGGCAACCTCAGCCCTTACTTCCGCAATCTCGGTCCGCACTTCGGCGACTTCGATGCGTACATTGGCAACATCCGTAGCCAGAGCGGCGACTTTTTCGGACATGCGCTGTTCCGTCGCGGAGATTTTCGTGGACATGCGCTGTTCCGCCTCGGCGACCTCAGCAGCGACAGCGGAGATTTTTTCGGACATACGCTGTTCCGCCTCGGCGACTTCGAGCCGCACATCAGCGACATCGGATTTGGTGGCGAAGTTTTTGGATGCGCCTTCGAGCCTGCCTAGCGAGCGGGAGATGTCCACCATCTGCGGTGCTAAGTTGATGTCCGGCGTTGTGGGAGCTTGCGCCTCTTCGGAGCGCTCTGGATCAGTTTGCGTCTGCATTGACATAGCGGGTGATGCCTTTCAAATTAGGGTTCAGATAGCCGGTCTTTCAGACGGTCGGTGTGTCAGGGTAGGGTGCTGATGAGCCATTGCAGGAGGGCAAACAGCAGTCCGCCAAGCCCGATGAACAGGACTACGCCCGTTCCCACAATCCACTTGATAAGCCGCGACTCGATTTGGGCAACTTCGGCCCTCACTTCGGCAACTTCGATCCGCACTTCAGCGACCTCAGCAGCCAAAGCGGAGACTTTTTCGGACATGCGCTGCTCCGCCTCGGCGACTTCGAGCCGTACATCAGCGACATCGGCTTTGGTGGCGAAGTTTTGGGATGTGCCCTCGAGCCTGCCTAGCGAGCGGCCGATGTCCACCATCATCAGGGCGATGTCTCTGTCCGTAGTTGTGGGAGTTTGCGTCTCTTCGGAGCGCTCTGGATCGGTTTGCGTCTGCATTGACATAGCGGGCGATGCCTTTCAAATTAGGGGTCGGATAGCCGGTCTTTCAGACGGTCGGTGTGTCAGGGTAGGGTGCTGATGAGCCATTGCAGGAGGGCAAACAGCAGTCCGCCAAGCCCGATGAACAGGACTACGCCCGTTCCCACAATCCACTTGATAAGCCGCGATTCTACTTGAGCGACCTCAGCAGCCACAGCGGAGATTTTCTCGGACATGCGCTGTTCGACTTGGGCGACCTCAGCCTTTACGGCGGCGACCTCAGTTCGCACATCAGCGACTTTCTCGGACATGCGCTGTTCCGCCTCGGCGACCTCGGCAGCGACAGCGGAGATTTTTTCGGACATGCGCTGCTCCGCCTCAGCGACATCGGATTTGGTGGCGAAGTTTTGGGATGCGCCCTCGAGCCTGCCTAGCGAGCGGGAGATGTCCAGCATCTGCAGTGTGAGGTCGTTGTCCGTCGTTGTGGGAGCTTGCGCATCTTCGGGGCGCTCTGGGTCGGTTTGCGTCTGCATTGACATAGCGGGCGATGCCTTTCAAATTAGTGGTCAGATAGCCGGTCTTTCAGTCGGTCGGTGTGTCAGGGTAGGGTGCTGATGAGCCATTGTAGAAGCGCAAACAGCAGTCCGCCAAGCCCGATGAACAGGACTACGCCCGTTCCCACAATCCACTTGATAAGCCGCGACTCTACTTGAGCGACCTCAGCCCTTACTTCGGCAACCTCGGTCCTCACTTCGGCGACTTCGATTCGTACATCGGCGACATCGGCAGCCAGAGCGGCGACTTTTTCGGACATGCGCTGCTCCGCCTCAGCAATCTCATTCCTCACAGCGGAGATTTTCTCGGACATGCGCTGCTCCGCCTCGGCAATCTCAGTCCTCACAGCGGAGATTTTCTCGGACATGCGCTGTTCCGCCTCGGCGACATCGGCAGCGACAGCGGAGATTTTCTCGGACATGCGCTGTTCCGCCTCAGCAATCTCATTCCTCACAGCGGAGATTTTCTCGGACATGCGCTGCTCCGCCTCAGCGACTTCTATTCGTACATCGGCGACATCGGCAGCGACAGCGGAGATTTTCTCGGACATGCGCTGCTCCGCCTCAGCCACCTCGGTACGCACATCGGCGACATCGGCTTTGGTGGCGAAGTTTTGGGATGCGCCCTCGAGCCTGCCTAGCGAGCGGCCGATGTCCACCATCATCAGGGCGATGTCTCTGTTCGTCGTTGTGGGAGCTTGCGCCTCTTCGGAGCGCTCTGGATCGGTTTGCGTCTGCATTGACATAGCGGGCGATGCCTTTCAAGTTAGGGGGTCAGATAGCCGGTCTTTCAGTCGGTCGGGCAGCCGGCGCACCAGCCGAGCCGAATAAGCCCGATGTTACCATAGATCAGAGTGGCAAGCCCCCAGCGCACCGCTGCACTTTATGCTCTAAACAAATTGCCGCATAAAAAGCTCAAAATTCGCCCCAAATTCGGCATCCCCGTAATACTCCCGTAATACTTCTGCGATATACTATGTTGCAGCATCGTGAAATGTGCCGCTTACGCTGTGCCCTGCCCGCCACGCAGGACACGCCGAGAGGCAACAAAATGGCGATGTGTATAGGCCATAAAACAGGTTGACCCTATTTAGTCAGCCGTAATATCATCTATAGCGCCATCTAGGAGGTATGGCGGTGTTTCGCATTCTCTTGTGCGCCAAGCGGCGCGCATCCCAGAGGGTGCCATCGGAAGTTTGGAAAATCCGAAAACCAAACCCCAAATCAATACTTTTAAGGAAAGGAAAAATGAGTAGCAGATTAGTACCATTTCTAATTGCCTTCGCAGTAGTTGCTGCGTTTGGCGGCGCTGTGCTCATCGGCGACGGGCCGGGCGCTGATGTCGCTTACGCACAGGCACCGGGCACATCAACAATTGCATTCGCAAAACAAGATGACCCCAACACACCGGCGGCCGATACCGAGACTTACTCCTACACTATCCCTCACGCTGATGCTACCGCTAATTTAGCGATTGACACTGTGGTAGCCATCCTTGATGATCCTGCGAATGCAGGACATGTAGCGCACTACACGGTTGGTGGAGCTAACGCCAGTTCTTTCGCCATTGATAGTGCAACCGGGGCGCTAACAATTGCCACCGACTTAACTGCGTCTAGTGAGCGAACCTACAACATCACATTGAAGGCTGAGATCGATGATGGGAGTGGTACCGGTACCCTTGTTCCAGATACCGTAGCCGACGAAATCGATGTAGTAATCGATGTTGTCGCGCCGGAAGTTCACTTTGCGAAGCAAGATAACCCTAGTGTAGCGGCTGGTGCTACCGATTCCTACGCATTCGAAATACTCGCGGGTGATGCGGTTGCTCTTGCGTCGATTGGCACTGTGCAATCCATTCTTATGAATGCGGCAACAGGTCAGAGAGCGAATTACAGCATAGACACAACTGGTGGGGCTGACCACGCTAGTTTCGGCATTGGTGCTACAACTGGGCAGCTAGCAGTCGGTACCACGGCCTTAACTGTGAAAACCTACAACATCACATTGAAGGCTGAGGTCTATGACTCGAGTAATGCTCTTGTTGGCAACGGCGTAGCCGACACCATCAATGTGGCAATCGAGGTTATCCCGCCGGAAGCTCAATTTGCGGCCATAGCTGATCCTTTCGAGGTTGTAAACGAGACTGATGCCACTCCCGGTGCGCCTGTTGGCACTGTGCAAGCCACTATTGTGAATATGACAACAGGTCAGAGGCCGAACTTCGAAATAATAGGTGGGGCTGATGCCACCTATTTCGCCATTGATCCTGTAAACGGCGTAATAACTATCGCTGACCCTATCCCTGGCGACCCTGTCCCTGCGAACTTATCTGAGAGGGACTACATCATCCGGTTGAGGGCTCAGGTTTACGACTCGAATAGCGCCTTAGTTGCTAGTGGTATTGCCGCCACAACCAACGACGTAACAATCAAGGTCGTCTCTTACTTCGAATCGATAGAGATAGTAAGTGAAGATGGCGACGCTTTTGGCGAGGACGAGGACGAGACCTATTCGTACCAGATCTTCACGGACGCTGAGGGCGACATAGGCAGGATAGTGACCGACCCCATTCCGGACGACGTTGAACCTACTGGATCGACGGCGATATTCACCATCCGAGACAGCGCAGATGGAAGGAACTTCGCCATCAACCCGCAGGGCGAGCTATCAATCGCCGTTGACGACGAAGACGGCTTGCCAGCGGGCGTCTACACCTTCACCGTAGATGTGTCCTTGCGAGAGAACGAAAGTGGCACCTACCGTTCGCCGGACAGCATAGAGGTGCAGATAACGGCGGTGGAGCCGCCGCGTGAGGCGATGTTCTTGGAGGGCGCGCCGAAGCGGGGCACGGTGGAGGCGCCGATAGAGTTCACGGCGGAAAACACCTCGCTTGATGAGAGTGTCTTCGCCATAGACCCTGACACTGGCCTTAATCGTGTGATGGAGCCCTTGAGTGGTAAAGCCGTCGGTCGCGAGGTGCTGGACATAAGCGAGTTCGTGGACGATGCTGGCGGGCACGATGTTACCTACGAGGTACTGAACGCGGACGACACGGCAACAGACCTGTTCGAGTTCAGCGATGCGGGCGTGCTGATGTCCACAGAGCTGCTGAGGTTCCACGACGATGACGAGATGGACATCTACGAGCTGAAGCTGAAGCTTAGAGACGACAACCTGGGCGGGATAGACCCAGACGAGTTGGAGTTCACGGTAACGGTGACCGAGCTGAGCGCGAAGTTCGCGGAAGATGCGCCAGAAGAGGGAATGGTAGAGGCAGAGCCGAGCGGGTCAGAAGAAGACGCCGAAGCGATGGAAATACTGGACTTCGGGGAGCATGTGGACATCCCGATAGAGGTGCCCGCGCTCCGTAACGACCCTGACACCGTAGCAGATGACCCAGAAGAGTCAGTGCTTCACGAAGTGTCGTACGAAGTGTCAGACCCTGTGAACTTCCAGATAAGCGAAGGCGGTTTGCTGCAGTCCACGGATGCGTTGAGGTTCTACGATGACCCCGACCGTGACGAGCACGAGCTGACGATAACGATTAGAGACGAGACGGTAGGCGAAGAGGACGAGCACACAATCACGGTAACGGTAGATGGCGTGCCTCCGAAAGCGCAGGCAGAGTTTGATGTGCTAGAGACGCAGGGCGCAGGAGACATCCCGGGAGCGCTAGTTCGTTTTGAGGACTCTAACGGAGACCTAATAACGGACGACTACTTCCTGGATCCTGACCTGTCTGGAGATGCGAGCGAAGTGTTCGCAGTGTCGGACGAGGGACAGATAAGCGTACTTGAAGCGGCGATAGAGGCGAATGTACTAGACTTGGACGCAGGCGGAAACGCGAACCGCTACATCCTGACGATAAAGGACGAGGATGCGGACGGTGAGACGCTGGGGATAGTTACGCTGGACATCATAGCGGTGGACGAGCCGCCGGTGTTTGACGAGCCAGTGCTGATAGTAACGGTTGACGAGTCCAAGACGGCAGAGTTCGGCGAGCCGTACAGTGCGACCGATCCTGAGGGCACGGACGTAACCTTCACGCTGAAAGAGCCGGAGGCAGATACGGCAGCCCCGCCGTTCGTGATAAGCGCTGCAGGTCAGCTGAGCGTGGCACCGGGCGAGACGCTGGACGCAGACGCGCAAGAAGACAACGACTACCCGTTGACGATAGTGGCGACGGACGAGACGGGCGTGGAGACCGAGCTGGAAATAACGGTTACGGTGCTGAACGCGAACGACAAGCCGGAGTTCACGGACTTCATAACGAGCAAGACGATAGAAGAGACGCACACAAATGCGGACGGCGATGTGGTGTCGCCAATAGGCACAGAGCTGTACGACTTTGAGGCGTCAGACGCGGACGATGGCGACACGCTGGACTACAAGCTGCGCGATGCAGACGACACGCGGTTCTTCGAGATCCACATAGAGACGGGCGTGCTAACCACGATAGCGGAGCTGGACTACGAGCCAGTGGTGAACGGAGTGCGCCAAATCCGCTCAGAGTACGGGATAGAGGTGTTGGTGGAGGATGACAGCGGAGCGACAGACGAAGTGCTGCTGCTGCTGACAATCACCAATGTGAACGACAACGCGCCAGAGATAGATGGTGCCGCGGCGTTGAGCGTGGCAGAGAACACGGTTGCAGGCGTAGCGCTGTCCACCTACACAGCGACAGACCCTGACGGGGACGAGATAGAGTTCAGCATAAGCGATGAAGACAACTTCACGATGGACGGTAGCAGCGGAGTGCTGTCCACAGAAGCGCCGCTAGACTACGAGTCGCGGGTGTCGTACCCGGTGACGGTGACGGCATCAGACGGACTGCACAGCGCGTCGTTGCCGGTAACGATAACGGTAACGAACGAGGCAGACGGGATAGAGTCGATAGATGTGTCGAAGGCGAACCCGGTGCCGGCGCCGCTGATAGTGGGTGACCCGAACACGGCGTTGGGGGACACGCGCACAGACCGCTTCGGTCGTCCGGACGACCTGCCAGCGACGGATGAGCCGAGCGAGGGCCAGACAGCGCCAGAGCTGTTCGTGGAGACCGAGCACGCGAGCTGGGGCACGGTGCTGCGGATAGAGGTAACGGCAGAGCAGATAGACCCGGGCTGCGACGGCGGGAACTGCGTGGTGGTGAACCTAGAGGCATCAGATTCAGACGACACGCTGAACCTTCAGGCGTACCGTCTAGAGCACACGCCGAACAAGTTCGCAGCGGCAGTGCTGCTGGTGTCGGAGAACCCGACAGAGGGCACATCGGCGGTGTACAAGCACAGCGATGGCGGGATAGCGCGCCTAGATGTGGACGAAGAGGACACACTGACGATAGAGTTTGGCGGTCAGTCGACGATAAGCGAGACGGTGTCGATAGAGAACGAAGCGCCCGAGTTTGGTGACTTCACGCCGGAGCACGAAGCGTCGATAGACGATGAAGAGGTGGAGTACTCGTTCACGGTAACGGACGCATTGTCGGGGTTGCCGGAGCCAGAGGATCTGCCTGACACAGATGGAGACGATGAGTACACCTCGGTGGTGGCGCTGGTGTCAAGCCAGCAGTGCCACAATGTGGAATCGGGCACAGCGGCTGACGACCTGCCAGATGGCACAGCGCTAGTGGTGACCTTGCACGATGATGCGAGCATCTACTGCCCGCCGGGCAGCTCAAGGTACAACCTGATAAGCGATGCGAACGACTTTGACTCGATAGACGATGGGTTTGATGTGCTGACGGAGATAGACTTCGGCGGCGAGGGCACACACTATGTGACCTTCATAGCGTGCGATGCAGCAGGCAACTGCGTAGCGTACGACCCGGACGAGAACGAGTCGGACGAAGCGCTGCTGGAGATAACGGTAGACACCACAGCGCCGAAGATATACGAGGCACGGACGGGTGTGGCGTGGGACGCATCAGGGGATGAGTACGACGACAACCGCAAGTTCCTGCAAGTGGTGTTTGAGGACGCGTCAGACCTGAACGAAGAGACAATAGAGGCGGACGACTTCGTGGTTGAAGGGCACACGATAGCGCGCGTGCTGTGGTACGATACGCCCGACGACTTTGAGACGGACGAGACGCAGAACCGGTTCGCAGGCAAAGTGAACTCTAACTATCGGAACATAGCGCGTACGGTGTTCATAGAGCTGGAGGACGAGCTAGAGCCAGACGAGACTCCAGATGTGAGCGTGGTGCCGAACGGGATAGAGGACGAGGCAGCGAACGAGCAGGACGACGACGAGATAGAGGCGGAGGACTGGATAGCGCCGAAGTTCACGGTGGAAAATCTGGCATCGCCGCTAGAGACGCCGCAGTCTCAGGAGCTGGCAGGTGAGGACGACAAGGTCGTGTTCACGGTGAGTTCAGACGAGCGATTGAGTGCGACGCGTCCGACGATAACGGTGACCTATGTGAACGCGCCTGCAGGGTGTGTGAACACGAACGGAGTGGACGGAGAACGCGGGCACATCCGCAGCAGCGACAGCGGCAAGGAAGCGTATGCTGACTGCGCAGAGAGCGGAGACATAGCGGACGACACGATAAGTTCTGTGGTGAAGAAAGACACCACGAACCAGTGGACGGTGACGGTGAACAAGCCTGACGAGACGGGCTACTACAACATCCACATATCGGGTACAGACCGCTCGCCGCAGGCAAACTTGGGCAGCGAAGGCGTTAAGCCTGGAAGCATCGTGACCAACTTCTTCGAGCGCGATGGAGATGTGAACGCAGACGATGCGCACTTCTTCGAGGCAGACCTGAACCTGCCGAAGCCACGGGTGGTGATAAGCGGCGTGGACGCCGGTGAGACCGACCCCGCGGTGGAGGTGAAGTCGCCGCTGTTCATAGAGATAGACTTCAGCAGCCCGTTCCTGCCGGACTGTGCGCCGGGCAAGAAGCGCGGAGACAACACAGACGACTGCACGGCAGAGACGAGCGAGTACGCAGAGGACAACTTTGACAAGGTGACCATCACGCTGTTAGAGTTGGACGGAATAGAACTAGATCCGGTCGAGCGTGCGAAATCCACAGACGGTGGTGAGACCTTCTTGGTGTCGCTGACAGATGCGGAGATAAGCATAGGCGAGCACGAGCTGAAGATAGAAGCGGTGGACATGGCCGGCAACGAGCTGGACGACACGCTAGAGATAGACTTTGAGGTTGAAGAGCGAGACGCGTTCACGCGGCGTCTGAACCCGGGCTGGAACTTGGTGAGCCTGCCGGGCGAGCCACTGGACAACAGCATAAGCGCGGTGTTCGGCACGGAGATGGAAGTGCGAACAATCTACACCTACGACCCGGTGGTGCCGGGCGGCTGGCAGGTGGCAGTGCGCGAGACGCTTGAGAGCGAGTGGCAGGGCGACCTGACAGCAATCTCATCCAAGCGCGGCTACTGGATACTGGGCGATGCCATCCAAGACCTAGAGGTGATAATCCCGAGGTTGGCAGGTGGAGCATCTGGCACAGGCACGCCGTTGCCGCCGCCGTCAGTGCCGGTGTACGCAGGCTGGAACCTGATCCCAGTGCTGGACATCACAGGCAACGCGCTGGACACAGACCACGCGCTAGGCGCGCGGGACTACCTGCAGAGCCTAGACGATGGGCTGGACTTGGCGCGGGTGCTAGGGTTTGACACGATAACGAACCAGTGGCACACGGTGCTGGCGCCTGAGGGCGACGGCCCCGAGGACGGAGACTTGCAGATAGGTTCGGCGTACTGGATCTTCCTGCGGGCATCTGGCACGCTGGTGCCGGGCGGAGAACTCCGCTAGGCAAGGGACAACACGCTCGCCCCGCTCTGGCAGCACAGCCGGGACGGGGCGAGCCACCCATAACTGTAATCACGGAACCGACTCACTATCACGAACCACGACCTGAAGCGCGAACCTCCCCCAGTGTGGGGGAGGTTCTTTTTTAGGAGGGAATGTAGTTGCAGTTGGTTATGTCTGATGCCGCATTTTATGACTAAACTGCCTTTCAGCGCCCGTGTTGCTGTTATTCAGTCCCATATTAGGTTATGATTAATGAGCACTTTTGAACTTGGCGAGAACCGCAGCTTATGAACGCGAACATATTCGTTACCGGCTTCTCTGGCAGCGGCAAGACCACTGTTGCGCTTGAAGCAGCGCGCCTCTTGGGCTGGCGATTGGTCGACCTTGACCACGCAATCGAGTCTGCGGCTGGTATGTCCATCGACGCTATATTCGCCGAACATGGCGAGCGGCACTTCCGCGCTTTGGAGACGCAAGCACTTCTTGCGGCGTGTGAAGGCGACAGGCAAGTCGTGTCCACGGGCGGCGGCATCATTATGAGCGACGCCAACCGCACTGCAATGGCGGAGAGCGGCATCGTGGTGTGCCTAGAAGCCACGCCGGAGACCATATTGGAGCGCGTCAGCGCGCAAAGCACCAGTGATGATGCGGTCGTCCGACCGATGCTGGCAAGCGATGCCCCACTCGAACGCATCCGCTCGCTGAAAGCCCAACGCCAGCCCAACTATGCCCTCGCACACTGGACGGTTCACACTGACGCGCTGACACCCAAACAGGCGGCGCAGGAAGTTGCTAGGGCTTTTAATATACTGAGAAGTTGCAGTGATAACGCATCACCGACCGCCAATCGAGACTGAAAGAAAGAGGGAGCGCCCGCCTTGCAAACCCATGTCGAACCCGCCAGCCCAATCGAAACCGTGGACAAGAGCGCCTACGATGACCTCGCTGCTATCGTGCGAACCGCGTCCGGCGATTACCCCATCTGGGTGGGCTGGAACATCCTAGATGAGATAGGCGAGCGTGTACGGTCTGTGCTAGACACCAACGCCGCATACATCATCACGGACGAAGGCGCACACCGTCAGGGGCGCCGCGCTCAATTTTCGCTGGAGGCTGCTGGCATCCCGGCGCACATGTTCATCATGCCCGCCGGCGAAACCCACAAGACGCTAGACACGGTGCGGCTCATCTACGGCTGGCTGGCTGAGCGCAAGGCTGAGCGTGGCCATCTCGTTGTCGCGGTAGGCGGTGGAGTCGTGGGTGACCTTGCGGGGTTCGTCGCCGCAACATACCTGCGCGGCATGCCTTTCGCACAGGTCCCGACCACTCTGCTTGCAATGATGGACGCTTCAATCGGCGGCAAGACTGCGGTGGACTTGCCACAGGGCAAGAACCTAGTCGGCGCTTTCTATCAGCCGCGCTTCGTGCTGTCGGATGTGAGCACCCTGCGAAGCCTGCCACCGCGAGAACTCGCATCCGGCTGGGCTGAAGCCATCAAGCACGGGCTGATTGTGGATGAGAAGCTACTCACAGCGTTCGAGACACAAATGCAACCGCTAAGAGCGTTGGAGCCAGACATCGCGACGGGCATCATCCGCCGTAGTGTGGCTATCAAGGCGAACATCGTCTCGCAGGACGAGCGCGAAACGCTGGGCATTCGCATCCTGCTCAATTATGGACATACCATCGGACACGCCATCGAATCTGCTACGGGTTATCAACGATTTCTGCATGGCGAAGCGGTGAGTATCGGCATGATGGGTGCGGCGTATATTGGCGAGGCGATGGGCATGATGTCTGCCGCAGAGGTGCGGCGTCAGCGCGCGGTGCTCGCCGGATACAACCTGCCGCTGACCTGCACTGACATGGATTTCGCAGCCGTGAGCGCGGCGATGCTGTCTGACAAGAAGACCGCCGGACGCACAATCCGATGGGTGCTGCTAGACGGCATTGGTAACGCCACTACGCGCAACGACATCTCGCCCGCTCTGGTGCAAGACACGCTGCACCGCCTTGCCCAATAACTCGCTCGACCACCGCATCCAATGTCTGCAATTCTGCTTTGCAGCAAAGATGCAGAGTTCTGGCGGGGGATGCTTTTGAATTACGCGCGCCTGTATGGTATGTTACCATTTTCGCGATACGGCGCACTGTAGCTTTATAAGCTCCATCAATCGAGCAGCAGGTTGGCGATGTTTCGTCTAGCGGCAGGCGGGATGTGCTCGCTTTCGATGCTTGGGAATGCTCTGCTTCCGCCCGACATACGCTGAGAATATGAGGCGAAATGTTCCGGGTTCAATTGGATAGGCTTGTGATAGGCGGTGCCTCTAATCGAACCTAGCCGGGGATAGAATGGCTGGCTTCTCCCATCTCTTGTGGGCAGCGTCTAGCTGACTGCCGGGCTTGCGATTGGGTGGGTGGTGCGCTAATCAGGCTGAACTTCGTCAGCGCATCTGTGCATCGAACTAATTCTCGCTGCGCTGAATGAATTCGCAAGCCGAAACGATGCCACAGAGCCGCCGCTAATCGGATGCGGGCACGGGGAGCGTAGGCGTGGGCACAACACATCAGGACAGCGGACGATAGATGCTCCCCGACTGGCTGACTCCGATGACCACGCTCGACTGGCAGGCGCTGCTGACGGTCGAGACAGCAGTGGAGTACATCGCCTTCTTGGTGATGGGGCTTGTAACCGGCATCGTTGGGGTGATAATGGGCGTGGGCGGCGGCATATTCATCGTGCCGGCGCTGCGTATTTTCCCCGGCTTCTTTCCCGACATTTTCCCCCCGTTGGATGCCGTGATGGTGTCGGGGACGACGCTGATGCTAGTTGCGGTCAACGCCGTATCGGGCGGCATCGCATATCGCCGGATGCGCGTGGTGGACAGGCGCAGCGCATATCTGTTTGCCGCCGCCGCTATCCCCGGGTCGGTTGTTGGGGTGTTCGGGCTGAAGAAAGCGCTGGAAGGGGTGCCCGGCATCTTCGACACGCTGTTCGGCATGCTGCTGCTGATACTCGCTGTGCGGATACTGATCCAGCAGTTTGAGAGACAGCAGCGGGCATCGATTGCTGCCGCTCGTCGTCAGCGTCTCGTCAGCGGCCATCGGCTCAGCCGCCGCGTCATCACCACAGAGGCAGGTGTTACATACAGCTATCGCCTGTGGGAAATTGCGGCAGTCGGCGTGAACTTCGTGCTTGGATTCGTTTCCAGCTTCTTTGGCGTGGGCGGCGGATTCCTGCGTGTGCCGCTGCTAGTGTACCTGTTCAAGTTCCCGGTGCCGGTGGCGGTGTCCACCTCCATTTTCGCCATAGCATTCTACGCCCCTGCGGGCGCCATAACCCACATCTATTACGGCCATGTGCAGTGGTTTCCCACATTCGTGCTTATCGGTGCGGGGCTTGTGGTGGGCAGCCAGATAGGTGCGCGCCTGTCGCTGAGAGTGCGCAGCATGTGGATTATGCGCAGCCTGATGGTGCTGGTAACGATAATGGGCGTGCAGCTCATCGTACAAGGTTTGACCGGGTAGCGCCGAAAATACGAATGCCCTGTATCCCTTGGAGCACAATAAGAATATGCGGCGCAGCGGAGAATGTGATGCGCAACCAAAGATATGCGGCGCAGCAGGGATGAGCAACGATAATGCGGATTAACTCGGAAAGAGCGGCGGAGCAGGAGCGTTTCTTTACGCTGGAAGCCGTCGACGGCTGCGCGCGCGCTGGCACACTGCATACGCCGCACGGCGATGCGCCCACGCCGGCATTCATGCCTGTTGCTACGCAAGGCTCGGTCAAGGCGCTGGATTCGGACGACCTCACGAGCGTGGGTGCGCACATCCTGCTCGCCAACACCTACCACCTATACCTACGCCCCGGCGTGGACATCGTGAGCGAACTTGGCGAACTGCACGGCTTCATGCGCTGGGGCGGGCCGGTTCTCACCGACAGCGGCGGCTTCCAAGCGTTCAGCCTCGAGCATCTACGCAAGATTACAGACGACGCCATCGTCTTCAAGTCGCACATCGACGGCAGCACACACACCTTCACGCCTGAGTCGGCTATGCTGCATCAGCAGAGACTTGGGGCAGACATCATAATGCCGCTTGACATCTGCGCCGCATCCGACGGCTCGTACCCTGAAATCGATGCGGCGATGGAGACGACCCACAGGTGGCTGCTGCGCTGCCGCCAAGCGCACACGCGGCAAAGCCAGCGGCTGTTTGGCATCGTGCAGGGCGGCTTGTTCCCGGATCTTCGCCGCAAGTCTGCCGAGTTCATCACGGATTTGGGCTTCGCAGGTTACTCGCTAGGCGGGCTGAGCGTGGGCGAATCCAAGCGGGACATGTACGACACCGTGGGCTTCACGACGCCGCTGCTGTCCACAGACGCACCGCGCTACCTGATGGGCGTAGGCTCGCCCGAAGACCTCGTGGAATGCGTGGCGCGCGGCATAGACATGTTCGACTGCGTGCTGCCCACCCGCATCGCCCGAAACGGGGCGCTCTTCACTGGAAGTGGCCGCCTCAACATCATGGCAGCCCGATACAGGCGCGCAGACACCCCGATCGAGGAAGGCTGCGACTGCTACACCTGCGAGCGCTACTCAGCGGCATACCTGCATCATCTGTTTCGCGCGCGCGAGCTGCTAGCGTACCGCCTTGCGACTATCCACAACCTGCGTTTCGTCTTGCGTCTGATGGAGCAGATGCGCACCGCCATCGCAGGGGGAAGTTTCGCCGAATACCGCCGCCGTTTCCACGAGCGCTTCATACCGCCGGATGAGCAGACCCGCCGCATTCAGAAGCAGAAGTGGCTGCAAGCCCAAGCGCGCCGCTCGCGCTAACAGCGTGGCATATCAACGCCATTCCGCCGCACTAGATTATCAACGCAACTGCGCTAGCATTTTCAGGGCACGATTACCGGGTAATGAGCAAAAAGGCGCTACCGTCCGCCGGCGACAGCGGGAACGATGCTAACCTCGTCTCCGCTCTTGGTCGGCGTGGCAAGCCCGTCCAAGAAGCGGACATCCTCGCCATTCACATACACATTCACAAAGTTGCGAAGTGCGCCGTCTTCGTCGCACAACCGCCCTCGTATCCCTGGGAACTTCCCGTCCAGCGCATCTATTATCGCTGCCAGCGTGTCGCCCTCCACATCCACCTTGTCAGCGCCGTTGGTTACGCGTCTAAGCGGCGTCGGTATCCGCACCGATATGCTCATTTCTGCTCGTCCTCCAGATAGTCGCTAGTGTTCAGTTGCAGGTTGTTCGTGTGGGGAATTGGCTTCGGGGAATGTCCTGCGCTTTAGCCCTCGATGAGGTCGCCCGTTACGGGGTCTACGCGCACGCCCGATTGCACCATCCACTCAATGCCGCGGTCGATCTCGTCTTCGTCGCCCTCCAGCTCCAGCGCAACCCAGCCCATGTCTTCGACGACATGCGCACGGCGGATGTTGGTAACGATCTCGAAGTTGTGCCCAAGTCGATATATCAACGGCTCGGTTATGAGATTTGCAGGGAAGGTGATTTTGACGCGCCGCCTAGCCATTACTCTTGCCATCTCTTTCTTCCCGCGTCGCAAGGCTGCCCATGAAGTCTTCGTAGTCCGGGGATGTGAACACCGGGTCAACAATCTCCTCCACAACCTCTTGCGTCTTAAGCCCGTTGCCCGTGATGTATGCCACGGTAACTTCGTCTGCGCCGATACGCCCGTTCTGCGCCAGCGTCCGCAATGCGGAGATGACCACGCCTCCCGCCGTTTCGGTAAAGATGCCCTCTGTCTCTGCAAGCAGCTGAATGCCCTCGACGATTTCGGATTCGGGCGCTGCTACGGCGCTGCCATGGCTCGCCTCGATGGTCTTGATGGAGTAGAATCCGTCCGCCGGGTTGCCGATGGCGAGGGACTTTGCGAGGGTGTTTGGGGTAACCGGACGCACATGCGGCGTATCCTCGTCGTAGGCGTTGACGATGGGTGAACAGCCTTCCGCCTGCGCTATGTGCATCCGCGTGTGAGCGGCGGACTTGATAAGGTCTAGGTCTGCGAGTTCGTTCAGCCCCTTCCAGATCTTGGTGAACAGCGAGCCGGACGCACCCGGCACCACGCACACATCCGGCGCGCGCCATCCTAGCTGCTCCGCCACCTCATATGCCAAGGTCTTGCTCCCCTCCGAGTAGAATGGGCGCATGTTGATGTTCACGAACGCCCATCGGTGGTTGTCGGCAAGCTCGCTGCACAGGCGGTTCACCTGATCGTAGGTGCCGTCGACCGCCACGAGAGTTGCGCCGTATATGCCCGCCCCAAGTATCTTGCCCCTTTCGAGGTCTGACGGGAAGAACACCATCGTGTTCATGCCAGCCTTCGCCCCGTGCGCCGACACCGACCCGGCGAGGTTGCCCGTCGATGCGCAGGCAAGCGTATCGAACTCGAACTCGAGCGCCTTCGCAGACGCCACCGACACCACCCTATCCTTGAACGAAAATGTCGGGTTCACGCTGTCGTTCTTGATGTAGAGGTTGTTCAGCCCGAGCGCCCGTCCGAGGTTTTTGGCGTGCACAAGCGGCGTGAAGCCCGTAGCCATATCGAGCGCCATAGTCGCATCCACGGGGAGCAGGTCGTGGTAGCGCCACATCGTCAGCGGCCCGCGCTCTATATCCTTGCGGCTTATGCAGCGGGCGATGGCGTCGTAGTCATAGCTAACCTCGAGCGGCCCGAAGCAGAAGTCGCACACATACAGCGGCTCTACGGCGTAATCGCTGCCACACTCGCGGCAGCGCAGGCTCTTTACATGAGACAAAGCAGAGTGTCCTCTCGTCAAATGTCATCTATACGGCGTTACGGCTGCAAGCATCCTAACCATATGCTAGCAACGCATAAAACAACTGCACCATCATAGCAATCCGACCTTCAGAATGTCAATCAACACAGGCTCTTGCCGCCTGTCATCGCGACTGCGTTACCCGTCCGAAGTGCCGATGTAAGGGGGCATCGAAAGCGTGATTTAGTCGCCACTGCGACCATTGGAAAACCTCATACCTGACAAACAGTCAAACATCCTCTATACTTTACAGACGCATCCGAACGGTCGGAAAGGCTTGTAAAATGCCACTTGAACAACGCTCTCTGCCGCTGTTTCCACTCAACACCGTGCTATTCCCCGGCGCAGCGCTGCCGCTCCAGATATTCGAGGAGCGCTACAAGCGCCTGCTGCAAGACTGCCTAGACGCCGACCGCCGCTTCGGCATCGCGCTCATCAAGTCGGGGAGCGAAACCGGAGAGACGGCTATCCCCTATGCCATCGGCACGGTGGCGCGCATCACGCAAGTGAACGAAATCCGACAGGGGCGCTACTTCGTTGCGGTCGCCGGTGAGCGCCGCTTTGAGATTAGCCGTATCATCAAGCGTCGCCCGTATCTTGTCGCGCAGGCGGAGATTCTGCCTGAAACCGCAGGGGATGTCCTCCCCATCGCGCAGTCCGCCGCAGCGATAGATGCGCTCAACGAATACCTGAGCCTCGTTATGGGCTTGCAAGGCGGATGGTCGAGCCGAGTTCGTGCTTCGGATGACCCCGCAGCGCTGTCGTACTACATAGCCGAAACGCTGCGGGTGGACTTGAAGGAGAAGCAAGCGCTCTTGGAGCAGCCGAGTGCGGCTCTGCGCCTAGCGTCCGAAACCGAGATGCTGAAGCGAGACCTGTCCGCCCTGCGCCAACGCGTCGCCGCGGAACTCCGCAGCAAGTTCAGCCGCCAGTAGCTGCTGGCAAACACAAGATCTGGCAAGCCGCATCAGGATTGGGGCATCACAATGGGGGCAAGGCGGCGTTGGGTAGCCGCAAGAGCGCCCAGACTGCGCCCGCTAGCGCCCCTGTTGCCATCCGTCTAGCCGCACTGCGGCGTCTGCGGGCAGGTCTGCGCCGAACGCCGCCGGGTGTATCATCTTCGCCAGCAGCTCCAGCGCGTCCACTAGGCGGGGGCCGCTTCTGCTGAAATACGCCCCGGCGTCGGCTGCGAACACATTGCCGTTAGCCACGGCGGGGAGCGCCTTCCAAGCGTCGATGTCTGGCAACGCCGCTGCTTCTGCCGCCGCCTTATCCACATCCATCCCGCACGGCATCAGCACCAGCACATCTGGCGCGGCTGCGGTGAGTTCGTCTATGTTGATGCGGCGTGAGGGTGCGCCCGGCTCAGCCAGCACATCCTCGCCGCCCGCAATCTCGACCATCTGCGGCAGCCAATGCCCTGCGGCGATGAGCGGGTCTAGCCACTCGATGCACGCCACGCGCGGCGTTTTGCCCGTGCGTTTCACGGCATACGCCGCCCGCTCACGCACCGCATCCACGCGCCCACGCAGTGATGCTGTCAACGCCTGCGCCGCATCCTGCGCACCGCACAGCTTGCCCACGCGCCCAATGTCGTCCAGCACATCGGCGATGCAAGTGGGGTCTAGCGACAGGATCTGTGGCGGAGCGTCCAAGCGCGCAGCCGCGTGCCGCACATCCTCATAAGACACGGCGCACACATCGCACAGCTCTTGGGTTATGACCAGATCCGGAGCGGCGGAACGGAGCACTGCTTCGTCCACCTCGTAGATGCGCTCGCCTTGCGCGTACATCTCTGACACCAGCGCATCTATCTGCGCGCTAGTCATGGCGCTTGCGTCAAACTTGCTGCGGACGACCTTGGGCTTGAGGCGTGCCGCCGACGGATAATCGCACTCGTGGCTCACGGCGAGAAGCGAATCCCCAAGCCCCAACGCATACATTATCTCTGTGCCGCTAGGAAGGAACGAACATACACGCATGGCAATAATTCGGTAGGGGTGAGGTCGGGTGCTAGGCTGTGTGGGCATCCGTCATCCGTTCCCAATGCACGATGGGCGGCGTTGCTTGGGATGCCAACACGACCTAGCCGTTTTCCACTATAAGGCGGTATTTCCAACTTGGAGTGAAGAATGGGTATGCTGATATTTGCAATTTGCAGTGGTATCTATTTCACTGCAAATTGAGCATGAGCATACCGCCGGAATCTATTTGAGGACGCCCTCGCGCTCGAAAGCCTCGGCTAGACGGGCGATGCCTTCGTGTATCTCGTCCGGCGTGTTGTATCCGAAGCAGAGGCGCGCGCAGTTGCGGCCGGATACGCCGTCTGGTGCGAACAGCGGGCCTGCCTGATAGCCCACATCTGCGGTATCAAGCACCTTGTCCCGTATCGCGGTGATGTCCGCCTCTGAGGGCATCTGCAGCCAGATGAAAAGCCCGCCATCCGGACGGCTCCACTGCGCTGATGAGCCGAAGTTTTCGCCCAGCGCGGCGAGCATGGCGTCTCGCTTGGCGCGCTGGATTTCGTTTATCTCCACTATGTGCTCGTCCAGCTGCTGCGTGGAATAGCGGTGCACCGCATACGAAGCGAACATGTTCACAGCGCCGCCTGCTTTGACGGTGCGCGCCACATCAAGCATCTCGCGCGGTGCGGTCAGGTAGCCGAGCCGCATTCCAGGGGCGATTATCTTGGAGAACGATGCGGCGTACATCACGCTGCCGGTGTCGTCTAGCGAGTGGATGCTGGTAACAGGCTCGCCGTCGTAGCGCAGGTCCACATAGCAGTCGTCTTCTAGGATGGGGACGCCGTGCTCTTGGGACAGCCGCACCATCGCCTTGCGCCGCTCCAGCGTCATCGTCCAGCCCTGCGGATTTTGGAATGTGGGAATGGTGTAGATGAACTTCGGGCGCTTGCCTTCGCCGGTCGCCTTTGTGATGGCGGATTCGAGGGCGTCCGGCATCATGCCTTCGCTGTCGCACGGCACACCGCGTATGTCGGCGTTGAAGCGCCGCAGCTGCGCCAGTGTTCCAGAGTACACGAAGTCCTCCACGAGCACCACATCGCCCGGATCGAGCAGGGCTTCGCAGATCATGTGTATCGGCTCGCCCGACCCGTTGCCGATGATGAGGTCGTCCGCGGTGATGTGGATGTCCCGGTCGCGCGCGAGTTTCTCTGCCACGAACTCCCGCAGTGGCTCATATCCGCTGTGGTGTGCGTAGATGGCGAGGTCGTCGCCTTCCTCCGCAAGCGCCTCTTTCAGCGACTCCACCAGCCCGTCGATCGGGAGCGATTTCGGGTCGGGGTATGCTACGGCGAAGTCATACTTCCCACGCTTGACCTTCGGCGCATCGCGACCCTCGGGCGCATTCTTTGCGAACAGCCCCTTGAAGCTGAACGGTTGAGCATTAGCCATTTTCCCTAGTCCTCCTAGCAGGATAGTTTGCGAGTACGGGGCAGAAATCCGCCTGACGATGCCCCTGAAGTTGCCATGAAGACATCACTACGGCGGTCTAACCAAGTGTATTACCTTTTATCCCTAATGACAACCTGAACTTGTCCGCCACGCTACGCGGTGTTTCTTACGAAATGCGAGATTGGGGAGAGTGGCAATCCCGGTTTACTCGCCTTTGCGCGCTCTTGCGGGCAGCTTTGCCGGGCGTGCCGCGAGTATGCACAGGAACGCCAGCACATACGATACCACTCCCCAGTAGAATATCCACCGATAGCCGCCGCTTATTCTGAACAGCAGCGCCCCGAATGTGGGCCCAAAGCCCAGCGCGCCCGTCTGGAACGGCCCCATCAAGCCGGTGATAGCGCCGAACGACCCGCGCCCGAAGTATTGCGCTATCATCATGTGCCCGAGTATGTTCAGCCCGCCGGCGAGCGTCCCGTACAAGATGACCACGCCCACGCTCAGCCTGCCTTCGGGCACGATTGTGAATAGCAGCACAGAAAGCCCGGATATGCTCAGCGTCAGCAGCGCAAGTCTGCGCGGCGAGAAGATGTCTGACAGCCAGCCCCAAAACGGGTTGCCCAGCGAACCCAGCAGCGAACTGATGCTGAGCGCACCCGCAGCCACAGCCGGCGACACTCCCACATCGCGCAGGTATGGCACAATCTGAAAGTTTATCGTCCCGGATGTCAGGATAACCAGCGCCTCAGCGATGACGATGAGCCAGAACGCAGGCGCTGCTGCCGCCTCACTCGCACTCCAATCGAACTCGCGCGTGCTGTCGACGCGTGCTGCGGGCTTGTCATCCGCTGCCGCTGGCTCTTTGCGCCGCTCACTGCGGCCTCGGTCGGCTTGCGGCTTCGCTGTGGATTGCCGCAGCGTGGTGCTTGCGCCATCTGGCCGCAGCCCAATGTCGGAGGGTCTGCGGCGCATCACTAGCAAGAGCGGCACGACGATGAGCAGCGATATGATGCCCTGGACGCCATACGCAACGCGCCAACTGCTCGCTAGGGCTATCAGCGAGAACACCTGTATGTTGATAGCGCCGCCAAACGGGCGCGCCATAGCGGATATGCCCAGCGCAAGGTTGCGGCGGCGGTTGAAGAAGTTCACCGCAGCGGTGCGCGGCACCACGCCCACGAGCATCGGGCTGGCGATGGCGCGCGCGATTATGTACGCCGCATAGAAGTGCCACACTGCGCTGATGCCGGCGATGGCGAAGAAGCACACGCCTGCGATGAACGCTGCCAGCGGCATCAGCCCGCGCGGGCCGTAGCGGTCGGCGAGCCTGCCAACGAATGGCGTCAGCAGCCCTGATACCCATGTGCCGGCTGTTACGGCATACGCAATGGTGCTGCGATCCCACCCGAGGTCTTCGAAGATGAAGTTCTGCACGCCGCCCAGCACGAGCTGCGTGGCGCCGGTGGCGGCATATGTGCCGACCGCCGACATCACAAGGATGAGCCAACCGTAGTAGAATGGCGTGTGAGGTCGCCAATTGGCGATGCGTCTCAGCAAAGACGCCCGCCGCCTGCATTACAAGTCAAAGTGCAGCAGCTCCTCAGTGAACAGCACATCCCCGCTGTAGACACGCTGCACATCCGCAATCCCCTTGTCCCGCACCTCCGGTTGGGAAAGGTTGGGGCCGATGTGCACTAGCGCCAGCCGTTTCACGCCCGCTGCCTCTGCCATACGAGCTGCGCCCAATGTTCCGCACTGCCACTGCGATTCGCCGGTCGCATCCATCACGGCTTGGTCATCCCAGCACATGCACAGCATCAGGTCTGCATCGCGCGCAAGCTCAGTAACCGAGTCGCAGGGCTGCGTGTCGCCTGTGAACACCACGCTTCCCGCTGGCGTGTCGAACCGATATGCCAGCGAATCCAAGAATGGCTGCACATGCTCGGCGGGCGCTGCGGTAACCTCCCAGTCTGTGCCACTGAACACCTTGCCCGGGGCGATGTCGCGCGCCTGTACGCTCGGCGGCTGGCGGGGCAGCGTTCCGCCCCGGTTGACATGGATACGCTGGCTCAGCGGGTGTCCGACGCGCGCCTTCCAATCGTGGGCGAAGACGCCTTCGTTTTCGTCGAGTATCCCGCGCGTGAGCCGCTCCGTGGGCGCAGGCCCTAGCACTTGCAGGGTGTTCTCGACGCCGATGCTCTGATCCCAGCGGCAGAGCAGGAAGCATGGGTAGTCAATATCGTGGTCGAAGTGGTGGTGCGTGAAGAACAGGTAGTCTATGTTCGTGGGCCACAAGCCCGCCTTCACGAGCTTGTGCGTAGCCGCGGGCCCGCAGTCTATCATCATCTGCTCGTTCCCGATTGCCAGCGCAAACGCCGAACCGAACCGCGTAGGCGTGGGCGTGGGTGTTCCTGACCCCAGGACATGTATTCGTGTGCGCTTGTCCGCCATGCCGTCCTCCTGTTGTGTCTCTAACCGCCCAATGTTCGCTTAGTGCAGACACTGCTTGCACCCGGTCGTGTCCGCGAAAGCGGAGATGCGTCAGACTCATTAGCCCGACTGGAAAAAGCCGTTGCTGAACCGTGCGTGGTTCGCAGGCAGTAACGGCGAACTCATTTTAGATGCGCCAAGTCTAGCATCTTGTCCCGCTTGTGGGCTAGTGGCAGCCCGCACTTCCCTTGCAGCCATCGGTATGCCCCTATCCACTACTCTACTAGGGTTGTGTGAATACGCCTTGCAGCGGTTCTTGCCGACGCTCTATGACGGGCTAGACGGGCTTGTTGGCGGCTGATGACTCTCATGCACACAAAATGTGCTAAACTTTTCTGCGTGAATCCGTTCTTCAGTGTAATCGTTGGCTGGCGTCCAAGACCGCCCTTCTACTACGGCTGGCTGGTGCTTGCGACAGCCGGACTTGGTGCATTCGTTGCCACGGGTGTGGCGCAGACCGTGCTGGGTGGCGTCCAAGACCTCATCGCAGACGATATGGGGTGGTCGCGCTCCACTATCGCGCTTGCTGCGACCGCCGGGACTTGGACATCGGGGCTGACGATGCCCTTCGTGGGCAGGCTAGTGGACAGGTACGGGCCGCGCTATATGATGCTTGCCGCTGCCCTTGTCGTTGGCTGCTGTTACCTTGCGCTCGGCGGCGTCAGCTCGGTGTGGCAGTTCTTCGTCGCATACATCATCGCCCGTTCGCTCGCCGGTCCCAACCTGCAGAATGTGGTTCCGCGCACGGTGGCGGTGAACTTCTTTCGCCGCAAGCGCAACCTTGCGCTGGGCATCACGGCGCTGAACCGCATCGGCGGCGAAGCGCTGAACTTGCTCATCATCACATCGGTGGCGGCGGCATCCGGCTGGCGCATCGCCTATCGCTCGCTCGGCGTGGTCGCCCTGCCCCTTGCGATACCGCTGTTTCTGATAATGCGAAAGCGCCCGGAGGACATCGGCTTGCTGCCGGATGGGGATGATCCCGCGCGCCGTGTAGCCCGTGCCCGCCGCTTTGCGCAGCCTCGTTCGAGTGAGCGAACCGCACCTGCTGCTCAGGATGGGGAGTTCGACTGGCGGCTGAGCGAGGTCGTGTTCGTCCCGTCGTTCTGGTACATCGTTTGGGCAGAGTTCGTTGGCGTAACCGTAACGGCGGCGGTGGCGTTTCAGCTCGTGCCCTTTCTGCACGATTCGGGTATGCCATATCCCGCAGCTGTGGGTGCGCTGACAATCAGCGTCTTGCTGGGCGGGCTGTCCGTCCCGCTGCTGGGACACCTGTCCGACATGTTCAGCATCAAGCGGCTGGTGATTGCGGGGCTGCTCGCCACGATGGTTCCTACACTCGCATTCGCCGCGCTCGGAGGGTCGAGCGCGCTGGGGCTGCCCGCCGGCTTGGACATCCCAAGCGTGGGTTTTTACATCGCAATCGTGTGGGGCATATCGTCGGGCGGCATCCCCATCGTGGGGAGCATGATGCTGGGGAACTACTTCGGGCGCACCACATTCGGAGCGCTGACGGGGCTGACTGGCCCCTTCCGCACCGCCGCAATGGGGCTTGGCCCCAGCCTAGGCGCGCTGGTGTATAACATCACGGGTGATTACCCCGCCATCTTCGTCATAGCAGCGGTGGCGTATGTGGCGGCAGTGGCGCTCACATCTGCGGTGCGCCACCCGCAGCTGCCGGCGCGGGACGAGTAGAAAGACATCGCGCCTTCCCAATCGTTGTGCTATATTACGCGTATCCAATCGTTCATATCGCCAATATGTGGAGAGAATGCCCAATGCTAAATAAGACCTTTGTTGCGGAGGATAAGACGATAGGCGTCATTTTTGGAGATGACACACAAGGGGGGTTCATTTTTAGTCTGCCTCTGTATCAGAGGCCGTATGCGTGGACTGATCGACAGACTAATGACCTTGTTGACGACTTGATAAATGCAATGGATGATGAGCGCGGCACACAACCCTATTTTCTCGGCAGCATCGTACTGATTGAGAAGGGGACAACATCTATTATTCATGAAGTCATTGACGGGCAACAGCGCCTCACAACTCTTACTATATTGCTCTGCGTATTGCGTGAACTCGACCATGATGACGACTTAAATCCCTTCATACTGCGAAAGGGCAATAGACACCAAGGCACAAAAGACCTTTTCCGGATTACTCTCAGAGAACGCGACAAAGACTTCTTCCGCAAGAATGTGCAAAAACTTGGCGGGATTGAAAACATTCTTAACGAAAAAGCAGAGGCAGATTCGGATAGTCAACAGCGAATATTGGACAATACCAAATTACTCTGGGAACGGCTATCCAAATTAAGTCAGGGGTGTCGTGAGCGTCTTTCAAAGTTCGTCATCCAAAATTGTTCCATTGTCGTAATTTCGACTGATGGTAAAGAATCCGCTCATCGCATTTTCTCGGTGCTTAATGCGCGTGGGCTAGACCTAAACTCCACTGATATTTTGAAGTCTGAAATCATCGGCGAAGTATCTGGTAAGAATCAGGAAGACTATACTCAGATATGGGAAGACATTGAAGACGACTTGGGGCGTGACCACTTCGTCAATCTCTTCGCTAATATTTACATGATTTACGCGAGGCAGAAGCCCGGTAGATCGTTGGACAGCGGTTTTCAGAAGGATGTCTTGCAGGGTGCATTGAAGCCTATAAATGGCGAAAAGTTTATGGACACTGTGCTCACGCCATACACAGAAGCGTATAAGGTCGTTTCTGATGCCGCTTACGAAAGCGCTAATGACGCTGAAAAGGTTAACAAGTGTCTTCAGAACTTGAACCGTGTCAGAAGTGCAAATTCGTTCTGGATTGCGGCTGCAATGCAATTTTACAAAGACTGCGGGGACGATACAGACATGTTCTATCGTCTCATCAAAGATTTGGAGCGGCTCACATACGGATTGTTCTTCCTGCCGATAACGAGGGACAGTCGCAGGTTGCGGTATCACAAAGTTCTTGAAATATTCGAGCAGACCAGGGATAGGATTTTCGAAGACACTGATGGGCTTCAGCTTTCTGATAACGAAAAGAAAGTCATCTTGGGGCAATTGGATGAACCGCTGAACAAGCGATTGCAAAAACCTCTGCTATTGGTTCTAGACAGTGCAATGACTGATGCGGGTGCGAACTATGAACACAAAGTGATCACCCTTGAGCATGTGCTTCCTCAGAACCCCAAACCGGACTCCGAATGGCTGGACTGGTTCCCCGATGCGGATGAGCGTGAACACTGGACCAACAAACTTGCGAACCTCGTGCTGTTATCTCGCGGGAAGAACTCGCAGGCGAGCAATTTCGAGTTTGAGGATAAGAAAGAACGCTATTTCAAAAGAAACGGCGTCCGCACTCCGTTCACTCTAACCAGTCAGGTCATAGACGAAGCCGAATGGACACCCAAGGTTCTAGAATTGCGGCAGCAGAAACTGATTGCCGTGCTAATGAAAGAGTGGCGCTTGGGCTAGACGTCGGTTCATGTTAGAAAGAGGTATCGTTAGCGCGCTGAATGCGTCAACTGATACCTCTTTTCTTCGTGTCTCTCTGCAGGATGAAAGCTCACCCCGCTTCGCGGAGGCACTCTTCTAGCAGGCTGAATGCGGCGGCGGCGAAGGCGTGCATGTTCGCCTCGCGGTCGGTGTCGCCCGTCTCTATCGTGATGGCGCGCTCGACTAGGCCTGCGACTGCGATGCAGGCGTGGCCCGCGTCGTCGCCATAGCGGTTGCCGGTGGGGCCGCTTGCGCCGGTTTCGCTCAGCGCCCATGTTGTGCCGAGTATGCGCCGTATGGAGCTGGCGTTCAGCGCGGCATAAGCCTCTGTGCTTGCGCGCAAGCCTTCCATCGCCTCGTCGGGTACGCCGAACAACCCTCGCTGCGCCACACGGGTGTATATCACAGCGCCGCCCACATAGTACGCTGACGCGCCCGGCACAGCGACCAGCGCCGCCGACAGCAGCCCGCCGCACGATGATTCTGACACCGCAATCGTCGCCCCGCTGCGCCTCAGCATCTCCCCGACCGTTGCGGCTATCGTGCTCAACTCTGCCATGCTTGCCCTCCTGTTACTTGCCCGTTGCCGCGCTTCAAATGCCCAAGCGGCTTGTTGTCCCATTGGTGCGTGGGTGGCTGCTGATAGTTGAAGGCTTGCTAAACCAAGTGCAGATGCTCGCGCACCTGTGGGTTGACCAAGTTGCGGGGCATCTTGCCGTCAAGCACAGCCGCCACCTCTTCGCCGTATCGCCCGGTTCGCAGCTGCAACGATGTAACTGATGTGTGCCCCGAGTGAGGCGACAGCACCACATTGTCCATCGCAAGCAGGGGGTTGTCGGATGCGGGCGGCTCTTTTTCCAGCACATCCAAGCCTGCGCCCGCAATCCAGCCCTCTTGCAGCGCCTTGATGAGCGACGCCTCGTCCACCACAGGCCCGCGCGAGGTGTTGATGAGGTAGGCATTGGGCTTCATCATACGCAGCGCCGCCTCGTTGATGATGTGGCGCGTCTCAGATGTCAGGGGCGTGTGCAGCGATATGTAGTCGGATAGAGACATCAGATCGTCGAAGGACACGCTCCGCACGCCCTGCGAGGTGAAGGCGTCTTCCTCGATGTAGGGGTCGTGGGCGATGATTTCCAGTTCGAAGCCCTTTGCCCGCTGCGCCATTGCGCTGCCGATGCGCCCAAGCCCTAGGATGCCTATCGTCTCGCCGTAAAGCGCCCCCACATCGTACGGCGGGCGTGGCGTCCATGTGTCTGCGCGTATGTCGTCGTGCAGGTTCACCACCCTGCGGTTGAGCGCAAGCAGGAGGGACATCGCCTGATTAGCCACTTCGCGCGTCCAGAGGTCTGGGATGTTGACCACAGCGATGCCATTTTCAGTTGCCGCCTCTACATCGATGACATCGTAGCCCACGCCGGTTCGGAGCACCACTTTGCACTGCGTCAGTGCGTCGAGCACCTTGCGCGTCATGGGCGATTCGGCAGTGATGATGCCGTCGGCGTCGCGCACATTGCGGATGATTTCGTCTTCGTCATGCGTGGAGGAGAGCAGCTGCAGGTCTGCCCCCACCTCAGCGAGCGCCGCACGCGTGTCGGTCAAGTCCTCGCTCTGCCACCTGCCTAGGTAAAACACCGTGAATTTTGCGTCCGTCATCTTCACCTCGCACTGATATTGCCCGATATTGCTCGATTACGATGCAATATGCCGTAGTATATCACGCTGAAAACTCCGTTGAACGCCACGCCCTTACGCATGTACAATACGCTCAATCGTAGCCCACAGGCGAAAGCGGACGGCGACTTAATGCACAGCGCACAGCGGCAGGCAAATGGGGATGGGAAAGGAAGGGCGGGGGGAATAGGCAAGAAGTGGTGGCAACGGGTGGGTTCGAACCACCGACCTAGCGCTTATGAAGCGCCCGCTCTGCCCCTGAGCTACGTTGCCACAAACCTTACAGCGTAATTATACGCCAACGCTATGGGCAATTAAAGTGGTTAGTTGAAGATAATCCATCAGTCGATGTCAGTCGGATGCGATAACGAGCGCAGACTGCCGTACCCGCTCTTGATGCGTTCTTGCCAACGCAAGGGTTCAATTGCGAACGATTTCCGCGGCGGACGACTGAAAACATGGTGCGAAGTATGAACAATGCCAGCATAGATCCCTTAGTCAAGCGCGCCGTGGCAGATGCGGTGATGGAGCGTGCGTCTATTGAGCTTCGCAAGCTGCTATCCGAGCTTGCCGCCGCGCTGGATCCGTTCCCGAACTTCATGGGCTTGGCATCAGTGCAAGCCGTGGAGGTAGAGCCTAGCGCATCGTCCAACCCGGACAACGGCTGCGTGGTTGTCTGCCCGGATGGCGAACTCCGCGAGCTGGTTTTGCGTATGATACCCGGCCCGTTTGATATGGGCGGCGTGGAGCAGACGAATGAGATGGCAGAGCTAGACTTGCCCGCCGGCGAGTATGTGGCATACGCCTACGCCGCCGTGGGACAACTACTGGGTCTGCTAGAGGAACAGCAAGCAGCTCAGTAATCCTCGCCGTGAATGGTCTTGCCGCGCAGCAATCGGCTCGGCACACGCTTGAACACGAACTTCCACCATGTGGGCAGCTCGGGGTGAGTGTCCATCAGCTCGCGCAGCATTGCCGCAGCGCCGCTCAGCATAGGAAGCCCGTGCCCACCGCAGAGCATGTCAAACTCCATAGACGCAAGCCGTTCGAGCGAGCGCTGATACGCCGTCAGGTCGCTGCCGGGGAACGGCATCGAGCGACTTATTCGCCTGCCATTGCTGAATATCGTGTCGCCGCTGAACAGCAGCCCTTGTCGCTCCAGCAGGTAGCACACGCTGCCGGGGGTGTGTCCCGGCGTGTGTATCACGCGGATTCCGCCCGCCACGGGGATGATGTCCCCGTCCGCCAGTAGCAGGTCAACCGGTGCGTGCTGCAAGAACGGCAGCCGGGCGTCGAATGCGTTGAACACGCCCATGTATTTCAGCCCATGTCCGCCCGCATTGTGCGGCTTGGCGTCTCCCGGATGCGCCGCCACATTCGCCCCGCTGTCCCGCCGCAGCGCCACCACTCCCCCCGTGTGGTCGGGGTGACTGTGCGTCATCAGGATAGACCGCACCTCGCTCGGGCGCCTGCCGATGCTCTCTATGTATCTGAACACGCGCTGTGCGCTCCAAGGCGCATCCGTATCCACAAGCGCCAGCTCGTGCTCGTCCTCAATCAGGTACATCCGCGACAAGCTGGTGTTTGGTATGGCGTGAACTCCCGGTATAATCTCCACCGAACTCACTCCTTGCCGCCACCGCATCGCCCAAAAGCAGGCTACCTCACTACATTATAATAGCGCAAAAGCTGCTCGGTCTCTCAACTGACAAGGCTTCACTGACAATCCCAACACTTATGCGTATAATACGCCCAAATCCTGAAGACCCCAAAATAGCGAGGAGACTGCGCTGATGAAAATCGGAATATCCACCTTCCCCACTGACTACTCTGCGGACATAGCGGTCATTGCTGCGCGCGCGGAAGCGCTCGGCTTCGAGTCGCTGTGGGTACCGGAGCATCCCATCCTGCCGGTGCATGCGGCGTCGCCGTGGCCCGGCTCGCCCGACGGGGTCATCCCCAAGGTGTACGCCGACATCGTTGATCCGTTCGTAACGCTGGGCAGGGCGTCTGCGGTTACCACAACGCTCAATCTTGGCACTGGCATCTGCCTAGTGCCGGAGCGCAATCCGCTGTTGCTCGCCAAGGAAGTGGCTACGCTGGATATGTACTCTAATGGGCGCTTCCTGTTCGGCATCGGGGCGGGCTGGCATCGTGAGGAAACCACGATTATGGGCGGCGACTTTGCTCATCGATGGTCTCAAACGCGCGAGGCGATTTTGGCGATGAAGCAGCTTTGGACGCAGGTGGAGAGCGAGTATCACGGCAAGTACTACGACTTCCCGCCGGTGTATTCGTTCCCGATGCCCAAGCAGCGCCCGCATCCCCCCGTGCTGCTTGGCGGGATGGCGCGCAATGTGTTTCGGCGCATCGTGGATTACGGAGACGGCTGGATGCCGAACCGCGTTACGCCCGAGCAGGTGCGGCAAGGCTGCGAGACCATCGCCCAGCTTGCGGAAGACGCCGGCAGATCCCCCGCATCCATCAGCGTGTCCGTCTTCGGTCAGCCCGCCGACCCGGACCTCATCCGACAGTTCGAAGACGCCGGCGCAGAGCGGGTGATGGTGCGCCTAGAGACCGCGCCCGAAGAGGAATCGATAGCCAACATGGAGCGCATCGCCGAAGCCGTCTTATAGAAAAGAGCGGCAGTGCTTGCGGCATGAAAGCCTCATCTTCATGTGAACAGGGGCATAACCTTGTCGGCGAACAGGCGCATCGAGGCTTGGGCTTTCGCCGGATCCATTTCGCCAGTGTTGAACTTCAGCATCAGGTTGCGGACGCCCGCATCACGCATCGCCGCGATTTCGTCCGCAGCCTGCGACGGCGTTCCCATAATGAACGACTCGGTTAGCTGCTCCTTGTATGACGCTGTGTCGCTGGCGCCCTCCGGCGCATAGCCGCCCGGGTTGTAGTTGACCCGCGCTTGTGTGAAGTGCTGCCGCTCCCGCACGAACCCTTCCGACGCAATGTCGTGCGCCTCGCTGTAAGATTGCGCCACGAATATGTTGCGAGACGCCCAGCAGCGTCCGAGTGTGTCGTCGGTGGTCTGCTCGCTGAAGCCCGCTTCTAGCATCGTGGCGCGGTATGCGTCCAGCCGCTTGGTGAGCGTGGGTGTGGGCATGATGCCCAGCATCACCGGACGCCCTATCTTTGCCATAGCGATGGTGGACGCCTCCCCGAGGCAGGCGCGCACCAGCGGCGGATGCGGCTTTTGGTATGGCTGGGGGCGCAGTATGGGGAACGACACCTGCCAGTGCGTGCCCTCGTGCTTCAGGTCGCGCGCTGTCCACGCCTTGACGAGCAGTTCCTCGGACTCGGCAATCCGCTCAAGCCCGTCCTCCATCGTCAGCCCGAACCCGATGTATTCGTAGTGGTTGAACGCTGAACCGCGCCCCGTGCCGACTACCAGCCGCCCCTTGCTCAGGTTGTCTAGCAGCGCCGTCTGCGCCGCCAGCCGCACGGGATGATGCAACGCCATTTCGACGACGGCAAAGCCAATCTTGATGCGCTTGGTTCGCGCCGCAATCGCCGCAGCGAACACTACCGGATCCGCATACGCCACTGCGCCATCGAAGTGATGCTCGGCAAGCCAAACCGCATCAATCCCCACAGCGTCTGCAAGCTCAATCTCTTGCAGCGTATCATCTATCACCGACCCGTCGTTGTCGGGGTGGTGGCTGACCGGAAATATGAACGAACCGAAGCGCATCTGTGCCTCCCGTGCGGTTTAGTGTTAAATCGGTTGTGCTGCATCGGTGCGATGCAACCTAACCAGTATATCCTAATTGCACGGCGGTTCGCCTTGTTCACTTGCCTAGTCTTGCCTAGTGCAACGGCGCCCCTGCGGTATAGACCTCATGCGCCGCCGCCACGATGGAAGGGTCTGGCGCACACGCCACGGATGGGTCTTTGTCATCGTAGTCGAACATCTGCAGCACATGGCGCATGGAATTTATTCGCGCGCGCATCTTGTCGTCCGACTTGATGATAGTCCAGGGCGAAATGTCGCTATGCGTCAAGAAGAACATCGCCTCTTTCGCCTCTGTGTACTCGCGCCACTTGTCCATAGACATAATATCCACTTCGCTGACCTTCCACTTCTTCAGGGGGTCATTTGCGCGCTTCTCGAACCGACGGAGCTGCTCTGTTCGGCTTACGGAGAAGTAGAGCTTTATCAAGTGGATGCCGCTGTCCACAATCATCTTCTCCAATACCGGCGCTTGCTGGATGAACAGCCGGTATTCGGTGTCGCTGGAAAAGCCCATGACGCGTTCCACACCGGCGCGGTTGTACCAAGAGCGGTCAAACAGGACGATTTCGCCGGCTGTTGGGAAGTGGCGAATGTAGCGCTGGAAGTACCACTGCCCCGCCTCCACATCGGACGGCTTGTTCAGCGCCACCACGCGCGCACCGCGGGGGTTCCAGTGCTCCATAAAGCGCTTGATTGTGCCGCCCTTGCCCGCAGCGTCCCTGCCCTCGAACAGGATTATCATCCGCTCGCCCACTTCTTTCGCCCAGTTTTGGAGTTTCACAAGCTCCACCTGCAGCTTCAGTTTGTGTGCGTAGTATTCTCGCGAACTCATCCGATGGGCGTAGGGATAGATGTTTTCCCTGAAAAACCGCACCCTGTCCTCTGGGCTGATGTTCAGCGGGTCGTCCAGAGGCTCGGACTCCGGGATGAGCGGGCGCATCTTCTTTATGGCGCGCCCCTTCTTCGGCATAACCTCGAGCGAGGTGGGCAAGCTCCGTGTGGCATCTTTCTGTAATAGGGTCTTTTCTGCCATAGTTCACCTTTCAATGAAAGCCGATACAGTTCCATACTCGCTATGCTAATACGCCATTGCGAAAATTACAAACGGCGCTTGTTCCCTTTGCGTTCACGCCCCTTAATCGACATAATGCCATCGTGAAAGAAAATCTAGTTCACGATAAGCGCATCTAAACAAGCAAACCCACAAATCCACAAAGGGACGGAAAAGCAGCAACACTGCACCCAAAGCATTAGGAGTGCACGAATGAGAACTATGTTCAAGTTTATCCGAACGAAACCGACGGCATTGACGCTGGCACTGCTGGCAATTGGGGCGTTGGCGCTGGTCGCCTGCGGCAGCGCATCGCCGCCCGATGCCGAACCCGCAACACAGCCCGCATCGCAAGCGGCGGCGGCAGCGCCAACCACAGCGCCTGCGGCTACTGCCACCAAGATGCCCACTGCCGCACCCGCAGACACGCCCACTCCGGTGCCGTCCAAGCCCGCAGCACAGGCACAGCCGTCCGACTCCAGTCTCATCGTTACGCCGCCCACCGGCAATGAGCAGACCGTCCCGGAGATAACGGGCATCGCAAGCTGGATTAACTCCGACCCTCTAACCTTCGAGGAACAGCGGGGCAAAGTGCTGCTGGTGGACTTTTGGACATACACCTGCGTGAACTGCATCCGCACGCTGCCCTTCCTGAAGGCGTGGCACGAAAAGTACGCTGAACACGGACTGGTCATCGTTGGCGTCCACACTCCGGAGTTTGAGTTCGAGAAGGATAGGCAGAATGTGCTTGAGGCTACGGAAGAGTTCGGCTTGGAGTGGGCGGTCGCCCAAGACAACGACTTCAAGACATGGCGCGCATTCCGCAACCGCTACTGGCCTGCGAAGTATCTCGTGGACAAGGATGGGCTGATACGCTATACGCACTTCGGCGAGGGCGCATATGACGAAACCGAGCTGTGGATTCGCGGCTTGCTGGAAGAGACCGGCGCAGACCTCAGCTCTGTTGCGGCGCACACGATACCCGAGCCGCGCCACGCCGTAGACCTGCGCCAACGCTCCCAAGAGACGGGGCTGACACGCGAGCTGTATGCGGGGTTCGAGCGCAACTACGGCGCACTGCTGTCGTCTGCGCCATATGTACTGCATCAGGAATACTACGAGGAAGAGGGCGTGGAGCGCTTCTACCAAGACCCCGGCGACTACAAGAACCACTTCCTATACCTGCAAGGACTGTGGCGCAACGATGCTGAACGGCTTGTTCATGCGCGCGAGACCACCGACTTCGAGGATTACCTCGCCATCAAGTTCAACGCCACTAGCGTCAACGCTGTGATGTCCCCGGTTAACGGCAATGCCTACAAGGTGCGCGTTACGCTGGACGACAAGCCCATCAGCATGGACGCCGCAGGCAGCGATGTGGTATTCGATAAGGACGATGGCAACGGCTATGTGCTAGTCGATACCGCCCGCATGTACAACATCGTCAACCTGTCCGAATTCGAGGGGCACGAACTCAAGCTCAGCTCCAACGCAGACGGGTTTTCCATTTTCGCCTACACATTCGGCGCATACGATGGGGGCGAACCCGCTCCAACCGGGCCTAATGGCTAATGCGCCCGAATCGCCGTCATTCTGAATTTACGCGGTGGCATCTACGAAACATCTGTGGGTGTTGCGGTTGAGACGCCGCCGCCGCACTAGCGCAGAAGGCAATGCACACATCAATCATCGCATCAACTCGCTTGGTCAGAAGTATGAGGCAGGCAGCCCCGGTCTTCCTGCTCGCAGTGTTGGCGGTGCTGGCTTTCGCCTGTCAGCAGACCGCCCCGGCGGCAGGGGAAGACGCCATATCCGAATACGCTCGCCCCGATGAACTGGAACTCATCAAGGGGCCTGTGTCTGCTGATGGGCTGCAAGCCATATTCGCCACGCCCGACCTTGCAACCGGCGAGCAGCGCGTCGCCGTAGTCCTGACTTCGGAGCAGGGACTCGTCCGCTCGCCCATCGCAACGATGACCACCTACTACCATCCCGATGGCGCAGCGCCGGAGATGCGCGAAGCCGCAGTTGCCGTCTTTCGCCCATTTCCGCTGGGCACACGCGGCTTATACTCTGCGCAAGTCAACTTCGACATCCCCGGCAAATGGCGCTTGGAAATCGCAGTGCTGGACGAAGATGCCAACACCCAAAGGGCGGAGATCACCTTCCAAGTGCCAGAGCAAAATATCGCCCCTGCCATCGGTGCGCATGCGCCCGCAAGCGCAAGCAAGACCGCCCACGACACGCCTATGGAGCAGCTCACCACCGGCTCGATGTACGATCCCGACCTTTACCAGATTACCATCGCCGACGCCGTGCAATCTGGCATTCCCACCGTCATCGTGATGGCAAGCCCGGCATTCTGCACGAACGCGGTATGTGGCCCGCAAGTGGAGGTGTTAAGCGAACTGCAAGACAGGTATGCGGGGCAAGCCAACTTCATCCATGTGGATTTCTACGACAATCCGGACGAAATCCAAGGCGACCTCACTCGCGCGCGCGTGTCTCCGACGGTGAAGGAATGGCGCTTGCCCAGCACGGAATGGTCGTTCATCGTCAACAGGGAAGGCGTGGTGCATCAGCGCTTCGAAGCCTTTGCCCCAATTGACGAGCTTGAGCATTCGCTGTTGGAGTTGCTGGAAGGCTAGGCGCAGCGCTCGGCTTGCGGCGGCGCGCCCTCGACGGGTTCTAGCGCGCGGGCAAGCCTGCCCCACAAGCGGTTTCGCTTACAGCGCGTCTGCCAGTAGCTGCACTAGATGCTTCCCGCGCCTGCCTGTGCCGTGCTCCACCTGCTGGCGGCAGGAAACGCCCTCCATCACGATTTCGCAGTCGTCGGGCTGACTGCGGACGCTGGGGAACAGGGTCATCTCACCGATGCTCATAGAGATGTCGTAGTGCTTCTTTTCCATCCCAAAAGACCCCGCCATGCCGCAGCAGCCGGACTGTATTTCGTGCGTTTCGCAGCCGGGAATGGAGCGCAGCACCTGCATGGCGGCGCGCGTGCCCACAAGCGCCTTCTGGTGGCAATGCCCGTGGAACGCCACCTTGCGCGGCGGGTTGCTGAACTGCAACGATGCGCCGCGTTCCTCTTGGGCGTACAGGATGAACTCCTCTATCAGCATCGTGCTGTCGGCGATGGACTTCGCTTTCGCATCGCCGCCCAGCAGGTCTGCGTATTCGTCCCTGAAGCTCAGTATGCAGCTCGGCTCTATGCCGACCAGCTTCGTTCCCTGCGCCACCAGCGGGTACACGGCGTCCACATTGGAGCGTGCCGCTACCTTAGCCTTGTCCAAATACCCCTTGGAGAGCATGGGTCTGCCGCAGCAGCCCGCCTGCGCCAGCACTACGCGATAGCCCAGCGCCCGCAGCGTCTTCACCGCCGCAATGCCCAGCTCGGGATGGTTGTAGTTGGTGAATGTGTCGTTGAACAGCGCCACCGTCCCGAACTTGGCGTCTGAGGGGGGCGACCCGCCCGATGCCCTGAACCACTGGGCGAAGGTCTGGGTTGCCAGTGGGGGCAGGCTGCGCCGCTGATCGACCCCCATGTAGCGTTCGATTAATTGCTTACCGAACTCGGTTCGCAGCGGCAGGTTGGACAGCGGCGCAAAGAACGCTGACACTCGGTTCACCAAGCCGATGTTGGCGAACACCCAATCGCTCATGGATGCGCCGTTCGCCTTGCGGTACTTGTCGGCGAATTCGTACTTCAGCTTTGCCATGTCCACATTGGACGGGCACTCTGCCTTGCAGCCTTTGCACTCAAGGCACAGGTCCATCACCTCGCGCATGCGCTCGCTAGTGAGCGCGCTGGGCGGGAGTGCGCCGGACATAGCGCCTCGTAGCGCATTCGCACGGCCGCGCGTGGAGTGCTCTTCGTCGCGCGTAACCATATAAGACGGGCACATCGTCCCGCTTAGCACCTTGCGGCAGGCGCCCTGCCCGTTGCACATCTCGATGGCGTGGGCGAAGCTGCCTTCTTCTTCGTAGGCGAAGCCGGTCGCCAGCTGCATCGGCTTGTACTGCGGGCTGATGCGCAGGCTCTGCGTCATCGGCGGTGCATCCACTATCTTGCCCGGGTTCATTATGCCGTCGGGGTCGAATGCGCGCTTCACCTGCCGGAAGGCGTCGTAGATGCGGCTGCCGAACATCTTCTCGTTGTAGGGGCTGCGAACCAAGCCGTCCCCGTGTTCGCCGCTGAGCGAGCCGCCGTATTCCAGCACGAGGCTGCTGATTTCGTCGGATATGGATGTCATCTTGTCCACGCCGGCAGCGTCTTTGAGGTTGATGAGCGGACGGATGTGCAGGCATCCCACGCTGGCGTGGCCGTAGTAGCCGGCTTCGGTGTTGTGGCTGCGGACTATCTCGTCGAACCGCTTGACGAACTGCGGCAGTTTCTCCGGCGAAACAGCGGTGTCTTCCACGAACGGCAGGGGCTTGGCGTCGCCCGGCACATTCATCATCAGCCCAAGCCCGGCTTTGCGCACCTCCCACACTTTCGCCTGCTCGGACGGCTCAATCAAGCGGGGCATCGCATAGCCCAGCCCCTCGCGTTTGACGCGCTGTTCCAGACGCTCTAACTTCGCCATCAGCTCCGCTTCGCTCTCTGCCACAACCTCCACCACCAGCAGCGCCTCCGGGTCGCCCTCGATGAAGTCGGTAATGCGCGAGTATGCCAAGTTGCTCTTGGCTTGGCGGATTATCATGCTGCCGATGAGTTCCACGGCTGCGGGGTCTGTCTCGAGCGTTGCGACCGTGGCTTCCATAGACTGAATGAGGTCGTTGAAGTGGATGACGGACAGCGCGCGCAGTGTGGGCCGCTTCACCAATTTCAGCTTCGCCTCGGTGATGGTCAGCAGCGTTCCCTCTGAGCCGACCACGAACCGCGCCATATCGAAATCGCTGCCACCGACGAATTCGTCGAGGTTGTAGCCGCTGACGCGCCGCTGAATCTTGGGATAGCGCGCCAGAATTTCATCGCGGTGCGCCTCGCCAACGGCGAACACATTGCGATATATGTCGCCCTCCAACCCGTCCAAGCGCATCTTGGCTTCCAGTTGAGCGCCGTCTAGCGGCCCCAAGTGCGCCTGCTTCCCGTCTGATAGCACCACATCTAGTGCGTGCACATTGTCCACGGTTTTGCCCCACATTATGGAGTGAGCGCCGCAGGAGTTGTTGCCCAGTGCGCCGCCCACATTGCCCCTGCTGGATGTGCTGGGGTCGGGCGTGAAGAACATGCCGCTATGCGCAATCTTGTGGTTCAGTTCGTCGAGGATGATGCCCGGCTGGGTGCGCACCCAACCCTCTTCGGCGTTCAGTTCCACGACATCGCGCATATGACGGGAGAAGTCCATCACGATGGCGTTGGCGACGGTCTGTCCTGCGAGGCTTGTGCCGCCGCCCCTTGGCAGCACCGGCACGCCGTATCGACGCGCGGTTTCTATCACCGCCACCACATCGTCCGCATTGCGCGGCAGAACCACGCCCACCGGCTCAATCTGGTAGATGCTGGCGTCCGTGCTGTACAGCATGCGCGTCATCTTGTCGAACCGCACTTCGCCCGACACCGAACGCCGCAGTTCGCCGACCAGATCTTGCGTATCGGACACCGCCGCTCCGTCCATCGCTCTTACCGTACCAGATGCTGCCATGTGAACGCCTCTTCCCTTGTGCAAAATGCCTACATTAAATCATAAAGGTTTTGGCAGACATATTCAAAAAAGCGCAGAGCATGGCGATGCCACAACCGACAAGCGTGTGGTGTGATTGCGCGATGTGCGTTAAGTAAGATGCGCGCGCGAGGCTCATAACATGTGTGGGCGCTATGCTGCGCTGCCTTCTCGCGCGCCGTCTTCGGCGGGGACGCCGCGCAGGACATACAGCACCCGCCGCCAGTTCAGCGCCAGCAGACCGGCGGTCAGCGCAAACATTATGTATGAGAAGTAGAGGCGCAGGTCTGTGTTCTCTATGTCGTTTCCGTAGAACAGCAGCAGCGTCAGCAAGTATGCGGCGAAAGTCCCTATGAGTATAAGCCCGTGCCACGCCTTGATGATGCGCCCCGATATTAGGATTATGGCAAAGATGGAGGTTGCGGCGGTGAGCAGGAACTCGTTGGATTGCAGGGTGTTCAGGGGGAAGTTGAGGATTTGCCCGGCAGAGATGCTGAATATGATGACTGTGCTGCCGATAAGCAGGGTGAGCTGGTTCGTTTGCGAGGAGATTAGTGCGGTCAAGCCGTCGTTGGGGTTGGCGCGTAGGCTGAACAGCACGGCGGTTATTATCTCTGGGGATTCGGACGCCAAGGGCGCAAGCCACTGAATCAGCAAGAATTCGCTTATGCCAACTGCGCGCCCGGTGTCTACCAGCCCGTGGACGAATGGCTCTGCTGCCAGCACGATGATTGTGGCGGAGTACAGGAAGAAGAACGAGACCCACATGCGGCGGTGTGTGGGTTTGAACGACGCAATCATCGCTGCTGCGCCAAGCAGATCTGGCTCTTCCGCCTCTTTGATGGAGCTTCGCCACAAGTAGAAGATGTACAGACCGATAAGCACGATTGCCAGCAGCATCGGCACTGTTTGGGTTACGAATATGACCAGCAACAGCACGGTTGCCAGCGCAAGCACGGGCAGTTCGAGGGTGAGCAGACCGCGCATATCGAGGTTTCTGCGGCGCTTCAGCCAGAAAATCAGGATGACCGCTGCCCAGCCGAAACCGATGAGCAGGCGGTTGGCGCCGGTTACATTGGCGGCGACGAGCGAAATCTCTTCCGTTACCTCGCGCGTGGCGAGGTCGAAAGATGCGCCGGCGTTGAGGGCGAGCACCGCTTCTATGGTGTATTCGGGGAGAACGGCGACGAGGGCGAGCACCGCAATGGCAAGGGATGCGGACACATCCATCTGCGCTATTTCAGCCGCCCAAGACAGCAGGAACGCCCCGCCAACGATGCCAATGCCGTATATGAGCGCATCCACCTGCGGCGACAGGTGAATCCCCGCAACTCTGATCACAATTGCGGGGATGCCTGCGCCTATCAGCAGCGCCATAGAAGCCCAAAGTTTCCCGTTGCCGTGATTCGTGGTCAACGTCTGTGGGTGCTCCATTGCGGTTTCAGAATGGTTTCAGACGGCGCAATGCTACCTATCGCAAGTAGGGGGAGCAGCGCAGGGCGATCTTGCGCATGCGCCACTGCGGGCGTGGGCGATGCGCGAACGGAATTAGCCCGTGCGGTTGTGCTAGGCTGCGGTTAATGTGGCAGAGACTGCGTTAGTGTGCCGTAAGAGCAAGGTCGGGACTGCGCGGACGCCAAGCAAGGGCGGAGGATTAGGATATGCTTGCTATGCGGTATCGCACCTTGCCACGCGGCGTTTCCACAACCACTTCGTCCTTGACGCGCCTTCCTAGCAGCGCTATGCCCATCGGTGAGGCGTCGGATATGCGCTTTTCTAGCGGATTGGCTTCGCTGCCGTTCACGAGCATGTATTTCATGGTGCGCTCTCTGCCGAGTTCGACCACTTCTACCACAGTTCCAATCTTGACCTGATGAGCGCTGCGCGCCTGAGACTCGTCTATGATGACGGAGTTGTTGAGCGTGGATCTTATCTCTTGGATGCGCGCTTCGACGCGTCCCTTTTCCTCGCGCGCCGCATCTAGCGGGAAGTTCTCGGAGACATCGCCGTCGGCACGCGCCTTGCGGATGTCTTGCGCTAGCGTTGCGTCTTCAGTGAGCAACCGCTCAAGCTGCGCTTGAAGCTGGGTGTGCCCCTCGGCGGTCAGTTCGATAGCCTGGGGCTGGCTGGATAGGGCGATTGTGTCGGAGCGCGTGCGCGTCTTGCGTATCCGCACATAGCGGGCGAGATTTTCGCTCGTCAGGTCTTCCACCTTCTTGGCGTAGCTCAGAAAGTCCTTCACGCACTGCAGACGCTCGGTCGCACCTGGGGTGGTGCCGTTGCCGTTCACCCTTTCTGCGTAACCGCCTATCTCGGCAGGGGTCAGCGATGCGAGCGTCCGCCTATCGAAGTATTGCACAAAATCAAACAGCGCCTTGTGGTCAATTGGTTTTGCGGAAACATCAGCCTTCGATCTGCTGGGCTTATTGCCATTGTTTGCCTTCAGGCTTCGCACATATATGTTCAAGGCTTCTCGAATGCTCACGGAGTCTGCTACTTCTGATGTCAACTCACATCCTCCTAATCCTGCTTCGGACACCTCAATTTCTAGGTTGGTATCATCTTATTGTAAGAGGTTCTCAATGTCAATCCGTCATGGCATTATCGGTTTACGGCGGTGTTCGTCTAGGGCGTGTTGACATTCAAGTTTTTGGTCGCTTTTCTATAAAGGTTATAAATATGTGTTAACATAGCACCTACGCAATTCGTCACAAATGAGACTTTAGTTTACACATTTCGTAATGTTAAATATCTCGTATACCTAGCCAAAAACCACATCTGTCAAGCAAAATTAAGGTTCACGGCAGTTCTAATTGGGTTAAGCACAAACTCAAGAAGGACACCGTGAACCTAGTTTTCAATTCTTGTTATTCGTCGTTCAAAAACTTGCACACGGGGTTTATTATCTCTGTATGTTGAGAATACCCATCGCCTTCTCGCCGCCTCCACGCATGCGGAGACCCGTCATCACCGCTTCGTGCCGGTCGTGTCGGACGGCAATCGCCTGCGCCATTGCGAGCCACTAGATGCGCCATTTCGTGATATGAACACCTGCGAAGGAAGCGGATAGCAGGCAGGCAGGAACTGCTGTATCATATAGGCAATCCTGCATCGGTGCTATTTGGGTCAGCTATGCGCTTACACTCCCCGCACATTTGACGCAGTCAAGAGAACAGCGACACAAAAATCCTCACCCTTAATCTCTAATCCTTACCCTCAGTGGAGGCGGCAAACATGGCGACATTGCAAAACTCACACAAAGATGGGTTATCATCTGCGAATCACAAAACTATGGCTTCGGAGCTAGGCACGGCGGCGCGTGCGCGACAAGCCGGCAGCGGCCCCGCCATATGGCTCGCGGGCGACCCGGCAGACTTGGAGCATTGGCTGCCGCTGGGCGCAGCCGGCATCGTTACCAACACCGTCGTGCTTAACGACATGGTGAAGAAGTACGGCACACTCACCGAGCTAACCAAGCGCTACCTAGACATTACCGATAAGCCCGTAGTCATAGAGATAGACGGACATTCCACCGAAGAACTCGTCGATGTGGGCGAGGTGTTCACGGCGATGTCCGAGCAGATAATCTTGAAGATACCCTGCACCGCATACGGGCTGGGGGCGTTCCGGCACTTCGCCGACGCCGGCGTGGAGACCTTCTGCACCACAGTGTTCTCGCTGCCGCAGGCGGCTGCTGTGGCACAGGCGGGCGTGGACCACATCCTGCCCTTCTGCGAGCCGGTGAAGGAGCTAGGCGGCGACCCGACGCAGCTCGTGCGCGAGTGTGCGCAGATGTTCAGCGGCTGGGAGCGCAGGCCGCTCATAATGGCGGCGCTCGTGCGCTCGGTCGAGACCGCATACGCCGCCCTGCGCGACGGCGCCGACGAAATCGTCATCTTCTGGCCCGTCTTCCGCGACATGCTCAACCACCCGCTCACCGACACATGGAACAAGACTTTCATGGACGAATGGCAGGCGATGAACGCTGATGGCAAACTAGAAGGCTTGCCGATAAGATAACCCACAGGTTCTAGTCGCCATATTCGCCATCTGGCAGACACCCATCGCTAGGTCATGCTGACACCCACTTTCCTCGACATAAGACAGCGGGGCAACTCGGCTTGGGCAGGCTTCTTTGCAATCTTCTCGATAATTCACACCGACCGCTAACCGCTAACACACCCCTAACACACCCCGGGAGGGCTGCTATGAGACTTGAAGGCAAGGTTGCGATTATCACGGGCGGCGCAAACGGAATGGGCGCCGAAGAGTGCAGGATGTTCGCACGCGAGGGCGCTAAAGTGATCATCGCAGACATCCTCGAGGACGCCGGGCGTCAGGTTGAGGCAGAGATCGTCGAGGCGGGCGGCGACGCCGTGTTCGTGCGGCTCGATGTTACCAGCGAAAGCGATTGGCAAGCCGCTGTGGACGCCGCAGTCGCACGCTATGGCAAGCTAGATGTGCTCGTCAACAACGCCGGCATCAGCGGCACGCACAACCCCGACCCGCTGAGCACGACGGGCTGGGACAACTTCATGGACATCAACGCAAAGGGCGTGTTCCTAGGCATGAAGTACGCAATCCCGCAGATGCAGGCGGCGGGCGGAGGCTCGATCGTCAACATATCGTCCATATCCGGCATCGTAGGGCAAGCGCCGATACACATGGGCTACAACGCATCTAAGGGAGCGGTTCGCATCGTAACCAAGTCTGCCGCCGTTCAGTTCGCATCGGACGGCATCCGCGTGAACTCGGTGCACCCGGGCGTGATGCCGCCAATGCAATCGTCGAGCGCAACCCGCGACCCCGAGATGCGCCGCGGCATGGTGGACAATGTGCCGATGCGCCGACGCGGTCGCACCGAAGAGGTCGGCTACGCCGTGCTGTTCTTGGCGTCCGACGAGGCGTCCTACATCACGGGCGCTGAGCTAGTGGTGGATGGCGGGTACACGGCAGTGTAGGTTGTTACGCATCAGCGTCAATCAGCCCAAAGCATCGTCCGCACAGCCTAGTTGCAAGCCGCTGCTGCGCATGCCCGCGCAGGCAGCGAGTGGGGGAGAGACGCGCTATTTTGACTTGACTGCACATATAATCCCCTGCTTGGCTGCGTTAGGTGAACTGGGACAGAAATATGGGCTATTCTGACTGATGCACAAAATCCCTGCTTGGGGTAAAATCAGCGTAGTATACACAAGCCTGTGCTCGGTAATGTTTAGAGGCGGGCAAGAAAGAGGGTTTAGAGGGTCTAGGAGGACGAAAATGCAGATGACAGCCGCAATGCCCACACATCCTGCTGAACTTCGCATGATGATGCGGAGCGCCGAGCTTGTGCAGCCCACGAGCGGCTTGGCGCCCGGGCGCGTGCAGGCGAACCTCGCCATCTTGCCACGCGACCTTGCCTTCGATTTCCTGCTGTTCTGTCAGCGCAACCCCAAACCCTGCCCCCTGCTGGAGGTGGTGGAAGCCGGCGATGTTGAGCCGCGCGCATTTGCTCCGGGCGCAGACATACGCAGCGACCTGCCGCTGTATCGCATCTATGAGCACGGCGAAATGACGGCAGAGGTGGACGACATATCCGAGTACTGGCGCGACGACCTCGTGTCGTTTCTGCTGGGGTGCAGCTTCTCGTTTGAGACGGCGCTAGTGCGTGCCGGAATCCGCATGCGCCACATGGATTGCGGGACGAATGTGCCGATGTTCACCACATCCATAGCCACGCAGTCGGCAGGCGCTTTCTCTGGCCCGATGGTGGTGTCGATGCGCCCGATACCGCGTGAGCAGGTGGTGCGCGCGGTGCAGGTAACATCGCGCTTCCCCGCTGTGCATGGCGCACCCGTACACATCGGCGACCCCGCCGCCATCGGCATCAGCGACATACACGCCCCCGACTTTGGCGAGCCGGTGGAGGTTCGCGACGGCGAAGTGCCGATGTTCTGGGCGTGCGGCGTTACCCCCCAAGCCGTGGCGATGAGCGTCAAGCCCCCGCTGATGATTACGCACGCACCGGGGCACATGTTCATCACGGACAGGGCAGACGAAGACCTCGCCGTGGTGTAGCCGCAATGGCAGCCTCAGCCTGTGGGACGAAATGTCCACACTCCCTAGCCATACCTGCGTATGTCTCGCGCCCTTATGCGCCGCCGCAATGGCAGCCTCAGCCTGTGAAGCGAGATTAGGCATCGGCGCTGCGCTTGCTCTGGCGTGCTCATAAGGCAGGTCAGCGGGGCTATGGCTATGCCTGTTCCTGACCTTGTTTGGGCGGGTGGATTGGCAAAAGTATCGCCCCTCATCCGAATGTGCGGACGAAGGGCGAAAACTTACTTGGCTATGAGCCGTTTAGACGCTGATGCCGGGCTAATCGCTATGGCGATTCGTAGCGGCCCGTGCTGACCACTTTCCCGTCCTCTATCTTCCATATCTCGATGGTGTTGACGACATCACCGTTGGCGTCGAAGTCTTGGTCGCCGGCGACGCCTTGGTAGTCGATGTCCTTGCCGTCGCGGATGAGCTGCAGCGCAAGTTCGATGTTGCCGGGGCCTACGGGGGTGCCGGGTGCGTTAGACACTTCGCGCAAGGCGTCTCGGATGGCGGTGGCTTCGTAGACCCCCGCCTTCTCTATGGCAAGCGCGACGATGATGAATGCGTCGAAAGTCTCTCCGATGAAAGGCTCGACATTCAGCGCCCCATAGCGCTGCTCGTATATGCTGCTAAACACTGCGGACTCGTCTGTGGGCTGGGCGCCCGGCGCCGTCCCGAACGAACCTTCAATCGCATCCGAGCCTTCCGTTCCCTCAAACAGGGTGTCGAAGATCTCTTGGCTCTTATTGGCGTCCACAAACATGAATGTGTCTATGTAGTCGCCTTCTAGCGCTTGGCGCACATAGACCTGCGTGCTTTCTGGATAGGACATCGCAATCAGCACATCCGGGTCGTCTACCACGGCGTTCTCTATCTCGGACTGGTATGAAGGCTGCCCCGATTCCTGCGGCACTGCAGCGATTACGCTGCCGCCCATGGCTTCGAAGTTCTCGGTGAACACGCGCGACAGGCCTTCGCCGTAGGGGTTGTTGACATAGATGGTGGCAGCGGTTTCGTAGCCGAGTTCGTTTGCGAGGCGCGCAAGCACCACGCCCTGCGCTGCGTCAGAAACCGCTGTGCGGAACACGAAGTCGTTGTCGTTGAGGATGCTGATGGCAGGCGATGTGGCTGACGGAGACACCAGCAACACTTCGTTGGGAACGGTAACGGAGTTGGCGACGGCGATGGTTACGCCGCTGGAGAGCGCGCCCACGATTGCCTGTATACCGTCGGTTGTAACCAGTGCGCGCGCAGCATCGGTGGAAATTTGGCTGCTAGTGCCACCGTCCTTGTGAACCTGCTGAACCGGCCTGCCAAGTATGCCGCCTGCTTCATTGATTATCTCTGCGGCGATGTCTGCGCCGTTACGCATCGCCGACCCATAGATCCCCAGATCGCCGGTGTAGTCGAGTATGGTGCCAATCTTGATGGGGTCGCCTGTGGGGCCAGACATCATGGGTTCGGGTGCGGGGAGGTCGGCGACAGCCGACTCAACGGCAGCGGCGACTATATCCTGCACCTCCTCCGCCGTGAGCGGATCTGCGCCCGGCTCCGGTTGCGGAATGGCATCAACGGCTGATTCGACTATCGCTTCTATTTCGGATGCCGTGAGCGGGTCTGCGCCCGGCTCCGGCTGCGGGATGGCGGCAACGGCAGCGGCAACTATATTCTGCACCTCAGACGCCGTAAGCGGCTCTGCCTCCGACTCCGACGCCTCCATGACCGCCGTCTCCACGAGCTTCTGTATCTCTTCGGCGGATGGGCCGGCGGGCGCAGGGGCCGGCGCCGGCGCATTCTGCACTTCCTGCTGCACGATAGCGCGAATCTCTTCGGCGGACGGGCCGGCGGGCGCCGGCTGACCACACGCTAGAGCGGCAAGCCCCACAGCGCCGACCAGCATTGCGAGCACGGGGGCGAAAATATGTCTCTTCGTCATCGCTATACTCCTTTCATCTTCTACTTCAATGGATGTCTACTCACATCAAGGCTAATGCCGCGTGATTGTATCAAACCCATCCATAGTTATAAAGTGATTTTGGCTTACTTTGAAGCAACATTCAAGCCATCTTTCTAACGCTGTTCACCACGGTGGCTGCACTAAATTTGTCAGCATATTTTAGAGGAAATCGGCAAAATCCTGAGGTCAGTATGGGGAAAATCTCACGGGTTGGGGAGAAACTGCGATGTGTGGGAAACCCTGATAGTCGCGCCCCAATTCTTAATACATGGGCGCTTGTATATTGACAGCGCATATAGGCTGGCATATTATCCGCCCATCCGGCGGAACGCCGTTCTTATAAGGAACGCATAAGACAGCCGTAAGGCAGGAGGGAACGGATTATGCGGTACGACTACATCGTAATTGGCGCAGGCTCGGCAGGCTCGATAATGGCGACAAGGCTCTCCGAAGACCCGCAAAAGTCGGTGCTGCTATTGGAGGCTGGGCCCGACTACCCAGACATCGACAGCCTGCCCGACGAGGTGAGGAACGGCTACGCTACCGGTATAGATGTGATGACCAGCGACCACAACTGGCAGTTTTGGGGGCAGCCGACCGCCACGGCTGAGCCGATGATGGTGCCGCGCGGCAAGGTTACCGGCGGCTCGAGCGCCATCAACGGGCAGGTGTTCCTGCGCGGCATGCCCGAAGACTATGACGCTTGGGCAGCGCTCGGCAACGACGAGTGGACTTTCGAGAATCTGCTGCCGTTCTTTCGCAAGCTGGAGACAGACACCGACTTCCATGACGACTTCCACGGCACGGACGGGCCCATCATCGCGCGGCGCTTCAAGAACCCCGACGAGTGGCCCTCGATGCAGACGGCGTTCTACCATTCCGCAAAAGCCGCCGGCTTCCCCGACGGCCCCGACCAAAACAACCCCGATGTTACTGGCATCGGCCCCACGCCATACAACAACCCCAACGGCATCCGCTGGAGCACCAACATCGGCTACTTGGGGATGTCCCGACATCGGCTGAACCTGACCATCCGCGCCGACTGCACCACGCATCGGGTTATCATAGAGGACGGGCGCGCAGTGGGCGTTGAGGTGGAGAGCGGGGGTGAGCGCTTCAATGTGTATGGCGATGAGATCATTCTGAGCGCAGGCGCTATCTGCTCACCGCAAATATTGATGCTCAGCGGCGTAGGCCCGGCAGCGCATCTCGCAGAGCATGGCATACCCGTGCTTCACGATGTGCCCGGCGTGGGGCAGAACCTGCGCGACCACCCTGTGGTGTGGGTTACATGGAAGACCAAGCCCGAGGTGGACATAGAATCGCTTGCGCTTGAACCCAGAAGCCAGCTAATGCTGCGCTACACAGCGACCGGCTCGGAGCTGCGCAACGATATGAAGATTACGATGCAGAACTTCGCCACAGAGCGCATCAACCGCGGCGGCGACAGGATGGTGCCGATAGGCGTGCGCATGCTCATCATCCTAGACCTCGCCGTAAGCTCAGGCGAGCTGAAGCTCGCATCGAGCGATGTCGGCGTGCAACCCGAGCTGAACTACAACTACTTCGCCGAGGCGTTCGATCGCGAGCGCTCACGCGAGGGTGTGCGCCTCGCCGTCAAGCTGGCGGAGCATCCGGACTTCGAAGACATCCTCGCAGAGCGCATCGATCCGCTAGACGCTGACTTCGAGTCCGATGACACCCTAGATGATTGGCTGATGCGCGAAGCCACCACCGGACAGCACATAAGCGGCACATGCAAGATGGGGCCAGCGTCCGACCCCATGGCGGTGGTTGACCAGCACGGGCGCGTGCACGGCTTGCAGGGCTTGCGCGTCGTGGACGCCTCCATCATGCCCGACTGCATCCGCGCCAACACGAATGTAACCACAATGATGATAGGCGAACGCATCGCGGACATGGTGATGCACGGGAAGTAGAATGAAAGCCTGCCAATACCTCGCCTAGACAAACCGTCCGGGCGAGGTTTGGCATGACCCCCAAAAGAAAACGCAAGCCAGATGCTTCGCTGGCGCTGGCATGGTTCATACATATCTGGGATGCGGCGTTCCTGTGTGTGGAGAATGTCCATAACTCCATAAGCCCGAAAAGCCTGCGCCCCCTGAGGCTTGGCGGCGGTGGTTATGCTACACTGAGACTGAGAAAGTTGTGTGCACGGACAAGTCAGTTTCTAGGGAGGCGGCGCTAATGCAGGACACCGAAGCGCTGCGGCGGACGCCGCTCTACGATACGCATGTGGCAAGCGGCGGGCGCATCGTGGATTTCGGCGGCTGGGCGATGCCAATCCAGTACGCCAGCATTTTGCGGGAGGCGCGCGCAGTTCGGAGCGGAGCGGGGCTGTTCGATGTGTCGCACATGGGGCGGCTGCGGATTGAGGGAACAGGTGCTGCGGGCTTGCTGAACTCCGTGCTCAGCATAGACGCCGGGCGGCTGCGTATTGGGCGCGCGCGATACAACCTCATCTGCAACGAGGATGGCGGCATCATCGACGATTGCATCGTGTATCGTCGCGCTGAGGATGCGTTCCTGCTGATACCCAACGCCGCCAACACCGCCGCCGTAACCGACTGGCTTTCCCGCCACAACACGCAGGGCGCGCGCATAAGCGACATAACGGCGGACACAGCGATGATTGCGGTGCAGGGTCCGCAAGCCGTGTCTATGGCGGATGCGCTGTCCGATAGCGACCTCACAGCCCTGCGTCCCTTCGCCGCTGCGCCCACCCGCATCGACGGCGTAGACGCGTTCGTGGCACGCACCGGCTACACCGGCGAGGATGGCTTCGAGCTCATACTGCCCGCCGTAGACGCCGCGCGCATATGGGCGCGTCTGACGGCAGACGGCGCAGCAGCGTGCGGGCTTGGTGCGCGCGATGTGCTGCGCTTGGAGGCGGGATTGCTGCTGCACGGCAGCGATATGTGCATCGACACCAATCCGTATGAGGCAGGGCTTGGCAGATTCGTTGCCCCCAACAGGGACGGCTACATCGCCCGCGATGCGCTGGTGCGTGCGCGAGATGAGAGCGTGAGCCGCATGCTTGTCGGCTTCACGATGGTGGGGCGCGGCATCGCTCGGCACGGCTACGCCATCAGCGCCGACGGGAGTGTCGTCGGCGAGGTTACCAGCGGCGCACCATCCCCCACGCTTGACACCAACATAGGTTTGGGGTATGTTCCAACAAGATTTTCGCCCGCTGGCACACAGCTCCAAATTCACATTCGCGGGCGACTTGTGGACGCCGTCGTTGTCCCCCTGCCATTCTATACCCGGAGTTCAAACCGATGAGTTCATCCGACATCCCTTCCGACCTGAAATACTCTGACGAACACGAGTGGGTGCGCCTAGAGCCGGAAGGCGCTGTGGTGGTGGGCATCACGGCGTTTGCGGCAGAAAGCCTCGGAGATGTGGTGTTCGTGGAACTGCCGGAGGTCGGCGCCCAAGTAACCCAGTTCGGCAAGATGGGCGAAATCGAATCGGTCAAGGCAGTGTCCGACCTCTACTCGCCCGTGTCCGGCAGCGTAACAGAGCGCAACGATGGCGTAATAGACAGCCCCGAGCTGGTAAACGATAGCCCATATGACGCAGGATGGATGCTGCGTGTTCGGCTCAGCGACGCATCCGAATTGGACAAGCTGATGGACGCCGCCCAGTACGATGCGCTGCTCCAATCGGAGCAATAACCCTCACCCTCATCTTTTCGCTCACACGATACCTCACGCACGGTGTATTCTTCAGTGCGCCTGCTATCCCGCCTCTTTCCCACTTCGCTCACTAAATTGACCGACTTCACTTCGCCGTACACTCCGAACACAGACGCCGACCGCCGTCAGATGCTTGACGCCATCGGCGTGCGCTCTGTGGACGATCTTTTCGCCGACATACCCGAGCAGCATCGCAACCCGCCGCTAGACCTGCCGCCGCCCGTATCAGAGCTAGATCTGAAGCGCTACTTCGCCGAGCTTGCGGCGCAGAACAAGACACCCGGCGAGTACGCCTGCTTTCTCGGCGCAGGCTCATATCGCCATCACATACCCGCCATTGTGCGCCAGTTGACGAGCCGCAGCGAGTTCATGACGGCGTACACCCCGTACCAGCCCGAGATTTCGCAGGGCACATTGCAGACTGAGTATGAGTTCCAGACGCTGTGCGCCCAGCTGACGGGAATGGATGTGGCAAACGCCGGGATGTACGACGGCGCCACATCGTTGGCAGAGGCGGCGCTGATGGCGGCGCGTATAACAAGGCGGCGGCGCATCGCCGTGCTAGACACAGTGTCCCCCGCATATCTCGCTGTGCTGCACACCTACACCGATTCACAGGGCATCGCCGTCGATGTCGTCTCACAAGACAGGGCTGCGTTGACACCCGCGCTGTCGGACGAAACAGCGTGCCTAGTGGCGCAGCAGCCGAACTTCCTCGGCTACATCGAGGATATGGTGGCGTTGGCGGCGCACGCCCACGCACAGGGCGCGCTGTTCGTGGCATACGCCGATGCGCTGTCTATGGCGATGTTCACTCCCCCCGCCGAGTATGGCGCTGACATCGTGGCGTCCGAGGGGCAGGCGCTCGGCGTCCCGCCCACATTCGGCGGCCCCTATGTGGGCATATTCGCCTGCAAGCAGGACTACATCCGCCAGATGCCCGGCCGCATCGTGGGCAAGACCGTCGACACGCAGGGACGGACGGCGTATGTGCTCACGCTGCAGACCCGCGAGCAGCACATACGGCGCGAGCGCGCAACCTCCAACATATGCACATCCGTTGCGCTCATCGCCCTGATGACCACCGTCTATATGGCGGCAAACGGCAGGGCGGGGATGCGCCAAATCGCCAACCTCACCTATCAGAAGTCGCACTATCTGGCATCGCTCATAGCGCAGATACCGGGATACTCGCTGCTGCACGATAGTGGCGAAGGCGATAGCGCCGCCACACGAAACGGCGTCTTCTTCCAAGAGTTCGTCGTGCGCTGCCCTGCGCCGCCTGCAATGCTGAACGAGCGGCTGCTCGACTATGGCATAATCGGCGGGCTTGACATCAGCGGCATCGTCCCGAACGGAATGTTGGTTTGCGCCACAGAGATGAACACCCGCGCGGAGATAGAGCGTTTCGCAGTTGCGCTGGCAGAGATAGGGGCGTCCGAATGAGCCTAACCGAGCTGCAGCGCCGCTTGGCGCAAGACCGCCGCCGCCTGCTGATGGAGCGCAGCGTTCGCGGGCGCATGGGCGTTACGCTGCCCGAAAGCGATGTGCCGCCGCAGCCGATGCCGCCCGACGAACTGCTGCGCGATTCGCTCGACTTCCCCGAGGTCGCTGAATCCGAACTCGTGCGCTACTTCTCGCAGCTCAGCCAGCTCAACTTCTCCATAGACCACAACTTCTACCCGCTCGGAAGCTGCACGATGAAGTACAATCCCAAGGTGAACGACGAGCTGGCGTCGCTGCCCGGCTTTGCGGACATTCACCCATTGCAGCCCGACGCCACCGTACAGGGCGCGCTGCGGCTCATGTGGGAGTTGCAGCTGCGGCTCGTCCAAATCACCGGCATGGCGGGATGCAGCCTTGCGCCTATGGCGGGCGCGGATGGCGAGTTTGCCGGCATGCTCATGGCGCGCGCCTACCACACGCACCACCGCAAGCCGAGCGAACCTGAGCGCAGCAAGGTGCTGATACCAGACAGCGCACATGGCACGAACCCCGCCACCGCCAATATGTGCGGCTTCGAGGTAATCACCCTGCCATCGGACGCCAACGGCGACACCGACTTGGACGCCCTGCGCGCGTCTGTGGGCGACGACCTCGCGGGGCTGATGATTACGCTGCCCAGCACACTGGGGCTGTTCGACTCGCACATACGCGAAGTGGTGAGAATCGTGCATGATGCTGGCGGCATCGTGTACGGCGATGGTGCAAACCTCAACGCCCTGCTAGGACGCGTCAATCTTGGCGAACTCGGCTTCGATGTGATGCACTCCAACTTGCACAAGACCTTCACGCAGCCCCACGGCGGCGGCGGACCCGGTGCCGGCCCCGTCATCGTCAGTGAACGCCTGCTGCCGTACATGCCCACGCCCGTGGTGGAGCGCCTTACAGCCTCCGATGGCAGCGAACACTACTCACTGGCAGCGCCGCCCCAAACCATCGGCAGGATGGGGGCTTTCCACGGCAACTTCGGCGCGCTCGTGCGAGCTTATGCATACATCACCACGCTTGGCAAAGATGGCATCTCCGACATCAGCGACAACGCAGTCATCAACGCCAACTACATCCTCAGCCAACTCAAAGATCACTACGACTTGCCATACGACCGCCGCTGCATGCACGAAGTGGTGCTGTCCGCCCGAACGCTCAGGCGCGAGCACGGCATCAGCGCCCTAGACATCGCTAAGCGGCTCATAGACTACGGCATCCACCCGCCCACGATGTACTTCCCGCTCATCGTCGAAGATGCGCTGATGATAGAGCCGACCGAAACCGAAAGCAAAGAGACGCTCGACGACTTCATCGAGGTGATGAAAGCGATAGCCGAAGAGGGCAGAGCAGACCCGCAGCTGCTGCACGATGCCCCGCATGATGCCCCGAACACGCGTCTGGACGAGGCGCGCGCCGCACGCCGCCCCGAACTGCGCTGGCGCCGCACAACCTAGCCCTAGTGTACAAGCCTCACATAGCCCAGAAAGTTTGCACAGGTCGTATGCTATAATCTTCCCCAAACCACAGGAGATTTGATGATGGCTATAGCTGGCGTCTCTGTTGCCAAACACTGGTACGATTTTGTGGGAGAGCCTGAACCAGTAGAGGACGGTATGCTTCAAAACCCGATAATGGAAGACATCGCTTCTGTGCTGCGGGTGTACTTCAAACAACAAGCAGATTCTGTTCTGGTGTCAGGCCCGACATTCATTCTCTACGACATCCACAACCCGAATGCGCGGATAGCGCCGGACTGCTATGTGGTGCTAGATGTGGATGCGCAGGCAATCGTAACGCATAACAGTTACCGTATCTGGGAGTGGGGGAAGCCGCCGGACTTCGTGCTGGAAGTGGCGTCTGAGAGCACAGCGTCGAACGACGCCGCTAGGAAGCGCGACATATATGCGAGCATAGGCGTATTGGAATACTGGCGCTTTGACCCAAGCGGCGGCGAGTTGTACGGCGAACCGCTGATAGGTGAGCGCTTGGTGGATGGCGTGTACGAGCGTTATGAGCTTCACATAGAGCCTAACGGCGATGTGTGGTCGCACAGCGAGGTGTTGAATCTAGACTTTTACTGGCGCGGCGATAGGTTTTGGGTGAGGGATACCGAAACTGGTGAGTGGCTAAACTTCCTCGAGGCAGAACTTGAAGCGCACGAAGTAACTAGGGCGGCGCATCAACAGGAACTTGAAGCTCACGAAGTGACCAAGGCGGCACACCAGCAGGAACTCGAGGCGCGGATAGCCGCCGAGGCACAAGTGGAGCGGCTTCAGGCTGAGCTGGAGCGTCTACGCCAAGAGCAGCCCAAATCCGACACAGAGTAGGGCGGCGCTTGCAGCAGTCCTGTTTCCGGGTGTGCACAAGAGCCGTCTCTGATGTGCTGCACAATGCCAACAAGGCACGCTGCACAACCTAGCCCTAGTGTACAAGCCTCACATAGCCCAGAAAGTTTGCACAGGTCGTATGCTATAATCTTCCCAAACTACAGGAGATCTGATGATGGCTATAGCCGGCGTCTCTGTTGCCAAACACTGGTACGATTTTGTGGGAGAGCCTGAACCAGTAGAGGACGGTATGCTTCAAAACCCGATAATGGAAGACATCGCTTCTGTGCTGCGGGTGTACTTCAAACAACAAGCAGACTCCGTTCTGGTGTCAGGCCCGACATTCATTCTCTACGACATCCACAACCCGAATGCTCGGATAGCGCCGGACTGCTATGTGGTGCTAGATGTTGATGCGCAGGCAATCGTAACGCATAACAGTTACCGTATCTGGGAGTGGGGGAAGCCGCCGGACTTCGTGCTGGAAGTGGCGTCTGAGAGCACTGCGTCGAACGACGCTGCTAGGAAGCGCGACATATATGCGAGCATAGGCGTATTGGAGTACTGGCGCTTTGACCCAAGCGGCGGCGATTTGTACGGCGAGCCGCTGATAGGTGAGCGCTTGGTGGATGGCGTGTACGAGCGTTATGAGCTTCACATAGAGCCTAACGGCGATGTGTGGTCGCACAGCGAGGTGTTGAATCTAGACTTTTACTGGCGCGGCAATAGGTTTTGGGTGAAGGATGCCGAAACTGGTGAGTGGCTAAACTTCCTTGAGGCAGAACTTGAAGCGCACGAAGTAACTAGGGCATCGCTTGAATCGACTAGGACTGCGTATCAACAAGAGATTGAAGCAGCTAGAGCGGCACACCAACAGGAACTAGAGGCGCACGAAGTGACTAGAGTGGCACATCAACAGGAGCGTGAGGCGCGGGCAGCCGCCGAGGCACAAGTGGAGCAGCTTCAGGCTGAGCTGGAGCGTCTGCGCCAAGAGCAGCCCAAATCCGACGCAGAGTAGGGTGGCGTTTGCAGCAGTCCCGTTCCCGAGTGTGCACAAGAGCCGTCTCTGAATGTGCTGCACAATGCCAACAAGGCACGCACGGGACTGGAAACCGCAAATCGAAGATTAACAGGAGGACGAAAATGGTAGATGTAGGGCAACCCGCCCCGGATTTCAGGCTGCCGTCCCAAGATGGCGCGGATGTAACGCTGAGCGACTTTAGGGGCGACAAGACCGTCGTGCTGTCGTTTCACATATTCTCGTTCACAGGTGGCTGAACGGGACAGGTCTCTTCATTCAGGGTAGCGAATTCGCTGTTTGAAGAGAAAAATGCCCAGGTGCTGGGCATTAGCTGCGACGCCCGACCGTCCCAAACGGCGTACTCCGCATCGTTGGGCGGCATCCCTTACCCGCTGTTGTCCGACTTTCACCCTAAGGGCGCAATGACGCAAGCATATGGCATCTACAACGAAGAGCGTGGCGCCCCAAACCGCGCTATCTTCATTGTGGACAAAGACGGCGTCATCCGCTTCAAGCGCATATACGACAACGCCACAGACCTCGACCCCAAGGATATTTTGGCGGAGCTGGACAACCTGTAACCGACCGCTTCCCCGCTGACATAGGGACAAAAACCTTTCCTGTGAGGGAAGGGCGGGATGGCGCAATGCGAACCTTCTGCAAAGCGATTGGCAATGCTCCTCCCTAAATCCCATCCTAACAAAGGGGAACGGAGTTTTTGCAATCCTCTGCCTATCCCCAGCCTGCGGACGACTGGACATATGCCAGACATCCCCACATTACGGCACATATTCGGCGAAGGCGAGCACGCCCTCATAATCGATAGGCGTGGCCGTCGATACCTTACCCTGCTGCGCTCCGGCAGCAAGTTCGAGTCGCATGTGGGGGCGTTCCCGCATGACGATCTCATCGGCAAAGCTGCCGGCTCGTGGATGACCACCAACCGCGGCCATGTGCTGCTCGCCATGAAGCCCACGATGGCGGATTTCACGCTTGACATGCCGCGCATCGCAACCGTGGGTTACCCCAAAGACCTTGGCCCAATCTTAGTATATGGCGACATATTCCCCGGCGCACGCGTGCTAGAAGCCGGCTGCGGCTCTGGCGCCGTAACCATGGCGCTGCTGCGCGCCGTCGGCACAGATGGCAGTCTGGTCTCATACGACCTGCGCCAAGATATGATAGACCGCACCCGCGAGAATGTGCGGGTGATGCTGCCCGACGCCGACAACCTGACGCTCAAACTCGGCGATGTGTATGAGGGTTTTACGGAGCGCGAGCTGGACCGCATCGTGCTGGATTTACCCGAGCCGTGGCATGTCGTCCCGCACGCCGCTGACGCTCTGCTGCCCGGCGGCATATTCGTCAGCTTCCTGCCCACCGTTTTACAGGTGCACGAGCTTGTACGCGCGCTGCGGGCTTCGCATATGTTCGAGATGCTCGAGACGATGGAGGTGCTGCTGCGTCCGTGGAATGTCAGCGCTCGCAGCGTGCGCCCGGAGCATCGTATGGTGGCGCACACCGGCTTCATCACTGTCGCCCGCAGGTGCTCGCCACGCCCTCCCTCCAATGTTGTGGCTAGGAACTAGAGGCAGCCCCGGGCGTATCGCCCCACATACTAGGCATCTCAAATGCGGTGTGCGGATAAAGCCCGTCCGTCAGCCGCATATGTCGCTCCGATAGCAGCGGCAATGGCAGCGCATTTCGCAGTGCAGCGGTCGGTGCAATCTCCACCCCGTCTGACACGCCCATCCACCCGTTGCCCGCCTTTCGCTGTATCAGCGCCTTGAATCTGCCAAGCCCGTCCGGGTTCACTAACCCGCGCATCGCCCCGATGTTCGCTTGGCGCTCTCGTCGGCTTAGCGTTTGGGAGCGCATCTGCTCCATAAGCTCATCGAAGCCCAGCCCTCGCAGTAGATCGGATTGCGTGGCATATGCGACCGTTTGCAAACCGACATCCACGCCCGCGCGTTGCAGCAGCGAAAAGTCCACATGCGCGCTGATGTCCTGCCTGCCGATGCGCTGGTAAGGGCTGCTGCCTTCGGTGTGCCGATAGTATGTTTGCACACTGCCGCGCGGCATGCGCGAGTGCAGCGCCGCCGCAGTGTCGCCGTAGTCGATGGTCATGACGAACCCGGCGGCGAGTGCATCTGACACCTTCGCAAGCCAATCAGTGGCGTCCGCATTCAGCTCGCCGCACGACCCGTCCGGCGGCAAGAAGCCGAGCGCTTCTATGTGCGCTGCTATCAACGTTGTGGACGGCGTGTCGAGTGTCTCGACGAAAGCGCCGTTGTCCAGCGCAACGAACACCTCCAGCGGCTCACCGTCCCGCATGCGGAAGCGATGCACGGGAAAGGCGTCCACAAGCTCGTTGGATATGAAGCAGCCCTTGACGCCGCGCAGCGGGATGTCGGCGGCGCACAGCCACTCGGCGGCTGACGGCTTGACGGCGGGCGCATAGCGCTCCAATGCGATGTAGCGCAGGCTGCGTGCAAAACCCTCACACAGACTCGGCGCGCATGCGGTGATGCCCTCAGCGAGTAGACCATCCCCCGCACCCATCTCTACCACTGTGAACTGCGGTGGTTCGTCCATCAACTGCCACATTCGGCAGAGCTGGGCGCATAGCAGCGTCCCGAATGCGGGGTGCGCCGCCGGGCTTGTGTAGTAGTCACCCGCTGCCCCAAACGCCGGCCCTCGCGCGTAGTAGCCGTCTATCGGATGATACAGCGCCAGCCGCATGAACTCGGCGAAGGTGATACGCCCCTGCCGCTCTATGCGCCTGCGGATTTCCCGTTCTGCCGCGGTGCTCTCTATCGTATCTGTGTATCGCATAGGCGCAAAACGAGAGGGAGCATCGAGTGTCGATGCCCCCTCTTGGCTTACCAGAATCTTACTCATTGACCGCTAACCCACTTTACGCGGAACAGCTCACGCCGCAGAGAATCAGGCTCAATCCATTCGCACAGACTGCGCCCTTTGGTGGAAACATCCGCAGTGGCGAAGCGCTGCAACGGTGCTTGAAATTGGGCGGTTACGACCTGCGGCTGCGCGCCTTTGCCTGTCGCAGCCGCCTGTTGTGCGAGCCTTGCCTGTCCCAGCCGGAGCCTTGCACGGAGTTGTTGAATTCGCGCCGCGCGCCGCAGCGCTTGCACTGCCCTTGGCTGACAGGCCCGTTGGGGCTTTCTATCTGCCAATGGTGCGTACAGTTCGTAGTCTCAGTCGCATCTTGCGTCACGGCTCGGTCCTCTCTTGGTGGGCGGCGCTGCGCCCGTGCATATGGGTCTTTGCGGCTCGCTATCGCTGGTCAATAGGCACATACTCCACATCCATGTCTCCGATATATACCAGCCGCGGGCGCAGCAGGATGTTGTTGTCGAATTGCTCTATCACCTGCACCGTCCAGCCCGGGATGCGTCCCATTGCGAAGATGGATATGAACAGATCCTCGGGGATGTTGAGCAGGTAGTAGATGGCGCCGGAGAAGAAGTCCACATTTTGGCAGATGCCGCGCCGCGCATACGGCTCCATCACCTTCATCACCGCCTCTAGTATGGAGTACCAGCCCGGCTGTCCCTTGCGAATACCTAGATCGCGGGCGTCGTCTTTGAGATGAATGGATCGGGGGTCGACCGCCTTATAGACGCGATGCCCAAAGCCCATGACGCGTCCGCCCTTGCTGCGGAGGTCGCGCACATACGCCTCGGCGTTGGACTCGTCGCCGATTTCGAGCGCCATCTTCATCACCTCTTCGGCTGCGCCGCCGTGCGACGGGCCCTTGAGGACGCCGATGCCTGTCGTAACAGCGCAGTGCAGGTCTGCCTGCGTGGACGCCGTTACGCGCGCGCCGAACGATGATGCGTTGATGCCGTGCTCAGCGTGCAGTATGAAGTCCTTGTCGATGAGCTTGGCATCTTCAGGGTCGGGCACCTCTCCGAACAGCATGTACAAGAAGTTGGCTGCGTGGTTGAGGTTCGGATTAGGGGCGATGGGATCCTTCCCCTCGCGGATGTTGGCATGCGCCGCTACGATGGTGGACGCCTGCGCCGTCAGGCGGATGCCTTTGCGCAGCGTGGCTTCAATCGAGTTATCCTCAGTCTCAGGGTCGTAGGCTGAGAGTGCGGATACGGCAGTTCGCAGCACATCCATCGGGTGTGCCTTCTGCGTCAGCCTAATAACCTCCAACACCTCGTCCGGCAGCGAGCGGTTTGCCCGTAGCTCGGCGTCGAACGCATCTAGCTGCGCCTGCGTCGGCAGATCGCTGTACAACAGCAGGTATATCGTTTCTTCGAAGGTGGACTGCGTAGCGAGGTCATCTATGTTATAGCCGCGATACAGCAACTTCCCAACATCGCCGTCAATGAAGCTGGACCTAGTGCGGTCTATATGAACATCCCGAAGCCCTCGATGCAGCTCCACCCTCTGTTCGCTGCTCATGCCAACTACCTCCCAAGCTCAAATTATTCAATATAAGTTAGGGTGTATAAACCCTAATTTGTGGTATTCGCCTACCCTTTTTGGATGATGCGATTTTAGCACCCAGCGTCTTTGAGTGTCAAATGAGCGGGACGGGAGTATTCTCAACATACAGAGATAATATGTCACAACATCAAACACAGTGAGGTGTGCTATGGCCCGTGAACGTACCTATCGCCACGATATTCGTTGCCTCGACTGCGGCTCCAACTGGATGCGCAAAAATGGCTTAGCGCGCGGCAAGCAGTCTTACAGATGCGGAGACTGTGGTCGCCGATACTTCCCTGAGGCTGCATATCACCGCCCTAGCGCAGCCATCAAGGCGCAGGGGGTTGAGATGTATCTGGAAGGCAGCAGCTTGAGCGCCGTAGGCAGAGTGTTTGGGTACAGCGCCACAGCGGTTCACGGGTGGGTGAAAAAAGGGGCGTGAGGCATTAGAGCGTCTGCGGGAGCGTGGGCGTAGGCGGACTGAGGGAGCAGAGGCGCAGCGTGCTGCTGCGGTGGTGTCGTGTGATGAGATGTGGACATACAAGCGTGCTCGGGCGTGCGGAGTTGCGTGAGGATGTGTGAATATGGACGGCAGTGGTAGAAGATGCTGATGGGAGCAGGTGGGCGACCGCAGCGAGAGGACATTCTTGCGCTTGTACGAGCGCTTACCGGATGCAGAGTTGTATCGGAGTGATGCATATCCTGTGTATCGATGGTTTCCTCACAACAGACATGTGGTGGGCAAGGGAGGTGCGGTGAACTGGAACGAGGGGTTGCATTCGGTATGGCGCGGCGAATGAAGATGGAGACCGTGCCGTCTATGCTGACGGTGGTGTGTCATATGAAGAAGATGCGCCATTAGGGTCTGGGAGCATTTCAAAACTCGGCTTGCTTACTTGATGATAGCCTTCAACATCGTGGTGCAGTGGGATGGGCTTGTGCCAGATGAACACGGCATTGTGCGCCTTTCTGTCGCACGATTTACTCTCTAATCACAACTAGCACCATTGGTTAATAGGCGGGATGAAGGCATTTCAGTGCAAACAGGGATGCGCTCCCAACACTAGCAAGACCCGACCAGCAGACCTGCTAGGTTACTTAACATATTGTTAACTCAAAAGTAACAATTATTCAACATACTGATAATCAGAATCCGCTATTATTTGTGATGCACTTCACAAGATACTGATATGCTCGATGCAGGTTAGCGCTGATATGCGCAGCGAGCGAAATCCGAGAGGACAGACGATGAACGCAGCAAGCCTTATGGTAAACGAATTCGCTATCGTAAGCCCCACGACGAGCGTAGCGGACGCCGCAGCGATGATGCGCGAGCATAACACCGGCTGCCTCATAGTGGCAGAACGCGGCACACTTGCGGGCATCATCACCGAGCGCAACATGGTGCTCGGCTGCCTCGTGGATGGCCACACCTCGTGGAAGTGCCAAGTCTATCGTCATATGACGCTTCTGACCGACGCCGCGCACCCCACAACAGACGCCGGTGACGCCCTGCTCACGATGATGGAGCACGAGATAAGCTGCCTGCCCGTAGTCGCACCCAATCCCGATGGGAGCAGCGCTGTGGTAGGGATACTCTTCTCAGAGGACATCTCCCAAGCCATAGAGCGCGATGACGAACCCATCACCATCATGGACGGCGATCTGATACCGGTCTAGCAGAAGCTCCGGGCATTCAGAACATTCCCCACTGCCCACAGCGCTTGTCCCTAGAAGGCGGGCTTTCCGTTAGCCCGACATCGGCGCCAGAGTATCACACTCCCTCCCAAGCCCCTGCTTTAATGCCACCCTCCTAGCATTAAGACAGGGGCTTATCATATGGGCGACTTGTGCAGGAGTGCATTGTCAGCGTCAGGCAGGGGAGTAGGGCTTGACCTTACCCCTCCCCGCTGCTGCGCCATGCGGCTCAAAATCAGGTGTATGGGGCGGGTAAGGGCTATTGCGCCGTAACTCCGCCGTCTATGACCAGCTCGCTGCCGGTCATGTATGACGACTCGTCCGACGCTAAGAACAGCACGCCGCTTGCGATTTCGTCCGCTTCGGCATAACGCCCCAGCGGAGTGCGCTGCTCGGTCAGACGACGGCGCTCCGGGTCGCGCCATCCGTGCGCCGTCATCTCCGTCATCACCGGCCCCGGATGCACCGAGTTCGCGCGTATGCCCTCTTGGGCGTACTGGATGGCGGTGGACTTCGTCAGGATGCGCACCGCCCCCTTGCTTGCGTTGTAGCCGGGATGTATGGTCGTCTGGCCTATCATCCCCGATATGGACGATATGTTGACTATGGAGCCGCCGCCTGCCTTTCGCATCTCAGGGATGACCGCCTTAGTGCCGAGGAACACTCCCTTGGCGTTCACATCCATGAGGCGGTCCCATTCCTCCACGGTGGCTTCGTCCCCCGGCAACCATGAGGCTATGCCGGCGTTGTTCACGAGGATGTCCACCTTGCCATAGCGCTCGACTGCGGTGTCGACCGCCTGCTGCCAAGACGCCTCGTCAGTAACATCCAGCGTAACATAGACGGCGTCTCCGCCTGTTTCGTTGATTTCCGCCTCCACCATCTTGCCATCGTCGTCTAGGATGTCTCCGAACACCACCTTCGCACCCTCACGCGCGAACATCTTCGCCTCTGCGGCGCCCTGCCCCCGTGCGCCTCCGCTTATTATCGCAACCTTGCCCTCAAGTCTCATTGCAGAACCTCCGATTAAGGCGTTAGCCATTCAGCCAACAGCGAACCAGCCGCCGGCCGCTCAATTACGATGTCGCCCAATCCACGCCGTTCAGGATAATACGCTGGAACTCTGACGTCTCGAAGCTCAGGCCGTTGTGTCCCAGCAGCGTAACGAACACCTTGCCCTCGCCGTAGGGGCGTGTCCAGCCGAGCGGAAATGTCCCGCCGCGCATGAATGTCTCTTCGCCGCGCCACATGTGTGTCCCATCCTCTGCGTCGCCCGTGATGAACACATCGTTCCCGTCGCGATACTCGATGCCCATGTAGAGTTCGTCGTTGGTCACGAAGTCGGATATGCCGACTGCGCCGGGGCTTTCCGCATCGCTGACATTCACCTCGAACTTGCCATAGGGCGGGTGATAGCTATCGTTGGCGAGCCAGCCGCCACCCGTGATGTCGTAGTATTCGTGCCAATCGTCCGACGCGCAGCCCGCTATGTGGATGCACACGAACCCCTTGCCGCCGCTGATGTACTGCGTCATCCCTGCCTGTTCAGCGGGCGTCATGGCGTCGTCGCCAGCGCGCATTGTGTTGAACACCAGCGCATCGTAGCCGCTCATCGCTGCCGTATCCGCAAGCACGGATGCGTCCTCTGTAACCGACACCTGATGCCCCGCCTCGCTCAGAAACCGTTCCAACACCGGCGTAGATTCCTCATATGGATGCCGTCCGCCCGAAATTACCAGTAGGTTCATATTCCACCTCCGTAATCTGTCAAACCGATGGGTCGTTAATTTGCCAAGAGTATAAACATAATTCAAGACTGACGGCAACTCCCAATTATCAATCAGCAGTAAAAAAGGGGACAGACACCCACACGACCTACTTCTCACGCCTTTAATTCTTAACTTTGCCAAATTATGCTAAAGTGAGCGATGAGCGGGCTTGAGGACAGGCATTCTTGCACCCATTTGCTCAATCGACAGATTAGTGTAGCTTAATTCAACCACTTGGCGGGCGTATGGCACAGAACGCAGGCGCAGGAACACGGGCGGCGGCTCCCGCATCTGGGGAGCGGCTGTGGACGCTCGACTTCGTGCTGAACCTTCTGACGGCGCACTTCATGTTCGCCGGCTACACCGCGATACTGACCGTAATCCAGCCGTATGTAATCTATCGCGGCGGGGACGACTGGACTTTGGGACTCATCGTCGGGGCGTTCGGCGTCGTGGGGCTTGCGATACGCCCGTTCGGAGGGCAGTGGATATATGCGCTCGGCCCCAAGCGCGTGGCAATAGCCGGCACTGCGATAGTGGCTATCGGCAGCGTGATGTACATATTCGCACTCAGCCACTGGTGGCTCGTGCCAATGCGGATGCTGCAAGGCGTGGGGCTTGCGCTTGGGCCTGTCGCCACCTCCACCATCGTCGCCAACCTGTCGCCGCCCACGCGCCGCGCTGAGGGCATGGCATACATGGGGAACGCCATCAACGCCGCATTCGTGTATGCGCCCTTCGTGGCATCCACCATATTGGAGCATGTGGGCGCCAACCAGTACGGCTTCACATACGCATTCTTGTTCTCTGCGTTCACCGCCACCCTCGCAACACTGGCAGCACTGCGCATATCCGCCAGCCGCATAGGGTTCGAGAAGCCGGCGCCAAGTGCCTCATCAGCCGCCGCAGACAAGCCGCCGCTCATATGCAAGACGGCGTTGTTCCCAACCCTTGTGTTTCTGACATACACCTTCACCACAGCGCCTATCAACACCTTCCTGCCGCTGTGGGCGATACAGCAGAAGCTGGGCAACCCGGGGCTGTTCTACACCGTGTTCTCCGTTACATCGATGCTGTCCATGTTCTACGCCGGACCGGTGGCGGACAGGTTCGGGCGCGCAACGGTCATCATACCGGGTCTGCTGTCGGTGGCGATGGCGATGTTCGTTCTGAACGGGTCGTTCTTCCAAATGATGTTCCTGAGCGCGGGCTTTTTCGCAGGAATGGGCTTCGGGCTTTTGCAGCCGGGCATACAGTCGCTGACCGTGGATCGCGCACCCGTCAAAGAACGCAGCGCTGCGATGGCTACCTTGCAGCAGGCGTGGGATGTGGGCGGCAGCGCCGGCGCATTCGTGGTCGGGCCGCTGGCATCGCCGCTGGGGATGGGCAATGTGTTCGGCATAACTGGCATTGGGGCGCTGCTAGGCGTGGTGGGGTTCATCATGGGCAACGCAAAGGCCCCATCCGTTCAGCCCGGACACGCATCCACCGGGTGCGCTGCCCGCTCCCACGCCTTATTCTCCAAATGCTAGGATTATGCTAAAACCGCAGGGATAGGGCGAGGTGCGCTGACTACAAAGCCTTGTGCTTGCAGCGCTCAAAAAATCCTGCCGAAGTGGGGGAGTTGTGCGCCTATCAGCGGGCGGGCATAGTCTAGGAACGCAGGCGCAGCCGACGCACGCGTCGCGTCGAAGAACTCCGGGGGCATGCGCTTCACCTTGCCGCCCACATCGGCAAGCGGGGCTGTGCCCGCGCTGCATTCATAGCCGTCATCGGACTGGTGGCGCTCCAGAGTAACGATGACATCGCGCACATCGGCGACGGCACATCGCACGGCATGGCGTCCCACAAGCTCGGCTTCGGATGCGTCCACACCAGACACGCAATCCATCATAGAGCGCTGGATGGTGCCGGGCTTTTCGTGACGCGCCCGCACACCCAGCCACTTGGCTGCTAGCGCCGCGAGATGACGCGCCGGCCCGTCGTAGTATGCATGCCCGAAATCGTCGGTGTGCAGCGGAGTGGCTTGGCTGCCGAGCGGGTTGCCGTCTGTGTCCCGCACATTTTCCGCGACGACTGCGACTGCAAACCCAAATCGACGGTAAGCATCCTCCATTATGTCGAGGAAGTGCGTCGCGTCTATCGGCAGCTCTGGGATGCCGATGAAGTGTGGGGCGTCGCGTTCCTCGCGCTTGCCGAGCGCTGACGCCGCCGCAAGCCAGCCCGTATCCCTGCCCATTACCTCCATCACAGTTACCGGCGATGCGATACCCATCGATTCGGCGTCGCGCCCTGCGCCCATTGTGGCGAGCGCAACGAATCGCGCGGCACTGCCGTAGCCCGGTGTGTGGTCAGTGAGCACGAGGTCGTTGTCGATGGTCTTGGGGATGTTTACCACGGATAGTGGCAACCCAGCAGCGTCTGCCGCCAGTCCGACTTGATGCCCCGTCCATGCCGAATCATTGCCTCCGATGATGAACCAGTGGCAGATGTTGTGGCGGCGTAGCACATCGAGTATTAGCTCCACATCATCGCTACCCGGCTTGCGGCGCGTAGAGCCAAGAGCAGCGCCGGGTGTGCTGGCGATGCGCCGCCATTCATCCCGCGATATGCGGCTTAACGGCGTCAAGTCGCCGCGCAGCATGCCTTCTATGCCATACAGCGCGCCATATACTTCGCCGAACACACTCGGATTCGCAAACGCCTCAGCCACCGCCCCATACAGGCTGCGGTTCAGCACGGGCGTGCACCCGCCCGATTGCATTATCAGCGCATTGGCTAGGGCCATACCAACTCGCCTTCGTCATAGACAGCATCCAAAAATGTGGTATTAAAGGCGTCGTTGTAGTCAAACTGCTTGGGCAGCGCCTCGTATCGGATGAGATGCTCGTAGAGCGCCTGCCATTGGGCATCCGACATAGCACCAAGCCCTGCCTGTTCCGTCACAGGGCCTATGGCGTCCTCAAACTCGGTGTCCATCATAAACCGCTGGTGCGCCCGCTCTTCATTGGGGGCGTACTGCATCACGATGTCCACCGCCTCGTCCCGATTATCGGCTGCGTATTGCAAGGCATGCATCGTGGCTTTCAGGAAGCGCTCCACCTTGTCCGGATCTGCGTTCGCCAGTTCGTCGCGGGTGATGTAGGTTAGCCCTAGGCTTGGGACGCCATAGTCTGCCGGATCCCACAGCGTAACATCGAAGCCGAGCCGCCGCACTGTGTCCGGTTCGTTGGACTTGAACACGGCGAGGATGTCAACTTGCCCCTCTGTCAGCACGCGCGGGTCAAAGCCGACCCGCACTTCCTCAATGCGAGTACGCTCCACCTGCTCCGCTTGCAGTATAGCGAGGTAGTCGGGTGGTATGGATATTTTGTACCCGAATTTTCTGCCCACCCAGTCGGACGGAGCGCCAATCCCACTATCAGATAGGGACATAAAGCCCTGCTGCCCACGCTGTCCGAACAGCGCAAACGCCACGAGCGGCAAGCCCGGGTCTGAACGGCGTTTCAGCACGGATGCGGCATCCTCTGTGCTGAAGTCCACATCGCCGCTCATCAGCAGCTGGAGATGCTCGCCGCTGGATGCGTGGCGGATTTCCACATCCAAGCCCTGTTCGGCGAAAAAGCCTTTCTCCTGCGCCACATACGCCGCCACCGACGGCAGATTCGCCTGCGCCTTATACCCCACCATAAACACCACAGGTTTGGGTTCAGAGGTTCCACACGCCGCGCCGGTAAGAACAAGAGCAGCGAGTATGAGAAGGAAGTGGAAGTTTCGTGCGTGTAATCTCAACTAACTCAATCCAATCTCGAAGGCGGACGCCTTACGCTCGCCTCAATTCAAAAACCACCGCTTGTCGTAATGCCCCATCAGTATCGCGGGCTTCTGTCCAATGATGCTTTTCATAATGGAATTCGCCCTTATAGCGAACTTTCCCACCGCCAATAGCCTGAAACAGGTGAAGGGATTTGCCATGTTGATGATGGCTAGCAATTGCGGAATTCCCGCGTTCCATCTTCATGTCGCCGAATCTGCCCTCACCATAATACTGAAACAAATCGGTTGACTGAAACCCATCATCGTAACCATATTGTTCTCCCGATTCCCCCGAGAATAAGAAAATTATGGGGTAGCTTCTAGGTGTAGATATGCCGCCTTGGCGTTGTCCACCATATTCGTCGTGTATGTCTTTTCGTGTGTAGATTTCACCGACTTGGAATTCAGTCATCGCAGCAACTTTCCTGTTCCTGTGTCGGAACAACTCTCCCTAGCCCCCCAGAAGGCGTGCGTCGTGTGCCAAGTCTTCCGGATCCAGCGGCTGCGTGAACACCACGCGCATCACGCCATCCCCGTCTATGAGGTATATCGGCGCTGAGTGTATGATACGCTGACTCTCCGCTGCAAGCGCGCTCGTTCCCGCTTTGCCAGATTGCTGTGCTGCTGCCCCGTTTGCGCTCTTTACACCCTCGCTCCCTCTGCGCCCCGGCCCGTGCAAGTACGGGTCGATGTAGTATGCCGCCCATACACGACGAAGCTCGGCTTCGTCCCCGACCAGATAGCGCCAGCGGTCGGTCATGCGCCAGCGCTCTGAGTACTCATACGCCGCATCCACGCTGTCGCCATCTGGGTCCACGCTGACGATCACTATCGCCGCGTCGGATGTGTCTTCCGCCAGCAGGTCGGCAGCTTCCTGCAGCTGGTTCGCCACAACAGGGCACACCTCAGCGCAATCAGTATATAGGAATGTGAGCAGCGTTACCTCGCCGGCGAAATCCTGCAACGATGTGGGTTCGCCGAACTGGTCGGTCAGCAGGAAGCCCGTTGCCTTAGCATCCGCAGTCAGCGTAGTGCCTCTGAACTCGTCGTCGGACGGCGGGGAAGCGCATGCTGCTGATAGCGTCATGGGCAGCATAACCGCCAACGCAAACATCAGGGCGAAGGTGTGCGGCAGGCGCAACGGGCTGTCCTTAAGGTTCGTATGGGGCTATTTTTCCACGAGGCGCTGTGCCCAGAACGCAAGCGCTGGCACCACGAAGACGAACATCATTCCCAGCACGATGACGCCTAGTTCGTTGTGCATCACCGCCTCCAACACCATAAACACGACACCCAGCGAACCCGCAAACACCGCGATTATCGCCATCGAGAGTAAGGGTATCGCTATCGCCAACAAGAACTGTTGCATATCCGTGCCATCTCCAACCGGTTAGTTGCTACGCCCGTAGTGCTCTTCTGCGTCAAGCTTGCGTATGCGCTCTTCTTCATTGAACCACTTGAAGAACACGATTATCAGCAGTGTCAGGAAGTAGATCCCACTGCCAACCTTCATTATGATACCGCCAATCTGCTGGTCAAGCAACGGCGGCAGGTGCCACAGCCGAGGTGCGTTCACATAGAACTCGTAGATTGGCTCTTCGGCGAAGGTGATGATGGCGAAGACGATTATCTGCGCCACCGACATCAGGAACAGGTAGCCCATCTGAAACGGGTAGTCCAAGCGCGGCAGCTCAGGCATGTTGCTCGTCAGCGGCCACCACATCAGCATCGCCGTCCCGACCATCGATATGTGCTCTATCGCATGCACTAACTCGCTGTGCAGCGACGAGTTGTATAGCGCGGGTATGTGCCATATGGAGAAGATGATGTTGAACGCCGCAAATCCGACTAGCGGATGCGTTGCCACTCGCGCCGTGCGAAACGCCCAGTTTGGGCGCAGTAGCGGACGCAGCAACCAAGCCGGCGTTCCCAGCACCAGCAGCGGCGGCGCTATCAGCGTCAGCAGCACATGCTGCACCATGTGCATGCTGAATAGGAAGCGCTCGCTCAGCACATGCAGCGGCGATGTCAACGCAAAGAAGATGACCACGACGCCAGCGGTGAAGGTCGCCATCTGCCGCGTGTCCATATAGTCAGCGAGCTTGTATCGCTCGCGGAGGGGGCCTACGCCCAGCATATATGCGCCTAGCAGCAACGCCAAGCCCAGCATGGCGTCCCAGTGTGCATTCCATTGCAGCCAGAGCGAACCTGCGATTTCGTTCACGCCCTCATACCTCGTAGGCTGCGGACTTCGGAGCAATCATCCGGAAACCCGCACCCGGGAGGGATGTCTCCAGTGGGCATGCTATCCAGTGAAGAACTCGAATAGCCCCATCAGAGCGACCACCACTCCCGATGCAATTATCAAACCTGCGACGAACATCACCGAGAATATGGGGACGCGGAAATGCCCCATCTGCACGCTCGCCTCGAATTTCAGGTGCATGTAGTACATCGCCACAAGCAGGAATTTGGCAGCGGACATCAGCGTTAGTATCGGTATGATGCCGTAGCCTATCCACTCCACATAGAAGATGCCGAACTCCGCCGCCGTTATCGCAGACAGCGTGAGCGCCACCTTGAAGTATGTGCCGGGTGTGGGATGGCCGGTCTCTACCGCCCCAGTGTTCTGCTCTTGGACCTGATGCTCCTGACTCATTTTCCGTCCTCTAGTCTAATCCTGTTCAATTCTCAATCCGGAATCATCAATCGAGAATCGTCTCTAAAATCCGGGGAACACTCCGAACAGATACACCACGGTGAAGATGACAATCCAAACCACATCGACGAAGTGCCAGTACAGCGCCGCAAGGTCTAGGTCTAGGTTCTTTTCGGGCGTAATCATGCCCTTCTTGAACGACAGGAAGAAGAGCGACAGCAGCCACACCACACCCAAAGTCACATGCGTGCCGTGCATACCCGTCAGCGTGAAGAATGTGGAGCCGAACAGGTTCGTCTTGGGTGTCAGCCCGATGACCTCTTCCACCTTGCCGTCGTGCTCATCCGGCGTGCCGCACTTTGCGGCGACCTGCGTCTCCACCGGCGTAAGCTCTTTGACGCCCACATCGGCGCAGTGAACCACCACCTCGTGGTTGGCGAATGTGCGAAACTCGAACACCTGAAACGCCAAGAAAGTCATCCCCATGATGGCGGTGGACGCCAGCCAAATGCGGAACGCCTTCATGCTGTTGCGCGTGAGGGCGGCGTATGCCAGCACCATGCTCATGCTGCTCATCAGCAAGACGAAGGTGCTGACTGTGGTAACCGGTATGCTGAACACATCCTCCGGGAGCGGCCCAGAGATGCTGCGCCCCTTATAGACGAGATAGGTAGCTATCAGCGTGCCGAAGAACATGCAGTCCGAACCCAAGAACGCCCACATGAGCATCTTGCGGTGGTTCAGCCCCGTGCTTGTCGGTTCGTGTTCGCCGTGATGGGCGGGTGCGTGTGCCAATGTAGATATAGCCTCCGCGGGTTAGTGCGCCGCCTCGCCCTCTTCGGGGTCGTTGACAGGCTCGAATGACCATGCGTACACCGCAATCGTGCCAATAAGAACGCCGATGGCGGATATGGCGTAGAAGCCGACCGGATATACCAGCCCGAAGCCGCCGATTAGCAGCCCCATAGACACCACGAATGGCCAGTAGGACGGCTGCGGCATGTGGATGTCGTGATGCGCTTCCTCGTCGCCGGAACCGCCGCCGATGGGAACAGCACGGCGCACCGTCTGCCGCTTGCGCGCCCACCAGTCGTCGCGGTCGTACACTTGCGGTATCTCGTCGAAGTTATGCTCGGGCGGCGGCGATGGGATAGACCATTCGAGGGTGCGGGCATCCCACGGGTCGTCGCCGGCGGCTTCGCCCTTGCGCCATGCGCTCACAATGATGTGCATGAACATCAGCACACCCAGTGCAAGCACGAATGCGCCCGCCGTGGACACGCCGTTCCACAGATTCCAGCCCATCTCCGCATCATAGACATAGACGCGGCGCGGCATTCCGTCCATCCCGATGAAGTGCATCGGGAAGAAAGCGAGGTTGAATCCGATCATAATTATCCAGAAGTTGATCTTGCCCAACGCCTCGTTGTACATCCTGCCGGTTATCTTGGGGAACCAGTAGTAGATGCCAGCAAAGATGGCAAATATCGCCCCGCCAAACAGCACATAGTGGATGTGTGCCACGATGAAGTAGGTGTCCTGCTGCTGCGCGTCGGACGATGCCATAGAGTGCATCACGCCGCTGATGCCGCCGATGGTGAACATCGCCACGAAGCCCACCGCAAACAGCATCGGTGTCTTGAAGTCCATCGCGCCGCCCCACATCGTGCCCATCCAGTTGAATATCTTGATGCCGGTGGGCACAGCGATTGCCATCGTCGTGATGGTAAACACGGTTATGGGTATTGGGCCAAGCCCCACCGTGAACATGTGATGGCTCCACACCATCCAGCCCATGAAGGCGATGATTGCGCCCGCCAACACGATTGCCGGGTAGCCGAATAGCGGCTTCTTGGAGAATGTGGGCAGGATTTCGGACACGATGCCCATCGCTGGCAGTATCAGGATGTACACCTCAGGATGTCCGAACACCCAAAACAGGTGTTGCCAAAGCACGGGGTCGCCGCCCTTCGCCACATTGAAGAAGTTCATCCCAAAGGCGCGGTCGAAATATAGTTCGATCAACGCCACCGTGATGACCGGAAACGCCAGCACAACAAGTATGGCGGTGATGAAGGTCATCCAAGTGAACAGGGGCATCCGCATGAAGCTCATGCCCGGAGCACGCATGTTGATGATGGTAACGATGAAGTTGAACGACGCCGCAAGCGAGGCTATGCCCAGCACCTGCAGGCTCACAATCCAATAGTCTATGCCCGTGCCCGGGTTCTGCTGCACACTGGTCAGGGGGGCATAGCCGAACCAGCCGGCGTTGGTCGCACCGCCCGTGAACCAGCTTATCTTCAGGATGATTGCGCCCGCCAAGAATGTCCAGTAGCTAAATGCGTTCAGGCGGGGGAACGCCACATCGCGCGCACCAATTTGGAGGGGCACAACGAAGTTGAAGAACGCAGCGCTTAACGGCATTATGGCGAGGAATATCATCGTCGTGCCGTGCATCGTGAAGAGCTGGTTGAAGACCTCAGCGCTGACGATGTTCTGCTCAGGCCCGGCGAGCTGCACGCGAATCAGCAACGCCTCCAAGCCCCCGCTCAAAAACAGGATGAATGCGGTTACGCCGTAGAGAACACCAATCTTCTTGTGGTCGATAGTGGTTATCCAGTTCCAAACGCCCGTCGGGTGCTTTGGTCTGGCTATGGGAAACGCTAGTGTGGTCATTTCTCGCCTCTCAATGCTGCGATTCCATTGCGCTATTTCCGCTCTCGCGAAAACCACTGCGTCTTTCCGGTATTAAGTGCCTTGTAGTATGACGATGAACTTTATCGAGAGTATCAGCCTATGCACGGTTACTTCAGTGTAAGCAGATACGCCACCAGCGCATCAATATCGCTTTCGGAGAGCGACTGTTCGGGGTTGATATAAGGTGCGCCGTCGCGGGACATCAGGTTGCCGGGTTTGAGCGATTCGGGGTCGGTTATCCAAACCTTCAGGTTGTGCTGCAACAGGGCGTCGTTGATGAACTCCCTGCCGTTGATGCCCACTGGCACGCCGTCTTCGTTCACGAAGAGCTGCCGTGTGCCGCCAGCATCCTCAAACGGCACATCGCTGTTGCGGTAGATGCCGAGATGGTTCAGCCGAGACGCCACATGCGCCACATTCGGCCCCGTCCTGCCCGGAATTCGGCTGCCGTCATCGCGCAGCTTGATGATGCTGTTGTCGGCGTGGCAGCCGCTGCAACCTGCGCTGCGGAAGAGGCTCTTGCCTTCCACTGCCAGCGGGTCGGACGGCTCAAGCGCAGGGCTTGCTTGGCGCGCCAGCCATGCGTCGAACTCCGGGCGCGGCACGGCGACCACCTTGAAGCGCATGTTGGCATGCGACACGCCGCAGAACTCGGCGCACTGTCCGAAGAACTCGCCCGGCGCATACGCTTGGAACCACATCGTGTTGTCATTGTTCGGTATCATGTCCACCTTGCCGGCGAGCTTTGGCACCCAGAAGCTGTGGATGACATCAACCGAATCGAGGCGGAAATTGATAGGCTCGCCCACGGGGACATAGAATTCGTTGGCAACGATTATCTGCTCGGTGGGATTGTCCGGGTGCGGATAGCGGAACTCGAACCACCACTGGTGTCCAATGACATCCACCTCCAAGCCGCCGCGCTCCGGCGGGACGGGGGAGTTCGCAGCGTAGAAGATGCCCTGTATCGTGGGCACTGCCGCCACGATGAGCACGATGACCGGCGCGATGGTCCATGTTATCTCCATCCGCGTGTTGCCGTGCGTCTGCGCGGGGTCGCCCTGATCATCCTGCCGCCGCCTGAACCGAAACACCATGTAGAGTAGCATGCCCTCTACGGCGACGAAGACGACCAGCCCCGCCCAAAAGATGTACTGGAAAATGACGAGCTGATTTTCGGCGACGGGGCCGAGAGCGTCGAATGTGGACTGCGAATGCGAGGGTGTGCAGCCCGTCAGCAGGGCAAACAGCACGCCCACAAGCGCAACACCGATTAACCTCTTAGAGATTGAGCCGCTTCTCAGCATATCGTTACTTGTAACCCTCTCGCTGCATCCGTTTCCTGATAGCCTTGCCCACAGAGGCGAAGGCCCGTTAGAAACGCCGTCGATACATCCTTATTATTGCCTAATTGTTTACCTTGTTCGGGTGCTCATCGCATCCCGCCACCGCGCTATTCCATTGTTGCGCCGATTTGAAAATCTATCAGAACGCCGTTTTATAGTCAATATTTTTGAAAGCCCCGCAAGAGGCCGATTGCCGTTTCTTACGCTTATTAACCCTGTCTAATCTTACGAACCGCACAACCCCAAATTTCGCTCCAACCTAAAGGCTCACCAGTCGAAAGCTGTCTACGATTATGGCTAGGAACAGCAGCGCAAGGTACAGCAGGGAGTATAGGTAGGCAGGCTTTGCCCCCTCGATGCCCGGGCGGCGCAGCATCCGCCAAGCGTAGTAGATGAACACCAGCCCCAGCACGACCGAGCTTACGGCATAGACCACACCCACTGCGCCGGTTACGATGAACATCGTGGTCAGCGCAAGCATCAGCACTGTGTAGAGCAGTATGGACTTCTTCGTGGCGTCCACGCCAGCGACCACGGGCAGCATCGGGACATTGGCGCGGGCGTAGTCGTCTTTCAGCAGCAGTGATAGCGCCCAAAAGTGCGGCGGTGTCCAGAAGAACACGATGGCGAACAGGTATATGGCGGGCAAATCGAGCGAGCCAGTTACCGCCGTCCAGCCCACCATCGGAGGGATTGCACCTGCTGCCCCGCCGATGACGATGTTCTGTGTGGAGCTGCGCTTAAGCCCCATCGTGTAGACGAACACATAGAACAGCGTGGCTATCAGCGTCAGCGCTGCGCTGAGCAGGTTCACTTGCAGCGCAATCAGCGCAAACGCAAGAGCGTTCGTGATGACGCCAAACGCGATGGCGTGCGTGTGCGGGATGACGCCCACCACCACAGGGCGTGTGCTCGTGCGGCGCATCGCCTCGTCTATGTCGCGGTCGAGCCACTGGTTCAGCGCATTCGCACCCGCCGATGCCAGCGTGCCGCCGACCAGCACCGCCGCCATGATGCCTGCATCCGGCGTCCCCTGCGCCGCAAGGAACATGCCGCCCAGCGCCGTGAACAGCAGCAGCAAGATGATGCGCGGCTTGGTCAGCGCTATGTATGCGCGCAAGACGCTCTGAGACGCAGCAGTCGCCTGCATGTTCAAGTCCTTATCACCTCCGCCGCCGGTTGGGACGGGCGCGTCGCCGCATTCGCAGCCGCCCCGAACCACTCTGGCAGCTGCGCCAGCGCCGCCATGAACACCAGCGCAATCCACACCAGCGTCGCCATGCTGAGATGCACCGCCTTTATCGTGGGCGTAAAGCCCTCCCAAATGACGAATGCGCCCACCATGACTTGCAAAGCAAACGCCAGCGCCAGCAGCAACGCCGCCCATCCTACGCTCGCCGCATCGCCGCGCCGCCGCCATCCTGACCACGCCGCCACAAGCACCAGCACGCCCACAATCGCAGCAAAGTAGCGGTGGCTCATGTGCGTGGCATACGGGACGCCGTCCGGGAACAGGCTGCCCCTGCATAGTGGCCATTCGGCGCAGGATGAGCCGTATCCCAAGCCGACGATGAAGCTGCCAGACAGGATGAGCACGAGCGTCCCTATGAGGGCGGTGGTGGTCAATCGGGTGAAACCAACGGAATGCGCTGCAGATGGCGTAGTCGGCTGCGCCCCCGGTGCGCCTATGCGCCACCCCACGACCACTGCCACCACCAACGCCGCTGCCACACCCTCGGCTATCGCAAGGTGCAGCAGGCGCAGCCACCAGCTCAGTTCGGTCAATACGGTTGCACCGCCGAGCAACGATGCGGCAATGACCAGCAGCAACGCAGCGCCTGTGGAGTTCATCGCCCAGCGGTTGCGCCGATACCGCCGCAGCACCACGATGAACAGCGCCAGTACGAGCAAGCCGAGCAGCGATGCGGAGAGGCGGTGGGTATACTCGATGAGCGTGGCGAACTCAAAGGGAGGGATAAGCTGACCGTGGCAAAGCGGCCAGTCGGGGCAGCCAAGCCCAGAGCCAGTAACGCGCACAACGCCGCCCAAGGTAACCTGCACGAAAGCCGACACGAGCGCGGCAATCGCCAGTATGCGGAAAGCGGTGCGGGACTTCCCCCCCGCCGTAGGAGTCTGTGCCACTGCGGCAAGACCTCCTTATTCGACCGCCTGCGCATCGTCAGCGCAGGGGCAAACCGACGCACAAGAATGTGCAACTTTTCACAAACAGATAATATCATACGCCCATAGCGCCGTCAATTGCAGTCCCGCTCATCAGCAGCGAAAGACGCAGCAGGGGAACGACTCCTCTATCAACAGCGCCCGGCGATTATATCCATGCGTCCCCAATTAAGCCCGCTGAACCGACGGCTGCATCTCGCGCCTATATCCACAGCATCCACAGCCGCCCGTTAGCCGCATTATGCCCACATATGTTACGATTGCATCGGATGAAGCGGTAATCATCAAGAAAATACTAATAAGAGGATATGCCCCTTGGCACTCTACATGTACATAACAGTGTCCGAAGAAGACCGCATCGCGCGGTATGCGATGGATGGAGATACGGGCGAACTGCGGCACTTGGGCGATGTAGCGGCGTCCGGGCGTCCTGCGCCGCTGACGACCGACCCGCAGCGCAGGTTCGCATACCTTGCGCGCCGCGATGCCAATCTCATCACGAGCTACCGCATTGGCGCAGACGGCGATTTGACGCACATCGGTGATGTGGCAGTGGAGGACGATCCGTGTTACCTCGCCACAGACCGCAGCGGGCGATACCTGCTGTCCGCCTACTATGAGGGCAGCCGCTGCGCCGTGCATCCCATCGGCTCGGACGGAGCGGCAAGCGCCCCGCCCGTGGAGTGGCTCGCCACCGCCAAGGGCGCACACTCGATGCAGTGCGACCCCACGAACCATTACGCCTTTGTGCCGCACATCTCCGGCGGCAATGGCCCCAACGCCATCTACCAGTTCAGGTTCGATGCCGGCACGGGTCGTATCACGCCCAACACGCCGGCTGTGGTGTCGCCCGACGCCGAACTAGGCCCGCGCCATTTTTGTTTCCACCCGCAAAAGCCCATCTTGTACTTCTCCGACGAACAGGGTTGCAGCGTAACGGCATATAACATGGATGAGCGCGACGGCACGCTGACCGCATTCCAAACCATATCCACCCTTCCGGCGGGCTACGCCGGGCGCAATAGCTGCTCGCAGATACAGATTACGCCGTCGGGACGATTCCTGTACGCGCCCAACCGCGGGCATAACAGCATCGCCTGCTTCGCCGTGGACGATGACGGCAGCCTCAGCGCCATCGGGCACGCCGACAGCGAAGCCGTCCCCCGTGCGTTCAGCATAGACCCGCACGGGCGCTTCCTCTACGCCGCAGGCCTCGACACGGGCAACCTAGCCGCATACCGCATCGGTGCGGACGGCGCTCTCTCGCGCATTGCAACCTACAATGTGGGCAAAGCACCGATGTGGGTGCTCATCATAGAGCGTTGATGTGTGCGCCGCCGCAACCCCGTGTACTCACGATGACTGACAAGTGCGACTATGACCACCATATCCGATAACCTTCGGCGGCTTCTGGTTGCCTGTCGGCAGAGCATCGGCGCTACGGAGCATGTTTCGCTTCCCCCGCTGCTGCGAAACGCCATGTTCGCACTGTTCATCGTGGGCATCTTCGCATACGGCGCGGTGTTCGCCGTGTATATGCTTACCCATTTCGACATCTTCAACCTCATCCGAGATATTAATATTGATGACTCTTTCTACTACTTTCAGATAGCCTACAACCTCGCAGAAGGCAGGTTCTCCACATTCGACGGCGGCATTACCCGCACCAACGGCTACCATCCGCTTTGGCTGCTGATGATCACGCCGTTCTACTGGGTCTTCGACAAGGAATCGGCGCTGTTCGGCATCAAGGCGTTCGAACTGGCGCTCCTCGCAGGCGGCATAACCCTCATCGCCGCAGCGACGCGCTTGGCACGCCTGTCTTGGATACTGCTGTTCGCCGTCCCGCCGCTGCTCTATCACCCGGGAGGCGGGCTGTTCATCCACGGGATGGAGGCAGCGGCGGCGCTGTTCATGCTGGGGCTGTTCATCCTCGCACTCTGCCTGTTCGCGCACAACGCGGGGCGCTGGAAGTGGCTGCTGATGGGCGTGGCGTTCGCCTTGCCTTATGTGCGCTTGGAGTACATCGCCATATCGCTGGCGGGGACGGGCGCGCTGTGCCTGCTGGAATGGTCGTGGCAGGACAGGCGTCTCGGCACATGGTGGCGCACCTCCGCATCTAGGCGAGAGTTCGTCCGCTCAATAACCGCGCTCAAAGCGCTGCCATCTCTGCTTGCAGCCGCTGCGGGCATCCTCGTCTACTTTGCCTACAACGGCATCGTGTTCGGCGGCATCGTGCCCGTGAGCGCAGTGACCAAGCTGGCTTGGGCGCAAGTCAGATGGGAACAAGACGGCGGATACAACCTCTTGGAGAGCCTCTGGGGGACGCTGCAACGACAAGCCTTTAACTACGAGCTGCTAGTTGCTGTGGAGGTGTGCGTCTACCTGCTGGCGGTGTGGTGGTTTGCGCGGCGCTCACGCAGCCGCCGAGACTGGCTGATGCTAGCGTTCTTGGTGGGCGTGTTCAGCCTAGCGGCTGGGCATCTCGCCAAGTTTGCGCAGACCGTTCTGTTCGACCATCCGGACGAACCATACTTCCCATGGTATTTTGTCCCGGCGTATCTGATGACGGCGCTGATAATCCCGATCAGATGCTATGTCGCAATCTACTTCATCCGCGGCTTTGTTGGGCGCAGGTCTCGCCCTGCGAGCATCATATTGAGCGCCTGCATCGTGGCGACGGGCGCGCTCTTCCTGCTGTGGAACACCGACTTCACCAGACCATTTAAGTTTGTAGACCAAGCAAGCAAGTCAACCCATATCGAGGACTGGGAGATTGCTCAATACGCAGGTGTGCAAATTATGAACGATGCGCTGCCTGATGGGAGCGTAATCGGGACTTGGGATTCGGGTGTTACAGCGTACTTCTCCCGCTTTCCCGTGGTGAACATAGACGGCTTGGTGAACTCCTATGACTACTTCCACGCATCGAATGTGCGAGAGAATGGACGCACATCATTGGAGCGCGAGTATGCCCCCATCTACGGAGAGTTGGGCATAACTCACTTTGTGAACTTTGCAAGAGGTAACACATATGATGAGCATGTGCTTTACCAAAGCCCGCTGATCCCGTCTGGAAGGCGCTTGATAATCTGGCTTTGGGAGCCTTTGGAAAAAGCTGATGCTTTCGCACAGTTCTGGGACAGCATGGAACCCCACTTCGACTACAACACCGACGGCACGGCGATGGTCGTGGATGGCCGGCTAGTGCAGATGTTCGCTGACGACTGTGCTCCGGACGAACTGGCTGCATTGACCTTGAGCGGGCACACAGCGAACAGGCATACGGACGAGCTAATTGCAGAGCCTTGGACGCAGACGCGAACCGGCCTGTGCGTCGCCACCATACTGCTGCCTCATGATGTCCCCCCCCCCCCCCCCCCCCCCCCGAAACTCGAGTTGAAATAATGTTCGCAAAAGACTACCTCACGCATCTAGTCGGAGACAGCGAACCTGCAATCAGCTCGGACTACGATGTGTATCTCGCAGATGGCGACCTCATCTACGCCAAATGGGAGTGCGACGCCGACGACACAGACGCAGCGTTCTTCTTGCACATCTACCCCGTAGATGTCGCCGACCTGCCTAGTCACCGCAAGCGGCATGGGTTTGATAACATGGAGTTCGTCTTCGACCCCCCTTGGCCATGGTTTGAGATCGACGGAGAATTCAGAGGCACAAGATATGGAGGCCTGTGCATAGCAGACGGAGCGCTGCCCGACTACGACATCGCCCAAATCCGTACAGGGCAGTTTGTGCCCGTGGACGGCGGATACAAGCGCCTGTGGGAGAGGGAAATCAACCTGCGCTGACCCGCCTGTGCGGCTTGATGCTCACGCTTCATGCTCACAAGGGGTTCGAGCAGCCGAAGCCCTTGCTGATAGCCCGACCGGCGGCAGACTGACAGCGCACGCATATCAAAATTCATTGACTTGAAACGGCGGCGCAAAATATACTTTTCCAAAACTAGCTTAATTGAGCCGCTCGGCTATGCCGTGCAGATGCGGCCAGTGTTGCGCCGCTTATGCCTGCTTGAAGCGCCGAAAGCCCGCCTCGCCCTCACGGCTGTTCGGCACACTCGCAACCCCTGCGCCGCAAGATTTCGGGGCTGCGCAGACCGCCGTATATTGAAACTTCTATCAGCAAGGATGTGCAGTATATGACCAAGTATGTGTTCGTAACCGGCGGCGTGGTCAGCTCGGTGGGCAAGGGCATCACCGTTGCGTCGCTCGGGCGCGTGCTCAAGAGCCGCGGCGTCTCGGTGTCCGTGCTGAAGCTCGACCCGTACCTGAATGTGGACCCGGGCACGATGTCCCCGTACCAGCATGGCGAGGTGTTCGTTACGCGCGACGGCAGCGAGACAGACCTTGACCTCGGGCATTACGAGCGCTTCATAGATGTGGAGCTGACGCAGGCATCCAACCTGACCGCCGGGCAGATATACCGCGGCATAATCTCGCAAGAGCGGCAGGGCGACTTCCTCGGCGGCACGATTCAGACCATCCCGCATGTAACCGACGCCATCAAGCAGCACATGCTCGGCTTGGCGCAGAACAGCGGGGCGCAGGTCATCATCGTGGAGGTGGGCGGCACGGTGGGCGACATAGAGGGGCTGCCCTTCCTAGAAGCCATCCGACAGATGCGCAACGAGGTCGGGCGCGACAATGTGTGCTACATCCACCTGACATACCTGCCATTCATATCCGCGACCCGCGAACTCAAGACTAAGCCCACGCAGCACAGCGTCCGCGAACTCCGCAGCATCGGCATACAGCCCGACCTCATCGTGTGCCGCAGCGACTACGATGTGGATGAGGACATCAAGCGCAAGATTAGCATCCATTGCGATGTGCCGCAGGATGGCGTTATCACGCTGCCGACCGTGGACACGGTGTACGAAGTGCCGCTCATACTAGAGCGCGAGGGCTTGGGCGACTTCCTCATCCAAACGCTGCGGATAGATGGGGACGACGGCGACTTGAGCGACTGGCGCGCACTGGTGGACAGCATCAAGACGCCCAAGCAGACGCTGCCCATCGCCGTGGTGGGCAAGTATGTTGACCTGCACGATTCGTACATATCGGTGAGAGAGTCGCTGTTGCACGCGGGGATGGCACATGACATAGATGTGGATGTGCAATGGGTGCGCTCGGAGGATGTGGAGCAGGATGGCCCCGAGCGGCTGCTGAGCGAGGTCAGCGGCATCGTGGTGCCCGGCGGGTTCGGGCAACGCGGCGTAGAGGGTATGATAGACACGGCCAAGTACGCACGCACGCAGCGGCTGCCGTATCTTGGGCTTTGCCTCGGCTTGCAGGTGATGGTCATCGAGATGGCGCGCCACGAATTGAGGATGCCGGACGCTAACTCCACCGAGTTCGCACCCGCGACGCCTTCGCCGGTCATAGACATCCTGCCAGAGCAGCGCATCGTTACGCAGATGGGCGGCACGATGCGGCTGGGCGAGTATCCGTGCGAGCTAGTGGCGGAGAGCAGGGCGCACGCCGCATACGGGGCAGCGCTCGTGAAAGAGCGCCACCGCCATCGCTTCGAGTTCAACAACGACTACCTTGAAAAGCTCGAGTCCGTGGGGATGATGCCCACAGGCATTTCGCCCAACGGCAAGCTCGTGGAGATAATCGAGCTGGACAAGGCGCAGCACCCGTTTATGCTGGGCGTGCAGTTCCACCCGGAGTTCCGCTCGCGCCCGAACCGCCCGCATCCGCTGTTCAGCAGCTTCATCACGGCGGCGCTCAGCACGATGCGCGAGGGCGCTCAGCACGAACTGCCGCTGCAGGCGCACGCCCACCCGCCGAACGGCACGGCAACGCCATAGGCGCAAGCACAGCCCGCGCGCAGCCACGAATTTTCGGGCATACACAGAGTGATACGGCTACAAGCGTCGTGCTACTACGCGCGCGCCTACTCGAACCCAATCTCATAGATTTTCGGGCATTTTTCGGGACTCCCACATAAAAACACTTGCATTATGATCAAATCGCGCTTAACATTTACAACCCCTGATGTAGGGTCAGGCGACCATTCGTAGTGCGGAATATGAGGTTCAGAATTGAAGGAGGTTCATCAAGTTAGGCAATCATCCGTAGTGTGAAACCTGAAGTTTAAGATTATAAGGAGGCTCATTTTCAAAATGCCATCAAACATTTGGAAGAAAATCTCGCTGCTGGCAGTCGCCATTGCGGTGGGCATCGGCGGCTCCCTTTCGCTGGCGAACAGCTCGCCCGTGGAAGCACAGATAAACTGGACTGAAGTGATCATCGAACCCGCCGTTGACGGTTCCGTTGAAGAGAGTTGGGCGCAAGCAATATGGGACTGGGCTAGGGAGGATAATGGATTCCTCTCAGACCCCGAACATGCCCACTTGGACTGGAGGTATACCGGTCCCGGTCAGGTAGGGAAGATAGACTGGACCATCAACCCGGATGCGAATTTCCGCTGGTCTGCAGCTGCGACTACTTTAACCCCCAGGCCCAAGGTCCCGGACACCTATGATTGTGCAGACCGAACCTGCGTCATATACACGGTGGAGTGGAATGATGCCCAGCCAATTCAGGTAAAGACCCGTTATGAGGTGACGGCAACCCGCAAGAATACCCCCACCGCCGACCATACGCTGGTGGTGCACGATGGGGCAACTGAGAATAGGCACTCGGGTGTAACTCAGATGAGTGCCTCATTCAATGCCGCAGACATCGCCACCAACGAAGATCAGACCTCGTTTCAGGTATTGCTCCCGATGCCGTGGATTGGCGAGGATGTTAATCTGAAGATCGATCGCCAAGACGGGGATGAAGGGGATGTGCCTGCGTGGGAGTACAACAAAACTCGCGCCATCCGCAAGGCTGATACAGCTAGTCTGTACGGCAGCTTCGCAACCAATGCGCGCAATGCGCGGAGTACTTCTGCTCCGGTCTATCTCTCCGTCGACACCTTTGAGGTGGGCCCGATAGATCCCGGTCATGTGGACTATGTTCCGTTCCATCCATTCAACAATCAGTCCACAATAGTAGCCGGATTGACCGCTGTGTGGGATCATATACCGGGCGCCACGCATTACGAGGTGCTCTACACCTTCCGCGGTGGCTTCAACGCAAACTCACCCAATCGCACCACGACTAGCAGTGAGGTTGTCTCGTACCATACACATGGTTTCACCCTGCCAAGGCTCTTTAACTGGGACAATTACGCTGATGATACTGAGACACAGACATGGTTGCGAGGTCTATATACCAGTTCGCCTCGTCCCAACGGTGCTAACGACGCCCGAGATGGACGCGTGATACAGACCGCGACCGTACTTACCAAGCTGCTCAACGATCGAGAGGGTTTCAAGACGCTGGTGGAAGGCGATGAAGGCTTTGCAACGGACGAAGAGGTTTCGCAGATGATGCGCGAGAAGAACAGTGTATCTGTGCGGATTCGCCCGTTGATCATCTGCGCGGAAGGTTCGTCTAAGGCTCTAACATCACATCTGTGTTCCAAGGAATCACAGCTGATGGGTGTGCGCGCCTTCAATGGCAAAGTTAGCAGACCTAACTGGATCCAATACAGTGGGAATGCCTCCGAGCTGTTCGTTCGCACCAAATCCGGTGACACACCCTACATAATGCGAGCTGCCCCCACTCCTATTATCCCATAAAGGTAAGACAGGGTAGCTAGCGACGCATACACGGGTACAGACAGGCTCGCCGTTCACGCCAAGCAGCGTGGGCGGCGAGCCTTTTTGCGCGTTTGTAGTAAAATTGTCGAACCGCCCAAATGGGTGTCCTTGATATGCGATGATTTTGGATTTCACCCACCGATTTTGCGCGGCGTAGCGTTTGCAATCGAGGTAGAGTAGCGTATAATTTGGCAGGCTCTTGCGTCGGCGCACCATCCTAATGTTCGAATGTTCGTTAGGCGGGTGATAAGACGCGCAAAGATAAGCACAGCATTCAGAGTATTGAGAAAAGGATAGATGATTTGAGCACACAGGCTGGAAGTCAGGGGCTTTCTCTGCATGATGCGGCGCGCTCCATGGGCGTGAAGTTCGAGCGCGAGGCGGTGCCTCAGGACAGGTTCGTCGACGCAAACGGGATGCGGTTCCACTACCTCGAATGGGGGGATGCAGACAAGCCGCCGATGCTGCTGCTGCACGGGTTCGCACAGACCTGCCACTCTTGGGACTTCGTGGCGTTGGGGTTCAGCGACGAGTATCGCATCATCGTGCTGGACCAGCGCGGGCACGGGGACAGCGACTGGGCTGCAGATGGCGACTACTCCCCGGAGACGCAGCAAGACGACATATCCGGCGTGGTGGATGCGCTGGGCTTGGACGCCTTCGTGCTGATGGGGTTGTCTATGGGCGGGCGCAACTCGTTCACATACGCCGCCAACAACCCGAACAAGGTGCGGGCGCTGGTCATTGTGGACGCAGGCCCGCAGAACATGCGGCAGGGCACGCAGAACATTCGCAACTTCGTGCAGCAAGAAGACGAGCTGGACTCGGTGGATGCGTTCGTACAGCGTGTGCAGGCATACAATCCGCGCCGTCCTGCTGAGCAGCTGCGTGGCAGCCTGATGCACAACCTCAAGCAGCTGCCCAACGGCAAGTGGACTTGGAAGTATGACAAGGCGCTGCGCCGTCCCGGGCGACGGATGGGGAGCGACCCTGAAACCGAGAAGCGGTTGTGGGGATACCTGCAATCGCTGCAATGCCCCACCCTGCTGGTGCGCGGCGGCGCAAGCGACATCATCGCTATGGACACCGCCGAGCAGATGCACCGCTCCATCCCGAACAGCCGACTGGCGACCATAGAGGGCGCGGGGCATCTGGTAATGGGCGACAGCCCGTCCGGATTCCAAGCGGCGGTTGTGGAGTTCTTGGCGTCGATTTAGTTCGCCGTCAGCCGTACACGCAAGTTCCCCTGCGCGCCCGTGTCTGCTGCGTGCTGCGCTTGCGAGATATAGGCGCAGCGCTGTCCCGCCTAAATGCCGTCTGATGATGCGCCGAAAGGCTGGGGGTTAGGGATGCGGCGGAGCCTATATTCGTTGCGGTGATTTGGGCGGCGTGCTACAATTGCGCCTGAGAAAGAAGAGACATCTATAAAAGTAAAGACAAGAAATACAGGGGATTTCCCGGGGGATGGGATTGAATAAGGCTGAAAAGCAAGCCCTAATCGCAGAGCATCGCACACATGAGAACGACTCCGGCTCGGTTGAACTGCAAGTCGCCGTTCTCACTACCCGCATACTCCAACTTACGCAGCATCTCAGAGTCCACAAGCACGACGAGTCCACACGGCGCGGTCTGCTGAAGATGGTGGGTCGCCGCCGCCGCCTGCTCCGATACCTCAACAGGAAGGATGTGGCGCGCTATCGGGCGCTCATCGCCAAGCTCGGGCTGAGAAGGTAGCCTTTCGCATTAGCGGCTGACGCTCTTCATTCTTCTCACCCTTCTCCGGCGTCCTCCCCGTGGAGGATTATCTATTGTTTGCCTCGTTTGAACACTCATACGAATCGGGCACGCTCGTCTTCGAGACCGGCCAGTTGGCGCTGCAAGCCAACGGATCTGTACTCGTGCGACAGGGCGACTGCGTGCTGCTAATCACCGCCACGATGTCCGAACCGCGCGAGGGCATCGACTTCTTCCCGCTGACCATCGATGTGGAAGAGCGCCTTTATTCGCGCGGCAAGATACCGGGCAGCTTCTTCCGACGCGAGGGGCGTCCGAGCACACACGGCATCCTGATGGCGCGCCTGACCGACCGTCAGATACGCCCGCTGTTCCCTGAAGACTTCCGCAACGAAGTGCAGATAGTGGTAACGCCGCTATCCATCGATATGGAAACGCCGTTCGAGACGCTGGTGATGACCGCCGCATCCGCAGCGCTGACCATATCCGACATCCCGTTCCAAGGGCCTATCGCCGCAACTCGCATCGGCCACATCGACGGCGAGTTCGTGGTCAATCCCACCTACGCCCAACTCGAGCAGAGCGAACTGGACATCATCGTGTCCGGCTCTGCGGACGGCGTAACGATGATGGAGGCTGGCGCAAACGAACTCTCAGAAGAGGTCGTCTTCGATGCGATAGAGCGGGCGCAGGAAGTGAACCTGAAGCTCATCGCCTTCCAAGAAGAGATGCGAGACTCGCTGGGCAAGCCGAAGGCGTCTTACGGGTCGTTCGCCTATCCTGCTGAGCTGGACGATGCGCTTTCGTCGATGCTGGGCAGCGGCTTGACGGACGCATTCGCCGCATCCACCGGCAAGCTTGACCTGTACGCCAAGCTAGACGAGATGCGCGCCGATGTTGCGGCGCAGTTCGGCGACGATTACGAAGCCAACCACCTCCGCGACGCATTTGAGAAGCAGCTGGAGCATGCGTTCAAGCAGAATGTGATGGCGGGTGGCAAGCGCCCCGATGGGCGAGACCGCCGTGAGATACGCCCGATTTCCAGCGCAGTGGGGCTGCTTCCACGCGTACACGGCAGCGGGCTGTTCAACCGCGGCGAGACGCAGATTCTCGGCGTTGCGACGCTCGGCTCGGTCGGGGACGCACAGCGCTTGGACACGCTGACGCCCGAAGAGACGAAGCGGTTTATGCTGCATTACAACTTCCCGCCCTACTCGGTGGGCGAAGTGCGGCGCATCGGCTCGCCCGGCAGGCGCGAGGTCGGGCATGGGATGCTCGCCGAGCGCGCCATAGCGCCCGTGCTGCCGGGCGAAGCAGACTTCCCCTACACGCTCCGCATCGTCTGCGAGGCGCTCGGCTCTAATGGCAGCACCTCTATGGCGAGCGTGTGTGCCGGAACGCTTGCGCTGATGGACGCTGGCGTCCCAATCAAGTCGCCGGTGGCAGGCATATCCATCGGGCTTATCACTGGGGAAGACGGCGAATACGCCACCATCACGGACATACAGGGCATGGAAGACCATGTGGGCGATATGGACTTCAAGGTAGCCGGCACGCGCGAGGGCATCACCGCCATCCAGCTGGACATCAAGGTGAACAGCATCAGCTTCGATGTGGTGCGCGATGCGCTGGCGCAAGCCAAAGATGCGCGCCTGCAGATACTCGACCATATGCGGGACACCATCAGCGACACGCGCAAAGACCTCAGCCCGTTTGCGCCGCGCATGCTGCAAATCAAGGTGCCAGTGGACAAGATTGGTGCGCTAATCGGCCCCGGCGGCAAGACGATACGGGGCATCACCGACGAGACGGGCGCTACCATAGACATCCAAGACGATGGCACGGTCATCATCGGCTCGGCAGACGGCCCCGCCGCTGAGAAAGCCCTGCAGATGGTGGACGACCTGACCCGCGAAGTGAAAGTCGGCGACATCTACACCGGCAAGGTCAGCCGCATAATGGACTTCGGCGCTTTCGTGGACATCCTGCCCGGCAAAGACGGGCTTGTGCACATCAGCGAACTCTCGGATGAGCATGTGCCGAGCGTTGACGATGTGGTAGAGATAGGGCAAGAGCTGACGGTCGTGGTGATAGAGATAGACAGCCTAGGCCGCATCAACCTGTCTCGGCGCGCGCTGCTAACGGGCGAAGAGATAAACCCTGCGGGGCGCGAGCCTGTGGGCGCTGGCAGACCCTCACGCTCCGGCGGCAGGGGCGGCTATCGGGACGGCGGCAGGCCGCGCGGCAGCAGAGACCGCGACCGTGGCGGCAGGGGCGGCTACCGTGATGGCGGCAGAGACCGCGGCGGCAGAGGTGGCTATCGTGGCGGTGGCAGAGACCGCGATGGTGGGCGCGACCGTGGCGGCAGAGACCGCGACCGAGGTGGCAGGGGTGGCTATCGGCGCTAGCACACAGGCTCGCCCCTAGCATGCACGGGGGCGCATCGGTTTCACGCATTGTCTTTTGCCCCGTCTTGGCTTCGCTTTGATGCAGAACCGCTGAGAAGGGGCATTACCTTAATCCAAGAATGACACCAAGTTCAGCAGCAACCGACACCGCAAGCCCAGTTCCGGAATCGGCACGCATAACCAGCCTAGACCTTGTGCGCGGCGTTGCCGTGCTGGGCATACTGCTGATGAATGTGGTGTCGTTCAGATTCGACGCGCCGCAATACTTCAACCTCAGCGCTGGCGGCTCGCTAACTTGGTTGGACTGGGCGGTCGGTGTGCTCGGCGAGGTGTTCGTCGACCAGAAGTTCATGGGGCTGTTCTCGCTGCTGTTCGGAGCGGGGATGGTCATTTTCCTAGAACGGGCGGAGGCGAAAGGCGTGCGTCCGGCGCTGCTAAGCCTGTGGCGCAACACGCTGCTGCTCGCAATCGGCATACTGCACTTTGCGCTGTGGGATGGCGATGTGCTGATGCTGTATGCGGTGTCGTCCGCTATAGTTGTCGGCTTGAGGCGGCTGCGTCCCAAGTCGCTTATCGCCGTCGGAGTGGTGATATTCCTGCTCCCTGTGGGTGTCAGTCTCCTAGCGCAGCATTGGGTGAACACATCCGGCGCATCCCTTGCCGGTATTTGGACGCCGTCCGACGAGCCGCCCGGCGACATAGGAATCGTTGTGATTTTGAATTACGCCCTCCGCGCGCTCGGGATGATACTCATCGGAGCGGGGCTGTATCGGCTTGGCTTCATGGGCGGCGGGATGGCGACAAGGACTTACCGCCGCATAGCGATAGTGGGCATCGGCGTGGGGCTGACGCTTGCGGCTGCGGGTGTGGCGATAACGGCGCTGGGCGGCTTCTCAGAGCAGGTGGCGTTCATCGGGCAGATACCGAACACGCTCGGTACGATACCGGCAGCGCTGGGCTACATGAGCATCCTCATCATTTGGAACGGCAGAGCCGACAGCGCACTCAAACGGCGGCTGCGGGCGGTGGGCAGGATGGCGCTGACGAACTACCTCGCGCAGACGGTGCTGGGCGTGCTCGTCCTGACCGTGCTGCTGGGGGATAACGATGCGGTCAATCGCAGCGCCCTCTTGCTGTTCGTGGCTGCGGTATGGGGATTGCAGGTGTGGTGGTCTCAAGTGTGGCTGCTGCGCTTTCGATATGGGCCCGCGGAATGGGTTTGGCGCGTCGCCACATACCGGCGCATGCAGCCGCTGCGCCGATGATTGGGGCAACCGCGCCGCTGGATTGGCTCATAGATAGCCTGACCGCGGATAACTGACTGACAGCCTCACAGCCGTTTGACACATTATGTTTCGGTTCATATACTGATGAGTACAATCAACGCCTGTAGATCGAGCGCTGATTGCTGACCATTGACAACCAAAATAAGGAGGTAAGTTTTATGGCACATAGAGACGACATTGCGCTGATAGCGCATCTGATGCGGCGCGCCGGCTTTGGCGCTACGCGTGATGAGCTTGAGGCATATGCGGCACAGGGTTATGAAGCCACGGTAGAGGAACTGCTGAATGCGGAGGCTCAGCCGCCGGTGGACAGGCGAGATCTGCTGCGCTATCACCCATGGTCGTGGAAGCCCGGCACGATACAGGGCACGGGACACGCCACTTGGCTCTACCATATGGTCAACACCAAGGCGCCGCTGCAAGAGAAGATGGCAGTCTTCTGGCACGGCATATTCGCAACCGGCGTGTCAAAGGTAGACCACTGGGACGAAATCCAAGACATGGTGGACATGCTGCGCGAAAAGGGCATGGGCAGCTACAGGCAAATCCTGATGGAAATAGCGCAGAACCCTGCTATGCTCTACTGGCTGGATAACAACGAAAACCACGCCGACGCACCCAACGAAAACTGGGGACGCGAGCTGCTAGAGCTGTTCAGCATGGGCGTGGGCAACTACACCGAAACCGATGTGTTCGAGTGTTCTCGCGCTTTCACGGGCTGGACGATTACGCCGAAGCTGCCGCGCTTCCCGATGGGACGCTTCGACTGGGAGTTCGAGTATCGCGACGACGACCACGACGAGGGCGAAAAGTCCTTCCTCGGCTACAAGGGTAACTTCAACGGCGAAGACATCATAGACATCATCTGCGCGCAGCCTGCCACAGCACGCTTCGTCGCACGCCACCTGTACAACTTCTTCGTGGCGGATGAGGCGCAAGTCCCGGCGTGGCAGCGCGTCGCACCCGGCGACCCCGACGCCATACAGACCCTCGCCGACGCATTCGTAGAAAACGAGTACGATATGCGCTCGGTGCTGCGCGTGCTGTTCAACTCGGACTTCTTCAAAGAAGCCCGCTTCACCCGCATCAAAAGCCCGGTGGAAGTGGTGGTGAACACGCTGCGCTTCGTGGGCGGCCATGAGTTCCCTGCGCCCGGCATCGGCAACCTTGGTCGGCAGATGGGCTACATGGGACAAGAAGTGCTGAACCCGCCGAGCGTGGAGGGCTGGCACACCGGGCGCGAGTGGATAAACAGCGGCTCGCTGATGCGCCGCATCAACTTCGTGGCAGACCTCGTGGGCGATGCGTCGCTGCCGGGCGTGCAGTCCATAATCGGCAGGCTGCGCGATGCGGGCGAACAGACCCCGGACGAGTTCGTGGACACCTGCTTGGATCTCATGGGCCCGCTGGACTTGGACGCCAAGACGCGCCAAGAGCTGATAGACCACGCCGCCATAGACGGCAACTTGGTCTGGGCGGACGAAGAGTTTGCCACCACGCGCGCAAGCGAGATGCTGCAGCTCATCGTGTCGCTGCGCGACTACCAGTACGCATAGCCCCGCAACGCTATTGCCATTAGCAATGGGGCGAAGCCCTGCATCTCCGTGAACATGGCTTTTTCAGATGCTCGCTTCGCTCCCAATGCTCCAACTTGCACCGGATTCATATCAACATCGTGAACTTTTACGGACGGAGGTGCTGACCATCCGTCCGCATCGCATACAAGTAACTAAAGGAACGACGGAGGCGCTGGATATGCCAACTGACACCAAATCCAAAGACCCAGTAGTGGTCGTCGTCCAGCTTTCGGGCGGGAACGACTACCTGAACACGGTAATCCCGTACACTGACGGGCTGTATTATGATGCGCGCCCGACGGTGGGCATCCCGCAAGAACAGGCGCTGCTGCTAGATGACAGGGTGGCGCTGCATCCACAGATGGGCGCAATCCGAGACATGTACAAGCAGGGCGATGTGGCAATCATCCACAGCGTTGGCTATGAGAACTCGCCGCGCTCGCACTTCCGCTCGATGGACATATGGCACACCTGTGAGCCGGACGATGTGGGTACGGAGGGCTGGCTCGGCAAGGCAATCCGCGAAATCGACCCGCACAAAGAGAATGTGGTTACCGGCGTGAGCTTCGGTCCTAGCATGTTCCGCGCTATGGCAGTGCCGGGCGTGCCGGTGGCATGCGTGGAAGACTTGAACAACTATGGGCTGATGCCCGGTATCAGCGCCGAAGAGCAGCGGCAGAAGATACTGAGCCGCTTCTCACGCCTGTACGGGCAAGCCATTGGCAGAGGCCCGGTGATGGAGTTCTTGGGGCAGACCGGGTTGGATGCGCTGAAGGGAGCGGACATCCTGCAAGTGGCGCCTCAGCAGTACAGCTCCAATGTGGAGTATGCCGACACCACACTCGCCAAGAAGCTCAAGGGCATCGCACAGGTGCACCTTGCGGGGCTTGGCACGCGAGTGTTCTACTGCGACCATGGCAGCTTCGACTCGCACGCCGGGCAGCCCAATATGCTTGCGGCGCTGTGGGAAGACCTCTCCACTGCCATCAACGACTTCTTCGACGACCTGCGCGCGCATGACGCCTCCGACAATGTGATAATGCTGCTCTTCTCTGAGTTTGGGCGGCGCACGCACGACAACGGCAGCGGCACAGACCACGGCGCGGCAGGCGCAGTGCTGGTCATCGGCGACAAGGTCAACGGTGGGCAGTATGGCGAATACCCATCGCTGCGCCCCGAAGACCTGCAGCAGGGCGATGTGGTGCCCAGCATAGACTTCCGCAGCGTCTATTCCACCATCGTGGAAGACTGGATGCGGATGGACTCCAAGCCCATCGTGGGCGGGCAGTTCGAGAAACTCGCGTTCATCGCCAACTAAACTAGCGGGTTCGCCACCCTGACGATGGATTCCCAATTAAAGAAGCCTTCCCCCTGCCTGCCAGCGGGCTTCCCACATTTGCAAATGTGGATGCATGGCGGCAGGGGGAAGATTGCAGCGCATACATTGCATACACGAGACAAGGATAGGGGACGAAAATGCTTACAACAGTCGCAGCGGGACGCACATTTGACTTCAGCCATGCAGTTGGGGGGCTGTATATGCCGCTGCCAATTTCGCTGGCAGTGGGCGACGGAGACACGGTGTATGTGCTCAGCCGCCAGTACGAGCAGATATTGGATGTGCCGTGGAACAAGGCGGCAACTGCGGCGCAGCTGAACAAGTTCTCCGTGCCGCTCACGCCGTACGACGAAGAGTTCCTAGGGCGCATCAGCAAGTATGGCGATGGTGAGGGCGAGCTTATTTGGCCGTGCGGTTTGGCGCGCAACTCTGCCGGAAATCTGTTCATCACCGACGAATGGATGAACCGCGTGTCCGTCTTCAACGACGAGGGCGAACTGCAAGGCGTATGGGGCAAACCGGGCAGCGGCGACGGTGAGTTTAACCGACCCGCGGGCATAGCGTTCGACGCCGACGACAACGCATATGTCGTGGACAGCCTGAACCACCGCGTGCAGAAGTTCACGGCGGACGGCGAATACCTGATGCAGTTCGGCGCACATGGCAGCGGCGACGGCGAGTTCGATTCCCCTTGGGGGATAGCGTCCGACTCCGACAGTTGCCTGTATGTTGCCGACCACAAGAACGACCGCGTGCAGAAGTTCACGGCAGACGGCGAATACCTGATGCAGTTCGGCAGTGCCGGCAAGGGAAGGGGACAGCTCAGCCGCCCGAGTGATGTGGCGGTAGACCCGGCCGGCGATGTGTATGTGTGCGATTGGGGCAACGACCGGGTGCAGGTGTTTCGCGCGGACGGTAGGTTCATAGCCAGCCTCGTGGGCGACGCTCAGCAGCTCGCCAAGTGGCACCAAGAGCAGGTGGACGCCAACGCCGATGTCATCAAGGCGCGCCGCCGCGTGTACACGCTCGAGCCGGAGTGGCGCTTCGCTATGCCCACCGCGGTGGCTTTCGACGAAGCGAAATCCCGCCTGCTCGTAGCAGACACACAGCGCGGTCGCCTGCAGATATACAACAAGGTGAACGGCTACATGGAGCCGCAGTTTAACCTCTAGCGCCCCGCGCTGTCCCTTGATGTGAGCGTGCCAACCCGGCCGGTGTTTCGTGGTGCGCGAAATCTGCGATGGCGTTATTGTGGAAGATAAGAAGATAACCAGATGCTATGGGGATTTTTCGACGGCTCTGCATCCGTCAGCCTCAGCATGCTCATAGCCGTGCTGATGAGCAAATGTGCTCTATGCGGGGGATTGCCGGTAGTAGGGCCATTGAAAGCGCTGACGGAACAGGAATCCGGCATCATCATAATGGCAGCCATGCTGCTGTTCCCGACTGCATCTATGCTGTATGGAGGTTATAGATTGTATTTTGCCGCAAAGCAAGCCGCTATGAGAAAGTTTCGGGAAGACAAGGAAAAAGCAAGAAAACAAGGGCGCAGCGAAGGTCATAGCGAAGGCCTCGTCGAAGGGCGCAGTGAAGGCCTCATCGAAGGCCGTAGCGAAGGCCTCGTCGAAGGGCGCAGTGAGGGCCTCATCGAAGGCCGTAGTAAAGGACTCGTAGAAGGTCGTAGCGAAGGCCTCATAGAAGGTCGCAGCATAGAACGCACTCGCATCATGAACGAATTGTCGCGGCGCGGCGCGCTTACGCCTGAGCTCCTCCAAATCCTGAGCAGCGAGGATGACGAAGATCGTTCCTGACGCCATAAATCGTTACAGAGAGGGTAGACATGACTGCATAATCCAACGCACGCCCCAACATCATCGTCTGCCTCATGGACGCTCTCGGGTTCTCTGACCTTGGCTCGTTTGGCTCGGCGCTGCAAATGTGTTCCGTGCGGGGGATTGCCAGTACTACGGTCATTGAAAGCGCTGACGGAACAGGAATCCGGCATCATCATAATGGCAGCAATGCTGCTGTTCCCGACTGCATCTATGCTGTATGGAGGTTATAGATTGTATTTTGCCGCAAAGCAAGCTGCTATGAGAAAGTTTCGGGAAGACAAGGAAAAAGCAAGAAAACAAGGGCGCAGCGAAGGTCATAGCGAAGGCCTCGTCGAAGGGCGCAGTGAAGGCATCAGCGAAGGGCGCAGCATAGAACGCACCCGCATCATGAACGAATTGTCGCGGCGCGGCGCGCTTACGCCTGAGCTTCTCCAAATCCTGAGCGGTGAGGACGAAGATGGTTCCTGACGCCATAAATCGTTACAGAAGAGAGGGTAGGCATGACTACACAATCCAACGCACGCCCCAACATCATCGTCTGCCTCGTGGACGATCTCGGGTTCTCCGACCTAGGCTCGTTTGGCTCGGCGCTGCAAACGCGCAACATAGACCGACTGGCAAACAACGGGCTGCGCGGCACTCAGATGTACAATGCCGCGCGCTGCTGCCCATCCCGCGCCGCCCTGCTCACTGGTGTCTATCCCCATCAAGCGGGCGTCGGGCACATGACGCAGGATTACGGCGTAGACAGCTATCAAGGCTACTTGAACGACAAGTGCGTTACGGTGGCAGAGGTGCTGCGGACTGCGGGCTATCGCACGCTGATGAGCGGCAAGTGGCATGTGGGGGGCAACTACCATCCGCCCGCGCCAGAGTTTGGCTGGCCTACGGGCGAACACGGCTATCCCACGCCACGCCAGCGCGGGTTTGACCGCTTCTATGGCATTTGGGGCGGCTACACCTCTTTCTTCAACCCCGATTCGCTCGGGCTGGACGATACGCCAGTCAAAGCCGAGACCACGGACTACTACATCACTGACGAAATCACCAACCACGCCATCCAGATGATTGACGAGAGCGTGGCGGGCGATGCGGAGCAGCCGTTCTTCCTGTATCTAGCCTACACTGCGCCTCACTGGCCGCTCCACGCCCTAGAAGAAGACATCGCCAAGTATGAGGGCACATTCCGCAAGGGCTGGGATGATGAGCGCACCGCACGGCACGAATCACAGAAGGCAATGGGGCTGCTGGATGAGAAGTGGCACATTACCGCGCGCGATGTGGACGCTCCGGCGTGGGAGAACACGCCGCATCAGGACTGGGAAGACCTACGCATGGCGGTGTACGCGGCACAGGTTGACCGCGTGGATCAGGGCATAGGCAGGATTATGGATAGGCTGCGGGATATGGGCAAGTATGACAACACGCTGTTTATGTTCCTGTCCGATAACGGGGGCTGCGCCGAACTTTTCCGGGAAGACACAGACCTGCCCGAGCCGAGCATCTACTCCGGGCTGACGGTGGACGGCAGGCGGGTGTTCACTGGCAACAAGCCCGGTCTGCGCCCAGGCCCGGACAACACCTACATGAGCTACGACCTGCCTTGGGCGAATGTGAGCAACACGCCTTTCCGCCTGTTCAAGCGCTGGATACAAGAGGGCGGCGTGTCCACCCCGTTCATCGCGCACTGGCCTGCCGTGATAAAGCAGCCGACCATCAGCCACACCCCGATGTACATAACCGACATCACTGCAACCTGCATAGCCGCAGCAGATGCTGCCTACCCCACCGAGTTCGAGGGCAGGCAAATTACGCCGATAGAGGGGGAGAGCTTCTTGTCGCTGCTGCAGGGAGACGGATTTGAGCGGCAGCAGCCCATCTTTTGGGAGCACGAAGGCAATCGCGCAGTGCGGGTCGGCGAGTGGAAGCTCGTTGCCGAGCACGGCGGCGCTTGGGAACTGTACAACATGACCGAGGACCGCACCGAGCTGAACGACCTCGTGGACGGCGAGGCGGAGCGCGTTCGGCGCATGATACGCCTATACGAAGAGTGGGCGGAAAAGTGCCAAGTGATACCGTGGCCCGCTAATCCGCGCTCTATGGGGCGCTATCGCACGAAGGGGCTGCACGACCACATCGCCAACTGACGCCCTCCCCATGTCGCGCTTGTCATTGAATCGTCGCATTGTGCCCTTCCCCATCGGCTGATAGAGAAGGGCACGATGCGCGGCTCAACTGCGTGGTTCGCTGCGCTACGGGGCTGGGATGCTATCCACGATGCGGACATCATCGCCCACATCGATGCGCATCAGGTCTCTGCCGATTACGACATCGCCGTCGTAAGCCGCTGCGGTGTCGTCGAGCAACTCAGCTTCGCTGTCTGCGCCGCCGATGACATGCGAATACACCGCGAGTTTGGGGCGTATCCTGCTGAAGATTTCGCCCGCCTGCGCTGGGGTGGTATGGTGAGCTATCACCTGCCGCCGATGGTGGTCGGTCATGTCGCTGGGGCGCGCCCAAAACGCCCTCGGTGCTATGACTTCGTGTATGAGCAGGTCGGCGCCCTGTGCGTTCGCCACAAGGTTGTCGCAGGGACGGGTGTCGCCGGACATGACGACCGTTCTGCCGCCGTACTCGATGCGAAACCCGAATGCGGGCGTTACTGGTCGGTGGTCCACATCGAATGTCTTCACCTTGACCACGCCTTGCGCGCCCTGAACCTCGTACTCAAAGCCCTCGGCTATCTCGTGCGCTGCAACATCGATGCCAGACTGGGGTAGCATCTCGTCTAGGTCTCGGCGTATGTGGATGTCCGCCTCAAACGCCTGCTCTAGGTGCGCCATCATGTTCGCCGTGCCGTGAGGTCCCCATACCTGAAACGCTGTCTTGCGCCCGTATATCCAGCCCGTCAGCCACAGGTCGGGTATGCCCACGAGGTGGTCGGAGTGCAGATGCGTCAAGAAGAGCCTGTCCACCCGCACATGCTGCGCACTTAGCTGGAACAGCCGCTGGATTGCGCCGCGTCCGCAGTCGAACAGCAGCATCTCTCCGCCTGCCTCTACGAGTGTGCCCATTCCGAAGCGCTCCATCTGAGGGACGGGTGAGCTTGTGCCGAGCAAAGTTACCGTGAAGTCAGATGCCATCGTGCGCCTCTTGTCGTGTGCCTATTGGGGCTGATCGGTGTTTGTATGTGTGTCTGCGCGCGCATCCTGTGTGCGTCATGCATCATAGATGAGGGGCTTGGGCTGTGCAGAACGCCTTTTGCTAGGCGCGATTATGGCATCGGCGGGCGCGCCCGTCAATCTGTGGGCGGAAAGCAAAAGCGCCGATTGGCGGCGCATCCAGAGTGCAAAACTTGACAGGCGAACTGAGCAAGATACAATCAAGCAGGCTCATATGAGAGCTGCGGCGGCGTTTGTCGTAGCGAACACCAGCGAACACAGCGGCAGAACAGAGCGAAAGTAAGAAAGGTTAACAAATATGAACGGCGCAGAGCTTAAGGCGAAGGTTCACGGCGGCGGCATCGTGTATGGGACGATGATAAGCATGGGGCGCAACCCGCGCTGGACTACGGCTTTCTCCAACTTTGGGATTGATTATGTGATAATCGACACGGAGCATTCGCCGCGTGGCAGGATGGATGTGGCGGACTTCATAGCGGCGTTCACATTCAGCGGTGTGGTGCCGATAGTGCGCGTCCCGATACCGGATTCGCACTATGTAACGATGGCGCTGGACGCCGGGGCACAGGGCATCCTCGCACCCTACTGCGAAACGGTGGACGAAGTGAAAGATGTGGTGGGCGCTGCGAAGTGGCGGCCGCTCAAGGGGGCGCTGGTGCAGAAGGCGGTGGAAACCGGCGAGTTCCCTAGCGACGCCACCCGCGAATACCTAGAAGCGCGCAACCGCAACAATGTCTGCATCATCGGCATCGAGAGCGTTCCTGCCATAGAGAACCTAGAGCGCATCCTAGCGGTCGGGGGCATCGACGCCATCTTCGTTGGGCCGAACGATCTCAGCATCACGTTGGGCGTGCCAGACCAGTACGACCACCCCGACTATGAGGCGGCGCTGCGAGAAATCATCAGCAAGTGCCAAGCCGCGGGCGTCCCCACGCTCATCCACCATCAGACGGTGGATCTGACGACAAAGTGGCTGCGAGAGGGCGCACGCTTTGTGCTGTATAGCAGCGACGCCCGCAGCCTGCACAACGCTTACCGCTCCGAGTTCGGGGAGATCAAGGCTGTGGGCGCAGAGCTTGGTGGTGGCGAAGCCGACGATGTGGGCGAGTCGGAAGAAGTCATCTAGGGAGCCGTCAGAGGCTGGCAGCGAGCGAGAGTGTCTACCGCCAGCCTCTGACATAGTTGCGTTTTGCGGGCGTTGGCATTTATCCTAATAGGCGTTATAAGCGTTGGGTTTCGGATGAAACGGGTGTGGGATGGGCAAAGTTCGGCATGAGCGGTATCTAGCAAGCGAGGAGGCTTGCCGTTGAGCGATGAGAACGGCGCGCTGAGGGAACGCATCCGTGCGGCGATGCGCGCGCAGAAGCAGACGAACATCAATGTGCTGTCCTCGCTGCATGCGGTGCTGGACGAACTGGGGTACATCCCGGACGCCGCCATAGAAGAGGTCGCAGACTTCACCGCGACCACCATCAACGATGTGTGGGGCGTTGCGTCTTTCTATACCAATTTCCGCTTCACGCCGCCGGGCGATAATGTGGTGGAAATATGCTGGGGGCCGACCTGCCATCTGCTCGGCGCACCCGAAATACTAGACGCAGTGCTGGACGAACTCGGGCTTGCCGACGAGGGCGAAACCGAGGATAACGGCGTTAGCCTCAAGTACAACACCTGCTTGGGCGCGTGTTCACAGGCTCCGGTGATGATGGTCAACCATCGCCTAGTGGGGCGCATCGGCGTACAGTCTGCGCTGGAACGAGTTATGCAATTGAGAACTAAAAATTAGGAATTGAATTGAGGGGATGCAGAGGCAGGAACGGGTATAATGGTAGTAGAAGGGATTCGTGGGCGCTAGGGCGCGATAAGAGCGGCTGGTTCAGGATGGAAAATGCCTTCATATGAAGAACTGAAAGCGGCAGCGGACGAACGCTGGCAGGAACTAACAAGCGGCAATAAGGCGTGGGTGCGCATTGGCACAGCGATGTGCGGGCATGCGGTTGGGGCGTTCGATGTGCGCGACAGGTTCGTCGCCGAGCTTGCGGCACGCAACATAGACGCCAATGTGGACGATGTGGGCTGCATGGGCATCTGCTACGCCGAGCCGCTGGTGGACATTCTGGTGCCTCAGGCGTTCGGCAGCATACCCGCCGGGGCGCGACTGCTCTTCGGCAATGTGGCGCCGGACGACGTGCCCGCCATCATTGACGCCGTGATGGTGAACGGAGTGCTGCCGCAGGACACGCCGCCGATGGGCTATCTGGGTGGCACTGTGGTAGGCGGCGCAACAGACCTTGCAGATCTGCCGGGCATCCGATTGCAGCAGCGCATCGCACTTCGCAACGCAGGCAACACCGCCCCCGCCGATGTGATGCAGTACATCGCAAACGGCGGCTATGAGGGGCTTCACAAGGCGCTGTTCGAGATGCAGCCCGAGGCGGTCATCAAGGAAGTAACCGACTCTGGGCTGCGCGGCAGGGGCGGAGCGGCGTTCCCAACGGGCATCAAGTGGAGCTTCATGGTGCGCTCCGACCCGCCCAAGTATATCTTGTGCAACTGCGAAGAGGGCGACCCCGGAGCGTACAACGACAAGGGTATCCTCGAGAGCGACCCGTACACGCTGATAGAGGGGATGTGCATCGCAGGCTATGCCACCGGCGCAACCAACGGGTTCGTGTTCATACGGCACGGCCATGAGGGCCCCATAAGCCGCACGGAGCGCGCGATTGAGCAGGCATACGAACACGGGCTGCTCGGCAAGAACATCTTGGACTCGGACTTCGACTTCGACATAGAGGTTGCGCTGACGGGCGAATCATATGTTGCGGGCGAAGAGACGGCGCTGATGGAGGCGATAGAGGGACACCGCTCGCAGCCGCGCTTCCGTCCGCCATTCCCCGCGGCGTTCGGCGTGTGGGGCAAGCCTAGCACGATTAACAATGTGAAGAGCCTGTCGTACACGCCTGAGATAATCGCCAAAGGCGCAGAGTGGTTCTCGTCCATCGGCGTGAACCGAAGCACGGGCACGGCAATCGTGTGCCTGAACGGCAAGGTGAACTACCCGGGGCTATACGAAGTGCCGATGGGTATGACGCTGGGGCAGGTCGTCGATGACCTTGGGGGCGGCGTGCGCGACGGCAAGCGGCTGAAGATGCTGCAAACCGGAGGCCCCTTGGGGGGCGTGCTGGGCGCGGACAGCCTAGGCGTCCATATCGACTTCGACGAAATGCGTGAAGCGGGCGCTATATTCGGCTCGGGCGGCGTCATTGTTATGGACGAAGACGCCTGCGCCGTGGACATTACGCGCAATCTGGTGGCGTTCACGCAGTATGAATCGTGTGGCAAGTGCTTCCCCTGCCGTCTGGGTATGGAGCAGCTGTTGGAGCTGGTTGACCGCATCGTGAACTTCGACAGCCGCCCGGGCGACCTCGACCTGATGCGAAACATCGGGCGTACGATGGAATCAAGCTCGCTGTGCGGGCATGGGCAGCTGGGGTTCGGTCCCATACGCTCGGCTTTGCAGCACTTCGAATCCGACTTCTTGGCGCATATAGAGCGGGGTGAATGCCCTACGGGGAGTTGCCTGCGGAAGACGATTTCCCCCAAGAACACCCGCCCCTATGCGATGGACGCTGTGCGATAATGGTTATAGATGTGGCTGTCGGTGCGCCTTGCATCTCGCAGGGAATGCTTGAATCGTATTATGCGGTGCAGCGGCGAACGGAGAACGAGCGCAAATGCCCATAGTTGAAGCCATACATATCGCGCCGGTGAAGTCGCTTGCGGTTCTCAGCGTGGACAGCGCGCGTGTGGATGCGCATGGGATTGTGGAGGATAGGCGTTTCATCGTGCAGAACGATGCGGGGCGGGCGGTTACGCAGCGACAGATAGGCACGCTGGCACTGGTCAGGGCAGAGTATGACGCCGATGCGAACACCCTGCGGCTGGTGTTTCCGGACGGGGTGTCGGTAAGCGGCAGCCCGGAGGCGGGACAGCGGACACAGACGAGGCTTTTCGGACGCATCGTCTCCGCCCGTGTGGTAGATGGCGATTGGGCAGAGGCGCTGTCTGATTTCTGCGGTCAGCCGCTGACGCTGGCGAAGTCCGATGCGCCGGGGATGTACTTCGACGAACACTCGGTGTCTTTGCTGTCGCAGGCGTCCATAGATCGGCTTAACAGCGCAGCGCAGCACAGCAAGACGCTGGAAGTCCGCCGCTTTCGCCCCACGCTGCTGCTCGGCGGCTGCGACAGCTATGAGGAAGACACATGGCTGGACAAGCAGGTCAGTGTTGGGGAGCGGCTGCGGCTGCGCCCGGTGAAACTCGACCCGCGCTGCGTCATCACTAGGCTTGACCCGGACACAGGCGCGCCCGATTTCGACACTCTGCGCCTGCTGCTGGGCAGCCGTCCGCGACTGCAAGGCATGGGCGCTTACTTCGGGGTGTACGGCACGGTGGATGAGCCGGGAACGGTCGCCGTGGGCGATGCTGTTGAGGTCGCCGCCTAGCAAGCGCCGCCTAATCAAACGCTATTGAAACGGAGCAAGGGGCATGGCAGACGAAATCACCATCACTATCGACGGGGTCGATGTGAAGACAGAGCCTGACAAGATGGTCATCCAAGCGGCAGCGGACGCTGGGATATATATTCCGTATCTGTGCTACTACCCGGGGATGAAGCCGTTCGGGGCGTGTCGGATGTGTGTGGTCAAGGCGGAGGCGCCCGGGCGCGACGGCGAGTACCGCCCGCTGCCGGGAAGTCCGGCGTCTTGCACCACGCCCGTTATGCCCGGTATGCGCGTTACCACGAACTCGGATGACATCGTGGATCTGCGGCGCGGCATAATGGAACTGCTCATATCCGAGCATCCGCACGGCTGCCTAACATGCCACCGCATCGACCTGTGCGGGCCGTCTGATTCCTGCCTGAGGCATGTGTCGGTGAACGACCGCTGCGTAACCTGCCCAAAGAACGAGCGCTGTGAGCTGAAAGACACGGTGCGGTTCTTGGAGATGGATATGCAATCGCCGCTGAACTACAACCTGCGGCGCACTCCGCTTGCTGTGTCAGACCCGTACTGGGAGATGGACATGAACCTGTGCATCGTCTGCGCCCGCTGCGTGCGGGTGTGCGACGAGGTGCGCGGGGACAGCGCTATCACCTTGCTGCAGCGCTCGGACCGCGTGCTCATCGGCACATCGCAGGGCACATCGCTGCTGGAATCGGGCTGCGAGTTTTGCGGCGCATGCATAGATGTCTGTCCGACCGGGGCGCTTGTGGAGCGCAAGCACAAGTGGGACAAGGCGGTGGAAACGATAGAGAGCATCTGCCCGCACTGTCCGGTTGGCTGCCGAATGAACCTAGAAGTGGACAAGCGCAACCGCCTGATACGCGCCACACCCGACATACACGCCCCGGCGAATATGGGGCAGGTGTGCTTCAAGGGCAAGTTCGGGCTGGAGTTCGTGAACGAGACGCGGCGGCGCATAGGCAAGCCGATGGTGCGGCGCAACGGCGCACTCGTGGAGGCTTCCTGGCCCGATGCGCTCGATGAGGCGGCGAAGCGCTTGGCAGAGCACACTGATGGCAAGTATGCCGCCATCGTATCGCCGCGCCTGACGAATGAGGAAGCCTATACCGCACAGAAATTCGCGCGCGCGGTTATGCGCAGCAACAGCATAGATGTGGCGTCCAACCTGCGCCCCGAACTGACCACCGCCCTGCGCGAAACCCTAGGCCGCCCCGCCGCTACCAATACCATATGGGAGCTGGAAAACGCCAAAGCCATAATGGTCGTGTCCTCCAACCTGACCGAAGAGCAGAATGTGGTCGGCGTGCCAATCAAGAAGGCGGCGAAGGCGGGCGCGGCGCTCATCGTCATAGACCAGCGCGAAACCGAACTTGCGCGCCAAGCCAACCTGTGGGTGCGCCCGCGCCCGGGCAGCGAAGCAGTGCTCATAGGGGGCATCCTGCGCGTCATCTTCGACGAGGCGCTAGAAGACCACGACTTTATCACGGCGTCTTGCAGCAACCCCGATGCGTTCAAGAGCAGCCTTTGGGGCTTCGACATCCTCAAAGTTGCACACGCCACAGGCTTGTCGCAAGACCAGATTAGAGAGACAGCGCGGATGTTTGCGCGTAACGCTCCCGGCGCCATACTCTACGGCTTGGAGACAGTTGCGCCGAACCTGCGCGAGGAATGCGTGCGTGCGCTGGTGAACCTTGCGCTCGTAACCGGTAATGTCGGCAAGCCGTCAACCGGGCTTTACCCGCTGTTCGCCGGCGCAAACGAACAGGGCGCAAAGGATGTGGGCTGCATACCCGACATGCTACCCGGCTACCGTCCGGTTGCCGATGGCCGCCTGCGTGGCGGATTCAGCAAGGCGTGGAACGCCGATTTGACCGATGATGCAGGCGTCGGCGTACGCAGCATCACAGACGCCATCGACGCAGGCGATATAACGGCACTGCACATCATCGGGGACAGCCCGAACTTCACCAACGGCGAACTGGGCGACCTGACCGCCGCAGTCGCAAAGCTGGACTTCCTGCTAGTGCATGCCACATTCCCGAGCGAGTTGACCGAGCTTGCGGATGTGGTGCTGCCCTCGATGACCTTTGCTGAAAAGAGGGGCACTTTCACCAACATGGAGCGGCGCGTTCAGCTCCTGAACCCTGTGGTGGGAGTAAAGAACGATGCCGATGCTGACTGGCGCATACTCTGCCAGATTGCGCGGCGGATGGGCGCAGTCGGCTTCTCGTTCGACGGCGTGGAAGACATCTTCGTCGAGTTCAACAACCTGTGGCAGGCATATGGGGGCATCACATACACCCGCCTGCAGAGCCAGAGCCTGCAATGGCCGTGTGCGGCTACGGATATGGCGGATGAGTCGATTCTGTACGCCAACCGCTTCGAGACGCACAAGGTTCGGCTGACGCCGATGGTGTTCAGCGAACCGCCGATACACAGGGATGTGGAGCGTCCGTTCCTGCTGGCGCGCGGGCGCGTGCTGAACCAAGCCGAACGCCAATTGGACATACGCCAAGAGCGCGGTCGCAACCTCATCAGCCGCGAAAACAGGATAGAGGTGCACCGCATCGACGCCGCATCATTGGACATAAATGAGGGCGACAGCGTAGAGGTAGTTTTCGGTGCGACGGGCGAGGATGTGGTAACCGGTAGGGCGACGCTGAACGGCACGCAGCAGGGCATGCTATCGGTTACCACGCTGTTCGGCGAGTTGGTAACGGACATCGAGCGCTCCCGTTCGCCCGACCCGATGCTTGCCGTCCCCACGCTGCCACTAATGCCGGCGAGGATCAAGAAAAGCTAGAAAGTAAACCCAAGAATTACCGTTGTGGGATGCGGGATATTAAAGGCTTTGGTTGTGCGCCAAGCGTCCCAATGCATTTCCAAGCATACAAGCAGCATACAAGCATAAGGACAACCTGCCACACATCGGCCCGAAGTTGGCACAAGAATCTCTGACCCGCACAAAGACAAAAAGAATTGGAGGACGATAGAAGCATTGACACTCACTCGAAGGGGAGGCCGCCTGCGCCCGCGATTAGCGGAGACGAAGGTTCTGAGCCGTCGCGAACTGACGCCGGACCTGTGGCTGGCATGGATAGAAAAGCCAGAGGGCTTCACATTCAAGCCGGGGCAGTACTGCACATTGGGCGTTGACGGCATAGAGCGGGCGTATTCCATTGCGTCTGCCCCGCATGAGGATGCGATAGAGCTTTTCATAGAGCTTGTCCCGTACGAAGAAGGCGGCAATCTCACGCCGCTGCTGTACGAACTTCAGCCGGACGATACGCTGACGATACGCCCGCGTGCTAAGGGCATCTTCACCTTCAATCCCAATTTCAAGAACCACCTGCTCGTCGCCACAGTAACGGGCGTGGTGCCGTATGTCAGCTACATCCGCGACTACTTGCATCGCGGCGCAAGCGGGCATCGGTTCTTCGTGCTAGAGGGCGCAAGCTACCAAGACGAATTCGGATACGACGATGAGTTCCGCCGATACGCTGCGCAGTATCCCGACCTAGTGCAATTCATCCCCACGGTGAGCCGCCCGGACGAGGAACGCAACGACGGCTGGGAAGGCGAAATAGGGCGCGTCAATGCCATCGTGGAGGCGCAGGTGGAGCAGCTGGGGCTGACGAAAGCCGACACGCTGATATACGCCTGCGGCCACCCGGGGATGATAGAGGATGTGAAGGCGCGGATGATACCCAAGGGCTTTGCAGTGGATGAAGAGCGCTTTTGGAAAGAGAACTGACCGTTACGGGAGCGGGGTCAGCGCCGCTATGCTACTCGGCTCACCATCGACACGGACATCGCATTGGCTATAATCCGCATAATTTGCTAATATCACAGAACATGCAGGCAGAAGTTACTGGGAGGCAGCCAAGATGAAATCGGACAGGGCGCTTGTGGCGCATCTCATGCGGCGCGCAGGCTTCGGCGCGACGCCGAGTGAGCTTGACGCACTGACGCACGAAAAGACTTACGAAGAGATAGTTGACGATCTTGTTACGCCGGAACGCTTCCCGGAGCCGGACGAATCTTACATAGAGCGCTACTACGGCGGCGAGCCGGTGGCGGTGCATGTGGGCAAGTGGCTGTATCGCATGGTGAACACGCAGCGCCCGCTTGAAGAGAAGATGTCGCTGTTTTTGCATCACATCTTCCCTGTGGCGTGGGGCAAGAGCGAGCACGGCCCGTCGCTATACAGCGAGATCGCGATGTTCCGCCGCGTCGGGCTGACGGACATGAAGACCATCCTGCTGGAACTCTCGCGAGATCCAGCGATGCTGTTCTGGCTGGACAACAACGAGAACCACAAAGACGAAATCAACGAGAACTACGGTAGGGAGCTGCTGGAGCTGTTCTCGATGGGCGTGGGCAACTACACGGAGGATGACATCAAGGCGGCGTCGCGCGCCTTTACCGGCTGGACATTCCGCCAGCCGCTGTCGCTATACCCCAACGGCCACTATCCCGCCGAGTTCGTGTTCGTCGCAGACGACCATGACTACGATGAAAAGACCTTCCTCGGGGAGACTGGCAACTTCGATGGGGAGGATGTGATAGACATCATCGTGAAGCAGCCCGCAACCGCACGCTTCATATCGCGCCACCTGTACAACTTCTTCGTTGAGGATGAGGTGCAGACGCCGTCGTGGGCGACAGAACCTCCAAAGGATGAGGCGGCGATAGACGCACTCAGCAAGGTGTTCATGGACACGGGCGGCAGCATGCGCGCCGTGCTGCGCGAACTCTTCAACTCGGACTTCTTCAAGGCGGCAACCACATTCAAGAAAGTGAAAAGCCCTACGGAGCTTGTCGCCGGCGTGTTGAAGCAGACAGGCGAGTTCAGCAACCCCGCACCCGGCATGTTCCAACTGGCAATCACTACGCTCAACGGGTCGCTCGTAGAGGGCCCGATGGCTATCATGGGGCAGCGCCTGATGAACCCACCGACCGTGGAGGGCTGGCACACTGGCCATGAGTGGATAGACTCCGGCACATTGAGCGAGCGCATCGGTTTCGTAGAGCGCCAGTTCGGGGACATCACCAAGCCGGGTGTGTCGGACATGGTGGCGCGCGCCGGGGACTTGGGCACAGAACCCGCCGAACTCGTGGATCGCTGTCTGGACATACTTGGCGGCATCACAGTCAGCGAGCAAACCTACGCCTCGCTCATAGACTATGCCTGCGAGCTTCAGAACATCAAGGATGACGACTCGGTGGGCGTTCACAACCTGCTGCAGATGACAGCGTCTAGCGTGGACTACCAGTTCGCATAGGCTTGCGATATTCTTGCGATATTAAGGGGCGAAACAGCGAAACCGATTAGACAGCGGGGGATGAGAATGACCACCAAGAGCAAGCAAAAAACCCTTGTCGTCGTGCAGCTCACGGGCGGCAACGACTTCATGAACACCATAGTGCCGTACACGAACCCGCACTACTACGATGCGCGCACCAAGGTGGTGATGCGGCAAGAGGATGTGCTGCCCATCAACGACACGCTGGCGATAAACGGCAACGCCGCACCCTTCAAGCGCCTCTACGATGAGGGCAAGATGGCTATCGTGCAGGGTATCGGATACCCGAACTCCAACCGCTCGCACTTCCGCGGGATGGACATATGGCACACCGCCGAACCCGACAGAGTGGGCAGCGAGGGCTGGCTTGGGCAGGCGGTGCGGGACCTCGACCCCAATGCCGAAAATGTGCTGACTGGCGTGAACATCGGCATGGGCTTGCCGCGCGCAATGGCGGTGTCTGGCGTGCCGGTTACATCGGTTGGCGACCTAGAAGGCTACGGCGTGATGACGCGCATGGAGCAAGAGCAGCTGCGCGACCGCGCGCTTGCGGCGTTCAAGGGGCTGTATGGGCAGGCTATCGGGAGCGGCGCAGTGGCGGAGTACATCGGGCAGACCGGGTTGGATGTGCTGCGCGGCGCAGATATGCTCGCCGATGTTGCCGATAACTACGAGTCTAGCGTGGAGTATGCCGACAATCAGATAGCGAAGAACATGCGCGATGTGGCGCGGGTGCATCTCGCCGACCTCGGGACGCGCATCTTCTACACCAGCCACGGCGGGTACGACACCCACGCAAATGAGATGCCGGCGCATCCGAAGCTGATGACCGAGCTTTCCGGCGCAATCGCTGACTTCCTAGACGACCTTGAAGAGCACGGCGCCGCAGACGATGTTACCGTGTTCGTGTTCACCGAGTTCGGGCGGCGCATGAGGGACAACGGCAGCGGCACCGACCACGGCTCCGGCGGCGGCGCATACCTGTTTGGCAAGAACATCAAGGGCGGGTTGTACAGCGAATACCCGTCGCTCGACCCCGCCGACTGGGAACACGGCGAAGACCTGAAGCACACCATCGACTTTAGGGGCATCTACGGCACGCTGCTGGAACAGGTGCTAGATGTGGACGCCAAGCCCATCGTGAAGGGCGAGTACGAGCAGATACGCCCCTTCGCCAACTAATCGGATGCGATGTCCCCCATGCCCCCTTTCACCAAGTGGGTAGTGATGGGAGCATGGGGATTTCTTTCGGCGGAGTTGTTCCCGTGTACCTAGCCTTTCTCAGTGCGGGACAGCGGGATTGTATAACACAGGAAACACAGGAGTGGAACTATGAGTAGGCCATACGGGCTGCTGAGAGCGGGTTACCCCTACTTGCGGACGCTGGGGATGCGCCGCGTATCGAACTTTCCGGCGGACATTGCCTTCGCGGCAGATGGCAATGCGCTTATCCTAATGCGCTCCGAGGGCGGCTCAAGCATACGCATCTGGCCTGTGGATGACATGGATTCGCTCACCGACGACCTGAAGGGCATCGGCTCTTACGGCACGGACGATGGGCAGTTCATATGGCCCGTGCAGATACTCACCGACTCGGACGGCGACATCTTCGTGAGCGACGAAGCCTTGCATCGCATCTCGCGCTTCGACCCTGATGGGGCGTTCGTGGGCAAGTGGGGCGAGCATGGCAGCGGGGATGGCGAGTTTAATGCGCCAAACGGCATCGCTTTCGACGGGGACGGTAACCTAGTCGTGGTGGATTCCAAGAACCACCGCATTCAGCGCTACACGCCTGAGGGCGAGTATCTCGGCAGCTTCGGTTCGCACGGCAGCGCAGACGGCGAGCTAGACCTGCCGTGGGGCGTCCATGTGGACGAATTCGGCGACATCTATGTGGCGGACTGGGGCAACAACCGCGTACAGATATTCTCGTCCGATGGCGAACTAAAGCAGGTGATAGGCGAGTTTGGAAGCGGGCGCGGGCAGTTCCACAGACCGACTGGTGTTGCGGTTGACAGGCATGGCGACATCTATGTGGCGGATTGGGGCAACAACCGCGTGCAGATGTTCAACGCCGAGGGTCAGTACATCTGGAGCTTCAGCGGCGACGCAACGCTGTCGAAAGTGGCGCGCAAGTACATGCTCACCAACGCAGTGCCCAACCGCCTGCGGGAGATGGGCGACCTTGAGCAGGAAAAGCGCCTGCGCCGACCCCGCTCCGTGCGTATCGACGACGAGTTACGCCTGTTCATCCCCGACTACGAATCCTACCGCGTGCAGGTGTATCAGAAAGAGGCGATCGAGCTTGACAGCACGCAGTACGCTCAGCCGCTGCGGAATGTTACGCTGGAGGTTACATAAGCCCGTCTATCGTCGGGCGTGCCGGCGGTTCGCTGGCAATCTCAATATATCGATACACTGATGTTGCTTTAACTTTGGGTGGGTCTGTGTCTAAAATGGATGTGATAGAACTCGGCGCTAATCCGTTAAGAAAGAGCCATGACCACACCCGTAAGGCGGCAGTATCTCGGCGTCAAGCGGCAGCATCCGGACGACATCCTGCTGTTTCGCATGGGCGACTTCTATGAGACATTCGACGATGATGCGCGGCTGATTTCCCGTGAGCTTGAGATTGCGCTGACATCGCGCGAGTTCGGCAAGGGGCAGCGTGTGCCGCTCGCCGGCATCCCATACCATGCGCTAGACTCGTACTTGGCGCGGCTCATCAAGAAGGGCTACAAGGTCGCCATATGCGAGCAGACGAGCATTCCCGCCAAGTCCAAAGGCATCGTAGACCGCGAAGTGGTGCGGGTGGTTACCCCCGGCACTGTGATAGAGGATTCGCTGCTTAATCAGAAGGCGAACAACTATCTAGCGGCGGTTGTGGCGGACGGGGACGAAGTCGGTCTTGCGTATGTGGACATTACCACGAGCGAGTTCGCCACTGGGCAGTTTGCGCTGGCACGCCTGTCCGGCGAGCTTGCGCGCCTGATGCCGTCAGAGGTGTTGGTGAGCGAGGGCGATGAAGACAGCGTCGATGTGGACGACGATGCCACGGTTACGGCGCTGTCTGCGGATGCGTCGCACCCACAGTGGGCGCGCGAGACGCTGCTGGATCACTTCGGCGTGGCGTCGCTGGAAGGGTTTGGCTGCGAGGGACTGCCACTTGCTGCGCGCGCCGCCGGCGCCGTCATCGACTACCTCGATCAGACGCAGCGTGGCGCCGTCAGCCAAATCACCACGCTCTACACCTACTCGATTGAAGACTACATGGTGTTGGACCAGCAGACGCGCCGTAACCTCGAACTCTACGAAGGCGGGCGCTGGGGTGCTGCGAACACATCTCTGTTCTCGGTGCTGGACGCCACGAAGACCTCTATGGGCGGGAGGCTGCTGCGCCGCTGGCTGGGTCAGCCGCTGCTCGACATAGACCGCCTGATACGGCGGCAGGATGCGGTGGCGTGGTTTCATCGCAGCGCGCTGCGGCGAGAGCGCATCTCAATGCTGCTAGAGAGCGTTGCGGACATGGAACGCCTGCTGAACCGCGTGCGAGGGTCCATCGCCACGCCGCGCGACCTCGTGAGTCTAGCGAGCAGCCTCTTGGCTGCCCCTAATCTGAAGGCAGCGCTGTTGGAGGATGAGGATGACGCCCGCAGTGTGGCGTGGCTTGCAGAGCGCATCAGCGAAGAGAGCGAAGCGGCGCAGCTGGTGGCACGCGCTGTTGCCGACGACCCGCCCGCGAGTGTGGGCGACGGCAATGTCATACGCGAGGGCTTCTCGCCCGATCTGGACGAGGTTCGCAGCGCAGCACGGGACGCACAGTCGTACATCGCCGGCATCGAGCGGCGCGAGCGCGAGCGCACGGGCATCAAGTCGCTCAAGGTGGGCTACAACCGCGTGTTCGGGTACTACATAGAGGTGAGCAACCCAAACCTGTCCCAAGTGCCGAGCGACTTCGTGCGCCGACAGACGCTCGTGGGCGGGGAGCGTTTCATCACGCCGGAGATGAAAGAGTACGAATCGCTCATCCTGAACGCACAAGAGCGCATGGCTGAGCTGGAACAGGCGCTGTTTCAGCAGGTATGCCGACAAGTGGCGTCTGAGGCGGCGTCAATCCTGCGCACGGCGAACGCAATCGCAAATGTGGACGCATTCGCATCGCTGGCAGAGGTGGCGTCCCGCTACGGGTATGTCCGACCGACGCTAAGCGAAGGCGACGCCATCCACATCCGTCATGGGCGGCATCCGGTTGTGGAGCGCATGCTGCCCGCCGGCGATTTCATCGCCAACGACACCACGCTGTCTAGCGGCGAAGAGCAGCTCGTCATCCTGACAGGCCCAAACATGGCGGGCAAGTCCACATACATCCGTCAGGTGGCGGTCATCGTGCTCATGGCGCAGATAGGCAGCTTCGTGCCTGCGGACTCTGCCACACTAGGGCTGTGCGACCGCATCTTCACGCGCGTGGGCTTGCAGGATGATCTGGCGATGGGGCAGTCCACATTCATGATAGAAATGGTGGAGACGGCGGCGATTCTGAACCACGCCACGCAGCGCTCGCTGATAGTGCTGGACGAAATCGGGCGCGGCACGAGCACCTACGATGGGCTTGCGATAGCGCGCGCCGTGGCGGAGTATGTGCACAACCACCCGCGTTTGGGCTGCAAGACGCTGTTCGCCACGCACTACCATGAGCTGACGCAGTTGGCAGATGTGTTGCCGCGCGCCCGCAACTACAATGTGTCGGTGTCCGAAGACAGGGGGCAGGTGGCGTTTCTGCGGCGGATTGTGCCGGGAGGCGCAGACCGTAGCTACGGGGTGCATGTGGCGCGCTTGGCGGGGATGCCCACGAGCGTGGTCAACAGAGCGACAGAGTTCTTGTCCGAACTGGAATCTGGGAAAGCAAATGCGGCTGTAGTCGCTTCCGCTTCCACACGGCGACGGCGGGGCGTTCCGGTGCAGCAGATGGCGCTGCCGGGGCTGGCTTCGCCCGTTCTGGACGAACTGGCAGCTATCGACATCACAGCGCTGACGCCACTAGACGCGCTGAACAAGCTGTATGAGCTGCAAGAGAAGGCAAAGTGGGGTGAGAGTGCCACAGCCGGCGGCAAGAATGTCGGTCTGGCAGCGCAAGCCCCTGTTTCCTCTGGGAATGGGCGCTGATAGAATCTGAGAGAAAAGTGGGCTGCCCACGCAAACGTCCCCTGTACTCGAATTCTGTATGCTTCAAGCGAGTGCGCTGATATTTAGATTACTGCGTTTAGACGGCGCAGTATTAAAGAAATTGATAATTAATATGCTATTTGTTGTGTAGATATTGTGGTTCGCATACATTAATGTAGGCTATGAGTTGAATATGAAACGCATCTTGGTGTGTAGGATTGGCGGCTGAGATGCAGTAGAGACGATAGGCGATTTAGCATAGAAAGAAGGATGGAACAAGCAAAATGGTACACTTCAAGGCATGCCCCCGTTGCTCCGGCGACCTGAAGTTGACGCGGGACATGTATGGCCACTACAGGGAGTGCCTGCAGTGTGGCTACACCAAGGACATCCAGCCCAAGCCGAAGAAGACATTCGACTGGGCGAAGACGCGAGGCAAGCCGGGCCGGCGTCGCAAGCAGGCGGCATAACCACAAGCCGCATCCGCAAGCCGTGAGCAGAGATGGCTTGCGGATACGCTTTCCACATCTGCCTTTGGCTTTGCTCTGAACGATGCGGCGTATCCCGTTCCACCACACTCTGGCTTTGTTCTTAATGTGGGCGACCTGCGTCGCCCGGGGATGCGCCAAAACAGCGCTTTATCCTTTGCGCCGCATCTGATACGCTTGCGTCGGCGCTGCTTGTGATTCACCTTTCCCAAAGTGTCTATGATGCCTGAGAGCGCCGTTGTCCGTCTTACGCATTCAATGGTTTGGCTTGCACAATGAACAGATCCGTTACGGTGAGGATGCCGGCTACAACGGCGAACATGGGCCCCGGCTTCGACTGCCTAGGGATGGCGCTCGACATATGGAACAGCGTGCGCGTGGATGCAGGCGCATCCGGGTTTGAGGTAAGCGGCGAGGGCAGGGACACGCTGCCGCGCAACGAGCGCAACCTACTGTACCGCAGCTTTGCGCGCCTGTATGCCGAGCTGGACGAACCGCTGCCGCAAGTGGGCATTCGCTGCGAGAATGCCATCCCGCTTGGACGCGGGCTTGGCAGCAGCGCTGCGGCGGTTGTGGGCGGCTTGGTGGCTGCGAATGCGCTCAGCGGGGCGAACATCAGCGATGAAGACCTGTTGGCGCTTGCGGCGGACATCGACGGACACCCGGATAACGCCGCTCCCGCCATCATGGGAGGCTGCCGCATCGTGGTGAGCGAGGGTGATAAGTTCCTCACCGCCGCCGTCCCCGTCCCCGATGCGCTGAGGGCGGTGCTGTTCGTGCCCGATGTGCCGATGCCCACGGAGCAGGCGCGTCAGCTTCTGCCGCAAATGGTTGACAGGCGGGACGCCGTGTATAACATAGGAAGAGCGGCGCTGTTGGTGAACGCCTTTGCGCGCAGGGACTTGTCGTTCTTGGCTGTTGCTACGGATGACAGACTGCACCAGCCGGCGCGCCAAACCATGTTCTTTCCGATGAAGAACATCTTCCGCGCGGCGATGGCGGCGGGAGCGCTGGGCGTGTTCCTGTCGGGCGCAGGGTCGAGCGTGCTCGCTCTGGCTGTGGAGCGTGAGTACACTATCGGCTATGAGATGGCTGATGCCGCAATGAAGTCGGGCGTGGACGGCGCTATCAAGGTTACGCAGCCCACAGCGCAGGGAGCCTATGTGGTGGATGCTTAGCAGCTGCCGGCAAGCAGTGGGCTGCCAGCGTTTCTGCGGATGGGCATCTTTGTGAAAACCGCGGTTGAAGCCTGCGGGAATGGCAGGGGGTGAGTGAGGTACAAGTATGGTCTATGCGAATCCTGCGTTCAAACTCACATACGAAGACTATGCGAACATCCCCGGCGATGAGCGCTATGAGCTGATAGACGGGGAATTGGTTATGGTCGCATCTCCCAGCGAGAGGCACCAGCGGGTTAGCATGAACCTCATACGCCAGCTGCTGCCTGTGGAGGATGCGGGGCTGGGGAGCATATATCACGCCCCGTTCGATGTGATACTCTCTGACACCGATGTGGTGCAGCCAGACCTGATGTTCATCACTCAAGAGCGGGCAGACATCATCACGCCCGTCAATGTGCAGGGCGCACCCGACCTCGTGGTGGAAATCCTGTCCCCGTCTGCGGCAACCCGCGATTGGATGCAGAAGCGCGAGGTGTACGCATACTACGGCGTGCGTGAGCTGTGGCTGATAGAGCCGAACTCCAACCTCGTGTGGGTGCTAGTGCTGCGGCAAGGCGAGTATGAGATTGCAGGCATATACGGCGAAGAACAGACGCTTGCATCGCCCACATTAGGCAGGTTCGAGATCGACTTGGGGCGGGTGTTTGGCTAGGCGTGGGATTTTCTGTGCACAAGCGAAGAGCGTGGCGCAGGATTGCATTCTAAATCCACTGGAACTGACCGATTGGTAGACTGACGAACTAACAATGCTCATCGTACAGAAATACGGCGGCAGCTCGCTTGCTGACGCAGACAAGATACGCAATGTCGCCCTGCGCATCGCGCGCAGCCGCGACGCGGGCAACAATGTGGTCGTGGTGGTGTCGGCGATGGGCGATACCACCGACGATCTCATCGACCTCGCCAACAGCGTCAGTGACCGCCCAGATGCGCGCGAACTCGACCTGCTGCTCTCCACTGGCGAGCTAGTGTCTTGCACGCTGATGGCGATGGCGCTCCGCACGATGGGCTATCCCGCCATAAGCCTGAGCGGGGCGCAAGCAGGCATCCGCACGAACACCAGCTTCGGCAGGGCGCGCATCGAGGGCGTTGCGCCGGAACGCATCATCAGCGAGGTGGAGCGCGGGAACATCGTCATCGTAGCGGGGTTTCAAGGCATCACGGAGGGCATGGACATCACCACGCTTGGGCGCGGCGGTTCGGACACTACGGCGGTGGCGATTGCGGCGGGGGTGAGCGCCGACCGGTGTGAGGTCTATACCGATGTGGATGGCATCTACACCGCCGACCCGCGCATAGTGCCCAAGGCGCGCAATCTGGACGAGGTGGGATTCGAGGAAATGCTGGAGCTGGCAAGCTACGGCGCAAAGATGAACCCGCGCTCGATAGAGATGGGGATGCACTACAATGTGCCGATTCTGGTGGCGTCCAGCTTTACCGATGCGAAAGGGACGCTGATTCACGGAGACACGGATATGAACACGAATGTGGGCGAAATCCGCAATCGGGTGAGGGGGATTGCCACAGACACGAATGTGGCTAAAATAACGGTGCTAGGCGTGATAGACCGCCCCGGGATTGCAGCAAGCCTGTTCGAGCCGCTCGCTGGCGCTGACATCAGCGTGGATGTCATCGTGCAGAATGCGAGCGTGGACGGGACGACTGACCTGACCTTCACGGTAACGCGGACTGACCATGCGCGCGCGCTGGAAGTGGTGCAGCCCGTCATAGAGGAACTTGGCAGCCGCGGCACTGTGAGCGACGAGGGGCTTGCTAAGCTCAGCATCGTGGGCAGCGGGATGCAGGATGCGCCGGGATACGCCTCGCGGATGTTCCGCGCGCTTGCGGACAAGGGCATCAACATCGATATGATAACCACATCAGAGATACGCATCACCTGCTTGGTGAGCGAAGCACAGGTCGCCGAGGCTGCATGTGCGCTGCACGACGCCTTTCGGCTCGATGTGCTAAACAAGTAGCCTTGCCGCGCAAGATGGCTGTTCCCTACCTATCCGTAATCATTCCCGCATACAACGAGGCTGCGCGAATCTCCGCAACGCTGGAATCGCTGGCGCGCTATCTCTCCGAGCAGCCATACGAATGGGAAGTAATCGTGGTGGATGACGGCAGCGACGACGATACGGCAATGATTGCAGAGAGCTGGGCGGCGGCGCACGATGGCTTTCGTGTGGAGCGTGTGGTGCATGGTGGGAAAGGCTTCGCCGTGCGGCACGGGATGCTTGCGGCGTGCGGGGAATACCGCCTCATGTGCGACGCCGACCTTGCGATGCCGGTGGTGCATATCGCCGACTTCGTGGCACAAATGCGGCGTGGGTACGATGTGGTGATAGGGTCGCGGCAGATAGCAGGCGCCAACCGCTACGGCGAATCGCAGTTTCGCCACATGCGGGGGCGAATATTCAACAAGATGGTGCGGATTGCTCTGATTGGCGGCTTCGATGATACGCAGTGCGGATTCAAATGCTTCACCGCCGCCGCCGCTGCCACGCTTTTCGGGTTGCAGCGCACGCGTGGATGGGGTTTCGATGTGGAGCTGCTGTACATTGCTCGCAGGTGCGGCATGAGCATCCTCGAAATGCCGATAGACTGGTACCATGACGAACAGAGCAAGATAAACGCCGCTACAACTTCCTTCGCCATGCTGTGGGACATGCTGGCGGTGCGCTGGCGTGCTGTTCGCGGCATGTACGACATCCCTCAGGGAAATCAGTGCGATATGCGATAACCCTGCCGGCATCGACGCTGTCTTTGCATTTGCGAAAAATACGCCTCAAACCCCTTTACTATATGCATGTGGAAAATCTAATACTTTATTCAACATTTGAAAATTGCAGCAACCAACCAACGGACGCGCCCAGATGATACGGGCGCAGTGTACAGAGAACGAGGCAGGGCACGCCGATGCAGACACTAATGAGCAGAGAGATGTCCGAGAAGAAGCGTTCACGCGCAAAGCGGGCCGTGCGGCTTGCGATGCGAAACCGGTGGGACGATGCGGTGGTGGTCAACCGCACAATCCTCAACGACTTTCCCGACGACTTGGAGGCGAACAACCGGCTGGGCAAAGCGCTCAGCGAGCTGGGGCGCAACCGCGAGGCTAAGCAGGCGTTCCAGCGGGCGCTGCAGGTCTCGCCGCACAACACCATCGCCCGCAAGAACCTAGACCGGCTCATGAGCTTGGGCGACCAAGAAACGGCACTCCCGACAAGTGCGGGCAAGCCGCAGCTCAAGGCGTTCATAGAGGAGGGCGGCAAGGCGGCGACCACCGCGCTGGTGAACCTCGCCACGCCGCAAGCCTTGCTCAAGCTTGCGCCCGGACGCCCCGTCAACCTCGCCACCGAGCAGGGACGCATCAAGGTAACCGACGCTGCCGGCGGCTATATCGGTAGCCTAGAGCCGAAGATTGCGGCGCGGCTGATGCGGCTGATGCTCGGCGGGAACGAGTACCAAGCCACCGTTACGGGCGTCGGGTTTCAGGAACTGACCATCATCATTCGCGAGACATACAAGCACCCGTCGCAGGTGGGTGTGGTGTCGTTCCCATCGCGCGGAAGCTCTGACTACCACGCCTATCTTGGCGATAGCCTGTTTGGCGAGGGCTTGCTCGCTGACGATGACGAAGCCGATGTGGTCAATGGGCTTGGCGGGCGCATCATCAAGGACTGGTCGGACGATGACACCGAGCCGGGCGACGATGAGGTGTTTGCCTCTTCGCCGATAATCAATCGCATCGTCAACAGTTCCGGCGACGAAGACGATGATGTGAACGGCTACTAAACCGGCTTGGCGCTCAGCTGCGCGGCGAGTCTCGGAGCATGCGCTCGAGCACATTGGCGGTAATCGTGCCCACATGTGGGTTGACGCCAAGCGTGCCCGGGCTGCTGCCCACGCTGACGGAGTTGATGGCTAGGCGCGCGGGGATGTGCCCGGGCGGGAAAGACAGCCCCTCAGTCCACCATATCGTGCCGGCGTTGAACACCCAGTTGCCGCGCTCGCACTGATACACCACACCCGCGTGCGCCGGTTCTTTCGGCTCTTTGTGCCCTTGAAACAGCTCGGCAGACGCCACCACCTCCAAGCCGGGAATGTCCGCCGGGCTGCCGTGGTATTCCCAGCCGATGATGGCGGGGATGCGGTCGCCCTGCTCCAAGCCGGTGCCCTCGTATATCCAGTGGGACGGGTTGGTTACCGCCCAGTCGCCGTAGCCGGGCCCATAGCTTGTAACGCCCATCAGCGCCGCCTCGCTGCCGTCGAACAGCCGCTTGCGTGAGAAGACGCGGCAGTCAGCGCCGCCTACCTCGCTTTCGTGGAACTCTATCTCCCAATAGACAGAGTTGCCGGAGAAGAAGGCGATGCTCATCCCGTCGTCGCGCGCCTTAACAACCTCGTCGAACATCTTGCGCGACCAGTATTCGTCGTGCCCGACAGAGAGGAACGCCTTGCAGCGTGCCAGCACCTCGGGGTCTAGATGCAAGTCGAGGTTGGAGCAGTATGCCACATCGTAGCCCTGCTGTTCCAGCCAGAACGCCATCGGGTGCTCCCACAAGAGGAACTCGCCGGAGCCGAGCGACAAGGGGGCGTCCATCACTTGGCAGTATTTGGCGTAGGGGCGGTCGAAGCTGACGCGCGTTTCCGTGCCCTGATACCACACATTCGGCGTGCCATCGGTGTACAGGGAGTCGTTGCCGGGCCACTTGTTATACGCCTGCCAAGTGATGTCGCTAACTTGGCAGAGGATGTCGGCACTGCGGCGGGATTTTACAACGAAGATGATGTAGCTCTGCACGCCGTAATGCTCATCCACACCCAGCTTGGCTAGATAGACGCCGCTGTGCCAGTCCTGCGGGATTGTGAGCGTGGCAGACACCTCCCACACGCATTCGCGCAGCCGCTGCGTGGACATCATCGGCATAGGCTGCGGGCTTGCGTGGAATGCGCCTATGCGCCCCATGTGCCGAGCGCCCACGCCGCTGTACCAGCCCATGCGGTAGAAGTCTATGGTGAACCTGCCGGCGGGCTGCATGCTGACCATGAAGTCGATCGATTCGCCCGGATATGCGCTCGTGCAGGAAGCGTAGCCCTCTATGGCAGATGAGCGCAGATGCCGCACGAGGGGAAACGATGCGAGCGTTACAGGGGCGTCGAAGCGCACATTGCGGAGCTGCCATTCGGGGTCGCCTAGCCTCCGGTTCTCTTGGACAGTGGGGTTGTCGGCTGCGGTCTGATGCATTGCGATTCCTTTCGTAGGAAAGATAGGGTTGGCTGGACAAGCAAGCATCCTCAATTCACAAATTCACATTGCTGATTGGGAATACCCATAAATGGTTGGGCTTGCCGCTAGTTTTTACCATAATGTAACATAGCCAAATTGACATCCTATGCCTCTGTGCTATACTGCTAGCGCACCTTCGTTGGTTAAGAAGATAGTAGATGATACAGGTTTGATGACGGATTAGGGAGAGAAGGTATGAGAAGCAAGGTTTGGATTGTCGTCATAGGTCTTATGGCGGCGCTGGTATTATTAGCATTGGCGTGTGCGCCAGCGGTTGCGCCGCCGGCAGCGCCACAGCAGCCAGCGCCTGCCGCTGCACCCGCAGGTTCTGCGCCCGCACCCGCAGCTATGCCCGCGGCTCCACAGCAGCCGGCGCCCGCAGCTGCACCCGCAGCCGCGCCCGCTCCACAGCAGCAGTTTGTTCCCGTGCCGCCTACGGGCAGGACGGTGGCAACACCGGTTCGCCGCGAAGCCGCCCCGGATGCGATGGACACAGGCCCCAAGAGCGGGGGTGTCCTCCGCTGGACGCCCCAAGCCTCGGTGGCGAACCTCGACCCGACGAGGCAAACATCGTTCGTTACCCATTCCATCGTGTACCAGTGGTACGACTACCCGTTCGGCTGGAACATCGACCGCGTGGCGCAAGAGCAGATGGTGGATTCATGGTCGCTGAACGACGAAGCCACTGAATACACATTCACGCTGCGCGAAGGGCTGGAGTTCCACAATGGCAACTCGGTTACCAGCGAGGATGTTACGGCATCCATACTGCGCTGGAAGACCACGCCGGGCTTGCCGGGGACGCTATGGGACCTCGCAGAAGAGCCGACCGTATCGGTTGTGGACGACCACACTTTCATGCTCTCGCCGGGCAAGCCGTTCGCGCTGTGGATTCCGTTCTGGACATCCCTGCCGACCTTTGTGATGCCCAAAGAGGTGGTCGAGCCGTTGGCTGTGTCGGACATCATGACCGACTACACTGGCTCGGGCCCGTTTAAGTATGTCGAGTGGATACCCGGCAACCGCGTGGTTCTGGACAGGAACGACGCATATGTGCCGCGCTCGGATGAGGCGAACGGGGATGCAGGTGCGCGCGTCGCCTATGTGGATAGGGTAATCAACCTCGAGGTGCCGGACGCCGCCACGAAGCTCGCCGCCTTGCAGACCAAGCAGACGGACTTCGCTGAGGGGCTGCCGAACGACTTCTTCGAGACGATAACGCAGTCCCCGGGCGTGAAGGCGCTGGTGATACCGCAGTGGGCGCGCCCGCAGCTTGCCACTAACAAGCGCAATCCGCCCCTGACGAACCCTAAAGCGCGCTTGGCAATTCAGGCAGCGACCGACCCCGAGAAGTACCTGCGTGCGGCATACGGCCCACCGGAGCTGTGGGACTTGGGCCCGTGCCTTTGGGCGTGTGGCGCGCAGTGGGGCAGCCTCATCGGCGAGAACGAGTACTACGAAGTGGACTTGGACAAGGCGCGTCAGCTTTGGAACGAGGCGGTTGCAGAGACAGGCTTCACGGGTAAGCTGGTGCTGCTGACCAACACGGACTACTCCGACTTCTACGCATCAGCGCTGATTACCCGAGAGATCCTAGAGTCGCTGGGCGCAGAAGTGGACTTCCAAGTTACGGACTGGGCGACGGTGATTTCGACCAAAGAGGCAGCCAACGCCAGGGACACCGTGGAGGATGGTGACTGGCACTTCTACCACACTTGGGGCGGCCCGTTGGACCCGGTTACGGACTCTGCCATCAACCAAGCGTGGAACGGCGGCTACCACAACGAGAGGGTCATCCAACTTCGCGACGACTTCATCAACTCCACCTCGGTCGAAGAGGCGAAAGCCATCACCGAAGAGATACAGCGCATCTACTTCGAAGAGGATCCAGCGACGATAATGTACGGCTGGTTCAAGTTCGTGGTCGCGATGCAAGAGGATGTGCAAGGCTATGTGCCGCACAAGCGCGTGATGATGGACGGGATGTGGCTGGACAGGTAGAGCGTAGTTTGGCGTAAAACCGCTACGGCGACATCGTATATACTCTGAAAGAGAAGGGGATGCGGCAGCGTGTCTGTGGCATCCCCTCCGTGTAAGTCATACAGTCGTTTGCGGCGGCAGGATGAGACAACGGCTTTCTTGCTTCTCCTGCTTCTCTGATTCTATGGGGGATGACTGCAAGACACTACGATCCTATTGATAGCCTGAATGGTCGACCGACCGACTAACTTGGAGAATGATATTGGCTAGGTATACGGCGCAGCGGCTGTTGGCGATGTTTCCGGTGCTGCTGATTGTAGCGGTGGTCAGCTTTTCGCTGATACACATCACGCCGGGGGATCCTGCTACTCTTATGGCGGGAGACCAAGCCACGCCCGACCAAGTCGCCGCCATACGCGCAGAGATGGGGCTGGACAAACCCATCTACGAGCAGCTCTACATATACTTTTTGGACATCTTGCGCGGGGATTTGGGAGAGTCCATATTCAGCAAGTTCAAGGTAACAACGCTGATAGCGCAGCGGCTGGAGCCTACGCTGTCGATAGCCCTGTTTTCGCAGGCGGTGTCGATTATCATCGCCATACCGCTGGGCATCTTGGCGGCGTGGAAGGCGAACACATGGATAGATCGCGTGGTGATGGTGATTGCGGTGATGGGGCTTGCCGTGCCCTCGTTCTGGCTGGGTGCAAATCTCATATGGGTGTTCGCCGTGCAGCTCAAGTGGTTTCCGGCGATAGGGTATGTGCCCATTACGGAGGGCATTCTGCCGTGGATACGGTCTATCACGCTGCCGTCGGTCGCCATCGGGTTCATATCGGCGGCGCTCATAGCGCGCATGACGCGCGCGAGTATGCTGGAAGTGCTGCGCGAGGACTATGTGCGGACGGCGCGCGCTAAGGGCGTAGCCGAGTATGGCGTGCTAATGCGCCACGCCTTCAAGAACGCATCCATCCCGGTCGTAACCATAATCGGCATCGGGATTGCTGGGCTGGTATCCGGGCTGGTGGTAACCGAGGCGGTGTTCGCCATACCGGGCGTCGGGCGGCTCATCGTGGACGCTGTTACCCGCCGCGACTATCCGGTGATACAGGGCGTCATCCTCATGGTTACGGTGGTGTATGTGCTGATTAACTTGGTGGTCGACCTGATATACGGGTATCTAGACCCGCGCATACGGTATTAGCGACGCAGTCAGTTCGCCCAATTTACGGGGCACGGGATACGGGGCATAAGACAGGGCTTTCGCAAAGTGACGGGGCGGTGGGCAACGCAGGAACGGGGATGAGCAGGGATGGCAGAGCAGACACATACGGATGTTGTAATTCCTAGCAGAGGGCTGCATGAGCGGCTGTGGCGACGGTTCGCAGACTTTCGGAGGCTGTTGCGCGGCAACCCGAACATGGCGCTGGGGCTTTTGATATTGAGCGCAGCGGTGCTGATGGCGGCATTTTCGCCGGTGATTGCGGGGAAAGATCCGCAGGCGCTAGATCCCGTAAATCGGCTGAAACCGCCCTCGTCGCAGGCATACTTCGGAACGGACAGCGTGGGGCGGGATGTGTTCGCACGGACGGTGTTCGGCAGCCGTCTTTCGCTTGCCATCGGGGCGTCCGTAACGGTGCTCACGATAATCGCAGGCGTGGCTATCGGGATATTTTCGGGATACTACAAGCTGGCGGACAACATCATCATGCGGTTCATGGATGGGCTGATGGCGTTCCCGTCGTTCCTGCTCGCGATAGCGCTAGTGGCGCTGCTCGGCGCGAGCTTTCAGAATGTGGTGATAGCGCTGTCTGTGGTGGAGACGCCGCGCGTGGTGCGGATAGTGCGAGGCTCTGTGCTGAGCCTGCGCGAGCGGCAGTATGTCGAAGGGGCGCTTGCTGTGGGCGCGCGACCGCTACGGATTTTGTCCGTGCACATATTCCCGAACCTCATTGCGCCGCTGACGGTGCAAGCCACATTCGTGTTTGCGCTGGCGATACTGGTCGAGGCGGGGTTGAGCTTCTTGGGCGCAGGCGTGCCGCCGTACATCCCAAGCTGGGGGAATATGATGGGCGAGGCGAAGCTGTTCATGCAGCTGGCGGTGTGGACGATATTCTTCCCCGGGCTGTTCCTGTCGCTGACGGTGCTGGGGGCGAATCTCATAGGCGATGGCTTGCGGGACACGCTAGACCCGCGACTGCGACGGACGGGCTAGCTCGGGGAGGCTACCTCTGGACGCAGAGCGCGCGATGGGTGCAGCTGCGGAACTAGGTTGTTCCCGCTGCCGTGATGCGGCTTTCACTGCTCGGTGATACCGCTTACTGCTGAGGCGCAGGTTCGATGATGTCGAGGATCTGGTTTGCTTCCAGATCCTCGATGATCTGCATTGTGCCGCTGGGCCAGTGTATGCGGATGGTGTCCACGAATTGGGCGCTGCCGATGCCAAATTCTAGGTCGACGCTGTCCATAGACAGGTAGCTTGACCCGGAGTGCACCTCTTGGACTTGGGTTTGAGGCGCATCGCCGCTCGTGGTGAGCAGGATGCGCGCGCCCACTCCGTCTGCGTTGCTGCCTGTGCCGTCTATCGCCATACGGCCTTTCAGGCGGAGCGTGAGCCAGTTATTGCCGCTGCTGCGGTTCATCCACAAGAACACGGGGCCGGGCGCCTGTCTAGTAGGCGCAGCGCCTAGCATCGGGTCGTAAGGGCCGGTGAATATCAAGCCGCTGCTGTTTGTCGCTATCAGGTCAACATAGCCGTCACCGTTCATGTCGCCGTGTGCAACGCCTTTGCCGTTTTCGTGCTTGGTGGGGTCGATGCGCCGTAGGACGCGCCCTATGGCGTCCAATTCTGCGGGGTCTTGGGCGTTCAAGTCGGCGTAGTTGACGCGGGCGATGTCCAGCAGATGCGCTCGCACGGTTACATCCTCGAAGCCGTCGCCGGTGTTTCGCAGCATACGCCCGGCACTGGGGAACACCTGCCCGCGGGGGCCCTCGCCCCTGCCGGCTGTAGAGCCAAGCCAGTACAGGTCTTGGTAACCATCGTTGTCATAGTCGAAGAATGTCGCTCCGAAACCGAAATCATAGGCGGCGATACCGGTCGGGACATTGTGGCTCGGATGGAAGACAGAGGAATCTAGCGATGCGGGCGGCATCCACGGGCTGGGTTCGATGGCGATTGACGGGGCAACATTGACGAAGCCGCCATCGTCGTTTCTCAGTAGGAAGTGGGCGCAGGTGCCCCATGCGAACTGCTCGGCGTATTCGCAGTTACCGCGTGGGCGTTCTGCTGGCGCTTGCAGGAGGGGGTGGAATCCGGCGTTGGTAACGAACACATCTAAGTCGGCATCCGCGTCGTAGTCGCCAACAGCGAAGCCCATCCACGAGCCTACGATGTCGATGCCCATCGGGCGCGCCATTGGCGTGAAGCGTATGCGCCCCGCCGCAGTGTCGTTGCGGAACAGGTGCAGGCTGTCGCCATCGTTGGCAACAAGCAGGTCGGGGTCGCCATCGGCATCGTAGTCTAGGAATGCCACTGCGTGCGTCTGTCCAGTGGGTTCACCGACAGGGTTGCCCTGCGCATCCACGGCGTTGGGGTCATAGCCTACGAAGGTTTCGCCGCTCTGAGCGTGTGTATGTGTTACAGGGCTGCCGTCGGGGTTGGGCATACGAATTTGTGCGCCCCGAACGCCGGCGGATTCACCAACTTCGGTGAATGTCAGGTCGCCGTTGTTGATGTAGAGCAGGTTGTAATGACCCGGGTGGTGATAGTCGGCAAATGTGCGAAAGTCATCGTCGAGCAGGTTGCCCACATAGATGTCCAGCCAGCCATCGTTGTTGACATCGGCGCAAGCGATGCTAGTGGCGGAGCGCAGGTTTGCGGCATCGCCGAAAGCGGCGTCGGTGATGTCGGTGAAAGTGCCATTGCCGTTGTTCAGGAACAGGCTGTCGCGGTTGCCGGTTTGGGGGGAACGAAAGCCGAGATCGTCATCAGGGTTGCCCCAAGCGCCGACATAGAGGTCTTGATAGCCATCGTTGTTGAGGTCGCAGGCGGCTGCGCCGGTGCTGTGGCTTTCAGTAGCAGCGACGCCAGCCTGCTCCGCCACATCGGTGAATATCTCTGCGCCATCGTTGCGGTACAGGCGGTTGGGTTCGCCGCCGTGAGATGTGAAGTACATATCGAGGTCGCCGTCGCGGTCATAGTCGAACACCGCAACGCCCGGGCGGTCGTTCCATATCTCATAACCGCCTGATAGGGCGGTCTCGGCGATGTTCTCGAACGGCGCGACTATCCCGGATGTCGGATTGACAGCGGGTGCAGGGGTTTCAGCCGTGGTGCGCCCGGCTATCTGCTGGCAGCCGACGGCAAGCAGGGCGGCAGCGCACATCGCTAGCGCAAGAATGCGGCAGCGTATCGGCATAACGGATGTGAGAATACTGTTCATTGATAGGATATTATATCAGCCCAAAGGCATAGATAGGGATAACCTGTTCCGCTCCGCTGCATCTCTCCCTTTCTTCTTTCTGGCGGCGGCGGGAACACATGCGGGGATGAGAGCATTGACGGCGTACAGGTATTCTGCTGCAATCGGGGCGAATGTGCAACGGATGCATTGGGCGTTCAGCATCGTTTTGGCTGCGCTCTGTGCAGGCGTCTTGTTGGGTTGCCACCGCGTCGATTACAGCCCGATGCAAGCGCCACAAGCCGAATCGGACGCGCAAGAGACGGGCGCACAGGTTCGGACTGAAGCACACTCTGCAGACGAATCGGATGTGCCGAGTGACCTTGCCGCATACTGCCGCAGCCTTCGCAACAGCAGCGACCCGTTCTTCGGCACTCAGCAGCGCACACGGCTGCTTGCAGAGCTTCAGCGCCCGACCTTTGACACGGATTCTTGGCGCATCAGCATTATGGGGGAACTGGCGCGCGACCATTTGCGTTTCGGGGAGGCGGATCAGGCGATACGGCTGCTGCGGGACGCGCTGGACATAGAGGAACGCCGCAACCGCGATGCGCGTCATCAAGCCGTCCTGCTCCAAGACCTCGCGGTGGCGAACCTAAAGATGGGTGAGCTGCGTAATTGCGTCAGCCCGGATGGACGGTTGATGTGCGTCCTGCCGCTGGATGCGGCGCACTCGCATACGGACGCCACTGGCTCACGCGCCGCAATCGGCTACCTGATGCGCCTGCTCGATCTTGAGCCGTCCAATCTACGCGCGATGTGGCTGCTGAACATAGCGCACATGACCTTGGGGACTTATCCGGACGGGATACCAGAGCGGTTTCGCATCCCGCCGATGGTGTTCCAATCAGAGCAGAGCATCGGCAGGTTCGACGAGATTGCGCCTCTCGCCGGACTGTACGCCGTCAGCACCGCAGGCGGCGCAATCATTGAGGATTTCGATAACGATGGGCTGTTGGATGTCATGACATCCACATGGGACGCCTGCAAGCTGATTGCCTACTATCGCAGCGGGGGCGATGGCAGGTTTGTGGACAGCACGCAGCAGGCGGGATTAAGTGGGCAGCTCGGTGGGCTGAACATCGTGCAAACGGACTATGACAACGACGGGTGGATGGATGTGCTGGTGATGCGCGGCGGATGGATGGGCGAGCGCGGGCAGGTGCGTCGCTCACTGCTACGGAACACCGGTGATGGCACATTCGCCGATGTGACGGAAGCCGTCGGGCTGGCGAAGCCCGCATACCCGAGCCAAAGCGCCGCATGGGGGGATTATGATAACGATGGAGATCTCGACATGTTTTCCTGCAACGAAACGATGCGCGAGAGCGGGACCGAGTCGGCTGCGCTGATGTTCCCCAGCCAGCTGTTCCGCAATGACGGCGCTGCGGGGTTCATGGATGTGGCGAACGATGCGGGCGTGCAGAATTGGCGGTTCTGCAAGGGCAGCGCTTGGGGTGATTATGACAACGACGGCGATTTAGACCTGTACATATCCAACTTTGGGGACGCCAATCGCCTCTATCGCAATGACGGGGATGGCGGTTTCACCGATGTGGCGGCGGATGCAGGTGTAACACAGCCGCTGGACAGTTTTGCTGTGTGGTTTTGGGACTACGACAACGACGGCAGCCTAGACCTGTTCGTGGCAGGGTACGGCGAGGACATCGAGAGCGTGGCGCGCGATTACATGGGAGTGGGCGGCGATGCGAAACGGGCGCGCTCTAGACTATACCGCAACGACGGCAGCGGCGGCTTCGACGATGTGTCGCAGGCGGCGGGCGTGGACGGGGCGCATATGGCGATGGGCGCAAACTTCGGGGATTTGGATAGCGACGGCTTCCCGGATTTCTATCTTGGGACGGGCGCACCGTCATATGACGCAATTGTGCCAAACAGGATGTACCGCAACATTGGCGGGATGCGCTTCGCCGATGTTACGCACGCAGGCGGGTTCGGGCATCTGCAAAAGGGGCACGGCGTCTCATTCGGCGACTTGGACAGAGACGGCGACCAAGACATATTCGCACAGGTCGGCGGGTTCTATCCGGGCGATGGTTTCGTCAATGCGCTGTACCGCAATCCGGGGCACGGCAATTCGTGGCTATCGGTGAAGCTCGTGGGTGTGCAATCCAACGCTGCCGCCATCGGGACGCGGTTAAAGGTTACGCTTGATATGGCAGACGGCACGGTGCGAGAGGTTCACGCCCATGTGAGCAGTGGGGGAAGTTTTGGCGCATCCACACTGACGCAAGAGCTAGGGCTGGGGCAAGCGAAGCGCATCAGAGAGCTTGAGGTGAGATGGCAAGCAAGCGGGGTTGTGCAGCGTTTCTCGGATGTGCCACTCGACAGCCACATCCGCATCCACGAAGGAACGGACGATTACGAAGTGCGGAACTTGCCGCCCATACCGCTGGGGGTTGGAGTGCCATAGCACGGTGCAGCGCTGGCTCAGATGTGCTTGATAGCGGCTTGCTGGATGGAGTGCAGTCGGCGTATCCCGGTTTCGGCGAGCGAGAGCACGGCGTCTAGTGCTGCCCGCGAGTACGGCGCAGCTTCGGCAGTGCCCTGCACCTCTATGAAGTCGCCATCGGCAGTCATCACGATGTTGAAGTCGGCATCTGCGGCGCTATCCTCGGCATAGCACGGGTCGAGTAGGGGTTCGCCGCCGGTGATGGATACGCTGGTGGATGCGACGGCGGTGTGCAGCGGTATGGCGTCTAGCCTGCCCTCGTCGACGAGCCTCGCCATCGCCTGATACAGCGCCACATATGCGCCGGTGATGGCTGCGGTGCGCGTGCCGCCATCGGCTTGCAGCACATCGCAGTCTATGGTGAATGTGCGCTCGCCTACCTTGTGGAAGTCCACAACTGCGCGCAGGGATCGTCCGATGAGGCGCTGGATTTCCTGTGTGCGCCCGCGCGGGCTGATGCGCTCGCGGCGCGTGCGGGTCGTGGTGGCGCGTGGGAGCATGGCATACTCGGCGGTGAGCCAGCCACGCCCGCTGCCACGCAGAAACGGCGGCACGCCATCCTCCACGCTGACGGCGCACAGCACGCGCGTCAGCCCAACCTCTATGAGCGCAGAGCCTTCCGCAAACGCTTGGGCGTCGGGCGTTATGTGTGTGGGGCGAAGCTCATCGTAGGCGCGCCCGTCAGGTCTTGGCAAATTTCGTCCTTGTTTCGTTCACAAATGGTGGATGTCGCAGATGAGTCGGGGCGCTAGAAGCTGTCGTCCATCAGCGTGCTATCAATGGGGTGCACAGCTTTACAACTCAACCACCTCAACGGAAACGCTACACCGCAGCGCCGCAGAGAGCGTCCAACACCGCAGGCTTCACAGCGTCCAAGTACGCCCGCGCTGTTCGCAGCGTATAGGGTAGATCGGCGAACGCCACCCACTCGCACAGGTCTATGCCTTCCGACAGATCCGGTTGCAGCTCGTCGGTGAGGCCGCCAGCGTAGTCCAGCAAGAACCAGTCCACGGTCTTGTTGAACGGCTTGCCAGAGTAATAAGAGATGTAGCTCGTGCGACAGAGCGGCTCACGGATTTCTAGCAGTGCGGCGTCCAATCCGGTTTCTTCTGCGATTTCGCGCACGGCGCAGAGTTCAGGCGCCTCACGCTTTTTCAGCTTGCCCTTTGGAATGTCCCACAACCCGCGCTTGCGTATCAGCAGGGCATGGCCGCCGCAGAGCACAAGCCCCCCGGCGGCCGACATTACCGGGATTTCAATTTTAGACATGCACCAGTATCCGTTCCAGCACAGCGACCTGCTCGGGAGTCATGTCCTTGAACAGCACGCCGTCCACCAGTATGTCCCGCGTCCGCGTCGGTTGTGATTCGGCTTGGACAGCGCGCAGGCTGAGGTCCTTGCCTTCGTAATCGAAGCGGCTGAGGATGTAGTGGATGGCGTTTAACCGTGCCTGATGTTTGTTGTCGGAATCGATTATTACCCACGGGGCATAGTCGGTCGAGGTTACGGCGAACATCCGCTCCTTGAAGTATGTGAGCATCTGCCAGCGTTCTGCCGCCCTGCGGTCTGTGGGCGAGTATTTCCAGTATTGTAGCGTGCTATCCTGTCGAATCTGAAAGCGCAAATCCTGCATCTCTCGCGACACCGACAGGTATATCTTAATCAGCGACACGCCCTCGTCCACTACGCGCCGCTCCCAGTCGTTCACATGCGTCATGAAGTAGCTGTACTGCCGCATAGAGCAGTAGCCCAACACCGGCTGCACTAGCGCGCGCGAGTACCATGAGCGGTCGAAGATGGTGATGTTCCCTTCGGTTGGCAGCATCTTGTAGTGAGTGCCGAGCCAGTTTCGCATCTGCTTGCGGGTGGGGATGCCTTGTGCAATCACATCCACAGACTTAGGGTTGAGGTAGTGCGTGATGCCGGCGGCGGTGCTGCCCTTGCCTGCGGCGTCCCGCCCCTCCAACACGATGGCGACGCGCTCGCCCTCCGCAGCAATCCACTCTTGCAAGAGCAGCAGCTGCACCCGCAGCTCGCGCAGCTCAGCGCGATATGTCCCATAGTCCACATTGTGAAACGCCGCAACCTCATATTTCTCAGCCGCAGTCTGTGGAAGGATGGATTCGCTGGTTTGCGTGCAATGGAACCTCGTCATAGCGCTCACCAATCAATTCCTGTGCGATAGAGAGCCTGTCTCAACCCCAACTTTATAACGACATAGCCACTTCTTTCAACCCTGCCGCTTGGTGTTCTCAATCTGTGATGGCGTCTTACTCGAAACTTCTTTTGCGCATCCTGCCAGTGTCCACCTTAGTATTCATCGAGATTTGGAGCGCCCCTAATCCTATCATTCAATGATGCCTTTGCTTCGGGTGGCGTTTCCATTCAGGAGGTTTAGTCGTAAAATGAGGCAGGAGACATTGCCAGAAGGGGGGATGACAGGTAACTAGATATGCGCAAACCTTCGCCGAGCACGGCTTTATCCAACGCCGCATACCCGATACAAGCAGTTCGCGCGCTGGCGCTGCACGCGCAGGGCTTGGATGCGCCTCCGACGCCCCGAACGCCGGACAACGACGCCGACGCCGTCTACGACGCTATTCAGCGCATCGGCTGGCTGCAGCTGGATACGCTGCAAATGGTGCGCCGCAGCCAGTACATTGCGCTGTGGAGCAGGCTGGGCGAGTACGATCCGGCGGCGCTAGATGCGCTCGTGTTCGGGGATGGCAGCATCAACGGCGAAAACACCCGCCGCCTGTTCGAGTACTGGATGCACGCCGCCTGCATCATTCCCCTCACCGCATATCGCTACACGCTGCCCACGATGCGCCGCCACCAGCGGCCGCAGAGCACCCGCCGCCAAGACTGGCTCGCTGACGCATCCAACCGCAGGCTGCTCGACGATGTGATGGGGCAGGCGCACAAGCGCGGCCTCATCCGTTCCGCCGACTTCGATCGCGTCGACGGTAAGCGCGGCACATGGTGGGACTGGAAGCCCGCGAAGGTTGCGCTGGAGCATCTGTACAACACGGGCGAGCTGACCATCGCCAACCGCATCAACTTCCAGCGCATCTACGGGGTCACGGATAGGGTGTTGCCCGACTGGGTGGACAGGACGCCGCCATCTGGCGATGAGGCGAACTTGTTCCTGCTGGAGCAGTCCGCCCGCTCAATAGGCATATGCATGGCGGCGCAGTTGCCCGACTACTTCCATATGAAGCGCACACCTGCCAAGCCGCTCACGAAGCAACTGCTCGACCGCGGAACACTGCTCCCTGTTACCGCCGAGACAAGCAACGGTGACACGGCAGAATTCGTCATCCACCGCGACAACCTGCCGCTGCTGCAGCGCGCATCTGAGGGTGAACTTACGCCACGCCACACCACATTCCTGTCGCCCTTCGACAGCCTATTCTGGGCGCGCGGTCGGGACATGCAGCTGTGGGGGTTTCGGCAAATATTGGAAGCGTACAAACCCCGTCCGCAGCGGATATGGGGCTACTTCTGCCTGCCCATCCTGCACAACGGGCGGCTGGTCGGGCGTTTGGACCCGAAGCTGGAACGGAGCGAGGGCGTCCTGCGCCTCAATCACCTCTACCTAGAGCCGAACACCGCCCCCGATGATGAACTGGTGGCAGGCATCGCCGGCGCAATGCGGAGCTTCATGGCGTTCCACGATGCCACGGACATCGTGATAGAACATAGCGAGCCGCGTACCCTGCGCCGCAAGCTGCTGGCTGCGATGTAGTGTCCGTCTGCCTGTTACTGACGCCTGCAACATAGCCTAGACCATCGGCATCGGGTATGCGCGAAAGGGGATGTGGCATAGCGGCGGAAGCGCTCGCTATTGACAGAGCCGCTTGGCGTGTAGAACATAGTAGTATAAGGCTATCGCGCAGGGTATTCGCAGCATGTGCTGGTATCGCCCTGACGCCCGGCTTATGGAGCACGGCGTTTTGGACATTGCGATGCCTCTGTTTTAGCCTTTGCTCGATGGAAGGAGAGATTTTCGTCCCAATCCGAGACTTACCCAAAGTGGAAAGACTCATCGTGCTGCAAGTTCAGTTCTTAACCCTTGTCTCTTAATTCCTAAAACGGGGTCGATTTTGCAAGCCATCGTACTTTGCCCCACATGTAATCACCACAACAGCCATGAAGCGGCATTTTGCGGCAACTGTCGGATGCGGCTCAGGGCAGCGGACACCGTGAGCAAGACAGAGGCGGATGCGCTGGCGGTGCGGATGCGAAACCGTCTGCGTCTGCGGATGTGGATGCGGCGAGGCGCAATTTTGCTGCTGCTGATACTGGTCGGGCTTGGAGCAGCGTACGCCTATGGCGCATTCGACAGCGAGCCGCCGCCGCCGTTGTCTGCCGTCAGTGCACAGCCTGCGCCCGGCGACTGGCCCATGTTCCTGCGCGACCCTACGCATTCGGCGTCGGCGCAGCAGGACGCTCCCACGCCGACAGGCAAGCTCCGATGGCGGTTCGACACGGACGCCCCGATGTTCTCATCACCCGCCGTGGTGAACGGCGTGCTGTACCTAGGCTCTGGCGACAACCGCATCGTGGCGCTGGACGCCCACAGCGGAGCACTGATATGGGAGCATCCGGTCAACGGCCCTATTGACTCGTCGCCTTCGGTTGCGGGCGACAGCGTGTTCATCGGATTGCGGGATGGTCGGGTGCTTGCGCTGGACACAGACACAGGCGCACTGCGCTGGGAGTTCCTCACCGGCGGCATATTCGCCACATCGCCGGTCGTGCTTGATGGCATCGTGTACATCGGCAGCGGCGACGGCAAGCTATACACGCTGGACGCACAGAGCGGCGATGTGCGCTGGACATACCAAACCGACGGGCACATAGCATCCGACCCCGCCATCAACGACGACATCGTGGCTGTGCTGTCCCAAGACAGCTACCTGCACATCGTGGACAAGCGCACTGGCAGGAAGCGCCTCGACTACCACACCAAGTTTGCGCGCGGAGTGCCGGTGCTGGATGGGAACAGAGTGTACACCGCCGACCAAATAGGGCTGGTAACGGCAATCGACTGGCGCGAACGCGAATACCCGCTAGAGAGCAATATGCGCTGGCTGCGAACGCAGCTATGGGCGTGGGGCTTCCTGAGCGAACTGCCGCCACTCAAGGGGCTGGTGTGGGCTGCTATGCTACCCGGCAGCAGGTTCGTCTCAGCGCCTATCGTAACCGAAGACCGCCTCTATGTTGCGGCATCGGAGCGCGCAATCTATGCCCTAGACCGAGAGACCGGCGAAACGCTGTGGACATTCAACGCAGACGGCGTGTTCAGATCGCCCGCAACACTCGCAGGCAACGCCATGCTCATTGGCGACCGCTTTGGCACTCTGTACTCAGTGGACACACACAGCGGCGTCGAACTGTGGCGCTTCGAAACCGACGCCCCCATCGCCTCCGTCCCCGTAGCCGCCAACGGACTCGTGTACTTCACATCCGAAGACGGGTCTCTGTATGCGCTGGAGTAGCCGGGCGCTAAAACGCTGGCAGGTTCTAGTGGCCCTGGCGAAACGGGGAATGACGGGAATGAATAGCAAGCAAGATCGCAGTTTTGAGAATTTTGATTACTGACTGATGACCCCGGAACTGACCCACTGGTCTCCCATATCGACCCATCGAAAGGACGAAGAATGACGATAGAAGACATCATCCTAGACAGGGACAGGCGTGGCATATCCCAACTGCGGCAGCATGTGCCCGCCGACTTCTGCGACCGCGCAGCGCAGCTCATACACGATAACCTCGGCGTTGCGTTCATCGTAACCGGCTTCTACATTCTCGACGCTGGGCTAATCGAGACCGACGGTCCCCCCGGCGCAATCGCCATCGGCAACGCACTCGAGCGGCTTGGCTGCGGCGTGGTGTATGTAACCGATACGCACGGCGTGGCCGTGATGGAGGCGGCAAAGAGCGATGCGGCTGCGGTCGTGGACTTTCCCATCGCCGCCGACGCCGAAAGCGAACGCTTCGCCAAGGCGCTGCTCGCAGAGCATTCCCCGTCAGTGCTCATCGCCATCGAGCGCTGCGGCATGACTGACGACAGCGATGGGCGAAAGTTTCGTAACATGCGCGGGCGCGACATCACGCAATACACCGCCCGCACCGACTACCTGTTCGCCAACCACTCGCGCACCGTGGGCATCGGCGATGGCGGCAACGAAATCGGGATGGGCAATGTGGCGCAAGAAGTAACCGGCGTTGACTCGCTCGTCAAACTTCCCTGCGTAACCGGCGTGTCCGAGCTTGTGCTTGCGAGCGTATCCAACTGGGGCGGATACGGGCTTGCGGCGGCGCTGTCCAAGCTCGCGGGCGTCAACCTGCTGCCGTCGGTGGAGGAGGATATGGCGGTCATCCGCAAGTGCGTGGACATCGGCGCTGTGGACGGCATGAGCGCCCTGCAAGAGTACAAGGCGGACGGCTTCACGCTGGAAGAGAACGCTGAAACCCTTCGCCAACTTCACGCGCTGCTAGCGGAAGAGGGCATCAAATAGTCATCGGCGTTGTGATATAATCCCGCGCATCACACCCGGCTTGAATTGCAACGAAACGAATGGGGGCAACGCCGCCTTGATGCGCTCGTTAACCTACCGAGGCGTGCCACTGTGGAGGCATGCGCAGGTTCTGCGATGGACATCGCAGTTCGTGTCTGGCATCGTTGTCGTTGCAGCGTTGGTGTGGTTCTTGGTAAATGTTACGGACGCCATCCAAGACCGCAACATCCCCTTCGGCTTCGACTTCCTCGTGCGCTCGTACCTGACGCCCATCGGGCAGCATTTTCTGCCATACGACCCGTCAGACAGCTACCGCTATGCGCTGATTGTGGCGTTCATGAACACGGTCTTCGTGTCGGTCATAGGCGTCATATTAGCCACGCTGTTGGGGATATTTGTCGGCGTGGCGCGGATGTCGAGCAACTGGCTGGTGAACAAGCTCGCGCTTGCGTACATCGAGTTCTTCCGCAATGTGCCGCTGCTGGTGCAGCTCTTCTTTTGGTTCTACATCATGCTGGCGCTGCCGCCGTTGAGCGAGAGTTACATCATCGGGGATGGGCTTTACATCAACAATCGCGGCATATCTGCGCCCTTGCCGCTGCCGAACGGCGGAGCGGCAGTTGTGTGGCTCGCGCTGACGGCGGGCGCAGTGGCGCTCGGTTGGCTCGTGCAGCGGGTTCTTGCTCGTATGCAGACAGACTCGGAGCGCAGCACGCATCCGGTGTTGTTCGGCTTCATCGCATCGATTGCGCTGACGCTAGCGGCGTGGTTCGTGGTGAGCGTCATAGCAGGCGCGCCATTTCATATATCTTTGCCTGAACCGCAGGGGGCTTTTGGACAGATAGCCGGCGGGTTCACTACGCCGACGGGCTTGACCGCCCTGCTAATCGGACTGGTAATGTACACGGCATCGTTCATCGCCGAAATCGTGCGCGCCGGGATTCAGTCCGTCAACAGGGGACAGACGGAAGCGGCGCGCGCTTTGGGGCTGCACTACTTCAGCACATTACGGCATGTAACATTCCCGCAGGCGCTGCGAGTCATCACACCGCTGATGATTAGCCAGTATCTCAACCTGTCCAAGAACAGCAGCCTTGCGGGCGCAATCGGCTTCTCTGACCTGACGAATGTGGGCAAGACGATGACGCAGACCGCGCCGTCCATATCCATATTTCTGCTGATAATGGCGGCGTATCTCGCCATAAGCCTGACCTATTCACTCATCGGCAACCTGTATAATCGCAGCATACGGCTGAAGGGAGGCTAGCCAATGTCCACGACTGCGCCTGCATCCTTCCAACCGTCGCAACCGTCCACACCGCCGGGCGGCAGCGTGGGGCCGCCGCGCGAGAACATCGGCGCCGTTGGGTGGGTGCGGGAGAACCTTTTCAGCAGCCGCTTCAACAGCGTGCTCACGGTTGTTACCGCCGTGCTGATTGTGCTTGCGCTGTGGTTCGGGGTTCGCTGGACGCTGAACAGCGCAGACTGGTCGGTGCTGACGGCGCTGGGTGGTCAGATGATGATGGGGCAGTACAACACCGGCGATGCGTGCCCGGGGCGCAACTGCTTCTGGCGGCCGCAGGCGTCGCTGTTGTTGGTAACGGCGCTGCTGGGCATGGTGTGGGCGGTGGCAGGTGGCGGCGTCGCCAAGCGCTCTGCCATACTGGTCGCTGTAGTCGCTGCGGCATTCGCCCTGCTGCCGTATAGTTTCGATCGGATGGGGCTGGATGTGCGGCTGCTGTTGGCGGCAAACATTCCTGCGCTGTTTGTCGGCTATGCGCTTGGGCGCTACACGCCCTTGGGCAAGCCCAGCCGCATCGTGATGCTGGGCGTTGCGGTGTTCTTGGTTACGCTCGTGCTGCTGCGGGGGCTGCCCGGCGTTCCCGGCTTGCAGCCCGTGTCCGTCATCCACTGGGGCGGGCTGATGCTGAATCTGCTGTTGGCGGTGGCTGGCATAGTGTTCAGCCTGCCAATTGGGATTGCGCTTGCGCTTGGGCGGCGCAGCAATCTGCCCATAGTAAAGGCGCTGTGCGTGGGCTTCATTGAGCTGTTCCGCGGTGTGCCGCTGATTACACTGCTGTTCATGTCGCAGGTGCTGGTGCCGCTTGCGTTCCCATCGGACTTTCCGCAAAACTCGCTGTTTCGTGCGTCGGTCATCATCATCTTGTTCAGCTCAGCGTACATGGCAGAGAATGTGCGAGGCGGGCTGCAGGCGTTGCCATCGGGGCAAGTGGAGGCGGCGCGCGCGCTTGGTCTCCCCGGCTGGCAGACCACCATCTTCATAGAGCTGCCGCAGGCTATCAGAAATGTCATCCCCGCAATAGTGGGGCAGTTCATAGCACTGTTCAAGGACACCACCCTCGTGTACATCATCGGGATGCAGGACATCGTGGAGCGAAGCCGCTCATTCATCAAGGGCAACCCTGAGTATCTCGGCAATGCGCCGGAGCTGTTCATATTCCTTGCGATAGTGTTTTGGATATTCACTTTCGGGATGTCGTACCTGAGCTTGCGCCTCGAGCGCTACTTGGGCGTGGGACAGCGCTAATGTTTTGTGTGTTTTTTGTGTGTGAGATTTCCCGACGCATGTCAGATTTTAGGATGAACGGGATACCCCTAGCCAATCGATAGAGAATGTTTTGTGTGGGGTTTCCGCAGCATATGAAACGCTGTGAAATGCTTCGGCGGGAAATAATGATGTGAAGAATTGAGACTAAAGCCGCCGACGCGGAGGGTCATTATGACGACAAATTGGGCATCTAGCGCAGTGCTTGACACGACAGACATTTCGGAAGACATCATCATTTGCCGCGATGTGAACAAGTGGTTTGGCAACTTTCAGGTGCTCAAGGATGTGAGCATAACCGTCAAGCGCGGTGAACGGATAGTGATTGTGGGTCCGTCCGGTTCGGGCAAATCCACCTTCATCCGCACGATTAATCGGCTCGAAGAGCATCAGAGCGGGGACATCATCGTGGATGGCATCGACCTGTCCGACGATGTGCGCAACATAGACGCGATTCGCAGCGAAGTGGGGATGGTGTTCCAGCAGTTCAACCTGTTCCCGCATCTGACTGTGATGGGGAACATCACGCTTGCGCCGATGAAGGTACGCAAGTGGTCGCGCGAGCGTGCGGAAGATGTGGCAGTGGAGCTTTTGGAGCGCGTGGGCATACCCGAGCAGGCGGAGAAGTATCCGGCGGAGCTTTCAGGCGGACAGCAGCAGCGCGTAGCCATTGCGCGCGCGCTTGCGATGCAGCCGCGCATCATGCTCTTCGACGAGCCGACCTCCGCGCTCGACCCGGAGATGATAAACGAGGTGCTCGACGCTATGCGCGAACTCGCCAACTCCGGCATGACGATGCTCATCGTAACGCACGAAATCGGCTTCGCCCGCGAGGTGGCAGACCGCATCATCATGTTCGACGAGGGGCGCATCGTGGAAGAGAGCGGCGCCAACGAATTCTTCGACAACCCCAAAAGCGACCGCGCCAAGCTCTTCCTGTCGCAGATACTATAGCGAGCGTGTGGGGGGTTTAGGTTCTTCACGCTGCCCGCTGCCGAGATTGTTTCGCTACAATGTGGGCGACTTCTTGTCGCCAGAGCGGGGATAGCTGCGATTGCCTACCATCGCAATGTTGTTGTAGGCTGCGCACATCGGCTTGTGTGGCATCAGATCTACTTGAAGCGTATCCTGATATATTCTGTGCGGCGGTCTTGTCTGCCTACTTTTCGAATCGGTATAGCATACCGATTCGCTTTGCCTCCTCTGATAATGTCTCCCGCCCCATTTTTCGACTAAACCGCCTTAATGGAAATATTATCTAGACAAAACAACCTGTTGATACTGCTGCGACACCGAAGGCTTCTGTCCTACACCATCTGAATGAAAACGCTACCCAGCACGCAGGGCTGTTAGTGTCAGGTTGCCAAGTGTGTTACAATCCCACCGCACAGGGTCGATGATAACATGGTTTGCCTATTGGCAAGCTAACAGGCGCAAAATGAACGCTGGAGGTAAGTATGATTTCTAACGGCACTAACTCCGGCAGCGGCCCATTGCAGGGCATCCGAGTGCTGGATATGACGATGTGGCAGTTCGGGCCGATGTGCGCAGCGATGATGGGCGACATGGGCGCGGATGTCATCAAGATTGAGTCGCTCGATGGCGACGCCGGGCGCGGACTTTGGCGCGCATCCACGCTGAACATGGATCTGGGCGAGGGGCGTAACGCCTACTTCGAGTCCTGCAACCGCAACAAGCGCGGCATTGCCGTCAACCTAAAGACTGACGCCGGGCGACAAGTGGTCTACAAGCTCGTAAAGAACACCGATGTGTTCGTGCAGAACTACCGCAAGGGCGTCGCCGAGCGGTTGGGCGTGGGCTACGAAACCCTGAGGGAGATCAACCCCATGCTCGTGTATGGCTCGGCTACCGGCTATGGGCCTGAGGGGCCGGACTCGCACCTGCCATCGTTCGATGGCTGCGGACAGGCGCGCGGCGGTCTGATGATGTCCGCCACGCCCCCGGGCGCAGAGTACCCCAGCCGCATATCGCAGGGCGTGTCAGACCAGATGGGGGGCATCATGCTCTGCCTAGGCGTGCTGTCCGCCCTTGTGTGCCGCAGCATACAGGGCATCGGGCAAAAGGTGGACGCATCACACCTGAGCGCCAACATGTGGCTGCAAGGGCTTGGCATAAGCATGAGCCTCCTTAATAACGGGCGCAGCTTCGGCTCATACGACCGAGACGCGCCGACCAACCCGCTCTCCAACCTGTACAAGTGCAAAGACGGCAGATGCATCCAACTGATGCACTTGCAGCCGGATCCTTACTGGCAGCCGCTCGCCGCCGCCATGGGTTTGGACGAGGCGGCCGCAGACCCACGCTTCGCCGATATGCGAAGCCGCGCCGAGCATACGGTTGAACTGGTCGGCATTTTGGACGCCAAGTTCGCTGAGAAGTCCGCCGACGAATGGGACACCTTGTTCCGCGAATTCGAGATAGACTTCATCTACGCCAAGGTGCAAGCCATCGAAGAGCTGGAGCACGATATACAGGTGCAGGCGAACAACTACATATCCAAGTTCGACCATCCAGTGTTGGGCGAGGTGAAGATGTGCAACCATCCGAACCGATACAGCGAAACGCCGGCCGGCATATGGCGGGAAGCCCCAGAGCTTGGGCAACACACCGAAGAAATCCTCATCGAAGAACTCGGATACGATTGGGATGACATCCAGCAGCTGCAAGAGGCAGGCGCAATCTTGTAATCTCTCGCGGGGATTTAGAACCGAGTTTCCCTGCCGTGAGGTAATGGCTCCGTGTGAGACATTCACGGGAAATTTAGAGTAGATTGCGTATTATTGACTATGCAAATCACACAGTAAGAACGGAGGAAAGATGGCAGAGATAGACGGCGGGCGATTGTTCGCCAAGGCATTGAAGAAAGAGGGCGTGGAGTATGTGTTCACGCTGAACGGCGGCCACATCTACAATCTCTACGAGGGTTGCGTGGACGAAGGTATCAAGGTTATCGACTTTCGCCACGAGCAGGTAGCAGCGCATGCTGCCGAGGGTTGGGCTAAGGTAACGGGCAAGCCCGGCGTGGCTATTGTTACTGCGGGCCCGGGCGTAACGGACGCCGTAACAGGCATCGCCAACGCATTCCAAGCGCCAAGCCCGATGGTGATGATCGGCGGCAACGCCGGTATCAGCGACCATCTGCGCGGCGGCTTGCAGGACTTCGACAGCGCAACATTTCTCAAGCCCGTGACCAAGTTTTCCGAACAGGTCAAACGCGTGGAGCGCATCCCCGAGTATGTCGCCATCGCATTTCGCCACGCAACCTCTGGCGTGCCCGGCCCCGTGTACCTCGAAATCCCGATAGACATCGTGGGCGGCAAGACAGACGAAGCCAATGTCAAGTATCCGACTAGCTATCGCACGCAGGCGCGCGCATATGGCGACCCTGCGTATGTGCAGCAAGTCGTGGACATCCTGCACGAGACCGAGCGCCCGATGGTGCTCGCAGGCTCCGACATATGGTGGAACGACGCATCCGAGGAGCTGCGGGAGTTCGTCGAGATGATAGACGCTCCGGTGTTCCTGAACGCGATGGGGCGCGGCAGCATCCCATCAGACCATCCCAACCTCGGCAGCCTCGGGCGGCGCTACGGGCTGGTCAAGTCTGACACCGTCATCCTCCTCGGCACTCCCATCGACTTCCGTCTGGGCTACGGCGCAGACACGATGTTCCCGCAAAACCCCAAGCTCGTGGAAATCATGATGGATTCCGGCAAGATTGGGCAGAACCGTGACATCGATGTGGGCGTGGTCGGCGACTCCAAGGCGGTCTTGCAGCAGATTATGGACGGGCTGCGCAGCTCTGGATACAAGTCCCCCGGCAAGGCGTGGGTGGAAGAGGTCATCACCGAGGACAAGGCGCTCAAAGCCGCCGATGAATCGATGCTCAACAGCACTCAGTCCCCCATCCACCCGATGCGGCTGATGAAAGAACTTCGTGATACGCTCGACCGCGACGCCACCGTCATCGGCGACGGCGGGGACATCGTAACCTTTGCGGCACGCGTGCTGAACATCAACGAACCCGGCCACTGGCTGGATCCGGGGCAGTTCGGCTGCCTAGGCGCGGGCAGCGGGTTTGCGGCAGCGGCGCAGTTGGCGCGCCCGGGCAAGCAGGTCTGCATCGTGTACGGCGACGGCGGGTTTGGGCTTACGGGCTTCGATGTGGAGACCTATGTCCGCTTCAACCTGCCCATCGTCTCCATCGTGGGCAATAACGGCGCATGGAATCAGACCACGCAAGGCGTAGTGCGGCGCGGCATGCGCGGCATTGGGACATACCTGTCCCAAGAGACCGACTATGCCAAGATAATGGACGGCATGGGCGGCTATGGCGAGCGTGTAACCGACCCTGAGCAGATACGCCCCGCCCTAGAGCGCGCATTCGGCAGCGGCAAGCCCGCTCTGCTAGATGTGGTAACCGACCCGGATGTGGCATACGCCGCAATGGGCGGTCGCTCCCGACAGCAGCGGCAGTACTAATACGCAAGAAACACCATGCTGCGAGGGGTTGCCGTGTGCTGCCTCTCGCAGCAATAATCGATGCAAAAGGTGCATCCAAAAAGACATGAGCACGCAGCCTGACACCGGGGGCGGCCCGCTCCGCAACATACGCGTAATCGACTGGACGATGTGGCAGTTTGGCCCCGTCTCGACGATGATGCTTGCAGACCTTGGCGCAGAAGTAATCAAGGTTGAGTCCCTTGACGGCGATCACGGCAGGCAGTTTGGCATTGTGGCAGGCGTCCCGTCGGCAATGGAAGGTAGCAGCGCCTACTTCGAGAGCCTGAACCGCAACAAGAGCGGCATCGCCCTAGACTTAAAGCACCCCGCAGGCGTCGATGTGATGCACAAGCTCGTGTCAAAATCCGACATCTTCGTGGAGAACTTTCGGCAAGGTGTCGCCGAACGATTGGGGCTAGGCTACGATGAGCTGACACAGCACAATCCGTCGCTCATATATGCCTCGGCAACCGGATATGGGCCCAAGGGCGATGACTCCGGCAAGCCTGCATTTGCGCTCACCGGCGAGGCGCGCGCAGGATCGCTGTGGTGGTCGGGGCCAGACGACGGCATCCCATACAACATTCACGGGGTCGCAGATCAGATTGCGGGCATCATGCTCTCATACGGCATCCTCGGCGCATTAGTGGCGCGAGAGCGCTTCGGCGTAGCGCAGCGCGTGGATGTGTCGCACCTCGGCAGCCTGATGTGGCTCGGCGGCATGCGGGATGGCATAGCGCTCCTGTCTGGCAGGGAATTCGAGAGACAGCCTCGCACACGCGCCGGCAATGTGCTCTGGAATTACTATCGCTGCAAGGATGACAAGTGGATAGCCTTTTCTATGAGCCAAGGCTATCGCTACTGGCCAACTTTTTGCAAGGCGCTCGGAAGGGAAGACCTGACAACCAACGAACGCTTCAACAGCATGGCAGCCCGCCGTGAGAACCGAGAGGAACTTATAGCGATTCTGGATGACATATTCATCGGCAGAACGCGCGCCGATTGGGAAAGTAGACTTGACGCCGCCGGAGACCTCATCTGGGAGCGTGTCCAGTCCATCCTCGATCTGCCGGATGACCCACAGGTAACCCAGAACTCATACCTGATAGACTTCGAACACTCAACGCTGGGGCACACCAAGTGGCACCAGACGCCAATCGCATACAGCAAGACGCCCGTCTCAACCCGAAAGTTAGCGCCAGCGCATGGCGAAAACACCGAGCAGATTCTGATTGACCTTCTAGGCTACACTTGGGACGACATTAGCGCCCTGAAAGAGCAGGGTGTCATATTGTAGGCGAAAGCGGACTTGCTAAACGAAATATGTGCTGCCAAATAACTCAAGGGATGGCTTGTAGGCAGGATTCAGAAAGGGGTATCCAATGACCGAACAAAATGTGCGCAACTCGGACGAGGCGTATGTGGGCAAAGACTTGGGCAACATAGACTTCACGGCGACGGGCGAAATCCTGCGCGACTATTTCGAGGGGCTAAATGTGGACAGCGCCCCATACAACGAAGAATCGCCATACGGCACACCCGTAGTGCCCTCGATGATCCTCACCAATGTAGACGGCGGCTTCGGCGGCGCAGGCTTCAAGGACAACTTCGGCAACCTGTGGATTCGGCAAGAGTGGGAGCTTCACAAGCCGATGTATCCCGCCGAAACCTACAAGCGCACTTCCTCCGTAGTGGACATATACGACTGGCGCGACCGCACTGTGGTAAAGCAGGTGGTCGACCTGTGGTCTGCGGACGACGAGCTGATGGCGCGCGGCACTCACCACCAAAGCTATCTGCTCGGCAAGAGCCATCTCGGGACGGTCAAACTGCGCGACCCAAAGCGCAAAGAGGGTGTCCGCAAGTTCAATGTGCCGGATGGTGAGGTTATCACTCCGGTTGAGGCGGACATTACGCTCGAGATGTGTGGCTCGTTCTTCCACGGCAACAAGAACTACCACACCGACAAGCGCGCCGCCGAAGAGTTGGGCTTCGAGGAAGTTGTGGTCGGCGGCAGGATGACGATGTCCTACATCGGCGACATGATGGATCGCCGCTTCGGCAAAGGCTGGTACGAAGGCGGCAGGCTGGACATCAAGTTCACCAACATCGTATGGCCCGGCGACCATGTTATTGCTCGCGGGGTTATCACCGACCGCGTGCCGGAGAACGGGGGCTACCGCGCCAATGTCGCTGTGTGGATGGAGAAACCCGACGGCACGGTTGCGATAGTCGGCACTGCGAGTGCGCTGGAGTAAGGCGATCGCCTCGCTGTTGGGCAAACCCCAAATTCATACAAAGCACACAAGTATTGGGGCGGTCATTGCGCCGCCTCATTCTTATGTGTGTGGTGATGCATCTATACCCCATCTTCTCTGCTACCTCTGCCACAAGATGCGACACCGGGCGTCATATACGAACACTGGAGGAAATGTGCCCACCCTCTACATAGTCGCCACGCCCATAGGCAACCTCGAAGACATTACCCTGCGCGCGCTGCGAATCCTGCGCGAAGCCGACATCATCGCCGCCGAGGACACCCGCATAACGCGTAAGCTGCTCAGCCGATACGACATCCACACTCCGCTCATAAGCTTCAACGAGCACAACGAGTCGCAGCGGCTGCCGATACTTCTAGATGCGCTTGCAAGCGGGGATGTTGCTCTCGTGTCCGATGCGGGCACGCCCGGAGTGAACGACCCGGGGCAATCGCTGGTGCGCGCCGCAGCATCTGCGAGCCACGCCGTCGTTCCTGTTCCCGGTGCGTCTGCGGTTACGGCGGCGGTAGCAGTGTCCGGGCTAGTCGGGAATGGTTTCGTTCACGCGGGCTTTCTGCCCCGCAAGCGAGGCGAACGCATTCGTCTTTTTCAAGCGTTGGCGCATCACCCGCAGCCCATAGCAGCATTGGAGTCGCCCCATCGCCTGCGAAAGTCGCTGCAAGATGCGCTGGATGTGCTGGGGAATAGGCAGATGGTCGTATGCCGCGAGCTGACGAAGCTGCACGAGCAGGTGTTCCACGGCAGCGTATCGGATGCGCTCGCACACTTCCCCGAGCCTCGCGGCGAGTTCACGCTCGTGTTTGCGGGCGCTGCGCTGTCTGAAACCGAGCAGGATGCGGCGTCCGAAGACGATGTCAGGCAGATGCTCGAGACGATGCGACGGCAAGGCTTCCGCGCACGCGATGCCGTCGGCGAGGTCGCCGCTGCATTGTCGCTTCCCCGCCGCGAAGTGTACAGACTTTGGCTCGACATAGGCGCAAGCGAACGCCCTGCCAAACCTAGCGCAGTCGAGTAGGGACGCTGCTACGCCCAACGGCTATGCGGGTGTTCTGGATTTGCAGCGGCGTCCGCTTAAAGCCGCTTCACGAATGCTGATTGGCATACCACTAGGTTCTGCTACACGCCTTAATTTGTGATACCATTAAGCATAGTGGACTATACTATCTAATACGATATGAGCGTGCGTGAAATTGTCTGAGCGTATCCTTGCTGCCGTAGCGTGGCCATACGCCAACGGCTCCATCCACATAGGTCATGTGGCAGGAACATACCTGCCTGCTGACATCTTCGCCCGTTACCACCGCCTCAAAGGGAACGATGTGCTGATGGTGTCCGGCAGTGATGCACACGGCACGCCCGTAACCCTCACGGCGGAGGAGCAAGGCGTTACCCCCCAGGACATCTTCGTCAAGTACCAAGCGGAGTTCCTAGACAGCTGGCGTCGGCTCGGCATCAGCTTCAACCTGTTCACCACTACGCACACGGACAACCATTTCGCCGTATCGCAGGATATGTTTCTGCGGCTGTATGAGCGCGACTTCATCTACAAGGGCATCATGGTGCAGCCGTTCTGCGAAAGCGAGCTTCGCTTCTTGGCAGACCGCTATGTGGAAGGCGCCTGCCCTCACTGCAACTTCAACGGCGCGCGCGGCGACCAGTGCGACAACTGCGGCCGCACATTAGACCCGAAAGACCTCGCCAACATCATCTGCCGCATCTGCGGGAATACGCCCATTTTCCGAGAGACCGAACACTTCTTTTTGCGGTTAAGCGCATTCCAAGACCAACTCTTGGATTGGGTGCGGGAGCAGAAGCACTGGCGCCCGAATGTGCGCAACTTCACCATCAGTTACCTCGAAAGCGGGCTACGCGACCGTGCCATTACCCGCGACATAGAGTGGGGCATACCGCTGCCCATAGAAGGCTATGACGACAAGCGGCTGTATGTGTGGTTCGAGGCGGTCATCGGCTACCTGTCCGCATCCATAGAATGGGCGAGGAACAACGGGGAGCCGGACGCATGGAAGCCGTTTTGGAGCAACGATAGCCGCGCATTCTACTTCATGGGCAAAGACAACATCCCATTCCACACCGTAATTTGGCCCGCAATGCTGCTGGGATATGGCGGGTTAAGCCTGCCCTACGATGTGCCGGCGAACGAATATCTGAACTTGGAGGGCTTCAAGTTCTCCACTAGCCGCAACTGGGCGGTGTGGCTGCCGGAGTACCTAGATCGATACGAACCGGACCCGCTGCGATATGTGCTTGCGTCCAACCTCCCGGAGACCTCGGACTCGGACTTTTCGTGGCGCGAGTATGTGCGACGCAACAACGACGAGCTAGTGGCGACATACGGCAACCTCGTGCATAGAGTGTTGACTATGGCAAGCCGCAACTTCGGCAGTGTGCCGCCGCAGCCCGATGCGCTCGACGACCTGAGCGAAGGGTTGATTGCGGAGGCGCACCAGCGCTTCGACGATGCCGAGCAGCACTTGCGCGCCGTGAGACTGCGGCAGGCGCTGCAAGCGTCTATGTCGCTGGCGCAGTCTGCCAACCGCTACCTCGAGCGCAAGGCACCTTGGCGCGCCCTGCGCGATGACAGAACAGACGCAGCGCGAACCCTTTGGACTGGTCTTGCGGTCATAAACTGCCTGAAGACCACGCTCTACCCCTTCCTGCCGTTCAGCGCGCAGAAACTCCACGCCATGCTGGGGTTTGACGGCGATGTTACCGACGGCGGCTGGGCGTGGGATCCTGCTGAGCTAAAACCCGGGCAGCCGCTACAAAAGCCCGTGCCGATGTTTGCCAAATTGGACGAGGCGCTGATGGATGCAGAGGCAAAGCGTCTTAAAAAGTAATCTCGACGGACGCATCCGCTGCGCCCGGCATATGCCTGAACGGAGCGTCAAATTGCAGCCAGCCTCATTCTACGAACCCGTCCAGCATCGCCTAGATAAGGTCAACAACAGGCTGCGGGGGATGGCAGAAGAGCAGCATCCGTTCTTGGCGAAACTGCTCGATCACATACTCTCATCGCCCGGCAAGTACATCCGCCCCGCCATAACGCTGCTGGCGTCATCCTTCCACCCGCACGACGAAAAGCGCACAGAGGATATGGCGCTGGGCATCGAGCTGCTGCACATCGCATCCCTCATTCATGACGACACGGTAGACGAGGCGTCAGTGCGGCGCGGCAAAGCCACCATCAGCAACCTTTGGGGAGCAAGCGCCGCCGTGCTGGCGGGTGATTACATATTTGCGGCGTCGGCAATCTTCGTGTGCGACACGGGCGACATCCGCGCGATGCGCCGCTTCGCAGAGACCATCATGGAGCTTTCGAGCGGCGAGCTGCAAGAGATGTCCGAGACGCACAATCCGCATCAGAGCATGGACGGTTACCTGAACCGCATCTACAAGAAAACGGCATCGCTGTTCACCACTGCGAGCGAAAGCGGGGCGCTTCTTAGCGGCGCACCCGCAGCACAAGTTGAGGCGCTACGGAACTACGGCTACAACCTCGGGATGGCTTTCCAAGTGGTGGACGATATTTTGGACTTCGACGGGGACGAGCAAGAGATAGGCAAGCCCATCGGTAGCGACTTGGCAAACGGCATAGTAACGCTGCCAACGCTGATGGCGATGAAGCGCAAGCCCTACCGCGAGGCTATCACGAAGGCACTGCTGCACCCGAGCGACAAGGCGCTGCTAGACAACGCCGTGAGCATCGTGCGGCAGCCCGACATCCTCAAAGAGTCCTACGACTTCGCCGATGCATACTGCAACAAGGCTCGTGAGAGCCTAGCCACGCTGCCGCAAACCCGAGCACGGGATTCGCTCGAAGAACTCGTCAGCCATGTGAAGCTTCGGCGCGGCTAGCCGCCGTCATGCCGCCAAGCGATGCGCCCGCCCACAATGGTCATATGCACATCGATGCTTGCGATGTCTGCGGATTGCAGCGGGTTTGCGCTTAACAGGGTGAGATCGGCGCGCATGCCCGCTGCCACCATCCCCATATCGCGCTCCCGTCCGACGGCGTAAGCAGCATCCTTAGTGTGCATGCGAAGCGCCCGCATCGCAGACACGCTCTCCACTGCGTTAAGTGTCTGCCCGCCGGATGTGCGGCGGCTGACTGCAGCCTGCATCCCCAAAAGAGGGTGCGGTTCGCTGACGGGCGCATCAGAGCCTGCCGCCATACGCATATCGGCGGCGCTCAATGTGCCAATGCGATACAGCCACCGCGAATTGTCGCCGAGTTCGGCGAGATACCTATCGCCGCTATCGTGAATGAAGCGCGGCTGCGTTACAACCGTCGCACCCGATCTGCATAAGGCGTCAAGGGCTTTGGGCGGACATTCGGCGGCGTGCTCTATGCGGTCGCGCAGACCCAGCGTGCGGTTGGATGCCAGCACATCCGCCGCTGTAATCACGGCTTCCGCTTCGACGGCGTGCACAGCGACTGGAAACCCCCTGCGGTGTGCGGATTGGACAATTGCGTTCAGGGTATCCGGAGACGGGAATAGAGTGCCGCCGCTTTGAGTAAGCATCACCTTTGCGTGCCCGAGCGTGGGCTTATCGCCGCCGCAGCTAGGGATGCCTTCAGCAGCGAAATCGTCCAGCCTGTGCACGCCCGCCATCATCGTTACTGTCGGTGTGAATGCACCATCGGCTTGCAGCCCCCGCATCAATCGCCACCGCTCCGGGGAGTTGGACGGCGTGGCGTCGTTCGCAGCAGTGATGCCGACGGACAGCATACGCTCGTTCATATGACGCACGGCTGATTTCAATTCCACATCAGACATACGGGGCATGCGCGCACCCAAGAACCCGTCCATCTCAAGCAGCAAGCCGTTGGGTTCGCCGCTGGACATGTCGCGTGCGATGGTGGCGCCCGGCGGCTCGTCGGTACTGGTGCTGATGCCCACCAGCCGCAGGGCGATGCTGTTGAGCACGCAGGCATGTCCCGAACGGTGGTTCAGGCGCACAGGATGGTTAGGCGCAGCGCCGTCCAAGTCCCAACGCGTGGGGTGGCGTCTTTCGCGCAGGGCAAATCTGCTATATCCGTATGCGCGTATCCATTCGCCGGGCGGCGTGTCAGCGGCGCGCATACGGATTGCGCCCACGATGTCAGATATGGACGACACGGCTGTCGGGCGGCAGTCCACAGCAACTAGGCTTGCGGCATAAGCCAGCAGGTGGCAGTGAGCGTCAATGAAGCCGGGCACCAGCGTGCGCCCGCCACAGTCGATATGCGACGCCCCCGAAGTAGCAGACGGCGACAGAAGCCTGCCGTCCCCTACCCACGCCAGCCTGCCATCCTGAATCAGCACGGCAGACGCATACGGCGCAGTCGGGTCGAGTGTCAGAACGCGGACGTTGGTCAGAACAAGATCGTAGGGTTTGGGACGGGACGCCATATCGCCACTATGCGACCGCCGCCTAGACGGGGATGCTGCGTTCTAGCTGACTACGGACAGCGGCGTGGATTCGATACGCCTGACCACGATCTTGCTGCGGTCCATCATCTCGGGGATGCGCGGCGCAATGTCGTCCTTCCAGAAGTCGGATTCGTACACGGCTTCGTACAGGCGCTCGCGCTCCTCTTCGCTGGTGAAGCGGCGCACCCATATGTAGAGGTCGTCCTCTTCCTGCCCCACGAAACTGCCCACGATGACCATTCCCTTACCGGTCTGGAAGGGGATGATCTCCTCTTCCATGAACCGAACCCAATTCTCTCGCTGACCCGGCAGGGTGCGATACTCTCGCAATTCAAAGAACATTCTCGTCTCCTGTGATTATAATGGTTTTGGATATAAGTAACTCTATTGCGACGGCAATTCTCTGTCAAGATGCACGCCCGTCGCCTGCAGAGGCTGGGGTTGCGACAAAATAAGGCAATTAAGGCAATAAGGAATAGCGGTATACCAATCGTGCCATAATTTCGCGAGAATCAGCCGAAGCTGAACACTAGCACGCTCGCAACCACATACATGGCGATGAGGCTAATCCCCTCGTAGGTGAAATATCTGTTGGGTCTGCGGCGGCGCTGGCTCACCAGCGCGATGATGACTATGCCGGTCATCAGAATTGCCAATGCTGCGGTGAGCTGATGCACGGTGGCGATTGCCGACCATATGGGTTGACCTAGTAGCACAGCGTCATCCACCGTGAGGATGAAGCCCATGTTGAACAGGTTGCTGCCCAGCACATTGGATATGGCAAGCTGCGGAACATTGATGCGAATTGCAGCGAAGGATGCGGCGAGTTCGGGCAGCGATGTGCTAAACGCTAGGAACTGTGTCCCCACGAAACTGGCTTCCCAGCCCGTAGCGTGAGCAATTCTTTCGCCTATGTTAGCAAGCCAAATTGCCGACACAATTATGACCAGCGCCGCCAAGCCGTACATGCCGATGGAGCGCGCTAGGCTGGAGTTAGCATGTCGATCAGATGCGGGTTCTGCCGACGAAGCTCCCCTGCCCGAGCGGTAGATGATATACATTCCCACGATAAATGCGCCAAACAGCACGATGGTTACGGGGCTGATGTGCCACTGCTCGAAGCCTTGCAGCACACCGGCATGCAAGTACATTGCCACCATCGTAATGGTTATGACGAAGATGCCAAGCGCCGCCACAACGCCGGAGCTTACGCCCACGCTGTTCAAGATTGGGCCGCGCCGCCAAAATATGTCCAGTATCCCAATGATGAGCAGGTTGAACAGGTTGCTGCCGTATGCGTCGCCTATGGCAAGGTCGGGGGCGTTCACGAGGGTAATTGACCCCACGCCTGTGCCCAGTTCGGGCAGCGATGTCGCAGTGGCGAGCAGAACCACCCCGACGAAAGAATGCCCCAATCCGGTTCGGATTGCGATAATGTCAGCGTGTCTAGCAAGGTAGTTGGATGCGAACAGAATCAGTGCGGCAGAAACCAGCAGCTGCACCCATAATCCGGGCAAAGATTGGACGAGGGACATCCATTACTCTCCGATATTCGGTTCAAGCGTGTATGAATATCCTCTACCATTGAAGCAAGGTTCAAGCAGCACAACACAGCTGCCTTTGCTATCCGCACACAAAAAGCGACCCCACATATCGGGGCCGCAGGTAACGGGAGATGCTGGGATGTTCTTACTCACTTGCAACTCGATTACAGATGAGCAAGTCTGCGCGGTCTCCCCACTTGCCGAGGAATCTGCGGTAGTTCTTGAGGCTAAGCTCATCGCGCTCGGCATCGGCAAGCTCAGACCAGACACGATGTTCGTGACGGATGACCGGCATTGTCGGGTCGGCAACGATCCTGTAGCCGCGTTCCTTGAACTGGAAGCTGAAGTCTAGGTCTAGGTTGCGATAGAACCTGAAGGTCTCGCGGGGCAAGCCCACACCGGCTAGGCAGTCCCTGCGAAATGCGAAGCAGTATGCCTGCATGGCGTCCATCTCGCCAGCCTCGCCCTCGCCATCGTGGAAGTGGTGCAGATTGACGGTGCGCAAGCCGAAGGGGCCGGTAACGCCGATGCTGTCGTCTTCGAGCGCACGCTCTATCGATGCGAATATGTCGCCGCACACCTCTACGCTGGTGTCGAGCATAACCACAATACTGCCGAGGCACTGCTTGAGCAGGATGCTCTTGACCGCGCCCTCCCCCAATGCGTGGTCGGTGTGGACTATGCGGATGCGGGCGTCGTCTGCGGCGGCGGCTTCCAGCCATTCGTCCGTGCCGTCGGTGGAGCCGTTGTCCACCACGACCACTTCTGCGCTGCGGTCGCCGAGCCATTTGAGCGCACTGCGGACACACCGCTGCACATCGGCGAGGTAGTTGCACGCTACGATGCCCACGGATATATCGTGTACATCCGGTTCGTCGACGAGAGAAGGCACTTCTGCCGCCGAAGAGTAGGCGTGCCAGCGCTCTTCGCGCTTCTCCCAAGCGGTCTTGGGGCGCACGAGCGTTGCAACGCTGCTATCCTGAACCACGAAGCCGGCGTAAGCCAGATCGCTGCGGATGGAATCGGCGGTTGCGTAATCGCGGCGGCGGCGATGCTCGGTACGGCTGACTATCTGATGCGTAACTGCGTCCGGCACGGTGTATGACTGCGCCACATCGTCCAAACCCAACCCGAGCACTTCGTCGAAATACAAGAGCGCCTTCAACTTGACCTGACCGGGCAAGTCAGAGTGCGCCAGTTCCCATGTGAGCGCAAGCGCCCCCGGCATGTTCAAGTTGTCGTTGACTATCGCCGTGAAGCGGTCTTGCCATTGCGATGCGACGGCGTATGCCTGCTCATCGAGCGCGGGCAGCAAGCTCCACTGCCACACCATATTGCGGAGGCGTAGCAGTGCGCGTTGCGCCGCCTTCAACGAGGTAAATGTGAAGTTCAGCCGGCTGTCGTACTGCGCCGTTAGGCACAGATAGCGGAACGCAAGCGGGTCTATGCCCTGAGCCTCTATGTCGGACAGGATGAACGAGTTGCCCATGGACTTTGCCATCTTCACGCCGTCGGCGAGCAGGTGCTGCCCATGCGTCCATATGCTCACGACCGATTCGCCCGTAAAGCCTTCGCTCTGAGCGATTTCACCCTCGTGGTGGGGGAAGATGTTGTCCACGCCGCCGGTGTGGATGTCGAAGCGCCTGCCAAGATACTTGATGGACATAGCAGAGCATTCTATGTGCCAGCCGGGGAAGCCTTCACCCCAAACGCTTTGCCACCGCAGCACGCGTCCGGGTTCGGCGGCTTTCCACAGCGTGAAGTCGCGGGGGTCGCGCTTGAGAGGGTCGGCATCCACGCGCACAGCCTCGAGCAGTTCAGCGTCGGATATGTTGCCGGAGAGCTTGCCATAGTCGCCGAACTTTGCCACCTCGTAATACACATTGCCATCGACTTCGTAAGCCAAGTTCTTTTGCGCTAGAGATTCTACTATCTCCAGCATCTCCGGCACATGGTCGGTCGCCTTGGGAAACGCCATCGCGGGGAGGATGTTCAGCTTCAGTTCGTCTGCGAGGAAGCGCTCGGTGTAGAATTGTGCGATCTGTGCGGGCGTTTTGCCTTCTGCAATTGCAGCAGCTATCACCTTGTCTCCGCCCTGCTCGAGCACCTCTTGGCGCATGTGCCCCACATCGGTGATGTTCTTGATGTGCATCACACGCAAGCCGTTGAGTTCGAGGACACGGCGTATCCAGTCTGCCATCAGGTACGAGCGCAGATTGCCGATATGCGCATCGCGATAAACCGTAGGGCCGCAGGTGTACATCTTGACCACACCGGCCTCGACCGGGCGCACCTCGTCAATTCGTTTGGTGAGCGTATTGTAAAGCCTGAGCATCGAATAAATCCCCTACCATCCTATGAGAGGGTCAGCACATATTCAATTCTACATTGAAGACACGGGATTGTCTAACTGACAGCCGTCCGGATAGCGTTTCCATTCAGGTGGTTGATTCGTAGGATGAGGCACAAGACATCATGTTGAGCGAGTCTGAAAACGCCGGTGTTCAGGCTGCTGACCCCGATGTCTGCAATGTCAGCCGTTCTGGAGGCGGCGGATTTCAGCTTCCAGCTCCAGTATGCGCGCTTCGGCTTGGAGGCGGGCGTCTTGTTCGCGTAAGCGCTCTGCCCGTTCCCGGTCAGCGCGGGCTTCGGCTTGGAGACGATCGGACTGTTCCTGTAAGCGCTCTGCCTGTTCTCGGTCGGCGCGGGCTTCGGCTTGGAGACGATCGGACTGTTCCTGTAAGCGCTCTGCCCGTTCCCGGTTGGCGCGAATGTGCTCGCTGTCAAATGTGGCGATGTGCTGTCCCGTCGCAGGGTCGTACCATCCTAGCTCACCGTTCTCCCAGCGCAGATACAGGTTCAGCACGGCACTGTATCCTTGCAGCGAGCCGTCCGCCAATTCGGTAATGGCGATGGGTTCGTACCTGCCGTTTACCAGTCGGTCGCCAGCCAGCCTTGTACCGTGGGACTGACCGGTTTCATCAAACCGCCAGTACTCCGGGATGCCTAACGCTGCATAGGCTACCCGCTTCTCCCCGGTGTCAATGTGTCCAGTGTGGGGAGAGGCTATCTCCAGCACAAAGTCTGGGGGCTTGCCCTGCTCTGAGATGATGTAGCCATTGCGTTGGCGGAATGCCGCTATGTCCACATTAAAGGCTATCAGCAGATCGGGGTAGTGGCTACCGGTTATATTCTGGATGAGATGCGTGACCAGATAGTGATTGCCGGTTACTATTGTGGTTTTCGGGTAGCCTAGTTTCCGGGCGACATGATGGGCATTGCCAGTGGCTGCTAGGTGTTTGAAGAGGGTCATATTGTCGGGTTGCCATGGTGGGTCGGGCAGACGGAAGTCATCCGCTATGCGTAACTTCGTAATGCGGGTGTTGGCGGTGGTCATGGAGGACCTCCGAAGTTGTTTGGTATGACTGTGCTGCGTAACTTCGTGGTGTCATTATAGCAATGCTCGATCCTGAAAGATAAGCGTATTGGATAATGAGTGATGCCGGTCATTCGGAGACAGTCATCACGCGCAGCATGTTGGTGCTGCCGGGCACGCCGATTGGCAAGCCCGCCACCAAGACGATGTTGTCGCCCACTTCCACGCTGGGGATATTGCGCGCCTGCTCCTTGCCTATTGCGAAGAAGTCCTCTACCGACTGCATCGGCGACACGGTAACGGGAATTACGCCCCAACGGATGGTGAGCCGCCTGCGCGTGAACTCGGACGGCGTTAGCGCCAGTATCGGCTGCGATGGGCGATAGCGGGACACTCTGCCGGCAGTGGCGCCGCTCTCGGTGAATGCCACGATGAGGCTTGCGTCTATCTGATGCGCTGTGCGGACTGCATCGTAGCTAATCGCATCGTCGGTGCGCTGATGTTCGGTCTGCTGAGCATTTGCCATCAGGATGTCGCGATATGGCAGCGCAGCCTCAGCCTCCAGCGATGTTTGCGCCATCACCTTGATAGCCTCAATCGGGTAAAGCCCTATGGATGTTTCGCCAGACAGCATGATAGCGTCCGTGCCGTCGAATATGGCGTTCGCCACATCGGTAACTTCGGCACGCGTAGGCACCTGAGATCGCACCATCGATTCCAACATCTGCGTGGCGGTGATGACCGGCTTGCCCACAGCGTTGCACCGCGTTATGAGGTGCTTCTGGATGACTGGCACGCGCGACAATGGCACTTCTACGCCCATGTCTCCGCGCGCAACCATGATTGCGTCGCTGGCGTCTAATATGCTCTCGAAGTTCTCCAACGCCTCCGCCCGCTCTATCTTGGAAATCACCATGCAGTCTGGGTCGTGGCGGTCGATGATTTGGCGCGCCTTATGGACATCGGTGTCGGTGGTAACGGTGGACAGCGCCACGAAATCGGCGCCGAGCTGTGCGGCAAAAGTGAGCGCTTCCTCGGCGCGCTCGTCTGGGAACGGCTGAGAGGGTGCTTTGCCGGGCGTGGTTACGCCGCGCCGTTCGGTCAAGCGCCCGCCGATAATCACCCGACAGTGCACATCGACATCTTCTATGCGCTCCACGCGCAGCTCCAGCAGCCCGTCGTCGAGCAGTATGGGGCGATTCACTGTGGCGTCGCGGTGTATGCCGGGCGGCGCAACTGACACGAGCGCTTCGTTGCCGACGATGTCGCGGCTGGTCAGCGTGATAGCCTCGCCCTCGCGTATGTCCAGCACACCGGGGCTGACTGGCCCGGTGCGATACTTAGGCCCTGGCACATCCACCATTATGCCCACAGGGATGCGAAGGCGCTCCGACACACGGCGCACGCGATCGAAAGCTACGGAGTGCGTGTTCATATCCCCGTGCGACATATTCAGGCGCGCGATGCTCATGCCCGATTGCACCAGCGCTTCTATATTGGCTTCTGATTCCGTTGACGGGCCAAGCGTGCAGACAATTTTGGTTTTGGGGAACTTCCTGTTCGGGTTCGAATAAAGCATGGCATCACCACTTTCCGAAACACAAAACCTCTGCCTAGTGCACTTGCATCTAATCATACACCAGCAGGCATGCTACATACTAGGGCGCATGCTACATAAAAGTATGTCGTGCACATCGGCGTTCAACTCTACACAAAATTAGAACCGTATACGCCTATAAGTGAAGTTTCATTAAGGAATATCATTGACGCAAATCTACACAAAGTACACAGAATGCGGCTCTGTTGGGAGATGATGCAAGCCTGACATGAAACGGGCGGCTTACGATGTCATTAAGACTACTCTACGAATTGCAGCAACTGGACTCTGTGCGGGCGGAGGGACAGGCGGCGTTGGACGAGGTGCAGGCAGCGCTTTCAGACAACAGGCGCATTGTTTCTGTGCAGCATCAAGTGGAGCGGGTCCGAGCGCAGTACACCAAGCAGAGCACATTGCGCCGCGACGCTGAACTTGCGTTGCAGCGAATAGAGACGCGAGAGCAGGAGATAGAAGCGCGGCTATATGGCGGCGCGGTAACCAATCCGCGCGATCTGGGCGCACTGCAAGAGGAGCAGGCCATGCTGCAGCGCCGCCGGTCGGATGCTGAGGATACGCTGCTAGAACTCATGGTTATAGCAGAGGAGTTGCAAGATCTGCTTACTTCCGGAGAGCGTACACTAGCGGCGCTAGAAGAGCAGAGACGCCAGCGTATCCCACGCCTTCAAGACCAAGAACGAATGCTCAACGGCGAACTAGCTGCACTCAACAGAGATCGCGAAGCCTTGTTGCCGCAGATTGAATCACACCTGCTCGCCTTGTACGAATCGCTGCTGTCGACGCGAGGCGGTCAAGCAGTCAGCAGGGTGGACGCCATCCGGAGCATGTGCGAAACCTGCCGCGTAACCTTCCCCCGCTCAGACCTGCGGCGCATCCGAAGCGAAGGCGCCATCGTTCAGTGCAACAATTGCCGCCGCATACTTTATTTGGAATGAGTTCACCATGCGAGCAATCGGATATTACAGAATACGCAGTTCCCACCATCACGAAACTCCCGAGCAACTCGAAGCCAGCTTCTATGAGTACTGTGAGAGTTACTTGCATCAGCCGATAGCGCTATTTGGTGATGTGCAAGCCGAGAACGAACACGGTTCGCAGTTTCCCGAATACGACAAAATGCTGGAGTACATCAACAGTCCTCAGAGCAACTTCCTCGTCATAATACCGGACACTACCCACCTAGGGACGAATTTGGAGGAAGTCGTAAGGTCTATGCTTGCCATTGAAGCGACGGGATGCAAGATAATCTGCAACGACGACATGCCGGATCCTTCGCAGAACGCGCTGGAGTCGCTGGGCATCCGTGGCGTGTCGAGAGAGCGTAGCCGCCGCATCAAGAAGTCCATGCGCGAGCGGGCGGTGATGGGCAAGGGCTTGGGCAAGCCGCCATATGGCTATCGCAACGGCGCGGACGGCACACTGGAGATTGTGGCGGAAGAGGCTCCGATTGTAGAACTTATCTATCACAAATACACATCCGAGGGTCTTGGCTTGCGGCTCATAGCACAGTATCTGAACGAGCGCGACATCACCACTCGGCGCGGCGGGCGCTGGAACATGGTTACCATCCGAGACATCCTGCGCAACCCGACCTACATGGGGACATACACGCGGTTCGGGTTGAGGCTGCCCAAGAGCCACCCTGCGATAATCCCGCCGCAGACCTTCCGCGCCACCCAAGACCAGACGCGTGCACGGCGTCCATCTGGGCGCTCAATCAGCGCACAGCCGTTCCTGCTCTCCGGGCTTTCATACTGCGGCTACTGCGAGAACAAGATGATGGGCGTTACGCGCAGGCAGTCTTGGCGACGAAAGGACGGGCGCAGCGCACGCGGCGTGTACCGCTATTATCAGTGCCAAACGCGCAATAACCAGAGCCTGTGCGGCTACCACACATGGCGCGCATCCGCATTGGAACAAGCGGTGTTGACACAATTGGCAGACAGCATCAGCGCTCACGCAGCGGTAGATGGCGGTGTGGCTGCGATGGCAGAGCACAGCGAAGAGATGCGGGCGGTATGGGAAGAGCGCATCCGAAACGCCGAGCGCCGCCTGATGCAGAACCTCAAGCGCGTTGCGCGCGGCGAGTTGGGGCTAGGCGCTCTGACCGAGCATCTCCACGATCTTGACAAGGCGCGCGCCGACGCAGAAAACCCGCCCGAGTCGGTGGATGCCCGCGAAGTGCTAGACCGATGGGACACCCTCGAGTTCGCAGAACGGCAGGCGTTCCTACATCGACACATTGCCAAGATAGTGGTCTTGGACGACTCGATTCAGGTGATGACATAGCCGCCCTGCGCCCGATGCGTTGTTCAGCGGCGCACATAAGCGATACCTCGATGCCCTACCCTAATGGCTCTCAAGGTTATTCTGCGCACACAAGCACATGGATGAAAATGCTACAATGGTAGCGTCAAGGAGGCTGGGCGGCCGCTCCGTCCGTATCATGGGCGGGGAGGAAAGTCCGAGCTCCACCGGGCAGGATGCCCGCTAACGGCGGGGCGGGGCGACCCGACGGAAAGTGCCACAGAAACATACCGCCCACGCACCATAGCGTAGGTAAGGGTGAAAAGGCGCGGTAAGAGCGCACCGCCTTGATGGTAACATCAAGGGCTAGGCAAACCCCATCCGGAGCAAGGCCTAATAGGGGGATATGGACGCCCGACCCTTCCCCGGGTTGGCCGCACGACCTCGTCGGCAACGGCGGGGCTAGATAGATGGCCGCCAACGGATGCGCATGCACCCGTCTACAGAACTCGGCTTACAGGCCTCCTTGGCAGCGCCTGCCCACGCACAGATTTGCAAGACCGATTGCGCCTGAAAATGCGCGTTCTCAACTTGCAGCAGCGCACACTTGAAGACCCCAAGACGACCATTCCGTACATTAGGGTGAAACACATTCATCCTGCTCCCTCTCTCTGACGGGAGGGTTTTCTTTTTCACTGCCGACTGAGAATGCCCGAAAACGCAATTGACTGAACTGCCCTAAAGGAATTAAAATAGCCTAGTATGCTTGCAGGAGCGTAGCTCAGTTTGGTAGAGCATCGGTCTCCAAAACCGAGTGTCGCGGGTTCGAATCCTGCCGCTCCTGCCAAGCCCAAACGCTGGGCGTTCTGTTTCCTCCCATCTCCCCCTCTTGCGTCCCTGTGCGCCATCATCGCTCCCTATCCGCCAAAGCGCTGATGCTCTTTTTTGCCAGAGGTAGCGCCCCTTGAATTGCGCCGCTGATTTGGCATATATTGCATACTAATTTTGCACAAATAGACTGATTGCGTGCGGGTGATTTTGGAACATCATGCGGCGGCTCATCGCAGCTACCGGAACACATCTGACGGACAAGGCTATGCAGCATTCGGATTGGCGGGACGCTCTCGACCGCGAGGGGATAGATGCGCTACTGGTAGAGCGGCGAACGGATATGGGCGTCCTAGATGCGCACGCTTTGCCACATCTGGCTCTGCTTGCGCTGGAAACGCTCGCACCCAACGACGCCAAGAACTTCGTCGAGCAGTGCGGCGAGTTGGAGCTGCCGGTCATCGCGCTGGTGCCTCGCGGAATGATGTCCGGCTTCGACCTGCGGCTGGGTGCGGACGACTTCATCGTCAGCCCGCCGGATGCCGACGAGTTGCTGCTGCGCGTCAAGCAGACGCTGCACCGCACACGCGCTGAACAGCCTGACGATGTGATACGCACAGGCAACCTCGTCATCAACCCGTCCACATACGAGGTATCGCTGCGAGGCAAGCCAATCAATCTGCGCTTCAAAGAGTACGAGCTGCTGCGTCTGTTGGCGACCAACCCCGGTCGCGTCTATTCACGCGATGTGCTGCTTTCCAGCATATGGGGCTACGACTACTTCGGAGGCACACGGACGGTGGATGTCCACATTCGCCGCCTGCGCAGCAAGATAGAGGATGTGGACCATTCCTACATCGAGACGATATGGAATGTGGGATACCGCTTCCGGGACTTCGGAGCGTAGGTTCGGCTTGCAGCAGACAGCGCCTCTGTGAAACGGGGCGTTTGCGCCGCCCGGATAACGGGTAGCGTGGGTGCGCATCCTTACCCAATCTCAGATACACGGATGCTATAGTAAGGTGTAAGATGTTTATGAACAATGTAGAAGCAGTAATTGTCGCAGCCGGTGTTGCGTTCGTTCTGTTCGCCTATGTCATTCCGGCGCTGATAGTCGTGTTCGAGAAAGATAGGCGGCGGCAGCCCGATACTGATAGGACTTCCCTTTTCAACATCAAGTCGCGCGACAGAACTATATTCACAGCCCTGTTCGTGACGCAAACGCTGCTGCTAACATACATATGGAGCAAGCCAGTTACATCAGCAAGTATGACATTCGCACAAAACCTTGAAGAGGTCTCCGGCAAGGCGACTCTTGCCGCTCCGGTGGCGGCGCTGTCAACATTCATTCTCGCAGAAGGAGTGTACGGAATTATGATAATGCTTTCCTATGTGTACGACCAAGTGAAGAAGGAACGCGCAGAGTTCCACAAGCAGAAGGGTAGAGCTGAAGGTAGAGCTGAAGGCAAAGTTGAGGGCAGAGCCGAGGGCAAAGCCGAGGGCAGAGCCGAGGGTAGAGCCGAGGGCATAGAGCAGGGTAGGGCGCAGCGGGACGCGGAAGTGGCGGCGCTGAAAGCACGCATCGCCGAACTCGAGCGCAGCCGCAACGGCAGCGAGGGGTAGGGACCGCTCAGACGGACATCAATGATACTCTACACTAGTGTGTCGCCTGAGTATCTGCGCGCATCAAAACAGGCTAGATTACGCCAACGCAGAAAGAGGCGGGACCGTAATCCCGTCTCTTTCCGTTTCGCAATTATGGGCTTTGCTGGCGCTTATTTGCGCTCATACACCTGTATTCGGTGTCGCGACGACTCGGTTACGAACAGACGCCCATCGCCGTCTAGGTTCACGGACGCGGGCCCCCAGAAGTATGGCTCGATCTGCGACGAAATCAGGTGCGGCGTGTTTAGGTGCGGCGGCAGTTCGGGCGTCAGGTCAGACATGGCGCGCGTCTCGACTTCGTCGGGGTTGGCTGCGAGGAAGTCGTTCGCCCACTTGGACAGCGTGGCTTCGCCGCGCAGGGTCAGCAGGTGGCTGCCATCTGCCGCGAGCACCTGCACGCGTTCGTTCCCCCAGTCCGCCACATAGATGTTCCCATCGGTGTCCACCGTAACGCCCGCGGGCCTGCTGAATTGCCCGTCCGCATCGCCCGGCTCGCCGAACTTGGCGATAAACTCGCCGTCTGCACTAAACTGCTGGATGCGGTCGTTGCGCCAATCCGCCACATACACGCTGCCGTCGGGCGCGACGCACACGCCCCAGGGCATATTCAGCTCACCGTCGCCTTTGCCGAAGCCGCCCCATCCGAGCAGGTAGCGTCCGTCTGCGCTGAACTTCTGGATGCGATGGTTGTTTTGGTCGGCGATGTACAGGTCGCCGTCAGCGTCCACAGCGATGCCCGACGGCCCGTCTAGCTCGCCAACGGCGCTGCCGTGCGCCCCCCATGCTCGCAAGAACCCCCCGTCCTCGTCGCTGAACACGCTGACACGGTGGTGGAACTCGTCCGTAACATACACCTCGCCCGCGTTGAGCGCAATGCCCGCCGCTAGCCGCAGCTTGCCCTCGTCATCTCCGTGCGCCGAGAACTCGAACAGATAGTCCTCGTCCATGTTCACCACGCCGATGCGCGTGAACACAGGGGCGCCGCGGTTCAGCACGAATATGCGTCCGTCCGGATGCGCCGCAAGGTCTACGGGATTGGCGAAGCCGCGCCCAACCGGTGCGTTGTTCACGATGCCGATGGTCTTGAGATATTGGAGAGTTAGGGTATCGGTGATTGTGGATGTCATGGGAATGCGCCTTTTCTTAAGAATTACCCAAACAATTTATGGTATACGCAACAGTCATACTTATGGTGTTGCAGCCCGCAGATTATGAAGTCCCAGGTCCGACAAAATCTGTTGTGCAACAGCATTGCTTGCTTTGAGGCTAAACAGAGTTTGTTCAGTCGGCGGCTTCAATGGAATATTCATTTCTATCTTGTTGTCGGGAATTTCCGACAATCGAACCAGTGTACTCCGCTTGAGCTGAATAGCATCCGTGGAATCTACGAGTTCATCGGAACTTATCATGTCAGGATCTGCGTATATTATTCCAATATTCGATATTAAGAATAGAGTCGCGACGCTCCAATTCCTATGTCCGCCACCTTGCTTATTGATGAGCCGTATATTTCCTGTGCGAGTGAATGAGCTCTTAACTGAAAACATTAGGTTGTTTGGCAAGATGATGTCCCCAGCAGCTGTTTCGTCGCCATAGGAGTTAGCGGCGATGCCCACGGAGCGCAAAAGCGCAAGGGTGAAAACTTCAATCGCACCGCCCACCACAAACCTGTTTTCATATATCGTAGTGTTGTACCGGTTAATAAGGGTTGAAATCGCAGCCTCATACTCCGTCTTCGTTTCCAGTGTCAACGACCCTTTGAGTGTGTCAAAGTATCTTCGCTCGGCGTTAAAAGGCATCTTGCACAGGCACCTTCTCAAACTTTGGAAGCAAGTTGAACTTTCTAATCGGCTTTTCGTTCAGTCTATCAGCGGCAAGTAGCAAGTAATCGGATTCTATATCATATCCTACGACGCGTCGCCCATAGCGCAATGCCACTCTTGCAGTTTGACCGCTGCCCAAAAACGGGTCAAGCACTTCATCACCTTCATGTGAATACAGCAGCACCAATCGCCTCACCAACTCATCAGGAAATGGGCAGGGGTGATTGATTGTATTAGGCGGGACGGGTGCAATGTGCCAAATGTTGTTTGCCACATCCCGCTTGAACACATCATCGATTGGCAGCGCCGGTTGGTTGTCGTAGCGCTTCTTTCCTTCCTTGCGAAACACTAGTATGTATTCCGTCATAATGTTTGGGTAGTAGTAGCCCGCCATCGGTCTCTGGATATAGCTGCCCGCTCGCTTAACCCCTCCGGTAACCTTGTTCCAGACGATGTCTTGATGAAACTCCCATCCCAAAGATGTGAGGCGTTCGGTCAAGTGAAACGGGGCTGCGTAGTGCTTTCCCTTATACAAGATAGTTCCAACGACGACCGCGCAAAACCCTCCTCGTATTGTGGCGCGCAACACATCCGAAAACACAGTTTCTATCTTATCCAGATAAGACTCGTAGCTGCTCCCAAATTGCCCATACTCGCGATTCCGATACCATTTGTCGCTGCCTTCGGATGCATGCAAGTCGTAATCGATGCTGTTCCAGTATGGCGGCGAGGTAACGGTGAGCGCAATGCTGTTATCATCGCACTCCGGGATCGACTCTGACGACTTGCAGTAGAATCTGCAGCCATCGGTAGACACATAAGGCACAGATGCTTGGTCACCGTCGTTGACGAGGTTCTCAAGATAATTACGCTGCAGGTCAGAGATCATCGCATCCGACTCTCATCCATCGCAAGAAATTCTTTCAGGTAAATGTGAACTTTGCAATCCTTTGAACGCCATTTAATCAGAACAGACGGTCATTCTGCAAGGCGCAAGATGACCGTCTGACTTCATTGTGAATACACCATCGCCCCTAGGTCAGCTGGTACTCCGTCGTGGATGCGATGAGGCCGAGCAGCTCGCCGATGCGCTGTTCGTCGGCGTCGCGGCTGTCGCCTGTCAGCGATACATCGCCTTTTACGCCCACATGCGCGATGATAGCGGCGCGCATCTCTGCGTCCATCTCCGCCGTGCCCATGATGTCGAGGCAGGCGTCCACCAGATCCTCGGGCGCGTATCCGCCGTCCGCAGCATCCGACAGCCTATCAAGGATGTCGCGCACTCCCGGCTTACTGATGTCGCTTACCTCTTTGGCGGCGAAGTTGACGCGCTCCACAAGTGCGCCGCTGTTTATCCACTCCGTGCCTTCGTGCCAGCCCTCCACCGACGGCGGATTGAGCAGCGTTTGCCCCATGAAGCCCGTCAGGTCGGATGTCGGGATGATGTCCACATTCGGGCGAGTTACGCCGCCGCTGAGCCGCATCGTGCCCGCCACAAGCTCTGCCGGGGACTTCACCCGCGCATACTGTGCATCTTTGAAGAAGTCGGAGTTGAACAGCACCCGCAGCATATGGCGGATTTCGTGGTCGCCGTCGAAGTACGCCTGCGCCAGTGTGTCTATGGCATCCGGGTCGCGCGGGGCGGTGTACGGCCACTGTGGCACAGGCTCTTCGTCCGCCACGAAGAAGTCGTACAGGTGTCGGGCGATGAAGCGCGCTGTGGCAGGCTGCTTGCAGATGATGCGCACGATGTCGTCGCCGTCGTAGTTGCCCGACTCGCCCAAGAAGTGCTTCTCGCCGTCATCGTGGTCGCCGGGGCGGAAGTCGAAGTGCCAAGCGATGCGGCCATAGGGCCAGATGGAGTCCTTGGACGCCCGTACCGCCATGTACTCGGCGTTTCCCAGCGTCCAGCCGGTGAAGGCGCGCGAGGCTTCCTTGATGTCATCCTCTGTGTAGTTGCCGATGCCCATGCTGAAGAGTTCCAGCAGCTCGCGCCCCCAGTTCTCGTTGATGGCGCCGTCATGGTTCTCTTGGTTGTCCAGCCAGATAATCATCGACGGGTCTTTGGCGAGGTCTATGAGCAGGTCATCCAACTTGCCCAGCCCGAGCCGTCGGAACATGTCTATCTGGTTCAGCAGCGAGCGCGCCTGATTCGTCTTGGCATAGCCCGTTGCGAACACGCCGTGCCAAAACAGCGCCATCTTCTCTTCCATCGGCGCCTTCGTGGTAACCATGCGATAGAGCCAGTACGCCGAGGCGGCGTTGCCATAGCGAAGCTCGTGCATATCGGTGTGATAGCGTTTGATGATGTCGTCGGGCATGTTCTGCGGGTTGCCGGGATGCAGCAGTTCCTCGACCGCCGCTTCATAGCCCAGCGCCTCATAGTGGTCTAGCTCCGTTGGCGTTGCGCCGAACGACGCCCGCCGCAGCAGATGCTTCATCACGCCGACATCCGATTTCGTCGCCGTAGTCATGTTTTGTCTCCCCCTAATTCTCTCAGATTGCTCCGTGCGGTGAGGTGGGTATCGGTGTATTAGGTCGCTAACGCCTTGCGTATCGCTCTGCGCGCTTGTCAGCGTAGTAGTTGTGGACTACGAATATGGCATGGATTATGGCAGGTATGTACAGCAGGAAGCACAGCGCGAAGTTGATTAGCGCCTGAAACGGCTTGCCCACCACTAGCACCGCTACGGGCGGCAGGAATATCGCTAGAAGGTACAGCATAGAAACATATCCTTAAACTTATTCCAACTACAACAACAGCGCTTCGGGTTTCAGAATGGCTAGCATCGGCTTGTTCCCGACAATCCATATCGGCGCAGGCAGGGCCTGTGGCTGAGCCTGCCTGCGCCTCTTTGTGATACGATTGCGCCTACTTGCGGATGAAGTCCATCTTCTCGAATGTGCCGTTGACGATTGGCTTGGCGTCCACGCCCATCCAGTCCTCGAGCAGCGTGGTGTATGCACAGCGGAAGTCGTTGTTGAAGTGCATATCGCCCTCTAGCTGGTCTTCGGGCTTGAGCGAGGGGAATTCGCCGTACAGCCCGCCCTTGACGCCGCCGCCGATGACGAACGCCACGCCGCCTGACCCGTGGTCCGTGCCGCTGCCGTTGTCCTTGATGCGCCGTCCGAACTCGCTGAAGATGATGATGGCGGTGTCGTCTCCGTAGCCGTGTTCCTCAACATCGTCCCAGAAGTCGCCCACTGCGTCGGACATCTCGGACACGAGCTTAGCGTGCATCGGCACTTCGCCGGCGTGCGTGTCATAGCTGCCCTGCCCGGTGTAGTAGATGCGCGTGCCGATGTCGGCGAACATCACTTGCGCCGCATCGCGCAGGCTCTTGGCGATGGATGTGTTGGCATACTCGATGCTGGACGAGTACATGCGAGGCGCGGTGCCGAGCGTATCGGCGCCTGCGAGCACGCCCCTGCCCGTCTGCTGGATGAACTCTTTGACCGCATCCTTGCCAGCGCCGCCGTACATCTGCGAGAACATATCCAGCGTCTGGTTGCGGATAGCCTCGTCGCGTATGTCCGGATACAGCCCGTAGGTGGCGAGGTCGCCCACTGACGCCACCGGCACGCCCTGCGCCGACAGCGCACGCGGCAGCCCGCGCCCGAAGTTCACCGCCGTCAGCACATTGTCGCCGTGCGGGTCTAGGTCGCGCGTGAGCTGACCCAGCCAGCCCTCAGTAGCGACTTTTGTCGGCTCTGCTGTGTGCCAGATGTCCATCGAGCGAAAGTGCGAGCGGTTCGGGTTCGGGTAGCCGATGCCGTTGATGATGGCGACCTTGCCCTCATCGTAGAGCCGCTTTATCGCCGTCATATTGGGGTTCAGCCCGAGGTTGTCCCCAATAGGCAGCATATCCTCCGGCTGAAACTGCACCGCAGGGCGGAAGTGGTAGTAGTGCTCGTTGTTCAGGGGCACGATCGTGTTCAGCGCGTCGTTGCCTCCCGTGAGCTGTACGAATACGATGGATTTGCTGTGTCCGTTGCTGCCGTTGGCACCCATATTGCTGCTCCTCTCCAAGATGTCGGGCTTCGTATTGGCTTATACGCTTGTGTATGATGACGGTATCATGGGCGGTATGTGCGGCAAAGAGCAGCTGCATTCGCTATCCTGAATGCATCATAAACCAGATTGGACGCACTTATCCCCAATTTAGTGTATTGTGCGCTTTTCGGCGTCATAGGTCAAGCCCTTGTGGGCGGCGGATGGCGTTTCTCTTTTGGTGGTTATGAAACCCTATCAATAGCCTGCGCCCGGTTCTGCTTACATAGCAAGGGTCGCTTGGTATTCTACTGTCGGATGCGAACCACTTCCAACTTCAAAGTTGGTCACTAATGCCTCCAACATCGGCTTTCTGTTGGTTTCCTTTGCACCCACATGGTAGAAGTGTTCCCGCGTGACGAGATTAAAGTCTGACCACAACTCTTGCAGCCCAGTGTTGCGCCTATGTTGATTGCTATGCCAAGTCGATAGTATGAACCTAGCGCCCGTTGAGCGCAGGCATTCGCGAAGTTGCCACTCGTCATTAACGCACCATTTATTGAAATAATCCGCATGACGCCCTGCATACGGCGGGTCGCAATACACGAAGTCCTTTGGCGCTGCCTCCTGTAGAGTTTCACGAAAGTCTCGACACATGAAGGTCCAATCGTTCAACTTTGTAATTCCGACAACCCAGTCCACTTGGTTCGATATCTTAGTGATATACGCCTTGGAAAAGCGTTGCGGCTTGTGTCCAAACGGCACATTGAACTCGCCGTTGCTGTTAAACCGAATGATTCCGTTAAAGCAAGCACGGTTCAAGAATAGGAAATCCAACGGCGAATGGTTCTTGTTGAATCGTTTTCTCACTTCGTAATAGTAAGCAGCGCCGTATTCTGACAGCATACCACCTTCCGAGTACAGGAAACTTTTCACTTCCCTAGCATCGATATCTCCATTTTTGATGGCGTCGTAGAACAGGATGATGTGGGGGTTTGTGTCGCAAAATACCGCTCTTTTCGGCGCTACATTGAACCCCACCACTCCCGACCCCATGAACGGCTCAATCCACTTACCCTTTCCATCCCACACTACGGCGTCCGAAATCCAACCAACTAGCTTGCTCTTTATCCCTTGGCACTTTATCGGCGGTATCAGTGTCTTCATTTTAACCTGAACTCTCTCGTCACTGCGCTCTACGTCGCCGTGTCCGTCTTCTGCGCGTTACTCTTGGATTGATGAGATTCACATTGCCGCCCCTGTAAATCACAAAATCCTCAAGGTTCGTAATTCTGCGAGGTTCATTGGAATCATCCAAGACTACAATCTGCCCATAGTTCATCCAATAGTCGTCAAACCATGCCTCACCAAGCCTGCGAAACATCCCGTTCCCCGATATAATATCTGGTATGTTGGTGATGCTCCCTATGTTAGCCGTATTGCCGCTGCCCCGCTTATCGCTTGCTATCGTCCATTTTTCACGGGCGAAAAACTGAAAATTGCTAATGACGGACGGAATAGATTCAATCTCATCAATTGAATACGCATTCGTCTCGCTCACTGAGCTTGGCGTATCTCGATTGTAGATCACCCCTAGGCAGAAATGTCCATCATATTCATTGTAAGGGAACTGGACATTCTTGTCGCTGGTGCGGTTGACGAAGTAGTTTCCATGAGAACCCAGCGTGAACCCATTGCAAAAGTCCGGTGCTTGCGGCAACCTAAAAGTTGATTTGAAATCGACCGCAAACTTAACTGTCTCATTTACATACGAAACATCAGGGTAGTAGTTCTGCTTCTCAGCCAGCACGAGTTCGTATCCCATTTCCTCCCCAAGCGCCATCAATCTTGGAAGCAAATGGATTTCCAACAATTTGGAGATGACCTTAGTGTCTGACGATATAGAGTACACATTACGATACACATCTATGAAACCCTTGATTGCCCATTGCCCGTCAGGCGTACTAACATACGAATCTAAAGACGCCGTCAGTTTCTCCAAAGCGAACGAAAACTCCCTCTTTGCATCAACATCGACCATTACCCACTGCCCTCTCATAGAAGTAATTCTATCCAACTAGACTATCATATGGGCTAGCCCTGCATCATAATACCCTGACTGCAGGCTAATCATCGTTGTCGTCGGCGATTTGGTAGAGTTCCTTGCTGAGCTGCGTCGCCATATTGGCATCGCGCTGTTCTAGCAGCCGCAGCGTGGCGCGCGCCATCAGCGTTACCGCCTTGTCGAAGCGCACGAGGATGCGCTCCAGCCGAAACATAAACCATAGCAGGATGACGCCCGCTATACCCACATTGATGAACTGAATTAGGTCGGTTACCATATTTCGCCCTCCGGTTTTCTCCCATCGTGGTGTCTGAATTGCAGTGATTGCGGACTATGCCTGTTGCAGCAGCAGGGTTCGGCTGAAGTTTTTCCGCCCTCCGCTCACTGCTAGGCTATGCCCCTCTACGAAGAACGGGGCGTCTATGCCCATCGCCGGGTATCTCATAGCGATGCGGTCGGATACGGCGGCTTGCAGCATCAGGAGCAGGTTGGCGTCTGACCCGCTGCGCATCTCCACGCTCAGGGCAGTGCGGGGGTGCGCCTTGCGCCCCAGCCTGTGCGCCAAGGTTGCTCCGGCGATGTGGGCTTGGCGCGTCCACCGCGCCTCTACATGCTTAATGCGACGGCCGTAGGCGGCTTCGCTCTGCGCATCCTGCGCCGTCAGCAGCGCTGGCGCATTCCACTTCATCGCATTGAACGAGCGCAGCCGCAGCAGGGTGAGATAGCCCGCCGTGCTGCCGAACCGCACGCGTATCAGCGTGCCCTTGCCGCTGTATGTTATGGTGTCCGGCAGCGACACGCTAACCTGCTTGGTGATGTCCGTCCCGCCACCGCCTGCCTGCGTGCTCGCCCTGTATCCCATTCCTGGGCGCATGCGTAGGACGCCGCCTATGCCATCGTAATCCTTGCTCTCGGCGAGGAAGTCTCGCGTTTCGTTCGCATTGAAGTAAGGCGTTTCGCTCAGCGTCCACACATCTTGCAAGCCGTGGTTAGTGGCGTCGCGGATACGCATGAATATCTTGTTTTCCACATTTCGCACGCCATCGCTCCATTCCAAATCGGAGAAGTAGGGAGCGCTGCCGCTGCGGTCGGTGAGCGTGCTGCGCGGTGCAGTGTGCGGCGCAAAGTCGCGGTGGCTGCGGCTTTCCATGCGCCACTGCCCGTGCCCATCCACATACACGAAGCCGTCTTCTTCGTCTTGCAAGCGGCGGATTTCAGACAATGCATTTACGCCCCACATCGGCGGACTCCACGCGGATGGGACGAGCGCTGCGCCGTCGGCATCTATGATGCGAGCGGAGGCGTCTACGCCAGCATAATCCAGCATCTTGGCAAGGATTATGCCGGAGCGCTGCGGGAAGCCGCTCGATACATACATGTAGAGCGTAACGCTTTCCATACGGCGCATTTCGTCCGATGCGAGGATGCGGCAGACTTGGGAGCGGCGCTGCGGCTCAGGGTCGATGGCGTCCACATCACCATAGAACAGAGACACCCAGCCGCCGAAATCGTGCCAGCGATGATCGGCTGCATCGTCAGCGTACAGCCCAATGCGGGCGGCAGTGCCGTTGAACGCAGACTGCGCCGACAGGATGCGCTGTCGGTCGACGAACATCACGATGTCATCGCCATGCTGAGTTACATGGACGAAACGGCGCTCACCAGCGTCCCATTGCAGTGGTGCGGAGGCGAGTTGGGCGTCGCTGCCGTCTTCCATCTTGCGAATTTCTACTGCGGCAGGCGTGATGCGCAGGTACAGGTAATTGTCCGCATCGGTGTATCTGAACAGCAGCCCGCCGTGCTTGGCTGTGTGGTTGCCGCGCTCATAGCAGCAGCCGAACGACGCTGCAGGCTGCCCCATGTCCATGACGGCGGTGCGGCGTCCGGGAGCGCCGGCTGCAGTCTGAGCACCGCCGCCCGCTGCGATGGTGAAGCCCGGCTGTGTGGATGCCCAGCGATATGCGCCACCGTGGGTTGGGGCGCGCCCGGACAGGCTTGCGCCGGCATCGCCGTCGAACTTGTCGCAAGGGAATGCGGCGCGCAGCCACACCTTGCGCCCGGGCTTGAGCAAGCCGTGCAGCGGCGAAGTGGCGTTGGACGGGCTATAACGGTGGGCGTGGTTTCGCAGACGCAGCTCCAGTTTCGCCGGCTGCATATAGCCGCTCGTCAGATTTCGCATATGCGCCAAAGACAGCGCCGTTACCGCCGTAGTGATGTCGTCGTGCTCGCCATCAAAATCGCCGCCGCCGTTCCAGTCCACCAGCACACGCCACTTCGGTTCGCTCATCTGTCACCTCCGGTCAGTCTTCTAGTCGGTTCGTTCAGAACGCCAGCATTGCGGGCAGAGCCACCCGATGCTTCGTCCCGATGTGAATGGCAGTCTAGCGATAGGTTGATGCAGGGGCATCGCCTGAAAGCCTGAGCAGCTGACGGGCTAGACGATTTCGCGGCGCACCTTGCCTTGCACTTGCAATGTTGCGCTCCATGACACGAGAGCGCCGCTCCTGCTGTGCAGCTCGTATGCGGTCAGCCAGCAGTTGCCGGCGTATCGCACATTGCCGGACGCCATGCCGGCGGGCGCATACTCGAATGCGGCGGGTGCGGAGTGGTAGCGCAGCGAGCTGAGTGCGGCGTCCGCGCCGTGTGCCGCACCGCAGTCGAAGATGCCGCGCAATGTGAACGCCACGCTCTCGTCGCCGGGGGCGTAGGCTGCGCCGTCATCGCCGAGCGCGGTTACATCGTTCAGCTCATGTGCGCCGGGCAGCCCGAGCACCTCGCTGACGCTCATCGATATGTCGCGCAGCACCCCGTCCGCATCCGCAATCCGAAACCGCGACGCCCGCCCGTCCACATACGCCATATCGCCCCTTCTCACTATATCGACGCAACCGCCCCTGCCGCCGCTTGCCGCCGCGCATCCAGTCCCTTGCTATGCCACGAAAAAAGGACAGCACCCTCGCAGGTCTGTCCTCGTTCATACAGCATAGAACAATAGTACGGTGATGTCAAGCAGCACATGGCTGGGATTTCAAGGGCACTGCCATCCTAGCCGCATGCGAAACAACACATGGAATAGAGACGCCGTCTGTTATACTATGCCCTTGACGCAGCATCACAGATGGAAGGACGCGAGGACACAAAATGACACTGCCGCCTATCTCTCACGCTGACATCGTGCGCCTACTGGAGCCGCCGCGCGGTGAGTGCGATGTCATCATCGACACGGACACCTACAATGAGATAGACGACCAGTTTGCCATCGTGCATGCGCTGTTGTCCGACACGCTGAATATAGAGAGCATACAGGCGGCGCCGTTCCATGCCGAGGTGCGCAACACCACGAGCGCCGAACACGGGATGGAACTTAGCTACGAAGAGATAATGAATGTGCTAGCACAATCTCCCGTGCACTATGACGGGCCTGTGTTGCGTGGTTCACGGCGCACACTGACAGCAAGCGGCGGCGAACCCGTGCCTAGCGAAGCCGCCGACAACATCGTCAGCCGCGCAATGCAGCCCCGCAGCCGACCGCTGTATGTGCTGGCGCTCGGCGCTGCGACCAATGTGGCGTCCGCCATCCTGACAGAGCCGCAGATACGCGAGCGCATATGCGTGATTGCGCTGGGCGGCTGGCCGTATCACGCCGCCAACTTTCCGGACTTCAACTTCATCCAAGACATACGGGCGGCGCAGGTTCTGTTCGACAGCGGCGTCGCGCTGGTGCAGGTTACGGGCTTCGGCGTATCCGAACTGCTCCGCACCACGCGCTGGGAGATGCGCGAGCATGTGAAAGGGCGCGGTGCAATCGGCGACTTCCTTTTCGCCCGATACGAAGAGTTCGTGCAGGAATACCCCGGACGCAGCAAGCCCATCTGGGATCTCGCCCCCGGCGCATGGCTGCTGAACCCCGACTGGCTGCGAACGCACATCGCCGAAAGCCCAATCCTCAACGACCACCTAGCATATAGTCTCGCCGCCGGTCGGCATCCCATCCGCATCGTGGACTGGCTGGAGCGCGACGCAATCTTCGCAGACTTCTTCGCCAAACTTCACGCCGTAACCGAAGGATAGAAAGCCTCACATGTCGTCGGGCATTTCCCCATCCTAAATATCCGAGAATATCCGAGCCTTTTTGGGTCGCCAATGCCCCTGTGCTGTGAAATTAGACCGTCCACTGAAAACGAACTGCCCCTGCTGGACGCCCACCTAGACCCGAATCGGCTGGCGGGCAGGCACGCCGACAGGCTGCGCCAGCAACAGCAGGGCAGGTTGACATACCTCGTAGCGTGGCACGGCGGCGTCCCAATTGGGCATACGATTGTACGATGGACGGGGGCGCTCGACGAGTTCGTGATGCGGCGCATCCGCAACTGCGCCCACATCGAGGATCTGTTCGTGATGCCGAAGCATCGCTCGCAGGGCGTCGGCGGGCGGATATTGGCGTGTGCGGAGCGGCTGGCAGCAGAGCGCGGCTTCCGGCAGATTGGGCTTGCCGTGGGCATAGACAACCCACGCGCACGCTCCCTGTACGAACGCAGCGACTACGCCGATACTGGGTTTGGCGTGTTTCGCATCGGCGGCAGCTACCGCGACACCAACGGCAACCTGCGACACTGGCAAGAAGACTGTGAGTATCTTGTGAAGCGGCTGTCGCCTACGCCACATTCAGGTGCGGGGCAGCGCCCGCCGGCGGCGGCGGACGACGGCGAACACGATAAGCCCGCACAGGAATAACGCCAGCGCCGCTGCGGGGATGTACTCATAGCGCGCTTCGTCTAGCGATGCGCGCAGGCGGTCGGCGGCGGTGGCGGTCGGCAGCCCGCTCAGCGCCAGCGATATGCGCCGCCCGCGCTCTATGCCCGCCGCCTCTATCAGCTGATACGGGCGCTCGCCGATGGTTACTGCCTCCGCTGCCCCGATGTCCTCGCTCGACAGGCTCAGCGCCCCATCCGGCGAAAGCACCCGCAGGCTGTCCGCTCCATATGGGAACGATTTGGTGAAAGTCGCCTCACCCTGCTCATATGGGAAGTTGTAGCTGAACATGATGTCGTGCGAGCCGGGCGGGACGCTGCCCAATACGGCGAACCCGCGGTCGACCTGCACGATGTCTGCGCCGAGCAGCCGCGTGTCCACCTGCAAGCCCTCCGACCCCGGCGGCAGCCCAAAGCGCAGCAGGCTCATAGGCCCGGCGTTGCCCGGCACGAATGTGTGCTGGGAGTCGTTCACTATCCTGATTATCTCCATTGCGGCGACGGTCTGCGTAACTTTGTCCGCATCCGCAAGCAGCAGCGACGCCGAATCCACGCGCAAGTCATTCTGCGTGTACACGGCGTCATAGACATCGATGGTCAGCGGGGGCGGGCTGCCGTCGCGCAGGCTAATCTCATCGCCGTATAGAGCGCCTTGGTAGCGCACCGACACGGCGTAGATGACAGCAGGGTCGTAGGCGATGTTCTCGAAGCGAAACCGCCCGTCGGCATCCGTGGTGGCGTCCACGCTCTCATACGCCGCATCGGACTGCATGTGAAACACCACGGCGATGCCGTCCACGCCGCCCGATGCGCCGGGCGTGGCATTCACCACGCGCCCGGACACCGCAAGCGTATGCACGCGCTCTTGCTGCGCCGCCGCCGGCAGCGTGAGCGCACAGCACAGCGCCAGCACTATCCCCACTGCGCCGCTGGTCAGATTAATACGGTTTGGCATACTAACAAGTTACCAGTTTTCAGCCCGCTGCGGCTACTCATTTTGCTCGCAGCCCACATCCAAGCCTCCGTCTTATTACGGCATTACGGCGCGGTGGATGCCGTGGATAAGGTGTATAATTGGGCAACGCAACTTATGCGATACAGACAAGGGGGTCTGCGATGGTGGATATTGGCTTTGAAAAGTTCACGCTCGGGAATGGGCTGGATGTGATTTTGCACGAAGACCGCTCGCTGCCGATGGCGGCGGTTAACATTTGGTACCATGTCGGCTCCAAAGATGAGGAGCCGGGGCGCACAGGGTTCGCCCATCTATTCGAGCATGTGATGTTTGAAGGCTCCAAGCACCACAAGAGCAGCTTCTTCGACCCATTGCAGAAGGTGGGCGCCAACCTGAACGGCTCCACCACCAACGACCGCACGAACTATTGGGAGAATGTGCCGTCCAACTACCTCGATCTGGCGCTGTGGCTGGAATCTGACCGCATGGGCTTCCTGTTGGATGCACTCGACCAAAAGAGCTTTGATGTACAGCGCGATGTGGTGAAGAACGAACGCCGCCAAAGCTACGAAAACCGCCCCTACGGGATGGCATATCTGACGCTGCAACCGGCGGTGTTCCCTGCGCCGCATCCGTATAACTGGCCCACCATCGGCTCGCAACAAGATTTGGACGCCGCCGAGTTGGACGATGTGAAGGCGTTCTTCCGTAAATACTACGCGCCGTCCAATGCCAGCCTCGCCATTGCGGGCGACATAGACATCAGCAAGACGCAGGCGCTAGTGGAGCGCTACTTCGGCGACCTGCCGCCGGGGCCGCCCATCGACCGCATCGGGCGAATGGATTCGGGGTTGAGCGCCGGTGTGTCGCTGAGTATACGAGACAAGGTGCAGCTGCCGCGTCTATATCTCGTTTGGCCCACAAGCCCAGCGTTCGACAGCCAAGAAGCGCCATTGGACATCCTCGCATCAGCGCTCGGAGACGGCAAGAGTTCGCGGCTGTATCGCTCGCTCGTCTATGAGCGGCGGGTGGCGCGCGATGTCAGCGTGTATCACTATGGGCAGGAAATCGCCGGCGAGTTCTTCATACAAGTTACCGCAAATGCGGGGCAAAGCCTTGCGGACATAGAGGCGATGGTGGATGAAGAACTCGCAGCCGTGCAGAACGCCCCGCTGAGCGAACACGAGATCCAGCGCGCCAAGAATCGCTTCGAGAGCCAGCACATACGGCATTTGCAGCGCATCGGCGGCTTTGGCGGGCGCGCCGACCAGCTAAACCTCTACAACACCTACTTGGGCGAGCCGGAACGCATCAACACCGACATCGAGCGATACCGCGCCGTAACGGACGATGATGTGCGGCGCGCGGCGAACCGCATACTAGGCAGCAAGCGAGTGCGGCTGGCTGTGCTGCCTGAGGATGCGTATAGCGCATCAGCGACGGTGCTAGACCGCACGGCGATGCCAGCCGCTGCGCCCGCAAGCAGGTTCAGCCCGCCCACGCCGTCGCGCGCATCGCTGTCCAACGGCATGGATGTGGTGCTGCTGGAAAAGCGCGAGCTGCCCGTGGTGTCGCTGGGCGTTATGACGCGCGCCGGCGGCGTAACCGACCCAGCGGACAAGCCCGGCCTTGCGAGCGTAACAGCGGCGATGCTTGCGGAGGGCACGCTCAACCGCAGCAGCAGTCAGATTTCGGACGAGATGGAGTTCTTGGGGGCGCAGCTGAGCGCCAACGCCGGGCGCGAGTTCGCCACCATAACCACAGAGACGCTGACCGATCATTGGCAGAGCGCCTTGGACATCGTGGCGGATGCGGCGCAGAACTCCAACTTCCCGCAGGGCGAGTTCGATCGCGTGCGCCAAGAGCGGCTGACCGACTTGCGGCGCATCAGCGACAGCCCCGTCGCCATTGCGGGGCGCGCATCGCAGGCGATCTTGTACGGCGTGGGAACTCGGTTCGGTCATCCGATTTCGGGGACAGAAGCTGCAATAGGTGCGCTCAGCCGCAGCGACTTGACGGCGCACTATGCGGCGCGATACGCTCCGCAGCACTCAACGCTCATTGTGGTGGGTGATGTGGCGCAAGACGAAGCGTTGGAACGGCTAGAAGCGGCGTTCGGCGCCCAACAGCGCAATAGCGCCGACACAGCGCCTTCCCCGAACGGTAACGAAGATGCGCCGGTTCGCAAGACGACCATCTATCTTGCGGACAAGCCCGGCGCACCGCAGTCCGTCATCCGAACGGGGCATCTGACGATACCGCAGCGTCATCCCGACCATATCGCGCTCAGCCTGCTCAACTACATCTTCGGCGGACAGTTCTCGGCACGCCTTAACATGAACCTGCGGCAAGACAAGGGCTACAGCTACGGGTACATGTCGGGCATCGACTGGCAGAGCGGTGCGTCTGCGCTAACCGCGGGCGGCTCGGTTCAGACGGAGGCGACTGCGGACGCCGTTGCCGAAACGCTGCGCGAGTTTGCGGACATACGCAGCGCCCGCCCTGTTACGGACGAAGAGTTTCGCGATGCGCGGGACGGGATATTGCGGGGCTTGCCCGGGCAGTTCGAAACGCACGGGCAGATACGGCGTCAGCTGGCGCACATAGTTGCGTTCGACCTGCCGGACGATTACTTCACCACATACGCAGACAGGCTAGCGGCGGTTACGCTGAACGACTTGCACCGTGTCGCAGAGCAGCACATCCGCGACGGCGAACTTGCGGTGGTGGTTGTGGGCGACGCGGCAACGGTCGAGTCCGGGCTACACGAGCTGGGCTTGGATGTCGTGCATATCGACTATGAGGGACGGACGATAGACTGACGATACAGGTGATACAAGCAGGGAGGCGGGCGTAGCATAGGCATCAGGCGGCAGTTCGTCGTCCCTGCGAAAGCCGTAACCGTAACCGCAGCGTCGGCACACAAGCATGAGGAACACGAGAATGGACGGACCGTACAGACTGCGAGTGATGGACACATACCGCAACCTGTTCTACACGCCGTTGTATGCGGCGGTGGCGGGCGGCTTCCTGTATACGGAAGGGTTGGATGTGATGTTCAGCGGCGTGCCGTCGGGACGCTCGGCAGTGGACATGCTGCGGAGCGGCGAGGCAGACATCTTGCAGACCGGCATCAGTCGCAGTATGATGTCGCTAGATTCGGGGGATGCGGACGCCCCCCTGCACATCGCCGAAATCAACCGCCGCGACGGGTTCTTTCTCGTGAGCAGAGAGCGCTCGGATGCGTGGGATTGGCGTTCGCTCGAGGATGCGACGCTGATTCCTGTGGGGTTCACGCCGATACCGCTGATGACGCTCTTGGCGGCAATGCGAAGGCGCGGTGTGGATGTTGGCAAAGTGCGTATGCTGTGCGGGCTGTCCGCCGAAGACGCTGTGGCGCGCTTTCACGACGGCGCTGCCGACTACATACACCTGCCAAACCCGCAGGCTCAGGAACTGGTGCAGGCCGGTGAGGGTTACATGGCTGCGGAGCTTGCCCACGAGCTTGGATACTTGTGCTACAGCTCGTTTGCGGCGACACCGTCGTTCGTAGACAGGATGCCAGATGCGGTTTTCCGGTTCGTGAGCGGGTTCTATGCGGCGCAGCAGTGGGTTGCGGCGGCGGATGCGCGCACCGTCGTGGAACGGGTCAAGCCATTCTTCGCGAGCGTGTCGGATACGGTGCTTGAACGCGGCGTGGCGCAGTACAAGGCGCTGGGCGTGTGGTCGGTGTCGCCAGTCATCGGACGGGAAGGGTACGACGCGATGAGCCGGGCGCTGCGCGATGGCGGGCTTGCGCGCGGCGAATACGCCTATGAGCGGCTGGTGCGCCCGGAGTTTGCGGCGCAGGCGGTGGAAAGATGAACGAGCATCGTCAGCCGGACGGCAATTAACCCGCCGGTGGCAAATGGCGCATGACTTATGGACACAAAGACACAAAACGCTTCGCTCACTCGAGCAGCAGGTGGCAGCGAGTTTATGATGAAACAAGCCAAGGGGTGATACATATGGGTATGTGCAAGTTTTGCGGTAGCAATGCGGGATTTCTGCGAGGTGAGCACTCTGAATGCCGCACGAAGTATGACACCGGTGTGGAGTATCTGGTGCAGGCGTACAACAGCATGGCGATGGGCATGGAAGATTCTGCTGCTATGGACACCTATCTTGAGCGAGTGATGGTAGATGCTCGGATTGGAGAAGATGTGCAGCGTGAGGCACTGGTGCGCGGCTGGCGCTCTGCCGTGGACGATGCGCTCTCTGACCACCTGCTGACCGAAGACGAACGCCAAAACTTGGACACCTATCGCGACAGGTTCAGCTTGTCGGACAGCGAGATGGACGGCGATGGTCATATGACCAAGATGGCGCATGCCGGCATCCTGCAAGACGCCCGAATGGGCATCTACCATGTCACGCAGGATGAGAAGCTCAGAACAGGCTTCAACTTCCAAAAGTCCGAAGAGCTAGTGTGGCTGTTCCCGAACTCAGAGTACTATGAGGAGCGGGTGCGGCGGGAGCGACAGGGCGGTCACGGCGGCGTAAGTGTTCGCGTGGCGCGCGGCGTGTACTATAACACGGGCAGATTCAACAGCAGAACCGTGGAAACCACAGTTACCGAGCATATGGATACGGGCACGGTGGGCATCACCACCAAGCACATCTACTTCGGCGGGAAATCCAAGAAGTTTCGGGTGAACTACAGTCGCATAATGGCGTTCGACCCGTTTACGGACGGCATAGGCATAATGCGCGAAGCACAGACGGCGCGCCCGCAGAAGTTCAAGACGGGGCACGGCTGGTTCATCTACAATTTGGTCACCATGCTGGCGAACGAATAGCGGTAGCGGAGCATCACTCCCATATCAAGACCGCCGCGCTAGATACCCTCGGCATCACGATAGTATCAGCAACTGCGCAGGCAACCGCCTAGCAGCTACTATGCCGCCGCCCACATCAACCAACCCCCGCGGACGCCTAACTTCTAGGTGGGCTTGCCGTTCCTGTCAGGCGTATCGGGTCTATTGGATGGGAAGCGTCGGGGCATGCCTTTAGTCGCGTCATCATAGCCCATGGCATAGCCTTTGTTGATGCCTTGCTCGATAAGGCGCTCCCTGCGCCTTTGAGTGGCTTCTCTAATCCAGTCTGCAATCGCCATCACCAACTCCACAGCCGCGTTAGCTACCCCGGCATCACGATAGTACTGGCAACCGCGCAGGTCATCCGCCTAGCGGCATACTATGCCGCCGCCCACATCAGCCTAACCCCGCGGACGCCTAACCTAGGTGGGCTTGCCGTTCCTGTCGGGCTTGTCGCAAGGGGGGCGTCGGGGCATGCCTTTATTCGCGTCATCATAGCCCATGGCATAGCCTTTGTTGATGCCCTGCTCGATGCCTTTGTTGATGCCCTGCTCGATAAGGCGCTCCCTGCGCCTTTGGGTGGCTTCTCTAATCCAGTCAGCAATCGCCATCACCAACTCCTTCGCCTGTAGCGCGCTCCAAGTGACGAAGCCAGCAGCTACGAAACTTGCTCCTATGCTCAGAACGATGTTCTGGGCTATCGTATTGGGTGTAACACTACTTGTCCGATAGCTAATCTCCAAGAACACCACCAATATGGATACACTAGTTCCGCCGGAAAGGGTAAGAGCCTGAAACCAGCGGCGGTCTTGAGGGTTTATTCCCCAGAGGCTTTCACGCTCGTCGGCTTCGCGCGTCATGACCTACCCACATTATACATCACCGATTGCTTCATCACGGCTCTCTTGCTGCTGTGACCCCCAGCCGCTGGCGTCAGACTTCCCACGCATCGCGGTAGTCTAGGTTGTCATCGCCGGTGCAGATGTAAAGCTCGCCGGCAGGCACTTTGCGCTGCTGGTTGCGGCAGCCGAAGTTGGCGGTGCAGCGGTCTTGGGCGTTCTTGTATGGGCAGCGCCACTGCGACACCTCGCTTACGGTGTCGGAGATGCTGCGAAAGATGGCGTCCAAGCGCGCTAGGCTTGCGCGATGTCGGTCGGGGTCGACAGGCTGGTGTTTTTGCGGCATATCGGACGGGTTGGCACCATCGCCGTATTCAGTAAGGCGCAAAATATAGCCTCCCATCAATCGAACGGGGAGGGATTTGAGGAAAACCTAGTCGGAGCCGGCGACGGGAACGGGCTGCACATCTGCGGGCTGTTCGATGCCCATAAACTGCTTGGCGAGGTCAACGCAAGCCATGGCGTTTTCGCCATAGCCGTCTGCGCCCATATCATCGGCGAACTCTTGGCGCACTGGCGCACCGCCGACCATAATCCGCACAGCGTCGCGCATCCCAAACTCCTCAAACGCCTCGATGGTCTTGCCCATGTTGGGCATCGTGGTCGTGAGCAGGGCGGACATGCCGAGAATGTGCGCTTCGTGTTCCATAACGGCGTCGATGAACTCGTCCGGTTTAGTGTCGACTCCGAGGTCGTGGACGGTGAAGCCGGCGCCGCGAAGCATCATGATGCAGAGGTTCTTGCCGATGTCGTGCAGGTCGCCCTTGACGGTGCCCATGACCACCGTGCCAATAGGCTCGATGCCGGATGCTGACAGGATCGGTTCGATGTACGCCATCCCCGCCTTCATCGCGCGGGCGGCGACGAGCACCTCCGGTACGAAGATGATGTTGTCGCGGAACTTGATGCCAACGATTGCCATGCCGGATATAAGCCCATCGTCTAGCACATCGTTGGCGGAGTAGCCATCGGCGAGTGCCTGCTGTGTGAGGCGGTCCACCTCATGATGCGCCCCGACTATGAGGCTGTGGGCGATGTCGTGCATCAGCGGGTCGGTGTGCTCAAACAGCCCCCGAATGTGCTTCACCTCGAATGGCTTGGTAACATACTCAAGCTCACGCTCCAAGCCTTCGTTATGTATTGGCATCTCATTACACCTTTGGGATGGGTTGGGATTAGGTTGTCAGCCGTTCAGGCCATCTGCCTGTCAGGCGGTGGTTGGGGAATGGGGTAGGTTGTCAGTATATCAGGTTTTGGCTTGATTTTAGCCATTGCTCCGCGGTTGGGCGTGTATTATGCGCGCACGACCAGCTGTCGGGACAGAGCGTCGGGGCGTCAGGGAGCGGCGGCATACCCATCATCTCCCTTGCCGATGCGTTCGCTTTGACGATGGCTAGTGCTTTGCGGTGCGTGAGTGATCCCTGTGATGTCAGTTTTCGGCGTGCCATTCCTTGACGGCGCGGGGGATTTCGAGCAGGTTTTCTAGTTTGGTGGCGAGAGGGATGGCGCACTCTGGTGCGACGAGCTGGACGCCGGCGTCGAGGCACTTGCGGACTTCGGCGCGCACCTCACTGGGGCCGCGCGCATACAGCGTCTCGGGGTTGTTGATGTTGCCCACGAGGTTGATGCCCCCGTTCACGGCGTCCATCGCCGCCTGCGGGTCGTTCTTGGAATCGAAGTGGAACGCCGCCATGCCGGTATGGGCGATGTGGGGCATTCGGTCGAGCGTGTTGCCGCAGATGTGCAGGATGAGGGGGATGTCGAGCCGTTCCGTCATCTCTTGGTGGATTTCCAGCAAGAAGCGGCGGTAGTATTCGCCGCTCACCAAGTCGCCCGTGGCGTGGTCGGGGAAGGTGAGGGCGTCGGCGCCGGCGTCTATCTGCGCCTGCCCGAACAGCACGGAGATCTCCTTCAATTCGTCTAGGCAGCGCATCGTCATATCCGGGTCGTCCACGGTCATCAGCAAGAATGTCTCCACGCCGAACACATGGTATGCGAGCGTCCAAGGCCCCATCGTTTTGCCGATGATGGCAACCTCGTCCCCGAACTCTTCTTTGAGCATGCTGATTGAGCGGGTGATGGTGATGTTGTCCGGGTGCTCTAGGAAGCCGGGCGGGATGTGGATGTCGTCCAAGCCCTTCCATATGGGGTTAGCCATCCGCACGGTGGGCCAGTTGTCTTTCTCTTCCCACTGCATCTCACAGCCCAGCGCTGAGGACTCTTGGATGATGGTGAAGTAGGGCATGATGGCGTCAAAGCCCAGCTCTGTGTGGCCGGTGGCGGCGAGGCGCGCGGCAAGCTCCGGGTCGCGGCAGGCATCGGGGAACGGAGCATCCACCATGTCCATTAGCTCCACCGTCGCCACATTCGTGGGGTTGGCGACGGGTGTGCGGTCCACGGGCTTTCCGGCAAGGGCGTTCATCACGCGTTCGCGGGGAGTCATCGTTTCGTTGAGGGGCATGAGGGTATCCTTTGTGTGTATCATTCAGGTGATATTAGGCACACCATCGTTCTACGAGCGATATAGGGTATACTATATACTACTACAATTGTATGCACAGTATATATTTACGAAGCTACTTTCTTCTCGAAACCCATCCCAATGTTGCAAGTACAAGCAATGGGAGGGATTACGCGCATGCAACTTATCCAAACAGTTTTAGGTGGGCGAGAAGCCCAGCGTTCCTGTGGTCATCTGGCCGCGTAGGGCTTCCGCTGCCATCATGCCCTCTACGCTGGATATGTTGCGCGAGTATGGCAGCAGCAGGCGCATCAGCGCATCGTGGCGCTGTCCGCAGGGGAAGGCGACTTGCGTATCGCCGAGCTTGTCCATCTCGCCGTAGCGCAGGAAGCCGGCGACGACCATACGCAGGCGCACAGCGGGGTTGGGAGCTTCCCCCTCTACGGACACATTGTACACCCACTTGCCGCTCTGTTCGTCCGCGCCGCCGTTGACCCTGATGGTAAGCGGGGAGCGCGAGTCCCTGATGGTCATGTCGCCCTGCGGCGGGGCGAAGTCGGGCGCTTTGCCCACCGCTTGGCTGATGAGGAACTTCATCGGGCGCTCGTGCAGGTATCCGCAGCAGAAGCGCACTTGCTGCACGCCCTCATCGTCGCTGTCCACGGCGACCATCCCGCCAAGTGCAACCAGCTGGTCGCGTATCTGCGCCAAGCGCGCCTCCACGCCCGGCTTGCGGCTGTAAGTCCAAATGGTGCAAACGCTGTCCTTCACATACAGCCCCACGCTGATGTTCTCGAAGTTCGGGTCCATCGGCACGAGTTCTAGGCAGCGTCCGTAGCGCTCCATCACATCCACAGCGCGGAGCATCTGCTTCATTCCTGTGTAGGGCACGGTTCACCTCCGAAGATGGTCAAGGGTTCGCGGGCGTCAGCTGGGCGGTCTGAGTGGCTGATGGAAGCCTAAATTGACTGACCAGCGCAGCCTGAAGTCTAGCCGTTGTTCGCTGTTCGCTGCCAGACTAACCGCCCTTAACGGCTCGCACTAGGGCGCGTATGTGGTCTGGGCCTGTGCCGCAGCAGCCGCCGATGATGTTGATGCCCACATCCTGCGCCATTATCGCAAAGCGCTCTGCCATGTATTCGGGCGTTTCGGGATAGATGATTTCGTCGTTGACGGGTGTGGGTATGCCGGCGTTAGAGTGGATGAGGATGGGCTGGTCAGTTGCGGCGCGAAGCTCGCGCGCAAGTTCCACCATTATGTCCACGCCGTTGCCGCAGTTTGCCCCCACGATGTCTGCGCCAGCGGCGTGCAGCCGTTTCATCGCTTCTTGGGGCGGCGTACCCATCATCGTGAAGAAGCCGCGCGGCCCCTTGTCGAAGAACATCGTGCTCATCACGGGCAGGTCGGTGTTCTCTTTGGCGGCGCGGACGGCGATGACGGCTTCGTTGATGTCTATCATCGTCTCTATGTTCAGGGCGTGGACGCCGGCATCTGCTAGGGCAGTCATCTGCTCGGCGAAGGCGTCGTAGGCTTCGCCGTCGGTGAGGGGATCGTCTTTGAGCGGGTTGTTGAGCACCTCGCCTGTGGGGCCTATGGACGCCACGACGAACCTTCCCTGCGGCGCTTGGCTGAGGGCGTGTTCGGCAGCGAGCGTGTTAAACTCGCGCGCCCTATCCGCAAAGCCGTAGTGGGCTTGGCGGATGCGCGTGCCCCCGAATGTGTTGGTCAGCACCATGTCCGAGCCTGCATCAAAGTACGCCTTCGCCATGCCGCTCACTACCTCCGGGTGCGTGGCGTTCCATTCCTCCGGGTCGTCGTCGCCAAGTCCGTAGTTCTGCAAGTATGTGCCGCTTGCGCCATCGGATATGAGCTGCTCGCCCCGTTGCAGGCGCTCGAGGATGGTGGGTGTAGCGCTTTGGGATTGGGTCATATCGTTCCTTCCGATTATCCACTGATTATCAGGGCTGTTGGTCGGAATATGTGCTTCGTGTTGGTGTACAAATATGCGCGATTACCAGTCGGCGGCTATTGTGCATCGCCGCACTGCATCCAATGGTCTATTGCGCCGGGCTGCGGGTCGCGCTCGCCGGCGTTGTGCATATCGCGGATGCGGGCGACGAAGTCGGTAGGAAAGCGGCTGTTGAAGCGCTCTGCCACCGATGCTGCGGCGTCTTGCGCTGCACCGTCAACATCGCCGTAGTCGCGCCACTCCCACGCCATCAGATAGGCGTCGCTGCCGCTGCTGCCGTCAAACATCGACACAGCGTCCACGCCCTGCTGAAAGCGCGCATCGAGTGGCACGGATACGGGCAGCCCGCCCTCATCCTGTGCCTGTATCTGCACCGGAATCTCTTTCCAGTACATCACCCTAACTTTCGCCACGCTGTCAAACTCCGTCAATCGCAATAGACCTGCGTTCCGAATGTAACAATTATATGCGAGTGTGGGCGACTTGTCTAAAAATGAATGATGCGCCTAAAAACCGTAAGCACAGCAGCCAGTCGCCGCAGCGCAAGCGCCTTGCCCAACTCGCTACACATCGCCTTGCGATGTGATTATAATGACGCATTGAGCACAATTCACGACAATCCGTCGAGAAGACAAACATCATTGCCTGCGGAGGTGTTTCATGCAGTCAGAACCTACGGCGTTTCGGGTCGGCGATGCGGGTGTGCGAGGGCTGTTCGAGGAAGCGGCGCGCATCCAATCGTGGCTGGATGTGGAGGTTGCGCTGGCACAGGCGCAGGCAGAGCTGGGCGTGATACCAGCGCATGCCGCAGAAGAGATAGCGCGCAAGGCGAGGTATGAGAACCTCGACATGGACAACATCCGCGAGGGGCTGGCGCGTACCGGGCATCCGCTTGTGCCTATGGTGTGGGAGCTGGATCGCATCTGCGACGGCGATGCAGGCGGCTACATCCACTGGGGTGCCACCACACAGAACATCACGCAGACGGGCAAGCTGCTGAACCTCCAACGGGCGCACCGCATATTCTTGGCGCTGCTGGCAGACCTGCTGACGCTGCTTGCGGATTTGGCAGAGCGGACGAAGGACTTTGCGCTGCCGGGCAGAACGCACGGGCAACACGCCGTCCCCGCTACATACGGCTACAAGGTGTCGGTGTGGATTGACGAACTTTGCCGCCATGTGGAACGGCTGCGCGGCTGCGAAGGGCGCGTGTTCGTGGCGATGCTCGGCGGCGGCGCAGGCACGCTGGCATCGCTGGGCGAAATCGGCTTGGCGATACAAGACGGGATGGCGCAGCGGCTGGGGCTAGGGTCGATGTCCAATCCGAGCCGCACCATCGGCGACCACATCGTAGAGTACATAACCATCCTAGCGATGCTCGACGCCACTTGCAGCAAGGTGGGGCGCGAGGTCTATACACAGATGAAGCAGGAGTTCGGTGAGGTGGAGGAGCCTGTGCCGGAGGGCACGGTTGGCAGCAGCACGATGCCACAGAAGCGCAACCCCAAGCTAGCGCAGGATGTGGTCGCGGGAGCAGCGCAAGTGCGGGCGCTCGTGCCGCTTGCGCTGGAGGCTATGCAGACCGAACACGAAGCCGACCGCACCACCAGCGTGATGATGGACAAGGCGCTCAATGAGGTGTGCGTCCTGACGGGCGACATCTTGCAGCGCATGGTCAGCATGTTCGATGGGCTGCGCGTGTTCTCCGACCGTATGCGGCGCAACCTAGACCTATCCGGCGGGCTGATAATGTCGGAAGCGATAATGCTGGAATTGGGCAGGCAGATTGGGCGGCAGGAAGCGCACGATGTTGTGTACGATGCGGCGCAGGCGGCGTTTTTGGACGGCACCCCGTTTGCGGATGCGCTGGCATCTGCGCCCGAGGTCAGCAGCCGCCTGACACAGGCGCAGCTTGCGGCGCTGCTGGATCCGGCAGCATACACCGGCGTTTGTGCGCTGTTCGCCGAGCGCGCGGCGGCGCAGGCACGCCAAATCGCCGCATCTATCGGCAGCGCATAAATATGTATAATATATAGAGAGGTTGTTCAGATAATCAGATAATGCGAGCGCCCATACTCGTCTGGTATGCATAGTGTGTGGGCGCATCAGGAGATTCCAATGGTGCAAAGAGGTTACGGGCGGGACATCGGGCTGAGTGTGCGCATGGCGTTCACGATGGCGATGCTCGTCGGGCTGTATGTGGTGTTCTTAGGCATACTATTTGCGCTGGGAGTCCCCATCCTGTTCGTGGGGCTTATCGCCGTGGGCATGGCGATATTCCAATACTATATGTCGGACAAGCTGGTGATGGCGACCACTGGCGCGCGCGAGGTTTCGGCAGAGCAAGAGCCGCGCCTGCATGCGATGGTCGAGCGGCTGGCGGCGATTGCGGACATGCCCAAGCCCAAGAAGATTGCGGTGATGGAGACGCATGTGCCCAACGCCTTTGCCACAGGACGCAACCCCAAGAACTCGATCATCGCCGTTACGCGCGGGCTGATGATGCGGTTAAACGAACGCGAGCTGGAAGCCGTGCTAGGGCACGAACTGGCGCACATAAAGAACCGCGATGTGATGGTGCTGACATGGGCGAGCATCATCGTCATCATGGCGGGCTTCCTGCTACAAATGCTCTTTTGGGTGAGCCTGTTTGGAGGGTTCGGCGGCATGGGCGGGCGCGACAGCAGGGGCGAGGGCGCAGGTCAGTTCATAATAGTGATGCTCGCCGTGTATGCAACCACCATCGTGGTATACTTCCTCAGCCAGATGCTCATAATGACGCTGTCGCGCTACCGCGAATTCGCTGCAGACAGGTCCGGCGCAATCATCACCGGCGCACCACTGCAATTGGCGTCCGCCTTGCAGAAAATCAGCAACGACATGTACCGTATCCCGGAGCAAGACCTGCGGCAGGTGGAACATGCCAGCGCCTTTTTCATCATCCCAGCGCTCAAAGGCAACACGATTGCCACGCTGTTCTCCAGCCACCCACCGGTGGACAAGCGCATAGAGCGCCTGCAGGACATGCAGCGCGCTATGGAGCGCAGCAGCTACCGGGCGTAGCCTTTTAGCCTAGCAATTGCACACCCAAAAAATGCTGCAAGCGAGAGAATTTTCGTTATGGGAAGGGAACAATTAGGCGTGCGATGGAAATTGCACACCCAAAAAATGCTGCAAGCGAGAGATTTGGAAGAGTAACCTATGGGAATACTGAGCACGCTCTTTGGGCGCAACAAGCTCAAGAAGCCGCAGCGCGAGAAGTTCTTCTCCGTAATTACGGCGGAAGTTTCGCTGAGCGGCAGGATGGACATCCGCCACACCGACAAGGCAGGCATCGTGTTCAACCCGGTGGAGTCGTCGTTCTTCAACAACCTAGAAGACGAAATCCAATCGCTGCTGCAGGTGAGCAGCCGCTCCACGGGGACGCGCTTCAAGATAGTGGATGACACCTACGGCACGCGCTGGGTAACGCTGGACGACCGGGACTTTGAGGACTTGGTGTCTATGCTTCACCTGATAAGCGAGACCATCGCTGAGCACGGGTTCGGAGACCGTATGCTGGCGGCGGTGTTCGGGATGCGCTATGAGGGCAAGCAGGCGTATTGGATATACAACTACAAGCGAGGCAACTTCTATCCGATGGTGCTGTCGTCGGCGCACAAGCGGGACAACGCCGCTGAGATGCGGCTCGGCACCGTCATGGAAGAGGAACGGATACCCGTAGAGCGCAGCCTAGAAAACTGGTACGCCATATGGGGTATTCCGCTGTAGCCTGCAGGATTAGCCTTCAGCCGTTCGGCGCTGTCAGCAGCCCGATGCGCATCGCCCCGCGCTGACAGCTGGTTACCCCGGCACCAAGCCTTCGCCCACGAACATCTCTTCGGCTTCGAGCAAGGTGATGTCGGGTTCGGGGAGGACGAGGTCGGATTCGACGAGTTCATCGATGGGGACGGGGCTGCCGTTTTCGCGCACGAGGTCTAGCATCTGCTTAAGGACACGCTCGAACTCGGCTTCGTCCTCGATTGCCACCACCTCCACGAGTTGGTTGTCGATTTCGTTGAGCGCATCGATGTATGCGCCGGGCAGGTTGTACTGCCCCTCGGTTAGGATGCGGACTATCATCGGGCTAGCGTTCTCCTGCGGGCTTTTTCTCAGCGGGACTTTGCGGGGACGATGCGTCGGGACTGCCGGCTTTGAGCGCATTGAGTTCGTCGTCGATGTGGCTTGTGCCGAGCGCAGCTTTCTCGGATGACGGGGGACCTCCGCGCAGCGACGCAAGTTCGTCTTCCACATTTTGCGCCGCCATAAGCTTGTCTAGCTCGCGCCCTATGGGGTCGGTGCGCTCGGAGAAGTCGTCTAGAACGCCTAGCTCAGCGAGTTCGTCTATGGCGCCGGCGCGGGCGCGCATGTCCTCGGTCTTGTGCTCGGCACGCTCGATGGCGAGCGACACATCGCCCATCTCTTCGGATATTCCGGATAGCGCCGAGCCGATGCGCACCTGTGCTTGGGCGGCGTTGTACTGCGCCTTGACCACCTCTTTGCGCGTGCGGAATGCGGCGACCTTTGCTTGCAGGCGCTGCTCGGCTTGCGTCAGCTTCTCCTGCTCTACCTCCATGTCCGCAACCTGCTTGTCAAGCCCTTCCAGCTCCATAAGCGATGCGTGCTTGCGCTGGAGTGCGAGCCGTGCGAGGTCTTCGCGACCTGCCGCCATCGCTTGGCGCGCCTGCCCGTCAAGCTTAACCACATTGTCCTTCACCTTGGACGCCTGCAGCTCGAGGCGGCGCTTGGCGGTTACCATCTCAACCACGCCCTTCTTCACATCGCGCAGCGTCTCCATCTGCTTGGTGTAGGCGTAGTCGAGGGTTTCGTTGGGGTCTTCGGCGTTGTCCAAAATGCGGTTCATCTTGGATTTCACAACCGTTGACATTCGCGCTAGTATGCCCATTTTCGTCTCCCGAGGTCTGTCTTAATTGCCTTATTTGCTTTCGTAGAGCGGGCGGTGTGCAGAACCATGCACAGCCCGATTGGGACGGCTAGTCTAGCCAGTCTAGTAAGATGTGTGGCGGTTCTTGCCGCTGAACATGCCTATGACGGCGATGGCAGTCAGGATTATACCGATGACGATGAATATGAATCCGATTACGCTGATGAGCCAAGCGATGAAGCCCCATTGCAGGATGAGGCCTGCGATGGCGAGCAAGACGCCCGCCATTAGGGTTACCGCACCCTTCGATCGGTCTATAATGGCGCCGAAGAGCAGCGATGCGCCGCCGACGATGGCGAGCACGATGCCCCCCACCAGCATGCCGATGCCAACCACACTGAGGATGAACGAGATGATGTCGCTCACCAGCAATATGCCGAGTATCAATAACGCCACGCCGGCGATTAAGGGAAGTTTGACGGAATTGTTCATCTGGCGCTCCTTTATGAAGGCTTAATGAGCACGCATGCCTGCGATTTTATCATAAAATCGGGGAGTTTTCAGTTTCGATTCGGTTAGGTTACGATAATGCAAATGCGCCACACCGTCGATTGCGAAAGCTTTCCCCGCAATCGCACAAGTGCGGATGCGACGGTTTTGCGATGGCTTTTAGGCTGGCTAATCGCTGATAACCAATGCACAATCGTGATAAAATGCGGGGTGTGTATCCGATCGAAGCCGCATCGGGTTGGCGTTGAGCGCATCTTATGAATTAGTATAGGCGAAGAACGCCTCCCACCGCCTGCAAGCGCGCGCGGTACATTGATATTTGCGGAAAGCACAACGATTCGTCTATGGCAGAGCAGCACACAACAAATCCACAGAGTAGCGCCCCCGTCCAACTCCCCGGCATAGGGGAGTATATCCGGCTGAGGCTGGGCAGCGTCCGGCTGAGCGCCATCGCCGCAGGCACGCATGCGTGGGAGTGGGCGGCATACGGCGTGCTGCTGCTGGTCGCCGCAGCCATGCGCCTGTATGAGCTTGGCACCCGCGCCCTGCATCACGACGAAAGCCTGCACTCGTTCTATTCGTGGAAGCTCTCTAGCGGGGATGGCTTCGTCCACAACCCGCTGCTGCACGGGCCGTTCCAGTTCGAGGCTAACGCCGCCATATTCTTCATTTTCGGCGACAGCGATTTCACCTCACGGCTGCTGTATGCCGTTGCAGGGACGGTTTTGGTGGCGCTGCCATTCTTCTTTCGCAGCAGGTTGGGCAAGCTAGGCGCGCTGTTCACATCGGTGATGCTGGCGTTCTCCCCGGCGATGCTCTATTTCAGCCGCTTTGCGCGCAACGACATCCTGATGGCGGTGTTCGCACTGGGTCTGGTCATCTGCATCTGGCGCTACATCGACGAGGGCAAGCATCGCTACATCTACATCGCCGCCGCACTGCTGGCACTGGCGTTTGCATCCAAAGAGACGGCGTATCTGATAACGGCGCTGTTCGGGCTGTATCTCGTGCTGTACTTGCTGGCGGTCAACGGGCCTGCCATCGTGCGCAGCGCTAACATCCGCTACGGCGAAACCCGAACGGTGAACGCCATATTCTCGATACTGAGCGCACTTTGGCGCCACGCCAATCGCATCACCGGTCTATCGCGCCCGGCGGTGCTCTTGTTGATACTCATCACGGTAACCCTGCCGCTGTGGTCTGCTGCCATTGGCATGCTGCAGGACACACCATTACTGAGCTGGACGAATCTGACATTCGTAACCTCGGACGGCAGCGGTCAGGTCGGAGCGCCATCCGGTGGCGCTATCCTGATTGCGTGGGCTATCGTGGTGATGATGCTCGCCATATCGATGGTCATCGGATTGAACTGGAACTCCCATGTGTGGGCGATTGCGGCAGGCGTGTTCTACATCATATGGATGCCACTCTACACCACATTCTTCACGAACTTGGACGGGCTGGACTCCGGGATGTGGCACGCCCTAGGCTACTGGATAGCACAGCAGGATGTGGCGCGCGGCAACCAGCCGTGGTACTACTACCTAATCATCACGCCGCTGTACGAATTCCTGCCGATAACCCTCGCAATCGCCGCTGCAATCTACTACCGCATTAAGCGGCAGGCGGACGCATTCACGCTGTTCCTGTTCTTTTGGATGGGGATGACTTGGTTGCTGTTCACCGTCGCAAGCGAAAAGATGCCTTGGCTGGTGGTGAATGTGGCGCTGCCGATAATCGTGCTGGCAGGCAAGTTCGCAGGCGATGTGGTGTCGCGCATAGACTGGACGAGCTGGAAGGAACTTGCAAATCCGACGAGCTTAGCGCTGCTAGTGGGCGTACCGCTGCTCGTCGTAGCGCTGTATCAGACGGCACTCTATGGCACGGGCGACGCGTCGCCGCAGCCACTCGTGGGTGGCGCATCGGTGGTGGCGGTGCTGCTGCTCGTCGTAGGGGGAGTGTTCGTCGCGCGCAAGATTGGTATACAGCGGTTTGCGCTGTTCGCAGCCATTCCCGCTGTGCTGCTGCTGTTTGCCCTCACCGTTCGCTCTGGGGTTATCGCTTCGTACATGCACGGCGATGTGCCTGTGGAGATGATCGTCTATACGCAGACTTCGCCGGACATCGTGCGGCTGTCGAACCAGTTTGACCCCCCAGCGGACGGCTTGGACTTGGCGATAGACAGCTCAAGCGGGTTCACATGGCCGTGGGCGTGGTATCTGCGGGATAACGAGAAATATCGCACATCCTTCGTCGCGCTGAGCGCATCCACATACGAAAACGACGCACCTGTATCACCGGTGGTGCTCGTACATTCGAGCAACCTAGAAGCCGTGCGACCCAACCTTGCAGACGAATACACCGAGGCGCAGATTGTCAAGCATCGCTGGTGGTTCCCGGAGAGCACCTACCGCAACCTGACGCTCGACCGCATAGCGCGCGGCATCATAGACCGCGAGGCGTGGCGCAGTTTGGCTGACTACTGGCTCTATCGCAAGGGCGTGCGCGACAACATCGGCAGCGAGAACGCCTATGTGTTCTTCAAACCCGACTTCCCCCAAGAATATACGCCGTATGAGCATGCGCAAGAGTAAGGTTTAGGACGGAGAGAAGACGCCAAAACATCGGCACTATTACGAGGGGGCTAGGATTTGGGAGCACACGATAACAGAACGCCCGCAGAGGGTTGGGCGTGCGTGCGCGGATTGCGGATGCGCTACCTAGACTGGGGCGGAGACGGAACACCCACGCTGGCGCTGCATGGGCTTGCATCGTCGGCGCACTGGTACGACATCGTAGCGCCGATGCTCGCCGGCGCATGCCGCATCGTTGCGCCCGACCAGCGCGGACACGGGCAGACCACGCAAGCGACGGACGGCTACGACTGGCACTCAGTGGCGTCGGACGCTGTGGGGCTGATGGACACGCTGGGCATCGAGCGTGCCGTGGTGTTCGGGCATTCGTGGGGCGGGAATGTTGCGGTCAGCGTGGCGGCGCACTACCCAGAGCGGGTGAGCGCGCTGGTGATGATAGACGGCGGGTTCTTCAGCCCGCAGATGTTGCCCGGCGCAACATGGGAAGCGTTCAGCCAACGGCTTGCGCCGCGCGATGTTTCAGGCACACGGACGGAGTTCCTTGCGCGCATCAGCGCCCAGCTGGCGATGTGCTGGAACGAGGATGTGGAGCGCATCGTGCAGACGATGGTGTATGAGCAGGACGGTCAGATATACGACATCCTGCGCCCGGAGAACCAAGCGCAGGTCATCCGCGCGATGTGGGACGACCCAGCGTCGGGCAAGTGGCCGCGCATCCAGTGCCCCGCACTTATAGTGCCTGCCGGCGCATCGCCGGAGCGCTACCACACCGAGTTTGCGCAGATGCGCCGCCGCATGGTGGATATGGCGGCAGACGCCATCCCCAACAGCAGCGTCCACTGGATACCCAACACCATCCACGACATCGGCTACCACAAGCCCCGCGCGCTTGCGGACGCCGTCCTGGCCTTCCTCGACGAATATTCTCTAGATTAGCCAGTCAGTTCGTCGAGCCATCGAGAATGTCCCGATGTTAGCTGCTGAATACAGAGTTCAAGACCACGCCGTTTGAGCGAAACCTGCGTATTATCCGTACGGTTTCGGCGGCAATGGCTTGTTGCGCTTCGGCGGTCTGTCCGCCGATGTGGTGCGTGCCGATGACGCCATCTAGGGCAAACAGCGGGTTGTGGATAGCGCCGCTGCCCGATGGCGGCTCGCCTGAGAACACATCCAGCCCCGCGCGGATGCCACGCTCACGCACCGCCCAGCCGAGCGCCGCTTCATCCACGACTTCGGCACGCGATGTGTTGACGAATATGCTGCCCGGGCGCATCGCCTCGAAGAACCGTCGGTCGGCAAGCCCGCGCGTGGTGTCCGTCAGCGGCACATGCAGGCTGACCACATCCGCCGCTTGAGCCACAGCGATGGGCGTGGGGCGATGCGCTATGCCTAGCCGCTCGGCGTTCACTGCGGTTAGCGACCGGCTCCATGCGACCACCTGCATATCGAACGGCTTGGCGCGGCGTATCATCGCCCTGCCTATCCTGCCCACGCCGATGATGCCGAGTATGCTGCCTGCGAGTCCCCGCGCGCTGCTGTACGCCGACTTGCGCCACACGCTACGCCGCAAGTCCATCGTGTTATCCACGATTTGCCTGTCCAGCGTGATGATAAGCCCGAAGGCGATTTCGGCGACGGCGTTGGCGTTCATGCCCGGGCAGTTCGCCACCTGCACGCCCAGCGACTTGGCGGCGACTGTGTCTATGGTGTTGTAGCCTGCGCCTGCGCGTATCACCAGCCGCAGGCAGCCGGCGCCGGCTTGCAGCGCTTCCTTGCTCACGCGTGTGCTGCGCACTACCAGCACATCCGCTTGGAAGTCGGACAGTGCCAGCGCCAGCGCATCGCCCTGCGCGTCGGGTTCGTATGCGACGGCGTCGCCATCCGCCGCAAGGTCGGCTCGCGCGCTGTCCGAGAACCTGTCTGCTATGAGAACGCGCATCAGAATCCCGCCCGCTTGTCGCACACATACAGAAACGGCTCGTTGCCCAAGAAGCGGCGCATGTTCTCGCGGAACACCTGCCGCCTGCCCTCGTACATCTGCGGCGTAAGCGCCGATGCGTGCGGCGAAAGCACGAGGTTGTCCAAGTCCCACAGCGGGCTGTCTTGCGGCAGCGGCTCGACGGCTGTGGCGTCAACGCCTGCACCCGCAAGCCTGCCGTTTCCCAGCGCATCGGCGAGCGCATCCTCGTCCACGATGCCGCCGCGCGATATGACGATGAGGTATGAGGTGGGCTTGAGCAGCGCAATCCTGCGGGCGTCAATAAGCCCGCGCGACGCTGCCGTGAACGGTGCGGTTACGACGAACCAGTCGCTCATCGCCATCAGTTCGTCCAGCCGTTCAAGCCCCCACACTTCGCGCACCTGCGGGGGCGGCTCTTGTGGGCTTATGTCCACGGCGTACACATCCATGCCAAATCCGTATGCGCGCCGTGCAACCGCCTTGCCGATGTCGCCCAGCGCCAGTATGCCCATCGTGCTGCCCGAAAGTTCGACGAACGAGTGCGAATACTTGTCGGTTGACCAGTAGCGGTTGCGTTGGTCTTCTGCCATGTCCCGCCCGCGATGGGACAGGGATAGCATCATCCACAGCACATGGTCTGCCATCGGATTGGCGTGCGGGCCACGGGCGTTGGTCAGCACGACATCGCTATCCGCAAGGGACGGCAGGTCCGCCATAATCTTGTCGATACCCGTGCCGGGGCAGTGTATCCACCGCAGGCGGCTCGCAGCCTCTATCACATGCACGCTCGACGGCCAGCCGCAGATGACATCGGAGTCGGTGGCATGGCGGAGCTGTTCGTCCGTCTCCCCCGCTGACACGAACTCCACCTGCGGGAACTCCGCCCGCAGCTCGTCCACGAATGCGTCGCCCAAGTGGGCGTCGGTTACCAATACCTTCATATGCAAACTCCCCTGTGTGCTGATGTGCTGAGCCACAATGCGACTGTGCGCTATCGCTATAGTTCCCTCAACGCACCTTCCCATATGTGTGCATTTTACTCCCATTCGCATAAGCTGCCAAAGCCCATTATCGCCCGACAGAGTAGGGACATCCGACAGAAACTAGGGACAAGCCCGGCAACCTTTATATTAGGAAGGGGTGAACCTACTATGAGTCATGTGCCGGGAATGCCGAAAGCCCCGCGCTGTACAATGCAGACGGGGCTTTCGCATGGTTTGTTCCGCGCAGCGAGGCGCCTACACATCGCGGCGGTCTTTAGCCGGCGTGAAGATGGAGCCTTCGGGGAATGTGGGGTAGTTGTCTTGGCGGCGTTGCCCGAACCTGCCGACAAGTGCTGTCAGCGCAAACGCCCCCGCAATCCCAATCGGGATGCCCTTCAAGAAACTCCGCCGCGACAGCCCCTTATCAGAATTGTCTGCCATGCTTGCAAGCCCTCCCAATGATGCGTTATAGGCGACTCAATTGTACAGAATTATACGAAACCGCCGCCATTTGGCGCAAGAGTATTTTTACCACGATAGCGTTTCCATTGGGAATTACATACCTGACTAGCCGGTAGCGTTTCCATTCAGGTGGTCGAAGACAGAAGCCCGCGGCGTTGCAGCAGTACCAACAGGTTGTGAGGCGTCCACGCTGTGCCCATTCGCTCCCGACGCCTTATCTCTCGCTGAAACCGCTCGAACCGAGATGTGGTCTTGTATCTAGACTGACCAGTACCCAGATGCGCCAGTCCCTTAGTCAGTGCCTTCGTGCACCAAATCAACCCACGACCACCCGTCAACTTCACTATCCGTGCAACCAACTTCCTTGCCTCAGACAAGTCTTCTGACATCAGCAACTCTTTGGCTTCGTCCCAGCCCACCTCGCCTATGTTGCGCCTGTACTCCCTAAGCAGATGGAACTGACATAGCTGATGCGCACTGCCTTTGCCATAGACCATTCCGATGGCTTCTGCTATCGCTCTGTCCCCATCGCTCACTAGGTGGGCAGGCTGCCTTACTCCTCGCTTATAGGCTTCGGTCAGCGTGTCTTCCCAACTCCCGAACGACGCCATCACGCCGCCTTTGTCATCCCGGAACACCTTCAATTCCTGCTTCCCGCCACGAACACCCACCCACACTCCATCCATCTCCGCCACATCACCACTAAGGGCAGGTCGTTCCAGATTCTCCTGCTTGATCCACTTGCACAAGGTACTCTTGGCGAACCCATACAGCTCGCCAACCTTAGCATAACTCAATCCCATCGCCGCCAGTCTCACCGCCTCTTCACGCGTTTTTTTGAGTACGACTTGCGGCGCTCCACATCGCCCACTAGCTCCATACCGCTCTGCACATCCCCGCACTTCCCACATCTGAACACGGGCATTTTCAGGCTCACTGCGCCATACTTGGTGATGAGTGTGCGGCGATAGTTGTGATGGCGTGCCATCGCTAGGTCGCAGGCTTTGCACATCGGCTTGTAGAGCATCAGCGCATCTTGAAGTGTGTCTTGTATTTCCTGTGTAACGGTCTTTTCTGCTTGCTCTTCCAGTTGGTATAGCATACCCATTCGTTTACCCCCTCCGATGATGACTTATGCCTCATTCTACAACTCAACCACCTGAATGGAAACGCTATCAACACCAGGGTATTCTTAACATGTAGGGATATTAGTTTTTACCCACCGATGCCAGCACACTAGCGCCAACGAATACACCAGCATCTGTATGCTCTTGGTGTAGCCCTTTGTACGACGCACTAACCTATTCAACTTACTTCGCCATACCGAATGCAACCCCTCGTTCCAGTTCACCGCACCTCCCTTGCCTACCACATGCCTGTTGCGAGGAAACCATCGATACACAGGATATGCATCACTCCGATACAACTCTGCATCCGGTAAGCGCTCGTACAAGCGCAAAAATGTCTTCTCGCTGCGGTCGCCCACCTCAAAGTCCACCCACCTGCTGCCATCAGCCTCTTCTACCACTGCCGTCCATATCCACACATCCTCACGCAACTCCGCACGCCGAGCACGCTTGTATGTCCACATCTCATCACAGGACACCACCGCAGCAGCACGCTGCGCCTCTGCCCCCTCAGTCCGCCTACGCCCACGCTCCCGCAGACGCTCTAATGCCTCACGCCCCCTTTTTTCACCCATCCGTGAACCGCTGTGGCGCTGTACCCAAACACTCTGCCTACGGCGCTCAGACTGCTGCCTTCCAGATACATCTCAACCCCCTGCGCCTTGATGGCTGCGCTAGGGCGGTGATAGGCAGCATCAGGGAAGTAGCGGCGACCGCAGTCTCCGCATCTGTAAGACTGCTTGCCGCGCGCTAAGCCATTTTTGCGCATCCAGTTGGAGCCGCAGTCGGGCAGCGAATATCGTGGCGATAGGTACGTTCACGGGCCATAAGACACCTCACTGTGTTTGATGTTGTGACATAGTATAATTCATTATCTCTGTATATTGGGAATACCCTTTGCCGCTATTCACTATGAGGTGATGCGGTTGGTATGCTACTGTTGTGGGAACAAGGCAATTTGCTCGGGGACGAAAGTTCGTCCCTCGGAGGGGGATGTGGTTTCAGGCGTCAAGTTTTGGATTGGGGTCGGGCTTAGCGCGCTGCTGGTGGCGCTGTTTTTCATAACGGTTGACCTAACCTACATGCTCGATGCGCTGTCGCAGGCGAACTACCTGTATGTTGCGCCGGCGGTAGGCTTGTACTTCATATCCGTGGCGTTTCGGACGCTGCGCTGGCAGCTATTGCTGCGGCACATCAAGGTCGTGAGCGTCCGGCGGCTGTTCCCGGTCATCACGGTCGGGTATATGGCGAATAACCTGCTGCCGATGCGTATCGGCGAGGTGGTGCGGAGCTACTATCTAGGCGAGCGCGAGGGCATCAGCAAGACATCGGCGCTGACCACAATATTCGTCGAGCGGGTGCTCGATGCACTGACACTGCTGATGTTCATAGCGGTGGTAGCGGCGTTCGTGCCATTGACAGAGGTTGCGGCAGGCTTCAGCGCGCTCTCCGGCGTTGCGCCGTGGCTGCTCACACTCACATTCAGCCTGCCATTCATAGCGGCGTTCGGGGGAATGGTGCTGTTTGCGCTGATGCCGGAGCAGGTGCGCAAGTTCTGGCGTTTCGTGCTGCGCCCATTGCCGAACCGCTTTCCGCACGCGCAGGCGCACGACATCGTGGAATACTTCCTGCAAGGCTTGGCACAGCTGCGCAGCCCCAAGACGCTTGCGCTGCTATTTCTTACCAGCGTACCCATATGGGGCTTTGAAACGGGCTTGTTCTTCCTGATAGGCTTCTCATTCGGCTTCCAAGATGTATATGATAGTCTGTGGCACCTGCTGGCGGCGGTAACACTGGCATCGGCGCTTGCGAACATCGGTGGGTCAGTGCCATCCTCGCCGGGCGGCATAGGGCTGTTCGAACTAATAACGCGCGAGACGCTGGTGCTACTCCCGCTTGCGGTGATAGACCGTCCAACTGCGGCGGCATTTGCGGCTGTGAGCCACTTCGCCCTGCTGCTACCCATGATTGTGGCGGGGCAGGTGTTCCTGTGGGTGGACAACATATCCCTGCGCCGCCTCACCCGACAGGGAACGGCATCGGCATCGGGTTAGATCGATGCACATGGCTTGCCATGCCGCCTGTTGCCTATGCAGAGTTCGTTTCGCCAATAGACTGCTCACTTGGCGGACTGGCAAACTGACAGATAACACACGGAGTTACGGATGCGAGTGGGTATAATCGGCGCAGGCGCAGCAGGGTTGGCAGCGGCGTATGAGTTCGGCAAACAGGGGCATACCGCCCTCGTGTATGAGAGCGCACCGTTCGTGGGCGGGCAGGCTTCCACATTCGATGTGGGCGGCGCACGGCTGGAAAAGGGCTATCACCACTGGTTCACAAGCGATACCGACATCCTAGACCTCACTGAGGAGATAGGACTTGGCGACCGCATCCGCTGGATAGACTCCACCGTGGGCACGCTGTGCGACGGCAGGATATACGACTTCGTAACGCCGCTCGACCTGCTCAAGTTCACGGCGATAAGCCTGCCCGACCGCATTCGTCTGGGCTTGACCACGCTCTACTTGCAGCGCCAAAAAGACTATCGCAAGTACGAATCGGTTACGGCGGACGAATGGCTGCGCCGTTATACCGGCGACGGCGGCTACGAGGTGTTCTGGGGGCCTATGATGCGCGGCAAGTTCGGCGAGCAGTTCTACCGCGAGGTGGGTATGGCGTGGGTCTGGGGCAAGATACAGACGCGCGTCAAGTCCCGCAGCAAGAGCATGCTGAAAGAGAAGCTCGGCTATCCCATCGGCAGCTTTGGCGAGGTGTTCGATGTGCTCGCAGACAGAGTGCGGGAACAGGGCGGCGAGGTGCACACGGGCACAGCAGTGCAGCGCATAGAGACGCAGTATGGGAGGGCGCGCGGACTCACTTTGTCGCGCGGCGGCGAAACAGAGCGCATAGACTGCGACGCCGTGCTCGCTACCACGCCATCATACATATTCCCGTCCATCGCGCCGCCGCTGCCGGACGCCTACCTTGCGAGGCTCACGGGCGTGAACTACATGGCGGCGGTGCTGGTCATCTTAATCCTAGACCGACCGCTCACCGATGTGTATTGGCTGAATGTGTCCGACCGCTCTATACCTTTCGTCGCCGTCATCGAGCACACGAATCTCATCCCGCCGGAGCACTACGAAGGCAAGCACATCGTCTATCTGTCCAACTACCTGACAACCGACAACCCGCTCTATCGCATGAGTCACGAAGAGCTGCTGGCGGAGTATGTGCCGCATCTGCGAAAGATAAACCCGCAGTTCGACGCATCGTGGATAGAGACGAGCTACCATCATCGCGTGGGTGCGGCGCAGCCCATCATCGGCGTCAACTACGGCGAGCGGATGCCCGCACACCGCACGCCCACAGCCGGGCTGTATTTAGCCAACACCACGCAAGTATACCCCGAGGATCGTGGCACCAACTACAGCGTCCGCATGGGACGCGAAGTGGCGCAGATGATGATGGATGATAACTAGGGTGTCAGCGTTCCGTTTCCGGAAAACCGAAGCTGAGGAAAATCTTGGCTTCGGATAAGCGGGGAGCGAGCCGCCGGATTTTGCACCGGCCGGCCGGACTGAGATCGTCAACCAACGGGTGAAGGCCAACTGGCTGAACTGATTTCAGCAGCGCGGAGATGTCCGAGCAGTGTTGCAGTGATTCAGCGTTGCGAGTATCAGCGCACACGACCACTTGGAAATCTCCCTAATGTGCGGGGTCATAGCGCACCCCGTCTTACAGCAATCACCTAGCATGGAACGAGTCTGCTCCGACTTGTCGGGCCTATGGCACGCCGACGATGCCTTTTGAATGCAACCCCTCATTCCAGTTCACCGCACCTCCCTTGTGCCCACCACATGCCTGTTGCGAGGAAACCACCCATACACAGGATGTGCTATGCATCACTGCGATACAACTCCGCATCCGGTAAACGCTCATACAAGCGCAAGAATGTCCTCTCGCTGCGGTCGCCCAATCCCTGCATGTTGAGAACACCCGGCAAAGACGCTCCCAATCAGCATACCCTATTTGGGAGAGATGTCGTGTTCTGGCGGTGATACCAGCTATGCTGCGCCTGACATGGGGACATAGGGCATGTGGATAGACAGGGATAGAGGGAATCCGCCGTCGATTAGGAACGCCCAGCCTCCGACATGCGTCTACTGCCGCATTGCCGCCATTGCTGCATAGTAGCCGCACATGCCGTGGACGCCTGCGCCCGGCGGCGTGGATGCCGAGCATAGATACACGCCGTTGATGCCCGTCGCATATGGGGCGGCGATGGACATCGGGCGCGCTATCAGCTGGCGCAGGGTGTTTGCGCCGCCGGCGATGTCCCCGCCGATGTAGTTTGCGTTGTAGGCTTGGAGCGCCGCCGGTGGCATCACGCTGCGCGCCAGTATGCGCTGCCGAAAGCCGGGGGCGTATCGCTCCACCTGCGCCTCGATGCGCTCGCTCATATCCACGGCAGACCCGTTTGGCACATGGCAGTACGCCCAAGCGATGTGCTGATTAGATGGGGCGCGGCTTGTGTCAAATCGTGTGGGCTGTGCCACCAGCACATATGGCGCATCGGGATGCTCTCCACGCCATACCGCAGCCTCTGACGCCGCTATGTCCTCAAACGAACCGCCCAGATGCACTGTCGCAGCGTCCCGGCACTCTTGCGTCGCCCATGGTAAAGGGCCATCCAACGCCCAGTCTATCTTGAAAGCGCCAGGCCCGTGTCGATACGCTGCCAAGCGCCGCCTACGACGCTCTGGCAGCCGTTCGCCCGCCATTCGTAGCAGCTGGCGAGGCGTGATGTCCAGCATCACTATGCGCGCTGGCGGAAGTTCGTCCAGCGATTGCACCTGCGTGCCGCAGACCACCTCGCCGCCGAGCGAGCGCAGATAGCCGACCATCGCATCGGTGATAGCCTGCGCTCCGCCGACCGGCTGGGGCCAACCTACGGCGTGCGCCGCCGCCTGCAAGAGCAGCCCTGCGGCCGCCGAGCCGCGCCACTCCAGCGGCAGTATGCTATGCGCCGCAATCCCAGCGAACAGCGCCCGTGCCCGTTCCCCCCTGAAGCGCGCATCCGCAAGCGACTTGGCAGACCGCATCGCTTGCACCCCAAATCGCACCGCCGCCAACGGATGGTGCGCCCATCGTAGGGAGCGCACGGGCGCAAGCGCACCTACGGCGATATGTTCCCAGTCGCGCACTAGCGGCGTCATCAGCCTGCGGTATGCATCGGCGTCAGAGCCGAGCAAGGCGGCGGTATCATCCACACTGCGATGAAGCACTGCGGCGCTGCCATCGTCCAGCGGGTGCGCCACGGGATACGGCGCTTGCACCCAGCGCAGCCCGAACTGCGCCAATGGCAGCGTTCGCAGGAAGGGAGACGCCAGCGCAAGCGGATGCACCGCAGAACAGACATCGTGGCGAAAACCGGGCAGCGTAAGTTCGCAGGTGCGCGCACCGCCGCCGGGAGTGTCCGCAGCCTCTAGCACTAGCGTGGACAGCCCTGTCTGTGCGAGCGTAATCGCCGCCGCAAGCCCGTTCGGTCCCGCCCCTACCACCACCGCATCATAGATGCCCGTACGCCCCATGCAAGTTTATCCCCCCGTTCACAGCCATGTCCTGCTTCGCCGATTCCTAGTGGTATTATACTTGCACATACAAGTGTCAACGAGGCAGCGATTTAGATGGGATTGCATATCCCGCTATCCCGCATAGTATCCTTAATATCTCAATATCCTAGTTGCAAACAGGCACAGGTTTAGGCAGCATGAGCACGAAGGCTGGGGTGTTTTTGACCGCTGATTGGCGGCATCTGGCAATGCTGAACTATGAGGTCGATCCCGATGTGCTGCGCCCTTATCTGCCGACAGGCACATCTCTCGACACATGGGGCGGCAAGCACTACATCAGCATTGTGGGCTTGATGTTCGAGCGCACGAAGTTGTATGGACTGCCTGTGCCGTTTCATCGCACATTCGAAGAGGTTAACCTGCGCTTTTATGTGCGGCGCGAAGTCCACAGCGATGCCAATGAGCGGGCTGAAATGCGGCGCGGCGTGGTGTTCATCAAGGAAATCGTGCCGCGCCACGCCGTTACGCTGACAGCGCGCGCGTTCTACAATGAAAACTACATCACGCTGCCAATGCATCACGACATACGCCGACAGGGCGATGCGCTTGCGGTGCGCTACGAATGGGGACAACGCGCTTCGCTCCACAGGCTCGATGTCTGCGTGTCAGGCGAACCCGCTCTGCTTCAGGACGGCACGGAGGAGGAGTTCATCGCAGAGCACTACTGGGGCTACACACGGCAGCGCGACGGCAGCACATTGGAGTACGAAGTGGAGCATCCGCGCTGGCGTGTTTGGCGCGCATCGCCCGGCAACGCGGCGCTGCATTGCGATGTGGAGCGGGTGTATGGCAGCGAGTTCGCTGCAAGTATCGACGGAGCGCCGACATCGTCATTCCTAGCCGAAGGTTCGCCCGTCGTCGTTCGCAAGGGCAGGCGCATCACCTAGCCGCACATCGCATCGTCCCAGTAAAGCCGCGCTCTAATCCCCGATGATCCGGTTCACTTCCGCCACTTCGTCCGGGCTGAGCGTCCATGCCGCCGATTTTGCGTTGGCGACTATCTGCTCGGCGCGCGTTGCGCCTGCGATGACCGAGCTTACCGCGGGCTTGGCGAGCAGCCACGCAAACGCCAACTCCAATACCGAATGGCCCCGCTCGGCGCAGAACGCTTCCAGCCCTTCAAGCAGGTCGAAGTTGGCATCGGTGAAGATGCCCCTGTCGCCATCTGCAAGGCGTGTCCCCGCCGGAGGCGGCTGCCCGCGCCGATACTTGCCCGTCAGGAAGCCGTTCGCAAGCGGGAAGTACGGCAGGATGCCCACGCCATATGCCTCGCAGAACGGCAATAACTCCGCCTCTATCTCCCGGTTCATGATGCTGTAATGTGGCTGTACGCTGGCGAATGCGGTGATGCCCAGACTTCGCGCCGTCCACTGCGCCTCGCACACCTGCCACGCCGTGAAGTTGGAGCAACCCGTATAGCGCACCTTGCCTTGCCGCACAAGGTCGTCCAGCGCGCGCAGCGTCTCTTCGATTGGCACATTGGGGTCGTGCCAGTGTATCTGATACAGGTCTATGTAGTCGGTTCGCAGGCGGCGCAGGCTGTTTTCCACTTCGGTCATGATGTGCTGGCGCGAGTTGCCGGCGTTGTTTGCACCATCGGCGAGGCGTGAGGACACTTTAGTTGCCAGCACAGCCTTGTGCCGCTTACCACCTTCCAGCGCCCGCCCGATGTGCGCTTCGGAGAGCGTGTCGCCGTAGCTGTTGGAGGTGTCTATCATATTTATGCCCATATCGAGGGCGTGGTTGATGACTACCGCAGATGCGTCGGAGTCTAGCCTGCGTCCGAAGTTGTTGGTGCCCAGCCCGATTGCGGACACCTGCAGCCCCGACTTGCCAAGATAGCGATATTGCATTGAGATGTTCCTCTGATTAAGTTCGTTGGTAGAGTAAGTCCGCCCTGCCCGTTTCGGCGTTCATCAGGATAGGCGCATCTAGGGCTGGACATCGTGGCGGCGCGCTATGAGTAGCCCGTTTTCGCGCTCCACTTTTATGGCGAATGGGACGCTGTCGATTTGGAGCGCCATGTCCCTATCTTCCGGGTGGAACTGCGGCTGGGACGGGTCGGCATACTTTTGCGCCTCCGCACCCGCTAGCACGAGCGAGCGCACAGCGGCGTGGTCCGGCTGCCGCCCTTGCAGCAGGTTGCGCATGTACAGGGCGCACTGCTCATCCTCGTCGGCGTGAACCCTCGCCTCTGCGCCCATTGCCACGATGGTAACGAGCGGCGGCGCATCGCGGCGGATGGCGTTCGTCGTGGATTTGGCAAGCACGAGCGAGCCGGCGTATATCTGCGATGCGTTCGCTGCGGCGTTCATACCCACGGTTCCGGCGCGTGTGGATTGGATGAGCGTTTTGCCGCTTACATCCGCCTGCGAGATCTCGAACGGCGAGTTGCCGTAGTCGAACCCCTTGGGGCGTATGCCGTCCACCTCGCCCATGCAAATGTCGCCCAGACCCTGCGCCCGCAGTGCTAACGCCTCATCGACCTCCGCCACCAGCACGATCTTCTCAGCGCCCCTGCGGAACGCCACCGCCGCAGTGGTGAATGCGCGAAACACATCTATGATTACCACTGTGCCGCGCGCCTGCTGCGCCCCATCGTACAGACTCGCTATTCGGATTTCCATTCGTTCCTCCGCAGTTGCCGCTTGCTGCAAAACCGCCGCCGTATCTATGCGTTCTCTGAATTATATCAGGAATATGTCCCGGCGGTATTTTCAAGCAGCAGGCATGAATGCGCAGAGGAACATTCCGGCGACGGCAGGCTATCGGGCAGAGCGCGTATGAAAGATGCTCTGCAATATGTCCCTAGCGCAGTTCGCGGGGCAGCACGAAGGTGATGTCTTCCTCCGCATCCCCTACGGACACCACTTCGTCGGGGTCAAGTGCACGGATGACGGCTTGCACCAGTTCCTCAGGCGTGGACGCCCCGGATGTGATGCCCACATTTTCCATACCATCGAGCCACTCTGCCTGCAGCTCCTGCGGCCCGTTGATGAGATACGCCGGGACACCCATCGCCTCCGCTACCTCGCGCAAGCGGTTGCAGTTGGAGCTGTTCTGTGCGCCTATGACGAAGATGATGTCCGCCACCTGCGCCAACGCCTTGACTGCTGCTTGTCGGTTCGTGGTGGCGTAGCACAGGTCGTTTCGCACGACGGCGTCGCTGAACTTGCTGCGTATCCTGTCAATGGAATGCTGCGTGTCATCCACCGACAGGGTGGTTTGCGTAAGTACGGCTACGGGCGTGGATTCGTCCCAATCGGGCAGCGCCATATCCTCTTGGTCGTCGATGAGATGCATTGGCGTCTGTCCCATCGTGCCCTTCACCTCTTGGTGTCCGCGATGCCCCACAAGCAGCAAGCGCCGCTGCTCTCCGCTGTATTTGATGGCTTCGTTATGCACCTTGACCACGAGCGGGCAGGTGGCGTCTATGACTCTCAGGTTGCGGCGTTCGGCAGCGGCGAAGTCGGATGGCGGCGAACCGTGCGCCGAAAACACCACGGTTGCGCCCTCTGGTATATCGTCCACATCCTCCACGGTAATCGCGCCCTTATCTTCCAGCGAATTCACCACATATGAATTGTGCACAATCTGATGCTTCACATAGACAGGCGCGCCGAACCGCTCAAGAGCGATCTCCACAAGATCGATAGCCCGAACTACACCCGCACAAAAGCCGCGCGGCGTCCCGATATACACCTTCATATCACAGTCCCTTTCCAGCCTGTTTCATATAGCGTTGCAATGTTATCACACATCCCGGCAAAGCGGCGCTGCCAGCATCGTCGGCAAGGCATCCGCACTATCATTGCTCGACGGCACCGGGAGGCAGGAGCTAGGGAGGCAACGCAAACACGCGCCATCCACGCTAGACAAGCCCGTCTTTCAGGATGCTTCGGGCGATGACGAGGCGCTGGATTTCAGATGTGCCTTCGTAGATTTCGGTTACCTTGGCGTCGCGATAGTAGCGCTCTGCGGGCGTAGGGGCGAAGTAGCCGGAACCGCCATGTATCTGCACAGCCTTGTCCGCCGATTCCACTGCCACGCGCGATGCGAACAGCTTCGCCATAGACGCTTCCTTGACGATGGGCATCCCCGCATCCCGCATCGACGCCACGCGCATAACCAGCAGGCGTGCGGCGTCTATGTGCGTAGCCATGTCCGCAATCATCCACTGGATAGCCTGCATATCGGCGAGCGGCTGCCCAAAAGCCTGCCGCTGCTTGGCGTGGCTAACGGCAGCCTCATACGCCGCCTGCGCTATGCCCACGCACTGCGCCGCAATGGATATGCGGCTGGAGTTGAGCACATGCATCGTCTCGCGAAAGCCCTCGCCCTCGCCGCCCAAGCGGTTCTCGACGGGTGTGGCGCAGTCCTGAAACACCACCTCTGCGACGGACGATGCGCGCATGCCCATCTTGCCGTGCAGGGGGTTGACGCTCAGCCCGGGAGTGTCCGACTCTAGGATGACGGCGTTGATGCCGCGTGCTCGCAGGCTGCGGTCGTGGGACGCCATCACGACGAAGATGCTCGCCTCCGGCGCATTGGTGATGAAGGTCTTGCTGCCGTTGAGCAGGTAGCTGCCATTGGCGCGGGTGGTGGTGGTCTGCATAGCGGCGGCGTCGCTGCCAGCGCCCGGCTCCGTCAGCGCAAACGCCCCGATGTGTTCGCCGTTCGCAAGCTTGGGCAGGAACTGGCGCTTCTGACCGTCCGTACCGAACATGTGGATGAACTGGGCGCAGAGCGACAGGTGCGCGATGTAGGACACGCTGGTGGCGGCGCATGCGCGCGCTATCTCTTCCACAGCGATGGCTAGCAGACGGAACGAGCCGCCGCTGCCGCCGTACTCTTCGTCTATCGTCAGCCCCAACAAGCCAAGCTCTGCCATCCCCTGAAAGTTGTCGTGCGGGAATGCGCCGCTCTCGTCATACGCCGCAGCGCGCGGGGCTAGTTCCTTGTCCACAAAGTCTTTCACCGTGCTTTTTAGAAGCTGCTCATCCTCGATCAGAAAGTAGCCGGACATCTCATACCTCACTTGTTAGTTTCACCTGAATATAATACCAAGATTGGCTCAATCTTACTTGAGCTAAATCGATTTAATCCATCGCAAATTGCTATTCTGAACGAAGTGCATCAGTCCTCGCCAATCCGAACGCAAGTGGGAGGGATAACATGCCTGCTGCTGCGCCCCGGCTGTTATCTGTTCGCCTGCGTAGCCGCTGCTACCGCCGCAAGCGCATCTTGCAGCGACAGGCTCGCCGAATGCGCAATGGCTTGGGCGACTTCGGGTGTCTTGTAGCCGCCATAGACGGCATGTCCGGCTTGCATCCAAAAGCAATCCACATCTGCAAAGCCTGCGTCCGCCAGCCAGCGTAGCTGATGCGGCAAAGGCGAAGGCATTTCGGCGTCGTCATCCGAGAAGCGATAGTAGTTCCACTGCTCGTCCACTAGGCGCTGATAGAGCGCGTCGTCGCCCGTGTACTCGATGCTCTGCTGACGGCTTATGATGTCATAGGAATCGGCATACAACCGCCGAGCCTCGCTGCGCTGTGGCATAACCAAGTCCGCAAGCAGCAGCGCACCGCGCGCCGACATCCGCCTGAACGCCTCATCAAACAGCATTCGCTTGCCGTCCGCCGTCAGGTGATGCACCACCAGCGACGACACCACGCAGTCCGCGTCGTCCAGCGCCCCATGCCAGTCCGCAGCATCGAGTGCGACCGATTCCACCACAGCACGCTCGGGGAATGGGCGCAGCAACTCAGCGGCGTGAGCGCGCATGGACGCAGAGCCATCGAGCGCAAGCACGGTTGCGTTTGGGAACGCCGTCAGCGCAGCATAGGCGAACATGCCCTCGCCGCAGCCCAAATCCACGATGCGAAAGCGCTCTTGTGCGCCAAACGGCATCAGACACAACAGCGCTGCCAACTGCTGTGCACGCCCGGGCACCGCTATCTCCGCCAACACTCGGTACAGCGCTGAGGCCTGCTCGTCCCAGTCTTGCTGTGTTCCCATTTTCCGCCCTCCCGCATTAAATGTATCGCCCATAGCAACCCAAACGCCGCAACCTCGCGCATCCGCTATTCGCAACGCCGCTCTATAACGATTATAATGCAAGGCGAAGCGGTATGTTTTACAGCGTGCGACATTCTGTTGCGCTTACGCTGTCCGCATTGCGCTTGACATATTTTGTTGGGGCGCAATAAAATGAACGCAAGTTCTAAATAAGCCGCATGCCATAAATCCGCATATGCTGCGTGTGCCACCGACTGCACGACCGTATCCATTAGCGGATTCAGAACAAGATTAGACGGCAAACCTATGAACCAACGCATCGTATCGGGCGAACCTCACGAATCCGACCACTCGCTGGATACCGGGCTGCGTCCGCGGCGCATCGTCGACTACATCGGGCAGGATGCGGTCAAGGTCTTGCTGGCGATAAGCGTCAAGGCGGCGCAGCAACGCGGCGAGCCGCTAGACCATGTGCTGCTCTACGGCCCGCCCGGGCTGGGCAAGACCACGCTCGCCAACATCATGGCGTTCGAGATGGGTGTGCACATCAAAACCACTTCCGGACCCGCCATAGAGCGCCCCGGCGATATGGTCGCCATTCTAACGCAACTCCAAGAGGGCGACATCCTGTTCATCGACGAGATTCACCGCCTCAGCCGTGTTGTGGAGGAGGTGCTGTATCCGGCGATGGAGGACTACTTCGTGTCGTGGGTCATCGACAAGGGCATGAAGGCGCGCAGCATGAACCTCAGGATTCAGCCGTTCACGCTCATTGGCGCAACCACGCGCTACGGGATGCTAAGCCCGCCGCTGCGCGACCGCTTCGGGAACATACATCGTCTGGACTTCTACGATGTGGCGGCGATGAACACAATCGTCAAGCGGTCGGCGCGCATCATGGAGATAGCCGCTGATGGTGAGGGCGTGCATGAGATAGCCCGCCGCTCGCGCGGCACGCCCCGCATCGCCAATCGGCTGCTGCGCCGAGTGAGAGACTACGCCCAAGTCGTCGCTGACGGTATCATCAGCGCAGATGTGGCGAGGAATGCGCTGGCGCAGCTGGATGTGGACGAGCGGGGCTTGGATGGCACAGACAAGCGCATGCTACTCTCCATCATCCAGAAGTTCGAGGGCGGGCCTGTGGGCTTGGACACCATCGCCGCATCCATCAGCGAAGACCGCGACACCATCGAGGATGTGTACGAGCCATACCTAATGCAGATGGGCTTCTTGGACAAGACGCCGCGCGGCCGCATGGCAACCCGCCGCGCTTACAGCCACTTTGGGTTCGAGTACGCCAAAGACAAGCCAAACAGCCCGCAAGCCAGCCTATTCTAGCGCCCTAATCACGGAGACGGTTTCGCCTATGAGCAGAGGCAAAGTTTGCGTACTCTCCGCGCTCATCGCTCACATATGGGCATGGGCGGTGTCGCTCTTCTTCATATTTTTGCCTGTCATTGGCATTGGTGAGACGGGTATCGAGATCAACGGGGTGTGGGATGCGCTGCTGCTGGTCGTCCCAATCGCGCTGTCATCGCTCGGACTCATCGTGTCGCTGCTAACAGGCGCTCCATTAAGATTTGCCCGAATACTGTTCTGGACGCCTAGCGTGGCGATGACGCTGTTTTGCATCGCAGTAATCTTCTCGATAGGCATAGGCATCTACTACGCACCCGCCGCACTGGCGATGTGGGTCTCGGCAGCCGCAGGAAGCAAGCGGTAAGACATCCTGCGCTAGATAGCGTCTTCTGGCGTTTGCGCCGATGCGTCGCCTTGCGTTGCTTACGGCGCAGGGACAGGTGTGGCATATAGCGCGCAGATGCGCCCGCGCCGCTCTTTATGTCGTCTCTTCCATTGATGCGTAGTTCATCTTGTACAGGTGGGCGTACAGCCCGTCTTTCTCCATAAGCGAGTCGTGCGTCCCGACTTCGACGATTTCGCCTTGGTTGAGCACCACTATCTTGTCTGCGCCGCGAATGGTGGACAAGCGGTGCGCTATCACGATGGCGGTACGCCCCCTCAGCAGCCGTTGGAGTGCGCGTTGGATGAGCATCTCGGTGTAGCTGTCGATGTTCGCTGTGGCTTCGTCGAGTATGAGGATGCGCGGGTTTGCCACGATAGCGCGGGCAAAGCTGATGAGCTGGCGCTGTCCTAGGCTCAGGTTGACGCCCCGCTCAGCGAGATATGTGTTGTAGCCGTCATCCATCTGCATGATGATGTCGTGGACACCCACCGCCTTTGCAGCCTCAATCATATGCTCGTCGCTGGTGGTGGGATGGTTGTACTTGATGTTCTCGCTGACAGTGCCGGAGAACAGGAATGGCTCTTGCAGCACCATGCTCATCTGCCCGGCGAGCGAGCTGCGCGTTACATCGCGAATGTCGTAGCCGTCCACAAGTATCGCACCCTTCTCGCGCGGCACATCGTAGAAGCGCGAGATGAGCGACACCAGCGTGGTCTTGCCTGCGCCCGTAGGCCCGACGACGGCGACCGTCTCACCCGGGTTGATGTGGAGCGACAGATGGTGCAGCACATCGGGCACGGTTTCCCCGCTATGGGCGCCGTTCGTTCCGTTGACCTCGCTGTTCTTGGCATCCAGCCGCGCGATGCCCTCGCTTGCGGCGTAGCTGAAGCTGAGGTCGCGCAGGATTACATCTCCCTTGAGCTGCGGCAGACGCCCTGCGTTCGGGTTGTCCACTAGGTCCGGCTCCACATCCAGCAGTTCGAAGATGCGCGCGCCCGACGCCATAGAGCGCTGGAGCTGCGTGTACTGCATGGTGAGGTTGCGAATGGGGTCGAAGAAGCGCTGTATGTACATTATGAACGCAATTAGCACGCCTATCTCAAGCTCGTTCCCCACCACCATCTCCGAGCCGAAGTAGATGGCGAGCACGATGGCGACCGCCGTTAGGATGTCCACCACCGGCAGCAGGCTAGCGCTGAGTTTGCTTGCCCACAGGTTGGCTTTCAGATGGTCGGTGTTCTTGCCGTCGAAGATTTGCAGGTTGCGCGGCTGTCGGTTGAGCGCCTGCACCACCTGCACACCGGCGATGTTCTCGTTCAGCGCGCCGTTCACGATGGATATGGCGGTGCGGACGCGCAGGAACGCTTTCACGGCGAACGGCTGCCATATGCCCATCGTCAGTGCCAGTATCGGCAGCACCACCAGCGTGATAAGCCCGAGTTTCAGGTTCATCAGGAGCAGCGCAACGATGATGCCGCCCAGGCTCAGCAGGTCTGCGGCGGTCATGATTATCACCGCCATCAGCTCCTGCATCTGCCACACATCGCCCTGCACGCGGGACATTATCGCCCCCACCTCGGTTCTGTCGTAGTATGAGAGCGACAGCCGCTGCAGGTGTGCGAACATCGCGCGCCGCAGATCGTAGAGCATCCCCAACCCGACCCGCGCCATGAACATCTGCTGCAAGTAGTTCGCCACAAGCCCGACAGCTGCCGTACCGGTGAATATCCCGAACACTGTGAGCAGCCCATTAAAGTCGCGCTGTTCGATGAACCCGTCAATGCCGAGCTTGATGAGATACGGGATTGCCACCTGCGAGCCGGTGTACACCAGCATAGCGATGGATGCGAAGATAGCCAGCTTACGGTACGGGCGCATATACGGCAGGATGCGCCTGATGACGCGCTTGTCATAGACCTGCCCGAAGGTGTCGCCGTCTGGGTCAGCGCGGCCGCTGCTTCTGCCTCGGAATGCCCCTCCCATCATCATAGGGACACCTCCTCTCGTTTAGCGCCTGCTCCGGCAGCGACAAGCTCCTCATCGTCGTCAATGTCAATATCCCGCATCACATCTTCCTGCGGGCGCAGCTGCAGCTCGTATATCTCGCGATAATGGCCGCCAATCTCAAGCAGCTCGTTGTGCGTGCCACGCTCGACGGCAACGCCCTTGTCCAGAACCACTATCTCGTCGGCGCGATGCACAGAACTGAGGCGGTGGGCGATGATAATCGTGGTGCGGTCTTGCATCACCGTCTCCATCGCCTTGCGAATCTGGTCTTCGGTGTTGGCGTCTACGCTGGATGTGGAGTCGTCCAAGATGAGGATGGGCGGGTCTAGCAGCACGGCGCGCGCAATGGACATGCGCTGTCGCTGCCCGCCGGAGAGGTTGACGCCGCGCTCGCCGACGGCCGCCTCATAGCCCTCGTCGAGCGAAGATATGAAGTCGTGGATGTGGGCAATCTTCGCCGCCTGAATCACCTCGTCCATGGGAGCATCCTCGCGCCCGTAAGCGATGTTCTCACGCAGCCCCGCGCCGAACAGGAACACATCTTGCTGCACGATGCCGATGTTGTGGCGCAGTGATTTCAGCGTAACATCCCGAATATCTACGCCGTCGATGGTAATGCTACCCTCGTTCACCTCGTAAAAGCGCGGCACGAGACGGGCGATAGTGCTCTTGCCGCTGCCCGGAGCGCCTATCAGCGCGACCACCTTGCCCGGCTCGATATCGATGTCGAAGTTCCTCAGCACAGGCTTGCCCGGATCGTAGCTGAAGCTCACATTCTCGAATTTGACATGGCCTTTGGCACGCCCCATCTCTATGGCATTGGGCTTCTCTCGCACATCAGACTGTGTGTCCAATATCTCAAAGAGACGCTGCCCGCCGGATGCCGCCCTTGCGTATGAGTTGACTATCATCCCGCTCATCCGCACTGGCATCGCCAGTATCTGCATGTAGAACACGAACGCTGCCAGCTCACCGATGGTCAGGTTGCCGCCGATGACCCGCCAGCCGCCGAAGAGCAGGATTAGCGCCAGCGCTATTTGGAACGAGAACAGGGTGAACGATGTGTTGGCAATCCGCAGGCGTTCTGCGCTTATGAACGCCTCGGACACTTCCATGCTCTTGTCGTTGTACTTGCGGTTCTCAAAATCCTCAGATGCGAACGCCTTCACCACGCGCTGCCCGGTCAGGTTTTCTTGCAGCACCGTGTTCAGCTCAGCCATCATGTCTTGGATTTTGAGCCAAGCCTGCCGCAGTTTCAGGCGGATGATGCCCGACACCAGAAGCACCGGCGGCATGAAGCTTATGGCTACCAACCCCAGCTGCCAGTCCATCCGCACCAGCAGCACGGATACGACCACGATAAGGATGAGGAAGTATGGCGCGCGGATTATGCCCATGTTCACGAACATGCGGATGTTTTCCACATCCGTTATGGCGCGCGACATCACATCGCCAGTGTGATTTTTGTCGTGGAATCCGAAGCTCAGATGCTGCACATGGTCATAGATGCGGTTGCGCAGGTCATAGGACACGAACTGCGAGACAACCTCTCCGAGGAAGGTCTGAAAGTACGACAGGGCGCCCCGCACTAAGCTCAGCCCGATGATGATGCCCACGATGACCAGCATCCTGTCCATCGCCAATGCACCATCGTCGGTTACCAGTACCTTGATTTCATCCACCGCTTGCCCGAAGTAGTAAGGCAGGAACAGGTATGCGACCGATGCCCCGAACATAGCCACATACGCCGCAATCATGTACCACTTGCGTTCAAACGCCATCTTGACGATTCGCCAAATAACTGCCATATGTCTTAGGCTTACCCCCTACTACCAGTTCGCTGCACACCCTCCACCCAGCAGCTACCCAACGCTAATGCGCTAGTATATCATCTTTTGCGCACCTATTGGAATTATTTATATAATCGGGGCGAGGGGCATAATCGAAGACAACGACCTGCCAACTGTAACGATCGTGTCTGCGACGATGACGGAAAGCGGAGATGGCGTGTTCACGCTGATGCGGGAAGGGGATCTGTCTGTCGATCTAACGATCAATTACAGGTTCGAGTATTCGGGCGAAGGCATCAGCACAGAAGGCTATCTGGAATTCGATGCCGATAGTCCCACGCTGCAAATCCGTACCGACAGGACGATGAGTCTGACGCTGCTGCCTCCCGATGACTACACCTCCGAGTACTTGGTGGGGGATCCGCGTAGGGCAACGATAACTGTTAGTAACTAGACCAACCTAGTCAGCACTGTCTGGCAATGGGGCATGGGGGAGCGAACTTAAAAGCTTCGCTCCCCCGTTTCGTTGCACCATCGCTTGCATAGCCTTGAAAGCAGCTATGCGTTCTCGCGACAACATAGTGTCATGGTGCGGAAATCCGCGGCGCTCGGCGGAAACGCCCGCCTACCATGCGATTGCGTAGCAGGAACGGCGTGGGTCGCCGCCGGCGCTCAGCACGCCGCTGTCTGGGTCGCGGCGCGCCACAGTTGCGCCCATCCCGCAGGTCGCCGCCTCCACTAGTACGCCGTGCCCCAGCGCGAGCAGCGCATCCCAGTTGGCGTCGGGATACCCCGGTTCTAGCGACACGCGGTTCGGATAGTACACATGCGGGTAGAACGAGTCCGGCACGCTCTCGCTAGCGAAGCGCGGGGCTTCCACCGCCTCTTGCGGGTTCATCCCAAACACCAGCGTGTTCAGCATGAGCTGCACATTCGCCTGCGCCTGATGGTCGCCGCCGGGGCAGCCCACGGTCATGAACGGCACGCCATCGCGGGACACGATGTAGTTGATGAGCGTCGTGCGAGGGCGCTTGCGCGGCTCTAATCGGTTCGGATGTCCGTCGATGAAGTTGAACATCTCTATGCGCGAGCTGAGCGCAGCGCCTTGCGCCGGGAAGAACACGCCCTTGCTGAACGAACCGCCGCTCGGTGTGGCGCAAACGAGGCTGCCATCGCGGTCTATGCAGGCGATGTGCGTTGTGCCGCTGCTGTTGCCCGATGCGCCTGCACCCACGCCCTCCCGCATCGCTGTCGACGCATCCAACGGCTTGGACATCGCCGAATACCGCCACGGATTGCCCGCTGCCGGTAGCTCAGGATGCGCCCGCATTGGGTTTATGCGCTGAGCCTGCTCGGCGGCGTACTCTTTGGATATTAGCCCGTCTATCGGTACTGCGGCGTAGTTCGGGTCGCCATAGTGCGCCTCGCGGTCGGCAAACGCCAGCTTGCACGCCTCCAACACGGTGTGCGTGTAAGCCGGCGAGTTATGCCCCATCGCCCGCAAGTCGAAGTTTTCGAGGATGTTCAGGATTTGCAGCGCCATTATGCCCTGCGTCCATGTGGAGTGGCTGCTAATTTCGCAGCCCATGAAGGTGGACTTGATAGGCTCTGCGTACTCCGCCTCGTATGCGGCGAGGTCGTCTTCGGTGAGGATGCCGCCGACCTGCCGCGCGTAGTCGGCGATGCTCTTGGCGATGCTCCCCTTGTAGAAGGCGTCGTTTGCGGCGCGGATGCCGTCTATGCGGCTGCCACAAGCCGCGCTTTCTGCGGCGACCATCTGTTTGAGCATACCCGCAAGGCTCTTTTGCACCAGTAGCGAGCCGGGCTGTGGCACATCGCCATCGTTGAAGAATATGTCCCTGCCGCCGGGCGGGAACAGGTCGAACTGCTGGCGTGTGCCGGGTGTGTCCAGCCGCTGCAGCATGTACTCGTAGTTGGGGAAGCCGAACTCGGCGTGGTGAATAGCCGGCGCAAGCGCCTCACCGAGCGTCTTCGTGCCGTAGCGCTCCAGCATGGATGTCAGCGCCGCCACTACGCCGGGCACGGTGAACGACAGCGGGGCGTCTGGCCCAGGTCCCGTGGGTATGACATCGTGCCCGCGCGACCGATAGAAGTCCACCGTGGCGTTCTCTGGGGCGTTGCCCTGCCCGCAGAGCGAGAGCAGGTCGCCGCTGCGCGCATCGTACAGCATAAACACGCCCTCTGCCAGCAGCGAATAGTTGGCGAGCGGCTCGGTAACGCCGGCTGCGAAGGTGGCTGCGACTACGGCGTCGAAGGCGTTGCCGCCGCTCAGTAGCATCCGCATTCCCGCCATGGATGTGAGATAATGGCCGCTGGATATGACGCCCTGTGTGCCGTACACGACGGGCCTGCCTGTGCTAGGGCGTGAGATGTCCCCCTTATCTAGGCTGGCGGCGCTGGCTTGGTGATTATCAGAAGTGGGCATTGGGTTCTCCCTTGAAGGATGTGTTCTTGCCTGATCGTCTTGTCTTGGGCTGATGCCTATATTGCGCCTATATGTGCTGAATGTCAAACCGCCGGCCTTCGTCAGTGGGTGTGTCGCTACCGTCGCGCGCGTAGTTTCGTCAGCGAAAAATCGTCGCTGTTCACCCAGTCGCGGTGCGCCTTTTCGCGGGCAAGGATGTCGTTTGCCATACCCACGATGTCGCGGGCAATTTCGTGCGGGATGGTTACCACACCGTTGGCGTCGGCGTGGATGAGGTCGCCGGGGTTCACCAGCACGCCGCTGATACGCACCGGAACTTGCGCCTCCATGAAGCCGAAGTTGCCGTGAGCCGGCACCATCCCCGGTGCGAAGTAGTGGAAGCCCATCTCGCGCACCGTGTCCACATCGCGCACACCGCCGTCCGTTACTAGCCCGATTGCGCCGAGCCGCATCGCCACCGTAGCAAGCCCATCCCCGAAATGGCAGCCGTGCTTCGGCTTGGAACTGAGGTCTTTCAGGGCGAGCACAGCGGGCTTGGGCGACGCATCTATCGCCTCGAACAGGTTGTAGCGCGCCGCAATGTCATGTTTGCGCCCGTGCGTGGTCGTGTCCAGCGTGGCGGTTACGGCGTAGCCCACCATCACGCCCAACTCCGGGAACATGCAGCGGATGTCCCAACCCATGAACCCGTCCGTATCGCTGCGGACATTGAACGGCTCCACGGCATTAGCGATGGTAGCAGTGTCTATCTGACGCAGCGCGTCTAGTTCGGCGGTGGTCAGCGGCGTGTCTGTGGACATATGATGCCTCCTTGCTGTGCGGTCTTTCGGATGGTTATTCTCACACTGACGGTGCGTCGTCTATCAGACGGCGACCTGTCAGGCGGTCAGTTTATCAGGTTATCGGCAGGCGGTGTAAGTGCGAGGGTTAAGATGCAGGCGGTGATGTTCGGATACGAGGGCTAGGCGGCTGTGCAGGTTTGCGGCGCAAGGGGTATCATATGTGGTAACGCTAGCCTTTGACCGCAACGCAAGCGAATGAACATATGGCTAGCAGAGAACATCAATCACCCACAGCTATGAACGGTGCGGATGAGCATAATCACATAATCAAAGGAGAACCGGGCAAATGACGAATGAAGTGAACAAGGTGCTGATGACCGGAGCGACGGGCTACATTGCGAACCAGCTTTTGCCCACATTCAGGGAGCGCTACGAGATGGTGCTAGTGGATGTGAAGGAGGAGAACCCGCGCGGCGAACGGGTGGAGGGCGTGGTTACCGCCGACCTGATTGACGCCGACCGCAGCAACTACGCCCACCTGTTCGAGGGTGTGGACGCCGTGGTGCACCTAGGCTACAAGCGGCGCAGCGGCGATGTGCTTGACCACTTCTTCGTGGAGAACGAGAATGTTGCGATGGCGTACAATGTGCTGCGCTGCGCCTACGACGCCGGCGTGCCCCGCCTCGCCATCGCAAGCTCCAATCACGCAGCCGACTGGTACGAACACAATCTCATTCATAGCCGCAAGATGGAGTCGCTAGACCCGTACAAGATACCCCTGTCGGACAACTTCTACGGCTGGGCGAAGGCGACTTATGAGCATCTCGGCTTCCTGTTCGCCTGCGGGCTTGGTGGTTTCGCCGATGACTCCGGGCGGCAGCAGCACACCGGCGGGGGAGACGCTGCTCGGCGGCTGGGTGTGGTGATGGTGCGTATCGGCGCACCACGCGAGCTTGACCCTGCGATATATGTGGGCGACCCGGACAACTACAAGCGCGACCTCGGGGCGTACATCAGCCCCCGCGACATTACGCAGCTTTTCCAAAAGGCGATAGAGGCGCCGCAGATAGACAACGAACACGGCGTCCCGTGGCAAGTGGTGTACGGCATCAGCAACAACACCCGCGCCTTCTGGTCGCTCTCTAACGCCCGCGCTGTGCTTGGCTATGAGCCGCAGGACGACTCCGAAGTGAAGTTCGCTGACGATGTGCGCCGCCTGCTCATTGACGGCGGCGCATCCGGCGGCAGGGTAGGGTAGTCCGCCTGTCTTTCAGAATTGCCCTACGCTTGCTTGTGCTTGTTTCGCCACGATGTTCTCGAAACACCATCAACGCAGCCGAACATGTCCGCAGTCTGGAAACCGCCCACCCGGCAAACTGAAAGCCTGACCGAATAAAATGCTCTACGCCGCAGACCTGCATCTCCACTCTCCCTATGCCCGTGCTACAAGCCGCCAACTCACATTTGCGAACATGGCGCACTGGGCGAAGCTCAAGGGCATCGACCTGCTGGCAAGCGCAGATTTCACGCATCCGGACTGGTTCGCGCATACGCGTGAAACGCTGCGGCAGTGCGATGATGGGCTGCTGGAATATGGCGGTGTCCGCTTCGTGATTGGCACGGAGGTGAACTGCAGTTCACCGCAGGGCGGCAGGAACAGGCGCGTGCATATGCTCGTGTTCGCCCCAAACCTAGACACGGCTGCGTGCATCAACGCTACGCTTGCGCCACACGGCTTGCTCGCCGCAGATGGACGCCCCACCCTGCGCCTCACGCCGCGCACCTTGCTCGCAACGATGCTGGACATAGACGAGCGCATCATCGTGATGCCGGCGCACGCTTGGACGCCGCACTTCGGTGTGTTCGGCGAAAAGTCGGGCTTCGACTCGCTTGCGGACTGCTTCGGAGACCTGTCGCCGCAGATATGCGCCATAGAGACCGGCTTGTCTTCCGACCCGCCGATGAACCGCCGCATCCCCGAGCTGGACAGCGTGAGTGTCGTGTCGTTCTCGGACGCACATTCGCTGCCCAAGATGGGGCGCGAGCTGACCATATTCGACAGCGACATGAGCTACGACGGCTTGCGCGACGCACTTCGTTATCAGCGCATCGCCTACACCGTGGAGTTCTTCCCGGAAGAGGGCAAGTATCACAACTCGGGGCATCGCAACTGCGGCGTGAGCATGACGCCTACGGATGCGGCGGCGGTCGGCGGCGCATGCCCGGCTTGCGGGCGGCGCATGACGCCCGGCGTGTTGCAGCGCACGGAGGAACTGGCGGCGCAAGCCGGCGGCAGACCGCCTCCGCTCATATCACAGGAGGCCGACGGGCTGATGTACGCCGACGATGGCAAGCCGCCGTTCAGACGGCTGGTCGGCTTGCAGCAGGTCATCGCCGAGAGCGTAGGGCGCGGCGTGAACACCAAAGGCGTGCAGGCGCAGTATATGCGGCTTGTCAGCGAACTCGGCAGCGAACTGCACATCTTGACGGCGGCGGCGATTGCGGACATTGCGCTTGTGGCGGGCGAGCGCATCGCCGAGGGCGTGGAACGCGTCCGCAGCGGAGATGTCCACATCGTCCCCGGCTATGACGGGGTGTTCGGCGAGGTCAAAGTTTGGGAATCGGGCACACCTGACAGCACCATACCGATGCCGTTGCAGCGCGCCAAAGCGTCCCGTTTGCTATTATGATCGGAGTTCGTGAAAGCGACAGGGCACGCTTTGCGGAGCAAGAGTGAACCCATATTATCGTGCAGACTTATCCCCTGGGCAGGAGAATGAAATTGGCAATATCAATCGTTGGCGAAATGCGAGATCTGATAAACAGCGCTTTGGCAGACGGCTACCCGTGCATCGTGGGCACGGCGTCGGCAGATGGGAAGCCGCAGATAACCATGCGGGGCAGCGTTGCGGTGTATGACGGAGAGACGCTGTGCTGGTGGGAGCGGTCAATGCGCTCGTCGGTGGACAACATCGCAGAAAACCCGCAGGCGGTGGTCTTTTATCGCAACACCGAGCGCCGAATCCACTGGCGCTTTCACGGCACGGTTACGATGCATCGCTCCGGCGAGGTGCGCGACAGGGCGATGAGCCTCACGCCGCAGCCCGAGCTAGACCGCGACCCTGACCGTACGGGGGTAGCGGCGCTGATGCGGGTGGATACTGTCACAGAGTTGTCCGGCAATGTGCTGCAAGAGCGGTAGGTGAACGCCGGCTTTCGGCATTTTCTGTCCTACTGCTTCTTAAAGCGTTCATCTTGATAAAGAGGCTTCTCCCACTCGACAGATGAACGCAATCCCAGACTTGAGAGGCTTGGGGCGTGTGTCCCTATGTGCGGCTGCCGTGCTTGATGCGCTGCGTCAGGAACGCAGCCAAGATGCATATGGGTATGGCTATGACCACTGCCCCGAAGATGAACACAAACGCCATAGGACCTAGTCCCGTGAGGCTGTCCAGCAGGTGGCGGATCCAGTCCAGCAGCGCAGGGTCGCCCGGCTCGGAGTGATGCCCCGGGAAGTGTGGCATCGGGAGGTGCGGCGGGATGTGCATCAGTTCGCCTCTGCTGTCGCCGTGGATGCTGTGGGCTGTGGCTGGTATCTAATCGAGAACTTGCGCTCTTTGACCGACCAGCTAGACACAGCTGCGCCCAATAGGGTCAGCCCCGCGATGGCGAAGGGGATTTCGTAGCTGCCCGTAATGTCGTACAGCACGCCTGCCATGAACACGCTGATAGCGCCGCCTATCTGGTGCGCCATCGTCGTCAGCCCGTTCAGCGTGCCGATGTTTCGGACGCCGTAGATGTCTGCGGTGAGAGCGCTGGTGAGCGGAGGCGTGGCAATCCAAGACATGCCTGCGAGGATGGCGAAGCCCCATATGGCGATTGTGGGCGGGATGGTGATGCCCCAAAGCATCGCCACGAAGCCCGGCATCACCAGTATCACATACGCCCAAAAGCGGATGAAGTATATCGTACCGAGCAGGTTCTTGCGGCTGAACAGGTCGGCGAGGAAACCCACAACTATGACGCCCACCACATTCAGCCCCTGCATGAAGCCGAATGCTAGCGCCGCAACACCCGGGGATATGCCCATGTCTATGGCGAAGGGGACATAGTGTGCGGATATGATGATGGTGGTTACCCCGCATACCCAGTATGCGCCGCTGAGCTGCCAGAACGGGGACGACTTGAACGAATCCCTCCACTGGTCGGATTCTAGCGGCGCTTTGGGGGGTGCGGCAGATGCGCTGCTGGATGTGGCGCCGCCTTTTCTCTGGCGAGTCGGAGCGCCGTCTGGGGCTTCGCCGATACGCTCAGGGTCGTCTTTCACGATGAGCAGCACGAGCGGCAGCGCCAACAGCAGCACGAACGCTCCGAGCGCAATCCATGCGAACTGCCATTTTTGCCAGAGGATGAGGTATGCGGCGAACGGGGTGAGTATAAGCCCGCCTGCCGATGCTCCCGCAGTGCTCAGGCTCAGGACGACGCCGCGCTTGCGGTAGAACCACTTGGACAGCAGGGAGTGGACGGTTACGAGCGACACGCCGCCGGATGCGGATGAGGTTATGACCCCGTAGATTAGGATAAGGAATACCAGCGAGGGAGTGAGCGTGAACAAGCCAAGGTCGAGGCTCCATTCCATTCCGAAGTTGCTTGTTTGGCTCAGCAACAAGGTGGCGCCGCCTAGCACTATTAGGCTGATGGAGATGACGGTCAGCCCGCCGTACTTGTCGTACATACGCCCAATGAACGGCTGCGTGAGTGCGTTCATCAGCGTGCCGATGGCGATGACCACGGAGATGCCTGCACGGTCTGGCCAGCCTAGATCAGCCTCCATCGGCTTGATGAAGACGCCGAACCCGTTGCGCGCGCCCATAGACACGAACAGCGCGAAGAAGCCCACCGCCACGATGAACCAGCCGTAGAATAGGGGTTTACGCCGAACACTTTCGACTACTTCGACCACGCCATTCTCCTGAATGAGGTATAGCCCACCTCGCCGCCATTTGCCCTGCGAGGTATGTTGATGATGATATACGCCCACGCCCACATTGGCAAGACGAAATGGCAAGCCGTATTCTCGCTTATCAGTGAAAAAGAAGCCATCTTCTCCCCGCGGTGCAGAAACTCTTGAACACTCAACTCCCCGTAATTTTCAATTCTTAATTCCCATAATCCCCACAATGCGAATGGGTGTATCGGCTTTATATCAGACGGAAAGTCCTTTATCATTAGGCGAACATCTAGCGGGACGGCGGCTGCATGTTCCTGCTATGCTCTCAATCGCACCGTCGCCGTATGAACATACGGTGCTTCCATGCCCGACTTTCGATTAGGTTGGGCTTGCTAGGGGCGATTGGCTTGCAAACTTTGTGCGTGCGATTGCGTCTAGTTTTGGGCGTGCGCGGGCATAGCGGGGACGGCGCATCCACGCCGTACAGAGCGGACGGGGGACTGATTGGCGCTACAACTGACGGCTGCGATGGGTAATGCAGAGGCGTTTAGCGCGCTGCGTCATCGCAACTTCCGTCTGTACTGGTTCGGTGGGATGGGGCAGGCAGCTGCGATAGGGATGCAGTTCCTCATCTTCGGGTGGCTCATCTTGCAGCTCACCAACAATTCGGCGTCCCAACTCGGGCTGCTCATCTTCTTCTATGGGCTGCCCAATCTCGGCATGCTGATATTCGGCGGCATCATCGCAGACAGGATAGATCGCCGCTGGCTGCTGTTCTACAGCCAAGCCATCGTTGCCGTCCTCATATTCGCAGCCGCCACACTGACACTCTATCAGCTCATATCCATATGGCACCTGTACGGTATATCTTTCGTGTTAGGCGTTATACAGGGCATCAATATGCCGGCGCGGATGTCAATCGTGGCGGACTTGGTGGACAAAGAGGCGATACTCAACGCCACATCGCTGAACATGTCGGTGTTCAACACGGGACGCATCATAGGGCCGTCGCTTGCCGGCTGGATAATCCAGTTTGTAGGGATGGGGCATGCGCTCTACCTCAACGCTGCCTGCTACGCCATCGGCTGCGTGTTCCTGCTGATGATGACCGGCGTGGAGTCGCGCGGCCAGCGTGTCCCCAGCAACATCGTCAACGACTTTTCGGATGGCATGAGATATGCGGTGCGCACGCCCATCGCCTTCACGATGATAGGGTTGAGCTTTGCGTTCGGGTTCTTTGGTGCGGCGTATGTGCAGGTGCTTCCCGCATTCGGGCAAGAGGTGCTGCGCTTGAAAGCGGATGGCGCCGGCGTGCTGCTGTCCGCTACTGGCATCGGTTCGCTCGCAGGCAGCATGTTCATAGCATTGCTCGGCAACACTCGGTACAAGAACCACCTGCTGCTCTGGATGATAACGCTCTTCGGCATTACGCTGTTCGCATTTGCGTGGTCGCCCATATACATAGCATCGCTTGCGCTGCTGTTCATCGTAGGCGTGGGCTTCACTGGCTTCATCGCGGTGGGAACTTCCATTGTGCAGCTGACCACCCCTGTCGAGTTGCGCGGGCGCATGATGGGGCTGTGGCTCATAGGCGCTGCGATGCACTACATCGGGGCGCTGCCGCTCGGCGTGGTGGCGGACTATTACGGCTGGCCCATGTCCATCGCGCTCGGCGCTCTTGCGATGATGGCGTTCGTGCTGTGGCTCGGTGTACTCAGCCCCACGCTCAGGATGCTGCGGGTATGATGCCGGTCAGCCTGTGAGCCGCGCCACAATGTGCATAAGGGCAACCTCGTGCGATTAGCGCGCTGCGGGTGTTGCAAGCCGTAGCCGTATTAGGGGGGATGGATGTATGCGCGAGATGTTCGATGTGGTCAGGATAATGCAGTCTTTTGTACATTCGTTCAGGGGGCTGCGGGACGCCATCGTAAATGAAGTGCCATTCCAACAAGAGGTGGCGCTCACGGTAGTTTTAGTGCCGGTGGCGCTGTGGCTGGGGCAAGACGGTGTAGAGCGGGCGCTGCTGGTGGGGGCGTTGTTCGTGGTGTTGGTATCAGAGCTGATGAACTCCGCGATTGAGTCGGCGGTTGACCGCGTGGGGCTAGAGCGGCACGAACTTTCGCGCAAAGCGAAAGACTTCGGCTCGGCGGCGGTAACGCTGGCGATAGTGATGGCGATAGTCGTATGGGCGCTCGTGCTGCTTGGCTAGCAGAGGCTGATGGGACGGAGCGTTTTGCTTGCCATGCCTCGCCTATTACAACCAGTTTAGCGACCCCATCCGCCTTGTGGCGTTGAAGTGAACCGGGTGTATAATCGTTGCATGGAGCGCTCGCGCAAGACACGGGGAGCACAGGGAGTTTGACGATGACCACACAAGGCGCAACACTACTGCCGGAGCAGAGCGGAAGTTCCCTGCTGATACTCATAGACGGGCATGCGCTGGTGCATCGCGCCTTCCACGCCATACGCGAGCCGATGGTCAGCGCCGCCGGCGAGGACACGACCGCCGTGTATGGCTTTGTGCGCGACTTTATGCGCGCCCTGTCCGAGTGGAAGCCGTCTCACTGCATCGTTACCTTCGATGTGTCGGCGCCCACATTTCGCCACAAGGCGTTCGACAAGTACAAGGCGCACCGTCCTGCAACGCCGCCCGAGCTTCGCCCCCAGTTCGAGCGTGTGCGCCAGTTCATGCAGGCATTTGGCGTGCCGGTAATGGAACACGCCGGCTTCGAGGCGGATGACCTGCTTGGCACTCTCAGTAGACAGGCGGAGCAGCGGCAGATAGAGACGCTGATACTCACCGGGGACAGCGACATCTTGCAGCTCGTATCGCCCACCGTGCGCGTGATGCTTTCGTCCGGCAGAAGCGCCACCGTGTTCAATGTAACGCAGGTCAAGGAACGCTACGGTGGTCTGGGGCCCGAGTTTGTCGCCGAAATCAAGGCTCTCGAAGGCGACTCGTCCGATAACATTCCCGGCGTGCCGCGCGTGGGCAGGAAGACGGCTATCAAGCTGCTCAGTGAGTACGGTAGCATCGAGGGCATCTATGAGCATATCGATGTGGTGAAGCCACCTAGTGTTCAGAAGTCACTGCGTGCAAATAGGGATTTGGCGTTCCAGTGCAAGATGCTGACCACCATACGCCGCGATGTGCCGGTAACGCTCGAGCCGGACGATGTGCGGTTCGGCAGGTATGACGGCGACGCCCTGACTGCGCTGATGCGCGAACTGAACTTCAACAGCCTCGTCGACCGCATACGCTATCTGAGCTACGGCGGCGGCGCAGGGCAAGCCATCGGCGTCGGCGAGGGCGCACAGCTTGGCATGATGGGCACCTCCAACGAAGATGATGACCGCATACCGGTTGATTACAGCGTGGTCGATACCGAAGATGCGCTGGACGATATGATTCGCACGCTCCTCGCCGCTGATGTGGTCGCATTCGACACCGAAACCACATCGGCATCCGCAATGACCGCCGAACTAGTCGGCTTGTCGTTCTCCAACGAAGCGGGCAAGGGCTGGTATGTCCCCGTGGGACATCAGGAAGGGACACAGCTGGACAAGGCGTATGTGCTGGACAGGCTGCGCCCCCTGCTGTCCCACGCCAACGGCGCTGCGGGCAAGGCGGACAAGCGCCCGATTATTGCGGCGCACAATGCCAACTACGACATGACCGTGCTGGAAGGCTGCGGTGTTAGCGTGGACACACTCGGCTTTGACACGATGCTGGCGGCGCACCTGCTCGGCACGAAGCAGATAGGGTTAAAGGCGCTCGCCCTCTCCGAGCTGAATGAGAATATGACGCCCATATCCGACCTCATTGGTAGGGGGCGCAAGCAGATCACTATGGACAAGGTGGCAATCGCAGACGCAGCGCCGTACGCCGCCGCTGACGCTGATATGACGCGCCGCTTGGTGGATGTGTTCGCTAGTAAACTCCACCGCATCGGCACACGCAGCCTGTTCGACACGGTGGAGATGCCGCTGACGCAAGTGCTAGTGAGGATGCAGCACAACGGCGTTGCAATCGACACGCCCGCCCTGAACGCTATGTCCGCTGAATTGGGCGAGCGGCTCGCCGGTATAGAGGCGGGTATGTACGATGTGGTGGGGCATGAGTTCAACATCAACTCGTCGCAGCAGCTAGGCGGTGTGCTGTTCAACGAACTGCGCCTGCCCACAAAGGGCGTCAAGCGCACGCAGCGCGGCTACAGCACCGACGCCGCCACGCTCGACTCTCTGAAAGAGAAGCTAGATGCAGGCGAATCCGACAACGCTGACCCCAGAGCCTACGAAGTGCTTGACCGCGTGTTGGATTATCGCCAGCTCGCCAAGATCAAGTCCACCTATGTGGATGCGCTGCCCACGATGGTCAATCCGCATACCGGTCGCATCCACACAAGCTACAACCAGACGGGTTCGGCGACTGGGCGCATGTCTAGCAATGACCCGAATGTGCAGAACATCCCTGTGCGCACGGAGTTGGGGCGGCAGGTTCGCAGGGCGTTCGTGGCATCGCCGGGGTTCTTGCTGCTGTCCGCCGACTATTCGCAGATTGAGCTTCGCATCCTAGCGCACATATCGCAGGATCCCAGCTTGCTGAACGCCTTTCATAGCGGCGAAGACATCCATGCGGCGACGGGCGCATCTGTGTACGGCGTGCCGATTGACAGCGTAACCGATGAGATGCGCCGCATCGCAAAGATAATGAACTTCGGCGTCATCTATGGCTTAAGCCCGTTCGGCATACGACAGCAAACGGGGTTCAGTGCTGACGAGGGCAAGCGGTTCATAGCGACCTACTTCAAGCAGTATCCGGGTATCCGCTCATACATCGACGACACTAAAATTCAGGTGCGTTCACGGGGCTATGTGGAGACGCTGCTGGGCAGGCGGCGATACATCACCGAGATTCGCTCGCGCAACCACAATGTGCGCGCATCCGGCGAGCGCATGGCAATCAATATGCCCATTCAGGGCACGGCGGCGGACATCATCAAGATTGCGATGATTCGCATCCAGCAGCGGATGGACGAGTTGGCGATGCGCTCCAACATGATAATCCAAGTTCACGACGAGCTTATCTTCGAAACGCACGAAGGTGAGATGGATCAGATGCAGGAGATCGTAACCGAGCTGATGCCCGCATCCATGCAGCTGGATGTCCCCTTGGATGTGGAGATGAAAATCGGCCCCAACTGGGGCGATTTGGGTTAGGAACGGCGCAGCGGGGCTGCCCGCCAGCTTGCAGTCGACGAACTTCTAGCGGCTCGCTTACCCAATGCGCTGGCGGCAATCTTGTGTCATTGCGTTTCGTTAGGGCGCACGGTCTCGAAGCGCAGGTCGGACGCCGTGCCGTCGGTGGGGTCCCAGCCGGTCAGGCGCGGGGAGAGCGCATAGGTGTGATGACGCCACATCACGGGAATCGCCCAGTATTCGTCATATGCCTTGCGGGCAAGGGATTGCAGCAGCGCCGCCCGTGCGCCTGAATCGGACGCCGCCGTCAGCGCACTCAGCGCAGCGTCGCCGGCTGCCGGATCGAAGTATGTCAGCATAGCGCCATCCGCTCCGCTCAGGTATCGCCGCACCGAATTGATGTCCCCGCCGGGTCTCGATGGCGCAGCCCCGTGCAGCGCGGGCGCAGCGCCGTATTCGCCTAGCTGCTGTGGGCGCGCTAGTATGCTCGGCTGCAGCAGGGGCCATTCGGTCGGCACGACTTGAGCGTTCACGCCGACGGCGTTCCACTGCGCGGCTATCATCTCGTTTATGCGCGGCATCTCGGATATGCCATATGCCACGAGCGAAAGCAGCGTAACCGTCTCGCCGTCGTAGCCCACATCCGTTATCAGCGCCTGCGCCGCCGCCGTGTCTTGCTGATACGCCGTCAGATTGGCGTCTATGCCGGGTGATATGGGCGTGAACAATGCGTCTGTTGCCACAGTCGCCGCCTCAGGCGGATACACCTCCGCTATTATCTGCGGCATGTCCACGCTCAGGGCGAGCGCCTTGCGAAAGCGCAAGTCCGATGTCAAGTACGCCGCATCGTAGCTCTGCAAGAACCTTATGGTGGTAGCCACCACATTCTTCGGGCCGTCTATGGCAAAGCCCGCCTGCTTCATTATGGCTACGGCGTCTGCGCCGACTGGGGCGATGTCCGCTTCGCCCGTTCGCATCAACGCAACCCGCACATGCTCATCCGGCGCCTGTACGATGTGCAGCCTGTCGTAAGCGGGCAGGCGCTCTGCGTCCCAATAGTCCGCATTGGCTTCGTACTCGATGCGCTCTCCTTGTATCCGCTCGGCGAAACGCCAAGCCCCACTCCCCACAGGGGTGTCCGAAAGCGTTTTGTCCACGCCATTGTTCTCGCTGTTGAGGATGTGCTCGGGGAGCAGCGGCACATCGCCCTCTATCGGCGCAAGCAGCCCGAGGAACGCCACATCCGGCGCTGCAAGTTCTATCTCGACCGACCGCTCCCCGTTGGTGTTCACCTGCGCCACCTTGTCCCTCAGGTTGCCGCATACGCCACACACCGCCCCTTCGCGGAAGTAGTGCTTGAAACTTGCGCCCACATCCTGCGCAGAAATCGGCTCACCGTCGTGCCATCGTGCGCCCTGCCGCAGCTCTAGCGTGTATGTGCGCGCATCGCTCGACACCGCCCACGAATCCACCAGTCCGTAGCCGCTGCTCTCAGCGCCGTATATCCTGCCGCGCCCGTCGGCGCCAATCAGGTGGTCGTACATATGGGCGTGGTATCGCAACCCATCTTGCGTGTCCAGCGACGGATCCAGCGTCTCTACCCCAAACGACGACAGCGCCACATGCAGTGGGCCGGCGGGTGGCGCCCAAAAGCGGCTCTGTGGATACGCTTCTACTGCGAACAGCGCGCCTAATGCCAGTGCCGCGATAAGCGCCAGCGCAACCAAGAATATCGCCACGGGCGAAATCCTGCCCGTTTCTGTCCTAAATAGGCGTTGGAAAAAACTCATCTGACCGCCGTTTCTCGCCAATTGGGGATTGTTCTGCTGTGTGTATCGTAGTGTATCTAGATTTTGCATTATGCGTGGCTTTTATGCGAACCATATATTCGCATGGTATGGGGACGCGCGGATAGACGCCACCGCAAGCATTTTCGAGGAAATCGCAGTCGTCCGCCCAGATCCTAATATGTTCGTTGCGCTAGGCATCGGTGCGGGCAAGACATTATATAAGAGGCGCACAGTTGCCTATTGCAGCGTCAGTTTGGTCAGAGAATCGCCTTGGAAGTTCGCCACCCAGATGGCGTTGTCGGCGGCGAGCAGCGCATGCGGCCCCCTGCCGACGGCGTGCGTCTCTACGATGCTGCCATCTAGGTCGAGCCTGCTGACCGTGTTGTCCAAGAAGTTCGCCACCCAGACACTGCCAGCAGCGGATATTACCGCTGTGGGCCAATCGCCCACGCCGTACTTCCCCACGACACGCCCGTCTCTGTCCAGTTTGGCGACGCTGTCGGTAGCGGCGATGGCGACCCATATGTGTTCGCCGTCGAATGTGACGGATGTGCCGCCGCCGCCCCAAGCCCGCGTCAGGTTTGGAATCTCTGTGAACTTGAACGCCCCCGTCAGCTCGCCATCTTTGTCCAGCCTGTCTAGCATATTGCTGCCCATGCTGGCGACCCACACCTCTTCGCCATCATATGCCAGCGCCCACGGCGAGGGGTGGTAGCCGGGGATCCGCACCGTCCGCACCACCTCTCCGTCGCTCGCCACCTTGCTCACCGAGTTTCCCCAAGACGCCGCGACCCAAACGCTTTCGCCGTCGAAGGCAAGCGCAGATGGCGATGTGTCCGGCGTGCCGATGCTGACGGTTTGCAGCGTCTCCCCATCCAAGCTCAGCTTCGTAATAGTGTTGTCGGCGCTGTTCCCCACCCACATATGCGTCCCGTCGAACGCAAGCGCCCTCGGGAACGGCCCCGCCGTATAGTTGCCCACATTGCGCCCGTCCAAATCGTACTTCGCCACCACTTCCACGCCGAACAGCGTTGCCCAAATATGCTCGCCGTCGAATGCTAGCGAGCGCGGGCCTTGCTCAGTCTCGAAAGTCTGCGTTTGCGTTACTCGCAGTGGCTCGCCATTCTCAGCTTGTGGCGACGGGCTGCATCCCCAAACCGCAATCGTCAGCAGCGCAGCCAAGCCGTAGAGCGCAATCATTCTCTGCATAAGCAACATGCGCAAAAGGTATCACGCTCGCTATTACACCGCAATTCTGTGTCCGGTTCATCCCAATCCTGCGATGCTGCCACGCTGCGGGTATAAGGCTGCGCTTACCCTAGCTTGGCGTATGCGGACATAGGTGTACAAGTGGCATCAAAAAGTATGCGAACACTCATTGGAATGCTGCGTGTTATTATGATTGCATTGTTACATCAGAGCAAAACGGGAGAACCCAGATGTATGTCATAGGCACGGCGGGACATGTGGATCATGGCAAATCCACACTAGTGCAGGCGCTGACTGGCATAGACCCAGACAGGCTTCGTGAGGAAAAAGAGCGTGGCATGACCATCGACTTGGGCTTTGCGTGGCTGCAGTTGCCCAGCGGCAACGAAGTTAGCATCGTCGATGTCCCGGGGCATGAGCGCTTCGTCAACAACATGCTCGCGGGTGTCGGTGGCATAGACCTAGCCCTGCTAGTAGTCGCTGCCGACGAGTCGGTGATGCCGCAAACCCGCGAGCACCTCGCCATTCTAGACTTGTTGCAGGTTCGCAGGGGGCTTGTCGCCATTACCAAGCGCGACCTCGTGGATGAGGATTGGCTGGAACTCGTAGTTGCCGATGTAGAGGACACACTCGCAGGCACTGCGCTTGCGGACGCCCGCATCTACCCCGTGTCCGCAATGAGCGGCGAGGGCTTGGCTGATCTTATAGCCGCTGTCGACGCTATGCTTGTGGACACGCCGCCCAAGCGCGATGTGGGACGCCCGCGCCTGCCCATAGATCGCGCCTTCACCATATCCGGCTTCGGCACGGTGGTAACCGGCACGCTGATTGACGGCAAGATGCGCGTTGGACAAGATGCAACGCTTGCGGTGTCCGGCAGGTCGACGCGCATACGCGGCATTCAGACGCACAAGAAAGGGCAAGATGAGGCGCAGCCGGGCACGCGCGTTGCAGCGAACCTCATCGGCGTGTCTCAGGATGAAGTACAGCGCGGCGAAGTGCTAACCACGCTAGGATGGCTGCGCCCCACCGATGCCATAGATGTGCGGCTGCGCGTCATTCCGGACGCTCCGCACCCGCTCCGCCACAATATGCAGATTACGCTTCACACCGGGAGCAGTGAGGTCATCGGCACATTGCGCCTCTTGGAAAGCGATGGTGTGGATCCCGGCGAAACCACATGGGCGCAGGTCAAGCTCGACAGCCATCTCGCCGTGGTCAAGGGCGACTACTATGTCATCCGTTCCAACCGCACCACACTCGGCGGCGGCAACATCGTCGAGACGCACGCCAAGCGCCACCGCCGCCGCCACGCCCCTACGCTAGAGCGCCTAGCCGTCATGGAGCTTGGCACGCCGCAAGAGGTGCTGCTCCAGACCATCGCTCAGTCCGAACCCACCACGCTGGCAGCTCTCGTCAACCGCGCTAACTTGGACATCGCCGCAGCGCAAGCAGATCTCGATGCGATGGCGGCGGATGGGCTTATCGTTCCACTCGGTGCGCCGTCCGGAGGCAGCCGCATCACACCCACAGCATACCTGTTCAGCGCCGCCGGATGGAACGCCGTGTGCGAAAAGACGCAGCAGTCTTTGGAGGGCTTCTACCGACAGTTTCCGCTTCGGCGCGGCGCCCCCAAAGAGGAACTTCGCAGCCGTCTGAACCTATCGCAGCAGGTGTTCGCCCTCGCATTTGCGCGCTTGGAGCAAGACGGCATCATCGTCGAAGACGGCGCATTCGTCCGCCTGCCTGACTACGAACCCACCCTGAGCGTGGCACAGACAGCGCAGGTGGATGCATACCTTGCCCTGCTCGCATCCGACCCGTTCTCACCGCCGACCGACGATCCGCTCGATACCGAAGTGCTGAACCTGCTGGACGAGCAGGGCAGGGTGGTTAAGGTGAGCGAGACGGTGGTTTTCACCGCAGACGCATACGAGCGAATGGTGGAACTCATCACCGCCCACATCCGCGACAATGGCGAGATCTCCGTCGCCAATGTTCGGGACATTTTGGGTACGAGCCGCAAGTACGCCCTAGCCCTGATGGACTACCTAGACCAGCAGCGCATTACTCGTCGCGTCGGGGATGCGCGCGTGCTGCTCTGATTCTGTGCCTGCCCCACATTAACCCGTTAGGAGCGCTGTTACGATGGCTCTTGATTTGACGGAAACCGCCCTGCAAATAGACCATATGGCGGACGCCATCAAGCACCGCAGCAGCGACAAGCACAGACGCCTTGCCGACGCTATCAGCGCCACGCAGGGCTTCGACCCCGCCGCATACGATGCTAGACGCAATCAGCCCGGTGCTGCGCTGAACTGGACTTTGCCCGAGGTGTCGGAGTGTCCGATTCATGCCGTTTCGCCGCCGTCGCTGCCCGACGAGTACGCGGTCGTGGGCGTGGACGGCTCGCATATAGATGTCAGCCGACACATCCCTGCGCGCTGCTTTCTAATCAACATCGGCGGCATGACACTTCGATACGGCGCAAGCGCAGCAGTGTCGGCATTTAGCGAGCCTCGCCTCTACGCCCAGGATGACGAACTTGTCATCCGCGACGAACACGCTCCCTATCGCGAAGAGACCATCAGCGGCGCAGTGCTGGACGCCAAGCGTGCGGTGGAGGAGCTTCGCGGCTTGGCGAGTGCCATTCAGAGCGCTCCCGCCGACATACCGACGCTCGGCTTGCTTGACGGCTCGATGGTGCTGTTCGGGATGCACCGCCACCCAGATTTCGTGGTGCGCCGACTGGTGGACGAAGGTTTCGTGGAGGTGTTGGACGACCTGCGGCGTATGGCAGTCGAGCGAACGCTCGCCATAGCGAGCTACATCAGCCTGCCCCGCAGCGCCGAGTTGGTGAACGCCCTGCGGCTCAGCCACTGCCCCTACCCGGTGCCTAACTGCGAACGCGAATGCGGCAAGAAACCCGTTGCGTACCGGCCGTGCGAATCCGCCGTCGGAGGCGTTATGGACCGCGATGTGTTCGCCGAGACGCTTCGCCCCGGTGAGCGTTCACCTGTGTTCGGCAGCAACGCCAACATCGTCCGCACTCACTACGGAGACCACCAAATCCGCTTCTTCTACATCCGCATCGAGGAAGAGATAGGGCGCGTGGAAGTGCCGCATTGGGTCGCGGACGACGAAACGCTGCTCGGGCTTACTCATGCGCTCATCGTGGAGCAGTGCAATCTTGGCCCCGGCTATCCTGTGTCGCTAAAAGAGGCACATGAGCAAGCGGTCGTATCCGGCGCAGACCGCCGTCGCTTCGTCGAACTCGTAGAGGATGCACTTGTCGATCGGCGGCTGTCCGCCTATTCGTCCGAAAAGAACATATCCAAGATGCGGCGCTGGCTGTAGCGCAGCCGATTTAGGCAAGCGCCATTGCTGAAACCGCAGCGCATGCATCTCTACACATAGCCTTACCCTTATATATGTGTGGCAGCAGGGCAGCCGCCTATATGCCGTTGACATACGAGGTTATGCCACCCGAAACGGAGACGCAATGCTAACATCCGACGACCCCACAGCGACGCGCATCGGCGAGGTCATCGCCGCATCCACATCCGAACTCACCGCCCAATGCTATCAGGTTTATGAAGCCCCACCATTGGGGCGACTGGTGCGGTGCGGCGAAAATACCCCCGCATACGCCATCGTCTGCGAAGCCTCCACGCAGAGCCTAGACCCGTCGCGCCACATCATCCCGCGCGGGCAGACCGCAGCAACCGAAGCCGATGTGTTCGCCACAAATCCTCAACTCAAGCGCCTGCTCTACACCCAATTTCGCGCGCTTATTGTCGGTTTTGCTGACGAGCAAAAAGTCCTCCGACACTACCTTCCTTCGTCCGTCCCTCGCATCTACGGCTTCGTGCACGACTGCACTGCTGACGAGGTATTCCAATTCACGCAGTCTGTGGACTTCCTGCCATTGTTGCTTGCCGCTCCTATTTCGGCGCCTGACGATGTGATAGCGTCGTTTCTTCGCCAAGCCGCCGCTGTGCATCCCAATTCGCAAGAGTTCCTCATCACTGCCGGTAAAACCCTCGCCATCGCGCTCACAGGACAGCTTCCGCGCCTCAACACAATACTAGGGAGATTGCAATGAACCACTCAAGCAGCCCAAACCATGCGCGAAGCGAACGCACATCGGACGCCGCGTTTGGCAGCGAGTCGCTGGGAATGGTCGTGTCCGGCTCGCTCAACGACGGTATGCTCGTGCGCCTAGACCCGGGCGTATCCGTCGAGGATGTGAAGGTTGGCACACTGATAAACATACAGGGACGCCAAATGCGCTTCTTCGGCTATCTCACCGAGGTCAACCTTGCCGCAGCCGACCCCACGCTAATCACCGCACCGCCTGATGTGTCCAATCCGCTCATTGCAGCCGTGATGGATGGCACCACCGCATATGGCACCATCACCGTAGAACCCAGCCTAACGCTGGGCGCAAACCCTGCCGATGGTCTCTTACCAGCCAAGACGATACCGCCGCACTTTTCGCGAGTGTCCCTCGCATCCGAAGAGGACATCGCCATGGTGTTTGGCGACGAAGACGACCGCCATTTCTACATCGGCAACCCGATGGATATGGAGGTTCACCTGTGCCTAAACATAGACGAGCTAGTCAAGCGCTCAAACGGCGTGTTCGGCAAGAGCGGCACGGGTAAGACATTCCTGACGCGGTTGCTGCTGATTGGCATCCTCCAGCATGGCATCGCCGCCAACCTAATCTTCGATATGCACGGCGAGTATGGCTGGAGCGGCACGAGCGAACACAGCGGTCAAGTTAAGGGATTGAAGCAGCTCTTCGGCTCACAAGTGGCGGTGTTCTCCCTAGACGCCGACAGCGCACGGCGGCGCGGGCTACGCCCCGACTACGATGTTCGCATCGGCTACGACGACATAGAACCTGAGGATGTGGAGATACTCAAAGACAGCTGGGGCCTCTCAGATATAGCGGCAGATAGCGCCTACTCGCTGCAACGAATGCTTGGCAATGGCTGGCTGAGCAAGTTCTTGGGTTACCCTAATGGTGAGGGCGAGTTCAACGACCTTGCGCGCGACCTGAGCGTGCCGCACTCCACTTTGAGCGCCCTTCGCAATCGCTTGAACAGGCTGCGGCGCTTCAATTTCATCACCGATGGCACGGGCAACAACGCTGTTGAGGAAATCCTGAATTACCTCAATGATGGCAAGCATGTGGTTCTCGAGTTTGGGCGATACGGCAGCGACATCAACGCATACCTGCTGGTTGCGAATCTGCTCACTCGCCGCATCCACAACCGATATGTTCAGATGAGCGATGCTGCCGTGGGCGATCCCACACAGCAGCCGCGTCCGCTGGTCATCACCATCGAAGAGGCGCACAAGTTCCTCAATCCCGCCGTCGCCAAGAACACAATCTTTGGCACAATCGCCCGTGAGATGCGCAAGTACAATGTAACGCTCCTTGTGGTGGATCAGCGTCCTGCTGGTATCGACGAAGAGGTGATGAGCCAGTTGGGGACGAAGATAGCATGCTTGCTGGACAACGAGCGCGACACCGATGCGGTGCTATCCGGAGTGTCGGGCAGCCGCAAACTCCGCACCGTGTTGGCGAGGCTCGAGTCCAACCGCCAAGCGCTCGTGTTCGGGCACGCCCTGCCTATGCCCGTGGTCATACAGACGCGCGAGTACGGCAGCCCCGAATCCTACCGCGCTCTCGGCTTCGCAGAATCATCCGAACTCAAGGCACAGGCGGAGCGTACCGCCGACCTGCTCTTCGGCACGCCGTCAGCCTGACCGAAAGACAATCGGCTTCTTATTTGAAAAAAATGCAAGGGGCTTATAGTATGTGCAAGAGGATGACAGCCACGGGCGCGAAGATTTGCTCAGCATTGTACGGGGATTGCGTCCGTACTACTTCTGGGTGTTTGTCATACAGCTCGCCGCATGGGCGGCACTGGTCATATGGCTAGAATCGACCGGAGGCGAACACGATAGCGTTCCTGCGTATGCAGTGGCAGTGGGCACGCATATGGCGCAGCTGACGCTAGCGTCGCTTGCCGCAACCGTAATATTAGTTGACATAGGAAGATACATAAGGAGGAATTTCGTGGTATTCCTACCCGACCCAATTATAAAAGTCAGAGCCAAAGCCAGAGCCGAGGGCAGGGCAGAAGGCAGAGCAGAGCGGGATCTAGAGTGGAGAGCGTATATACGCGAGATGCTCGAAGCCATGCGCAAAGGCGAGGATTTCGACAGGCCATTGCCCGACGAGAAAGACTCTGACAACAATCACGGCTAGCATGCATGACAGCCCCGAGCGCGAAGATTTGCTCAGCATTGTACGGGGATTGCGCCCGTACTACTTCTGGGTGTTTGTCATACAGCTCGTCGCTTGGGCGGCACTGGTCATATGGCTAGAATCGACCGGAGGCGAACACGATGGCGTTCCTGCGTATGCAGTGGCAGTTGGCACGCAGATGGCGCAATTGACGCTAGCGTCGCTTGCCGCAACCGTAATATTAGTTGACATAGGAAGATACATAAGGAGGAATCTCGTGGTATTCCTACCCGACCCAATTATAAAAGTCAGAGCCAAAGCCAGAGCCGAGGGCAGGGCAGAAGGCAGAGCAGAGCGGGATCTAGAGTGGAGAGCGTATATACGCGAGATGCTCGAAGCCATGCGCAAAGGCGAGGATTTCGACAGGCCATTGCCCGACGAGAAAGACTCTGACAACAATCACGGCTAGCATGCATGACAGCCCCGAGCGCGAAGATTTGCTCAGCATTGTACGGGGATTGCGCCCGTACTACTTCTGGGTGTTTGTCATACAGCTCGTCGCTTGGGCGGCACTGGTCATATGGCTAGAATCGACCGGAGGCGAACACGATGGCGTTCCTGCGTATGCAGTGGCAGTTGGCACGCAGATGGCGCAATTGACGCTAGCGTCGCTTGCCGCAACCGTAATATTAGTTGACATAGGAAGATACATAAGGAGGAATCTCGTGGTATTCCTACCCGACCCCATTATAAAAGTCAGAGCCAAAGCCAGAGCAGAGGGCAGGGCAGAAGGTATAGCAGAGGGCAGAGCCAAAGGCAGGGCAGAAGGCATAGCGGAGGGTATAGCCAAAGCCAGAGCAGAAAGGAGGGCAGAGCGGGATCTAGAGTGGAGAGCGTATATACGCGAGATGCTCGAAGCCATCCGCAGAGGCGAGGATTTCGACAAGCCATCTCCGGACGAGAAAGACTAGCGTCGCTTGCAACAACCGTAATATTAGTTGACATAGGAAGATACATAAGGAGGAATCTCGTGGTATTCCTACCCGACCCCATTACAAAAGTCAGAGCCAAAGCTAGAGCCGAGCGGGACCTAGAGTGGAGGGCGTATATACGCGAGATGCTCGAAGCCATCCGCAAAGGCGAGGATTTCGACAAGCCATCGCCCGACGAGAAAGACTCTGACAACAAACGCGGCTAACATGCATCACAGCCACTTATTGCAATCATATTAGGGAGTGTACTATGACCACAACTGTAAAGCACCTGTCTACAGAAGAGTTGCACAAAGGCTTGGACGATGTTCGCCAAGCGCCCAAGGATGGCGGGACGCTGCGCCTCATCGTTCGCCGCCCAGACACCGGCGAACGCGAGTCGCTGGACGAAGGCAGACTGGACACCAATGAGGGGCTGGCCGGAGACAACTGGCGCGCACGCGGCAGCGCATCCACGGCCGACGGATCAGCCGACCCCGAATGCCAAATCACCATCATGAACGCCCGCGTGTCGCAGCTCGTGGCGCAAGACCCTGCGCGCTGGCATCTCGCCGGCGACCAGCTCTATGTGGATATGGACATCAGCCGGGAGAACCTTCCCCCCGGCACGCGACTGTCCGTTGGCGGCGCCATCCTCGAGGTGTCCGCCAAGCCTCACACAGGCTGCGGCAAGTTCGTCCACCGCTTTGGGGCTGATGCGATGAAGTTCGTCAACTCCACCATCGGGCGCGACCTCTGCTTGCGCGGCATCAACACCCGGGTGATACAGGGCGGCGCAATCACCGCAGGCGATACCGTGACCAAGATGGAAGCGGACTAGACGGCGGGCACGCATTTGGGGCACATTGAGGCGTGCATTGCGCAACTCAATGTGCCCATTATTGTCCATTATCCCGATTTGCTCACGAAAACTTAATTAGACGAGAACAGAGTGTGGGTGATATGGCGAATGTGCTTCCCTGAGTGCGTTGCGCGCATGCCTCACATCGCTCGCCCTTCCAGCCATTTCGTTGTAACCTCTATGCCGAAGCCGGGTGCGTCGGACGGCACGAGATAGCCGTCCTTGATGGCAGGCGTTCCCGGCAGCGCAACCATCTCTTCTAGCGGCACGCCCGGTGGCGATACGCCTTCCGAACGCTCGCCCCACGCTATCGCCGGCATTGCATAGGCGAGGTGCTGCCCGTAGGGGTAGTTCATCCCGCCATGCCCGATGACGCTCACCCCGTGCGCCTCCGCTATGTGGCATATCCGCACCGTTGCTGTTACGCCCCCGACCCATGCCACATCCGGCTGCATGATGTCCACTAGACCCTGCCCTGCCGCAAGCGCAAACGGATGGATGGTGTGCCAGTGTTCACCCGTTGCCAAAATCTGCCCCGGTACGCGTTGGCGCACCTTGATATAGCTGTCCATATCGTAGGGCGGCAAGTAGTCTTCCAGCCACTTGAGGCGATACGGCTTCAGCGCTTCCACTAGCCGCACCACATACTCGGTGTTGAGCGACATCCAAGCATCTAGCATCAGCTCCACATCGTCGCCAATCTGCTCGCGCGTTGCTGCGACGAGTTCCACATTCTTGTTCAGCCCGGCGATGCCCTCTTGCGGGCCGTGCGGCACGAAGAGCTTCACCGCCTTGAAGCCCAGCTCCAAGAACCACTCTATGCTGTTTGCCACGCCGTAGGATGTGTCGGTATTGCTGGCGTAGCAGAATATCTTATCCTTCTGCGGCCCGCCGAGCAGTTCGTACACCGGGACGCCGAGCAGCTTGCCCTTCAAGTCCCACAGGGCGTTGTCCACCGCACTGATGGCGTAGCTCGCAAGCCCGATGTTGCCATAGTGCGTGGCTATCCGCTGCATCATGTCCCATGCTTTTTCTATCGCCATCGGGTTCTGACCCGTAAGCAGCGGCGCAAAGTGTTCGTTGATAATCAGATTCACGGGCGCGCTGTTGATGGTGATGCCAAGCCCCCAGGTGCCGTCGTCCGCAGTTACCACGCAGGCGGTTCTGCCCCAAGGTGCGCTCCAATCTGCCTTGCTGAACTCGCCGTAGCCCATCATCGGGCTGACCCAGTCCGGCGCATCGAGGCGGGGGACGCGCGGCAGTGTCTTGCGCTCCGGCGTCAGGTCTATCGAAAACGCTCTGACGGACTTTATCTTCAATGCAAATCTCCTGTGCTTAGCTCACTCGATTGGGGTGAAATCCGCTTCGTATTGGGAATAATCTGCTAGTCTGCTTATCCATACGGGGATGGCGGCATACTTGGGTGGCGTATCCCACCGCTAGATTCCCAGCTCGTGTAGCCGCTCGTCGTCTATGCCGAAGTGGTGGGCTATCTCGTGTACAACCGTATCCTGCACCTCACGCACGATGTCGGCTTCAGTACTGCATATGGACTCTATCGGTTGTTGGAAGAGCGTGATTTTGTCCGGCAGCACCATGCTGTAGTCGGTGCGCTCGGTCAGCGGCAAACCCTCGTACAGCCCCAGCAGCAGGCTGCCATCTTCGATGCCGGAGCCTACTAGTTGCTCGTGCGTGGGGGCGTCTTCCACCACGATGTCCACATTGTCCACATGTCGGATCAGCGCTTCTGGGATGCGTTCCATCGCCTGCCGCACTAGCCGTTCAAATTGTACGCGCGTCATAGCCGCAAGTGTATCAGAAGTTCTTTGTTCTTTACAGCAGCACATAGCGAAAAAGTTGACGGAATTGGAAGAAGTCTTTTCCTGTTATGAGGGATGCTAATGGGTGGAGAGATGCTTTTACTCAATCCGATTGACATGGAGCAAGGATGCTCGATGTGGGAGTTGTGTGAGCGCCGCACTTGACCGCTAATGGGGTCTGGGCTATCGTTCTGGCATGGAAAATTACATGGGCAGCAGGAGGCGTGATTTGAAGGTAACGGACATCAAGAGCTTTGCGTTCACCGACGACGAAGACAAGCTCTACTTCATCGTCAAAGTGGAAACGGATGAGGGCATATACGGCTTGGGCGAGGTGGGCATCCCGCGCTGGGGCAATGCAGTTGCCAACGCCGTCGAGCATCTGTCCCAACTTGTGGTCGGGCAAGACCCATTTGGCACTGAGCGGCTGTGGCAGCATATGTTTCGCGGGAGCTTCTTCCCCGCAGACAAGGTGTATTGCTGCGCCATAAGCGCCATAGACATCGCCCTGTGGGACATCAAGGGTAAGGCGCTGGGGATGCCGGTGTACAAGCTGCTTGGCGGTCCCGTGCGCGACAAGGTAGTGTCATACCCGCACACGCAGGGCGCAACCAACGCTGAGTTGGTGGAAAACTGCAAGCGCGCCGTGTCGGACGGCTGGAAGTTCGTGCGCTGGGGGCTGCCTGAAACCGGCGGTGTGTTCGAGTACCAAGGCAGCGATGGGCTGCTGGAGCCGGTGGAGTCCATGCGTATCGCCGAGGAACAGATGGCGCTTGTGCGCGACGCCGTAGGGCCGGACATTCAGCTCTGCCTAGATGTTCACACTCGCCTAGACACCGCCCACACTGTCCAGCTCTGCAAGGCGCTCGAGCCGTATATGCCCTACTTCATCGAAGACCCGCTGCGCTCTGAGAACCCGGCGAGCTACCGCACATTGGCGCGCCATGTGTCGCTGCCGATTGCCGCCGGCGAGCAGTGGGCAAGCAAGTGGTCATTCCGCGAGGTCATAGAAGAGGAGCTGATTAGCTACGCGCGCATAGACCTGTGCATCGTGGGCGGGCTGACAGAGGCGATCAAGATTACGCACTGGGCGGAGGCGCATTACATAGACATCGTACCGCACAATCCGTTGGGGCCTGTGAGCGCCGCCGCATGCGTCAACCTGTGCATGGCGTCCACCAATGTGGGTGTGCAGGAGATGCCGCGCCGCCCGGGGAGTTACGCCGCCGACCTGTTCCCGCAGCAGATAGACTGGGCGGACGGCTACTCGTTTGTGCCGCCGGACGCCGTGGGACTGGGTGTGGATTTCGACGAAGAACTTGTAACGGCGCGCCGGGTTGACCCGACAGGCTGGCCGCCGCAGCTTCGTCGCAACGACGGCGCATTCACCAACTGGTAGACGGCTGTTGTGCGTCAAGTTGTACCCCCCCCCCGTGCATTGGCGCGCGATGATGCTGGCGTCAAACGCCGCGCGCCGGTAACGGGGCGAAGCACCACCGCCCTAATCTTTCCCCACTAGTGGATGGGTTCTCAATCAGGATGAGGATATCGATTAGTGGCAGCGTTTCCGTTCAGGTGCGGGTAGGATACGCTGCGTCATGATACAATACGCAGCGATATGAAGATGCTTGCGCTGCCCATCGTGTTGCTGTCCATGCTGCTTGCGGGATGCCTAGAACTTACGCCGAATGTGTCCACCGACTTCTCCGAACTCGAGGCTAAAGCGCTTTTCGAATCGGGTGTGCGACAGATGTGCGAGCACAAGAAGTCCCGCATTCCCGCCATCGTGAGCAAGATAGACGCCGCCGAAGGCACTGCCACCATTGACCATTGGATATTCGTCATAGACGATCGGGATGCGCAGGTGTTCCCGTCGGGGCTGATTACGGGCGAGTATCATCGTCATATCCAGACGGCGCTCTGCCGCAGGTAGGCTTTGATGGCGGTTTCGCATACGGCTTTTCGCCGGCTCTTGCTCTTGGCGCAGCAAGCCGTCAGAGAATATCGCCGCTGACCGGGTCTAGCACCAGCACGATGCTCTTGACCTGCAAGCCCAGCATGTCGCGCACGGCGATGATGGCTTCGAGCGCCTGCTCGCGCGTTCCCCAGCCGACTTGCTGCATTATGTCGACGAGTTCTTCGCCCAGATTTGCAGCGGCACGGCTGCGCTCATGAAACAGCGTCTCCAGCGGCTTCCATTCGGGTGGCGCAAGGGACAACTTCAGCTCGCAGTATCGGATTGCCCAAGTGGTGAACCACGCCGTGCCGTACTCTGGCGGCGGGGCGTTGGCGATGCCGTTGAGTGCGCCATCCAGCATACGCCCGCGTATGTGGTCGTTGGTGAAGCCGAGTTCGCGCAGTGTGTCCTCCAATGGCGGATGCGTGATTAGCTCTTCGATGTCCCCGCCGATGCGCGCCTCATGCGAATCTGCGGCGTACTGTGCTCCCCGCACCGTCTTGGGGTAGCCCCGCCCGCGCTGCACGATGTGCATAAGCTCGTGCGCCGTGTGATATGCGAGGTCTGTGGGTGGGAGCGATGCCCACGCCGGCTCTCCCGGAGCGCACAAGTCCGCGCCCTGTCCTCCGAACACCACGCTATGCCCCGCTTCAATGTACTCTATCGGCACGGCAATCTCGTCGCCAAAGCGCTGCCAAAAGGCGTCAAACGGCGCTGTCAGTTCCCGCCCTAATACCGTCAGGGGTGTGCTCTGTGGAATAGGCATAGTTGAAGTTTATAGCTGCGGTATTCAAGAGGTAATCGCTGATGTTTCGTGCATCGGCGTTGGTTTGAGATCCGACAGATTGGTGCTCTCACAGGAAGGTCGGGGATTGGCGAATGCGCGTTCAGTCCGCCGGCTGTGTTTGGGGAGAGCGTGCGGCTGTGTGGTCGTCCATCTTGGGGCGCTTGACGCCCAGCATCAGGAACGCCCCCAGTATGTTCAGCAGCCCGAAGAAGGCGAATGGCACTAGGTAAGTGTGGGTTGTGTCAAACATATAGCCGGCAAACAGCGGGGCGAAAATCATAGCGATGTTGTTCGGCATCTGCGACAGCCCCATGATGGTGGCGAACGCCTTGCGCCCGAAGTATTCGCCGCGGATGGCAGTCAACAGAGGTATACGCCCGCCGAACCCGATGCCGTACAGCACTGCGAACAGCATAGCCATTATCACATGCTCTGACACCGATATTATCATTATCGCCACGCCTTGCAAGGCTATGAAGAAGAATATCAGCGGCGGCTTGGGCATGCGGTCTGCGATCGAGCCGGCGACGAACTGCGTCGGCAGCGCAATCAAGGTGTATATCAGCACTATCGTCCCGGCGCCGCTCAGCGACATCCCCATATCTGTGAGTTTCGGCGCAAGATGCAGTGCCAGCGTTACGATGGACACGCTTGATGACATATGCACGATGGTCAATATCCAAAAGGCGCGCGTCCTGAGGGCTTGGCGCGCCGTGAACTCCGGCTCATCGTCTGCAGCAGCGCCCTGCGCCCCCGATGCTGTGCGCGGATGGCGGCGCGGCGGGTCGCCGTCCGGCAGCAAGCCCACATCCTCCGGACGGTTTTTCAGCACCTTGTACACTGGCAGTATCAGCACGAACAGGAACACCGCAATCCCGAATGTGGTCCAGCGAAAGCCGTGGAATTCTATGCCCAGCGCGAGCACGGGGACGAGCAGCCCGCCCAAGTGTATGCCGGACATTGCGGTCGCGATGGCGAGCGAACGCTGCCGCACGAACCAGTTGTTCATCAGCGACATCAGCGCAAGCCAGCCGCCCACGCCGGAGCCGAGGCTAATCGTGATGAACGCAATGTAGAACTGCAGGATGCCGCTGCTGATGACGAATATCCCCAAGTCCCAAAACTTGGTGTTGCCCACCTGCGAAAACAGCAGGAAGCCGAACGCCATCAGGCAGTATCCGAGCAATATCATCCGGCGGTTGCCCACCTTGTCGATGAACCAGCCCTCTATGGGGCCTATCACCGCGCCCTGTGCGCGCGAAAGCGAAAACGCTCCCGACAGCACGGTGCGGCTCCAACCGAACTCAGATTGCAGTGCGACGAGGAATGTGCCAAGCCCTTGGAAGACGGACACCGCCATCAGCGTCAGAAGCACCACAGCGATGCCCACGAGCCACCAGCCGTAGAACACCCCGCGCAGCGCAGCCGGGACATCCGTAGGCAAGCGTACATCGCCAGCCACTAATGGACGAATGGTAATCCGCATTGGGTAAGTTTACCAGTTCGTCAGTTCGTCAGTCCATTATTCGAATATCCCGACGATAAAGCGTAAAGCGTTTGCGGCTTGACGGAACTGCTTGGAAAGATTAACTTGTGCGACATTGGACAGGGCGGGGCTGCCCGCATAGAGCACAACATAAGGCGGTGATGCGTTATGAAGATAACCGACCTGAAGGTTTGGGTTACGCGGCCCGAGCCGAGCGGACGCAGTTTCGTGTTCCTGCGAGTGGACACGGACGAGGGCATAAGCGGTGTTGGCGAGGCGACGAGTTCGGGAGGCGGCGGCAGCATCGTCGTCGGGAACATGCTGCGCTTCTTGCGCGACTCCACGATGCGCCAAGACTTCCGAGACAGCATCATAGGCGAGGATGCGGCGGACATTGACCGTCTTTGGCATAAGATATTTCGGCGTTTCACGGGCGGCGGCGGATACGGCGGCTTCGTTACCACGCTGCTCAGCGGCATCGACATCGCGCTGTGGGACATTAAGGGCAAGGCGCTAGGGCTGCCCATATATCGGCTGTTCGGCGGGCCTGTTTGGGACGATGTGCCGCTCTACACGCATGTGACCCCGCGCGAGCCGGATGCGGCGGCGGCGCACGCCAAATCGCTCGTCGCCGAGGGTTACACTACCCTCAAGCTAGATCCGTTCTCCGCAGAGATGGGACAGCATCACCGCCGCTATCTGCGTGGGGCGATCTCTGCGGCAGGCGCAAATGCCGGCGTAGAGCTGATTGCGGCAATCCGCGATGCTGTGGGCCCTGACATAGACATCCTCATAGACTGCCACGGCAACTTCAATGTGCCGACTGCCATCGACATAGCCAAGCGGCTTGCGCCGTACAACATCGGCTGGCTGGAGGAGCCGGTGCAGCCCGACGGCATAGACGCTCTACGGCAGGTGCGCGCCGCCGTGGATGTGCCGATTTGCGTCGGGGAGAGGCTCTACTCGCGGTGGGACTTTGCGCCTGTCCTCACTGAGCGGCTCGCCGAATACCTGATGCCCGACATCCTCTGGTGCGGTGGCATCAGCGAAATGCGCAAGATCGCAAACATGGCAGAGCCGTTCTACATCCCCGTCAGCCCGCACGATGCGAGTGGGCCTATCAACATACTTGCAGGGGCGCACACGATGATGACCGTCCCGAACTTCTACAAGGTGGAAATCAACAGCGCTTGGTTGCCGCAGCTGAACCGCTTCATCAGCGCGCCGCTGGATGTGCGGGACGGGACGCTGCATCTGTCGGAGCGCCCTGGGTTGGGCGTAACACTGGACGAGGATTTCATCCAAGCGCATCCAGATCCCGACTGGGTGTAGTGCAGGCAGGCAGAAACGGACAGCGCCCGCCGTCGGCAAGCGATAGCTGAAAGCGTGCGCTGCGAGTGCGTGCGCCGTCGGGGTGGCTTAATGCAGCAGATTGCCGCGCTCTATGCCCCGTTTGAGCCTGCCGTATTCCGAGCTTAGCTCTGCGCCCAAGATGAGGATGAGGCCGCTCAAGTATGCCCACAGCAGCAGCGCCATCACCGGCGCTAGTGTGCGCCCGTATATGTTCTCGAAGCTGGCGAAGTTGCTCAGGTATATGATGAAGGCGTTCTGAGTAATCTCGAACAGTATCGCTGCAACTACGGCGCCCACCCAAACATATCGCCAGTAGGTTTTGGTATTCGGCACATATTTATAGAGCATCAGGAACACTGCCAGCACTAGCAAGAACGAGCTTGCGTGAAGGATGATTATGCTGGCGGTGTTCAATAAAGTGTCTAGATAGAGCATGTCGAATTGGGCGAAGCGCTCGTACAGATTCATGAAGGTGGTTATGGCTACCGAACACAGGAACAGCAGGCTCGTGAGTATCGCCATGCCGAGCTGACGCGCCTTGCTTATGTAGATGGGGCGGTCGATGTTAATATCCCATGCGCGGTTGATGGAGCGCGTGATGCCGCCGAAGACGGCGCTGCCCGACCAAAACAGCCCGATGATGGCGAAAAAGCCAATCGTGCCGCGGGCATCAAGCACATCGTTGATGTTATCGCCGATGAACTCGTCCGAGCCGGGTAGAAAGTCGGACACCCAAGCGATTATGTTCGCACGCGTAGATGCATCCTCCAAGAAGAAAGAGAGCACCGTTATAAGCCCGAGCGTCAGCGGGAAGAGCGACAACATCCCATAATAGGACACCGCCGCCGCCATGTGCGTGGCATCGTCTGCAATCATCTCTTGCACAGTGCGGACAATAAGCTTGACTGCAAACTTATCCTGCCATTTGGCAACGATTGAGTTGACGCGACGGGTAGCAATTGCTGCAGGTCGCCTGAACATAGGGTATCTTCTAACGATGTCATTCATTAGCATTTGCGTATTATATCGCAAAATACCAAGAAATGTTAGGCTAGCTCACATGGGGGTTGAGACAGCGTTTCCATTCAGGTGGTCGAAGCCAGAAGCCCCCTGCGTTGCAGCAATGGTGTCCCTGAATCTAATCGCAATTTCCGCAACATCCTGCTTTGCGACTTTTGTCTAACCCTAAATCCAATAGCGCTTATCTTTGGGGTAGAGCATTGTTATAATGACACTACGAAGCTCCGTAGCACAGCCATACCAAGCATCGGAGGTCCCTCATGACCACCGCCAACACACGCATCACGAAGTTACGCATAGCAGCAGATGACTTCCGTCTGCCCGACCCACCTTGGCAGCCCGACAATATGAGCCTCTATGACCACCTAGCAGCCACTGGCAATCTCCATCATGTCGCCCAGCACATAGGCTACCCGGAAACCACGATAGTAACCGGTGACCACTATCTGGTTAAACATCTCACCCAGAACATGGCCGGCAGCCACTACCCCGACATGCTGATAGCCCTTAATGCGGATCCAATAGCGTATCGGGAACGCAATGGCTATGTCATCGCAGAGAGGGAAAGCCCCCAGATTTCGTGCTGGAGATAGCCTCTCCGAGTACCGGACACATTGACACGGGAGCGAAGCGGGAAGCCTATGCGGAATTAGGTATTCTTAATATGTAGGGATATTGGATTTTACCCACCGATGCCAGCACACTAGCGCCAACGAATACACCAGCATCTGTATGCTCTTGGTGTAGCCCTTCGTCCGTCGCACTAATCGGTTCAACTTACTTCGCCATACCGAATGCAACCCCTCGTTCCAGTTCACCGCACCTCCCTTGCCCACCACATGCCTGTTGCGAGGTAACCACCCATACACAGGATATGCATCACTCCGATACAACTCCGCATCCGGTAAGCGCTCATACAAGCGCAAGAATGTCCTCTCGCTGCGGTCGCCCACCTCAAAGTCCACCCACCTGCTCCCATCAGCCTCTTCTACTACCGCCGTCCATATCCACACATCCTCACGCAACTCCGCACGCCGAGCACGCTTGTATGTCCACATCTCATCACACGACACCACCGCAGCAGCACGCTGCGCCTCTGCTCCCTCAGTCCGCCTACGCCCACGCTCCCGCAGACGCTCTAATGCCTCACGCCCCCTTTTTTCACCCACCCGTGAACCGCTGTGGCACTGTATCCGAACACTCTGCCTACGGCGCTCAGACTGCTGCCTTCCAGATACATCTCAACCCCCTGCGCCTTGATGGCTGCGCTAGGGCGGTGATATGCAGCATCAGGCAAGTAGCGGCGACCGCAGTCTCCGCATCTGTACGACTGCTTGCCGCGCGCCAAGCCATTTTTGCGCATCCAGTTGGAGCCGCAGTCGGGGCAGCGAATATCGTGGCGATAGGTACGTTCACGAGCCATAAGACACCTCACTGTGTTTTGATGTTGTGACATATTATAACTTATTATCTCTACACGTTGAGAATACCCGGAATTAGGCATCCCGGAGTATTGGCGATTTGATGAAACCGGTCAGTCCCACGGGACGAGGCTGGCTGGCGACCGGCTGGTACGAACCCATCCCCATTACCGAATTGGCGGACGGCTCGCTACAGGGGTACAGCGCCGTACTGAACCTGTACCTGCGCTGGGAGAACGGTGAGCTAGGGTGGTACGACCCAGCGACGGGACAGCACATCGCCACATTTGACAGCGAGCACATTCGCGCCAACCGGGAACAGGCAGAGCGCTTGCAGGAACAGGACGCCCGCATCCAAGCCGAAGCACGCGCCGACCGGGAACAGGCAGAGCGCTTGCAGGAACAGGACGCCCGCATCCTAGCGGAAACGCGCGCTGACCGGGAACAGGGCGCCCGCATCCAAGCCGAAGCGCGCGCCGACCGGGAACAGGCAGAGCGCTTGCAGGAACAGGACGCCCGCATCCAAGCCGAAGCGCGCGCTGACCGGGAACAGGACGCCCGCATCCAAGCCGAAGCACGCATACGGGAGATGGAAGCTGAACTCCGCCGTCTCCAGAACGGCTGACATTATGATGGCTTATGCCTCATCTGCCTTCTGCATCACCCCACGAATCAACCGCCTGAATAGAAACGCTACCTCGCATGCTTTGAGATATGCGCAGCGTTTCACGATATGATAAAATCTTGCGTACTCGGATGTGCGGTGAGGCGTAAGCCCGAGCGCATAAGCTCATGGCGGATATGCAACTGCCAACATCCTACAGAATAGCTCATCAACACACATGGGGCGCTGTCGCTGCACCCCCAATCATGAACCTTTCAGCCAGCTTATTAATGACAACCCGAATCGTAGTATTCTCCGACACCCACTGCCACACTTGGGACAATGTGCACCCGCACATACGCGCCGCGGTCGCAGATGCGGACATCGCTGTTCACTGCGGCGACCTTGTGCGTATGGATGTGGTGTGCGGACTGCAGTGCGCCGCCAAGTGCGCCGTAGTGGTTCACGGCAACTCCGACCCGCCGGATGTGCGGCGCGCAATCCCGTATGTGCGAACAATAGAGGTGGAAGGCGCGCGCATCGGCATCACGCACCCCGCTTGGGGCGGACCGGAGTTTCCGCCTGAGGATCTGCTGCCAGACTTCGCCGAGCCGCCGGACGCCATCCTGTTCGGACACACGCACGAGCCTATGAACGAGGTTCGCAACGGCATCCTTTACCTCAACCCTGGACAGGGCTACTCATCCTTCATGGTGGCGTGCACCATCGCTGTTCTGACAGTGGACAACGGCAGGCTATCTGCTGAAATCAAGACTATCGTGCCGGCGCGATGACCTTCCTAACGCCAGAGTGTAGGCGGGCAACGCTTCTCTTTTAACCCGTCTCCCGTAATACTTCCGTAATACTTTTGTAGTACACTAGGTCGCAGCGTCGCGAGGTATGCCCCTTGCGCTGTGCGATTTTCGCCATCTGGAACAGTCGATAGGCAACAACATGGCGATACACACCGCAAAACAGGTTGATGATATTTCGTCTTACGAAATATCATCAACCTGTTTTATTTTGAAACCCTCGAGTATCAAATCTCAATAGTCCACCTAGTTAAGGAAGGAAACAGGGAAAAAATGAGTAGAAGATTAGTACCGTATCTGTTCGCCATCGCGATAATTGCGGCTTTCGGCGCCATGCTCATCGGCAACGGGCAGGGCGCAATTAAACCCGTTTTCGCACAGGCGCTGCCAACGCCATCGGCGTCAACGACAGTTGTCTTCGTAAACCAAGACAACCCCAGTGACGCGGCTGCTGATACTGATTCGTACACCTACAATGTAAACACGAATGAAGCTGTTGCTAATGCGTTGGTTGCCACTATTCCGCCAGCCCTTCTTTGGGATACGGCCCCAGGTTCAAGCTTTTCAGATTATAGACCGCACTACAGCATAAGAACGGAAACAGGTGATGGAGCTGACCACGATAAGTTCGACATTGATAATGAAAGCGGGGAGATAACAATCGCCGCTGGTCAGACCTTAACTGCGAACACCTACAACATCACATTGAAGGCTCAGATATGGGACACCAACCTTAACAAATTGATTACCCCTGCCGATGATACAAATATTGCTCCCCCCGACAGCATCAACGTGGCGTTCATTGTTTCCGACACGGCGGCGACAGCCACACCCCCACCGACAGCGACACCGACGCCGACACCGACACCGACGCCGACACCGACACCGACACCAACACCAACACCAACACCAACACCGGACCCGTCCGTACCGCTGGTTCGCTTCGCAAGTCAAGCCAACCCCAGCGTAGCGGCGGAGGATGACGAGTCGTACTCCTACACTGTGCTGGCGTCTGATGCTGTTGCTAGTGCGGTGATTGACACTATTCCGCCAGCCCTTCTTTTGCATACGGCAACGGGTCAGACAGCGTCCTACTCGATAAGCCTTGGTTCAGTTGACCACGATAAATTCCAAATAGAGGCTAGCACCGGGCAGCTATCATTCGCGTCTGGTATATTCCCTTTAGGTGTGGGCCTCTACGAGATCCAGTTGGTGGCTAATGTTGTCCATAGTGGGGTTATGGTTGACCCTAGTGTTTCCGACAGCATCAATGTGAATATCAATGTTTCCAACCCGCCACCCCCACCGACGGTTCATTTTGCGAAGCAAGACGACCCCAGCGTACCGGCGGCTGATACCGATTCGTACTCCTACACTGTGCAGAAGGCTGATGCTACTGCTAATGCGGCGATTAGCACTGTGCAATCCATTATTGCGGATGCGGAATCGGGTCAGAGGGCGCACTACACGCTAGACACAACTGGTGGATCTGACTACAATCTTTTCTCCATTAATACTAGAAGCGGTGCGCTAACTGTCATTAGCACTCTTTTTAGTGCAACATTATCGGCGCAAACCTACAACATCACATTGAAGGCTGAGGTTTATGACTCGAATAACGCCTTTGTTTCCGGTTCTACTTCTGACACCATCGATGTAGCAATCGAGGTTGTCGAACAGACGGGACCGACGCCCGTACCGACGGCCACTCCCACGGGACCCACACCCGTACCGACAGCCACACCCACACCGGACCCGTCCGTACCGACGGTTCATTTCGCGAGCCAAGCCGACCCCAGTGTAGCGGCGGCTGATAGCGATTCCTACGCATTCGAAATACTCGAGGGCGATGCTGTTGCTAGTGCGGCGGTTGGCACTATTCCGCCAGCCATTCTTGTGAATGCGGAAACAGGTCAGAGAGCGAACTACAAGGTAGACAGGGAAGGGTTGGCAGTGCCCCTTTTCAACATTGATGCTAGAAGCGGGGCGATAACCGTCAATACCGGTCTTGTTGGGAACTTAACGGTTCAAACCTACAACATCACATTGAAGGCTGAGGTCTATGGCCCGAGTGGATCCCTTGTTCCCAATACCGTAGCCGACGAAATCGATGTAGCGATCGAGGTTATCCCACCGCCGGAAGTTCATTTTGCAGACCAAGATGATCCCAGCGTAGCGGCGGCTGATGGCGAGTCGTACACCTTCACTGTGCCCCAAGGCGATGCTCCTTCTGGTGCGACGATTGGCACTATTCCGCCAGCCATTCTTGTGAATGCGGAAACAGGACAGAGAGCGAACTTCAGGATAGGCACGGAGTCAGGTCATGGATCTCATCACGCTCTTTTGGCCATTGATGCTGTAAGCGGGGAGATAACAGTTGGTAGTCAGACCTTAAATAAGAGCACCTACAACATCACATTGGTGGCTGAGGTTTATGACGCGAACGATACTCTTGTTGCTGATACCGAAACCGACGAAATCGACGTAGTAATAGAGGTTGTCCTACCGACAGTTCATTTTGCAGACCTAGACAACCCTAGTGAAGTACAGGATGGTGACTACAAATTCACTATACTCGGGGATGATGCTGTTAATGGTGCGTCGGTTGGCACTGCGCAAACCATTGTTGTGAATTTGCCATCAACACATAGTTACGAAGTGCACTTCAGAATAGGCAGGCACTCAAGTCAAGGAGCTGATCACGATAAGTTCGCCATTGGTGATACAAGCGGGGAGATAACAATCACTCAGGCGACCTTACCTGAGGCCACCTACAACATCACACTGGTAGCTGAAGTTTATGACTCGTTTAGCAACACTGGTACTCCCGACACCATCGATGTAGCAATCGAGGTTATCCATCCGGAGGCTCGATTTACGGAGCAAGACGGCTCTGAGGCTACCAGTAACTACGAATTCACTATAAACGAGACTGAATCCACTCCCGGTGCGACGATTTACACTGTGCAAGCCACTATTGTCAATGCGTCAACAGGTCAGAGACCGAACTTCGAGATAGTCGGTGGGGCTAATGCAAGTGATTTTGACATTGATCCTGTACTCGGGGAGATAAAAGTCGATGCCGCTGTTAGCCCTAATTTGCTGGAGACCGCTTCCCCTTACAGAATCGACCTGAGAGTTCAGGTTTACGACTCGAGTAACGCCCTTGTTGCCTCTGGCATAGTCGACACAATCAGCGTAGTAATCAATGTCGTAACTTACTTCGATACGATAGATATAACGACCCAAGACGACCCTGATACTGAGGCAGAGGCTGACGACTCATACAGCGTCCAGATCTTCACGGACGATGATGGCGTCATCGGCAAGATAGAGACCAATCCCAAGCCGGTCGCTGTTGAAGCCTCGGGCTCGACGGTAATCTTCACCATCCGGGACACCGCAGATGGAAGGAACTTCAGCATCAACCCGCAGGGCGAGATAAAAATCGCGGTAGAAGATTTGGCGCCGGGCGTCTACACCATCATCGTAGATGTGTCGCTGCGCGACAATACAACCAGTGAGTACCGTTCGCCGCGCAGCATAGAGGTGCAGATAACGGCGGTGGATGCGCCGACCGCGGCGATGTTCTCGGATAGCGCGCCGAAGCGGGGCACGGTGGAAGCACCGGTAGAGTTCAACAACGACAACACCCCGTTCGATTTCGAGGACGAAGGCGAACTGGACAGGCGCAAGACGTCGGACCTCAGCGGCGAAGCCATCGGGCGCAAGGTGATAGACATAAGCGAGTTCGTGGACGATGCTGGCGGGCACGATATTGAATACGGCGTGCTGAACGCAGCAGACGACTCGGAGACGGATCTGTTCGAGTTCAGCACGGAAGCAGGCATGAACGGCGTGCTGATGTCCACAGCTGCGTTGAGGTTCCACGACGATGACGATATGGACATCTACGAGCTGAAGTTGACGGCTGCAGACCAGAACCTCGGCGGGCTAGAACCGGACGAGCTGGAGTTCATGGTGACCGTAACCGAGCTGAGCGCGAAGTTCGCGGACGATGCGCCTGAAGAGGCGAAGGTAGACGCAGAGCCATTTGGGTCTGAAGAAGAAGCCGAAGCCATGGAGATAGTGGACTTTGGCGAGAAAGAAAGAGTCGGGGCCAATGACGTGTTCGCCTATGTGAACATCCCGATAGAGGTTCCTGGACTCAGCGACGACACGGACACCGATCGTGATGACCCAGTAGACGCAGTGCTTCACGAAGTGTCGTACGAAGTGTCAGACACGGTGAACTTCCAGATAAGCGAAGGCGGCTTGCTGCAGTCCACAGAAGCATTGAGGTTCCACAACGACCCAGACCTGGACGAGTACGAGCTGACGATAACGATTAAAGACGAGACGGTAGGCGAAGAGGACCATCACAAGATAACGATAACGGTAGATGGAGTGCCGCCGAAAGCGCAGGTAGTGTTTGATGTGGACGAGACGCAGGGCGCTGGAGACATCCCTGGAGCGCAAATCCGCTTTGAAGACTCTAACGGAGAGATAATAACGGACGACTACTTCATGGATCCTGACCTGTCGGGCGATGCGAGTGAAGTGTTCGCAGTGTCAGACGAGGGACAGATAAGCATCCTAGAAGCGGCGATAGAGGCGAATGTACTAGACCAAGACGCAGGGGGGAACCCGGCGAACCGCTACATCCTGACGATAAAGGACGAGGATGCGGAGGGGGAGACGCTGGGCATTGTTACCATAAACATCATAGCGGTGGACGAGCCGCCGGTGTTTGTAGAGCCAGCGTTGATAGTAACGGTGGACGAGTCCAAGACAGCAGAGTTCGGCGAGCCGTACAGTGCGACTGATCCTGAGGGCACGGACGTAACCTTCACGCTGAAAGAGCCGGAGGCAGACACGGCAGCCCCGCCGTTCGTGATAAGCGCTGCAGGTCAGCTGAGCGTGGCACCGGGCGAGACGCTGGACGCAGACGCGCAAGAAGACAACGACTATGCGCTGACGATAGTGGCGACGGACGAGACGGGCGTGGAGACCGAGCTGGAAATAACGGTTACGGTGCTGAACGCGAACGACAAGCCGGAGTTCACGGACTTCATAACGAGCAAGACGATAGAAGAGACGCACACAAATGCGGACGGCGATGTGGTGTCGCCAATAGGCACAGAGCTGTACGACTTTGAGGCGTCAGACGCGGACGATGGAGACACGCTGGACTACAAGCTGCGCGACGCAGACGACACGCGGTTCTTCGAGATCCACATAGAGACGGGCGTGCTGACCACGATAGCGGAGCTGGACTACGAGCCGGTGGTGAACGGAGTGCGGCAAATCCGCTCAGAGTACGGGATAGAGGTGTTGGTGGAGGATGACAGCGGAGCGACAGACGAAGTGCTGCTGCTGCTGACAATCACCAATGTGAACGACAACGCGCCAGAGATAGATGGTGCCGCGGCGTTGAGCGTGGCAGAGAACACGGTGGCGGGCGTAGCGCTGTCCACCTACACAGCGACAGACCTAGACGGGGACGAGATAGAGTTCAGCATAAGCGATGAAGACAACTTCACGATGGACGCGAGCAGCGGAGTGCTGTCCACAGAAGCGCCGCTAGACTACGAGTCGCGGGTGTCGTACCCGGTGACGGTGACGGCATCAGACGGACTGCACAGCGCGTCGTTGCCGGTAACGATAACGGTAACGAACGAGGCAGACGGGATAGAGTCGATAGATGTGTCGAAGGCGAACCCGGTGCCGGCGCCGCTGATAGTGGGTGACCCGAACACGGCGTTGGGGGACACGCGCACAGACCGCTTCGGTCGTCCGGACGACCTGCCAGCGACGGATGAGCCGAGCGAGGGCCAGACAGCGCCAGAGCTGTTCGTGGAGACCGAGCACGCGAGCTGGGGCACGGTGCTGCGGATAGAGGTAACGGCAGAGCAGATAGACCCGGGCTGCGACGGCGGGAACTGCGTGGTGGTGAACCTAGAGGCATCAGATTCAGACGACACGCTGAACCTTCAGGCGTACCGTCTAGAGCACACGCCGAACAAGTTCGCAGCGGCAGTGCTGCTGGTGTCGGAGAACCCGACAGAGGGCACATCGGCGGTGTACAAGCACAGCGATGGCGGGATAGCGCGCCTAGATGTGGACGAAGAGGACACACTGACGATAGAGTTTGGCGGTCAGTCGACGATAAGCGAGACGGTGTCGATAGAGAACGAAGCGCCCGAGTTTGGTGACTTCACGCCGGAGCACGAAGCGTCGATAGACGATGAAGAGGTGGAGTACTCGTTCACGGTAACGGACGCATTGTCGGGGTTGCCGGAGCCAGAGGATCTGCCTGACACAGATGGAGACGATGAGTACACCTCGGTGGTGGCGCTGGTGTCAAGCCAGCAGTGCCACAATGTGGAATCGGGCACAGCGGCTGACGACCTGCCAGATGGCACAGCGCTAGTGGTGACCTTGCACGATGATGCGAGCATCTACTGCCCGCCGGGCAGCTCAAGGTACAACCTGATAAGCGATGCGAACGACTTTGACTCGATAGACGATGGGTTTGATGTGCTGACGGAGATAGACTTCGGCGGCGAGGGCACACACTATGTGACCTTCATAGCGTGCGATGCAGCAGGCAACTGCGTAGCGTACGACCCGGACGAGAACGAGTCGGACGAAGCGCTGCTGGAGATAACGGTAGACACCACAGCGCCGAAGATATACGAGGCACGGACGGGTGTGGCGTGGGACGCATCAGGGGATGAGTACGACGACAACCGCAAGTTCCTGCAAGTGGTGTTTGAGGACGCGTCAGACCTGAACGAAGAGACGATAGAGGCGGACGACTTCGTGGTTGAAGGGCACACGATAGCGCGCGTGCTGTGGTACGATACGCCCGACGACTTTGAGACGGACGAGACGCAGAACCGGTTCGCAGGCAAAGTGAACTCTAACTATCGGAACATAGCGCGTACGGTGTTCATAGAGCTGGAGGACGAGCTAGAGCCAGACGAGACTCCAGATGTGAGCGTGGTGCCGAACGGGATAGAGGACGAGGCAGCGAACGAGCAGGACGACGACGAGATAGAGGCGGAGGACTGGATAGCGCCGAAGTTCACGGTGGAAAATCTGGCATCGCCGCTAGAGACGCCGCAGTCTCAGGAGCTGGCAGGTGAGGACGACAAGGTCGTGTTCACGGTGAGTTCAGACGAGCGATTGAGTGCGACGCGTCCGACGATAACGGTGACCTATGTGAACGCGCCTGCAGGTTGCGTGAACACGAACGGAGTGGACGGAGAACGCGGACATATCCGCAGCAGCGACAGCGGCAAGGAAGCGTATGCTGACTGCGCAGAGAGCGGAGACATAGCGGACGACACGATAAGTTCTGTGGTGAAGAAAGACACCACGAACCAGTGGACGGTGACGGTGAACAAGCCTGACGAGACGGGCTACTACAACATCCACATATCGGGTACAGACCGCTCGCCGCAGGCAAACTTGGGCAGCGAAGGCGTTAAGCCTGGAAGCATCGTGACCAACTTCTTCGAGCGCGATGGAGATGTGAACGCAGACGATGCGCACTTCTTCGAGGCAGACCTGAACCTGCCGAAGCCACGGGTGGTGATAAGCGGCGTGGACGCCGGTGAGACCGACCCCGCGGTGGAGGTGAAGTCGCCGCTGTTCATAGAGATAGACTTCAGCAGCCCGTTCCTGCCGGACTGTGTGCCGGGCAAGAAGCGCGGAGACAACACAGACGACTGCACGGCAGAGACGAGCGAGTACGCAGAGGACAACTTCGACAAGGTGACCATCACGCTGTTAGAGTTGGACGGAATAGAACTAGATCCGGTCGAGCGTGCGAAATCCACAGACGGTGGTGAGACCTTCTTGGTGTCGCTGACAGATGCGGAGATAAGCATAGGCGAGCACGAGCTGAAGATAGAAGCGGTGGACATGGCCGGCAACGAGCTGGACGACACGCTAGAGATAGACTTTGAGGTTGAAGAGCGAGACGCGTTCACACGGCGTCTGAACCCGGGCTGGAACTTGGTGAGCCTGCCGGGCGAGCCACTGGACAACAGCATAAGCGCGGTGTTCGGCACGGAGATGGAAGTGCGAACAATCTACACCTACGACCCGGTGGTGCCGGGCGGCTGGCAGGTGGCAGTGCGCGAGACGCTTGAGAGCGAGTGGCAGGGCGACCTGACAGCGATCTCGTCCAAGCGCGGCTACTGGATACTGGGAGATGCCATCCAAGACCTAGAGGTGATAATCCCGAGGTTGGCAGGTGGAGCGACAGGCACAGGCACGCCATTGCCGCCGCCGTCAGTGCCAGTGTACGCAGGCTGGAACCTGATCCCAGTGCTGGACATCACAGGCAACGCGCTGGACACGGACCACGCGCTAGGTGCGCGGGACTACCTGCAGAGCCTAGACGATGGGCTGGACTTGGCGCGGGTGCTAGGGTTTGACACGATAACGAACCAGTGGCACACGGTGCTGGCGCCTGAGGGCGATGGCCCAGAGGACGGAGACTTGCAGATAGGTTCGGCGTACTGGATCTTCCTGCGGGCATCTGGCACGCTGGTGCCGGGCGAGCGCATAATCCCGGACTCATAATCCCGGCCACACAACCCCTAATTACGAAACCGACTCACTAGCACGGAAGACGACTTGAAGCGCGAACCTCCCCCACACTGGGGGAGGTTCTTTTTGGGGGCATCGAGACCGATTGTGCGTGTTGCGCGTTCGCTATTTCTATCGGGGGAGGTTCTCTTTTTGACGGGCGCACGATTAGCCGCTGCTTGCCAGGGTCAGGGAAAGCGCACTTTCCAGCGAACTGCTCGCCCGCTTGACAGCTTCCCCGCAGCCGCCTAGCATAGGATTATGCCACGCTCCGGCAAGGCTATCTTGTGGGAGCGCGCTGAATCTCTATACGATAATTCTCAGTTGACCATAGCGAGGAATCTCATGAGTACAACCCACAATCTTGACGAGTCCCTGGCGTTTGCGCCTGCGACCGAACTGCGGCGCCTCATCGCCGACAAGCAGGTGTCGCCGGTGGAACTGACGGCACTGTATTACGAGCGAATAGAGCGGCTCGACCCTCAGCTGAACGCCTACCTGACGCTGACGCAGGATGCGGCGATGGACGCAGCTGCTGCCGCTGAGCAAGCCGTCATGCGCGGCGACGATCTCGGGGCGCTGCACGGAGTCCCTATCTCTATTAAAGACTTGGAAATCACGAAAGGCGTCCGCACTACGAGCGGCTCACTTGCGTTCAAAGATCGCATCCCGGAGGAGGATTCGGTTGTGGTGGAGCGTGTGCTCGGCGCAGGCGCAATTATGCTGGGCAAGACAAACACGCCCGAGTTTGGGCATCGCGGCACGACCGAAAATCTGCTCGGAGATGCATGCCGCAACCCATGGAACACCGAGCGCACTTCGGGCGGCTCGAGCGGCGGTGCGGCGGCAGCACTTGTGGCAGGGCTGTGTCCCATATCCACGGGCAGCGACGGCGGCGGCTCTATACGCATCCCCGCCAGCTTCTGCGGCGTCTACGGCATAAAGCCAACGCAGGGTAGGGTGCCGCGCTACGGTGGCAAAGGAGCACCCGCCGTAGCCAACCAGACTAGCCAATCCGGCCCCATCACGCGCACGGTGGCGGACGCTGCGTTGCTGCTGCAAGTCCTCGCCGGCTGGGACGCCCGCGATGTTACATCCCTGCGCGACACTCCCGCCGACTACACTGCCGCCCTCGATGCTGACATAGACGGGCTGCGAATGGCGTGGAGCGCCGATTTCGGCTATGCCGCCGTCGACCCCGAAGTCGTGTCCGTGTGTGTCGGCGCAGCAAAGGTGTTCGAAGATGCGGGATGTGGCGTGAACTATGACGGCTTCGGCTTCGAGTCGCCGCAAGAGGCGTTCCGTGTCATCTTCACCACGAACACCTACGCCTCGCAGGGCTATTTGCTGCACGACCGTCCGGACGAGCTTACGGATTATGCTCGCGACGGGATGGAGCGTGGCGCGGCGTACACAGCGGCGGATTATGCCAAGGCGCTAGGCGAATTAGACCAATTGCGTGGGCAGTTTGACGCACTTTTCGACGAGTACGACCTACTGCTGTCACCCACGATGGCTGTGCCGGCGTTCCGAGTCAACGAGCATCCAGCCACGATTGGCGGACAGGCTCAGGTGGATGCGTTCTTCGGCTACCTGCCGTTCACCTACCCCATCAATGCGATAGGGCACCCGGCGGCGAGTGTGCCGTGCGGGTTCTCTGCCGATGGAATGCCCATCGGGTTGCACATCATCGGTCGCAAGGGGGACGAAGCGACTGTGCTGGCAGCGTCGGCGGCGTTTGAGCGCGCCATGCCATGGGCAGACAAGCGCCCCGCTGTCTGCTGAACGAGGCGTATCAGCCGCTAACGCAAAAGGGGAATGCCCGCACATGAAGTAGTTGCGGGCATTCCCTTGTGTTGTATGACGCTCTGTAACTAGGTGGGCTTACGCCTGCTTAGAGACGAAGTCGAACTGCTCATAGTTGCCGTTGGTGGCGTAGGCGGGGTCTACGCCTAGCCAGCGGTCGGCGATTGTGGAGTATGTGCTGCGGAAGTCGTTGCTGAAGTGCAGGTCGCCCTCAAGCTGCTTGTCGTCTTCCAGCGAGGGGAACTCGCCGTACATGCCGCCCTTAACATCGCCGCCGATGACGAAGGCTACGCCGCCGGAGCCGTGGTCGGTGCCAGCGCCGTTGTCTTTGATGCGCCTGCCGAACTCTGAGAACAGCAGCAGCAGCACATCGTTCTCCCTGCCGTGCTCGCGCATATCGTCCATGAAGTCGCCCACAGCGCCAGACACATCCTGCCACAGCTTGGCGTGGCTAGTCAGCTCGGAGGCGTGGGTGTCGAAGCTGCCGTGCTGCGTGTAGTACACGCGGGTGCCGAGGTCGGCAGTCATTACCTGCGCGATTGCCTTCATGTTCTGCGCGATGTCGTTGTCAGCGTACTCGATGCTGGAGCTGTAGCGCTGCGGCGCCACGCGCAGGATGTCCGCACCCTTGAGGGCGTCGGTGCCGGTCTGCGATATGAAGTTGGCGATGGCATCCTTGCCAGAGCCGCCGTACATCTGCTTGAATGCTTCTATCGCAAGGTTGCGGGCGGCTTCGTCCTTGATGTCCGGGAACAAGCCATAGGTCTCGATGTTGCCCACGGATGCCACAGGCACGCCCTTGGCATAGAGAGCACGAGGCAGGCCACGCCCGAAGTTCACACCCGTCAACACATTGTCGGCGTTGGGGTCAAGCTCGCGGATAACCTTGCCGAGCCAGCCCTCTTCGCCCACCTGCTCGCTTTCGGCGGTGTGCCACACATCCATCGAGCGGAAGTGCGAGCGGTTCGGGTTGGGGTAGCCCACGCCGTTGATGAGCGCCACCTTGCCCTCGTCCCACAGCGCCTTGATGGGGGCGAGCGTAGGGTTCAACCCCAGCTTGTCGTCCAACTTCAGCACTTCATCCTGCGGGATGTTCACGAAGGGGCGGTTGTCGTAGTAGCGTTCGTCGTTATAGGGAATGACCGTGTTGAGCGCATCGTTGCCACCCGAGAGCTGCAACACCACAACCGTCTTGTTATGTCCGTTGCCGTTAGTCGCCATTTTCCTTCTCCTCACATAAAGCTTCACTAACGATTTTTCAGGTCATATTGTATTGGTTTGTAATCAGCGATCTTTCATGCCTAACAACCACAGACTCCACGATAGCAAGCCTATCGATTAAGGCGGTCTTTCACATTGCTGCATAGCGTTTGAGTATATGCTCAATATCTCTGATTGGATATTACTTGACACTGCATCATTCGTCAAATTGCGTCTTATGCACTCATGCACTCAAGGAAATTGTAAAAGTTCAGTTATTGACTTGCGACTAATCGCTTGCGCAGCGATACACCTGTATGCGGTGGCGGTTGCTTTCGGTTACGAACAGCCGCCCCTTGCCGTCCAGTTTGACGGACATCGGCGACCAGAAGAACTTCTCGATGTGGGACGACACTTCGTGCGGGTCGTCGGCGTCGAAGAACTCTATTTCCGGCTCCAGATTGGCGCGAGAGCGGGCATCGCCTTCCTCAATGTTGATGTTCAGGAAGTTTATCGCCCACTTGGACAGGGTGGCACTGCCGCGCAAGATTTGGGCAAAGCTGCCGTCTTCGCGAAACGCCTGCACGCGCTCATTGCCCCAGTCGGCGACATACACACTCCCGTCGGCGTCCACCGCCACGCTTGCGGGCTTGACCAGCTGACCCTCGCCACGCCCTAGCTCGCCGTATGCACACACGAATGTGCCGTCAGGGGTGAAGCGCGCGATGCGGTCGTTGCCCCAGTCGGCCGCGTACACATCGCCGTTGGGCGCGACGGTGATGCCCCAGGGCATGGACAGCAGCCCCTCGCCTATGGCGGCTAGGAACACGCCGGTGGGCGAAAACTTTTGGATGCGGTTGTTGTAAGTATCGCTGACATAGATGCTGCCATCTGCGTCGAACGCAATGCCGGACGGGCCGTCCAATTCGCCCTCGCCGCTACCGTGCGTCCCCCAGCAGCGGATGAACTTTCCGTCTGCGTCGAAGGCGCTGATGCGGTGGCTATGTTCGTCGCTGATATAGATGTTGCCGTGTGCATCCTCTGCGCCGCAGGTCATCCATATGAACTGCCCATCGCCATCGCCGTATGCGCCGAATGTGCCGTAGTATTCGCTGTCCAAGTCGCACACGGTAACGCGCACACCCCTGTTCACGCCCTCCAGAGAGCGGTTGACCACATAGAGCCGCCCGTTGCTTGCCGGCACGCAGTCGGTGGGGTAGTAGAAGCCGCGCCCTTCCATTGCAGACAGCCCGATGGTGTAGTCATAGGTGAGGATGTCGGCTTTTTGCGTCTTTTGTGTAGTGGTCATGGGATGAGAGGCTTTCAGTCGGTCCCTATGCTCTGTTGCTGCTCTATGCTCGTTGGAACTCGTGAGTGGCGGCGGTTAGGCGGATGAGGCCGGCAACCTTGTCTCGGGAACGGCCGGGGCCGGTGCTGTCGGCAAAGCGCTCCAGCACCTCGCGCGTGTCATCGCTGACGCCGATAACCCCCATCTGATATAGACAGGCGTCCACTAGGCGCGCCGGCGATGTGGCGTATTCGTCGTCCATCACGGCGTCTACCATTGCGCGGACGCCGGGCATGTCCACATCGCCGAACTGCTCGGATGTGAAGTTGATGCGCTCTACCAGCGTGCCAGTGTCCACCCACTCTGTGCCCTGATGCCAACCCTCCACGCTAGGTGGGTTGTTGAGCTGCTGCCCCATGAAGACCATCTGCTCCGTTCGGTTGATGATTTGGCGGCGCGGCCTATCGAATTCTCCGGTGAGCCGAAGCACGCCCGCCACTAGTTCGGCGGGGCTTTTCACCTTTTCGTAGCGGATGCTCTCCTCCTTGAAGAAGTCGGATGTGAACAGCGTCTGCAGCATGGCGGTGATGTCATAACCGCTGTCGAAGTATGCGTCCGCGAGCGTTTGGACGGCATCGGCGTCGCGCGGCGGTGTGTAGGGCCAGGATGGCACGGGCGGCTCATCCGCCACGAAGAAGTGGTACATGTGCCGGGCGATGAACTGCGCCGTCGCCTGCTGCTGGCAGATGATTTCCACGATGTCTTCGCCGTTGAAGTTGCCCGTCTGCCCTAAGAAGGTCTTGTCGCCCTCATCGTGGTCTTCGGCGCGATAGTCAAAGTGCCAGCTTATCCGGCCGTAGGGCCAGTCCGAGTCGCGCTCGGAGCGCAGCACCATGTACTCGGTGTTGCCGATAGTCCAGCCAGTGAAGGCGCGGGACGCCTCTTTGATGTCTGTCTCGCTGTAGCTGCCTACGCCCATGCTGAACAGCTCTAGTAGCTCGCGCCCATAGTTCTCGTTGATGGCGCCCTTGTGGTTGTCGTGATTGTCTAGCCACACAATCATCGCCGGGTCGCGCGAGAGTTCGACGAGCAGCGTCTTGAAGTTGCCCATCCCGTGCTTGCGGAACATCCGTATCTGGTTCCACAGCACCTTGCCGTGGATGACCTTGGGGTAGCCGGTGGCGAAGATGTTGTGCCAAAACAGCGCCATCTTCTCGCGCAGCGGGGCGTTGGTGGTAACCATGCGATAGAGCCAGTTTTCGCCGGGAGAGCGCGGCGCCATCATACCAGACTGCTCATGGTGGTAGCGGCGAACCATGTAGTCGCCCATCCATTGCGGGTCGGTCGGGTTCAGCAGCTCCGCAAGTGCGCCATCGTAGCCCATATCGGCGTATCGCTCTATATCGGTGCGCGTTGCGCCAAAGCCGGCGCGCCGCAACAGGTGCGCTGTCAGCTCAAGGTCTCTCTTCGTCTCGACAACCATTGCGTTTCTCCTGTTAGACACGATTCGGTTGTGTGTCAGCCAGCCGGTTAGCCAGCGTATCTTGGGGTGCGCTTGCCCCTTGTATTTTCGTCAAGGCGGCCTTTTAACGCATCCCCAAATCATCGGATTATTCTAGGGAAAGTATATCACAAGAGTTTGGTGTGTTTTCAATATATTCAGGAAAAATATGAGTGGTATGAATGCGAGGGTATTGCTTCCGCATAAACCTATGCGGTCATAGATGCTGTCTCTGTGTGGTGGTGGATGTTGCGTTAACATGGATTTAGGATTCGAACGCCTAATCGCTTGGATTGGGAGTATAATGCTAAGGATATGAGCGTGAGAAAAGGCGTCCACAGGGGCCAGCGCAATCGGCTGTACTACGGCTGGGTGATTGTGATTGTGATGGCGTGTGCCGGCGCTGTGAGTATGGCGATGGGGTCGCTGAACTTCGGGCTGTTCATCAAGCCGATGGGCGACAGCCTGATGATAGGGCGCTCGTGGTTCGGTTGGGCGCAGACGGCGCGTCAGCTTTCCAGCTCGGTTACCAGCCCTGCCGTCGGCTGGCTCATCGACCGCTACGGCTCGCGGGTGATGCTGCCGGCGTCTGCGCTGGTAACGGGCGGCGCGATGATTGCGCTTGCGTTCATGACCGACGCTTGGCACTTGGTTGCGCTCTACGCCGTAATGGGGCTTGTCGGGATGAGCGGGCCGGGCGCGCTGGTAACATCCGTTCCCGTGCTGAAATGGTTCGTGCGGGAGCGTGGGCGCGCCATATCCTACATGGCGCTGGGCATCCCCATCGGCGCTGTGGTGTTTGTGCCGCTCACGCAGGTGTTTATCGACCGCTGGGGCTGGGAAATGGCGTGGATAATCCTCGCCTGCATCGGCATCGGCGTCATTGTGCCAATGTCTGCCATATTTGTGCGCCGACAACCGGAGGACATGGGCTTGCTGCCGGACGGGGACGAGCCGGGCGCTCCTGCTGACGGCGTGGACGCGCAGGCAGATGCGCCTGACGCTGCGCAGGACGAAGTGTCCTGGACCGTGGGCGAGTCGGTTCGGACGCCGGCGTTTTGGGGGCTTGTGGTGGTGTTCACGATGGTGTCGCTGGCGGTGGGGACGGTCGCTGTGCATCGCATAGCGGACTTTGCGGACAGGGGCTTTGACACCACGCTGATTTCGTATGCGACGGCGTTTGACGCTGTGTGCGCTGGTGTGGCGACATTTGCGTTTGGGATGCTGGTGCGGGTGCTGCCGGCGCGGGTGCTGGGCGGCGTCGGCTTTTCCCTGCTGGCAATCGCAAGTGTCATGACCATCTATGCTGCGGACAACCTGATTATGTTCAGCTCTATGGCGGTGTTCGGCTTGGGCATAGGCGGGATGATGTTCTTGCAGAACTTCATCTGGGCAGACTACTTCGGGCGCGAGTTCGTGGGCAGCATACGGGGCATCGCCACGCCAATCAACCTGACGGTCGGGGGCATCGGTGCGCCGCTCGCGGGGTATGTGCACGAGTGGACGGGTTCGTACAGCATAATGTGGTGGGTGGGCGTATGTCTGATGGTGTGCTCTACGCTGCTGCTGCTGGCAACGCCGCCGCCGGTCAAGCGAACGGCACGGGCGAGCGATACCCTGCACCGCTGATACGGCTTTCACACGCTTCGTCTAGTCCATCTAGCAAGTGTCGCGCACACAGGCGGTTCACACTGCGGCATATGTGGCAACTTGGCTGATAACTCGAGGCGACCAGCCTGTTCGGGCATCACGATGTTGGGAATGCCAAGATGGTCAGGTCGCTGAACTCGGTGGTGTCGGCGGCGAGGGATGCGAGCGTGTGCGTTGCCACGCTTTCGCCGTCGAGGGTGAGGCGTTGCAGCACAACCACAGGCGTACTAGGCGCTGCGCCGTCGGCGAGCAGCCTTGTGGCGATGGCGGTAGGCATCAGGTCGTATGGGCGCGGCAATGCGATAACGCTGCGCCGCCGCTGCCCTATGAGCAGCTCGGACAGCTCGGCTAACCCTTCTTCGTGGCCGTCCCGCGCATGCAGGGTGATGAACACCGACGCCTCCATCGCCAAGCCTAGCCGCGCGCATGCCACCTGCACCGAGCTGATGCCGGGTATAAGCTCCACATCCGCAAGGCGGCGCACTCGGTCTAGCAGCTCCTTTGCAGAGAAGTTAAGGTCGCCCCAAGCACAGACCACGCAGCGTTTGCCATCGTTCGCATGCGCCGCCAAGCGTTCCAGAACCTGCACTTGGTTGCGGTATCGCATCGCTAGCGCCTCGCCCGCAATCCATCGACGGACGGGCTGCAGCACGGTCTCGAATCCTGCTACATAGTCGGCGCTGCGTATGGCGTCCCGCGCCTTGAGCGTCAGTAGCTCGGGGTCGCCGGGGCCAACGCCCACGATGGTTATCTTTGCCATATTCCGTATCTCCTATGCCGATGTTTTCGGCTTTTGGTGTTTGCAAGCCTATGCCTAGAATTACGATGGGCTGTCGTTTTCTATGGGCGTTACGCCGCCGCCGATGATTCTGCGGTTGTGGATGCGCTTCAAGCCGGGCAGGCGTTGTCGGGCGCGCGCTGCGATGTGGGCGGCTAACGCCTCGTCATCGGGGAGCAGGATGCCCACCACACTGCCGCTGTGCGCTGCGTTCACGCCGAGTGCGCCCTGCTCGCGGGCAAAGCGCATCACGGCGTCCAATTGGGGCTTGTACAGCAGGTGCTGGTTGGCGATGGCGCTGATGGTTGCGCCCGCACCGATTTCGGCGGCGCTGCCGCTGCGTATGCCCGTCTTGATGAGCGCAAGCGCATCCTCGAATGAGGGACGCAGCCGCCGAAGTTTTGTGTCGTGGTTAACGCTGTTGAACGCTACGGTGTCCACTTTGCCCCCAAAGTCTAGAATGATGGCGCGCATCGGAGGGGCGTCGCCGAGTGTTTGCGCTGTGCTGCCTCGCTTGTGGTCGAAGAGGGTGATGCCCGGCAGCATAACGCCGTCGCTTGGTTCGACTTGCAGGGCGATACGGGCGATGCGGTCGGCTGTCATTTCGTCCGACGCTCGCAGCGCTATGGCAGTGGCTTTGATGGCTGCTGCCACATCCGCCGTGCTGCTCGCCATTCCCTTGCCGCGCGGCAGTGGGCTGCACAGCCGCACACATGCGTCCACATCGCGGCGGTTCAGGTGCGCCAGCGTCAGTTCCACGGCGCGGTGCGTCTTGGATGCGCCCGACGGGGCATGAACGCGCCCTGTCCCGGGGACAAGATCCACCGTTGCTGTGGAGTACATATCTATGGGACAGGTTACGAGGTAGTGTGCGCCGTCGAGCATCCCCTGCGCCAATTCGCCGCAGGTGCCGGGCGCACGGGTGGTGGCGCGCGATATGATGGCAGGCGTGCTGTCGTTGATGTTCGTGGTTCTGCCTAGTGTGAGCGGCATTTCTGTTTGGGCAAGTGGCGCGGGGCAAGATGCCTGTGCGCCAAAGTTTAGGTTTTGGTGTGGGCACAAGTTTATATCATACATAAGTTTCTGATTGGAGGGCTTTCAGGTCGATGGGGATGCCGGCTGTTAACAGATAGACCTTGTCGGCGTGGGATGCGACTAGGGCGTTGATGCGCCCCAGCGTGTCGCGGTAGGCGCGCCCTAGTGTGGATGGCGGGACTACGCCAAGCCCAACCTCATTGGTAACGATTAGCCAGCGGGGGCTGCTTAGGGCACAGGCGTCCAGCAATTCTTGGGCGGCGGCGATTGCGGCGCGCTCAGCGTTGGCAAGTGCTAGGGAATCTTCGCCATCGACGGCGTGATGCAGCAGGATGTTGCTCGTCCAAATCGTGAGGCAGTCCACGAGGACGGTGTCATATGGCGGTTCAGCGGCAGCCAGCTCCGCAGCGATGGCATCAGGTAGGTTGAGCGGCTCTTCGAGGGTGCGCCACGATTGGGGGCGGCTACGGCGGTGAGCAGCGATGCGGCGCTCCATGTCCTCGTCTAGCGGCTCGGCAGTGGCAACGAACAGGACGCGTGCGCCACTCTTTGCCAGCCGCTCTGCGAAGGCGCTCTTGCCGGAGCGCGCCCCGCCCGTTATCAGCACGATTTCGGACGCCATAGGTTACACCTCCGTGCGGCTCTGGGATGCGGGTAGCGTTTCCATTCAGGTGGTCGAAGACAGAAGCCCCCTGCGTTGCAGTAGTACCAACAGGTTGTGAGGCGTCCACGCTGTGCCCATTCGCTCCCGACGCCTTATCTCTCGCTGAAACCGCTCCAACCGAGATGTGGTCTTGTATCTAAACTGACCAGTACCCAGATGCGCCAATCCCTTAACCAGCGCCTTCTTGCACCACATCAACCCACGACCACCCGTCAACTTCACTATCCGAGAAGCCAATTTCCTTGCCTCAGACAAGTCTTCTGACATCAGCAACTCTTTGGCTTCGTCCCAGCCCACCTCGCCTACCTTGCGCCTGTACTCCCGAAGCAGATGGAACTGGCATAGCTGATGGGCTGTGCCTCTGCCATAGACCATTCCTATGGCCTCTGCTATCGCTCTGTCCCCATCGCTCACTAGGTGGGCAGGCTGCCTTACTCCTCGCTTATAGGCTTCGGTCAGCGTGTCTTCCCAACTCCCGAACGACGCCATTACACCGCCTTTGTCATCCCGGAACACCTTCAATTCCTGCTTCCCACGACGAACACCCACCCACACTCCATCCATCTCCGCCACATCACCTTTCAGCTCAGGTCGCTCCAACTTCTCCTGCTTGATCCACTTGCACAAGGTGCTCTTGGCGAACCCATACATCTCTCCAACCTTGGCGTAACTCAACCCCATCGCCGCCAGTCTCACCGCCTCTTCGCGCGTTTTTTTGAGTACGACTTGCGGCGCTCCACATCGCCCACTAGCTCCATACCGCTCTGCATATCTCCGCACTTCCCGCATCTGAACACGGGCATTGCCAAGTTCACTGCGCCATACTTGGTGATGAGTGTGCGACGATAGCTGTGATGGCGTGCCATCGCTAGGTCGCAGGCTTTGCACATCGGCTTGTAGAGCATCAGCGCATCTTGAAGTGTGTCTTGTATTTCCTGTGTAACGGTCTTTTCTGCTTGCTCTTCCAGTCGGTATAGCATACCCATTCGGTTACCCCCTCTGATGATGGCTTATGCCTCATTCTACAACTCGACCACCTGAATGGAAACGCTATCGGGATGCGCCGAACGGCGCGTGCAATCCTGCCATCGTGTACACTGCGTCGAGGTCCACGCTGCGGCGGACGAGGTCCGCGAGTTTGTCGTATTCGCCGTCAAGGTCGGGGATTGCGGCATCTGGCAGGTTGACGCCCTTGCGCTGTGCGAGCCACAGCAGCATGGAGCGGCGCAGCGTGTGGTTGTGGAACAGCCCATGCATGTATGTGCCGAGCGTAACGCCGTCTGCGTCTATTGCGCCGTCCGCTGCGTCTGTGGCGCCGCCAGAGCGCTCGGTGATACGGAAGGGCGAGGCAGCAGGTGCGTCTGATGCACCCCTGTTGGTGTATGTGCGCCCCATATGTATCTCATATCCCACGATGTCAGCGCCACCGCTGCTGGTGAGCAAGCCCCTCGCTGCTGCGTTCGATACGCTGCCGCGCACCTGATGCGTGGATTTTTCGGGGGCGAATACGGTTGTCATCGGCAGCAATCCCATGCCGGGCGTATCCGGCTGCTGCGATTCCACGCCGTGCGGGTCTAGAATGCGCTCGCCGAGCATCTGATAGCCCCCGCATATGCCTATGACGGGCGTTCCCGCCTGTCGCCGTTTTACGATAGCATTGCTGATGCCCGTTGCGCGCATCCACTCCAAGTCCGCAGCGGTGGTTTTAGAGCCGGGAATGACGATTAGGTCAGGTGCGGCTAGGCTGTCCCCTGTGGCGACATAGCGCAGCCACACGCTCGGTTCGCGCCGCAGGGGGTCGAAGTCGTCGAAGTTCGCGATGCGCGGCAGACGGATGACGGCGATGTCCAAGCTGGCGTTGCTGTGCGTTTCGATGTGCGCCTGCGGGGGCAAGCCGAGCGAATCCTCCTCCGGGATGTGGATGTCATCGAAGTAGGGGATGACGCCTGCGACGGGGACGCCTGTGCGCTCGAGCAGCATATCAAATCCGGAATCCAACAAGGATGGGTCGCCGCGAAACTTGTTGATGATGAAAGCCTTGACCAGCGCCTGCTCTGCCGGCTCCAACAGCGCCATCGTGCCGTACAGCGATGCGAACACGCCGCCGCGGTCGATGTCGCCCACGATGATGACGGGGGCGTTGGCATAGCGCGCCACGCGCATGTTGACGATTTCGTGTTGCTTGAGGTTGATTTCGGCGGGGCTGCCCGCGCCCTCTATCACGACGATGTCGTACTGTCGGCGCAATGTGTCGAGCGCTTGCGTTACGATGTGCCACAGTTGGAGTTTCAGGTCGTAGTATTCGCGGGCGGACGCCGTGCACATCGGCTTGCCCATCACGACCACTTGTGAGCGGCGGTTGCCCTCGGGCTTGAGCAGGATGGGGTTCATCTCCACGGTGGGGGCGACGCGTGCTGCGTCTGCTTGCACGGCTTGCGCCCTGCCGAACTCCCCGCCGTCGGGTGTTACGAATGAGTTCAGCGACATGTTCTGCGCCTTGAACGGTGCGACGCGCAGCCCATCTTGCCGAAAGATGCGGCACAGCGCCGTCGCCATAAGCGACTTGCCGGCGTGGGATGTGGTGCCCTGCACCATCAGAACTTTTCCAAAAGCAGAGGATGGCATAAGCCTGTTAGTTCGCTAGTATTTCAGTTGGTCCGGGTTCAAAAGTCGCTCTCCCCAGTAAGCGGAGGGCTTGCGTATCCTACCAAACTCCGGTGGCGTACACATTGTGCAGGTGGGCGGTGTCGTTTAGGATTTCGAGGAAAGAACCGCCGTCAAAGACGCTGACGACCGATATGCCGCAGTTGCGTAGGCGCAACCGCCACATGTATTGCGGCGGCATGTCCATCAGCACCACGATGAGGGCGCGCAGCGTGCCTCCGTGTGCCACAACGAGGATATTCGCATCGTCGTCTTGGTGTGCGGCGAGCAGCTTGTCGGCAACCGCCTTGATGCGCTCGTACAGCTGCAGGTCGCTTTCACCCGATGGGGGCGCAAAGTTGATGTCCTCGTCGAAGAGGCGGCGAAACATCTCGGGGTGTTCGCTTTCAACCTGCTGGAAAGTCATGCCCTCCCAATCGCCGAACTTCTTTTCGCGCAGCCCTTCGATCTGCGTCAAGGGGATGTCCCTGCCCTCGACGATGGGCATAGCAGTGTGCACCACGCGCTCGAGGTCGCTGGAGTATGCGGCGTCGAAGCGCATCTCACGGAGTTTGGCGCCCGTCTCCTCCGCCTGCTTCCTGCCGGTTGCGTTCAGCGGCGTGTCCGACTGGCCCTGCGCCTTGCCCTCGGCGTTCCAATCGGTCTCTCCGTGTCTTACCAAAACCCATTTGCTGTTCATACTTTGTCCTCAATGTCTACTCTATCTACTCTTATGAAATCCGGCCTTTTATGTCATTGTGTCGAGGATAGTTCTTGCTGCATTGCGTCCATGAGCCGCTCGCATTCGGGCTGCGTGCGGATGCCGATGCGGATGTGCGTGGGTAGCCCGAATGACGCACAGTCGCGCACCGCAATGTGGTGGCGTGTCAGGAGCGCCGTTCGCAGCGTTGCCGCATCCCCCACCTTGACTAGGACGAAGTTTGCGGCGGGCGGAGTATATGGCAAGCCCAGCGCATCCAATCGCTGCGTCAGGTATCGCTTGGCGGTGCGAACGGCTGCTCTGCCGCGTGCGACATGCGTTTCGTCGGTGAGGGCGGCGATGCCAGCTGCCTGCGCCAAGCCGTTCACGCTCCAACTGGGCTGGTACCGCCGCAGGCGCTCTATCACCGGGGGCAGCGCAATCAGGTAGCCCAGCCGCAGCGCCGTAAGCCCGTAGTCTTTCGTCATCGAGCGTAGCAAAGCCACATTGTCCAAGTCCAGCAATTCCCGCGAGTCCCATGCATTTTCCACGAAGGGCAGGTATGCTTCATCTAATACTAGCAGGCTGTCGGGAGGTTCGCTGCGAGTGTCCCTGCCGTCGGCGCTCAGTGTGGTGGCGATGCGGCGCACATCGTCCAGGGGGAGGTAGTGGCCGGTCGGGTTGTTGGGGTTGCACAGGAACGCTAGCCTTGCGCTGCTTGGGGGGCGTATGCTTTTGTGGACAGTGCGCGCGGCGGCATCGATGTCCCATTGGAAATTGGCGGCTTCGCTTGCGGCAATGCTGATGATATGGGCGCCTTCGAGGGCGCATGCGGCTTCGTACTCGCCAAATGTGGGCGTGAACGCCACAGCGGACGCATCGGGTGTGAGATACGCACGCGCCGCTAGGTATATCAGCTCGGTGGAGCCGCTGCCGACTAGGATGTGCGACGGGGGGACGGCGTGATGCGCCGCCAGCGCCTCGCTCAACTCGGTGCAGCCGGTGTCGGGGTACGCCGCGATGTCCACGCCGAGGATTGCGTCTGCGGCGGCGGGGGATGCGCCGAGCGGGTTTATGCTGGCGCTGAAGTCGAGCACATCTGCGGGGCGTAATCCCAGCGCCCGAAGCTCGGCGGTGTTCAGCCCGCCATGCACGGGGCGGACTGTCTTATTCGAAGCATCCGATACCCGTTTATGGCGTTTTTCAATCATATTCGGTCTGACCGTCGCAATTCTGTCCGTCATATCCGCGCTCATGCTTATGCCGTGTGCTACTCTACAAATCACGCCCACAGTGGTTGCATATGACAGGCTGGGCGCAGTATCGGCATCGCATAGCGCCGATTGAGGCGGCTTCGCGCTCTTTGCTCTCCCGCATGTTCGGCACTGCGATGGCGAGAATAAGACCGAACACGCCCAGCACGATGCCCACAATGAACCATATGCACCCGATTCTGCCCTTGTCGTATGCGATGACGGCACTTGCAACACCGCAGCATGCCCATACGATAAGAAAGATGAACTCCATGCGCAAATATCTTCTGTTGGTATGTCGGTATAAGGCGATTTTTCAACCAGATATACCTTATCACCTTTGGGACAAATCCTCTCCACAATACCGCGAGAAAATTGCGAAGGGTCTGATGCACTTCAATGCGAGAAATCTCAACCACACACGAAACTCTGCTTGTTTCTTGCTGTCTGATGGGGAGGCTCAGCCTGCTACGATGGTGCGCGCTGCAATCGCCGCCACTGCTGTTATCATGCCTAGCGCTGCTGTGATGTACGCCAGCCGCACGGCAGCGCCGATGTGAGACGGCGTGGGTGCTCCAAACTCTGCGCCGATGCGATAGTGGCACGGCTTTTCGAGCGCGACGCCCAGCAATCCCGACATAGCGGCTATTGTCCAGCCGGCGTTGGGGCTTGCGGTCAGGCGATGCTGCCGGATTGCGATGCGCCAACCTGTGCGGACGCCGCCGCTGCTTGCGCGAGTCTCGGCTGCGCCGCGCAATTTCGTCAATGGGAACACAGCGCCGGCTAGTATTAGCAGCGCAGCGGCGATGCGCGCGGGCGCTAGGTTAGCAAAGTCATCCAAGCGTGCGGACGCCTTGCCTAGGTACTCGTAGCGTCCGCGATACCCTATCATGCTGTCGAGCGTGTTGATTGCGCGATATGCGAATGCGCCGGGCAGCCCGAACAGGGCGAATGCGAGCCACGGGGCGATGTAGCTATCCGCGGTGTTTTCGGCTACGGACTCTATGGCGGCGGCGGCAACGAGCGGCTTTGAGAGCGTGCCTGCGTCGCGGCTGACTAGGCTGCGGAGGCTCTGGCGTGCTGCGCTCACGGCGTCGGCTTCTATGGCGCGCTGTGTTTCGGATGCGGCAGCGGCTAATCCGCGCACGCTGAATGTGGTCTTGAGCAGGATTGCGCCGCCTATGAGGTAGGGCAGGCTGCCGAGTTCGCGCAGTCCTGCTGTGGCAAGCCATGCAACGCTGCCGACTACTATCGGCAACCCGACGGCGATGCCTGCGCCGATTATGAGCGCCGCCGTCTTGCCCCGTCCGTCTGCGAGCCGTTCCAGTGCGGCGATTGCCTTGCCCATCCACGCCACGGGGTGGACGGCGTTCGGTGGCTCTGGCAGCACAAGGTCGAGGATTATCGCAAGCAGCAGCACACCCGCATCAAGATGCCAGTTCGTATGCCAAGCCAGCAGCGCCATCTAGCCCACGACTCGCACTAGCAGCGTCATCAGGGGCGATTGTAGGGCGAACAGCCCTGCGGCAGGCATTGCCGCCGCAAGCAGCAGCACGGCGACCTCGGCGGTTTCGTTGACTGCGCCGTAGATGTCGCCGGTAACGCCGCCAAGCAGCCGCTGTGCCCAAGCACCCAGCGCCCAAGCCACGCCACACGCCGCCGCAAGCAGCGTGATGCCCGCCAATCCGCCGATCATCAGGCTCGCCAAGAGCGTTATCCCAAACCCGACGATGAGCTGCCAGTGGATACGCACGCTGCCTGTTGCTGCGCCCGTTTTCGGGGCGAAGAATGCGCTGCCGATGCCTCGCTCTCTGGCATACGGGTAAATCTCCATCGTGAGCAGCATCGCCCAGCGCGCAAGGCATGGGAAGAGGATGAGAGCGGGCAGGCGCATCGGTGCTGTCAGCGCCATCAGTGCGCCGACCTTGATGAGCAGCAGGCACACCACGCCCACAACGGCGAAAGCGCCCACATTTGGGTCGCGCAGGATGGCGAGTCGCCGCTGCCGTTCGAATCCGCCCAGCAGTGCGTCGCAGCTGTCCATGAACCCGTCCAAGTGCAGCGCTCGGCTTAGGGCAATAAGCACTGCAACTATCAGCGCAGCGAACAGCAAGCCCGTGGGCTGGGTGAGCGCATCGGCGGCTTGGAACTGCCATGTCAGCGGTTCGCCGATGAACGCAAGGCGCAGCAGCTCCAGAGCGGCGAGGATGCAACCCAGCATCAAGCCCACGAGCGGGAAGTATGCGCGTGCCGTTGCTAACGACACTTCACCGCGCGGTGCAATTGGCAGGATTGTCAGGAAACCGATGGCGGCGCGCAGTCCGCTCACGAGGTGCGCTCGGCTGTGCCGTCCTCCGATGCAGCATCGGTTTCGTCTCGGTCGGACACGCCCGCTTCGCCGAATGTCGCCATTTGGGACAGCGTTGCCGCCGCTGCCTCGATGATAGGCATCGCAAGCACTGCGCCACTGCCCTCGCCCAGCCGCATATCCAGATCCAGCAGGGGCGTCAGGTTCAGGCGGGACAGGATGACGGCGTGCCCTCTTTCGGCGGAGCGATGGGATGCAATCAGATATGGTCGCAGCGTCGGGCAGATGGCGTGTGCGATGAGCATCGCAGCACCAGAGATGAAGCCATCCATGACGACTGCGCGCCTCATCGCCGCTGCTCCGAGCGCCACGCCCGCAAGCGTCCCAATTTCAAAGCCGCCCACTTTTGCCAGCACATCCAAGCCGTCGTTGGGGTTGGGGGCATTGCGGTGCAACGCCGTTTCGACGACTGCTACTTTTTGCGCCATCTCGTCGGGCGTGCGGCCTGTGCCGGCGCCGGTGGTGTCGCGCGGCGATGCGCCGGTAATGGCGGCGGTGATGGCGGCGGATGGCGTGGTATTGCCGATGCCCATGTCGCCGGCGGCTATCAGGTCTGCGCCGCCTTGCGCTGCATCGACCGCTAGGCGCGCGCCGTTGAGGACGGCTTGCTCGGCTTGGCGGCGGGACATCGCTGGTCCCTGCGTGATGTCGGCTGTGCCGCTGCCGATGCGAAAGGATCGCAGTTCAGGATGTGCAGGCATTTCGGTGGCGATACCAGCGTCCACGATGATTTGGTGGACGCCGAGCAGTCTCGCCATCACGCTGACCGCTGCGCCTCCCGCCAAAAAGTTGAGCACCATCTGTGCCGTAACTTCCCGCGGATAGCCGCTGACGCCCTGCGCCACTACGCCGTGGTCTGCGGCGGCGACGATGACGGCTTTGCCGCGTATGGCGGGCGTTTCGCTGCCGAATATGCCGGCGAGCTGCACGGACAGGTCTTCCAGCGTGCCGAGACTGCCGGGCGGCTTGGTGAGGCTGCGCTGGCGTTCTTGCGCGCTCTGCATGGCGTCCGCATCGGCGGGGCGTATGCTGGCGATGACATCATCCAGCGAGTCGAAGTTCATCTGCAGATCCTGTTGTGTCGGCGCTTATGCGACAGCGTTTCCATATAGATATAGATGACCGCCGTTCATCACATGCCCGGCTCTGTCGCTTCGGCGATTTCAGGGGGACGGCGATGCTATAGCGGGGCGTGTATGAGGGATGGGGTTTGAGCATATGGCGGTCAGCGCATTAGAGGGACGCCGCTCATGTTTCGTAGTCGATTTCCAATTTTGCGCCGCGATTACTGGCAGGCGTGAACACTATGCGGCTCTCATATGCGCCCTGCTTTTTCCACAGCCGCCACATGGCGTCGCAAGCCATGCCCATCTTGATGGAGCGTCCGGTGACCACGCCGTCGTGCACCTGCTTGGAGGTGATGCGGCGCATGCTTTCACCCGCATCTCGCGCTTCGTCCAGCAGGCGCACAAGCTCGGCGTCGAACTGTTCGTCGTAGTATTCGTACTGTTCTGCCATGTTAGTCTTTCGGGTTTTGGCGGAAGTTATATGGCGCAACGGCTCATAGACGGGCTGCTCGCTAAAACTCCAAGCCGGGCTGTGCCTTGATTCCCTGCTCCCTGTACGGGTGCTTGATTTCGCGCATTTCGGTTACGAGGTCGGCGAACTCTACTAGGGCGTCGGGAGCGTATCTGCCGGTGATGATGATGTGCAACATATGCGGCTTCTGCTTGAGCGTGTCGATGACATCTTCGACCGGTATCCAGCCGTAGTGGAGCGGGTATGTGAACTCGTCTAGGATGATGACATCGTGTTCGTCGGCGAGTATGGTGCGCTTGCAGTTTTCCCACTGGGTGCGCGCTAGGTTTTGGGTGCTTTCCATGTTCTTGGTGCGCCAAGTGAAGCCGTCGCCCATTGCGGACATCGGGATGCCGAGTTTTTCGGCTGCGCGGCTTTCGCCGAAGCGCGAGCCGGTGTGCTTGAGGAACTGAAACATCTCCACGCGCATGTTGCGTCCCCAAGCGCGAAACAGCACGCCCAACGCGGCGGTGGTCTTGCCCTTGCCGTTGCCCGTGTTGACCACCACCAGCCCCTTCTTGATGCGCGGCCCCTTGACCGGCTGGTGTTCGCGCTGTGATTCGTCTTGTTGTGTCTCATCCTGCTGTGCGGCGGATGCGGCGTTGTCGGTCATAAGCGCCCTCCATTCAGCCCCCGTGGTTGTGCACGGCTACTGGGCAAGGTGCGGGTGTGCGGCGTGATGAGCGGACTTTTCGCCCCGCTGAAGCAGCCAAGCGAAGCCCGCCCCGATTATCGCCCATGTGAGCAGATGCCCCATTAGCGTTACATTGTTAAATTTCAGCAGCAGAGGCGCCGGCACATCCACCGGGTCTGGGTTGCTCGGGATGAGGGCAAACATCAACAACACGAAGGCGAAGTATGACAACGCAGTAACGAGGTATAGGCGTTGGCGCATGTGGGCGGCGCTGATGGAGTTTCGGATTTCGTTCAGCGCGAGTATCACTGCTGCAACGCCCAGCACCGACAGGAAGTAGAACAGTAGCTGCATCCCCTGACGGAACACGAGCGTGTCTTCGCTGCCCACGCCGGGAGGCACGAACGAGAACTTCAATGAAGTGAGATAGGACACCGCCCAGAAGCCGAGCGCCGCAGCCGTAAGCGCCGACGCTGGGGACGGGGTATCTGCCAGCGCCCACCGCAGCAAGCCGTAAGCGCCGACGAACACCAGCCCGAACACAGCGCCGAGTATCCCTGCGCCGATGACCAAGCCGATGCGCTGCACACCCAGCGACACCAGCGGCGGCTCTTCCTCGCCTGCTGCGTCCGTCGGGGCTGCTGCGCGCTGCTCTTCTAGGGCGATTGCTTCCTCGATGATGGGCACGGTAAAGATGTTGTGATACAAGCCGGCTATCAGACCTGCGACAAGCCCAATCAACACCGCGCGCAATATGGTTTGGTGCATAGCGCATCTGCTCCGGGGAGTTTCAGTGGCTGGCTGTTAGCGTTCGGTTGTCCGCGAGCGTTGCTAACGGTTAGAGCTGATTGCTAACTGCTAACACTGGTTTCTAGTGGCACATCAGCGCCACATGCCGGGCGTGGTGGAAGAACTCGTGGACATAGTTGAGCGCCGCGCCCTTGTCTCCGACGATGGCGGCGGCGTGCACACTTCCGTCCACATAGCCTGCGGCGTATAGCAGGATGGCGGCAGCGCCAACCCACATCCCTGCTCCCATCGCTCTGCGCGACAGAACGCCCGTCTCTCTTGCGAGTGTAGTCATAGGTTCGTCCCCTCCCTTAGTATGGTGATAGATTTTTGATAGTTTATCGCAAACGACGCCTAGTTGCTCGGTTCGGAAGCGGCGGAGCCGCTGTTCCTCTATTTCCCGAAGCTGCGCCTGCGCCTCTGCGAGTGCGTATTCGACTTCTAATCGTGCGGCTTGTCCGTCTGCCGTATGGTGCAGCCGATTGGGCTGCGATTGCCTTGATATTCACACGGAACACTATGCAGCAGTCGGGCATGTCTTTGTCATTGATGCTGTCAGGTTTATAACACACAATGATGTTACCGTCAACGAACACTCTTTTCGTTTTGGCGCCGTTTTCTGATGTGTGCACAAAGTGCGGTTATCGGCTGTTGACCCGAACAGCCTGCTGTTGACGGCTGAACCGTGCGCCTCTTAATAGTGCAGCAGATACGCGGGGCGTTATCATTGATTATCCTTGTGCTGTGCTCTCCGCACTGCCAATCGTATCGCATCTGCGCGCAGTTCGGTTAGGGGGATGTACTCGCCGCCGAGCGCATCGGCGACCTGCTGCGCGAGTCCGAAGCGGTTGGAGCGCGGCGCGGGGTCTAGGACGATGGACTGCACATCGTCTTGGCTTATGCTGCGGCAGACGCTGAGGGCTTCGTCGAATGCGTCGCCGCCGTTGATGCCCACATTGGCGCGGCAGTCGGACACGAGGGTGAGCAGCGGGGGCGTGTCGGGGTCGCGGATGCGCTGCTGCCGTATGAGGGTGTGTGCGTCGGCAAGTGCGAGCGCCATAGGGGTGCGCCCGCCTGTGGGCAGGTTGGCGAGGCGTTCCTGCGCAAGGTTGGCGCTGTTGGTGGGCGGCAACGCAATCTCCGAGCGCGTGCCACGAAAGGCTATCATCGCCACGCGTTCGCGGCGCTGATAGGCGTCCATCAGCAGCGACACAACCGCGCCTTTCGCCGCAGTCATTCGCTGCTGTGCGCCCATAGAGCCGCTGGAATCCAGCACGAACACGACCAAGTTGCCCACGCGCGACTCGCGCACCTTTTGCCGCAAGTCCCACGCCTCCACTTTCAGCGCAAGGCTGCCGTCGGAGTAGGGTTTGCGGCGGAGCTGGAACGGAGACGCTGCGCGCACTGTGGCGTCGACTGCGAGGTCGGTTACCTTGCCGTTGGGCGTTTCAGCGCCCACATAGCGCCCGGTGTGGTCGCCGGTGCGGGTGCTGGTGCGGTTGCCGCGGCTGGTGCGACGGCGCCTGTCGATGGCGTCGGTGTTCAGGGATCGCACTTGAAACGGGGCGTCGCTGCCGAACACCTCCTCGTCCGCATCATCGTCGTCTTGTGGGGGAGCGTCGGCGTTTGGCGGCTGCACCATGTTTTGCGGTGTGCTGTCGTCAGACGGGGCGTCCTGTGCGTCTGATGCATCAGGCGTGTTCGGCGGCGTATCGGGCGGCTCGGACAAGATGTCTTGGGCGGTTTGGTGCAGCCGCTCTCGGTTGAGTTCGGGGTCGTCGAACGGCTGGCGGCGCATGCGGTGGAGCAGCGCCATCTCCGCTACCGTGAGCACATCGTCGGGGATGACGGTGGTTCTGCCCTTGTAAGCGGCGAGGGTTTGGGCGGCTTTGTAGATGACGATGTCGGCGCGCAGCCCGTCCACATCGTGCTGGGCGCAGAGGCGGGCGATGAATAGCAGCATTGCGTCGTCCACCTGCGCTTGGGGCAGCAGCGCTATGGCGTCCGCTATCCGCTGGCGCTCGGCGGCTTCGGCGGCGTCCCATGTTGCGGAGAACGCTGCGGGATCGCGCTCGTATGCGATGCGCCGTCGGATGACCTCCGCACGCAACGGGGCGTCGCGGATGTGGTCGATTTCCACCGCCAAGCCGAAGCGGTCGATGAACTGCGGGCGCAGGTCGCCTTCCTCTGGGTTCATCGTGCCGATGAGCAGGAATTGCGCCGGATGTGCGAACGATATGCCCTCGCGCTCCACGAAGTTGCGCCCCATAGCGGCGGAGTCCAGCAGCACATCCACCACATGATCGTTCAGCAGGTTCACCTCGTCGATGTAGAGGATGCCGCGATGGGCGGACGCCAGCAGCCCCGGCTCGAAGCGCCGCCTGCCCTCGCGAATGGCGGCTTCGATGTCGAGCGCGCCGACCACCGCCTCTTCGGTGGCGCTGACAGGGAGTTCGACGAGACGCACTTGGCGCTGAACGGGCTGGCGGCGCTGAACGGGCTGACGGCGCTGGGATGCCGCGCTTGCATCGGCACAGAAGTCGCAGCCATCGAAGGGAGCGTCCGGGACGCAGCTGAACGGGCAGCCGGCGACGACCTCAAGCTCGGGCAGTAGCGCCGCAAGCGAGCGCGCCGCTGTGGACTTCGCCGTCCCCTTTTCGCCCCTTATCAGCACGCCGCCGATGCCGGGATTGATGGCGTTCAGCGTCAGCGCCAATTTCATCCGCTCCTGCCCCACGATGGCGCAGAACGGGAAGTCTTTGGCATGGGCATGTGGGTCTTGGGTCGGTTGATGCATTGGGAGTTGTTAGCCGCCAGCGGCGTGTTGCTAGATGTCGGTTGTCGGCAATCGGTTCAGGACGGGACCGATTGGGGTTGTCGAGATTGGGGTTGAAAGACATAGCGGCGGTTGGGCAGGGCTAGGTCTTAACCACGCCGACGCCCTTTTCGATGCGGATCTCTGTGCCCAAGGGTTTGGACAGGCGCTTGATGCGCTCTATGGAACGGCGTCCCGATTTGGAGTCGGCGAGGATGGGTCTGCCGCGCTGAGAGCGGCGCTTGCCGTATCCGAGGTCTATGGGGTGCAGCGTGAGGCGGTTTAGCTCGCCGCTCTTGAACTCGCAGCGCGCAACCACGCTCTCCCAGTACAGCGGGTCGGCGGGGAAGCCGCGCTTGTCGTGCTCGCTGCGCGCGTCGTAGAAGTCGGCTGGCGTGGCGTCCTGCGCCAAGCCCACAGTGTCGTAGTTGTGGGAGGGCTGCCAGCGCACCGTGTCGTTTTGGAACACGAAGTTGCCGAGGCTGTACATAATCGGCTTGCGCTTGTAGATCTCTATGCCGCGCGTAACATGGGGGCCGTGCCCGATGAAGGCGTCTGCGCCCTCGTCGATGCAGGCGTGAGCGAACTCCGTGAGGAAGTCGGGCGGCGTGTCGCGATGTGCGCCGCTTTCGTGGCAGTGCACCGACACCATCACCCAATCCGCCATGCGGCGGGCGTCTCGAACCCATCTAATGTTGTCTTGCAGGTCTTTCGTAACGAGCTTGGTGCTGATGCCGAAGTCTTCGCCGAGCGCAAACTGCTTGTCCAAGAACACGAATCTGGTGTCGGTGTCCTCGGGGATGGCGCCCTTGTGGCGGAAGTTGCGGAGGGCGTTGCGTTGCGCTTCCAGCCCGAGCTTGGTGTTGATGCGGCGCAGGGCGTCGAAGGCGGGGCGGTCGATGGTGTGCGTGGCGACGAAGCGCAGCGGGTTGAGTCCTGGGCGCCCGTTGATGTCGGGGCGCTGCTCCATTGCGCGCCCGGCTTCGGCGAATGTGGAGGACGCAGATATTAGCGCAACCCGCCCGTTTGCGGTGTCTATGTAACCGGGGGCGCGGGCTTCGCTCAGGTTGCGCCCCGTGCCGGCGTGCACTAGGCGCGAGCGGCGCAGGTGCGACAGGTTCGTCAGCACGCCGCCCTCGCCATAATCGTAGCTATGGTTGTTGGCGCAGGACACGAGGTTCACGCCCAGCCATTCCAGCTCGTGCAGGTTGTCCGGGTCAGACGCCGTGAATGTCCCGCCTGCGATGCCCGGCGAATGCTCGTAGTCGTGCATGAGCATCTCCAAGTTGGTGAAGCCCACATCGGCGCTGCGAAAGAGTTCGGCGAGGCGGATGAAGCCGCTCTCCCGAAACACGGACATGCGCCGGGTTATCATCGTGTCGCCGCTTGCGACTAAGGTCAGGTCGCCGGATTCTGCATCGTATAGCATAAAGATGTCCGTGGGTTGGTTTTTGCTAGGCTATCAGTGGGTCAAGTCCGCCCGTACTCGACGCATGTGCCGCTTGTTCAAGATGGACGGCAGACTGATGGGGACAGTGTCGATCTGTCGATTAGGCTGTCTCGCATCCGCCAATTCGAATGGCGGGACGATGCTCGCTACAAGCGCGGGATTTCTTGGACGGCGCTGGCTTCCAGCGGGACATATTCGTTTGCGAGCAAGCCCATCACGACCGAGTCGAAGCGCGCGCCCTCGTGTGGGCGGCTCTTGCGTAGCGTGCCTTCATGCTGGAAACCTAAGTGCGCGAACATATTGCGCGCAGGGGTGTTGTATTCGGGGATGTCCACCCACACGCGGTATAAGCCGTACTCATTGAACGCCGTTTCTAGAGCACGCCGCGCCGCAGCCGAGCCGTAGCCGTGATGCCAAAGGTCTTTGCGCCCTATCAGCACGGAGAGCTGTCCGTCGCCGAGTGATTCTTCTATGGCGATGTGTACCTCTCCGATGTGACCATCGTCGGGGCTGTATATGGACAAGATGCGATGCTCCGGGTTGTCAAACACGCGCTCCCATCCCTCGTCTGACACATCGTCCATCTCATCGGGGTGGTAGCCGAGGTGCGCCGGGTTGCCGTATGCGTAGCGACCGAACCACGACTCGCTCACTTCCTCGTCGTCCAGCCAACGCCGTATGCGTGCCACATCGTCTCGGGTTACCGTCTTCAGGTCAATCTCGCGAGGCATAGTTCACCTCCTCACTAATCGTTGGTCTTTTAAGATGTCATAATTTTGTTAGCGGTCGATTGGTGTCTGTGCTTGGCAGCAAGACATAGCGCCCGTCCACCGTTTTCTGATGTTACCAAACGAAGGCGCAAGTTCGCAAATGCGTCTTGACAATATGGAACATATATTCTAGTATGGGTGCGGTGAGGGGACGGACCCAGCGCATGGGTTCGCCCCCTCTCTTGTTTTTTTGCGGCGGCGGTGGATGTTGATGGTGTGGGGAGGGCGATGCAGTGTCAGATGACAGAGCGCTCAGTCGAGCGCCGAAGAGCGAAGATGCGAACAGGTACACAAGGTACACATCGGAAGACTTTGCCGATATGTCGGCTTTGGAGTTTGTGGTTCGAGTGTTGAAGGAAGCCCCATATGCCAAGCAGGAAGAGATGCTGCGTGCGGTGGATGGTGCGCGCCGTGTGTCCGTCGTGGGCTGCAACGGCTCGGGCAAGGACTGGACGGCGGCGCGCATCGTGCTGTGGTGGGTACATCGCCACTCCCCCGCCAAAGCCATCGTTACAGGCCCCACGCTGCGCCAAGTGGATGACATCGTTTGGAACGAAATCCGCTACGCACATGCCCGCCTGCCCAAGGGCGTCAGGGGCAGGATGTTTCGCACAGCGCGCTACAAGGTGGACGAGCAGACCTTCGCACTTGGATTCACCTCCAACTCGCCGTTCAACTTGCAGGGCTTCCATTCGCCCAACCTGCTTGTCGCCGTTACCGAGGCGCACGCCGTATCCCGCGACGACATGGATGCCCTGCGCCGCCTGAATCCGTCTTGCTTCTTGATGACCGGCAACCCATTCGTTATGAGCGGCGAATTCTTCGACTCGCACCATTCGCGCCGCAGCCACTACGAGACGGTGCAAATCAGCGCAATGGAGACGCCCAACATCAAAGAGGGGCGCATAGTAATCCCCGGCATGATGACCGTGCAGGATGTAGAAGACCGCAAGCAGGATTGGGGCGAAGACTCGCCGATGTACACCGGTTCGGTGCTAGGGCGCTTCCCCGATAACCTAGACGGCGTGGTCGTGCCGCTGCGGTATGCGACGGAGGCGGCGCACCGCCGGCTTGAGCCGGACGCCGATGACATCGTAACCCTCGCTTGCGATGTGGCGCGCTTCGGGCGAGACCGCACCGTGATAATGCGGCGTCAAGGCGCTGTGGTGCACATCGTGCGCCGTATCCGCGGCGATGACACGATGCAGATAGTTGGTGCGCTCAAGTCGTACTGCGATGAGCATCGCGTGGATGTGCTGGTGGTGGACGAAACCGGTGTCGGCGGTGGCGTGGTGGACAGGCTGCGCGAACTGCCGCTCGGTGATACGCGCATCGTGCCGTTCAATGCTGGCGCAAAAGCCAAAGACGACAAACGCTATGCCAATCGCAGCGCCGAAGTGTGGTGGGCGATGCGCGAGCGTTACATGAGCGGCGACATCTGCACCGACAACGACGATGCGCTCATCAGCCAAGTGTCGGCGCGCGAGTATGACTACGACAGCAGTGGGCGCATGAGGCTCAAGAGCAAGCGCAGCATGGCTTCCTCGCCCGACGAAGCCGACGCCCTAGCGATGACCTTCGCCGCAGAGGGGCGCATCGGTCTCAATATCTGGGTGTGATGAGTGCTTTGAGTTGTCCCGATACGGGTGAGCAGTTACCGTATCCCATTTCCAATACGAGCGGCATACCGAACAATTAGCAGCCTGTTGGAGTTTTTCCTATGAACATTACGCAATCGTTGAGAGAACTGCCTGTTGTGCGCGGCGTGTCTGCGATGCGGGCTGAGTTTGTGCGGCGGCGGGAAGCGGCGCATGCCGAGCGGCGTGCCCATGCTGCTACTGCGATGACGAACATGGGCGGCTTGAACGCATACTCGCTCGACGGCATGTCCGTTGGGTTGGGTGCTGGGACGCAGTGGGCGCCGGCGTCATATGGCGAATACTATCCGCGCTCTGCTAGCGTGTACGCTGCCATCAAGGTGCGCCAAGACGCTGTTTCGCGCATCCCCTTGCGAGTTCTGCGCCGTATGCCTGAAGCGCATAGCCGTGTTTCGGGCGATGTTCTCAGCTCGCATGGCGATAATGGCAGCGGCGAAATGGATTGGCGGCGTGTTCGTGCTGACGCCGTTCCCGTGGGCGCCGCCCACCCGCTGCAGCGGCTGTTGGATGCGCCCAACCCGTTTTGGAGCAAGGGCGACCTGTGGCGCGCTACGGAGACGCATCTGTCGCTGTGGGGCGCTGCGTTCTGGGCGCTGGAGCGCGACGAGCAAGGGCGCATCGCCGAACTCTGGCCGCTCCGCCCGGACAAGGTTCGCATCGTGCCGGACTCAGACCACTATGTGCGCGGCTTCGTGTATGTCGGCGGGAACGGCGGGCAGCTCGTTCCGTACATCCCGGAAGACATCGTTTGGATGCGCTACTTCAACCCGTTGGACGAGTACGCCGGGCTGTCGCCCATTGCGCCGCTGCGAATGTCCGCAGATATGGGGATGGACGCCCTGCGCGCCAACCGCAGCCTGCTAGGAAATGACAGCACTCCGGGCGTCATCATCGAGACGGCAGACTATCCCACCGATGCCGAGGTGAGCGCATTCTATCGGCGTTGGGAACAGCGGTTTCGCGGCGTGGGCAAGACGCGTCGCCCCGCGCTGCTTAGCCCCGGCATGAAGGCGTCCAACCTCGGCTTCAGCCCCCGCGACATGGAATACATCCAGAGCCTGCGCTGGAGCTTGGAGGACATCACGCGTGTGTTCGGTGTGCCAAAAGTGATGATTGGCGACCTCGAAAACACCACATTCTCCAACTTCAACACCGCACGCCGCCTGTTTTGGGAGGACACGATAGCAGCACAGTTGGCGTTCTACCAAGAGGCGCTGCAACTGCGCCTGCTGCCGCATTTCGGCGACCCGTCGCTGATGGTGGAGTTCGACTTGAGCGGCGTGGATGCGCTGAAAGAGAGCGAGAATGAGAAGGCGAAGCGCCGCCGCTCATATGTGGAGGCGGGCATCATGACCATCGACGAAGTGCGCCGCGAGATGAACTTGCCACCGATGAAATAGGCGGTCAGCCGCCGACCAACTAAACCGACTATGCTCATAAGCAAGAGGGAGATGCAATGTACAATCGCACACCGCGCCGTGCGCTCAAGCGCGCATACGCCATTCGCTGTGAACACGATGGGCTGAAGATGGGGGAGGTCAAGGCGGGGCATCTCATCCTGCGCGCCAAGCATCACGGAGAGACGCACATCCACATCGTGGCGCTGCGCGACCTGATGGACTTGCGGGACGATTGCGCCGACAGCTAGGGCGGCGTCTATTTGCGCACCCGCAGTGGCTTTGTCCCAAATGCCGCCAAGCAATTCGCCTAGTTCAGCCGTGTGGGAGTGGTTTGGGGGCTATGTCTGTGGCATGAAGGCGGACGGGGCTTTGTAGCTTTCTGGGCGCGAAATTGCCCTACAACCGCGACCACTGCGGGTGTACAATGAGTTAAAGCGCTTATCGGATGTGGGCTTTTGTACGCTGCGCCCTGCCCGCCTCATGCTCTACACCACACTTCCGACAAACGAATATCTTGTTCCAAACTCCAAAGCAGCTGAATAATCGGTGGATATGCAGACAAAGACGGCTATATACGCACATAATTTGGTCAAACGATACGGCGATTTCACGGCGGTGAACGGCATCAGTTTCGACATCAAGGTGGGCGAATGCTTCGGATTTCTAGGCCCCAACGGGGCGGGCAAGACCTCCACGATGCGGATGCTCTCTTGCGTCTCGCCGGTCAGCGAAGGCGAGTTGCTGGTGGATGGCAAGGATGTCCGCACGGACCGGCGCAGCATAAACCATTCGCTCGGCATCGTGTCGCAGGCGGACAGCCTAGATCCCGACCTCACCGTGCTGCAAAACCTCACGGCATACTGCCGCTACTTCAACATACCGAAGGCGATTGCGGCTGAGCGCGCTTGGGATGCGCTGGAATTCTTCCAGCTGAATGAGAAGGCTCACCAAACCATAGACGAGATTTCCGGCGGGATGCGCCGTCGCCTGATGATTGCACGCGCGACGCTGCACAATCCGAAGATACTTGTGCTAGACGAGCCTACGACAGGGCTTGACCCGCAGGCGCGCCTGCTCGTGTGGGAGAACCTGCGCCTGCTGGAAGCGCGCGGCATAACCATCCTGCTTACCACGCACTACATGGACGAGGCGGCGCACCTGTGCGACCGACTGGTCGTCATCGACCACGGGAGCATTCTCGTCGAGGGAGCGCCCCGCACGCTTATCAACGAGCATGTGGGCGAACATGTGCTGGAACTCCGCCTGAACCCGCTTAACATGACCGAGTTGGCACAGCAGCTCACCGACGACGGCATAGACTTCATCCACGGCGGCGACTCGCTCTACTTCTACGGCGACAGCCGCACACAGATGCACAACTACCCCGCCGTCAACGGCTACGAACTCGTGCAGCGGCAGGGCAACTTGGAAGACCTGTTCCTGCGCCTGACCGGGCGCGGGCTGCGCGAAGAGTAGAACCGTCCCCCAGCCCACACAAGCCGACCGCAGCTACAGATGGACTTGCCCAATGGCACTGTACGCATCACCCATAACCGAATTCATATACCGCACCCCACTTTGGGGCGGTTACCGCGTGTGGCAGCGCAATTGGGACGCCTTTCGGCGGGCGTGGCACTTGGAGTCGGGCGGCATCGTCATAGAGCCGTTCATCATGCTCGTTGCGGTCGGGTTCGGGCTGGGCGCATACATATCCAACATAGGCGAGGGTGTGAGCTATCCGCACTTCCTTGCGCCCGGTGTCATCGCCGCATACGCAATGTTTCACGCAACATTCGACAACACATACAGCGCATACATGCGGATGGAGACGCATCACATCTACGAATCCATCCTGTACACGCCGCTTGGGCCGACGGACATCGTAATGGGCGAAGTGATGTGGGGTGCGACGCGTGCGCTAATGTCGGGCGCATCGGTGCTTGTGGTCGCCGTCATATTCGGCTTGATCGACTCGCCGTGGGCGATACTGGCGCTGCCGGTGTCCTACCTCATAGGGCTGACATTCGGCGCTTTGGCGATGGTGATGACCGCCACTGCCACCACCATCGGAGCGATGAACAACTTCTTCACGCTGTTCATACTGCCGATGTTCTGGGTGAGCGGCGTGTTCTTCCCGCTCGATAGGCTGCCAGAGATAGTGCAGCGGCTGGCGTGGTTCTTGCCGCTGACGCCCGCATCCGCCCTAGTGCGCGGGCTGGTCTCCGGCGACATGTCCATATGGATGCTGGCGTGGACTGCCGAGCTGTTCGTGTTTATGGCAGTTGGGCTGTGGTTGGCATCGTACTTCATGCGCCGTCGGCTGATTAAGTAGCAGGCGGTTTGCGGCTGCCAATTTTCAGTAACTGGCTCTTTGCAGCGCCTCGACAACATTGCCGAGGCGCCGTGCTGTAAGCCACTGGCTAAATGGCTCTCCCTTGTTCATGTTCGGCGTTTCCGCGACTACCTACTCGCTCGTGCGGCGTCAGCTGATGGGTTTCATGTTCGGTTGGGTAATCCCTATCACTGACGACTGGCAAATAGCGCCTCTTGTATTGACAGAACGCCGCTTTTAGCCAATCATTAGTGGCATTGATGAATGCGAATTTCCAATGGCGCAAATGGCGTGGAGGCAGATATGGCAGCACAACCTGAACGCGGGCATATGCATGGGCACAGCCACCGACACTACGGCGAGGCTATGCTCAGCGTTGAGGATGCGCTGGGACGCATCTTGCGGCATTTTCGCACGCTAGAGGCGGAGCGCACACCGCTGCTTGACGCACTGGGGCAGATTCTGGCAGAAGATGCGGTGGCGCAGCACGACATCCCGCCGCTGGACAACTCTGCCATGGATGGGTATGCGCTGCAAGCGGCGGATGTGAGTGGGGCGTCTGCGGATGCGCCGATTACGCTGCGCGTGGTGGGCAGCGTGGCGGCGGGCGAACTGCCGCGCGACACCGTTACGCCGGGCAGCGCCGTCCGCATAATGACCGGCGCACCCGTCCCTGAGGGCGCTGATGCCGTCGTCCCGTTCGAGGACACGGATGAGCAAGAACGCCGAGCGGGGGGCGATGCGCTGAACGAAATCGGCGTTCGCTTCGCCGTATCGGTCGGCGACGACATCCGCCCTGCCGGACAGGATGTGCGGCTCGGCGAGACCGTGCTGCAATGCGGCACTATGCTGCGCCCGTCCGAAATCGGTGTGCTGGCGTCGCTAGGGTTCGACAGCGTGAGCGTGGTGCGGCGGCCGCGCGTGGCTATCCTCGCCACCGGCGACGAGCTGCTAGAACCGGGTGAGCCGCATCAGCCGGGCAAGATATTCAACAGCAACAACTACGGCGTCGCCGCAAGCGTATTGCGCTATGGCGGCATCCCCAAGCTCATCGGCATCGCGCGCGACAACCTGCCGTCCATGAACGCCAAGCTTCGCGAGGGGCTGGACGCCGACATGCTCGTTACATCCGCTGGCGTGTCCAAGGGCGATTACGATATGGTAAAGGATGTGCTGGCGCAGCACGGGGAGATAGACTTCTGGTCGGTGCGGATGCGTCCCGCAAAGCCGCTGGCATTTGGCGTGCTTGCCGCCCCTGACGGGCGGAGCGTGCCGCATCTGGGGCTGCCGGGCAACCCTGTCAGCGCAATGGTGGCGTTCGAGCAGTTCGGCGGCGCGGCGATACGCAAGATGATGGGCAAGCCGCAGCTTTCCAAGCCCACAATTCGCGCCGTGCTGGACGAGCCGATATACAACAACGATAGCCGCCGTGTCTATGCGCGCGCTATAATACGGCGCGAAAATGGGGAATACCGCGCACGACTGAGCGGCGCACAAGGCTCCAACCTGCTGACATCCATGGCGCGGGCAAACGGGCTTGTCATCTGCCCGGAAGACATATCGCACATCCCTGCCGGCAGCGTCGTGGAAGTGCAGATGCTAGATTGGACGGAGGAAGTCTTTTGAATATGAGTACGGACATGATCTCGCATCAGGACGAAGTTGACGATTACCCTCAATTCGTCATATCCGAAGCGCACGCACAGCGCATCAATGCTGCGCTGCCGATTATGATAGCGGACCGGCTCGGCTATGTCGACCGGCAGATGTTGGAAGAAGAGCCGTCCGCCAACTCGGACATTCAGTCATACATCGACATGATAGTCGAGAGCAGCAGCAAAGAACCTGACTACCTGATGCCCGACACGCCGATGAAAGAAGCGCTCTTCCGCGTCATCCTCGCCAACGGCAACCGCCCGATGACAGCGGCGGAGATAAGCGAGCGGCTGACCGAAGAGTGGGCGATGTCTGCCTTCCCGCGCAACCTGTCCCCGTATGTCATCAACCGCCTGCTGGAACACAGCGGCAACTACTGCATCGTGCAAGTGCCGGATGAGCCTGAGGACGCAGACGGCGAAGCAGACGAAGCGTAGGGAGCGCATTCCCCCGATGCAGGAAGCCTGCGATAGTGCACACAAAACCATTGAAGCCCCCGTATCTTATGGTAAAGTGTAAGTATCGGCATCCGCAGCATGTGCCATAAGAGCATATGCCCTGCTTCTAGGAGGTGGACGCATCGATTTGGTGATAACGAAACCGGACTCCGACCTTCAATCGCTGGTCGATACGCTGCCCGAGCACCTGCGGGACACGCTGCTGGAACGCTCGGACATTCACGAACTGCTGGAGGTGGTGCTCGACTTGGGTCGCCCGCCCGAAGCGCGCTTTGTTAGCGAGAGCCTAATCATAGACGAGCAGGAGATTTCGCAGGCGGACATAGAGCATGTGATACGCTGCATCGGCAGCTTCGGCGAGGATAACCGCGCCGGCATAGAGCGCACGCTGCACCGCATATCTGCCCTGCGCAACCGCTCCGGCAAGATTATTGGGCTGACCCTGCGTGTGGGCAGGGCGGTGTACGGCACCATCCGCATCATCGAAGACCTCGTGTTGAGCGGCAAGAGCGTGTTGCTGCTCGGCAAGCCCGGCGTTGGCAAGACCACCATGCTGCGCGAAATCGCCCGTGTGCTTGCCGATGATGCCCGCAAGCGCGTCATCATCGTGGACACATCCAACGAAATCGCCGGCGACGGGGACATCCCCCATCCCGGCATCGGCAGGGCGCGCCGCATGCAGGTGCGCTCGCCGGCGCTTCAGCACGCCGTCATGATCGAAGCCGTCGAGAACCACATGCCCGAGGTCATCGTCATCGACGAAATCGGCACGGAAGCAGATGCCGACGCAGCGCGCACCATCGCGGAACGCGGCGTGCAGCTCGTCGCCACAGCACACGGCAACACCCTCGACAACCTGATAATGAACCCCACGCTGTCCGACCTAGTGGGCGGTGTGGAAGCCGTTACGCTCGGCGACATCGAGGCGCGGCGGCGCGGCACGCAAAAGACCGTCCGCGAGCGGCGCGCCCCTCCCACATTCGACATACTCGTGGAGATACAGGGCTGGAACGAGGTTGTCGTACACGAAGATGTGTCTGATGTGGTGGACAAGATGCTGCGTGGCAACCCGATTTCGCCGCATCTCCGCACGATGGACGAACTCGGGCGGCTGCAGCGCGGGCGCGTTGAAGCCAAGCTGCCCGCCATATTCAACGGCGGTGGCACGCCGCGCCGCAGCGCCCCCATACCAATGCCGCATCCCGATGAGCAGCACGCCGAACCGCCGCTCAAGTCGGTCAACATCCTGCCTTATGGCGTCAACAAGGGCAAACTCCTGCAAGCCGTGCGCGGCATCAACGCCCCTGTGGAAGTGGTGGGCGACCTGAACAAAGCCGATATGCTGCTAACCACCAAGAACTACTATCGGCGCAGCACGCAGGCGCTGCAAACGGCAGAGAAGCGCGGCAAGCCCGTCTATGTGCTGCGGAAGAACACGCTCCCGCAGATTCAGCAGTTCGTCCAAGCGCTCACCCGCAAGCAGTCCCAAGACGCCCGCTTGGAGTCGGAGCACTCGGATGCCATAGATGAGGCAGAGCAGGCGGCGATGCGGCTCGATGAGGGCGAGGTGCAAGTGCGGCTTAACCCGCAGACAGCGTATGTGCGGCACTTGCAGCACAAGGTCGCCAATCGGCGTGGAGTGTCTTCTAGCAGCGAAGGGCGCGAGCCGAACCGCCATGTGGTGATGTACAGGCGGTAGCGCGTATGGCGTACTTCATCTCGTTTGAGGGCGGCGACGGCGCTGGCAAAACCACGCAGGCGCAGCGCCTCGTCAAGCGGCTGAACGCTCGGGGCGTCGAGACGCTGTTCGTTCACGAACCCGGCGGCACAAATCTCGGCGAAATCGTCCGAGATATTGTCAAGCGCGGGCTGCCTTCCGAGCCTACGCTGACCGATGCCGCGGAACTGCTGCTGTTCGCGGCGGCGCGAGCAGAGCTTGTCGGCAAGGTGTTAGCGCCGATACTAGCATCTAACTCGCGAACTGTGGTAGTAGCCGACAGGTATGTGGACTCCACAACGGCGTACCAAGGCGGTGGGCGCGGCATAGATATGACGCTTGTGGATGCGGTCAACGCCCTAGCCACAAACGGCGTGATGCCAGACATGACCTTCTTGTTGGACATCCCGCCCACAGAGGCGCTGACACGCTTGGGCGGCATGCAGCTCGGCTTCCAATTGGACGAACCTTCGGAGTCGCTGCCGCCTGAGCGCCATATGCGCCACATGGAGGGCACAAAGTTCGAAGAGCAACCTATCGAGTTCCACAAGCGCATCCACGACGCCTACAGGCGCATGGCTGCGGCGCATCCCGAACGCTGGCGCACCATATCCGCATCCGCACCCGAGGACGACATAGCCGATGCGGTGTGGGCAGGGCTTGTGCAAAAGTTCCCCGGACTTGTCGACGCTCCGATGTCTAGCGAAGCAATTACAAGTCCATAGCTGCCAGTGAGAAAATTGCAACCGACAAACCGATGAACCACTTCTGAGGACAAAAATGACGCCTGAACAAATTGACGCTTACTTACGGCAGCCGCGCATTGCGGACCTCGCCACGCTGAACCCGGACGGATCGCCGCACATCGCACCCGTGTGGTATCGCTATGATGGCGAGGTGGTCAAGGTGTTCACGCAGACCACAGCGGTTAAGGTGCGAAACATACGGCGCGATGGGCGCGTGGCGCTCTCCGTCGCGACTCAAGAGTCGCCCTACGGCTATGTCATCGTGAACGGCAGCGCCACCATATCTTCGGACGGCATACCCGACGAAGTGCGCGCTATGGCAATCCACTACAAGGGCGAGGTCGAGGGTGAGGCGTACATCACGCAAGCCCTCGCCGAGATGACCTTCTGCTTGCTGACCATCACGCCAACCAAGATTATTGGCTGGATGGACGGGGAGTAGGCGACGAGCCTGTGGCGGCTTCGGCGCTCAGCGTCCCTAAAGTCCCACCCGCTCTGCTATGGGGAAGGCGGGCGTGCTATAGACCGACGCGTCGGTGAGCTTGGGCATCATGGGCACAGGCTTTCCTTCCAGCATCGCCTTGGGCACATGCAGCGTCATCGCCTCAGCATGTCGGGCGCTGGTAACCTCGCTCGCAATCCGCAGCGCCTCTCCCAGCTCAGGCGTGCGCTTTCCGCGCGGCGAATGCGTGTCCGATGACAGGATGTGCGCCATGCCGCAGCGCATTAGCTCCAGTGCGAACAGGCGCACAGGCTCGCCCCAGTGCCCCAACAGGCTGCCGCGCGTGAGCTGGCTCAGCATGCCCATTGCGATGTAGCGTTGCAGCAGTTGGGGGTTGCGCTGGAACGCCTCGATGCGCTCCGGGTGTGCGAACACTGGTGTCAGCCCCTGTGCTTGCAGCGCCACAAGCGCCGGCTCCACGAATGCGTGCTCGCCGAAGAAGGGCATCTCCACCAAGATGTAATGCGTGCCGTTCATCGTCAGCGCCTTGCCGTCGGCGACATCTTCGGGCAGCGATGCGTCGATGTGGTTTTCCATACCCAGCGCCAGCCTGATGCCGATACCCTCAGCGTCTACACGCCGCCTGAAGTCGTCGGCAACGGCGCGTAGGTGCGCCACTGACGACAGCTCTGTAACATCCTTGCGGTGCGGCGTGGCGAGGATGAGCTGCGTGCCGTTTGCGGCGGCGATGCGCGCAATGTCTAGGGCGTCGTCCATGCAGGTGGGGCCGTCGTCCACGCCGGGCAGGATGTGTGCGTGCGTGTCGTACACTACGGCGACTCCCTGTGGATACCGCCCGCCAACGCCGTGCTCATCGCTCCCGTCTTGGGCGCATCAACCCGTTTCAACGGGCGGCGTCCGGGCGCAGCGGAGCGGCGAAAGCCCTGCGAAAAGCCACGAAAATGCGATTGAGAACCTGCCAGCGGACAAGCCAAGTGGTCTTTCATCTATCCCCTGAAATGGATGCGGCGAAAGCCCTCGGCATACGGCACATTCGCCATCTGCCCCTGCCGCTGTGCGTTGGCTTTCACGAAATCGTCCACATTCCTGCCCGAGCTTGACACTTGGCTGGCGTGCTTTTTGAGCGCGGTTATCTTCTGCTCTATGGTGTCGGTGATGTCGATGAAAGTGTCGGGGCGCTCCGTTCCCCACATCAGCACATCTGCCACCTTGTGCGTCTCCAATCCATCTTGGATGTGCTCATTGTAGTGCAGGAAGTCGCGGGCGTAGGGAAACACGGCGTCCAGCGTTACCTGCCCGGAGATGCGGTGGTCGCGGTGCATGTAGAATGTGGTGCGAAACGGGTCTGTGCAGAAGACGACATTGGGCTTGTGCTTGCGTATCGCCCTGACGAGTTCGCCGCGAAACTTCGCAGTGTCTTCCAGCTCGCCATCGCCATAGCGCAAGTATATGACCTCTTTGACGCCGAGCGCTGCTGCCGCTGCTGCCTGTTCCTGCTCGCGGACGGCGGCGAGCTTGGCGGTCGTCATCTCCGGGTCGCTCGTCCCCTTGTCCCCGTTGGTGCACAGCACGAACACCACCTCCGTGCCGGCGGCGACCCACTTTGCCACCGTCCCGCCAACGCCACCTTCGCCATCGTCCGGATGCGGTATCACCAGCATCGCCTTCTCTGGTCTGTCGAACATTTTGTCCTCGAGTGATTTGGGAGTTGATATTTGTCAGTTATCACGCTTGGTTGTGTGAATAGGTATGTTCAGTACGCTGAATATCATAATGCGATATGCGGATTAAGGGCAAGTATTGGCAAACAAAAGACGGGAGTTGTGAGAATGCGCTTGTGACGCATGTGGATGACCAATTGATGACTGACAGTGCTGAAATGATAATGCCCAAGCGTATGTGATACAATTCGCAAGCGGGATGATGCGCGCGGCGTTCACAGGTTCACAGAGGGAGGATGTTCTGCATTGAGTACGGGGACGATACGACGCTTTGAGTGGGCTGATGTCAGCGGGCTTGTCTCCGTGTTCAACGAGATTGGCGGGCTGAGCGGGACGGCGCGGGAACACGATGCGGACACGCTCAGCCGCATGCTTTCCCTGCCCGGCTGCGACCCGCAGCGCCACTGCCTCGTCGCTGTACAAGACGATGAGATTGTGGGATATTCGCTCACTGCGTATGAGCCGCCCATTGGGCGCGCGGTGGCGAGTGGCGGCATAACGCAGGCGTACAGGCGGCGCGGCATCGGACGGGCGCTGCTGTCGCACACCGTGGCGCATGCGGCGGCGTTGGATGTGGATGTGCTGCACATAGAGGTGCGCGCAGATGACTGCGTCGCAAACGATATGCTTGCGTCCGAGGGCTTTGCCGCCATCAAGACGCACTGGCAGATGCGCTGGCAGTGCAGCGATGCGCCGGAAGTGCGCCTGCCCGAGGGGTTTGTGGTGCGCCCGCTTGCGACAGGGCAGGACGAACCCGCGCTGACCGAGCTGCAGAACATCGCATTCGGCGAGAACTGGGGCTTTAGCCCCAACACTGTGGAGCAGATTACGGCGCGCGTGGCGAACAACCGCGGGGGACCGGAGAGCATCTTGTTCATCGTCGAAGACGGTGAGCCGGCGGCGTACAACTGGACGATGCTGGACGATGCGCCTAGCCCCGAAAGCGAGCGGGCAGGCGTCATATCCATGACCGGCGTCCATCCGCGCTATCGCGGGCGCGGCATAGGGCGCGCAGTGGTTGCCGCAGGCATTGCGCATCTAGTGGTCAGGGGTGCGTCCGCCATATATTTGGAGGTGGATGCCGACAACACGCCCGCCCGCGAGCTTTACCTCAAACTCGGCTTTCGCAAAGTGGGTAGGACCGTGTGGCACGAGCTGCGCTTCAATTAAGACGATCTAGGCGCATTTAGGTTGCGGTTGGCTTCGTTCGCAGCCGCCTCAATCTCCTGCATCTTGTTGAGCCTCGCGCGGTCGAAGAAGGGTGAGCGCAGCATCCCCAGATTCCCCGGCACGACCACGCCGCCGGAGAACACCGTCTTCATCGCCTGCTCCACGGTGAGGGTGCTCTCGTACACCTTTTCTTCGGGCACAAACGCGAGGTTGCCCGATGTGGGGTTCGGCACTGTGGGGATATAGACAACGATAAGCTCGGTGTCGTCGTCATCCGACGGCTGGCTCTGCCCTGTGGTGAACCCGAGTGCGAGGTTGCCTGCGCGCGGCCATTCCACGAACACCACGCGGCTAACTTCGTGCCCCGACGGTGTGGTAAGGCTGTCCGTTGCCTGTTTCGCCACGCCGTAGATGCTCTTGACCACTGGGATGTGCGACAGTATGGCGACCTTCACATCCACCGCTCTTCGTCCAACATGGATGGTCATGAGCGTCCCGAATATGTAGAACAGGATCAGGGTGATGATGACTCCCAGCCCTGGGAATGGGATAGGCACGGGGCCTATGCTCATGTTGTCGGGCATGACGGGGTGGAATATTCCACCCTCTCCGAAATAGAAGCCCTCGATGCTCACATACACGAACTGTATAATGATGATCGTAACGAATAGTGGCAGCAGTACCAGAAACCCTGCCAGCACATGGCCCCAGAAGTGCCGCTCTATGCGTATGTGCACAGATGGACGCTTTCCCCCCTCTTCGCTGTTGGCTTTATTAGACCTTCTCATTATTAGCCTCCTGCGATGTTTTCAAGCGCCAATCCTAGCGTGGTAGAGTAGCAGTTTAACATACGCGATGCTACGCCGCCCCAGCTCATGGTCTGTGCCTTGCGCTGGGCGGCGTTGTCCATTGATGCGCGCAGTGCAGGGTTGGCGAGCAGCGTATCGAGCCGATGTGCGAAAGGCTCGGCGCAGCGCCAAGGCACGAGGTAGCCGGTTTCCCCATGATCTATGAATGTCTTCAAGCCACCCACGCGCGACACCACAACCGGTGTGCCGCATGCCATCGCTTCCAGCGCCACTAGTCCGAAGCTTTCGTAGTAGGTGGGAAGTGCGAACACATCGGCGGCGCTGTAATACGCAGGCAGCTGCTTTTGCGGCAAAGAGCCGGTGAAGCTGACCATGTCGCTGACGCCCAGCTCGGATGCGAGCGCCTTGAGGCGGTGTAGCTCTGCGTCATGGTCTAGGTTGCCCCCTACGATTATCAGGCGTGTGAGGCTGCGCTCGTCCAACAGTGTCAGCGCTCGCAGCAGGATGTCCAGCCCCTTGAACGGCTCTATACGCCCCACATACAGGATAATATGCTTGTCAAGCAGCCCAAGCGACTGACGAGCCTCGCACTTGTCCATCGGCTGGAACATGGACAGGTCTACGCCCGGGGGGATAATGCGCACCTTGCTCGTGGGCGTGCCGTAGAGCTTGGTGAGGTCTTCCTTTTCCACACTTGTGGACACCACGATGGTGTTCGCCTTGTCGCTCACCATGCGCTCGATGTGGGCGCGCTGTTTGGGTTCCTGCTCGCCGGGACGGGCGCGCTGCTTGACTCGAGCGAGGGTGTGGAATGTGGTGATGTGCGGTGCGCTCCAGCGGCGGCTTAATTCTATGCCGATGCGCCCGGACAGCCAGTAGTGGCTGTGGAGCAGGTCATACGAAAGCCCCTCGCGCTTGCGGAACGCATCTACGGCGTTGACGAACTCTGGGATGTACTGATACATGTCGTGCTTGCTGCAAATGAGCGGCCCAGCGTTTAGGTGCACCATGCGCACCCTGTCGCCTATGTGGACGATCTGCGGCTCTTCGGGGTTGTGGCTGCGGGTGAACACATCCACATGGTTGCCGCGCTTGCCGAGTTCGCGCGCAATCTCTTGCACATAGACATTCATTCCGCCGGCGTCTTTTTCGCCGAGCCGCGCCACCGGGCAACTATGGAAGCTTATCAGCGCAAGTCTGAGCATCAGTTCGCTATCCGTTCATTCGTACTTGTTTCCGCAACCGCCATCTCATTGTCCTCTCTAATATATCTGCCCCGGATAGCGAACGACCTTACGCTCGATGCTGGGAGCACTCAAACTCGCGCTGTCCCGCCGTCCGACATTTCTGTGTGTGTTTCGCAGCGATGACGGGGTGGGCATCCTGCGAACATCCCCATCTGCGGAGGCGCATCAGCGCCGCACCACCAGTTCGTGGACGGTTTGGTCTGCTCCGCCGAGGTTGTACTTGTAGCGCTCATTGCCGCGCAGGAAGTCGAAACACTGCCTGCCGCTCTCTATCGCCTCGCGGATGCACAGCGCCTTGTTCAGCAGCCCCACGCTGAGGGATGAGTATGCCGGGTCGTAGCCGCTGTTGTACAGCAAGAAGTTGTCGGCGTAGTCGAAGCAGATGCAGGACGCCACCGGCGCATTGTCCACTTCTAGGAAGAAGAGGTTGAACTGCCCACGCTCAGCTAGTTCCTGCGCCAGTTCGCCGAAGAACTGCTCGCGCTCGGCTGTGAGGAAGCCGTCTTTGTCTGGGCTGCTTGCGCGCATCAGCCGAAAGAACTCGGGCATCGCCTCCGCCACTGCGTCCGCATCCGAGACGAAGTACTGCTTGGCGGATGCGCCGTTTTCTAGGCGGCGCAGCTTGCGGCGCAGTTCGTGGCGGTCTTTCTTTCGCAGCGACATCAAGTATTCGTCCCAAGACGGCTCCAGCGCCTTGAAAGGCGACACATCCTCATCGCTGATTTCTGCGCGCAAGCCGTGCTGTTCGGCGAGGGCGGGCAGGTGCGTCAATGTGTCCGAGTCGCCCCGCAGCGATTTCAGCATCAGCGTGTGCCAGTCCATTCGCAGCGCATAGTGCCACACGGCGTCATAGAAGTCGGATTCGCAGCCGCGCCCCACTAGGAAGTCGTGATAGTCGAACAGGTCGGTGTCGCCGAGGAACGAGAGCGTGTCGCCGCTTATCATCAGCGGCGCGATGCCGAGCAGTGTATCGTCGCGTCGCACGGACAGGATTTGCAGTTCGGCATCGCCGCCGTATCGCTCCCACCACAGCTGCTGCCACCATGGAGTTACAAATATGGTGTTTGCTGCAGTGTGCGGCAGCAGCGCCTCCCATTCGCAGGCGATGCTCTCGAAGTTCTCTTGGAGGATACAAATACCCATACCTAAATCTCCCTCAGCAGCCATAGGAACTCTTGGCGCGCGGTGGCTTGAGTTCTCAGACTGCCCCTAGTGGCGGTGGTAACGATTTTGCTGCCGGGCTTGCGAGCGCCCCGCAGCGTCATGCACATGTGCTCTGCGCTGATGACGACCGCAGCGCCGGACGCATCGAGCGTGTCGTAGATGGTGTCGGCAAGCTGGCCGGTGAGCCGCTCTTGCAGCTGCGGGCGGCGGGCGAGGATGTCCAAGGCGCGGGCGAGCTTGGATGCGCCGACAACGCGCCCGGTGGGTATGTAGCCGATGTGTGCGCTGCCGTAGAACGGCAAGAAGTGGTGCTCACAAATGGAGTAGAACGGCACATCGCGCAGCAGCACGGGTTCGTCGTGTGCCTCATCGAAGCTGGTGGACAGCACGCTTGCGGCGTCTTTGCCGATGCCGCAGAAGAACTCGCCGTACATCTCGGCGACACGGCGCGGGGTGTCTGCCAAGCCCTCGCGCTTCGGGTCTTCGCCGATGCCGAGCAGGATTGCCCGTACGCCGTCTCTTATCGTGTCATAGTCCATTTAGAAAGCCAGTCTGTCGGTTCGTCTGGGTTAAAACGCAGTTCTGGGATGAAGCCGTGTCAGATTATATATCGTTCAAGGCTAAACAGGGTTTAATTTTTGCGTGTTTCGTGCCGAAAGACTCTCGGACTATCTGTATGTTGGCGGTTTGGATGTGCAAGGCGGATGGATGTGGGCGATGCTGTGTGCAAAAGGCTACGCCAAATTCAGGTAGCGCTCTATGGCGGCGAGGTCGGCGGGATGCTCGGTCATGGATGCGGGCGGGACGGATACTGCGGTGTCCGGGTCTTTGAGGCCATTGCCGGTGATGACGCACACGATTTTGCTTTGGTCAAAGCGCATGCCGCCGCGAGCCAGCTTCAGCAAGCCTGCAACAGAGGCTGCCGACGCCGGTTCGCAGAATATGCCCTCCTGCCGCGCCATAAGTGTGTACGCTTCCATGATTTCGTCGTCGGTTACGGCGTCTATCAGCCCGTTGGACTCGTCGCGCGCCCTGACCGCCTTCTTCCAGCTTGCGGGGTTGCCCACGCGGATGGCTGATGCGATGGTCTCCGGCGCCTCTATGGGATAGCCGTTGACGATGGCAGCCGCCCCCGCCGCCTCGAAGCCCATCATTTGGGGCAGCGTGTCCGCCCACCCGAGCTGGTGCGCCTCACTGAAGCCCATCCAGTACGAAGTGATGTTGCCTGCGTTGCCCACGGGGATGAACAGGTAGTCCGGCGCATAGCCCAAGTCTTGTACTATCTCAAACGCCGCCGTCTTCTGTCCTTGCAGACGATATGGGTTGAGCGAGTTGACCAGCACGACGGGGTGCTTGTCGGCTAGGCGGCGCACGATGGCGAGCGCATCGTCGAAGTTGCCATCTATGAGCAATATGCGCGCGCCGTAGGTGATGGCTTGGGCGAGCTTGCCGCGCGCCACATAGTTCTTCGGGACGAATATGATGGTGTCCAAGCCGTAGCGCGCGCCGTACGCCGCCGCCGATGCGCTCGTGTTGCCCGTGGATGCGCAGACAATGGCGCTGCCGCCGTGTTCCAGCGCCTTTGCGACGGCGACCACCATGCCCCTGTCCTTGAACGAACCGGTGGGGTTGCAGCTTTCCAGCTTGAAGTAAAGCTCGGCGCAGCCGACCTCATCCGCCACGCTGTCAGACTTCACGAGCGGGGTATCGCCCTCGCCCAAAGTGAACATCGGCGTGTCGTCGGTTACGGGCAGATAGTCCTTGTAGCGTTCCAGAACTCCCGTAATCATCGTGCTCTGTGCAGCCTTGTCTTTCAGATTTGCCAAGCACAGGCGAATGGAGCGCTTGGCATGCCTTTTAGTGTGTGAATATGCAGATGCGCAACTCACACACCCGCATCGGTCGGGCATCCTAACTTGTTTGCCACAAACTTGTCTGATTTTATCACACTTATCGGGAAGTTTTCAGTCATTGGGGGAGGGCAGGCATTCCCAGTCTGCGGTGGTGTCTACGCAGTGTCTGCCAAGTAAATCTGACGCCGAACATGCGGGTTCAACCTCAGGTGTATTTTATCATTATAGTCAGCCCGCCCGCTTATCCTTTCCCTGTTCATCCGATTGTGGGCAGCAGGGGCTGCCTGTCTGCCTTGAAATCCCATCGCCGTAACTAATACAATATAGGTTCACGCCACAGAGTGCTTATCGGGTGGCGGGCTGGCAATGAACCTTACATTAGAGAGCGCGGAGGATGCCTATGGAGATGCAGATTTTCGCTCGCAATATAAAGCTGAACAGCGGGTCTGAAGACTACATTCGCAAGAAGATGGCGCGTCTTGAGCGGCACTTGCGCGAGGATGCCGACGGCAAGCTGGAGCTTTCGCGCACGGCGGCACGCTCGCAGATGGATCGGTTCGTGGCGCAGATGACGCTCAACGCAAGCGGCGCAACCCTGCGAGGTCAAGAGTCGGCATCCAACCTGCACGCCGCCATAGACGCCGTTGCCGATGTGATGGACAAGCAGATTCGCCGCTACAAGGGCAAGGTGTATCGAAACGCACAGGCTCGCAAGTCGGCGCGCAACCGCATGATGCGCGAGGACGCCAATGCGCTGCTCGCCGATGTGGACGACGAAGACGAACAGGACGAAACCCTTGCTCAGCTCGGCAAGGTCGTGCGCCTCAAGCGCTTCGCCATGAAGCCGATGACTGTCGAGGACGCCGTGATGGAGATGGAACTGCTCGACCACGACTTCTTCTTGTTCCACAACATAGACACTAGCGAGTACGGCGTGGTCTATCGCCGCAGCGATGGCGACTACGGCGTCATAGAGCCGACCATTGGCTAGCGCAACTGGTGCGGATGCATTGCGAACGGACTTGCCGCAAACCTTCCTCCAAGAACTGGTGGTTCTGGAAGCCTCTTACCTGAAAGAGACCGACCCCATTCGGCAATCCGGCTTCAGCGGCGGCGCAAAGCGATGGCGGGCAGAGCGCGAGCCTATTCTAGACGCTATCGAGTCAGACGGCGACCTGCTGGACATCGGATGCGCCAACGGCTATCTCTTGAAGTGCCTGCTGAGCTGGGGGCGCGAGCGCGGGCTGAACCTGATTCCGCACGGGCTTGATCAAGGCGCTGAACTGGTTGAGCTTGCTAGGCAGCGCCTGTCGGGATACGAAGGCAACATCCACACGGGCAATGTGTGGGGTTGGCGACCGCCTAGAAAGTACAAGTATGTCTATATGCTGTGCGACTGCGTTCCTCCGAGTTATCTGGCAGAATGTGTGCGTAGCCTTTTGGACTGCGTGGTGGAGCCGGCAGGTCGTCTCATAATCGGTTCTTACGGGAGCAGGTCTGACGGAATTCGCCCTATGGATGTGGCTGCGTTCTTCGAATCCGTCGGACTGCAAGCCACAGGCGAGGCGCGCGGGGGAAGCCCGCCCGTAACGGCGTTTGCGTGGGTAGATGCGTAGATGCGCGAGGATGGGGATTGAAGATGGATAAGGAGGCTGTACATTGAGTTCACTGATGCAGCAAGACCCTGAGATAGCCCGGGCTATCGAGAACGAGATAGAGCGGCAGCGCAGCAGCATCAACCTCATCGCATCGGAGAACTATGCGAGCAGGGCGGTGCTGGAAGCGCAAGGCTGCGTGATGACTAACAAGTACGCCGAGGGCTATCCCGGCAGGCGTTACTACGGCGGCTGCGAGTTCATAGACGCAGCAGAGCGCCTCGCCATCGGGCGCGCAAAGACGCTGTTCGGCGCAGAACACGCCAATGTGCAGCCACACAGCGGCGCGCAGGCGAACATGGCGGCGTACTTCGCCACGCTCACACCCGGCGACACCATCATGGGCATGAGCCTAGACCAAGGCGGACACCTTACGCACGGCGCATCGGTCAACTTCTCTGCCAAGATATACGACATCGTGCCGTACGGCGTTGACCGCGAGCTGGAGACCATCGACTACGACGAGGTGGAGCGGCTGGCAAAAGAGAATCGCCCCAAGCTCATCGTTACCGGCGCAAGCGCATACACCCGCATCATAGACTTCCCGCGCTTTCGTGCCATCGCCGACGAGGTGGATGCCAAGCTGATGGTGGACATGGCGCACATCGCTGGGCTTGTGGCGGCGGACGAACACCCCTCGCCCGTGCCGCATGCCGAGATAGTAACCACTACCACGCACAAGACGCTGCGGGGGCCGCGCGGCGGGATGATACTCTGCGATGAGCAGCATCGGCGCGCCGTGAACAGCGCCGTGTTCCCGAACATGCAGGGTGGGCCGTTGGAGCACATCATCGCCGCGAAGGCTGTGGCGTTCCGCGAGGCGATGACGCCGGAGTTCACTGCATACCAGCGCGCCATACGCGCCAACGCCCTTGCGCTCGCCGACGAGCTGCGCGCAGGCGGTCTGCGCCTCGTGTCCGGCGGCACAGACAACCACATCGTGCTAGTGGATCTCACGCCCGCAGACATCACGGGGCGGCAGGCTGAAGAAGCGCTCGGCGAGGCGAACATCGTGGTGAACCGCAACGCCATTCCCTACGACCAAAAGCCGCCGCGCACGGCAAGCGGCTTGCGGCTCGGGACGCCCGCCATCACCAGCCGTGGGATGGGCGAAGCAGAGGCGCGGCACATCGGCAGGCTCATCCTTCGCGTGCTCGCAAGCCCGAACAGCGACGCTGTGAAGCGCTCCGTCCACGACGAGGCGCTCGCCCTGTGCGCCCGACACCCAGCGCCGGGCATCGACGCATAAGCCGTTCAGCCTGCCAGAGCCGCCTCCCCCCTGTGTTACTTGTATTGGGAAATGTCCGTTAGGCATCTGGGGCATAGCCCTGTCGGGGTGAATCCCGCCAATTGGATGGGGGCGGGCGGAACAGCGAGACGAAATATTAGCCGCCGCTTGGCTCGATGAAGCCGTAGCCCACATTGTTCACAGTGCGGATGCAGTCGCTGCCGCGTGCGCCGAGCTTGTGCCGCAGCCGTCGAATGTGCACATCTACCGTCCGTGTGTGGCCGTAGTGCTTATGCCCCCAGACGCTGGATAGCAGATGCTCTCGCGTGAACACCCGCCCGGCGTTCTGCATCAGGTAGCGCAGCAACTGGAACTCCATCCATGCCAGCTTGATAGGCTTGCCGTCCACGGTTACGCGGTATTTATCCGTGTCGATGACGATTGCGCCCACGCCGAGCAGGGACGAATCGCGCGCTCTTGCCCGATGTGTCAGGCGCTCGATACGCTTGCCCAGCTCCGCCGCCGAGCAGGATGCTGCCACGAAATCGTCAAAGGCGAGGTATAGGTCTTCCCCCTCGGCTTCGGTAGCAGACAGGCAGCGCAGGAACGGCGGCAGTATGCGGGTGAGGGACTTCTTGCTGCGGAGGCTTGCGATGATGGATGGGGAGAAGCCGGGCCCGACGATGACCAGTGCGGGTGCAACTTCCTCGATGCGGGTTTCTAGGCTGGCGCCGCCGTCAAGCGGCACTGTCAGCACTGTCCCAGCAGCGTTCAGCGCATCCAACGCCCCGCCGATGATGGCGCGCCCTTCGTCTGCCACGAGCACGGTCTGTGCCGCATCCGTCATGGCGTTCGCATCAGCTAGCATAATCCGCCGCAGCGCAGCTCTTTCGGCGCACCTTACGGCATATTCCTCCTCATAACCGCATCGAGAGCATCGTCTTTATGTTGACGCCTGCATGTTTCGTTGCGGTTACAAGGATGTGAATTTTTTGTAAAAAGAGCCTGCTATGTCGGGCGAATTGCGTCTAGCCCTAGTCCGCGCAGGTGGCTTGTTTGAGCGTCGGGTGCGCCTTACTTGAGCTTTGCAAGCGCCTTGAGGGCTGCCTGCGCCGCCGCCGTTTCAGCCGCCTTCTTGCCCTTTCCACTGCCCTTGCCCAGAATCCTGCCGTTCACACACACCTCTACGGTGAAGGTCATAGCGTTGCTCTTGCCGCGCTTATCCGTAACGCGATATTGGGGCAAGACGCCGTACTTCGCCTGCACCAGTTCTTGCAGTGCAGATTTTGGGTGCTTGCCGCCAGTGTTGAGCGGCTTTTTGTTGGGCTTGGCTTTAGCAGTTTGCTTGGGCGGCGCTGTTACCTGATCGTACGCATCATCTATGGCGTCATCCAAGACTCTCAAACAGAATGTGCGTGCTTCGGGATAGCCCTTGTCCGAGAAGATTGCGCCCACCACAGCCTCGAATGCGCCGGCAAGGTTGCTGTTTCGATTGCGCCCGCCGCTGCGCTCTTCGCCCCTGCCCATCAGAAGGTAATCGCCAAGATCCAGCGACCGGGCTACGCGCGCCAGTGTCTTGCCGTTCACCACCCGCTGGCGAATCAGCGTCATCTCGCCCTCGCTCAGTTCCTCGTCGTCATCTTCGTTCTCGTTCTTGTGGTGGTAGGGATAGTAGGGGGAGGGGGAGGGGTCTTCCTCTCCGCACAGGTCTTCGGCGACTGCCAACCCTATGACGGCATCGCCCAGAAACTCTAGGCGCTCGTTGTCCTCGCCGTCGTAGTCGTGGTTTTCGTTCAAGTATGAGCTGTGTGTGAGCGCAGTGGTCAGCAGTTTGGTGTTGCGGAAGTTCACGCCCAGAGTTCGCTGAATCTGCGTAAGTTGCTGCCAGTCGAATGGCTGGTTCTCTAGGGCAGATCGGAGGAACACGAGTGCGGCCGGTACCATAGCACGAAACTCCTTGAGTTCAAGGCAAAGAATTCGGTTTGGCAGCCTCCAAGCATCAAGACTTTTGCAGGGCTTGATAGTTCGAGGCTGACGGTATGTGTTGTGTTGCCGGTTGGGGGAGCGCCGCCGTTGCGCCTTACCCCCAACCGGCGTGAGCGGCTTGCTAGTCTAGCACGCCCTTGGGCCACGGTGGCTGCGGGCGCTTGATTTCGCCGAAGTAGTTGCGATGGCTTGCGATTGCGATGTAGTGCTCAAACGAGGCTACGGCGTCTTCATCAGACGGGATGAACGCCTTGAGATAGGCGGTGTTGCCGTTCTCGAACACATATGTGGGCGTGCCGAAAATGCCCTGCGAGACGGCTTCTTCGTGGTCTGCGCCGATGGTCTTGCGAAGCTCAGGGTCTTGCATATCCTCGCGCATCTGTGCGGTGTCCAAGCCCACGCTTTCGGCAAGCTCTAGTATCGGCTCGGAGTCGTTGAGGGGTATGCGCCCCCCGCTGCCATGCCGTGCCGTGAGCAGCGCAAGGTGGAACTTGGCGTGCGCTTCCTTGCCCTGCCTGCGCGCTGCCTCCGCCGCAATCTGCGCTATCAGCGAGCGCCCCTGCGTGGCGTCATCCTCGTCCCACACCTTCCAGTCGGAATCTGTGCCCTCTGCCTTCTGCTTCAGCGTGAAGGCGTTCTGCTCAAGCGAGAAGTTCTTCCATGTGATGTCCAAGTCTTCCCCGTACTCGCGGTGCACCTTATCCAGCCACACGGCTGTATTGTACACCCAGGGTCAGGCGTAGTCCCCGTATATCTGCATTCGGATTTTCTGCATAGCCGAATCTCCTTTGTTAATGTCTGTCCGATTCGCCGTTTTAGGGGGTAGATCCCTAATGCGCTTGGTCAGATTGTAATTAGAGACTGACGCTTTGTCAAAACCCAGCGGACGCCATCGGGTAATACATTTTTAACACTTGTGCAACATTTATGTTACATATGCTTAACATCGTGGAAACAAACTAGGCTTAATCTTTACGGGAGTTATTACAAACCCTAGTGGTATAGCAAGGAGAGGGACGATGAGTCTTATCAGAGCGATGGTGAAGCCCACTACGCTCAAGATGCGCCTGATGATGTTGGTGCTCTTGGGCGTGGGCATATTTATGACGGGCGGCGGCGTTGCCTACGCACAGAGTGCCGCTGAGGTGAAGGGCACGCTGGACAACGCCATCTTGGTGTTCGCCGCTGCGCTGGTGTTCTTCATGCAGGCGGGCTTCGCCTTCCTCGGCGCAGGGCTAATCCGCGCCAAGAACACCGTGAACTACATGACCAAGTCTTTCTTGGACTTCTGCATAGCCTCGCTCGGGTTTTGGGCGTTCGGTTATGCGCTGATGTTCGGCGGCGGCGCTGCGGCGGGCATCATAGGGCTTGAAGGCTTCTTCCTCGCCAACTTCAACGATGGCGACCTCGTGGGCTGGTTCTTCCAGATGGTCTTCGCAGGCACGGCGGCGACTATCATCGCCGGGGCTATGGCAGAGCGCACGAAGATAAACGCCTACTTCGCATACAGCTTCATCGTGGGCGCGCTCATCTATCCCATATACGGGCATTGGGCGTGGAGCGACTTCGGCTGGCTGACTGGTATGGGCTTTGCGGACTATGCCGGCTCTGGCGTGGTGCATATGATAGGCGGCTTCCTCGCCCTCGCCGGCGCAATGGTCGTCGGCCCCCGCAAGGGCTGGCAGCAGGGCATCGTCATCCGTGGGCACAATGTGCCGTATGTGGTCATCGGCACATTCATCCTGTTCTTCGGCTGGTTTGGCTTCAACATCAACTCTAGCACGCTGGGCTTGAACGCTGTGAACACGCTGCTCGCGGGCGCCGCTGGCGCAACTTCGGCGATATACATCACGCTCATACGCACGGACAAGGCGGACATTGAGATGGCGGCAAACGGCGCACTCGCCGGGCTGGTCGGCATCACCGCCGGCTGTGCATATGTGGACACATGGGCTGCGGTGGTCATCGGGCTGCTCGCTGGGGTCATCATGATTTTCGGCGTGTCGTTCGTGAAGAACATCCTGAAGGTGGACGACCCTGTGGGTGCGGTAACTGTGCACGGCATCTGCGGCGCTTGGGGCTTGCTGGCAGTGGGTATCTTCGCCTCGGGCCATAACGATGTTACCGGGCTGGTTGTGGGCAATGCCGCACAGATAGTCCCGCAGATAGTGGGCATCCTCGTCGCCCTAGCGTGGGGCTTCGGCGCAGGCTACATCCTCTTCAAGGTGCTAGACCTCACCATGGGCTTGCGCGTGGACGAAGCCGAAGAGGACGACGGCTTGGACGAGCACGAGCACGGCACCGTCGCCTATCCCCAGATGAACTAGGTTAGGCTAGGCTAGGAAGGACGGGCTTTCGGCGGCTGACAGCCGGAAGCGAGCGAGTAGATAGAGCGAATAAGTAGGCAGGACAGCCACCGAGTTAGCGGCTGCCCTGCCTATCCCCTGTCTCAATAGAGGCGGGAGACTTCGCGTAGTCGGTCTTCCTGCAACAGGCGTGTAACATTTATTTAACATTCTTGCAACTTCCCTGAAACATGTATCGTTCAGAATATATCCATCATTAATGCACTAATACAGAGTTTTACAGATAAAGAGCGGGAGGTTCTACGAATGGAAGTGGTACTTGGTGGCGTGGCATTCGCAGCATTGTTTGCAGCATGGGTGATTGTGCCCAGCATGGTACGCAAGAATCGCACGAAGTAGGGCATTCAGCATTCGAGATATAGCGATTCACGGGGTTTAGGTTGTACAATATCGGCGAGGCTTTGTTGTGATGAAGTCTCGCCGTTTTATCATTCACAAAAACTGTTACAGGCGGTGGGATCCGTCAGGAGGTTGAAATGGCAGGCGTTTACAAGGCGGAATACATCTGGATAGACGGAGGAGACCCGACGGCGCATCTTCGCTCTAAGGGCAAGGTGGTGCCGGTGGGCGAAGAGCCGCCTATATGGGGCTTCGACGGGTCTAGCACCAACCAAGCGGCGGGCGAGGATTCCGACCGCGTGCTCAAGCCGGTGTTCGTCTGCCCTGACCCAATTCGCGGGGGGGACAACAAGCTCGTGATGTGCGAGGTGCTGCTGCCCGACATGACGCCGCATTCGTCCAACACTCGCGCAGCCTGCGCCGCCGCCGCCGAGAAGTACGCTGACTTCGACATGTGGTTTGGCATCGAGCAGGAATACACCTTCTTCGATGGCATCAAGCCGCTGGGCTGGCCCGACAACGGCTTCCCCGCGCCGCAGGGCGGCTACTACTGCGGCGTAGGCTCGGACGAGGTGTTTGGGCGCCCGGTCGTAGAAGACCATCTGGACGCCTGCCTTGCCGCCGGGTTGCAGATAGCCGGCATCAACGCCGAGGTTATGCCCGCCCAGTGGGAGTTCCAAGTCGGGCCGCTGGGAGCGCCCGAGGTGGCAGACCACCTCTGGGTGGCGCGCTGGCTGCTGTATCGCATTGGCGAAAATCACAATGTGAGCGCCAAGCTGGATCCCAAGCCGGTTCATGGCGACTGGAACGGCGCAGGCGCACACACTAACTTCTCCACGCGCCAGATGCGTGAGGCATATGAGCCTTGCGTGGCGGCAGCCGAAGCGCTGGGCGGCAACCACGACGAGCACATCGCCAACTACGGCGACCGCATCGAAGAGCGCCTCACCGGGCTGCACGAGACCTGCTCGTATCGCGAGTTTCGCTACGGCGTCTCCGACAGGGGCGCATCCGTCCGCATCCCATGGCAGGTCGCCCGCGACCGCAAGGGCTACATCGAGGACAGGCGACCCAATGCCAACTGCGACCCGTACAAGGTGTCGGAACTCATCTTGAACACGGTTTGCGGGGCAGCATCGTCCTAATCCGGACAGGGCAAACGCCAAATCACGGATAACAAACGAAGCCTGTGCCGCAAGACAGCCGAGTATCTTTGCGGCGCAGGCGTTTTGCACCGCCTTGTAATTCGTTGTAATTCGCTGAACATCTGCGCTCAATCCTGACTCGTTGGACAGCCTGTTTTGTTTGACACATTTTTCACAAACTGCTATATTCCAAGATGGGTTTTTCTTACATTTATCCTTGCATTCCTGCGCGGAGTGAGCATATCGGGTGGAGTTACCCTGCGCAGTTTGGGCGCATCCACGGGCACTGAACTGCTGAATGCCGATGCGCTAAAACCTCACAAGCACTGATTTTTATACCCGCAGTCGCTCACCCATCCTAAAAGAAAACCATAGAGAAAACATAATGACATCAGTCAGAAACCCGGAAGCTGTTGAGTTCGCTCTGCACAAGGCGCGCGAGAACGATGTCAAGTTCATACGCTTGTGGTTCGCCGATATTTTGGGCAACCTCAAGGGCTTCGCCATCACCGTGGAGGAGTTGGAACAGGCGCTCACTCGCGGCATGGGCTTTGACGGCTCTTCGATGGAGGGTTTCGTGCGCTCCGAAGAGCGCGACCTGTATGCTCTGCCCGACCCGAACACATTCAGCATTCTGCCTTGGCGCCCGCGCCAAAACGCTGTCGCCCGCATGTTCTGCGACATTATCACCTCCGACGACAGCGCGTATGAGATCGACCCTCGCGCCGTGCTGCGCCGTAATCTCGCCGCCGCATCCAAACTCGGCTATACCTACTATGTTGGGCCAGAGATAGAGTATTTCTACTTCCAAAACTCCCGAGATACCACGCCATTGGACAGCGGGAGCTACTTCGATCAAGGCGCTACCGACCTCGCCACCGACCTGCGGCGCGAAACCGTCTTGACTTTGGAAGACCTCGGCATCCCCGTCGAATCCAGCCACCACGAGGCAGCGCCCAGCCAGCACGAAATAGACCTGCGCCACACCGACGCCCTTACGATGGCAGACACGGTGATGACCTACCGTCTTGTGGTCAAAGAGATAGCCCACCAGAACGGCTACTACGCAACCTTCATGCCCAAGCCGGTGCATGGCATCAACGGCAGCGGCATGCACATGCACCAGTCGCTCTTTCAAGGCGACCGCAACGCATTCTACGACGAGGAAGACCCGCAGCACCTGTCCAACACCGCCAAGTATTTCATTGCGGGGCTAATGCGCCACGCCCGCGAAATCACCGCGGTGACCAACCAGTGGGTCAACTCATACAAGCGCCTCGTCCCGCGGTTTGAAGCGCCGACTTTCGTGTCATGGTCAACCGTGAACCGCGACGACCTCATTCGCGTACCTGATTTCAAGCCCGGCCGTGAGGAATCCCGTCGCATCGAGTACCGCGCCCCAGACCCGGCGTGCAACCCATATCTCGCCTTCAGCGTGATGCTCGCCGCCGGCTTAAAGGGCATACAGGAACGCTACGATTTCCCACCACCGGCGCCCTCCAACGCCTACTTCATGAGCGGCGCACAGCGCTCTGATCTTGGCATAGAGTCGCTGCCCGCCAATCTGTGGGAAGCAATCCGCATCACCGAGCGCAGCGAACTCGTCCATGATGCGCTTGGCGAAGAGGTGTTCAAGGGCTTTATCGAGAACAAGAAGATAGAGTGGGAAAATTACCACAGCCGTATTGCAGACTACGAAACCGAACACTACCTGCGTGTGCTGTAAGCGCACATTCCGCAGCCTTGCAACCCCGAACCGCACCGCAAACAGCCGCCATCGGCGAGGCAACGATATGGCATACACATATATTCCTGATATGACGAAGCAGGGCTTGTATGACCCGCGCTTCGAGCACGACGCTTGTGGCGTGGGGCTAGTCGCCAATGTGCGGGGCGTGCGATCCCACGCCGTCTTGCAGCAGGGCTTGCAGGCGCTGTGCAGCCTAGAGCATCGCGGCGCAAAGGGCGCTGACCCCGAAACCGGCGACGGCGCCGGCGTGCTGCTGCAAATGCCGCACGAGTTCTTCGCCAAGCAGTTTGCGCAGCTCGGCATTTCGCCCACCGCACCCGGCGAATATGCCGTGGGCATGGCGTTCATGCCCCACGAACCCGAGCAACAGGAAGCCGTCGAAGCCATCGTCCGCCAATTCGTGGAGCAAGAGGGGCAGAGGATGCTCGGATGGCGCGATGTGCCCGTGTCGCCCAACGAAATCGGCACACTTGCTGCCGCCGTCATGCCCACCATACGCCAATTCTTCGTCGGATGCAGCCCCGCATTGCGGCCCGGTTTTGACTTCGAACTGAAACTCTACCTCATCCGCCGCCAAATCGAGGACGCCGTAGCGCAGTCCGACATTGCGGGCAAGCATCATTTCTACATATGCAGCCTGTCCGCCAACAAGATTGTCTACAAGGGGCTGGTTGCCGCAAGCCAATTGCAACGCTTCTATCACGACCTGACGGATGAGGATGTGCTGACGGCGTTTGCGCTCGTGCACTCGCGCTTTAGCACGAACACGCTCGGCACATGGCGGCTGGCGCACCCGTATCGGCTGGTCATCCACAACGGCGAAATCAACACCCTGCGCGGCAACATCAACTGGATGACAGCCCGTGAAGGCATGTTCGCATCCGATGCGCTCGGAGACGACCTGTCCAAGCTGCTGCCCATCATCGGCAAGGATGTGCAGAGCGACACGGCGAGCTTCGACAACGCCCTAGAGCTGCTGCTCGCAACGGGGCGTTCGCTCCCGCATGCGATGATGATGATGATACCAGAGGCGTGGGGCGACCATCTGCCGATGGATAAGGTGAAGCGCGACTTCTACGAGTACCATTCCTGCCTGATGGAGCCGTGGGACGGTCCCGCACTCATCATCGGCAGCGACGGCGTGCGGGTGTGCGCCGTGCTAGACCGTAACGGCTTGCGCCCCTGCCGCTATATGGTTACCACCGACGACCTGCTCATAATGGCGTCCGAAACCGGCGTCTTGGACATCCCACCAGAGCGGGTACTGTTCAAAGACCGCATCCGCCCGGGCCGTATGTTCCTGCTAGACACCGAACAGGGACGGCTCGTGGACGATGCTGAAATCAAGCAGCAAATCGCATCGCAGCAGCCCTATGGCGAATGGCTTGCAGACAACCAAGTTGCGCTGGAAGACCTGCCTGAACCCGCCGATATGCCGCCATTCATGGACGCCGCCAACCTGCGCGCACAGCAGGTCGCCTTTGGCTATACGCTGGAAGACCTGCGCATGATTGTGGAGCCGATGGCGGCGACAGGCAGCGAACCCGTCGGCTCTATGGGCAACGACACCCCGCTCGCTGTGCTGTCGGAGCGCAACCCGCTGCTGTTCAACTACTTCAAGCAGCTTTTCGCACAGGTCAGCAACCCGCCTTTGGACGCCATCCGCGAGGAACTCGTTACATCCTTGGAAGCCACCATCGGCTCTGAGGCGAACCTGTTCACCGAGACGCCGGAGCACTGCGCACAGCTGCGCATCAAGCGCCCCGTGCTGACCAACGCCGAGCTGCAGAAGATACGCCACATAGATATGCCGCACCTGAGAGCGAAGACGCTCCGCACGCTGTTCGTGCCTGATGACGGAAGCGGCGCACTCGCCCGAGCCATAGACTACCTGTGCGAAGACGCCGTGCGCGCCGTCGAGGATGGCAACACCATCATCATCCTGTCCGACCGCTACGCAGACGCCTACAACGCACCCATACCGAGCCTGCTCGCCGTGGCAAGCGTGCATCATCATCTCATCCGCAAGGGCATGAGAACCCGCGTCGGGCTGGTCGTGGAATCCGGCGAACCGCGCGAAGTGGCGCATCTAGCCCTGCTCATCGGCTATGGCGCAGGCGCTGTCAACCCGTATCTCGCCTTCCAAACCCTGCGCGAACTCATCAATGACGCAGGCTCGCTCACAGCGGATATGGACTACCACATCGCCGAAGAGAACTATATCAAAGCCGCCGACAAGGGCATCCTGAAGATTATGTCCAAGATGGGCATATCCACCATAGAGAGCTATCGCGGCGCTCAGATTTTCGAGGCGGTTGGGCTGAGCGACGAGTTCGTGGACAAGTACTTCACATGGACACCCACCCGCATCGGTGGAATCGGCATCGACGAGATAGAGCAGGAAAGCCTCAGGCGGCACACCGACGCTTACCACCGCCCTGTGCCAACTGGCAGCCGCACACTCGAGGCAGGCGGGTTCTACCAGTGGCGGCGTGACGGCGAACACCATATGTGGAATCCCGAGACGATCGCTCGCCTCCAGCACGCCGCAAAGACCGGCAGCTACGCCACCTATCGCCAGTTTGCCGACGAGTCCAACGACATCAACCGTCGCCTGTGCACAATTCGCGGGCTGCTCGACTTCAAGCCGGCGGACACCCCCGTTCCGATCGACGAGGTGGAGTCGGCGGCTGAAATCGTGAAGCGTTTCGCCACCGGCGCAATATCGCTCGGCTCTATCAGCCGCGAGGCGCACGAGACGATGGCTATTGCGATGAACCGCATTGGCGCGCGGAGCAACACCGGCGAGGGTGGCGAAGACTGGCACCGCTACACGCCCGATCCCAACGGCGATTCCCGCAACAGCGCGATGAAGCAGGTGGCGTCCGGGCGCTTCGGCGTTACCATCAACTACCTCGCCAGCGCGCGCGACCTGCAAATCAAGATGGCGCAAGGCTCCAAGCCCGGCGAGGGCGGGCAGCTCCCCGGGCACAAGGTGGACGAGTACATCGGCTGGGTGCGCAGCTCCACACCCGGCGTGGAACTCATATCGCCGCCGCCACACCATGACATATATTCAATCGAAGACTTGGCGCAGCTCATCCACGACCTCAAGAACTCCAACCCTGCCGCGCGTGTGCATGTAAAGCTCGTGGCTGAGGCGGGCGTTGGCACCATCGCCGCCGGCGTGTCCAAGGGGCACGGCGATGTGGTGCTCATCAGCGGGGACAGCGGCGGCACGGGCGCATCCCCCGAGTCGTCCATCAAGCACGCTGGCTTGCCATGGGAACTCGGCGTTGCTGAAACACAACAAGTCCTCGTGCTGAACGACCTACGCGGGCGCATCGTTGTCCAAACCGACGGCCAGCTCAAGACGGGTCGCGATGTGGCAATCGCCTGTATGCTCGGCGCAGAAGAGTTCGGCATGGCGACCGCCCCGCTCATCACGATGGGCTGCATCATGCTCCGCAAGTGCCACCTCAACACCTGCTCCGTGGGCATCGCCACGCAAGACCCCGAACTTCGCAAGATGTTCGCCGGCAAGCCTGAGTATGTCATCAACTACTTCTTCTTCGTGGCGGAGGAGCTACGCGAGATTATGGCGCAGACCGGCTTCCGTACCATCAACGAGATGGTGGGCAGGATGGACAGGCTGGACACCCGTCAAGCCGTCGAGCACTGGAAGGCGCAAGGCTTGGACTTTTCCAATCTGCTGCACATGCCGGATGCTCCGCCATCGGTGGCTACCTACTGCCGCGAAACGCAAGACCACGGCTTGGAGCGGGCGCTGGACAACCAGATAGTCGCGCTCTGCAAGCCCGCCTTGGACGAAAAGCAGAAGGTTGCGCTGACCTTGCCGCTGAGCAACGCCAACCGCACCGTCGGCACGACCTTAAGCTACGAAATCGCGCGGCGCTATGGCGAGGATGCCCTTCCGGACGACACCATCACCGTCAATTTCAGCGGCTCGGCGGGGCAAAGCTTCTCCGCATTCTTGGCGCGGGGCGTTACGATGCGTGTCGAGGGCGACGCCAACGACTACTTCTGCAAAGGGCTGTCTGGGGGTAAGGTGATCATCACGCCGCCCGCCGCATCTGTCTTTGCCCCAGAGGACAACATCATCGTGGGCAATGTGGTACTATACGGTGCTACGAGTGGCAGGGTGTTCATTCGTGGCATCGCGGGGGAGCGTTTCGCAGTGCGCAACAGCGGCGCAGAAGCCGTGGTAGAGGGCGTGGGCGATCACGGCTGCGAGTATATGACGCGTGGCAGAGTGGTCGTACTTGGCCCGACGGGACGCAACTTCGCAGCGGGCATGAGCGGCGGCGAGGCGTTCGTGCTCGACGAATACGGTGAGTTCGCAAGCCTCTGCAACCACGGACTCGTCGGTCTCGAGAGTGTGGAATCAGCCGAGGACGAGCAAGCGCTCCGAAGCCTCATTGAAGCGCATCTGCACTACACTGGCAGTGCCAACGCCCGCCGCGTCTTGGACAACTGGCGCGATATGTTGCCCAAGTTCGTCAAGGTGATGCCCCAAGACTACAAGCGCATCCTGATGGAACGCGCAGCCGCCGCAGCCGACTAACCGCATATGCATATAGAGATAGGCAAGCCGATATATGGGAAAACCCACCGGATTTAAGGAATACGGCAGGCAAGTGCCGTCGCAGCAGCCTATATCACTGCGTGTTCAGCACTTCGACGAATTCTACGATGATTGGAGCGAAGCGCAAGCCCGCGAACAGGGCGCGCGCTGTATGAACTGCGCCGTCCCATTCTGCCACACGGGCTGCCCGCTCGGTAACCTCATCCCCGACTTCAACGACCTCGTATATCGCGGCGACTGGCAGCAGGCGCTCGCCGAACTCCACTCCACCAACAACTTCCCCGAATTCACCGGCAGAGTCTGCCCTGCGCCCTGCGAAGCTGCTTGCGTCCTGAACATCAACCAAGATCCCGTTACCATCGAGTACATAGAGAAAGCCATCGCCGACCGCGGCTGGGACGAGGGCTGGATAACACCCGATGCGCCCAAGCAGCGCACCGGCAAAAGCGTTGCCGTGGTAGGCTCGGGGCCTGCGGGTATGGCGGCAGCGCAGCAGCTCAACCGCTGCGGCCACTGGGTAACCGTGTTCGAGCGCAGCCACTACATTGGCGGCTTGCTGCGGCTGGGCATCCCAGACTTCAAGCTAGAAAAGCGCATCGTGCAGCGGCGCGTAGACCAGATGCAGGCAGAGGGCGTTACCTTCAAGACTGGCGTCAATGTGGGCGTTGATATAACGGCGGACGAACTGACGGCAGAGTTCGATGCAATCGTGCTCACGGGTGGCAGCACCATCCCGCGCGACTTGCCCGTTCCCGGGCGCGAACTAGACGGCGTTCACTTCGCCATGGACTTCCTCACGCAGCAGAACCTCCTGAACGCCGGCGAGCATATCCCGCCAGCCGAGCGTATCAGCGCCGAGGGCAAGCGCGTGGTTATCCTAGGCGGTGGCGACACTGGCTCAGACTGCCTCGGCACATCCCATCGGCAGGGCGCAGAGGTCGTCTATCAGTGCGAACTTCTCTCCGAGCCACCTGTGGAGCGCAGCCAGAATAACCCTTGGCCGTTCTGGCCCCTGATACTCCGCACCTCATCCTCGCAGGAAGAGGGCGGCGTCCGAGATTACGATGTGCTGACCACGCACTTCAGCGGCAGAAACGGGCATGTGGAGAAGCTCCACGCCGTCCGCATCCACTGGGGCGCTCCCGATGCGTCCGGCAGACCCAGTATGGAGCGCATAGAGGGCAGCGAGTTCGAGATAGATGTTGACCTTGTTCTGCTCGCCATGGGCTTCCTATATCCGCAGCGCGAAGGCTTGCTCACGGACTTGGGCGTGGCGCTAGACGGCAGGGGCAATGTGCAGACCGATGGCAACAAGATGACCAGCATCCCCGGCGTGTTCGCTGCCGGGGATATGGCTCGCGGCCAGTCGCTGGTGGTGTGGGCGCTCGCGGAGGGACGGGAGGCGGCTCGCGGCATCGACCTCTATCTGATGGGCAGCACGAGCTTGCGCCCAGTGTTGGCGGGAGCGCTTGCGCGGGCGTAACTAGCCATCGCACCGGTATGCGCCGCTTCGGTTTCGGTCGGCGCTGTGCTTTTCGGGTTTGCTCAGATGAGCGCCGCAATATACGGCAGGTTGCGATACCGCTCGTCGTAGTCAAGCCCGTAGCCGACGACGAACGCGTCCGGTATGTCGAACCCGATGTAGTCGATAGGCACATCCACGCGGCGATGCGCTGTCTTGTTCAACAGGGCGCATACGGCGATGCTAGCAGGGCGCTGCCTCTCGATGTGTGCCAGCAGCCGATGCAGCGTAAGCCCGCTGTCTATAATATCCTCGACGAGGATGACATCGCAGCCATCGATGTCGGAGTCTAGGGGCTTTGTGAAGCGCACTTCGTTCGTGCTCTTTCGCCCGATGTAGCTCGAAACCCCAATCATATCTACGCGCACGGGTATGCTTGTCGCGCGCATCAGGTCTGCCATAAACACCATCGCCCCTTTCAGCACGCCCACCATCAGCACTTCTCTGCCCATATAGTCGCTGGATATTTCGGCGCCCAGCTCACACACGCGCTGTTGGATGCGCTCCGCCGTCAGCAGCACGCTGCCTACACATTGGGTATCAGATGCCACTATCGTAACCCCTCGCTCGGAAAAGCTTAAAAACATCTCATCACTAATGCTATCATTGATGCGCTATGGTTGACACGACGGACGATACGAAGAGTACAGCAGGTGTGGCGAGTTCGCCTTACGCAAGGTATGCGTGGAACATCGCCGCCATCCTGTTCGTCGCGCTTGTGCCGCTGCTTCTCATCACTAGCAGCGTGCGGCTGGTGATAAATCTCCCCGTGCTGTATTCATACGGGTTCGACCGCTACGAAATAGAGGCTTACACGCGCATCAGCCGTTCCGACCTGATAGCCGCCGGCGCTCAGATACGAGACTACTTCAACAACGATGCCGAAGACCTCATCATCCGCACATTCGTTGGCGGCGTACTGGTGGAGAGCCTGTACAATGAGCGGGAGATACACCACATGCGCGATGTGAAGGCGCTGGTGCGCGGCGTGTACCGGGCGCAGTTGCTCTCAGCGCTGTACATGGCTGTGTTCATCGCAGCCGGGTTCGCGATGAGAGGGCGGGCGTTCGTATGGGCGCTGCTGCGCTACATCGCGCGCGGCGGTGTGGCAACGCTGCTGCTTGTAGCGGCTGTGGGGCTGATAGCGCTGGTCGGGTTCGAGCAGGCGTTCCTCGTGTTCCACCTAATCAGCTTCAGCAATGACCTGTGGCAGCTCGACCCGCGCCGCGACTACTTGATAGCGATGTTCCCGCAGGGGTTCTTCTTCGATGCGACGATGCTAATAGCGCTGTGCAGCATCGCGGGGGCGGTGTTGTGCGCCGTGCTGCCGAGATTTGTGCTGCGGGTGCGGCGCCGGTCGACAGCCGGGTAGAGCTTGGCAGGCACATCTCGCGCGATGGTCTGCACCGCTCCACCCGGTGGGACACGCAGCGGGCGGGATGGCGTGGCTATTTGTTCGTCAGGATGGTAACCACAGTGTCGAAGATTTCGGCGGCGTTGGCGCGCAGCTGCGCCTCGCTCAGCCCGGCGATTGGGTGCGGGGTGAAGATGACCGGGTAGCCCGGTGCGCCCCACATCGCCGCCATAGACTTGGATGTTTCTATGAAGCGGTCGGTACAGATTGTTACTGCGGGGATGCCGGCTTTTTCTACATGTACTCCGTCGTGCACACTGCACGCGCTGCACGAGCCTCAATCACCCACACCGACGATAACATAGTCGCAGGTCGCCGCTATATCCGCAACGACTGCGGGATCTGCCGGCTTGGACGCCGAGGGCTTGGCGTGGTACTTGATGCTAGCGATGCCAAAGCGCTCGTCTAGCAGGTCGGTCAGCTGCGTTAGGTACTCTTTGGCGTTCACCTTGCTGTCGTCGATGACGCCCACGCGCTTGTTGGTCAGGTCTTGCAGTCGGGGTGCGCCTTGGAACTCCGGCACGATGGGCAGTGTAGTGGGGTCGATGAGCAGTGTGCGGACTCCGGTTGCGGTTGCCATATCATCCTCCAAAAGCGTTTAGTTCGGCGGTTGGTGTGTCTAGCGCAGGGGTTTCGTGGGTGCGGGGTTTGCGTTTGTGTGTAATGGGACGCGTGGAGATGCGGGCTATACGCCCATAGCGCAGGCACATGCGCCGCCGGCTCCGCCACCGCAGCATCCGCCGGCGCCCGCAACGGCGCTCGTCTGTCCGCTGCCGTTGCTCGTGAACGCCGCAAACACAGAGAACACCCGCTTTGACTTACTGCCGCAGTCGGGGCAGGGCGCAGGCTCGTCCATCGCGCTCATCGATCGGCGCTTCTCGAAGCGGTTGGTGCAGGTTACGCATGCATATTCGTAGATTGGCATCGCAGTCCCCCTTCAAGTCTGACTGTTGGGATGGCGTCTTTCCCAGTCGGTTTGGGTTGTCTGAAAGTCATTCCCATTTTAGGCAAGCATTTGCATAAGGTCAACCGAGGGGTGATAATAGTTGATGGTAGTTGTCGCTCCAAGAGACACTTGCAGTTGTTAACCAGCGATTGGCTGCTTGCCGCATATCTGAAAAACAAAGGACGGCATATGAGTATGACCCACAGCGCTTCTGCGCTTCCTGATGACAGAGGGCGCTTTGGCGCATTTGGCGGGCGCTTCGTACCCGAGACGCTGATGAGCGCCATCGAGGAGTTGGAGTATGAGTACGGCAAGGCGCAAGCCGACGAGACCTTCTCCGCCGAGCTGAAGTCGCTTGCGGCGCACTATGTCGGGCGTCCCACGCCGCTGTACTTCGCAGAGAATCTGACCGCTGAACTCGGCGGTGCGCAGATATACATCAAGCGCGAAGACCTCGCACACACGGGGGCGCATAAGATAAACAACGCCCTAGGGCAAGCACTGCTGGCGCGGCGCATGGGCAAAAAACGCATCATCGCCGAGACGGGCGCAGGTCAGCACGGGGTCGCAACGGCGACGGTGTGCGCTATGCTCGATCAAGAGTGCATCGTCTATATGGGCGAAGAAGACATACGGCGGCAGGCGCTGAATGTGTTCCGTATGCGTCTGCTTGGCGCTGAGGTGCGCTCGGTAACATCGGGCAGCCGCACGCTCAAAGACGCCATCAATGAGTGCATCCGCGACTGGGTTACGAATGTGGGCGACACGCATTATCTCATCGGCAGCGTAGTGGGTCCGCATCCGTATCCGATGATGGTGCGCGACTTTCAGAAGATCATCGGCGCAGAGGCGCGGGCGCAGCTTCTGGAGCGCGCGGGCAGACTGCCGGACTACGCTGTTGCATGCGTGGGTGGCGGTAGCAACGCAATGGGGCTGTTCTATGAGTTCATCGGGGACGAAGATGTGAGGCTCGTGGGTGTGGAGGCGGGCGGCGATGGTGTGGATGGCGTACGCCACGCATCCACGCTTGCGGTGGGCGATGTGGGCGTGCTGCACGGCAGCATGTCCTACTTGCTGCAAGACGCCGATGGGCAGGTGATGGAGACACACAGCATATCCGCAGGGCTGGACTATCCGGGAGTGGGGCCGGAGCACAGCTGGCTGAAAGACAGTGAGCGGGCGCAGTATGTCAGCGTGACGGACGCTGAGGCGTTGGAGGGCTTCCAGCTTATGTGTCGCACAGAGGGCATCATCCCGGCGCTAGAGCCGGCACACGCCGCCTACCACATCTCGCAGCTTGCGCCCACGCTCTCGCCCGACCAGATCATTCTAATGGGACTGAGCGGGCGCGGCGACAAGGATATGGACACGGTGGCATCAGCATTAGATGTGGGGTTGTAGGTGCCCTCAATGCCGCTATGCGCGAGATGCCTCGCTTGAAAGCCGTGCTAGCTCAGTGTCTTGATTGCGGCAGTGTGATCCCAGGGTTGCACCCACTCGTCTAATATCTCCATGCCAAAGCCGGGGGCGTCCGACGGCACGACGAAGCCGTCTTTGGGCATCGGCATACCCGGGATGGGGCAGACTTCTTCCAGCGGAACGCCGGGGTCGCTGCCCATCCAGAACTCCGCCATAGGCGATTCGGGCATTGCGAAGGCGAAGTGCTGCCCGAAGGGTGTGCCTGCGCCTGCGTGTGGGATGGTGGCGATGCCCGCCGCCTCCGCAATGGTGTATATCTTCACCGCCTCGGACAAGCCGCCGCACCACTTGATGTCGGGTTGGGCGATGTCTATGGCGCGATGCTCCACTAGCTGGCGAAATGCGTGCCGTCCGTGATGGTCTTCGCCGGTCGCCAGCGGCACCCAGTTGATAGCCTTCTTCAACTCTATGTGCCCCTCTAGGTCGGTGGGGATGAGCGGCTCTTCCAGCCAGCGCAGCCCGTACTTGCGAAGCCGCTCCGCCACCCTCACGGCGAACTCCACATTGAAAGACATCACCGGGTTGTACATCAGCTCCACATCGTAGCCCACCTCGTCGCGCGCTCTGCCGATGTGCTCGTCTAGGATGTTCAGCCCGTCTATGCCCTCTTCATAGTGGACTGGGTTGCTGACCTTGAACGCCGTGAAGCCGAGTTCCTTCGACCAGTCGAGATCGTCCGATGTGCAGTATAGCTTGACTTTGTCGCGGCATGGCCCACCAAGCAGGCGATAGACGGGTTGCTCCAGCAGCTTGCCCTTCAAGTCCCATAGGGCGAGGTCGATGCCACTTTGGGCGACGGTGGCGATGCCGCCTGCGCCAAACCGCTGCGTAGAGCGCCACATTAGGTCGTTTAGAAACTCGGTGGCGAAGCAGTCGCGCCCTTGCAGCAGCGGCGCAAAGTGATAGTCCACCAGCGCCGCCGTCAGCTCGCCGAAGCTGCACTGCCCAAGCCCGTATGTGCCATCCTCGGCGACGACCTGCACCCAGATGTCTTCGCGCGTGTTTGCGCCCGGCATGTGTCCGTGCATGCGCGGGAACTCTGGGTACTTGTTGATGGGCAGGGCGCGCCTTGCGTGGGTGTTCCAATTGGGGCGGCGCGCCTCAGTCTTGGGCGGCGTGCGCGGGATGTTGACGGATACGGCGCGAACCTGCTTGATTTTCATCGGCAATTTCCCCTCAATCGTACTTGTGCGGTGTGTCAGCGTGTATGCGGGGCGCAGGCTCGGCGTGCCTTCCCCACAGTGCGTTTCCATGCTCCGCTAATGGTAGCACACACGGGCGCAGAGTTCAGGGCGTGCGAGCCGTCCTCGCCGTCTTCGCTCATTGGGATGGAACGGCGTTGTTGTAGGCGAATATGCCCCCTTTTGCTGTGCGAACAGCCGGCGGCAGGTGTGATATTCTTTTCCCCAGAGCGGACTGAAAGATTTTGGCATGCTGGCATATGACCGAGCATCGTAGCATACGGCTGACGACAGAGGGATACGGTGAGCGTGCGGCGCTGGACACGGCGGTGTCGCGCGCGCTGCTGCGGCAGGTCGCCGACGGCGCAGAGCCGGAGACGCTGAGGCTGTACACGCCCGCAGATGTGGTGGCGTTCGGGCCGCAAGACACACGGTCGGACGGCTATGCTGCTGCCGTCGCAGCAGCGCGCGTCGGCGGATTCGAGGCGATTGAACGGCTTGCCGGTGGGCGTGCAGCGGTGTTCCACCGCGACACCATCGCCTTCTCGTGGACGATGCCAGATACGCTCCCCCGCGCCGATGTGATGGCGCGCTTCGATGAGACGGCGAACATCATCATGCATGCATTGCGGCGGCTAGGCGTGGACGCCCGTATCGGCATGGTGGACGGGGAATACTGCCCGGGACAGCACAGCGTCAACGCGCGGGGCGAGCGCAAGATTGCGGGCATCGGGCAGCGTCTGATACGCAGCGCCGCACATGTGGGCGGTGTGGTGGTGGTTGCGGGGAGCGAACGCATCAGGGACATCCTCACGCCAGTGTACGATGCGCTGGGCATCGCTTGGCAGCCGAGCACGACCGGCAGCATCGAAGACGAGCTTGGTAGCGCAGACTACGCCGCAGCTGCGCAGGCGATTATAGACGAGTTCGCTGCTCGGTACGCCCTGTACGAGGGCGCAATCTCATCCGATACCATACGCATTGCCGAAACCTTCGAGCACGAACACCTGCCGCCATACGCGGCTAGCTAGACGGTCAGTTCGTCCGGCTGCGGATAAGGCTGTTCGCTTATCCGTGCTGCCATTCTTGCGAAGGCGAGGTATGCCAGCCCGACTTACTCATAAATCATCCATTCCAGCAGGTTTTCGTCGGGGTCGCGGGCGTATAGGCTGACGGCGGGCTTGTGTCGGAGGGCACCCCTGCGTTGCCCCGGGCCTGCGATGATTTCCACGCCGGCGTCTTGGAGCATCTGCTCGCATTCCTCGGCGCTGCCGTCCCACACGAAGCAGATGTCGGCGCTGCCGGGCACGGCGGTTGGCCCGCGCAGGCTTGCGGTGTAGCCCTCGGGGTGCACATTTATCTTGGAGTTGCCCACCTGTATGGATATGATATGTGCCTTGCCTGCGCGCCATTCCGCCTCGTCGTTTATCGTGAAGCCGAGCCGCTTATAGAAAGAGATGAGCCGCTCGATGTTTGCCGTGGGCATCGCGATGTGGTCTATGCCGACCGTTGCCATAGTGGACTCCTTCGTGGGTGTTGGGGTGGGTATAGGATATATGGATATATGCACGGTTGTTGGCTGTTCGGGGGCAAGCCACCTGTCTGGCAGCAGCGCTAATTTGGGTGTAGGTTACAGTGGCTCGATGTTTAGTGCAATGGGGCGATATGCTCTATCCCGTGTTCACCGCCGATTGGGCACATCTGACGGGGTTGGGAATTGGCTAATGCGGCGCTGTCGCTTATAATGTGTGGGGTGCATGGGGGATACTTGCGAGTTCAATGGCGCACTAACCCTGCATTATCGTACGGATAGACCTGTAAACTGAAAGACGGAACAAGTTGGACGAAAACCGCCTGCGTGCCATCCTGCGTAACTATAAGGGCGACGGGATCAGCGAGGATGATGTCGTATCGCGCCTGAGAGACCTGCCATACGAAGACTTGGACTTTGCGAAGGTTGACCACCATCGCGCTCTGCGTAAGGGCTTCCCTGAGGTGGTGTTCGGGCAGGGCAAGTCGCCTGACCAGATTGCGGGCATATCCGCTGCGCTGCTCCGTCGATCAGACCGCCTGCTCGTTACCCGCGCAAACCAGAGCGCCTACGACGCTGTCGTCGCCGACATCCCGGACGCCAAGTATCACGAGATGGCGCGCTGCATCGTAGTGGATCGCCGTCCGCCCGCTGAGCGCAAGACCACACCCGGCGTGCTTGTGGTGTGCGCCGGCACCGCCGACCTGCCTGTGGCGAGCGAAGCGGTGGTTACGGCTGAGGCTATGGGCTGCGAGGTTGAGCGCGTGTTCGATGTGGGCGTGGCGGGCATCCACAGGCTTTTGGCGCAGATGCCATCCTTACAGAGGGCGCGCGTGGTGGTCGCCGTGGCGGGCATGGAGGGCGCTCTGCCGAGCGTGGTCGGCGGGCTGGTGGAAGTGCCGGTCATCGCCGTTCCCACCAGCGTGGGCTACGGCGCAAGCTTCGACGGGCTGGCAGCGCTGCTCGCTATGCTCAACAGCTGCGCCACAGGCATCGGCGTGGTGAACATCGACAACGGCTTCGGCGCAGGGTTCTTGGCGGCGCTTATCAACAAGAGATGAGCGGCAGCAAACAGCCATTCCCACACTCAGCCGTCAAGCGTCGTTCCCAGCCTTGCACATCGGTTCAGACGGCATTCTTGTGTGCGTGTGTGTTGCCATGCTTCACCGGCATTTGTGTATCGGGCACGCTGTGGGAGCGAGAAAATCGCCATGCGAAAAATCTTACATAATGCCCTGCAACATCCCGATGAAATCGCCCCAATGCGACCCTCACTCTGATAAACTTGACCGGCTTGTAACATAAACGGCTGATATGCTGCCGGGGGATGATGAAATGGATTTGACGGCGCAAATAGACAACTTCGTGGAGCAGCTCCCCAGCGTTTGGCAGGCGGATGCGTGCGGCGTAACCCGCTCGGAGACGCCGATACCCGTGCTGTTGCACACCGACGCATATGTGCCGGACACGAGCCGCACCCGCGTGCTGCTGATAGCCGGGCTTACGGGCGCCACTGCGGATGTGGAGTGCGCCTTTGATGTGCTGCAGTCCTATGTGGATAGAGGCGCGCCCATCCAGAGTGACATCGCGCTTAGCGCCATACCATGCGGCAACCCCAGAGGGCTTGCGCTCGGTGTGCTACTGAGCAACGGGTCGAGCGGTAACCCGTCCAAGGGTTACCCGCCACAGGGGCGTTTCTATGACGACCCGCACGAACCCGAAGCGCGCTACCTGTGGCGCTGGATAGGCTTTAATGCTCCGGATGTGGTCTTGGAGGTGTGCGAGGGGCACAATGTGCGCTGGGAGTTTGCAGGGCCTATCAAGCGCATAGCAGATGCCCTCAACGCCTATCCGATAACGGGCAACGGTTCGCTCACGAGCGCACTTGCGTCCGAGACGCAGAATAACCTTGCTGCCATTCCCACGCTTTCGCTCACCTGCCCGAAGAGCGCTCTCATCGCAGAGATCGACAGGCTTTGGCGGCTGCTTGCGCCGGAGTCTGCGCTGCGGTCGTCGCCGGCGCGCAGCAGTTTGGACAGGCGGCGGGAACGCACCCCGCTTGAGACGGCGCATACGCTGGCAAAGTCATACGGGCATGCGCTCAATCCGGTCATCTACACGCAGGGCGTTGCGCTGAGCGGCAGGCTGCGCCTTGCCGAGCTAGATCCGGATGCGCCAAGCCCGGCAGCGGACATCGAGCGACTCGTGAAAGGCTATGCCTCTTGCACGATACAAGAGGCGTTCGGCGAGAGCAACGGAGGCGCTAACCTCGCCGGGCTGGTGTGGGCGGACGAATTGGCTGATGCCACCGATGATCCACATTACACCGACCTGCTCGTGAGCGTGGCAAACAGCCGCTACCGCCCCGCGATCCCCGGCGACATCCCGCCGGCGTCCGACGCCGACTATCGCGTGGAGGATATGTTCTTCGGCGCTGCAGTGCTCGGGCGGGCGCAGCGCGTTACCGGCGACGCAAGCCTGCTGGACATCCACACACGCTTTTTGCTCGACGCCAATGTGCAGCAGGAGAATGGCCTGTTTTGGCACTGCCGCGATGCAGAGTGGTTCTGGGGCAGGGGCAATGGCTTCGCCGCGCTGGGATACGCCGAGACGCTGACATATCTGCCCTCCGACCATCCCGACCGCAGGCGTCTCAGAGAGCAGCACCGCCGCCACCTCTCTGCGCTCAAGGCGTATCAACAGCCGTCCGGAATGTGGCGGCAGATTATCGACTTCCCCGGCTCATATCAAGAGATGACGGCGACCTGCATGATAGGCTATGCGTTGGCGCGCGGGATAAGGCGGGGCTGGCTCGATGCCACCGACTATGAGGACACGCTTGCGATGGCGTGGCAGGGCGTCAACGAGCGCATCGACGATGAGGGCGGGCTGGTGGATGTGTGCACAGGCACGGGCGTCCAAAGCAGCACCCGCGATTACCTCGACAGACCCGCAATCTTTGGCTGGGACGAACGCGGCGGCGCAATGGCTCTGTGGTTCGCCTGCGAGATGGAGCAGTATCTGCGTCATCGGAGCGAATAGGGCTGCGCTCATTCACCGGTGCGTATGACAGACGCTCTATCGCTTGGCGGGATACCTGTGGGCTGGGTGCATAGTGCGCCGACCCGCATCTACCCTATCCTGTAAATGGGCGAAGTCACTGTGCGCGCAACCCTAATTCTTCATTCCTAGCCCCTACACCCACGGCCAAGGCACATCGCGGTATGGGTCTAGCATGGGCAGTTTGCGGCGCTGTAAGAGGTATTCGAGGCGCTGACACATGGCGTCCATCTCTTGCGGGGCTATGAGCGCAGACAGGGCGCAAGACAGGCTGTCCGACGGCTCTTGCAGGCGCGCTTCAAGGGAGGCTAGGTCGTCTAGCAAGGCGTCCGGCACAGGCTTGCCCCAGTACTCCACCATCACTGTGCGGAGCTTGAACATCGGGTGGAATGTCAGCCCGTGGTCGATGCTCCATAGCGCACCGGCTTCGTCCAGCAGGCAGTGTCCCGCCTTGCGGTCGCCGTTGTTCGCCAGCACATCGAATACAGCGAACTTGGCGAACTCGTCGGCGTGTTCGTCCGACTCAATCAGGTCGAAGTAGGTGGTGTCCGGGTCGCAGTCGATATACATCTGCATGGAGCCGATGCCGTACGGCCCGTCGCGCACCAGTGTGTACGGCACATTCGGCCAGCCGAGGGCGCGGCTCAGGACGAATGCGGCGTATTCGCGCTGGTAGAGCGTGCCGGATGGGTAGTCGTAGAGCGGGCGCTCGCCGTCGCGGGGCTTGTAGATTGCGCGGATGCAGTTGCCTTCGCCGGCGTCCAAGTGCACCATGAAAGTGTAGTTGGAGCCGTAGCGCATGCGGTAGCCGCCCAGCACTTCGGCGCACTCCAACAGCGGAATGGCGTCCGCCTCCGTCATCTGTACGGGCGTGGCATCAATCGGCTGTGGCTGCGGTCGTCGGCTGTAACGGCGTCTTCGTGAAGGCAATTTTTCTCAGCCCGTCAGTCGGTCTTGAGATTAAGGGGCGAATGGCTGCGGCTTTCACGCTCCCAACCGACATGAACATCAGATGGGTGAGGGGACTTTGTGGACGCTCTGCCGCAGGGTGTTAAGCTCAATTGGGCATACTTTGGTAAGAAAGGGCGACTGCCGACAGTGCAGGATGAATCTAGCACGCACGGCTGGCTGATGCGGCGACTGTGCTGTGCGCGGCTACTCAGTGAGCTTGGCGTGTCCGTTTGCGCGGGGACAGATGTGGCCGTCTGGGTCTATGGGTCTGTTGCAGAGCGGGCACATCGGTCTGCCGGCGGCGCAGACGCGGATGGCTTGTTTGGCGAACTCCTCCATCTGGCGGCGCGTGGCCCATATGCGTACGGTCGCCGCTTCGTCGTCTATCTCTGCGACATCGTGTGCGTCTATGAGGAACATCTTGCTGTTGTTGTCTAGCCCGAGCGCCAGCCTGCCTATCTTGAAGTTCAGGTTCGTCAGCCCCGGCGCCTCGCGCTCCGGCGGGATGTCGCCCTCCACCCCTTGGTCCGGCAGGCTCGCCATAAGCTGCTGGATGCCCCTGGCAAGCTCTTGCAGGTGCTCTTTTTCGAGCCACAGCACAGCGCTACTGCTCTCGCTGTCCGCGCGTATGCGAAAGGTGCGCTTGCCCGGCTCGCCAATAGATTCTGGTTCAAGCCTGCTCGTGTTCGTAAACTCTATCTTTGCGTCTGCCATGCTGTGATCGTCTGCGGTTGTCTGTCGGTCTCGTAGAGTAAGAGGTTCGTCCGTGTATCGCTAATATTATTCGCTTACCGCCGCCGCCGCAAGGGTAATTTTCGCCCACAGAATTGCAAGATGCCCTTCCGTCGGACGGGGTTGCAGCAAATCCCTCCCCATCGGGCTGGTTGCGTAGACTGTGCGCCGCTCGGAAATCCATGCCCGCTAATGGCAGGCGAGGCTCTGCTGGGGAGAATGCGAGAATGCGGTATTGGGACAGGGTGCGGCTCAAATGAAACACTGCTGCCACTAGCGCCCGCGATACTTGGGGGCGCGCTTTTCGACGAAGGCGCGGACGCCCTCTTTGTGGTCGGCGGTGCGGCGGGCGATGTTCTGTGCAGGGCCGGCGAGGCGCAGGCTCTCGGCGAGGTCTGTGTGGAGCGACCTATGCACTAGCCGCTTTATCATCGCCATTGAGTAGGTCGGGCCGGCGGCGATGCGCTGCGCCAACTCCAGCGTAACATCCATCAGCGCATCGTGCGGCGCAACCTTGCTCACCATGCCCAGCCGGTACGCCTCTGCGGCGTCTATGGCGTCGCCGGTGTATTGCAGTATGAATGTGTTACTGATGCCAATCATGCGGGGCAGCTGCCAGCAAGAGCCGTCCGCCGGTATCAGCCCGCGCCGTATGAATGTCTCGGAGAAGCGAGCGTTCTCGGATGCGATGCGGATGTCGCAGGATAGGGCGATGCCCATCCCCAAGCCCATTGCGTAGCCGTTGACGGCGGCGATTGTGGGCTTTTGCATGTTGTGCAGCGTGAGCGGCAGGAAGCGCACGCCATCCATGTAGCTTGCGCCGTCTGCGCTCGCCGCCCATTGCTGCTCGAGATACTCCCAGGGCGTCTGGTCAGCGGGGATGGGGGCGGCGCTGCGCTGCTCGTTGGCGGTGTTCATCTGCTTGACATTTGCGCCGGAGCAGAACGACGGGTCGCGCCCCGTCAGCACGAGTGCGCGCAGCGATGAAGACGCTTCTAGCCGCTCGATTTCGGCGTTGATTTCCGCCGCCATCTCGTCGCCGATGGCGTTGCGTGTGGGCGCATCATCCATCGTGATAACCAGCACGCCGCCGCTTTCCTGCACATCGATGTAGTCGTATCCCAAAGTTTTTGTCCTTCAAAGCAGATGATTAGCCGTTTAGTTCGCTAGTTACTCTTGTCAGCGTGATGCAGCGCTTGTGTTGGATGAAAGAATGGGACGCGGCACGGGAACTGGCGATTGTTGGCAACTAGAAACTATCCGCTCTCTACTTTTTCCTTGAGGCAGTCGAAGAATCGGTTCATCAGCAGGCGCGATGCGTTTCCCATCAGGCGCTGTCCCACGCGCGCCACGACGCCGGTAACCTGTGCGTCGCCCTCGATGCTGACGATGGTGCCCCCGCCGTCGTCCTCGAAGCGCAGCACGCCCTCGCCGCGCACACCGCCGCCGCCGCCTCTGCCCTGCACAATCATCCGATACGATTGCAGGTAGTCTTTGTCCGCGAGCGTAACGCTGCCGCTGTATGTGCCGCGCACAGCGGCGACTCCCACGCGCATCACCACAGCGTAGGCGTCATCGCCTGTAGGTTCGAGGTTTTGGCAGCCGGGGATGCAGGTGGCAAGCGTGTCCGCCGATAGCAGCATCTCCCAAACGCGCTTGCGCTCGGCGGCGAATCGGTATGTGCCGGATATTCTCATAAGCAGTTGTTATCTCGCGGTCTGAACGGCGTGGTTAGCGATTAGCGGCGCATTGTTCGTTTCGCTGCCCGCGCATTAGCCTGTTATCTGCCGCTGGTTTTTGTGGATGTGTGCCTGCGCCAAAGCCGATAACCGGCATGCGGCTGCCGAACCCTATCACCTATCCTGCGGCGTTTGCGATGGCGGCGCGGATGGCACGCTCAGCGTACACGGAAGTGAGGTGTGCGCGGTATTCGGCGGATGCGTGGATGTCGTCGTTAAACTCGATGCCGTTGCCTGCTGCGCTTGCGGCTGCGGCAATGGCATCGTCATCCAAGCCGCTGCCTGTGAGCGCCGCCTCTGCGTCTGAGGCGCGTGTGGCGCTAGGCCCTGCGCCCGTGATGCCAATGCTTGCGCTTGTGCAGCTGCCGTCCTCCGCAATCGCTATCACCGCCGCAACGCCCACGATGGCGTAGTGCGAAGCCTTGTTGCCGAACTTGGCATACGCCGAACCGCTGCCCGACGGCTGCGCTGGGATGCGGATTTCGTTCAGGATTTCGTTAGGCTCTAGCGCTGTGGTCAGCAGGTCTACGAAGAAGTCATCTGCCGATATGCTGCGATGGCCGCCTGTGGAGCTGGTAACGAGTTCTGCGTTTAGCGCAATCGCCACGGCGGGGAGGTCGCCGGCGGGGTCGGCGTGGGCGAGCGAGCCGCCGATGGTGCCCATATTGCGCACCTGTGCGTCTGCCACTTGGCTTGCGGCGTCTGCAAGGACGGGGGCATTGGTGCACACAGCGTCGGATGTTTCGAGCGCAGTATAGGTGGTCATTGCACCGATGGCGAGAGCGCCGCCATCCTCGTTGATGTAGGACAGCCCTTCTATCTTGCCTAGATCGATGATGATTTCAGGCTCTGCTAGGCGCAGTTTCATCAGCGGGATAAGGCTATGTCCGCCGGCGAGCAGTTTGGCTTCTTCGCCGTGCTCGGCAAGCAGATCAGCAGCCTCCGCTACGCTGGTTGGAGCGTGATATGTGAATGCGCTGGTAACCATTTCAGCCTCCTGTTGCCCCAATTTGGGGGCATTCGTTGTGTGAACACTATTTGAATGGCAAACGCCATCGTGGCTTTGCTGCCGCATTGAGAAATTGTCCGCCGTAGATTTCGCCCCCGCATCGGGTGCTGCTTGCGCAGCGTCGCATATGGATGGGACGATGCATCTCGGGGAACGGCGAATGGGATTCGGCGTACTATCATTTTCGCACGGACTGCGTGTGTAGGTGCTGGAGAAATGTGAGTGGAACTAGCCTGCAGCCCTACAGCATCCCATCAGGCTAGCCGCTCATCTTGTCGGCGGCGTATTGGACGGCGCTGACGATGTTGTGGTAGCCGGTGCAGCGGCACAGGTTGCCCGCAAGCCCTTGCCGGATTTCATCCTCGGACGGGTTGGGGTTCTTGGTGAGCAGGTCGTACGACATCATAATCATGCCGGGGGTGCAGAAGCCGCACTGCAAGCCGTGCTTTTCCCAAAAGCCCTCTTGGACGGGGTGCAGGTCGCCGTTTTTGGCGGCCAGTCCCTCGACGGTGGTAACGCTGCCGCCGTCCGCTTGCACGGCGAACACGGTGCAGGATTTGACGGCGCTGCCGTTTAGGATGACGGTGCATGCGCCGCAGTTGCTAGTGTCGCAGCCGATATGCGTCCCCGTCATGCTGAGCGTCTCGCGCAGGTATTGGGCAAGCAGCATGCGCGGCTCAACATCGCTAGAATAGGATGTCCCGTTGACCTCTACGCTGATTGACTGTCCCATATTTAAACCTCCCGTAATCCACAAGCCGCACGCGCCTGCGGCTCATTCGGATGCCTATTCTGGTTTTAAGCTAATCTTGAACTAGGTGCCTGTCCGTAATTTAGGGCGATTATATCAGGGTATTTTGAGTTTGTCAGTTATCATAGTATTGGGGCAGTTAAGCGGCTTTCAGCACCTGTTTTGCCCTTTACGCGGCGCAGTTTTGGAATTGGACAAGACGCCCTGTTCAAGCATACGCTTGCCCTATGGTGTACAATGCTACCGAGAGCGTAGATAGACCGGACACGGGTTTAGTGCGCGCTTATCGCACGCCGCCGTTCAGTCTTGACGCTCTTTCAAGCAAGCCACTAGAATAACCTTGTGTGAATGCCGCCTATGCACAAGGCGCAGGCGGACGGTAATGTCGCATATGCGGCGCATGCGAAGAAGATTAGGGAGGGTAACACACAACATTGATAGAGATGATGTCGGCGGGTGGAGTGGTGTGCAGGATGAATGTCGGTGGCGTGCCGGATGTGATAGTTTGCGGCTTCGATACGCACGATGATGCTGTGGTGTGGGGGCTGCCGAAGGGCACACCCGAGAATGGCGAAAGCCGCGAGCAGACCGCTCTGCGCGAAGTTGCCGAAGAGACCGGATTGCAAGTGCGTATCCACAATTATCTTGGCAGCATCGAATACTGCTTCAAGCGCTTTACCGATGGCGTGCCCTGCCACAAAGTCGTCCACTTCTACCTTATGAGCGCACACGGCGGCGACATATCGCTCCATGACCATGAATTCGACTATGTTCGATGGCTGTCAGCGCCCGAAGCGCTTGGCGCACTCACCCATGATAATGAGGTCTCAGTTGTTAAGAATGCCCTTTCCCTTGTCACGGAAAAAGCCCCGTCCGGTTGAAAATCTGGAAGTGCGCGGCGAACTCGTTACCCTGCGAGAAAAGCGCATCGAGGACACACCCAACGACTACGCATGGCGCGTAGACCCAGAATTGGCGCGCCTAGACGCCACTCGCCCCCTGAACATGGCATATGAGGATTTCCTGCGCTACTCGCAAGAAGAGATCGACTACCCAAGCACCCGTTCTAGGCGCTTCGGCATCGACGATTTGCGCGGCAAGCACATCGGAAACTGCATGTACTATGACATAGACAACCGTCGCGGCGAAGCCGAACTTGGCATTATGATTGGCGACCGCGATTACTGGAGCAAGGGATACGGCACGGACGCTGTCAACCTGATGCTGACGCACATCTTCAGCGAAACGCAGTTGCGGCGCGTATATCTTCACACGCTAGACTGGAACTTACGGGCGCAGCGTTCTTTCGCCAAGTCCGGCTTCAAAGAGGTCAAATCCGTGCGGCGGCGCGGGCTTGAGTTCATCCGGATGGAGATCCTGCGCCCCGAATGGGAATGGCGGCGCAACCACCCCACCGACGGGCCGCATAACTGACGCGTTGGGCGGGCTAGCTCTCCCCGAACCTGTCGCCCACCTTCAGCCCCACCGCGTCCGACCACTCCGGCGCCATCACCTTGCGCCCCCGCCCTGCTTGCACTCGCCCGACGAATATAGACCCGCCGTTTGCCGCGATGCGAAAGCCGTCTGCGGTTACTTCGGTAACCGTGCCGGGCGTCGCCCCGGCGTCTGCGTCCGACTTGCTGGCGCGATACAGTCGTAGGCTCACATCGCCGTAGGTCGTGCCTGCGCCCGGGCTGGGGTCGCTGCCCCGTATCATGTTGTACACATCGCCCACCGGCGCTTGCCAATCTATGAGCACATCGGCGGCGCGGCACCAACCCTCGTAGGTGGCGTCGTCATGGTTTTGCTCGATGCGCGGGGCGTTGCCGCTCTTCACCAAGTCCACTGCCTCTACCATCGCATCAACGCCCATTGGGAACAGCCTGCCGAAATAGACCGAGCCGAGCGTATCGTCATCGCCGATTTCGGTCTCTTTTTGCAGCAGGATTGGGCCTGTGTCCAGCCCCTTGTCGGGCCAGAATATGGTCAGCCCGGTCTTGCTTTCGCCTTGGATGATGGGCCAGTTGATGGAGCTTGGCCCGCGGTGCAGGGGCAGTAGCGATGGGTGATACTGGATTGTGCCATGCGTTGGCGCTTCCAATATGGCGTCCGGCACGATGTCGGTTACGAACGCCATCACACACAGGTCGGCGTTCAGCGCCTTGAAGGCGTCGATGGCGTCTTGGTTGCGCATGCGGCGGAACTGCAGGACGGGGATGCCGTGCGTTTCAGCCGCCGCCTTGATTGGGTCCGGCGCTCTGCCTTCCCTATCCGGCGGACAGAACACGCCGACCACATCTTCGCCGTGTTCCATAAGCGCATTGAGCACGCTCTCTCCAAACGCTGCCTGCCCAATCACCGCAATTCTGAAGGTCTTGTCCATAATATCCATCCCCTTATCGTGTCTCTGCCCTGCTGCAAAAGCGCCCCTTGGGTGTGTGGACAAGGAGCGCTTTGAGTTGCCTTATGGCGGTGGTTGTATGGTAACGATGCCTAAGACAGATGCTTGGCGCAGAACTCGAAGACCTTGTTCCAGCCGTCCACTGCCTGCTCTTGGCGGTATGCCCCGCGGTCATAGTAGAAGAAGCCGTGCCCGGCACCCGCGTACATGTGGAACTCGTAGTCTTTGCCTGCGTCTTTGAGCGCCTGTTCGTGCTGCTCTACTTGTTCGACGGTGGGAGATTGGTCTTCTTCGCCGAACAGCCCTAGCAGTGGGCAGGACAGGTCTGCGGTGTAGTCGATGGGCGCTACGGGCTGCTGTGGTGGGAGGTCGTCCGCCGCCTGCACTACGCGTCCGCCCCAAAGTTCCACTGCGGCGTCGAATGCGGTGGAGCGACAGGCGCACAAGAAGGCGTGGCGTCCGCCAGAGCAGCTGCCGAAGACGCCTACCTTGCCACTTGAGTAGGGGAGAGAGCGGATGTATGCTGCCGCCGTTGCCATATCGCCCACGACTTGGTCGTCGGGTGCGCCGCCTTCTCCGCGAGCCTTCGCCGCCACATCGTCGGGCGTGCCGCTGCCGAAGCGGTGATAGAGGTCGGGCGATATGGCGATGTAACCGTGATGGGCGAACTTGCGGGTGAAGTCTCGGTAAAGCTCGTCCCAGCCGGGCAGGTGGTGTATCAGCACCACCGCAGGGAACGGCCCACTGCCGAGCGGGCGCGCAAAGTAGGCGTTAATCGCATCTCCATTGTGCCCGTTTATGGTTATCGTCTCCGCCAGCATCCCCTCGTACATATCCGTGGTGTAGTTGTGCATACTTTGCTCCTGTGTGTTCTACATTCGCTTTGAAGCGCCAATACTAGCTCGTCGCTAGGAATTGGGGCATTGACTTCGGTCACGCCGCTTGCCCATATACTACTGCTTTACGGGTATGGGCGCAAATCAAGGCGCTGTCGCTCAGCTCGCAATATTACATTCATCGTCGCACGGGTGTGTGCGACTTGGGCGTTGCAGTTTTACAGCGGCTAGGATTCTAGTCAGCCTCGAGTTCTCGCTCATTGAGCTGGAACCACTGGATGCCCCCTTGGTTTATCAACTCTTGTGTTGCGTAGTCGTTGACTATGCTGGCAACTACGGCGATGGCAGGGAGTCCTGTGAACCGGGTCAGGAAAGCGGCGTTTCTAATGGCTCGATCAGTGTCCCGGTTGTCGGCGGTGAAGGAAGCCTCGGCTGCGATGTAATGGATGTTGTCTGTGGAGTCTATGCCTTCAATGACCAGATCGGCGGCGTAGAAACTGCGGCGCTCCCCGAAGGGTATGCCGCTAGCCTCGCCCGAACTGCGTACCATTCGTCTCAGGTCATCGCGGGATAAGGTTCTTACGAAGTCTAGGTCGAAAATGTCTAGGATTTCTTCAGTGTAGTCTCTAAGCAGGCGGCGGGCAGCGTTGCCCTTCAGTATGCCAATGTTGTCATCGATCCGGTTGAGACGCTCTTCGACACGGGCGTTAACGCCCTTCTGGTACTCGATGAATTCGTTGGTGCTTGCGATGAATTCGTTGGTGCTTGCAATGAATTCGTTGGTACTTGCAATGAATTCCTTAGTGCTCGCAATGAATTCGTTAGTGCTTGCGATGAATTCCTTGGTGCTCGCGATGAATTCGTTAGTGCTCGCAATGAATTCGTTGACATAGGTTGTGAACTGGGAAAAGCGTTCGGGCAATTCCAGCAGTTCGTCGCTCAGCAGCTGCCGACGCACAGCGTCGCGGAATTCGTCGTCTTCTTTCAGAGATTGGAGGAAACGGGAGCGTTCTGTGGGGGTCAGGGTTGTACTCATAATGATTACCTCGCCCTTAAATTATAACATTGCCCCAGCGACAATGGCGTGGTGGAGGAATTTGGTATTGAGCCAAATGGTTTGTGTAAATGGTTTGTGTAAAGGATTAGTGCCGCATTATTTTAGATTGTGCGGGCACTTGAGATATATGCTAGGTTAAAGCCATGGCTAACACAAGGTTAATTGCCGCTCCCCAAGTGGGTTGTCGGTGGAGGTTGCCGCATAATTCCCTATCCGCCTTCAAGAAGCGAAGCAAAGGGGAACTTTGAGCGTTCACAGTGCAACCCTTGATTTTTAGTTCTCAAATCCTAGCACCCCCTAACTAAAAAAGGGGCGCAGGCGGGCGTGTCCAAATCCGTCCTGCCGTGTGATAGAATGCCAGTGCTATGGCTCGGTTCGTCTATCTATGGAGCGACTGACGAGCCTTCATACTCTTAACTTTGTGATAAAGAACAGCAAGGAGCAGCGTTATGCGACCCAACAGACTTCGGGAAAAGCTCGATGCGGGCGAACCCACTCTCAGCACGCACATCCTGTCGGCTTGGCCCTCCGTAGTGGAGGCTATCGGGCATACGGGCATATATGACTATGTGGAGTTCGTGGCGGAGTACGGCTCTTTCGACTTGCACGATTTGGATAACCTGTGTCGCGCCGCCGAGCTGCATAACATGGGCACGATGATAAAGGTTGACCAGAGCCATCAGGCGTTTTTGGCGCAGCGCGGCATAGGCGCAGGCTTCACCAGCGTGCTGTTCACCGACTGTCGCTCTGCCGCCGATGTGCGCGAGTGCATCCGCCAAGCCAAGCCCGATACGCCCAACGACCAGGGGATGTATGGCGTCGCCACTCGCCGCAACACATACATGGGCTACGGCGGCTCGCCAGAGTATGTGGACTCGCTCAACGATGTGGTGATGGCGGTGATGATAGAAAAGAAGGGCGCGGTGGACGAGCTAGAGGCGATTCTGGAAATACCAGAGCTGGATATGGTGCAATGGGGCGGCTCGGACTTTTCTATGAGCATCGGCAAGCCGGGCCAGCGCAACGCCCCTGAGGTCGTGGCGGCGCAGCAGAAGACATTCGAGACGGCAATCAAGATGGGCGTGCCGCCGCGCGCTGAAATCCAGTCGCCCGACGAGGCAAAGCGCTACCTCGATATGGGCGTGCGGCACTTCTCCATCGGGACAGATCTTGCCATCCTATATGGCTGGTGGAAGAGCAACGGGGAGGCGCTGCTGCGCGCAATGCAGGGCGAATAGCTTTGTGGGCAGCATACGCTTTGCAGTCTTCTCGCCCCTGTGAGCGAGATTAACCTTGCCTAACAGCGCATGTGAGGCTACAATGTGATTGGTGTCGGGGCGTAGCGCAGTCGGAAGCGCGCCACGTTCGGGACGTGGAGGTCGCTGGTTCAAGTCCAGTCGCCCCGACCACCCTTTTTCCCGCATTCCTCCTGCTATTCCTCCCTAGCCGTATCCCCACGCCCTTACTCCGGCGTGCGTGTAATTCATTGACACGCATTAATTCGTTTGCTACTCTATTCACAAGCTGGCGTGTAGACGCTGGCTTATAACAGGGATATACACACGCGATGATGGGGAGTAGTACGAGGGCACTGAGCCTCAGAGAGTCGGCGGTGCTGCGAGCCGATGCAGAACCCCTCTGGAACTCGCCCCGGAGCGTCTTGCCTGAGCCGCCTATGCGCGCGGTTAAGGTCGGACGGCTGGCAGCCGTTATCAGCCGACAAGCGGCTTGCCCACGCTGGCGCATTACCAAGCTAGCGCATTGTGGCAGGCAAATTGGGTGGTACCGCGAGATTTTCAATCCCGTCCCTTTAGTGGGCGGGATTTTTGTTACAAGCGATTATGAGCCGAGAGGTGCGGCATATGAAAATGACGGGCGGACAGATGGTCTGCGAGAGCCTGATTCGAGAGGGCGTAGATGTGATATTTGGGCTGCCGGGCGGCGCGATACTGCCCCTGTATCAGACGCTGCCGGAGTTCCCGCAGCTGCGGCACATACTCGTGCGGCACGAGCAGGGCGCGGCACACGCCGCTGATGGCTACGCACGCGTTACGGGACGCCCCGGCGTGGCATGGGCAACATCGGGTCCGGGTGCTACCAACCTCGTTACCGGCATCGCCACAGCGCAGATGGACTCGGTGCCTATGGTGGTCATCACGGGGCAGGTTGGGCGCGCCGCCATCGGCTCCGACGCCTTCCAAGAGTGCGACACCACCGGCATCACGCTCCCCATCACCAAGCACAACTACCTCGTGATGAGCGCCGCCGAAATACCGCGCGTCATCAATGAGGCGTTTTACATCGCCAATTCCGGCAGACCCGGCCCCGTGCTCGTGGACATCCCTAAGGATGTGTTCACAGAAGAGGCGGAGTTCGTGTATCCCGAATCCATAGACCTGCCCGGCTACAAGCCCACGCTCAAGCCACATTCGGGTCAAATCAAGCGCGCTGCCAAGCTTATCAAAGAGGCAAAGCGTCCCGTCATCCTCGCCGGACACGGCGTCATCATATCGAGGGCGTATGACGAGCTTTTGGAGCTTGCGGAAAAGGCTCAGATACCGGTGGTTACTACGCTGCTCGGCATCAGCGGCTTCCCGACCGGGCATGTGCTGTCTGTGGGTTGGCCCGGCATGCACGGTATGGCATATGCGAGTCTCGCCCTCGAAGAGGCAGACCTGATCATTGCGCTGGGAATGCGCTTCGATGACCGCATCACCGGCGACACCAATTCGTTCGCCCTCAACTCCAAGAAGATACATGTGGACATAGACCCGTCGGAGATCGGCAAGAATGTGCCGGTGGATGTGCCGATAGTGGGCGACCTGAATCTGGTGCTGCGCGCCCTGAACAAGAAAGTGCCGCCGCTGCTGCACGGCGATTGGGTTTCGCGCATCGAGGAACTACGGCGGGAGCATCCCCTCTACGATGCCAACAACTGCGACACGCTGCAGATGCGCTATGTCGTGAAAGAGATAGCCGATGCCACTGAGGGCAACGCCGTAATCGTAACCGGCGTGGGACAGCATCAGATGTGGGCGGCGCAGTACTACCCGTTCAATCGCCCCTGCTCGCTGGTATCGTCCTGTGGCTCTGGGGCTATGGGCTACGAAGTGCCGGGGGCTATGGGCGCACAGGTCGGGCGCGAGGATAGCGTAGTCTGGTCCGTGGCGGGTGACGGCGGCTTCCAGATGACGATGGTGGAGCTTGCTACCATCGTGGAAAACAACATCCCGGTCAAGTTCGCGATTATGAACAACAACTCGCTCGGCATGGTGCGCCAGTGGCAGGACTTCTTCTACCACAAAGACCATGTGGCGACCGAGTATAGCGGCAATCCCGATTTCGTGAAGCTCGCCCAAGCCTATGGCATACTCGGCATTCGCGTTACGGACAAAGAGCAGGTTCGCGACGCCGTTGACCGCGCTATGGCGCACTCCGGCCCCGTCATCGTGGACTTCATCATACAGAACGACGACAATGTGTATCCGATGATACCTGCGGGACAATCGATAGACCAGCTCATAGAAGAGCCAGAGGTCGCCCTCCGAGGAGTAACCGTATGACCACCACAACGGTCAACAAGCACACCATTACGGCACTGGTGGAGGATAAGCCCGGCGTCCTCAACCGCGTGGCGAGCATGTTCCGGCGGCGCGGGTTCAACATATCCAGCCTAGCCGTCGGCGCAAGCGAGGTGCCGTATCTGTCCCGTATGACCTTCGTCGTCGAGGGCGACAGCCGCACTGTGGAGCAGGTAAACAAGCATCTGCACAAGCTGATAGATGTCATCAAGGTGTCGGACATCTCCGACGACAACGCAGTGGCGCGCGAACTGGCGCTCATTCGCGTCCGCGTCAATGTCCGCACCCGCAGCGAAGTGATGCAGATTGCGGATCTGTTTCGCGCCAACATCATCGATGTGGCACTCGACAGCGTCATCATAGAGGTCGTGGGCGACGAGGAAAAGGTGAACGCAATGCAGAACCTGCTAGTCCCGTTCGGCGTAGCTGAGGTGATGCGGACCGGCATCGTGGCGATGACTCGCGGGATGAACTCAGAAGGCAGCTCCAGCCGCAACGGTAGAGCCACACGCCGCGTCTTCACCGAATCGGGCAGCGTATAGAGATGCACAGCCAACGGGCTTACCGAAACCGACAACCATCATCTGAGAACCGGAGACGATAAATGGCAACAATGTACTACGAAGCCGACGCCGATATGTCCCTCGTGGACGACAAGACTTTCGGCATCATCGGTTACGGCAGCCAAGGGCACGCCCACGCACTCAACCTGCACGATAGCGGGCTGGATGTGATGGTCGGCTTGTACGAGGGCAGCAGCAGCATCGCCAAGGCGGAGGCGGACGGGTTGAAGGTTGGGATGGTCGCGGATGTCGCCGAGCAGTCGGACATCATAATGATGCTCATCCCAGACCATCTGCAATCGGAGGTCTATCGCGAATCCATCCTGCCGCACATGATGCCGGGCAAAACGCTGATGTTCGCTCACGGCTTCAACATTCACTACGGCACTATCACAGCGCCGGAGGGCGTGGATGTGTCTATGGTGGCGCCCAAGGCACCCGGGCACCGGATGCGCGAGGTGTTCACGAAGGGTTCGGGTGTGCCGGGGTTGCTCGCAGTGCATCAGGACGCAAGCGGCAGCGCGCACAGCATCGGTCTAGCATACGCAAGGGGCGTGGGTTGCACGCGTGCCGGCGTGCTGGATACAACCTTCAAGGAAGAAACCGAGACCGACCTGTTCGGCGAGCAAGCCGTGCTGTGCGGCGGCGTTACGGCGCTTGTCAAGGCGGCGTATGAGACGCTCATAGAGGCGGGCTATCAGCCAGAGTCGGCGTACTTCGAGTGCATGCATGAGCTTAAGCTCATCGTGGATCTGCTCTATCAAGGCGGCATGGGCTATATGCGTTACTCGGTCAGCGACACCGCCGAATTTGGCGACTACACGCGCGGCCCCGTCGTGGTGGACGAGCATGTCAAGGCGAACATGAAAGAGGTGCTGGCGCGCATCCAAGACGGCAGTTTCGCCCGCGAGTGGATAGCCGAGAACGATGAGGGACGCCCCACTTTCTACAGAATGCGCGATGAGAACGCCGCCCACCCTATCGAAGATGTGGGCAAGGAACTTCGCGGGATGATGCCCTTCCTGCAGGATGTGGACTAGGGCGCGAACGCCAACATCCACGGACGGGATGGATTGCCGCATGATAGTGGCGGTTGAGCATAGTTGATCAGAAAGGTTTGCGCATGACGCAGACGCCCGACATAGAAGCCGTGCTGTTCGACGCGGACGGCGTCTTGCAGATGCCGATTGACGGCTGGCGCAAGCGCCTCACGGACATGTGCGGCGCAACACCCGACAACCACGCCCCCGACAATGACGATAGGGAGGCGTTCCTGCAAGACTTATACGCTGCTGAGATGCCGGCTCTGCGCGGCGAGGGTGACTTCGCCGACTTGCTCGCCGATGTGCTGCGAAAGTGGAACTCGCCGTTCACATCGCAGGAAGCCGTCCATAACCATACGACCATCGTCCAAGCGAACCCGGACGCCATCGCCGTAGTGTGTGCCCTGCGTGCCGCCGGAGTCGGCGCATTTGTGGCTAGCAACCAGCACGAGTATCGCGCCCGCCACATGTCTGCGCACATGGGGTATGCAGCCGTGTTCGACGGCGAGTTCTACTCCTGCCGGCTGGGATACAAGAAGCCCGACATCGGCTACTTCCGCGCGGTATTGGAGGCGCTGCCCATTCCTGCAGAACGGTTGCTCTTCATTGACGACCGCGAACCCAATGTGGCAGCGGCGTGCGAAATCGGCATCCAGGGCGTCGTGTTTCACCCCGACGGGGGAGCGCCTGCCCTGCGACAGATACTCGTCGAACACGGCATAGAAGCGCTGAACGAATCGGGCGAATGAGCGAAATAGCAAAGCAAGACATAGCGTTATTCGATAAATGCGTATCACAGAAGGGACTTGCACAGACTTATTGAAAAGAGGAATTAAGCGAGGGGTATCGTGAGGGCAGACGAGATACGAGCAAGCGTAGTTGAGGATTTTATAGACCCTGCGCGCGAAGCCGGAGAAGAGAGCGTGTTCATCCTGTTCAAGGATGTTCGTAGCCGCATCGGGCCGCCGCGCCCGGACCGCACCGCCATACGCGGAGCGCTGACGGCACGCAAATTCTTGCGCGCTCAGAATCTCGACATGGAAGTTAACAAATACACCAGCATCAAATTCACTATACTAGGGCCAAAGCCGCCGGAGCCTACGCCCCCACCCGTGCGTGCACGCGCATCGCTCCGCAATCAGGTCGCAGATCTATCCCAACGCGAATTCGAATCCCTAGTCCGCGGATACATTCAGGACAAGGGCTTTGGCAACGCCGAAGTTACCGTTACGGTTACGATGAAGATGTAGCGCAAGGCGCCGCCGATTCGGCGGTCGGTCATAGTTCAGCAGGAGCAAGTCGCAAATGAATCGCAGGGAGGCATTCCTCGCAGTTCGCCGCAAGGGCCGGGTCTTGGCATGGCTCGGTTCGGCGGACTGCGCCGTCCTTTAACCGGCTAACCCGCTCTCACGCCAAATCTCGGCGGCGTTCCCGCCGAAACCTGAGAATAACGCAACTTTTTAGGAGAGAAAAATGCCTGAAGACAAGGTAATCATCTTCGACACCACGCTGCGCGACGGCGAGCAGTCGGCGGGCATCGGGTTGACCACGCAAGAGAAGCTGGAGATAGCACGCCAGCTGGATCGGCTGGGTGTGGATGTCATAGAAGCTGGGTTTGCCGCAAGCTCGCCCGGCGACTTCCGTGCGGTACAGACCATCGCGCGCGATGTTCGCCGCCCCGTCATCGCATCGTTGGCGCGCTGCGTGCTGCCCGATGTGGACGCCGCTTGGCAAGCCATCAAAGACGCCGAACGCCCGCGCATCCATGTGTTCATATCTAGCTCCGATGTGCAGATTATGAACCAGCTCCGCAAGAACCCGGAAGAGGTGATGGACATGGCTATCGCCTCTGTCGAGCGCGCCAAGAGCTACTGCGACGATGTGGAGTTCTCGCCGATGGACGCCACACGCACAGACGCCGAATACCTGTACAAGATGCTGGAAGGCGCAATAGCCGCCGGCGCAACGACCATCAATGTGCCAGACACCGTGGGCTATGTGATGCCGTGGGAGTTCCGAGAGCGCATCCGCCTCATCAAAGAGAATGTGCCGAACATAGACAAGGCGACGCTGAGCGTGCACTGCCACAACGACCTAGGGCAAGCAGTGGGCAACAGCCTTGCGGCGGTGGCTGAGGGCGCGCGGCAGGTGGAAGGCTGCATCAACGGCTTGGGCGAGCGCGCCGGCAACGCCGCCCTAGAAGAGGTCATCATGGCGCTGGAAACGCGCAAGGATATGTACGGCGTGTCCACCAGCGTGAACACGCGCCAGATATACCGCACCAGCCGCTTGGTGAGCGACATCACCGGCTTCCCCGTACAGCCGAACAAGGCTGTGGTGGGCGCAAACGCCTTCCGCCACGCATCTGGCATCCACCAAGACGGCGTGCTCAAAGAGCGCACCACCTTCGAGATCATGGATCCGCAAGACATCGGCTGGCCGAGCAACGAACTGGTGCTGGGCAAGCTGAGCGGGCGGGCGGGGCTGCGCTCGCGCCTCGACGAACTTGGCTACCACTTGGAGCAAGACGAACTGAACGAGACGTTCGAGGCGTTCAAGAACCTCGCTGACCGCAAGCCTGAGGTTACGGACGCCGACCTCGTGGCGCTGATGAGCAGCCAGCGGCGCATCGCCGATGTGCCGAACACCTACACCTTGGAACACATACAGGTGTCGTGCGGCAACCACGATGTGCCCACCGCCACGGTAACGCTGGTGAACCCGGACGGCGACTCTACCACGGATGCCGCCACCGGCACCGGCCCAATAGACGCCGTGTACAAGGCGATAAACCGCATCGTAGAGGTGCCAAACAGGCTGACGGAGTATCGCGTGGACGCCGTTACCGAAGGCATAGACGCTCTCGGCGATGTAACCATACGCATCGAGAAGGACAGCAACGCCTATGTCGGGCGCGGCTCGGACACGGACATCATTGTGGCGAGCGCCAAAGCGTACATGAATGCGCTGAACCGACTGATAGCGACTGAAGACTTGCGCCCTACGGAGGAAGTACCGATTTCGTAGTCTTTGCAAAGAACAAGCGCCCCTCCCCTAGCAAGGGTGTCCGACGAGATATTCCTGCGGGGAGAGGCGCTGTACGAATACTGCACCCATTCCAGATTTTCGGCTCTGTGAGAAGGGGCTTTTGCCCAAAACTCCAAGTCGAAACGACACTGCAGAACACACAAAACAACTTTTGAGGACAAAAATGCCACCAAAGACAATGTTCGAGAAGATTTGGGACAGCCATGTGGTTCACGAAGAGGTGGGGCAGCCCACCGTCTTGTATGTGGACTTGCATCTCGTCCACGAAGTTACATCGCCGCAGGCGTTCGATGGGCTGCGGATGACGGGACGCCGTGTGCGCCGCACCGACCTGACGGTCGCCACCGCCGACCACAACACCCCCACTTGGGATCTGTCCCTGCCCATCACCGACCCCATCGCACAGCAGCAGTTGGATGCGCTCAGCCGCAACTGCGAAGAGTTCGGCATCACGCTGTACGACCGCTTCAGCCCGCTGCAAGGCATCGTGCATGTCATCGGGCCGGAGCAGGGTTACACGCAGCCGGGCAAGGTCATCGTCTGCGGCGATAGCCACACATCCACGCACGGCGCTTTCGGCGCTTTCGCAATGGGCATCGGCACATCCGAAGTAGAGCATGTGCTCGCTACGCAGACGCTGCGCCAGTTCAAGCCCAAGACGATGGAGATACGCGTCAACGGCAGTCTGCCCGCCGGCGTTACCGCCAAGGATGTGGTGCTGAGCATCATCAGGCATATCGGCGTGGCAGGCGCAACCGGGCATGTCATCGAGTACACGGGCGAGGCTATCCGATCCATGTCGATGGAGGGGCGCATGACCGTGTGCAACATGTCCATAGAGGGCGGCGGACGCGCGGGAATGATTGCGCCGGACGACACCACATTCGAGTATATGCGCGGTCGCCCTCAGGTGCCGCAAGGCGATGACTTTGACGCCGCCGTGGAGCAGTGGCGCTCGCTCGCCTCCGACGAGGGCGCAGAGTACGACAGCCTCGTGGAGATAGACGGCAGCGCCCTCGAGCCGCATGTTACTTGGGGCACGAACCCGGGCATGGTCGTCCCCGTAACGGCGCGCGTCCCAGATCCCAACTCGTACGATGACGCTGGGGAAAAGGAATCCGCCGAGCGCGCCCTGCAATACATGGGGCTTGAGCCGAACACGCCCATGCAGGACATCAAGCTTGACCGCATATTCATCGGCTCATGCACGAACTCACGCATCGACGACCTGCGCTCCGCCGCTGAGGTCGCACGCGGGCGCAAGGTGAGCGACGATGTGTACGCCATGGTCGTGCCGGGGTCTGCCGCCATCAAGAAGCAGGCAGAGGATGAAGGCTTGGACGCCATATTCAAGGATGCCGGCTTCGACTGGCGTGTGGCGGGCTGCTCCATGTGTCTGGGGATGAACCCGGACATCATCCAGCCCGGCGAGCGCTGCGCCTCCACCTCCAACCGCAACTTCGAGGGACGGCAAGGCAAGGGCGGCAGGACGCACCTCGTCAGCCCAGAGATGGCAGCGGCGGCGGCAATCGCAGGCCACTTCGTGGACATCCGAGAATGGTAGATGGACATCGGCGGCTTGCCGACCAGAGTCTTGGCTCTGTCTAACGAATACGCGCCCCAACTCGCCGCGTGCAGGATGTGAGAGCATGGTCAATCGCAGTACGAAGTGGTTGATGCTTGGGGCGATGGTGATGGTGAGCGCAATGGCTTGCGGCGCACAGCCGAGTGGTGCTGAATTATTCGCTGACAACTGCGCCCAATGCCACGGCGCCAAAGCGGACGGCACGGCTACCGGGCCGCCGTTGGTGCACAGGTTATATGAACCCGGCCATCACGCGGACTTTGCGTTTCAGAATGCGGTGCAGAACGGCATTGTGGCGCACCACTGGAATTTTGGCGATATGCCGGCAGTCCCCGGACTATCAGAAGGCGAGGTAGCAGCGGTTATCGAACATGTGCGGCAGCTGCAGCGGCAAGCAGGCATCATCAAATAGGCAAGAAAGATATGACGAGGTAAAGGTTAAAGGCAATGGAAGCATTCACAGCACATAGCGGTGTGGTTGCGCCGCTTAACAGGGTCAATGTGGACACCGACCAGATTATACCCAAGCAGTTTCTCAAGCGCATCGAGCGCACTGGCTTCGGGCAGTTCCTGTTCAACGATTGGCGCTTTCACGAAGACGGCTCGGACAACGCCGACTTCATCCTCAACAAGCCCGGCTACGAGAGCGCATCTATCTTGGTTGCGGGGCGCAACTTCGGCTCAGGCTCGTCGCGCGAGCATGCGCCCTGGGCGCTGCAAGACTACGGCTTCCGCTGCATCATCGCCCCGAGCTTTGCTGACATCTTCTACAACAACTGTTTCCAAAACGGTGTGTTGCCCGTAACGCTGCCCGAGGATGTGGTGGAGCGCATCTTGGAGAAGGCGGAGAACACGCCGGGCTACACGCTCACTGTGGACTTGGACGGGCAGCGCGTATGGGATGACGATGAGGAAATCTCGGCGTCGTTCGACATAGAGTCGTTCCGCCGCCACCTGCTGCTGAACGGGTTGGACGACATCGGGTTGACGCTGGAGCGAGAAGACGCCATCGCCGCATTCGAGGCGAACCGCAGCCCGCACGGGGGGACGCTGACTGTGGGCAGGTGATATTAAGCGCCCTGATGCTACCCCTTGCTGCTAGCGCTCGGCGGCGGGCGGAGGCTCATCCGAGTCGTCGGGCAGCAGCAGTCCAGACTTTTCGACGCGATCTTCAAGCCGCCTCAGCGTTCTGCGGGTGGAGCGCAGTTCGCGCAGGATCTCGTCGCGTGATGCTGGGCGCTCCAACTCTCGAAGCTGCTCCATCTTCGCCTCATCGAGGTTGTTGATTACCACAGCGATGAACAGGTTGATTACCACGAAAGTCCCTGTTACTACGAAACTCGCAAAGTATATCCACGCCAGAGGGTACACCTCCATGGCGGTGTCCATGATGTCTGTCCAGCCCTCGAGGGTCAGCAAGCGGAACATCGTCAGCACCGACACACCGAGGTTCCGCCAGTATGTCGGGTCGTGTTCGTGGAAGAGCTGGTGGCCTATGATGGCGTAGATGTATACGATGAGGCTCATCAGCAGCATGATGTGTCCGATGCTGGGAATGGAACGCACCAGCGTGGTAACCATCAGCCGCAGTTCTTGAATAGTGGAGATTAGCCGCAAGACGCGCATCAGACGGGCGAGCCGTGCTACGACGGCGAATTGGCCCGTGGCAGGAATTAGCGAGAACACGATGATCAGGAAGTCGAAGACATTCCAGCCGTCCTTGAAGTAGCGGTCTATCCGCGGCGCTTCGGCAGCCATCTTGAGCAACGCCTCTAATATGAATATGCCGATGGTTATCTGGTGTCCAAGTTCGAACCAGTATCCGTACTTTGCGGTCAGGGTGGGGGAAGTCCCCATGCCCAACAGGACGGCGTTGCCTATGATAAGCGCAATTATGGCGTACTCGAAGGCGAGTGTGCTGACAATTCGCTGTGCGATGTTTCTCATTCGTGCTTAACCTCTATGCGGGAGAGTCATCGTCTTGTGAGGTTGTGGTTTCCTGCGAGCGGCGCAGGGATATGCGTCTCATCCCGGTGGACACCATGCCTTGCAGCGCGCGCGCCTCGCGGTTGACGGCTGCGCTGATGTATGAGCTGTATTCGCCCATGTTGCGGAACTTCTTGTAGCGCTCTTTCAGCAGGCGTTTGATGGGCTTGGCTTGCAGCTCGGCAAGCTCTTGCAGCAGGACACGCCGCAGCTGGCGTGCCGCCTCGTTCGGGTCGGTGTGCGCGCCGCCGGGTGGCTCTTGGACGAGCATGTCGACGATGCGATACTCGCGGCAGTCGTGCGCCGTCAGTTTGAGCGATTCGGCGACCTCGTCCGCGCGCCCTTCGTCTTGGTATATGAGTTCGGCGGCGCCTTCGGGCGATATGACGGAGTAGATGGCGTTTTCCATCATCAGCACGCGGTCGGTTACGCCGAAAGCCAGCGCCGCTTCGCTGCCGCCCTCGCCGATGACCACGCCTACCGACGGCGTTGCAACGCCACTCAGCTGCGTTATCGTGCTTGCGATTGCCACTCCAAGCCCGTGTTCCTCGGATGTGATGCTGACATCGGGGCCGGGTGAGTCCAGCAGCGTAATGATGGGCAGGTCGAACTTGCGCGCCATGTTGAATGCGCGCTGCGCCTTGCGAAATCCCTCCGGCGCTATGCCGCGCCCAGACGGTCTGATGCGCTCTTGTCCCACCACCATCACCGTCTGCCCGCCTAGGCTGCCGAAGCCGCAGATGACGGAGGGGTCGTCTGACCCGCTACGGTCGCCGTGTATCTCGATGAAGTTGGCGAACACGCGCTCGATGTACTCCGATGCGGTGGGGCGATATTCGTGGCGCGCCAGCCGCACCGAGTCCCACGCATCGGTGCGCTGCGGCTCAACCATCTGCGGGCTGCTCTTGCGGCGCGGCGTTAGGCTGTACTGCTGTCCGAGCAGCTCCAGCATGGTGGCGAGTAGGGTTCGCAGATGGGAGCGGTCCACGATGCCGTCGAGCAGCCCGTATTGCAGATGCGCCTCGGCGGTCTGAGAGCTGCTGGGCAGCGGCTCTTCGGTGGCTTCTTTCAGGTCGCGCACGGGGGAGAAGCCGACGATGGCTTCGGGTTCGGCGACGACGATGTCGGCGAGGCTTGCGAAGCCTGCGTAAGTCTGCCCGATGGCGGGGTTTGCTAGGGCGGCGATGAAGGGCAGCCCGGTTTCGGCGTACTTCACGGCGGCGATGGAAGTCTTCGCCATCTGCATCAGCGACAGCACACCCTCTTGGATGCGCGCACCGCCGCTGGTGATGACTGCGAGCACGGGCAGGTTGCGCTTGGCTGCCTGCTCGAAAGCGAGCGCTATCTTTTCGCCAACCACGCAGCCCATCGTGCCGCCCATGAAGCCGAAGTCTAGCGCAATGAGCATTATGGGGCTGCCGCCTATGGCGCATCTGCCGGTTACCACCGCTTCGGCAAGCCCGGTGCGCCGTTGGTCGCTGAATATGCGCTGCTTGTACGAGCCGCGCGACGAGAACGACAGCGGGTCGAGCGAGGTTACGGATCGGTTTATCTCGCGAAAACTGCCCTTGTCCACGAGCGATGTGATGCGCTCGCGCGCCGTGATGCTGTAGTGGAAGCGGCACACGGGGCAAACTCGCAGCGTCAAATACAAGTCGGATAGCGCCATGCTTTGGCCGCACACGAGGCAGATTTCGCGCTCGTGCGGCTCGGCTTCCCCGTTGCGCCCGCCTTTGACTGAACTCAAGATGCCGGTAAGGTTACGCATCGTGCCCTCCCCCGCCTTGCGGACTGCCTGCCACCATTGAAGGCGCGCGGTGCGTCAGCAGTGTCCCAACCATTCCGGTAAGGAAAGCGACTCTGCGGCGTTCTCATATGACGATATGGCGTGCCGCAGAGTTTGCGTCTTGTGGGTTGCCGCACCTGTTTTGATGCCCTGCAAGGCTTGCTCGTCTTGGGATGTCGGGTATTATACCTGACTGATTATAACATCCCTAGACTTTGAGCCGTCACCTGCGCCCACGATGCCGTTGTCTTCAAGCTCATCCATTAGGCGGGCGGCGCGGGGGTATCCGATGCGCAGGCGGCGCTGAAGCAGCGATGTGGACAGCTTGTTTTGGGAGTACGCCAGCTCTACCGCCTTGTCGAACAGGGGATCGGTGGAGCTGTTCGTCCCTTCGTCGTCGGCTTCGCCCTCTTCCGGGATGGCTTGCAGGTTGACTTCGGGCATCCACCTTCTCGGTGTGGACTGCCAGAACTGAATGAGCCTGTCGATTTCGTCGTCCGATATGAACGCCCCCTGTGCGCGCAGCGGCCTCGCCGAGTCGCGCGGCAGATAGAGCATGTCGCCCTTGCCCAGCAGCTTCTCAGCGCCGTTGGTGTCCAGAATGGTGCGGGAGTCGGTGTGCGATGTAACGCCGAAGCTGACGCGGCTGGGGAAGTTCGCCTTGATAAGCCCGGTTACCACATCGACGGAGGGGCGCTGTGTGGCTAGGATTAGGTGGATGCCGGTTGCGCGCCCTAGCTGCGCTAGACGGCAGATCGACTGCTCCACATCGAAGGCGGCTGTCATCATCAGGTCTGCCAGTTCGTCCACGACTACTATCAGGAAGGGCATCGGTGATTCGGGCGTGCGGGTGTTGTACGCTTCTATGTTGCGCGCGCCAATCTCTTCCATCTGCCGATAGCGGTTCATCATCTCGTTGATGACGCCTTTCAGCACGCCGACCACCTCATCCACCTCCACGATGACGGGGCAGAGCAGATGCGGTATGCCGTTGTATGGCGTGAGTTCTACGCGCTTGGGGTCGACGAGTATCATCCGCAGTTCTGCGGGTGAGCGTTCCATCAGCAGCCCGGAGACGATGGCGTTGAGCGCAACGCTCTTGCCCGAGCCGGTGGCGCCGGCAATGAGCAGGTGCGGCATCTTGGCTAGGTCAAGCGCGATGTTCTCGCCGCCTGTGCCCTTGCCCAGTGCCACGGGCAGGTCTGACTTGCCGAGTAGGTCCTTGTACTCTGCGCTCTCCATGATGGAGCGGAGCGTTACGGGGGCAGGCTCACGGTTGGGTATCTCGATGCCCACTTGCGCCTTGCCCATCACGGGCGTTTCCAAGCGCAGGTTGGGCGTGCGGAGCGCAAGGGAGAGGTCTTTTTCGCGGGAGAGGATGGCGTCGACCTTGACGCGGGTGCGCTGTTCCTGCCGCTGCACGACCTGCTTGCCCTTGTCGTCCAAGATGGGGTTGCCAAGTTCGTCCTCGAGTTTCACCTGCCTGTACTTGCGAATCCAGCCGGGGATGATGCCGTACATGGTAACCGTAGGGCCGTACTTGATGCTGCCGATCTCCACTTCGATGTTGTAGTCGGCGAGGGTTTGGCGGATGGTCTCAGCGGTTTCGTGGATCTGGTCTTTGGGGATGCCACGGTCTTCCACGCCATCTAGCATCTCGATGGGGGGTGTGTCCCACTTTTCGTGCCGCCTGCCCAGCATGGGAATGTTTAGCCCGGACAGACGGCTGTCCACCTGCTGCACCGCAGGGGTGTGCGATGGGAGCGTGCTTGCGTTGGTGTCGATTACGCGCAAGTCTTCTTCGTCCAGAGCATCCCCACCATCGTCGTAAGATGCGTTCATTTGAGTCAAGCCCTCGTCGATGGGGGAGTCGGCGTCATATTCGTCTTCGAAATCCTCATCAGGGGCATCTTGATACGGCGGTTCGCTGGCTTGCGGCGCATCGTCCGTCGGGATGTCGCCTGCGTAAAAGCCGTTGTAGGCGAAGTCGCTGTCTGGCGCATCATCGTCTGCGCCGTCATCATCGTCGGCGTTTATCGTTCCGTTTGCAGACGGCGCATATGTGTCCTCTATCTCCGGAGCGTCAGGCATAGCGTCGGCGGCGAATGGGGATGACGAGATCGCGGATTCGTCCATGTCGTCTATGGCTGTGTGTCGCGCAAACTCGGACGGTGGTATTGCCTCTTCCTCGTCATCGAACTCTATCGGCGGGTACTGCTTGGCTTTGAACATCCCGCCGATTGCCTTGCCGATAATCACAAACCCGATTATGAGGAACAGGAACACCTTTTGGATGTTCAGCAGGGCGAACAGCAAGAAGGTGGACGATGCGACGGCGACGGTTATGACGGCGAGCACGGCTATACGCAGGTACGCCTGCCAAGTGGTGGTGCTGGCGAGGAATTCGCCTACCATTCCGCCCAGCGACACATATCCTTGCAGCGTGAACGGCGTCAGGATGCCGCTCGTGGGCTGGAACAGGGACAGCACGGCGAATGTTAGCGCCATCAGCGGGATGGTCGCCAACCAGAGGCGATAGTGGCGGAACAGGCTGCGTCTAAACACCAGCACTCCAAGCAGTGCCGCCGCCCAAAGGGATAAGGGGATGACCCCGACGCCCAGCCATACGAAAATCGTATCCTGTGCGCCGATGTAGGCGGAGGCGATGGCTTCCCTGTACAGGAATATCACTCCGCCCACCGCAATCACGGGGATGGCGAGCCATTCGTACCAAGTGAACTTGGAGAAAGCGCTTTTGAGGAAGCCGCCGGATACATTGGGCGGAGCTGCCGCATTGGTGTTCTTTGCCATGTTATGCCTTGACCTCGCTTAATGAAATGCCTGTGAGGGAGGTCAGGGGGCGGCTGTGTGTGCGGCTAGACCTGCTCTATGACGGTGATGACAGTAGGTCGCCTGCCGGTCTCTTTTTGCAAGAACCTTGAGATTGATGCCCTAACCCTATCCCTTAGCGCATTTAAGCGTAGGACGGAATGGGCTTCTTCTTCTAGTATTGTTAGAACCTTATTTGAAGTTTTTTCAAAAAGTTCTTGTGATTCGTCCAGTTCCACGAAGCCGGAGGAGACGATTTCAGGGGTGAGCAGCGGGAAGCGGGAGCGTCCGTCGATGGCTGCCACTACGACCACGAATCCGTCGCGCGCAAGCCGTCGCCGTTCGGTGAACACGCGGCTGTCCATATCCCACATCGTCCTGCCGTCCACGAACACAGAGCCGGCGGGGACGGTTTCGGCGACATATGCGTAGTCCGGGGTCAGCTCCAGCACCTGCCCGTCTTCTAGCACGAATGTGTTTTGCTCGGGGATGCCCATCGAGTGGGCGATGGCAGCGTGCGCGACGAGGTGGCGGTATTCGCCGTGGACGGGGACGAAGTAGCGCGGGTTGACGAGGCTGATCATCGTCTTGAGTTCCTCTTGGCTGGCGTGCCCGTGAACATGCACCGTCGCGATGCGGCTGTATATGACCTCGGCTTTTTGGCGCAGCAGGTTGTCGATGGTCTTTGCGACGACCTTTTCGTTGCCGGGTATGGGAGACGCAGATATGACGACCGTATCGCCTTCCACGATTTCGATGTCCCTATGTCTGCCGTTGGCGATGCGGACGAGAGCGGATGTCGGTTCGCCTTGGCTACCTGTCGCCATGATGATGATGCGGTGATGCGGCAATCTGCGGGCTTCGTTCATGGGCACGATGGTGCCGGGTGGCGCCTCGATGTAGCCCATGTTGAGCGCCATCTTGACATTGTTGCTCATGCTGCGCCCGACGATGGTAACCTTACGGTCGTAGCGCACGGCGGCATCGATGACCTGCTGTATGCGGGATATGAGCGAGGCGAATGTGGCGACCATCACGCGCCCGGGCGCATCAGCGATGGCGCGCTCGAGCGCATCGCCGACTATCTGTTCGGACTCGGTGTAGCCCTTGACCTCAGCGTAGGTGGAATCGGAGCAGAGCAGCAGTGCGCCGTTGCCGCATAGGCGGGCGATGGCGGCAAGATCCATAGATCTGCCGTCCGCCGGAGTGTGGTCTATCTTGAAGTCTCCGGTGTGGATGACCACGCCGACCGGCGTAGTTACGGCGATGCCCATTGCATCCGGGATGGAGTGGCACACGCGGAAGAACTCGATGCGGAAGCAGCCGATGGTGAACGGGGCGTGCGGCTCGACGATGTTCAGGCTTGCATCGCGCAATAGACCGCGCTCGCGCAGTTTGACGCTGATAAGCCCGTGTGCAAGGCGGGGCGCATATACCGGGACTTTCAGTTCGGGCAATACGAACGGCAGTGCGCCGATGTGATCTTCGTGCCCATGTGTGATGAGGATAGCCCGGAGCTTGTGGCGGTTTTCGACTAGGTAGGTGATGTTCGGGATGCCGAGGTCTACGCCCGGCATATCCTCTTCGGGGAACAGCAGTCCGGCGTCTATGACGATGATGTCATCGCCGAACTCCAGCGCCATCATGTTTTGCCCGATTTCGCCCAAGCCGCCGAGTGGTATGACGCGTAACGGAGTGTCAGCAGTATAAGAGATGGTGATGCCTGCTATGTGTGGGGATTGATATATGCGTTGACGCTATTATATCAGTTATTGCGCAATGGATGATAGATTTAGCGAGCGCAAACCGCCGCCCCGTCCGCCAACAGGTCGGGCGGGGCGGCGGTCTATCCGTAGGGGATTGGGTAGGCTATATCGGCGCGTAAATCTGAATGCGGTGTCGGTTGCTCTCTGTTACATAGAGATTGCCGGCGGCGTCTATCTTCACGGATGTGGGCGCCCAGAAGAACTTCTCGATGTGGGACGATTCTTCGTGCGGGTCGTCGTTGAAGAACTCGATGTCTGGCGTGAGGTTAGCTTTTGATCGCGCCGCCGCTTCCTCGATGTTGATGCTGAGGAAGTCGTCCGCCCACTTGGAGTCGGTGGCGTCGCCTCGGATGCTTTGGACGAAGCCGCCGCCGCGGTCTAGGATTTGCACACGCTCGTTGTCCCAGTCGGCGATGTAGATGTTGCCGTCTGCGTCCACGGCTACGCCTGCTGGACGATGCAGCTGTCCTTCGCCGCGCCCGGATTCGCCAAACGATGCGATGAATGTGCCATCAGGCGTGAACTTCTGGATCCTGTCGTTGCGCCAGTCTGCGACATAGACGCAGCCTTGAGCGTCGACCGTGATGCCCCATGGCATGTTGAACTGCCCCTCGCCGTCGCCGAACTCACCGAACCCGCCCAGCAGATTGCCGTTGGTGCTGAACTTTTGGATGCGGTGGTTCCAGTGGTCCACGACGAGCAGGTTGCCGTCTGCGTCGATGACGATGCCGGAGGGACCGTCGAGTTCGCCTTTGGCGCTGCCGGATGTGCCCCAACCGGGCAGCGGGTTGCCCTCCGGATCGAAGCTCACGATGCGATTGAGGTATTCGCAGGCGACATAGGTGTTCCCGGCGCTGTCGCGTGCAATTGCGGTGGGCCAAACGAACTGCCCGTCGCCTTCGCCGTACTCGCCGAATGTGCCGTAATAGTTGCTGTCGCTATCGTATATGGTGATGCGCAGGCCACGGTTATCGCCGTCGAGGGAGCGGTTGACGGTGTATGCCTTGCCGTCTGCGCCAAACGCCGTGTCTACGGGGTAGTAGAAGCCTCGCCCCGCCATGGTGGACAGCCCGATGGAGTGGCTGTATTTCAGCAAGTCGGTTTTCTGAACGGTGGTCATAGTTGCACCTCGCTGCTGTTCGATTTCATCTGTGGTGCTCTTGATGCGTTTTCATTGCATTGGCAGCCGATTAGGATCTGCTTTCCCAAATGGGCTGCAAGTTCAGGGTAAAGTCGGGTAGTTCAGGATCAGCTGAAACCTCATTGGGGTTCTCCAAGACTTGCACATCAGTATTTGGGCGATACACATGCACGCTCCGCACGGACGGGTCGATGAGCCATCCCAGCTGTGCGCCGTTTGCCATGTATTCCTGCATCTTGGCTTGCAGGGTGCTGAGCCTATCGGAGTGTGAGCGCAGTTCAATTACGAAGTTGGGGCATATGGCTGAAAAGCCTGAACGCTGCTCGGATGTTAGTTCGCGGTAACGGGCGTTGGAAATCCACGATGCGTCGGGGGAGCGTATAGCGCCGTTGGGCAGCGTGAAGCCGGCGGACGAATCGTATGTATGCCCAGTACCATCCTGTTCTGCCCAAACTCCCAGCCGAATGCTACTGTAAGAGTTTTTGCTGCCGGTCTCGCTGAACGCTGGAGGCATAAGCTCAAGGTCGCCTGCGGCGGTGCGCTCGAGCCGGAGGATGTCGTTTAGGGCGCAGAGATCGGCGAACTGGTCGTCGGTCATGCTGACGACGGGTGCAAGCCTTAGGACGAGTGGCAGAACCTCGCCCATGGCTGGCGAGGGCGCATGGGCGGGCGCCCGCGGGGGCGTTTCCTGTGCGACTGTGGTCATTGCTGCGTCTCTATGTGCTTGGGATGTCTTGGGGAAACCGGGCGAGGTCTCAGGGGGCTATCATCAGGGCGCAATCATCTCGGACTGCGCCCTGTGCGGCTACTGCTTATGTGGGTGGCGCAAGTTGCGCCGTAAGAGCGTTATGCGCGCTGGAACTCGTGGGATGCGCCGACCATTTGCAGCATCTGTGCGATGCGCTGCTCGGCGGCATCGCTGATGTCTTGGGCGTCCACTTGCAGGTCGCCGCCGCTTGCCGCAAAGTTCTCCAGCGCCTCGCGCGTGTCTTCGGACACGGCAACCACGCCCATGGCGTCTAGGCAGGCGTCCACTAGGCGCGACGGCGATATGACGCCGTCGCTCTCTGATGCCACGCGGCGTATCATCGCCTTGACGCCCGGCTTGCTGGTATCGCCAAGCTGCTGCGTGGCGAAGTTGAGCCGCTCTACCAGCGTGCCGGTGTCTATCCACTCTGCGCCCTGATGCCAGCCCTCCACGCTGGGCGGGTTGATCAGGTGCTGCCCCATATACACCATTTGCAGCGTGCGGTCGAGGATTTCGCGGCGGGGGCGGTGGAACTCGCCTGTGAGGCGCAGGGTGCTTGCCACCAGCTCGGCGGGGCTTTTCACGCGGATGAAACGGATGCTCGCGTCGGACTTGAAGAAGTCGGCGCTGAACAGCGCTTCCAGCATTGCGGTGATTTCGTAGCCGCTGTCGAAGTAGGCGTCCATCAGGGTTTGGATGGCTTCGGGGTCGCGCGGCTCGGCGTAGGGCCACTGCGGGACGGGCGGCTCTTCGGCAACGAAGAAGTCGTACAGGTGGCGGGAGAGGAAGCGCGCAGTGGCGGGCTGTTGGCAGATGATGTCCACGATGTCCTCGCCGTTGAAGTTGCCTGTCTGCCCGAGGAAGGTCTTCGGGGCTTCGTCGTGGTCTTCGGGCTTGTACTCGAAGTGCCACGCTATCCTGCCGTAGGGCCAGATGGAGTCGCGCTCGGCTCGCAGCGCCATGTACTCGGTGTTGCCCAGTGTCCAGCCGGTGAAGGCGCGAGACGCCTCTTTGATGTCATCCTCCGAGTAGTTGCCCACGCCCATGCTGAACAGCTCTAGCAGTTCGCGCCCGTAGTTCTCGTTGATAGCACCCTTGTGGTTATCGTGGTTGTCCAGCCACACAATCATCGCCGGGTCGCGCGAGAGTTCGATGAGCAGCGTCTTGAAGTTGCCCATGCCGTATCGGCGGAACATCCTGATCTGGTCGCTCAGCACTTTGCCCTGCGTAATCTTAGGGTAGCCGGTGGCGAACACCGTGTGCCAAAACAGCGCCATCTTCTCTTGCAGCGGCGCGCGGGTGGAGATCATCTTGTATAGCCAGTATGCAGCCGGGTTCTGCTGCCCCATCATACCGGACTGCTCGTGATGGTAGCGGCGGATGATGTCATCGGGCATGGTGCTCTCGTCTGCGGGATGGAGCAGTTCCGCTACCACTGCGTCGTAGCCCTTGTCTTCAAGTGCGTCCAGCTCATCGCGGGTTGCGCCAAAGCCGGCGCGTCGCATCAAATGCGCTATCTGCTCTACGGATTGCGTCGTCTTCACAACCATATCGTCCTCCTTAATGTAGAATGTGGGTATTGGGTCAGTCTGTCAGTTCCAAGAGATCGGAGGTAGGTTTAACAGTGAGCGATATGTGAATAGGGGCTAGGATGCGCCCATACAGATATGCCTGTAGTTTGAATGTGGCTATATGCGGGATAGGATGCCTGATTTTGAGGGCAGTATAGCATACGGAAGGGGGTTTTGGCGCTTTTCTTTGCTTTGTGCAAAGGCGAAGTTCGTCTACCGGTAGTTCCAGCACATCTTGCACGCCTTCATCACGAGAGCAGCGGTCTTCAGACCGACTTGAGAAGATCGTAACTCGGATTTGGGGACAACAGGCTGGGGGAAGGTTCTTCGAGCCGCTCTTGGGCAATCGCTATGGCAGCGGGCGAGTTGTCGATGCCAATCCATGTGCGCCCCAGCGCCTGTGCTGCCAGCAGTGTGGTGCCCGAGCCGCAGAAGCAGTCCAGCACGAGGTCGCCCTCATTGGAGGATGCGCTGATGATGAGGTTCAGCAGCGCGGCGCTCTTCTGCGTGGGGTAGGCGGGACGCTGCGGGTCTTTGAACTCCCATATGTCTTGTATGCGCTTGGCGTGTCGCTCGTCGGCGAATATCTTCTTGCGGGGGATGCCGTTGGCTGACCACTCGACTAATCCCTGTCGGTCGAGTTCGTCTAATACGGCGGGTTCGCTGCGCCAGTGTCTGCCTTTCGGAGGCGCTATGCCACGCCACGCCTTGCCGGTGCTTCCGTTGGCGGTTTCGCCGGGCGCATGGAGCGGCACGGTGGTGTAGCGGCGTCCGTGGTCGTCCGTTTTGGCAAACAGGCGCATCTTGTCCGCTTGTGAGAACGGCTGCTTTGGGTCGTTCCAAACGATTGCGTCGGACTTTGAGTAGAAGAGTATCAAGTCTTTGATGTTGCCGTATGCCTTGCGGGGAAAATTCTTTGGATTGCACTTAATTCGGGCGATGTCGTTTCTGAAGTTTCGTGCGCCGAACACCTCATCCATCAGCACTTTCACATAGTGCCCAATCTTGTAGTCGATATGCAGGTAGATAGAGCCGTGCGGAGCGAGCATCTCGCGCAGGAACACCAGCCGTTCACGCAGAAACTCGAGAAAGTCTGCGCCAAGCAGCGTGTCGCTGTACGCTAGGGGATCGGCGCTGCTGCTGCTTACGGCATTTGCCCTGCCCGTACTCATACGGAATTGCGTGTTGGTGGCAAACGGCGGGTCTATGTAAATCAGGTCAACCTTGCCGCGATAGTCGTCAAGCAACGCCCGCATCACAGGCAGGTTGTCGCCTTGTATGAGCCTGTTCTTTGCCCCCGCACCACGAATGGATCGCAGTGTTGGCTTGGGCGTTGCGGCGAGTATGTCGGCGGCGTTGCGCTTGTTGGGATAGTGGATCTGGATGGTCATGTCTGATATAGGAAATCTCGCAGGACGAGAGCGCTCATGATGTTTAGCTCCTTCAAGTTCTTGGTAATTTCTGTGTACATTTTGCTTCTGCTTTTGATGTACAGCACACCGTCAAGAATGGCTATTGGGGTTGCCTTCAAGTCTTGCAACTGAAGGAGGGCGACGCCGTCGTTGAATTGTGCGTTTTGGTGTCCACCAAAGTCGGTGAGAAACTTCGCTTCACCTATGACATATTCGCCATTGAACCGTGCGACTAAGTCTAGTCCCTTGTTTAGGCGATAGTTTAGATGCTGCTCAGCAAATGCTTTCATTTCAGCATCGGTTGCATCTAGGATAGCGTTACGCTCGTTTGAGACAAATTCCTCCAAACCAACAGGCTCTATGCCCAAAGATTTTCCGTGTATCCATCGTCGAAATTGAGGCCCCATTTGGCGATTTGTCTCTTTAGGCTTGGATGACTGCACATAGATTTCGTTAAGCCCCATTTCGTACAAGCGGCCACACAGGCGCGCAACTGTTGCAGGATTGCGTCCTATTGCATTCCTGTCTCTTCTCAGATACGCCACATATGGATCCTTTATCGGGAACAAATCTAGCCTCAACAGGCTATTCAGCAGCGCTGCGTTGTCCCTCTTCTCAAAGGCTAGCTCAACACTTCCCCAGACATCAGTGTCTATATCCCTAATGCCTTCTGGTATCGCCGGGTACACTCGAAACAGGTTATCGAGGTAGTTGCGTTGGTTGGCGTATTCGATACTCAATTTGGTCCAGTAGTTCATCTCCATAGCAGGGCGATTATAGCATAATGTAGCGCATACATTCTGTTTGCATGCCAGCGTATCTTTGTTTGTAGGGCTGTTTCGCCGCCTTACCAAACATCAAGACTGGACACGCCGCTTTCTCGCTGACCCAAGCCTTCTGGGGGTAGCGGACACTTACGGCATAGAACTGATACATCCTACGCGTGAGGGCAGAACCGCCAAGCAGATAGCAAAGAAGGGCAAGTCCAACTACCGGTGGATAGTGGGCGGCAAGCTCTGCTTGGTGCTGAACCATCTCGGGTTGGTCGTAGACTGGGATTGTGATACTGCCAATAGGCATGACAGTCGCTTCGCTCACCTGATTAAGCGTTTCGTTGGCGAATGATCGTGCTGATTGATATGGGCTTTCACACTGCCGATGCCGACCCGCCCAACCTCAAACTCTGTCGCAGAGGCGAGTGGAATGTGCGAATGAAGGTGGAGACCGTGCTGTCTATGCTGACGGTGGTGTGTCATATGAAGAAGATGCGCCATAGGGCTTGGGAGTATTTCAGAACTCGGCTTGCTTACTTGATGATAGCCTCCAACATATTGGTGCAGTGAGATGGGCTTGTGCCGGATGAACGCGCCATTGCGTGCATTCTGTCGCATCCACCGCTCGATTTGCCCTCTAACCCACTAAATTAACCCCCTCCCGTAATACTTCCGTAATACTTTTGCGATATACTAGGTCGCAGCGTCGCGGAGTGTGCCGCTTGCGCTGCGTGCTTTTCGCCATCTAGGACACGCTGATGGGCAACAAAATCGCGATGCATACGCATAAAACGGGTTGATGATTTTTCGAGTGACGAAAAATCATCAACCCGTTTTATTTTGAAACCCTCGAGTATCAAATCTAAATAGTCCACCTAGTTAAGGAAGGAAACAGGGAAAAAATGAGTAGAAGATTAGTACCGTATCTGTTTGCCATCGCGATAATTGCGGCTTTCGGCGTCATGCTCATCGGCAACGGAATGGGCGAAATTAAGCCCGTTTTCGCACAGGCGCTGCCAACGCCATCGGCGTCAACGACAGTTGTCTTCGTAAACCAAGACAACCCCAGTGACGCGGCTGCTGATACCGATTCGTACACCTACAATGTAAACACGGGTGAATCTGTTGCTAATGCGTTGGTTGCCACTATTCCGCCAGCCCTTCTTTGGGATACGACCCCAAGTTCAAACTTTTCAGATTATAGACCGCACTACTCGATAGGCACGGATGCGGGCCAAGGTCATGGATCTGACCACGATAAGTTCGACATTGATAATGAAAGCGGGGAGATAACAATCGCCGCTGGTCAGACCTTAACTGCGAACACCTACAACATCACATTGATAGGTGATATATGGGACACCAACCGTAACCAATTCGTTCACCTTACTGACGATGTTATTAGAGACAGCATCAACGTGGCGTTCGTTGTTTCAGACTCGGCGGCGACAGCGACACCCACACCGGGCCCGTCCGTACCGCCGGAAGCTCAATTTGCGAGCCAAGACGCCCCCAGCGTAGCGGCGGCTGATACCGATTCGTACTCCTACACTGTGCAGAAGGCTGATGCTGTTGCTAGTGCGGCGATTGGCACTATTCCGCCAGCCATTCTTGTGAATGCGGACGCAGGTGAGAGGGCGAACTACACGCTAGACACAACTGGTGGAGCTAACCACGATCTTTTCTCCATTGATGCTACAAGTGGTGCGATAACTGTCATTAGCACTCTTTTTAGTGCTACATTATCGGCGCAAACCTACAACATCACATTGAAGGCTGAGGTTTATGACTCTGCTGATGCCTTTGTTTCCGGTTCTACTTCTGACACCATCGATGTAGCAATCGAGGTTGTCGAACAGACGGGCCCCGTCCCGACGATTCGCTTCGCGAGCCAAGACAACCCCAGCGTAGCGGCGGGTGATGCCGAGTCGTACACTTTCAGTATACTTCGGGCTGATACTGTTACTATTGGTGTGACGGTTGGCACTATTCCGCCAGCCATTCTTGTGAATGCGGAAGCAGGACATAGAGCGAACTACACGATAGGCAGGGAATCAGGCCATGGGTGGGCATATGATCGATTCGCCATTGATGCTACAAGCGGGACGATAACATCTGTTGCAGGAGAATTACCTGTGACCTCCCACCCGCTCACATTGGTGGGTCAGGTTTATGACTCGAATGGCGCCCTTGTTGCTAATGCTGTTGCCGACGAAATCGATGTAACAATCGAGATTGTCCCGCCGGAAGTTCACTTTGCAAGCCAAGCCACCCCCAGCGTAGCGGCTACTGATACCGAGTCGTACTCCTACACTGTGCATCACGCTGATGCTGTTGCTAGTGCGGCGGTTGGCACTATTCCGCCAGCCATCCTTGTGAATGCGGTATCGGACCAGTGGGCGAACTATGAGAAAAGCGGTGGTCCAGACAGGGATAAGTTCTCCATTGATGCTAGAAGCGGTGCGATAACTATCGGTAGCAGTGTTTCTGGGAACTTACCGGCGGCCACCTACAACATCACATTGAAGGCTGAGATCCATCAGACGGGTATAGGCCATGTTGCCAATACTGAGGTCGACGAAATCAATGTGGCAATCGAGGTTCTCGCGCCGGAGGCTCAGTTTGAGCAAGACAGCTACGACTTCGATATACACGAGGATGATGCCACTCCCAATGCGCTGATTGACAGTGTGCAAGCCACCATTGTGAATGCAGCAACGAGTCAGAATCTGGCTCCTAAGTACAGCATAGTTCCCGCTGACGCCAATGATCCCGCAACTGAGCATGCCGACATGTTCGCCATTAATGCTGAAGATGGGGCGATAACAGTCGCTGATCCTATCCCTGGAACCCCAACCCCAACGAACTTAACGGAGGGCGAATACAAAATCAAATTGAAGGCTGAGGTTGTTGATGTTGACTCGAGCCGCACTGTTGTCGCCAATAGTATTTCTGACGAAGTCAATGTGGTAATCGCGGTCGTAACCTTCTTCCCAACGATAGACATAACAACCCAAGACGACCCCACGGCAGCGGCAGAAGATGACGATTCGTACAGCGTCCAGGTCTTCACGGACGAAGATAGCGTCATTGAAACGATAACGACCAACCTCGAATTGGACAGGGTTGAAAGGTCGGGATCTACGGTAATCTTCACCATCCGGGACACCGCAGACGGAAGGAACTTCAGCATCAATCCGCAAGGTCAGATAAAAATCGCGGTTGACGATCTGGCGCCGGGCGTCTACACCATCATCGTGGATGTGGCGCTGCGCGACAATACAACCAGCGCATACCGCTCGCCCGACAGTATAGAGGTGCAGATCACAGCGGTGGATGCGCCGCGTGAGGCGATGTTCTCGGATGGCGCGCCGACGAAGGGCACGGTGGAGGCGCCGGTAGAGTTCAACAACGACAACACCCCGTTCGATTTCGAGGACGAAGGCGAACTCGAGAGGCGCAAGCTAGAGGACCTCAGCGGCGAAGCCATCGGGCGCAAGGTGATAGACATAAGCGAGTTCGTGGACGATGCTGGCGGGCACGATGTTAGCTACGAGGTAGTGAACGCAGACGACTCGACAACAGATCTGTTCGAGTTCAGCGATGCGGGCGTGCTGATGTCCACAGAGTTGTTGAGGTACCACGACGATGACGATATGGACATCTACGAGCTGAAGCTAACGGCTGCAGACCAGAACCTCGGTGGGCTAAACCCAGACGAGCTGGCGTTCACGGTGACCGTAACCGAGCTGAGCGCGAAGTTCAAGGAAGATGCGCCGGAAGAGGGGATGGTAGACGCAGAGCCATTCGGGTCTGAAGAAGATGGCGAAGCGATGGAGATAGTGGACTTCGGCGAGCATGTGGACATCCCGATAGAGGTGCCGTCCTTGAAGGACGATGACGAAACCGATCGTGATGACCCAGTAGACGAAGTGCTTCACGAAGTGTCGTACGAAGTGTCAGACACGGTGAACTTCCAGATAAGCGAAGGCGGGTTGCTGCAGTCCACAGACGCGTTGAGGTTCTACGACGACCCCGACCGAGACGAGTACGAGCTGACGATAACGATTAGAGACGAGACGGTAGGCGAAGAGGACGAGCACACAATCACGATAACGGTAGATGGCGTGCCGCCGAAAGCGCAGGCAGAGTTTGATGTGTACGAGACGCAAGGCGCGGGCGACATACTGGAACCACGCCAAGCGATAATCCGTTTTGAGGACTCTGCCGGAGAGCTGATAACGGACGACTACTTCCTGGATCCCGACCTGTCGGGCGATGCGAGCGAAGTGTTCGCAGTGTCGGACGAGGGACAGATAAGCGTCTTGGAAGCGGCGATAGAGGCGAATGTACTAGACTTGGACGCAGGCGGAAACGCGAACCGCTACATCCTGACGATAAAGGACGAGGATGCGGAGGGTGAGACGCTGGGGATAGTTACGCTGGACATCATAGCGGTGGACGAGCCGCCGGTGTTTGACGAGCCAGCGTTGACGGTAACGGTGGACGAGTCCAAGACGGCAGCGTTCGGAGTGCCGTACAGTGCGACCGATCCTGAGGGCACGGACGTAACCTTCACGCTGAAAGAGCCGGAGGCAGACACGGCAGCCCCGCCGTTCGTGATAAGCGCTGCAGGTCAGCTGAGCGTGGCACCGGGCGAGACGCTGGACGCAGACGCGCAAGAAGACAACGACTACCCGTTGACGATAGTGGCGACGGACGAGACGGGCGTGGAGACCGAGCTGGAAATAACGGTTACGGTGCTGAACGCGAACGACAAGCCTGAGTTCGCCGAAGGTACCATAACGAGCCTAGAGATCCCCGAGACGCACACAGATGCGGACGGGAATGTGGTATCGCCAATAGGCACAGAGCTGTACAACTTTGATGCGTCAGACGCGGACGATGGAGACACGCTGGACTACAAGTTGCGCGATGCAGACGACACGCAGTTCTTTGCGATCCACATAGAGACGGGCGTGCTGACCACGATAGCGGAGCTGGACTACGAGCCGGTGGTGAACGGAGTGCGCCAAATCCGTTCAGAGTACGGGATAGAGGTGTTGGTGGAGGACGACAGCGGGGCGACAGACGAAGTGCTGCTGCTGCTGACAATCACCAATGTGAACGACAACGCGCCTGAGATAGATGGCGCCGCGGCGTTGAGCGTGGCAGAGAACACGGTGGCGGGCGTAGCGCTGTCCACCTACACAGCGACAGACCCTGACGGGGACGAGATAACCTTCAGCATAAGCGATGAAGACAACTTCACGATGGACGCGAGCAGCGGGGTGCTGTCCACAGAAGCGCCGCTGGACTACGAGTCGCGGGTGTCGTACCCGGTGACTGTGACGGCATCAGACGGACTGCACAGCGCGTCGCTGCCGGTAACGATAACGGTAACGAACGAGGCAGACGGAATAGAGTCGATAGATGTGTCGAAGGCGAACCCGGTGCCAGCGCCGCTGATAGTGGGTAACCCGAACACAGCATTGGGCGACACTCGCACAGACCGCTTCGGTCGTCCGGACGACCTGCCAGCGACAGCCGACCCGAGCGAGGGACAGACAGCGCCAGAGTTGTTCGTGGAGACCGAGCACGGAAACTGGGGCACGGTGCTGCGGATAGAAGTGACGGCAGAGCAGATAGACCCGGGCTGCGACGGCGGCAACTGCGTGGTGGTGAACCTAGAGGCATCGGATTCAGACGACACGCTGAACCTTCAGGCGTATCGTCTAGAGCACACGCCGAACAAGTTCGCAGCGGCAGTGCTGCTAGTGTCGGAGAACCCGACAGAGGGCACCTCAGCGGTGTACAAGCACAGCGAAGGCGGGATAGCGCGCCTAGATGTGGATGAAGAGGACACGCTGACGATAGAGTTTGGCGGTCAGTCGACGATAAGCGAGACGGTGTCGATAGAGAACGAAGCGCCCGAGTTTGGTGACTTCACGCCGGAGCACGAAGCGTCGATAGACGATGAAGAGGTGGAGTACTCGTTCACGGTAACGGACGCATTGTCGGGGTTGCCGGAGCCAGAGGATCTGCCTGACACAGATGGAGACGATGAGTACACCTCGGTGGTGGCGCTGGTGTCAAGCCAGCAGTGCCACAATGTGGAATCGGGCACAGCGGCTGACGACCTGCCAGATGGCACAGCGCTAGTGGTGACCTTGCACGATGATGCGAGCATTTACTGCCCGCCGGGCAGCTCAAGGTACAACCTGATAAGCGATGCGAACGACTTTGACTCGATAGACGATGGGTTTGATGTGCTGACGGAGATAGACTTCGGAGGCGAGGGCACACACTATGTGACCTTCATAGCGTGCGATGCTGCGGGCAACTGCGTAGCGTATGACCCGGACGAGAACGAGTCGGATGAAGCGCTGCTGGAGATAACGGTAGACACCACAGCGCCGAAGATATACGAGGCGCGTACAGGCGTAGCGTGGGACGCATCGGGAGATGAGTACGACGACAACCGCAAGTTCTTGCAAGTGGTGTTTGAGGACGCGTCAGACCTGAACGAAGAGACGATAGAGGCGGACGACTTCGTGGTTGAAGGGCACACGATAGCGCGTGTGCTGTGGTACGATACGCCCGACGACTTTGAGACGGACGAGACGCAGAACCGGTTCGCAGGCAGAGTGAACTCTAACTACAGGAACATAGCGCGTACGGTGTTCATAGAGCTTGAGGATGAGCTAGAGCCAGACGAGACGCCGGATGTGAGCGTAGTGCCGAACGGGATAGAGGACGAGGCAGCGAACGAGCAGGACGACGACGAGATAGAGGCGGAGGACTGGATAGCGCCGGCATTCACGGTGGAAAATCTGGCATCGCCGCTAGAGACGGCGCAGTCTCAGGAGCTGGCAGGTGAGGACGACAAGGTCGTGTTCACGGTGAGTTCAGACGAGCGGTTGAGTGCCACACGCCCGACGATAACGGTGACCTATGTGAACGCGCCGGCAGGCTGCGTGAACACGAACGGAGTGGACGGAGAACGCGGACACATCCGCAGTAGCGACAGCGGCAAGGAAGCGTATGCTGACTGCGCAGAGAGCGGAGACATAGCGGACGACACGATAAGTTCGGTGGTGAAGAAAGACACCACGAACCAGTGGACGGTGACGGTGAACAAGCCAGACGAGACTGGCTACTACAACATCCATATATCGGGTACAGACCGCTCGCCGCAGGCAAACTTGGGCAGCGAAGGCGTTGCGCAGGACAAAATAGCGACAGACTTCTTCGAGCGCGACGGAGATGTGAACGCAGACGACGCATACTTCTTCGAGGCAGACCTGAACCTGCCGAAGCCACGGGTGGTGATAAGCGGCGTGGACGCCGGCGAGACCGACCCATCGGTGGAGATAAAGTCGCCGCTGTTCATAGAGATAGACTTCAGCAGCCCGTTCCTGCCGGACTGTGCGCCGGGTAAGAAGGGCGGAGACAACACAGACGACTGCACGGCAGAGACGAGCGAGTACGCAGAGGACAACTTTGACAAGGTGACCATAACGCTGTTTGAGTTGGACGGAGTGGACTTGACGGAGCAGGTGAAGACGACGGACGACGAGACCTTCTTGGTGTCGCTGACAGATGCGGAGATAAGCATAGGCAAGCACGAGTTGAAGATAGAGGCTGTGGATCAGGCTGGAAACGAGCTTGACGACACGCTGGAAATAGACTTTGAGGTTGAAGAGCGAGACGCATTCACGCGGCGTCTGAACCCGGGCTGGAACTTGGTGAGCCTGCCGGGCGAGCCACTGGACAACAGCATAAGCGCGGTGTTCGGCACGGAGATGGAAGTGCGTACGATCTACATCTACGACCCGGTGGTGCCGGGCGGCTGGCAGGTGGCAGTGCGGGAGACACTTGAGAGCGAATGGCAGGGCGACCTGACAGCAATCTCGTCCAAGCGCGGCTACTGGATACTGGGCGATGCCATCCAAGACCTAGAGGTGATAATCCCGAGGTTGGCAGGTGGAGCGACAGGCACAGGCACGCCATTGCCGCCGCCGTCAGTGCCGGTGTACGCGGGCTGGAACCTGATCCCGGTGCTGGACATCACGGGCAACGCACTGGACACAGACCACGCGCTAGGTGCGCGGGACTACCTGCAGAGCCTAGACGATGGGCTGGACTTGGCGAGGGTGCTCGGGTTTGACACGATAACGAACCAGTGGCACACGGTGCTGGCGCCTGAGGGCGACGGCCCTGAGGACGGAGACTTGCAGATAGGTTCGGCGTACTGGATCTTCCTGCGGGCATCTGGCACGCTGGTGCCGGGCGGAGAACTCCGCTAGGCAAGGGACAACACGCTCGCCCCGCACCGACCTATACCGCTGCGGGGCGAGCGCATAATCCCGGCCACACAACCATAATCACGAAATCGACTCACTATCACGAACCACGACTTTACTATCACGGAAGACGACCTGAAGCGCGACCCTCCCCCAGTGCGGGGGAGGGTCTTTTTTGTGCCCGTCCATGTGATGGGTGCTGCTTGCGGCAGCGGGGAGACTATCTGAATGGAAACGCCGCCAGCGCAGAAACCTTGACGCTTGTGATTGCCCGTGATAGCGTGATTAGACAACATCATAGTTGCGGTGATGGGGAGTAGTAGCGGCAAGATCGGCGATAGAGAGCGGGGCACTTTAGGTGGAAGCCCGGCGTGCAGCGATCTCCGTGAACTCGCCCCGGAGCATCCGGCTCGAACCTTTCGTTCATATTCCGCGTAAATTGAGCGTGGCGGTGTGGGCGGCAGCAAGTAGGGCAGGACGGGTAAGCCCGTTATCGCTTTCGAGAGTCTTGGTCGCTGTGTGCGGCTGAGGAACTAGGGTGGCACCGCGGTGTTTCATGACAGGAAGTTCCGTCCCTTGAGCGTAAGGGGCGGCTTTTTTATGGCGGCGAAGTATGGATTCCCGATTACGGAGGATGCCAGAAGGCGTGAACGGGGAAGAGACCAAACAGAGACGGAGGGTTTAGCGATGGCAGATGTGCGGACTACTGAAGAGCGGTTTGACCACAAAGCAATAGATGCCAAGTGGCAGCGACGCTGGCTCGAGAGCGGCGCACACAAGGTCCACGACGACGATATGCGTCCCAAGTGGTACGAGTTGACGATGTATCCGTATCCGTCGGGCGACCTGCACATCGGGCATTGGTATGCGATGGGGCCGTCAGACGCCCATGCGCGGTTTCGGCGGATGCAGGGATACAATGTGCTGCACCCGATGGGCTTCGACGCCTTCGGGCTGCCGGCGGAAAACGCCGCCATACGCAATGGCATCCACCCGTTCAAGTGGACTATGGCGAACATGGAGAACATGCGCCGTCAACTCCGCAGCATGGGCGCAATCTACGACTGGGACAGGGAGGTCGTAACCTGCGAGCCTGACTACTACAAGTGGAACCAGTGGTTCTTCTTGGAGCTGTACAAGGCTGGATTGGCATATCGCGCCTACGCCCCTGCAAACTGGTGTCCGTCTTGCACCACCACGCTCGCCAACGAACAGGTGCTAGCCGACGGCACTTGCGAGCGCTGCTCTTCGAGCGTAACGCACAGAGACCTGAACCAGTGGTTCTTCCGCATCACGAATTACGCTGAAGAACTGCTAGACCACTCAAAGAAAGAGTGGCCCGAAGACATCGACACGATGCAGACCAACTGGATCGGGCGCAGCGAGGGCGTGAACATCGAGTTTGACATATCAGAGTGTGGGCTGGATGAACAGACCATCACCACATTCACCACGCGCATAGACACGGTGTACGGCGTAACATTTGTGGTGCTTGCGCCGGAGCACCCACTAGTGGAGACGCTGACGAGGCCTGAGCTCAAGGCGGAGGTTGAAGCCTATGTCAATCAGGCGCGCTTGCAAACCGAAATCGAGCGCCTGTCCACCGAAAAAGAGAAGACGGGTGTCTTTACCGGCGCATACTGCGTCAACAGGCTTAACGGCGAGCGAGTGCCCATATTCGTGGGCGACTATGTGCTGTTGACCTATGGCAGCGGCATCGTCATGGGCGTGCCGGCGCACGACGAACGCGACTTCGTGTTCGCCAAGAAGTACGGCTTGCCCATTCGGGTGGTTGTCGCTCCCGACGGCTGGAACGGCGAAGAGTTGGACGAGGCATATCTGGGCGAGGGCACACAGGTGAACTCCGACCGCTTCGACGGCATGACCAGCAGCGAGGGCATGCAGCGCATCGCCGACCACATCGAAGCCAACGATTGGGGAAGCCGCACCGTGCAGTACCGCATGCGCGACTGGCTGATTTCCCGCCAGCGTTACTGGGGCACGCCCATACCCATCGTGTATTGCGACGACTGCGAGGTTGTTCCTGTGCCAAAGGAAGACCTGCCCGTACTCTTGCCCGAAGACGCCGAGTTTCGTCCTACGGGAGAGTCGCCGCTGAAGTATCACGACGCCTTCCTGAACACCGAATGCCCGGAATGTGGCGGTGCTGCCAAGCGCGAAACCGACACGATGGACACATTCATGGACTCGTCGTGGTATTTCCTGCGCTTCGTCAACGCCAACTACGCCGATGGGGCGTTCGATCGCAAGGCGCTGGCGCATTGGGGGCCGGTTGACCAGTACACCGGCGGCAGAGAGCACGCCGTTATGCACCTGCTGTATTCGCGCTTCTTCGTCAAGGCGCTGCGCGATTTGGGGATGCTGGATTTCGACGAACCCTTCGATCGCCTGTACAACCAAGGCGTCATTCTGGGCGCAGACCACGAGAAGATGAGCAAGTCGCGCGGCAATGTGGTTGCGCCTGACGAGTTTGTGGATACCTTTGGCGCTGATGCGGTGCGGTGCTTCCTGATGTTCCTGGGCCCTTGGAACAAGGGTGGGGTCTGGAACGACTCGGGCGTCAACGGAATATCGCGCTGGCTGAACCGCCTGTGGGACATCGCCACTCGGGACGCAAGCGTTCTGGATGACGCCCCCCGAGACGACGGTGCCGTGCGCGAGTTGCTGCGCCTGCAGCACAAGACGATTCGGCGTGTGGGCGAAGACTTGGAGCGCTTCAAGTTCAACACTGCGATTGCCGGGCTGATGGAGTACACCAACGGCTTGCAGCGGATATGGGAGCAGGAAGGGGTCGGCTCGAAAGATTGGGCGAGCGCGATAGACAGCCTACTTGTGCTGATGGCACCGATGGCGCCACATGTGTCGGAGGAGCTGTGGGAGCGGCTCGGACATGAGGGCAGCGTTCACGACACGGCATGGCCCGCATGGGACGCGGTGCTGGCGGCAGACGAGATAATCACGCTGGTGGTGCAGGTGAACGGGCGCGTCCGCGACAAGATTGCGCTTCCCGCCGACATATCGGAGGAAGATGCCAAGGCAACCGCTCTAGGCAGCCAGCGCATAGCGGCATACACCGACGGGAAAGACATCACGCGGATGGTATATGTGCCGGGCAAGCTTGTGAGTGTCGTGGTGCGTTAGTCTGCAGCTCAAGAACGAGGGACTAGTTTCGCCCACCAGCGCCAAGAAAGGCGACACGCCCATGAACGCAGCCCACCCCGCCTACCGCCGCAAGCTCATAGAGGTAGGACTACCACTAGACACTATAAACGAGGAAGCAGCGCGGGAAAGATACCTATTCCTCGGTCATCCCAGAACTTTACACCTGTGGTGGTCGCGTAAGCCGTTGGCTGCCTGCCGTGCCGTCATCTTCGCCAGCCTAGTGGACGACCCCGGGGACTGCGCGGACGAGTTCCCCACGCCAGAGGAACAGCGCACAGAGCGCCAGCGCCTGCACAAACTCATTGAGCGGCTGGTGGTGTGGAAAAACAGCAACGATGCGCAGTTGCTGGCAGCCGCCCGCTATGAGATAGCGTGTTCGGTGGCACGCTCCAAAGGCGAAACCGCGCCCACCGAACCCGATAAGGTGCTGGCATACCTGAACGAGCAGGCGCAGCCGATATACGACCCGTTCTGCGGCGGCGGCTCCATCCCGCTGGAGGCGCAGCGGCTTGGGCTGCGCGCCGTAGGCTCAGACCTGAACCCCGTGGCGGCACTGATAACGAAGGCGCTGATAGAGCTGCCGCCCAAGTTCGCCAACCGCCCGCCCGTGAACCCGGACGCCGACCCGATGGGGATGATGGTGGGCAAGGGCAGGCGCGCGCAACGACTGCCGTGGCAGGGCGCCGCCGGCTTGGCGGACGACATCCGCTACTACGGGCGCAAGATGCGCGAGATGACTTGGGAGCGCATCGGTCATCTGTACCCCACGGTCAAGCTGCCCGATGGTGAAGAGGCGACGGTGATAGCGTGGCTGTGGGCGCGCACCGTGCCCTGCCCCAACCCCGCCTGCGGCGTGGCGATGCCGTTGATGACGACCTTTCAGGCATCCAAAAAGCGTGGCAACGAACACTGGATGTGTCCCGAAATAGACCGTGAAACCAAGACGGTAAAGTTCACGATGCAGAGGCATAAACCACCGACGGATGTGCTAGATGTTGAGCGCACGGTTACGCGCAACGGCGCAACCTGCATCGCCTGCAAGGGCGCAGTGAAGCTGGAGTATGTGCGGCAGCAGGCGCGCGCCGGCAACATGGGCGAGGTGATGACCGGCGTGGTGGCAGAGGGATACCGTAAGCGGTTGTTCTTCTCACCGACCGCTAAACATATCCAAGCGGCGATACCTCTGGAAAAGGCGAAACGTCTCAACGGCAAGTTGCCGGAGAAGGCTCTGGGCTTTGCTGTGCAAGCATATGGATTTACGGAGTGGGGCCATCTTTTCACGGAGCGCCAGCTTAGCTTGCTTTCCGCTTTCGGCGCCCAGTTAACGGACATTGGCAAAATAGCAATCTCAGACGGAGCTGATACCAAGTATGTCGACACTCTGCGGACTTACCTCGCCTTGGCGATAGGCAAAACTACAGACAGTTGTTCTAGTTTTTCCAGATGGCAAAACTCCGGCGACAAAGTCGCCGGAGTTTTCACACGACAAGCGATTTCGATTATATGGGACTTCGCAGAATCCAATCCTTTCTGCTCAGCAACGCGAAACTGGACATCTCAAACCGAATGGATTGCCAAAGTTTTGGAAGCATTACCGAACAACAACAACAAAGGCACAGCGTATCAGGCAGATGCTACCATCACGATTCATGTCAACAATGGTCCGGTTATAGTCACCGACCCGCCGTATTATGCCAACATCGGCTATGCCGATCTCTCCGACTTCTTCTATGCTTGGCTGCGTCCGATGCTGCGAGACATACACCCCGACCTGTTCGCCGGTATGTTAACGCCCAAGAGTGAAGAAATGGTCGCTGCGCCTCGATTTGATAACACAGATTTGCGCTTCGAGGAACTGATGGGCAAAACGCTGGAACTAATTAGACAGCGTTGCAGCCCGGAGTTTCCCTCGTCCATCTTCTATGCTTATAAGCAGCAGGAAAAAAAGCGAGACGGCGTAGCATCAACAGGCTGGGAAACTATGCTAGCCGCTTTAGTCAACGCCGGTTTCCAGATTGTGGGCACTTGGCCTATGCGAACTGAATTGTCTAGCCGTTCCAGAGCGTTGTCTGCTAATGCCCTCGCATCTTCGGTCGTTCTAGTGTGCCGCCCGCGCCCTGAGGGTGCGCCGATGGCAAGCCGCCGCGACTTCATCAACGCACTGAGGCGGGAGATGCCGCCACGCTTGGAGCAGCTGACCACTGAGGGGCACATTGCGCCGGTAGACCTGCGGCAGGCTGCAATCGGGCTGGGTATGTCGGTGTACTCGCGATACAGCAGCGTGGCAACGCTTGCGGGGGAACCCGTAACCGTGCGACAGGCGCTGATGGCAATCAACGATGCGGTGGACATCTATCATCAAGAGCAAGAGGGGGCGCTGGACGCTGAGAGCCGCTTCTGCATGGGCTGGCTGCGGCAGTTCCCTAGCGGGCAGGGCGATTATGGCATTGCAGAAGATCTGGCGCGTGGCTACGATCTGGTCATCGGCAGGCTGGCGCAGACGCATCAGCTGCTTGATGCCAATCAGGGTCAGGTAACCTTGCGCGACATCGACGCCTACGACAATGAGCGCGCTTACTCCGCGCAGGAACCATCTGCGTGGGAGATCTGCATGCGTATGGCGTATCACATGCAGCCGGGCGAAGAGCGGCTGGGCGTGGCGGGCTGCGTGGCTGCCGCCCGACGCGCGGACGGCAAGCTAGACAGCATAGAGCGACTAGCGCGCAGCTTGTACGACTTCTACAATGAGCGCAACGACTCCCCACGGGCGGTGGCGTTCAACAGCGTGGTAACGGCGTGGCAGGATATAATGAGTGATATGAACCGCGTCGAGACAGGCAGGCTGCACGATTAGCCATATGGGGATTCACAGGGAGAGGACTATGGCGGAGCATTCACAAAAACCCTATGGCACTTGGGGTTCGCCGATTACATCCGATATTGTCGCTGCTGACAGCATCAGCATTGGCGACATAGTGCTGGATGGCCCGAACACATACTGGACGGAGATGCGCCCGGCAGATGACGCCCGCAATGTCATCGTGCGGCGCGGCTCAAACGGCACGATTTCTGACATCACGCCGGCGGGGTTCAATGTTCGCACACGGGTTCATGAGTACGGAGGTGGCGCTTTCACCGTGAGCGGCGGCGCCGTCTATTTCGTCAATTATGCCGACCAGCGCGTGTACTATCAGGATGCGCTGGACGGAACTACCGTCGAGCCTTGGACCATCACACCGCATGTGGGTGCGCGCCCTGAGGATCCGCGCTATCGCTATGAGGATGTGCGCGATGCGGACTTCACGGCAGACCGCCGCTACGATTATCTCATCGGCGTGAGGGAAAAACATTCCAGTCGGCGCGATCCGGAGAACACAATCTGGTCTATCAACCTAATACGGCACAGGTCGTACATGGGTGGAGTTGGCATATTGGTATCCGGCAACGATTTCTACGCCGCGCCGCGCATCAGCCCGGACGAGCGCTGGCTAGCGTGGTTGTCTTGGGATCACCCGAATATGCCCTGGGATGGCTGCGAGCTTTGGGTGGCAGAGCGGCTGGATGGTGGTGGGCTAGATGAGCCGATGCTGGTCGCTGGCGGTCGGGACGAGTCCATATTCCAACCCGAATGGTCGCCCGGGGGCGTGCTGCACTTCGTGTCGGACAGGACTGGATGGTGGAACATCTATCGCTGCGACAACCTCGACCCTGAGCCTTCGCGCGCTGTGGTGCCGGTGTGTGCGATGGACGCAGAGTTCGGCAGGCCGGCGTGGGCGCTCGGGATGTCCACCTACGGGTTCGCATCGGAGCAGCGCATCATCTGCGCCTACACGCAAGCGGGGGTGTGGCACATCGGGGATATTGATACCGAAACGGGGACTCTTACCCGCGTGCCCACGCCGTTCAACGATGTCAGGGCGTTGCATGTTTCGCCGCAGCATCATGTGATATTCACGGCAGGCACGCCCACGCAGCCGATGGCACTGATGCGGCACAGCCTTGTGAACGGCAGCACGACCACCCTGCGCCGCACGAGCGACACCGATCTCGACGCCAAATATGTTTCGCAGGCGACGCCTGTGGAGTTTCCCACCGATGGGGGCGAGACTGCGCACGCATTCTACTATCCTCCCACAAACGGGGACTGCGCAGCGCCCGACGGTGAGCGTCCGCCAATGATTGTGATAAGCCACGGCGGTCCCACGAGCGCCGCATCTGCGTCATTTGACTTGCGCAAACAGTTCTGGACGAGTCGAGGCTTTGCGCTGCTGGATGTGAACTATGGCGGGAGCAGCGGCTACGGGACGGCTTATCGGCGTCGGCTGAACGGGCAATGGGGCGTTGTGGATGTGGCAGACTGCGTGAATGCGGCGATGCACATGGTGTCTCAGGGGCTTGCGGATGGCGAGCGGCTCATCATACGGGGTAGCAGCGCAGGCGGCTTCACCACGCTGCTGGCTCTCGCCACTCGGGATGTCTTCCGCGCTGGCGCAAGCTACTATGGCGTGAGCGACCTTGCGGCGCTGCTGCGCGACACGCACAAGTTTGAGTCGCGCTACCTAGACACGCTGGTAGGGCAGTTCCCCGAATGCGAAGATGTCTACCATGAGCGCTCTGCCATCAACCACATAGACAGCCTGTCTGCGCCGATGATTGTGCTGCAAGGCTTGGAAGATGAGATAGTGCCGCCAAATCAGGCAGAGGCGATGGTCAATGCGCTCAAAGAAAGAGGCTTGCCTGTGGCGTATCTGACCTTTGAGGGCGAGCAGCACGGATTTCGCAAGGCGGAGAACATACAGCGCGCGCTGGACGCCGAACTCTACTTCTACGGCAAGGTGTTCGGCTTCGAGCCTGCGGACGGCTTTGACGATGCCAACCCGCCGGTGCACATAGACAACCTGCGGATGGAGTCGGGCGAATGAAGTGGGGAGGAATACTGCTGCTGCTGGCTTTCGTGGCGCTGCTCTGGGTGGTGGCAGCAGTCAACTGGGCGTTTGATTATAGCTTGAACCAATACGGATTAGTTCCGCGCACATCCATGGGGCTGTGGGGCATACCGCTCATGCCGCTGCTGCACGGGAGCTTTGCGCACCTATCAGCCAACACTGTGCCATTGCTCGTGCTAGGCGGACTGGTGGCAGTGCGCGGCGCGGGCAGGCTGGTGGGCGTCTTCGTTGGCATCACGCTGCTGGGCGGGGGGATACTGTGGCTGGTGGGCAGGACGGCGGCGCATGTCGGAGCGAGCGGGCTGGTGTTCGGGCTGTTCGGCTACCTCGTGGCGATGGGCTGGTATGAGCGCAAGCTGGTGTCCATCATCGTGGCAATCGTGGTCGTGATGCTGTATGGCGTGAGCATAGTTTCGGGGATACTGCCGCAAGGCGGGTTCGTGTCGTGGGAAGGGCACATCGCTGGGCTGATTGCGGGCGTCATAACGGCGGGCATAGGGCGCCCGAAGCGCTAGGCATCGTCCAAGTAGGGGTCGACCGTTGGCGCAGAGCCGCAGTTGGCAGGGCTAGAGATGCGTGCTAGGGAATCGCCCGCGGTGCGCCTAGCTAGCCGGACACCAAGCCCGTTAAAAGGCGTACACATAGAACACATCGCCCTCGGGGCAGGTGATGCGCTCTTGGATGTCGTGTTCGTGGGCGTCGGGGTCAACCTCTATGTATGGCATCTCTGACACGACGAACGCGGCTTGTTCGTAAGGCAGGGTTATTGCCGTCGGTTCGCCGCACATGGGGCAGGATATTATCTGAAATCCGATGTCAAGCATTTTGGTTTGTTTGGTTCCTTCTATCTATGATTTTGGGTATGCAGCCTTCAATGGTGTGTTCAGACTTTGTGGGAATGAGCGCTGTCGCTATGTGCGCATCTGCGGGAACAGCACGACTTCGCGGATGGTCTTGTGGCCGCTGAAGAGCATTACGAGGCGGTCGATGCCGATACCAAGCCCGCCGGTGGGCGGCATGCCATGCTCTATGGCGGTCAGGAAGTCTTCGTCTAATCGGTCGGTCTCCTCGTCGGCGAACTGCGACCGCAGCGCCTCCTGTTCTTCGAAGCGCCTGCGCTGGTCTATCGGGTCGTTCAGCTCGGTGAAGGCGTTGCAAATCTCCATCCCCGCGACGAAGCCCTCAAAGCGCTCCACAAGCGCGGGGTTGTCCGCCTTCTTCTTGGCGAGCGGGGACATCTCCACAGGGTAGTCCACTAGGAAGCAGGGTTGCGTCAGGTTGTCTTCCACGCGCGACGATATGAGCTTGTCCATCAGACCGGGCCAGCTCATCTGCTGCGACACATCGATGCCAATGGCTGCCATGGCAGATTTCATCGACTCGATGTCGGGGTGGTCTAGGAAGTCTATGCCGCTGCGCTGGCGGATTTCGTCGAGCAGGCTGATGCGGGGCCAAGGCGGCGTGAAGTCGATGCGCTTGCCGTCGAACTCGACGACGGGCGTTCCTAGCACTTCGACGGCTACGCTGTGGACGAGATCCTCGACCATTCGCATCACATCGTTGTAGTCGGCGAAGGCTTCGTAGCTTTCGAGCGATGTGAACTCTGGGTTGTGCGTCAGGTCTAGCCCCTCGTTGCGGAATATCTTGCCGATTTCGTACACGCGCTCGAGACCGCCCACGATGAGACGCTTGAGGTGCAGCTCGGTGGCAATTCGCAAGTAGAGGTCGCGGCTGAGCATGTTGTGGTGGGTAACGAATGGATGCGCCATTCCCCCGGCGGCGATGGGCACAAGAATGGGCGTTTCCACCTCGAGAAAGCCGCGCTGTTCCATGAAGCGGCGGATTGCGCTGACGATGCGGCTGCGCATTATGGCAACGGCGCGTGCATCGGGGTTGGCGATGAGGTCTAGGTATCGCTGGCGAAAGCGCAGCTCGGTATCCTGCAAGCCGTGCCACTTCTCCGGGAGTGGTCGCAGCGACTTGCACAGCACGGTGAACGCGCGCGCCTCCACGGTGATTTCGCCGGTGCGCGTGCGAAAGAGTGTGCCCCTGATGCCGAGCCAGTCGCCGATGTCTAGGTCGGACAGCATGTCGTAGGCATCAGAGAGGGTGTTGCGGCGAAACATGGCTTGGATGCGCCCGTCGCCGTCGAGGATGTCGGCAAAAGAGGCGCGCCCCATGCCGCGAAACGCCACAAGCCGCCCCGCAACCGACACTTCGTCTGTACGGGCATCGTTGGGCTGCTCGGATTCGGCTCGCTCGAACAGGTCGAGAGCTTGTCGCGTGGTGTGGGTGCGCTTGTAGGTGTGCGGATAGGGGTCTATGCCGCGTTCCCGCAACCGCCTCAGCTTGTCGAGCCTTACGCTGAAAAGCTCATTGTCGGGCTGACTCATTCCTGCCGTTCTCTATATTATGTCTATGGGTATCCAATGCTAAAACCTAGCCGCACATATTCTACCACGCTTGGGAGTGTAAAGTGTTAGAAAGCTAGCCGTCGTAATCGGATACAAGCGTGCGCAGGATGTATGTGGGCGCATCAGCGGCGTGTGCTACGGCGTCGGCTGGTGTGTTGCCGCTGGTAACGAGCGCGGAATGTATTCCGAATGAGTTTGCGCCGCGGATGTCGGTCGCAAGCGTGTCTCCGAGCATCACCATATCGTTCGTGGCGCTGCGCCTGTGCGCCTCTTGGAACAGCGCCGCATTCGGCTTGCCGAGCCGCTGAAAGCGCAGGTCGGTGCGGGTTGGGTATCGCTGGTGCAGCACCGTTTCCAGCATCAGCGCAATGCTTCCGCTTGTTATCCCGAATCCACTGCTCTTTGGATATATCATATCCGGGTTCGGCAGCACGAGAAGCGGGTCGCTCCCATCTTCTATCTGACGAAAGAGTGTGCTCATCGCGGCGTCCACTATCTCCAAGAAGTCGCCGTACGGCTGATGGCACACGACCAGCGCGTCGAAAGCATCCTGCGGACGGACGACGACACCGCCTGCGCGCCGCACATACTCTGCGCTTTCGGATGCGCCGATTGATACGCAGCGCGCGCCCTGCATACCGCGCTCGGCGAAGTAGCCGCTCAACAGGCTGCCGGCTGTGATGATGCGCTCGAGGCTCACATCAAGCCCGAAGCTTTGGTAGCGGTGAGCGAGCGTTTCGGGCAGCATCGACGCATCGTTGGTCAGCACATAGTAGGGTTTGTTGATGCGGTTCAGCCGCCGTATGAGCGCTGCGGCGTCCGGGAGTGCTCCGTCCGCACTCACCAACACCCCGTAGGCATCGAAGAGCAGCACCGAATAGCCTTCAATGAGCGCGTCTATGGAAGTGTCCTGCATTTTTCAGTCCAATCCTTGGGTTCGGATGATGTAGTCCGAGCAGCACTCTATGGTTGTGTCTATCGCAGTGTTGGCAAAGCGTATTTTGGGGTGTCGCTCATATCCCGGGCGCCTGCTGCCGATGCCCTATGATGCGTACTTGCCTGTCAGCTGCGGGGTGGTGCCTTCGTTGCCGGCGGCTTCCCATTCGTGGCGAGTCTCCCTGCCCCATGTGCGTTTAAGGTCGTCGCGCACGGCTAGGTGCAGTCTGCCCAGCCCGTCTATCTCCATCTCGATGCTGTCGCCGTCTTGGATAGCGCTTAACCCGGCGTGGTTGGTGCCTGTGGCGATTACATCGCCGGCTTCCAGCGAATGCACGGAGGTTACCCATTCCACGACTTGCGCTATCTTGTGCGCCATGTCGTCGGTGTTGAAGTCTTGCACTAGCCGGTCGTTGACCCAAAGTTTGACGGGTAGGCTCTGCGGGTCGGCGATTTCGTCCGCTGTAACGAGCCACGGCCCCATGGGTGCGAAAGTTTCGCGCGACTTCATCTGGTAGAACGCCGGCATGCCGCGCGCTGACACATCGATGAAGTTCATGTAGCCGAAGATGTAGTCCCAAGCATCCTCTGCCTTGACCTGCCATGCATGCTTGCTGATGACGAGAGCAAGTTCGGCTTCGTGCTCGAAGATGGTCGCTGCCACATCGGGCAGCAGGATGGTGTCGCCGTCTCCGATGACGCCGTTGGGCGACTTGTTGAAGCCGTTCTTTGGCGCAGGCTCGGAGCGCGTGCCGTTTTCCATGTAGTTGACTGCCATGCAGGCGATGTTGGTCGGGCGCGGTGCTGGCGAGCGCAGCTGTACGCTGGATAGGGGCACGCCGTCGCTTGCGGCGACCGCCTCTTCTAGCTTGGGCTTGTAGGCGTCGAATGCGCTTATCAGCCCGGATAGCAGATCTTGCGGGGACACGCGCGGGATGTCTGACACTACCGCGGATACATCCACGACCGCATCGCCCTTCACAACGCCGAGCGTATAGTCGTCAAAAAATACGAGCTTCATAACTTTTCTCCTAAAGTTTTAAGCGGTTGATTCAACTAGATAGGCATCAGATTTTCACTATGCGGTTGACATAGATGGCGGGTGTGTGGACGGCGTGTCCGTCTATTTCGCCTACGGGGACGATGTCGTCCACTTCCATGATTGTGATGCGCGCCGCAGTAGCCATGACGCCGTTGAAGTTGCGTGATGTGCCGCGATAGACGGTGTTGCCCAGCGGGTCTGCCTTGTGAGCGCGCAGCAGAGCGAAGTCCGCCTTGAGCGCATACTCTAACACATGCTCTCTGCCATCGAACATGCGCGTCTCTTTGCCCTCGGCAAGCAATGTGCCGGCGCCTGTGGGCGTGTAGAACGCCGGGATGCCCGCACCGCCGATGCGTATGCGCTCCGCCAGTGTGCCCTGTGGGACTAGCTCCAGCTCCACCTTGCCCTCGCGGTAGGCGCGCTCGTAGGATGTGGGGCGCGACGGTGACGGCGACACAGGAAACGACGCCACGACCTTTTTGATCTGTTCGTTATCAACGAGAATGCCGATGTCGATAGGGCGGTCGCCGGGGATGGTGCCAAAGCCGATGACGCTGGCGAGACCGGCGGTGTTGCTGATGATAGTCAGGTCTTTTGCGCCGCGGTCGCGGAGCGCGCGTATCAGGTTTTGGGGTGTGCCGCCGGGGCCCGCAAAGCCGTCTATCATCAGCGTTGCGCTGTCGGGAATGTCCGCCACCGCTTCATCGAACGAGGGCAGCGTCTTGTCGATGGGCATATGGACATGAACCTCGCGTGCGTTGGTTATCGTATATGGCTGTATGCGCTAGTTCGTAACCGACATGGCAATTTGCCGTGTGCTGAGCGTCTCATCAACGCACTACAAATCGCCTAATTTAAGTGTGGCGCAATCTGTGGGATTCGTCAACTGCCGCCGTAATACCAGTGTCTCAGTTGTACATTGAGAATGCCCACTGTGTAGTTCGCTTTCGATGCGTTATGCGCGCGAACCTCTTGGCGGTGCGAATACGACTAGCAGGGTGAGTTCTTCGGTGATGGAGTGGAAGCGATGCTGTTCGCCGGCTCCAACGAATATCAGCGTGCCAGCCCGAACCTCGCTGTCCTCATCGCCGACTGTTATCCGACCCGAACCGCTGACGACATAGTAGATTTCGTCTTCGGTGTGTGGCTGCTGTGGGTCGGTGTCGTCGGCAGGCAGCACATACAGCCCGAGGCTCAATGTTTCTGCCGCAAAGAAGTCGTGGTATCGTTCGCCGATACGCTGCCGAACAGCCATGAGGTCGTCAATATCGAATATGTCCATGTCGCCCTCCCAATGCCCCTTTCGTTTTGCATACGCATATCATAGACTACAAGGCATGACTAACATAAGTGTGCGTGAGGCGACATCTGCGGACATAGAGCGAATAGCGGCGTTTCAGCAGGCGATGGCGCTGGAAACGGAAGGCA